>NZ_CP104919.1:0-11875 GCF_025452055.1 Glutamicibacter sp. M10 | reverse complement strand
TCACGCCGAGCAGCCTCCTGCTCCGGAGTCTCAACAAACGGGTTAGGTGGTGAAGCTGGGGGTGTTTTCTTCCGAGAAAACAGGGCCATAACAACCGTCCTTTACGAAGACCGCACAGCGGTCGAGAACAAGCCCTCCGCAGGAGCAAGGGGCGATAAGCCGGAACGAAAACTGTCAGCGAGGAACGAGCGGTACGACAGTTTTCCGTTACGGGTAATCATACCTTGCATCTGTTTGCGCGCGTCCGACCGTGGAGGATAATGCCGCGCGTAAACAGGGGGCCGGACACGGGACCGACGACCCTCAAGTGCACACGCGGAGGGCGCGGGTCCGGCCCATCAACCGCAGCGCAGCGGAGGTTGATTTCAGGGCACCTGCGAAGCGTGCCCTGGCGCAGACGCAGGGGTGGGGATCGTGGGGCTCACGCCGCCCCACACCCCGCGCAAGCGCGACGCTTGACCGTGCTCACGCTCCCATGAGCATGGCTGAGCAAAGTTGTGCGTAGCCCAACGGAACGAGGTGGAGTCAGGAGCAATGAGGGACAACCGTTCACGTGGTAGGCCAGTGCAGGAGGGGGTGCGGAGAAGTTGCTGGCCGTGCGTGAGCGGAGACTCCAGAAAACGAACAAACGGACTTCGCTACGCTCAGCGCCCAGGTCGCAGAAACATCTGACTTGGTTCGCGACGTACTTAGAACACGCCGCACTCAAATTCCCGCATATACAGCGCCGGGGTGAAAGGCTGTTCTCATGACCGTAGAGACCAGTACACCCAGCTCAGACTGGGAGCAGCTATGGCTACCTCTGCGGCCGCTAGCTTCCGATGACCTCAAAGCTGGCATATATCGCCACACTCGGCCCCAAGCCCTAGGCAAGCGATACATCGAAACCAACCCACGAGCAATGTCGAACCTCCTCGTAGTCGATATTGACCACGAGGATGCGCTCCTCCGCGCGCTCTGGGACCGCCCCGCGTGGTTACCTAATGCAGTAGTAGAAAATCCCGACAATGGCCATGCTCATGCCGTCTGGGCGCTCAAAGAACCCGTTACCCGCACCGAATACGCCCGCCGCAAGCCTCTGGCCTATGCCACAGCAGTTACAGAGGCTCTAAGACGCTCTGTAGACGGCGACCAAGGCTACAGCGGACTCATTACCAAGAACCCCACCCACGAGAGCTGGAACGCTTCCTGGTACACAGACAAGCTCTACACGCTCAACGAGCTCGACGAGCATCTCAGTACCGCTGGCTTCATGCCCCCAGCTACCTGGGCCAAGACACGACGGAAAAACCCTGTAGGTCTAGGACGCAACTGCTCAATTTTTGAAACCGCACGCACCTGGGCCTACCGCGAAGTACGCCATCATTTCGGTGACGTACAGGGACTATGGACAGCAATCAACAATCAGGTCCATCATCTAAATTCAGAGTTCTCCGAACCTCTACCCCGCAATGAAGCGCACCAGATAGCAAAATCCATTCATCGATGGATCGTCACCCAATCACGCATGTGGCTTGATGGTGCAGCCGTCTACGAAGCTAACTTCATCGCGATGCAATCAGCTCGGGGACGGAAAAGCGGGCTAAGTCGACGCGATAAATCCGCGCAACTTTGGAAAGGGGCCACAGAATGACTCAGGTCTATGCACGCATCCCTCGCAACGGAAAGACAGCTCGCGAGCTTGCTGAAAAAGTCGGCATGTCATCCCGTACCGCACAACGTTGGACTTCTGAACCTCGTGAAATCTATTTACAACGAGCTGCCCAACGTCATGAGCGCATTAAAGAGCTACGTGAAGCTGGACTCTCCATGAGGGCCATCTCGAAAGAGGTCGGCATCGCGGTTAGCGCCGTTCACTATGCTCTCCAAAAAGATCAGGCTGCCTAGTGGCCCAGAGCGCTCGTCCGTCCTGGACGATTAATCGTTCCGCCCAAGAATGCGGGGTTTCCCCTCAACCATCAAACGGCGACTACGTGAAGGCAAATTCCCCAACGCAGTTCAAGGGGCGGGCGGCGCATGGACGATCCCAGTCCAAGACCTTGTCTTGGCCGGCTTGAAACCAGGAAAACCTGCTCCACCCGAGCAGAAAACTAGCCTAGATCACCCAGAAACTGAACTAGGTCACTGGCCTAGGCCAAATAAAAATGACCTAGGCCAACGACCTAGGTCAGAAGATCTACTGAACCGCATCAGTGAGCTAGAGCAAGAGCTGAAACTTGAAAGAACAAAGCGCGAAAACCTTGAAATCTTGCTCAAAGAGCGAGGGGAACACGTCGAATCGTTGAAGCTTGCAATGCGAATGATCGAGCCATCCAAAGAGCATCAAGCATCCCAAAATGACCTAGGTCAACGACCTAGGTCAGGCGAGGCAACTGACCTAGGTCATGACCTACAGTCTGACCTACCCCCAGTTCCATTCTGGAAACGGTGGAAAAGGACTTAGCAGCTAGTAGGGGACCCGTTCATGAAGGGGGCGCTTTCCAAACACTCCTCTAGTGAAGATCAGATAAGTTCATTCAGTACCCTCCGTGCGGCTTCAGGGGTGCCACCCCACTCATCCAGCCAAAACGGTGGGTTATAAGGATCAATCTCGTACCAGTCGGTCTCTGTAGCTCCGGCACCAGTGTGTTGTCCATTAGAACCCTCGATGTGGGTTTGGATTGCTTCTTTAGGAATAATCCAAAGATGGATTTCATGCGGTGCTATCCCTAGAAGAACCGCATAGTCGTACGAAATCTTTCGAAACTGCTGGAAACGATACTTTCCGGTCTTCCACATAGTTGAAGACTTAACTTGATAGATCTCGTCACCGTCTCGGAGCAAGCGTTGCCTATCTAGCCCATAATTTGAGAGTTGCAAACCACTAGCTAAGGCCCATCTCGCGACGATCTTTCGAGCTATGGCCCCTTTAGTTCCAGAAGGCCGTTCCAGTATCCACCGATGAGGGCTCTCTTGCCATGATTCGTCGGGAGTGTGCTCAGACTCGAGATCTTCAAGAATCAAAGATAAGTACTCGTTTTCGTTCATAGTTCCCCCCAAGGTAATTTTTAAATAATCCTAAACAGAAAACTTAAAAAAGATAGATCTAATATGATTTTTGAACGGGTCGATAGGATCTCCTCTCTGGCCTACTATCCATGGCTAAAAATTCTATTCATAAGATTCGATCGTACAAATCTCCAGCAGATTTCTTGAGGTTGCCCTCGTCACTTTTGAAGTGCAATTAGGGCAGTGCACTTCGTCTTCTTTGGCATAGATAACGTACTCACATTTAGGACATTCAAATGCGTTGGTAGCGAGGACTGTTCCGATGGGTTCCGGGCTGAATGCGATGACAATCCTTAAGTCTGCGAAACCGTAAAGGTTCAGAGGTTTAGCACCTGGATTAGGACGTGTTCCAAGCTGTCTTACAGCGCTGGTAGGGATCCATGCGTTCACCTTATTGGTGACACCCGTTGTGCTGATTTTAAAACCCGAGCCAAGTCCGTGAGCGTGAAGCTCGACTCTTTAATTCGAGAAAAGTCGCTGTGAAAGCGACCGAACTTCTCAAGAGTGCTCTCTTTAGAAAACTCCGTGATGCCTTTTGCCAGAGTGTTCGAAGATATCTTGTTGGTTTCGTTCGGCATTCGTGTATGTTCTTTTACTATCGCTCGTGCCATACGGATCATGTCGCGAGGAGAGCCATGGCTGAGGTAAACAAGCACCTTATGCGCGTCAACTGGCACGTTTTCTTCCACGAGCTGATTGAATGAAGTAATTCTGTTATCTGAGAAAGCAGCTAGTCTCCGGCTGAGCATCTCGGAAAGTTCGTCTTGAGTCCATCCAAGATTTACTACTTCAATGCGGTCCCCTCGAAGACCATTAGCACGAAGATATTGTTCCATTTGGTCCCAAAAGAAGAACTTAAATGCTGCGCCAGGTATTTCGAGAGTATTTAAATCAGTGAGCAGCTCAAGTATCAGCTCTCCCGCCGCTTCAGCGTTGTTGGTCGTCTTAGCTGTTTCATCCACTTTGTCGATCAGAAAGTACACAGCTGACCATTTAAGCTTCTTCGCTATATTGATAAGTTGCGTTAAAAAGTAGTAGCTACTACCGCCGTGTTCTTGTGCTTGCTGCTCTAGCGTAATCGAGATGTTGACGTCTTCAAGTCCTGCTTTTTCATAAGTAAAGCAAGCCCTGCGGCAACTGGGCCGCCATACTTTCGCCAAAAATCTCCGGCTTTATCTCCTAGAGTCTTCACCGCCCCAACCGCTTCTTGGTACTCTCCGATCTGGAGCGTTCCTATAAATTGCTGGGCAGCAATCTTAACTATCTGGCGCTCGTGATCTTCAAGAAAAATCGCTTCCATACTGTCGTCTTCTAAATAAGAAAGGATCGCCAATGTAAGGATGCGACATAACTCCACATGGTGTGAGGCAAGATCGCCACCGTGTTTTACTGCCGAGTTGAACACAGAATAGGTGAGACAAAGATAATTTGAATCTGGGGTTATCGCTTCCTGCTCAATCATTAGTCGCTGGGCAGTTTTGCCTCCTCCACGAGGCGCGAAAATAACATTGCTCTTTGGCGTCTCCGGGTTACCTAAGACCGTCTGGAAATACGGCGGCTGAACAAAATACTCTCCCAGGCGTTCCTCTTGCTCAGCATTCGTATGGGCTAACGGGTCACCAGCAAACCCGATCCTCTGGAGATACGATTCGATCGACAAATTATTTCCTTTCATTCACCTTGATCGTACTGTTGCGTTTCTATTTTGCTTCATCTGCCCACCAATTACAGAGGGCGTGGTGACTAACGTTCGTAGCCTTCATCGCGAGAACGTTGTGACGGGGGTGGAATATAATTGCTGACCTTCTTACTTGGTCTTTTTGAGGGGCTACTCTGGCTAGTCGGCGGATTTGGGAAGCTGACATCACGCCATTTGGCCCGCTGGGCGGCTTTCTTTGCCGCTTCCTGGGCCTCATGTTGTTTTTGAGCGCGTTGTGCGGCGATCAGATGGGTTTTAAACCGGGCTTTCTCCCGTTCCATCAGCACCGGCTGTTTCATCTGCTCCCGACGCCGTGGCTGCAGCCTCCAACCCATAAGCCTTCTCTAGGTTCGTACACGCTGTTTGTGCTGCCCGGCGGTCGTTCCTGGCATGCCAGACTTCCCCCACATCATCGATACGAGAGACCACGATATGCACGTGGTCATCCCCGTGACGAACCATCACCCACGGATGCTCCGCATAGCCCATGTCCTCAGCGAATGACTGACCTATATCAGCCCATTGATCATTCGTGAGCGTCCGATCTTTTGCGGTGTTGCGTAGGGAGGCGTGCCAGACCGGGTTCTTAACCTCCGGGCGCGTATTCAACGCCTTACGCAGCTCGCCAGCCCACCATCGCGGATCCGTCTGCCCCTCGGCACCGATGTTCGACCCGACCACCACACCACCAGAGACCCGCTGCCCAGCAGCGGTGTAGGTGTGCTCGTTCGCTTTACCCGGCCCATGCAAATACGCACCAATATCCCCAGGATTCTTACCCCGCGTAATTTTCGCAATCACGGCATCTCACCGCGCACCCGCGCCAATTCCTCACGGGTCGCCTGCACAGCCTCCAGCAGCTCAGCACTGGGCACGGTCTGCCCAGAGTTCACCGCACGCACCAACTGGTTCAGGTTTGAGCCCACCCGGCCAAGATCCGCGCGCAACCGTGCTACCTCTGCACCAGTACCCGGAGTGGGATCAGCAGCCAGTGACTCGAGCAGTCGTTCCCGCGCCCACACCGACACCCGCCGGCCCCCAGCCACAGCAACCAGAGTTTCGTGTTCCTGGTCCGACAAGGACAGGGAAACGCGCTTGGTGCGCGGGTGCTCCACCGTGGGCCGGCCACCCTTGCGCGGCTCATAAACCACCCGCGCAGCCTCGGCAGCAGCAGCCTCTGCCGCTTCACGTTCACGCCGAGCAGCCTCCTGCTCCGGAGTCTCAACAAACGGGTTAGGTGGTGAAGCTGGGGGTGTTTTCTTCCGAGAAAACAGGGCCATAACAACCGTCCTTTACGAAGACCGCACAGCGGTCGAGAACAAGCCCTCCGCAGGAGCAAGGGGCGATAAGCCGGAACGAAAACTGTCAGCGAGGAACGAGCGGTACGACAGTTTTCCGTTACGGGTAATCATACCTTGCATCTGTTTGCGCGCGTCCGACCGTGGAGGATAATGCCGCGCGTAAACAGGGGCCGGACACGGGACCGACGACCCTCAAGTGCACACGCGGAGGGCGCGGGTCCGGCCCATCAACCGCAGCGCAGCGGAGGTTGATTTCAGGGCACCTGCGAAGCGTGCCCTGGCGCAGACGCAGGGGTGGGGATCGTGGGGCTCACGCCGCCCCACACCCCGCGCAAGCGCGACGCTTGACCGTGCTCACGCTCCCATGAGCATGGCTGAGCAAAGTTGTGCGTAGCCCAACGGAACGAGGTGGAGTCAGGAGCAATGAGGGACAACCGTTCACGTGGTAGGCCAGTGCAGGAGGGGGTGCGGAGAAGTTGCTGGCCGTGCGTGAGCGGAGACTCCAGAAAACGAACAAACGGACTTCGCTACGCTCAGCGCCCAGGTCGCAGAAACATCTGACTTGGTTCGCGACGTACTTAGAACACGCCGCACTCAAATTCCCGCATATACAGCGCCGGGGTGAAAGGCTGTTCTCATGACCGTAGAGACCAGTACACCCAGCTCAGACTGGGAGCAGCTATGGCTACCTCTGCGGCCGCTAGCTTCCGATGACCTCAAAGCTGGCATATATCGCCACACTCGGCCCCAAGCCCTAGGCAAGCGATACATCGAAACCAACCCACGAGCAATGTCGAACCTCCTCGTAGTCGATATTGACCACGAGGATGCGCTCCTCCGCGCGCTCTGGGACCGCCCCGCGTGGTTACCTAATGCAGTAGTAGAAAATCCCGACAATGGCCATGCTCATGCCGTCTGGGCGCTCAAAGAACCCGTTACCCGCACCGAATACGCCCGCCGCAAGCCTCTGGCCTATGCCACAGCAGTTACAGAGGCTCTAAGACGCTCTGTAGACGGCGACCAAGGCTACAGCGGACTCATTACCAAGAACCCCACCCACGAGAGCTGGAACGCTTCCTGGTACACAGACAAGCTCTACACGCTCAACGAGCTCGACGAGCATCTCAGTACCGCTGGCTTCATGCCCCCAGCTACCTGGGCCAAGACACGACGGAAAAACCCTGTAGGTCTAGGACGCAACTGCTCAATTTTTGAAACCGCACGCACCTGGGCCTACCGCGAAGTACGCCATCATTTCGGTGACGTACAGGGACTATGGACAGCAATCAACAATCAGGTCCATCATCTAAATTCAGAGTTCTCCGAACCTCTACCCCGCAATGAAGCGCACCAGATAGCAAAATCCATTCATCGATGGATCGTCACCCAATCACGCATGTGGCTTGATGGTGCAGCCGTCTACGAAGCTAACTTCATCGCGATGCAATCAGCTCGGGGACGGAAAAGCGGGCTAAGTCGACGCGATAAATCCGCGCAACTTTGGAAAGGGGCCACAGAATGACTCAGGTCTATGCACGCATCCCTCGCAACGGAAAGACAGCTCGCGAGCTTGCTGAAAAAGTCGGCATGTCATCCCGTACCGCACAACGTTGGACTTCTGAACCTCGTGAAATCTATTTACAACGAGCTGCCCAACGTCATGAGCGCATTAAAGAGCTACGTGAAGCTGGACTCTCCATGAGGGCCATCTCGAAAGAGGTCGGCATCGCGGTTAGCGCCGTTCACTATGCTCTCCAAAAAGATCAGGCTGCCTAGTGGCCCAGAGCGCTCGTCCGTCCTGGACGATTAATCGTTCCGCCCAAGAATGCGGGGTTTCCCCTCAACCATCAAACGGCGACTACGTGAAGGCAAATTCCCCAACGCAGTTCAAGGGGCGGGCGGCGCATGGACGATCCCAGTCCAAGACCTTGTCTTGGCCGGCTTGAAACCAGGAAAACCTGCTCCACCCGAGCAGAAAACTAGCCTAGATCACCCAGAAACTGAACTAGGTCACTGGCCTAGGCCAAATAAAAATGACCTAGGCCAACGACCTAGGTCAGAAGATCTACTGAACCGCATCAGTGAGCTAGAGCAAGAGCTGAAACTTGAAAGAACAAAGCGCGAAAACCTTGAAATCTTGCTCAAAGAGCGAGGGGAACACGTCGAATCGTTGAAGCTTGCAATGCGAATGATCGAGCCATCCAAAGAGCATCAAGCATCCCAAAATGACCTAGGTCAACGACCTAGGTCAGGCGAGGCAACTGACCTAGGTCATGACCTACAGTCTGACCTACCCCCAGTTCCATTCTGGAAACGGTGGAAAAGGACTTAGCAGCTAGTAGGGGACCCGTTCATGAAGGGGGCGCTTTCCAAACACTCCTCTAGTGAAGATCAGATAAGTTCATTCAGTACCCTCCGTGCGGCTTCAGGGGTGCCACCCCACTCATCCAGCCAAAACGGTGGGTTATAAGGATCAATCTCGTACCAGTCGGTCTCTGTAGCTCCGGCACCAGTGTGTTGTCCATTAGAACCCTCGATGTGGGTTTGGATTGCTTCTTTAGGAATAATCCAAAGATGGATTTCATGCGGTGCTATCCCTAGAAGAACCGCATAGTCGTACGAAATCTTTCGAAACTGCTGGAAACGATACTTTCCGGTCTTCCACATAGTTGAAGACTTAACTTGATAGATCTCGTCACCGTCTCGGAGCAAGCGTTGCCTATCTAGCCCATAATTTGAGAGTTGCAAACCACTAGCTAAGGCCCATCTCGCGACGATCTTTCGAGCTATGGCCCCTTTAGTTCCAGAAGGCCGTTCCAGTATCCACCGATGAGGGCTCTCTTGCCATGATTCGTCGGGAGTGTGCTCAGACTCGAGATCTTCAAGAATCAAAGATAAGTACTCGTTTTCGTTCATAGTTCCCCCCAAGGTAATTTTTAAATAATCCTAAACAGAAAACTTAAAAAAGATAGATCTAATATGATTTTTGAACGGGTCGATAGGATCTCCTCTCTGGCCTACTATCCATGGCTAAAAATTCTATTCATAAGATTCGATCGTACAAATCTCCAGCAGATTTCTTGAGGTTGCCCTCGTCACTTTTGAAGTGCAATTAGGGCAGTGCACTTCGTCTTCTTTGGCATAGATAACGTACTCACATTTAGGACATTCAAATGCGTTGGTAGCGAGGACTGTTCCGATGGGTTCCGGGCTGAATGCGATGACAATCCTTAAGTCTGCGAAACCGTAAAGGTTCAGAGGTTTAGCACCTGGATTAGGACGTGTTCCAAGCTGTCTTACAGCGCTGGTAGGGATCCATGCGTTCACCTTATTGGTGACACCCGTTGTGCTGATTTTAAAACCCGAGCCAAGTCCGTGAGCGTGAAGCTCGACTCTTTAATTCGAGAAAAGTCGCTGTGAAAGCGACCGAACTTCTCAAGAGTGCTCTCTTTAGAAAACTCCGTGATGCCTTTTGCCAGAGTGTTCGAAGATATCTTGTTGGTTTCGTTCGGCATTCGTGTATGTTCTTTTACTATCGCTCGTGCCATACGGATCATGTCGCGAGGAGAGCCATGGCTGAGGTAAACAAGCACCTTATGCGCGTCAACTGGCACGTTTTCTTCCACGAGCTGATTGAATGAAGTAATTCTGTTATCTGAGAAAGCAGCTAGTCTCCGGCTGAGCATCTCGGAAAGTTCGTCTTGAGTCCATCCAAGATTTACTACTTCAATGCGGTCCCCTCGAAGACCATTAGCACGAAGATATTGTTCCATTTGGTCCCAAAAGAAGAACTTAAATGCTGCGCCAGGTATTTCGAGAGTATTTAAATCAGTGAGCAGCTCAAGTATCAGCTCTCCCGCCGCTTCAGCGTTGTTGGTCGTCTTAGCTGTTTCATCCACTTTGTCGATCAGAAAGTACACAGCTGACCATTTAAACTTCTTCGCTATATTGATAAGTTGCGTTAAAAAGTAGTAGCTACTACCGCCGTGTTCTTGTGCTTGCTGCTCTAGCGTAATCGAGATGTTGACGTCTTCAAGTCCTGCTTTTTTCATAAGTAAAGCAAGCCCTGCGGCAACTGGGCCGCCATACTTTCGCCAAAAATCTCCGGCTTTATCTCCTAGAGTCTTCACCGCCCCAACCGCTTCTTGGTACTCTCCGATCTGGAGCGTTCCTATAAATTGCTGGGCAGCAATCTTAACTATCTGGCGCTCGTGATCTTCAAGAAAAATCGCTTCCATACTGTCGTCTTCTAAATAAGAAAGGATCGCCAATGTAAGGATGCGACATAACTCCACATGGTGTGAGGCAAGATCGCCACCGTGTTTTACTGCCGAGTTGAACACAGAATAGGTGAGACAAAGATAATTTGAATCTGGGGTTATCGCTTCCTGCTCAATCATTAGTCGCTGGGCAGTTTTGCCTCCTCCACGAGGCGCGAAAATAACATTGCTCTTTGGCGTCTCCGGGTTACCTAAGACCGTCTGGAAATACGGCGGCTGAACAAAATACTCTCCCAGGCGTTCCTCTTGCTCAGCATTCGTATGGGCTAACGGGTCACCAGCAAACCCGATCCTCTGGAGATACGATTCGATCGACAAATTATTTCCTTTCATTCACCTTGATCGTACTGTTGCGTTTCTATTTTGCTTCATCTGCCCACCAATTACAGAGGGCGTGGTGACTAACGTTCGTAGCCTTCATCGCGAGAACGTTGTGACGGGGGTGGAATATAATTGCTGACCTTCTTACTTGGTCTTTTTGAGGGGCTACTCTGGCTAGTCGGCGGATTTGGGAAGCTGACATCACGCCATTTGGCCCGCTGGGCGGCTTTCTTTGCCGCTTCCTGGGCCTCATGTTGTTTTTGAGCGCGTTGTGCGGCGATCAGATGGGTTTTAAACCGGGCTTTCTCCCGTTCCATCAGCACCGGCTGTTTCATCTGCTCCCGACGCCGTGGCGCAGCCTCCAACCCATAAGCCTTCTCTAGGTTCGTACACGCTGTTTGTGCTGCCCGGCGGTCGTTCCTGGCATGCCAGACTTCCCCCACATCATCGATACGAGAGACCACGATATGCACGTGGTCATCCCCGTGACGAACCATCACCCACGGATGCTCCGCATAGCCCATGTCCTCAGCGAATGACTGACCTATATCAGCCCATTGATCATTCGTGAGCGTCCGATCTTTTGCGGTGTTGCGTAGGGAGGCGTGCCAGACCGGGTTCTTAACCTCCGGGCGCGTATTCAACGCCTTACGCAGCTCGCCAGCCCACCATCGCGGATCCGTCTGCCCCTCGGCACCGATGTTCGACCCGACCACCACACCACCAGAGACCCGCTGCCCAGCAGCGGTGTAGGTGTGCTCGTTCGCTTTACCCGGCCCATGCAAATACGCACCAATATCCCCAGGATTCTTACCCCGCGTAATTTTCGCAATCACGGCATCTCACCGCGCACCCGCGCCAATTCCTCACGGGTCGCCTGCACAGCCTCCAGCAGCTCAGCACTGGGCACGGTCTGCCCAGAGTTCACCGCACGCACCAACTGGTTCAGGTTTGAGCCCACCCGGCCAAGATCCGCGCGCAACCGTGCTACCTCTGCACCAGTACCCGGAGTGGGATCAGCAGCCAGTGACTCGAGCAGTCGTTCCCGCGCCCACACCGACACCCGCCGGCCCCCAGCCACAGCAACCAGAGTTTCGTGTTCCTGGTCCGACAAGGACAGGGAAACGCGCTTGGTGCGCGGGTGCTCCACCGTGGGCCGGCCACCCTTGCGCGGCTCATAAACCACCCGCGCAGCCTCGGCAGCAGCAGCCTCTGCCGCTTCACGT
>NZ_CP104918.1:0-3529731 GCF_025452055.1 Glutamicibacter sp. M10 | reverse complement strand
CTGTTTAACGAACTGGTGACGGCTTCCGGCTACAGCAGCCGACGAGGCTGAGGGGCGTGCACCCACTGCAGACCAGGACGGCACAGGCAGTAGGTGGGTATCGTCCCTGTTGCGATCTATCCTCTGCTGGGATCCATGCAGGCAGGCTGTACACGAGCAGAGATGTTGGATGCACCCACATGCCAGGACCTTGCTGGTTTCGGCGCACGAGGCTGGCCGGTACTGCGCACGGTACTTAGCTAAATCAGCCCTTCGGTAGAGTCGACTTCTTCTCTAAGAGCAATTGAGCTGGCTAGTTCCTTCTTGAAGAATCGATGCCGTTACTCTTTCGTTGTTGGCGTGAGCAGCACTTGGAGTGACTTGCGTACCTTTCCTGACTGCACCTATCATCGCGAGGCTACGGCGCCATGCGTGAGAGCTGCCCTCTGGTGGGTTTCACTGAGGCGTAGGAGCCTGACGGATGCCATAGGTGTCGCGCGGTGGAACGCATGTCTGGCTAACGCTGTTCGTATCAGCTTGCCAATCGTCGCAGGAGCCTCTGGGCAGCCGTAGTCTGGCCCGCCTGTCACCACGTTTGTTGTACGGCACTACAGCTAGACTCCAGAGCCGCTATGGTCGCTCCGGATCTAAATGATGCGTGCTGCTAGTTCGTGATTCTCGGGCTGTCCGCGTAGCTTGGCTGCGTGGAGGGCGTCCGTTCGATGAAGTGTGAACAAGATGCCTGCGCCGTCCTGTGGTCAAGGCCACCAAGCCAGGACGGCCTTGAATTGGTACTGCGGCAAACCGGCTGATATAGTTATGGAGTTGTCGCAATCGCGGATGACACCGTAGTTTTCCCATGGTTCGCCATGAGGTATAGAGTTACGGCGATCATAGCGTGGGGGAAACGCCCGGTCCCATACCGAACCCGGAAGCTAAGACCCACAGCGCCGATGGTACTGCACTCGGGAGGGTGTGGGAGAGTAGGTCATCGCCGGGCATAATTTGCCGAAGGCCCCGAATTTGATTCGGGGCCTTCGATGTTTAACTTGGGTTCTTTGCCCAAAAGAAAAGCAGGCGGTAAGAAAGTTTCCTTTCTTACCGCCTGCTTTTCTGATTCTTTAGGCTTCGTCTAGACGAGCGCCACTCTCGGTATCAAAGAGGTGGATGTGCTGCAGACGTGGAGCGATATTTAGTCGCTGCCCACGTGCTGGGGGAGTACGTCCATCAACACGAACCACGACGATCTGCGTTTCGCCAGCAAGTTCTGCCGAACCGTAGATGTACGCGTCAGCGCCGAGCTCTTCAACAACGTCCACGATGATCTCCACGCCCTCGCCGGCGCCGACAATGTCGATGTCTTCGGGACGGAAGCCCAAGGTGGTGCCACCGTTTGCACCGGCAACCTGGATCAGCGCGTTGCCAAAAGCAACCTGTCCGTTTACGGCCTCCAACTTGACCAAGTTCATTGCAGGAGAGCCAATGAAACCAGCAACAAAAACGTTGCGTGGGCGGTCGTAGAGTTCGCGAGGAGTGCCAACCTGCTGCAGTTCGCCGTCCTTGAGAACCGCAACGCGGTCACCCATGGTCAAGGCTTCCACCTGATCGTGAGTCACGTATACGGTCGTAACGCCGAGGCGTCGAGTCAAAGAAGCAATCTGTGTACGAGTCTGTACACGCAACTTGGCGTCCAAGTTAGACAGCGGCTCATCCATCAAGAACACCTGCGGTGAACGAACGATAGCTCGGCCCATGGCCACACGCTGACGCTGACCACCGGAGAGTGCCTTTGGCTTACGGGTCAAGTACTGCTCAAGGTCCAGAAGCTTCGCCGCTTCAAGCACGCGACGGTTGCGCTCTTCCTTGTCCACACCGGCGATCTTCAGGGCAAAGCCCATGTTTTCAGCGACGGTCATATGTGGGTACAACGCATAGTTCTGGAAAACCATTGCGATGTCGCGGTCCTTGGGCGGAACGTTGGTAACGTCCTTATCGCCGATGAGAATCCGACCCGAATCCACTTCTTCCAGTCCTGCAAGCATGCGCAGGGTGGTCGACTTACCGCAGCCTGAAGGGCCAACGAGTACGAGGAATTCCCCGTCTTGGATTTCGAGGTCGATTGCATCTACTGAGGGAACTAGCGCGCCTGGGTAGATACGGGTGGCCTTATCAAAGGTCACAGTTGCCATGATGACAATCCTTTCACGGGCAGGTACGTGCCCGACGATCCATAGTGAAAGTGAGTTAGGACACTTTAGTTTCGCATGGAAATCAGAATTTGCAAAAGATGTGGCAAATCTTGGGGCGTGGCTATACGATGTCGGGCCAATGTTTCGCCTGGACCGACCTTAATGCCGAGATCACTGGACGTCAGAACCCTAAACCCGTTTTCGTCGGTCACATCATCACCCACAAAGAGCACGGCGTCGACGTGTAACAATTCTCGAAGCCACGTTAAGCTCTCGCCTTTATCGCCCTGATGCACTGAAGCTTCCAAGACAGATTTGCCCTCAAGGAGCTTGACCCCGGGGATCGAACTCAAGGCCAACTTGGCTTCTGCAATCGCAGCAATGCCCACCTCGGGCTGTGCGCGACGCACATGGAGAACCGTTGCCGAGGGCTTATATTCCAAGGTGACGTCCTTGTGCATTTGGGCGATCGTCTCTAGCGCAGTGCTCAGCTGCTTCAGCCGATCTAGTTGCACGGCGCTAAGCGGTTGCTCCTCCCAGTCCGCGCTGAATTCTTGAGGCACGCGCCGTTCTGCGCCATGGGAACCAATGCAGATCTCGGGCACCGGTTCTGGATACACGGCCGCGAGGGAGGCAAGATTGCGTCCAGAAACCAAAGCTGCGTAGATCCCGGGGCGCTGGCTAAGGCTCTGGAAAGCTAGCGCAGAGTCGGGCAATGGGCGGGCATCTTCGGGCCGGTCTACCAGCGGAGACATGGTTCCGTCGAAGTCCAACGCCACAAGGACGCGTTCATGGGCGGCAAACGCTGCCAGCGCTGCGCGCAGGTCGTTGTCGATCTCAGGCAAGGTCAAGTTCGTTCCTGTGTTCACCGGAGCTAACTCCGGATTAGCGGGTGCCGGCATTGGCAGAGGTGGTGGCGCTGATTTCGGCGAGCTCGGCGAGGAACACCTCGGACCAGCGGGTTACGTCATTAACCTTTAGGTGTCGGTTCATGCGACGCATCCGCTTTTCCTGTTCGGCCTCGTTCATTTTCACCGCGGCGATGATCTTGTCCTTCATGCCGTCGATGTCGTGAGGGTTCACCAGAACAGCCTGCGTGAGCTGGTCTGCGGCGCCGGTGTATTCGGAGAGCACCAGCACACCGCGGCCATCTTGATGCGCTGCGACGTATTCCTTGGCAACCAAGTTCATACCGTCGCGCAGCGCGGTCACGAGCAGAACGTCGGCGGCCAGATACATCGCGATCATTTCGCGCAACGGGTAGGACTGGTGCAAGTAGCGCAGCGTGGTGTGGCTCAGGGTGTCATGCTGACCGGTGATTTGACCGACCATGAGCTCCACCTGATCACGTAACTCCATGTAGGTGTCCACGTTTTCGCGGCTGGGGCTGGCTACCTGAATTAGGCACACGTCGCCTGCGCGCAATTGTTCGTCGGCTAAAAGTTCGCCGTAGGCCTTGAGCCGGTGACGGATGCCCTTGGTGTAGTCGAGTCGGTCCACGCCAAGAATGACAGTCTTCGGGTTGCCCAGTTCATTACGGATCTGGGCGGCCCTGGCAATGATCTGCGGATCACGGGACAGTTTGGCAATTTGCTCGGTATCGATGGAGATCGGGTGTGCCTTGGCCCGGCACAAGTTCTGCATCTGATTGCTCGCTGAAGGGGTAGCAACGTCGCCCTTGGTTGAGTAGTCAGTGAAACGGCGCAGGCAACGAAGGAAGTTTGACGCATCAGTCTCGCGTTGGAAACCCACGAGGTCCGCTCCGGCGAGGCCCTGCAGGATCTGTGTACGCCAAGGCAACTGTGAGAAGAGGCTAGCGGCCGGGAACGGAATGTGCAGGAAGAAGCCGATCTTCAAATCGGGGCGGGCAACGCGGATCATCTGCGGGACCAGCTGCAGCTGGTAATCGTGGACCCAGACGGTGGCGTTAGGCGCGGCAATTTTTAGCACGGCGTCGGCGAACCGCTGATTGATTTTCTTGTAGCGGTCCCACCAGGTGCGGTGGTACTCCGGCGGGACGATGACGTCGTGGTAAAGCGGCCAAAGGGTGGAGTTGGAGAAGCCCTCATAGTAAAGGGTTAGATCGTCTTCACTTAGTGGCACTGGGGCCAGGTGGATGTTGTCCTTGTCGAAGCTATCTAACTCTTCGTCGACTCCACCATGCCAGCCGACCCATGCTCCATCGGAGGCGGCCATGATGGGAGCTAAAGCGGTGACCAAACCACCGGGCGAACGTCTGAAACCTTGTGACCCGTCCGGATTGGTGATCCGGTCTACGGGTAGTCGGTTGGCTACGACCACTAGGTCGTAATTCTGCTCGGTGTTGTGGTTTGGTTCTGCGGTACCCACTTTAAACCTCCTGGTTTGATCAAACTGCGCACCTTGATGGTGCTGACTCGTCGGTTCTGAGTGAATGACTATGTATTCAGTTTTTCATTGTGCTTAGTAACGACCCTAGTGAAAAGTCGGTCTGATGAAAATCATACTGAAGTTTGGTTAGTTATGTGAGGTGACGCACGTTTCGTGACGTGGCGTAGCGAGGCGTAGATAATGCTCGAGCAGTTCCCCAAGTGACTTGGTTGAATGATCAAGTACAGTGTTTGATACTGCTTTGGGTGCTGTATGCGGAAGTTATGTGAGTCCTGTGAAGGGCGAGCAATCTCCTCTATTCAAGGATATTTGCCTGAAGGATTGGCTAAGCTTGATCCAGATGACCGTTCTCCGCTGACTGAGGAACCACCAAATTTATGTCTACAAATAATCCGCGCCCAACAAAAGCGCAGCGCAACGCGAGTGCACGCGAAAAAGCAGCTCAGCTTCGCGTTACCGAAGAGGCAGCTAAAAAGCGCAAATCGCTGATCGTGAAGCTCGGAGTTTTGGCTGCTGTCATTTTGGTGATTGCGCTAGTAGTTACGTTGATCGTGCGCAACAACAACGGCAAAGTCGCAGACGCTGGTTCGACGCCTCAGGGCGCAACTGCTGCTGGTGGCATTGTTGTCACTTCCTCGGATACGGTCGCTAAGAAGAGCACTGAAGAAGTGAAGATCGACGAACTGAAGCAGCCTGAGACGGCACCGGAGACCCCAGAGCCACGAGATCTGACCGTGGCCAAGAAGGGTGATCCGATCAATATCACCATGTACGTGGATGCCAACTGTGTTCACTGTGCTGACTTCGAAGCAACCTACGGGGACCAGATCGATGACTGGTTGGCCAGCGGAGATGTAAATATCGAGTACCGCAACGTTGGCTACCTCGATGGTGGATCTCCAACCAACTACTCCTCACGTGGCGCCAACGCCCTAGCTTGTGTTGCTGACGTGAGCCCAACGGCCTACATGAAGTTCGTCAAGGCACTGTGGGGTCACTACCCAGAGGGCGAAATGAAGAACTCCGAGTTGGCTCAGATGGCGATCGACAACGGCGCTGACGAATCGGTGAAAGATTGCATCGACAGCGACAAGTTCCGTCCATTCGTAAAGTACGCGACCACTGCAGGTCAGTACGACGGTGTTAAGGGAACCCCTTCGATTTTCATCCAGGGTAAGGAATTCGTCCTGGGTACCGATGACTTCCCAACCGAGGTCAACGCAGCAATCAAGGCCAACAAGTAATCCCTGTTTGCTCTAGACAACTTGGCGAGATCAGGTAGTATTCGATATTGATCTCGCACCACGATAAAGGGAAGAAAGCCATAAACGGCTTTCTTCCCCTTTGCGTTGCATCGAGGTAACACCCGATTCGCAGTCCACCGGTGTTTTCGGATATTCTTATCCGGTACGCCCCCTTAGCTCAGCTGGCCAGAGCGTCTGTCTTGTAAACTGAAGGTCACCGGTTCGAATCCGGTAGGGGGCTCGAACAGATCCTCGGAGCACATGGTTTTTCGCCTGTGTTTCCGGGGACTTTCTCTATTAACGTCCAGTCGGTCGATCTAAATCAGATACCGCTTTGTTGCGCAGGGTGTCGTTTAGGTGTCCTTTTGAAATCAAGGTGCCTTTTTAGCGGGTGAAATGAACACCGATTAGCCCGCACGCAGCGGTTGGACCGGCTCGTACTCATGGACGTTCCAGGCGTGAAATTTCCGCCCTGAGCGAACAAGGGTCCGTTTCGGGCATTTTGCGTGAACTGGAAGCATATTAACCTACACCCGGTAAGTATGACCGAAGAAATCATTAGCCTCACGGCGCCTGAAACCGAGCTGCTGCTCACCCGAGCTGAAGCAGCACTGATCCTGCGAACTTCGCCCAAAACACTGGCCAACTGGGCTAGCGCAGGCATCGGGCCACGAAGCCGCAGGTGCGGACGCACTGCCGTGTACCTGCGCAGCGAAATCGAAAGCTACGTCGCCAACCTCTTCGAGAAGGAGGCTGCCTAATGGGACGCCGCCGACTAGAACCAGGCGAGCTGGGAGAGATCTCATACAAGACCGTCACCCGAGCCGACGGTCGATCAATGATCAAAGCACGGAGCCGCTACCGTGATTCGGGTGGCGTTACCAAGCGCCTGAGCGCCGAAGGCAAGACGAGAGCCGCTGCTAAGAATTCACTGAAGCTGAAGCACAAAGATCTGCTGAACAGCGGGGCTGCCCTGGGCGCAGAAGCACCCACCGTTGCCCAAGCAGTGGAAAACTACTTGAGCACCTTGCAGATTCAGGACCTGGAACACAAAGTCCGTGGAGCTCGCTACGTCACTCAAGGCACAATGCGACAATACAATCGATCGGCAGCCATAGCCACCAAAGTCCTTGGCGATGTGCGACTGGGAGACCTGACGGTGCAATATGCGCAGAGGCAGCTTGAAGCCCTTGTGGATCCAGTAACTCTGGAAGGCGCAGCCGCAGCAAAACAGGCCAAGAACCTACTGATGCGTGCAATTGCTGACGCGCAGCGCCTCGGGCACATCGCAGGAAACCCCATTCAGGCGGTACAGTTGCCAACCAAGGGGCGCGCGCCTGTCAATGCTCCGACCTCGGACGACCTTACTGCTTGGCGTGCAGCTTTCGGATGGTACTTCGATGACAAGCAAGGTGCGACGACCAAGCGAATGGATGAGCGCGTGCGCTGGGTAACGGAACTGCTGCTGGCAACGGGCATGCGCATCGGTGAAGCCATGGCCCTGCGCTGGCAAGACATTGATTTCCAGAACCGGCGTGTGAAGATCACGGGCACCCTCGTTGAGAATGGTGCTCTGGCGCGTCAAGGGTATCCGAAAACAGAGTCCTCCACCGGATCTCTAGCCTTGCCCGACAAAACGGTAGGCATGCTGATCAAGCTGCATAGCCGCACGAAGTGGAAGGCTGCCAGTGACCCAGTCTTTGCCACCCGGACAGGCAATTATGCGGCACCCACCTCGATCCGCCGGTCTTTACGCCGAATCAGCGAGCTGTACCCGAAAACTTGCCGATGCCGGGCCTAGCGCCACACGATCTTCGCCGTGCTGTGGCCACGCATATTGCTGAAGTGGCAGGGATTGAGTCCGCCTCAAAGCAGCTTCGACATGCGAGCCAGCGACGACTATTGCACATTATATTAAGCGGGCGGAAGATGTTGCCGACTACACTGGTGCAGTCGAAGGATTGTACGCGAATACAATCGCGGGCGACTTAGCTGACCAAAAGTATGCGTTTCCAAGATTTCATGCGAATGCGAGGTTACCAAACTCCGTTAGTGAGCTGCTTTAGCTCATCGTGAGTTTGCGCGGGATTCTCAAGCCCCTCAGGCGAGTGTCGCATTGTACAAGTGATTAATGAGATAACAATAAGGTCAAACGTCTCCGATTGGCCGGGAAAGTTCTTGGAAACGAATTGATGACTCAAGCGAGAGTGAGAGCCGGAGCGCCACTAGACGCAGCTGAAGACAGGGCAAATAAGAAACCTGTTGCTGACGTTGTCAGGCGAATCGAGGACTTTCAGAACCAGTTTCTAGGTGGAACCTTTGGCATGACACGAAAAATCTTGCAGGAATCGCTAGACATGTTAACGCCAGAACTTCTAATATCTGTAGTTGCTGCCGGCTCTGTGCCGAGCATGGAAAAACTTCGTATACGTCTTGCAACCTAGAAGGAAGCTGCAAGGCTATAGGTGTTCCAGCGCCTCATCAAGCGAATCGTGGATGGAGGATATATCGCCAGTTAGGTCAATTAGTCTCACGCGGATCGGATACTCACCAAGGATGAAGTTGAGATTTCTACCCAGCCCGTCCTCGGTGTGAACGGCAAGCAGAACACCTTTCGGTGCCCAGCTCAGGTTCTTTCGCAGCTGAGCTGTCACACAGTACGAATACAACTGGTCCGGGTTTCGTTTCAGCACCCACCCAATCGCGTGCATTAGAGTTCTAACAGTGCCACTTTCACCGACACATCTTGTAAAAACGGTGAACTTGCAGCACACGCCCAACCGACTCTGACCAGACGTTACACGATGGTTGCACCCGAACAGGTAGATTATTGCATTCGATGATGAAGAAAAACGCTGCCATATCAGTTGCGCTGCTGAGTGCCAGCTTCATGCTTACAGGATGCCAGCGGCCTCCCGCGCACATAGACATTGCGCTGATTGACAGCGGACAAACTGTACTCGCGCAATTTTCCAAGTATGACATCGTGAACCACGGAGCAAACACACCCTCCGAGCACGGCACCATGTGATGTCCTCCATCTTGGGTGTAAATTCAGACTCCCAACTGGACCCTGCGTCCCTAACGATGCACTCATATGACATTGGCGACGCTCCAAGCGCCTCAGACATAGCCAATGCTATTGAAGCCGCCGTTGCGGACAACGCGCGAATCATCAACATCAGCCTTGGTGTCAGGCGTCCACACGCTGAAATTGAGAAAGCCCTGAAATCGGCCAAGGATGCCGGAGCATTCGTTGTCGCCGCAACTGGCAACGTGAGATCTCTGGCCCCCGATTACCCGGCACGCTATGACACAGCGCTTTCAGTTGCAGCAACTGACGCCAACGGCGAATGCTGGACGGAAAACCCCTGCGACAAAGCTGACCTCACAGAGGCAGGAGTGGACATTCCAGTGTCCAAATCCAACGGCAAGGTAGTTGAAGAATCGGGATCTTCCATTGCAGCTTCTGAAACGACCAGAAAGATAGTTGAAGGAATACTTTCTGGACGCATTAAGGATGCAAGCAAATTCGAGTCCAGCCAGCTGGACGGCTAAGCCGCAACACATGGAAGCGGGCTACCGCTGAAGAAAAACTTGTAGCCCGCTTCCTCGTGTGAACCCCAGCTTTTCGTATCGCGCCGCCATGGTTTCATCCGCAGCTACAGAGGCCACTACGGATTTAGCCGGCAAGCCCAATAGAGCTGAGCGAAGATCTGCTAGCACCCCTGAGCTTGAACCTGGCATTTGAGCAAGAGAAGAAAGAATGTAGAGGTCACCTTCGGGTAGTCCGCGGATGTCCAGAGCGACTTCTCCCTGTCGTGCCACAATTGCCATGCCGGCAGCCAACCAGATCATCAGCAAGGCGCTGATGCCGAATCCGGCAATTTGAAACCAGGCACTCCCAATGTGCAGGTAGCGGACGGCTAGAGCCAGTAAAGCTGGAACGCACAACGCTACAAGGAACAAGCACAAGCGCAGCAGAGTCTGCGCCGGCCTGTTACGAAGCAGCACGAAAACACCCAAACGGTTGCCAGTTAGGTGCACGTGACGGGCTCCCGCGGAAACCACTGAGAGCAGTTGCGCAAGGAAAATAACTGCGGCACCAGCCGTGCCCTTGCCGAAGGCACGACTGGTGATGCAAGCAGCTTGGAAAGTGTCTCGGATTGACCCGACAATACTCGTCAATCGATTGGGTCTGGTTCGCAACCTGGCCGTCCCTGCATCGCAAAAGCCTTCTCATACAGAGTGGCGCTCTCATCCGGCCAGCCTGGATCTCGCGGAACGACACCGGTAGCAGCCCAGAGCGTCTCCCTTAGCCACTGTGCGAATCCAGCTACACGGAAGTTGCCTACAGCGCCTGCATCCCCTTCAGCATGCTCAAGCAAGACAATTGCTCGCCTCATCCCACCGAGCTCGTCCTGAATGACGTTCCACAACTCTTCATCCTTAGTGAACACAACGTCGTAGCTGTCTTCATCTTCTTCGGGAGGCCATTCCATCATTTCGCGTTCAACCGGCAATGACCGGGAAGCAAGGAGCTCTGGGTCGGAAATATCGTAGGCTGCAACTACACGTGCCGAGTCTACGTATTCATCGATGAGGTTGCCGGCGAACCTGGAGTAGTCGAAGGTCTTGCCACCTAACGAGGTGAGAAGTGCTGCAGCTTCCGACACGCGTGGAGCAGCGCCAACCCCGTAGTGTGCACGAGCAGCCTGCAAGAGTTCTTGGTAGTCAGTCATAGTTCCTTAATCCAAACACGATTGGTGCCGCCAACAGTAGCTAGCGACACCAATACCTCGTGCAGATTATTTCTTAGGTCATGCTTCCGTAGAAGAGGTGAACGCTAGGTGTCCGATTGTTGGGATGGTAGTGCCACATGTATCCCTTCTTGCCTCCACCACTGATTTCAGGGCCAACAGCCGATTTGCCGTTCTTAATAGAGACAGCTAAGGATTTCGCCTTGCTCTTGGGCAAAGCCCAAACGTCATTTCCCTTACCCTTCTTGCCACGAGTCACAGCCTGGGCCTTTGTAAGCCCCTTCGCGCTGATGAACACTTTATTGCTCTTAAGCGTCGCTGGCTAGTAATCGCGCTTCTTCGACTTACTCTTCCTGCTGTTCTCCTTGATGATCTTGGAAATAGCCTTCCCTGCTTCAAGAGCAAGGGCTCCGCCAATCACAATCGCGGCACCGACAGCAAGGTAGTAAAGTGCAGTGCTGATGGAGATTGCGCCAAAAGCAAGAGGTATCACGAAAGCAACTGAAGAAGATGCTTCAGCTGAGTCGTGCTCGTAGATTTCGCCAGTCTTCGGGTTCGTCAGGGTGAAAACTGTGCGCTCAACAGTAGACTCCTGAATGTCGATGTCGTAGGTTTCGGTGACGATTTCACCGTCAATCTTGTCGGTGAAGGTTACTTCGCCACTGGCTTTTCCAGCGTCGAGTTCAAGGGCGAATTCGAATGGATCGTTGGCAGCAGCTGCTTCTGCCTCAATTTCGATTCCCGCGGTGCTGACGTCAACTTGTTCAAGCTCTAAGCCTTCTTCGGCCAGACCTTCTTCGACGATTTCTTCAGAGCTGTATCCAGCATATTGCGCCTGGAGCTCTTGGGTGGTGGAAGCGGTCGGGGCGGCTGCCTCAGTTGCGGGTTCTGGCGGGGATTGTACAGATCCGAGCGAAAGCGCGGATGCAACCTCTATAGCGGTAACTAATTTGATCATGGTCTTCTTTCGAAGTCGGTGCGGATGTGACCATAACCAATGAACCATATCTGAGCAGGCACTAAATCATCCTTAAGAGTTATTTAGACTCGATTCACCCTCCGCCTGCGTTACTCTGCACGTATCCAGCTTGCGCGTAAATGAAGAAGCCGAATAAGTGGGAACAAGAAAGAACCCGATGTTACGAACATCGGGTTCTTGTCTCAGAGAGAACTACTTGCGCCAGTATCCCAGGAAACCGCGAGCATCGAACCCGTTGAGAGTCACATAGCGTTGATCCCACCAATTCTGCTGCATGGTTTTTCCGTTGTATCGCACGCCCACATGACCGTAGCTAGACACGATATTTTTGTACGGACCCCAAACTAGGATGTCTCCATCCCTGAAATCCCTGTCCGTGTGCCACTCAAATCCTGCGGCCTTGAGCTTGTTTCCAGCTGTGCCACCTGACTTGTAAGCGATTGCATGTCCCCAATGGTTGGTTCTTAGGCCACGCACTTGCAGCAAGTACTGGGAAACCAGGCTGACGCATTCCCCTCTGCCTGTTCCGTCAGCGTTCACAAGCGAAGTTCCGGCAACCTTGTTGTAGAACTTTGCAATCGATGTTGCTGCCTTTGGTGCGCTGCCGCACTTTTTGGCTACAACTGGATTGTTGCTGCCTGTCGCCATGTCCACATCGGCCGAGTAGGTTCCGTGCGTGGTTTTGTACCAAAGGCTGTCCCAGTCGCCTCTGATTCCAGGGCTGCCCTGGGGTATGCTCGGGCACGGCGAACTGCCGAAGAAGCTGGCACAAATGTACGATTTGCCGGTCGAGGCCCGGACCGTCCGTCCACAAGATGGAGGTCAAGGCTCGCTGAGGTCAAGCAGTTTGTAGCCGACTACGGCGAGCTGCCTGAATCTAATGGCGACAAAACCGAGGCGTCCTTGCATGGGTGGCTTCTGGAGCAGCGGCGTTCCTATAGGCGACAGCAGATGTCCTACCCGAAGATCGTTCTGCTGGAAGAACTGACCGGATGGAACTGCGACAGTCACCAAGAAAGCCTTGATCGGCAGTGGGAAGACAAGCTCGCCCAGCTGGAAACCTACGTCAACCAGCATGGCGGGATGCCCCGGTATAGGACTTTCGCGTCCGAAGACGAGCGAGCGCTTGGCGTCTGGTTGCATAAGCAACACCAGCGTCGTGCAGAGGGGAAGATCGCCGGGTGGCGGCACGTCGCGCTAGATGGAGCAGTGCTTGGCTGGCGTAGCCGAGCTTAGGCGCCCCGGATCTCTACACCCCTCGGACTGGGTGACTTTTACTTGCCCTTTTCAAAAGGCGGCTGCGGGAAAAACCGGGAATCTACGGGAAGTATTAGTCACCCAACAAGACTCCTTACTCCCCAGTAGCGCCCATGTACACGCGAAATTATCAGTGTTTTGCGAAAGTGCCTTGTAAACTGAAGGTCACCGGTTCGAATCCGGTAGGGGGCTCCACTAGATCCTCGGATTGGCGGCAGATTTGCTGGTGATTCCGAGGATTTTCTGTATCGGGCTATCACTGCTCCTCGCGTCGAGCCTGCAGAAGGCAAATCGCTGTCGCCGGTAGAATTATTGCAAGACCACAATCCATGAGCCGGGGCCAACGGGCCAAGCGCTCAGCTTTTGAAGGAGCCAAAAATGGCCGGAGGCCTTGTAGCACTGTTGGACGACGTAGCTGCGTTGGTGAAAGTCACTGCGGCGTCCATGGATGACATCGCGCTCGGCGCCGCAAAAGCCAGCACCAAGGCCATGGGTGTGGTGGTTGATGACGCGGCGGTCACCCCACAGTATGTGGAAGGCCTGTCTCCCAAACGCGAGCTACCCATCATCTGGAAAATTGCGGTGGGTTCCATCCGCAACAAGTTGCTGTTCATTCTGCCTGTCGCACTTTTGCTTTCGTACTTTGCACCGTGGGCATTGACCCCCATCCTGATGCTCGGCGGCACCTACCTCGTATTCGAAGGTGCAGAGAAACTTCTTGAAGCCCTTGGCTGGATCAAGCACCACGGTTCAGGCGAAGAAGGCAAAGAACGCGATGAAAAAAGCATTATCAGTTCGGCAGTACGCACCGACCTGGTGCTCTCCGCCGAAATCTTGGTGATCTCGCTGAACGAAGTAGCTCACGAGCCAATCCTCACCCGAGCACTGATCCTGATCACCGTGGCCGTGCTGATGACCGTGGTGGTCTACGGAGCGGTCGGGCTCATTGTGAAGATGGATGACATCGGCCTGCATATGGCTGCTAAGTCTCGCAAGCTCACCCAGAAAATCGGCCGCAGCCTGGTCAAGGGGATGCCTATTGTCATGTCCGTGCTGGGCAAGGTCGGCGTGGTCGCGATGCTTTGGGTCGGTGGACACCTGATTCTTGTTGGCATGGATGAGCTTGGCTTGCATGCGCCCTACGGCTTTGTGCACCACCTCGAAGAGCAGGTGCATCATGCAACCGGTGCTGCCGGTGCGGTGCTTGGCTGGTGCGTTAATACTGCGCTGTGCTGCGTGGCTGGCTTTATTTTGGGCAGCATCGTCACGGTTATCGTTCTGGGATTCGGAAAGCTTAAAAACAAGGGTAAGACCGAAGCCGCCCACTAGGGCTAGAAATCTCGGTCATTTGCGTCCAGCCAAACTGTCTGGCCGCCATGGAAAGATCAATGCGTGTTGAGTAAAGAAGCAAAAGAACAGGCCACCGCCCGCCATGCGCGCGGTGCCTACTTCACCCCGGAACCTTTGGCTGCATTTATGGCGCACTGGGCGCTAGAGGGCCACGGGACCAGAATTCTGGAGCCCTCCTGCGGCGAGGCGCAATTCCTTGAAACGGCCCACAAAGAACTGGCCGGTACCGGGGCATCGGCGCAGCTCGTAGGTTATGAACTGCACGAACCAACCGTTAAACAGGCTCGGGTACGTCTTGGGGCGCAGGGGATCAATGCCCAGATCGCACAGGCGAACTTTTTGAGCTAGCTGGCACCAGCGACTTTGACGTGGTGATCGGCAACCCGCCGTACGTCAGATACCAACTGCACCGCGGAGTAGACCGCCAGCGTTCCAGAGCTGCGGCCAAAGAAGCCGGAGTGGAACTGAACGAACTGGCCAGCATCTGGGCGGCCTTTGTGGTTCATGCAACCAGCTTCTTGGCTCAGGGTGGCCGGATGGCGTTTGTGTTGCCTGCTGAGCTGATGTTTGTGAACTATGCCGGGTCAGTGCGCCAGATGTTGCTCGAACGTTTTGCCAACGTACATTTGGTGGTTTTTGAGCAGCGCCTTTTTGCTGACGCGCAAGAAGAAGTAGTGCTGCTGCTGGCCGAGGGGTATCAGCAAGGACCCACAGCTCACTTCAACCTGCATCAATTCCGCAACGCTGAAGACCTGGCGCAGTTGGGCGCCGGAACCCAGCATGCCCCGGTACAAAAAGCGGAGCGCTGGACCGGCTCATTGGTGGGCATCGAAGCCCAATCAATCCTTTCCTCCGCTTTGGCCCACGGGCATTTGTCCACGCTCAAGGCGTGGGGCGAAACCTCACTGGGAGCGGTAACCGGCAATAACAAATGGTTTACCCTGAGCCGTGAACGAGTCCAAGAACTAGGTTTGGCTGAGCAGGATTTGATTCGTATCTCCCCACCAGGTTCCAGGCACTTACGTGGCCTAGAACTTGACGAGGCGATGTGGCAGCGCTTGGGCGAACACGGTTCGGCAACCTATCTCTTTAGGCCGGCAGCTAACCCGAGCACCGCTGGTGAAAGCTTTATCGCCAGTGGTGAATTGGAGGCGGTGGACCAAGCTTACAAATGCCGGGTGCGCTCGCCGTGGTGGCGGGTTCCAGTGCTTTCGGTTCCTGACCTGTTCATGACGTACATGAATGCTGATACACCACGGCTGACAACCAACCAAGCCGGAGTGCACCACATCAACTCAATCCACGGCGTATACCTCGGCGCCGATGTGCGTGAGTTGGGCCGTGAGCTCTTGCCGTTGGCATCGCTAAATACACTGACCATGTTGGGTGCAGAAATCATCGGGCGTTCCTACGGTGGTGGCATTTTGAAGGTTGAACCGCGAGAAGCCGACGTGCTTCCGGTTCCTTCAATCACCATGGTGCAGGCCCACACACACGAATTGCGATCCATCAAAGATACGGTTCGCCAGCTGCTGGCCCAAGGCCACAAACAAGAAGCAACAGACCTGGTTGACCGGATCGTGCTAGGAAGCATGCTTGAGCTGGATAAGGACGCAGTTCAAGCGCTGCGTGCCGCAAGGCAGAACATGCTGGAGCGACGCAAGGCAAGAAGCAAAGCGGTGAAGGGATAAACGTGGCTAATCCGACGGTCGAAAAGACCCTGGCATTTGCGGAGTTTGATACAACGCTGATGTCGGCGGCAAAAGATTCACCGTGGTTGAATAACGGGGCAGTCACCGAAGAATTCAACCCGTCCTACGCTGTACTTGAAAAGCTTTTGAGCATTCCTGTACGGACCAAAGCGGTAACCCGTTCGGGCCGCTTCGCCCAAGGCGTTGACGCCTGGTTGGCGCATGAATTACGTCGCGCCGGATTTGACGCGGACCTCGTCTGGCCGCGGCCCGAAGCACCACGAGTCCTCTCCAGCGATATCTTGGACCTACTTCGCAAGCTGCCTGAACGCCTAGCCGATGAAGTCCACGAATCGATCATGAACGGCAAAGCCGGAAGTACCGACGCGAGAATTTTAGGTCGCGCCTATATGAAGCAGACCGACGTGGTGATGACCCATTGGTCCACCGGACCGGAACTGCTGCTGAGCACCAAGGCCATGACCTCCTCCTTCGGCAAGAACCTATCTAACCGGTATGAGGAAGCCTATGGTGACGCTGCGAATCTACGGGCCCGTTATCCGTTGGCGGCTGTAGGGTTCTTCTTTGTGCAACGGGCAACCATCCTCGAAAGTGAACCGGCAGCTTTCCGTCGAACCGTGGATATGATTCGAAAGCTGCGCGACTTTGGCGACGGCTTTGGGTACACCGCCACCGGCTTGTTGCTGGTGGACTGGGACGATGAGGCACAAGACCCCGAAGTTCGTTGTGTGCACCCGGCGGTGCCCCAAGACATTGCAGCACCACAGTTCCTGAACGCCATGGTGGACGCGGTACTCAAAGTTACACCCATCGACCTGCATGAAGCAGCTCGCGCTCGCCGAGCGGGTGAAGTGGCTCCGCTGCCAGGGCACGAATGGGTGGATGAGCAACAAGACGCACTGTTCTAGGCCTCGGGGTGTAGCTGAGAATACGTGCCTCACGCTCGGCGGCCTGAGGCAAAGAGTCCACCCACCCGCGCGCAGCTTGCGTTGCCCGGTAGATGAATTTCAGTCGGCCGTCTTGCTCAAAACTACGCTCGCGTTCCCATAAGTCGGAACGCTCATAAAAGGCCCACGAAGCCGGGTTCTGCGCATCGATGACACTGATGGGCGTTTTCCCAGAACGCACCGCAAATTCAAGACGCAGGTTGGTGACATGCTGGCGAATTCCTCTGCGACGGTATTCGGGCCGCACTGCCATACAGCCGAGCTCTACCGCGTCCATGACCTCGGTGGGAGCCAGGATCGAGTCGTGAACTA
Organism: Glutamicibacter sp. M10; assembly: GCF_025452055.1. Classification (NCBI taxonomy): domain Bacteria; kingdom Bacillati; phylum Actinomycetota; class Actinomycetes; order Micrococcales; family Micrococcaceae; genus Glutamicibacter; species Glutamicibacter sp. M10. The sequence goes on along the minus strand of NZ_CP104918.1, from coordinate 3,512,632 downwards.
ACCCTGCAGCGATCAAGGTGCCTTGATCGCGCACGGTAACCAGTAGTTCCAGACGATCAAATTTCTGTTGCCAGCGCTGGTCAATGACCGGGTACAGCAGTGCCAGCTCGGCGAGTTGCGCCGAATCGAGGCGCAACGGTGACAAAGAGAAGTTCAGATTTTCAAACACTGGGTGTGGTCCTAGAAGAAAAGAACGAACGAAAAGAAGGCTTTGGCTCAGCGGTCAGTAACCGCTGTGCCGATTCGTTGGCCTTGATAGGACCGATGCCGGTGGCTTCCGGCAACTTCCTTGTAGGGTCCAGTTTGCGCTCGATGAGCTAGGAAAATTATGCGGTCTGAACTGTGCCGTTCACAAGTGCTTTTTGGTACTTTTTTGGTGAAGAGAAAAGAAACGATCTGATGAGTGTTTTTGCTGTGCTTCGTAGCTTGTGATTGGCGCCCGGAGTTGGTGCGCGATTTGGTGCAGGGGTATGAAAAGGCTAAGATCGTTGAGGTGCTTGACCCCGTGGTCAGAGCGCAATATGGATCTTTAGCTCAGTTGGTTAGAGCGTTCGCCTCACACGCGAAAGGTCGCTGGTTCGAGTCCAGTAAGATCCACGAAAAAAGCCACCGGTGACGGTGGCTTTTTTGCTGTTCTAGCAGTTGGTGGCGAGGCCCGGGATTAGGCGCTCAGTAATTCATGAACCCGTGGTTTTACTTCTTGGCCCAGGAGCTTGATGCTGTGCATCATCGTTTCATGCGGCAAGGTGCCGGCGGAGTACTTAATGTCTGCGCGCGAGAGTCCCAGAAGTTTTGTTGCCGAGGCGATCTTTGCGGCCACGGTTTCTCCGCTTCCGGCCATCATGGCACCACGTGGGCCCATCGCTGCCTGGAGGGTCATCTTGCTTGCCGGTGGCCATCCGCGCTCGGAGCCCAAGCGGTTCATGGTGCGCTGGTAATGCGGCCAGAGTGTTTCAAGTGCTTCTTCATCACTGTCGGCAACAAGTCCGTGGAAATGTGCCGCCACTGGTTGCTCGCTATGGCCGTATTCCTTTAGCGCACGATGGTACAGATCAACCAGCCCGGTAAATGCCGCAGGCTGTCCACCGATGATTGCCAAGAATAGCGGTAGGCCATGGCGTGCGGCTCGAACCACCGATTGTGGAGAGCCACCCACACCAACCCAGGTAGTCAGAGGCTTATCTTCCAACAGTGGGTAGACCTGAGTATTGCGCAGAGCGGCGCGATGTTGGCCATGCCAAACCACTGGGTTGCCGTGGCGCAATTTGGCCATGAGATCCAGCTTCTCTTCGAAGAGCTTCTCGTAGTCGTCGAGGTTCAGCCCAAACAGTGGGAAGGATTCAACAAAGGAACCGCGTCCGGCAATGAGCTCGCTGCGTGAATTGGAAATGGCATCAAGGGTGGCAAAACGTTCATAAACTCTGACCGGGTCATCGCTGGAAAGTACGGTCACCGCGGTTCCTAGCTTGATCCGTTCGGTGGTGCTGGCCAGTGCGGCCAGGACGATTTCTGGTGAGGAAACCGCGTAGTCGTCACGGTGGTGTTCGCCAACGCCGAAGAAGTCTAGGTTGGCGGCCTCAGCTGCTTGTCCTTCAGCAATGACATTGCGGATGACCTGTGCGTGGCTGAGCAGGTTGCCTTCGGCGTCCTGAGTAATGTCACCAAAAGTTTCGACGCCGATCTCCGGCAAGAGCAGGTTGTCGCTCATGAGTACCTTTCAAATTGCATGCAAACACATCTAAGTTCATTGTCTCTCAACCACCGCGCGACCGGGGATATTCCGCAGCTAAAAAACAGTGCAAAATGTGTTCGGCGCTACCTAGTGATTTATGCCCGTTCGGCACAACTTATTGCCCATCGGTTGTATCGTAAATTGCATGGGAAATCTTAGGCTGAGGGGCAAGATTAGTGGCGCATCGATCTGACGAAGAGCACGGCGTACCGTCAGGGCAGATGGGTGATGATCCAGCGCCATCGGCGACTGCGTTGCCACGGATATCCACCAGTGAAATCAACCTGGGATTCCACCCGGATGAGCCTATCGAAGAACAGCCCACCGCTTCTGAACTACCGCTAAATACGGCGGTTAGTGCCAGCGTTTCGGCAGCTGCCGCTTCAGATATTGAGTGGCGCACCGGTCAGGTGCACACTACCGACGACGGCATTACCTTGATGCCTACCCGTGCCAACCCTGTGGCACGTCGGTTGCTGGCTAAAATGTGGATTTCGGACACACCTCCAACTCAGGCGCTGAACATTGTTGAACGCCTGCAGGGTACGCCCTATGCCAATCCAAAGGTCAACGACCAGCAGGATGCCTCTTCTCGGCGCACCATGGAGTTTGCACTGGACCTCGGGGAGACCCTGATTCGTTATGGTGCCGGTGCCTTGGAAGTGGAGACCAGCATCATCGCGGTCACCGCTGCCCTGGGCCTGAGCCACCTAGACGTTGACATCACCAACCAGTCGCTGCATCTGAACTACAGCCCACCAGACGCCGAAAGTTACTCGGTGCTGCGCGTAGTACGTTCATATACGTCCAATTATGCAGGCTTGGTCTTGGTCCACGACCTGGTCTCGGACATCATTGCTGGCGGCGTATCGCGTAGTGCCTCGGCCAAAAGGCTGAAGGAAATTACCCGTCGCCCAAAACCGTTCCCACGCTGGATCGTGGCTGGCGGACGCGCGCTGTTCGCGGCAGCATTTGTGCTTTTTATCGGCGGCTCGTGGGCTGGCGCGTTGGTGGCTATCGTGTCATCGAGTGTGGTCACCCAGATCGGTCGTTATGGCTCGCGTTGGCGGGTTCCGGAGTTCTTCACCATCGCAACCTCAACCATGGTGATTACCGGAATCGCGTTGATCGGGTATCAGCTTCATGCGCCGTTGGACCCCGCGCTCGTGGTCTCAGGAGGCATCCTGCTCTTGCTTCCTTCCGGACGGTTTGTCTCGGCACTGCAAGATGCCATCAATGGGTTCCCGGTGACCGCTGTAGGGCGATTGTTCTCAGCAAGTTTGACCTACGGCGCGATTCTTAGCGGAATTGCTGCGGCGTTGGTTGTTTCGGATCTGCTCGGCGGCGAAGAGGTTGACGTACACCAAATTGTCACCACCGAGTATCCGGCCTGGTTATTGCTGCTGCTCGTTGCGGTGGCCATTGTGGCCGGTGCAATTTCTGAACAGAGCGCTGTGCGTTTGCTTTTGCCGACTGCCGGTATTGCTATCGGCGGTTATCTGGTCCAGATGTTGGCTGAGAGCATGGGGCTTGGAGATCGTGCGGTTCCAGCACTCGTGGCCACGGTGGTCGGCTTTGCTGCACGTTTTGCCGCGGACAAGCTGCGTACTCCGCAGCTAGTTCTTGCGGCCCCAGCGGTAATGTTCCTGCTTCCAGGTCTGATGATTTTCCGTGCCATGTACGGCATCGTGATCAACGTTGATGACATGTCCACCGGCCTGGTTGAAATGTTCAACGCCATGGCCATCATGCTTTCCATCGCCGGAGGCGTCGTCTTTGGCGAAACGCTATGTCGCCCACTGACTTCGAACGCTCGTCGTGAGCGTCGGCGAATCCGTCGACGCTAAGCTACCGGCAACGACCAATTAATCGGCTTCTGTCCCTGAAGGGATAGGAGCCGATTGGTTTCTGAAAACGGTTTTGAGCCAAAGAATCCTCGCGAGGCGGACAACGGTGAGGGATGGGCGCTACGCAGTTGGGGAACGTTGGATAGCGACGGGGAGAGCTTCTGCGCGTGGTTGCCCCACAGAATTGCCACCGGAGGATTCGCTCGTTCGTTCAGGGCTGCCAAGATCGCCTCAATAACCGGAGCCCAACCGAATTTCTGGTGCGCCCCGGCCTGGCCTGCGGACACTGACAGGACCTGATTTAGCAGCAGTACGCCCTGGGACTGCCAGGCGCTTAGGTCCGGATGAGCGACCGGAGCGATACCAAGATCAGCCTGAAGTTCCTTATAGATGTTGCCCAGCGAACGGGGCAATGGGCGGACCGGCTTATTGGCTGCGAAGGCCAGACCATTGGGGTGCCCCGGTGTGGGGTACGGATCTTGGCCAATAATCAGGACTTTGACTTCGGCCAATGGCAATGCCAGTGCGCGAAACATCACCTTAGGCTCGGGCAGGATCACTTCGCCCTGAGCGGAGCGTTCGGCCAATTTGATGGCTAGATCACGAAGAATATTGTCCGTAGCCGATAGCGGTACTACCCAATCAGTGGCGATGAAACCCTGATCTGACATGGATTGAGCTCCGTGGAAAAAGGGAAATCACCCGGGGCATACACCGCAGCCTGCGGGGGCAGTGGAGCGTCAAAAAGGGCTTGTTGCATTTCATCCATAGGTGCAATTGTGCCGTTTTTCTGGCGTGCCTGTGCCCGGCCACACGGCGATAGGCATGCTGATTGGTTAGAATATCGGTGGTATGTCTACCAACGGTGGAGTACAAGCATGGCCGAGACACATAAAAACTGAGCTGAGGACCGAGGTGAGAACGCATGGCAGAGAACGAGTTATTGGCAGATTTTGTAATGAATCCAGACTCGGAACTTGATGAGCGTTCACAACAGATCCTGAGCTTGGAAAAGTTGTGGTGGAAGTATGCGGGAGCCAAGGAACAAGCGATCACCAAGCAGTTTTCTATGTCTCCAACCAACTACTATCAGCTGCTGAACCAGCTGATAGAAACGGATGCGGCCATGGCCTACGACCCGATGCTGGTAAAGCGACTACGCAGAACACGTTCAACAAAACGTCGTGTGGGCGGTAAGGTCGGCTCGGGGAGATAACCCAGCCTGCCGTGACCAGTTAGACCTCGAGCAAGGACAAGAATGACCAACTACCCGCGTGACGAATTTGATCGCGTACCGGAGTTCAACACCCGTGTGGGTTCACACCACGCACACGGATGGGCGCAGTCTGCTACCTCAAAGTCGACCGGTGGCAAGTTGCTGTGGGTAGTGTTGGCTGCCGTGATCGTGCTGATCATCGGTGCTGCGTCCTTTGTCTTTGCTCCGCAACTCAAGGACAGCATCGCCGGAGCCGGTGGAAGCGAAAGCACTTCGCCCACCGATGAAAATGAATCGCAGGAGCCAAGCGCCAGCGAATCCGCTTCTGAGTCCAGCACCATTGATGACGCAGATGTCCTGTTTGATCAACGCATCGGTGTTTACAACGCCGCCAGTGTTGCTGGGGTAGCCAGTGCTGGCAAAGAAGCCGTGACTGAAGCCGGCTTCACCAACATCGTGACCGACAACTGGAACAAGCCTGCCGAGACTTCGACGGTTTATTACATGTCAGAGGCCGAACGGATCACCGCAGAAAAAGCGGCCGAAGCCCTAAATATTGACGATGTTTTGCAGACCGAGAACGTCCCTAATCGAGTCACTGTGGTCATAGGATCCGATGACCCGCTGGAACTGAACAAATAATTCAGTAACAATTCAATTCGCTCAGAGCCGATCGGCTTGCACTCGCCATGCGAGAGTGCCAATATTTGTATTAGCACTCTTGCGTTGCGACTGCTAACGCCGGTCGGCTTTTGCGTTCCTATTGGAATTTTGAAGCCGCGGTCTAGCCAAGTACGGGCAGGGTGCTGAGAATACCTCAGATAGCGAGAGCTGAAACGGTCGCTGGCCAGATGCCGCACCGGAGAACTCGTCCGTCGCGGGCGCTGTCTGTCGGTTGCATTTTCGCAAAATCGTCCCGAAAGGACCGAAAGCCACTATGGCCAAGATGATTGCATTTGACGAGGAAGCACGCCGCGGACTCGAGCGCGGACTGAACACCCTCGCTGACGCGGTAAAGGTAACCCTCGGCCCACGCGGCCGCAACGTCGTATTGGAAAAGAAGTGGGGCGCCCCTACTATCACCAACGACGGTGTGTCCATCGCTAAGGAAATCGATCTCGAAGATCCTTACGAGAAGATCGGCGCAGAGCTGGTCAAGGAAGTTGCCAAGAAGACTGACGATGTTGCCGGTGACGGTACCACCACCGCAACCGTACTTGCTCAGGCACTGGTCAAGGAAGGTCTGCGCAACGTTGCTGCAGGCGCTGACCCAATCGCACTGCGCCGCGGTATCGACAAGGCTGTAGAAGCCGTCACCGCTGAGCTGTTTGCTGCTGCTAAGAAGATCGAGTCCAAGGAGCAGATCGCTGCTACCGCTTCGATCTCCGCAGGCGACACCGAAATCGGTGGCCTGATCGCTGAAGCTCTCGACAAGGTCGGCGAGCAGGGCGTTATCACCGTTGAAGAATCCAACACCTTCGGCCTGGAGCTGGAGTTGGCAGAGGGTATGCGCTTTGACAAGGGCTACATCTCGGCTTACTTCGTCACCGACACCGAGCGTCAGGAGACCGTTCTTGAGGATCCATACATCCTCATCGTGAACTCCAAGATCTCCTCGGTTAAGGACATGGTGACCCTGCTGGAGAAGGTCATGCAGTCGAACAAGTCGCTGCTGATCATCGCCGAAGACGTTGAAGGCGAAGCGCTGGCTACCCTGATCTTGAACAAGATCCGTGGCCTGTTCAAGTCTGTTGCTGTTAAGGCTCCAGGCTTCGGTGACCGCCGCAAGGCAATGCTCACCGACATCGCACTGCTTACCGGTGGCCAGGTTGTTTCCGAAGAAATCGGCCTGTCCCTAGATAACGTAGGCCTCGAAGTTCTAGGTACCGCCCGCAAGGTCGTTATCACCAAGGACGAGACCACCATTGTTGAAGGTGGCGGCGAAGCCGACGCAATCGAAGGCCGCAAGGCTCAGATCGCAGCCGAGATCAAGAACACCGACTCGGACTACGACCGCGAGAAGCTGCAGGAGCGCCACGCAAAGCTCTCCGGCGGTGTTGCTGTGCTGAAGGCCGGCGCTGCAACCGAGGTTGAGCTCAAGGAGCGCAAGCACCGCATCGAAGACGCCGTGCGTAACGCAAAGGCAGCCGTTGAAGAAGGCATCGTCGCCGGTGGTGGCGTTGCATTGATTCAGGCTGGTGCTGCTGCATTCGCCAAGCTTGAGCTGGAAGGCGACGAAGCAACCGGCGCGAACATCGTTCGTGTTGGCATCGAAGCTCCACTGAAGCAGATTGCACTGAACGCTGGCATGGAGCCAGGCGTTGTCGCCGACAAGGTCAAGGGCCTGCCTGCTGGCCACGGCCTGAACGCTGCAACCGGTCAGTACGTGAACCTGCTTGAAGCTGGCGTCAACGACCCAGTGAAGGTAACCCGTTCGGCACTGCAGAACGCTGCTTCTATCGCTGGCCTGTTCCTCACCACCGAAGCTGTTGTTGCAGAGAAGCCAGCACCTGCTGGCTCTGCCCCAGCTGGTGGCGATGACATGGGTGGCATGGGCGGAATGGGCGGCTTCTAATAAGCCCCCTGCTGCAGATGTAGCGCATTAACTAAGCTGATGGCCTGGTACCCACAAGGTACCAGGCCATCAGTTTCTTAACCAGCGCAAAACAAGTGCTAGAGCCAGGTGTGGAGCAAATTCAATTCCCGGTTCAGGTTGGCACGAGCAGCTAATTCCCAAAGTTCGCGTCCGTCTTGCGTACCGTAGATTGAAGCCTTGGACACCAGGGCCGAGAGAATCTTGATGCGCCCGGCAGCCAGCACGCTTTGTGGCAGGTGCGCATATTCTTGATAGATCGCCTGAGCATAGCGTTCATAGGCCGGCTGGGGCCGGGCCAAAACTTCTAGATCTGCGTCGCACAGAATCCGTCCCAGGACGTTAGACTCAGCAGGATCATGGCTAGCGGTGAGCATCACCAGTTCGCTGATTCGGGCAACCGAGGCGGATGAGAGTATGCCCTCCAAGAGTTCACGGGCGAGCACCGCAGACTTAAATTCATCTTCGCTTGTGCCGTCGTAGACCGCATCGTGGAACCACGCAGCCAACTGCAGTTGCATCAGTTCTTCACTGTGCACCTTGCCCTTAGCCAGCTGGTCAATGGCTTCGAGCACAGAGAGCAGATGAACGCGGTCGTGATAGTAGCGATGGGCTTGGGACCACATTTTCAGTAGTTCCTTACCCATGCGCGGTTCGGTGGGTAGGGTGTGAGCCCAGCGACGTAGCAAGATACCATCGAGTTTTTCTGGACGATACTTGGCTGGGATGCGTAATCCTGAAGAGACCAGGGTGCGCACTAGCTGGCCACCGCTGACCTCTTGTGCGCCTGCCTGAACCAACTGCGCGTAACGTTCCTGAGGAACGTCGTAGTGGTCCTTGTCGAACGCCCTAGAAGAGATTTCTTGGTCTTTGGCGAATTCGTGGAGCTCTTTGAGGGAGCGATCCGAAACCAAATGGGAAAAGAGCGTACCGTGCGCAGGCCAACGCGGCGGGTCGATCAGAATACTCATGGACTAAGCCTACTGATCAACCAGCCGCGTTGTTGCCACAGGGCTAGTAGCGGAACAGCGAGGTGTTGACCTGCTCCACTTCCTCGTACTGCATCGACGCATGATTCAGGGCCGCAGCAATACTGCTCAGCGCTTCTTCAATTTGCACATGGGTGGAACGCCATTCAACAACGATGGACTGGAATGATGCGGCAGCAGAACCCTGCCAAGTGCTCTGTAGTTGGTCTAGATTCATTTGCATCGTCGAAACTTCATGACGTAAACGATCAATGGTGTTCATGACCGCCTGCGATTTGACCTGCATCTCACCGGTATTGGTGGAGAACGTGCTCATGGAATTCATCCTTTCCTTGATGGCTGTGTCGGTTAGTCGATGCAACCAAACTAGAAAGGATCCTGCCTGCGCTGTGCGGTAGCGGTGCTGAATGTGGATAAACCTAGCCCTGAAGGTTATGAGCCGGTTGAGTTTTCGTCGTCGATCTCTGGTTCAGGGCGTTCAACTACGGGGACGTACGGCATCGAAATCGACATGGTCGCACCGCCACCAGGAGTATCGGAAAGTGCCACAGAGCCACCATGTTGCTGCACGATCGCGGCAACGATGGCTAGACCTAGTCCCGAGCCTCCAGTTTCTCGCTGGCGGGAGCTGTCGGCACGGTAGAAGCGCTCGAAGATACGCTTGGCATCATCGGGAGGAATGCCCGGCCCATGGTCGCGAACTTCAACCACCGCATCCATGGCACCAGCCACCAACGACCGGACGCCCACGGCAATCTCAATCGGCGTGCCCTCAGGGGTGTAGCGCAGTGCGTTGGTGATCAGGTTGGCGATGATCTGGCGGATTCGTGCGTCATCACCCAGCGTGCTAGCCGGGCTGGGGCGCTCGGTAGTTAGACCCACGAGCTTCACCGTTCGATCCGGTGCTCTCACCTTGGTGTCTTCCACCGCATCTTGGCCAAGAACCAGCAAGTCCACCGATTGCTTCTCCATGGGGCGCTGCTCATCAAGTCGGGCCAGCATCAACAGGTCTTCGACCAGTCGGGCCATGCGTTTGGATTCAGCTTCAATGCGGCCCATGGCCGAGTCCATCGCCTCAGGATCAGCCAAGCCACCGTAGCGGTAAAACTCGGAGTAGCCCTGAATGGTCACCAGCGGAGTGCGCAACTCATGAGAGGCGTCCTGAATAAATCGGCGCATCTTGCGTTCCGAGGCTTCGCGGTCCAGGAAGGCCTTTTCAATTTGCGCCAGCATCGCGTTCAGCGAGCGGGAGAGCCGGCCGACTTCGGTTTCTGACGGGTAGTCCTTCACACGCTGGGAGAGATCACCATCGGCAATCATCGAGGCGGTGCGCTCCACATTAATCAGCGGTCGCAGAGACCTGCCGGTGAGCCCGTAGGCGATCATGGACATCAAGAGGGCTGCAAGCATACCGGTTGAAAGCACCAATACGGCGGTTTGCCGCACCGTGGTGTTCACATGATCCAACGGAAGAGCCAAGAATAGGTTCAGATTGCTGCTCTGTAAGGGCACCATCATGGTGCGCCACCCTGCCGAGTTGCGATAGCTACCGGGCACGGTGGAGGGCACCAGAGGATGTTCTGCAAGCTTCTGGATCTCTTGTGGATCCAGTAGCGGTTGATCGGAGCCGTTGGTCGGTGCAACGCGCGATCGAGGCATCACGTACACCAGCGTGCCATCGGCATCGCGGATGTCGGCATATGAGCTATTCAGACCCATCAAGGTTGGGTCAAAATCGGAGCTTGTACCGTCTTCGTTCAGCGAATGAACGTAGGCCTTGTTAAGCCCGTAGGCCATCGTGGGCCACGAAGCGTTGAGCTGAACGTCGATTTGCTTGGTCATCGAAATCCTCAGCGTGTGTGCTGAGCTCAGCGCGGTGGCAACGATGGCGAAGACCATCAGCCCGAGCATGACGATGACGAGCTTGGTCCTCATTGAGGTACGGCGCCAATGGGCCCGGATCGACTTCATATGCTGACCTTACAAGCCCTCTTTACTACTCGAAGAATTCCTAGCGACGATCTGGGGTGCGCATCAGGTAGCCCACGCCACGCTTGGTCTGAATCAGTGCAGGCCATTCAGGGCGGTCAACCTTGCGACGCAGGTAGGAAATGTAGGATTCAACGATTGATGCGTCTCCGTTGAAGTCGTACTCCCACACATGATCCAGGATCTGTGACTTGGAGAGCACGCGGTTAGGGTTCATCATCAGGTAGCGCAGCAGCTTGAACTCGGTAGGGGAGAGGTCAATAACCTCACCGGCGCGAGTTACCTCATGTGCGTCGTCATCCAGCTCAAGGTCGGCAACCACGATGGTGGCGCTTTCTTCTTCGCCGTTGGAAGTGCGGCGCAGTACCGCACGGATACGCGCGACCACCTCGTCCAGGCTAAATGGCTTGGTGACATAGTCATCGCCGCCAACGGTCAAGCCGGTGACCTTGTCGCTGGTGTCATCACGAGCGGTGAGGAAAAGAACGGGGAAGTGGCGGCCGGCGGCACGCAGCTTGCGGGTGATGGTGAAACCATCCATGTCTGGAAGCATGACATCAAGAACTGCAAGGTCTGGTTCGTCTGCTTCTACGGCAGCTAGTGCCTCGCGACCATTGGCAGCGGCAACAACCTCGAAACCAGCGAAGCGCAGCGAAGTGGAGAGAAGTTCGCGGATATTTGGTTCGTCGTCAACTACAAGAAGTTTTGCTTCAGTCGGTTTTGCACTCATGAACTCCAGTTTGCACAAGAAGTCTGGGAGCTAGCTGAGCGAGAGCTGATTCTGTTTTTTAGGTGTTGCGTCGTTTGACGATATTGCCTATGACAACAACGATGCCCAGGATAAAGGCCAGCGGAAGGCCCCATACGGCGAAGGCCATCACTAAAGCGGGGATAGCGATGTTCTGAAAATAAAGAACGAGCGTGCCAATCAATGCGAGAGCCGAAAGTAGGGCGATGATGATCGCCAAACGTGAAATGACCGTCATAGTTTTGGATGTAGTGCTCACAACCTCTAGCTTAGCGTCGTTCAGGCACAGGCAACGCGTAAAGCAATCCCAAAGCGCACAAAGATGAATTGTGCGCGGTAGATGACATAATCTTAGATAAAGGACTTGAAGCGATTTCGTAGGTTGAGTACCCGGCAAGAAGCAAAGAAGAATCCCGGCTGTGACTCCGCGAAATCCTACGAATGAAAATGCATAACGTAGGGCAGAGCTCGGTTATGCAACTTAGCTAAGAACGAACGAGGTAAGTGATCATGCCTAGCGGCAAGGTTAAATGGTACGAAAAGGCCAAGGGCTTCGGTTTTATTACCGCAGAGGATGGCAAAGAGATTTACGTCAACGCGGCCGCGTTGCCTGAAGGCGTTCATGATCTGCGCCCCGGTACTCGTTTGGAGTTCGGTGTGGCTGACGGACGGCGTGGCCCGCAGGCACTGAGCTTGCGGTTGCTCGAACAGGCCCCTTCAGTGGCTCGCGCTAAGCGCAAAAACCGGAAGCTGAAGCCGTCCTCATTGAGGATCTGATCAAGCTGCTCGACAACGTTTCTAATAGCTTGCACAAGGGGCGTTATCCTGAACAGGCATATGGCAAGAAGGTTGCTACCGTACTTCGTGCGGTAGCCGACGATCTGGACGCATAAATAATGGCCCGTAAACCTAAGTTGGACACCATCCTCGCCGACGCAGTAGAACCTGCTCGTGTCGCGCTGGCAGAGATTGCTAGCGCGCCCGAAATCGGCGAATACCTCGGGGTGACCGCCGAAGGCGAGCGACTTGTCACCCATCGATTTGTCTCCTATAAAAAGGGATATCAGGGATGGACTTGGTTCGCTACTGTCGCCCGGGTTCCACGGGCTAAGGCCAAGGACCTCACGGTATGCGAAGTTGGCATTATTGCCGGTGAGGGTTCTTTGTTAGCCCCAGCCTGGGTTCCATGGGCTGACCGCTTGGCTAAGGAAGAAATTGAAGCGGCCAAGGCAGCAGACGCTGCCGAAGTCGCCGGCGAGTCCGCTGAGCAAGTGCCGGCATCGGATTCCGAGGAGCCATCACAGCCGCAGGCGGACAGCGAATCAGGTGACCAGGAACGCGCTGATCAAGAACCAGCTGATGATGACGCGGAACAGAATGATGACGAGCTTCAGCCGCATAAGTCGCCGGCTCGACGTCAGGTTCGTCGTCGCAGGACCGCGCAACGCACCGCGGCACGCCGTCGCGCTGCCCAGCGTAATCGCACGCGCAAAGACAGCTAACACTTAATAAAAGAAGCGGGAGCTTCGAAGAATTGGTCTAAACCGATCCTTCGAAGCTCCCGCTTCTTTGTCTGCTTCTTAGAGCTGCTCGATGACGTAGTCAATGCACTTAAGCAATGCCGCCACGTCACTTGGCTCAATGGCAACAAAGGTTGCGATGCGCAGCTGGTTGCGACCGAGCTTTCGATAAGGCTCAACGTCAACCACACCGTTGGCGCGCAACGCCTTGGCGATAGCCGAAGCATCTACCGAGTCGTCAAAATCAACGGTGGAAATAACGTTCGAACGGTGTTCAGCCTTGGCCACGTAAAGCGAGGCGATCTCTGATGCCTCGGCCCAAGCCTGTATCAAGCCTGCGGATTCTGCGGTGCGCTGCGCGGCCACTTCAGTCCACCATTGGAGTTGATCCACTTGATCTGTGCGTCAAGACCAACCAGCGTGGTTAGCGACGGGGTGTTGTACGTCTGGTTCTTCAGCGAGTTATCCAACGCGGTCTTCAGATCCAAGAAGTCTGGGATCCAACGATCGGTGGCTGCGATTTCCTCGATGCGGGCGATGGCCGCAGGGGAGACAAAAGCAAGCCACAGTCCGCCGTCTGAAGCGAAGTTCTTCTGTGGCGCGAAGTAGTAAACGTCGGTTTCGGCTAGGTCTACATCCAGGCCTCCCGCGGCGCTGGTGGCGTCAATGACAACCAATGCGTCCTCATTGGCTCCGGCCACGCGCTTGATCGGCGCTGCTGCACCGGTCGAAGTTTCGTTCTGTGGCCATGCGTAAACGTCAACGTCTGCTTCAGCTACTGGCTCAGGAACGGTGCCTGGCTCGCCAACGATGGTTGAGGAAGCTGCCAAGAATGGAGCTTTGTCGGTGGCCTTGGCGAATTTGGAACCAAACTCACCGAAAGACAGGTGCTGTGCTTTGTTACGAACCAAGCTGAAGGTTGCGGCGTCCCAGAATGCGGTCGAACCACCTACGCCGAGAAGAACTTCATAGCCTTCAGGGGCACTAAACATCTCCTTGAGCCCGGTCTGAACCGAAGCTACAAGGTTCTTTACCGGTGCCTGGCGGTGGGAAGTTCCCAACAACTTGGACCCGGCGTCGACGATGGCCTGGACCTGTTCTGCGCGAACCTTGGAGGGTCCGGCACCGAATCGACCATCGGCGGGCAGAAGGTTTTGTGGAATTTGGATGTCCGTGCTCATCGCGCTCCTCTTGTAGCGATAGTTTGAAGTGCCTGATAGGCCACCATTACCCAGAATCGGAATATTGAAGGATGGCCTTGGCGTTTCAATAGATATCTTCGCAAATTGCGGGGGCTCGAGGGAAAAGCGAGACGGTCGGTTACGACATCTGCGCGGCGGGTTACATCCGCACACTGTCTGATAGACCAAGTAGAGTGGGCTATTGACGCCACGTAAAAATCGAGCGAACTTAACTGTTGTGACTTCCAGGAGCGGCTACTGTGTCTGATCTTATCGATACAACTGAGATGTATCTTCGCACCATTCTTGAACTTCAAGAAGAAGAGATCGTGGCTTTGCGTGCCCGAATTGCGGAGCGTCTTGGCCACTCAGGACCAACTGTGTCGCAGACTGTTGCCCGCATGGAGCGCGACGGTTTGGTAGTCGTCTCTACTGATCGTCACCTTGCGCTGACTGATAAAGGTCATGAATTAGCAACGGGCGTGATGCGCAAGCACCGCTTGGCTGAGCGTCTACTTTCGGACATGATCGGCTTGGACTGGGAATACGTCCATGACGAAGCTTGCCGCTGGGAACACGTGATGAGTGAACGTGTTGAACGTCGACTCTACGACCTATTGGGTAAGCCAACTGTCTCCCCGTATGGCAACCCAATTCCAGGTCTTGAAGTACTTGGTGGCCCTAGCGTGGCCGAAATCTCGCATGCCGTTCAGAATTTGGATGACGCATTGCTGGCCGGCAACATCGGCCCGATAGCTATCGAGCGTCTAGCTGAGCCGATCCAAACGGACCCAATTCTGCTCGGACAACTGAATGAAGGCGGAATTCGCCCCGGTGCCATTGTCACTTTGGAACGTGCCGACGACTACGTAGTGGTCCGCGTTCAGGGCATCGAAGGCGCACTCGAGCTTCCAGTTGAAGTCAGCGGACACGTGTTTGTTCGGTCTCAAATTTGATAACGAAATTGTAACTTTAGGCGATGCCCGGTAACGTTTATTAGTGGTGTCGTCAATCTGACGTGCATCATCCGCCTCTGTCGCGACCGCCGAGTGTTGCCCTGCGTCAGAAGAAGGTCACGAATATTTGAGGGCAACAACGGGGGACCCAATATTTTGACGTGCAAACGTCTTGGGGTGAAGTTCTGTAATTTACAGGCCGACGCATTTCTCCATAGTCGAACCCGACAGCTAACTTCGTAGGCGTAACAGTGAGAGGAATGTTTTGGTCGAAACCAAGACTGCGGGACGACGTCGCGCTGCGGATACCGAGATTGACGTGATTGCAGAGATCACCGCTTCGGCCACCGCGCGGCCCAACGGACGCCGCGCATCACGCGCTGCGACAGCAGCTCCCGCTATCAGCCCGGTTAAGCCGGTGCACGCAGACTTTGTGGGTCGTCGCTTCGACTCCAACCAGCGCTACGGTGTAGCACCCAACCAAAAAGACTTTGCTTCAAAGATCGCCGCGAGCAATGTTGTTTCATTGCCACAGCGCACTGAAACTCAGGCAACGAGCTCGGCTCCAGCTGATGCAGATAGCAACGTAGAGTTCATTGCCAGCGTCAAGACCAAGAGCCGTAAGCCAATTCGTGCCGGCTTCAGCCACAAGATCGCTGCAGTCGCTGCGGTTTCAGGTTTGGCTTTGGCAGTAGTTGCCCCACAGCTTTCGGGCAGCACCGGTGAAGAGGACAAGGCAGTTGCCGCCGAACAGCGCACCGCAACTTCAGCTGTAGTCGACGTCAAGGCTCCTGAGAGCACAACGGAGCTTTCCGTTGAACGCGCTGCACTGTCCTCCGAAGTAAATAAGAAGGTCGCCAGTGAAGAGAAGCTCACTGAGATCATGACTGCTTCGGGTGGCGGTGTCACCACGCTCAAGGAAACCGCAGGGTTGCTTGATGCACCAGTAGATAGCCAGCGCATCACTTCGACCTTCGGGCACCGAAAGAATCCAACCGGCGCAGGCTTCATGATTCACAGCGGCACCGATTACGGTGTTGGCAGTGGAACCAAGGTTTACGCCGCAGCAGATGGTGTTGTTGAGGTTGCAGGTTGGGCCGGTCATTCAGGTAACCGAGTCACCCTGGATCACGGCAAGGGCCTGGAAACCGGCTACAGCCACAACAGCAAGGTTTTGGTCAAGGTTGGAGACAAGGTGAAGCGCGGCGATCTCATCGCATTGTCGGGCACTACCGGCAACTCAACCGGGCCTCACGTGCACTTCGAAGTGATCGTTGACGGTCAGTTCAAAGACCCTGCAGGTTGGTTATAACGACGTTCGTCACTATTTCGTGATCAAAACGTGACATTTCAAAAATCATCCTATAGGCTTATATCCGTGCCATGGGGAACCCATGGGCATCTTTGCGTGAGAACCGAGCACTGCCAACACGCAATGAGCAGTTATACACAACTCGTACGGCAGTGGCGGGGGAACCAACATCGGGTCATTAGCTTTGGCTAATAACCCTAGGGGTGAAGTGGAAGAGAAGGAAACTTCAAATCCACCGAGGTAACTCCACTTCGAACCCGACAGCTTACCTCGTAGGTATCAAGGAGAGGCAATATTTTGACCAAGAGTCATGCACATGGACGTCGCCGCGCCGACGTTTCACGCACCAATTCGCTACAGGCGATTTCCCAGGCCGTAGCGTCTAACGCAGGCTCGGTGGGTCGTCAGGCTGCCGTAGTTGCAGCAGCATCCGGTTTGATCGTAACCCTGGGTGTTCCAGGCCAGGCATCCGCACCACGCGACGTTTCGGCTTCGCCGGTTGACACTATCAACCCAGAGCGCGTTGCAGTCAAGTCGGTCAGCGTTGCTGCCGACAAGGACGCTTCAGTAAGCATTAAACGTGCAAGCTTCACTGCAGAAGAGAAGCCAGAGCCAGTTGTTATCGCAGTTGCTGATGACATCGAGCCAACCACCCGCACCAACGAGTCGTCGACTGCTGCTAAGCCAGCAAAGACCACCGTTGCAAGCGCTTCCTCGACTTCTTCCGATTCTTCGGATTCGTTCGCTCCAACGACTCGTCAGAGCCGTAGCACCGGAACCGCAAAGGCAGCAACCGCTGCTCCAAAGGCTGAGGCGAAGACCGAAGCTAAGGCAAAGACCGAAACCAAGGCTGAGACCTCGGTACAGTCTGCTGGCCTGTCCGGCATCGCTGGCACCGCAGCCAAGTACGCTGGCGTTCCATACGTCTGGGGCGGCAACACCCCAAGCGGTTGGGATTGCTCGGGCTTCGTAAAGTATGTTTACGCACAGAACGGCATCAACATCGCTCGCGGAACCTCGGCCATCCTTGGCTCGGGGCAGTTCAAGCGCACCAGCAGCCCTAAGCCTGGCGACTTGGTATTCCAGAACGGTGGCGGCCACGTAGGTATCTACCTCGGCGGTGGCAAGATGATCGGTGCACAGAACCCAAGTGTTGGTACTTTGGTTCACGATGTATCGCGCAACCCACTGTACGGTTACTACACCCTAGCTGGCTAAATTCAGCTTTACGACGGCCATCGGACGATTCAATCGTCCGGTGGCCTTTGTTAGTTTAAATAGAGTGAACGTAGAACATCAAAAAAGTGAAAAACGATTGATTTCTTCTTCAGATACTCCCAAATCGCCTAAATCTTCGCATAGGCTAGCCGTAGAGACACTCCGATAAGGGCGCGAGCTCCATCAATGCCAGATGGTAGCAATCGGTTCAAGAAGGAAGTACGACACATGCGAACACTGGTATTAAACGCAGGATACGAACCCTTAGCGGTCGTGACTTTTAGACGAGCCCTAGTAATGGTTATGGCTGACAAAGCCACCATTGTTCTCCAGGACGACGATTCTCCAGTTCGCAGTTCCCACGGACAGTTACCCAGACCCACGGTCATTGTTCTCAAACGCTATGTAAGACGCCCCTACCGCGACATGCTTCATGTCACGCGTAGGGGTGTTCTGCGTCGGGACGCCTTTACCTGCGCTTATTGCGGTAAGTCTGCGAACACTATCGATCACGTGATCCCCAGAAGTAGGGGAGGGAAGAATACTTGGGAGAATCTTGTGGCAGCTTGTCTGCTGTGCAATAGTCGCAAGGCCGACAAGATGCTTTCGCAACTTGGCTGGCAGCTTCGCACCACACCACACCGACCACGTATGGGAGGGCACCTAGTCTCTGGGCTGCAACATATTGATGCAGCGTGGGATGAGTTCCTTCAAGCCAGCTAAACGGTCAGCTAAAGGCCCGTTTTGGGTTGCCGGGACGAATAGGTTATCCGGCGGCGTTGGCAATGGCGTGGGGCAATACGAATTCACGTAGCAGTGGAGCGATGTCCTCGCGAAGCAAAGCGTCTTTTGGTGCGATCCAGAGAAGTTCTTCAAGCTCTGCTAGGGGTACGAGCTTGCCGTCGTAGTGCGCTGAAAATAGCGAGGCGCGGATGGAAGTGTCGTCTTCATTGGCGGCCGCTCCAATCCATTCACCGTCGAACTTGAGTTCGTCGGGCATGAAGGAGATTCCAAGTTCCTCGCTGATTTCTCGAATGACAGTTTGTAACGGGGATTCCCCGATTTCAGGTTTTCCGCCCGGTTGCATGAACTTGGTAGTGCCACGTTTGCGCACGAGGAGAATTTCTCCTTGGTTGTTGATTAAACATGCCGCTGAGATCGTCAAATTTTTCTTCACTAAAACACAATATCGCGTGAATCCATACGTTAATGGTGGTAACGTGCTTAATTGGATCTCCAACGTTTTTAGTTGTAACTCATAGCGGTCAAATTACTCGCGGTATACAGACCACGTGCTATTTGTTACCGGGATCGCTGGAACAGAAAGATCGATCTATCTACTTTACAGAACAATGGAGTAAAAATGCGACGGGGTACAAATCTAGGCCGCCTGGGTGACTTTAACCAGGCTGTCATTCTCGAGTCGATTCGACGTGCACCTGATGGCATCAGCCGCGTGGAACTGGCAGGTTCAACTGGCCTTTCGCCACAGACCATTTCAAATGTCGTTCGCCGTTTGCTGGATGACGGAATTGTCCGAGAAGACCGCACGATTGTATCCGGCCCAGGTAAGCCTCGCACCGTTTTGGAGCTTGAAGGCAACCGCTTGGTTTCCATTGGTATCCACCTTGATCCTAGCGTTCTCAGCTTCGTTGCGATGAACCTTCGTGGTGAAGTATTGCGCGAGCGTCGCATCGAAGTTCCTAACTTGGAGGTCGCTAACGAGACGATCCAGCTGATGGCCACCACCGTCAAGGAACTTATCGCTGAAATTCGCATTCCAAAGAAGCACATCGTTGGCGTGGGCATCGCAGTTCCAGGTCCAGTCAACGTTGAAGAGGGTATCGTTCTGAACCCACCACTGCTTGATGGTTGGGCTGATGTTGAGCTGGTCAACCCGCTGCGTAAGCTCTTGCGCTTGCAGGTCATCATCGAAAAGGACACCATCGCCTCCGCCGTTGGCGAGCTATGGCAGTCCAAGGAAGAAAAGAACAACGACTTCGTATTTGTTTACTGCGGTCACGGCTTCGGTGCCGGCCTAGTGCTCAATAACGATGTTCACCACGGCGCAAGCAACAACGCTGGCGAAATCGGACACTACTCCACCGGGCACAAGTCGATCATTTGTGAAGAATGCGGTGCTGACGACTGCCTCGCAGCAGGTACCTCGTACGAGTACATTTCTGCCCAGGCCAAGGAACGTGGCCTGGAGCTTCCTACCTACGAAATCGTAGGCCCGGAACAGCGTGCAGAGGGTATGAACCGACTCTACGAACTGGCTCATGAAGGCAACAAGGTAGCCAAGGAATTGGTTACCGGATCCATGACCATGGTCGCTGAAGTTGCAGGTCAGCTAGCCAACTCGTTGGACGTCCGCGAAATCATCTTCGGCGGTCCACAGTGGGGCAAGGTTCGCGAGCTGGTAGAAAACGATGTTCGAGAATCAGTTGAGCGCCGATTCGCTCTGCGCGGTGTTCACGAAATCGAAACTCGCACCTCCGAACTTGGCGCCAATGTAGGAGCCATCGGTGGCGCCTGCGTAGTCATGGATGCTTCGCTTTCGCCAAAGGCGACCGCACTCCTGCTTCGCTAGTCTCAAACTTTATTCTCAGCTAAGGGCACGTTCATCATGAACGTGCCCTTAGCTGTTGCCGTGATACGAAAAGAGCCTTGCTACCAGCAATATTGCGGTAGCAAAGCTCTTTATCTTGTGCCCCTGAGCGGAATTGAACCGCTGGCCTACCCTTTAGGAGAGGGTCGCTCTATCCAACTGAGCTACAGAGGCTTGGGCATGAAAACACCAATAACACTATCTTACTAGGATGCTGAGGGTAAATCTCACCCTTGTTCCTACTCAGTACCCTCTCGGATAGCCAAGATCTTACGCTTTAGTGCACGGTTGGCCCTCACCGCTCCGATGCTCAGTACGAGAGCTGCCGTGATGAAGAGTAGAGCCCACCTAACGGTGGTCAAGATGGAAGCTAGAGCCACTAAGCCAGGGCTGAGTTCACCGGTAAACAGGGCATCAATGGCGAAGTTTTCCCAGATATCTATCAGTGCAAAGCCCAATGGGGCAATCCACGCTAACCAACGGGTTTGGCGATTGGGAATCCAACGAATGAACAACAACATCGAGAAGATGGCCGTGAACATCGGGAACAAGAATCCTGCGGTCTTGTGCAGGTAGTTCAACTGTCCGATGGCGTCAGCATTCATCACAGAACGCAGAGCTTCAATATCTGCGACGGTATAGCCAAAGACTCGCTGATCTGGCATGGACAGCGAATCGCTCAAGTCTTTCATCTGCACCATGGTCAGCAGGTGGTAATAGACAAAAAGGGCCAAACCGACAACTAGACCAACGGATATCAGGAGCATCGGATTCGACTGGTTGTCCTGCGAACCGTTCCTTGCCACTCGTGCTGCAACAGGGTTTGTAGCTCTCTGTTGATCATGAGCATTGAACTGACTCGGTTTGCGATACTCTTTAGTTTTCTTGACGTTCTTTGCCATACAGTCCATTATGCCCGTGCTCTAGCTTGCACTTTTCAACGGCCACCGAAAAGTGTCCTAATCGCCACGTAGACTGGCTACATCATGGATTTTCTTTTTGATGATTTCGCTACGGACACTGCACAACCGGACATGCCTACCGCAGAAGAGCTGTTGGTCGGCATGAATCCCCAGCAGGAGGAAGCCGTACGCTATGCCGGTGGCCCCTTGCTTATTGTGGCTGGTGCAGGTTCAGGTAAGACGCGCGTGCTTACGCACAGAATCGCGTACTTGCTGGCTACCGGTCGCGCGCGCCCTCATGAGATCTTGGCGATTACCTTCACCAACAAAGCAGCCGCCGAAATGCGTGAACGCGCAGCGGAATTGATTGGTCAAGACAAAGCGAAAAAGATGTGGATTTCCACGTTCCACTCCTCGTGCGTGCGTATCTTGCGTCGAGAAGCCCCAGCCATTGGGTTGAAGTCCAACTTCTCAATCTACGATTCAACCGATTCCTTACGGCTGATCACATTAGTGGCCAAGTCATTGGAAATCGATCCGAAGCGTTTCACTCCCAAGGCGATCGCTCATAAAATTTCATCGCTGAAAAATGAGCTCATCGACGATGAGGACTACGCCGCGACCATCAACACCAACGATCCGTTCTCGCGAGCTGTTTCCGAGGTTTACCGTGGATACACCCGCCGTATGCGTTCGGCTAATGCCTTGGACTTTGATGACTTGATTGGTCAAGTTGTCTACATGTTCCGAGCGTTCCCGCGACTAGCTGACAGCTACCGCCGCCGCTTCCGTCATGTACTGATTGATGAGTACCAGGACACCAACCACGCGCAGTACTCACTAATCCGTGAACTCACCGGAATCGAGGGGAGACCACCCCCGGCGAGTTGACTGTTGTTGGTGACTCCGACCAGTCAATTTATGCTTTCCGTGGTGCTGATATTCGAAACATCATCGAATTTGAGAAGGACTATCCGAGCGCCGCAACGATCAAGTTGGAACAGAACTATCGTTCCACCCAGACGATCCTTTCTGCGGCCAACGAAGTTATCAAGCGCAACCCGGACCGCAACGACAAGCGACTGTGGACCGCCAGCGGCGACGGTGAACTGATCACCGGGTACGTCGGTGAATCTGAATCCGACGAGGCTCGCTGGATTGCCGAAGAAATCTTGCGACTTAACGATGAAAACGACGTGCGTCCCGGAGACGTAGCGATCTTCTATCGCACCAACGCGCAGTCTCGTGCCCTAGAAGAGCAACTGATGCGCTTGGACTTGAAGTACCGCGTAGTCGGCGGAACTCGGTTCTACGACCGCAAGGAAATCAAGGATGCGTTGGCCTACCTGCGTGCCTTGGTGAATCCTGATGATGACATCAACGTCCGTCGTATCCTCAACGAACCAAAGCGAGGCATCGGCGATCGTGCCGAAGGCGCAGTGGCCGCCTTGGCTGATCGAGAACGCATCTCCTTTATGGAAGCGCTGCGCCGTTCCGATGAAGCACCTGGTTTGGGCACCCGCGGAATCAAGATGACCGCAGCCTTTGTTTCCTTGATGGATGATTTGCAAACTGTGGCTGAAGGATCAGGACCAGCCGAAGCGCTTGAAGCAGTACTGGAACAAACCGGCTATCTCGAAATCTTGCGTCTATCTACAGATCCGCAAGATGAATCACGGGTGGAGAACCTGGCTGAACTAGTCGCTGTGGTTCGTGACTTCGTTAACGATGATCCTGAAGGTGGTTTGGCCGGATTCTTAGAACGTGTGGCATTAGTCGCCGACGCCGACCAGATTCCGGAAGCGCCCAGTGATGACGAAGGTGCTGCGATGGCTGCGCAGGAAGGCATGGTCACCTTGATGACCCTGCACACTGCCAAGGGCTTGGAATTCCCAGTAGTCTTCCTGACCGGTATGGAACACGGCGTCTTCCCGCATCAGCGTTCAATGACCGACGAGAAGGAACTGGCAGAGGAGCGTCGTTTGGCCTACGTGGGGCTCACTCGTGCTCGTGAGCGCCTGTATCTTTCGCGTGCTGAACAGCGAAGCCTTTGGGGGCAAGCTCAGTACAACCCAGCGAGCCAGTTCTTGGAAGAAATTCCAGAACAGCTCATCGACTGGAAACGCGAGGGTTCCGGTGGCATGGGCTTCGGCTTTGGTAATTCTGCGGTGAATTTCGCCACGAGCAGATATGACCGTGGAACCCATTGGGGTGCTGGCACTTCGTCATCTGCGCCGGCTCGCGGCATGAATGCTGCTCCAGTCTCCAAGCAACGTGTTGTGCAAAATAAGGACATCACCATTCCCAAGGTCGGGCAATCGGTCAAGCATTCCGCGTTTGGCTTGGGAACTGTTCTCGCTTTGGAAGGTGCTGGCGATAAGACGGTGGCAAAGGTGCAATTCCCAGATTCTGAAAAGAGACTGTTATTGCGTTATGCACCTCTTGAAATAGTCGAATAGCCAACCGAGTAATTTAGTTACCTTCGTCACATTAATTTGGTTCTCGGCGGAATTCCCTAGTTTCTCTACGTGTTGTAAAAGTGGGAACTTTGAGAAAGTCGGGATAGTCTGAGAGGTGCGCACGGGCTACGGCGCCTAATGACGTCCGTTTGTTGCGGTGCGCTCTCTTAGGTATGGCATGGATTTCGGTCCGTGGCCATGCCGCGAGTCAGCATGAACTTCGAACGAAGGACACAAACCCGTGGACCTGTATGAGTACCAGGCGCGCGATCTATTTGAGGCACACGGTGTTCCCGTGCTTGCCGGTATCGTCGCTTACACCCCGGAAGAAGCCAAGGCCGCAGCTGAGAAGATCGGCGGCGTAGTTGTAGTAAAGGCACAGGTCAAGGTCGGTGGCCGCGGTAAGGCTGGCGGCGTTAAGGTCGCTAAGACTGCCGATGAAGCTTTCGAGCACGCATCGGCCATTCTCGGTATGGACATCAAGGGCCACACCGTGAACAAGGTCATGATCGCTCAGGGCGCCGACATCGCTGAGGAGTTCTACTTCTCGGTACTGCTGGACCGCTCGAACCGTAACTACCTGGCCATGTGCTCGGTAGAAGGTGGCATGGAGATCGAGGTGCTCGCAGTTGAGCGCCCAGATGCTTTGGCCAAAGTTGCCGTTGACCCAATCGTTGGCATTGACGCCGCGAAGGCTGCCGAGATCGTGGCAGAAGCAAACTTCCCTGAAGAGTTGCGTGCCAAGGTTGCAGAAACCATCCAGAAGCTCTGGGTTGTTTTCAAGGAAGAAGACGCAACCCTCGTTGAGGTTAACCCACTGGTGAAGACCGGCGCCGGCGACATCGTCGCACTTGACGGCAAGGTCTCCCTGGATGACAACGCCTCTGAGGTTCGTCACCCAGCTCACGAAGAGCTGGAAGACAAGGGCGCAGCGGATCCGCTGGAAGCCAAGGCTAAGGCTTCGGGCCTGAACTACGTCAAGCTGGACGGCGAAGTAGGCATCATCGGTAACGGTGCTGGCCTGGTTATGTCGACCCTGGACGTTGTTGCCTACGCTGGCGAGAACCACGGTTCGGTCAAGCCTGCAAACTTCCTTGATATCGGTGGTGGAGCTTCGGCTGAGGTTATGGCTAACGGCCTTGACGTCATCCTGAACGACCCACAGGTCAAGTCGGTCTTCGTCAACGTCTTCGGTGGCATCACCGCATGTGACGCTGTAGCAAACGGCATCGTTGGAGCGCTGAACACCCTGGGTGATGCAGCGAACAAGCCACTGGTTGTCCGCCTGGACGGCAACAACGTTGAAGAGGGTCGTGCCATCTTGGCCAAGGCTAACCACCCGTTGGTCACCCTGGCAGCAACCATGGATGAGGGCGCCGATAAGGCTGCCGAGCTCGCCAACGCAGCGAAGTAAGAGGGATAAGCGAACAATGAGCATTTACCTGAACAAGGACTCCAAGGTCATCGTCCAGGGCATCACCGGCGGCGAAGGCACCAAGCACACCGCCCTGATGCTCAAGGCTGGCACCAACATTGTTGGCGGCGTGAACGCCCGCAAGGCTGGTACCACCGTGACCCACGGTGACCAGGACATCAAGGTTTACGGCACCGTGGCTGAGGCCAAGGCCGAGACCGGCGCTGACGTATCAATCGTCTTCGTGCCACCTAAGTTCACCAAGGACGCAGTCGTTGAAGCTATCGAGGCCGAGGTTGGCCTTGTTGTAGTTATCACCGAAGGTGTTCCAGTACAGGACTCCGCTGAGTTCTGGGCTCTGGCACAGTCGAAGGTTGACGCCGACGGCAACCAGATCACCCGCATCATCGGCCCTAACTGCCCAGGCATCATCACCCCAGGTGAAGCACTGGTTGGTATCACCCCGAACAACATCACTGGCAAGGGCCCAATCGGCTTGGTTTCCAAGTCGGGTACCTTGACCTACCAGATGATGTACGAACTGCGCGATCTGGGCTTCTCGACCGCAATCGGCATCGGCGGCGACCCAGTCATCGGTACCACCCACATTGATGCTCTGGCTGCTTTTGAAGCTGACCCAGAGACCAAGGCCATCGTTATGATCGGTGAGATCGGTGGCGACGCTGAAGAGCGCGCAGCTGATTACATCAAGGCCAACGTCACCAAGCCAGTTGTTGGCTACGTGGCTGGCTTCACCGCTCCTGAGGGCAAGACCATGGGCCACGCAGGCGCCATCGTTTCCGGCTCGGCTGGCACCGCCCAGGCCAAGAAGGAAGCACTGGAAGCTGCTGGCGTAAAGGTTGGCAAGACTCCTTCGGAGACCGCTGTATTGCTGCGCGAAGTTTTCGCAGCTCTCTAAGCTAACGTTTCCAAAACTAATGCCCCGGATCCTCACGGATCCGGGGCATTAGTTTTTGAGGCCAAGATCGGCCAAATCCAAGAGATGCGTTGAAGCAAAGAGGAGAAGGCTGCGAATGATTTCGCAGCCTTCTCCTCTTTGCTATTCAGTTATTGATCTGGCTACTGCTCGTAGCTGCAGCCAGGGGCAAGCTATGGCTGTGGAGTCATGTCCTTACCGGACGGATTACCATCGGCGATTTCCTGCTGGTAGCTTTCCTCCAAAGCGGGAACCTGCTCGAAGAGTTCCTCAACATCAAGGTCAGGGTTTTCTTCCTGAGTCTTGACCAGCTCGATAGCTTCCTCTTCGGTCGCAACCGAAGGAAGCGAGCCAGGCAGTGGCTTACGTGCTGATTCCTTCAGGAAGCAGACGGCGATAAAGCCAGCTACCGACGTACCCATCACCCAGAACGCTGGTGCCAGCGATGACTGGGTCATGGTGACCAGTGCCTGCATGATAAATGGTGCGAAGCCACCGAAGATCGCTACCGCAAAGTTGTAGGAGATACCCATGCCACCGTAACGCGAGGCAGTAGGGAACAATGCTGGCAAGGACGAAGCCAGGTTGGCGACGTAGAAGGTCACTGGGAAGGCCAACAGGGCCAAGCCCACCAAGGTCGACCAGACAGCGCCGTGCATCATGAACAAGAACGCAGGAATGGCCAGAAGAATTGCGGACACCGAACCGATGAACAGCACCTTACGACGACCAATGGTGTCTGAGAGCTTGCCACCCAGCGGGATGCACAAAGACATACCAACAAGGATCGGCAGGGTCAGCAGGTTACCGTGGACCGGGTCATAGTGCAGGGTCTCGGTCAGGTAGGTCGGCATGTAGCTGGTCAGCGCGTAACCAGCAGTGTTAGCGGCGGACACGAGGACGAACCCAGTGAGCAGTTCACGCCAGTAGCTCTTGACCAGGTCAATAACACCCTTAGGCGCGTCCGCCGAGTTCTTAGCGTCCTCGCTCGCGCGGTTGGCAGCCTCCTGGGCTTCTTGGAACGCTGGAGTATCTTCAATTTTTGAACGGAACCACAAAGCGATCACACCCAGTGGCAGCGCCACCAGGAATGGAATACGCCAAGCGAAACCTTCCATGACATCTTCAGTCAGGGTCAGCTGGAGGATCGAAACAAAGGCAGCACCAATGGCGAAGCCCATGTAGGAACCGAGGTCCAGCAATGAGGCGTAGAAGCCACGGCGCTTATCTGGTGCGTACTCGGTAATGAACGTAGTAGCACCTGCATACTCGCCACCGGTGGAGAAGCCCTGGATGAGCTTCAAAACAACCAGCAGGATTGGTGCTGCTACACCCCATACCGTGTAATCCGGGAGGATACCGATGCCGAAGGTGGCTAGTGCCATCATCAGTAGGGTGAAGACAAGAATCTTCTGGCGACCAACGCGGTCACCCATCTGCCCCAGAATTACACCGCCCAGCGGGCGGGCCACGAATGTCACGGCGAAGACGCCGAGGCTGAACAAAGTCTGAATTGCTGGGTCGACGGTGTCCGGCATGAACAACTTGCCGATGATCACGGCCAGGTAGCCGTAGACACCAACGTCGTACCATTCCATGAGGTTACCGACGACGGTACCGCCGATGGCCTTCTTAAACATTGAGTCGTCAACAACGTTGACATCTTCTACTTTTAGACGACGTTTTCTAAAAAACCGTTGCTTGCGTGGATTAGCGGCTTCCATAGCTTCACTCCTCGTATCTTTCTTGATCTTGTCGTTCAGCCGGCGTCTGGGACACTTCGTCAGTGAGTAAAAAATTACTCCGTGCAGTCACAAACAGACACCGGGCGACTCATCGAAATCGATAGATTTCTACTCGAAAAACCGACTAATCCGGGGCTTCGAGTGATGAAACGCTTTAGCGGATAGTTATCTACACTACCAAGTAACCTAATATTTCCCCGAATCGGAGCGTGTCCCACGTCTCATCGACTGAGCCTAATGCGGGACTTTGCACAGCTGACAGACAGGCGAAAACCGTTGAAGGTAATAGGCATGTACGCGAATTGGGCCGGGACGCACACTGCGGTCTCTTTGCGCCGAAAGTGTGGTGAAGGCCTCTAGATGACACGCCGCGAAAAATCGGCGAAGATTGCTTGATTTGGCTTGTGGCAGCACCTTTTGAGGGCGACCCGGACAGTCCGGGACAGCGATGTGTTTCTGTGGATACAAGAATGCCCCAAGTGCACCGATTGGGTGTCTTGGGGCAGACAGTGACGATTCTTAGCCTCGTAGGCCAACAGTCGCTTGAGCGTCAGCATCGATTCGTAGGAACGAGGAACCGACAACCGCGAACGCTCCAGGAATCAATAGCATCCTGTGCTTAGGGTTGTAAAAAATCTCTTCGAGCGGAGAAGCTAAAACCTGATGGACTTTTTCCAACAGGCGATCGTTTTCCAAGGACAAACGTTCCTGTCCTGCCTCGATAACCACACGATCTTTTTCAGTACTGACTGATGCGCGCATCCAGTCATCATCGGGGGTACTGATCGTCTCCGATTTAATCAGGGACACGGTTATTACCGCCTTCATCGTTCGTTTCGCCTGAACGAGGAGCCGCTCAGGCCAGTAACCGCTGGGTGCACTATGTGTGGAATAACGCACATCAACCGTCATAACGAATATATCGTGTCTGGCTAGCAGTCGGCCCCTATTCCGAGAGATTTAATCAACCTGTTACTCGAGCAGCCCTCTAATGTCCTGAGCGGTCAGTGCTTTAGAGAACCCATCGGCTTCATCCATCACTGTTGAGATGAGCTTGCGCTTGCTTTCCTGCAGAGCGACAACCTTCTCTTCGATGGTGCCTTGGGAAATCATCCGGTAGACCATCACTTGGCGGGTTTGGCCAATACGGTGAGTACGGTCAATCGCCTGAGCTTCAACCGCAGGATTCCACCATGGGTCAAGCAAGAAGCAGTAGTCAGCCTCGGTGAGGTTCAAACCGAAACCACCGGCCTTGAGCGAAATCAAGAACAGTGGCGCTTCGCCTTCCTTGAACTGATCAATGACCTTGGAGCGATTGCGCGTATTTCCATCGAGATACACAAAGTTCACGCCACGCTCAGTGAGCTTGTCGGCCAACACCTTCAGGTAGGAAGTGAACTGGCTGAAGACCAAGGCGCGGTGTCCTTCGCCGAGTACATCGTCAAGCTGATCAAAGAGTGCCTCCAGCTTGGATCCGGGGACATCGGCAAGCTCGGGATCAACCAGCGATGGTTCAAGTGCCAACATACGAAGATGGGTCAACGACTGGAAAATGGTGAACCGGTTGCGATCCAGATCCTCAACCAGGTGCAGAATCTTCTGACGCTCACGGTTTAAGTGGGTGTCGTAAACGTGCTGGTGCTCGTCGGAGAGACGAACCAACAGCTGCTGCTCCTGTTTAGGAGGCAGATCCAGAACCACAGATTCCTTGGTGCGGCGCAACATGAACGGCTTGATACGACGCTGTAGCAGCACCAAGGTGTCTTTATCGCCCAGGACCTCGATTGGACGGGCAAACTGACGGTTAAACCGACTGGTGTTCAAGAACAGCGCCGGAGCTACCAAAGACAACAACGCGCCAAGCTCAGAGAGGTTGTTTTCCATCGGGGTACCGGTGACAGCTAACTTAAAATTAGTCTGGAGGTTGACCGCGGTGCGGTGAGCCTTGGTGGAGCGGTTTTTTACGAACTGGGCCTCATCAAGAATCAACCCGGCGAAGCGCTGGCCCTCGTAGATCTCATCGTTGAGGCGCAGCAACGTGTAGGTCGTGAGAATGACGTCGTAGTTTTGAGCCAAGTCGCGCAGCTGATGCGGTGAGCTCATAGTTCCTTCGATGCTCACCACACGCAAGCTCGGAGCGAACCTGTTGATTTCGGTTTCCCAGTTAGAGACCACCGAGCTCGGAGCAACAACCAAGAACGGTGCACGCTCGCGCTGCGCTGCCGGCAACTGGGCGCACGCTTGCTCATCGTCCCACAAACCGTGCGCGTGCAAGATCAGGGCGATGGTCTGAAGGGTTTTACCCAAACCCATGTCATCGGCCAGGATCCCGCCGAAACCGCCTTCATACAGGCGACTGAGCCAGCGGAAGCCTTCAACCTGATAAGGGCGCAGCTGCGCATTCAGCGACTGAGGGACCTCAGCTTGATCTCCCTCGGCAACCCTGAGCAGGGATCGCATGCGCGCAATGAACATGTCTGCGCCATCGATACCTTCGGCGAGCTCATCAAGTTCTTCAAAGATGGAGATCTGGAAGACAGTAAGCTTCAGGTCGCCTTCTTTTGGCTTGTCGTTCAGGGCCTGCGCCTCATCGACTAATGCCTTGAGCTTAGCGAAGAGCGGTTGGTCCAAGGAGAACCACGTGTTATCGGGCAGCTTGATCTTCATCTGGCCGTTGCTCATCGCTTCGACGATCTGCGAGAAAGGAACTGCGTGGTCACCAACGGTGATCAGCAGGCCTAAATCCAGCCAGTCGGTGCGCTCATGATTTACCGCATTGATTTTCAGCTGGGGAGTTCACGCAGCTGACGGAAGACTGGGCGTGTTCCCTTCTCAAGCAGCTTGAGCATTGGAAGCTGTTCGATGGCAGGCAGAATTTCGGAGACAAAGGTAATGACCGATTCACCCGAGTAGAACTTGGGTGCAAGATCAGGATTGCCGTTTCCTGTATGCTCCTGGAAGACTTCATCCACGGCTGCTCGAAGTTCTTCTTCGGCTTCAAAATCATAAACTTCGTGATGATCCGGTACACCCGGGTAGCGGACCTGGAAATCCAGGGTCGCCGAATCATTTGGCTCACCCTTCTCATTCAGATCGCGTTTGTAGGTGACGGTGGCCTGAACAAAAGGTGGCTTCAACGCAGGAAGTTGCAACTCTTCACTGGCGCTGCGTAGGTCAAAACGACGTGCCAAACGAGGGTAGGCCGATTCGAAGAAGTCATTAATCTCTGCGACTGGAACAGCAACCTGCCGGCGGTCTGCGTACCAGCGGCGGTGAGCCTCGGCGATGGGTTCAGTGCTTGGGGCCAGCCAAATTTCATCTGGCTGCCCAAGCTGAGCGTAAAAACCGTGATCAGCAATGACGCCGCTAGGGGAGTCGGCATCCAGAAGTAGATCCTGACCGTCGATGTGCAGGACACCACCGAGCTGCAACTGTTTTTCGTCCAGTGAGGCTCGCATGCTAAATGCGGCAGGGTCGACGATGCGAATGCGCTGTTCGTTGCGTGTTGAGATCAAAGGGATGCCAAGTTCTTGTGCTTGGTCAAGCAAAGGCCACAACAGGTCGGAGGCGTATTCGTCCATGAATAGCCAATCTTCATCAACCTTAAACTGCAGCTGGGTGTCGCTGCGGGCCATGGAAGCAAAACGAGTGAACCAGTGATGCTGTGAGCGCAAGAGATTCCAGCCGTAGGTTTTGAAACCTAGGGTGGTCCAGCGCAACTGGCCGCGAACCCAGCGGCCTTCGGTATTGCGCACCATGGGGCGTACCCCCAAACGGAAACGCTTGTTGCGCGTGGGATGCGGAATGGTTCCAGTAGGCATCCACTGCTGTTGCTGGGTGGTGTTCTTCGAGTCAAAGAGCATGAACTGAAGACCCATGGCCACTACTGGATCATGTTGAGAACCGAGCAATCCGTCAGCTGGACCGGGCTCTGACTCTTCAAACCAAGACCCGATTTGCTGAGACCAAGCAGCCGAGCTTTTTCTTCGGCAACAGGAACCAGGCGTGGCATGGAAGCAATCTTGTTCGACACAATCGCTAGCGCTGCGATGTGTGCACAGATGCCTGGCTTGTCACAGGAGCATTCGCACAGTTCGATCTTCCATTCATCATCGACCTGCTGCACTTGGATCATCGGCGAGAACTCTCCATCGGCGGCTCGTACGGTGCCCTCGATCTGTCCAGTCGTCTCGTCGAATTCCACGTCAACCACGGAATTTTCTTCAGCGGCTAAGTTCTTTCCGTAAAGAAAGGAACATCGCCCAAGAAGGCCAACAAGTGGCGGGCGTCTATGGTTGGTGGAACAGAGTTACTCATCCTCTCATCGTTTCACGTTCCGGCCCGTGGTGAAAGTTGAAGCGCCCCTGTGTGAATAATCCCTATGTATGACGTAGCGTTGTCGCATGTCCCATATCTGGCCTTTTCTTCCGGCGCGCGCGGTGAACATCATTTCACTGATCGAATTTGACCGATTAGCTGCTGAAGCTTTGGCTAATCCCCATGCCCGAGGATACGGGTGGCGGGTGCATCGACTAGATCTGCGTGAGCGCGATTCCATACTGCGTTCGCTGGACCTGTCCGAGGCGATATTTATTGATTGCCAGTATTCACCCGCGGGACGTGAACTGGTTCAGGCCACCGGCGGACTGTGCATGTCTTCAGGCACGCAACTACCTTTTCAGACCAGTGAGCGGGACCTATATACGGCCGCCGAACTATACGCAGGCATTGATGCCAAGCCCTATGAGCAAGTTCCGGACGCACTGATCTACGCCTACTCTCAGCAACACAGCACACCTGAAGTCACCGATAACGACAGTGCCATGGCGACCACCTTCCATGATTACCAGATCTCTCAAGCTCTGGTATCCGAAGTTTACGATGGGGCCTTTAAAGACTCACCGCTGATTGGTGTGATGGGTGGGCACGCGATGACCCGCGGATCTGAGCACTACGCGCAGACCGTGGAACTGGGCCAACTGATTACTCGGGCAGGATGTGCCGTTGCTACCGGTGGGGGACCGGGGGCGATGGACGCGGCCAACCTCGGTGCTTGGTTGGCTGATTATGATCCACAAGATGTCGACGCTGCGTTGCAGATGCTCGCCACGGCTCCAGATGCGATTCACCAGCGCACACAGTGGGCTCGCACTGCGCTCGCCGTTCGTGATCGATTCCCGAGCACCCACCAGTCATTAGGTGTGCCGACGTGGTTCTATGGCCATGAGCCACCGAATTTGTTTGCAACAAAGATCGCAAAATTTTTCACCAACTCTATTCGCGAAGCGATTTTGTTGGAGCAGGCTAACGGGGGACTAATTGTTCTGCCGGGTGCTGCAGGTACGGTGCAGGAAATCTTCCAAGACGCCTGCGAAAACTACTACGCCACCGGCGCGCGTGTGGTGCCCATGGTCTTGCTAGGGCGCGAGTACTGGACTGAAACTATGCCAGCTTGGCCTTTGCTCAAGGCGTTGGCCGCAGACCGGGTCATGGAAGAGAAAATTGCGCTGGTAGATACTGCCGAAGAAGCGATGGAATTTATTGGTTCTATGAGCACGCTACGCCGGCGTACCCGCTGGTGAGACAAATAATTCCTTGGCTCTAGCCCAGCTGTACGTCGAAGATGAGTCCCAAGCAGTAGGTCACTGCCGCAGCTCCCCAGCCGATGGCTAGTTGGCGCAGCCCACGCTTCATCGGGGACGCTCCGGAGAGTAGACCTACGATAGCGCCGGTGAGCATCAAAGCAATTCCGACTAGGGCCACCGAGAGGATCACGGCAGGCAGGCCGCTCATGCCGAAGATATACGGCAGGATCGGGATGACCGCACCGGAAGCGAAGAGCAGGAACGAGGTGCCGGCGGCGCCGGTGGCCGAGCCGAGCTCCTCATGTTCATTCTCCAGCTCTTCGGAACGCTCTTCCGGGTTCAGCGAGAAGGCTGGGTTGCAATCACAGGTGAAGAGGCCCATGCGTTCGGCAGCGCGATGCTCAGCATCTTCATCGTTCATTCCGCGAGCCTTGTAAATCAGTACCAACTCGTTGGCATCCAGATTCAGATCGGGGGCCGCGGTGAGCGTGACCTGGGTAGGCCGGGATGCGGTGAGTAACTCTCGTTGAGAACGCACGGAAACAAATTCGCCAGCGGCCATCGATAATGCTCCGGCCAGCAGCCCGGCAATGCCGGAGAACAAGACAAAAGTGGAAGAAACGCCGGTGGCGCCAATACCCATGATGAGCGCCAAGTTGGAGACTAGACCGTCATTGGCGCCAAATACGGCGGCGCGGAAGTTGCCCGAAAGCTGAGCGCGACCGGCGGTGGCCAAAGCACGCACTACCTCTTCGTGGACCTCTTCGTCGGCGGCCATTTGCGCGGTCGCGTCCTGATCATCGCGGTAGGGGAGCTGCTCTCAGAGCGCTGTGCCATAGCCAAAACGAACACCGAACCGAAGCTAAGCGCCAAAAAACGCAAGATGGTGCGCCTCAAGGAGGGGCGGACCGTCTTGGCGTGGACACCTAGTTTTTGTCGCCAGTGTTCCTCATGGCGTGCTTCGGCCGCGGCCAGACCTAGAAGGATTTGCTTCTCTTGCCCAGTTTTCTTTTGGGCTAGGGTCCGATAGATGGCACCTTCAGCGACCTCGTCGGCCAGATACTTGCGCCAACGTTGGATTTGGGCGCGGGTAGGTTCGGTTGCTGACTGGTTCGGCATCACGAATACAGCTCTCTTGGCAGATAACGGATCAGCTACCCAGTTTAGACAGCGGTCTCAGACTTGGGAATTTGGCAAGACTAAAAGCGATGCTCTGCCCCTCGGGCTGACCGGAGCTAGCAATGGAAAGTACTAGCTGCGAGGTCGCCGGTTCAAAGATCGGGCGGCGCGCGGATCGGGCGATGAGCAATTCTAAGCGAGCTGGATCGCACACGTATCGAATGTGCCATTGGCCCTGGACCTTGAACTGAACTTGTCCGGTTTGGCGGTCGATGATGGGCAGGACGGAATATGCCATGGGATGCGCTCTCACTGAGTTCTTGCCCGGCCACAAAATTGTGAACGGACCGCTTCGTCATCCGAACCACCCATGAATCTGGGGTTGGTGCACGTCAAGTCGGAGCTTTACGCCGTGTCTCGTGAAGCAACACTTGCGATGCTACTCCCGTGCAAGTAAGCCAGTGAAGTCCTAGCCTGAAATATTTCCTTCATCCGCGCTGGACCCAGCGTCTAGCGTCTGGGACAGCTGGTTGATCTTCGTGTACTGCTGTTCCCACTGGGTTGTGGAATACGGGGAAGGTTGGGAGCTTCGGGGCGAAGACCGGTGAAGCCATCAAGCTGTTCGCGCACGATATCAAGGTGCCCGGCGTGCCGGGAGGTTTCAGCGATCATATGAATCATGAGCTGTTCCAAGGTGGTGTGCCGGCGGCGAATCCACCATGGCACTTCGGCCGGTGCATCCAATGGCAGGGACGCGATGCTCTGTTCGCAGAATGCGACCGCCTGTTGATAAAAATCAATGATGTCGCCGGCGGTGAAGTGTGCTGGCGGTAAAAAGTCGGCTTGCGGATCGTCGGAGTCCGTGAGTTCTTGCACATAGGGGTTGTTGATTTCTCGGCCCAGGCACTGGCCGAAGTATCCGTATTCGGTGATGGCCAAGTGATGTACTACGCCAAGAACATGCGTGCCGGTGGGCGTCAGTGGCTTGCGGGCCAAGTGATCGCTCAGTCCCTGAGCTTTATAGATCACCGCGTTGCGGGCGTCGTTGAGGTATTCACGCAAAAGCTCTTTGCTGCTCATCATATGCCGAGTGTAATCAGCCGGCTGCTCAGCGAACAGCAGTTGTTGTGGTGTGCGACATATTTGACGCACCCCAGCTAGGGTCTGTTTACTATTGGTAAACCTGCCTGCTGACTTAGGCAAATGGCAGGAAGACGCCTAGTGCGTCGGAACAACAGAGGCGATGGAGCAAAAATATGAAGACCCTGCCCGTGGAATCAACCGGTGCTGCAATCAATATTGGTTCACGGCTACGCGGGGTGCGCCAAAGGCAGCGGATGACCATCGACCAGGTTGCTGAACTGTCCGGATTGACCAAGGGCTTTCTCTCGCGTGTTGAGCGAGATCTGACCAGCCCTTCGGTTTCAACGCTGCTGAAACTATGCGAAGTGCTCGGCATTGAAGTGGGAACGCTATTTGAAGTGCCTGAAACGATGTTGGTGCGATTGGCCGAAGCGCCACGGGTGTCCCTAGGCGGAGAAGGAATCACTGAGCAATTGGTGACACCGCGTAGCGAAAGGCGGGTTCAGATGATTCGCGCTGAAATCGCGCCCAAGGGTGTTGGTGAAGCCGAACTGTATTCGGTGGACTGTGAACTGGAAGTTTTGCATGTGATCTCGGGGAGGTTCACTTTAGTGTTGCCGGATCAACGCGTTGAACTCCAAGCCGGAGACACTATGACCTTCCCAGGGCGCGAGCCGCATAGCTGGGAAAATGAAGCCGATGAAGTGGCCTTGGTGACGTGGACCTTGATCCTCTAACCGGGGAGCCTTACTCGTGCCGATGCGTTCAAGCGCGTATTCTAAAAAGGTGTGTTCACCGTACGCACATGGTGCGGCGAGCGATAGGAGTGGCGTGAGTACTAGCGAAACAATTGGCACCCAGAACCAGCTACGCTCTATCGGCTGGTGGGCTTCGGTGTTCCTTGGTTTACTCGCGGGCACCACCTTGACGTGGATTCGTACCCAGCGCAACTTCTTTTTCATCGGCGCGGTCATCATCGCTGTGGTGATTGTGATAATCGGAATGCGCACCATCCGGCGGCGTGCACGCTTCCCTCAAATGGCTCAAGCCCATACTTCTTGGCCATATGCCGTCTGGACGATGGTTCTTCTCGTTCTTGTGGGTCCAATTCAGCTGGTTTACGTGGCCGATGATCCCGGTGAACTTATGCTCAAATCTCTCATTCTTTCCACCGGCTTTTGCGTGGCAATCCACGAGCTGGATCGAGCAATGATCAAAGCCACCAGGAAGTACCTTCGCCAAGAATAGAATTTTTAGACGTTCTGCCTTCAGTGCTCAGGATCGTCAAATGCTGCCGTAGCCCCTTGTAGGGCTACGGCTTTTGTTGTCTTTTGCCCCGGAATTCGCGTCATAGTCACTATTTTGGTGCTCTGAGTCTTGACGTGACCTCGCCAACAAAATAGCATAATGGGAAACGTAAGTTTCATATTAGGCAACTATGGCAGTTGCCGAATAAGTGCCAGGAGGGCAAGAGCATGAAAGAAGTTCGCATCGAGGAAAACGGCAAGCTGGGGCCAATCAATGCAGCGATGATCCCTCGCTACGCCGGCGCCGGTACCTACGCCCGTCTGCCGCGTCTGGACCAGGTCCAGAGCGCTGACATCAAGATCATTGGTGTGCCTTTTGATACCGGTGTTTCCTACCGTCCAGGTGCACGCTTTGGTGCCAACCACGTCCGTGAATCCTCGCGCCTGATCCGCCCTTACAACCCAGCCACCGACACCTCGCCTTTTGCTCAGAGCCAGGTAGTTGACGCCGGTGACCTCGCGGTAAACCCGTTCAACATCAATGAAGCTATCGAAACGATTCAGGAAGAAGCCTTGGAGCTAACTTCTGACGGTTCAACCCTGGTCACCATCGGTGGCGACCACACCATCGCACTGCCACTGCTGCGCGCTGCATCCGAGCGTGCCGGTGCACCGGTGGCCATGTTGCACTTCGACGCTCACCTGGATACCTGGGACACCTACTTTGGTGCCGAGTACACCCACGGCACCCCATTCCGCCGTGCGGTAGAAGAAGGCATTCTGGATACCGAAGCCATCTGCCACGTGGGTACTCGCGGCCCGCTGTACGGCAAGAAGGACCTGGAGGATGACAAGCGCTTCGGCTTTGGCATCGTGACCAGCTCGGACGTGTACTACCAGGGTGTGCGTGAAATCGTTGACAAGCTGCGTGCGCGCATCGGCAACCGCCCGCTGTACATCTCGGTGGACATCGACGTACTTGACCCAGCCCACGCACCAGGCACCGGAACCCCGGAAGCCGGCGGCATCACCAGCCGTGAGCTACTGGAAATCCTGCGCGGGTTGCGCGGACTGAAGATCGTCGGCGCCGACATTGTTGAGGTCGCCCCAGCTTACGACCACGCCGAACTGACCGGTGTGGCCGCCAGCCACGTCACCTACGACCTAATCAGCCTGATCAGCGACTTCCGCGCCAACCAGGGATTGAACAAGTAATGACAACACAGCCCCAACGTAACGGCGGCGACCTGGTCATTGAGACCCTCACCGCGCTGGGAGCCAAAACCGTGTTCGGCATCCCCGGACAGCACGCCTTGGGGCTGTTCGACGCGCTCTCCCGCTCAAACCTGGAATTTGTCTCCTCTCGAGTGGAGAACAACTCGGCCTTTGCAGCCGACGGCTATTCCCGCGCTACCGGTGAGGTGGGCGTACTGTTCCTCTCCACCGGGCCCGGCGCGCTAACCTCGCTGGCTGGACTGCAGGAAGCCTATGCCACCGGTGTGCCGATGGTTGTTGTGGCCAGCCAGATCCCACTGGATGGACTGGGTGCACGACGCAAGGGCATGCTGCACCAGCTCGATGACCAGAAAGCTTCGGCGGCCAACGTAACCAAGTTCCAGCAGACCGTACATCACGCCTCTGGCATCCCTTCGGCCATTCAGGATGCTTGGGCGCGTGCGATCACTGTGCCCATGGGGCCGGTGTGGGTTGAAGTTCCCCAGGACGTGCTGCTCGCTGAAGTGATGGTGCCACCGGTGCAGGATGCTTTGGCTGAAGCCTATGAGCACCCACCGCGTGAAGAGTTGATCCGCGAAGCAATTAACTGGCTCTCCGATGCACAACGTCCGGCCATTATCGCCGGTGGTGGTGTGCGCCGTGCCGGTGCGCAGGCCGAACTGTTGGCCGTGGCGCAAGCCTTGCAGGCGCCGGTGCTTTCCAGCCCGGGCGGTAACGGGGCTTTCCCGTGGAATCATGAACTGTCCTTGCAGTCATGGGTTGAAGACCGTCACGCCACCGAGGTTATGGAAGACGCCGACGTATTGTTGGTCATCGGCTCGGCCCTAGGCGAAGTGACCAGTAATTACTTCACCCTTGAACCGCGCGGCAAGATGATTCAGATTGACGCTGAACCACGAGTTCTGGAGTCCAATACTCCTGCGCTTGGTATTCGCGCCGACGCCCGCGAAGCGCTGAAGTTCCTGGACCGGGGATTGAAGGATGCCGGGTACACCTCGCGCGCTTCATGGCATGGACAGCGACCACAGCAGGTGGTCGCGCAGACCCTAGAAAAATCCAGGCACGCCTGGATGCTCAGGATCTGGGCAAAGAACAAAAATTCATGGAAGACATCCGTGCCGCAGTTCCGGCATCGATGCAGACCTTCTGGGATATGACCATTGCAGCCTACTGGGGCTGGAGCTGCTGGGATGCCAAGGATGGCCAGTTCCATTCGGCACAGGGTGCCGGCGGTCTGGGCTTCGGTTTCCCTTCGGCCATTGGTGGCGCGATTGGTACCGGGCAACGAGTACTGGCTGTCAGCGGTGACGGTTCCTCGATGTACTCCATCGCTGAGCTAGCAACCGCCAAACAACACCAGGCCCCAGTGACCTGGTTGATTGTTGATGACGGTGGCTACGGCATCTTGCGTGAGTACATGGAAGGCGCTTTTGGTAAGGCTACGGCCACCGAGCTGGTCCGGCCCGACTTTGTCGCACTGGCTCAGTCCTTCGGTGTTCCGGCACGCGAGGTCGAAGTTGATCAGATCGGTGACGCGCTCAAGCAGGCGCTTACCGAAGAGGGACCAAACGTCATCGTGGTCAAAACTCTGCTGAAGATGTTCGCCCCGACTCACCTCTAAGCAGCATCGGCCAGGGAGTAGTACTGGCAATCAAGTGGTGGCCTGGAACCCGTAGCAAAAGCTATCGGTTCTAGGCCACCACTTTTGTTTTGTGCACCGCTTGGCGCCGCTGAAAATTTTTAGCGCACCGTGCGGGTGCGCAACTGATGGATCTGCTGTGCTGCCGAATTTAGCGAAGGGTAGTTGGCGCCCGGTCCTTGGGCGATAAAACCGGGACACTCGTGATCGGCTAACCCGGTTTCACCGTAGGCCAACCCACGGAAAGTTCCGTGTGTCATGCGCACCAAGTGTGCTCCGGCGGCGACGTCCCAAACTTTGGTATCAAAGCCGATGGTCGCATCAGACCAGCCGGCGGCAACGTGAGCCAAGGCTAGAGCGGCGCTGACCTTTCGGCGCACGGTGGCAAAATCTTGAATCCACTGACCAAACAGTTGCAAGGCGATATCGCCATCCTTAGTCAGTGACTCTGCCCCGGGATAGTCGGTCATCAGATTGGCGCGAGATTGTTCCGGACGGGTGCCCGGACGTAGCGGAACGTCGTTGAGCATCGCAGCATCCGAGTTCGCGCTGAACTCGTCGCCGGTGACTGGATCGATGATCACCGCGGCCACCAGCTGGCCGTCAATGGCAGCTGCGATGGAAATGCAGAAGAACGCTACGCCGTGAACAAAATTGCTGGTCCCATCGATGGGATCCACGATCCACTGCACCTTGCCTGCGGCTTTATGGCCGGAGGTGGTAGTTAGTTTCTCTTCGCCAAGCACCCACGAATCGGGTACCGCAGTTAACAATGAATCGGTGATGAGCTGTTGGCTTCGGCGGTCAATGTCGGTGACCAGATCATGGGTGCTGGTTTTGTGCTCAACATTTACTGCGGTGCGAAAGGAAGAAGACAGTAGGGGAGCTGCGCTACGTGCTGCATCCAGCGCAGCCAGGCGCAGGTCTTCGGCCAAAAATTCTCAGGGATCGATTGTTGCTCACTCACTGTGTCAGCTTATCGTGCCCGTGGAAACGTTCAGATGGTAGATGGTCAGGATCAAGACGAATCAAGATAAGCTTCTGCTCATGAGTAGCATGCAACCGATTGCCCCTAAAGCCTCGCTGACCGAACAGGTCACCACAATGATCCGGGCGGCCATCGTTGCAGGGGAGATGGCCCCTGATCAGCACTATTCGGCCATTGGCATTTCCGAGAAGCTCGGGGTCTCACGCACTCCGGTGCGTGAAGCTTTGCAGCTCTTGGAAAAAGAAGGCATTGTGACTGTGGCGAAAAACCGCGGGGTGCGGGTCAACCAGATCTCCTTGGAAGATATCGTTGAGGTCTTCCAATTGCGGTTGGCCATTGAACCGGCAGCTGCCGCACGCGGTGTGCTCAACGCTACTGACGCTGACCGTGCCCGACTCACCGAACTGCACGAGCAGATGATCAAGGTTGGGCAGAGCGGTGACGGGAGGGCCACCCTAGAGGCCGACAAAGAATTCCACCTGTACCTGCTTGGATTAGCCAGCAACAAAAAACTGGACAGTGTGGTGGGGCAGTTGCGCAACTTAGTGCTTGCTCATGGGCAAACTACCGTGCCCTATGCCCGCAGCAGTCAGGAGTTAGCGGGGGATCGTGAGCAGGTTATGGCTGCGATCCTTGCTAAAGATGCCCCGGCCGCTGCCGAAGAAGTGCGTAGACACATCATGCGTACCGCGCAAATGCTGATCCGTTCGATTTGTTCGCGGACTCCGGGCCTTGAAGCTCAGCCATTTTTGGACCGTCTTGAAGATCTAATTTCCTAGCTGCACCTAGCAAAGTTCCATTAAGTCTTGCCATGAGTGAGCTACGCAACATAGAGTAGCATGCAACATGTAACAACCATCAACTTAGCGGAACCGGAGGTGAAAGTGGTGAGTCAACCGCTTGAGGGAGTCAAGGTCATTGACCTCTCGCGCATTCTTGCCGGGCCATTGTGCACGATGACATTAGGTGACTTCGGCGCCGACGTCCTCAAGGTTGAAAGCATCGCGGGCGACGAAACCCGGGGATGGATTCCACCGGTCAATGCCCAAGGCATCAGCACCTACTACTGGTCGGTGAATCGCAACAAACAAGCAGTCATTGTCGACTTTGCCAACACCGCTGCGCTAGATCGACTGCTGGCACTCATCGCGGAAGCCGATGTCCTAGTGGAGAACTTCCGCCCCGGAGTACTGGCCAAATTCGGCCTGGACTACGACAGGCTCAAAGCACTGAACCCGTCACTGATTTACTGCTCAATTTCTGGATTCGGTGAAAAACAAGGTGCCACACTGCCCGGATTTGATCTTCTGGTCCAAGCCGTCGGTGGGCTGATGAGTATCACCGGAGAACCAGATGCCACGCCTAGCAAGGTAGGAGTAGCGCTGGTAGACGTGCTGGCAGCACAGAACGCTGTCACCGGAATACTGCTGGCCTTACGCGAACGTGAGAGTAGTGGACAAGGGCAGCGAGTAAGCATCAACTTGCTCTCATCATTGCTCGCCGGACTGACCAACCAGTCAAGCAGCACACTGGCCACCGGCCAAGCGCCAGCACGTATGGGTAACGCGCACCCCAGCATTGCACCCTATGAAACCTTCAACACCAGTGATGGGGTAGTAGCCATAGCGGTGGGTAATGACCGGCAATTTGCTGCACTGTGTCAACAACTCGGAGATCCGGCGCTCGCCGAGGATCCACGGTTCTTCACCAACTCAGCCAGGGTGGCCAATCGTGGGGTGCTCAAAACCCTCATAGAAGAAGTCACCAGTACAAGAAACGCAGCAAGCTGGGCCGCCAGCCTGATGAATGCCGGGGTACCAGCAGGAAAGGTCAACTCCGTTGCTGAAGCCATTGACTTCGCTAAAGAGCTGGGCCTAGATCCGGTGGCAGTCATCAAGGATGAAGTCACCGGAGAAGGGACTACTCAGATATCCAGCCCCATCGGTCTCTCGCGCTCCGCAGCCCAATACCGCAGACTTCCGCCAACCCACGGCCAACACCAAGAACTCTTTGACCAACCTACTCATGCTTAGCTCCGAGGAGAGAAAATGACCACCACAGAACATATCCTTGATCCGGCAGATTTGATCAACTTTGATTCCTTGCTCTCCACTGAAGAGCTGGCCCTTCGAGATACGGTGCGCGGCTTCGTCAAAGAGCACATCAAACCTAATATTGCCCAGTGGTACAACGACGCGGTCTTCCCAGTGGAAATCATTCCAGAAATGGCCAAACTGGGACTGCTTGGAATGCATCTACAAGGTTATGGCTGCGCCGGCCGGTCAGCGGTGGAGTATGGCATCGCCGGGGCAGAACTGGAAGCAGGTGACTCGGGACTGCGCACCTTTGTTTCGGTTCAGGGTTCGCTAGCGATGAGTGCCATCTACAAGCATGGATCGGAAGAGCAGAAGCAAGAGTGGCTGCCAGCGATGGCTGCCGGTGAAGCCATAGGTTGCTTCGGGTTGACTGAACCGACCGCTGGATCAGACCCTTCAAACATGCAAACTTTTGCGCGCCGCGATGGAGACGACTGGGTGATCAACGGGCCCAAGCGGTGGATTGGTCTGGCGAATATAGCCCACGTCGCGGTGATCTGGGCACAGACCGAGGAAGGGATCCGAGGCTTTGTGGTTCCTACCAACACCCCAGGCTTCACTGCGACACCTATTGAACAAAAACTCTCCATGCGTGCTTCGATCCAGTGCGAAATCGACCTTGTTGATGTGCGTTTGCCCAGCTCTGCAGTGTTGCCAAACGTCAAAGGATTAAAGGGCCCGTTCTCCTGCCTGAACGAGGCACGCTATGGCATTCTTTGGGGATCCATGGGCGCTGCACGCGACGCATTTGAAGACGCTTTGGCATACTCACAACAGCGAATGCAGTTTGACAAACCGCTGGCCGGATACCAAATGACCCAGCAGAAGCTGGTGGATATGGCCTTGGAAATAAACAAAGGCTTCTTGCTGGCTCTTCACATTGGACGACTCAAAGACGCAGGAAACTTGGATCTTCATATGATCTCGGTGGGCAAATTGAACAACTGTCGCGAAGCCATCAAGATCTGTCGCGAAGCTCGCACCATTCTTGGCGGGAACGGCATCACCTTGGACTACTCGCCGTTGCGTCATGCCAACAATTTGGAATCGGTACGTACCTACGAAGGTACCGATGAGGTTCACACGCTGATCTTGGGCAACAAACTCACCGGCGTTCCGGCTTTCCGCTAAACCGAGCTCTGAAAAAGAATCTAGAGGAATGTGACTATGGAATTAACTTCCACCCCGGTGTCCTTGTACCAGTATCTCAATGGCACTTGGGTTGAGGGCAAGGGACGAGAAATTGTTTCGTCCGCTGCTGCTGATAACTCGCAGGTACTCGCCAAAGGCAGTGCAGCCAGCGAAGAACAAGTTGATGAAGCTTTTACAGCCGCTCACCAAGCGAAGAAAAGCTGGGCACGAACCCCGATGGCTACGCGTGCGGCCTTCCTCACCACGGCTGCGCGCTACCTCAAGGAGCATGCCGAGCAATTCGGCGAGGAACTGGCCAGCGAAGAAGGCAAAACTCGGGCCGAAGGTATCGGCGAAGTACTGCGCGCAGCCCAAATTTTCACCTATTACTCGGGTGAGGCCGAACGCGTTGCCGGGACTGTTTTCCAATCGCCGCGCCCAGGGGAACAGATCTTGGTGACCAACAAGCCGCTGGGCGTGGTGGGCATTATTACCCCATTCAACTTTCCTATCGGTATTCCAGCTTGGAAAATCGCGCCTGCACTCGTCTTTGGCAATACGGTTGTGTTTAAACCTGCCAGCCTTGTGCCGATTTTGGCGTTGCGCCTGGCCCAAGCTTTGGATTATGCAGGGCTGCCAGCAGGAGTACTGAACCTGCTCATTGGTCCCGGTGCGTTGGGGGACCGAATTATTGCCAACGAGCACCTCAATGGTTTGTCCTTCACCGGATCAACTGCTGTAGGTCGCCGGCTCTGTGCCGCCGGCGCCTCGCGCGGCATCCCGGTTCAGGCCGAGATGGGAGGCAAGAACGCCTCGGTGGTACTTGCCGATGCTGATCTTGATCTAGCCTGCGAAGAAGTGCTCTTCGGGGCTTTCCGCTCTACAGGACAGAAATGCACTGCGACCAGTCGCCTCATTCTGGATGAAGCTATTGCCGAATCATTCATGTCAAAGCTCACCACTCGCTTGGAACAGTGGAATACCGGTGACCCTATGGACCCTAATGTTCATATGGGGCCACTGGTTGATGCCAAAGCTGCGAGTTCGGCGCGTGAGGGGATCCACCGCGCTCTGAGCCAAGGCGCGATCCTGCGGTTCCAAGGCAAAGCGCCAAAAACTGGTAATTATCTGGCACCTACCATCTTGGAGCTACCGGACGGTGAAGCAGGCCGGACGAACTGTAGTTGGCGCGAGG
Organism: Glutamicibacter sp. M10; assembly: GCF_025452055.1. NCBI lineage: Bacteria > Bacillati > Actinomycetota > Actinomycetes > Micrococcales > Micrococcaceae > Glutamicibacter > Glutamicibacter sp. M10. The sequence goes on along the minus strand of NZ_CP104918.1, from coordinate 3,467,944 downwards.
AATTTTTGCCCCGGTTCTCGCGGTGCGCAAGGTCAGCGGCGCAGAGCAGGCATTCGAAGCGGCCGAGGATTCAGAATTTGGGCTGAGCTTGGCGCTGTTCACAAGTAATCTTGCGTTGGCCCTGACTGCTCAACAGACACTGGATGTTGGTATATTGCATGTAAATTCGGAGTCAGCAGGCGCAGATCCCCACGTTCCATTTGGTGGAGCCAAGTCATCAGGATACGGACCGAAAGAACAAGGAACGGCAGCTCGCGAATTTTACACGCACACGACCACCACATATCTGCGGGGCTGACAGTCGCCGCTGAAGTGCCGAAGAAAGTAGCATCAATGACGATTGAACGAATTTTGGTTATCGGCGCCGGAACCATGGGCCGGCAAATCGCAATGAGTTGTGCCTTGAGCGGCTACCAGACAATCCTTCAAGACATCTCTGCTGACGCCTTGTCTGCTGCACGCAAGGAACTGGAATCTTGGGCCGATTCGCGAGTTTCCAAGGGGAAGCTAGAACAAGCAGATGCTCAGGCCGCTTTGGAACGCCTGAGCGAAAGTACGGATTTAGTGCACAGCGCGGGCACTGCGGATCTAGTCATTGAGGCTGCCGTAGAGCGACTAGATATCAAGGAGCAGATTTTCGCCACGCTGGGTGAACACACCCCAGCCCACGCGATCCTTGCAACCAATTCCTCAACTCTGCCTTCGTCGCGTGTAGCTCAGGCCAGCGGACGACCTGCGCAGGTATGCAATATGCATTTCTTCAACCCGGCGCTGGTCATGAAGTGTGTTGAAGTAGTTCGCAATGAACAAACTAGCGACGAAACGGTGTCAGCGGTGACGGATGTTGCTACCCGTCTGGGCAAGCAACCGGTACTAGTAAACAAGGAAATCCCGGGATTCATTGCCAACCGCATGATGGGTGCTATCAATGCTGAAGCGTTGAACCTGGCCCAGCAGGGTATCGCCAGTATCGAAGACATCGATACCACCGCGAAGACAGCTCTTGGGCACCCGATGGGTCCTTTTGAACTCATGGACATGGTGGGTTTGGACGTCATCGATTTTATTGCCCAAGCTACCTACGCCGAGACAGGCGAGGATGCGGACAAGCCGCACCCGCTGATCACGGAGAAAGTTCAGGCTGGATTATTGGGACGTAAGAGTGGAGAAGGGTTCTACCCTTATTCCTGATGGAGCACTCCGCAAAACAGATCAGCAAGCGGAAGGGGTGCCTTGAGGCCGTGAATTACGGCGATTCAAGGCTGGTCTTTTTACTTGCTTGGCCGGTGACATGAAAGACTGTGAGCATGAGTCACATTTCGACTGATCAGCGAACTCGTCACGTAGCCTCACGCTTGGAAGACCAATTTCACGGTTGGCGTGCAAAGCGTGCACAGGCCAAAGGTCAGGGTGCCGTCATCCTTCCCTACACGGGATATGGTTCTTCCGGTCCTGAGGACGGCTGGATTCGTGTTTTGGCCCGCGTGGTCTTGGCAGGACCGGGCGCCTTTGAATTTGGGCAGCAGCAGGCTCAGGTGATTGCTGACGGGATCCGCGGATTCCGCAATTTCATTTCACCCATTCTTCCTTTTGGGAAGGTAAGCATTGATGTCGGGGACCAACGTTTTGAGGTCCAGGCAGACCGAGGCGGAGTCATTGACGTCAAGCTAGCAGTAGACCTACCTGCAGGCTGGCATGAAGTTCACCTCCACGCGCATGGTGGCGACCAGGCGACCGCTCGAATCATGGTGATTGATCAGGCCCAGAAATTTGGTGTCATTAGCGACGTTGATGACACCGTGGTTGTCACTGCGCTTCCGCGTCCTTTGCTGGCGGCTTGGAACTCGTTTGTCCTCTCCGAGCATGCCCGCGTGGCCACTCCGGGCATGGCTGTGATGCTTCAAAAAGTTCAGCAGGATCACCCAGGTGGGCCAACGATCTATCTGTCCACTGGCGCATGGAATGTCGCGCAAACGTTGCAACGCTTCATGTCTCGCAACCTGTATCCAGAAGGCCCACTGCTACTTACGGACTGGGGACCGACCGAACGTTCATGGTTCCGTAGCGGTATGCAACACAAGGTTGATCAGCTACGCCGTCTGGCTCAAGAATTTCCTCAAATTTCGTGGATTCTGGTGGGTGATGATGGCCAGCATGACCCGGCGATTTATGCCGAATTTGCACGCCGTTATCCTGAACTTGTCAGGGCGATAGTGATCCGTCAGCTCACCCCTTCGGAAGCGGTGCTCGCAGGCGGACGTTCCAATGAACTACGCCGAACCACACCAGGTGTGCGGTGGATCTATGAGCCTGACGGCGCACGTATTCTTGATCAGCTGGTAAAACTTGGGCTCGTCAATGACGACGCCAAGAATATGTAGAAGGAAGTTTTTAAGTCGTGGCTGAGTCTGCACTTCGCGTACAAGTCCCCATGCGGTGGGGCGACATGGATGCTTATGGGCACGTTAATAACGTCAACCTGATCAGGCTGATGGAAGAAGCGCGCATTGCAGGCTTTGGTGTGCCGGGCGGCACTGGTGCCCCTGGAGTAGAGCCGAAGGCTGATATTTTTTCGGCGGTGCCAGCAGGGATCCAAATTCTGGTTGTGGAGCACCGTGTGCGGTACTCCAAGCCATTGGAGTACCGCAACGTCCCGGTGAATGTGGATCTGTGGGTCGCCAACATCAAACCAGCGAGCTTTGATATCTGCTACGAATTCCGTGATCCGATTGAGGACTACCTTTGTGTTAAAGCCTCGACTACTTTGGCCTACTTTGACCCGATTACTTCACGAGTTCAGCGGCTAAGCCTTGAGGAACGTGAGGGTCTGAGCGCTTTCGAAGGTGCAACGACTTTCCCCAAATAAGCTCTGAGGCTCCCGTCAATTAGGATTGAAGTATCTTTTCTTATTCGGACAGGGAGTGTTGACATGACTCAGCCAGCTGGTGGACGCACGCAAAACGAATCTCGTACTTCACGACCTCAAGTTGTATTGCAAGTACTCAAGCGCGAACACATCGGACCTCATCTGGTGCGATTGACGCTTGGTGGCCCGGGGTTTGCGCAATTCGTGGATAAGCCTGTCACGGACCGCTACGTTAAATTCTTGTTTGCGAAGCCAGAACTTGAGTTGCCGTTGCCGTACAACTTGGATGAGCTGCGCACTAAGCTGGCTCCCGAGGATATGCCAGTTCGCCGTACGTACACAGTGCGCCGCAGCGATCATGAAGCTGGAACCATCGAAGTTGACTTCGTCGTTCACGGGGACGAGGGCTTGGCCGGCAAATGGGCACGAGATACTGAAATCGGATCGTCAATCTGCTTTGGCGGTCCAGCAGGGCAGTTCGTGCCCCGCGAAGAATTCGACTTCCACTTCTTCGCTGGTGATGAAACGTCGATTCCGGCTATCAGTGTCGCCTTAGAAGCTATGTCTGATCAAATGCGGGGCGTGACCATTATCGAGGTGGCTGACGAGGCTGATGAGCTGGACTTAGTCCACCCCGAAGGTGTTGAAGTTCGTTGGGTGCATCGCAACGCCCCATTCGCGCCTACGAACACCGTTTTGGAAAACACGGTGCGTGACTACCCTTGGCCAGGCGGCCGGGTGCAGGTGTTTGCTCATGGAGAGCGCGAAGTTATGAAAAAACTACGACTCTATTTCTATGATGAGCGCGGCGTGGACCGACGGGACATGTCCCTGTCGGCCTATTGGGCCTATGGTCGTGCCGAAGATACTTTCCAAGCTGAGAAGCGAACTGACGTAGGAAAAATCTTCGCAGACTAAACCAGCGGTTGCCCCTGTCTGCCCTCCTCCCACCTGTCTTCGGTGACGTCAAATTCTTAGTTATGCTTACCTAAGAAAAATATTAAGATATTAGGTGACTAGCTCTTGACGTTATTAGGGTGCGACGGGTTATGCTTATTTCAGAGCTTCTCCCGTGTGTGGTCGGGAGAAGCGATCAACTTGACCGAGTTCTATCGGCCAGTTCACTACGGCCTGAGGTTGCTCGCCTCAGCCTAGTTGTCGGCTTAGCCGGCTCGAATAAGGGGAAAGTGAATCGGGTAGCCTGCTCAGCTATCCGGATCGCAGAAAAAGGAACCTACCAAGATTGCACAGCTTGGTAGGTTCCTTTTTGTTAATCGTGTTGGCGTGAGTCGTGGTGCCAGAGCAGAAGCGTGGCCAGATATCCAGCTTGGGATGGCAAGTCCTTGAGTTCATTCTCGGAGACACCCAAGTTATTCAAGGCCCGCCGCACGACTAGGTCTGTATCAAGGAATATCTCGGGAGCTCTTAGTCCTCGTAACGCCATGTAGTCTCTGGTCCACGGACCTACTCCTCGCAATGCGAGTAGCTGCGTGAGGAACTGCTCGTGGTCATGGTTGAGGTGCTGGCCAAAGTCTTGATACCAGTGGGCAACCGTATGCAATGTTGTTGCCCGCGCCAAGGGACAACGAATAATGGACTGGATTTGCGCGGGCTCCAGTGAAGCAGTGGCTTGCGCGGTGGGGAATGCGCGTAGTCCCGACTGGTGTAATTCACCTAAATTTTCTACGTATCGTCCCGCAAGAGTTCGTGCGGCGGCTAAAGAAACTTGTTGACCAATGACGGTGGTAGCCAGGGCCTCAAAAATGGTCGGATAGCTAATCAACCTCAGGTGGTCAGATTCTTGTGCCAGGCGCGCAAAGCTGGGCAAGGTCTGCAAGGATGCGTAGGCCGACGAGGTATCTTGCGTGAGTCCGAACCAATGGTCAATTGTTGACCGCAGCTTGGGGAGCAGCTTAGCCGGCGCATCGTGTTGAACTATGACAGCGTCGGGATTTAACGCCATGTGTACTTCTACTAGATGGTCGTCGAATCGCAAGATTCGGTGAACCTGCGCTGCCGCTTCATCTATTTCTTCTTGGCCCGGAAGCGAATGAAGTCTTAGTACCGCCAGGGTATGGGTAACGTCCAGCATTCCTGAAACGGTAAGACGAAGTGTCATGGTTACGCGGTCCAGATGCCTGAACTGTTGCGGCGGTGCGAGCCGATGAGGTGGGTGTCGACCATTCCGATCGCCTCCATGAGAGCGAACATGGTTGTCGGCCCCACAAATTTGAAGCCACGCTTTTTCAGCGATTTAGCCAGCTCTTTGGACTCGGGACTCTGTGTTGGGATCTCATCAAAAGAACGTGGCGCGGGTGTCTGTTCGGGCTTGAAGGACCAGACGAAGTTTGCCAAGCCGCCTTCTTCGCGCATCATCAGCGTTGCCTCGGCATTGGCGATCGTTGCCCGGATTTTGAGTTTGTTGCGGACGATTCCAGCGTTATCCATCAGGCTGTTGAAGTCATTCTCCGTAAACAAAGCGACTTTTTCAGGATCAAAGTTCGCGAAGGCTTCACGGAAAGCTTCACGCTTGGCGAGAATGATGGCCCACGAAAGTCCGGACTGGAAACATTCCAGGCTTAGGCGTTCGAAGACCCCGGCTTCGGTGTCTACGGGCATGCCCCACTCGGAGTCGTAGTAATCACGGAGCATGTCGTTGGACGCTGCCCATTGTGGGCGGGCGAGGCCATCTTCGCCGATAACAAGGTCTTCGGTCATGAATCCATCTTCGCATTGCGTGAGGTCAAGAGGATGTACTGAAGAAATGCTTCAGAATTTAGATACTCTTGGGACCTGATGAAGTCTACGCGAGCCGCGCTGAGCGCAGCGGTTTTTCTTCCGCATGTTCAGCGATTTTTGAGCTTGTTACATTTTGCGGTGACCTATCCATGAATCTGATGCAGTCTTTTCTGGGCGCTTGGTCCCGGGTAGCTGCAATGTGGTGCTGGGCAGAATTGAGCAGCGTTGTTTCTTTGAGTAGTGCTGTGAAGCTCTTTGTGGAGGGTTCAGTTTTTGGCTCATAACAAGTATCATCGCTATATGGCGATTATAGAGTCTCAAGGCGATGTATTAGTGAGGCGTGATGAAAAGACGGCAGAAGCTGCCCTCTTCCACGCGCTGGCTGATCCTACGCGTTTGTTGATTCTGGAACACCTTAAAACAGGTGAACACAAGGTCCGAGAATTAACCGATCACCTCGGGCTCGCTCAAAGTACCGTGAGTGCACACCTGGCCTGTCTGCGCGATACGGATCTAGTGAAGGTCAGAAGCCAGGGCAGGGCGAGCATCTACTCATTGGGACAACCCGGCTCTCTGGATCAGCTGCTGCTGATAGCACGCCAACTCATCCCACTGAGGACCCAGCATCATTGGCACGAAGCGCACACCAGCGACGAGACTCAGGGGGAGTAATGGGCCACGATCATTCACACGGTCACTCCCATGACCACTCTGACGCAAATCGAACTCGTCTAGCCTGGGCCTTTGGTATCACTGCGACTATCTTGCTAGCTGAGATCGTCGGCGCCATTGTCACTAGTTCGCTCGCATTGTTGGTTGATGCGGCGCATATGCTCACCGATACATTGGGACTGCTGCTAGCTCTGACCGCTGCGAACCTCATCGCCCGAAAGCCCACCACTAAGCGAACGTGGGGCTTTAGGCGTGCGGAGGTTCTCTCTGCAACGGTGCAGTCGGCATTGCTTTTGGCTGTAGGTATTTACGCTGCCATTGATGCGGTACGCCGACTGTTTACGCCAGAAGAGATTCACCCGACAGGTTTGTTGATCTTTGGTGTGATTGGTTTGCTTGGAAATGTCCTATCCATGTGGATCATCTCCTCCGGCCGCAACAACAACTTGAATATGCGGGCGGCATTCTTAGAAGTGGTCAATGACGCGCTCGGCTCCGTTGCGGTGATCGTCGCAGCGATAGTCATCGCCAGCACTGGATGGATGCAAGCTGACTCGGTTGCCGCGTTGGTTATCAGCGCACTGATTGTTCCTCGGGCGTTGAAGCTCCTGAGCGAAACTACGCATATTCTGCTGGAATCAACCCCGCGCGGACTTGACCTCATTGCAGTGCGAGAGCACTTGGAACGCCAGCCCGGAGTTATTGCCGTCCATGATCTGCATGCAAGTCAGATTGCATCAAATCTGCCGGTGCTCACCGCCCACGTGGTCGTCGAAGAATCTACCTTCTCGACGGGAATGGCCGGAGAGCTACTCAAAGATTTGCAAAAATGCGTAGCGGATCACTTCACCGTCAGCATCGAACATTCGACCTTCCAAATCGAACCTCCAACGCATCAGAGCACCGAGCACCAGCATGGGTGCGAGGATCAAGGGCATTAAAAGCGCGATTCAGAATACTGTGGATTAGTTTTGTCTAGGCTGGATCATACCTGAGTATGACGAGAGTGCTGATCAAGACAATCCTGTTGGTGGATGCCGTTCTGGCTAGGGACTTTATATTCTTTTAGTATGACTTCTGAAACCCTGCCAAAAATTGATTATGCGGTCGCCGCACGTGGTCTGACAAAGACCTACGGACATGACTCCACCCGAGTTGAGGCGCTTCGCAGCGTCGATGTCGCTTTTGCGCGGTCCAAATTCACTGCCATCATGGGCCCTTCCGGTTCAGGCAAGTCCACCTTGATGCACTGCCTAGCAGGTCTGGACTCAGCAGACGGTGGAGAAATTATCATCGGCGGCAAGAACCTGCTGTCGCTGAACGATGATCAGCTGACCGAGATGCGTCGTGAACAAATTGGATTCGTCTTCCAGTCCTTTAACCTCGTCCCAACAATCAACGCACAAGAGAACATCTTGCTTCCGTTGTCTTTGGCCGGAAAGAAGCACGACGAGGCATGGTTTGATACGGTCATCAAAGCTTTGGGCCTGCGCGATCGCCTAAACCACAAGCCGCACGAGCTTTCCGGCGGTCAGCAGCAACGTGTTGCCGTGGCTCGCGCATTGCTTACCCGCCCGGAGGTTGTCTTTGGTGACGAACCCACCGGCAACTTGGACTCTCGCACCGGTGCAGAAGTCTTGTCGCTGATGCGCTCTTCGACTCGAGAGATGGGTCAGACCATCATCATGGTGACCCACGATCCAGTGGCTGCGTCCTATGCCGACACCGTGCTGCTCATGAAGGACGGCAGCATCGTGGGAACCATCGAGGAGCCAACCGTGGCTACCGTGTCCGAGGCACTTGCCTCATTGGCGGAGTAAATAATGCTGCATGTAGCACTTTCTAATATCAAGACCTACGCCCGGCGCTATATTGCCGTCGTGCTTGCAGTGGCCATTGGTACTGCTTTCCTTGCAGCAACCCTGGCTGTAAATTCATCAACCCAGGCGACCTTGAAAAACTCCTTGGGGGAGTCGTACAAAAATGCCGACTTGGTGGCCTACTCAGATCCGAACCTTGACCCCGAAACAACCGAACAAACCAGCTTCACCCTCAAAGAAACCGACGATATCCGGAAGCTCTCCGGAGTCACTGAAGCCTACGGTCTGGGCTATGCCTACGGTCAAATGCACACCTCGGACAACGGCTACAACGTCCAGGTTCAGCCGGTAGATCCAAAACAGGGTCTAGGCGGAATGGAACTTGTTGAAGGTCGTGCGCCGTTATCCAACAACGAGATGATCATCGATCAATCCCACGCCGAAGACATGGGTATCTCCGTAGGTGACGTTGTTGCGTTAGACGATGAACAAGGCAAAGCCCAAAACATAAAAATTGTTGGTCTTCAGCGTTCCTCAACCAACCCACAGACCTCGGCCTATGCCTTGGCTGGCATGAGCGAAAAAGCCTGGAGCAATTTCGCGGGAGAGCAGGCAAACTTCAATGACATCGTCATCAAGGGCGATGGTGCGCTGAACGCAGTCACCCAAGAGGTCCAGGATTACTTCGCGGATAAGAAGATGAAAGACATCGCGGTCGTCACCGCGGATCAAAAGGTCATTGACGACGTTGCGCAGATGACCGGTGGTACCGATCAACTAACCGTCGTCCTACTCATCTTCGCTTTGATTGCATTGGTCGTCACCGGCCTAGTCGTGGTCAATACCTTCTCCGTAGTCATCGCCCAGCGCACCCGTGAACTGGCACTGCTACGAATTCTCGGTGCCAAGCGCAAACAAATCCGAAGCTCGGTGCTACTTGAAGCGTTGGTCATCGGTGTCGTCGCTTCCGTCATTGGTGTTTTGCTTGCGGTCGCCTTGCTTGCCGGCTTGATCGCACTGCTTCATGCGCTGGTACCAAGCATGTCCTACGCTGCGATGGCAGTGACTCCGGTGGGACTGATTGTGCCCATCATCGTGGGTATTCTCATGACAGTGATCGCAGCCAGCCTGCCCGCGCGACGAGCCATGAAGTTGGCCCCGCTCGCAGCCCTTCGTCCATTTGATTCGGCAAGCGTCAAGAATCGTGCAGGAATCGTGCGAATTATCTTTGGTGCCATTCTTGCCGCGCTCGGCGTCGCCCTACTGATCTTTGGTGCGGTCAAGGGAGACTTGATTGTTGCCTTCCTTGGCGGGCTACTTTCATTCCCCGGAATTCTGATGCTCGCTTCGCTATTTGTTCCAAGTAGCGTTGCCGGGATTGGTAAGGCGTTTGCCGGCAAGTCGACTTCACGTCGTCTGGCAGCCCTGAACGCGGTACGCAATCCAGGTCGAACCACTGCCACCGCAACCGCACTGCTCATTGGTGTGACGCTGGTGTCCATGATCATGGTTGGTGGACAGACGGCCAAAGCTAGTCTGAACAACTCAGTTGCGGCCGAGTACCCAATGGACATGGCTGTTTCGTTCTTCGACGGCACCGCTGATGAAGCTAAGGCCAAGGAACTGGCTGAAAAGATCAATGACGTCGAAGGGGTCAGCGCAACAACCACCTTCGCCAGCACCACCGCTGAACTGGACGCAGACACTGGCGCGGACATGGGGTTGGACGGATCGGTGCAGCTTCAATTGCTCTCGGTGAATCCAGAAGAATTCTCCAAAACAGTCCTAGACCAGCAGATTGTTCCAAAACCAGGAGAGATAGTGCTCACCGGCTGGGACTTCGGGAAGCCAACCATCAAGATTGGCGACAAGACCCTCAAGGTCAGGGAAACTAGCGCTTTGCTTTCGGGTAGCCCCATCGCGGAAGAGACCTTGAAGACTTTAGGCCTCAAGAACGCGCAGACTTACCCGGGAATTATCGTCAAGGTGGATGAGGACGTCGCTGGTTCAAAGATCAATGAACTGGTCACCGAGATTTCAGACATCACCGGAGTAGATTCTTCGATGATTGACGGCGGCGTCGTCATGAAATCGATGTTCTCGCAGATCATTGACGTGCTGTTGACGATTGTTTCGGCACTCTTGGCGGTAGCAGTATTGATTGCACTGATCGGTGTAGCTAATACGCTCAGCCTTTCGGTCCTTGAACGTACTCGTGAGAACTCGTTGCTTCGTGCCTTGGGGCTAAAGAAGAAGCAGCTACAAAGCATGCTGGCTACAGAGGCCGTGCTCATCGGTGGTGTTGCCGCATTGCTCGGCATGATCCTAGGTGTCGCCTACGGTTTGTTGGGCGCACAGTCGGCGCTGTCCGAAATGGGCAAGATGACCTACTCCATCCCTTGGCTGCAGCTCATTGCGGTCCTCGCGATCAGCATCATCGCTGCGTTACTAGCATCGATCATGCCTGGCCGACGGGCAGCGAAGTTGTCGCCGGTTGAAGGCCTGGCCACCGAGTAACAACAGAGCAATAAAGTGCGGGACCAACAGCAGTTCACAAGAGGTGGCGTTGGTCCCGTTACCTCGTTATGGCATCGGAACCGATAGAAATAGAGTGTTTCCCATGAACATAGAACTCACACGGTTCAGGGTCCTACCGGGAAAATCCGCAGCTGTTGATGAATGGATGGACCTTCTAAACGATAATTTGCCCGCTGTGCTCAAGACTTTGGACGACGAAAAGATGTACGTCGAAACCATTTTTAGCGAGACCTTGGACGGCATCGATTATCTGTACTGGTACAGCATTCAAGGCGAAGGTGGAACAGAGGTTCAGGATTCAAATCATGAGATCGACAAAGCGCATTTGAAGTTCTGGAAAGAATGCATCGACCCAGATTTTCCACCGCAGGATCTTCAAACCCGGGTGAGCATGATTCCAGATCAGATACGTTCGAGTATGAAGTGAAAACACGTAGTGCAATGTTTAATGGCCGGTTCCATATTTGGAACCGGCCATTCAAGTCTCTAGCAAAAGCTAGTTACGCAGAGTGATCGTCGTGGCCATTGCTGGGGAACGACCCGTAGTCACGAAGCCCGAGATATTAGATCCTGGGTGCTTGATGATGTCGGTAATGGAACCCAAATGCCGACTCAAATCGATCTTGTCCTCAGGGGCAGCAAGTACCAAATGGAAGCCGAACTCTTGAAGAGCACGTATGCCTGCAGCGGCATATTCGGAGTTGGCCTGAATAAAGGCCTCATCGATCATGACCGTGCCGTAGGAAGTGAATCCTGCCGATGCAAAGCCGAGCTGGTAAGCCAGTGCGGCACCCATGATGAAGGAAGTAAAGCGCTGACCTTCACCACCAGAAAGAGTTCCCGGCTCCAAACCAGTTTCAATTTCACCATTGGACTTGTGCTCGTTGCAGCTAATCATGACATGCTGACGGACATCAAGAACCGTTGAACGCCAAGCATTCATCGCCGGGTCGCTCAATGCGGAAACCAACGCTTCCAATGCTTGGTAAGAGGTAGCCAAGGACGATTCATCCTTAGTTGTGTAGGCCTCCTGTAACGCATCCTTCAACTCTTTACGGAAGTTTCCGGCCTCCACCGGAACGGCATTCTCAACTTCCAAACGCAAGATCGATCCATGCTCAAAAGTTACCTCCGCAAGAATCTGATTCAGCGGCTTAATACGTTCAGAGATCATCCGACGTTCTTCATCAAGCAACTGCAAAAGATCACTGAATCGCTCGTATGAACGGTTGGCAAAGTATTCGCGGAACTGAGCCTCATGGTGAGGCAGACCGTCCGCCACAATCTGCTCATGCAACTGTGAGTAGTGTTCGGCGGCCTCGGCCGACGTTCCGTGAGTCTGTGCGTGGGAGGTACCAAATTCACGGGCAAAACGACGGAACGTTTCGCTCAACGCGCTACCAATTTCTTGGCGCTGACTACTCAACGAGTTAACCTGGCTACCCAGCTGGAGCTTGACCTCAGCGAAAGCTTCACTGATCTGTTCGTTCGGTGGGCAGCTACCAGAGATGACCTGTTCTAGAACAGGACCGAGCAACTGGTGCCGACGAAGCGACAGTGGAATCTCTTGCTCCCAGTTTGTCGCTGGTTCCTGCGCGGTAGAAAGCACCTGCTCCGCACGCTGGACCTGCAACTGCAAATCTTGGATGTGTGAACGAACCAAAGCCAGATCACCCACCAGCTTTTCTGCCTCAGCCTTGGCAGTCTCAAGCTGTTGGCGGACCCGAGACGAATCACCAGACAAGGACAGCGCATCGCCTAGCTTTTGCTCACCGCGACGTAATGCTTCAAGTGCAGCAGAAGAATCAAGCTGGCTGAAACTACGTTCATCAGCGATGATCGCCTTGAGCAGCTGCGACTTGGCAACAACTTGATTCTTCGCATCGCTACGCTGATCCGCGGCTGCTTGCGCCTTGACGATTTCCTGTTCTTGACGGGCAGCCTTGGCCTGCAGTTCAGAAATCTTGGACTCGTTGGTGAAGCCCAAAAGGTACTCGGAGGCAGGCAACCCTCGGGTATCACGCTCAAAGGTTCCGGCACCGGTCTTTATGGTTCCTGCCGGCGTGATGGCCTTGGGATGCACATGCATTGCTGCGTCGTTATCAACACAGGCCAAAGGATAGTCAGCGGTGATCTTGGCTTTCAACCAGCTGCCTGCGTCACCTGGAGCGAAGTCCAACTTGGTGACCAGATCTGCAGGTCCAGCCTCAGCAGGCTTAGGCTGTTGCGAAATATCGGTCCAGCGCACACGACCCAGCCCATCAAGCTGGTCGATAGCATGAGTGACCTGCGCAAGTAGTTCACCAGGTACTAAAAGGGTACGGGCCAATGAATGCAAAGCCTTTTCAGCGGCCAGTCGCCAGTTTGCAGAGTCGGCAGAAACATCCATGAGCTCACCGGCAAAAGGCAATTGATCTTCGCGTAGTGAACAGGCTGACGTGATGGCTCGACGGGCGGCAATTGAACGCTCATCGATATTGCTGGCACGACGCTGGTACGAACGAATTTGCTCATCCAGCGACTCGGCCCGCTTACGAAGATTGACCAAGGTAGCCATGGCTTCATATTCGACGGTTTGGGCGTCGTGAGTAATCGAGGTCAACTGCTGAAGCGTGCGAGCAGCGTTGGCGCGTAGCTCATCAAGTCCGGTGGCGGAGAACTCGAAGCTCAGACCGGCATCCGTTGCCTGCTGCTGCAGAGCCCGGACAATGTTCTCTTTTTCACTCAGTGCTTTGCGGGCCACATCCGCTTCACGCTCAAGTAGCATCAGCGATGCCGAACCGGCCGAATCGTGGGCCGCTTCTAGAGACTGCAGCTGATCATCAAGCTGCTCTTTGCGCTGGCGCAGTTCTTGCTCTTTGGCCTGCAACGTGGCCAATTCACTTTGATGAGAGGCCAAATCATTGCGCAGCACCAGCTGACGCACTTGAGATTCAAGAGCCTGCACGTCAGTATCTAGAAGCTGACGGGTCTCGGTGATCTGCTGCGCTAATGAACGGTAGGCCTGATCCTGGGCAGGGACTTCGGCCAGAGCATCACGTTGTGCCCGAGCAGTATCCAACTGACGGTAAATGCCACGCAGGTGGGCGAAGTCCTCCACCGCGGCTGCAGCGGCTTTCAGCGTTGCTGGTTCTTCAAGCACTTCATGGCGGAAGAACTGGTTCACACCTTTGGCTAGTCCCTTACCGTTTTGCAAGGTGCGCAGCAGGGCAAACGCCTTATCGCTTTCCACACCTAGTCGACGGCGTAACCGCTCGATAAACGCCTTATGCGTGTCAAAAGCCTCGGTAGGAGCCAAGGCTTTGGACAGCGAAGAGACCGTGAAACGGCGTGGGCCGTGATTCTCCAGCTCTGCGATATCCACTTTGCCTTCACACAAGAGATAGTGCTTAGAAACCTGGCCTTCCAGACCAGCGTCGGGCAAATCAAAGACGGCGCCGGCGGTGAGCGTATTGCCCATGCCGTCGTCGTAGCTGAGGATGATTGCGCTCCAGGTCGCCCCTGGACGCTGATAAACGGTGCCTTCGCTGGTCTTAAACTGCCGGCCACGCATATAGGAGAACGTGGTGCGACGGTCCTCCCTAGTTGCTGCATCATTGGCTGATTCGTTAAGTCGAGGGGTAGCGAAGAAGACGTGGCCCATGGCGTCAAAAAGGGTCGATTTACCCACACCTGGGTGACCGGTCACCAGTGTTCCGGCGCGGTCCACCAACAAGTCATGAAGTCCGTGGAAGGTACCCCAATTAACAATCTGCACCCGGCTCAGTCGATGCTGGCCTGGATTGATCGCGCCGCCTAACGGAAGAGTCATTGCAATGCTCATCGGTTACTCCTGCACCAACTCGGGGGTCTGTTCAACAAGGTCATCGTTCTCATCAGCCAAAAGGTTAAACGCCGGTTCATTGGCATCGATAGCTGCGATATAACGAGGGATGTCTTGGATATTGTTCAACGGCAGAGCCATCGCCAGCGCAGGGGAGATACGGAATTCGTTCTCCAATTCGGTGCTGGTCAATAGTCGCAAGGACTGCAGACGGGCAATAGCTGCATCACATGATTCAGCAAAACGCTTGTCATCGCGGTCAGTTGACTGACGGTGCTCGGCGAGGATTTCGTGCATCGTGGAGCGGGACGCGACTGCGTCGTTTCCACTTCCAGCCTGCTGTTCCAACATCAGTCTCAGACGCAAAGCCAGGAGCGTTTCATCACGCTTGAGCGGGCGGCGAGGTGCAATTGGAGCGGTATGTACCTGCTCAATCTGTGCTGGGGCCAGCATGGCGATCTTGCGATCCATGTCCAAAGTCAGTGTCAAGAAAATTTCCGAAAAGTAATCGGTGACTGTTTGCTGCTGATCAAGGAGCAATTGCCAAGCTGCCGCATCAACCGATCCATCAAGGTAAGGACCACGCAGTAGGCGGACCAACAGCTGGCGCAGCGGAAGAGAGAAATTTCCGGTATCACCGTCGAACAGCGGTTCGGCGATCGGTGCGGCGTAGGCATCGTTCGTGGTCATAGCGGCTCCTTCGTGAAGCGTAGGGCGGGCAGGATTGCGGTTCTCATCGAGCCATCAAGTTGTTGGAATTCAATGTTGATCAATTCGCTCTCGTTGAGCGACTCACCATTGGTGCGTCCGATTTCGACCAATGCACGGATGGAATTCAAATGACGGTGTTCATCATCTAGAGTGTCAAAGACGGCATCTAGGCTCACTGCCTTGTCAGTTGATGCTTCCAGCTGGGAAGTAATGGAGGCGCGTAGCAACCCCATATTTGCTTGCGGAGTGCTCGGGTTGCGAACGATATCGGATTCGCTGTACGCAGGTGCTTGAGCCAACGGGGGAGGCGCCACATGCTCGGAAGGGTCATAGATCCCGAGACCAGAAAGTGTCATGAGCTGCGGAGTGTAAAGATCCATAGGCGTCAGCCCACTACGTGGTTTCAGCGCAGTGGACTTGCTGATGGCAAGTTCCGCTTCACGCACTGCTTGACGCAGAAGTTCAGCCTGCTTGTAATCTTCGGACTGCACAAAGGCGTGCAGAGACTCGGAAAGTTTGCCGTAGGAAGTATGAACTTCGGCGGCCTGTCGCCGTAGCTCACGCAACAGATTGGTCAGAATCTGACGTTCTGTGGAATCAAGATCATCGACGAAATCGCGTTCAAGCACTTCGGCAAGAGCAGCGCGGAAACGTTGCTGCGCGTCAGGTGAATTGAGGAATTCGGTGAATCCACTAAAGGTTTCGCCCTCCGCGGTGGAGCGCAACTGTCGGTCGGCTTCAAGTACCTGACCGACGGCCACGCCCTTTGCTGTCGAAGCATCAAGAATGCCCTCACGCAGGGAATGCAACATATCCTGGACACCGTCGCGCATGCGGCGGAAGTCTGCGGGCAAGCTTGAGGCGAGGTCCAAGAGCGAACGTGTTGCCGACAACGCCGTGGTACGCGAAAGAACCGCTGGTTCATCACCGGTGCGCAATTGCTCAATTTGTGCTTGGCGTATCGCTATCTGCGATTCAAGAGCACGAATACGCGCTTCAGGGTCCGGGTCGGTTTCATGGACCAAGGACTCCAGCGAGGACAGCAAGGTGTTCAGCCGCGACGAGTTTAGATGCGAGTCGTCGGTGGAAAAATCTGCCAGGAAACGCAGTGAGCGTAAGGTTTGGGCGCTGGGTTCATAAACGAAGCGTCCGTCAATGAGCGGGCGGGCCAAGATCCCTTGCTTGACCCAGCTTTCAGCAAAATCTTGGGCAGAGTAAGACTGCGGGATCTGCTCGTCACTTTTGCGTGCTTGCTTCAGGAAAGAATCCAGCGAAGCGTGAAAAAGCTCCAGTGCAATACGGGATCGATCTGCGGTGAACTCGGCTCTGATAAACGCAACTGCCCATGGTTGGGCCGTCAAAAGACGATATGCTGCCGAACCTTTGAACTGCTGAGCCTGAAGCCACAAACTATTCGCGCGGTGCGAGGGCTGCATGTACTTCCTTGATCTTTAGGACGCCTAACTAATCAATTCTAAATCATTGGCCTCAACAGAAAATGTGAATCCATCCCACCGAGGCGTCAATTCGTAACAGATTAGGAAGAATCGCCGGTGAAGGGCTGTTGTCGCATACCCAATCTGTGTAGGGTCGCATTAACTAGATGACAACCGGTTTTCTGCAAGTCTTTGAGGCTGAGCGGAGTGCGCGGAGGTGGCGTTCACTGAAGTTCTTGCGAGTAGCAATATCCATCAGCTTGGTCATGGCTCTGGCCGCGTGCAGTGACCAAAGCGACCCACAATCAGCCTCACAAGATGCGGCCGCCAGTGGACAAGTGCAGTCAGAAGATCAACGCGTTAATAGCGTCAAAGCGGAGATCAATAGGCTTGCCGACGGCTACGACTATGACGCGGCGATAAAACTCGCCAAGGATTCTGACAGCGATGAGCTCAAATCAATGGCCCGGGGACTAGAAGAAGAAAAAGCTCAAACCACCGCGTGGGAACATCCGGATCAAATCCCACACCTTTTCTTCCACTCACTAATAGTTGATACCGACCGTGCCTTTGACAAGGAAAGCAGCTCGGCCGGGTACGAAGACTATATGGTGACCCAGAAAGAGTTCGCACAGATCCTCAACGAGGTCTACAAGAATGACTTTGTCCTAGTTAATCCGCAGGACTTCGCGTCGCTTAATGACCAGAAGAAGATGGAATATCGACAGATCATGCTGCCCAAGGGCAAAAAGCCTCTGGTGCTATCGGTCGATGATCTCAGCTACTACGAATACATGGAAGGCGATGGATTCGCCAGCAAGCTCATCATTGATGATCAGGGCAAGGTCCGCAACGAATATGTTGACGCGGCAGGAAAGAAGCACACCGGCGCCTATGACGTCACCACCATGGTTGACGACTTCATTCAAGAACATCCGGATTTCACCTACCGCGGCGCCCGCGGGATCGTGGCAATGACGGGCTACAACGGTGAGTTTGGCTACCGCACCTCTGCAAGCCAATATCCGAAGAACAAGAATCTGGCACAGGACCAGAAAGATGCAACGACCATTGCTATGGCGATGAAAAACACCGGGTGGGTTTTTGCTTCACATTCGTGGGGCCATATCCAGACCGGTTCGGTGAGCATGGGACGCTTGCAGCGCGACACCAAGCTCTGGAAAGAAGAAGTTGAACCAATCGTCGGCCACACAGACCAGTTCATCTACCCCTACGGAGCCGATCTTGCGCACACCAACATCTATTCAGGGGCACGGTACGAGTACCTGAAGGACCAAGGATTTAACTACTTCTACGGTGTAGACGGGACCACTGAATCTTGGATGCAACAAGTCGGGGGATACCAGCGACAGATGCGTATCAACGTTGACGGTCTTCAATTTGCGAAGGAAAAAGCCGGAGACCGGCCGGTGCTCTCCTCCTTCTTTGACGTAGACAAGGTGATCGATCCAGCGAGAAAAGCGCTGGACCGACCAACATCGTCTACAAAGCCATAAAGGCTCCCAACTGCGATAAAGCAGCAGGGGACGAGGGCAGATAATCGGTGAGGCGCTCGCTACGCACGATGACCGCTTTCCACTGGCCTCGCGAAATCGCCACATTGATCCTGTTGCGGTTGAGCAAGAAATCGATGCCACGGGACGCATCATCGGCACTGGAACAAGCCATGGTCATCAAAACCACCGGAGCCTCTTGCCCCTGGAACTTATCCACCGTGCCAACTTTGACTGCTTCGAAGCCCTGGGCTGCTAATTCTTCACGGACTAGATTCACCTGAGCGTTGTATGCAGCAACCACAAGAATGTCGGCGGGTTCCAAAGCGCGAGCAGGCTTACCCGGTCCCGGGGTCCACGACAGCCCAAGATGTTCTCGAACCAATTGGATGACCGCTTCGGCTTCTTGCCCCGAACTGACAGTATTGCCTCGGTGTTCCACCAAACGGGTGCTGACCCCGGCCGGTGTACCGTCCAATACTCGTAGTCCAGCAGCATCAGCGGAGAACAGCTGGTTGTCGTAGCTCAAGGCTGAGACCTTGGCACACAAAGCTGGGTGCATTCGCCACGAGGCGGCAAGGAAATACCCTAGCTCCGTAGGCAACACGGGCGCGCCTGCCGAGAGCCAACCTAATGCTGACTCATCTACCGGCTGCGGATGCGAGCCCTGCGTAACCTGCGGCAGCTGCTGCGGGTCACCGAGCAACAACAAGTTACGGGCAGCCCGGGAAACCGCCAAGGTATTGGCCAGCGAGAACTGTCCGGCCTCATCAATGACCAATAGGTCCAAAGATCCCGCGGGCACCTTGGCACCGGTTAATGTCCAAGCAGTTCCGCCGATTAGCGCACCGTCGGCAGAGCTCAACGCTTCCGCGACAGAATCCTTAGAAGTTCCTGCCCAAGGTACCGGGTCCTTGTGTTTGACCTCCTTGGCCACCACCTGCGGATCAACGCCGGCTTCAACAGCCTTACGAAGCACATTTTCTACTACGGCGTGGGACTGAGCGACAACGCCGATTTTCCACCCATCATCGATCAGTTCACGGATCACATGGGAGGCGACGAAAGTTTTGCCGGTTCCTGGAGGACCCTGAACGGCAAGATAAGAATTATCAAGATCTTTGATCGTTTCAACCACAGCCGAGTAAATCTGGGGATGGCCATCCACTAAAACAGGTTGCGCCGGCGCATCCAGAGTCTTTAGCCGCGGTGCAATGCGACGCAAAATATCGATGCCTGGTTGCTCCGGAAGTGTAGGGACGGTGGCCCCGACCTTTTGCGCAATTTCATTCAGCGCATCATCGATGCTCTTGGTCATCAATGGCTTGTCCGGCGTGAGTGCTACCGGGAAAGAACCATAGGGCGCAATCTTTGCCGTGGATTTTTCCGAGACAATAATCCAGCCTTCGCCCACCTGAACCACGGAGGTATTAAAAGCGCCGCCACGCAACGATTCATCAACTTCCATACCTTCAGGAAGCGGAGCTGCAAACATCGCAAAAACCGAGGATCCGGGGAGAACAACGATCCTTCGGCGAGGGTGCCGGTAAGTTTCGTGATGCGGGTCAGCGTGCGGGCCCGTTCGGTGGCCTTATGCCAGTCCTCAATGACTTGCGCAGAATCTACAGAAAAGACCCCTCGAACATCGCTCCATTCATCAAGTGGCGCGGAGAGCCTATCGAAGTGCTCCCACCAGTACTGCTTTTTCTCCCGGCGGTTGTAACCGGTAGCTGCGGCAACCATGGCAATGGCACGGTCATCTTCACTCAGCGGCTGCCCTTGGGGTAGGGCTGCGAGGTAATCCTGTAGTCGTAGCTCTTCGGCAGTCGGTTCGTAGGCGTTGTCGGATTCATCTGGCAACGGCATCTGCCCAAGTGACTGCGGGTGGTGTTCTTCTAGGGTGAGCAACCAGTCGCGTAGTCGCAACGTTGATAGGCAGTCATACTCGTTGTAATCAGCGATGGAATCCAGCACAGAGTTGGCGGTAGCCGTGTCGTTGGCGGTTCGCGCCTGCATGTACTGCGCGTAAGCGACCACCGAGGCGCCGGCGTCGGTGACATCGCCACCACGAAGATGCGTACCCATATATAAGGGTTCAAGCTTCTTGATGGAGTACGAGCGTGTGGAAACCACCAGCGAGTTGCGCACGGTTTCATAGAGGTCCACGAGCAAGTTTTCGCGCAACCACGTATCAACTTCTTCTTCACCAGCGATGTGCACCTGCGACAGTTTGCGAAGGGCACTCTTTTCGTAGGCCGCATAATGGTAGATCTTCATTTGCGGGAAGCGTTGGCGACGTTCTTGAACGTAGCTGATGAAGTCTAGGAACGCTTGCCGCTCCTCTGCCCGGCTATGCGCCCAAAATGGTCTAAATACCGGTTCGCCACTGTCATGTTCAACAACGCCGAACAGGTATTCCAAGCCCCACGAACCATCGCTGGGTTCCTGATATAGCGGGTCTCCCTCAAAATCAAAGAAGATATCGCCTGGATTAGGCGCCGGCAACTCAGAGATTGTTTGGGTGGACTTAACCCGGAAGCTGACACCCTGCACTTGACCATCAATTCGGCCAAGTCCCAGTTGCATCTGTGCTTGGTCAACGATTCGGGCCAGCGAAGTTCCTGGCTGGGTCTCAACGGCAGCCAATTCTTCGATGGTGAAAATCTTGCGCTGACGAAGCTTTTCGCGTTGCACCATGGACATGCCAGCAACCAACAATACGTCGCGCGTTGCCTGTATCTGCTCAGCGCAGTAGTCGCACCGGCCACAGATACGAATTTCGTCAGAGTTCCAAGACACCGGTTCGGTCGCCAAAAGATGCTCGTTGATCATCGTTAGGAAGCGTGCGCGTTGCGCCCGGAAGACCGGGAGCACTTCATCCACGCGATGCACCGAGTGTGTGCCGTCTCCGAGAACTAGGGTGGTTTTAGTTGATACGGAAATGCCCTCGGCGATCATTTGATCTGCGTAGGAGGCCACCTGTAGCAGTGCGCTAACGCGAGCATGGCGAGCGAGCTTGGTGTCCCATACGGCCCATGAGCCATCGGCTTGGCGGACCAAGAAGTCGGCAAATCCGATGAAGGAACCATCAAAGAAGGTGGCCTGGAAGATGACATCGGCGCCGCTGCGAAGCACCGCCAAGGTTTGTGCATGAGCTTGGCGCAACCCTGCGGGGCTCATCTGCGGACGGTCGTTGAACTGTTTAACGCCGGTGCCTTTAACAGGGTCGTACTCTCCGTAGGTATCGATCAGTTCTGCGAGGACGTTGTGTTCGTGCACGTCTCCAAGAATCGCGGTGCGTTCTAGCATTTCGTCGCGGACTTCTTCCGCGGCTGGCCGGCGGCCGAGCTTAACGTCGAGCTTAAAGAGTGACTGAAAATTGCAGTCAACAGAAACTGCAAGGTCGCTGGCGGAGAAGATGAATTGATCTTCTAAAAGAACACGGGGCCGGCGCCTTTCGCTGACTGATACCTACCTAGTCAACGTAGCACCGGACCCCGACAGAATCGATGTTCTGTAACGCCGCCTAAGCCGATGATTTCATCAGCCTTGTGAGCCAGATTAGTCCTCGGACTTTTTGGCTCCGCCGATCAGCAACGAGAGCAGCGCAACCCCTGCTGTGACGCTGTTTACTGCTGGCCATGCGCCGATCTTCTTAGCTAGCGGGTGGGATGCACCAAAGCCACCGACGTAGGCACTGATCAATGCCACGGCTTTGGCGGTTCCTGCATCCTTTTTCCAGATCATAAATGAGCCGACGCCAGCAGCGCCGAGTACAACCGCTGCCAGTGGGCGCTTCTTGGTCGCACGACCTGTGGCGTATCCACCAGCTAAACCGGTGATGGCCAGGGCAGTTGAAGCTAAGCGAGACATGAATTTCCTCCAGATATTTTGCACAAGATCTCGCTATGCAGATTATGCCTAACACCTGTGATGTTTCCTAGAACGCGAGCTGTTGCTGGGTCGAAGAGGTCAAGAGCTATGCGGGCTTGTAAGAATGGATGGGATTGTGTGGCAACTGAGGAGATTGAATGAACGTGGACATTGCTGATGCTTGGCATCGTTTGGTGCAGCCAGTAGAAGTTGAGCTAAACCTGTGGCAATGGCTATTGGTCCTCGCACTGGTATTGGTCGCGGTGATTCCTAAACCGGTATGGCGAGTTACCGGTTTGTATTCAACGCTTGTGCACGAACTTGGCCATATTGTCTCCGCGTTATTCACCGGAAGATATGTCACCGGGTTGCGTCTGGGGTGGGACCACTCCGGTGAAGTGGTCAGCCGCGGGCGTGGCAAACTATCGGTGATCATCTCAGGAGTATTTGGATACCCCGCACCACTGTGGGTTTCGGCCATCATGTTCTGGGCAATTTCCAGCGGGTATGCAGGTCGGGGCCTGGGGATTTACGCGCTGTTTTTTCTTCTGGCACTTATTTTTGTGCGCAACTGGCCCGCCTTTGTGGTGTGTGCCGTCAGTGCGCTGGTGGCCCTGGGCGTAGTGTTTTTCGCGCCGGCAGAGACCTATGTTTATCTGTCGCTTTTGATCGCAGGTTTTTTGCTGATCGCCGGACTGCGCGACTTCGTCAAGCTGCTCTCTGTCCACACCGTTAGGCGCCACGACATTGCGCAGTCCGACGCTTACCTCATTGCTCGGTCAACCCGCACTTTTGCAGGCCTTTGGCTCCTGATCATTATGATCTTAGGGGCCGGCGCCTTGTTGTGGTCTGCGCACAGCCTCTTAACGCTGTTCTAAATCCTTGCGCGCTTGCTTCTGACGCAAGACCTTTGTTGTGCGTGCGCGCGAAGCCACCCAGGCTGCTACCGCAACCGCGCCCATTGGCAACAACTTCGTCTTTCGCTTGGCAGCACGTTGTGGGTCAACCTCCATATCTAGAAGCGGGTCACCGCCGTGCTTGATGCGAATTTCTTGCGCTTGAACGAGATCTTTGTAGTTGGCCAGTTCTTGCTTTGCGACCAGGGCGTCATCGCGTAATGGCAGTAATACTTCCTCGGCCGCAGGCAAACCAGTACGTAGCTGACGCAGGCGCATAAATTCGATGTCCACCAGTGCGCCCAAGAGCAAAGCGATATTGCTGATCCAGCAGGCGAGGACCAAAATGATCACACCACCAATGGCGCCGTAGGTGGCGGAGTAGCTTGCAAACTGCGACAGGTAGATGCCGAAGCCAACAAGTGATAATCCAAGAATGACCAATGCCGTCAAGGTGCCGGCCGAGAACCAACGGAATTTTGGTCGCTTCACGTTGGGTGTGAAGTAATACAGCAAGGCCAACACCAGTAGAACCATCACCAGCATGACCGGTGGTTTGGCGATGTTCAGCATCAGTACAAAGCCGTCGCCTAGGCCAAAGACGTTTCCGATACCTCGTGCGACGCTACCGGAGGTAACAAGCAGCACCAGCGTGACTACTGCGACCAGCATGATCAGTACGGTGATGAGGAACATCTGTGGGCGACGTTTCCACTGTGGGCGTCCTTCTGGGACTCCGTAAAGCCGGTTTAGGCTACGCCCGAAAGCAGTTACGTAGCCTGAGGTACTCCATAGGGCACCGAGAGAACCAGCAAGAATGACCCAAAACGTCCCGCTAGCTTGAGAAGCGAGGCCGTTGAGCAGCTGCTCTGCGGTGTCCAATAGCTGCTGGGAATCACCGCTGGCCTTGTGTCCGTTGGGTGCCAGGCCTTGTTCCAAGATCTCCATGATCCATTTGGTTCCGCTTTCGCTGGCGCCAGCAAGGAAAGCAAAGAAACCAACGCCAGCAGGCCTGGGAACATCGCCAAGACCATAAAGTACGAAAGGGACGCGGCAACGTCTAGGCCGTCGCTTCGGAAAAATTCGCGCAATGCGCGCGGGAAGCAGGAGAAAGACTCTTTCATGCGCTCTTTGGTGAATTTACCCTGGCTTGGCATTGGGTCCCCTGTCCGACAAACGAATTAGATGCTGTGATGATCTGGTTTCGCACATCACACTACCTAAGTGCTACCCCGGCGACTAGGAGATTTGTTTCCGCGCCGTGTCCTTTTGGCACTCTCCGGGTGTTGCCGGGGGCGTTGTTGGAGCGAATCTGGCTAATCTTGGCACCCGCGACATGCCCTGTGGAAAGCGTGATTCTGGGCTGCAACATTTGGTAGTCCGTGCACGCGAAAGTAGCGACTTCAATCGTGTGGTTTGGTAGCGAAACACCCTCAAAAAGCAAGTGAAATCCATATCACACAAACTTGTTTGAAATCTACTTCGTCTTTGTAACAATCTTGTACGCTCACAAGGACTTTAAGGCTTAAATTTTGGTCAAAATTTATTTTTTGGGGAAGATCGTGACCTGTGATTTCGCGGAATCTGAGCGTTTCCTGAGTTGCGCAGGGGTGGGGGTCCGGGTTAGGGTCTTTATAACGTTTCGATAACACTCGCTGTGTTATGGGGAAACAGGTACTGCCGGGACTTCCAGATCGCTCACCAGGGCAGTATTTCATACAACGTCGAAATGCGACGCTGAGCGATGCACGAAGATGGTCTTGGAAGACCTGAGCGCGGGAAGAGCACTGGAGAATCATGATCCAGCAGAAGACTAAGAAATTGATCCGTCGCGGTGGAGCCTCGTTGGCAGCTGTCGCAGTAGCCGGTGGCGCTATCGTAGCCACCACCGCACCAGCTAACGCTGCTGGCGCAGGTACCTGGGACAAGCTCGCACAGTGCGAGTCCGGCGGAAACTGGTCCATCAACACCGGCAACGGCTACTACGGAGGACTGCAGTTCACTTTGCAGACCTGGAAGGCATTCGGCGGTTCGGGCATGCCTAACAACGCTTCGAAGGCTGAGCAGATCCGCGTTGCTACCAAGGTACAGGCAGCACAGGGCTGGGGCGCATGGCCAGCATGTACCGCAAAGCTGGGCATCAGCGGTTCGGCACCGAGTGCACCAAGCACCTCGACCGAGACCAAGTCGACCACCTCGACTGAGACCAAGAAGTCGTACGCGGCTCCTAAGAAGTCGACCACCTCGACCGAGACCAAGAAGTCGACCGCGACTCCTAAGAAGACCTACGTAGCTCCTAAGAAGTCGACCGCGACTCCTGAGAAGACCTACGTGGCTCCAAAGGTTGCAGAGACCAAGCAGGCTTCTCCAAGCACCTCGGGCAAGCACGCTGCTCCAGTTGCCAAGGCTCCTACCTTCAACATCGACGTCACCGACTCGGGTAAGAACTACACCGTCAAGTCCGGCGACACCCTGAGCAAGATTGCTAACCAGCTCGGCGTTTCCGACTGGCGCGGTCTGTTCGTTCTGAACGACGATCAGCTCACCGACCCTAACGTAATCGTGGTTGGTCAGACTCTGAACGTTCCAGCGAACTAATTTTTCGCTAGACCACTAGTTAGGCCCACGACGTGTCAATTGACATGTCGTGGGCCTTTCTTGCGTTAACGCTGACGTTAGTTGGTAGGCAACAGTGCGCGGTACTCTGAGCCCATGCCGTTTACAGCAGCAACCGGGGATTGGTCTCTGAAGATTCTGAGCAGTGGTTTTGAACAATCTCAAATGCTCACTGTCTCAGAGCCAGCGCACATCACCGGGCCGCTCTCATGGTGGCACGGCCCGCTAGACGTCGAACGCCTCGCCCTAGGTTCTGTTTCACTGTTTGTTAATGCAATCAATGCCATGGACGCTCAGCTACTAGGTGGCGCCTACGGACGGGCTGAAATTCTGGCGAGCCAAGTTGCTGCGGCTTTTGGTTCTATGGCACACCTACGTATTGCTGGCGAGAAGACTCAGGGATTTGCGCAGCACTCAGGGTTCTATCGATGCGCAGATGGCTGGATTAGAACTCATGCAAATTATCCGCACCATGAACAACGCCTGCTACGAGCAGTAGGGGCAGGGGCAGATACAACGCTTCAAGCGGCGTTGATCCACCACACCGCATTCCAAGCGCAAGAACTCATCGTTGGTTCCGGCGGAGTAGCTGCAAAGGTACAGACTAGAAAGCAATGGCTTGAATCTGTCTCCGGCAAGGCAGCTCAAGAAGGACACTGGGCCCAATTCACCCACCATCAAGGCACGGGGCAACAAAGCTGGACACCAGATCCTCAGGGCAATGGCCCCTTGTCGGGTCTACGCGTACTGGACCTTACTCGCGTAATCGCCGGTCCCACCGCAACTCGCACTCTGGCCGCTTTTGGCGCGCAGGTGCTTCGAATAGACGGCCCATTTCTTCCAGAACTGAGCGCGCAACACATCGATACCGGGTTTGGTAAGCGCAACACCGTACTAGACATATCTTCCTCGGCGGGTAAAGCGCGGATGAATCAGTTGCTTGAGCAGGCAGACGTATTGATTTGCGGATATCGTTCAGGGTCGTTGAGTCGGCTGGGCTTCGGAACTGAAGCTTTGCAACTGAGATACCCCAACCTGATTATCGCTGAATTGAATGCATGGGGTCACGACGGTCCGTGGATGGGCCGTCGCGGGTTCGACAGCATCGTGCAAGCCGCCTGCGGCATTGCTGATATCTATCAGAGTGAAGATGGGAGCCCTGGAGCGTTGCCGGTTCAGGCTTTGGATCACGCCACCGGCCATGGTCTGGCCGCAGCGATGGTCAGCCTGGTTCAGGCCCGGGCTCAAACGCGAAGGGTGGGAAGCGTTCGATTCTCCCTGGCGCGAACCGCAGAAGCGCTCTGTGCCTTCGGCCCGCCGGTTGATTCTGTCCAGGAAGTGGATCCGCCGTTGCTTGGTCGCAGGCCCAGCGCGTATGGAATTCTGGACTACGCGCTGACACCGTTCACAGTAAACGGTGAGCCATTAGACTTCCGGGCTGCTCCGCCGGCCTATGGCCAGGATCAGCCCATTTGGCTCAAGCGGCTTAGGGTTGAGCTGGCGAATTGACCAGCGGTATCTCTGAAAGCTTGCGACAACGTCAAGAATCGGTCCCTGCTGGCAAGGCCAGGCCACTGGGCCGGCAACATGTAAGCGGGGAGCCCTGGATCTAGGTAGGGCAGTTTGCGCCATGCATCCACCATCACTACGTAACCGCGGTAGGCAGTAGCGGGGTCTTGCGCCTTCGGGTCAAGATCAGTAGTGCTGTCCAAGAAGTCTTCATGCAATGAGCCCAGACGCGCTAAATCCCACCATTGCTGCGCTGAATGCTGTGCGCTGATGGGGAAGTGGGGCTGGCTGGTAGTAAATAGCGTTGCTTGTTGGCGGGCATCGAGTGCAATGAGCACAGCGGTGACTTCTTCGCGCAAATACTCGGGGAATATCCATAGGCCCGCCGATACAAGACCGCCACCGAGCTGTTGGAAATGCTTGCGAATCTGATGACGCAAAGAACGCATGGTCTCAGGCAGTGAATAGGTGACCAGGCACCATTGATCGGTTTCTGACATTTGACGAGGAGTGAATATCCTCCGAATGCCGCGTTCAAACATTGCCTGGGCTGAGTCCGGGACGCGGAGCATCGAAGCTGCGGAGCTTTCCAGTACCTGCTTATCGATCAGGCGGGAGATGGCTGTCTGAGCCGAGGGCGCGGAAATGCCAGCGGCAAGGGCTAGCTCCAGCAGCACATTTCGCGAAACGAGATCTGAGTTCTCTCGGAGGTACAACCCAGTAATGGTGCGAACGATAGATGTTGCGCTGCCGGAGCGAGCCTCGAAGTCATCAAGACTGAATGCTGTCAGTGCCGAGTTAGTTGCCAATTTCTGTACGCACCGCAAACAGTTCAGGGAAGAATGTCAGATCCAACGCGCGTTTGAGGAAATCGACACCAGAGGAACCACCGGTTCCGCGCTTGAAGCCGATGGTTCGTTGAACTACGCGTAGGTGACGGTAGCGCCATGCTTGGAAGTTATCTTCAACGTCTACGAGATCTTCACAAGCCTGGTAGAGGCTCCATGGGGTTTCTTCGGATTCATAGATTAGCTTGAACACCGGGATGAGGGCTTCTTGGTAAGTCCACGGCTTGGTGAAGTCACGCGAAAGAATTTCTTCGGGGATGTTGTAGCCACGGCGAGCCAACGCAGCAAGGAATACGTCGTAGAGTCCTGGCTCTTGGAGCAACGTGGAGAGAAGTTCATGTGCCTTAGGATCTGACTCGTGTACTTTGAGCATGCCTTCATGCTTGTTACCAAGAATGAATTCCACTGCCCGGTATTGGAAGGACTGGAAGCCCGATGAGGAGCCGAGGAATCCGCGGAACTGTGCGTATTCGCGCGGCGTCAATGTGGCAAGTACTGACCACTGTTCAGTCAGGGTTTTTTGGATGTGCTTGACGCGAGCTAGGCACTTCAATGCCTTGCCGATGTCGTCCTGACCTAGCAATCGGCGAGCTTCAACAAGCTCGTGCAGCATGAGCTTAAGCCACAGTTCGCTGGTCTGGTGCTGAATGATGAACAGCATCTCGTCGTGGTGCTCCGGGACGCTCACGGGCTGTTGTGCCGAGAGTACTTGCTCCAAGTTTAGGTAGCTGCCGTAAGACATGGTGTTCTTGAAGTCGGTGCGTACACCTTCTTCAATGTCGCGCTGGTTCTCAGTCTGTGGCTTATCGCTACTCATGCACTCATCTTATCAATATTTTTACGAGCGTCACAAGAATGAAAATGTGCCATTTGTGGGTCATTGAAGATTTTGGAACCGAGGGAATAGCGGGCCGAGGTTTCTTGTTGAAGCATGCATACGCATATAAATTTGAAAGGTAGAACTCATGAGCAAATCAGTTGTAGTGATCAGTGGCGGCCTAGGCTCTCCTTCAAGCTCCTCACTATTAGGACGCCAAATTGGTGACAGCATCGTTGTGAAACTAGCGGCAGCTGGCATCCAAGTAGATCTAAACAATATTGAGTTGCGCGAGCATGCTGGCGACATCACCAACAACATGCTCACCGGCTTCGCAGCACCTCAACTGCAACGCGTCATTGACGCGGTAGTCAACGCCGATGTCCTGGTGGCGGTCACTCCGGTATTTACGGCATCCATTTCGGGACTGTTTAAGTCCTTCCTGGACATTCTTGATCCCAAGGCGCTCAACGGAAAGACCGTAGTGCTTGCGGCCACCGCCGGAACCCAGCGTCATCAGCTGGCCATCGATTACGCAATGCGCCCTATCTTTGCCTACCTGCGAACCAACATCATGCCGACCACAGTCTTCGCCGCTTCTGAAGATTTTGGCGGTCAAGGAATCGCAGGAACGCTGACTGAACGCGCTCGCCGAGTGGCCCAAGAGGTCCTGATATCACTGAGCCTTGCCGATGGTGAGCTCAAGGCAGATCAAGATTTGGGCGATACTAGATCAATCGCACCCTCAGTCAGTGAATTTGCGGACCCCAACGATGATATGACCTCGCTGCCATTTGAAACGCTGCTGGCAAATGTGCGAGCAACTGGCAGATAGCAAAAGACGAAATGTTAGTACGATGTGCCATGCGCCCAGAAGCTCGGTACGATCAAGAAATGTGAGCCACCTCATCGAGGTAGAAATAGGCGGCTCACCTTGATTGGAACTGACGTGAAAGGTGTAGCCGCAGATGCTATCCGAGGAAACAATCACGGCCATCGCCGATGAGCTGGTTCAGGCCGGTCGCACGCGCACGCCTGTAGCCCGTTTAACCGCACGCTACCCGGAGATGACCGTGGAAGATTCGTACCGCGTGCAGAACTTGTGGCGCCAACGCAGCGAAGCCGCCGGACGGACCTTAGTCGGGCGCAAAATCGGCCTGACTTCACGCGCCATGCAAATGGCCACCGGGATCACCGAGCCAGACTACGGAATCATCTTCGACGACATGGTTCATGATTCCGGCGCAGTCTTCAACTTCTCAGACTTCACCGGTGCCCGCGTTGAAATGGAGCTTGCCTTTAAGCTCAAGAAAGATATCGAAGGTCCACGGGCCAATATCTTCGATGTACTGAACGCCACCGAATACGTCATCCCAGCGCTTGAAATCCTTGACGCCCGCGTAGAGATGGAAGGGCGCACCATCGTCGACACCATCAGCGATAACGCCGCGATGGGTGCGATGGTCATCGGAGGCAACCCGGTCAAGCCAGCTGCGATAGATCTGCGCTGGGTTTCGGGCATCCTGTTCAAAAACCAGACCGTGGAAGAGACCGGCGTCGCCGCAGGCGTGCTCAACCACCCAGCTGCTGGCGTGTACTGGCTGGCCAACAAGATTGCTGCCCACGGCGATAAGCTCAAAGCCGGTGAACTAATTCTTGCCGGTTCCTTCACCAGGCCCATGTGGGTCGAGGCGAACGACACCGTATTTGCAGATTATGGACCGCTAGGAACTGTGACATGCCATTTTCAGTAGAACCAGATCCGTCGCTCAAAGATGCGCTTAGGGATGCAGACCATAGCCTGGTCGGCATTTGGGTTTGCTCCGCTTCGCCACTGATTGCCGAAATCTGTGCCGGTGCCGGATTCGACTGGCTCTTCATTGACGGTGAACATTCACCGAATGACCTACAAAGCATTTTGGCTCAGCTCCAAGCGGTACGCAGCTATCCGGTGGTCCCAGTAGTTCGTCCCGCGGTCAATGACCCTGTAGTCATCAAACAATTCTTGGATCTTGGAGTGCAGTCACTGATCATCCCGATGGTCAATGACGCGCAGCAGGCTGCCGCAGCGGTAGCGGCCTGCCAGTATCCGCCCAAGGGTGTACGCGGAGTTGGCTCAGCGCTGGCGCGCTCGGCACGCTGGAACAGGATCCCCGACTACCTGACTCGCGCTGATGACACGATCACGATCATGGTGCAGATCGAAGCCGAACAAGCTGTGGCCAACGTGGAAGAAATTCTGGCGACCGACGGCGTAGACGGCATCTTTATTGGCCCGTCTGACCTGGCCGCATCGATGGGCGTCATCGGGCAGCAGAACCACCCAGAGGTGGTGGATGCAGTGATCAAGTCCATCAACGTAGCCAAAGCGGCCGGCAAATATGCCGGCGTTAATGCCTTTGACCAGAAAACCGCGCGGACCTACATGGAAGCAGGCGCAGACTTTGTCGGTGTTGGCGCTGACGTAGCTTTGCTCGCCCGTGCCACCGAAGCACTGGCGGCAAGTTTCAGCAACGACACAAAAGCAGCGGCACCAAAGAGTTATTAGTAACGCGGTTGTTGGCAAGCGCTCAGGGGCAGGATGCGCGTCGATCTGCGTGAGGCGAGCCTATTGGTGGCAACATTGAGAATGATGAGCCGCGAAAAGAAACCCATGAAGGCAGTGATGTTGCGTCTGCGCAACGGCTGGCCAATGCCCCTTGCGTTGCAGGGCGTTTTTGAGATCCTGCAGTCCGTTGTATTTTGCATAGCCCTGATCATGTTGCCACTGATCGCCGTGTACTTCAGCGGCGGCTTCTTGGAAGACTCCTTTAACGTCATTTTGCAGTTTGCTGGATTCATCTGGCTGATGATCCACGGTGTGCCAATTGAAGTTTTGAACCTAGGCACAGGCGAGGATCCTAGCTCCGTTTCCGGATGGCTGACGCTGATTCCTTTGGGCCTGTCGTTACTTCCCTTTGCCTTCTGCCTGCGCGCAGGTCGACGCATCGCGCGTGCTTCCTACACCGATCAGCTCTGGCAAGGGCTGCTCGGAGCATTTGCCGCTTATGGCGCCATCGGCGCGGTGGTGGGACTGCTCGTTAATAACAGTTACGCGCGGGTGAATCTCTTTGCCGCTATTTTCATCCCGCTGATCATTGCGACCCTGGGGTTGATTATCGGAGCGCGCCGCGAGGCCGGTTCGTGGGCTCGACTATTTGGCGTGGACATTGCCGCCTATATTCAGCGTCTGTCTCCGCACCGCCGCTGGGCTGGTTCCTATGTATGGCATGTTGTTGTGGCCGGGTTCCTTGGCTACGTAGCGGCCGTGGGGATTAGCGGATTGCTGCTGACTATCAACATGGGTCTGCACTGGACCGAAGTTGCCAACGTGTATCAGGAATTGCGTCCAGGGCCCATCGGCTCGGCAGCTTTGACCTTGGTGCAATTGGCGTTGATTCCTAATGCGTCATTCTGGGTCCTATCGTGGGTCAGCGGTGGCGGATTCACCCTGGGCTCCGGAAGCACATTATCCAGCTTGGAAACCACGGTGGGGCCGCTGCCATCGATCCCTATGCTGGCATCTATCCCATCGGGTGACGCCTCGAACCATTGGCTGTTCATGCTGATTCCGGTTGCTGCAGGTATTCTTGCTGGCTGGTATTTCTTGCGTGGGGGAGAGAACCACTTAGAAGATTGGTTCGCCCGTCGCATCCCATTCAACATGCTCGCACTGGGCGCTTCCACGGCTTGCTTGTCGGTCTTTACCGGAGTGGTTGCCGGTGTGCTGAGCCTGTTCGGTTCATGGCTGGCATCCGGTTCCTTGGCCATCGGACGCCTGACAGATCTCGGCCCGAATCCGTGGTTGACTGCTGGCGCTTTGGCCTTGCAGATCGGCATCGGTACGGCGATCGGGTATCTCATTGCCCCACTGTTTGAAACCGACCCGGTACTAGAGGGTTAAAGCTGGGCACACCAAAGGCTGACGGAAAATTTCCGTCAGCCTTTTGTGTACCCAGATGCAGAACCATCCGCTGTCGCTGTATCAGTAGAAGCGAACAACATCCACATTGCTGAACTGCGCACTACCGCCTGTTGCGTAGAGCGAAAGATCAATACTCTCCGGGGACGGGAAAATCAGATCCGTGATCGTCACTGACCCACCTTGAGCAAAGATCTCCACCGAGCAATGATCAACAAAGATCGTCAATTCGTAGGATCCGTTCAGCGGAAGAATAGGTGCCTTATCCAGCGAAGCGAAGGACTCGTGGAAATCGCTTTCGCCTGAGTTGCGGCGATCTACAAAGAGCGCAGATTGCTCAACGTTCACACCGATGCGCGTCCCTTCAGCCTGTCCACCGCGAACAACTAAACCGACCTCATTGGCAGTTCCCGGTGTCACCGAGAGCTCAATACGCTGCACCGCACCGCGGGCCTGGTCTAGCACTCGAACCTCGTCATCCAGCTGTACCGAATCGAGGCCGAAGTTTTGAGTTGAGCCCAGTTCGTTTTTCGGATCAAAGGCTGGCTTCTGCACCAAACGCGGTGCATCATCGATGGTTTGTAGTGTTACTTCTCGGGCCAACGACATGGGGCTGCGCCATGGTGAGGTAGGAATCTGATTCGCGTACTCCCAGTTGTTCATCCAAGAGATCATCAGACGACGCCCATCAGGAACGTCCCCGAAGGACACAGCTGCATAGTAGTCGCGGCCCCAGTCCAACCATTGATAGTCGTTCAAACGCTCGTTGTCGGAG
Source organism: Glutamicibacter sp. M10 (assembly GCF_025452055.1). Classification (NCBI taxonomy): domain Bacteria; kingdom Bacillati; phylum Actinomycetota; class Actinomycetes; order Micrococcales; family Micrococcaceae; genus Glutamicibacter; species Glutamicibacter sp. M10. Next base: position 3,434,530 of record NZ_CP104918.1, on the reverse strand, counting down.
CGTCCTTCGGTCACGGTGGACTCGGAGGTGAAGGTTGTGCCATCAAACTGCCCGACAAAGTACTGCCCTGCCGAACCATTGTTGGGGCCGCCAGGGTTCAAGTTAACAACCAGAACCCACTTGGATCCGTTGGCTCCGCCGTCTACCGGTAGTTCAAACAGATCCGGGCATTCCCAGACTCCGCTAGTCGCGTTGGCAGGGCCGAAGGTGCTCAAGTATTGCCAGTCCAAGAGGTTTTCGGACTTATACAGAACTACTTGGTGATCCTGTGCTTCAACGGTGACCATAACCCAGTAGCTGGTCTCCGCTGAGCTGTAGCGGAAGACCTTAGGATCACGGAATTCGGGGAGTTGCGATCAATCACCGGATTCCCGGAGTGCTTGCTCCAGCTATAACCGCCGTCAAGGCTATAAGCGACGGACTGTGCTTGGATGCCGTGACGAGCGTTGCCTGGCTTGTAAGCGCTGGTGTAAAAAGCGATCAGTGGAGCGCTCTCGGACGTACCAAAACCGCTGGTGTTCTCTTTATCAAAGACAATGCTGCCGGAGAAGATATCTTCATTTTCATCACAGGCGATGGCTACCGGATGGTGTGTCCAGGAGAGCAGATCTGGTGAGGTGGCATGTCCCCAGGACATATTTCCCCAGACGTTTCCGAAAGGGTTGTTCTGGTAGTACAGGTGGTAGAGACCATCGTGGTAAATCAGCCCATTGGGATCATTGACCCAGGTATCTTGCGCTGAGAAGTGTAGCGACGGGCGGTACTTTTCGGCCGTTGAGGCGGTCGAAGCAGTCATGGGAAACAAGCTCAATTCTGTGCTGGTTTGATTAGTTCTAGAGCAAGGGCCGGACGGAAATTTTCAGGTTCCGTCCGGCCCTAGCTTGTGCGTGGTGAATTAGGAGTTGGACTTGTAACGGTCCAGCGCGGTTTGGTAGACCTCTACCATGCGATCAACGCCAACACTCTGAAGCTGTGCGACGTACTCGTCCCACTCGTCTTCGATGCCACCGGTGACAATCCACTTGGCGACCTTCTGCTCAACCAATGAAGCAGCATCGGTTTCAACGGTGCTGATTTCCTGCAGCTCATCGTTGGACAGTGGGACCGCAGGGTAACCCTCGTTGCCAGCGAATGGCTTGTAGAACTCGTTAACAACCTTCTGACGTTCGGCAGCGCGTGGCTCCGGAGCGACAACAGTCTTGAAGTTCTCGGCGGTGTTAGCCTTTGGACCGCTTGGTGCGACCTTCTGGCGGCGTTCGCCTTCGCTTTCGCCTTCCTTGACTGGAATCTGGGTGAGCAGACCAGTCTTTTCATCCTTCTTCAACGTCTCGCCGATTGGTCCCCAGTTAGCCTGAGCGGATTCAACCGGATCGTAAAGGTGGTCGGCCCAACGAATGGTAGCTGCTGGGTACTTGTTGACGTTGGTGATGGCGAAGGCGCCACGGGCGATTTCCTGGTTGTTGGACTGGCTGGCGATACGCTGGCCGTCAACACCTTCCAGAACTGGAACAATTGCGTAGTCCTTGGCACGGTCAGCGCCAACCATTTCTGGGGTCTCCCACCAAACGAACGAGCCGAGGTTTTCCTTGGCAGCCTTACCCTTGGCTAGGTAAGCCTTGTCGTCCTGCGAGAACGACTCTGGGTCGATCAGGCCTTCCTTGTACCAGGTGTGTAGGGTCTGGACGGCCTTCTTATAACCCTCTTGGGTAGGGGTGTAGATGACCTTTCCGTCCTGAACAATGCGGTGATCTGCATTGTCTGGGATGCCGCCGAGGGCAGCAATCAGGTCAACGATATCGGCACACCACGAGCCTGGCATGAAGCTCAGTGGAATGGTCTTGCCGGTGCCCGAAGCATCCTTTTCCTTGAAAGCCTTGAGCGCATCGTGGAATTCATCCACGGTCTTAGGCATTGGGATATCCAGCTTTTTTAGCCATGCGGTGTTGACGATCAGCTGGTTAGGGAACTGAACCAAGCCGAGCTCTTCAATGGAAGGCAGTGAGTAGATGTGACCATCTGAGGAAGTGATCGCGGCCTTGATATCAGGACGCTCGTTGAGCAGCTTGGAAAGATTTGGTGCGTTCTTTTCGATCAGACCTTCAAGCGGGATCAGGGTGCCGCTGGTTGCGTAAGTCGCAATTTCAGAGTCGGTCAGTCCCGAGTTGAAGAATGCATCTGGCAGATCGCCACCAGCAAGAATCAGGTTCTTCTTTTCCTGGAATACGGTCTCTGGAAGGTTTTCCCAGTTGATGTGAACGTTAGTGTCCTTTTCCCAGTTCTTCACCACGGTCATGGTGTTGAAGTCAGGGGCCAGCGCGGTCTTGGAACCGGAGAAGGTCAAGTCCAGCTTCTTATCAACGATCGGCAGGCCGGTGTCGTGGAAGCCGAATTCCGCTGAGGAATCCTCGATTTCAGGTGCATCGGAGCTTCCTGAGCCGCAAGCGGTGAACATCAATGTTCCGGCTAGCGCTGCAGCAAGAGCTGCATGTCGGCGATTAAGTGCCATGGTGGTTCCTATTCGGGGTGGGGTGCAGGACTAAGCAGTGGAACTTAGCCCTGCGATTGAGAGGTGAAGAGTGTGATTACTTAACTGCGCCGATCATCATGCCCTTGGTGAAGTGCTTTTGCATGAACGGCAAGGCGATCATCAGCGGCAGGCTGGAGACGACGATCATCGCGTACTTGGTCAGTTCGGCTATTCGCTGGGCCGCGGCGTAGGAGGCAATATCTCCGCCGGTGGTGCCCGTCGAGGAAACGTCGGATTGGATAAGGATGTTTCGCAGAACTAGCTGGAGGGGATACTTTGAATCGTCGTTGAGGAAGATCAGAGCATCGAAGAACGAGTTCCAGTTGGCCACTACGTGCACCATGATCATCAGCATGATCAGTGGTTTTGATAGTGGAAGAACCATCTGGAAGAAGAAGCGGAAGTCATTGGCCCCATCCATCTGAGCTGCTTCACGCAATTCATTAGGGATGGTGTGTTCAAAGAATGACCGAGCGATGATCAGGTTCCACACACCAACAGCGCCAGGCAAAACTACTGCCCACACGGTGTTGAGCATGCCCAGATCCTTCACGACCAGGTACTTGGTGATCAGACCGCCATCGAAGAACATGGTGATGACAAAGAGCAACATCAAGAACTTACGGCCCGGCATATCCTTGCGAGATAGTGCGTAGGCTCCGCACAAGATGGTGGAAACGCTGATTGCCGTTCCCAGTACCGTGTAGATCACTGTATTGGTCAGGCCTGACCAGATTCGGCCATCGGTAAGGATTCGCTGGTATCCCTCGAAAGTCACTCCAGAGGGGAAGAGCCAAACCTTGCCTTCATACACTGCATTGGGATCACTGATGGATGCGATCACGATGAAGTACAACGGGTAAACGACAGCCAAGATCGACAGGATCAGGATGGTGACCGCTGCGATAGTGAAGGTGCGGTCGGCGTAACGTTCGCGCAGGAGGCGGAACTTTGACTTGCCACCGGACTGACGATTAATCACCTTCTGTCCCTCCCGTCGAGGCGAAACTGGTGTTGCTGGAATTGTTTTTAATGACATCGGGGATCACCACAAGGTTGCTTGGTTTGCCCGGCGAGCCACACGGTTGAAGATCAACAGCAGCACCAGGTTGAGGACGGAGTTGAACAGACCGATAGCAGCCGAGTAGCTGAACTGAGCCTGCTGCAGACCAGCGTGGTAAACGTAGGTCTGGATGATTTCAGAGTTGGCGAGGTTCAGCGGAGTCTGCATCAGCAGTGCCTTTTCGAACCCAACGTTGAGCAAGTTACCGATTGCCAAGATGAACAGCACGGTGACCATTGGCATGATGCCTGGCAAATCGATGTGGCGCATGCGCTGCAGCTTGGATGCACCGTCAACCTTGGCCGCGTCGTGCAAGGCTGGATCGATGCCGGCTAGGGCTGCTAGGTACACAATCATTGAGAAGCCGGCGTTTTGCCAGATGTCAGAAATCAGGTAGACCGGGCGGAACCAGTCGGGGGATCCCATGAAGAAGATCGGTTCACCACCAGCGAGCTGGATGGCGTTATTGACCAAGCCTGAACGTGGAGAGAGCAGTACGAACATCATGCCGACTACCACCACGGTGGAGATGAAGGCAGGGGAGTACAGCACGGTTTGGGTGAACTTTTTGAACTTCTCGCTCTGCAACCCGTTGACGAGCAGCGCCAGGATGATTGGCACCGGGAAGGCAATGAGCAGACCCAGTACTGCGATCCAGATCGTGTTGCCCAGCACCTCTGTGAATTGGTAAGAATTCACAAATCTGATGAAGTGCTTCAGGCCAACCCACTGGCTTCCGGTGAAACCTTCGGTGGGGTTGTAGTTCCTGAATGCGATTTGGACACCGTACATTGGCCAGTACTTGAAGATCACGATGTAGGCCAGGGCAGGTACTAGTAATACGTATAACTGCCAGGCTGCCAAGATCTTTTTCAGCTGAAGCGAAAAGGGAACTTTGCGCTTTTTAGGTGATTTGCTAAATCGCCTGAGAGCAGCTGGTTTTGATTGACTCAAGGCTTCTCCTTGGGGTGTGATACCGACGAGCGTTCAATAAGTGGGCAATCCATGAGCTTTACCTGACCATCAGGTTTAGCTCCTTGGAGGAGGAAATCCACCGCTTGTCGGCCCATTGCGGCGAAAGGTAGTTCAAGAGTTGTCAGTCCGGGGCGAAGGAACGGAGCTAGTGTGGACTGATTATCAAAGCCAATGATTGAAACATCATCAGGAATTGATACCCGCAACTCCGCTGCCGCCTGATAAACGCCCCATGCGGTGCGGTCGTTGGCACAGAAGATAGCGGTTGGCGGACGGTTGGAAGAAAGTAGTTCCCTACCGAAGGTGTAGCCATGAGTTTCTCCACCTTCGCCGAAGCGAAGCAGTGAAGGATCAACTTCGGCTCCAGCTTCGTTCATGGCCTTTTGATAACCTGCGAAGCGTCCCACCGCTGCCGGTAGTCCACTTTCTAAGGTTTCGATGTTGATCATGCCTATTCGGGTATGACCAGCGTCAAGTAACCGTCGAGTGGCGGTGTAGCCACCTTGAATTTCGTCTGGAGCGACGCTGGGGAGCTTGCCGTCTTTGTCTTGGGAGTTCAAGACGACCGAAGGGACCCCGGCCAGCGCTTTGGGGACTTCAAGATAACGGTTATACATTGCCGCGTACACGACACCGGCCACCTTGTAGGAGAGCATCGTATCTAGCGAAGCGGCCTCAAGTTTTTTGTCGCCGCCAGTGTTGATGGTTAGCAGCAGGAGCCCTTCTTCCCAGGCTCTTTCCTGCGCACCTTCGATGATTGCACCAGCGAAAGGTGAGGTTGCCACCGAGTCGCCAATGAAGCCGATCATCCCTGAAACACCTTCGCGCAACACCTTGGCGTGCGCGTTGGTGCGGTATCCCAACTGTTCAACTGCATCCCAGACTCGCTGCTGAGTGTCGGCAGAGAAGCGTGATCCAGGAGCGGAATTTAGGACCAGGGAAACGGTGGCTTGGGAGACACTGGCTGCAGCTGCCACATCGTGCATTGTGGGCCCGGAAGCGGGCTTGGCTCTAGCCATCAAAGTGTCTCCCCATTGAGTGATGCGAGTTAGTTATTCGTATAACAGGGAAAAATGTATCACGGGTCACAGGGTTGGTCAATGCAGGTTTCAAATAAATTAACTGCTGCCATAAATTTGCCGCATCGCCTACCGGAGTCCAGACGCCCGCTCTAGCTGGGCTTGGGGTCCAGATCCCACAGATGATGCACAAAATCGTGCCACGCATACTGGTTTAAAGATTCAACAGTGAAGGCCGAACCGTTTGAACGCAAACCCCGTCTGGAATAAGATTCAGCGCCGATGCTTCCCAATTTTTCGGCATAATTTGAAGCCGCGGTCTCAAGCTGCGCCGTGACGTCACCAGCAGTAAGAGCGTTGTAATTACCTTCATTGGCAGCCTGATCCTGATCCCAATTCGGGAAGGTGGGCTCATCTTGCCCAAGCATCAGATCCAGTCGCTGCGTCATGATCACCAACATGTGCGCTACGTGCGTTACATATTCCTGATCACTCCAACGCGCCGGATTTTTCCGCACGCGTGCTGCTGGATTGTGTAGCGCCGTCACATAGCGCTGAACCCCAGAGGGCAATCGCTCGATGACGTCCTTGGGAGTCACCTCGCGGACATCAACCTGGCACTCGGGGCAGACCGAGTCCAAAACGAAGGTCCAATTCTTCTGATCAGGAACAATCTCACTCATGTCGTAATCATCGTTTTTCTTTGCTCTCCACGCCAGTTTGAGACTGGCATAAGCAACAAACCTGAGCGGAATGAAAAACAAGCAAGACCAAACCGTAGAATTGAAGGCATGCGCATTGTGGTTTTGGTTTCAGGAACTGGTTCGAACCTTCAGGCAGTCATAGACGCCGTTCAGGCTGGTGAATTACCCAACGTAGACATCGCCGCGGTCGGCGCCGACAAACACGATACCTACGGTGTGCAGCGTTCGGCTGAAGCCGGAATCGAAACCTTTGTTGTGAACTTCAAGGATTACGAAGATCGCAAAGACTGGAACCATGCGCTGACAGAAAAATGCCTGTCCTACGCACCGGACTACGTTGTGTCCTCTGGATTTATGCGAATCGTCGGCGAAGAATTCATCAACGCTTTTGACGGCACATACATCAATACTCATCCCGCCTTGCTGCCTTCGTTCCCTGGCGCCCATGGTGTGCGTGACGCGCTGGCTTACGGAGTCAAGGTCACCGGCTGCACCGTACATATTGCAGATGCCGGCGTGGACACCGGTCCGATCCTGCGCCAAGAAGCAGTCGCCATCGATGATGCAGACACCGAAGGCACGTTGCACGAACGCATCAAAGTTGTTGAACGCCGTCTGCTCATTGCAACCCTCGCAGACCTAGCCAAGAGCAAGTAGCGCACAGCACCACCCAGGCACACCGCGCGGAGCCACCAAGGAAGTAAAATTGGTGGCGAGATGACTGAGCAAACACCTAAAGCCGACGCGGCTTCAACGACGCAACCTTTTACCGACGCGGAGCTGGCAACGGCCCTGAAGGTGCTCTCGGTAGTACATGAACTGGATTCCGACGACGAACGGCACGTTGCTGTACGCCGCGCCACCAGCAACATGTTCAAAGCCGCCAAGCGTTTCAGAAAATCGCAGAAACGAGCAGAAATTAGTGCGACAGACCGCGCACTGATTGAACGTACCGCAACCGGTTCACCTCAGCGCCTTGACGACGAAACCTTGGGCTTAGACCTGAGCGCTTCCACCGACGGTGATACTGCTGGCGAATTCCGCAGGCCACGCGGTTGCTACATCTGCAAGCGCCGCTACACCACCGTTGACGCCTTCCATCACTACCTGTGCCCGGACTGCGCTGCAGCAGGTCGTGAACGCCGTGATGCACGCGCGGACCTGAGCGGAAAGCGCGCACTGCTCACCGGCGGACGAGCAAAAATCGGAATGCATATCGCGTTGCGTCTACTTCGCGACGGCGCCCACACCACCATCACCACACGCTTCCCCAAAGACGCAGCCCGCCGCTTTGCGGCCATCGAAGACAGCAACCAGTGGTTGCACCGGTTGCGCATTGTCGGCATTGACCTGCGCGATCCGGCACAGGTTATCTCTCTAGCTGATCGTGTAGCCGCCGAAGGCCCGCTGGATATCTTGATCAACAACGCGGCCCAAACCGTTCGGCGCACGTCCAACTCATATCAGCACCTGATCGAATCCGAACAGCAACCGCTAGCCACCGAACTACTGGCCAGCCACGGCGGCCCGGAGCTATGGGGCGAAGCGAATCCGCCGGCCGAGCACCCCAAAGCCTTGGCCAGTGCCTTTAGGCTTGAGGATTCTGCGTTGTTGGCCCCGGAACCGCTAGGCAGCTACGACGCACAACGACTTGCAGAGCTGGCAATGAAGGCAGGCTCAGCCTCGCTGGAGCGCATTACCGCAGGCACCGCAATCGACGCCGTGGGACTGGTGCCAGATGTGGTGACAGAAAATTCCTGGACCCAGATTTTGGGCAATGTGGACGCATTGGAAATGCTCGAAGTGCAGCTGTGCAATGTCACCGCACCATTCTTGCTGGCTTCACGGTTACGACCTACCTTGGCTGCCAGTGGGGCACGACGTAAATACATTGTGAATGTCTCAGCCATGGAGGGGCAGTTCTCCCGACGCTACAAGGGTGCCGGTCATCCGCACACCAACATGGCCAAGGCCTCGCTCAATATGCTCACCCGCACCAGTGCCGAAGAAATGCTGAACACCGACGGCATCTTGATGTCTGCGGTGGACACCGGTTGGATCACCGACGAACGTCCGCATGATTCCAAGGTTCGCATGGTCGCCGAAGGCTGGCACGCACCGTTGGATCTAATCGACGGGGCGGCCCGGGTCTACCAGCCGATCGTGGACGGGGAACGCGGCATTGACCTCTATGGTTGCTTCCTCAAGGACTACGAACCCTCGCCCTGGTAAGCCACGGCGAGGCGTTCGAGCCTGAGATTCTTAATGTTTAGTCGCTGAGTTTGAAGCGCACGGTGCGCACCTCAAAAGCACTCAGTTCCAGCGGAACCGCACCATCAAGAAGATCAATAGCTGCCTGAGCCAACGAATCTTCAAGCAGGGACACGGTAGTTGCCGAGGCGTAAGCGGCATTGATCTTCAGGGCACCACGAGCACGTCGTCCCAACGACTCGTAGACTCGCACCACCAGATCCCCGCTGCGATCAGCGGACAGCTTCACACTGGAAACCACCAGGCCTTCACCGGTTACAGCAACAAGTGGTTCCACGCCTTGTGCACCCACAACAACTCGCTCTGCGCTATTGAGCAGCGCCCCAGCTTCAGTGACTGTGGCGATATCGGCGCCGATCACCAGCCCGTAGCGGTGAGTTTGAATGCCTTGATCTGTTTGCGGATCGGGGAAGCGTGGGGCGCGCAGCAACGACAGACGCATCGTGGTGGTCACGCGCGCTTCTTTGGCTTCGCGCGTGACATCAAAGCCGTAGATGGAATCGTTGATCAGCCCCACACCAAAGCCTGGTTCCTCGGCCAGCACAAAGCGGTGCATGGAGGTTTCAAACTTCGCTGCTTCCCAACTGGTGTTCATATGCGTCACTCGCTTGTGATAGCCAAACTGTGTTTCCGCGATGGTTTGCTCGGCCCGAACATCGAGTGGGAACGCGACCTTGAGGAACTTCTCGGCCTCATGCCAGTCGGTGCTTTGAGCGATATGAACTGTTCGGTCACCCGGGGCCAGGCTCAGCTGCTGAATGACCGTCGACTTCGAGAAGCCACGAGAGATGGTGATGACCTGGCTGCCATCCTCAGTCGAGGACAATTCCATGGAATTGAGTTCACGCAGGTCGGTGACCTGATTGCGGTAGTACTTATCTACGTCCCAGGCGTCCCACATGTTGGGGAAGTCTTGGTGCAGCTGCAAGAGGTTTGCCTCTTGGCCCGAAGCAATAGCCTCGCGGCCAGTGGCCAAATCTACTGCGGAGGTGATCAGTCCTTGATCACTGACCTGAATGCGGACAATGCCGTTGTCCAAGACATATCCACCACTAGCTGCGGTGGCCTGAACGGAATCCGCGGAGCTAGCAACCAGGGCCTTAGCCTGACCGAAGGACAGTGAATTGCGCGTGAACGCGGCCCTGTTAAAAGCGATGGGCGTTGAGCCGTCCCCAGCAAGCTGCTGCTGTGCTGTGAGGATCAGTGCTTCGACCTGTTCGATGACTTGTGCGTAGCGGCCTACAACTTCACGGTGTACCCAGGCGATGGAGGTGCCAGGCAAAATATCGTGGAACTGGTGCAGCAACACTGTTTCCCACAGCTCGTCTAGCTGTACGTAGGGGTAGTCGCTTCCCGTGTATAACGTGGCGGTGGCTGCCCAAAGCTCCGCTTCCACCAGAAGTTGCTCAGTGCGTCGGTTGCCTTGTTTAGTCTGGTGCTGGCTGGTTAGCGTCGCGCGGTGCAATTCCAGGTACAGTTCGCCAACCCAGACCGGTGGGTTGGGAAGTTCGCGCTTAGCGCGGTCGAAGAACTGGTTGGGATGTTCCCAACGCACCTGCGCACTACCTTCAAGATTGGATAAGCGTTTAGCCTTGCCAGTCATCTCGCGAGTGGTACCGCCACCACCGTCACCCCAGCCCACGGGAGCAATGGAGTTATTGGTAACGCGCGCTTCGCGGAACTGGCGTGAAGCCTTAGCAACTTCCTCACCGGAAAGCTGAGAGTTGTAGGTGTCCATGGAAGGGAAATGGCTGAAGATGCGAGAACCATCAATGCCTTCCCAATCAAAGCTATGGTGTGGGAATTTGTTTTGCTGATTCCATGAGATCTTCTGGGTGAAGAACCATTCAAAACCTGCACGTCGCATCAGCTGCGGCAAGGCCGGGGAGTAGCCGAAGGAATCTGGTAGCCACACACCTTTGGAACTCACACCAAATTCGTCGTGGAAGAATTTCTGGCCGTAAAGGAATTGACGCACCAAAGATTCGCCGGAAGGCATCACAGTATCGGATTCAACCCACATGCCACCTAAGGGGAGGAAACGTTCGTCGGCCACCGCCTGCTTGACGCGCTCCCACACCTCGGGGCGGTGGCTCTTAAGCCATTTGTATTGTTGGGCACTGGACATTCCGTAAAGGAAATCCGGTTCATCGCCAAGTAACTCAACCATCGAGGAAGCAGTGCGTGAGACCTTGCGGATGGTTTCGCGCAGTGGCCACAACCAAGCCGAGTCGATGTGGGAGTGTCCGATAGCGGAAATCTGGTGAGCACTGTGTTCTGCCGGTGCGGCGAGAACGTCGGCTAGTTCATCGCGAGCGGCCTGAGCCGTTGAGGTAATGTCCTGAAGATCAAGAACATCCAAGGCGTTATCCAAGGCCTGAAGAATCTGCATCTTGCGCGGGCCTTGGGGCAGTTGTTCCTGCAGATCTAGGAGCACTTCAAGGTCAAGAGCTAATTCATGAACTACTGGTTCAAATACAGCCAGATCCATACGTCGGATGGTGTAGAGCTTGCGCGTGGAAGAAGTGAGAATGTCTCCCTCTTCGGTCGGCAAAAACGGGTGATGATCCAGCAATACTGGGTTGGACGCAGCCTCAAGATAGAGATCCACTAGCTCGTTGCCTTCTGCAGACTCCGTAACTGGCACCCACTGGTTGCGTGGGTTTAGCGCTTTGACGGTGTTGCCGTCAGGTCGGTAGATGAGCCCTTCGCACTGGAACCCCGTCATATTTACGTCGAAGCCCAAATCGATAATTGCTTCGACTCGGCGTGACGCCCAACTAGCGGGAACCTGGCCTTGAAGGTGGAACCATGTGGTGCCCCAAGCAGCTCCCCAAGAGGTCCCAACCTGAGCTGGAACGTAGTCCAATGCCAAGCCCTTTGTGGGTGTTACTGGTTCACCTGGAAGTTCATGCCAAGACACCTCAAGCGGGATTGAGTCCGAGTAGATGGCAGGCAGTACTCGTTCCTGCAGTACTCGTTTGACTCGACCAGTGGTCAAGGAAGTATCGTCGTGCATGGCGGCCTTTCGAAGGTCAGATCCCCAAAAACTCACGGGGTAGTTCACTGCCAGACTACCGAAAAATCACTAATGAAAGGCTATTTAGTTGAAGTGTGGGGATAGATTTCTGGCAAAAGTCTTAACGCCGTGGCAACGCTTAGCAATTTCTGGAAAGATCACTGAGTTTTGGATCCGACCAAATAGGACATCTATCTAAGACTCTCTGAGCGGCAGATGGGTAAACCCCACCGCCGCCAACACCGTGGAAGGCATAACCGGTTGATGCGCACAGATGCTTTGCAACGACGTGAAACTATTCTCCGTACGGCCCGAGAGCTCTTTGCCCAGTACGGCGCCAACGTTGCCATGGACACCATTGCAGAACGAAGCAACGTGGGAATCGGTACCTTGTACCGCAACTTCGCGGCCCGCCCCGAGCTAGTTGAGGAAGTTACCGTGACAACCCTGCAAGAAATATTGGATGCGGCTCACCTCGCAAGGGAAAACTTGGCCCAAGAGCCACGAGCGTGGAGTAAATTCTTGGAGCAGCTGGTGCGCCTAGATCTTGGTGCGCTCAGCGAAGCGTTTGGGGAGCCCTGCCTGCGACTCTGAATGAACGAGTGCTGACCGTGCAACGTGAATGCGCTCAGGCAGTAAATCGTGTTCTTGAACAGGCCAAAGACCAACAATTGGTGCGCAGAGATTTGAACGGCGTAGAACTGGTCACCGCCATTGGAGCAGCCACTCGACCGTTGCCACGAGCCTTCAAAAATCAGACACCACAGCTTCAGGAGCGTTTGGTGCAGATAATGCTTGACGGGTTCAAGGCGTAACTCTGGACGGAGTAGGCGAAGGTGCTGAAGTTGAGCAGTGAATTTCGCGGCCCTAGCGAGAAGAATTCCAGCAAGCGTGCCACGAGGTCGTCCCAATTTTCGCGTAACCAGCGAAACCGAGGGCGCCTCTTCACACGCTTTCGTTTCACCGCGCGCGGACCAAATTGGCGTAGGGCAACTTGCCGTACTGTGCGTGGAAGCTGTCGTGATACTTAGCCAGTGAAGCATTCAACTCTTCGGAGGGTAATTCTTTCCACGCGATCAAGAGCTTTCCGGCTCCACGCAGCTGCCAGATCAAGCGCCCGTCCCAGTGGCCTGGTGGTTTGCCATTGCCGAAGTCGATGAATTCTTGAATCTGCCGGCGCAGCCCACGATTGCCTTGGCTGCCTGGGCTGGCCTTTCCGATGTATAGGACTTCGGTGTCGTGGACCCATTCGGCTTCTAGCTGCTCGGGTTTAAGCGAGGGGTTTTCTTCTTGAAGGTTCCGGCCGTACTGCGGTTAAGGTACCGCGGTTCATAGTCCGAGGGCGCCAAGACGACAAAAATCCCTTGACGGTGCGGGATGCGATTGATTTCAAGTGTGGCCACAGAGCGGAAGCCCGTAAATCCATCTTCCTTGAGCTGCTTCTGGTCAAACTGCATCGGTGATTTTCCCGTCGTTGTGCTCCACGATGCCAACCGCCAAGGATATTGCGACGTTGTACCTCTTGAAGAGTGGTGATCTTCTAATTGTACGAGTCGGCTCTTGGCGTCAGGCATCGAGTTCATCAATGGATCAAGGTGCGCTAGCCCAGCTGGCGGCCCATGGTTTCTGGCGCGAACTTTGCCATGAAAATGATGGCCAAGGTGACCAGTACGCTCGCGGCAATGAACAGCGTAGGCAGACCGAGCACTGGCCAGAGCGCGGCGAAAATCAGCGGCCCAAATCCGGCAGCAAAGCGCGACATGGTTGAGGCCCAACCGAATCCACTGGCGCGTAGTTCAGTCGGGTACATCTCAGAAACGTAGGCATACAGTACGGGGATGGCCACCTGAACGATGACACCAAAGACCAACACCCAACCCACTGCGGCAGCTGGAACCTTCAGGTTCAGTGCCACCATGACCAGCACTAGTCCGGAGAGCGGTGCGGAAACGGCAAGCAGCCATTTGCGGCCAACTCGTTCAACAAGGAGCGCGGCAATCACCACTCCGAGTAGACCCATTAGAGCCATGACTGCGGTGGCGAAGAATGAAGCGGACTGCGCCATTCCAGCCTCGGTCAAGATTGATGGAAGCCACGTCAGTGCCAAGTAGTAAACCAGCAGAACAGTGATGAACAGTAGCCAACTGGTCGCAGTAATTTTCCACGAGTAACGCCAGAGAGAAACTACCTGCTCATACCAACGGGCAGGACGCTCAACTGGCACTTGTTCGATGACGTAGTCACGTTTGGTGGCGCCGGTGCGTTCAACTAGGTAGTCAATCACTTCACGAGCTTCTGCCTCGCGACCCTTGGCAGCCAAGTACAACGGTGACTCTGGCACGGAACGACGTACAAAGAACACCACAAATGCCGGAAGGATCATCACAGCAAGAATCAAACGCCAGTTATCGGCTGTGGCCATCACCCAGCCGGAGACGAAGAATGACAGGGCAGCACCCACTGGCCACCAGCCATCCATTGCGGTAAGTACTCGTCCACGCAACTTAGCTGGGGTGAACTCGCCAACGAGCGCGTAATCCACCGGGATGCATCCGCCCAGCCCAAGTCCGGCCAAGAACCGGAAGGCCACAAAGAAGCCGAAGTTTGGTGAGAATGCACCGAGCACGGTGAACACTGCAAACATCAACAACGTCAGGCTGAAGGCTTTTTTGCGTCCAAACCGGTCGGCAATTCCGCCCCACACAAATGCGCCCAGTGCCATACCAACCAAGTTTGACGTGCCCAAAAGTGCTGCGGTGGGCCGGTCTAGTCCCCACTCTTGGGCGACCAATGGAATTAATGCACCGTTGAGCGTGACATCCCAGGCATCAAACATGAATCCGAGGCCACCGATGATAAATATCGAGCCTTGTACCTTCCACTTAAAGGGAAGTTCTTGTACGACGTTGGTGCCCGTAGGCGGAAGAGCAGAAGACACGAAAGGGCGCCTTTCTCAATGCGAGTGAAAGTAGTGTGTATCGCGTCGAAGCATAACCGAAAACTGTGAATTGAGCGTAGCTCTCTACGCTTCTTTGTGTGGCGCGTCAAGGTCTGTCATTCAGCGCCTGATTGGGAGTACTCTCTGGGCATGGGAGTAGATTGGGCCGCTCTCGAAGAGGCGATACGGGTGACCGCCCTTCGGCACGCTGCGGAAGTAATTACTGGACACCCCGACCAAGACTTCTATGCCATTGCCCTTCACGGGGTCAGCACCGAAGAAAGCGAGAGCATCGCTATGCCGTTGCTTGCGCTGAATTCGGTACAGGCTTTAGAACGTGATCGCGTCACGGCATCAAGAGAAGAACTGGTGGAGCGCGGCGAAGATGCTGACGAGCCTGCGGACTATGAAGACCGCGAAGATGCGGAGCCTGGTAGTTCAACCGAATCTGAAGACGTCACAATCGATGACGACTCCATAGTGATTTCTGACGCGGATGAACAGGAAACCGACGAGGAAGACTCGAGCCTTAACGATGATGAGGAAGATCTGGATCAGGTTCTGGCCTCGCTTGAAGAAGGCCTCGATGCAGACGACTCTGAGAGTTTCTATTCTGATAAGTGGGAACCAAGCGATTGGCACTGGTCAGCCATTGATTTATGCGAAGACCCGGCAGCCACCCTCTGGTCCGATGCGATGACCGACCTCGCAGCGCACGAAGGCTGGGAAGTCACCATAAAACGCTACTATCGCACCCTTGTTGCGGTGGCACAGAGCCTGCGAGAAGAACTTCAGCAACGTACCCCTGCAGACTTGGTTTGTTATGTAGCCGATGAAGATCATGCCGAGAAACTTCTGCGTCTTTGCCTGACTGACAAGCAACTGTCCAAGTATTTCCCACAGCTTGCTCAGCTTGTCGAAGGACCATGACACGAACTGAATATTCGGGTCATCCCTTGGTTAGAATGAGGGCGGTGGCCTAGTCGCCACCCGCCCCATTCATTCTCACCGCCGGGAGAAAAATTTCGTGAGTAAGACCGTGCTGGACAAAGTCGCAATCCGTCGCGCACTGATTTCCGTTTACGACAAGACTGGTCTGGAGGAGCTGGCCTCCGGACTACATGCCGCAGGCGTTCAGCTGGTATCCACCGGCTCTACCGCTAAGAAGATCGCTGCCGCCGGAATCCCTGTGACTGAGGTCGAGCAGGTGACCGGTTCGCCGGAAATGCTTGACGGTCGAGTCAAGACCCTGCACCCACGTATCCACGGTGGCATCCTTGCCGACCGTCGCGTTAGCGAGCACATGGATACCCTGTCTTCGATGGACATTGATCAGATCGATCTGGTTGTTGTAAACCTGTACCCATTTGTGCAGACTGTTGCTTCCGGCGCATCCCAGGACGAAGTTGTTGAACAGATCGACATTGGCGGTCCAGCAATGGTCCGTTCGGCTGCCAAGAACCACGCTGCGGTTTCCATCGTGGTAGATCCAAACTTCTACTCGCAGGTCATCACAGCCGCTGCTGAAGGCGGCTTCGATTTGAAGACCCGTCAGCGTCTGGCCGCAAAGGCCTATGCGCACACCGCAGCATATGACACTGCTGTAGCTTCGTGGACCGCAAGCCAGTTCCTCGATGAAGATGGCGATGGCGTCATCGATTGGCCAGCTTATGCAGGCGTTGCCCTGCAGCGTGCTGCTTCACTGCGTTACGGTGAGAACCCACACCAGCAGGCAGCACTGTACGTTGACGAGGCAGCACCGGCCGGTATCGCTCAGGCTGATCAGCTGCATGGCAAGCCAATGAGCTACAACAACTACGTTGATGCTGATGCCGCGCTGCGCGCCGCTTTCGACTTCGAAAAGCCAGCAGTAGCGGTAGTTAAGCACGCCAACCCTTGTGGTGTAGCTGTCGCTTCGGATGACGCAGCGGACCCAATCGCCGATGCTCACCGTAAAGCGCACGCAACCGACCCAGTTTCAGCTTTCGGTGGTGTCATCGCTGCCAACCGCACGGTGACCAAACAAATGGCTGAAACCGTCAAGGGTATCTTCACCGAGGTTGTTATCGCTCCAGACTTCGAACCCGAAGCAGTTGAGATCCTTTCGGCAAAGAAGAACATCCGCCTACTGGCACTGCCAGAGGGCTACGGACGCAACAAGAACGAGTTCCGTCAGGTCTCCGGCGGCATGCTGGTTCAGGCCGGCGACCGGATTGATGCCGAGGGCGATAACCCAGCTAACTGGACTCTGGCCGCCGGCGAGGCCGCTGACGCCGGAACCTTGGCTGATCTAGAGTTCGCATGGAGCGCAGTGCGCGCCGCGAAGTCCAACGCGATCTTGTTGGCCAGCAATGGTGCAGCAGTTGGCATTGGCATGGGCCAGGTCAACCGCATCGATTCCTGCAAGCTTGCGGTAGAACGTGCCAACACCTTGGGAGTAAAGGTCGAGTCCGGTGCAGATGCTGCCGGTGGCGCCGAGAACGCCGTTGGCGAGTCTGAGCAGCGCGCCAAGGGTGCAGTTGCCGCTTCGGATGCGTTCTTCCCATTCGCTGATGGCCTGCAGATTCTGATTGATGCCGGCGTGAAGGCTGTTGTACAGCCAGGCGGTTCGGTACGCGATGAGGAAGTTGTTGCTGCCGCGAACGAAGCTGGCATCACCATGTACTTCACCGGAGCACGTCACTTCTTCCACTAGAAGCACACGGTAGCAAGCCGTAAGAACTCAGGCCATGAACGCTTCGCGCGTTCATAGCCTGAGTTCTTTTATGCACCATGGTTATAGAAAGATGGCTTCGCGCGCCAGGCGAATAGCGCAGGTGGTACCCCTGCCCTGAGCAGGTTCGGATCGCGTGTTGACCCTTCGCCAAACCACTTCAAAGCCGTTGTCGCCCATCTCAATAGGGCAGACGTCTAAGGTCGTGGCCAAAGCGTTGTCGACGTGCGCACCGAGGGATCCTGCGGACTCATATCGAAGGGTCTACTGACAGGTTTCGGTGCCCACTTGCCAGTAGTGGGGTACAGATTGTTCTTGAGTGGGAAAGTAGCAGTAAAAAGTGCGCAGCGAAATCCCGGTCTGGTCCGCGATGCTTTCAACCGTGGTTGCTTCGATGCACTGTTGGGCAAAGAGTTCCGTTGCCGCGCGAGCTACTTCAAGTTCGGTAGCAAAGGTTGTGGACCTGCTGGTCAGCGAAGAAGGTCTCTTCATCACCGGTAGCGAAGTCTGCATCGCCGGCGAAAACCACTTCTAAGGATCCAATTGAGCAGACCCCTGCTCTAAACACTTATGGCCCGAGGTTCAAGACTTCTTGAAGCTCGGGCCATGCGCAATTCATCGGGTGGGTTAGTAGCGATCCGTCTAGGCCAGCGTCCTGTGCCGCAAAACGTGTAGCCTTCCCTTGGTCAGCAACCATGCCATTGCAGAACCTATACAGGGGACAACTAGCAGCATGATCATCAACTGCGTCCACGGAATGACTAGTGCCATGTCCCGGAAGAGCAGCTGCAGTGTTCCTGTAGCAACAATGCCAGCCACAATTCCAAACAGCGTGCCGATTACGGAGGTCAAAAACAGCTGCGCCGCTGACAGCGACTTGCGTAGCCGTGGATCTGCGCCGATGCTGGCCAAGACCGAATGGTCTTCGCGTCCATCGGCCAACGCCAACCCGGCGGTAATACCCGTAGCACTGAATGTGACCAAGGCGGAAACGCCAACCAGCAGCCACAAAGCAGAGGTCACGTTGGAATTCGGTCCGGTTTCCAGTTTTTCTGGTCCGTAGTTTTCTCCTGCTACCTCACTCAGTGCGGTCAGTAGCGTGTCGTTGACTGCATCACTGGGAACTTCGTTCAGAGATAGCAACACCAGTCGCTCATCGTAAGGCATCCCAATTCTTGAAGCAGTCTCCGGCGAAATAACCGCGTAGTAGGGGATGGGTTTGGTCGGTTCTTCAACGGTGGCCAACAACGGGAAACTGTGTTGGGGACTGAACGAGGTCCGTAGTGAAGACATTTGCTCGGCGGTATCTACCGATTCTTGGGGCTCGGCATTAGCGT
Organism: Glutamicibacter sp. M10; assembly: GCF_025452055.1. Classification (NCBI taxonomy): domain Bacteria; kingdom Bacillati; phylum Actinomycetota; class Actinomycetes; order Micrococcales; family Micrococcaceae; genus Glutamicibacter; species Glutamicibacter sp. M10. Next base: position 3,415,964 of record NZ_CP104918.1, on the reverse strand, counting down.
CGTAGGAAATCAACGTTGTTGTCTCATCCGCGTTCAGATACACCGGATTGCTAACTACCGCCCCGCCCGAGGTCAAAGTTTGCAACGCTTCTGGGCTGGCTTTTCGTCCGAGCAAGGTTTCTAGGGTTTCTTCACCTCCGACAACGATGGTGGGAAGGCTACTGGAACCAGAATCATTGGCCATGGATCCCCGACACCGCCAATCTTGCAGATCAATAGGTTTCCCATCGGTAGCTACGAAACATTGATGGCCAACGGGTTCCTTGAGTGCCCACGTCGAACAATCTGGAGAATGCATGATTCCATCGATTTCAACGGAGTTTGGATCTAGTCCGGCGCATTCGTTCTGGTCGAAAGCACCTTGGATGGTTGCGGCGCTAGTGCCTTCTCCCAAAACCTTGAGCGCAGCACTCGACAATTCCTCGGCATTGATCTTTCTAGTAGCGAGCGCGTCGGAAGATGCCGTTCCCATAGCGCCGATGGAGCTAGGTGAATACTCAAAAACCGTCAGCGGCAACGCCATTTGGTTGAGGTTGTAACTCCACTGGTAATTATCGTTCTCAGTATGCGAAGAACTCGACCAGTAGATCAATATGGCACTAGATAGTGTTGCAGCTGCAAGTACCGCGGCTACGGCGGGGACGGTTCTTCCGGTGTTCCTAGCAGAATCGCGGGTCGCCAAACGTAGTGGAAGCGGAAGCCAAGCCGATTTTGCAGCCACTAGCCTGAGCAACGGGGCTGTCAGCAAGATGAGTGAGCTGATCAATCCGATACTACTCATAATGACCAAGGCCAGGGCAAGGTAGCTGCGTAGTTCAAAATCGTGAATGATCTCAAACAGGGACAGCGAAGCGGATAACGCCAGCAACAAGAGTGATAGAGCCAGCCAGAATATACCCCGCCGCAGACTCTTGCGACTGTGATTGCTGGTTGTTCGGCCCGACTTGAGCGCAACATTCAAAGCTTGGTTTGCCACCATACGGGCGGGACCGTAGGCGGAGAGAACACCGGCGATAAGTGCCAGCAGGACGACTCCAAGCATCAGTGGCCAGGGAATGTGCAGCCAAAGCAGGTTTTCTCCGTTGTGGAGTTTCCAAAGTACCCAGGCAATGCCCACGCCCGTGCCGGCCAGCGCACCAGCGATGCCTCCGATCAGGCCCAGCCATAGGCCACTGGCGCTCACCACGGATTTGAGGGTACCCGCTTCGGCACCTGTTGCCGCAAGCAGGGCAAGATCTTGCTGCTGCTTACGAGTGCCTACCGCGAATGCTGCACCGGCCAGCAGCCCCACTTCCAACATCGCCAGAGAGGCGATCGAAGCGCCCGTCATGATGAGGTCGAGGCCATTGCCGCTCGGCGCATCCGCGAAGTCCTTCGCTGATGCTCCAACTTGTTCGGCAGGTGGGGGATTGCGCAGCAGTTCGGCGGAGGTCAGAATTGCTCCGCGTTGGTTCAGTTCGGTGGCCAGCGCCCAAGTGGCAGGTTTCTGCCCGAGAAGGTAATACTTGGTTTCATTGGGGCCGAGCACAAAGTTCTCTGGTAGGTCGTTCGCCGCGGCAAAGAACGTAGGAAACGAATCGTTGGAATTGCTATCGCGCACCATACCGACCATGGTGAATTCACCGGCATTGGTCGAGAATCGATCGCCTAACTGCAGGTCGAATCGTTGCATGAAGCCGGGGGTTCCGAAAGCTTCCATGTTGCTGGTGGCTTTGCGCCCTTCAAGCAGCTTGTATTTCCCATCGAAAGCGGGATTAAGGACGTCTCCGATGACCGCGCCGAAACTTAATGTAGCGTGCTCGCGTTCGGTCGTCAGGCTGATGCTACTCAGGGGCAGCACGTCGTAGTCAGGTAGTACCAGATCTTTGAAATCATCTAGAGTTCCGTTGCGTTGTCCAGATTCTGCGTCAGCATCGCTGATAACGCTACTCAAATCACCCTTGGGACTCTGGGAGATACCGGCGAGGTCCGAGTATTGGAGGCTGACGCGACCGGCGGTCTGGCCAAATTCGTTGGTTATGGTTTCTTCGGTGCTGGGCATCTTGCTGAATCCGGCGACAAGTGCAGCCGAAATCATCATGATGGGCACAGCGATGAGCGCCGCAATAAGTGTTGAACGGCCACGATGTCTTTTGATATCTCGCCAAGAGATTCGAAGCGCGAGTTTTAGTTGCTGTTTTTTGGCACGATGTTGTGGTTCAAGGTTCAGTGACATGATTAGTTGGCAGGAAGCTCCAGTAGATCTGTAGGATCATAGGATTGTGCTGCCTGGTCTACGATTCTTCCGTCCTTGAGAAAAAGTACCCGGTCAGCCCAACCGGCATGTCGGGCTTCATGGGTCACCAAGACAACCGCGCAACCGGCGTCTGCTCGATGACGCAGTACTTCCATGATTCCGTCGCCGGAGGCCGTATCTAGCGCACCGGTTGGTTCATCGGCCAGAATCAGGCGGCGCTGGCCAACTATGGCACGGGCGATGGCTACCCTTTGACGTTGGCCCCCTGAGATTTGGTCCATGAATCGGTCCGCCAGTTTGTCGATGCCCACGGAACGCAGTGCGTCCATGGCTTGGCGACGGGCTTTGCGGGACGGCACGCCATCTAGCTCTCTGGGCAAAGCGACATTTTCTACCGCCGTCAAAGACGGCACAAGATTGAAATCTTGAAAGACGTAGCCGATAGCTCGGCGACGAAGGCGTGCCAGCTCATTGATGTTCAGCGCACCCAATGGCGTGTTTTCAACGTAGATATCACCGCTGGTGGCTTTCTCTAAACCTCCTGCCAGGGTCAGCAATGATGATTTGCCGGAACCTGAAGGGCCCATCACTGCAACAAACTCGCCAGCAGACACGTCTAAGTTGATATCTCGTAGAGCACCCACGGAGTTCGCTCCGTTGCCGTATGTCATGCAGACTTTGCGTAGCTGTAGGACCTGATCGCTCATCGCGTCGGCTCCTTCGTCGCATTGGTCGGTTCTGCAGCGTGGGAGGCAGGACTCTTTGAGGTGCGGAAGCGATGTTTGCGCAGCCAGCCTTCGCAGTGATCAAGCCAGCGGATTTCGGCCTCTGCGCCAAAGACCAGTGAATCCAGCACGAGAATCCAGGCAACATCTTGCGAGTCATTGGAGTCCGACTTCGCTGCTTCACGGCGCTGCCGGGTATAAGTCTGCAAGTTGCGCATCGAAGCAGTGCGTTGCGCCTGCAAGAGCATTTCTACGTCCACATTGTCTAGGGTCATTGCCAGGGACAACTTGATGGCCAGTTCGTTGCGGGGTGGATTAGTTGCAACAACGGGCGCGGCAAACCACTGGGAAACTTCGGTCTTGCCCGACGCGGTGATTCGGTAGACCACGTGACCTTCTCCGTCATCGCCGTCCTTGACGGCTAAGCCATCGCGCTCCAGCCGGTCAAGGGTCGTGTAGACCTGTCCAATATTCAGTGGCCAGGTGGAACCGGTGCGCTCTTCAAACTCGCTGCGTAGTTGGTATCCATACATCGGCTGGTCGTGTAGTAGGGCAAGAAGAGAATGTCGGATAGACAAGGGACCTCCGAAGAGTGCGAGGGGACATGTAATGTTTACATACTGAGTATACGTTAAACATAGATACTGAGTATGCAAATGAGCAGTACCGCCACTTCGCTCGCTAAAAACTGGAGAAATATTGTTGAACAACATCTTGCCAAGGTTGTTCAATAATCTGTAATGTCTTGTGCGTTACATTGATTCTGTGACAGCTGTCACCACTATCGCATTGGCATGTCACCATGGCACTTCCTGAGTCAAAGACTGAAATGAGCCCCAAAGCTCGGCGCACCGCCCTGCTGGGCGCTATGTTCTTGATGGCCACCAGCGCTATCGGCCCTGGATTCATTACCCAGACCACCGAATTTACGGTGAAAATCGGCGCGGCCTTCGCCTTCGCTATTGTTGTGTCGGTCCTCGTCGGCATCGCGGTACAGGTAAACGTCTGGCGTGTTATTGGCGTCTCGGGCATGCGCGCTCAAGAACTTGGCAATAAGGTTCTGACTGGTGTGGGCTGGTTCTTGGCAGTCCTTGTCTTCATCGGAGGCATGGTCTTCAACTGATTTCCAACCGTGTTCTTTGGCGAGCTGATACGCCGTCGTCAGTGAGGCGCCAATGGCTTGGGCAGCGTCTTTGACGAGTTGAGTTCGGTCGAGGACTTCGTTGAAGCGTTGCTTCTCGTCTTCAGTGAGTCTTGCTCTTCGGGTTCGTGGTGGGGTGGACGGTGTTGGGTTTGGGGTTAAATGAGGCACGGTCGTTGCAACTGCTGATTGTTCAGGGTGTTGCAACGACCGTTAGAGCCCGCCACCTTACTCCTGAGGGAAGGCCAGCAATTTTCTTGATCGTAAAGTGATAGGTCCTCTTTTTGCGGTCACCGAAGTTTACTGAACCGGTGGTCTTCGTGGAAACTGTTTTTGTCGGGAGGAGGGCGCCTCGACAATCCGCCAGGTCTACGGTAACGCTTCCGACGCTTTTCTGCATTCCCCAAGTTTCTGAGGAAGTTTTGAAAGTTGTTTTGGTTGCTACGGAATCAGTATTTCGGTCATTCCAGCTACGAGACGAAAATCCGGTGAGTGCATTGGTGATGGATGGACTTCATGACCCCTCGGCCAATGACGGTGCCGCGGGGATGATAACCAGCCCAGCAATTAGTGCGGTTACTAGTGAGAGTTTTCCTCTAAATTTCATGATATACCCGCATTTTCTTGTTGCAGCCACCACCGCACGTCAAGAAACTCTAAGCGATGTGCAGTAGAAGCTTAAATCAGGGACGTATTAAACAAGTTATCGTAACAATCTGATCTGAGCTGATTTGATTTCATCAAGCAGGTCGTTATTTCTTGTCAAAACGGATGCCGAAGACGCTTTCAATGATGCCCTGGTGGTACCGTCACGGTTTGTTTTGCTTTCAGGACTTGCGCGCGCAAGTGATAACGGTTACAGTCGATTCAACTTGCGCGTGCAAGTTGACGCACACGCCGTAGATAATGTCCTGCAATCCGCACTGTGCTTACGCGGCATCTCTTTGACAATGGAGTCCCTATGACCACGCCCTTCAATCCAGGCTCTCAGTCCGAGGAGCCATCGACTGTGCTCTCCGCGCCCCTTCCTGCGCCGTCCGGCGCGCACCAAGAAGGTACTCGTACGGTCACGGGCCTCATCCGTCCCTCTCAAGCGTCACGTTCCTACATTTGGCTGCTCGTCCTCGCCCAGTTCGGGATTTTCGTAGCGTTCATTACGCCGATCGCCATCTCTCTCGCGGTGCGAGTGAGTGCACTGGCACCCGGTTTCGAAGAGCGGTATCTGGGTTACATCACCGGGGCCGCTTCCATTGTCGTAATGGTCATTACTCCGATCGTCGGAATCCTCAGCGACCGCACGCGCTCGCGCCTAGGTCGTCGACGCCCTTGGATCCTCGGTGGAATGCTGGTTGGGGTGGGGTCACTGTTCGTTATGGGCCTGGCCCCGAACGTACTCCTTCTGGGCGCGGGTTGGATCCTGGCACAGATTGGGTGGGGGCAGGCGTTGGCCATCCTCACCACCTCGATGGCAGACTCCTTCCTGAGCATCAGCGCGGCAGGGTCGCAGGCCTCGTCGGCTTCGCGACGCAGGTCGCACCCGTCGCCGGTGTGATCATCGCCGGAAGTCTCGTTGCCGATTCGCTCCTGCTGTTCTTGGTCCCCGGCATGGTGGGCGTATTGTTCCTTACGCTCTTCCTGTTCTTCTCCCGCGAGCAGGACAGTCGCCAGATGATCATCTCCGGGGTTCTCACCATCAGAACGACGTTCCGTAAGTACTTGTTCAACCCCGCGAAGTACCCCGACTTTTCACTCGTATGGACAGGTCGATTCTGCTTCTATTTCGGTCTAACCCTGAACACGGCCTTCACCGCCTTCTTCTTCGCAGCCCGCCTGAAGATCAGCGTCGAAGAAATTGCCGGCGTGCTCGCGACTCTGAGCTTGGTTGGCATCGCCGCGACCACGATCGGTGCGATCGGTGGCGGCTTCCTCTCCGATAAACTCCGTCGCCGTCGGCTCTTCGTTCTCGTGGCATCCGTAATCTTCGCCGTGGGAGTCGTGACTGAAGCCGTAGCGACGGACATCACCATGCTCTTCGTCGGATCGCTCATCGCGTCAATAGGCATCGGAGCGTTCTCTGCTGTAGATCAAGCGCTGCTCTTGGATGTCCTTCCTGAGCGTGACACCGATGCTGGCCGATTCATGGGAATCGCCGGATTCGCCACCGCCATCCCCCAGGCGATCGCACCGTTCATCGCTCCGCTCATCCTTGCCATCGGAGCGAGTTCGTCCGGGGGCAAAAACTACACCCTGCTCTACTTCATTGCCGGAGCGATCACCCTGGTCGGCGGAATTATTGTGATGAGGGTTCGGCAGGTTCGCTAATTAGATAACGCAGGCAGGGCCCGCAACGATCGTTAAACTCACCGACTTCGTTGCGGGCCCTGCCAGTTTGTCGTCCTGTCAGCTACTCCTGTGTGGACGGACTCACGGAGGTCGATTCTCGCGAGATCAACGTCACGGCGGAGGTCTGCTCCCAGTCTGGCGTCGGCGTCCCGTCCAGTGCATGAATGGCCAGAGCCGCGAGATAGTGCCCCAGTCCTGTCGAGTCGATCTGCACGCTGGAAATGCGAGGCTCGAACATTAATGCCGTCGGGGTATCGTCGTGGCCGACGACGGAGAGGGACCGGGGTACAGCGATTCCTGCACGTGCGGCGGCACCGATGATTGCCGCCGCGACATCATCATTGAAGGCCACCACGCCCGTGATGCCTGCGTCGACCCATGCCTGGACTGGCGGGTCGAGCTCGGATCCCACGCAGACCGGCTCGAGCGTTCTTGGAGCTTCGAGGCCGAGATTGACGGCCGCTGCTGTGGCCGCCGCTTCTCGCGCGTCCGCAAGTTCAACGAGTCGCGGGTCGCCGGGTCGGGCAAAGCCGAGTCGCCGGTGGCCGAGTTCATGAAGATGTTCCACCTGGAGTCGGGGACCCCCTCGGAATAGCGGGTATTCGATGCCTCATCTGGGTCCGGGATGATGCGTTCGACGCCAGCTTCACGCATAGAGCGGATCAGGGGGCCGGGAATCGGAGTAGGCCCATCACGACATCTGGCTGCAGCGTCTCCCATAACGGACGGGAGCGCGCCCCTCGTGTGGCGTGAAAGTGATCAAAGTGTATCCATGCTCGTCGAGGGCTTGGGTCGCCTCATCGATGTTCTCTCGCAGGCTGTGTTCGATGGGCCAATCCGGAAGAACGAGCAGCACGAGATGGCTCCGTCCGCTAGCCAGCGCTCGCGCAGCGATGTGAGGCCGATACCCCAAGCGCCTCGCCTCTGCGAGCACCCGCGCCGTGGTCGCTGGGGAGATCGTCTGCCCGGGGGTCTCGTTAAGGACGAAGCCCACCGTCGCTCGGGATACCCCGAGAGATCTAGCGATATCCGCCGCGGTAACCCGTCGTCCTGATGACTGCGATGCCACTGTCACTCCTTCGTTTCACGGCGTTTTCCTCCCTAAGTCCATCACACTTCCCTCCTTTTTTGATGGATTGACTTGTGCGCGCTAGCTCACGTGTTATGGTTGAGCGTAACTAGCTCGCGCTAGTTGAAATTTCTGACAACGGAGTCTCGGTAGCCCGACTATCGAAGCTCTCATCTGTAAGGAGCGCCGTTCAGGTGATGACCGAGTCCAGTTCTGCCGTTTTCGTCAGCCCTCCCTTTGCGCAGGGAGCTGTTGGTGAGCCTGCGTCGTATCTTCGGAAGGAGTTCGTCGCGCTGATGGCACCCCGTCGCGCGACGCTCCGCTCGACTGCAGTGGGGCTCATCGAGCCGCACCTCAATGGTGCCGTCGTCGGTGATGAGGTGCTCGCTCCCGGGTGGACCTCCTATCATCACCGGCTCATCGTGAGCACTCACGATGTCACCGACCGGATTGTTGTCGGTGCGAATACTGTCGCGGCTGTGCTGGGTGAAGGATGGGCAGTTGGTCGTCTGGGATGGGAGGGGCGACGCCATCACTATTCCGATCGTCCTGCGGCGTGGTTCGAACTCGAACTCGAATATGACGACGGGAACCGGGAAGTGATCGTCAGTGACACATCGGTCACCGCCTCTCGCGGCGGGCTTGGTGCGAACAGCATCTACGACGGCGAGACCTACGACGCCCGAAGCGAGCCTGCTGGGTGGGACCGCTCAGGCTTCGATGACAGCGATTGGGTGCAGGCTGAAGAATTCGACTGGCCGCTTGAAGCTCTGGCTGACCCTATCGCGCCGCCGATTCGACGCATCGAGGAGCTGTCTCCTGTGGCAGTTCTCCGCACGCCCAGCGGAAAACTCGTCGTCGATTTTGGGCAGAACATCTCGGGCTGGGTCCGGCTAACCGTCGATGGAAATCGCGGAGACACGATCACACTGCGTCACGTCGAGGTAATGGTGGACGGGGAGATCGAGGACGAGACCTTGCGCACGGCCGCCGCGACAGACACCTACATCCTCCATGGTGACGCGCCGGAGACGTGGGAGCCGCGATTCACCTTCCACGGTTTCCGCTATGTCGAAATCGACGGGTGGCCAGGTGAGCTCTCGTCGGACGCGATCCGAGCGGTGGTCATCCACTCCGATATGACTCGCACGGGATGGCTGAAGACCTCCAACCCCCAACTGAACCAGCTGCACTCGAACGCAGTGTGGTCGATGCGCGACAACTTCGTGGGCGTGCCCACCGACTGCCCGCAGCGGGACGAGCGTCTGGGGTGGACAGGGGACATCAACGCGTTCGCTCCGACTGCCGCTTTTCTCTACGACGTACGTGGTGTGCTCGGGTCCTGGCTCAGAGATCTCGGAATCGAGCAGCAGGAGAAAGGATTCGTGCCATGGGTTGTACCTGATGTCCTTTCTACGCCCTCCTCTCCGACAGCCCTGTGGAGCGACGTCGCAGTGAGTCTTCCGTGGGCGCTCTATCGTGAGTACGGCGACCAGCAGATCCTCCAGGACGCGTACGACTCGATGAGCACCTTCATCCGTCAGGTTGCTGGACTTCTCGATGATGAGGGCTTGTGGAGTACCGGATTCCAGTATGGGGATTGGCTTGATCCGGACGCGCCGGACGATAATCCTTCGGGCGGGAAGACTGACCGTCACTTGGTCGCCGCAGCCTATCTGTGCCGTACCACGCGAGAGATGGCAGACACCGCGCGCATCCTCGGGCGCACCGAGGACGCGGCGGAGTTTGAAGCCCTCGCTGATCAGGTCCGTGCGGCGTTCTGCCACGAGTATGTGACTCCCAACGGCCGTCTGGCCTCAGAGACCGCCACAGCGTATGCGTTGGCGATCTCCTTCGGCATCCTCGATGAAGCGCAAAGGGAGCATGCCGGTGACCGGTTGGCGGCGCTTGTCGCACAGGCCGGGTACCGCATCTCCACCGGATTTGCCGGAACTCCGTTGGTGACCGATGCTCTCTCCTCGACCGGGCACCTAGCTGAGGCGTACCTCCTGCTGTTGGAGACGGAGGCACCATCCTTCCTCTACCCGGTGACCATGGGGGCTACGACCATCTGGGAGAGGTGGGACTCGATCCGTCCGGATGGCAGCATCAACCCGTCCGGGATGACGTCGCTGAATCACTACGCACTCGGCGCGGTTGCCGACTGGATGCATCGAACGATCGGCGGTCTCTCGGCGATCGAACCGGGGTATCGGCGGATGCGAATCGCCCCACAACCAGGTGGAAATCTCACCCACGCCGAACTGACGCACACCATCGCTGCGGGCGAGGTTCGCATTGCTTGGCGCATCGAGGACACGCAAGTCTGCGTCGAGGTGAGCATCCCCGCAAACACCACCGCTGAAGTCGTGCTGCCACTGCACACCGATTCGCAGGTCGTTGAGATCGAAGGGGAGAACACTCGTGGAGTTACGAGATTAATCCGGTGATGCGCCCCGTTCTCAGCCTGGACTCCACGCTGCGTGAAGTGTCGGATGACCCGGCCGGATGGCGCCGCTTCACCGAGACCTTCGCGCGCCACTACCCGGGTGTGCCCTTGGACGGGCGCGCCCCCGAGGCGACAGGAATGTCGATCCGCACGATGCTTGAGTATGTTCCCGGTGCCTCCGAGAAACTCCGCGCCGAACTTGCCGCCGCTCTTGAAGGAGCCAACAAGTGAACACCTCGCACTGCACTGTTCACCGTCACACCGTCCCATCTCTCGACTCCGTGGAGGAACCGATGTCTGCCCTGCCTTACAAGAATCCTGATCTCTCGGTCGAAGAGCGTGTCGAGGACCTGCTTTCGCGCCTGAGCGTCGAAGAGAAAGCGGGGCAGCTGACACAGTACTTCTACACCGGCGACGGAGAACCGCTCCCGGAGGACTTTGATATCGAGTCGCTTCCGCCGGAGCACAGGATCCACGTCGAACTCCCGGCGCTCATCGAAGCGGCGATTCGCGAAGGTCGAGCCGGGTCTCTGCTCTTCCTGCGAGATCCCGCGCTGAGCAATCGCATGCAAAGGTACGCAGTGGAGGAGTCGCGCCTGGGTATACCCCTGTTATTCGGCTTCGACGTCGTCCACGGCTGGCGGACGATCTTCCCTGTGCCGATCGCTCTGGCCGCGACGTGGTCGGAGTCGAGTGTGGAAGCAGTGCAGGCAGCTGCGGCGCGCGAAGCGCGTGCCGCCGGGGTGCACTGGACGTTCGCGCCGATGATCGACATCGCCAGGGATCCACGGTGGGGCCGCATCATCGAGGGCGCAGGGGAGGACCCCGTGTTGGGAGCGGCGATGGCCGCGGCACAGGTGCGCGGTTTCCAGGGGGATCTTGGCGCTGACAGCATCTTGGCCGGGCCCAAGCACTTCGTCGGTTACGGTGCCGCTCGCGGCGGGCGTGACTACGACGACGCCGAGGTGTCGGAGAATGAACTCTGGAACGTTCACATCCCACCGTTCCGGGCGGCCATCGAGGCCGGGGCTGCGAATGTGATGAGCGCCTACATGGACCTCAACGGTGTTCCGGCCTCGGCGAACAGGACGCTGCTCACCAGTATTCTTCGCGACCAGCTCGGCTTCGAAGGATTCGTCGTGTCGGATGCTAACGCGGTCCGCTCGCTCGCCGTTCAGCACTTCGCTAAGGACCAGACCGACGCCGCGATTCGGGCGCTCGGTGCCGGACTGGACATGGAGATGTGCATGTTTGAACCGGCCTTCGATAATATCCCGCAGGCGGTGGCCGATGGCAGGATCAGTGAGAGCGCGCTCGATGAAGCAGTGCGCAGAGTGCTCAGAGCGAAGATTCGACTGGGCCTGTTCGAGAGTCCCTACGCTGAGGAGGAACACACCGCCTCCGTGCTCGCTGCACCTGAACACAGGGAGCTGGCCAAAACGGTGGCGGAGGAGTCTATCGTGCTCCTCAAAAACGATGACTTGGCACTTCCCCTCGACTCGAGCGCTTTGGGACGCATAGCGGTGATTGGCCAACTCGCCGACAGTCAACGCGAAGTGCTCGGGCCTTGGGTTTTCGATCAGGACACGAACGAGACCGTCACGATCGTCGACGCACTGCGCGCCGCACTCGGGGACGCGAGAGTCGGCTACGAGGCAGGAGCAGGAATACCGGAAAGGATCCATCCGTCGATGTTCGACGTGCTTGACACCACTGTCGAACGCACGCCGCCAGACTACGACGACGATGCCGCCATCGACCGCGCGATCGCGCTCGCGGAGGCCGCAGATGTGGCGATCGTTGTGGTCGGACAGCGACAGAACCAGATCGGGGAGAAATCATCCACTAGTACTCTGGATCTGCCCGGTCGCCAACTGGAGCAGTTGCAGCGTATCCATGCCACCGGCACCAAGGTCGTGGTGGTGGTCGTCTCCGGCCGGCCATTGGATCTTCGTTGGGCTGATGAGAATGTCCCAGCGATCGTGCAAGCGTGGTACCCGGGAACACGTGCCGGTGAAGCGATCGCGTCGGTGCTCACAGGCGCGACCAGCCCCGCGGGTCGTCTGCCGTTTACCTGGCCTAGGCATGTAGGTCAGGTGCCGTTGATCTACGCGCACAACCGCACTTTCATTCCGGAAGAGCAGAATGCACGGTACTTCGAAGAGTCCAATGCACCGCTGTATCCGTTCGGGCACGGCCTGTCCTTCTCCTCTTTCAAATACAGCAGTCTTCGTATCGAACGACCGGTGATCGCCAGGGGCGAGTCGACCACGGTGAGTGTCGATATCACTAACATCGGGGATCGTGACGCCGACGAAGTCGCACAGTTGTATATTCACCAGCGGTACGGAACGTCCTCTCGTCCTGTTCGGGAGCTGAAAGGCTTCGCCCGGCTCTGCCTCGCTGCCGGGGAATCGCGTCGGATCGAGTTCATTCTTGGGCCGGACCAACTTCAGTATTGGAGCGCGGTCACGTCGTCGCACATCCAGGACGTCACGACGTTTGATATAGGCATCGGCGGCGACTCCACCGCGCCGTTCACAGCGTCTGTCGAAGTGACGTCGTGACTACTCAAACCGCCATCCTCGGCAAAACAATCATGGCGACAGGAACCGTCTGTCACTGTCGAGCCGGTCAATCATCGGCAACTGCAGAACCTAGCCCAGAACGCTCACGAACCGCTTCCGGCGACACCGCTGGAAGCGGAGACTTCACTGGGCCGGTTCTTGGCCAATCACGAGTTGAAATGGCTGCGGAACGCGATGTCCTGTGACCGGAAAACCAGCAACGAAAGGCAGTCATGACCCGCTCTTCTCTCAACTCCGATTGGTCTTACCGGCCGAAGACCAGCATATTCGCGGATGTGCAGGGTCAGTCGTCGGCAGGTATCCCGGTGCGCCTGCCGCACGATGCGATCATTGGCCTGGAACGCAGTGCTGATGCGCCCAGCGGTGCCGCGGGCGCCTTTTCCCAGCCGGTGCATTCGAGTATGTCACCTCGCTCGATGTCCCGCTGGAGTGGAGCGATAAGCACGTCGCGCTCGAATTCGAAGGCGTCTATCGCGACGCCATGATTTACGTGAACGGTGCATTCATCGCGCAACGGCCCAACGGCTATGCAGCCTTCGTGGTCTCGCTGGACGGCTTCCTCGAATACGGTGCTCAGAACACCATCCGAGTGGATGCTCGGACGCATGACGATTCGCGGTGGTACACCGGCGCAGGGATTTACCGCGAAGTGCACCTCTGGGTCAGCGATCGAGTGCACATCTTGGAGCAGAACGGTGTCCGGATCACGACACCCGATATCGATGATCAGCTCGCTGTTGTGGAGATTGCTACGCGCGTGCGCAACACCGGAATCCTCACCCGCACGGCAACGGTGTCCACCGAGATCCTTGATCCAGAGGGCAATGTCGTTGGGATTCAGAACAGCCCGATCACGACGCTTCCCCAAACTGAAGGAGTCGTCCGACAAAGGATCTATGTCCCAGAACCGCAACGATGGAGCGTCGATCGTCCAGCCCTCTACACCGCTCGTACGAGGTTAAACGGTATTGCCGACGAACCGGAGATCCGCCACACGACCTTCGGAATTCGAACCCTGCAACTCGACCCCCATCACGGTTTGCGCATCAACGGTGAAACCGTGAAGCTACGAGGCGCATGCATCCATCACGACAACGGCATCATGGGCGCCGCGACATTCGCGGATGCCGAAGAGCGTCGCATCATTCTCCTCAAAGCTGCCGGCTTCAATGCCATTCGCAGCAGCCACAACCCAATGAGTGTTGCGATGCTCGACGCCTGCGACCGTCACGGCGTCCTGGTGATGGACGAGACTTTCGACATGTGGACCGATTCGAAATCGCCCTTCGACTATGCGCTCTCCTTCCCCGAATGGTGGGAAAGGGATGTCGCGGCGATGGTCGCCACGGATTTTAACCACCCCAGCGTGATCATCTACTCGATCGGAAATGAGATCCCCGAAACGGGTAACGCGATCGCAAGTCAATGGGGACGCAAACTCGCAGAAAAGGTCAGGGAGCTCGACGGCACACGCTTCGTCACCAACGGTATCAACGGCTTCGTCTCCGCAATGAGCGAGATCTCCACGGTCATCGAGGAAGCCACCGCCCAGTGCGCAACAGAGGGGGAGCCTGAGAGTGCGGAGGCCGACGGCGGCGTCAACGCACTCATGGGAAGTACCGAGGACTTCATGGACTGGGTGGCCACCTCGCCACTGGTCACCGCTGCCACGGCGGAGTCTTTCGCGATGCTCGATATTGTCGGATTGAACTATGGCGATGCACGATACGAACTGGAACGGCAAGAACACCCAGAGCGCATCGTGGTCGGCACGGAGACGTTCCCCTCGCGTATCGATCGCAACTGGAAACTCGTGACTGATCATCCGCAGGTGATCGGAGATTTCACGTGGTCCGGATGGGATTACCTCGGCGAAGTCGGAGTAGGACGCGTCAAATATGAGGGAGAATCGGACGCGTTCGACGGGCAGTTCCCATGGCTGACGTCTTGGTCGGCTGACCTAGACATCACGGGCCACCGCCGCCCCATGTCGTATTATCGCCAGACCGTATTCGGTCTGCGTTCCACGCCCTATATCGCCGTTAGGCGTCCTGCCAATCATGGTCGTGCGTTCACCCTTGGGCAGTGGAGCTGGACGGATGCCGTCTCCAGCTGGAGCTGGAACATCGCTGACGGATCACCGATGATCGTTGAGGTCTACAGCAATGCTGACGAGATCGAACTGGAGCTGAACGGTCGGGTGATCGCGAGGGAGCTGGTCGGAAGTCGTCGCGCTTTTTGGCGGACTTCGAGCTTCCGTTCGAGGCGGGTGCGCTCACCGCGATCGCCTTGCGCGAGGGCGAGGAAGTCGGTCGCAGCATACTGCGCACGGCATCCGGCGAGGCGCTTCTTGATGTCAGGCTCGATAAGTCCAGCACCGATTTGCGCGACGGGGCGTTGTTCTTCGTCGAGATCGAGCTTCGAGATGCCGACGGCAACCTCATCAACGATGCTGATCGTCCCGTGACTGTCTCCGTGACCGGGGCAGGATCGCTGGCGGCTTTCGGCAGCGGACGCCCTTGCACGTCGGAGCGTTTTGATAAGGACACGCACGGTACGTATGACGGGCGTGTGCTGGCGGTAATCCGTCCTGATCGTGTCGGTCTCGTTGAGGTCACCGTTTCCGCAGAGGGGGTGGCGGATGTGGTTGTCAGTGCCGAGGTGCATGAGCGTTCTGCCGCTCCCTTTTTGGACAGCATTACACCGTCCAATTTCACAGAATCGATCCAAGCATGAATGGAGTACATATGAACACCCGGCTTACGGAAAAGATCATCATCGTCACCGGAGCAGCGTCCGGTATCGGACGCGGTACCGCCCTGAGGCTGCTGAGCGAGGGGGCGCAGGTCGCGGCCCTCGATCTGCGCGAGGAGGATCTGCGACTACTTCACGAGAGTGCGCCGGACAATGAGCGCTCTCGGCTCTTCACCCAACGAGTCGATATCTCGGACGAACGGTCAGTGCAAGAAGCGGTGGCGGTAGTCATCGCTCGCTTCGGCCGACTCGATGCGATCGTAAATGCCGCCGGCATACTGTACGGCGACCACACGCATGAGATGACTCTGGACCGCTGGAACCGCCTCCTCCAGGTGAACTTGACCGGAACCTTCTTGATGGTTCGGGAGAGCCTGCCTCATTTGCTGGAGAAGAAGGGCGGTGTCATCATCAACTTTGCGTCGACCTCAGCGTTCTTCGCGCACCCATATATGGCGGCCTACGCGGCGACGAAGGGAGCGATCGCCTCCTTCACTCACTCTGTCGCACTCGAGTACGCAAAGCAGGGCTTACGCGCAGTGAACATCGTCCCGGGCGGAATCACGAGCGGAATCACGAACACCACACCGCAGAACCTGCCGGCGGACGCTGACTGGAGCCTGCTTGAGCATCTCGGCGCACCTCTGAACGATGGGCGAATGGGGACTCCCGAGGAGGTCGCTGGAGTGATCGCCATGCTCATCTCCGAGGATGGAGCCTTCATTACGGGCACGGAGATCAGGATCGACGGCGGCGCACACACCTAAGCTGCGGGGGAATAAGTGGCCGATTAGGTTCGCGGGTTCAGTGGATGGTGAGCATGGTGGCACCAAAACTGAACACCGCGAGGTTGCTGGGTGATTCGAACGCGTGAATTCGGCCTGAGCTGACGCATCGAAAAGATCACGAAGACCGTGATGCTGATCGTGCTCCGCGCAGCTAGTAGGTGTATGGCCAGACACCTCGGTGAGACTCCTGCGCCTGCGAGCTCACGGTCACTTCTCGATGAACAGCGTGGCCATCAAAAAGGCGGAGACCGGCGTGGTCCAGCTCGTCTCAGCAGCAGTGCCCCTTGAAGGACGAGGCAATGCGGACGCGGTGTGAAGCCCACAGAGCTCTGGGGGAAGCACGCCCCGCAGTATCCTGGCCGTCATCACGATGTCCGCCGTCCACGATTTGAGGGATCGCTCTCAGGGGCCCGCTAGGCAGCACAAGGTAAGGGTGTTCGACAGGAGCATGATGGGAGACAGTATTTCGATGAAGTGCTTCTAATCTGCATGCGGGGTTTCCCTGAACTGAGTCAAGTTTCCGCAATGCTGAATGAGGCCGGGATGTTTCGGTACTGAAGACGTGAAGTTCACGAAACATAAAATTGTTCAACAACATCTTGCCAAGGTTGTTCAACAACCTGTAATGTCATGTGCGTTACATTGATTCTGTGACAGCTGTCACCACTATCGCATTGGAACGTCACCATGGCACTTCCTGAGTCAAAGACTGAAATGAGCCCCAAAGCGCGGCGCACCGCCCTGCTAGGCGCTATGTTCTTGATGGCCACCAGCGCCATCGGGCCTGGATTCATTACCCAGACCACCGAATTCACAGTGAAAATCGGCGCGGCCTTCGCCTTCGCTATTGTTGTGTCGATCCTCGTCGACATCGCGGTACAGCTGAACGTCTGGCGCGTTATTGGCGTCAGTGGCATGCGAGCACAGGAACTAGGGAACAAAGTCCTACCTGGCATTGGCTGGGTTTTGGCAGCGCTCGTCTTCATCGGCGGCATGGTTTTCAACATCGGTAACATCGCCGGTACAGGTCTTGGCGCGAACGCAATGTTGGGAGTGGACGCCAAAATTGGTGGTGTCGTCTCGGCAGTAGTGGCAATCCTGATCTTCCTGTCCAAAAAGGCAGGGATGGCATTGGACCGAATCGTGGTGCTTCTTGGCGCCATCATGATTCTCTTGATGCTGTACGTAGCCATAGTTGCCGCGCCTCCGGTAGGTGAGGCACTGAAGAACGTCGTTCTGCCCGAGAAGGTCGACTTCCTGATTATCACCACCCTGATCGGTGGCACCGTTGGTGGTTACATCACCTACGCTGGTGCACACCGCATGATCGACTCGGGCACCAGCGGTATTGAGCACGTCAAATCAATTTCCAACATCTCGATCTTGGCTATCATCGTCACCGGTGTCATGCGAGTGCTCTTGTTCCTGGCGATCCTCGGCGTTGTTGCCGGCGGCGTGGTGCTGGCCAGCGATAACAAGGCAGCTGAAGCTTTCGGCCACGCCGCAGGCGATATCGGTATTCGAGCCTTCGGCATCATCCTGTGGGCTGCGGCTCTGACCAGCGTTATCGGCGCCGCCTACACCTCGGTTTCATTCATCACCAAGCGGACCACCTCAGAACGAACCCGCAATTTGATCACGGTCGCCTTCATCGCAGTCTGCGGCATCATCTACCTGTTCCTGGGTAAGGCACCAGCAACCTTGCTGATCTTCGCCGGAGCATTCAACGGCTTGATCTTGCCTGTCGGTTTCGCAGTTCTACTGTGGGTTGCGTGGCGTCGTCGGGATCTCATGGGTGGCTATAAGTACCCGAAGGTCCTGCTTCTGGTGGGCGTGCTCGCATGGCTGTTGAGCGTGTTCCTTGGATGGAACTCGTTGGCCGGGCTAGCAGCGCTCTGGCAGGGCTAAGGCAGGTAGACCGTGAGTAACATCAGTGACATGACCGTGGCCGAACGTTCGGCATTATCCCCAAGCCAAGCTCGTGAGTTCTTCCGCGAAGGCCAAGTGCTTCCCACCGCTGGAATCAGCGCTGGGTATGCGCAGGCGAACCTCATGATCGTGCCGCGAGCACTAGCGTTTGATGTTCTGCTTTTTGCCCAGCGCAACCCCAAATCCTGCCCGGTGCTGGGCGTGCTTGAAGCAGGGGAAGTGTCCGGCGAACTACTGGCTGGCGGAGACATCAGAACCGATGTTCCGAAGTACGCGGTCTATGAAAATGGGGTCAAGGTTGCCGAACCCACCGACCTGACCGAGTATTGGCGCGATGATTTGGTCACCTTCATCATTGGCTGTTCGTTTACCTTTGAGTCAGCCTTGATGGACAACGGAATCTCCGTCGCGCACATTGATCAGGGTGTCAATGTGCCCATGTATAAGACCACTGCGCGCAGCACCACTGCTGGGGTGATCTCCGGTCCAATGGTGGTGTCGATGAGGCCCATACCGGCGTCGCAGGTAGCGGATGCCGTTCGGATTACCTCGCGATATCCAGCGGTGCATGGGGCACCGGTACATATAGGCAATCCGGAAGAGCTGGGAATTACTGACCTGTCGAAGCCAGACTTTGGTGACGCGGTGCAAATTCCGGCAGGAAGTGTCCCGGTGTTCTGGGCTTGCGGCGTCACGCCACAAGCAGCTGTCATGGAGTCGAAGCCATCCTTGGCTATCGGGCATGCACCTGGCCACATGCTGATCACCGACATCAAAGATTCGCAATATCAGGTGCCATAACCAATAAGTGCTGCGGTGTTCATCCCCTAAGGGAAGAACACCGCAGCACTTATTTAGACCGAAAATCTTCTCTAGCGTTGGCTAACCCAAGCCTCTACTTCTGCCAGTCGCTCACTCTTCGCAGAATCGTCAATGAATGAAGATTCAAAAGAATTTCGGGCCAACTGTGCCAATTGCTCGGTGCTGAAATTGAAAGCCTTCATCAGCGAAGCGAAGTTGGCATCCATGTACCCGCCGAAATACGCCGGATCATCGGAATGCACGGAAACCTTCAGCCCCGCCTCAAGCATGGATGGCAATGGGTGATCCGCCATGGTGTCCACCGCACGCAGTCGGATATTTGACAGCGGGCAGACGGTCAGCGGCATCTGTTCTGCAACGAGTCGCTGCACCAGCTTCTCATCGTCCAAGCAACGAATGCCGTGGTCCACTCGCTCTACCTTGAGCAGATCCAAAGCCTGCCAAATGTAGTCAGCTGGGCCTTCTTCGCCGGCATGGGCGACAACGTGCAAACCACTTTCGCGGGCTAAGCCGAAAACGTCAACAAAGAGTTCTGGTGGGAATCCCAGTTCGGAGGAGTCCAAGCCGATTCCATCGATGTCGTGCTTTTCAGCGATCATTAGGCGCAAAAGCTCCAACGCTTCGCTGGCCGGTGCATGACGCCAGAAGCAGGCGATGAGTTTGTGCGAGATTCCCCAGCGTTCCTGCGCTTCGCTCAATGCGTCACGGATCCCGGCGATGATATCGCGCAGGTTCATGCCGCGCTCCACATGGGCTTGGGGGTCAAAGAACAATTCCACGTGGCGCACGCCTGAAGCGTGTGCACGCTGCAAGTAGGCCATGGTGATTTCGTAGAAATCTTCGCGGGTGCGAAGTACCAGCATGTTGGCGTAGAAGAGATCCAGGAATGACTGCAGGTTGCTGAATTCGTACTGTGCCCGCAGCTCGTCGATTGAGCTGTAGGGCAGATCAATTGAATGCTTGGCGGCCAGTGACATGATCATCTCGGGTTCCAGGGTTCCTTCGAGATGGATATGTAATTCGGCAACGGGCAAGTTCACAGGGCGGAACCTTTCAGCAACGACTATAGGGTGCGGTCCTTGGTCTAGCCAGGAACGCGCAAGATTGCCTTAAACCATACGCCGACAAGCTAGGTGCAGGCAGGTCGAAATATCAATCGTGCAGCCAACTTGGCAGGTGAATATCCTTGGATTTTCATCGTGATGACCCATCCGCGAAAAGAACTCATTGCAAGGTGCCGGGGGCGCTAAAAGTGGCGGAATCACAATGAATATTTCGGCTGTTCGTGCCAGGCCAGTCAGGTCTCATTGGTCAAGCGCAACGACGGTGGATCTGGCGTAGCGAAGTCTGAAGAAGCTCAATGGCCATGTTGTCGGTGAGACAGAAATCGCAAGACTGACACGGAGGCGCAACCAGCGTTGACGCTATTCGGATGCCTTGTTGATGTGTTCGAGCAACTCTGCTTCAGCCTTGTCCAAGTACCCGCGCAGGGCCGTCGCTGCTTCATCGCGTTGGCCCTTATTCAGTAGTTCAACCAGGCGGGCATTTTGCTCCACATAGTGCGAGTGGAAATCAGGGGCGTCGCTCATTGCGTGGAAGACCAAACGCATTTTGGCCAGCACACGTCCCATGAGCTCTTGGACCAAAGCGCTGTCAGAGGATCGAACCAGCTGCTGATGGAACGCCTGATTGGCACTAGCCATTCGTGGAATGTCTTTGGCCGCCAAAGCCGCACGAGCTTCGACAATGATCTTGCCCAGCTGCTCCAAATCCAGTTCTGGACCCCAAGCCAGGCAAGCAGGCTCAATGGTGCGTCTCACCGCATAAATTTCGCGCACATCATCAGCATCGGGAGACGCAACAAAAACCCCGCGGTTGGGGATTCGGGTGATGATCAGTTCACTGTCGAGCAGGGTGAAGCTTTCACGCAAGGTATTGCGTGAAAGCCCCAATGACTCCGCCAAGGACTGTTCAGACAGCTTGTCTCCGGGCAACAATTCACCTTCAGCGATGCGAGTGCGCAAAAGGTTCGCGGCCCAAACGCCGCTGTGCGCATGGGGCGCTTTGGCTGGAAGCTTGGAGACATTGCTGCTGGATTTCATTAGTCCAATTTATCCCAACTCGTTGCCTAAAATAGAACGGGCGGAGGTCCAGTTACTGGATACTGCCCAGCGCGTCGGAACGACGTACCGCAGCCCCAACGTCAATACTGCCTGCGGTGAATACTCCGTCGCGATGGGCCGCTACGGCAGACTCCATTTTCATGGCTTCAACCACGGCGACGGTTTGCCCCTTGGAAACGGTCTCACCGTCTTCGACTGCGAAGCGCACGAGATTGCCATCCATTGGGCTGAGTACGGAGGAAGCATCTTGCTCGGCAGTATCCTGGGTCTGAGCTGTCTGGGAGGAACCAGCACCCGATGGGTTGCGCAAGGCGTTGGTGAGAGCGGCGGGTAATCCGAGTTGGACCGCCTTGCCGTCGAGCTCAATGGTGATCGTTTCCCGGCTGGTATCTTGCTGGTCAAGATCCATCTCATCGCTGGCCCCGACTTCATTGAGGAATTCGTCCTCAATCCAGGTCGTGTAGACCTTCAGCTTTTCCCCATTAAAGTCTTCGTGGTCGATGACCGCACGGTGGAACGGTAGGACCGTCGGAACACCGGCAATGGTGATCTCCTCCAGAGCCAGGCGGGCTCGACGCAACGCCTGATTGCGGTCGGCTCCGTGCACAATGAGCTTGGCAATCATTGAGTCGTAGAACGGTGGAATGATTGAACCGCTGCGAACACCAGAATCGATACGCACCCCGGCGCCCGTGGGTGCCTCGAAGCGTTCTACGGTGCCCGGAGCTGGAAGGAATCCGCGGGCAGGGTCCTCGGCGTTGATGCGGAATTCAAAGGCATGGCCCTGGGGAGTTGGGTCTTCGCTCAGTGATAGCGGCAGGCCATCAGCGATGCGGAACTGCTCTGCCACCAAATCCACGCCAGCGGTTTCTTCGGTGATCGGGTGTTCCACCTGCAAACGGGTATTGACCTCCAAGAAGGAGATCAGGCCGTCTTGGGCAACCAGATACTCAACGGTGCCGGCGCCAACGTAGCCAGCTTCCTTGCAGATCGCCTTCGCCGATTCGTGGATGCGGGTTCGCTGCTCATCGCTGAGGAACGGCGCCGGTGCTTCCTCCACCAGCTTCTGGTGACGGCGCTGCAGTGAGCAATCACGGGTACCAACGACGACAACATTGCCGTGGGTATCAGCTAGAACCTGTGCCTCAACATGTCGTGGCTTGGAGAGGAAACGCTCCACGAAGCATTCACCGCGGCCAAAGGCCACGGTGGCCTCACGCGTGGCAGACTCGAAGGCCTCGGAGATCTCATCGAGCGAATACGCGATTTTGATGCCGCGGCCGCCACCGCCAAAGGCAGCCTTGATAGCTACGGGCACACCATATTCCTCGGCAAAGGCACGAACCTCTGCAGCATTTTCGGCAGGACCATCGGTGCCTGGTGCCAATGGTGCCCCGGCACGAACGGCAATCTGACGAGCAGTGACCTTATTGCCCAGTTCCTCAATGGCCTGCGGCGAGGGGCCGATCCATTTCATCCCAGCGTCAATCACCGCCTGGGCAAAGTTGGCGTTCTCCGAAAGGAAACCATAGCCAGGGTGTACCGCGTCGGCCCCGCAGCGCTGGGCGATCTCAATGATCTTCTCGATATTCAAGTAGGTGTCAGCGCCGGTGGATCCATGCAGCGGGTAAGCCTCGTCGGCACGCCGTACGTGCAAGGCGTCGGCGTCTGGGTCCGAGTAAATAGCTACGGAACTAATATTTGTATCAGTGGCCGCCCGGGCAATGCGAACTGCGATTTCGCCGCGGTTGGCGATCAGTACCTTTTTCATGACAATCCTAAGAAGTTACTTGGCCGTCAAAGCGGCGGGGGACTGGAGGACAAATCGAATATTGCTTCCCGGGGAAGCTGCGCTGCAGCGCTGAGGTCTTCGGCGATCACCGTGGCGATCACCGGGTAGCCACCGGTGACCGGATGATCAGCCAGGAAGAGCACAGGAAGGCCCGACGGTGGAACCTGCAAGGATCCTCTGGCGACGCCTTCACTGGCGAGCTCCCCGGAGAGCACACGCTGTAAGGGCTGCTGGTCGGTCGACAAGCGGATGCCTACGCGGTTCGACTCGCTGGTGACATTCCAGAGTTGTTCGGTCAGCTGTCGCACCCCGGATGGGCCAAACCACTCGGTGCGAGGTCCGGCGATCACTCTGAGCTGGTACACCCCCTGCTCATCGGGAACCGGTAGCGTGCTCGGCTGCGGATTGCCGACTATGCGTCCGATGGCTGGCTGCCTGACCGGAATGACGGATCCGGAAACCAGCGGATCGGGGCCAACCCCAGAGAGTGTGTCGGTGGACAGGGAACCCAGAACTGGTGTGAGCGCAATGGTTCCACGCACCGCGAGGTAGCTGCGCAACCCCAGGCCGTCGGGCTCCACGCTCAGGCGCTCGCCGTTCAGTAGTGCAAAGGGAGCGTTGCTGGCGACCTGCCGTGGGGTGCGTAGCTGGTCATCCTCAGCCGGGGTAATCCACAGCTGCGCTTGCGCCCCGGTATGTGCCAAAACTTGATCGCCGCTGGCTTCGAGGGTGATGCGGCTGCCCAGATTTTCAATGACCGCCTGGCCTGCCGGGTTGCCGACAAGTCGATTGGCTTGGTGGAATGCGGCGGGGTCTGCCGCTCCGGCAACGCCGACTCCGAGGTTTCCGTAACCGATGCGTCCGGCATCCTGGAGCAGGGACTGCAGCCCTGCATCGATGATTTTTAGGCCACCGCCAGGTGCCTGCGCTGGCGCTTCGTCTCGTGCGGCGGGCGCGTGGCTCACCGAAATTTTATGGGTAGCCGGGATGAACTGCACAGTATCTTGTGGTCGGATCAACGCAGGGTTTTCGCGCTGCAGATCCCACATTTGCAGATCGGTATGCCCGATCAACTGCCAGCCACCGGGGGATTGACGCGGATAAACAGCCGAGTATTCGCCGGCCAGGGCCACGGCTCCGGCGGGCACTTTGGTGCGCGGGGAGTTTCGGCGTGGGACATTCAAGACGTGGTTTTCGCCGAGCAGATAGGCGAAGCCGGGAGCGAATCCGCCAAATACTGCCCGCCATTTCTGGCTTGTATGGGCATTGATGACTGCTTCGGTGCTCAGTCCGGTCAGCTCGGCGACTGCCGTCAGATCCTCACCATCATAATGAACTGGTACTTCTACCAGCTTGCCCGCGTTCTGAACTGCAGAAGCGACTTCAAGTTCTGGCAATGTTGCCAGGGCTCGTTCGGCGCTCTGCGGCGAATCGAACTTCAGTAGTACTGTCTGGGCAGCGGCCAAGAGATCGCGCTGTCCGGATAGGGGAGCAGATTCCAAAGCGGCATTGAGCGCAAGGACGGCATCGAGTGAGTCTAGGTCGACGAGCAGATCATTGGATCCAGCCCGGTGGATAGCGCGGATGCTCACGCGAAGCTCCGGATCTGTACTCCGGCGTTTTCTAATCCGGCGCGGACAGCACGAGCCATGGCCACTGCTCCTGCGGTGTCTCCGTGAAGGCAGATGCTTTCGGCTGGCATGGTGATTGTGCTGCCATCGACAGCAACGATGGTTCCTTCGGTGGCCAGACGGATCATATTTTGGGTGACCGCTTCGGGGTCATGCAGTACCGCGTTGGCTTCGCGGCGGGAGACCAAGGTGCCATCTGGGTTGTAATTGCGGTCGGCAAAAGCTTCGGCAACGCCGAGTAGCCCGGCGGCCTCAGCCTTGCGCAGGGCAACGGATCCAGGCAGGAGCAACACCGGAAGGTCCGTGCCGAAAGCCTTGATGGCATCGATGACCGCTTGGGCATGTACCTCGTGGTGCACGATCGTGTTGTAGAGGGCGCCGTGGGGCTTGACGTACTTGATTTCTGCGCCGGCGCTGCGAGCTAGAGCCTGCAAGGCACCGAGTTGGTACAGGACGTCGTCAGCTAGCTCGGTCGCCGAGCAGTCCAGGAAACGACGGCCGAAGCCGGCCAGATCCCGGTAGCCTACGTGCGCGCCGATGGTGACGTTAGCACTGACGGCATCGCGGCAGGTTTGTGCGATGGTGCTTGGGTCCCCGGCATGGAAACCGCAAGCGATATTTGCCGAGGAGACGGAGGTGAAGATGGCGGCGTCATCGCCCATTTTCCAGTTGCCGAATGATTCGCCTACGTCGGAATTCAGGTCTATGAATGGCATTGTGATCCCCGTCTCGTGAACATGTCTTGGTAAAAGAATGCCTTACTTTCGATAATTGTTCAACAATCTGAGAAAGGTTTCGAAAGATTCAACGCTCGACCGGGGATGTTTAAGACAGGCCTACTGCCTTCCCCTGACCGTCAACACCCATGCGCAGGGCAGCCGGCACCTTGGGTAGCCCCGGCATCGTAGTTAATGCTCCGGTAATGGCAACAATGAAGCCCGCGCCGGTTTTGGGAATCAATTCGCGGATCTGCAGCCTGAATCCTTGTGGGGCACCGAGCAGTTGAGGATCATCGGAGAAGGAATACTGCGTTTTCGCTATGCAGACCGGCAATCGATCCCAGCCGTTGGCATGGATCTGCTCCAGCATTCGCTGCGCCTTAACCGAATACTCGACGCCTTCGCCACCGTAGATTTCTTGCGTCAAGGTCAGAATTTTCTCTTCTACACTTTGATCGAGGTCGTACAGGTGCTTGAAATCTGCGGGGGACTGGATGGCCCGCACTACTGCCTCGGCCAGTGCGCCGGCCCCTGCGCCACCCTGACCCCAGACATCGGCCACCGCACAGGCAATTGCATTCTCGGCCGCCCAGTCGGTGACGACCTTGAGCTCAGCCTGGGTGTCCTTGCTGAATTGGTTGATGCCAATGACCGGTGGGATGCCGAACTTCTGGATGATGGAGACATGGCGAGCGAGGTTGGGCAATCCGGCGCGCACGGCGTCGATGTTCTCGGCACCGAGCTCTTCTTTGGCAACTCCACCATGCATTTTTAAGGCACGAATGGTCGCGGTGATCACCACGGCGCTCGGGGCGCAATCGGCATATCGAGCCTTGATGTCCATGAACTTCTCGGCCCCAAGATCGGTGCCGAAGCCTGCCTCGGTCACCACAATGTCCGCCAGAGATCGAGCCGTGTTGGTGGCGATAGCCGAATTGCACCCGTGGGCAATGTTGGCGAAGGGCCCACCATGAATGAACGCTGGGGTGCCGGCGATGCTCTGTACAAGATTCGGTTTGATCGCGTCCTTGAGCAGCAACGTCAAGGCTCCAGCTGCGCCTAAGTCATCGACGGTCACCGGTTTCATCTCATATGTATAGCCGACGGTCATGCGGCCAAGTCGTGCGCGCAAATCTTCAAGACCGGTGGCTAGGCAGAAGACTGCCATGACTTCAGAGGCTGCGGTAATCTCGAATCCGGTCTCGCGCGGGACGCCATCTGTTGGCCCGCCCAGTCCGATCAGCACGGTGCGCAAGGCGCGATCATTCATATCCAGGACGCGCTTGAAGGTGATGCGTTGCGGGTCGAGGCCCAATTGGTTTCCGTGGTGCAGGTGGTTATCGACCAGCGCCATCAGCAGGTTGTTGGCGCTGGTGATGGCGTGGAAGTCCCCGGTGAAATGCAGATTGATTTCATCCATCGGCAGCACCTGCGACTGGCCTCCGCCGGTGGCCCCGCCCTTCATGCCGAAGCTCGGGCCCACCGAAGGCTCGCGCAGGGCGATCATGGTTTTTGCCCCGGTTGCTGCCAAGGCATCGGCCAGGCCGACCACCATGGTAGTTTTCCCTCACCGGCGGGAGTCGGAGACATTCCGCTGACCAGGACTACCTGTCCGCGGCGTGTCCTATTTCCCGTGAGTAACGAGGGGTCGACCTTGGCCTTGTAGCGTCCGTAGGGTTCCACTGCCTCGTGTTCAATTCCTGCATTCGCGGCAATGTCTGCGATGGGCTTGAGCACCGTTCGTGAAGCGATCGCTAGATCACTCATGTCGGCTTCTGGCGTCGTTGCCATGCTGCGTCCTCTCTGCTGACCCGGAGAATCCGGAATGCGAGGAAGACCAAGGTCAGTGGTATTCCCCGATGTGCCTTCAAGCTACCACCAGAGGTTCCACCGCCCGAGCAACGTGGCCCGCACTTCGCACCACGAAATGCTCAAGCCCCACCGATTCCTATCGACGCTGTGCTGGAGCAGAGCCCTTGATGCACACAGCGAAGACGATCCCTATCGTTGCCAGCACTGCACCGATGATGAACGCGATATGAGCGCCCGAGAACAGGGCCTGCGCAGCGTCAGTACCGGCGTTAATTTTCGCCTTCGAGATCACAGACATCACCGTGACGAAAATGGTGGTGCCGATGGCTCCGCCTAATTGCTGTCCAGTGTTGAAAATGGCAGAACCGTGGCCGAAGAGCCGCGGATCCAGGGTCGCCATGGCCGAGGACATCAACCCGGTCATCAGCAGTGCCAGACCGATGGAGAAGACGATATGGGTGATCATGAACATCCACAATTGCGTTTCCGCGTTGATCAGCGTGTAAAGCCACTGGCCGGCGGCGAGCATGATGGCACCTGGGATCAGGACTGGACGTGGACCGTGCTTGTCATAGATGCGGCCGAAAATGGGAGAGGCAATCGCCTGCGCAACACCGCCAGGAAGCAGCATCATGCCGATCTTCAAAGAATCGATCCCCTTGCCTGATTCCAGCATCAACGGAACGATCATCAACGAGCCGAGCAGGGTGCCAAAGGCGATCATGATCATGATGATCGCAAAGGTGAACCCTCGGGAGCTGAAGGCGGAGAGGTTCAGTAGTTCTCGGCCCCGTCCGGTCAGCTTTAGCTGTCGCTTGATGAAAATCGCTAGCGAAACCAAGCCAACGACAAAGCTGAGAATCGTTAGTGCCGGGTTGGTCGAGGCGTGCTCGATGCTAGAAATGCCGTACACCAAGAAACCAAAAGCCAGTGCGGAGAGGACAACTGACAAGCCGTCCACTCGAATGCTGCGCGCAGTAGATGGAACCTTGAAGAAAATGATTCCCAAGATCAGCACTACCGCAGCGATGGGGAGCATCATCGCAAAGATGTAGTGCCATCCCAGGGCGTGCACTACGGCGCCTGAAACGGTGGGGCCGATCGCAGGACCCACGCCAATGACGATGGAGTTTAAACCCATGATGGTGCCGCGCAGGTGGACCGGTACCAACGTGAGGGTAGTGGTCATGAGCAACGGCAAGATGATGGCCGTGCCCAGCGCCTGGATGATGCGGGCTAAGAGCAAGAAGGCAAAACTCGGGGCAATGACCGCGATGACTGTACCCACCAAGAAGCTGATGATGGCAAACATGAACAGCGAACGGTGGTTGAACCGCTGTAGCAAAAAGCCGGTCGTTGGGATAACCACTGACATGGTGAGCAGGAAGCCGGTGGTGAGCCACTGGCCGGTCGCTGCGGTGATATTCATATCAGCCATGATTCCTGGCAGTGCCACCGTCAACACTGTTTCATTCAGAATCATCATGAAAGCTGCCAACGCGAGCGCGGCAATAATGCCGGTGAGCGCCTTGGTGCTCAACGCTGCTCGAGCGGACTGTGGGGGTGAAGCTTGGGGCTCAGTTTTTGTAGGTTCTGACGTCACTTTTTCTCTTTCTGGGAATCTTCAACTGTCAAATAGTGTCATAGAGTGACACAATTTCGTAAGGAAAAGTGTCAGAGTGTGACAGGAAACTACTTTTCTTCCGGCTTATGAGACGATCGCTAGAAGTTAACAGGTATGGAGGAATGTATGGGGATTCGAGATGAACGCAAGGCTGAGACCTCGCGCAAGATTCAAGCAGCTGCATTGGACCTTGTTGAAGAGTTCGGTTTGGAAGCCACGACCGTTTCACGAATTGCGCAGCAAGTGGGCATCTCGGATCGCACGTTCTTTCGCTATTTTGATTCCAAAGAATCAGCCATCGTCCCTGGACAGGGCGAGCTGGTTACCGCGTTGACGGGCCTTGAACTTGCCGCGGGCGCTACTCCGGCATCGATATTCCAGGCTCTGTTGCAAGTGTGCAGGGATCATTTTTCTGCAGAAATTGAACAGCATGAATTCCGTCGCGTGACGCGCCTGATGGTCTCTGTCCCTAAGCTGCTGTTAATCGCGACCAGTAGGGAACAGGAGCTAGTTGTTGAGCTGAGTCGGTCGCTGGTCGACCGGGGTTTGGTTACACAAATGCAGGCGTTATTGATTGCCGAGATGGTCGCGTCCAGCTGGCGCGTCGCCTGGCAGTGTTTCACCCAAGCTGAAAGATCTGGAACTGGCGCTGTGCCTTCCGAATTCTTTGAGCAGGCGGTCAAAGAGATGGTGCAAATTTCCTCCACTGGCCTAGCGCTTTCCTGAGTAGCGCCGGAAGCAGCATTGAGTTATGGGAGATTAACTTAAATGTGACAAAGTGCTCCCACGCTATTCATCCCGGTATTTCGGGGCAAAAATGAGATTCCCAAAGATCATTCGCACCCCGTGGAAGTGTGGTGCAGAGCAAAATCGGGTAGATTTGGAACGTTGAGTTCAGGGCGGTTAACCCCGCTTCCGCACGAGGTTCAGGGAGACGCCAAACCTATGGCAAAGATTATTTACACCCATACCGACGAAGCGCCAATGTTGGCGACCCACTCGTTCCTGCCAATCGTTGAAGCTTTTGCTTCGACCGCAGGCGTGGAACTGGAGACCCGCGATATCTCGCTGGCAGGCCGCGTTATCGCAACCTTCCCTGACTATGTCACCGAAGAACAGCGCATTTCCGACGCACTGGCCGAACTTGGCGATCTCGCCAAGTCCCCAGAAGCTAATATCATCAAGCTGCCAAACATCTCGGCATCCATTCCTCAGCTCAAGGCTGTTATCGCTGAGTTGCAGGCCGCCGGTTACGCATTGCCTGACTACCCGGACAATCCTTCCTCCGATGAAGAGACCGACGTCCGCGCACGTTACGACAAGATCAAGGGTTCTGCAGTGAACCCAGTGCTGCGTGAAGGTAACTCTGACCGCCGTGCACCACTGAGCGTAAAGAACTACGCACGCAAGTACCCACACTCCATGGGTGCATGGACCGCTGACTCGAAGACCAACGTCGCCACCATGGGTGCTGACGACTTTGCTTCGAATGAGAAGTCGGTTGTTATCGATGCAGACAAGAAGATCTCCATCCGCTTCGTTGGCGAAGACGGCGAAGTTAAGGTTCTGAAGAAGCCTTTCGACGTCCTCAAGGACGAAGTCATCGACGGCACCGTCATGCACGTTGCTGCACTCTCGGAGTTCCTCAAGGCTTCGGTTGCTCGCGCCAAGGAAGAGGGTGTGCTCTTCTCGGCACACCTGAAGGCCACCATGATGAAGGTTTCTGACCCAATCATCTTCGGTCACGTCGTCAAGGCATACTTCTCAGAGCTGTTCGACACCTACGGTGATGAGCTGGCAGCAGCCGGCTTGAACCCAAACAACGGCCTGGCCGCTATCCTCGGCGGCTTGGATGAACTCTCTGACGAGGTTCGCGCAGGCGTTGAGAAGCTGATCGCTAAGGGCCTTGAAGAAGGTCCAGCAGTTGCCATGGTCGATTCCGACAAGGGCATCACCAACCTGCACGTCCCATCGGACGTTATTGTTGACGCTTCCATGCCAGCCATGATCCGCCTGGGCGGCAAGATGTGGGATGCCAAGGGCAACACCGCAGACACCCTGGCTGTTCTGCCAGATTCCTCCTACGCAGGTATCTACCAGGTTGTTATTGATGACTGCCGTGCCAACGGTGCTTACGATCCAACCACCATGGGAACCGTGCCAAACGTTGGTCTGATGGCTCAGAAGGCCGAAGAATACGGTTCCCACGACAAGACTTTCGAAATCGCTGGCAATGGTCATGTACAGATCGTTGACGAGAACGACGCAGTGCTCATCGAGCACCAGGTCTTCGCCGGTGACATCTGGCGTGCGTGCCAGGCCAAGGACGTTGCAATTCGTGACTGGGTAAAGCTGGCCGTGAACCGTGCTCGTGCATCCCAGACTCCTGCAGTGTTCTGGCTTGATGAGAAGCGCGCACACGATGCCGTGCTGATCACCAAGGTCAACGAGTACCTGAAGGAACTGGACACCGATGGCCTGACCATCGAAATCCTGTCCCCGGTTGAGGCTACCCAGTACACCATCGACCGCATCCGCAAGGGCGAGGACACCATCTCGGTGACCGGCAACGTGCTGCGCGACTACCTGACCGACCTGTTCCCGATCCTGGAACTGGGCACCTCGGCCAAGATGCTCTCGATCGTTCCGCTGCTGGCTGGCGGCGGACTGTTCGAGACCGGCGCTGGTGGATCGGCTCCAAAGCACGTGCAGCAGCTGGTGAATGAAAACCACCTGCGTTGGGATTCGCTGGGCGAATTCCTGGCACTGGCAGCTTCCTTCGAGCACCTGGCAGTCAACAACGACAACGCCCGCGCTCAGGTTCTGGCAGACACCCTGGATGCCGCAACCGGCACCTTCCTGCTGGAAGACAAGTCGCCTAAGCGCAAGGTTGGCGAGTTGGATAACCGCGGCAGCCACTTCTACTTGGCCAAGTTCTGGGCAGAAGAATTGGCCAAGCAGGACAAGGACGCTCAGCTTGCTGAAGCCTTCTCCGCAGTAGCCAAGGCACTGGACGAGAACGAGGAAGCTATTGTTTCCGAGCTCGCCGAGGTTCAGGGCAAGGCTGTTGACCTGGGCGGCTACTACCGTCCGGACGAAGCTAAGACCGCAGCAGTTATGCGCCCAAGCGCAACGCTGAACAAGGCTCTGGAGCTGCTGACCAAGTAGTCACCAAAGTTAGCTAGTTTGAGGCGTCCCCTGCGGGTGGCGCCTCAAACTTTAAGTAATACATCAAAAAGTTTCTAGTGTTCACGTTATTTCGCGGCGCGACTCTTCCTCGTCGGGGCTTCCTACTCTTTTGGGCGCTGCGCTATACCCAGCTGCGCAGACGTCAACCCATCGATTTGTTCACGCTCGGAGGGCTCGGCGCCTTGAACGTGCTGATGATGCGCAGGCGGTTCAGAAGCAACGGACTCCAGTTCACCAAGTAGGGCGGGGACGTCTTCTGCCGTGACCTCTTCAAAAACCAGGTGACCTACTTCCGCATAGAGCTCAGGGAAGAAATAGTGCCCGGCACTCACTCGATCCATGAGCCACACATCGCGGTAGCTGTTGTAGGTATAGAGCTCTTCAGATCGCTCGTTCAACACGTGCAGGCCCAAGCTATCAGCTGGGTCGGAATAGTCGCTGTGAAATTGGCTCTTGAAGAATCTCATTGTCTCGCCTTGCTCAAGTCGGATCGGGCCCTATACCAACAGTAGCTAGTGGCAGTTCGATAGGCCTGTTCAAGGGCATTCGGCGCCAACACTTTGGTGAACTGTCCTAAGTCAGACTTCTTGCGAGTCGACTTCGTGGCGCCTGGCAAGGTGATGGCGCTTATCAAACGAAGGAAAGCGAATCAACAGTGCGCATGTAAAACGCTCATTTCCTGAGTGTAAAAACTTTCTCATTTTGTATAAATCACTTTTGCTTTGAATCCAATGATAATAGTGTCGTAATTGTCAGGAAGAGAATCTGTGACTGGCTGAAAGAAACTACGCAACGAAATCGATTGAGGTATTTTTGATGTTGAGCAATCTCCTTGTGTCCCTGGCCGAGTTGATCCATAGCCTGGGCCTCTAGAACTTTAGACCGCTGCTGTTGGGCAGACAGTATTGACCGTTACTCGTGCAGGGGTAACGGTCAATATTTTTTGCGCAATTAGAGGCGCACCTGACTAGAGGCGATAAGAATACAGTCCGATTCTTCCGACGCATTACAGTGGGACCTCACGTGGTGAAAGTCGGTACAACGAGGGTCGGTGCTGGAATTGTTGGATTCACTAATTGCTTTTATCGCCAAAGAAACAGGATATTTAACGCGTCAGAAACCAAAGTGTCGGTGAATGGCAGTAGGATCATTTTCAAGTCATTTAGGCGCTAGGAGGAATGATGACTACTCATTTCCCAGGATCTCGGATATCCATAGTTTTAGATGCTGATGGGGTGCGGAGATTTGCTACCGAGGCGCGCCAAACACAACCCACCAGAATTCTTGCCGTTGTAGAGCGCTCCGCATTTACGCGTGACGCAACAGGGCAAAAACATGGCTATGTGCCATTTTCTTCGTCGATAATGTCGCATGGACATCTGGCTCAACGCAGTCAGAGGGGTCTGCACTTCGATTTCGCCGTCACGCTGTGTGATTCCATCCATCGTCCGGTCATCACCCTGACCGGAACTTGTGGCAGCGGCGAGTTAGATGTGGCGATTCTCGATGTCATCGCGGAGTTTACTGGCAGTAGCCGTATTGCTTGTTCCGGTGCGATAGACATTCTCATCTCGAATCGTGACGGACTCGGTCATCAAGAGCTAGCGTCGAACCCAGTTTTTTGCCTGAATCCTGCATGGTTATTCGGCCTCAATATGGAACTTGCAAATCACGTGAACACGCAGGCCCTGGCTGCTACCCGGCAGGCCTATCAATCACGGTCTTCGGTCATTGCTTATACCGACGGTTCGCTTCCTCATCATGGACAAGATCGAGGTGCCGGAGCCATGGTCACCATGCAAGGACATTGGGCTTCGCAAGTTACGCCTAAGCGTTTTTCACGTAGTCCGTTGATGGCAGAAACCACGGGGGCATTATTGGCGCTTCGCCACACGCCCGTAGATTCGGACCTCATCATATTCAGCGACTGCAAGGCGTTGGTTAAATCCGTAAATGATGCCGTCAGTGGACTTCAGGGCCAACGGGGCGCTCATGACATCGCGATTGATGTAGCGATGGCGCGTCGCAGGGGAGGCACTCGTGCTATTTGGGTGCGTGGGCACAACGGCAATTGCTTTAATGAAGCCGCTGACCGGATGGCTGTACTCATGGCACGACACTTCAACGCAGGAATTAATCCCGAGCAGACCTATTCCTTGATGCAGAAGATTGTTGCTGAGGAACTCTCTGAACTAGCACTAGCCGTGTAGCTCGGGATTGGGCCGAACCGCCAACAGCGGTTACAGCCCTCGGCCTGCTTCCCAAAGACTGTCAGAGGTTCCCGTGAGTAGTGAGTTCAACGAGACTGCTTGTGTATCGGTGAATGAAGCAATGTAATCGACGATGGCTCGTGCCTGACCCAACCGTTGAATTTCGTTCGGCCCAGCCTGAGAGAACAGTTCAGGGTTGGTCTCTCGAAGATGACGGTATTCCTCGGTGGTTGCTTCTACCGAATCTAAAAGCCGTCGCGGTGCGCGGCCCGCGTCATCTGGATCATTGAGCCAGGTATTAAATCCTTCTGCCAACGAGCGGATGATCCTAGTCTGACCGCGCTGATACACGGCCAAGTCGGAACGGTCTAGGACGAAACGTGAATGTACAAACTTGAGGACAACAACGTCATGCCAGGCCTCCTCGCTCAGGCGAATATGGCCGCTACGAACAATAGGTGTCCGATCAACCGTCACCGATGCCTGGAGCCTGTCGATCCAGCGGCGCGTAAATGCGGTCACTGCACGATCGGCCTGCAGCCCTCCGTCGTAAGGAACGGCTAGAAGTCCATCAACCAAGTCATGGTCCACTCGTCGCACGGAATCACGGAATGCATCAGGATTGGCGATCCATGGGTCCTTCGCCACAAGGCGACGCCAAGTTAGTTCCAATGCATGCCCTGGCTGGCGCTGATCCAACTCTGCCGTCTTCAGTGTTTTAAGTTGAGCTGAATGATCAAGCCACGCACGTAATTCGGCCGAGACGCTCGTGTACTGCAAGATTCCGGCGCGGTAGAAATCATCAAGGTCATGGACCGCGTAAGCGATGTCGTCAGCAATATCCATTACCGAGCATTCCAAGGTCTGCTGATATTGGGCTATTCCAGGAAATACCGAAAGTACATCGGCCATCTCTGTGGCTTCGATATCGTAGGCAGAGTATTTCATCGCCCCAGCAGAGGGGTCTGTGCCGATGCCGCGGGGCAGTAGCTCTGGGGAAATTGGTCCCTTGCTTCGCCATTCATTGCGCGTCCATGGGTACTTCAAAACCGCTGCCCGAACTGCTCGCGTGAGGTTCATTCCGCGTGGAGTGGCTCCGCAACTGTCTAAAGCGGTAAGGATGCGAAAGCTCTGAGCATTGCCCTCAAAACCGTCCGGCAGGCCCAACATATTACGGGCGACCCGATCGAGTTCTTGCTCGCCAAGATGACCAAAAGGCGGGTGGCCTAGGTCGTGTGCTGCGGCCGCCGCCTGTACAACTACAGGGTCACAACCGCCCAAATCGGAGATTAGTCTCCTAGTTGATTCATCTGTTGATCTGAGGTTGATCGCGATGGAGCGAGCCACTGCTGAGACTTTGAGCGAATGCGTCAAACGGTTATGCACCAGGGTTCCCGAACCACCCTGCGGAATCACCTGCGTCACCGATGAGAGACGTGAAAAATACGGAGAGAAGCGGATGCGTTCTACATCAACGCGGAACTCATCCTCACCAGCATGATCCTGCTCGGCGATGTCGCGGACTCGTCCGCCGGTCTGATGCGTTTTAACTCTGGTATCCATCGTAGGAACCAGCCTAGGGGATCGGCTGCTCAACGCCGAGTCAATTGATGATTCGGTTTGCGAGTTCTTCACCGTGCGCAAGGGCGATGACCTGCTCCACTGCCAGTTCAGAGACCAGGGAGATGAACTGTCCAGTGTCTCCGGCCATGTGCGGGGTGATGATGCAATTCGGCGCGCTCCATAGTGCGTGGTTTGCCGGCAACGGCTCGGGGTCGGTGACATCCAAGGCGGCGTGTAGCCTGCCGGCTTGCAGCTCCGACAACAGTGCGTCGGTGTCAACGATGGAACCGCGTCCCACATTGACCAGCAGTGAGCCGTCCTTCATTGCTGAGAGGAATTGGGCGTCGATAAGCTGCTCGGTTTCCGGGGTATGTGGCAGGGCAACTATCACCACATCGGCAGTGGGGACAAAAGCCCAGAGTCTGTCGAGGGAATAAATGGGGTCGCCCTGCTCATGGACTCGTTCGGTGCGGGCAAAAGAAGTTAGCTCGGCAGGCTTGAAGGGCAGAAGCCGCGAACGGATTTCGCTGCCTACTCCGCCGGCCCCGAGAAGCACTACCTTTGACCCGTGCAGCGAGCCGGTCCACGTCCTAGCCCACTGCCGCTCGCGCTGCTGCTTTCCGACCTGCGGCAGTTGGCGCAGTGATGCCAGAATCAGGGAGAGGCAGTGTTCGGCAGTGGCATCTTCCACGGCGCCCTTGGAATTGGTCAATGAGATTTGTCCGGGAAGATGCTCCAGAACCCACTCGTAGCCGATGGA
Source organism: Glutamicibacter sp. M10 (assembly GCF_025452055.1). NCBI lineage: Bacteria > Bacillati > Actinomycetota > Actinomycetes > Micrococcales > Micrococcaceae > Glutamicibacter > Glutamicibacter sp. M10. The sequence continues at coordinate 3,379,697 of NZ_CP104918.1, read as the reverse complement.
GAGCAGGTGGACATGCTTCAGCCCCTTGATGCGGGAGACCCTTGAACGCAGCTCAGGCTTGCTCGGACGTTCGGTAACCAGCACGTCGGCCGGTGGGGCATCATTCGGGTCATCGTCGATGTGCCAGAGGATCGGTTCGATTCCCGGAAGCTGCAGCCGGTCGACGAGATCCTGCCAGGGGAGCAATACACGTAATGCCATAAGAAGAATGTCCTTTCGGGTGCTATGACTATTGTGTCCGTTGGCTGACAGGGATGGAGAATCTGGTGACCGACTCATTACTCCGCATCAGTTATTCCAGATTGCAGATCAAATAACTAGTAGACTGAACCCATGGCTAACAAAGGGATTGTCGGAACAACCATACTGATGGGGCTTGGCTGGACGGTGTTCGTCCTTGGCCTCGTCGCTCTATTCTTCGACCCGATGGTCGGAGCGCTGTTGGCGATCGCCGGCGCGGTACAGGTCAGCGGTGGCATGATCACCGAGGCGCTGAATAGGAAGCGGGAGGCGGCCGCCGTACTGCAAAACAGCAGCGAAGAAGAAATTCCTGCAATCGATTAGTAGTTGTTCTCCACGCTCCACCGCCTCCGAGAGTACAACAGGGGTATGTGGCAGGCTAGCGAATCGCTGATTTGACGCTGCTGGCGTACGATATTGGGGCCAACGGGATCGGCAGCTGTTTTCTGACTAGCCCAGCAGATCGTCGATTCCCTTTGAGCTAGATCTTGATCCATATATGCGAAATGGTTGAGATGAGTATCTTAGGTCAGTTTCTTCTTGCCTAGCCCTCGCGCTTTTGGTTGCAGAAAAGATCTAGGGAGAATCTTGCTTGTTCACTTTATTCTGATGCTTCGGACAACTGCCAAACGAATTTTTCCAGTCTTGCCGACCGGGTCTTCTCGGTCTTGGCAATCATCAGCTGGTGCAGAATGTGATAGCGCGGCTGGGACTTCAGCGCTTCGAAAGCGGCTTTGGCAGTAGGATGTGCATCTAGAGCGCGTTGTAGGTCTTCGGGCACTTGGGCTGTGGCCTGCCCTTGGTAGGCGCGGTCCCATCGGCCATCCGCTTTGGCCTTATCGATTTCCGCTTGCCCACGAGGGCGCATCCTGCCCTGGGTAATTAGTTCCTGGACGAACTGTGTATTTTTCTCGGACCAGACCGAGGCTTTGCGTCGCGGAGTGTATCGCTGCAGGAACGTCTTCTCGTCGTTGCTGCGCCGCTGGCCATCGATCCAACCGCTGCACAATGCCTCTTGCAGTGCGTCGGCAACCATTAGCGAGGTCGGATCGGTGGTGCCCTTTTTCGCTACGAGCAGCCATACCCCGTCGCTGGTTTCTTCGTTTTCATCAAGCCAGGCCCGCCATGCGGCGACGTCTCTGAGGATCAGCGGGTCATCATAGTCCATGGCAACTATTGTGCTGGCTATTTGCGTTGTGTGCGAATGTGGCAATGACTAAACGCGGCAAATTTTTTCAGGTAGGGACCACTCGAACACATTGGAAGTGGCTTACTTTTGCACTATTTAAACAGTTCCGGAAATCATGCCGACAGTTTACTGGCGACTTCATCGGGTAAAGGGTCGCTCATTACATCATGATAGAGATCTTCAAAATCCACCGGAGTGCAATACCTCAACGTCGAATGCAACCTTTCGTTGTTGTACCAGTGCAGATTTCAGTCGGCGATCGAGACCTTGCTAGTGGGTCGCTAGTCACTAGAAGGAGGTGGGCGTAATCTCGAACATTCCTTACCTGACTAGGCTCGCAGGAAACGCGTTTTATGTGAAAAAATTTCTTTGTGATTCTTCGGGTAATGAGCTAGATTTAGCTCAATCATCAATTCGTGGGCACGGGAATGAGCGGCTTTAGCAATAATTGCTAGTTTATTCCGTTGTGAGGTTCTTGCGCCGATTCGCACTCTTTGAAGCAGGATAATTGAAAACTAAATTAAGCGTGGCGGCAATGTCGACGGCGCTGATCACGGGATTGGTGCTCAGCGGCCCGGCAGCAAATGCAGAAGTGATTTCGGATGAGGTCATCTCAACCCCAACGGAATCGTCAACGTCAGTGGACGCACAGGCGGAACCAGTTGCGTCTCAGTCTCCTGTAGCGGACTTCGTTGAATCCGAGGAAAGCATCCTTCCAACTGAGCCAGAGACGATGCTCGATGTCGACGAGTCGATTGAGGCAGAAACGTCGGAACCTGCCATCGACCCGGCAACCGAGTCCTCGGCTGCTCCAATTGCTGTTTCCGATGTGGACGAAGAATCAGAACCCGCGGTGACGGAATCAGCTGCTTCGGCAGAACCTGACGCTGCATCTGAGCTCACTGCTGAAGTTAGCGAGTCGGCCAAGGCCACCGAACCATCAACGGACGTTGCAGACCAGGACGAAGACCCTCGCTGGGCCCAAATCGATGCGCTGATGCCTGAGGGCAGCGAGGACTGGGATGAAGCCCAGTGGGAGGCTTTCGATCAGACCGAAGCCGGGCAGGAGATGAACAGGCTTCTTGATGAATTGCTTGCTGAAGATGACAGCTGGGACGAAGAATTCGAGCTTTCGGATGAAGGACTGGCTTTCTGGGAGTCCATTACCGAACTTCTTCCCGAGGAAAGCTTCGACTGGGACGAAGCGCAGTGGGAAGCCTATTTCAGCACCGATCAAGGCCTCGAACTACTAGACCTGATGCTGCCATTCATCGCCGAAAGCATCGAAAGCGATGAAGACGCCGCTGGGTTCCAGGCGTTCCTCGAAGAAGTATTTGCCCATGATCCCGAACTGCGAGCGTACTACCTTGAATTGTTCTTCGGGATCCAGCCGGAGCAAGAAGACGATGATATCGACGAACCACAAACTGATCAGGAGATGGTTCCATCGGAGAGTGAATCTGCGTCGGCTAGCGCAGAAATCGAGCCTGCCGGTGATGTCAGTGCGGCGCCTTCGGCTAAGAAGCCAGACACAAAGAAGAGCGCCGACTCCGCAACACCAGTACTGGCGAACACTGGCTTTGACGGAGTCACCGCTGGAGTAGCGGGGCTGCTGGTGGCCCTTGCCGGTGCGGTCTTTGTTGCTCTCGGACGTCGAAAGTCGACCAAGCACTAACGCAAAGAGCCATTGGACCAGCTAAAGCTGTTCGGCCGCCGTCTATGAGACGGCGGCCGAAGAGTTTTAACCGTTTAGGCGTGAATTTTCGTTGAGGTGATGCCACGAACGGTTGTGGTAAACCAACGCGTCACCAAGTTCGCCCGGCTGAGCATCACGTTCAATGTGCGCCTGCAGAGCGCGGGCAACAATCACCGTGGAAGTTCCGGCCTGAATCCGTTGAATAACATCGCAGCGGACCCACGCACGAACGTTGTCAAACACCGTTTCGCCGGTGCTTAAACGTGTCCACGACTGGCTCTGTGCGAAGCGGTCAATGCCGCTGGTTGCACCCAGTTTGGCAACCTCAAGGTCGTGCACATCCAGGCTATGAACGACGATCGTTGCCGCACGAGAAAGTACGTCGGCAGCCGAAGATAACGCCGAGATCGAAAAGACCAATAGCGGTGGATCAACGCTGATTGATGCCACCGAGGTGGCAGTGAGCGCAACGGGCCCGTCGCCAGCATCTGCCGTAATGACGCTGACACCACCCGGATGTCCGCGGAAGACAGCTTTGAAGTCATCCGCGGACAGCGAATCGGTAGCGTCGATGGTGACCTTAGACGCTGGCACCGACGTGCTCCTCGCGCAGGATGGACGCTCCGGCGCTCAAAGCGCTGAGCTTTGCCAGCGCAGTGTCGCGAGGGAACGGTGCCATGCCACAGTTGGTGCTCGCAATCAGCTTGTCCGCGTCCACAAATTCCAACGCCTTGCGCAAGGTCTGAGCGACTTCTTCTGGGCTTTCAACGGTTTCGCTGGCCACATCGATGGCGCCGAGCATGACCTTCTTGCCGCGGACCATCTCAACGACTTCAATCGGCACGTTGGAGTGATGCGATTCCAAAGATACGGTGTTGATGGTTGAGGCCTGCAGCAGTGGGAAGGACTTCTCGTAGTGGCGCCACTGAGCGCCGAGGGTGGCCTTCCAATCATTATTGGCCTTGATGCCGTAACCGAAACAGATGTGAGCGACGGTTTCAGCTTTTAGCCCTTCGCATGCGCGCTCCAGCGCTGCAATGCCCCAGTCAGCAACTTCGTCAAAAAAGACGTTGAACGCTGGCTCGTCGAACTGGATGACATCCACTCCAGCGGCTTCGAGTTCCCTGGCTTCCTGATTCAGGATGGTAGCGAACTCCCAGGCCAATTTTTCGCGGCTCTGGTAGTGAGCGTCATACAAGGTGTCCACCATGGTCATTGGGCCAGGCAACGTCCACTTAATCTGCTTGTCAGTGTATGAACGCAGGAACTTTGCATCGTCAACAAATACTGGCTTTTTTCGCTCTACTGCACCAACAACAGTGGGCACGCTTGCGTCGTAGCGGTTGCGGATGCGCACGGTCTCACGCTTTTCAAAGTCAACACCGCTCAGGTGCTCAATGAAGGTTGTGACGAAGTGCTGACGGGTCTGTTCGCCATCGCTAATGATGTCGATGCCACGCTGAGTCTGCTCCAGTACGGCAGCGCGCATGGCATCTTGCTTTCCTTCGCTCAGCTCGGAACCTTGGAGCTTCCAATCGGACCACAGGGTCTCAGGTTGGGCCAGCCATGAAGGCTTGGGGAGGCTGCCGACGATTGAGGTTGGAATTAGCTTTGAAGTCATCGTTTATCTTTCGATTCTCAGGCGACAGGAGTTGGGCAGGTGGCGGAAAATTGGTTGAGCAATTCTTGATTAGGGATGATGAAGTGCTCCTGCGTGTACTTACCCTGGCTAGCTCCGAGTCGGGTGCGTTCTTCGCGGTCGTAGTCGATCCGAGTCGGAGCGAAGTCCTGAGCGCTCAGGCTTGGACGGTAGACCGACGGGGCAGCACAATTGGCGTTGTAAATCTCGGGGCGGTAGATCTTCTGGAAGGTCTCCATGGTGCTAATCAGACTGATCAACTGCAGGTTGGTGTAGTCATTGAGCAGATCGCCACGGAAGTAGAAAGCCAGTGGAGCTACGGAACCTGCAGGCATGAAGTAGCGCACCTGCAAACCCATTTTGCCGAAGTAGGTATCGGTCAGGGAGTTCTCGTCCTGCTGGTATTCCAAGCCAAGGACCGGGTGACTATTGCCGGTGCGGTAGTAGGTTTTGGAAGTGGAGACGCTGATGGCGACCACTGGCAACTGGTTAAAACGCTGCTGGTAGGCTTCCGAATCCAAGAAATGCTGGAAGAGCTGGCCGTGAAGGTCGCCGAAATCTTCAGGTAACTTAGGAGCACCCGAGCCGTTGCTGGCCGCCGGAAGCACCACACTGAAGTCATAATCGCGGACGTAAGAAGAGAAATTATTGCCCACCATGCCATGGCTACGGGTACCGGTGAGGCGGTCGACAACGATGGTGTCTAGAACTTCAAGAAGCGGAAAATCCTGCTCTTCATTCTCGGCGGCAAAATGCACGTTGGCCGAGATGATTTCCAGTTCGAGCTCATAACGATCGCCGGCAGGATTGTCCCAGTGAGCCAGCGAATTGAAGCGACGGTTGATCATCGTCAGGGCGTTGCGCAGGTTCTGTTGGCGGTTCTCGCCGCGGGCCAGATTTGCGAAGTTTGTGGTCACTCGTGAGGTGGCACAGGGAGTGTAATTCTCGTCGAATTTGGTGGTGCTAATGCTGAAAGTGAGCTCGTCTGCCATGGCGGCCAATCTTGTGATGAGGGCCTGGGCAGGCCGAAAGTAAGTCGATGCGTCCATCATGCAGGGTCTTCATTGATATCAGGTAACTCGATATAACTATGGATTCATATAGACTGAATCTATGGTCCAAGGAACAAGCGGTTTAACATTGCAACAGCTTCGCTACTTCACCGCGGTCGCTACCGAGGGCTCCATCTCCGGTGCCGCCGACCTAATTTACGTCGCGCAGCCCAGCATGTCCGCGGCCATGAAAGAGCTCGAAGCACGAGTGGGGCGCACCCTGTTGGTCCGCTCCGCAAGGGAGTGACACTCACCCCCGAGGGGGCAGAATTCCTGGGTTATGCACGCCAGGTCCTGGAGCAGGTGGAGCTTCTTGAACATCGCTACCTCGGCCGGCCTTCGGCTCGGCGCTTGCTTGGTGTCTCCACGCAGCACTACTCATTTTCGGTTGATGCCTTTGTGCGCATGGTTCAGGCCAGCGGCGCAGAGGAGTACCAATTTTCGCTCCGGGAGACCCGCACTGAGGAAATCATCGAGGACGTACGCACCCTACGCAGCGACATCGGGATCTTGTACCGCAACGACTTCAACCGCAAAGTGATCGACAAGCTGCTGCGCGAATCCAGGCTTGTCTTCCATCCGCTGTTCATAGCCGATCCGCATATTTTTATTTCGCGCAGCAACCCACTGGCCTCGCGTGCACAGGTGACGCTTGAAGACCTCGAAGACCTGCCGCGGCTTACCTTCGACCAGGGTGCAAACAACTCCTTCTACTTTTCCGAAGAGGTGCTCTCCACCCGTTCAAGCCAACGCGAAATTCAAGTCTCGGACCGCGCCACGATCTTTAACCTCATGATCGGCTTGGGCGGGTACACCATCTCCACCGGCATCATCAGCGACGAGCTTGATCCCTCCATCGTTGCCATCCCGCTGTCCATCGACGAGCGAATCGAGATCGGTTGGATCGACCACGCCGGGATCCCGCTCACCGATCAAGCGCAACTTTATTTGGAAGAAGTGCGTGCGGTGGTCGCCAGCTTTGACGTTGAGGTGCTGGGCTAAAACCGTAACAGTGTGTCATCTCTAGCCTTCGAGTCGTCACACTAGCAGGGCAAAACTGCTAGATTCCGCGGATTATGCTCAAAGTGGCGCGTCATAAACAGGTCGTAAACCCCGTGTCATCATGACAACTTGGCGACATATGAAGCGTGGCGACCTTGTATGAAGCCGTGAGCCCGATGCCGCTTGCACCGCCCGGGGCAGATATCGAACCATGGAAGAACAACAAACCATCAAGAGCGACTAAGAGATCTGGCTCGAAGACGTCGCAGCAACCATCGGGAAACCGAAAGGTGCTAATGCCAGGGACGATGGAGCAGTTCCGAACGCTTTTAAGCGCACTGTGCCTCGTACCAAGTCAGTGTTCGGGCTTTGGTACGGGTTACATCTTTCGGTGCACTCCCTCGCTAGGAAACGAGAAGGAGCTATGAGCCAAGGAACCGACGCGGTCCACGCAGGGTATCGACCAAGCGGAGATTTCCGCCCGATGCTGCCACCACTACATAACTCCGCAGCGTACCAATTTGAATCCCATGCTGAAGCGATCGAAAAGTTCGCTATGCGCCAGTCCGGGTTCACGTACTCACGCACCGGTAACCCCACCGTTTCGATCCTCGAGCAGCGTGTAGCCGCGCTGGAAGGTGGAGCTCAGGCGGTGGCCACCGCCTCGGGACAGGCAGCTGTTTCACTGTCCCTGTTGGCGCTGACCCAGGGACCTAAGCACATTGTGGCGTCTTCCTCGCTATACGGCGGCACGGTGGACCTACTGACCGACTCCTTCGCCGACTTTGGCATCCGCGTCAGCTTTGTTGACCAAGCCGATCCGGCAGCCTGGGCCGGGGCCATCGAGGATGAGACCCGCGCGTTTTTCCTAGAGTCCGTGTCCAACCCGCTGTGCACGGTGGCCGATCTTCCCGCTATTTCGGCGATCGCCCACGAGCACAACATCCCGGTGGTCGTGGATAACACCCTGGCCACCCCGTTGAACTTCCGCCCGCTAGATTTTGGCGCGGATATTGTGGTCCACTCGGCCACCAAGGGTCTGGCCGGCCACGGCTCGGTACTTGGCGGCGTGGTGGTGGATTCGGGAAAGTTCGACTTCTCCGATCCGCTGCGTTGGCCACAGATTGCCGCCCCACGCGTGCGGTTGAACAATACTTCCTTGCTCGAACGCCACGGCTCTGCTGCCTATGCGATGCTGGTGCGTTCCAAGTTCCTGCACGATCTAGGTCCGGCATTAGCTCCGGCCAGCGCCCAAGGCATTTTGGCCGGCATCGAAACTTTGCCGGTGCGTGCAGCGCATGTACAGCGCAGCGTGAGCACCCTGATCCAAGAGCTCTCCGGCCACCCGGGCATCGCGGCCATCCATCACCCCTCACAATCCAGCCACCCGAGCCACACCGTGGCCCAACAGCTCACCCCCAAGGGCACCGGCTGCGTGCTGGCCATCGAGTTGGCACACCCGTCGCTAGTTTCCCCGGTGATTGATGGGCTAGAACTGATCAGTTTGGCCGCGAACGTGGGGGACACCCGCACGATGATTTTGCACCCGGCCACCATGACCCATTGCCGGCTCTCGGCCGATCAGTTGGCCGACGCTGGCCTGAACGCCTCCACCCTGCGCCTTTCGGTCGGGCTTGAAGATCCTGTGGATCTGCTCTCAGACCTGAACCGCGCGCTTGATAATGCACTGAACCGGGCCCTGGCCCCACAAACTCAAGGAGCATGATGACTGGCTTCAACACTCAGGCCGTACACGCAGGCCAGGAAAAAGACCCACACACCGGCGCCGTTGTTCCGCCGATCTACCAGACCAGCACCTTCATCCAGGACGGTATTAACGTACTGCGATCCGGGCACGAATACTCCCGCGGCTCCAACCCCACTCGAGATGGTTTCCAAGACCAGCTCACCATCCTAGAAAACGGCGAGGCCGGTTTTGCCTTCGCCTCAGGTATCGCCGCCGAAGATGCGCTGCTGCGTGCCGTGCTGGAACCGGGCGATCACATCGTTCTGGGCGCTGACGGTTACGGCGGCACCAACCGGTTGATCTCCAAATTGCACAGCAAATGGGGCATCACTTCCTCGGCGGTGGACATCACCAACTTGGATTCGGTGCGAGCTGCACTGCAACCCAATACCGCCCTGCTCTGGGTGGAAACCCCGTCCAACCCACTGCTTGGCATCGCCGATCTAGCCGGCTGGGCCCAGCTGGCCAAGGAAATTGGTGCCCTGCTGGTGGTTGATAACACCTTCGCTACCCCTTATCTACAGCGTCCGCTGGACTTCGGCGCGCACGCGGTAGTTCACTCCACCACCAAGTACATCGGCGGGCACTCCGACGTGCTCGGTGGTGCGGTAATTGTGGCCGATCACCTCTTCCGCGGCCAGTCCCTGGCCGAAGCGGTCGGCTACCAGCAGTTTGCCGGCGGTGCGGTGGCCGGACCGCAGGATTCCTACCTGGCCGCCCGCGGACTGAAAACCCTGGGCCTGCGCATGGAACGTCACTGTTCCACCGCCGATAAGCTGGCCCGCTGGCTTGACGCGCAGCCAGAAGTGACCCGCGTGTACTACCCGGGTCTGGAAACCCACCCCGGGCACGAACTGGCCAAGCGCCAGCAGCGCGGTTTTGGCGGCATTGTTTCGCTGCAGCTCACCGATGAAGCCGGCGCCCGCGCCTTCGCTGAATCCATGGAGTACTTCCAGCTCTCGGTCTCCTTAGGCGGGGTGGAATCGCTGGTCTGTTATCCGCGCGAAATGACTCACGCATCGCTGATTGGCACCGAACTGGAGATCCCGACCAACCTGGTCCGTCTCTCGGTGGGCATCGAAGAGGTCGAAGATCTGATCGCCGATCTGGAACGTGGACTGATTGCCGCCCGCGCAGCGTCGAACGCCTCGCGATCCGCGGCCAAGCCCGTAACCCAGGGGACCCGGCAGAGCGCATCCGCCTTCGCTACCGCGTAAATATCCACAGCCCGTTCGAGTTTGCCCCGCAGATCAGTCACTGCGGGGCAAACTCGTTTCCATGGACACAGCACAAGCACTCAGGGATCTGGCCACGGCGGCCCAACTGACCGCCAGCGCTACTGCTGTGTTGTCCCAGACAGATCTGACCGCCGGCCACGCGGCCTATTTTGCACTCTTGACCGAGCACCTCGGCCAGCAGCAATCGCGCACACAGCTTCACGCCGCCCACGCGCTTCGTCGCACCGGCGCGCACAAACTTGATCAAGCCTCCTTTCAAGCCATCACCGACGCCGGCACCAACCCCACGCTGGAACAGATCGAAGCCACCCATGGCCACACCATCGCCGGGCGCACTCACTTCAAAAGTGCCCGCGGGTTGATGCATGACTGGTTGGACATTCCGCGCAGTACCGCGGGGGACCGGTTGGTCCAAGCCGACTGCCTCATTGGCCGGATTGATGAGGCCGGCCAACAGCTCGATCCGTGGCTGCCGGAACTCGCCGCCACGTTCACCGACCCTACCGTGGACCCGCGGCTCGTTGCCGCAACGGCAAGCAAACTGCATTCGGCCCGCAAAGATCTGGGCGCGGGCAAAGCCGGCCGGGACAAACTGCGCCAGCTCCAAGCCAAATCCGTTGCTTTCCTCAACGCCGAACCCAAGTCAGCCCGCAAACACATCAATGACCTTGTCGCCGAAGTGAAATCCGGCAAGCGCCCACTTAAAGCCCTGCTTGAATGCATCGGCATCTTCAAGCGGGGCACGCGCCAGGGACTCGTGGAATATGTTTTGCGAGTTTTGCCCTCGCACGCCGCGTTCATTGAGGCATTTTTTGCCAAGGTGGATAACCCTGCCACCGTGGCCGGCAACCGCGAGCGTCTAAAGGACGCCGAGGCTCATTTCACCGGCGAGCCGGGCAGCGACTGGGACGATGAAGAATCAATGCCCGACTGGGCCAAGGGTGGAAACCGCTCCGGCCCGGACGACGAGGATCCGGACGACTCACCCGCCGCCGACGATCCGGACGAAGATCCGGGCAGCGACGATCCGGACGACGATCCTGACAGCGAGGATCCCGACGACGCACCGGCCGATTCGAGCGACTCACAAACTCCGGAACCCGCAGCTCCGTGGGAAGAGATGAAGCCCGAACGACGACGGCTGATCGGCCTGATGGCCCTACTCATGACCAACCGGACAACTGATTCGCAGCCTGAACCGGGCTTCGGCTCAGCGCAGGTGAGCATCGTGATGAACTGGGAAAAGATGCAACGCCAAGCACAAGATTTCGCCGTCACCTCCAGCGGAATCCCGTTATCGCCCGGTGAAGCCAGAGCCGCGCTGTGTACCGCCGGCATTTACCCGCTAGTACTCAATGGCGCTTCTCTGCCCTTGGACCTCGGTCGAACTCAACGGCTCTTCTCCAAAGCCCAAGGCCGAGCGATCCGGGCCGCCTACCGAGGCTGCTCCTACCCTGGCTGCAGTATGCCCGCCGAACGTTGCGAACTGGACCATCTGGATCCGTGGGAAAAGGGCGGACGCACCGACATCGCCTCGGCCGACCTTAAACTACCCGATCCACCACATCGGCCGGCACTGCGGACTCTTCCGGACGGTCAAGATCGCCGGCCACCGGCCACTGGTCTTGCTCTCCACAGAACTTGATCCCGAACAAAAGCTCCGGGTTAATACCTATTTCATGACGCCGAACGAGGCGCTTGACGCAGAAGCCATGGCGCAGCAGCTGACGATCGGGTGGCGGGCTGGAGCGCTGGCCCTAGAATTTGCTGAAGCCTAGGCGTTCGCAGCCAAATGCTTGGCAGATAGTTCAAGGTAGTGCTCGGCGTTGACGTTCAGCCCGGCCACTTCCTCATCGCTGAGCTCACGGCGCACCTTGGCCGGCACACCGGCAACCAATGAACGCGGCGGAACCTGTGTGCCTTCGAGTACTAGCGCCCCGGCGGCCACCAACGACTGCTCACCAATGACCGCGCCATTCATAATGGTTGCGCTCATACCCACCAGGCAACCGTCGCCCACGGTGGCACCGTGCACTACCGCCGAATGTCCCACGGATACTCCAGCGCCCAATGTGCAAGGGAAACCCGAATCGGCGTGAAGCACCACGTTGTCCTGCAAGTTGGTACCAACACCAACGCGAATCGGGGCCGAATCCCCGCGCACGGACACCCCGTAAAAGGCGCTGGCCTGATCGGCCAGAACCACGTCTCCGCTCAACACGGCGGTGGGTGCGATAAATACGTTGTTGCCGAGAAGTGGGGTCGCCCCGTCAATAGTAATAATGTGGCTCATGCCACCTACTCTAATTGGCGGGCGAGCCCGGTGCGAGTTACGAGAAGACGATTGTGCGCTGACCGTCGAGCATCACGCGATGCTCGGCATGCCACTGCACGGCACGAGTCAGCGTACGACCCTCCACACTACGACCCAACTCCACCAGCTGCTCGGCGGTGCGGGTGTGCGACACGTGAGTGACTTCCTGATCAATGATCGGCCCCTCATCCAGATCCGCGGTGACGTAGTGTGCGGTCGCGCCGATCAGCTTCACACCGCGAGCGTAGGCCTGGTGATAAGGCTTGGCGCCCTTAAAGGAAGGCAAGAACGAGTGGTGAATGTTGATCACGCGCCCCTCCATCCGCTCGCACAACGAGTCGGAGAGGATCTGCATGTAGCGGGCCAACACCACCAGTTCGATGTCGTAATCTTCTGCGAGCTTAAGCAGCTCCGCTTCAGCCTGCGACTTGTTCTCTTTGGTTACCGGCAGGTGCACAAAGTCCACACCGTAAAAATCTGCCATCGGCTTGAGATCCAGGTGGTTGGAGACGATCACCGGCACGTCGATGGCCAGCGTTCCGGCACGCTGCGCAAAGAGCAGGTCATTGAGCGCATGGCCGGCCCTAGAGCACATGATCATGGTGCGCACCCGATCGGCCGCGTCAGCAACCTTCAACGACATCGCAAACTGATCGCGAATCGGTGCCAAAGACGCACGAGCCTGATCCAAGGACTGTTCGGTCTCAACCTGGATCCGCATGAAGAACGTGCCAGTCTCGGGGAGAGGAACTGCTGCGACTCGGTGATATTGCAACCGGCACCCAAAAGACCTCCGGAAATGGCGTGGACAATACCGGGGCGGTCGAGGCAAGACAGAGTGACGATGTACTGGTTCATGGGTTCTAAGTTAGCGCCCGCCAGCGTTGTTCTACCAATTGCGTGATCTACGTTGCGTCGCCCAAGTACTTCGCGGCAGCCAGCGCAGCCTTTCGACCGGCCCGGGTAGCGCCCAACGTAGAAGCCGAGGCACCGTAGCCGACAAAAAGATCCCCGGCATCGCGGAAGCCGAAACCCCATCTTCCTCCATCACGATGCCGCCGGCCTCGGTATGAAGTTTGAGGTTGCGCAAATGGCGGTGGGCATGACGGAAGCCGGTCGCCCAGAGTATCGCGTCGATCTTCTCCCGCGTTCCGTCGACAAACACCACCGCGTCAGATTCCAGTCGGGCGATCTTGCCGCGGGAAAGCAGCGCCCCGGAAGTGATCCCGGCGCGCATCTTCTCGTTCAGCAGCAAACCGGTGGTACCGACTACCGACTTGGGCGGTAACCCAGCACGAGTGCGCTCATTAACCTGCCGCTCCACATCCAGCCCCCATTCGGCACCGGTGGGCATTTCACGCCAGTCAGGCGCTCGCCGAGTGGACCATAAGGTATCTACGCCGGCATCGCGTAACTGCACAATGAATTGGGTAGCGCTGGCTCCGGCGCCAACCACCAGCACTCGTTGTCCGGCAAACTGGTCAGGAGAAACAAAGCCGTTGGTGTGTACTTGTGGACCGTCAAAGTGGCCGGGGTAGAGCGGCCAGAACGGGTTGGTCCAGGTGCCGGTCGCATTGATCACGGTGCGCGCGGTGTAGAGCTGATCGGCGTGCACCTCAAAGTGATTCTCCACCCGCGTTACTGAGGTGACCGTGGCCGAATGACGCACCGGCAAGTTGAAGCGTCGCTCATACTCGCCGTAGTACTCCTTAACCACGGCCGACGCGGGCCGGGTGGAGTCCTGATTCTCCAACGGGAAATCTGGTAGCGGGTGAATATGGTGCGTCGCGCCTAAGGTGAGCGAGTCCCAACGGTTTTGCCACGCACCTCCGGGCCCGGGGTTTGCATCGAGCACGAGGAAGTCCACACCGCGCTTGGCCAGATGGTAGGCAGCTGAGAGCCCGGCTTGCCCGGACCCGATCACAATTGTTGAGTACACATCCAAAGGTAACCCTGCGCACTGCGCTCTCATTCCCGAACCGATTTTCGCTACACTGGAACGCGTGACTGGCGTTAGGTGGGTAACCACCGGGGAGCTAATCGTGCGAGCCGCGCGCCTGGGTTTGCACACCACCCGCCTTGGCAACGAGGCGCCTACGGAAGGATCCGCGTGAGCGCACGCATTCTCGACGGAAAGGCCACCGCGGCCACCATCAAGCAGGAACTTGCTGAACGTGTGGCCAAGCTGAAGGCTGCGGGTCACTCCACCGGTCTGGGCACCATCTTGGTCGGCAACGATCCGGGCTCGGCCTGGTACGTCGGCGGCAAGCACAAGGACTGCGCCGAGGTGGGCATCGAGTCGATCCGCGTGGATCTGCCCGAGGAAACCACCCAAGATGAACTGCTGGCCAAGGTCCGTGAATTGAACGAAAATCCGGATTGCACCGGCTACATCGTGCAGCTGCCCCTGCCAAAGCACATCGACCAGGACGTCATCCTCGAGGCGATGGATCCTTCCAAGGACGCCGACGGTCTGCACCCAATGAACCTTGGCCGCCTCGTGGCCAACGTGAATCGCCCGATGACTTCGCCGCTGCCCTGCACCCCGCTGGGTTGTGTAGACCTGTTGGCCCGCCACGATATCGATCTGAACGGCAAGCACGTGCTGGTCTTAGGTCGCGGCGTGACCATTGGCCGTCCGGTCGGGCTGTTGCTGACCCGTCGTAGCGTGAACGCGACGGTTACCCTGGCACACACCGGCACCACCAACCTGCCAGAACTTCTGGCTCAGGCAGATGTCATCATCGCCGCCGCTGGCGTGCCACATATTGTGAAGGCCGACGCCATCAAGCCCGGCGCGATCGTGCTCGACGTGGGTGTCTCCCGCGTTGACGGCAAGGTCACCGGCGACGTGGACCCAGCCGTGGCCGAGGTTGCTAGCTGGATCAGCCCGAACCCCGGCGGTGTGGGCCCGATGACTCGCGCGATGCTACTGAACAACGTGGTCGAGGCCGCAGAGCGCAACGCTCAGCAGCGCTAAACCAATCCGCTTTGGTAGGCGATTACTACCAGCTGTGCCCGGTCTCTCGCGTCGAGCTTGGTCATGGCGCGCTGCACATGCGCGCGCACGGTGAACGGGCTCAGATACATCCGGTCGGCGATCTCGATGTTGGAAAGCCCGGTCGCTACCAGGGCCACCATTTCGCGTTCGCGCGGGGTCAACTCGGCAAGCCGCTCGGGGCGCTCGGGCTGCCCTGTTTCCGGGGTAGCTAAAAATCGTTCCACTATCGAGCGCGTTGCCGCTGGCGAAAGTAGGGTTTCGCCAGCGGCAACGGTGCGCACTGCGGAAATTAGCCCATCGGCGTCGATCCCTTTTCCGATGAACCCGCTGGCCCCATTGCGCAGCCCCTGCGCCACATATTCGTCGGTCTCGTAGGTGGTCAGGATCAGCACCCGGCTGGCCAGCTGAGGGTTCGCACAAATTTCGGCCGTCGCGCTGAGCCCGTCGAGTTCTGGCATGCGAATATCCATCAGTACTACATCGGGGTGTAACTGCTCGGTCAGCGCGACTGCTTGCGCCCCGGTGCCGGCCTCGCCCACCACTTGCACGTCGTCGGCCGTTTCCAACAGGGCTTTGAAGGCGGTACGCAACAGCGCCTGATCATCGGCGATCAATACCCGGATGAGGGTAGGTTCGTCTTCCATTCGTCCTCACTTCTTTCGGTCGAGCTGCGCGGTAGCCAGCGGTAGGCGCGCACTGACGATAAAACCGTCGCCCTGAGCCTGTGCAGAAAATTGCCCGCCGGCCACTTGCGCACGTTCACCCATGCCGATCAGCCCGTAACCGGGTCGTTGCTGCGGTTTGGCCGGACCTGGATCGCTAATTTCCAGATTCAACCAACGTGCTTCCCAGACCAGTTTCACGTGTGCGGCCTTGGCCTGCGAATGTTTGGCCGTATTGGTGAGTGCTTCTTGAATAATCCGGTAAGCGGCCAGATCCACACTCGCGGCGAGCGCGCCGGGCTGTCCCTGAGTTTGCAGGTTGACGCGAACACCGATCTGTTCGAAAGAAGCCAGAAGCTTAGCTAGCTGAGCCAACCCCGGCGCGGGTTCGGGACTGTCTTCCTCGCGCAGTAGCCCCACCGTGGCACGCAGTTCATCGAGCGCATGGCGTGTGGTCTGTTGCAGCTCATGCAGGCTCACCCGCGCCTTATCGGGCTGGGTATCGAAGAGCCGTTCGGCCACTGCGGCCTGCGCATTGGCCAGGGTGATTTGGTGCGCCACAAGATCATGGAGTTCACGGGCGATCCGCAAACGCTCCTGGGCGACCTTGCTGCGTGCCTCGGAGTCCCGGGTTTCTTCGGCCCGACGAGCCCGCTGTTGAACCGAAAAAGGTAGGCGCGACGATCGCGGGCCGAACGCCCCAGCACCCCGGCCATCAGCGGGGCGGCCACCACAGTACCTAGACGGCTGGAATCCTCCCAAGAACCAGCCCCGGTAAACGCCAGCAGGGCACTGAGCGCGCCAGCAACAACCAGCCACCACCCAAACCGATGACCGCGGCTAATCAGCGTGTAAGAAACAAGTACCAGTGGGGCAATGACCAGCGGGGTCAGCAAGATTTCCAGCGGAACGAGCACTGCACAACCGGTCGCTGCAACCCACGCCCACACCGCAAATCGGTGCCGTGCCAGCGCGATTCCTGCGCCGACGGCGGCTAGCAGATAGGCCAGAAGCGGTGGTGCACCGACAGTGTCATCGGCGTGAAACATTCCGCCAAGCAGGCACAGCAAAACAGTCAGAAGGACCAGGAGTACTTCGCGCCACAGACTTCTAGCGCCGGTCTCTGCAAGCGCTTCGGCAGTCTTTCCCATGAGGCGAGGCTACCCCACGAATCCCTGCGTACAGCGCGCCAACTGCCTGAGGCGAACAAATTAGTGCAGATGCACTAGGAGCGCGCTGAGCTACTGCGTAAGCACTAGCCACAATCCAGTTGCTGAGCACGATGTGCTAAATCCGGCCCGCTGGAATGCTGGATGAAGTGCCAAGGAACAACTCAAGGAGAACAATGAATACGGTGCGACTGGAATCGGTCAGCAAGGTTTATGGCAAAGGCGAGCAGGAGGTGGCCGCCCTGCACAATGTGTCGATGCAATTCACGAAGGGGTCTTTCACCGCACTGATGGGACCTTCGGGCTCAGGCAAGAGTACCTTCTTGCAATGTGCCGCCGGGTTGGACCAGCCAACCTCGGGCACGGTGTACTTAGAAGAACAGGAAATTAGTGGACTCGATGAGACCGCGCTCAGTGAGTTGCGCCGGGAACGGATCGGCTTCGTTTTCCAGTCCTACAACCTGCTGCCAGTGCTCACCGTGCAGCAGAATGCGGCCCTGCCACTGCGCCTGGCCGGTCGCAAACCCAGCCGGGCGCAGCTGAATAATGTGCTGGAGCAGGTGGGCCTGACCCAGCGCAAAAACCACCGGCCCGCAGAACTTTCCGGCGGCCAACAGCAGCGCGTCGCCATCGCTCGGGCTCTCATTAGCGAACCGGCGGTGATTTTCGCCGATGAACCGACCGGTGCGCTGGATACCGGTAGTGCACGAGAAATCCTGAGCCTCTTGCAGCATTCGGCCCAGGTGCAAGGGCGCACCATCATCATGGTTACCCATGACCCGGTGGCAGCTTCCTATGCTGACAGGGTGATCTTCTTGGCCGACGGGCAGCTGGCCGGTGAGCTAGAGAACCCCACACCGGAAGCGGTCGCCGAGCGACTGACCCATCTAGGTGAGTCTGCATTCAACCAGGCGGCAAACTAATGCTGCAACTTGCTCTGCGCACTCTGCGCTTTCGTACCGGTTCATTCATGGCGGCCTTTGCCGCTATGTTTTTCGCCGCGCTGATCCTGATGGGCTGTGGCGGTTTGATCGAAACTGGGATCCGCACCGCGGTGACCCCAGGACAGCTGGCTTCCGCTGACCTAGTAGTGGCCGGAAACCAGGAGTACTTTGGTACCGGCCAAGACCCCGATGAACCGGCGATCCTTCCCGAACGTGTGCGGATCGATGCCGACCTACAGGCCACAATCCAGGCGCTGCCCGGGGTGCAACACGTTGAGGCACACATTTTTGATGCGCCAGCTCCGGCCGGAAAGATCGACGCGCTCAGCGTGCTCGCGACTCCCGGCACAGACCTAGCACAATTGCGTGAATTGATCGACACCGTCGACCCGGAAGCCATCACACTCACCGGGGCCGAACGCGGTCAGGCCGAACACGGTCAAGCCAAAGCTAGCGGCAGCACCGTGATGGCGCTCGCCGGGGTCTTCACCGCCTTCGCGTTACTGGTTTCGATCTTCGGTGTCAGCTCCATGCTCGCCCTGTCCATCACCCAGCGCCAGCGCGATCTGGCCCTACTGCGCGCCATCGGTGCCACCCCCAAGCAGGTCCGCTCCTTGGTATTCCGGGAGACCCTACTGCTGGCGTTGGTCGCCGCAGCCCTGGCCGTAGCACCGGGACAGGTGCTGGGACAGGGAATGTTCGGGTTGCTCAAAAACCAGGGGATTGCCGCCGACTCACTGGTCTTCCACCAGGGATGGATCCCCACGGTGTGCGCCATGGCGGTTGCGTTAATTGCAGCGTTGGCCGGTGCGCTCAGTGCCGGCAAGCGTGCGGCGGACATCAAGCCCACCCAGGCGCTGGCCGAATCCGAGGGCCAGAACAACGGAAAAACTCGGCTGCTGGTTGGCGCCGGAGTATTGGCTGCGGGCCTCGCCGCAACCATAGTCACCCTAAGCATGGCAGGTCCGCTGATGGCGGCCACCGGTGCCCCGGCAGTCCTGCTGCTCGCGGTGGGCTTCGCGCTGATTTCCCCGGTACTGGCCAAGGTGTGCACCTTTGTGGTGCAGTGGCCGGCGTTGGCCTTGGGCGGGATTACCGGGCAGCTTGCGGTGCTCAACGCCCGCGGTGGCGGCCGGATGGCTGCGGTAATGGCCCCAGTTATCTTGCTGACCGGCGTATCTACTGGATTGCTCTACCTGCAGTCCACCAATGACGCTGCCGATCGGCAGAGTTTCGCTAGCACCGTGGTGGCCGACGCGGTGGTGGAAGGCGATAAGCTCAGCCCAGAACAGGTCGCCCAGCTTAATGAAATTCCCGGGGTTTTTGCCTCACCTTATGTGCAGAGCACCGGTTTTATTGAGTCGCCTCACAAGACCTCTGAGGGATGGACCCTCGTGGGAGTTAGCGCCGGTGGAATCCAGAGGGTTACCGCGGCCACCGGGGAAATTCAGAACTTTGAAGGTCAGCGCGTGGCCATCGAAGAGCAGCACGCGGCAGAACTTGGGGTGCAACCAGGGGATCACATTACGCTGCGGCTGGGGGACCGTACCGCTGACGAATTTGAGGTTGCAGGTTTGTTCACTGCCCCGGCCGGCTATAACAGCCTGCTGTTGCCGGCCGATACCCTGGCCGAACACACCACCCGCGGCATCACCCGCGCACTGATTTCCGCCGAGGGGGTCTCAGAACAAGAGCTTATGCAGCGCTTGAACCAGTGGGCCGCCGGGCAAGATCTGACGGTTTCGGGCAGCGAGGCACTGCTGGCCGAGTACGACCAACAGAAGCATACGGCGAACTTCGCGCTGTACATTATGGTCCTGATGGTTGCCGGCTACGCTGCGATCACGGTCATCAACACGCTGGCTTCGAGCATGATTGTGCGCCGCCGAGAATTCGGGGTGCAACGCTTGGCCGGTGCAACCCGCAAACAGGTGCTGCAGATGGTCAGTATTGAAGGTGGCATCGTCGCACTGTGCGCCACCGCGATCGGCACCCTGGCTGCCGGACTGATTGTGGTTCCGGTCAGCGTGGAACGATTGGGCAGCGTGTTGCCGGCAGGTTCGCCGTGGCTCTACCTAGCGCTGGTCGCGTTCACCGTGGTGCTAACCATGGGCTCGATGCTGATCCCAGCAGTGCGAGTAACCCGCGGTCGCCCGGCTGAAGCTGCCCTTTCGGTATAACCAAGGCCCCGGCAAAAATTGCCGGGGCCTTGCGCCTGCCAAGAGGACAACGACTGCGCGTCCGGTGTCGCCTTGACCGGTTCGGCCAAATTTCTCGCCCGACACAGGCGTTGTAGTAATTGGGTGTATCGCACCCGGGCGTACTCCTAGGGGAGTAGTCACCTGACCACCGCGGGCAGCATGCCGATGGCAGGCACCGCGAGTATTCTCGGTACTATGACTACCCGTCGGCGGCCTCCACTGTTATTCCTTCCGCTGGTGATCGCCGTCCTCCAAGTTTTCGGAACGCATGTTGCTTCATTGCGTCAGGGCGCTGACTTCACTGTGCCGGCCCTGCTTCTTTTGCTGGCCGGACCAGCGTTTTTGGTTTTACGGCGCCGGGCTCCCGGACTCACCGTGGCCGGATGTGCGGCGATGACCTTGGCCTACGTGGCGGCCGGTTTTCCCAACGGTCCCTTTGCGGTGTCCCTGGCCATCGGATTGGTGCTCGCACTAGTCTCCCGGGCTCGGTGGTGGGCGTGGGGTTCGGCTGCTGCTTTTGCCGCCGGGATCCTCGGAATTTCCCTCTGGCGGGGTGAATCGCAGTACTTCGGTCTGCTCTGGCTGGTCGTCTTGTTGCTCGGCGGGGAACTGGCCAGAGCCGGCCGGTTGCGCCGGGTTGAGCGTCGACGGGCCGCAGCCGAACAGCTTAAGCATCAGGCCGATCAGGAACGGTTGGCAATCGCCCGCGACATTCACGATGTGGTGGCACACTCCCTGTCGATGATCAACGTGCAGGCCTCGGTCGCCTTGCATTTAGCGCAGAAGGATCCCGATTCGGCCAAGCTGCTCGAAGCCTTGTCCAATATCAAGGACGGCTCTGCCCAGTCGCTGGCAGATGTGCGTCAGGTCCTCTCGGTGCTTCGCCAGGACGCGCCGCGCATCCCGAGTCAGCGCTTGGAACAAATTCCAGAATTGCTCTCGGGACTTACCGGGCTCCAAACGCACTACTCGCCGCCGGATAAAGAGCCCGACTGGGTGGATGAAAAAGTGGAGAACACCATTTACCGGGTGGTGCAGGAATCGCTGACTAACGTGGTGCGTCACGCCCAGGCCAGCCAGATTGAGGTGGCTGTGCAACTCACCGAGACGAAGGCGCAGGTGAGTGTGACCGACAACGGGATCGGTCTGGGCGACGCGGAAGAAGGTAATGGCCTACGAGGATTGCGCGAGCGGGTCCAGTCCCTAGGCGGGACCGTCAGTTTGGACACCAGCGACTTGCCCGGCTCCACCCCCGGCGCCCGTATCACCGCCCTTATCCCGGCCCCGCCAGCACACCAGGAGAAATCATGAGCATCCGCGTATTAATAGTCGACGACCAGTCGCTAATTCGTGCCGGTTTCAGCGCATTGTTGGAAGCCGAGGCTGACATGTCGGTGCTTGGTTCAGCCGGTAGTGGCACCGAGGCTGTGCAGCTTGCGCGCGCCACCAAACCGGATATCGTGCTGATGGATATCCGTATGCCCCACGGTGATGGCATTACTGCGACCGCCCAGATTACCGCCGAACTGCCCACCCGGGTGATCATGCTGACCACCTTTGAACTTGAAGACTACATTTTGGATTCGATCCGTGCTGGAGCCAGCGGATTTCTGGTCAAGGACACCGAACCAGCCCAGCTCATTGAGGCGGTCCGCATCGTAGCTGGCGGGGATTCGCTGCTTTCGCCCAGCGTCACCCGCACGCTGCTGAGCCAAATCGCTACGGGCACACACAAGAAACTTCCTGTCGATCCTCGTTTGGCCGAGCTCACCACCCGGGAACGTGAAGTACTGGTGCAGATCGGCACCGGAAAGACCAACGCGGAGATCGCTGCGGCACTTTTTATCACCCCGCTGACCGCAAAAACCCATGTTTCACGAATCATTGGCAAGCTGGGCGTGCGTGATCGCACTTCGTTGGTGGTGCTGGCCTACGAATCCGGTTTGATCACGCCCGGTGATGCACTAGACGACGCGTAACTTACGCTCGGTTGAGCATCAATTCTCAAGCTGTCGGATAAAATGAGGTAATCACTCAACACACTTCAGCGAGGGAATCATGAGCGAATATCCAGGCGGACAGCCACAGCGCCCCTACGAGCACCAACAACAACCCATCCAGGTCAACAACCACATTGTTGTTGTGAACCAAAAGAACACGCTTGTCGCGTACGTGCTGTGGTTCTTCCTCGGCCAGCTTGGTATCCACAAGTTCTACCTTGGTCAGGTTGTTGCCGGCATCGTTTACCTGGCCTTGGGCATCATTGGTTGGGCCACAACCTTCATCCTGATCGGCTGGGTGCCATTGGGCGTGCTCTGGGTCTTGCTGATTATCGACATTTTCACCATCCCAGGCACGGTGGCCCGCATCAACCAGCGTGGTGCCGAGAGATACACGTATTAGTGGACATAGAGCCTGCTCCGGGAGTATCTGGACAGCTCGAAGTGTCTTCCATGGGCGGATGTGTCGGCGGGGTCAATCGCGGGACAGTGGATATATCAGGACCTAAGGTCCCACACATCCACCAAGGAGTTTCACGATGTTCCCGACAGTTCTCGCCCATGCGGCAACCTACGGACCAGGCCCGTTCTGGTTCTTCCCGATTTTCTGGTTCCTGGTAATTGGTTTGCTGATCTTCACCATCAAACGCCGCCGCTGGCAGCACCAAGGCCCCGGAGGTGCAGAAGGGGTTTTGCGCGAGCGCTACGCCCGCGGGGAGATCGACGATACCGAGTACCGGCAGCGACTTGAGGTCCTGCGCACCAAGAAATAACCGTTAAAACACTTCAGGGCCCGCCAAGAGCGGGCCCTGAAGTGTTTAAGGGATTAGACCTTTTGTGTCGCCTTCACCGGTTCAGCACGGCGCTTGTCAAATACCAGCGCACCAACTTCCTGCTCGGCCTGGTTGCGGAAGGACAAATCGATGCCGCTGCGATCGCGAATCAGCGAGACCGCGGTGAAGGATACCGCCACCACAATCAGCAGGTACACGGCCACCGCGGTAGTGCCACCGGTAGCTTGGACCAGCGCTTGAGCGATCGTCGGTGCAAACGCGCCGCCGACGATCGCTCCGATCGGGTAGGAGATCGAGACGCCGGAGAAACGCACCGAGGAGGGAAGAGCTCGGAGTACAGCGCCGCCTGCGGGCCGTAGGTCAGACCCAGGCCGATGGAGAACAGCCCGAAGGCTACGTAGAGCAGTCCCAAGGAGCCGGTGTTCACGAGGGCAAAAACCGGGAATAGCGAAAGCGCCAAGACGATGAAGCCCAGCTGGTAGGTGCGCTTGCGGCCGATCTTATCTGACAGCAGCCCGGCCACCAGCGTCATGACCAGCCAGATCGCGGCACCAAAGGCCACCGCCACCAGCACATCGGTGCGCTCCAGGCCAATGGGGCCTTCTGGGTTGGTGGTGTAGGACTGGAAGAACCCGCCGGTGGTCATGTACCCGGCGGCATTGTTGCCGGCAAATACCAGCGCGGCGACGATGACCAGCGGCCAGTGTTTTTTGAACAGCACCAAGACCGGTACCTTGGTCTGCGCCTTGTGCTCGGCGATCTCCTCGAACACCGGGGACTCGTCCACGGACCGGCGGACAAAGTAGCCCACCAGGATCAGCACAATCGAGACGAGGAATGGCACTCGCCAGCCCCAGGCCATAAACGCGTCGCCCGGAGAAACCACCCCGGTCATCAGTGCCATGGTGCCCGAGGCGAGCAGCATGCCCAGCGGCACGCCAACCTGCGGGTAGGAACCATTTCGGCCTCGGTGGCCTTCGGGTGCGTGCTCCACCGCCATGAGCACCGCTCCGCCCCATTCGCCACCGGCCGAGACACCCTGCAAGATGCGCAATAACAAGAGCAGCACCGGCGCCCATAGTCCAGCGGTTTCGTAGGTCGGCAGAACGCCGATCAGCGTGGTGTAGGCACCCATCAGCGCCAGGGTGAGTACCGGCATGGCCCGGCGGCCGATTTTGTCGCCAAAGTGCCCGGCCAAAAACGCACCGAGTGGGCGGAAGAGGAAGGATAGGCCTACCGAGGCGAAGGAGATCAGCAGCGCAATCTCCTGGCCTGCGGGTTCAAAGAAGAGCTTGGAGAAGACCAAGTCGGCGGCGGTGGCGTAGATGAAGAAGTCGTACCACTCCACGGTGGTGCCGATGACGGTGGCGAAGGCGACGCGTCGTTGGTTCGCCTTGATGGCGTGTGCTGTTGTCATGAAGCTTCCCTTGCGAGCGGGGGCTCGGACACCTGTCACTCGACCCTGAGTTGTGGATAACTTCAGTGTGACAGTGGATACAGGTAAGGTAAACTTCAAATTTATGCACAACTTCTGAAGGTGAGCTTATGTATTCGATGCGCCATTTGGAAATCATGGCCGAGCTACCCGGGCACACAACCCTCGGCTCGGCGGCCAGCGAACTACGGATCTCCGAATCGGCGTTGTCCCAAGCGATTACCACGATCGAACGCCTAGCTGGCGAGAGCTTATGCCTGCGTCGCAAGGCCCACGGCTTTAGCCTCACCGCCTCCGGGCACCACTTCGCGACGAGGGCCAGAAAAATCATGACTGAGGTCGGCGAGCTGAGTGCAACCTTCCCGCAAAGCGACGGCAAACTGCGCGGGCCGGTCCGTTTTGGTTGCTTCGCCTCACTCTCACCGCACCTAATTCCGGCCACCCTGCAAGGCTTCGACCATCCGGCCGTGCAGCTAGAAGTGCGGGTAGGAACCCATGATCAATTACTGCCCGCGCTGCGCACCGGCGAGCTGGATGTTGCTTTTGTCTACGATCTGGCGCTGCCCGCGGAACTGGATAAACAACAGATCTACCGCACAGAAATGCAAGTAGTGCTGCACCCCGAGCACCGGCTGGCCAAACTTAAGCGGCCCCTAGAATTGGCAGATCTCGCCGATGAATCGCTAATCATGTATGAGTCCGAGCCCAGCACCGATTACCAGATGCAGCTCTTCGCCTCCCAAGGCCTGACGCCCAAAATTGTCGCGTCCGTGCCGCAGATGATTTTGGTTTCTGCCATGGTCGGCCGCGGGCTGGGTTATGGGTTACTGATGCGCCGCCCCAATAACGCCGAGGTCTCGGTGGAGGGTCGGGAGTTAGCCTTCCGCGAACTCAAAGCACCCAACTATCCCAACGCGGTAGTCGCCATCACCCCGCGCGGCATGCGCATACCCGCGCGAGTGCAAGCACTGATCGATCACTGCACCTGCGCAATGGCTGAATCCTGGTAGACGCACGGAGCACACACGCGCATAATGGGGCCATGATTGGCACATGGCAGGCCACGGTCATCGATTGTGAAGACCCCGATGCACTGGCCACATTTTACGAACAGCTCTTAGGCATGGTGAGGATCGACAATGAGCCCGACTGGGTGTCGATCGGCGATGCCCCGGACCGCCCGGCGCTCGCGTTCCAAGCCGTCAGCCCCTATGTTGCGCCGCAATGGCCCGGGCACGTGCACCCACAACAAGTCCATCTTGATGTGAAAGTCGACGATCTGGATCTGGCCGAAGAACAGGTGCTGCACTTGGGCGCCAAGGTCACCGGTGAGGGAACCAAGACCTTCAGGGTGTACCTAGACCCGCAGGATCATCCGTTCTGTTTGGTGAGCTGGTAGCCGCGTAGGCGATCTTCGCCGCCTGCAGCCGGGTCGAGACTCCGAGCTTGGCCAGCACCTGGGAGACATGCGTCTTCACGGTGCTCTGCCCGATGCCCAGCCGCTGCGCCAATTGCGGGTTGCTCAGCCCTTCGGCCAACCCGTCGAGCACCTCGCGTTCCCTGCCGGTCAAGCCATCAGGCAGCTTCGCGGTGCCGGGCTCCGGCGCCAGCGCCCGGGCCAGAATCCGCGCAGTCACCTGCGGATCCAGCACCGATTCGCCGCGGCCGGCGGCACGCACGCCCATGATGATCGCCTGCGGTTCGGCGCTCTTGAGCAGGAACCCGTGCGCCCCGGCCTGCAGCGCGCCAAAAGGTACTGGTCGTCATCGAAGGTCGTGAGCACCACGACGCGGCAGCTGCCATGCAGCGCCTTGGTGGCCTCGATGCCATCGAGCACCGGCATGCGCAGGTCCATCAGGATGACGTCGGGGGACAGGGCACGGGCCATGGAAATGGCCGATCGCCCGTCGGCCGCTTCGCCCACGACTTCCAGGTCTTCCGCGGCCTGCAGCACCAGCCGGATCCCCATGCGCACGGTGGCATGGTCATCGACGATCAGGACTTTCACGGCTTCTCCATTGCTTCAATTGGTCCGGGGAATTCCACGCGCACCTCGAAATCCGGGCCGGTGCGCACCTCGAACCGCCCATCGAGCGCGGCGACTCGGGTCCGGATATTCTCCAGCCCGGTCCCCGCTCCGGGGGCGCGGCCGGCGTCCTGGCGCAGCCCGTTGCTCGCCGTGATCGCCAGGCCCTTCTCCTGGATCACGCTAAGTTCCAGGGTAGTGCTCGGGGCATGCTTGGCGTGGTTGACCAGCAGCTCGCAGACCGTGCGGTGCGCGGCGGTATGCACCGCCGGGCCGAAGCGCTGCGGATGCGCCACCCGGTACTCCCAGCGCACCGGGCTGCCGAATCCGGCCACCAGCTCGGGCAGGTCCTCGATCCGCGCCTGCAGCGCAGGGCCGCCGGCATGCAGCATCCGCACCATTGCGGCCATGTCCTCCAAGCCGGAAACCGACTCATCGCGGATGCTCTGCAACGGTGCCCGCGCAGCCGGGGTGCGGCCGGAAGCAGGGCGCCGGAAAGCAGGGCGATCGACGAGAACCGGGCCGAGAGCACGTCATGCATCTCGCGGGCCAACGCGGTGCGCTCCTGGACGCGAGAAAAGTCGTGCTCGGCGACCAGCTGGTCTTCGCGTGCATCGGCCGCCGACTGCACAGCCTCTGCCCGCTGGGCTTCTGCCCGGGCCAGTTCCTTCGCGGTGCGCACATTCTCCGCCCAGAGCATCGGCGTGAAGAGGATGAAACCGGCCATGAGCAGGACCAGCACCACCTCCTGCGGATTCCGGGTGCCTAGCCAGGTGGCGATGGCCAGCGAGATGGCGGCCAGGCACAGCAGCGCCAGCGCCACCGTTCGGGTGCGGACCGAACCGAGCAGGAACAGCCCGAAGACGCACTCGAAGACCAGGAAGTATCCGCCGATGCTGCCCACGGCCAGCAGGCCGGCGCCGGCGAGCAGCATGGCCACGGAGCTGGCTACGAGAAAACGGCGACGGACCAGCACGGCGGCCAAGCCGATGAGCAGCAGGACGATCCATTCGTATCCGCGGATCGCGAACCATGGGGGATTGGCCAGTCCCGAAAGATGCAAGATGACGGTGAGCACCAGATAGGTGCCGACGACCTCGGGTTCCTTGTCTCCGCTGCCCATCCGCCGAATGAAGTTCATGCTTCCAGCATCCCCGAACTGGCTGCCCGCCGGTATCCCCTTAAGGAGGAGAAAGCGCAGCCCACTGGCCGATACCGCGAATCGGCAGGGCGCGGAACAGTGGAAACCATGGACATCATGACGAGCAATCCCGAACTATCCCTTCTCATCCTGGCGCTGATCGACTCGACTAGCATCGGCACCCTGGTCATTCCGCTGTGGCTGCTGCTCAGGGGGCGCCGCGAAGCCATTGCCAAGGTCCTGGCCTACCTGCTGGTGATCGCCGGATTCTACTGGATCGTCGGGGTGCTGCTGCGCAGCGGGTTACTGCTCATCGATCCCGGCATCTTCCAGCACCGGATCTTCCGGCTGGCCGGAATGGCGGTCGGGGCGCTGATGATCATCTGGGCGCTCACCTACCGCACCGATGCGCAGAAGGAAGCCAGCGCACGGAAGAAAGCCATCGCGCATAGCGGCGCGGCACCTGAAGGACCGGCACCGAGCCCGGCGGACGCAACCGGCCAGGTGCCGCGGCGCTTGCGCAGCCGTTTGGGAACTGCGCTGGATACCCGCACCGGGTTGATTACCCTGGCCCTGTTCGCCGGCCTCTTGGAACTGCCCACGATGCTTCCCTACCTGGCGGCCGTCGGGGTGATGCAGGGTGCCGGCTGGGGCACCAGCGTGCAGCTGCTCGCGCTGATCGGCTACTGCTTGGTGATGATCGTCCCGGCGTTGGTGCTGGTTGGCGCCCGTGCGCTCGCCGGCCCGCGCATCGAAGCCTGGATGCAGAAGATGGGGGCCAAAGCCTCGGCCTACGCCCAGGAAACCCTTGGCTGGGTGGTGGGCATCGGCGGATACTTGCTCATTCGCGCATGCCTTTCCGGGCAGGACCTGCACAGCTTGTTCGGCTAACCACGCTGTGGGCGAAAGCGCGGGCCGCCAATTGGCTTGCGGTGGGCAGGTGGTGCGAGAATTGGTGCTATGGAACCTCTAGGCAGCAGCGCGAAGCAGGGCAAGAAGATCTCCCTGAACGCATCAACATTGGCAATGGCCGTTATGGTCATCGTTCTTCTGGTGGCAGTGGTCTTCGCCGCCAACTCCAACGAGATCGTCGGCTGGTTTGTTGTCGTGATTTCCGCTGGCTGGCTGCTGCTGGCCGCCTTCATGATGTTCGGCCTCAAGCGTGGGGCCGATCGGATCAACACCTCCTTGCGTGAAGCCACCGCCGCGGCCACCCCGCGTGCCCAGGCCGGCACCGTGGTGGTTGATGAGTCCACCAGCCAGCGCGATATGAAGCTGGACCACTCGTTCAAGATCGTCCAGGTCCAGGCCCGCGTGGTCTCCGAACAGCGTGCGGCCAACGGCCCGGAGTCCGAGGCGATGATCGATCGGGCACTGGAGACAATCCAGATGACCGCCGCCAATGCGCGGGACATGATCAAGCCGGCCAAGCCGATGGACGGCGAAATAATCGACTAACACTTTGGGGCAACGCACACGCGTTGCCCTTTCTCATTCGGCTCAGAGGTGATCAACGCGTAATTGGTCGCAGAATTTTGTAAGCTGGTTAGGTGATACCTACCAGCGTGGAAATTCTGAGCAAGGACGCCGGCGCTTTGCGCGTTGCGTCGGTCAACGTCAACGGCATTCGCGCCGCCTACAAGCGCAATATGGCCGACTGGATCGCCGCCCGCGACGTCGACATCCTGTGCCTGCAAGAAGTGCGCGCACCGGATCAAGTCCTGCGCGATCTGATCGGCGAGGGCTGGCACATTTTGCACGCCGAAGCCAAGGACAAGGGCCGCGCTGGCGTGGCTGTACTCTCGCGCCTTCAACCGGTTGCCGTGCGCGAAAACATCGGCGAGGAGTACTTCGCAGAATCCGGCCGTTGGGTCGAAGCAGACTTCGAGGTCAACGGCGAGATCTTCACCGTCGTCTCCGCCTATGTGCACTCCGGCGAACTGGGCACGCAAAAGCAGGAAGATAAGTACCGCTTTTTGCAGCGCATGAACGTGCGCCTAGTCGAGCTGAAAAATGAGAAGGACCATGTTCTGGTGGTGGGCGATCTGAACGTCGTGCACACCGAGAAGGACATCAAAAACTGGAAGCCAAACCACAATAAGCGCGCCGGTGTGATGGACGAGGAGATCGCCTACTTTGACGGCTTCTTCGGTGAGACGGGCTACAAGGACGTGGCCCGCGAGCTCGCCGGCGATGCACAGGGCCCCTACACCTGGTGGTCCTTCCGTGGGCAGGCCTTCGACAACGACGCAGGTTGGCGTATCGACTACCACATGGCCACCCCCGCCCTTGCCGACAAGGCCATCAAGTCCCACGTAGACCGTGCCTCGGCCTACGATTTGCGCTTCTCCGACCACTCACCGCTGGTCGTCGACTACCAGTTCTAAGGAACCACAATGAACACCAACCGTTCTCGCGTCCTCTCGGGCATGCAGCCATCGGCCGATTCGCTGCACCTAGGCAACTACTTGGGCGCACTGGTCAACTGGGTTAAGGCCCAGGACGAGTACGAGGCGTTTTTCTTCATTCCGGACATGCACGCGATCACCACGCCGCAGGATCCACAAGCGATGCGCACTCGCACCCGGGTGACCGCTGCCCAGTACATCGCTGGCGGCATTGACCTGGACAAGTCCACCTTGTTTGTCCAGTCCCAGGTGCCCGAGCACGCACAGTTGGGCTGGGTGCTCAACTGCATCACCGGCTTTGGCGAAGCCAGCCGGATGACCCAGTTTAAGGACAAGTCCTCCAAGGGTGGCGCGGATGCCGCCAGCGTGGGCCTATTCACCTACCCCATCCTGATGGCTGCGGACATTTTGCTCTACCAGCCACAGGGCGTGCCGGTGGGCGATGATCAGCGTCAGCACGTGGAACTGGCTCGCGACTTGGCCAAGCGCTTTAACCACCGATTTGGTGAGACCTTCACCGTGCCCGAGGCCTTCATTCCCAAAGAGGGCGCACGCATTTATGACCTACAGAACCCGACGTCCAAGATGTCCAAGTCGGCTGAGTCGCCCGCTGGCCTGATCAACGTGCTCGACGAACCGAAGCTGATCGCCAAGCGCATCAAGTCCGCGGTCACCGATGCCGGGTCCGTGGTGGCTTATGACAAGGCCGAAAAGCCTGGGGTATCCAACCTGCTTGATATCCTGGCCGCCGTGACCGGCAAGCACGTTCCGGAACTGGTCAACGAGTTTGAGGGCAAGATGTACGGTCACCTCAAGGTGGCCGTGGCCGAGGCCGTGGTGGAAGCGCTGACCCCGGTCCGCACCCGCACCCTAGAGCTGCTTGATGATCCTGCGGAGCTTGATCGCCTGCTGCTCGCCGGTGCCACCAAGGCCCGCGAAGTCGCCTCGAAGACCGTGGCCGACGTATACCAGAAGGTCGGCTTCCTGCCGCCGTTGGGTATCTAGGAATCAGATGGTTTACACCCTGGGCGTAGTGATCCCGGTGCCACAACCGCACCGGGAGACTTTACGTGCCTGGCGCCGGGAATTCGGGGGAGCGGCGACCGAGGTCATCGCCCCACATATCACCTTGGTCTCGGGCTCGTACCTGCATTCATGGGAGAAGGCGGCGGCCCAGGTGCGCCGAGTAGCAGCCACGGTGGAGCCTTTCACCATCCAGCTGGGTCCGGCTCGAACCTTCCGGCCGGCCAGTGACGTGGTTTTCTTGCCGCTAGAAACCGGCACGGATGAATGCTGGAAGCTGCATCGTGCGCTGCTGGGCGACGCACTGCGGCACGAATCAGCCTTCGCCTACCATCCGCACCTGACCATCGCCCAGAACGTGCCTGCGCGGCAATTGGACGCCGCGGAGGCTGCGTTGGGTCAGGCGCATCTGTCCTTCGCGGCGGATCGCATCCATTTGTTCGATACCCGTGGCGGGGATTGGAACTTCAGCGAGGACATCGCATTGGGCTCCTAGGCTCCCAAAATGCCATGCAGAAAACGCCAGCCTCAAGGCTGGCGTTTTCTGTGCTCACTGGCGGTTTACTTCTGGCGGACGTTGGCCTCGATCTTCGCTCCGGTGTCCGCGTCGATGTTCTTCCAGTACTCGATCGCGTTGGACAGCACCGGTTCGATGACCCCGTCCAGCGCCCCGGTGACAGTTTGGACCAGTTCGGCGCGCTGGGCATCATCCATCACCTCGCGGACCAGAATGCCGGGCTGGACGAAGTCCCCGTCGTCCTTGCGCACCGTGTAGGCCTCGCGGACCAGTTCGCCGTCGGACTCGAAGGAAGTCTCCGCCGGACCGGTTTCATCGCTCCACGAGTCCCCAAAGGAGTTTGGCGCGTAGACGCTGCGATCGCCGGTGTGCTCGTAGGTCATATTCCCTTCGAAGTTGTACGAGTGCACCGGGCACTTGGGCTTGTTCACCGGCAGCTGCTGGAAATTGGTGCCGATGCGGTAGCGCTGTGCGTCAGCATAGGCGAAATTGCGTCCCAGCAGCATCTTGTCCGGGCTCATCCCCATGCCCGGGACCATGTTCCCGGGGAGAAGGCTGCCTGCTCGATCTGCGCGAAGAAATTCTCCGGGTTCTTATTCAGCGTCATGGTGCCGACCTTGATCCGCGGGTAGTCCTTCTTGGACCAGACCTTGGTCAAATCGAAGGGGTTGAACCGGTAGGTCTTCGCTTCCTCGTACGGCATGACCTGCACGTACAGGTCCCACTGCGGGAAATTGCCGGCCTTGATCGCTTCGAACAGGTCGCGGCGGTGGAAATCGGCGTCGGCCCCGGCCAGTTCCTCGGCCTGTGCCCCGCTCATGGTCTCGAACTTCTCGGACTGCTTGTTCAGGAAGTGGTACTTGACCCAGAACTTCTCGCCGGCTGCGTTGACCCACATGTAGGTGTGCGAGCCGTAGCCGTTCATCTCGCGCCAGGTCTTGGGCAAGCCGCGCTGGCCCATGATGTAGGTGACCTGGTGGGCGGATTCGGGGTTCTGCGTCCAGAAGTCCCACTGCATTGTGCCATCGCGCAACCCGGAATCGGGAAGCCGCTTCTGCGAGCGGATGAAGTGCGGGAACTTCATCGGGTCACGGACAAAGAAGACCGGGGTATTGTTGCCGACCAGATCGAAATTGCCTTCGGTGGTGTAGAACTTCATCGCGAAGCCGCGCACATCGCGCCAGGTGTCCGGTGAGCCCAGCTCGCCGGCGACGGTGGAGAAGCGCATCAGTGCTTCGGTTTTCACCCCGGGCTGGAACAGCGCCGCCTTGGTGTACGCCGAGATATCTTCGGTGGTTTCGAACTCTCCGAAGGCTCCGGCGCCCTTGGCGTGCGGACGGCGTTCGGGCACGTTCATTCGGTTGAAATGCTGCAGGGTCTCGATCAGGTGGTGGTCGTGCAGCACGATCGGCCCGTTGGGGCCCACGGTCAGCGAGTTGCGGTCGCTGGCTGCCGGGATGCCTGCCTGGGTTGTCGATGTTGGTTCACTGGCCATGTTTTGCTCCTGCGCGTTGTGGTGCATTGGGAAAGGGCGAGTACTGCCCATCATGCCACGACACGCGCAGGAGTTGAAGGGGTGCAAAAAGGCCCGAACCATCAATGGTTCGGGCCTCTTGGCGCGTCCTTAGACGGTGCGCGAGAGAATTGCCTGCTTAACCTCGGCGATAGCCTTGGTTACCTGGATGCCACGTGGGCATGCTTCGGAGCAGTTGAAGGTGGTGCGGCAACGCCACACGCCTTCCTTGTCGTTCAGGATTTCCAGACGCATGTCGCCTGCATCATCGCGGGAGTCGAAGATGAAGCGGTGTGCGTTCACGATCGCAGCTGGGCCGAAGTACTGACCGTCGGTCCAGAACACTGGGCAGGAGCTGGTGCACGCGGCGCACAGGATGCACTTGGTGGTGTCATCGAACTTCGCGTGGTCCTCAGCGGACTGGTAGCGTTCCTTGGTTGGTTCGTGGCCCTTGGAGATCAAGAATGGCATGATCTCGCGGTAGGACTGGAAGAACGGTTCCATGTCGACGATGAGGTCCTTTTCAAGGGGCAGGCCCTTGATGGCTTCAACGGTGATCGGCTTGGAGGTGTCAAGGTCCTTGAGCAGGGTCTTGCAGGCCAGGCGGTTACGGCCGTTGATGCGCATCGCGTCGGAGCCACACACACCGTGCGCGCAGGAGCGGCGGAAGGACAGCGAGCCGTCGTGCTCCCACTTGACCTTGTGCAGGGCATCGAGCACACGGTCGGTGCCGTACATGGTCAGCTTGAAGTCTTCCCAGTAAGCATCCGCGGTGGCTTCTGGAAGGAAGCGGCGAACGCGCAGGGTGATGTCGAAGCTAGGGATTTCTCCGCCGCCACCAACACCAGGCTTCAGCTCAATTTTTGATGGGGGTTCTGGCAGTTCGGTGCTCATTAGTACTTACGCTCCATTGGCTGGTAACGGGTAAAGATGACCGGCTTGGTTTCCATGCGGATACCCCGGATGTCTTCGGTGATAGCGTCGGCATCGCGGAAGGACATCGAGTGCTTCATGAAGTTCTCGTCATCACGGTTCGGGAAGTCTTCGCGGTAGTGACCGCCGCGGGATTCCTTGCGGTGAAGGGCAGCGACGATCATAACCTCGGCCAAGTCCAGCAGGAAGCCGAGTTCTACAGCTTCGAGCAGATCCAGGTTGAAGCGCTTGCCCTTATCCTGGATGCCGATGTTCTTGTAGCGGGTGCGCAGTTCTTCAACAACGCCACGGGCTTCCTTCAGGGTGTTCTCATCGCGGAATACCTGGACGTTAGCGTCCATGGTCTCCTGCAAGATGGTGCGCAATTCCGAAACGCGCTCGGTGCCGTTGGAATCCAACAGGGCCGAGAGCTGCTCGGTAACAAATACCTCTGGGTTTTCAGGCAGTTCAACAAATTCAGCGGTCTTGGCGTATTCAGCGGCCGAGATGCCGGCGCGCTTACCAAAGACGTTGATGTCCAACAGCGAGTTGGTGCCCAGACGGTTCGATCCGTGCACCGATACACAAGCAACCTCACCGGCAGCGTACAGACCTGGAACAACGGTGTTGTTGTCCTGCAGTACCTCTGCGTCGATGTTGGTTGGCATGCCACCCATGACGTAGTGGGCGGTTGGGAACACTGGTACTGGCTCGGTGTATGGTTCCACACCCAGGTAGGTACGAGCGAACTCGGTGATGTCTGGAAGCTTGGCATCGATGTGTGCTGGTTCCAGGTGGGTCAAATCCAGAAGGACGTAGTCCTTGTTAGGACCGCAACCGCGGCCTTCGCGCACTTCGTTAGCCATCGAACGAGCCACGATGTCTCGTGGTGCCAAGTCCTTGATGGTTGGAGCGTAGCGCTCCATGAAGCGCTCACCGTCGGAGTTACGCAGGATTGCGCCTTCGCCACGAGCAGCTTCGGAGAGCAGGATGCCCAGGCCGGCCAAGCCGGTTGGGTGGAACTGAACAAACTCCATGTCTTCCAGTGGAAGACCCTTACGGAAGGCAATGCCCATGCCGTCACCGGTCAGGTGTGTGCGTTGGAGGTGGTCTTGAAGACCTTGCCGGCACCACCGGTTGCGAAGATGATCGACTTTGCCTGGAACACGTGCAGTTCGCCGGTAGCCAGGTCGTAGGAGACAACGCCAGCAACACGCTTCTGCTTGTAGGCGGTGCCGTCCTCGCGGTAAGCATCTTCTTCAACGGTCAACAGGTCAAGTACGTAGAACTCGTTGTAGAACTCAACGTTGTGCTTGACGCAGTTTTGGTACAGGGTCTGCAGAATCATGTGACCGGTGCGGTCTGCTGCGTAGCAAGCGCGGCGCACGGCGGCTTTGCCGTGGTCGCGAGTGTGGCCACCGAAGCGACGCTGGTCAATCTTGCCTTCTGGGGTTCGGTTGAAGGGCAAGCCCATCTTTTCCAGGTCGAGCACGGCGTCGATGGCTTCCTTAGCCATAACCTCTGCTGCGTCCTGATCAACCAGGTAGTCGCCACCCTTAACGGTGTCGAAGGTGTGCCATTCCCAGTTGTCTTCTTCGACGTTGGCAAGTGCTGCACACATACCACCCTGGGCTGCACCGGTGTGCGAGCGGGTTGGGTAAAGCTTGGTTAGCACTGCGGTGCGTGCACGCTGACCGGATTCGATCGCTGCGCGCATACCTGCACCACCGGCACCGACGATGACTACGTCGTACTTATGTACCTGCATTCTTGATGCTCTCTTTTCTAAAAATCTATCTTGCTATCGGCTGAAACGAGGAGTTACAGGCACTGCTGTAGCTGGCTACCAGTGACACAAGGATCGAAGGTGAAGATCACCAGGGAGCCCAGCACGATGATGAAGATTGTTGCGACGTACAGAATGCCCTTGAGCCAAGCGCGGGTTGCGTGCTTTTCTGCGTAGTCGTTGATGACGGTGCGCACTCCGTTGGCGCCGTGCAGCATGGCTAGCCACAGCAGTGCCAAGTCCCAGAACTGCCACAGCGGTGAAGCCCACTTGCCAGCAACAAAGCCGAAGCCGATGCCGGAAATGCCTTCGCCGACCATGAGGTTGGTGAACAGGTGGCCGAAGATCAACACGATCAGTACTACGCCGGAGAGGCGCATGAACAGCCATGCCAGCTTCTCGAAGCTGCCGTGCGACTTCGGTCCGCGCTTGTACTTAGGATCAATGCGCTGGCTGCGGGGAGCAGGAATAGAAACGCTCATGGCTTAGTGGCCTCCCAAAGCGATCGACAGGTGACGGATTGCGAAAGCTGCGAAGACGATAACCCAGAGGATCAAAACACCCCAGAGCATCTGGCGCTGGTACTTGGTACCCTGCTTCCAGAAGTCCACCAGGATCAGACGCAGACCGTTGAATGCGTGGAAAAGGATTGCTGCAACCAGACCGACTTCACCAAAAGCCATCCACGGAGTCTGGTAGGTGCTGATGATGGCGTTGTAGGCGTTAGCATCAACGCGGACCATTGCCGTGTCGAGTACGTGCACCAGCAAATAAAGAAAAATAGCGACACCGGTGACTCGGTGTCCCACCCAGGACCACATGCCTTCATGGCCGCGGTAAAGGGTGCCTGACGAAGTCTTCGACACTGAACTTAACCTCCAAGGCTCGCAACGGCGCATGTGTATATTGCACACAATGAGATTTGACGCACTTGTGCGAGCGTTCCTTGTGCGAGTCTAAACCACATGGCACACTGCAATCTATTTCGTGTCGAGTTCCTGTGAGCATGTTCACCGAATAGCACCAAAAAAGCGCCCAGTGGCTGATATTTCGGGCTTATTACCGCATACTTACCGTTCGTATTTCCGCGCAATGAAAGATGTCAATGGACGGAATTATCCACCGGATGAATTAGTCTGGAATGCGTGAATGCAGACCTATTAGCCAGATTCCACGGCGTGATCCCCGCCGGCGGTGTTGGTACCCGATTGTGGCCGCTGTCCAGGGCTTCGGCTCCCAAGTTTTTGCACGATCTGACAGGCTCCGGATCGACGCTGATTCGTGCCACCTATGACCGCCTGGTCCCGCTGGCCGGTGAACGCATTATGGTGGTCACCGGTCGTGCCCACCGTGGAGCGGTAGTCAGCCAGTTGCCGGAACTGTGCGACGAGGATCTGGTGCTTGAGCCAGAGCCGCGCGACTCCGCGGCAGCGATCGGGCTGGCCGCAGCCATCTTGTACCGCCGCGATCCGAACATCATCATGGGTTCCTTTGCCGCCGACCAGGTCATTGAGCCGGTGCAGGTGTTCCAAGAGGCTTTGAGCGAAGCCATTCATACCGCGGCCACCGGCAAGATCGTGACCATCGGTATCCATCCGACTCATCCATCCACCGCCTTCGGTTATATCCGCACCGGGCAGCTGCTGGATATCCCTAACGCGCCCACCGCTCGTGGTGTGGTGGAGTTTGTGGAGAAGCCGGACGAGGATACCGCACGCAAGTATCTGGCCTCGGGTGGATTCTTCTGGAACGCAGGCATGTTTGTCGCCCCGGTGAGCCTGATGCTTGAGCACCTTGAAGCCAATGAACCTGCGCTGCACGCCGGACTAATGAAAATCGCAGATGCCTGGGAAACCGAAGCACGCGACGAGGTCATGCGTGAAGTCTGGCCCGATCTGCCAAAGATCGCCATCGACTATGCGGTAGCCGAACCCGCAGCCGCCGCAGGAGATGTGGCAGTGATCCCCGGCGTCTTTAACTGGGACGACGTGGGAGACTTCGCCGCGATCGGCCGCTTGAACAAGGCCAGTGCCGAAGAGGGCATCATTAACCTCGGAGACAAGCAGGTCCGCGTGTATGCCGATAACGCTACCGGCGTGGTCTACTCGGATCGTCCGCGGGTCATCGCGCTGGTCGGCATCGAAGACGTGGTGGTCGTTGATACCGCCGACGCGCTGTTGGTAACTACCAAGGAGCACGCGCAGAAGGTCAAGCAGACCGTGGAGGCTCTAAAGGCTGACGGAGCCACCGAGGTGCTCTAGGAGCCAAGAGCTGGCGAAAAACACTGTTGGGCCAAGCCGAGATGTACAACAAAAACCGTTGTATGTCTCGGCTTTGTCATTTTTGACGTAATTATGAATTATCTCCCAACTAGGATTTAATATGCCGACCTGACCTCACGTTTTATGTGGCTTTCCGTAGAGGTAAAGCCAAAATGGCCGCCAAAAGCCGTGGGCGCGTTGATAGGTTGGAAGACATGACTACGGCCAAGATGAACGATGAGTTGTCCAAGTCCGAAAGCAATTCTCCGCCTGGTTCGCCACCGCCAGCGGAAAAAACAAGAATCAACAAGGTGGTGTTTTACGGCTCGGCACTACTGGTGCTGGCCATTGCCCTGTGGGCGATGATCGACCGCGAATCAGCAAGCGCCGTAATTACCACCACGGTGAACTGGATCGGCAAAAACTTCGGCTGGTACTACACCCTGATTGTGGTCTCGGTACTCGTTTTTGTTGTGGGTATCGCAATTTCCAAGGTGGGCAAGACCCGCCTGGGGCCGGATCATTCGCGTCCCACCTTCAACATGTTCACCTGGGCGGCCATGCTATTTGCCGCCGGCATCGGCATCGATTTGATGTTCTTCTCGGTCTCCGAACCGGTCACCCAATATCTGGCGCCGCCGGCCATTGAAGGCTCGACCGTAGAAGCGGCACGACAGGCGATGGCCTGGACGCTATTCCACTACGGCCTGCTCGGCTGGGGGCTGTACGCACTGATCGGCCTGGCGCTGGGCTACTTCGCCTACCGGCACAACCTTCCACTATCCATCCGCTCGGCGCTGTACCCGATTTTAGGTAAGCGCACCGAGGGCTGGATCGGGCACACCGTGGATATCGCCGCCATGCTCGGCACCATCTTTGGTATCGCCACCTCCCTGGGCATTGGTGTGGCGCAGCTGAACTACGGGCTGAACTTTATGTTCGGCATCCCGGAGAACCGCTCGTGGCAGATCATCCTGATCGTCATTGCGGTCATTATGGCCACCGTCTCGGTACTGACCGGTGTGGAAAAGGGCATCCGCCGGCTCTCCGAGCTGAACGTGGTGCTGTGCATTGCGCTGATGCTCTTTGTACTGATCACCGGTTCCACCGCGTACCTGTTCGACGGCATCGTGAACAACATCGGCGACAGCATCGCCATGTTCCCCTCCATGGCGTTGGATACCTTCGCCTATGACCGTCCAGATGAATGGCTGAACGGTTGGACGTTATTCTTCTGGGCCTGGTGGATCGCTTGGGCTCCATTTGTGGGACTGTTCCTGGCACGTATTTCGCGCGGGCGCACCATCCGCCAGTTTGTCATCGCCGTGCTGGTGATTCCTTTTGCGTTCATTCTGCTGTGGATCTCGATCTTCGGCAATAGCGCACTGGAACTGGTCCGCTCGGGCAATACCGCCTTTGGAGAGGTGGCGATGAATACCCCAGAGCGTGCCTTCTACTCGCTGCTGGAACAGATGCCTTTTGCCCCGGTGACCGCGGCGATCGCAACCTTCACCGGTCTGCTGTTCTACGTCACCAGTGCCGACTCTGGTGCGCTGGTGATGGCCAACTTCACCTCGCACCTCAAAGACCCACAGGCCGACGGCTCCAAACCGGTACGACTGTTCTGGTCGTTGGCCACCGGCCTGCTGACCTTGGGCATGCTCTTTGTTGACGGGGTGCCCACCTTGCAGGGCGCCACGGTGATTATGGGATTGCCCTTCTCCTTTGTTTTGGTGTTGATCATGCTGGGGCTCTTTAAGTCCCTGCGCATGGAAACTGCACTGGCGGATAGCTACCAGAACAACATGCACAAGGTGCTCACCAGCCGCATGGGATCAAATTCGGATCGACGCAATTGGAAGCAGCGCATGACCCGCGCAATGACCTACCCGGGCCGGCGTTCAACTACCCGGTTCCTGAATGAGACCGCGTTGCCTGCCCTGCAGGAAGTCAGCGAGGAATTCACCGTTCGTGGGGCCAAGGTCAGCCTGGAAATCGAACAGGTGGAGCACCTGGGATTGGATTCGCTGGATCTGGTGGTCGCCAACGGAGAAGAACGTCCGTTTAAGTACCAGATCTATCCGGTGCAGCTGCAGGTGCCAAGCTTCGCGCGAGTTTCCTCGGGCAAAAACGATTACTTCCGCGTCGAAGTTTTCTCCCAGGAAGGCAGCCACGGTTATGACCTGATGGGTCTGACCAAGGAGCAACTGATCTGCGATGTGCTTGATCAGTACGAAGCGCACCTGGTGTTCCTCGAAGCGCAGACCGAACTTGCCGCCCCGAGCCAGATCAACGCCAGTGGGGCATCCAAAACCCACTGGGAATCAGATTTTGAAACGACACCGAAAGAGGAAGCATGAGTTTTCCACGCAATGAAAATCCGCGCCTACACAGTGGCGCCACCCTATTTATCAACGGTGAATTCCAGGCGGCCGCCAGTGGTGCCACCCGCACCATCAAGTGCCCGGCCAACGGTATTGAGGTAGCCACGGTCTCCGAGGCTGCCCAAGAGGACTCCGAACGCGCCATCGCTGCCGCTCGCGCTTCCTTTGACTCAGGCATCTGGTCCCAGGTCCCGGCCGGTGAACGTGGAGACTTCCTACTGAAGGTCGCCGATCGTTTGGTTGAACGCAAGGACGAATTTGCGCTGGCCGAAACCCTGGATACCGGCAAGCGCCTGGTCGAATCCGAAATTGATATGGACGACATCACCAACAGCTTCCGCTACTTCGGCAAGCTCGCCGGAAACGACGCCGGACGTCTGGTAGATGCCGGGGATGCCAATATCCTCAGCCGCATCACCTACGAACCAGTCGGTGTGGCCGCGATGATCACCCCATGGAACTATCCGCTGCTTCAGGCCGCCTGGAAAATTGCGCCGGCCATCGCCGCAGGCTGCTCCTTTGTGCTCAAGCCAGCCGAGCTGAGCCCGTCCACCGCGATCTTGATGATGGAAATCCTCGACGAGCTGGGCCTGCCCAAGGGTGTGGCCAACCTGGTCACCGGTACCGGTGCACAGGCTGGGGCGATCCTCTCCGAGCACCATGATGTAGATCTGGTCTCCTTCACCGGCGGTCTGGTTACCGGTCGCAAGGTGGCTGCAGCCGCAGCGGGCACGGTGAAGAAGGTGGCACTGGAACTGGGTGGCAAAAACCCGAATGTCATTTTTGCCGACGCCGATTTTGATGCCGCCGTTGACAACGCGTTGAACGCAGCATTTGTGCACTCCGGCCAGGTTTGCTCCGCCGGAGCTCGACTGGTGGTTGAAGAGTCGATCGCCGAAAAGTTTGTTGATGAGCTGGTGCGCCGCACCAAAAACATCAAGCTTGGTGGACCCTTTGATGAAGAAGCTGAAACCGGTGCACTGATTTCCGAGGACCACCTGGCCAAGGTGGAAGCCTACGTGCAGGCCGGCATCGCCGAAGGTGTGCGGGTGCGCTGTGGTGGACGCCGTGCTACGGCCGAGGACGGCGCAGGACTAGAAGCAGGCAGCTTCTACCTGCCGACCATTCTGGATCAGGTTCAGCGCGGCATGTCCGTGGTGGTTGATGAAGCCTTCGGTCCGGTAGTGACCGTGGAAACCTTCAGCACCGAAGACGAAGCAGTGCAGATCGCCAATGACACCGACTACGGTCTAGCCGGTGCGGTGTGGAGCCAGGATGCTTCAAAGACCCAGCGCATCGCCGCACGGCTGCGTCACGGCACCATTTGGATCAACGATTTCCACCCATACCTGCCACAGGCAGAGTGGGGCGGCTTTGGCCAGTCCGGTGTAGGCCGCGAGCTCGGCCCGACCGGCCTGGGCGAGTACCAGGAAGCAAAACATATTTACCAGAACCTGGCACCACAGGTCACCGGTTGGTTTAAGTAAGGAGCATCCCAAATGAAGCAGGAATTTGACTACATCGTCATTGGTGGCGGCTCGGCCGGCTCGGCAGTAGCAGCGCGTTTGAGCGAGGACCCCAACGTAGAAGTGGCCCTCGTTGAAGCTGGCCCCGATGATCGTAACTACGACGAAGTGCTGCAGCTAGATCGCTGGATGGAGCTTTTAGAATCTGGTCTGGACTGGGATTACCCGATCGAGGAACAGGAAAACGGCAACTCCTTTATGCGCCACGCTCGCGCCAAGGTGATGGGTGGCTGTTCGAGCCACAACTCGTGCATTGCCTTCTGGGCGCCACGCGAAGATATCGATGAGTGGGAGAGCAAGCACGGGGCTACCGGCTGGAATTCTGCCATGGCCTACCGGCTGTACAAGCAGCTGGAAACCAACGAGGACGCTGGCCCCGACGCACCACACCATGGTGACAGTGGTCCGGTGAAGCTGATGAACGTTCCCGCCAATGACCCTTGCGGTGTGGCTTTGCTTGACGCCTGTGAACAGGCCGGGATTCCGCGAGCCAAGTTCAACAACAACCAGACCGTGCTCAACGGAGCGAACTTCTTCCAGATCAACCGACGTACTGACGGAACCCGTTCTTCCTCCTCGGTCTCGTACATCCACCCCATCTTGGAGCGCAAAAACTTCACGGTGCTCACCGGGTTGCAGGCCAAGAAGCTGAACTTTGATCAGGACAAAAAGTGCACCGGCGTGGATGTTGCCAACGGAGCTTTTGGTCGCACTGTCACCTTGACGGCCCGCCGTGAAGTGGTGCTGAGCGCCGGCGCCATCGATTCGC
Source organism: Glutamicibacter sp. M10 (assembly GCF_025452055.1). Classification (NCBI taxonomy): domain Bacteria; kingdom Bacillati; phylum Actinomycetota; class Actinomycetes; order Micrococcales; family Micrococcaceae; genus Glutamicibacter; species Glutamicibacter sp. M10. The sequence goes on along the minus strand of NZ_CP104918.1, from coordinate 3,337,108 downwards.
CTAAGCTGTTGATGCTCTCGGGTATTGGGCCGGCCGAGCATCTGAAGTCCGTGGGTGTTGAGGTACTGGTTGACGCACCGGGCGTGGGTGAACACCTGCAGGATCACCCTGAAGGCGTCATCCAGTGGGAAGCGAAAAAGCCGATGCCTGAAACCTCCACCCAGTGGTGGGAGATTGGTATTTTCACCCCAACCGAAGAAGGTCTGGATCGTCCGGATTTGATGATGCACTACGGTTCGGTCCCATTTGATATGCACACCCTGCGTCAGGGCTACCCCACCGGGGACAACACCTTCTGCCTGACCCCGAACGTCACTCACGCGAAGTCTCGTGGCACGGTGCGTCTGCGCAGCTGCGACTTCCGTGACAAGCCGAAGGTGGATCCGCGGTACTTCACCGATGAGCAGGGTCATGATGCCAGGGTGATGATTGCCGGTATCCGTAAGGCCCGTGAAATCGTTGAGCAGTCGGCCATGGGGCAGTGGGCCGGGGAAGAGCAGTTCCCGGGCAAGGCTGCGCAGAGCGATGAGGAAATCTTCGACTACATCAAGCGCACCCACAACACCGTGTACCACCCGGCTGGCACTGTGCGGATGGGTGCCACCGATGATGAACTCAGCCCGCTTGATCCGCAGCTGAAGGTTAAGGGTGTTACCGGCCTACGCGTCGCAGATGCTTCGGTCATGCCCGAGTTGGTAACCGTGAATCCGAACATCACAGTGATGATGATCGGTGAGCGCTGCGCGGAACTAATTCGCGAAAGCTAGTCTCACGATTCAAGGTGGCGTCCAGCGGGAAACCGATGGGCGCCACCTTTTCTTATGCCTAAACTGTTTCGCGTTGTGGCCAAACATTACGAAGAAATGTTATCTGCGGATGTTGGACGAGTATGTTCGAATGGTGTCCACCGTGAATGAATATGACAATGTTGCCTCCGTCGCCACCTTCACCGTGCCGTTAAACGATCAGCTGATCGACTTTCGGCGTGAATTGCATCGGAACCCGGAGCTGTCGTTCGCGGAGCACCAAACAACAGCCCGGATCATTAAAGCGCTGAGCGCTGCCGGGCTCAACCCGCAAAAAATGGAAGCAACGGGAGCTTTTGTCGACATCGGCGAGGGTCCAATCCGCATTGCCTTCCGCGCAGATATTGATGCGCTACCCGTGGTTGAAGAAACCAATCTTGACTACGCTTCGCTCATTGAGGGAGTGGCCCACGCATGCGGGCATGACATTCACACCACCGTGATGCTCGGCGTTGCCCTGTCGCTGGGCAAGCTGAACGACCAAGGATTGCTCAACGGACGTGTCCGAGTGATCTTCCAGCCAGCCGAGGAGAAACTTCCTGGCGGTGCCTTGTCGGTGATTGAACAAGGATTGCTTGACGAAGTTCCTCGTGTGCTTGCCTTGCACTGTGACCCGAGGATCGATGCTGGCCACATTGGCACCCGTATCGGTGCCATCACTTCGGCCAGCGACACCATTCGTATTGAGGTTAACGGCCGCGGCGGACATACCTCGCGTCCGCATCTGACCGAAGACATCGTTTTTGCTATGAGCCAGATCGCCACCCAGGTTCCCGCAGTGCTGGGGCGCAAGGTCGACGTGCGTTCAGCTGTTTCTGTGGTGTGGGGGCAGATCCACGCAGGCAGCGCGCCAAACGCCATTCCTGCCACCGGCTACTTGGCCGGCACCATGCGCTGCTTGGACGGGGACATTTGGTACGAAGCTGGCGAGCTGTTGGACAACGCTGTACGTCAGGTAGCTGCGCCGTACGGCGTGGAAATCAAGCTGCAGCACACCCGTGGTGTTCCGCCGGTAGTTAACACCCCAGCGGAAACCGCCCTGATTGAAGAAGCTGCGCGCCGCGAATTTGGTGCTGAGGCCATTGAACTGACCCCGCAGTCCATGGGCGGGGAAGATTTTGCCTGGATGACCCAGAAGGTTCCTGGCGCGATGTTGCGCCTAGGTACTCGAACTCCTGGCGGTAAGACCTATGACCTGCATCGTGGAGACTACGTTCCTGATGAATCATGCATTGGTGTAGGCGTGCGTATCATGACTGCGGCCGCCGTGCAGGCCGTCCGAGAGGCTAACGCTAAGTAGTACGTTGGTCACAGTCGGTTCAAAACTTTTTAACAACTCTTTGACAGTTAGTGAATTCTTTTGGTGACTTGGGCGTTGACGTTAAGCGCTTGCCGTTTTGAAGCCACTTAGTTATATGTTTGTAATCTTTATCGTCTTTACCTGTGACATATCTCCGATAGGCTATGGAAACGATGGGTATGCTACGGCATTTGGGGCGCTCGCGTGAGGCTTAGCATGCTGCTAACCGGCACGAGTGGCTGGTGTCTACTTTCCCACACGATCTCGCACCAACTTTGGAGGAACAGATGCGCTTCGTATCGCGCAAGACCGGTATGGCTGCAGCCATGCTCGGCATCTCGGCATTGGCTTTGAGCGCCTGCGGCGCTGCACCGGAAGAGTCCAGCTCAGCTGGCGCAAACGCAGACTACACCGGTTGTATCGTTTCTGACTCCGGTGGATTCGATGACCAGTCCTTCAACGAGTCTTCTTACCGCGGTTTGATGCAGGCCGAAAAGGACCTGGGCATCAAGGTGAAGAAGGCCGAGTCGAAGTCCAACGCTGACTTCTCCACCAACCTCAACGGCATGATGAGCGCCAAGTGCGACCTGACTGTCACCGTGGGCTTCTTGCTGGCAGATGCCACCGCAGATGCTGCGGCAAAGAACCCAGACTCGCACTTCGCTATCGTCGATAACCAGTACGAGAAGCCAATCAAGAACGTCAAGCCAATTATTTACAACACGGCACAGGCAGCTTACCTAGCTGGTTACGCTGCTGCTGCGGCTTCCGAGACCGGCACCGTTGCTACCTTCGGTGGTATGCAGATCCCTACCGTCACCATCTTCATGGACGGCTTTGCTGATGGCGTTGCCAAGTTCAACGAAGACAAGGGCAAGAACGTCAAGCTGCTTGGCTGGGACAAGAAGAAGCAGAACGGTACCTTCTCCGGCGACTTCGAAAAGCAGGATAAGGGCAAGCAGATCACCAAGAACTTCATCTCTGCTGGTGCAGACGTGATCATGCCTGTTGCCGGTCCAGTAGGTAAGGGCGCTGGAGCTGCAGTAGCTGACGCTAACAAGGGCGGCGACAAGACCAAGCTCATCTGGGTTGACTCCGATGGCTACTTGACCGCACCTGACTACAAGGACTACATGCTGACCTCGGTCGTCAAGACCATGGACAAGGCTGTTGAAGATGTCATCAAGGCTGACTCCGAAGACAAGTTCGACGCCACTCCATACGTAGGCACCTTGGAAAACGAAGGTGTCGCACTGGCACCGTTCCACGATTTCGACTCGACTATCGGGGACGACACCAAGAAGGAGATCGAAGCCCTGAAGGCACAGATCATCTCCGGTGACCTCAAGGTCGAATCGGCAGCAAGCCCAAAGTAGGCTTAGGTATCTAATCCATATAGCGCGTCACCCCTTGCCGATACTCGGCGAGTCGGTGACGCGCTTTATGAATGCCTAGAGGCCAAACCGGCCAACTACCTCGCACAACGAACTATGAAGATGGTGGAATCGTGAAACTCGAACTACGGGGAATCTCGAAAGCCTTCGGTTCTTTCTACGCCAACAAGAACATTGACCTCTTGGTTGATGACGCCCAGATTCACTGTCTGCTCGGCGAAAACGGTGCTGGAAAATCCACGCTTATGAACGTGCTCTACGGTCTATACCAACCGACCGAGGGCGAAATCCTGCTTGATGGAAACCCCGTCGAGTTCTCCGGCCCAGGCGACGCCATGGCTGCCGGTATTGGCATGGTGCACCAGCACTTCATGCTCGTGCCGGTATTCACCGTGGCAGAAAATATTGCCCTCGGCTCAGAAACCACCAAAGCTGGCGGCGTGCTAGACCTGCAGGTCACACGAAAGAAGATCCGCGAAATTTCAGACCGCTACGGTTTTGACGTTGATCCGGACGCCATCGTTGAAGATTTGCCAGTGGGCGTTCAACAGCGCGTGGAGATCATCAAGGCATTGGTACGCGAGGCCAAGATCTTAATCCTTGATGAACCAACCGCGGTGCTGACCCCACAGGAAACCGACGAGCTGCTGGAAATCATGCGCCAGCTCAAAGCTAATGGCACGTCCATCGTTTTCATTTCGCACAAGCTACGTGAAGTGCGAGCCGTTTCCGATGTTATTACCGTGATCCGTCGCGGTGAAGTCATCGATTCGGTGTCACCAGAATCCTCCACCACCGAGCTGGCTAACCTGATGGTCGGCCGCTCCGTGGAACTGAACCTGAACAAGTCCGCTGCCACCCCGGGTGAGGCAGTCTTGCAGGTCAAAGACCTCACCGTGATTGATCCGGCGGGCTCCACCACTTTGAACGCAGTAACCTTCGATATCCACGAAGGTGAAATTCTGGCAGTGGCCGGTGTGCAGGGCAACGGACAGACTGAACTGACCGAAGCCATTTTGGGAACCCAAGCGGTGACCGCCGGCTCGGTGAAGTTGGCCGGTGAAGAACTTGTTGGCAAATCGGTAAAGCAGGTTCTGCGCGCAGGCGTCGGTTTTGTTCCCGAAGACCGTTCGGTCCACGGTCTTGTCACCCAGTTCTCCATCGAAGAGAACTTGGTCCTAGATCTTTATGACCGCGCACCTTTTGGCAAGGGCATCTCGATGAACTTGGATGCGATCAAGAAGAACGCAACCCAGCAGATCAAAGACTTTGATGTTCGCACCGACAACGCGCTGAACCCAGCCTCCAGCCTCTCTGGTGGCAACCAGCAAAAGGTTGTCATGGCGCGTGAGCTCAGCCGCGACCTGAAACTATTTATTGCTTCCCAGCCAACCCGTGGCGTGGACGTGGGATCCATCGAGTTCCTGCACCGCCGCATTGTCGCCGAACGCGACAAGGGCACCCCGGTAATGATCGTATCCACCGAGTTGGACGAAGTCATGGAGCTGGCTGACCGCATTGCCGTGCTTTACAAGGGCAAGATCAACGGAATTGTCCCGGGCAATACTTCTCGCGAAGTGCTCGGTTTGATGATGGCCGGAGTTACTGCCGAAGAAGCCGCAGAACAAGCCGAATTCACTAAGTCAGATAATGAGCCCGTGGAAGCAGTACCCACTAGCGAGCGCAGCGAAAACCAGGAAGGAGAAGGCCAGTGAGCGACACAAAATCACCGGTCATTCCCGACTCCGACAAACCGGGCAACGACCTCTTTAAACAAATCACCCAGGGACCGGGACTAGTTTCAGTCCTCGGCGTGATTGTTGCCCTAGTGATCGGCGGTCTGCTGATCGCCGTGACCGATCAGAAGGTTGCCGAGACCGCCGGATACCTCTTCGCCCGGCCTGCCGACTTCTTCGCTGAGGTTTGGCGTGCAGCCACCGAAAGCTACGTGGCACTGTTCAACGGAGCAGTTTACAACTCCACCCAGGGCTTCAAGCCGTTCTTGGAAACCCTCACCGTTTCCACCCCACTGATCTGTGCCGGCCTCGGCGTGGCAGTGGCATTCCGTGCTGGCCTGTTTAACATTGGCGCGCAGGGTCAGATCATCATCGGTTCGGTTTTGGCCGGCTATGTTGGCTTTGCCTGGCACCTTCCAGTTGTTCTGCACCTCTTGCTGGTGATCGTCTTCGGACTGATCGGCGGTGCGATCTGGGGCGGCATCGTTGGTTTGCTTAAGGCCAAGACCGGCGCCCACGAAGTGATCCTCACGATCATGTTCAACTACGTTGCGCTGTATCTGATCGATTATTTGATGAACACTCAGGCGTTCCGTCGGCCAGGCGAAACCAACCCAATTTCTCCGATCTTGGATACCACCGCGACGTTCCCAGCTATTCCAGGTTCACGCCTGCACTTGGGCTTTGTCATGGCCGTGCTGCTGGTGATCCTAGTTTCGTGGATGTTCAAGCGCTCCACCATCGGTTTTGAATTCCGCGCCGTGGGCCACAACCCTGAGGCTGCAAAAACCGCAGGTATCAACGTTGCTCGCAGCACCATCATTGCCATGGCTTTGGCCGGCGCCCTTGCCGGTGCCGCTGGTGTGGCTCAGGTGGCGGGTACCGAAAAGGTACTGACCAACGGTATTGCCGGTTCGCTCGGCTTCGACGCGATTACCGTCGCGTTACTCGGCCGTTCCACCCCGTGGGGCACCTTCTTTGCTGGCCTGCTCTTTGGAGCTTTCCAGGCCGGTGCGGTGAACATGCAGATCACTACCGGTACCCCGATCGACATTGTCTCGGTGGTGCAGTCGCTGATCGTTCTGTTCATCGCCGCTCCACCACTGGTCAAGGCGATCTTCGGTATGAACCGCAAGAAGAAACGCAGCCCTAAGCTCGAAACTACCCAGGCAGGTGCCAAGTGACCTCCTCCACCTTGCAGCCGGCAATCACCGTATTGCCAAGTAAGAAGACCCCGATCATCCTGACGGCGATCGCTGTAATTGTCTTCTTCTGTTTCGGTCTGATGGGCAACAGCCAAAGCGCGCACTTCGCGCTGAACAGCGCCGGCGACGCGTTTAAGCTTCCCGAGCTGGTCTTCCCTGGAAAAGCCAGCAATATTGTTATTGGCCTGCTGCTCATTGCAGCTGCGGTCTACTCATGGTTGCAGCGCAAAAAGAGCAAGACCCTAGCCACCTGGATTATCGCTCTGGCAGCGATCCTCTTTGTCCTAGCCTTCCTCATCTGGGTTGTTGCCGGTGCCGATATCACCACCATCTCGCTGGCAAGTCTGCTGGCCGGTGCTGTGGTGCTGGCGGTCCCACTGGTCTTCGGTTCACTCTCCGGTGTGCTCTGTGAGCGTGCCGGCGTGGTCAACATTGCCATTGAAGGTCAGCTACTGGGTGGTGCATTCACCGCAGCGCTAGTTTCCTCACTGACCAAAAATGCTTTTGCCGGTCTGATCGCAGCCGGTATTGCCGGTGCCTTGGTCTCCTTGATCCTTGCGCTGTTCTCCATCAAATACTTGGTCAACCAGATCATCGTCGGCGTTGTGCTCAACGTTTTGGTTTCCGGTATCACCGGCTTCCTGTTCAACACCGTGATGCAGGAAGATCCAGAGTTGTACAACTCGCCAGCTCACCTTCCAGTGATTGAAATTCCGTTGCTTTCGGCGATCCCAGTGATCGGTCCAATTCTGTTCAAGCAGTCGGTCATCGGTTACCTGATGTACCTTGCGGTCTTCATCGTTTGGTTTGGTTTGTTCAAGACCAAATGGGGTTTGCGCGTGCGTGCCGTGGGCGAACACCCGAAGGCCGCTGACACCCTGGGTATCAAGGTCAACCGCACCCGCTTCTGGAATGTCACCTTGGGTGGCATCGTGGCCGGTATCGGTGGTTCCTTCTTCACCTTGGTCGCCATCGACTCCTTTACCAAGGAAATCTCCGGCGGTCGTGGCTTCATCGCATTGGCCGCAGTCATCTTTGGCCGTTGGAATCCTATTGGTGCATTCCTGGCTGCCTTGCTCTTTGGCTTTGCCGATAACTTGCAGGTCATCTTGACCATCATTGGTACTCCGGTGCCAAGCCAGTTCATGGCCATGATGCCTTACCTCGTGACCATCTTCGCCGTAGCTGGACTGGTGGGACGATCCCGCGGGCCGGCAGCCGCCGGCGAACCCTACGTGAAGGAATAACTGGTACCCATGAATACCAACACCGCGCCGTGGTCGCAGCTTGAAGCTGCCGCCGCGGCCGCGCTGTCTCAGGCCTACGCACCCTACTCCAAGTTCCGGGTAGGGTCCGCGGCTTTGACCAGCGACGGCCGCACAATCTCCGGATGCAACGTCGAAAACGCCGCCTACGGTGTCACCCTGTGCGCCGAATGCGCCATGGTCGGACAGCTCTTTGCTACCGGCGGCGGCACCTTGGAATACTTCGTTTGCTTCGGCCAACTCGAAGAGAACCAACTGGAACTCATCACCCCTGCGGGCGCTGCCGCCAAATCCTCTTTGAACACCGAGGGGCAGATCTAAAGATCAAAACTGCCCGCGGCATCGTGGGGATTGAAGATCTATTGCCTGATGCCTTCGGGCCGCAAAACCTCAACGTGTAACACCGGTTTACCGGTGAACTCCAGAACGAAAGGTGCCAACGATGGCTACCGAAAAATTCAGTGCAGTTGAAGTCATTCGTGCCAAGCGCGACGGCGGAGAACTGAGCAACGAAATGATTGACTGGACCATCGACGCTTATACCCGCGGGGTCATTGCTGAAGAGCAGATGTCCGCGTTGAATATGGCGATCTTTTTCCAGGGCATGAACCGTAGCGAGATTTCCCGCTGGACCACCGCTATGATCAACTCCGGTGAGCGCATGGACTTCTCCACCTTGGCTGATCCTCAGGGCAAAAAACTCGCAACCACCGACAAGCATTCCACCGGCGGCGTGGGAGATAAGATCACCTTGCCGCTAGCGCCATTGGTGGCAAGCTTTGGTGTTGCCGTGCCACAGCTTTCGGGCCGCGGTCTGGGTCATACCGGTGGCACCTTGGACAAGCTTGAAGCGATTCCCGGATGGCGTGCAAACCTATCCAATGAAGAACTCTTCTCCCAGCTTTCCACCGTGGGTGCGGTGATCTGTGCTGCCGGTGCTGGCTTGGCGCCGGCAGATAAGAAGCTCTACGCACTGCGCGACGTCACCGCAACCGTCGAAGCAATCCCACTGATCGCCTCGTCAATCATGAGCAAGAAGATCGCCGAAGGTACCGGCTCTCTCGTTCTGGACGTGAAGGTTGGCTCCGGCGCGTTCATGAAGGACGAATCCATGGCCCGCGAACTCGCCGAGACCATGGTCAACCTTGGCACCGACGCCGGAGTGAACACCGTCGCCTTGCTGACCAATATGGAAACTCCGCTGGGCCTCACCGCAGGTAATGCCATCGAGGTCGAAGAGTCCGTTGAGGTGCTCGCCGGTGGGGGACCAGAAGACGTTATTGAGCTGACCGTTGCCCTGGCTGTCGAAATGCTGGCCGGTGCCGGCATTCACGATGTTGATGTGCGTGCAGCGCTGAACAATGGACAGGCCATGGACAGCTGGCGTGCCATGATCGCAGCTCAAGGTGGAGATCCGGACGCAAAACTGCCAGTAGCTAAGGAATCGCACACCGTCGTAGCTCCGGCCGAAGGTGTACTGATCAAACTTGATGCCATGGACATTGGTTTGGCCGCGTGGACTTTGGGTGCAGGACGTGCCCGCAAGGAAGACAGCGTTCAGGCCGGAGCTGGCGTGCGCATGCACGTGAAGCCCGGAGCCATGGTTCGTCGTGGGGAGCCCATCGCGACCCTGCTGACCGACACACCAGAAAAGATGGCACGTGCTATCGAGCTAGTTGAGCACGCCATCATGATCGGCGCCAAGGACGACCGCCCCGATATGCGTCTGATTATGGATCGTATTGCTGCTAGGTAACTGGCTTGAATCATCGAAGGGTCGAAAAACGTCAAAGACGTTTTTCGGCCCTTCTTTTGCGCATGGGTTGGGAACCATTTTGAGGTACCGAATCGTTGACCCATTAGCTCCTACCTGGGTAGTGGGTAGAAGAAGTCCACATTGACGCAACAGTATGATGCGAACCTGCAGACTCTCGAGCGAAAATGAAGTAGTGGACAACGCTGTAAGCGTTTCGGGAAAGAAGATGTAAGTACGTATGGAACTAGTCAATGAGGCCATTACGCAGGCTGCCAGTGCATGGTGGGTTCTGCCGCTCTTATTTCTGTTCTGCCTTATTGACGCGTTTTTCCCCATCGTTCCCAGCGAATCTTTCCTCGTCTCACTGGCCGTAGTTGGTATCCACTCCGGCACACCTAACCTCATTCTTGTTGGTGTCCTCGGCGCTGCCGGTGCACTGTTGGGGGACCAGATCACCTTTGCGATCGGTCGAAAGATCGGTTCTCGTCGATTTAGCTGGATGCGCGGACGACGTGCTCAACGGGTACTTCACTACGCTGAGAAGAAGTTAGAGACTTCCGGAGCATTGCTGATCTTCACCGCCCGCTACATTCCAGTGGGACGTGTGGCGGTGAACCTCACCGCCGGGGCCACCGGATACAGCCATAAGCGCTTCACGCTCTTTGACACCATCGGGGTGCTGACCTGGGCCACCTACTCGGTGAGCATCGGTGCTCTGGCTGGCAACTGGATGCATGATAATAAGCTGCTCGGCATCGCAATCTCGATTGTGATTGCCGTGGTGCTTGGATTCATCATTGATCGGATTGTCAGTTGGGCGCTTGATCGCTATCACCGGCGTGCTGAGCTGGCCAAGGAGCACCGTGAACAAGTTGAACGTGAGACCGTCCCACCAACCACCGACGAGGGTTAACCTGCAGTATTGAGCAGGGTCACATTGTGGCTCGAAGATCTTTACCTGCTGGAACTGTCAGTTCACGGGAATAGCGACTAGGCTCAGTGGTGTGACTGAAGAATTGATTCATACTGATTATGATCCTGCGTTCGACTTCCGGGATCTGCCTAAAGTTTCGCTACACGACCACCTTGATGGCGGATTGCGACCTCAAACGATCATCGAACTGGCCGCTGAGGTAAACCACAAACTGCCTGAGACCGAAGCTGAAGCTTTGGGCGATTGGTTCCGTGAATCGGCCGACTCCGGCTCTCTGCCACGTTACTTGGAAACTTTCGAGCACACCCTTGCAGTGATGCAGACCAGTGACGCACTGATCCGCGTAGCCCGCGAGTTTGTTGAAGACCTCGCAGAAGACGGCGTGATCTACGGCGAAGTTCGCTACGCACCAGAGCAGCACCTGCGCGAAGGCCTGAGCCTGGATGACGTTGTGGACGCCGTTCAAGAAGGTCTGGACCAAGCCTGTGAAGTGCTGAACGCCCAAGGCCACCCAATGCAGGTTGGTCAAGTACTTAGCGCCATGCGCCAAAGTGATCAGAGCGTGGAAATCGCCAAGCTGGCGCTGCGCCACCGCGGCCACGGGGTTGTCGCCTTTGACATCGCCGGCCCGGAAGATGGCTTCCCGCCATCACGCCTGAAGGAAGCTTTCGACCTGTTGGCCGAAAACCTGTTCCCAACCACCGTTCACGCTGGCGAGGCCGCAGGCCTAGATTCAATCAAGGAAGCAATCTTGATCGGTCGCGCTCAGCGCTTGGGACACGGTGTTCGAGTTGCTGAAGACATCGAAATTGAATTCGGCGCCATCGATGAAAACGGTGAAGAGCTCAGTGATGACACCGGTTTGGTTTCGCTGGGTCCAGTGGCAAACTGGGTACGCGAACGCGGTATCCCACTAGAAATCTGCCCATCGTCTAACCTGCAGACCGGCGCCACCGCCAAGTTCGGTGAGGGTATTCGTAACCACCCGATCGATCTGTTGGTCCAGACTGGTTTTAACGTCACCATCTCACCAGATAACCGACTGATGTCCGGCACCAGCCTGTCCGACGAATTTGAGCTACTGGTCGAAGGCTTCGACTACGACCTCGAAGACCTGTTGGACCTGACGCTCAATGCTGCAGAAGCCGCCTTTGTTCCATTGGAAATGCGTGAGTTGCTTGTTGAATACATCAACGACTACTACGACAATCTGTTGGAAGACGACGACGTGCAGGGCGAATTCGACGAAGACGAATACGAAAACGTCGCCGACTAATAAGCGTCAGTCGCTAGAACGTTGATGCTGAAGGCCAGTTCCTCCTTGATTGGAGGAGCTGGTCTTTTGTTTTGCCTTGGGCGGTGCCAGACTTCGCTAGCATGGTCGTTATGGCGCAGAAGCAGACACCGACGCAACAGTTGATTCAGACGATAAACATCCTGCGTGAAAAATGCGCTTGGACCGCAGCACTGACCCACGAGTCCCTGCGCACCTACCTCATTGAGGAAAGCTACGAGGTTCTTGATGCCATCTCCGAAAACAATCCGGAGCTGCTCAAAGAGGAACTAGGCGATCTTTACTTCCAAGTGTTACTGCATGCACTGATTGAAGACGAGCAGGGCAACTTCGGGATAGAAGACATTTCACAAACACTCAATGAAAAATTGTTGCGTCGAAACCAACATGTTTTTGATGCTGATGGCGAAGTTCGCCATTTCATTACCGATGATGTTGACGAGATTATTCGCGTCTGGGACGCAGCCAAACAAGCCGAGCGACAAGGCAAGCCGAAGGCACGCAAAAACGCTGGCCTCCCTGCTGGATTGCCGTCCCTCACACTGGCCCAAAAGCTACTGGACAGGCATACCAGAGCGGGCTCTGACAAGGTCGATGATCAGTTAGTCAGCCATTCGGTCAGGGAACGAATTACTGATGAAGACACCCTGGCCGCCGAGCTGCTGGCGCTGACGGCAAGGGCAGAAGAACTGGGCCTAGATGCCGAATCTGTTCTGCGCGTAACGCTATCGAAACGCTACGGTTCTGAAATCGACGCCACGATATCGCCTAAATCACCTTCGAAGCGCTAGGCTAGAGACTGGCAAAGGCGCCGACGGTCTTTTCAGCGACTGCTGGCTGACCTTCCTTAGACCACACCTTTCTACAAGGAGCCCATACTCATGGCATTGATTGACGCCATCCACGCGCGCGAAATTCTTGATTCCCGCGGCAACCCAACCGTTGAGGTTGAGGTTCTGCTTTCCGACGGTTCGCACGGCCGTGCAGCAGTTCCATCCGGTGCTTCCACCGGTCAGTTCGAAGCAGTTGAGCGTCGCGACGGTGACAAGGATCGTTACCTGGGCAAGGGTGTTCTCGGAGCAGTAGAGTCCGTCATCGACGAGATCGCTGACGAACTTGAAGGCCTCGACGCAACCGATCAGCGCGCGATCGACCAGGCAATGCTTGAACTGGACGGAACCAGCAACAAGGGCAAGCTTGGCGCAAACGCTATCTTGGGCGTTTCGCTGGCAGTTGCTAACGCAGCAGCAGTGAGCTCCAACCTTCCTCTGTACAAGTACCTGGGCGGCCCGAACGCACACGTACTTCCAGTTCCACTGATGAACATCCTCAACGGTGGCTCCCACGCCGACTCCGATGTGGACATCCAGGAATTCATGATTGTTCCTTTGGGCGCACCAACCTTCTCTGAAGGCCTGCGTTGGGGCGTTGAGGTTTACCACAACCTCAAGTCCGTACTGAAGGAAAAGAACCTGTCCACCGGTCTGGGCGATGAGGGCGGCTTCGCTCCTAACCTGCCAAGCAACCGTGCTGCACTGGAACTGATCACCGAAGCTATCACCCGCGCTGGCTACACCCCAGGTGAGCAGATCGCTTTGGCTTTGGACGTTGCTTCCTCTGAGTTCTTCGAGAACGGTGCATACCAGTTCGAAGGCAAGGCACTGTCCGCTCAGGAGATGAGCGATTACTACGCTGAGCTCGTTGCCGACTTCCCATTGGTTTCCATCGAGGATCCACTGGACGAGAACGACTGGGACGGCTGGAAGACCCTTACCGATGCAATCGGTGACAAGGTTCAGCTGGTTGGTGACGACCTGTTCGTAACCAACCCAGAGCGTCTTGCCGACGGCATTGCCAAGGGCACCGCTAACTCGCTACTGGTGAAGGTCAACCAGATTGGTTCCCTGACCGAAACCATCGACGCTGTCACCATGGCTCAGCGCGCTGGTTACACCACCATCACCTCGCACCGCTCGGGTGAAACCGAAGACGTCACCATCGCTGACATCTGTGTTGCAACCAACGCAGGTCAGATCAAGACCGGTGCACCAGCTCGTTCCGAGCGCGTAGCTAAGTACAACCAGCTGCTGCGCATCGAGGAAGACTTGGGCGCTTCAGCTGTTTACGCTGGACGCAATGCGTTCCCGCGTTTCAACAGCTAATTAACATTTAAAGCGAATAAGCTCGTCGGTAGTGGATACCGGCGAGCTTTTCGTTATTTAATGGATATATGTGCCGTTTCCACGGCAGTACTGTACGAAAGCACGATGGGAAATTGGGGGAGTATGGCACAGCGACCGCCACGCATGCCTCGGCGTAATACTCCGGAACCGGTAGAGCAGTCTGAAAACATTCCTGCTCAGACGCCTGAGGATTCCGGCCTAGATTCAATGGGTGAACCACCCACCGATGCGTTGCACGTAGTTGCTCCTGTGACTCCAGCCAAAAAGCTCCAGCGGTGCCGCGTCCTAAGTCTGCTTCAGGTGCCAGCAACAAGGCGGATTCAACAGCTCCAAAATCTGCACCAAAGCATGAGCAGAGCGAAGATGAAGCGTCAGATGCGTCACCTCGTTCCAAAAATATGCTGGCAACGAGTCATCAAAATCTAAGTTGCCTCTAGTTGAGCGTGCCAAGGAAAAGCAGAACGAACGCCGTCGCGATGACCGGATGAAGTTCTCGGCCGCGGTGCGCCGTAAACCAGGTGAAAAACCTGTCACCAACAAGCCGGTCCCAGAGGGTGAACCGGTAGCAGCACACCGTTTTTCCGGGCGTATCGCTGCTTTGCTTGTGGTCCTGGCCTTCTTCGCTGTGATGCTGGTGCCAACGGTAAATTACTACCGGAAGCAGATGGCTGAACTCAACGAGCTCAACGCTTCCATCGAGTCCCTTGAAGCTCAGCGTGATGACCTTAAAGCCGAAATTGCGCGCTGGGATGATCCGCTGTACATCAAGCAGCAAGCGCGCGAGCGGATAAACTTGGTCATGCCTGGCGAAAAGCTGTACATGGTTGTAGGCGATCGCCCGGAAGATGACGACACCGCAGCTGAGGGCAATGGCAGCACCTTTGAGGTGCGCCAAGAACTTCCTTGGGTTGATGCATTGCTTGACTCGGTACGTCGTTCCGCCACTGACTAACCACTTTGACTGAAGAGAACTAAGACCCGTGACTGAACAGCCAATCCGCGAAGCCCTTGACGCTGCCGGACGAGTACCAAGTGAATCCGACCTGGAGACTCTCTCCCGCCAGCTGAACCGACCAGTGCGCGACGTGGTGGAAATCGGCGCTCGTTGCGTCTGCGGAAACCCGTTGGTTGCCACCACCGCACCCCGGCTTTCCTCCGGAATCCCATTCCCAACCACGTACTACCTGGCACATCCAGTGATCACCGCGGCGGTCTCCCGTCTAGAAGCCGCCGGGTTGATGAACGAGATGAACGAAAAGCTCGGTGAAGACTCGGCGCTGGCTGCGGCCTACGTACAAGCTCACGAATCTTACCTAGCTAACCGTGCTGCCATTGGTGAGCGTTCGGGCACCGGAGCGGTTCCCGAAATTGATGGCGTTTCCGCCGGTGGCATGCCCACTCGTGTGAAATGCCTGCACGTTTTGGTAGGACACTCACTGGCCGCGGGCCAAGGCGTGAACCCACTGGGTGATGAAGCGCTGAACGGCATTGCCGAGTGGTGGACCAAGGACAAGTGCTACTGCGTTGGCGCATGGGATACCGAGTCTGAGGCGCCAAGCCATGACCGTTCCCGCCACGTGAAGACCCAAGAGATGCAGGACCCTGCAGCTAAACGTGCACAGCGCGCCGCTAAGCGTGCTGAACGTGAAGCCGCTGAACGCGCCGCCGGAGATGACGCGTAATGCGCGTTGCCGGAATTGACTGCGGAACCAACTCCATCCGCCTGCTCATTGCCGATGTGCACCATGAAAGCACCGGAACCACGCTTGTAGATGTTGTGCGCACCATGCGTGTTGTCCGTCTAGGGCAGGGCGTGGATGCCACCGGTGCCTTTGCTCCGGAGGCACTCGAACGTACCTTTGCTGCCGCCCGCGAATACAAAGCGATGTGCGATGAGCATCAGGTTCAGGCCATTCGTTTTGTGGCGACCTCGGCAGCCCGTGATGTTTCAAACCGCGATGTTTTTGCGGAAGAAATTTCCCGTATCCTCGGTGTTGCGCCAGAGGTAATCAGTGGAGATGAAGAAGCCTCGCTATCCTTCAACGGTGCTGCTTCGGTGCGTGCCGGCCAAAGTGGAAAGAGCTTGGTCATTGATCTGGGCGGTGGATCCACCGAATTTGTTGTAGGCGATTCGACTGGTCCCTTGGCAGCCAAGAGCTTGGACATGGGTTGTGTTCGAGTCACCGAGCGGTTCCAAGAATTGGGCCTAGATTCCCCAGCAGCAATTGACTTCATGGACACCACGCTGAGTACCCTCAACGGCCAGGTGGATGTTTCGCAGATTGATGCTGTGATCATGGTTGCCGGAACTTTCACTACCCTGACAGCACAGGCGCTGGGTCTAAAAAAGTATGAATCTGAAAAGATTCATGGCGCAGAACTCAGCTTCGACCAGATGCGTGCTGCTACCCAAGACATGCTGTCGTACTCGCGAGAAGAACGTGAAGCGCTGGGCTTTATGCACCCCGGGCGAGTAGATGTTATTCAGGCCGGCGCGGCCATCGTTGAGCGCATCCTTCATTACTTGGAAACGACTAGCGGCAATCGCCCGATGCGACTAATTGCATCGGAACACGATATTCTCGACGGAATTGCTGCTACAGCAGCATCCAACGCCTAATCCGCAATTTCGGAACCGACCAAGGAGAGATCTCTTGAGCTCAGCTCTGCGCGCCAAGAACAATGCGAGCCTGAAAAAATGTGGCTCCGCACTTGTCGTTGCGATACTCACTTTAGCTATGCTCACCGGGCTCACCCCAGCCCACGCTGACGACATGCGAGATTCTGAGTACTGGTTGAATTCGCTTGAAGTGAATGACGCGCAACAGACCACCAAAGGTGAGGGCGTCAAGGTTGCCGTGATTGACACAGGCATCGATACCTCGCATACGGACCTCAAGGGGGCCGTCGCAGGGGAGTGGACATGTCGGGCGCTGGCGACGAAAAAGGCAACAAGCCAATTGGCGTCATGAGTGAACACGCCACCCTTGTCGCGACCCTGCTTGCCGGACGCGGCAACAACAAAAGCGAGATCACCAAGGTCAAGTCCGAAAACGAACGCCTCAAAGCAGCGTGGGAAAAATCTAAGAAGTCTGCCGAAGACGAGAACAAAAAGCGCCTAGACGAGGCCAAAGACGACGAAAAAGACGACGTCGAAAAGGTTGAAATCCCCAAAGAGCCTGAGTATGAAGAGGTTCCGAAACCAAGCGGCGGCAGCGACGGTGTACTGGGTGTAGCCCCGGAATCGAAGCTACTGTCCGTTTCGCTGTGGATGGGTGAAGGCAACCCTGCCAACATCCCTGTTGAAGAGCAGATTCCACGCGCTGTGAAGTGGGCGGTAGATAACGGGGCCAAGGTCATCAACATGTCCTTGGGCTCAACCAGCCCAGCCTGGCCCGAAAGTTGGGACGATGCGTTCAAATACGCTGAAGACCACGACGTTGTTATTGTGGCCGCCGCCGGTAACCGTTCCGGGGGCATGAGCCAGGTAGGTGCGCCTGCGACAATTCCGGGTGTGCTGACCGTGGCCGGTGTGGATGAAAGCGGCAAAGCGTCCCAGGATTCTTCCACTGAAGGCATCTCCATTGGTGTAGCGGCTCCTGCCGAACAGCTGGTGGGTGGCCTGCCGGACAATGGTTACGCCCGCTGGTCTGGTACCTCCGGTGCAGCTCCGCTGGTTGCCGGAGTGGCAGCCCTGATCCGCTCAAAGTACCCAGATATGAAGGCTCCGGATGTCATTAACCGGATCCTGAAGACTGCACGGGATACTGGAGCCCCTGGGGTGGACAACCTGTATGGCTACGGAATCATCAATGCCAATGCGGCAGTGAACAACAATGTGCCTTCGGTATCCGAAAATCCACTGGGCACCATTGAAGAATGGATTCGAGTGCATCGCCGCAACGCGTCGGACACCACCGAGGCTCCAGCACCTGGCGTCTCAATGGAAAAGTCCGCGCTTAAGCAGGTAGCCGCTCCGACTCCGATTCAGCCCGAGCAATCTACTCCGATTTTGCAGCCACTGATTATCATCGGTGGTGCGGCATTACTGGTTCTGGTGATCCTGGCTGGCGGGATTCAAACCTTGCTCCGTAAACGCCGCGAACGATATACCGAAAGTGCAGCTTCGGCATCGCTGAGCTCCTTGAAGGTTGGTAAGTCTGCAGGGGATCACGATCTTTTTGATGACATCCCCGAAGACGAAAAATAGCAGAGACTAAAAAATGGGAACGAAACCTCGCGGTTTCGTTCCCATTTGTGTTGTGGCTTGGATACAGATTTGCTGGCTGAAGTACTCGAAGGCAAGTTCATGAAGTAAGCGTGACGCATCTGACGGAAATTGCTAGTGAATGTTTTCACTAACTCGGAATATCCGCGTAGAATCAAGAGTATGTCGATCATCGAATCCTCCCAGAAGCGTCCACGCATTCTTGTCGTCGGCGGTGGCTACGTTGGCCTTTACGTCGCGATGAAACTGCAGAAGAAGGTCAAGGCCCACGGCGGTATCGTTACCGTTGTTGACCCGAACCCATACATGACTTACCAGCCATTCTTGCCAGAAGTTGCCGGTGGCAATATCGAAGCACGCCACGTTGTGGTTTCGCACCGCCAGCACCTGAAGCACTCCGAACTTGTTAACGGTCGCGTGCTGAGCATCGACCACGCCAACAAGAAGGCAGTAGTTGCTCCAGTCAACGGCGAGCAGTTTGAGCTGGAATACACCGACGTTGTTATGTCGGCTGGCGCCGTCACTCGTACCTTCCCAATCACCGGTCTTGCTGAGACCGGCATTGGTCTGAAGACCATCGAAGAGGCTGTCGCACTGCGCAACAAGGTTGCCGAGCGCATCGAGTCCGCTTCGAACATGACTGACCCAGTAGCCCGCAAGCGCGCACTGACTTTCGTTGTTGTTGGTGGCGGCTTCGCAGGTATCGAAACCATTGCCGAGCTTGAAGATATGGCTCGCGACCTGATCAAGCTCAACGACCGCGTTGACCAGAAGGAAGCTCGCTTCGTTCTTGTTGAGGCCATGGGTCGCATCATGCCAGAAGTTACCGAAGAGCAGGCTGAGTGGGTTGTTGAACACCTGCGTAGCCGCGGCGTAGAGGTACTGCTGAACACCTCGCTGAACAGCGCAGTGGACGGCAACCTTGAGCTGATCAACATGGGCGACAAGTCCTCCGCTGGCGAATTCGGCGCAGACACCCTGATCTGGTGTGCCGGTGTTATGGCTAACCCAATGGTTCGCTCCACCGACTTCCCAATCGAGCAGCGCGGCCGCATCGAGACCCGCACCGACCTGCGCGTCAAGGACGCCAACGGCGATCCACTGGAAGGTGCCTGGGCAGCTGGCGATATCTCGGCAGTCAAGGACGTCACCGGCGGCCTGCCAGACGGAACCTGCGTTCCTAACGCTCAGCACGCCGTACGTCAGGCAAAGCTGTTGGCAAAGAACCTTTATGCTGCTCGCTACGGCGTTGGCACCATCAAGGAATACAAGCACTCAAACCTCGGCGCAGTTGCTGGCTTCGGTCGCAACAAGGGTGTTGCCAAGGTTGTTGGCATCAAGCTCAAGGGCTGGCCAGCATGGATGGCTCACCGCGGTTACCACGGTATGGCCATGCCAACCTTCGAGCGCAAGTTCCGCGTTGTCGGCGACTGGCTAGTTGCAATCTTCTTCAAGCGCGACGGCCTGCAGCTGAACAACCTTGAAGCACCACGCACTGCTTTCGAAGAGTCGGCTAAGCCAAAGAAGTAAGCTTCAGACTTAGCTGATCGACTACGTTGCGAGGGGCCGAATATTCGGCCCTCGCGCACGTGCGAATTGTGGATTTTATATTTGCTTTCGAGATCACGTAAGATTTGAGAGTCTTGCCCCCATGGTGGAATTGGCATACACGGCTGACTTAAAATCAGCTGCCGAAAGGCTTGCGAGTTCGAGTCTCGCTGGGGGCACCACACAATAAGACCGCTACATCCTTGTAAACACAGGGCAGTAGCGGTCTTTGCTGTTTCCAGAGACAGGTAAGTGGGCGCAATGTGAGCACAGTGTGAGCACACTCGGTTCGCGAATCTTCCCGTGCGGCCTCGCAGTTCTATTTCATGAACTGTTTGATGGTTGTTTGCTAGAACTTTCAAGAATATCGCTCAGAGAGTAGTTTTTCCGCGAGAAAACAGCCAATATCATCCTTCCGACTGAGCCATTTCACAGTAATGCTCAATAGGATTGACAGCAACGAACTCTCGCTTTCTGCGAGTCTGCACAATCGCAACCTATGGGGGAATGACGTTGAGCAACCCGGTATTTGGTTCAAAGAGCCAATCTGACGCTTGGGGAACCAAGCCTGGAAGTCCTGTTGGCTTCCGTGACAATGCAAATATGAGTGCCGACCAGCTGCAAAACATGTACCAGCAGCCTGCAGCGACCAGTGCTGATACTGGTCGAATGACTATCGGCGACACCATCAACAAGACCATCTTCTGTCTTGCACTTGTTGTCATCGGTGCAGCAGCCGGTTGGATCATGCCAGCGCTCATGCTGCCAGGTGCCCTCGTAGGTTTTGTTCTTGGCCTGGTTAACATCTTCAAGAAGCGCCCATCGCCAGTGCTGATTCTTTTGTACTCGGCTGCTCAGGGTCTGTTCCTTGGTGGACTATCTAGCGTTCTGGAACACCGTCCGGGTATGGAAGGCATTGCCATCCAGGCTGTCTTGGCAACGATCTGCGTTGCCGGTGTCACCTTGGCGCTGTACCGCTCAGGTAAGTACCGTATGACTCCAAAGCTGAACAAGATCTTCATGGTCGGCATGATCGGTCTTATCGTCTTCTCGCTGCTGAACATGGTTCTCTCGATGACCGGTGTTGTTGACGGAATGTTCGGCATGCGCAGTGGCGTACTTGGTCTAGTCATCGGTGTTGTCGCCGTCTTGCTGGCGACCTACGCACTGGTTTCTGACTTCACCATGATCGAGGAACTGTCCAACCAGGGTGCTCCAGCCATCATGTCTTGGCGAGGTGCTTTCGGCCTGACGATGACCCTCATCTGGCTCTACACCGAGATTCTGCGCATTCTGGCCATCTTGCGTGGCGACGATTAACCAAATTGAATCCGAATTCAAGGACCAGTGCCCAAATCGGGCACTGGTCCTTGTTTTTTGTCACAATTCCGACATGGATCAAGAAGCTAGGTTTTAAACGCGGTAGCGTAGACGCATGAAGAGTAGCCGGTTGGAACGTTTACGACGCATACGCGTCACCCTTCCGGGCAGGATCGCAGAAAAAACTGCAGAGCCCCGCGCTGAAACTGTAGATTTTAAGAGCGCTGAAGATATGCCGTATGCCGTACGTTTGGCAGCGAGCTGGGCTTGGCGCTTCTTGATCATTGTGGCGGCACTCGGTGTGCTTGTCTGGGCGCTTTCGAAGATCTCACTGCTAGTGATTCCCGTCCTTGTCGCTGCCCTTCTATCCGGCCTACTTTCGCCGGTGGTCAATGCGTTGAACCGACGAATGGCAGTACCGCGTGGACTAGCCGTGGGCATTACGCTCATTGGCTTCCTAGCCTTGGTGATCGCCGGGCTATCCATGGCCGGACAGAAACTGACCTCTGGCTTTAACGCCCTGTGGAGCCAAGCCCTATTTGGTATCGAGCAGGTCCAAGACTGGCTGTTTAACGGTCCGCTGAAGCTGACCAACGCAGACCTGCAGAGCGTCATCGATGACATGATCGCCCAGCTGCGCGGCAACGCTACCAACATCCTGAGCGAAGCTTTGGGTTGGACATCTTTCATTGGCCAATTCCTCACCGGAACCTTGCTGGCACTCTTTGTGCTGATTTTCTTACTACTCGACGGCCGGAAAATCGGTCTGTTCCTGATCAACCTTTTGCCACGACGCGCTCGTCCAGCCATGGACGGAGCGCTGACCCGCGGATGGGCATCTTTGGTCAGTTACGTACGAGTGCAAATGCTCGTGGCGCTCATCGACGCCATCGGTATTGGGCTCGGTGCGTTGTTCCTTGGCGTTCCGCTCGCATTGCCACTGGGCGTACTGGTCTTCATCGGATCCTTTATCCCGGTAGTTGGTGCACTGATTACCGGCGCCTTGGCAGTGCTGCTGGCCCTGGTAGCCAACGGCTGGGTGAACGCACTGATCATGCTCGCGGTGGTCCTGCTAGTACAGCAGGCGGAGTCCAACGTTCTGCAGCCATTGATCATGGGCAAGGCAGTAAGCCTGCATCCACTGGCAGTTGTGCTGGCAGTAGCCGGCGGCACCATGCTGGCCGGAATCCCCGGTGCGCTCTTCGCAGTACCGCTGTTGGCTGTAGTCAACGCCGTCGTCAAATACCTTTCGGCCAGAGCTTGGGAGAGTGATCCGATAGTGCTAGAGCACTATGGAACTCAACCCATAACCGAGCCACCAGCACAAGATGCAGCAGCGACTCCACCGCCAAAGCCTGCGTCAACCCAACCACCAACTTCGCCGGAGACCCGGCATCCTGAGCAGACATCAGACGAGGACTAAGCCATGACCACAGAAACTAAGTTGCCAATCACCCTGGCCGACATCGAGTCCGCTGCCCAGGTCTTGAAGCCAGTTATTGCTTTGACCCCTGTGGAGCATTCCAGGGTACTGTCCCAGCACATTGGTGCCGAAGTCTTCCTCAAATGCGAAAACATGCAGCGTGCCGGATCCTTCAAGGTGCGAGGCGCCTACGTTCGCATGTCCAAACTCAGCGATGAAGAGAAAGCACGCGGTGTTGTCGCAGCTTCCGCCGGTAACCACGCCCAAGGCGTAGCGCAGGCCGCCAGCCAGCTGGGTATCAAGGCTCGTATCTACATGCCTCGTGGAGTTGCACTGCCCAAGCTCACCGCCACTCGCGATCACGGTGCGGAAGTAGTGCTCTTTGGAGACACCGTGGACCAAGCACTGGCCGAAGCCCAGCGCTTCGCCGATAAATCAGGCGCAGTATTTGTTCACCCCTTTGACCACCCGGACATCATCGCCGGCCAGGGAACCATCGGCCTGGAGCTACTAGAACAACTTCCAGAAGTGGAAACGGTTCTTATGGGCGTCGGCGGTGGCGGTCTGCTTGCCGGTGTAGCCATTGCGTTGAAGGAAAAAGCGCGAGAACTGGGACGAACCATCAAGGTGATTGGTGTGCAGGCAGAAAATGCTGCAGCCTACCCACCGTCACTGGCAGCTGACGCATTAGTTCCGCTGGATACCGTGCACACTATCGCTGACGGCATTGCAGTGGGCAAGCCAGGGCAACTGCCGTTCACCATCATCAAGGAACTTGTTGATGATGTGGTGACAGTATCTGAAGACGCACTAGCTCGCGCCTTGGTGGTCCTGTTAGAACGCAACAAGCTGGTGGTTGAACCAGCTGGTGCCGTGGGTGTTGCCGCGCTGCTGGAGAACCGTCTGGAAGAACATGGAATCAATCCAGCGACCACCGCGGTGATCCTCTCGGGCGGCAACATCGATCCGTTGCTGATGCTTAAGGTTATTCAGCGTGGTCTGTCGGCGGCCGGGCGATTCTTGACCGTGCGAATGATGCTTCCGGATCGTCCCGGCGCGCTGGCTCAGATCTCGCGTATCATCGCTGAATCAGATGCCAACGTGACGCGCCTGGACCACACCCGTATCGGTGGCTCGTTGTCCATGGGCGACGTGGCCATCACCATTGATCTGGAAACCAAGGGACACGAACATTCCAAGGCAGTGCTCAATAATCTTCGTGCCGAGGGATTTGATCCACAGATCACTAACAACGCCGGCGGATCAGTCGGCTAATCTCAACGCATAAAAGTCCACGGGCCGCTAACTCAATTGAGTTAGCGGCCCGTGGACTTTGTGCTTATTAGCTTTATTAGGAAGCTTGGTAAGGCTTAGCCGAGATGATTTCGACCTTGATGTCTCGGCCGTTTGGAGCCACGTAGGAAAGCTTGTCGCCAACCTTGGCGCCGTGAACGGCTACGCCGATAGGCGACTGCTCCGAGTAAACTTCCAGATCGGTGTCGCCAGCAACTTCGCGGGAACCGAAGAGGAATGAGGTCTCGTCACCAGCGATGTTGGCAACAACCATCATGCCTGGTTCAACGATGCCATCATCGGCAGGTGCTTCGCCAACGTTGGCGCGACGCAGTAGGTCCTTGAGGTACAGGATGCGTGCTTCGGCCTTACCCTGCTCTTCACGAGCGGCGTGGTAGCCACCGTTCTCCTTGAGGTCACCTTCGGAACGGGCCTGCTCGATACGCGCAACGATCTCGGCGCGTCCCGGGCCGGAGAGGAAGGTCAATTCGGTCTGGAGGCGGTCGAAGGCTTCCTGAGTCAGCCAAACGACAGGTTCGTTGCTGTTGGTGCTCACGTTGTACTTCCTTTGGTCAGTTAGGACTTCGCGGCGGCCATTGGGGCTCAAAGAGCCACAAAAGCCGAACGCCACCAGTGCGGTGGCGTCGACGAAGTCGAATTCGGTACAGTTTTGCGGGCTTGCGTTGTTCTAGCGTTGCAAGCAAAGACCCCGCCAGCTGCATGAAACAGTTCGAAGCTGGCTCATTCACCGATGCGGGGCAAAACGTATCTTTTCAACGATAGTAGTCGCCAAAACGCTTTAAGCCCAATAGGTTCAGCTATTAGGGAATGAACTGGCAGAAATATTAACCCTTGAAGTTCTGCGGAACCTTATAGCAGGATTCAACACCGGATGTCACCGCAAGGTTGTCGGTATGAAGGTCAACATCGATTTGCTGTTTGATCACGCCTGACTGCTCGCCCGGATCAAGCAACACGGTCTTGTAACCGACAACAGCTTTGGACTCGTTCATGGCCCGGATATCACACTGAACACGATCTTTGGAGTTGTACTCAACGACGATGCTGCTCTTGGCCAAGGTTGGAGAAACAACCTCAAAGTTCACGTCCTGAGCCGTGATGGCACTGTAGTTATTGAACCCGACGTATGCAGCTCCAACAACACCAATGCTCAGCGCAGCGCCAATAAGCCAGTTACGTGCTCGTTTGCTGAGGTTGCGTTTCTTGGGGTTGTTGTAGCGAGCCGTTAAGCTTGGATCAGACATTGCTTGTCTTGCACCACTCTCTATATGCCTTGGCGGCATTTGAACAGGGAATGCCGTATGTTGGTTCCTTCGACAAGTTTACCGCCTGAGCTGAATCGGGAATAACCGGCAGTCGAGTATCAGTTGTTATGAGTGGTGGACAGTCATCAATATTTTCGACTGTGCAGCATAGTGACGAAGGAAAGTAGATAAGTGGAGATTCACAACGTGAAGAAAATTGCCCCATCGCAAGGTTTGCGTCTCATGGCGATTCACGCGCACCCGGATGATGAATCTTCGAAGGGCGCTGCCACCATGGCTGCCTACGTTGACGCCGGCGCTGAGGTCATGGTCGTTTCCTGCACAGGCGGCGAACGTGGCGACATTCTTAATGCAGCTGCAGGCGAGTTGGCTCACGCGCACCGCGATCTACCAGGGGTTCGCCGTACCGAGATGGCAGAAGCCGCTTCGGTGCTGGGCATTAAGCACCGCTGGCTCGGCTACGTTGACTCCGGCCTGCCTGAAGGTGACCCGCTACCGGAACTTCCCTTTGGCGCTTTTGCGCTACAACCAGTGGAGGTGGCTGCCGCTGGCATCATTAAGCTGATCCGCGAATTCCGTCCACATGTCATCACTACTTATGACGAAAACGGTGGCTACCCGCACCCGGATCACATCCACAGCCACAAGGTGGCAACCTTCGCATTTGAGCATGCCGATAACCCAGAGATGTACCCAGAACTGGGGGAGCCATGGTCGGTAGGCAAACTGTACTACGACCGTGCTTTTGCACCGGACCGTTTCCGCGCATTGCACTACGCGATGGTCGAGGCCGGCATCGAGTCCCCGTACGCAGAACGTGTTGCGCAGTGGGAAACCGATGAAGATAACCAGATGTTCCAGTGGGTTTCACCACATACGACCACTACTCAGATTCACTGCGCAGACTTTTTCTCGCAGCGTGATCAAGCGTTGCTGGCTCACCGAACCCAGATTGACCCGGAGGGTTTCTTCTTCGCGGTCCCTGAACATGTGTACGCAGAGCGCTGGCCGTGGGAGGATTACACCTTGATCTCTTCGAAGGTGGCTACCGAGTTGCCCGAGTCGGACCTGTTTGCCGGACTAAGATAGCACTAAGCACTTCCCAGTTGTAGAAAAGAGTTGTCCGTATATCGTGAATACGATTTTCGCGTCCTTCGCAGTAGCCTCCGAGACCACCAAATTGGGCACGGAGACCAGTAGCGACTACGGTCCCGGATTCCTTGGATTTATTTTCACCGCGGTCATGGTCATCGCAGTGATTTTCCTGATCCGTGACATGGTTCGCCGTGTTCGCCGGGTGCGCTACACCTCGGAAGCTGAAGCCAAGCAGCAGGAAATGGTTACCAAGGGCAACGAACGCAAACTTCAGGAGCCTGAAGAGCCGATCGCCCCTAAGACCAGCGAAGAGCGGTAAACAGTTGTGTGAGCTGCGCGATAGCATTATTGCGTGGCTCAACGACTCGCTGGCGCTGCCAGCCAATATCTTAGACAACATGCGCATCAACTAGTGGACTGGTTCCCTTATGGGGACGAAGCCTTTGAACAGGCTCGGTTGCGCGATGTACCAGTGATGCTCTCCATCGGTTATGCCGCGTGCCACTGGTGCCATGTGATGAGCCACGAATCTTTTGACGATCCCCAAATCGCTGAATTACTCAACGAAAATTTTGTGGCCATCAAGGTGGACCGTGAAGAGCACCCCTTGGTGGATGACACGTACATGATGGCCACCCAAGCGCTCACCGGTGCTGGTGGCTGGCCTATGACCATCTTCGCTATGCCTGATGGACGCGCGGTGCACGCTGGGACTTATTACCCAGCACAGCAGCGCGGCAAAACTCCTGGCTTCAGGCAAGTACTTGATGCTGTGCACCAAGCGTGGGAATCCAAGCGCGAGGGCTTAGAAGAACAAGCCCAGATGCTCGCGGATCACCTAGCTGAACTTGGTACCCGGCAGAGTGCGTTGCTGTCCTTAGAATCTGCAGAACCAGCGGCGCAGGCACTGAGCACTGCCACCGAACGCTGGCTGGCTGCAACAAATCCTGAAGGCGGATTTACGCCTGCGCCTAAGTTCCCTCCCACCTGGGCTTTGAAGACCATGTGGCGTTCGGTCTTTACCCGTCCAGACACCGCCGAAGACGCCTTTGGCGCCGTAGCAACTCACCTTGAAGCAATTTTCTTGGGCGGATTACAAGACCATATTGATGGCGGATTCGCCCGGTACTGTGTGGATGAAAATTGGTCGGTCCCACACTTTGAAAAGATGCTCTACGACAATGCTGGCTTGCTTTCGCTAGCTGCGCGCAGCGCGGTGCTGGCCAAAGAAGTTGCCTCGAATACGCAGCGCGAATCGGCCCCTCGTGCACAAGCGCTAGCAACACTGGCGGCAAGCAGCGCGCGGGGAATTATCACGTTCCTCAAGGAAGAACTGCTGGTAGATTCCACTTCAGCACCGGCCTTTGCCGCCTCACTGGACGCGGATTCCACCCGAGATGGCGCCCAAGTTGAAGGCGCTTACTACAGCTACAGCCGCGAAGAGATCAACAGCGTCACTTCATCGCTGACGCAGGTTTTGCCTCAGGGGCTGATCCGTTTTGCGCCTATCGCCGAGGACGCCGAGCACTTCTGCTTCTCCTTCGCCAGAATGCCAAAGCCTGGCGAGCAAGCTGTGATCACCGAGCTGATAACTGCCCTACGCAATATGCGCACCTCACGCATCAGGCCGGTCCGTGATGAGAAAATCATCGCTGGCTGGAACGGGCTAGCCATTCAAGCATTGTGCGATGCCGCCGTACTGCTTGATGATTCAGAAGCATTAGAACTGGCCAAGCAAGTTGGAAATAGTGTGTGGCAAACACAATGGGATTCATCCACCCAACGTCTAGCGCGGGTAAGTTTTGCGTCGCATGCGGCCACCGGCAACGAAGCAACCCTGCAAGACTATGCCGCTTTAGCTGTTGGTTTCCTGGCCCTGGGACAAGCTACGAAAGATGACCAATGGTCCGAACGAGCAGGACAGTTATTAGTACGGGCCAAGGATTTTGTGGATCCGGAATCTGGAGTGCCACGCGATAGCGTTCAAGCTGATGAGCGCATTACCGCGCAACGCAGTGATGTTGCCTCCGTGAGCGTGCTTGACGATGCGTTGCCAGCAGCCGGAGCGCTTTATGCCAAGGCGTTGTCCATGCATGCAATTAGGGCCATGGCCAAGGGAGAATACTCCCAAACCCATGCAGAAGAACTAGAACGTGCACGCAAGCTAAGCGCCCACGCTGCAGCGTTGGCTGCTGACGCGCCTACCCAGGTAGCTACCGCCCTAGAAGTCCAGAACATCATCTCTAGCACCGTGCACTACGTGGGACTCTCCGACTGGGAAGGTCCTCAAGCTGCGCAAGCGCGCAAGATCGCCTGGGCCCTAGACCTCAATGCCCATCACGATCCGCAGCTCGCTGGTTCAGGCTCAACACTGAAGATTCAACCCTGCCGTGAAGAACTGTGCCAAATGCCGGTTGAATCCATTGAAGATCTACTGGAGCTGCTGCGCGTGAGCCACAACAACTAGGCGAAAAAACGGTGAGCGAGGAGTGTCTTTGGACTGCTGGGATTGCAAGATCCGCAAAGCAACGAGTGATTCGCGGTAGATTTAGAACCTAGACTTTTTGAATCGATTGAAAGGCAGTGCCACGGTGCAGCTTCCCAACCTTGCGTATCGTTACTACGAACGGCGCTTGGCGAAGTCACTGCCTGCCGACAAGCTCCCTCACCACATCGGGGTTATGGTCGATGGCAACCGGCGCTGGGCCAAGCTTGCCGGTTCGCCCACCATGGCCGGTCATCAGGCCGGAGCAGACAAGATTCTTGAATTCCTGGACTGGTGCGAAGACCTCAACATCAAGATGGTCACGCTCTACATGCTCTCCACCGACAATCTGAACCGCGAGGCCAGCGAACTGCGAGACCTCTTGGAGGTCATCGGTGGAACCCTGGATCGACTGGGCGAAACCAACCGGGTGAAAGTTCAACAGGTTGGCGCCAAGGATTTGCTGCCACCTCAATTGGCTCAGAAGCTGTCCGCCTTGGAAACCATTACCGCAAACCGTACTGGTGTCCACGTGAACGTGGCCATCGGTTATGGCGGACGCCGTGAAATCTTGGATGCTTTTAAAGAGCTCTTGGGGCAGGCCGCCCATGACGGACGCACCATCGAAGAGCTGGCCGAAAACCTGTCCACCGACGACATCGAATCGGCCCTGTATACCAAAGGTCAGCCAGACCCAGACTTGGTTATCCGCACCAGCGGTGAGCAGCGCCTGAGCGGATTCTTGACCTGGCAGAGTGCGTACTCAGAGTTCTACTTCTGCGAAGCCTTGTGGCCTGACTTCCGCCGTGTTGACTTCCTGCGAGCCTTGCGCGACTTTGCGGATCGCCAACGCCGATTCGGCGCCTAGTTTCTTTCTCGGTTTAGCGTGTCAAATCTTTGTGCAGCGCGCAGAGTTAAAATAATCGTTACCCAGCTGTTGCTTAATGGTGACCTTCACAGGTCTATGGTGTTCATAAGGCCGGGGCATCAAGCCCTAGCTGACTGAAGGGTTCCGCACTAGATGACCAAAAGCAGCGCAAGCCGGTACCACTGCCGGAAACGCCTTGGACATCCGGTGTTGGGGTTCCCCACTGACGCGTGGGGAAATTCCTCACGCCGGATTCGAGATTGGGTGCGCTGCCATGAGCCGAACTGCCGAACAAGGTGTACGAACCTACGTCATTGACACCTCGGTTTTGCTTTCAGATCCGAAAGCAATGTTCCACTTCGAAGAGCACCATGTGGTGATTCCATTAACCGTGGTCACCGAGTTGGAACAGAAACGCAAAGACCCTGAGCTGGGTTACTTTGCCCGTCAAGCCTTGCGCCTGCTTGATGATTTGATTGCCAACCACGGCGGACTCGCCCAAGCGGTTCCCGTCTCTTCTTCCGGTGGCACGCTGCGCATTGAACTAAACCATATTGCCCCTGACGTGCTTCCGGTAGGAATGCGTTCGGGAGATAACGACGCCCGTATTCTCGCCGTGGCAAAACACCTCTTGGATTCCGGTCTCGACGTTGCCCTAGTGACCAAAGATCTGCCGATGCGAATCAAAGCATCAGCCATGGGTCTGCACGCAGAGGTGTACCGCAACGAGCTGATCGCCTCCACCGGTTGGACCGGCATTGAACAGCTGGAGCTTGACGAAGAATCCATGGCGACGCTTTATGAGCACGAACAGCTCTTGAACCTTAAAGCCGTCGCTGATGCGCCGATCAATACCGGTTTTGTCATCACTTCAACGCGCGGAAGCGCCTTGGCTCGCAAGACCGACGCCACCACGTTGAAATTGGTTCGCGGAGACCAGCAAGCGTTTGGACTACATGGCCGCAGCGCAGAACAGCGCATCGCATTGGACTTGCTCATGGATCCTTCGGTGGGGATTGTATCCCTCGGTGGTAACGCCGGTACCGGTAAGTCAGCGCTGGCGCTCTGTGCCGGCATGGAGGCGGTGCTGGAGCGTCGAGAACATCGTAAGATCACGGTGTTCCGTCCGCTGTATGCCGTGGGCGGCCAGGAGCTAGGCTATTTGCCCGGTTCCGAAGGTGAGAAGATGGGCCCCTGGGCGCAAGCGGTATTCGATACTCTCGGATCAATCGTGTCAAAGAACGCCATCGATGAAGTCATGGAACGTGGCATGCTCGAGGTCCTTCCGCTCACGCACATTCGAGGCCGTTCCCTGCATGACTCTTATGTCATCGTTGATGAGGCTCAGTCACTGGAACGCAATGTGCTGCTCACGGTGCTTTCGCGCATCGGTCAGAATTCAAAAGTGGTGTTGACCCACGATGTGGCCCAGCGCGACAACCTGCATGTTGGACGACACGACGGTATCGCCGCGGTGGTGGAGCAGCTCAAGGGCCACTCGCTGTTCGGCCACGTAACGCTGACTCGATCTGAACGTTCTGCTATCGCTGCGTTGGTGACCCAAATGCTGGACTCGCCAACTCTTCCCTAACCGTCGATAGTTCTCCGGCTCCTCCTGTCTCAAAGAATAACGGGACAGGGGGAGCCCACGCTATTGCGAGCTGTGGAACGGGGTCCTTAGGGTTCGAGAACCTTAGGGATTGACGGTCGGCTGATCTAGCCAGTGAACTTTCTGGAACTGAGAATTGATGTAGTACTCGTCTTGCGCAATGACTCTAGCCGTTAGATCGGGAGCAACCGGGGCCGAACCATCCTCAGTTATTACCTTTCGCAGCAGACAAATTCCCGTGTGCTGATCTAAGACCACCAAGGTGCGGGTGTTTTCTGGCACGAGTGGGCAGTGGGCGACTGCAGGTTGATAAGTATGTCCGGCGCTGAGCACGGCGGCTAGTGCAGGGCGACCCTCATGGATCAGCTCGACGGCCTCATGGATATACGTCGGGTGATCAAAAGCCAAATCCAGCGAAGCTGGTTCAGCGCCAGCAAGTTCTACTGGATCCAGAATTGCTTGCCAGTACTCTATTGGCAGCAGCGTGCCAAACCCGGAGATTTCAGGTCGTCGAAGGACCAATTGATCTGCGGTGAACACTGGAGTGCTAAGTTCGGAAGGCAACTGCCAGGAAGCGTTGGTGGATGCCACGTACCCGCGGCTTCGTTGCGCGCTGAAAGTTTCCTTTTGGAAGAGCAGTTCGCCTTCAGCGCTGTGCACAGCGATTGCTTCGCGCCCACGGATTTTTACCGTGACGGTGCCGGCCAAATTGAGTTGCTGTTGCGCCAGCTGCGTTGGCACCTGAATTTCTAGGTTTATTGAAGTGCTCAGCCAAGGGGCCGAACGAGCCAGCGCGCGGTACCTTCGCCGGGTGGCCGAATCGGGAACCGGATGGCCGGGGAAGTAAAGCGGAGCTGATGGTACGTCCATACTTCAATTGTAGAAGTGTCCCTATTATTCACAAGGGCAATCTCCTTCTCCCACTGGGCGCAGAAGTTGCCTATGCTCTTTACATGTCAGAGATTTGGAGCGTATCCCACGAAGGACCGGTCATCGGCGTCCTAGTTGCGCTCCAGTTGCTGTGCTTTGTGATCTTTGGATTCTTGTTATCAAAGGAGGACATTTCCAGCCACCGTTTACCCAACCGGCTGGTGGGCTATTGGCTGGTAGCCAGCACCCTAGTGATCGTAGGTTTGGGCATCGCACGCGGCGATGGGTTGGGCATCGTGCAAGGGGTCCTGGGTCTGGTCTTACTTGGTGGCGCCTACCTGTTGATCAGTGTCGTGTCCTTAGGAGCAATGGGCATGGGAGATGTAAAACTTGCCGCTGTTCTCGGGATAAATCTTGGCTACTATTCGTTGGCGTCCTTGTTTCTGGCCACGCTGGTAACTTTTGTGCTCTCTACGCTGTGGGTTCTTGGGGGAGTGATTGCTAGAAGGCTGACCTTAAAATCAGCTGTTCCTTTCGGACCGTTCATGATCATTGGCGCCTTAGCGGTGCTGCTTGTGGCACGATGAAATTATGGCAACTCCGGAATTCATCACTAGTCTTCGTACGCATATTGGACACGAAATGCTTTGGCTCTCGGGGGTGAAAGTCGTGGTTTTCCAAGATAATAAAGTTCTGTTGGTTCGTCGCGCGGATAACGGGTTGTGGACCCTGCCAGCGGGAATCATTGACCCCGGCGAAGAACCATCGTTGTCGGCTGCGCGAGAGGTTTTAGAAGAGACCGGGGTATCGTGCGAAGTTACGGATCTGATTGGTGTTGGGGTGACAGCCCCGACCGTTTATCCCAATGGGGATCACGCCCAGTATCTAGATATCGTCTTTAGAGCACGCCACGTTTCTGGAAAGGCAAAAATCAACGATGATGAAAACCTTGAAGTGGGTTACTTCGACCTAGCGGACCGTCCAAAACTACCTCCACTTCACGAACGAGCCTTGGCGTGGGCGCTGGATCCGCGTCCCGGTGGTTACTTCGCGTAGAGACAAAGAAAAGGCAGCTGGGGTGCGAACCAATAATGGTTCGCACCCCAGCTGCCTTTCGACGCTTTAGCTACAGGCTAAGGCAGTCTTATTTGATGTCGCTATCGGCTTCGCCTGTTGGCTTTTCAGCTACGAGGACAGAGCCTTCGGCCTCTAAGGCCGGGTCAACCGAATCAGTGTGCTGTACGAGGTGGGCTTCTTCGTAAGCGATTGCTTCTTCGCCGCCGATAGCCTCGCCACGAGCCACCATGCCGGCGGTGTCGGACAGTGGAATCTGCTTGAGGAACAGTGCCAAAGCAAACGCGACAACCAGGAATGGAACCAGGTACCAGAACACTGGAGCCAACGAACCTGCGTAGGCATCCACGATGCCGTCACGCAGTGCCTGAGGCAACGAGGAAAGTGTTTGTGGGTCCAAGGACGAAGTTGCTTGACCAGCTTCGGCAGCGCTGGCGCCAGCACCGGAGAACACGTCCATCAGCTTCTCGGAGAGGCGGTTGGTGAATAGTGCACCGAAGATCGCAACACCGAGCGAAGCGCCAACTTCACGGAAGTAGTTGTTGGTCGAGGTTGCGGTACCGATCATCTCGGGATCCACCGCGTTCTGTACCACCAGGACAACAACCTGCATGATCAGACCCATGCCGGCGCCCAATACGAAGAGGTAAACGCAGATCAGCCACAGTGGGGTCTGAGCAGTCAGCGTGGTGAAAGCCAGCAGTGCCACGATGGTCACCAGGGTGCCCGCAATTGGGTACGCCTTGTATCGACCGGACTTGGAGATTGCGATACCGGAGTAGATGGAGGTACCCATCATGCCGACCATCATTGGAACCATCAGCAAGCCGGATACCGCAGCCGAGGTGCCCGAGGACATCTGCAGGAAGGTTGGCACGAAGGCAATAGCCGAGAACATGCCAATACCCAAGGTGAAGCCGATGGCGGTGGCGGTAATAAAGACCCGGTTCTTGAATAGGCTCAGCGGGATGATTGGATCTTGTGCCTTGGCTTCAGCAAAGACAAACAACGAAGCAGCAACAACCAGTCCTGCGCCCCATGCCCAGGTTTCCGGTGCGTTCCAACCGTGGGTTGCAGATCCACCGAAGTCGGTGAAGAAGATCAAGCAGGTAGTTGCAATCGACAGCAGTAGAGACACCGAAGTAGTCAATCTTCTTTTCGGCCTTCTTGTTTGGCAGGGTCAGTGCGAACCATGCAATGGCGAAAGCGGCGATACCAACAGGGATGTTGATGTAGAAAGCCCATTCCCAAGTGAGGTGGTCAACGAAGAATCCACCCAGCAGTGGGCCGGCGACTGCGGACAAGCCGAAGATGCCACCTAGTGGACCCATGTACTTGCCACGCTCGGAAGCGGGAACGATGTCAGCGATGATGGCCTGCGACAGGATCATCAAGCCACCGCCACCCAGACCTTGAAGGGCGCGGAAAATCACGAACATCCAGAAGGTGGTGGAGAAGGCTGCGCCAACCGATGCCAAGGTGAACAGGGCAATAGCGATTAGGAACAGATTGCGTCGCCCAAGGACGTCGCCAAATTTGCCATAAATCGGCATCACGATAGTGGTTGCCAGCAAGTAGGCAGTGGTGATCCAGGCCTGGTGCTCAACGCCACCGAGCTTGCCAACGATGGTTGGCATCGCGGTGGAAACGATGGTCTGGTCCAGTGAGGACAGGAGCATGCCTGCGATCAGGGCCGAGAAGATGATCCAGATGCGCCGCTGAGTTAATACCAGTGGCGCGTCGCCCGGGGTTTTCCGGGAACTAACGGTTGTAGCCATGTTTATCCTTGCGAGATTTTGTGCGAAAAGTTTTTAGTCGTTGGTGCGACGTAGCTGCTGGCCCATGATGCTTTGAACTTGGGACATCAAATTCAGGAATTCTTCGCTAAGTGAGCGTTTCCCGGATCCTGCAACGTAGGCATCGATAGCTTGAAGCATGGTGTGTTTCAGGATGTGCATCAGGCTGCTGAGTCGTGGATCTTGGGGATCCACTCCTTCACGCGAAGCGATGAGCTCACGGAACTTTGCCTCTTTTTTCGGGCCGGTCTGAACCATGTGTTGGAGTAGCTCCGGTTCGCGGTGGGCCATGGTGAAGAACCCGTGAGTGCTCACGATCTCGTTCTCATCGATGCTTAGTCGTTCAAGGACTAATTCCACCAAGTCGGCCAGCAATGTTGGGGAGATTCCTTCAATGCCTTCAGGACGTGCGGCCATAAAACGTTCAATGCTTCCCTCTGGCAAAGCATCGGATTCATGGCCAAAGACGGCATCAAGCTTGCTGGGGAAGTAGTTGAAGAAGGTGCGACGCGATATGCCTACGCGTTCGCAAACATTTTCAATAGTGAACCCAGTAAATCCAAGATCTGCGGTCAACTCGCGACAGTGGCGGGTGATGGCCGTTTTGGTTTTTGCATGCGATCGCTAAGCGTTGGTGCCCCGCAAGGTACCTCAGTTTCGCTTGTTGCACTATTGTTCATATAGTGCAGTATTGCACTATGGGAACGAGGGTGCAACTTATGTGATCTGCAACATTGTGGCCTTCAGGGTCACCGAAAACAGCTCATAGTCTTGGTGTCATAGGGTTGGGTTATGGCCCAAATAGAACTGCGCAAACCAAGTCCTGAACTCCATGCATCATTTATGCAAAGTACTGCCGAATGGAACGGCGTCGACCAAGATGGCGCCTCAGTCTTCTTCGCCGAAAAGTATGGCTGGGACTTGGCTGACCGCACTGATTTTGAGCATTGGGTGCAGTTGCTCAATGACTTGGCAAAGCCGGATTTCACACCCCTGCCGGGATTCGTCTCGCAAAGCACGCTATGGGTCGTGGAAAACGGCGAATACTTAGGTGCCGTGAGCTTGAGGCACGAGTTAGGCAATGACTACTTGTTGGAAGTCGGCGGCCACATCGGTTACGGCATTCGCCCTAGCGCCAGACGAAGAGGGCTCGCCAAATTTGCGCTCGCCGGATCATTGGAGCAAGCGCGAGCACTGGGTCTCTCGAAAGTACTGATTACCTGTAGTGACTCCAACATCGGCTCCGCTCGCACCATTGAATCCAGCGGGGAGTACTCGAAGAAATTCGCCCTCTCAGCGAGGTTGGGCCACGCTTTGGTTCGGTCGATTCAGTTCGACGTTATTGGATCAATCTGTAGATTGATCAGAATCCGCTGGAGTTTCATCTGCCACAAACCAAGCCCTCGAATGCTTGTAGCGCACTGCGAAACCGGAGAAGCCTGAGCCATGAAGGTCAATTTTGTCGATGCCTCCCAGGGGAGGTGCCGAAAGTGCCTCAGGCTCATCAAGCTGCTGGCCTATGAATTCTTCGGCGCGGTCCGAATCTTCACCAGTATCCACTCGGCCGTCTTTATCGATTGATGCGTAATAGCCAGTAAACGCAGCCCCAGTGAAGCCTAGAACTACCGTTGACCCTGACCCCTGACCATTTCGTGAAGGCCACGGCGATTCTGCCGCCCAGAGCCATGCCTGATCAGCAGCGTGCGTAAACTCAGTCGGGCTCATTGAATTGATGGCATCAATGCCGTGAATTGGGCAATGAGGGCTGGCAACAACGTCAAGACTTTCCCGGATTTCCTCAGCATCGTGCGGGTACATCTGAACAAGTTCAGCAGTGCAGATGCAACGGGCAACAGCATGCTTAGGGTCATTAGATACCCATCCGGTGGGCACCCCCTGCAGTGAGCCAAAGTCAACCAATGGCCCCTGAAGCAGAGGAATACGCCAGACGTGTAGTCCGACTGTGGATCGTGCCCACCACCCGGTGACTGCTCTAAGAAGTAGCAATAGGCCAAAGGCCGTGGCGATTACTGATGCCGCTGCAATGAAGTCGGCATAAGATGTTTCTTCGATCTGTGCTGCGGTGGCACCTTTTTCGTCGGCGAACACCTTGAAAGTCCACCACCAGCCTGCAGCAGCAAGGCCGAACCATACGGCGGCCAATGCGACATCTACGAAGGCACTAAAGCGTAAGTCGTCGCGTGAATCTTCAGTCAGCGCAACAGTCTTGCTGCCGCTGAGAGCCTGGGCTAGGTTGCCGACCTGCTTCGTCTGATGGACGAGTGAACCTAGATCGTATAGTCCCCACGCCAGGGCGGTAAGGGCTCCGAGCCACCAGAAAGGTGCCTCAGCGCTGCTATCCAAAGTGTGAAGCGTTGCCGCGTAGCCTAGAAATAGCGGGGCTAGAAACACCATGTAGCGCGCGAAAAACCAACCGAACATGGCCGTGGCCATAATCAGTGAAATGCTGGAGAGCCCCAACATGTCGAGCAGCCGGTACTCACCCGTCCACGAAGGCACGTCACCATCAAGCCAATGCTTGAAGCCAAGGAAAATGCCCAGCAGGGTTGCCGCCAAGATGGCAAGCGCGACATTACCGGCGAATCGCCTTGAGCGACGCAAGGGAAGCGAAGACCATTGCGCCGAATTAGGCGTCAGCAAATACCGGTTGGAAGTCCGGTTTTCATCGTTCATTTATACAGTTTGACTTGCAATACTGCGGCAAACAAATGTTTTGTAATCAAGAATGGGGCTCCGCGCCAGTTCGACGCGAAACCCCATGAAATCCCTGATTAGTGCTTACCAACCATGGTGGAAACATCGAGCAACTGATCTAGCTGTTCTTCGGTGACTTCGCCACGCTCGACAAAGCCCAAAGCGACGGTAGCTTCACGCACTGTCAGCCCTTCGGAAACGGCCTTCTTGGCAATCTTTGCGGCGTTCTCGTAGCCAATCAACTTGTTCAGTGGTGTCACGATCGATGGTGAGGCCTCGGCCAAGAATCGAGCACGCTCAACGTTGGCTTTGATGCCGTCAATCATCTTCTCAGCCATGACCTTAGTGGTGTTGGAGAGCAAACGAATTGACTCAAGCAGGTTCGAGGCGATCACTGGAATGCCGACGTTCAGTTCAAAGGCACCGTTCGTTCCGGCCCAGGCGATAGCGGTGTCATTGCCGATCACCTGAGCCGCAACCTGAATGGTGGCTTCAGAGATGACTGGGTTGACCTTGCCCGGCATGATCGATGATCCTGGCTGCAGATCTGGAATGGCAATTTCACCCAAACCAGTGTTTGGACCGGAGCCCATCCAACGCAAGTCGTTGGCAATCTTG
Organism: Glutamicibacter sp. M10; assembly: GCF_025452055.1. Taxonomy (NCBI): domain Bacteria; kingdom Bacillati; phylum Actinomycetota; class Actinomycetes; order Micrococcales; family Micrococcaceae; genus Glutamicibacter; species Glutamicibacter sp. M10. Next base: position 3,299,007 of record NZ_CP104918.1, on the reverse strand, counting down.
ATCAGCGAAATTGCGATGGTGCGAAGAGCGGCGGATGCTTCCACCAGGCCATCACGGTTTGCCTGCGCCTCAAAGTGGTTGCGGGCTTCGGTGATAGGTAGGCCAGTATCTTCGCGGAGGAACTCGATGACCTTCTGTGGGAAACCGTCCGGGGTGTTGATGCCGGTACCCACCGCAGTGCCGCCCAGAGGAACTTCGGCCACTCGTGGCAAGGCAGCCTCGATACGTTCAACGCCGTAACGAACCTGTGCAGCGTAGCCACCAAATTCCTGACCCAAAGTCACCGGGGTAGCGTCCATGAGGTGAGTACGTCCGGACTTTACAACGTCCTTGAATTCGGTCGACTTGGACTCCAACGAGGAAGCGAGCTGGCCCAAGGCTGGAATCAGGTCGTTGATCAATGCGCTGGTAGCTGCCACGTGTACCGAAGTAGGGAACACGTCGTTGGAAGACTGCGAAGCGTTCACGTGATCATTCGGATGAACTTCGGTGTCGCTGTTCTTGGCCTTCAAGGCGCGGGTGGCAAGCTCAGCTAGAACCTCGTTGGTGTTCATATTTGAGCTGGTGCCGGAGCCGGTCTGAAAGACGTCAATAGGGAACTGCGCATCGTATTTACCGCTGGCCACTTCTTGGGCCGCATCGGTAATTGCTTCGGCGCGTTCGGCATCCAAGACGCCCAAAGCGAGGTTGGCGGCAGCTGCGGCCTTTTTACCTGCGCGAGAGCCTTGATGTGCGATGGCTCTAGGGTTTTGCCTGAGATGGGAAAGTTCTCCACCGCACGCTGAGTTTGTGCGCGATACAAAGCCTGAGCTGGAACTCGGACTTCGCCCATGGTGTCGTGTTCAATGCGGAAATCGTCACTGTTAGTCATGCGCCCAGATTACGCCTGTTTGGCAGGCGAAAGACAGGACCCTGATGCAAACATCACAACCCACAGTGACGCTTCAGAAAATCGGGAATAAATGTTGATCTACAAGGCAGTTTGCACAGTGTTCGGGTGCTTAGTCCAGACCCAAGCTGGAGACCAGCTGTGCTCGCCCGTCGTGCAAGTGATAGGCCACGCCAGCTACTGCCGTGCGGCCTTCTTCGATGGCTTGCGCAATGATGGTGGACAAATCAACAAGACGATCGGTGGTCTGCTTGACGTGCTCGACGGCGGTGCCGTTTACATCGGTGATGCCCTTGCGCTCAGCGGCCAGTACCGATGGGGTAATGTGCTCAACCAAGTCCCGAACAAAGCCTTTGGGCATGTTGCCGGTTTCTTTAACCTTGATGGCGCTGGTGATTGCACCACAGGAGTTGTGGCCAAGGATCACAATCAACGGGACGTTCAGGCTCTCAACCGCGAATTCCAATGAGCCCAAGCTAGCCGGGTCAATCACGTGACCGGCGGTGCGCACCACAAACATGTCACCCAAACCGGCATCAAAAATGATTTCAGCAGCAAGTCGGGAATCTGAGCAACCAAAAATCACTGCATAGGGTTCTTGACCAGTGAGCAAGGACTGGCGTCGTGCACTGTCCTGATTGGGGTGCTCGGTCTCTTCATTGACGAAGCGTAAGTTGCCGGCGCTGAGTTTTTCCCATGCCTCGTTGGGCGACAGGGACTGAGCATTTGAATCAGATGGCATAAGCTAAAGTCTACGGGAACAAATTCGAATATCGAATTCGTCGCGTCAGGTCGCAGTCATAATGCGAACTAATTCATCGTCGATTCTGCCAACTTTGCGACGTTCTCCAACTCTTCGGTGGAAGTGTCGGTCGAAAGGATAAGAGTCGAGTCTTTGCGCTCTGCGATCAGGTAGGTAGTTTTGTCTTTCACACGTTCTTCCCACTTCCAGCCACCAATTGTTTTGGTGCCCGTAGGAACGGCAGCGTCCGTGGTCAAAGCGATCCACGTTTGGTTGGCCTTGGCAGCTTGGCGAACCCATACAAAATTCTTGTCATCGGAGACAACGCCAAATTCCCAGTACGGAACGCCCTGGGCATTGTTAGCCTGCCAACGCGCAAAATTCGCGTACTCGTCTTCGGCCAGCTCGGGTGCAAAAATCTTGAATCCTGCGATGGATTCAGTCTGCTCGGCAGTCTGGGCCAGGTTAACATCGCTCTTAAAGGCTTGTTCTTTAGGAGCCGGGTTGAGAAGAATCAACGGAATGAGAATCGCCAGGGTGAAACCGACCGAAAGAATCATGCCCTTGTAAGTCTGATTGGCACGCTTGGCGGCTTTTTCGGTGAGCTGTGGCTTGAACGGAAGATCGTCAAAGGTAGCTTCGGGATCGTTTAGATCGCGCCGTGGGGCCGAATCTAGCTCGGCGTTTTGATCCAGCGGTTCGTTGACAGGCACGTTGTTCCCGTTGTTGTTCTCAAGTTGCACGTCTTCTATTCTCCCTGAAGAGTCTGTGTAATTCGAACTTGCGTGCCCAAGCCCACGCTGATGTGTTGCAGGGACCGTCGACATGAACTGTCACGTAATTTTCTAAAGAGCTAGAATGTCAGTGTTTGCATAGGCGCAATGACTACGACTCAGTGATGGGATCTTTCGTGACCGAAAAGAACAATTATGCCCAACTTTCTCCGCGATTGTCGTTAACCGACGCGGAGCCGGACCGCAACCTAGCACTGGAGTTGGTGCGCGCTACAGAAGCGGCCGCTATCGCTTCCACGCCATGGGTTGGCTTCGGAGACAAAAACGCGGCAGACGGCGCTGCAGTTGATGCAATGCGTGGTCTGCTCTCCACCGTGAACTTCAATGGCGTTGTTGTTATCGGTGAAGGCGAAAAAGACGAAGCACCAATGCTCTTCAACGGCGAGGAAGTTGGCAACGGCACCGGTGCGGAGTGCGACGTAGCCGTTGACCCAATCGACGGAACCCGTTTAACGGCCCTGGGCCTGAACAACGCACTTTCGGTCTTGGCAGTAGCTGACCGCGGATCCATGTTTGATCCGTCAGCAGTGTTCTACATGGAAAAGCTGGTCACCGGACCAGAAGCAGCAGACCTAGTTGACCTACGTCTGCCTGTGAAGCAAAACCTGCACCTGATCGCTAAGGCCAAAGGCAAGAAGATCAGCCAGATTACCGTCACCATCTTGGACCGCCCGCGTCACGCAGGGTTGATCGAAGAGATCCGTGCTGCTGGTGCTCGCACCAAGCTGCTCATGGATGGCGACGTAGCCGGTGCTATCGCGGCAACTCGTGAAGGCACGGGTGTTGACGCACTGATGGGTATCGGTGGAACTCCAGAAGGCATTGTGACCGCCTGCGCTATCAAGGCACTGGGCGGTGTCATCCAGGGACGTCTATGGCCTACCGACGATGACGAGAAGCAGAAGGCGCTGGACGCTGGCCACAAGTTGGACCGCGTTCTCACCACCAACGATTTGGTGACCTCGGATAACTGCTACTTCGCAGCTACCGGCATCACCGACGGCGACCTGCTGCGCGGTGTGCGCTACAAGGGCAACCGCATCAGCACCCAGTCGATCGTTATGCGCGCGAAGTCCGGAACCATCCGCTTCGTTGAAGGCGAACACCACCAGGACAAGTGGGAAGCTTACACCCGCTAAATCCAGGTAAGACAAAGACCTGCGGCCATGGACTCACGTAAGTCCATGGCCGCAGGACTTTAATCGCTCAACGTTCGTAGCGGCTGGTGTCAGAGATGTCAGTCCAGCTGCGAGCTGGAAGCAAAGAGCTGGCCCCGAGTATCACCTTGGAGAGTTGCTGAAGCTGGTAGTTCCGCAGCGGTGATGAACAAGGATTGGCCCCGGGTAATTGTCCGTTGGCCTTCTTGGGTTCTGATCAAGAATTCGCCTGCGGTGCACAAGATAATGGCGGCCCCGTGCAATTGCAGATCCGATGCTTGGCCTGGTTGTGTCGGATCCAGAACCTGCAACTGGAACTCTTCAAACTCTGGCTTGTACAAGCGGTCATGGTTAGCCAACGCTACCGGCTCCAGAATTGGTGCGGGGGAGGGCTGGGCTATGGTGACGTCCAAGAGCTCTGGAACATCAATGTGCTTGCTGGTTAGTCCGCCTCGCAATACATTGTCCGAATTGGCCATGACCTCGATGCCGAGTCCACGCAGATAAGCGTGTACGTTTCCGGCACCCAAACTGATGGCTTGTCCTGGCTCCAAGAAAACCAAATTCAGCAACAGAGCAACAAGTACGCCCGGGTCGTTCGGGTAGATCTTGTTGATCGAGACAAGCTCCGCAAAGTGAATATTAGAGCTCAACTTTGCCGAAGACTCGATGGCTGCGCAGATCTGCTCAACGGCTTGGGCCACGGGTTCACCCGCGGTGAGAATGTGCTTAAAGGTCTGGGCTAAAGGATCCGATCCTTGCAACAGACCGATGATCCGCTTGACCTCACCCAGCTGATTGGCTGGGAGCTCACCGGATACCAAGCGTAGATCTTTGATGATTTGAGCTGGCTGACGGAATCCAGACAGAGCCACAAAATCGGTGAGCGCATAGAGCATCTCCGGTTTGTGATTGTCATCCTTGTAGTTACGATCAGCTGCATCCAAAGCCTTGCCACTGGCATTTTCCGAGGCAAAACGTTCTTGAGCTTGCTTGAGCGTTGGATGGGTTTGGATTGATAGCGGCTGGGTGGCCGAGAGTACTTTGAACAAGTATGGCAATCGGCCAAAACGCTGGGCCACAGTAGTACCCAAGATGTGTTGTGGGTCTTGCGCGATGAAGTCATTAAGCGCAACATCTTCATCCGCCAGACGGCTTGGGCACCCAGGATGAGCACCAAGCCACATCTCTGCCTGCGGAGTAATCTCCGCAGGCAGATTCAGCAAGTCAGAGATCTCAGAATCGGATCCCCAGTGGTAGTCCCTGATCGCGTTATTCAACTCGAACACGTCGCTTGACCATAGCCTTTCATTAACAGTGATTGGGTTGCGTTGCGGTCGGGGGTCTAACCGTTGGTACTGCAGTGCATGATCCGTCTAAGGAACGGTGCACTCGTCGTTGTTGGCGGCAATCTGAGAAATTCTGGTGGTTGCGCCGGCCATTTCCAGCTCAACCAAGTATTCCTCGGTGATCGGGCTGCCATCAGGCTGGGTGAACTCCGCGTCGCCACTGTCGGACAGCTTCGGCGCGTTATTGATATCTCCAGCATCTGAAGCGTCCTCGGAAGCCTCGGTACTCTCAGTGCTCTCTTCAGACTTGGAGGAATCCGTTGAGTCTTCACTTGCTTCAGCCGCGGCGCTCTTCTTAGCCTTCTTCTCATCATCCGATTCGTTTTGCTTTGCAATCAAGGTCTGAATTCGACCCTGCAACTTATCAAAATCTGGGTAGGTGGAGAAGGTGCGTTCGAAGTCCGGAGCGCCGAGGGTCAGTCGAGCCATTGGCTGCGAGGAGACCTTTTCTGCCAAGGAGACAAAGGAACCGAGCTGACCGGCTGGAATGTTGGTTTCCACCAGCTGTTCACCGGCGGACATGATGCTGGTGAAGTTGCTCAGAATGGTCTGCGGAGTGAACTGCTTGATGATTGCCTGCTGTAAGCACTGCTGGCGCTTGATGCGGTGGTAGTCATCGGTGAAGTCACGGGAGCGAGCAAACCACAGGGCCTGCTTTCCGGTGAAGGTCTGGTTGCCCGGAGCGAACCAGTGGGTACGAATGGTGCTGTTTTCGTAGCGCTTACCGTTGTAAGGAACCCAGCCACCCGAATCGATGTTCACGCCGCCGAGGGCATCAACAAACTGCTCGAAGCCAGCCATGTCGACCATGACGTAACCCTGAACAGGTAGGCCAGTGGTGCCTTCCAAAGCGTCCATCGCGGCCTGCGCACCGACGTTCTTAACTGTGCTTGGGAAAGCGTCAGCGTGCTCGTCGGTTGCGTTGCGGTAGATGGCGTTAAAGATGCATTCGTCACCGCAGTTGTAGCCGTCAGGCCAGATCTTCTTCATCGGTGAGTCATCGGCAAAGCGAGCACCCTGGAAGTTACGCGGGATGGAGATCAATAGGGTCTTGCCGGTCTTGGCATCCACCGAAAGCAGTGCCACTGAGTCAGTACGCACACCTTCGCGGTCGCTACCGGAGTCGGCACCGAACACGGCGACGTTATAGCGCCCGTTGACCGGTTCAAAGGCCGGTCCTTCGTCAAAGACGGACACGATGGTTTCGCGACCGGTGTTCAGAATCGATGCTCCGTAAATGAACACGCCACTGGTGGCCACAACCGCAGCTAGCGTAAACACGGTCACGATAGCGCGCATACCTGGTGCCAACATTCTTGGCTTGATGATCACCAAGGTGTTAACGAACATGACGAACCAACCGACGGCCAATACTGAGAGCACGATGATCAGGAACATCTGGAAGTTCGGGTGCGCGACCCAGCCAAGGATCACCGAACGGTTAATGAAATAGATTGCGAGGACGGCAAGGATAGCCACCCAGCAAATCATGGTGACCGTGACGGCGATACGTCCAAGTTTGCGGTTTCCGGCAACGAGCTGAGCGCTGCCCGGGAAGAAAATGGTCAAGAGGACCAAGATCAGCGCACGTTTGCTGCGTTGCGGAGCGCTTATGGTCTCCGGACTGCGCAACGGACCTTGTGCGCGATGATTGGCAGAACCCATGTACTTATGTGACTTTCCCTAGGAAGCGAAATTCTCGTTGGCAACTTCTTCGCGCAGTGCAGCACCCTTAGCGTGGGCTGATTCGCGCAGAGATTCTGCGAACTCAAGCAACTTTACCTGCAATGACTGTGCAAGCTCGTCGGTTCCCGATGCGAGAGTGCGCACTGCAAGCAATCCTGCATTGCGTGCACCACCGATGGAAACAGTTGCTACGGGGACTCCTGCAGGCATCTGAACGATGGACAGCAAAGAATCCATTCCATCAAGTTTAGCCAGTGGAACTGGCACTCCGATGACAGGAAGCGGAGTAACTGCTGCGAGCATGCCCGGCAGGTGAGCTGCGCCACCAGCGCCAGCAATGATCACACGCAGTCCGCGTTCGTGAGCTTTTGTACCGTACTCAATCATTTCGGTGGGCATCCGGTGAGCAGAGACAACGTCAGCTTCAAAGGGAATGCCAAATTCAGCCAGGGCTTGTGCGGCGAGGCGCAGTACTGGCCAATCGGAATCCGAACCCATGACAAGGCCAACAAGAGGTGCAACAGACATCAGAATATTCCTTGGGATAAGTAAGTGTCAGAGCCACTGCGTTGTTGGGTGCAGTGGCTCTTGGCGGTCAAAAGATTAGTGGTCAGCATCCACGCCGTCGCGGATTATCGCGGCGACCTTATTGGCTTGGGAGCGAAGTTCATCCACGCTCTGCCCGGCATTAGCGACTACGTTTACGTGTCCGATCTTGCGTCCCGGACGCACCGATTTGCCGTAGGCATGGACCTTCACCTCGGGCGCGGCGGCCAGGGCAGCGCTAAACGCAGAGTAAAGATCTTGGTTGGCTCCGCCAAGGTAATTCTTCATGACGGTCAGACCCAACTCGCTCGTTTCACCCAGCGGTAAATCTAGAACCGCCCGCAGGTGCTGTTCGAACTGGCTGGTGATAGAACCATTCATGGTCCAGTGCCCGGTGTTGTGTGGACGCATGGCCAATTCATTAATCACAAAACCAGCCCCTTGGCCGGGCGTTTCGAAAAGTTCTGCAGCCATGACACCAGTGACACCAAATTCATTGGCGATCAGCAGTGCCGCCTGCGCAGCGGCTTGGGCCGTAGCCTGATCCAGTTCCTGGGCCGGTGCAATAACTTCGTCGCAGACTCCATCAACCTGGATGGTGTGCACTACTGGCCAAGCCTTGGCTTCACCGGAGGGTGCGTGCCACCATGGCTGAAAGTTCTCGGGAGAAATCGACTTTGTCTTCGGCCAGCAGTGGACCGTTGGCGAACCAGTCGGCAGAGTCTTTGGCGTCTTGTGCGTTATCCAGCATGCGCACGCCCTTGCCGTCATATCCGCCGCGAGGGGTTTTGAGCACGATGGGCCAGCCGGTTTGATCACCAAAAGCGATCAGCTGCTCAACATCATCTACCTTGGCCCACGCAGGATTGGGCAAGCCCAGAGCTTCGATAGCTTCACGCATTACCAGCTTGTCCTGTGCATGAATCAGGGCGGCCGGGCGCGGCTGAATGTTTACGCCTTCATTGATTAGCGTGGTGAGAAATTCGTTGGGAACATGTTCATGGTCAAAGGTGACCACGTCCTTACCCTGAGCAAATTTGCGCAGGGTTTCGAGGTCCTTGTAGTCACCAATGGGTGCATCAGGAACACTTCGGGCTGCCGACACCTCGGGCCCTTCGGCCAGAACATGAAGTTCAAAACCTAGGTTCAGGGCCTCGGGGGCCATCATTCGGGCTAGCTGCCCGCCACCAATCACACCAATTTTTGGAAAGCTCACGATATCTAGGGTATCGAAATCACGCGGTAGATTCGCATGCGCGTTGTCTGATTACTCTCAGAATTCGGTCAATCACCAGAAACTACCGATAAAATAGCAAGGTCGCGTTCTCTGAGTTCTGCTCTGCGCGCCCTGTTACTGCTAGCCAGACGGGAACTTGATTCCCTGGAGGACCCTTGCTCGAGCGCATCAAATCAAAAATTGCCGGACTCATATCGCTGTTTTGGCGTGAAGTTGCGAAGTTCGGTGTCGTCGGTGGCGTCGCGTTCATCATTGACTCGGGCATCTATGTCTGGCTATTGCATGGCTCAATGAGCGATTCGCAGGTTAAGGCAAAAATCGTTGCAGGTGTCGTTGCGACCATCTTCTCGTGGGTCGCTAACCGATACTGGACCTTCCGCCATCGTCGCCAAGCGAATGTGGTGCGCGAGCTGGTGATGTTCATCATCATGAACGCAATCGGTCTGGGCATTGCGGCCGCGTGTGTTTGGGTCACCAAGTACTGGCTGGGTCTAACCGATGCAACTTCGGTCTTCATTGCCGGTTCGGTCGTCGGCCTGATCCTGGGCACCATCTTCCGCTTCTTCGCTTACCGCTTCTGGGTCTTTGGTAAGGAAATGGATCAGGAAGAAGAGTTCGCCCACGACCACGAGATTTTGGGTCGACCACAGAGCGAAACCGGTGCGGACGGCAAGGACCTAGCAACAGGTTCCAATGGACCGACCGACACCGGCTCTACTCCTAAGGTCTTTCGTTAGGCCCCAGGCACGTAGTCGAAGGTGATGCGCTCACCATCTCGTAGGCGGTCGCTGACCTCTAGAGAATCTTCAACCAGAACTACGCCGTCCCCGGCTTTCCACTGCCCAATTAGGTAGGGGAGTAGTTTCAAAATTGGCTGATCCGCACGTACCAAGATCGTGCCCTTGGGATCTGCCGCCGGTGCGAAGAGCTCTTCGATGCTCAGCTCTGCGCCAGCAGGGGTGGCAATGGCCGCGGTAGAACCAGCTACTGCCGATGGGTAGAACTGGTCGCCATAAGAACGTACCGTGGCATTAAAGTCTTCAGCAACGGGCCCCAGATCCGAACCGAAGGACAGCGCGAGAGCTGCCGGGTTCACTGCGAGGATCTCGCTACTTGCTGGAATGTTTTCATCGTTGGGCGTGGCCGTAATAAACAGGGCCGCGCTCTGCGCATCTTGATGAGCTGGGTCGACAAGTTTGGCGCCGTGGTGCAATGCAGCTAGGGCCAGAACCAGCGATTTCCAGTGTGGGGCGAGGCCTATGACGACGATGGATTCTTCGCCGAGGTCGTAAAGGTCGCCCAGCAAATTCGCGCTTTTAGCCACCCAGTTGTCAAATACCCGTCCAGAGAGCTCGATGCGTTCACCACTTTGAGAATGCCAAGTAAGCCAAGGAGACGCCGAGGACCGTCGCACCGCGAGCAGTGCTTCGACGAAAGTTCCAAGTTGTTGGTTGCTACTCATTGATCGTCCTTTGAAACTAGTTACTGAGAATTCACCGGGAATTCAAGCAAGTCGAGACTCGCCCGCTCTTCTGCCCGTTTTGACGGCGTGTTGTGCCGGGAGTTTCCTGAAAATTGTTCTTAGAATGACCTCCCCACTTGACTCTAGCGGAGTTACACGGATGTAATTAGATGGTGAGTCCGGCGGAATCCATCACATTCTCTAGTTTGATGGAATAAATGCTGCCGGATGGGTAGGCGCCATAGATGGCCCAATCCACTCAAACCAATCGAAAGGTCAACATCACCATGGCGAATCTGGAGCAGGGGTACTCCGAATTTTCGACCTCGGCTGTTGCGTCCGCTCAGTACGGGCTCGAAGACGCACCGTCTGACTGGTTTGTCGACCCTCAAGCCGGTGAGTCCGCACGAGTGGCGCTCGCAGCTGATCTTGAAACTGCAGCCGACAATTATCTTAAAGAGCATGACTCATCTCAGGATGCTGAAGAGATCCCTTCCGTAGGATCTTGGGCACCGGAGCTTGACGAGGACGACGACGTACGCGAGAGCATCAAGGCCGTTTGGCTTGGTGTCGGCGGCGAAGTTGATGAAGGTGAATTGGGCTGGCAAGCCCGCGCACTGTGTGCACAAACAGACCCAGAAGCGTTTTTCCCTGAAAAGGGCGGATCGACTCGAGACGCGAAACGCGTCTGCGGCGCATGTGTTGTTCGCTCAGAATGTCTAGAATATGCCTTGAGCAATGATGAGCGCTTCGGCATATGGGGAGGGCTCTCAGAGCGCGAACGTCGCCGTCTACGGAAACGAGCAATCTAATTCGTCCGCCAATTCATGTCACCGCCATCGTTGCCTCGCACGATGGCGCTGACTTTTACCACGCACTTTGGCCGCACTGCGAAACCAGTCGAGGCCTATTGAACGCTTTGTCGGAGTAGACGCTTCTTCCTCCGACGCTTCCCTTGAGGTATTGCGTGCCAATCTGCCTTCCAACGCTGCTTTACTGCAAGCCGAGGAAGGCTCTTTGGGCCTATCGATGGAAGCGGCAGTCTCGCAACTGCCAGAAGCACGAGAAGACCGCGACGAATGGTTATGGATCGTCCATGATGACTCCATGCCGGCACCCGAGGCACTTGAAGCACTGACCCGAGCCGTTGAAGCGTCAGAATCGGTGTCCATTGCCGGGTGCAAACTGCTGGACATTGATAACCCCCGCCACCTCGTCGAGGTGGGACTGAGCGTAGACCGCAAGGCTCAGCGACTGACCATGATCGATACCGACGAAGTTGATCAGGGACAGTACGACGCACGCAGCGACTACTTCGCAGTGTCCTCTGCCGGTATGTTCATCCGCCGCGACGTTTTTGAATACCTTGGCGGATTTGATCCAGCAATTCCAGGCCGTGGCGACGACGTGGACCTGTGCTGGCGCAACCGCCTGGCCGGATACCGTGTTGTTGTTGTCCCCGAAGCCAAGATGTACCACCAGGTTGAGGTAGTTGACTCCCTGGCCGGGCCTAGCGAAGCCAAGCGTTCGGAAGTATTCCAGCGTTTGAAGTTTGCCGCCCCACTAACTTTGCCGTTCCTCTGGATCGGCCTTTTGCTCGGCGGTATCGGCCACTTCCTGCTGGCTCTGCTGGCTAAGGACCCAGGCCACGGTTTTGGTCACCTGCGCGCAACGCTGCGCGGTCTATTCACCCCGGGCAAGCTGTCGGCCTCCCGGCGCAATGTGCGCACAATTCGTGAGATTCCACGCCGCCAGGTCCGCAAGCTGATGACCTCGGCGTCGCAGGTTCGCGAATATCGACGCAATCTGACCACCGGCCGCGATGATGCAGAAGTCTTTGGCGACGGAAGCGGTGCCGATGCCATGGTTGAACCCAGTGGCGACAACTTCTCGGACTTTGTTCGCATCGCCCGCCCACCGCGTACCACCGCGGTACTGTCACTGATTTTTGCCCTGCTGATTTCCACGGCCGCTTCGCTAATCGCTTGGCGCAACGTACTTGGTGCGTCTGCGCTTTCGGGTGGCGCCTTGCGTCCGTTCTCGCAGAGCACCAAGGAAATCGGAGCCAATGCGATTTCCTGGTGGCAGAGCATTGGGACCGGGCTGAGTGCTCCACCAGATAATACGGATGCGTTGTTCTGGCTGTACTCGGTAGTGACCTTTGGCCACGCCAACCAGGTAGCTCCTTACCTCTTCCTTGCCGCCATGCCATTGGCTGCCTTGAGCGCTTGGTGGGGCATCGGGGTAGTCAGCCGATCGCGCGCTGTGCGATTCTTTGCCGCACTGGTGTGGGCCCTGCTTCCATCACTCACCTCTTCACTGGCCTCGGGCCGAATCGGCTCAGCTTTGGTTCACATCGTGCTGCCGGTATTTGTGATGGTAGTGATCCGCTCCATGAACGCGCAGGTTGCCGTTGAGGGAGCCAGGCCAAAGACGGCCAAGGCGCAGTCAGTTTCTGCATGGACCGCGTCGGCCTGTGCCGCATTGTTGCTGTGGGTAGTTTCCGCCGGTTCAATGGCGTTCTTCCTGGCAGCGACCATCTTGATTTACGCTCTGGCGCTGTCCTCCCTCCACCGGGCACGTAGCCTGTGGTGGATCCCGTTGCCAGCTGTTGTGTGGAACTTGCCTTTGCTCTTCGCAGCATTGAGCGAACCACGTTTACTGTTCACCGAGCCAGGAGCTCCTACCGCTTTCTCGCCAGCATTGCCATGGCAGATGCTTCTTGGTTTCCCAGAAGCTTTTGATGCCAAGGCGGGCTTGGTCGGTTGGGATATGTTGCCCGCTGGCCCTTGGGCGCTCGTAGCAGCTTTGCTTATTGGCGCACCGGTGATCATCATGGCCCTTATTGGTACGTTGAGCTCGGCTTTCAGCCACAACGCCACCATGCGCCGCAACTCGCGCCGTCTGCTCTGGGCCGGCGTGATCTCGTTGGCCGCTGGTTGGGCTGTTGGATTTATTCCGGTCAGCCTTCAATCGCATACTTCGGTAACCGCCTACACCGGACCGTTTGTCTCGTTCACCGTTTTTGCTTTGATGGCCGCAGCTGCCAACGCATTGGCTGCACTGCGTCACGAAAACCAGCCTCGCACCCTGCGTGCACGCGCACCACGATCCTTGGTTTCGCTGATGGCAGTCCTGAGCGTGATCGCTGTTGCCGGCTCAGGAAGCGTACTTTTGGCCTCCCAGCTGAACCCAACGGCAGCTTCGCAGGAGCTGACCAAGCTGGTGGATACCCAGCAAGTTCAGTCCTCCCAGCCACGCACCTTGCCGGCCACGGCCGCTGACGCCGGACGCTCTGAATTCCAAGAGCGCACCTTGGTACTCAGCCCACGTTCATCGGGTGAAATCGACAGCCAGCTGGTTTCCAGCTCAGGTGAGACCCTCGATAGCATCAGCCGCTACTCGCAGGTTAAGCAGCTTGATGGAAGCTTGCTAAACCCGGAACGCAACGAAAGCTCGATTACCTCCTCGACCCAGAGCAAGGCAGTTGCCAAGTTGCTCTCCGAGTCCGCACTGGATTCTCGCGATTCCCTGCGTGACTTAGGTATTGGTTACGTTGTACTGAACGAAACCGGTGAGTCCGTTCCCGCCACCGTGCGCACCCTGAACGCAGCTACCGGTTTGGCTTCAGTAGGACAGACCGACAGCGGTTGGCTGTGGCGTGTGGATTACAAAACTTCGGGTGAAACCGAAGGCGCTGGATTTGCTCGCATCATTGATGAAAATAGTGGCGTGACCGTACTGCCAACCGAGCGTGGCAAGATGAGCAACGTTGAGCTGCCGGAGTCCAAATTGAAGCGGACCTTGGTGCTGTCCACCACTGCCGATTCGAAGCTGCGCGCCAGCCTCGGGGATGTGGCACTGCGTTCGGTGGCCTATCCGGAAAATTCGGATACCCGCTGGGCTCAGGCCTACGAAATCCCTAATTCCGGTGGCAAGTTGTCGCTGACGCACAAGGAAAGCATGGACACCCCGGTTCTGATTCTAGGCGCCTTGGTCTTGTTGATTACCGTGCTGCTGGCCATTCCGGTTCCAAGCTCGCGCCGATTCGCCAACTACCGCAATAGCGATTATCGTTTCCGCGAACCTCGCGCTGCGGACGAAGAGCTGGCTGATGGTCATGAAGTCTTGGCCGCAGCTGAAGTTCGCAGCCCCTCAACGGCTACTGGCGTCCTGCCACAAAGCCGTCGCGAGGCTCGTGAGCGGGCCAGTGAGATCCGAGAAAACTTGACCCCGAAGCTCAACGACCGAATTTCGGACGATGAAGCCGAGCAGGAGAAGAAGTAGTGAGCGACGAGAAGAACGTTAACTCAGCGGATTCTGCTGATAAGCCTGAAAGCAAGGCTTCGGAGCAATCCAAGCATCCAATGTCTGCAGCGCTGACCCGCGCCGAAGAAAAAGCTGCCAAGATCAAAGCCAAAATCGACGCAAAGTTGGACAAGGCTCGGGCGAAGGAAGCAACACAACGCGCCAAGGCGGACGCCAAAAACGCTGCTGAGTCTGAAAAGGTTCAGAAGGCGCAGCAGGAAGCTGATGCCAAGGCTGAAGCTAAAGCCAAAAAGGCTCGTTTAGCGCAGCAGGAAGCTGACGCTGCCGAAAAGGCCAAGGCTGACAAAAAGGCCGAAGCCCTGGCCGCCAAGCAGGCTGAAGCTGAGCAGAAGGCTGCCGCCAAGGCAGAGAACAAGCCAACTGCTCAGAATCAGAGCGAGCAGAAGCCTGCAGTGACCCCGGCACCAGTTGCCGATCCTGACAAGGCTGAAAAGTCTGACCAGGCTGATAAGTCTGCCAAGGATGAGAAATCCGAGACCATTCAGCAGCCTGAGACTTCCCAGAAGTCTGCAACTTCTGTGCCTCTTGCAGTATCGAATACCGAACCGGCAAATGCTCCAGCGCAGGAGCCTGCAAAGCCAGTCGCTGCGCAGAAGCCTGAGCCGGTTGCTCACAAGGCTGAAGAGCACAAGCACGCCTCGCATAAGGCCGAGGAACCAAGCCACGCATCGCATAAGGCAGAGCCACAGCAGGATGAAACCTCAAAACCTGCACAGCTAGTTGCACCGTTGCCTGCTTCGCAGCAGCTAGGTGCACCCGTAGCTGCCGATAAGGCTTCGGATTCGGCGGCGACCAAGGATCCTGAGAGTGCCCCGCAACCAGCAAAGAGTTCAGCAACACCTGCTGCCGGGACTGCAACTGTTGCCGGTGCTACAGCTGCCGCTGGCGGTGTCGCAGCATCGAATTCCGCAGATGAGAAGAATCAGGTTCCTGCCGCGCAAGAGCCAGAAGACGCACAGGCTGCCAAGCGCCGCCGTAAGTTGGAAAAGATTCGTGCTGCTGAGGCAGCTAAGGAAGAACAGTCGCAGAAGTCGGAGGCAGTGGCTACCGTCCCGGCGTCCGAACCAAAAGATTCAAAGGTCAGCGCCCGTCGACGCAAGCTAGAAAAGGCACGTATTGCGGCGAGCAAGGATGCCGCAACGGCTCCTACTCGTAAGAAGACCGGGGCAGTGCTCCTGAGTCTGGCCGCCGTTGTTGCAGCCTGCGCGGTTGTTGGTGGCGGATCGATTATCGCCCCCAAGGCGGCAGAAAGTACTCTGCCAGCGGCGGTGACCAACCTGCCTGCAGGTGACGCCACGAGTATCTGTGCTTCAACTCCACAGCTGCTCAAGGGTGTTGATGGAACGGATCCGCAGTTTGCTGCCGGTGCCAAAAACGTGAACAGCAACGTGCGTTCCATTGCGGTCTCAGACCTAGCCAAACGTATCCCGGGCTCCTCGGTTGCCAAACTTGATGGTTCCTCACCCCGCACACTGACCAAACGCATCAAGGAAGCCGAAGCGGTAGAAGCTCGCGGCGCAGATGATGCTGGACAGACCGGGCGAGTCAGCAAGATTTCAACGCTGAATAACGTCGAGGGTATCCAGTCGTATTCGTTGCAGCCATTAGGCGGCCTGGCCTCGGAAGGTAGCGCACTACGCAGCTACCAAGCCTCGGACGGTGACCTTGAAGGTTTGGCCACGGCTACCTGCCAGGCACCTGCCTCCAACTGGCGCTTCACCGGCCTGCAGACCAGCACCGGATCAACCAGCGTAATGCACCTGTCCAACCCAACACACACCACCGCTCAGGTTGCACTGCAGCTGCGTGGTCCAGATGGACTGATCGATACCCCAACCCTGCAGAGCATTGTTCTTGCTCCGGGGGAGGACAAAGCCTTGGTCCTCGGCGGCTACGCGCAGAATATGGGCTCTGTTTCGGCTGAGGTCACCAGCGTTGGTGGAAAGATCACCGCAACGGTTCAGCAGGCAGCGCTTCGCGGCCTGACCCCTCGGGTGTGGACTTTGTTGGTGCCAATGCTTCGGCTTCAAACAGTCAGGTAATCCCGGGCGTCTGGATTGATAGCAAGGAGAACATCTCCTCGCTGAGCAAGGACGATAGCTCCTTGGTGCCACAGTTGCACGTTTCTGCCACCGGGTCTTCAGGGGCCGGCTACAAGGTAAAGGTCCTTGGAGAAAATGGTGAAGTAGCAGCAAGCTTTGACGAGAACTTGGCGGCAGCATCAAACGCAACCAGTGTTGTGGATTTGAAGCAGCTGGCCGGTGGCTACTACACCGTCGTGGTTGAATCTGACGCTCCGGTGACCGCAGCAGTACGCATGGTACGAGGTGCTAACCCGAAGGATTCTTCGGACACCGCGTGGGCAGCGAGCTCCAATGTTCTTGCTGGCACTCAGGCCATGCCCATTTCTGCCAACGGCACCGGAAAATTTGCTTTGGCTGCCGTAGATTCGGATTCCTCCGTGGAAGCCACCGTAGTAACCAAGGACGGCAAACTGCAGAAAGCAAAGAAGCTACAGATTGATGCCGGTTCTTCTATTGTTTTTGATCCAAAATCAGTCTCGGATGATGCTCAGGCAGTAATTTTCTCAACCGACGCCAATACCTATATTGCTCAGGTGGCGCTCGGTTCGGATCGTTCGATTGCTTGGGCTGCGATGCCTCAGGCTAATGCCGGTCGCGACGGCATTGTGGTAAATATCGGCGGGTAGCGCCCCGTCACCAAGGAACAGTTTTATGATTACCCCCTTCGGCTGGCTAGCTAGCCGATACACCTTGGAGCGTCGTGCCTTGCGTGCGGCCAGCTTCACGGCACTAGCTGCTGCCATCTTGATCATCGTGGGTGGCGGCGTGGTTCGCGTGACCGGCTCCGGGCTAGGCTGCCCGGATTGGCCGGCCTGCACCGATGGGTCACTTGCACCCACGGCGCAGATGGGCATCCACGCAACCATCGAGTTCGCCAACCGAATGCTCACCACGGTGCTCTGCGTCGCGGTGGGTTGGGTCATCATTGCAGCTCGTCTGCAACGCGAACCAGTTCCCACCATTACTCGGTGGGCCTGGCTACAGTTCTGGTTGGTCGTTTTGAATGCGGTACTTGGTGGCGTGACCGTATGGGTCAAGCTCAATCCGTTTATGGTCGCCGGGCACTTCCTTGCAGCGACTCTGTTGCTGACCGCTGCGGCTATTACCTGGGATAAAACTCAGAACCTTGAAGCCAGCGAACCACCGTCGAGCACCAGTGAACTTAGGCGATGGGGCACCATCGCGGTCATCATCAACGCGGTGCTGGTTGTTTTGGGAACCGCCGTCACGGGTTCCGGACCGCATGCCGGAGATTCGGCCGACGTTCCACGTATGGGCTTTGACTGGCTAAGCATCACCCTCATCCACGCTATCGCGGCCTTTGCGGCGTTGGCAGTTACCTTGATCATCTGGCGCAAAGCCAAGACCCAGCAGGTCGCAGCGGTGTCTCGTAAGGCCAAGATCTACGTTCTGGTTTTCGCCGCTCAGGGTGTGATTGGCATCGTTCAGGCGCTGACCCATTTGCCTGAACTGTTGGTGGTCTGTCACCTGGTGGGTTCGGCCCTGGTATGGATCGGGGCGGTGCGCCTGATGCTCGCCACCCACGCGCCAGCACAAGTGCCGGCGGCTACGCGAAGCTAAAAGTCTTCGGGATCTTCGGGGAAGTAGGACGGGTCAATCTCGTTGATCGGTTTCACCCATAACTGTGCCACCTCGTGAACCACACACTGGTGAACGAGGTCCATCAGCTCTGCGGTGCTATCGGCGATCTGTTCAATCGGCAGACGATAGATCACCAACTCGGCACGCTTATGAGCGGTGGCCGGAGTTGACGATGCCAACGGGATACGATCGGAGACTGCTTCTGCCTGATTGATGAGTTTCTCGCTGGGCACCGGCTCAATGAGGAAATCAATCTGTTCAACTTTATTTGGCCAGCGTTCAGAAAGCCTTTGAGCGCTGGCCATTACTGCGTCGTCGAACCGTTCCGGACGGGAGCGGTAGGCCGGCAAATGAATGGGGATCAGTGGCCCGCGCCGTCCGCGGCCATGGCGATTACGCCGCGGACCACTGGGACGATCAGGCAACTTCGAGTTCATCGTCTCAGCCTATCGCTTAGCACGCTCATGGATCGCCTCCGGCCCACGAACACTGCTAGATCCCCAGCATCAGGGCATCCCACGAGTAGAATAAATAGCGTGGAAGGTCTTCGTCTTTGTTCTCGCCCAGCGTGCCGTGAAACGGCTCGTGCCACCCTCACCTACGTATACGCCGATTCAACGGCCGTGCTAGGTCCATTGGCTACTTACCCCGAGCCGCACTGCTACGACCTCTGCGCTCGGCACGCCAATCGACTCACTGTTCCCAGTGGTTGGTCGCTGATTCGAGGTGCCATGCCTGAAGTGCTTGAGCCCGAAGATGAGTTGAACGCCCTCGTGGACGCGGTGCGTGATAAGCAGCCGCAACCTCATGAATCACGTCATTCCTCCAGCACGCCAGCAGATTCGGTGCGCTCTCGCGATATCAGCAGCCAGCGTTTTGACTCTCGGGTCCGTTTGGCCATGCTCCCTGACGAAGAAAAGTAGTCTAGGCTCACGTATTTAGCCTTTGACGTCCTGCTTACCTCCTAGCCCAAACGTGATTTAGGTGTGGTAATCCGTCGGTTGAGCCCTTGCGGTGGATAAGCTGAAGGCGCGTGAGCCCTCGGTGGCTTACCAGTAACCTAAAACATCACACCATCGCGCGAATTGCAGGAGGTCTGCTCATGGCTGAGGCGGCGAAAAACCCAACCGAGGGGCAAGGAAATGCGGGTCAGCCTGCACCGGCTGCCCCGGAGCGAGCACCCAAGGCGTCACTGAGCCAAAAGCAGAAGAGCTTGCCGCGCGTCTGGAAGCTCATAAGAATCAGGCTCAGGCCGAAGTAGCTGCCCGCAAGGAAGCTGTTCGCCGAGCCATGTCTGGCAAGTCTGAGTCTGGCACGAACGAATCCGAGACCAATCCAGCTGATTCACAATCGTCACCTGCAAAGCTGGCTGAGCAGAAGCGGCCTGAACAGAAGCCTGCAGAGCAAAAGTCGACCGCGGACCAGCCAACTGCGCAAAAGCCTGCAGAGCAGAAGCCAGCAACGGCCCAGCCCGCAGCAGCTAAGACTGAGCAGCAGAAGCCAGCGGCAACTACGCCTGCACCGGCCAACACTCCAGCCAAATCTGCTGCTGAAAAGCCAGCCGCTGCCAAGCCAGCAGCGAAGCCTCAAGCTCAAGAGCCGGTAGAAGACGTCATCCGC
Source organism: Glutamicibacter sp. M10 (assembly GCF_025452055.1). Classification (NCBI taxonomy): domain Bacteria; kingdom Bacillati; phylum Actinomycetota; class Actinomycetes; order Micrococcales; family Micrococcaceae; genus Glutamicibacter; species Glutamicibacter sp. M10. The sequence goes on along the minus strand of NZ_CP104918.1, from coordinate 3,279,510 downwards.
GCCATCAAACTGCCTCACGAACTTGAAGCAGAGAAAAAGGCCAAGAACGAACCTGTTGCTCCAGCAACTACCGTTCAACCCAAGGCTGAGACCGAGAGCAAAACTACCGTTCAGCAGGTCCCACCGGTAGCAGTTGCACCGAAAACCGGCTCACTGCCAACCACCAAAGCAGCCGTAGCCCAGGCACGCAATCGTGTCTTTGGTAGCTACGAACCAGAGCCAGAGCGATCCGAAGCAGCACAGAAGCGTCGGGTTGCTCGTGAGCGGGCGCTGAACTCCAAACCACCACTGGGGCGCACTGCACAGGTTGTTGTTGCCCTGATCTTCCCCGTGCTCACCTTGATTACGGCCATTCGCCTGATCGCCACCCCGGCATTCCTAGCGCTGTCCTATGGCCGCCCAGGATTCCCTAGTGACCTCTTCGGATTCAGCGACGATGAACGACTGACCTACGGCAGCTACGGACTGGACTACCTGAACAACTTTGCTGGCCCGGAATACTTGTCGGGGCTTAAGCTTTCCACCGGTTCAGCTATGTTCACCGAGGGCGAGGTTCAGCATATGGTGGACGTCAAGCACCTTATTGGTTTCTCCTACATCCTTGGCATCATCTTGGCAGTCATCTTGATTGTCGGTGTTTGGTACCTAGCTAAACGTTATGCCGGGGGGTACGCCGGGCCCTGTTCTCTGGAGCTATTCTCACTTTGGTGATGATTGCGGTCCTGACTGTCGCCGCGCTGATGGGCTGGGAAAACTTCTTTACCCAGTTCCACGCGTTGTTCTTCTCGCAAGGTACATGGACCTTCAGCGTCAAGGACACCTTGATTCGCTTGTATCCTGAGCAGTTCTGGGTCGACAGTGCCATTGGAATCGCTGTATTGGTTGTTGCCACCGTTGTTGTGGTTCTTATCAGTTGCTGGCCAACCGGACGCCGCCGTGAGGCCGCAAGGCTTCGGCAGGAAGCACGCGCCTTCGGTCTGGGTGGCTAAGAGAAAACTGCATAAAAACGAGCTGAGGTGCCGCACAAAAAAGTGCGGCACCTCAGCTCGTTTAAGTCAGGATTTTATTTTGTGTAAAGGCCCTGGATCGTCTGATCAAACTGCTCAATGACGGCTTGACGCTTGAGCTTTAGTGAGTTGGTCAGATGTCCTGAGGCTTCAGTAAATTCGTCGTCAAGGACCACAAACTTACGGATTGATTCGGCCTTGGAGACCGTCAGGTTTGCCGTATCAACGTAGGTCTGCACCTCCGCAATGACCTCAGGATGAGTGGCTGCCTCAGCAAGGGACAGCTCGCCCAGTCCCTTAGCTTTGCCCCACAAGACCAGTTCTTCATGGTCCAAGGTCACCAGAGCCGCGATGAACGGAAGCTGGTCACCAACAAGCACACACTGAGCAACAATTCGTCCGGCGCGAACCATTTCTTCCAAAGGCCCGGGGAGACGTTTTTGCCACCAGCGGTGACGATTAGTTCCTTCTTGCGCCCGGTCACCTTCAAGAAGCCTGCTTCATCGAGTACACCGGTATCGCCAGTCTTAAAGAATCCGTCAGCATCAAAAGCTTCGGCGGTTGCCTTTGGATTGTTGTGATAGCTGGAGAAGACGCCGATGCCCTTAATGAGGATTTCCCCGTCCTCCGCGATTTTCACGCTGGTGCCAGGGATGGGCCGACCCACCGTTCCCACACGGGTTCGAGATCCTTCATTCACCGTTGCCGGCGCGGTAGTTTCGGTCAGGCCGTAACCCTCCACCAGCTTGATTCCTGCCCCGCGGAAGAAGTGCGCAAGATCTTGGGTCAGAGCGCTGGCGCCAGAGATGGCGTAGTCGCATTCGCCGCCAAAGACATTGCGCAGCTTTGGATAAAGCACCTTGTTGAACAGTGCATGGCGGGCCCGAAGTCCTAGAGGGAAACGAGCCTTGTTTCCGCGTGTACGCGCGTCACGGATTTTGGATACCTCGATGGCAACTGCTTCAGCCTTGAGGAAGACCTCGCCCTTGCCACTGCTTTCGGCGGTAGCAAGCGCTGTGGTGCGGATCTTTTCAAAGACGCGCGGTACTGCCAGTAAGAACCCTGGCTTCACAGCGGCCATATCTTGAATCAGGGTGCCCATCGAACTTGAGTGTGCGACGATCGACCCGCCATGGATGCAGGTCTGCTGCACCGCACGGGCCAAGACGTGCGCCAGCGGCAAGAACATCAAGGTACGACGGTCCTTGCCTAGGACGTCGGGCATATTGCCTGCGAGGTTGTGAGCCACCATGGCAAAGTTCGAGTGGGACATATTGCAACCCTTGGGCCGTCCCGTGGTGCCGGAGGTGTAGACCATCGTGGCGACATCTTCGAGCTTCATTGAAGAACGGCGGGATTCAATGAGCTCCTCGTTCACCCGTTCAGGGGCAACCAGCAGCTGGTGTAGACCAGCCGAGGGGATCAGCGACTTGTCCGCCTGATCGGATCCTTCAAAAATGTGGGTGCGTACTTCTTCACCCAATTGTGCCACCGCGCGACGGACGTTGGCACGCAGCTCATGATCCTCGGCAAAGACAACCCGAGCACCTGAATCACGCAAGATCCATTCAATTTGGAAGGGACTGGAGGATTCATAGATGGGCACCGAAACTCCGCCAGCAAACCAGATGGCTTCTTCAGCAAGAGCCCATTCGTACCGAGTGCGAGAAATGATCGCGACCTTGTCGCCGGGCTGCAAGCCATCATTGACCAGCGTGGTGGCAAGGCGTTTCACGTCAACGAGGAATTTTGCTGCACTGATATCGTGCCACTGACTCTCGCGCTGCACGCTGAACAGGGGCAGATCCGAGCCGCGGGCGACGCGGTCAAGGAGTAGATTCGTCGTATTAAACTCGGGCGGTAGCTCGGTTAGTAGCTCGACGGAAACTTCTTGCATGGAAGCTAAATCCTTCTTGAATCGAAAATCATCAAAGTGGCCTATCTTATGGCTTTAGGCCCAGCGACCACCGGTGCCTAGCCCCAGCTAGGGATCCACACATGGAGGCGCCACAGTTCATCCGCTATCATTTCCCCAGTCCAGATTGACCAGAAGAATGCTGAAGTGACTAGGAATATCACTAGCACTAAGGTGACCACGACGATGCGTGAGCGGTACTCGAGGGCAGAATTCGACTCCCGTGAAACGAACTTGCCAATCATATACGTCAACGAAAGCATCATGAACGGGACCAGCGGCAAGGTGTAGAAGAAGAACATGGTGCGTTCCGGGTACATCAGCCAAGGCAGGAAACCAGCTACAGCTGAGGACAAGATTGCCCCTGCGCGCCAATCTCTCGCGCCAATCCACCACAGGATCAGCAAGAACATGCTGATGGAGCAAGCCCACCACAATAGCGGGTTGGGAAGATCGGTGATGACCTCGGTGCAACGCTTGAGATCACAACCGTTGGCGCCCTTGTCGTAGCCTTCAAAGTAGAACAGCACAGGGCGCCCGGCAAAAGGCCAGGTCCATGGTGAGGACTGCCAGCCATGTTCTGAACTCAGCCCGGTATGGAACTCGTAGCCTGCCTGATGGTAGTGCCACAAGGACCGGAGCGGCGCTGGCAACCAGCTGACTCCTTGGCCAGGATTTTCCTCGGCCCAGTGCCGATAGCGTCCACCGGTTGTGACCAGCCATCCGGCCCACGTGGACAGGTAGGTCATAAATGCCAAGGGCACCATGGTGAAGAAGGAGTAAATTCCGTCACGAGTGAAGGTCGAACGCTGCCACTGATGAATGCCAGCGGTACGGCGAGCAGCAAAATCCCACAGGACGGCGAGCAAGCAGAAAACCGCGACGAAGGACAAGGCGGACCATTTGATCCCGACGGCGCCACCGAGCATGACGGCTGCTATCAGACGCCAAGGACGCCACCAGAGCATGGGACCTTGTTTTAGTAAAAAGTCATCGGGGCGGTTGCCTTCTGGGACGGCTAATTTGCGGGCCAGTTGTGTGCGCCCATGAACCCGATCTTTGAGCAGTGCGTAAAAGGCCGCCAAAACGAAGAACATCAGGAAGATGTCCAACAAAGCGGTACGGGACATCACAATTGAGTGACCATCAATGGCCATCAGTAGACCGGCGATACCGGCCAGTGTGTGGGAGCCGAAGAGCAACCGTGCACACAAGGTCACTAGAAGGACCGCCAAGGTGCCGAATAAGGCGGTGGAGAATCGCCAACCGAATCCGTTGAAGTCGCCAAAGACCAACATGCCCAGAGCGATTAACCACTTACCCAAGGGTGGGTGAACCACGAAGGAGGAGTCTGCGGACAGCTGCGGATTTCCAGCAATGAACTGCGGATCGCTTTCGTCTGCCCATTCGCGCTCATAGCCACTTTGGAGTAGCGAAAAAGCGTCTTTGACGTAATAGGTTTCGTCAAAGATCAGCATGTGAGGGTGGGCAAGATTTACAAAGCGGAGCAATCCGGCCAACAGCGTGACGGCTAACGGGATAATCCACATCAGCGGACCGGAGGCCACAGCGGTTGGCAAGAGCCGAGCTTTCAGGCTCTGAAAAGTGTAGGCCTGCCGTGCTGAGCGGACATGGCCAGCGTCCGCGGAGTATAAAGTCGAGGTGCCCATCACCAACTCATGCTACCGGCGGAAAGTACAGAAAGTGGGCTTTTCCTACTTCGCGTAGGCTTAAGAATGTGCAGATCTCAGAGAATGAGGGCGTAATCGTCCTGGGCGCCACCCCGATTGGCAATTTATCCGATGCATCCCCGCGATTGCGGGAGATGATGACCAGCGCGGATATTATCGCTGCGGAAGATACTAGAAACTTCCACCACCTCGCTCACGCCCTCGGTATCAAGATCACCGCCAAGGTCATGAGCCTCCATGAGCACAACGAAGCTCACAAGCTCTCCGAAGTCATTGAACTGGCTGCGCAGGGTGCCACCATCCTGGTCGTCTCGGATGCTGGCATGCCTGCAGTTTCTGACCCCGGTTACCCACTGGTGGCTGCTGCCCTCAGCGCGGGGGTCCGGGTCACCGCAGTACCTGGCCCATCAGCCGTACTGACCGCACTTGCCCTTTCCGGACTTCCCACAGGACGCTTCACCTTTGAGGGCTTCTTGCCTCGTAAGGCGGGGGAGCGACGCAAACGTCTGGACACGTTGCTCCATGAAGAACGCACCATGGTCTTCTTTGAAGCACCACACCGCCTCAGTGATTTTCTTGACGCTGCCATTGAAGCTTTTGGCGAAGACCGCCAAGCTGCGGTGGCTCGCGAACTGACCAAAAAGTTTGAAGAGGTTCGTCGTGACTCACTGGGTGCCTTGAAGACTTGGGCCGAGCCTGGAGTGCGTGGAGAAATCGTGGTGGTGATCCACGGTGCCGAAGAAGCTGAGCCAGCAACCATTGAGGAACTGCTGCCCAAAGTCTCAGATCTCGTGGAGCAGGGCACCCGAATGAAGCAAGCCGTGGCTGAGGTGGCGGAAAAGTTCGGTGCCAAAAAACGTGACCTGTATGAGGCTGTCTTGGCACAACGTCACGAAGCGAAGAAATAGCAAAATTCGCATAGGCTGATTGCACAATGAATCTACGCTTTTATAGTGCACAGGGCGATTTACAGTTTGCTCATGCCGAGAATAGCGTAGGCATCAACGACGATTAGTTTCATTTAGAGATTCAGGAGATGCGCGTATGTCGATCACTGCCCAGCGCGAAGCAGAACTGCTTGCCAAGGTTCCAACCGGTCTTTTGATTAACGGTGAATGGCGCGATGCCTCGGACGGCGGCACTTTTGATGTGCTTGATCCGGCCACCGGTGAAAAGCTACTGACCCTAGCCAGTGCCACCAGCGAAGACGCCATGGCAGCACTGGATGCAGCCGACGCGGTTCAGGCTGAATGGGCCTTGACCGCACCACGTGAACGTGCCGAAATTCTGCGCCGTGCCTTTGACTTGGTCACCGCACGCAAAGATGACTTTGCCCTGTTGATGAGCCTTGAAATGGGTAAGCCACTGGCCGAAGCCTACGGCGAAGTGACCTACGGTGCTGAGTTCCTGCGCTGGTTCTCCGAAGAGACCGTGCGCCACTACGGCCGTTACATCACCACCCCAGAGGGCAAGAACAAGGTCCTTGTTCAGCACAAGCCAGTTGGCCCATGCCTGTTGATCACCCCATGGAACTTCCCATTGGCGATGGCCACCCGTAAGGTCGGCCCAGCGATTGCTGCAGGTTGCACCATGGTGCTCAAGCCAGCAAAGCTGACCCCACTGACTTCCCAGCTGTTCGCAGCCACCATGATGGAAGCTGGCCTTCCAGCAGGTGTGCTCAACGTTGTTTCGGGCTCCTCGGCTTCGAAGATCTCCGCTCCACTGATGCAGGATGACCGCCTGCGCAAGGTTTCCTTCACCGGTTCCACCCCAGTGGGCAAGCAGCTGATGAAGGATGCCGCAGACAAGGTTCTGCGTACTTCGATGGAATTGGGCGGCAACGCACCATTTATCGTCTTTGAGGATGCTGACCTGGATGCTGCAGTTGAGGGCGCCATGGCTGCCAAGATGCGCAACATGGGCGAGGCCTGCACCGCAGCTAACCGCTTCTTGGTTCACGCTGACGTTGCCGAAGAGTTCACCGCGAAGTTCGCTGAAGCGATGAAGGCTCTCAAGCCAGGACGTGGCACCGAAGAGGGCACCACCGTTGGCCCACTGGTTGAAGAGAAGGCCCGCGACGAAGTGCATGCACTGGTCGAGGCTGCCATCAGCGCTGGCGCAACCGCCGTGACCGGTGGCGCACCAGTTGAAGGCCCAGGCTACTTCTACCAGCCAACTGTGCTGGCTAACGTTGCCAACGACGCCAAGATCCTTACCCAGGAAATCTTCGGCCCAGTTGCACCTGTCACCACCTTCACCTCGGAAGAAGAAGCCATCAAGCTGGCTAACTCCACCGAGTACGGTCTGGCTTCCTACATCTACTCGCAGGACTTCAACCGCATGTTCCGCGTTTCGGAGCAGATCGAATTCGGTCTGGTTGGCTTCAACGCTGGCGTCATCTCCAACGCTGCAGCACCATTCGGTGGCGTGAAGCAGTCGGGTCTGGGTCGCGAAGGCGGCGCTGAAGGCTTGGCCGAGTACACCACCGTGCAGTACATCGGCATCGCCGATCCATACGCTGCAAAGAAGTAATCTGTGCATCCATAGATGCCAATCATGAAATGAGGCCCAGCCATTTGGCTGGGCCTCATTTCTTTAAGAAACTAGTGTGGTCGTCCCTATCTGGAACGTTGTTTGCCGCCGATGCCTGACCGTAACGACGGCGGGACAAGGAATGTAGTTAGTCGTTGCCAGACCGACAGCTGAGCACGCAGTTGCTCTTGAATTCTGTGCAGGGCATTGAGCACAGGTGCGTCATCGGTTTCACCAGGGTGGCGATCGGCGTAGAAGCTCTGCTCAACGATTTGCTGAATCTGTTGGAGCTCTGGGGCCAAAGCCGGGTAGTCAACAGATAATCTAACCGTGTAGTCTCCAACGGACTCGTGAGTACCAGCCGGGAGCTTCGCGTCGGCTCCGACACTGAGCAGTTCCGCCCACAAGGCTTGGGCAGCCTCTGGTGTGCCAGCACGGATTTGTTTCAGACGTTCCTGCCGGATGCGATTACGACGCCAAGGGCCGATGCACAACACAGCGCCAATCAACACCAGCGCCACAGGAAGCAACCATAGGTTCGTTGCACCCTGTTCACTGGTTTGTGGCGTTGCCGCCTGAGCCGAGGGAGTTGCCGATGGTGTACGAGTCGGAGTACTGCGGGTTGTAGGTACTTCAGGTGCGGTGCTTTCCGAAGGGGCCGCGCTCCGGGTTGCTTCTGGCGCATAACTTGGGGTGTAGCCTCGACCTGGTGTTGGCTCAAAGGGAACCCAGCCTAGGCCGGTGATAAATAGCTCAGGCCATGCGTGCGCCTGTTGTCCGCTGACGGTATAGCCTTCAAGTTTGGTGCCAGGCTTGGCGGTTCTTTCAAACCTCTGCGGACTTCCAATTTCTTCAGCATTAATGGATTCACCCGTAGCAACGCCTGGGGCGTAGCCCACGGCAATGCGCGAAGGGATTCCTGCTTCACGCGCCAACAGCGCCATTGCCGAAGCAAAGTGAACGCAGTATCCCTGCCTGCGGTCTAGGAACGCCTCGACCACTTGTGCGTTGGCTCCGTCGTAACCTTCACGCAATGGGGTGCGCTCTGAGTAAGCGAACTTTCCAGAACGGAAGAAATCTTGGATGGCTGCGGCCTTAGCCAATTCGGTGTCCGGGCTCGCCCCATCCGCATAGGCTTCGTCGAGGGTCTCTCGCAACAAGGGCTGCAGCGAGTTTTCTTCATCTGTCGGAAGCCGAGAATATTCGCTGGACACGCTAGGCCCGCTCATCGCACCCCACCCGGCAAGTTCTTCAACTAGTTCAGGCGTGAATTGAAGTTGTTCATAAGCTACGGAGATATCTTTGGTTGCGCTTAACGCGTCGCCACTGAGTCTGGCCACAGAGGTTTCATGAGTCCAACGCCAATCGCCTTGGATGCCTTGGACAAAATAACTTTGAGTCGGCAGCGGGAGTAACGGGTTGGTGTTGTTATTGGGCCAGGTCATTCGCAGTACTTGTTCAGAACTACCAAACGAAGAGTAATCACTGGTGACCGCGGTGTCACCGTAGTAATCAGAATAGAAAAGGTTCTCGCTCGGTTCCCAGCGTTGCTGGGTCAAATCTGTGATGACTTGGGTTCGCAGATATGGAGCTTGGTCTGCACTGGTGTAATACGTCAAGAACGGTTTTTTGCCGTTTGATCGTAGATCTCGCCCCAAATTGATGAGTGGGTCTACGTTATTGGCCAGCAATTCTCCCGAGGGGCGTTTACCCTCGGGGAACATGCCTGCACGAAAACCGGGCATCCATAAACTCGCGGCGAACAGCGAACCTATACAGGCCAGTGCAGTAATTCCAAAGACGCCCAATGTCTTGGCTGGCGGGAATTTATGTTGAGCTGCGCCCTGAGAAACGGAAGTGAACGTGTACGGCAACAAAGCTACATAGCCCAGTACACCAACGACCAGAAGGGCGAGAAAACCTATTCCGGCACCTTCCTGCTTAAACAGGGACGCAACTATAGGGGCAAAAGACAGCGGAATAACGGCCAGCAAAGCGGTGCGTCGGAATGTGGCAAGTATTTGCGTCAGCAGACTCACTACGAGGGCAAGAACCAGTATCGAGAGGTCGATATACGCTGAGCTAGCCACCGGCGGAACTTGAGTTGCCAGTTGCAATCCTGCTTCAGAGATCGAAGAGAAAAACCACTGCATTGGTGACAGACCGTAGGCATTTGAGTCCATGGCGTCGTGGCTCATGACCGCAGCCAAAGCTACAAGGGCTGCAGCTGGCAAAGCTAACCAGCGGATCACCCGGATCCCGCGGATCAACCCGTAAACCAGATGAAGTACAACAACGGGGAAGATCAGGTAGGGCAGCCATGAGGTGCCCTCAACCACTCCGGTCAGTGATGCTGTTCCGGCCAGAACCGCTAGTGCTAAACAAAGCGCAGCCAGGCCTCGGGCTAGTAAATGATCTATTGCTGGCGCGCGAGAAGACTCAACGGACGGCTGAGCCTCAGAAGGGTTGGTCACTGGTGAATCTTGCTCTTCGACACCCACTAGTTTCCCCAAATCTGTTCGACGCCAGAGGTGCCGGGCAGGAGATGAATTTTCCAACCGGTTGTTGAGAGCTCTTGCTGAACCGCCGCATATCGTTCTGGGTGGGTAACGAGAATAAATAGCTCCACACGTCGTACCGTGCGAGCCAATGTTGCTAGCCAGCTGGCTTGGGCAACGGTGAGTTCTCCCAAGATCATGATCACTGGTTCTTCGCGAGAATCTAGCATGTCCTTTTGCAGACCTGAACCCAATAATTCAGTTGGGTCAGTTGCTTGAGTGCTCGTGTCTAAAGCAAGTCCTGCTGTGGCGGCATGGAAAGTGTCAAAGCTTCGATGCGCTGAATGATCCGAAGCTACCTGGTGCTGTCCGACGATAATCGGTGTTCCCGATAGGTCACGGAACGATAAGTTGTAGCCGCTGCTGGCAAAACGAAGTCCGATACTGCTTGCCAAGGACAGCGCCGTCTCAAAGCGACGGCTACTTGGTAAGTCTTCTTGGGAACCGTTGGGGATCGCTAGACGAAGATCTGAACCATTTTGACACCAGTGTTCATGGTCAGTATCCAAAATCAGCAGAGCATGAGCGGTGGCTACGTGATTCTCTTGACGAACCATTAGCTTGCCTTGACGCGCGCTAGCCTTCCAATGAACCTGTCGGATGGAGTCACCCTGTTGATAGTCACGGATGGCCACGTCATAGTAATCAGCTGTGGTGCTATGCGAATGTCGTGCATCGCCCGAGAGCATTTGTTCGCCGAGGTTCGCGAAGCGCTGGAGATCCAAGAGCTTGGAACGGACAGGGACGTTGAGGGTATCTCCTGCGTTGACCATCCCACGGATGAGGCCCAAGGAGTCGGTAATGATTTGCTGTGCCGGACCAACCTGGTGGACGCCACGGGTTCCGAACACCAATTCGTACTCACAGTAGCCGGGTGCATCAAGAACCGGTCCACGGGCGAAAGGCTCAGGTAGCTGCTCCTGAATCATCGATGATTCACTGGCGCTTAGACGGAATCTAGATACGTCCCCGACGCTGGGTTCCACGGAAACAAGTTCTCGGTGTATTTGAGTACGTGCTCGAAGGCTTGATGCCAACGCCCAACTGATGATCGCCAAGACCAGTAAACAGATCCCGAGAGCCATCAACTCGTGGCGACCGAATAGGTAAGCCAAAAAATCATGAGGGCTCCTGCACCAATGGTGCACCAGCCACGAATCGTAAATAGATCTAATCGGAATCGACGTAGCGCTAAGGGCACAGAACTTTCCGAGCGTACCCACGAAAGAGTATCGCTTGAGTCATAGCGGGGGATCTTGCCCATGGGGTGCCAGCTAGCTAACCGGGGTATTGGACAGCAGGTCTTGAATAATGTTTGACACTTCTGCACCTTCAGCGACAGCTCGTCTGGTCAAAATCAATCGGTGGTTCAAGACCATGTGTGCCACACTGCGAATGTCTTCTGGCAAGACATGGTCCCGGGCGTTGATGGCCGCATGCGCTTTGGCCGCACGGACCCACTGAAGAAGGGCACGCGGTGAGGCGCCTAGCTCTATTTGCGGATGGTTACGCGTCGCGCGACCAAGATCCACCACGTAGGTCCCCAGCCGTTCGGTCACGGTGACCGAATTGACCTGTTCGATCATTTGCTGCAAATCGACGAGCTGAAGTACTGACTCCAATGACTCAATCGGTTCATGCTGATGGTGGCCAGCGATCATTGAGATCTCGGCTTCTCGTTCTGGGTACCCAAGTGAAATTCGTGCCATGAAACGGTCACGCTGTGCTTCAGGAAGAGCGAAAGTACCTTCTGAATCCAATGGATTCTGTGTGGCAACAACCATGAAAGGATGCTCAAGAGTATGAGTGATAGAGTCCACCGTCACCTGAGCTTCTTCCATACATTCAAGAAGCGCCGATTGTGTTTTAGCATTGGCACGATTGATCTCGTCAGCAATGACAATGTTGGCGAATACCGGCCCAGGATGAAAAGTGAACTCGTGTGTTTGTGGTGAATACACCGAAACGCCAGTAACGTCGCTTGGCAGAAGATCAGGGGTGAACTGGATGCGATGAACCGTGCCGTTGACGCTCTTTGCCAAGGACTTCGCCAGCATGGTTTTGCCGACGCCCGGGACATCTTCGAGTAATAGATGGCCCTGTGCCAACAAAACGATGAGCGCGTTAGTGATGACCTCTGGTTTACCGGTGATCACCGTTTGCACAGCACCAGATATCCGTTCGCAGTTTGTACGGAATGTTGAATCCAACGACGGCATCGTGGGGTTGGCACTCATTCAAGTTCCTCCTGCGCAGTGGTTCAGTCGCGAGACACTTCGCATCCTGAGGTATTCAGCAAACTCTTAGTGACTATCATATGGGCATGTTTTATCCGTATAAATAGGCTAACTGGCTCAATGACAAAAAATAAATGTGGCTCATTTGCGAGTTGATGACAGACTAAAATTGATAGTGGTCTGTAGTAACAAAGTGCAAAGGAAAATCGTGTCAAAGAAGTTGGATACCGACATCACCCGAATCCCTGAGGCCTACCGACCCACGTTGGGAGAGCTGCCGGCTGGTCACGAGGGCCGGGCTCGTAAGAGCGAAAGTGAAAAGGGTGGCAGTAAACGGAACCTGCAGTATCCCGAAGCGCCCGAAGCCTTGCCGATAGCCGTGGTAGATAACCATACGCATTTGGATTTCTTAGACGGCACCGTCAAAGTCTCACCCGCTGATGCACTGGCCGCAGCCGAATCTGTAGGCGTTCAAGGACTGATCCAAGTCGGTTGCGACGTAGAGTCATCGGAATTTGCCGTGCAACTTGCCAACGAATACCCGAATGTTCTGGCAGCAGTCGCCATCCATCCCAATGATGCTGCACGACTTGCCGAACGCGACGAGCTGACAAGTGCACTGGCGAGAATTAAAGAGCTGGCTGCAGACCCACGGGTACGTGCGCTGGGGGAGACCGGCCTGGACTACTTCCGTACCGGTGAGGAGGGACGAGGCGCTCAAGAGCAATCCTTCCGTGAACACCTTCGGATTGCAGTCGAGCTGGGCAAAGCTGTGCAGATTCATGACCGTGACGCGCACGAAGATGTGGTGCGAATTCTCAAGAGTTCCAAACTCCCTGAGAAAGTGGTCTTTCACTGCTTCTCCGGAGACAAAGACTTGGCGCAGATCTGTAACGACAATGGCTGGTACATGTCATTCTCTGGAACGGTGACTTTTAAGAATTCGTTTGGTCTTCGAGAAGCGCTGCAGATTGCTGACCCAAAGTTGCTGCTGGTTGAAACTGACGCACCATTTTTGACACCGCATCCATTCCGCGGACGCCCCAACGCAAGCTACATGATTCCGTACACCACCCGGTTCATGGCGCAGTCATTGGGTATGGATCTTGAAGAATTCTGTGCACAGATTAATGCAAATACCGGTGAAGTGTACGGAGGATTCTAGACCCGCTTGCGTGCGTCTGGTTACAGAACTGTTGCAATGAATGTAACGATTCGGTTACGGTAGATGTGATGTTCGAGATAATTCCTGTCAACTAAAGTGGCGGCGTTGAGTCGAGGCAGCCTGAAACTCGCTTGTTTATCAAGCGAGAAAATGGCCAAGAATTTGATTACTAACTAAGCAGCGGGTGCTGCTGGGCTCAACTGAAAGCTGAATTACCTTCAGCTCCTGAGCCATTAAACGATGGGGATCTCACTACCGTGACTCACTTGCTCAAGAAAACCTGGGTTAAATACCTGGCTCAGGCGCTCGCCGTGGCTGTGGTTATCGCCGGTGCCGTGTTCTACGTTGCCAGTCAAAAATCCGTAGTCATCTCCGTTGACGGAGAGCAAGAAGAAGTCTCCACTCGTGCAGCAACTGTCAGCGAACTGCTGAATCAGCAAGAAATCACCTTGGCGGAACGCGACGAAATTTCTGCCGCGCCAGAATCCGGACTGTCGGACAACCAGCAGATCGATATCAAGCGCAACAAGTCCGTTGAAGTAACTATCGACGGAACCGAGCGAGTCGTTCACACCACTGGCATGACCGTGGCAGACGTCGTTAACCAACTGAACCTTGATAAGGGCTCAGAAGTTTCCCTCGATGAAGACATGCAGCTCACCGCAGTGAGCGACGAACTTGAAGTGATCACTCCTAAAGACGTAAAGCTGATTGTTAACGACAAAAAGAAGACTGTCGCAAGCACCGCGTCAACCATCAAAGAACTGCTCGCCGAGCAGAAAATCAAGGTTGACGACAACGACGAAATCAACGTCAAGGTTGACGATAAGAAGGACAAAAACGTCAAGGACAGCGTAGCTATCGAAGCTGGCGCTGAAGTTGAGGTTATCGACGTCTCCGTAAAGACTTGGGACGAAACCCGCGACATCGACTTTGATACCAAGGAAGTTAAAGACGACTCCTTGGAAAAGGGTGAAACCGAAGTAGAGACCACCGGCGAAAAGGGCGAGCGCGAGCTGACCCTTCGTCAGGAAACCCGAAACGGCAAAAAGGGTGAGGAAGAAGTTCTCAAGTCCAAGGTCTCCAAGGAACCTGTGGTTGAGGTAGTCAGCGTCGGCACTAAGGACTCTGCCAAGGAAGCTCAGGAAGCCAAGGAAAAGGCCGACAAGGAAGCCGAAGCGAAGGCTGAGGAAGAAGAATCTTCAGCTAAGAAGAGCGAAGCTAAGGAAGAGAAATCTTCCAATAGCAGCGAAGAAAAGGAAGAATCCGCTCCGAAGCCTTCCACCAACACCAGCAACATTTCCTCCACCTGGAAGGCTCTGGCCAAGTGTGAGTCCGGTGGTAACTGGGCGATCAACTCCGGAAACGGTTACTACGGTGGCCTGCAGTTCTCTGCTTCTTCATGGAGGGCAGTCGGCGGTACCAAGTACGCACCACTTCCACACCAGGCTTCGCCTCAAGAACAGATCGCAGCAGCTGAAAAGCTTCGTGCATCGGGCGGCTGGGGGCACTGGCCAGCATGCTCGTCCAAGCTGGGCCTGCGCTAAAAATTAACAAGCCTAACGACGCGACGCGTTCACCATCACGGTGGACGCGTCGCGTTGTTATGTTTGGATCTATCTGACTGAACTAGAATTGGACTTGTGATGTCTAAGGAATCTTTGCCGCTGCTTGGGGCCACCGAAATCCGTCGTCTGGCCGAAGAGCTAGGAATCCGCCCTACCAAGACCTTGGGGCAGAACTTTGTGATTGATGGAAACACCATCCGTCGCATCGTTGCCGCCGCCAACGTTGACCCAGCCGAGACCGTGCTGGAAGTCGGCCCGGGGCTCGGTTCGCTGACCCTTGGCATCATGGATGCTGCAGCCAAAGTTGTCGCGGTGGAAATTGACCCTCCACTAGCCAAGCGCCTGCCACAGACCATGGCTGAGTTCCGTCCAGGGCGTGAAGATGACCTGACGGTGATCCTCAGTGATGCCATGAAGGTCACCGAACTGCCGCATAACCCCACTGCATTGGTGGCCAACCTGCCCTACAACGTTGCGGTACCGGTAGTCCTGCACTTACTGGAGCACTTCCCAAGCATCCGTCATGGACTGGTGATGGTTCAGGACGAAGTTGCTGACCGCATGAGCGCAACTCCGGGCAACAAGATTTACGGCATCCCATCGGTCAAGGGTGCCTGGTATGGCACCATGCGCAAGGCTGGCGTTATTGGCATGAACGTCTTCTGGCCAGCTCCGAAGATCCACTCTGGTCTAGTCTCGTTCACCCGGGACAAGGACCGCAGTGATGCGCCGGATCGCAAGGAAGTTTTTGCCATCATCGACGCCGCTTTTGCCCAGCGCCGCAAGACACTACGCGCAGCTCTGTCCGGTTGGGCAGGCTCCGGTATTCGTGCCGAAAAGATTTTGGTGTTGGCCGGTATCGATCCAAAGGAACGCGGCGAAAAGCTGGATGTCGAGAAGTACATCGATATCGCTCGAGCCGCACAGCAGGTTCCTGCCGACGAACCAGCCAGCGAGGGTTAATCGTGGCCAAGCAACGAGTCATCGCCACTGCGCCGGGAAAGATCAACTGCTATTTCCGTGTTGGTCCGCCTCGCGAAGACGGCTATCACGAAGTGGCAAGCCTGTACGTAGCAGTGTCACTGACCGAGCAAATTGAAGCCAGCGTACGCACCGATGGTGAGCTTCTGCTGAGCTTGGAACCAGATTCGCCGGTAGTCCACGACCCAGAAAACTTCCCCTTGGGTGAAGGCAACCTCGTGTACCAAGCTGCTTCGCTACTGCGTGAGCACACCGGAACCACTCTGGGTGCAAACCTCCACATCACCAAGCGGGTACCCATCGCAGGCGGAATGGGTGGGGGATCAGCGGACGCTGCCGCCACCCTGGTGGCCTGCAACGAATTATGGCAGACACACCTAGACCGCGAGGAACTAGGACGATTAGGTGCACGGCTTGGCGCTGACGTACCTTTTGCCTTGATGGGTGGCGCAGCCATCGGTTTGGGCATTGGAGACAAGTTGGCTCCATTGCTTACCCGCGCCAAAACTCAGTGGGTACTCATCCCCGCCAGCTACGGTCTGTCCACGCCTCGGGTCTACGGCATGTTAGATCGTTTGCGCGCAGGTATGGAAATTGACGTACCTCAGGAAATTGATCCTGCAGTCATTGAAGCGTTGATGGCCTCTGACGCACCGGCTCTTGCCGAAGTTCTGGCCAACGACCTGACCCAAGCGTCCCTAGCCCTAGCACCAGAATTGGGCACCATGCGTGATCTGGCCGAAGGCGCCGGTGCGCTACGCGCGATGGTTTCCGGCTCAGGGCCAACCCTTGCTCTACTGGTGCGCGATCACGAGCATGCTCAGGAAGTCATCGCGCAGTTGGGCGATGAGGTAGGAGTAGCCACGATCCCGGTTACCGCCCCAGCTGCCGGAGCATATGTCACGCTCAGTGAGTAGCTGACCTTACTTTGTAGATCCTTGTAGCTTCGTGTAACCGCAAAGTTAACTTCCACCCATGCCTCTTGTCGTGCAATAAAACTGGTCATAGGCTGATTTCCAAGCGATGAATGAAAGTGGTTCATTTACGGAGTTCGGGGGAGTAGACCATGCTCAATGGACAGGTTTCGCATTGGTGGCAACAAATTGGTGCTCAGGAGCCTCGCCCCAACCTGCGCGGGCACGGCACTTTTGACGTCGCCATTGTTGGCGGTGGTTTTACCGGATTGTGGACGGCCTATTACCTAGCCAAGTCGGCTCCTGAACTGAATATCGCGATCTTTGAAGCTAGACATTTTGGCTACGGCGCTTCAGGACGTAACGGCGGTTGGCTGACAAATACCATCACCGCTGGCCGTGAACGCTACCTGAAAACACATCCGGTTCAGGCCATCAATGATTTCCAATTAGCCATGAATGACTCCGTTGAAGAGGTCATCAAGGTCTGCGAAACGGAAAATATCGATGCTGATATCTTGCGCGGTGGAGAATTTGAAGTCGCTTACACCCCTGCCCAAGAACATCGGCTACGCGCTCAAGCAGAAGCTGATCAGGGCTGGGAGCACACAGATGTTCGATTGCTAGAGGCCGCCGAAGCACAATGCAAGATCAGTGTTGCCGGAACACGAGCAGCCCTATGGCACCCACATGCTGCAAGAATTCAACCAGCAAAGCTTGTCCGAGGTCTGGCCCAAACGGTGGAACGTCTCGGCGTGAAAATTTACGAAGATACTCCGGTGCGCTCTATTCGTCCCCGTCAGGTTGATATCGAAGGCGGGACGGTTAGCGCGGAATACATTGTGCGTGCCACCGAAGGATTCACCGCGCAACTTACCGGTCACAAGCGGCTGTGGTTGCCCATGAACTCGTCGATGATTGTGACCGAGCCACTGCCGTCTTCTGTTTGGGATGAGTTGAATTGGAGCCAGGGAGAAGTGTTAGGCGACTTTGCCCATGTCTACATGTATGCCCAGCGCACCGCCGATAATCGAATCGCTATCGGTGGGCGTGGAGTGCCCTACAAATATGGTTCGCGCACCGACACCGATGGGCAAACCCCGCAAAGCACCATCGATGGATTGCAGGATGTTCTGCACAGGATGTTCCCACAAACTCATCACGCAAAAATTGATCATGCCTGGTCTGGCGTTTTAGGTGTTCCTCGGGACTGGGCTGCCACGGTGGGGTTGGACCCCATGACCGGCATAGGTTGGGCCGGCGGATACGTGGGCACGGGAGTAGCCACAACCAATCTTTCTGGTCGCACGTTGCGAGATTTGATCCTTGGGGAACAAACGGCACTGACAGAACTGCCGTGGGTCAACCATGCTGTACGCAAATGGGAACCTGAACCCCTACGCTGGCTGGCCACCAAGGGACTTTATGCTGCCTACGGCGCAGCGGATCGAAGCGAGCTGCGTGGAAGGGAAACGTCTTCGCCACTAGCCCTGCTTGCCGACAAGATCACCGGCAAACCCTAACCGCAGGGCCGCACATGTGATGTCGGGTTACAGACCCTCAATACGATAGTCGCGCTGGATCCCTGTAGTCCCTTGACCCCATGCACTGGAAGCCATGCGCTGCTGGTGCGCGTGGAAAGCTGAGGGACTGACGAATCGCTCAGCGACCTCCCACACCAGCGGGTCTTCGGTGGGTTGCACTTCAAATGAAATACAACCTTGCTCGGCCCGAGTCAGTTGGATATGGCTCGGCAATAAAGCACGTACGGTATCCGTTTCAGAAGGATTGCGGCAGATAAGGCGCCCGGTCAGGCTAACAATTTCCATATTTAGAGTCTGTCATATTCGCTGTGCAGCGCTGGCAGCAGTGGCTGAATACGACGTTGGCCCGGAATCTCAAAAGATTCCGGGCCAACGAATGGTTGTCGCTCGCAGCTAGCGGGGACTACTCAAACAGTTCAGTCAGTTCCAGCCAGCGCTCTTCCAGCTCATCAATTTGAGCTTGGTATTCATCGATTTCCGCGGTGAATTTGCCCAGACCTGCATAGTCGCTTTGGTCATGACCAGCCATTTTGGTATGCACCTTGGCGATTTTTTCGTTCAGCTGTGAAACCTTGCGCTCGTTCGCGTTCAGTTCCTTTTGAGCCGCACGTAATTCGGCGCCGGAGGGACCTGCTGGCTTGGCAGCCGAGGAGTCACTCTGAGACTGCGATGGGTTGGAACCACCAGTAGAGCCTTCAGCGGCGCGAAGCTTTAGGTACTCATCTACGCCACCTGGCACATGACGGAATTTTCCGCCCAAAATGGCGTACTGCTGGTCAGTGACTCGTTCAAGTAAGTAACGGTCGTGGGAGACCACGATCAGGGTGCCTGGCCAAGAATCCAAGAGATCTTCTAGAGCCGCCAACATGTCGGTATCAACATCGTTAGTCGGCTCATCGAGGATCATTACGTTGGGCTCATCCATCAGGATCATCAGCAACTGCAGGCGACGACGTTGCCCACCAGAAAGCTCAGCGACCTTGGTGGATAGGTGTGCCGAAGAGAAACCAAGGCGCTCCAGCAGCTGTGCCGGAGTCAGGTCCTTGCCGTCCACATTAAAGGTCGTGCGGTAGCGGGCCAGGATTTCGCGGACCTTGTCCTGTCCGATCTGCTCCAGCTCGCGGAACTGCTGATCCAGTACAGCCAGCTTCACGGTTTGCCCCCGCTTGATCTTGCCACCGGTAGGTTCGACGGTGCCAGCGATCAGACCCAGCAACGTAGACTTGCCCGCTCCGTTGGCGCCAAGCAAGCCGCTGCGCTCGCCCGGACCGATTCGCCAGGTAAAGGGTTTGAGGACTTGTTTGGAACCGAAGGAAACCTCGGTATCCAACAGATCAATGACGTCTTTGCCCAGACGGCTGGTGGCCATCTTTTGCAGTTCCAGCGGGTTACGCGCCGGTGGCACATCAGCAATCAGCTGGTTGGCGGCTTCGATACGGAACTTTGGCTTGGACGTACGGGCTGGGGCGCCACGACGTAGCCAAGCGAGTTCCTTTTTCATCATGTTCTGGCGCTTGTTTTCGGTGACCGCGGCGATGCGGTCGCGTTCTACGCGCTGCAGTACGTAGGCGGCGTAGCCACCTTCAAAAGGTTCCACGATCTGGTTGTGTACTTCCCACGTGGTGGTGCACACTTCGTCAAGGAACCAACGGTCGTGGGTGACAACCATCAGGCCGCCGGAGTTTTTGGACCAGCGGTTGTTAACGTGCTCAGCCAACCAGGAGATGCCTTCAACATCAAGGTGGTTAGTAGGCTCATCGAGGATGACAACGTCCCAGTCTTGAACCAATAGAGCAGCTAGGGCAACACGGCGGCGCTGGCCGCCGGAGAGCGTGCCGACCTTTGCCTCCCAGTCCAAGTCGGCTACGAGACCGGCAATGACGTCACGAATACGAGCTTCGCCAGCCCACTGGTGATCATCCATCTCGCCGACCACACTGAAGTGCACGGTAGCCTCAGGATCTAGGGTGTCAGACTGATCCAACACGCCAACCCGCAGGCCGTTGCGTGAGGTGACACGTCCGGAATTGGGTTCGATTTTGCCCGAAAGCATACCGAGCAGCGAGGACTTGCCTTCGCCGTTGCGTCCCACCAAGCCGATACGGTCTCCATCGGAAATACCGATGGTGATCGATTCGAAGACAGTATGGGTGGGATATTCGAGATGTAGGGCTTCGCCCCCGAGTAAATGAGCCACGATTTCTATTTTACGTTCCGGGTGCAAATCGAAGTCTGAGCGCGGTGCCAGGTGCCACTTCGTGTACTCGTATTTAGCCATGGCGTTTTGCGATTTCACTCACGGGGCCGAACATGGCAGAATAATTAGCGTGCTTGTGGGGGATGACCCACATAAGCCGTTTTCCGCCCTGGTGTAATGGCAACACTCCAGCCTTTGGAGCTGTGTATTCTAGGTTCGAATCCTAGGGGCGGAACCAAAGAAAAAGCGTCACGCATGTGGCGCTTTTATTCTTTAACCAGTTCAGCCAATCTGGCTATGCACGTTAGACTTGTCTAAGGGTTATTCTTCTCTGCCCGAAACCTTGAATCTAATATGCAGGAGAACGCACTTGAGCGATCAGGTCAATGCACCAGTAGCTGTCATCGTCCTCGCCGCCGGCGCTGGTACCCGGATGAAGTCCGCCAAGCCGAAGATCATGCACGAAATCGCAGGTCGATCCATGATTGGGCACGCACTTCACGCAGCTTCTGCATTGGAACCAAAAATCTTGTGGCCGTGGTTCGCCACCAGCGAGACCTGGTAGCTGAGCACATCCTCAGCCAGTTCCCTTCGATCACCGTCGCTGATCAGGATGAAATTCCGGGCACCGGACGCGCAGTTGCACAGGGCCTTGAAGCCGTGGACCCATCCCTTGAAGGCACCGTCGTGGTGACTTACGGTGATGTGCCATTGCTCACCAGCGAAGTACTGCAGGATCTTGTGGCTACCCACGAGACCAACCGCAACTCGGTGACCGTGCTGACCACCTCGTTGGAAGACCCCAACGGATATGGTCGTATTCTGCGCGACGAGAACGGCGAAGTTGCTGGAATCCGCGAGCAGAAGGATGCTTCGGCAGATGAACTGCTGATCAAGGAAATCAACTCCGGAATCTACGCATTTGATGCACAGATGCTGCGTTCGGCACTGACCGAGGTCACTACCGACAACGCGCAGGGCGAGATGTACCTGACCGACGTTTTGGCTATCGCTCGCGGTCGTGGCGGCCGTGTTGCTTCCTCGCAGATCGCTGACCGTTGGCAGATTGAGGGCGCTAACGACCGCGTCCAGGTCTCCAACTTGGCTCGTATTTACAACCAGCGCAAAACCGAATTCTGGATGCGTCAGGGTGTAACCATCGTTGATCCAGCCACCACGTGGATTGATGCAGACGTGATCATCGGTCAGGACACCACTCTGATGCCAGGCACTCAGCTGCACGGCGAAACGATTATTGGCGATAACGCCATCGTCGGCCCAGACACCACATTGACCAACGTCGTGGTTGGCCAGCGGGCCACCGTCAAGCGCACCGACGCCACCGACTCGCGCATCGCTGCAGGCGCCTCGGTTGGTCCCTTCGCTTACCTTCGCCCAGGTACCGATTTGGGTGTCGATGGCAAGATTGGCGCTTTCTACGAAACCAAGAACGTCACGATCGGTCGTGGCTCAAGCTCTCGCATCTCGGCTACGCCGGCGATGCTGAAATCGGTGAATTCACCAATATCGGGTGTGGCAATATCACCGCGAACTACGATGGCGAAAAGAAGCACCGGACCAAGATTGGTTCGCACGTGCGCACCAGCTCTAACACCGTATTTGTTGCCCCAGTGGAAATTGGGGACGGCGCATACACCGGAGCTGGCGCCATCGTCCGCAAAAACGTCCCCGCCGGTGCCTTGGCACTGTCTGTGGCCCCGCAGCGTAACTCTGAGGGGTGGACGCTTGAAAAGCGCCCAGGTACCCCTTCGGCAGACGCCGCATTCAAGTCCTCTCTGAATTCCTCGGGCACCGAGTAATCCGGTCACGGACTTTATTTCCTCGACAACAACCTCATACGTGATAGCGAAGCGAGCGAGAAAGCATACCCAATGAGTGAAATCAGCCATAACGTCGACAAAAAGCTGGTGCTGGCCAGCGGTCGTGCACACCCGGAACTAGCCGCCGAGGTCGCCAAGGAACTTGGCACCGAACTTCTGCCGCTGAACGCCTATGACTTCGCCAACGGCGAGATCTACGTGCGCTCGGACGAGTCGGTCCGCGGTAAGGACGTCTTCCTGCTGCAGTCCTACCCAGCGCCAACAAACAACTGGCTGATGGAACAGCTGATCATGATTGACTCGATGAAGCGCGCTTCGGCTCGTCGTATCACCGTGGTAGCTCCGTTCTACCCTTACGCACGACAGGACAAGAAGGGCCGTGGCCGCGAGCCTATCTCGGCTCGTCTGGTTGCCGACCTATTCAAGACTGCCGGCGCAGACCGTATCATCTCTTGCGACCTGCACACCGCGCAGATTCAGGGCTTCTTCGACGGCCCGGTTGACCACCTCTTTGGTTTCCCAATGCTGGCGGACTACATCAAGACCAAAATTGATGTTAACGAAGCCACCGTGGTTTCCCCAGACACCGGACGTGTTCGCGTAGCAGAGCAGTGGGCTGACCGTTTGGGCGGCGTTCCTCTGGCCTTCGTACACAAGTCCCGCGACTTGACCGTGCCTAACCAGGCAGAGTCCAAGACCGTTGTGGGTCAGGTTGAGGGCCGCACCGCGATCCTGATTGACGACATGATTGATACCGGTGGAACCATCGCAGGTGCTGTGCGCGTGCTGAAGGAAGCCGGCGCCAAGGACGTCATCATCGCAGCTACCCACGCTGTCTTCTCGGATCCTGCTGCTCAGCGTTTGGCTGATTGTGGTGCACGCGAAGTTGTTGTCACCAACACCCTGCCAATCCCTGAAGACAAGCGTTTTGAGAACCTGACGGTGCTGTCCATTGCACCGACTATCGCTCGCGCGATCTCGGAAGTATTCCACGACGGTTCGGTCACGAACCTGTTTGACGGCCGCGCTTAGTAGCCCTCGTTTCGCATAGCTTCTGGCCGGTCCCTTTGGGGCCGGCCAGAAGCGGTTAAGCCGAGTTGCTGAGAAGCTCAGGTAAAGGGCTTGAGCCTCTCCTACACTATGCAGAATCAACGTCCTCTAGTGCAGTTGAAACTGATCGAGATAGTAGCCGGACGGCTGTGTCTAGACAAAATCAAAACGGTCTTGGTTGGTGAAACCATGACTGGGCAGATCCGGACTGACAGATGGCGCAGGCATTGGCCAGCTGAACGACGTCTGGTCCGGATTCGTAATTGGCATGGGAAAGGCACGCCCTCCGACTTCATCCATTAGAAGATTTGAGTCAACCTCAAGATCAGCCTAGAGGCTCAGCCCGTAATTTGATCGCTGATGAGTGCGACAGTATCCGTCAGTATTTGGGTGACTTAACCTGTCGGTGACGCACGGTAGGGTCACGAGTGAGGGTACTAAGGAGAAAAGCATGGGTACGTGGATCACAAGTATCAGAAAACTCGACGGCGACTACATCGGCGGCAAAGAAGACTATTGGCTCGGGAAAGCAATCTATGACTTATGGGACGAGCGCTCTTTACACAAAGTAGAGGATGGGAAAACGACCTATCAGTATCGTCTGTCCGGCAAGGTTCAACCTGTCTTGGATCGAATGAAGACGGAACTGGACAAATCATCCGTTCCATCGTCCATTGAACTCTATTCAGGGATTGTTGAGCGGCTTTCAGCACTTGATCCGGACTCAGAACTGTACATAGAACTTTTTGACTGGTGACTCATTCCCTTTTGGGAAAGGTAGTAATTTGTAGATGCTCTGCTGCCATTCCAGTCTCAGTGAAAACACTCCGGATCATTGGTTAGTCAGGGGCAAGACACCACGCCGAGACTAGTCGGCAGACAGTCCCTATGATCCTCTTTTGGAGACTGTCAAAATAGATAATGGGGAGAGAGGCATCGATGCGAGTTGCCCGGTCGATGGCTTTTCCATGGAACGGGTGACTCTGAATGGAGGCAACGACTTGACCTTCGCCTACTCTGATCTCTGCCTTTGGATGACAGTGAGGACCTTCGCTGTGAGCCGCGAAGGCATTCTTCGTGGAATCTAACTAAGCAGCGGGGGAGCGTTATTACCGAATTGTTATCGTTTCGACAACTAAGCTGATTTAGTGGCGTTCGCTACAGGTTTTCTTCCTTGGAAGCGGAACTGGTAGAATTATTGACTGTGCCCAGGCGAGGGAATCACCAGAAATGGTGGGACCGTTATCGACAAGGCCGGAAAAGCTCTAGATCTCTTAGATGTTAGTTGCTTCCCGAGTCCACGCAAGGGCCTTAACGAAGCATCTATTTCCTAAGGAGAATCATCATGGCATCTGTAAACCTTGACGCCGTAGTACGCACCGATTTCGGTAAGGGCGCTGCCCGCCAGGCTCGTCGCGACGGCCAGATCCCAGCAGTAATCTACGGTGCAGGCTCGGAGCCACAGCACGTATTGCTGCCAATCCACGAAACCACCCTTGCTGTTCGTGACCGTAGCGTTGAGCTCGTTCTGAACGTTGAAGGCAAGACCGTAAAGACCAGCATCAAGGACATCCAGATCCACGCGCTTAACCGCACCGTTGATCACCTGGACCTCTTGATCGCTGCCTAATTCCAGCGAACTAGGTTTTAGCTAAGCATCATGAGTGATGGCACTTGGCTCGTAGCCGGACTCGGGAATCCCGGGTCCGGCTACGCTGGCAATAGACACAATATTGGGCAAATGGTGCTCGATGAACTGGCCAACCGTGTGGGATCGAAATTCAAATCTCACTCCTCACGGTCACAAATCGTTGAAGGCCGCATGGGTGTCGGCGGTCCGCGCATCGTGCTGGCCAAGCCGACGGTATTAATGAATCTCTCCGGAGGGCCGGTGGCCAACGCCGCTAAGTTCTTTGGAATCGACGTTGATCACCTGATCGTCGTTCACGATGAGATCGATATTCCTTTTGACACCGTCAAACTCAAACGTGGCGGGGAGAAGGTGGACATAACGGTCTGCGCGATATCTCCAAAGCAATGGGTTCCAAAGACTATCTGCGCGTTCGCGCAGGAGTTGGTCGTCCACCAGGACGCATGGACACGGCTAAATGGGTCCTGCAAGATTTCTCGAAGACGGAAAAGCAAGATCTTCCGTTTTTGATTGATAACTGCGCAGACGCTGTTGAGCTACTAATGAGCTCGGGTCTCGAAGCAGCCCAAACAAAATTCCATACCAGCTAATCTGTATCACGTTGCCTTGCATTGTGCTCACACTTAGTTTTCGAGGATCGCGGGATGGCTCAGCCAACTCACCGCGGTCCTTGATCCGTTAAATAGGTCCCGTTTGAGGTGTTACTTACTAAGGCCAAACTTAGATGTACTTCTTGAGCCGGAGTGGAATAATTACCCAATGTACACCTTGCCTAATCCTTCAACGGTTTCTGACAACCGGCGAAACATGGCATCCCATGACAATTATTCGGAGGACCACGTGCAGACGATGACCGGTCAGCCAGAAGCCAATGTATCGCTCAGCGCCGTCGAGGTTCAGCGAATCAAGGCAGACTTTGAAATTCTGGAGCATCAAGTCAACAGCACCGACGTCGTGTACTTAGACTCTGGTGCAACCAGCCAAAAGCCACGTTGCGTGTATGAAGCGGAGCAGCACTACTACGAAAACGCTAACGCGGCCGTACACCGTGGCGCTCACACGCTAGCCGTTGAGGCCACCGAAATCTATGAAGAGGCGCGCGAGACCGTCGCGAAATTCATCGGCGCACGCACCAATGAACTGGTGTGGACCTCCAACGCAACAGAAGCACTGAACTTAATCAGCTACTCAATCTCCAATGCCTCATTGGGCCGCGGAGGAGAAGCCGCGGCACGCTTCCGCATTGGTCCTGGCGATGAAATTCTCACCACCGAAATTGAGCACCACGCCAACCTGATTCCGTGGCAGGAACTTGCGTTCCGCACTGGTGCTACCTTGCGTTACGTTCCTGTCAGCGAAGACGGATCATTGCGTTATGACTTGATCGATGAGTTGGTGACCGAGAAGACCAAGCTTGTAGCCTTCACCCACGTCTCCAACGTCTTGGGAACTATCACCGATACTCAGCGTTTTGTCGATGCTGCCCGCAAGGTTGGTGCACTGACTGTTCTTGATGGTTGCCAGTCAGTACCGCACCTTCCGGTAGACGTGAAGGCCCTTGACGTGGATTTCATGGCTTTCTCAGGACATAAGATGCTCGGGCCAACCGGCATCGGGGCGCTCTATGGTCGTGAAGAACTACTGAACGCCATGCCTCCGTTCCTCACCGGCGGATCAATGATCACCGTGGTTGATATGGAGCACGCAGAATTTCTTCCGGCTCCGCAGCGCTTTGAAGCCGGGACCCAGCGCATTGCCCAGACCCATGGTTTGGCTACCGCGGTAAGTTACCTGCAAGAAATTGGCATGGACCGCATCGCTCAGTGGGAAGAACACCTGGGTACTTTGCTCTTTGAAGGATTATCCAAGATTGAAGGCGTGCGCGTCTTTGGACCAAGCGACGTCCGTCGAATCGGTACCGTGCCATTTGAGGTCGTAGGAGTGCACCCACACGACGTAGGGCAATACCTAGACTCGCGTGGCATTGCCGTACGAGTAGGACATCACTGCGCACAACCACTGCACCGAGCCCTGGGCGTCACTGCGACCACTCGTGCAAGCACTTATCTGTACAACACGGAAGACGATATCAAGGCTCTACTAGTCGCCTTGAGCTCCGTGCGCGAATACTTTGGAGTCTAAGTGAACGAATTAGATCAGCTATACCAACAGGTCATCCTGGATCACTCCAAGCGACGCTTCGGCTCGCCACTGGTGGAGACCACCGAAGGGCTTCTGCACGGTGAATCACACCAGCACAACCCCATTTGTGGTGACCAGATCCGCGTGCGCGTGGAATTGAACGATGAAGACCATTTTGAAGCCATGAGCTGGGAAGGCGATGGCTGTTCTATCTCCATGGCCTCGGCCTCAGTACTCAGCGAGATGCTCCCGGAGATGACCAAGGAAGAGTTCTTGGACAAGCTGGAGATCTTCCGCGAGATGATGCGCTCCAAGGGAACCTTTGAACCAGATGAAGAGGTCCTAGAGGACGCTGCCGCCTTCGTGGGCGTCTCCAAGTTCCCTGCTCGCGTCAAGTGCGCGATGCTCGCTTGGGTCGCTGCTGAAGCGGCCATGTTTGGCGCTAATAAGTAGCCAGCACGCAAAGAACTGTGGCGCTTGCTCTCCATCCCGGAGGGCAAGCGCCACAGTCTTTAACTACTAGCTACGAATTCTGCACGCTAGTTATTTTCGCCATCTTGCTGATACACATCAGGCACACCATCAGCATTAGCGTCCCGAGTCTCACGCTCATTGATCACCTTGTAGCGACGATTGCGCGGGACAAGCCACAGGGCGCCGAGGATAGCTGCGATAAACGAACCGCTGAGGATGGCAACCTTCGCATGCTCATAGTGAGCAGATTCCAGACCAAAGGACAGCTCGGAAACCAGCAGCGAGACGGTGAAGCCAATTCCTGCCAACAGGGTTACCCCGAGCAAGTCACCCCACTGAGCATCCTTGTCCAAGGAAGCCTTGGTGAATTTGGTCAGCAACCAGGTTGATCCCATGATGCCAATCGGCTTGCCCAACACAAGACCCAGAACAATGCCCCAGAAGACAGGGTCAGTAAATACGTTGCCACTGGCTGGATCGGATGAAACTACGCTCACGCCGGCCGCAAAGAACGCAAAAATTGGGATGCAGATACCGGATGACAACGGGCGGAAGCGATGCTCAAACTGTTCAGCAAGCCCGATTCCTTCGCGACCGTCCGTGCGCTTGACTGGGACACAGAAGCCCAAGACTACGCCCGCGATGGTGGCGTGAATGCCGGAGCCAAAGACGAAGATCCAGGTGATGATGCCCAATGGCAACAAGATCACCCAGGCAGCCCAAGCACGCTTGGCAAAGAACTTGCCCAAGTAGCGTGCCAAGAGAGTGAAAAGAATGATCGGGATCAGCGATAGCCCAAGATAGGCCAGCTTAAGTTCATCAGTGAAAACAAAGGCAATGATGATGATGGCGATTAGGTCATCCACCACTGCCAAGGTGAGCAGGAAGATTCTTAGTGCGGCTGGAAGTGCCGAACCGATGACGGCCAGCACGGCGACAGCAAAGGCAATGTCAGTGGCTGTTGGAATGGCCCAACCGCGTAGTAGTTCTTGGCCACCGCCAGAGCCCGAAGCAATGGCCACAAAGATGAGCGCCGGTACGAGGACACCGCCGAATGCTGCAGCCACAGGGACAGCTGCAGTCTTCACGTTACGCAGGTCACCGATGACAAATTCTTTTTCAGTTCCAAACCGGTGAGGAAGAAGAACACCGCAAGCAGCGCGTCCGCAGCCCAGTGGCCGATGGAGAGATTTAGATCTACACCTAACAGCGTTGGGCCAAAGTGGAAATCACGCAGTGCAAAGTAGGACTCGCGTAGGGGAGTGTTGGCCCAGATTAGTGCCAGCAACGCTCCGGCGATAAGCACCATGCCACCGACGGTTTCTTTGCGCAGGATATCTCCGATGCGCACGGACTCTTTGTAGCTTGGGCGGGAAAACAGGCTCTTGTCGGAACCCGAAGACGGAGTTTGGTTCATACGTTAACTCGCTTACTTCGTTAAATGAATATTTCTCGCCGACCAGACTTCCCGGCACACCTTATTCCAGCTTATCGCGATCGATGATCAAGAGCACAAATCCCCGGATGTATTGCGAAATTCGCAGATCCGGGGAATGCGCTCAGAGCGATCTTTTGAGTCGTTGGCCTACTTGGAGAGCCAAGCGTTAACCTGTTCTGCCTGCAAGTTCAGGGCCTTGCCAATGTAGGGTTCGGCGGCGGAAGCAAGCTTGCCGCCGATGAATGGAATCGAGGAAGAGACTTTGGCATCAACGGCTAGCTGCGAGGTTTCGCCTTGTCCGGTGAGCTGCTCGGTGCCAGTGACAGTCACCGGAACGCCGCCGATGGTGATTCGCACTGTTGCAGAACGGCTTCCGCCGGCATCCGGTGCGGTCCACTGTTCTACCTGAGTGATTTCAATGGAGGCTCCAACAAACTTGCGAGCGAAGTCAGGAACCCGGTCAGTAGGCACGGAACGGACTGTCGTTAGCGTAAAGGCCCCTGCGACATCGCCATCTACGGTGAATTCGTTCAGGGTGCCGTTGGCGACCTTGGTCAGATGCTCGGCGAAGCCGCGATCGCTTAAAGTAGCGATGACCTGCTGTGCAGGATGGCCGATCTGAGTACTTGCGTTCAATGCCATGAAAGCTAATCCCAATCTGGAAATTTGGCTGGGCGGGCAACAAAAAGTGCACGCCCGGGGACGGACAGTATTAACACTATCCGCTGGGATGTATTAGGTAGGCTAGGACTGCACCTAAAACAACATATTGGCGTTGAGTCGACCGCGGAATATCATTTGCGGTCGGTGTTCGTGGTGTCGAATTGGTTCAGGAATACAACTGAACCTACGGCTTCAAGCGCCTGCACGAGAGGATACGAACCCCCATGAGCCTGAGCGGACTTCATGACTTCCTGCGCGAGGAACCATCCTTCCGTCGCATCCGCCAAAGTGCAGCGAATAGCTTTTCTACGCGTAGTGAAGAGCTGGAGATCGCGGCCCCGCAAGGCATGCGTGCGATCCTC
This sequence comes from Glutamicibacter sp. M10, assembly GCF_025452055.1. Classification (NCBI taxonomy): domain Bacteria; kingdom Bacillati; phylum Actinomycetota; class Actinomycetes; order Micrococcales; family Micrococcaceae; genus Glutamicibacter; species Glutamicibacter sp. M10. The sequence continues at coordinate 3,249,580 of NZ_CP104918.1, read as the reverse complement.
TCTGCCCAGATTTCTCAGGCGCTAAGCGAGAGCAAACATTCTGGAGTGACCCTGATTGTCACTGCCACCGGTCGTGAAGCCGAAGAAGTATCAAGCTCACTGAACGCCTTTCTTCCAACAGAGCAGATTGCTGAATTCCCGTCGTGGGAGACCTTGCCGCATGAACGTCTCTCACCTCGTAGTGACACGGTGGGACGTCGCCTCGAAGTACTGCGCCGGCTACACAACCGGGACGAAAATCTCAACGTGGTGATCGCACCCATCCGAGCAGTGCTACAACCACTCGTTGCTGGCCTAGGTGAACTGCGCCCGGTGACCTTGGAACTAGACGCCGAACCTGGATTTGATCAGGTCATCAAGGATCTCGCATCAGCTGCCTATGCTCGGGTGGACATGGTCACGCACCGAGGCGAGTTTGCCGTACGTGGTGGCATCATCGATGTCTTCCCACCAACGTTGGACCATCCGGTCCGTATCGATTTTTTCGGTGACCAAATTGATTCGATGCGTTTCTTCGCCATCGCCGATCAGCGCTCCACCGATGACCAGGGCCCACAAAAGATTATTGCCACGCCGTGCCGAGAAATGTTGATCACACCACAGGTCATGAGCCGGGCTGCCAACCTGAAAAACCATTTCCCAGCCGCTGAAGAAATGCTCACCAAAATTGCTGGTGGCATCGCCGTGGAGGGTATGGAATCTCTGGCACCCCTTCTGGTGGACCACATGGTTCCGTTGCTTTCCCTCCTGCCGGAATCCTCGATTGCACTGGTCATGGAACCAGAACGAGTGCGCGCCCGTGCACAGGATCTGAATGCCACTAACGCGGAGTTCCTTGCTGCCGCGTGGGCTTCGGCCTCAGATGGCGCCACAGCCCCACTGGATTTGAACACCGCCAGCTCGGAGCGCAAGCTCGCTAGCGGCGATTTTGCCTCGCTTTCCGAAACCCTTGAGCACGCCAAGGCCGCGAAGGTGTCCTGGTGGGCGCTGACCGCCATGGGCGAGGATGAAGAGCTGGAAGTCGGCGCGTCAACCATTCGCATCCCTGCGCGGGAACCACACGGCTATCAAGGCGACATTGAGGCGATGATGGAATTCATCGCTTCACGAGTTAAAGATCAGTGGCGTTTTGTTGTGGCCACCGACGGACCTGGTCCAGCGCAACGGCTATCTGAGCTGTTCGCTGAATTCAGCATTCCAGCCCACCGAGTTGAAACCCTTGACCAGGCGCCAACCGCGGGACTTATCGAAATCACCCAAGCGACCGCTGGGCGTGGATTTGTCTTTGAAGAGCTCAAGCTTGGGCTACTCACCGAAGCCGACCTTTTGGGTCGTTCAAGCGCGTACCCAAATCGTAAGGGACGCAAGCTCACCGCAAAGCGCAAGCGCAATGCCGTAGATCCACTCAGCCTGCAGGCAGGGGACTTCATCGTCCATGAGCAGCACGGCATCGGTAAATTTGTTGAATTGATGGCTCGCAAAGTTGCAGGTTCAGGCAAAGACGCCAAACGAGAATACTTGGTCGTTGAATACGCCTCCTCCAAACGTGGCGCACCGGGGGACCGACTATTCGTTCCCACAGACCAGCTGCACATGGTTACCCGATATGTCGGCGGCGAAGCACCCACCCTGTCCAAGATGGGTGGCTCAGACTGGGCCAGCACCAAGTCCAAAGCGCGCAAAGCGGTCAAGGAGATCGCTGGCGATTTGATCAAGCTGTATTCGGCACGCATGGCCAGCCGTGGGCACGCCTTCGGCCAAGACACTCCTTGGCAACATGAACTCGAAGAGGCCTTTGCCTTCATCGAAACTCCTGACCAGCTAACCGCAATCAATGAGGTTAAGTCGGATATGGAAAAGGAAATCCCGATGGATCGGTTGATTTCTGGTGACGTGGGCTTCGGCAAAACCGAAATTGCTGTCCGTGCAGCCTTCAAGGCCGTTCAAGACTCAAAGCAGGTTGCGGTACTGGTACCGACCACATTGCTTGCCTCCCAGCATCAGCAGACGTTCACCGAACGCTATTCGGGATTCCCGGTTCGAGTGAAAACACTGTCACGTTTCCAGACGGCCAAGGAATCCAAGGAGATCATGGCCGGACTGCAAGATGGCAGTGTTGATATCGTCATCGGTACCCACCGTTTGCTCTCCAAAAACGTTCAGTTCAAAAATCTTGGCCTTGTCATCATCGATGAGGAACAGCGTTTTGGTGTTGAGCACAAGGAAGAACTTAAGAAGCTGCGCACTAACGTGGATGTGCTGGCAATGAGCGCCACGCCAATTCCGCGTACCTTGGAAATGTCGCTCACCGGAATCCGTGAGACCTCCACTTTGGCCACGCCACCGGAAGAACGTCATCCGGTCTTGACCTACGTTGGCCCGCGAAGCGACAAGCAGATTTCGGCAGCCATCAAGCGTGAACTCATGCGCGATGGGCAGGTCTTCTTTGTCCACAACCGAGTTTCATCCATTGAGCGAGTGGCAGCAGAACTTCGCGAGCTGGCCCCTGAAGCGCGCATTGAAGTGGCGCATGGCAAGATGAGTGAGTCACGACTGGAACGGATCATCCAGGACTTCTGGGAAAAGAAATTTGATGTTCTGGTCTCCACCACCATTATTGAAACCGGCTTGGACATTTCCAACGCCAACACTTTGATTGTGGACCGGGCCAACAACTATGGTCTCTCCCAATTGCACCAGCTTCGTGGACGAGTCGGTCGTGGCCGTGAGCGTGCCTACGCTTACTTCCTGTGGGATGTAGAAAAGCCGTTGGGCGAGATTGCTCTTGAACGCCTCAAAGCGGTAGCAGCGCACAATGAGTTGGGTTCCGGCTACCAACTAGCGATGAAGGACTTGGAGCTGCGTGGAGCTGGCAATCTACTTGGTGGAGAGCAGTCCGGACATATTGCTGGGGTTGGCTTTGATTTGTACCTGCGCCTCGTGGGCGAGGCTGTCGCCGACTACAAGGGTGAGGGTGAAGAAGAAGCCACCGAGATGAAAATCGACCTGCCGGTCAACGCTCACCTACCGCACGACTATGTTCCCGGTGAACGTCTGCGCTTGGAGGCTTACCGCAATATCGCCGCCGCGGAAACCGACGAGGCGCTGACCGAGGTGCGTGAAGAACTGGTGGACCGCTACGGAAAGCTACCGCAACCGGTGGAGAACCTGATGCGGGTAGCAGCACTGCGCATCCGTGCTCGGGCTGTCGGGCTCAATGACATTCAGCAGATTGGCAACAACATCAAGGTGTCACCAGCCAAGATTGAAGACCTACCAGCGTCACGACAAGTCCGACTGGAACGCCTGTACCCAGGGGCAGCAAATAAGCCAGCGCTTAACTCGATCTTCATTCCAAAGCCAAGAACGTCACCTATTGGCGGGCGCGACCTAGTGGACGAAGAAATTTTGGAGTGGGCCGAAAAGCTGCTCTACGCGATCTTCGAACCAACCCCGGCACCGGCTACGAAATAACCGCCGGCCAGACGGAGAAGGGCTTAGCTTTGCGCTACGCCCGGGGCGGAAAGGTCATGGGCGTAGGCGGATAAGGCTCTGGCGTAGAGTTTGCTCGCTGGCGCCAGAGCAGTCACAGCAATTCGCACGGCTTCGGTCTGTCGACCGGCATCCGATAAGGCGAGCGTGAGAAACCCCTGTGCGTCGATGTGTAAGTCGGAGTCGGGGGAAACCTGTTCCAACAGGCTAATTGCTTGGTCAAAATCTCCAAGATTTCGCAATGTGCTCGCTAGTTGGATCCGAGCCTCATCCTGCTTTTGACCCGGTAGACCAGCCTGCAGTGCCTTGCTGTAGGGCTCTACTGCCAGTTGCTCTTCACCGAGAAAATCATGCAGGGAAGCAATTTCAAATAGGACACGTGGATCATTGGGGTCCAAGCCGGATAGTAGTTCATCAAGTTCAGCACGAAGCTGCTCGCCGCTCTTTGCCGCCGAAGCGTTCCAATAATCTTCTACCTGCTGATCCCACGACTTATCCATAACCCAAGTTTATGGCCGGCTTTTGGATTCACTACAGCTTAAAGAAAAGTTGGGCGATCCCGTAGGACCGCCCAACTATCGAAAGTCTGAATTACTGCTGGTGAGCAGCGCTTGCAGCGATGCGAGCTTCAGCCTTTTCGGAGTGGCTCATCAGGTGCATTGGAATAGCAAAAGCCAAGAACATCAGGGCGAAGCCCAGAAGAGTTGGCAACCACGCATTGTCCAGTTCCCAGAAGCCCAGGGTGTAAATGCCAGCTGAGAACATCACGAAGAAGATCACAAAACTAACAATGTTGCCGACAAGGCGGCCTTCACCTGAATGGGCAGTGTTCTTGCCGTTCGAGTACACTTTTTCTCCTTGAGGAAACAGATCGGTGCGATGTCCTAGTAGCTGGAACCGCTTTGCTCTCCTTCTAGGATAGCAACTCCTGAGCTAGATCCCAGACGGGTTGCTCCAGCGGTGATCATGGCACGGGCAGTTTCAACGCTGCGCACCCCGCCGGAGGCCTTAACGCCGAGTTCAGCGCCGACGGTCTGGCGCATCAATGCGACATCTTCAACAGTGGCCCCGCCGGTGGAGAAGCCAGTGGAGGTCTTCACGAAGTCAGCACCTGCTGCCTTAGCGGCCTCGCAAGCCAAAACCTTGGCTTCTTCGGTGAGCAGGCAGGTTTCGATGATGACCTTCAAGATCGCGCCACCCTCGTGAGCGGCCTGAGCGATAGCAAAGATCTCGTTGACCAACGCGTCGCGATCTCCGCGCAGTGCAGCAGCAATATCAATGACCATGTCGATCTCGTTGGCACCGTCAGCTACTGCGTGCTTGGTTTCAAAAACCTTGGTGTCGGTGGCCGAAGCACCGAGTGGGAAGCCGATCACCGAGCAGGTCAAGACGTCGGAGCCTTCAAGCTCGCGAGCCACGGTGGAAACCCACAGTGGGTTGACGCATACCGACTTGAATTCATACTTCTTGGCTTCTTCGCAGATCTGCACAATCTGTTCCCGGGAGGCGTTGGGAGCCAACAGGGTGTGATCAATGTAGCCAGCAATGTCGCGGGCGGTAAGTTCAGTCATCTTTTCCTCTAACAAATACGGGTTCAAGCCATTCAGCTGAAAGTCTTGAAGGGGTAAGCCTAGTTGGCATTTAGGTATGCTGCCAATTCCTGCTTGATGGTTTGGACCTGTGCGGTGGCGCGTTCACGTGCAGCAGGAACCTGTTCCAGCTGGTCAACCGGTTCAATGGTTTCCAAGTAGCACTTGAGTTTTGGTTCGGTGCCCGAAGGACGAACGATGACGCGTGCGCCGGAGAAGGTGTGCAAAACAATGGCGTTGGTTGCCGGCAGCTTATCTGTGCCCTTGGACAGATCCGTGACCTCAGAAACTTCCGAACCACCTAGGGACTCAGGAGCGTTCTGACGGAAGCGATCCATCAACACAGGGATCTGCGCCAGGTCCGTGAAACGCAAAGACAATTGGTCGGTGACGTGCACACCATGACGGGCAGCTAGCTCATCAAGGCGGGCCGAAATTGTGCTGCCCTCATCCTTGAGCTGGGCAGCTAGGTCGGCCAATGCGATACCGGCAGAGATTCCATCTTTGTCGCGGACAAGATCTGGAGCGACGCAGTAGCCCAGTGCTTCTTCATAACCAAAACCAAGATCTTCAACTCGTGAGATCCACTTAAAACCGGTCAAGGTTTCCTCATGCTCACGCCCCGCGTCCTTGGCAATAGCTGCCAGCATCCGGGAGGAAACGATGGAATTAGCCAGCTTTTTGCCCTCGGGCAAAGTCTTTGAAATTTGGTCACCCAAAAGCCAACCGACTTCATCACCGCGCAGCATACGCCACGTATCCCCATCGATGATCGCTGCTGCGCAGCGGTCAGCGTCCGGGTCATTGGCGATTACTAGATCCGCGTTCACCTCACGAGCCAAGGCCAAAGACAAATCAATGGCTCCTGGTTCTTCAGGGTTTGGGAACTTTACAGTGGGGAAGAGTGGATCTGGACGCTCTTGTTCGACAACCATGTGAACGTCGCTAAAACCGGCATTGAGCAATGCCTGTTTCATGGTGTGCCCACCAACCCCATGCATGGCAGAAACAACAACGTGCAGGTTCTTGCGGGACGATCCTTCGGGCTGATCTTCTGGGATCACCGGATGAATCGCAGCCAAGTAAGCTGCCTCAATATCACCTTCAGTGCCCAGCGCGGGAAGTACTTCCCACCCAGAGTCCGCCAGCTCAATCTGTGCAACAGGCTGTTGGTGATCAATCAAGGCAGCAATCTGAGCATCAATAGGGGAGACGATCTGTGCGCCACGGCCCGAGTCATCGGTAATCCGCCCGCCCACGTAGACCTTGTAACCGTTATCGCGTGGTGGGTTATGGCTTGCCGTGACCATGACCCCTGCTTCAGCAGAAAATTCACGCACTGCCCACGCCAAGACGGGTGTTGGCAGTGGGGAAGGCATCAGCAATACCTCGAAGCCGGCGGCGGCGAACACGCCGGCCGAGTCCTTGGCAAAAACGTCAGAGTTAAACCGAGCGTCAAAGCCGATCACAACTTTGGGGGTATAGGCAGATGCTGCCTTCTCTTTGAGGAATCGAGCGATACCTGCGGCGGTACGCAAAACAACAACGCGGTTCATGCGCATTGGACCGGCACCCAGTTCAGCGCGCAGCCCGGCCGTGCCAAATTCGAGCACACCAGAAAAACGGTCAGAGATGTCCTCGAAGGCCAACGCGTCACCTTCGGTGACCCGCTCGATGAGCAAGTTCAACTCTTCTTGAGTCTCGGCGTCCGGATCTTGGGCAGCCCATTTGCCGGCCACATCGAGCAGCTCGATCTTATCTGTATGATTCACTGATTTCCCTTTGAGAAAAACACCATTATTTGCCTATACCGCCCGGATAACCTTAGAGCTTGGCGATGATCTGGGCTAGAAGTTTGGAGATGCGCGGGCCAGCAGCCTGGCCAGCTTCGATGACTTCTTCATGGCTCAGTGGAACTGGGCTAATACCAGCGGCCAGGTTCGTCACCAATGACATGCCAAAGATCTCCATGCCAGCGTGGCGTGCGGCAATCGCTTCCAGCGCGGTGGACATGCCAACCAAATCTGCACCAATAGTTTTGGCGTATTGCACCTCGGCTGGGGTTTCGTAGTGTGGGCCGGTGAACTGCACGTACACGCCTTCATCCAGGCTTGAATCTACTTCGCGAGCGATTTCACGAATGCGTGAAGAGTAAAGATCGGTCAGATCAACAAAGGTGGCGCCTTCCAATGGGGAAGTGGCCGTGAGGTTGATGTGATCGGAGATCATCACTGGGGTGCCGGGGGTCCAGTTCTCATTCAGGCCACCGCAACCGTTGGTCAGTACCAGGGTTTCGCATCCTGCGGCTGCAGCGGTGCGGATTGGGTGGACGACCGAGCGAACGCCGCGTCCTTCGTAGTAGTGGGTGCGTGCGCCCAGTACGAGCACTCGCTTTCCGGTGGAGGTCAGGATCGAGGAGATGCTGCCCTTGTGGCCTGGGACGGCCGAGGCGTGGAAGCCTGGAATCGTGGTGGCGTCCAAGGTGTGGGTGGTTTCGCCGATCAATTCGGCGGCCTGGCCCCATCCGGAGCCCAGCACTAGCGCGATGTCGTGTTTTTCGACGTTGGTCTGCTCAGCGATTACCTGTGCAGCCTGCGCTGCTAGAGCCTGTGGGTCATTATGCGTATCAGTCACGGGCAATACGCTACCGGTAGCGGGGCTATTTGTCAGGTGAAGCTAGTGCTTCAGAATCAATGTCACGTCCAAAATCTGGCTTTCGATGTGCGCATTGAACGCACATGGTGAACAATAGAAATTGTGAGCGCAGACAGTAGTAGTGAAGCAACCCGTTTAGTAATTCTCGGCGGAGGACCTGGTGGCTATGAAGCTGCCATCGGAGCAGCCCAAATGGGCGCCAACGTCACCGTTGTAGAACGTGCCGGCATGGGCGGTTCGGCAGTGCTGACCGATGTCGTCCCATCCAAGACCCTAATTGCTACCGCCGACGCTGTGCGCCGCGTAAAGCAAGCTGAAGCATTCGGAGTCCACGTTGAAGGACTCGACTCAGCGGTTACCGACTTCTCGGTGGTCAACCACCGACTCTTGGCCTTGGCCAAAGAGCAGTCCTCGGACATTCGCAACACCCTAGAACGTGGTGGCGTGCGCATTGTGATTGGTGAAGGTCGTCTTCTCGACGCGAACACCGTCGCTGTGGCTCACCCGGATGGAACCGAGCAGAACATCGATGCTGACGCCATTCTTCTGGCCGTCGGTGCCCACCCACGCGAATTGCCTACGGCTAAGCCAGATGGCGAACGCATTTTTAACTGGACCCAGATCTACAACATGAACGAGGTGCCAGAGCACCTGATCGTGATCGGTTCTGGTGTCACCGGCGCTGAGTTCGCTTCCGCCTACAAGCTGCTAGGCGCCAAGGTCACCTTGGTGTCCTCGCGTGACCGAGTCCTTCCGGGCGAGGACGCAGACGCAGCGGCAGTGCTGGAAGATGCCTTCAAGGAAAACGGCGTTAACGTTGTTTCCCAGGCTCGCGCCGAAGGCGTAGAGCGCAAGGGCGACAAGGTCTTTGTCACCTTGGCCGATGGCCGTGTACTTGAAGGAAGCCACTGCCTCGTTGCAGTTGGCGGCATCCCCAACACCGCAAACCTCGGTCTGGAAGAAGCTGGCGTACAGCTCAGCGAATCTGGACACATCAAGGTCGACGGTGTTTCGCGTACTACCGCAACCAACATCTACGCCACCGGTGACTGCACCGGCGTCTTCGCACTAGCATCGGTAGCTGCGATGCAGGGCCGTATTGCCGTAGCTCACCTTCTTGGCGACACGGTGAAGCCGCTGAACTTGGATTTGGTTGCCTCGAACGTTTTCACTTCCCCAGAAATCGCTACCGTTGGTGTCACCCAGCGCGCAGTAGCTGAGGGCAAGTACCAGGCGAACATCATCAAGGTGGACTTGAACACCAACGCTCGCGCCAAGATGATGAACGTGGAGCACGGCTTTGTGAAGATCGTTTCGCGCAAGGGCTCAGGCACCGTCATTGGCGGTGTGGTGGTAGCACCGCGAGCTAGTGAACTGATTTACTCGCTGGCCTTGGCAGTTCAGAACGGCCTGCACGTTGATGACGTGGCAGAGACCTTCACGGTCTACCCATCCTTGTCCGGTTCGTTGGGCGAGGCGGCACGGCGCCTTCACCGACACCTCTAAACACCGGTTAGCATCCAAGAACGGCAGCTGAGTTTTCACAACTCAGCTGCCGTTCTTGTGTTGTTTAAGGGAGTCGCAAGTAATAGTGATTGTTTTCACCTTGACCCTGCCTTCAGCGGAAGAAAACTTTTCTTTTTGCTAGTCATATCTCATTATGTGAACGGCGAAATTCGGCTATTTTCCCGGGAAGTAAGAGGGTAGTGAACGTCAGGTGGGGATTTGGTGTCCAAATAATGGACATCAATATCCGAATACTGGGCAGCGAGGCTTAAGATTGTGACATTCGTAAATGAACGACCAACTCGTACTTTCACTCTAAGGAGCAGCCTCAATGTCGCAGGCTAACCAGACAGTGGTGCCCAAGGGGAACTCACGCGGACGCGTGCTATTCGCCAGCATGATTGGCACTACAGTCGAATTCTTCGATTTCTACGCCTACGCCACCGCGTCGGTGCTCGTGTTCCCAGCACTGTTCTTCCCGAACGCCACCGCAATCAACGCGATCCTTTCTTCGTTCGCGATTTTCGGTGTTGCCTTCCTGGCCCGTCCATTGGGATCGATTGTCTTCGGTCACTACGGCGACAAGCTGGGACGTAAAGGCACCTTAGTTGCCTCGCTGCTGCTCATGGGTATTGCGACATTCCTGATTGGCTTCCTGCCGCCAGCTGCCGGTCACTGGACCATCTTGGCGCCGCTAGCTTTGGTCATCCTGCGCTTTGCACAGGGCTTGGCCTTGGGTGGTGAGTGGTCCGGTGCAGCACTGCTGGCCACAGAAAATGCTCCAAAGAACAAGCGTGCCATCTACGGCACCTTCCCACAGCTGGGCGCACCAATCGGTTTCATCATTGCCAACCTAATCTTTGTGGCTCTGCAGACCTGGAGCACCCCAGAGCAGTTCCAAGCATGGGGCTGGCGTATTCCGTTCTTCTTCTCGGCTGTTATGGTTCTCATCGGTTTGTGGGTTCGCCTCAAGCTGGTTGAGTCCGCTTCCTTCCAGAAGGTTCTGGATCAGAAGAAGGTTGTAAAGTCGCCATTCGCGGTGACCATGAAGAAGCACTGGCGTCCAACCTTGGCTGGTACCTTCATCATGCTGGCAACCTACGTGCTGTTCTACCTGATGACTTCCTTCACCCTGACCTATGGCACCCAGCCCGCTACCGTTGAGACGGCTTCTGCGGCTGCTGCAGCCAAGGGCAAGGCCTTTGACGCAGCCGGATTTGTTCCAGGCTTGGGCATTGAACGTCCAACCTTCCTGACCATGCTGATCATCGGTGTTGTCTTCTTCGGTATCTTCACCGTTGTCTCCGGCCCACTGGCTGAGAAGTTCGGCCGTCGTAAGTTCCTGATGTGGGTTTCTACCGGCATCTTGGTCTTCGGCCTTGCCTGGACCTTGTTCTTCGGTCCAGGTCAGGCAGCCGCTATGGCAGGCTTGATTGTTGGTTTCGCGCTGATGGGCATGACCTTTGGCCCAATGGCTTCCTACCTGCCTGAGCTCTTCCCTTCCAACGTTCGCTACACCGGCTCTGCGGTTGCCTACAACATGTCCTCGGTGATCGGCGCTGCTCCTGCATCATTTGTTGCAGTAGCCCTGTGGAAGGCCGGAGACGGCAACACCGTTGGTGTTGGTATCTACCTCTCAATTGCCGCAGTACTGACCTTGATTGCCCTGTTCCTCACCCGAGACACTTCGGATGTTGACATGGAAGAATTCATTGAATAATTGAACTGCGCTTCACGCCTAAGGCCTGCCCAAACACCACATGATGGTGTTTGGGCAGGCCTTAGTTCGTTGTTTCCGTTCGTTGCATCCGTACATAGATGTGCGAGCATGGGAACACAGTCACTGTGGATCAAAAAGGAGCAGTCATGCGCGTTGCAGTTGCCGGAGGCACCGGAATGTTAGGACGCCAAGTCGTTGAAGTACTCAGAACTCTTGGTCATGAGCCGCTGGTTCTTTCACGTTCCTCAGGATGCGACCTGACTAACCAGAACTCCGTACGGCAGTGGCTGACCGACTGCGAATCGGTCATTGACGTCTCTGGCTCCGCGACCACCAGCGCATCAGCTTCGATGCGTTATTTCACCCAGTCCACCGCGAACCTGGTCAGCGCCGGACGCGAGGCCGGGGTGCAGAACCACGTGGCTCTGTCCATCATCGGTGCTGCAGCTATCGACTCCGGCTACTATGCCGGCAAAGCTGCCCAAGAACGTATGCTGCAAATGCTGGACGGCGGATACACGTTGTTGCGCACCACTCAGTTCCATGAATTTGTGGGTCAAAACATCACTCGCCTTGGCGCAGGCCCCGTGCAAATGGCCCCAAAAATGCGTCTCCAGCCGATTGCCGGCAGTGAAGTAGCGATCGCGCTAGCCGAGCTGGCGTTGGCTCCTGCTCAGGGTGTGGTTCAGGATCTGGCCGGACCGCAAGAAGAGAGCATGCCGGATCTTTTTGCCCAGTACCTTGCACACCAAGGCAAATCACCAAAGATCGTTGAAGTCCCGGTTCCCGGTGCCATGGGTAAAGCGATGCGTACTGGCGGAATCCTGCCTGGTAGCTCTGCCCGGCTAGGACAAGTGAACTTCACCGATTGGCTTGCTGCCCAGTAGCCATACAGGAAAGTTAGAACACCGGTGGGGGTTCTTTCAAGGAAAATACCTTAAAAGAACCCCCACCAGTTTTGCGAAAGAAACTAGCTTGCGTCACCAATCGAAGCGATCACAGCACCGGAAGACAAGGTCTCGCCGGGAGCTACCTCTAGGCCACTAACCACACCATCGCGGTGCGCGGTGATCGGCTGTTCCATCTTCATGGCTTCAAGCACCACGATCAGATCGCCCTGAGCTACCTCTGCGCCATTTTCAACGGCGACCTTCACGATCGTTCCCTGCATAGGGGAGCGCAGCTCAGCGCTGTTGGCACTGGAGCCAGCAGCTGCCTTACGGCTGGACTTACGCTTCTTCTTAGCTCCGCCCTGATCGGCGCTGCCGGCAGAGATTGAGCCCAGCGAGGAAGGAAGGGTCACTTCTAGGCGCTTCCCGTTAACCTCAACGGTGACGCTGGTGCGCTGCGAATCTTCAGCGTCCTCTGACGCTCCTGGCATTGGGTGCGGTTCAATGGCGGTGGCAAATTCGGTCTCGATCCAGCGGGTGTGGACCGTGAAAGCACCTTGTGTAGGAACAAATGCTGGGTCGCTCATCACTGCACGGTGGAATGGAAGAACGGTAGCCATGCCATCAATCTGGAATTCCTCCAGTGCTCGACGGGCACGTGCTGCAGCAATTTCACGGGTGCCGCCGGTGACGATGAGCTTAGCGATCATCGAGTCGAAGTTACCGGAGACGCTTTCGCCCTGCTCGATACCCGAGTCAACACGCACGCCAGGACCCGAAGGCAGGTTCATCTTGGAGATGGTGCCCGGGGTTGGCATGAAGTTGCGGCCAGCGTCTTCACCGTTGATGCGGAATTCGAAGGAGTGACCACGAACTTCTGGATCGGTGTAGCCCAGCTCTTCGCCACGGGCGATGCGGAACTGTTCGCGAACCAAGTCCAGTCCGGTCACTTCCTCGGAGACTGGGTGCTCTACCTGCAGGCGGGTGTTGACCTCCAAGAAGGAGATCACGCCGTCCTGGCCCACCAAGAACTCGCAGGTGCCAGCGCCGGTGTACTTAGCTTCACGCAAGATCGCCTTGGACGCTTCGTAGAGTCGGGTGATCTGATCTTCGCTCAAGTATGGTGCCGGAGCTTCTTCAACCAGTTTCTGGTTGCGGCGCTGTAGCGAGCAGTCGCGGGTGGAGACAACAACAACGTTGCCGTGCACGTCGGCCAAGCACTGAGTTTCTACGTGGCGCGGTGCGTCCAGGAAGCGTTCGATGAAGCATTCGCCGCGGCCGAAGGCTGCGACGGCTTCGCGAACTGCAGAGTCATAAAGCTCGCCAATTTCCTCGCGGTTGCGAACCACCTTGATACCGCGTCCGCCGCCACCGTAGGCAGCCTTGATGGCTAGTGGCAGACCGTGCTCATCGGCGAAGGCGTAGACCTCGTCAGCTGAAGCGACAGGATCTTTGGTACCTGGTACCAGCGGAGCGCCAACCTTCTCAGCGATGTGGCGGGCCTTGACCTTGTCACCGAGCTGATCGATGGAATCTGGCGAAGGGCCGATCCAGGTCAGGCCGGCGTCGATGACTGCCTGAGCGAATTCCGCGTTCTCCGACAAGAAGCCGTAACCCGGGTGGATAGCGTCCGCGCCGGAGCGTTCGGCAGCGTCCAAGATCTTCTCAATGCGAAGGTATGACTCGGCAGCGGTGATGCCGCCCAGCGCGTAGGCTTCATCAGCCAAACGCACATGCAGTGCATCGCGGTCGGAGTCGGCGTAGACCGCTACGGACTCGATTCCTTCATCGCGTGCGGCACGGATAATGCGCACTGCAATCTCGCCGCGGTTGGCGATTAGCACCTTCGTCAATTGATTCATCGTGAACCTGTCTTCAAAAAATAGGGTTTCTCATCTAGGAGCCTATCGTTTTTGTGGGAACTATATGTAGTTAACCCGCCAAACCCGGGTGTTTGAGATGAAACTTTGGAGGAATCCTACAAATATTAGGTCTCTGAAAGGCTGTTCAGCGGAGCTGAGCAGAGCCAGCGGGGTAGGCGCGGCTGAACGTGAGGGGACGTAGGAGGAACTACAAGTGAAAGCTTGATTGCTGTCCGGGATGTCCGCGTGGGATTTTGCCGATGAACCTTTAGGCCTGACGCACGCGGTGGCGACGGACCGCAGCTCGATTGGCGCAGCGCACCGAGCAGTAACGCTGTCGTCCATTGCGCGTTACATCCACAACCACCTGGGTGCAGGGTTCGGCTTCGCATCGACGCAATCGGTGCATGCCGCGGGTGCTCAGATGCAGGGCCGTTCCCACCGCAATGACCGACCGCAGTACCAGTGGCATATTCTGCCCGTTATCGCGATAGTGCAGATGCCACCCTTCTCCATCGTGATTGACCATGCGTGGATACGCGGAAGCTTGGGCCATCTGCAGATTTAATAGCTCAGCACGTTCTTCATCCGAAGCCGCATCAACGATGCGCAACCAGTCATCAATCATGGCGCGCGTTTGACTATGGTCGGCACTGCGCCGCGGAAAAGGCATGGTCATGCCGACCTCGCGAGTGCGCGCTTCGATCTCATCGCGGTTTTCCGGCCAGTTATTTGCCAAGGAAGCAGCGAGTAAAACCGCATACTCTCCGTAAGGGTTGAGTTGCATAAGGACATTACATCATGCTGATTCTATGACCACAACGAACTACAGCCCCAGCATTGATCAACGATCCTCAACGACCAGCCATGAGCACTTCTGGGAAGTGCAATCTAGTCACCAGACCTCCCAGGGGATTGTGCAATACCTACAGTGCCACGACTGCCGCACGCACCAGGTGCGCCAGCTTGGTTTGAGCGCGCAGACAACTTTGGCCAGCAAAGAACTACGCGCCTAGGAGCAGTGCTCCTAGGCGCGTGATTCAGTGATTATTTCCAAAGATCTATGATGCTGATTCCGCCTTGAGTCAAAAGCTTGCGTAGAACAAATACGTCCACACCGACAACGTTCTGGAAGTTGCCCTCGATGGATTCGATAAAGGCTGCGGCCAGTCCGTCGATGGTGAAGGCTCCGGCGCAAGGTAGTGGCTCACCACTGGCCACGTAAGCCTGGATCTCCGCCTCTCTGACCGTGGAAAAATGCACGACCGTCGAGGAGACTTCTCCAGCAGATTTGCTTGGATCATTTGGATCAATCAGCCAATGACCAGAATGCAGAATTCCGGTGGAACCGCTTAGTTGCTGCCACCGTTCACGCGCAACCTGTTCAGTGTGCGGTTTGCCGTAGGCTACACCGTTCAGTTCAAAGACCGAGTCGCAGCCAAGCACCACGGTGCCTTGAGGATGCTGGCCAGCTGCGACATCTTCAGCTTTGGCCTTAGCCAGTAGCTGCGCTGTTTGCGCTGGACTCTGTTGACCGAACTGAGCGACTGCATTGGCTAAAACCGCATCTTCATCCACCTTCGAAACCTGAGTTTCAAATTGCAGACCAGCATCGCTAAGCACTTTCTTGCGTCCCCATGAAGCCGAGGCCAAAACCAGTTGCGCTGTTGATTTATTCAAATCGCTCATACCGAGACATTTTCCTTGGTGTAGTCCTGATCTCGCTCATCATCGTTGCCAGAGTCCTCGGACTCAAGCATCTGATTTAACTTAGATCCTTCCACATCAACATCGGGCAGGATCTTGTCCAGCCACTTTGGCAGGTACCAAGCCTTGTCGCCCAGCAAGTGCATCACTGCAGGAATCAAGGTCATGCGGATGATGAAGGCATCGAAGAGCACTCCGAATGCCAAGGCAAAGCCCAACGGGCGGAGCATGGCCAGATGCGAGAACATAAATCCGGCAAAGACGGAGATCATGATCAACGCTGCCGCGGTAACCACCGGAGCCGCCATCGAGAAGCCGGAACGAACTGCATCCTTGGCTGGCTCACCGTGCGCGTAGCGTTCACGCATGGCCGATACCAAGAACACTTGGTAGTCCATGGCCAAACCAAAGAGGATACCGGTGAGCAGAATCGGCAGGAAGCTGAGCAAGGGACCGGGGACATTGACGTCGAAGATCTTGGAGAACCAACCGAACTGGTAGACCAAGGTGCTCGCGCCAAAGGCCGCTGCCAAAGACAACAGGAAGCCGCCGGTTGCCAAGAGCGGAACCACCACGGAGCGGAAAACCAAGAGCAAGAGAATCAGCGACAGACCAACCACAATGCTCAGGTAAGGAACCAGTGCCGCGGTGACTTTTTCAGACACATCGATCTGAGCGGCCACCTGACCGGTCACCGCGATGCTTGCGCCGGTAGCGTCCGCAATCTTGGTGTGGTCAGCACGTAACTGGTGAACCAGCGCCTCGGTCTGTTCGGAGGAGGGGCCGCCGGTCGGAATGACCTGGATGGCTGCCAAACGGTGGTTATCGGTCATTGTGACCGGAATGGCTGCGACCACTCCGTCGTATTCACGGATCTTGTCAGCCACGTCCAACGACTTGGTCTGCGCATCCCGCTCGTTCAGGTTCTCCGGCAGATCAGCCAGGACCAGCAGGGGACCGTTGTAGCCGGCACCAAATTTATCGCTGGTCTGCTCGAAGGCTTGGAATGCCTGTGAGTCAGCCGGTTCAGCACTGCCATCTGGCAACGCGGTGCGCATCTGGGACGCAGGCAGGGCGATTGCCCCAAGGAGCACCACAACCAACAGCGTGACTGGAACGGCAAACTTGGTGACGGTGCGAACCCAACGTGCGGACAGCGGCTCCTTAATTTCTGGGTTCTTTACCATCGTCGCGGCCTTGTTGCGGGCACGCTTGGAAACCAGGCGGTGTCCGACCAAGGAGAGCAATGCGGGCAGCAAGGTGATGTTCAACAGTACCGAGCAGAACACGGTGAACGCCGCCGATAGACCCAGCACGGTCAAGAATGGCAAGCCCGGCACTGCCAACGCGGCCAGCGCGATGATCACGGTCAAACCGGCGAACACCACGGCGTTGCCACTGGTGCCAACCGAACGCGCGATGGATTCACCCACCTCCATGCCACCAAGTAACTGCGTGCGGTGACGGTGAATGATGAACAGTGCGTAGTCGATACCCACCGCGAGGCCCAGCATCAAAGCGAGGGCGGGAGTAATCGAGGCCATGTCAATCAGTGAGGAGAAGGCCATGGTGGTACCAACGCCGGCACCCACACCCAGTATTGCTAGTACCAGCGGGAGACCAGCGGCAACAAAGGTGCCCAGCATGACCAGCAGAACGATGGCCGCAATGACCACACCAATGATTTCCGAGGAGCCGAAGACCTCAGACATATCCTGCATGATGTCCTTGGAGAACAGCACCTCAACACCATTGGCCTGCGGGCCAGCGGCGATGGCTTTGATCTGTTCGCGGTCTGCCGGCGTTAATGCATCGGTCTGCACTTTGAAGCTGACCTGGGAGACGGCAGTGCTCTGATCTTCAGAGACAAAACGCATATCCGAATTGGCGCCAACCTGACGTGAAGCGAACTGCAGTTCGGCCTGGCCAGAGGCTAACTCTTTCTCGCCCTTTTCTACGTCTTTTTCGCCTTGTTCAAGCTCGGCAGTTTTTTCCTTAATGGTTTTTTCGCCGGTCTCAAGCTTTGCTTTGGCCGCGGCAAGCTGCGCCTTACCTTCGAGGAACTCGGCCTTCTTCTGGTCGAATTCTTGCTGACCAGCATTCAGCTTGGCCCAACCAGAATCTAGCTGTGCCTGCCCCTGATTCAGCTTGGCTTTGTTAGCTGCAATTTCAGACTTTGCCTTATCCAGCTCGGCCTTTGCGTCAGCCAGCTGAGACTTGGCTGCGGCGAGTTGGGGCTTATTGGCGTCCAATTCTTTACGGCCCGAGGTGATCTGCGCTTGGCCATCATCAAGTTTTTCTTTGCCGCATCAAGCTTGACTAAACCAGCTTCGCCCTGAGCAATCTGGTCCAACGCGGCATTGGCTTCTTCCTTGCCGGCTTGGGCTTGCTTGACCCCTGCTTGCGCGGTGGCCTTGCCCTCTTCAGCTTGCGCCAATCCGGCTTGGAGCTGAGTTAGTGTTTCGGTGTATTGAGCAACGGCTTGTTCATCCTCATCGCTCTTTGCTTGTTCTAGTGCCTTTTCGGTGGCCGAGATCTGCTCGTTGAGCTGTTTGATGGAGGCATCTGCCTGTTCAACACCGGCAGTGGCCTTGGCCAGTCCATCCTCCGCCTGCGAAAGGCCCGCCTGTGCTTTCTTCTTTCCTGTAGCTAATGAGGCTTCGAATTCGCTTCGTGAAGAGTTGCCTAGAAGCTTCTTTTCTCCGGCTTCATACTGCTGTTCACCGGTAGCCAGCTGCTTTTGTGCGGCGGCAAGTTTGTTTTCTCCCGCGGTGTACTGAGCCTGGCCAGCATCATAAGACTGCTTGCCCGCTTGGTACTTCGCTAGACCGTCGTTGTACTTGGCTTCACCGGCCGCAAGCTTGGACGCTCCGGAGTCGAGTTCGGCTTGTCCGGCATTCAGCTGCGCGCGACTGTCCGCCAGCTTTGTTTCGGCAGCGGTGATCTGAGGTTCGCCATCTTTGATCTTCTTTTCGCCGTCGAAGTACTGTGCCCATCCGGTTTTTAGTTCTTCGCGACCGTCTTCGAGCTGTACCTTGCCGTCAGCAATTTTCTTTTGGCGTCTTCTAGCTTCTTCTGACCATCAACGAGCTTCTTATTGTTTTTATCAAGTTCAGGCTGGGCATCATCAAGCTTCTTTTGAAGCTCAAAAGGGCTCATCGCGTCAGCAACCTGTGGGTGCAGTGAAAGCTGCTCCAAGGACTCGCCAATGGATTTCTGCTGAGAGGGGCTTAGCTGTTTGCCGGTGCTTTCGCGGAAGACGATCGAGCCAGAGCCGCCGGCCAGATCAGGAAGTTCTTCCTTCATCCGGTCCAGGGTTCGCTGGGTTTCAGTGCCGGGCAAGGTGAACGTGTTGGAGAGCTGTCCCATGAACAGACTGGCGCAGATTCCGATGAAAATGAACGTTGCTAACCACATGGAAATGACCCGGAAACGGTGCAGATGTGCCCACCGTGCCAGGCGGTAGAGGAATGATGCCATGAGCTTAGATGTCCTTCGAAGTGCTGATGCTGTTCATCGCAGGTGGTGCGAATCCTTGATCCAGTGTGTTCATTGCCTTGGTTACCAATGCGTGGAACTTAGCAATGAGCTCAGGAGTGATGTCCATGCTTGCGTTCACATTGGACGGGACGTGTTCCATCCATTCATCAAAGGCGGCTTGGCCAGCGCCCAAAACTGAATGGGTGAGAACACGCAGTGAAAAACTGTCTGCTTGCGGGTAGCGGGCGATGACTTTTGCAAAGAGATCATTGGTTGCCTTTTGCCATTCGCTGACATTGGCCGGCAGGCAACGGCTGTCTTCATCGGCTATGACAAAAGCGCCAAAGTAGGCCACCTGACCCAGAAGCTGAGCAACCTTGTCAGATTTTAGAGCCTGCATAATCGAGTCAAGCAGGGTGAAAGTCTCGGTCGGCTCACTCATGGTTTCCACCGTGACATCTAGTAGCTGATGCAGGGGATAGGAATAGACGGCGTCCACTGTTGGGAAGTAGTTGAACAGCGTGCGCCTGGAAATCCCAGCAGCGTCGGCGATGTCGTTCGCGGTCGGTGCAGTTGAGGATCCTTGATGGAGAAGCTGCGCAACAGCATCCACGATGGCCTGTTTAGTGGCACGTTTGTTTTGTTCTCGGCGAGTGCCGGCGCTCAGGGTAGTCACATAATTACACTACGTGCAAACTTGCACGCTGTGCAACTTCTTTTGGTTTAAAGAGATAGGTGATTAACGACAATGGCGTCCGAGCTCAATTGCTCGGACGCCTTCGCGCTAGTACTCAGAAGCTATTTGGCAGCTACTGGCTCTGCGTTTGTGTTGTTATCCGAAAAGGAATCCTCAGCAAATGGGTTGCCGTTACGCGCAGCGTTGTACATCTCAAGATCCAAGATGCCCTCACGTTTAGCCACAATCGTTGGGACCAAGGCTTGGCCAGCAACGTTCAGCGCGGTACGGCCCATGTCAATGATTGGGTCTACGGCCATAAGCAGGCCCACACCGGCAAGTGGCAATCCCAAAGTCGACAGGGTCAGGGTCAACATGACCACAGCGCCGGTAGTACCAGCGGTAGCAGCTGAGCCCAGCACCGAAACAATGGCAATCAAGATGTAGTCCGTGAAGCTCAGATCAATATTGAAGAACTGGGCGACAAATACCGATGCCACAGCTGGGTAAATCGAAGCGCAACCATCCATCTTGGTGGTTGCACCCAGTGGCACTGCGAAGGATGCGTAGCCCGAAGGTACACCGAGGTTTCGTTCGGTGACACGCTGGGTCAAAGGCAAGGTGCCGATTGACGAGCGGGAGACAAAGCCTAACTGCACGGCTGGCCACACACCAGAGAAGTACTGCTTGACGGATAGGCCATGGCTACGAACCAAAATTGGGTAGAACGCAAAGAGCACTAGGGCGAGGCCAACATAGATAGCTACGGTGAACTTACCCAGGGCACCAATGGTGTCCCAGCCGTAGGTAGCGACGGCGTTACCGATCAAGCCGACGGTGCCAATCGGGGCAACGCGGATGATCCACCATAAAACCTTCTGGATGATAGCCAGTGCCGAAGCGGAGAAAGTCAGGAATGGTTCGGCAGCTTTGCCAACCTTGAGTGCGGCAACACCCACGGCGATGGCAACAACGAGAATCTGCAGCACGTTGAAGCTGACCGAGGTGGTGGCTGCACCATCTGCAATAGTGGTGCTCGCTCCCAAGCCGAGGAAGTTCGATGGCACTAGACCGGTAAGGAAGCCGAGCCAATCGCCGGTTTTGCCTTCGTAGTCTGCTGGTGCGCTCTGGCCGGTGTTGGCGCCTGGCTGGAATACTACGCCCAGGAGCATGCCGATGGTTACAGAGACCAGTGCGGTAATTGCGAACCACAGTAGGGTCTGCCATGCCAAACGTGCGGCGTTGGTGACCTTGGAAAGGTTGGCGATAGACGCCACTACTGCGAAGAAGATCAGGGGGATTACTGCGGTGCGAAGCAAAGAAACGTAGCTTGAGCCAATGATCGAAAGGAATCGACCTAGCCCGTTTGGTTCCTCGGCGGTGCTACCGGTGTACTTTGCAATAAGACCCAGAACGAGACCGACAATCAGTGCTGCAATGATTTGCGGCCCGAAGCTGGTCATCCATTTAGGGAGTTTGGATGATGGCGCGGAGTTAGACATGTCTTTAAGGCTAGGGTGATCGCTAATCTCCGCCGCACTCAATAGTACGAGGTGTTACAAATAAGTGCTCATTGTGGGTATTGACATACTTTTCGCGGTCTCCAAGCGCTGAAATAAGGGAATTTTCGCCAATATTCCCTCGACTCTCTCACCGACAATTTCTGCGTGTTTGAGGCCGCGGGCACCTCAGCGCTTAGGTGTGAGTTGGATTAGTCAGTCAGTGTGTGGCATACGTCAGGCCTGCGCTCAGGCCTTGAGAAATGCTCACAGCATGGAAAGCTGAGAGTCACTGATATATGGAGCAAAGCTAAGGACTAAGGGAATGCGCGTATACATCACTAGCGTCTTTGTTGATGATCAAGAAAAAGCCAAAGAGTTCTACACAAACATTTTGGGTTTTAAGGTTAAGCATGATGTGCCAGTCGGCCCCTACAGTTGGCTGACCCTAGTCGCACCTGATCAGGAAAATGGGCCCGAGCTTCTGCTGGAGCCTGCGGCCCACAGGGCTGTTGGACCATATCGAGAAGCGCTCAAAGCTGATGGTGTCCCCATCACCTCGTTTGCCGTCGATGATGTTCAAGCCGAATATGAGCGCTTGAGCGACTTGGGTGTGCACTTCACGCAAGGCCCAACGGACGCAGGCACTGTCTTTGTCGCAACTTTCGATGATACTTGCGGAAATCTGATTCAGATATCCAGCTATCAGCCATAAAAGCTGGGCTCCGAATAATCATTCGGAGCCCTGGCTTTTTGGCAATACTTACTTAAGTAGCGCGCGCTTCAAGGTGTCCAGACCGACTGAGCCCAGCTGTAGAGCTGAGGTGTGGAAGGCCTTGAGAGAGAAGGAATCACCCTCGGTAGCGGCATATTCATCTCGGATCTGTTCCCATAGACGCTGGCCGATCTTGTATGACGGTGCTTGCCCGGGCCATCCGAGATAGCGGTTGTATTCAAAGTCGAGTTGGCCTTGAGACAGATCCAGATTCTTCTTCAAGAATTCGTAGCCGTTCTCTGCGTTCCAGATGCCTTGGCCCCACTGTGCTGGCACCGGCAAGCCAAGGTGAACTCCGATATCAAAAACAACGCGAGCTGCGCGCAAACGTTGCGCATCAAGCATGCCCATGTAATCGCCCGGATCGTCGAGGTAACCCAATTGATGCATCAGGCGCTCTGAGTAAAGAGCCCAACCTTCACCTTGGCCAGATACCCAGCACATCAACCGGCGCCAGCTATTAAGTGTGGCTGCCTGCATTTGTGCTGTTCCGATTTGCAGGTGATGTCCGGGGACACCTTCGTGGTACACGGTGGTTAGCTCGGCCCACGTGGTGAACTGGTCTTCGCCTGGCGGCACCGACCACCACATGCGACCGGGACGGCTGAAGTCTTCAGACGGTCCGGTGTAGTACACGCCGCCATCTTCAGTAGGCGCAATCATGCACTCAATACGGTCCATGGGAGCCGGAATGTCAAAGTGCTCTTTCGACAAGTCCGCAATAGCCTGGTCCGCTTTGCCCTGCATCCATTCACGCAGTGCGTCGGTACCACTGAGCTTTCGAGCTGGATCCTCATTGAGTACGCGCTTGGCTTCTTCAATGGTGGAACCTGGCTTGATCTGCTGCGCCACACGCTGCTGCTCGGCGATGATGGCGTCGAGTTCGGCCACGCCCCATGCGTAGGTCTCATCCAAGTCAACAGTGGCCCCAAGGAAACGACGCGACATCAGCGAGTAGTATTCACGACCCACCGCATCTTGTTCAGGGGCCTGAGCAAGTAATTCGCTCTCTAGGTATTCTGCCAACCGGCGATAGGCGTCCTTGGCAAGGCTGGCACCATTTGCCAGACGTTCCTCAAGACCAGCGTCAACTTTTTTCCTGAGGCGGCTAGCTGATCAAAGAAGCCGCCATCCTTGGCGTAATCGATGCACTGGGTGTTGACGATACGAACCTGCCGCTTGGCAGGAACCAGCGAGTTGGATGCCGAGTCCCGCAGTGAAGCAATGTAACCGTCAATTGCAGCCGGAAGATTTTCCAAACGCTGAGCGATGAAAGCAAAATCCTCAGCTGTTTCTTGAGGCATCAAGTCAAAGATGGAGCGGATCTCTTGTGCGGGGCTGGCGATATTGTTCAGTTCCGTGCGCCCGGAGAACAAGATTTCTAATTCCAAACTCAACCGCTCGGTCATCGCGTCGAGGGTGACCTCGTCGATGGCATCAGCGGCAGTTGAATTAGCCAGTGCACTTAAAGTGTCACGTAAAAGTCGAATTTGCCCAGTGGTGCCCAAGGGGGAGTAGTCACCATAGTCGGACTCGTGACCGGCTATACCTAGTGAAACGCCCCATTCAGGGGTGAGCTCAAGGCTCTGGGTGAAGAAGTCTTCAGCAATCTTGTCGATTGCTGAAGGCTCGCGGTGCGAGGAGGATGATGTCATGACGCTAACACTAGTTGATATGAAAGATTTGTTGAAGAGTTTTACATCTGCTTTTTGACTAAAATCATTGATTTCATCTGGGCAACGAAGACTGCGAACATGACTTCAATGTCCTCGAGACGCAAAAACTCAAGGCTTGATGCTCTGAGTAACAGAGCATCAAGCCTTGAGTGATGTTTAGTGCGTGCTGCCAGAAATTACCGGCGCCCGATGGTCCAACCCAAACGAGGAGTCAGCGCACGACGCTTGCGCATCCGCGTTACCCGCTTTTTCTCAGGAGCTGCCGTCTCACTCTGCTGAGCAGGAGCATTCCCTAGCGCGCACAGCAGTGCAGTGACCGCTGCTAATTCTTCTGCGGTGGGATTGCCCTTGGTCACACGGATCTGCGGAACTGCAGTATTCGCGGCGTCCTGTTCCATTGGCTTGCTCCTTGGTAGTGCTCGAATGTTTGACCGGTGACGCTTACAGCGGGATGTTGCCGTGCTTCTTTGGAGGCAAGACTGCATGCTTCTCGCGGAGCGCTCGCAGTCCTCGAACCAGCTGCACACGAGTATCACTTGGCGCGATAACAGCGTCAACGTAACCGAGTTCGGCAGCCTGGTACGGGTTGAGCAACTCAGCCTCGTAGTCATCAATGATGGCCTTGCGACGAGCTTCGACGTCGCCGCCTTCAGCTTCTACCGCTGCCAAATCGCGACGGTAAAGGATGTTTACCGCACCCTGGGCACCCATGACGCCAATCTGCGCGGTTGGCCAAGCCAAGTTGAGGTCAGCTCCGAGCTTCTTGGAGCCCATCACGATGTACGCTCCGCCGTAGGCTTTGCGGGTAATGACGGTCAGCTTTGGCACCGTGGCTTCGGCGTAAGCGTAAAGCAACTTGGCGCCGCGGCGAATGATGCCCTGGAATTCTTGATCCTTGCCCGGGAGGAAGCCTGGCACATCCACGAAGGTGAGGATTGGGATATTGAAGGCGTCGCAGTTGCGTACAAAGCGGGCGGCCTTTTCGGAGGCCGCAATATCCAAGGTGCCGGCAAACTGCATTGGCTGGTTAGCCACAATGCCTACGGTGCGACCTTCAATGCGGGCGTAACCGATCATCACGTTTGGTGCGTAGAGTGACTGCATCTCAAAGAAGTGTGCGTCATCCACGATGGACTCGATGATCTTACGCATGTCATAAGGCTGGTTTGCGGAGTCTGGGATCAAGGTATCAAGTCCGAGATCTTCCTCGGAGATTTCCAGATCTTCATCGAATTCTGCGATCAGTGCATCGGCAAGGTTTGAGGAAGGTAGGAAGTCCAGCAGTTCCTTGCAGAATTCCACAGCGTCTTCTTCATCGCTAGCCAAGTAGGTAGCGGTACCGGTGTTGGCGTTGTGCTGACGCGCGCCACCGAGAGTTTCCATGTCGATCTCTTCACCGGTGACGGTCTTGATCACGTCTGGACCGGTGATGAACATGTGGCTGGTCTTGTCGACCATGATCACGTAATCAGTCAAGGCAGGGAGTAGGCCGCACCGCCAGCTGAAGGGCCCATGATCAAGGAGATCTGAGGTACTACGCCGGAGGCGTGAACGTTATTGCGGAAGATATCAGCGAACATCGCCAACGAGGCAACGCCCTCCTGAATACGAGCGCCACCACCGTCGAGGATGCCCACAACTGGGCAACCGTTGCGCAGCGCAAATTCCTGAACCTTGACGATCTTCTCACCGTTGACCTGCGAGAGCGATCCGCCGTAAACGCTGAAGTCTTGGGAGTAGACGGCAACCAAACGACCGTCAACCGTGCCGTAGCCAGAAACCAGGCCGTCGCCTAGGGGCTTCTTCTTTTCCATTCCGAAGGCGGTGGAACGGTGAACGGCTAGAGCATCAAATTCGACAAAAGAGTCCTCGTCCATGAGCATCTCGATGCGTTCGCGGGCGGTATTCTTGCCACGGGAATGCTGCTTTTCGATAGCTGCCTGGCCGCTAGGTGCCTCGGAGAGTTTCTGGCGGCGGCGGAATTCAGCGAGTTTGCCGGCGGTGGTGGACAGGTCGATCGCTTCGTCTGCCTCGGTTCTGCCCTGCGTCATGCCTTCGACTCCCTCGAGTTGTCTTCAATGTGTAGGAATGACACAAGAAAAATGTCATCTAAGCCAGTCTAACTGGGGAAACGCGAGTTCTGATTGTAGGAATCTTACAAATTGGATAGATATCCAGTGCGTGGCACGCCAGAATAAGTTACTGCCCAGTAGCTTAGCGGAGAATCTTCGCGTAACCTAGATCACATGACTAATGAACCTCGAACTCAGATCGCCCCTGATGCGCAGAGCCTCAAGAATCGCACAATCTTGATGAGCGGCGGAAGCCGCGGTATCGGATTAGCCATAGCAAAAGCCGCCGGTGCACTCGGTGCCAACGTGGTGTTGCTGTCTAAAACCTCGGATCCACACCCCAGCCTCGAAGGCACCATCCACACCGCAGTACAAGAAATTAATCAGGCCGGCGGTAAAGGTCTAGCAGTGGTTGGCGATGTTCGTATCGACGCCGACGTACAACGAGCAGTTGATGAAGCCGTGGCAACATTTGGTGGAATCGACATCGTGGTGAATAACGCGTCAGCCATCAACCTCGCCAAAACTGACCAGGTAGATATGAAACGCTACGACCTGATGCAGGACATCAACGTCCGTGGAACCTTCTTGCTATCCAAAACCGCGCTTCCATACCTGCGTGCCTCAAAGCACGCACATATCCTCACACTCTCTCCACCGCTGAACCTTGACCCGCGGTGGGCCGGAGAACACCTGGCCTACACCATGGCCAAATACGGCATGTCGCTCACCACCCTAGGTCTGGCCGAGGAACTGAAGGGCGAAGGCGTGGGTGTGAACTCACTATGGCCTGAAACCCTGATTGATACCGCGGCCATTCGTAACCTGCCTGGTGGGCAAAAGATGATCCAGGGGGCGCGCGACGCACAAATTGTCGCCGATGCCGCGATGGCCATCTTGAGCAGCAACCCGCAAACATTGAGTGGAAACTTCTTCACCGATGGCCAGGTGCTGAAATCTGCCGGCGTTACCGATTTGGAGCAGTATTCACTAAAGCCCGAGGTGCCATTGGTGGAAGACATCTTCCTCTAAACTCGCGTTGACTCAGTTGGCGGTGTCTTAGGGTTTAGCTATGGATAATTCCTCTGACACCGCCCGCGCTGCTATTGATCCGAGTCGTCTAACTAAGCTCACCGATCAGTTGCAGCTAGGGCTTGTGCAGCTCAAGGCGGTCTCTGGTTCCACCAACACGGAGCTAGCGACCCTGGCATCTGCCGGCCAAGCCGGGCACCTCAGCGTTTACTTCACCGAACATCAGCAAGCAGGAAAAGGTCGACTGGGTCGTAGCTGGGTAACCCCGTTAGGCTCATCAATCACCGTCAGTGTGCTTGTGATTCCCGGTGCCAATGTGTCGACCGAGGCCTTGTCTTGGTACACAATGATCGCAGCCTTGGCGTGGAGTCGAGCCGCTGAACGGGTCGCTGAAGTTCCGGTAAGTATCAAGTGGCCCAATGACTTGCTTGCTGGAGAATTCAAAATCTGCGGCATCCTTGCTCAACTGGTTCCGGTGGCCAACGGTTACGGCGTAGTCATCGGTACCGGGATGAACGTGGATCAAGACCGAGAAGAATTGCCGGTACCCACAGCAACCTCGCTACGCCTAGCTAGCTCTGGTTCGATCGACCGCACCGGGCTATTGGCTGAGTACCTCAAGGAACTGGTCGGGTTGGATCGCAGCTTCCGTCAAGTTGCTGGATCCGTCCACGTGCCATTGCCTGGATTTGATGGTCAGTCACTTCACCAAATGGTCAGCGCCAAACTGGCAACCTTGGGGCATCTAGTACGCGTAGAATTCCCGGACGGTTCCACGATTGAAGCCACAGCGGTGCAGCTTGGCACAGATGGCGCACTGATTTTAGAAGACGCAGCAGGCAAGCGCCGAGAAGTACTGGCCGGGGACGTGCACCATGTGCGGCGCGCCGACGGAAAGTATGCCTAATAGGTGTTGGGCCTAGTACCGGGACTATTATTGAAGGTACTGACCGAAGCACTATGTCTGAAGGGGAGGGGCGAGGACCCATACGATGAAGTTGCCGCTACATGAACGGGAGCGAGTGGTCATCAAAACTCGCGAGCACTCCCGGGTATTGCGACAGCCGATCACCGCCTTCCTCATCCTCACCGCACTGTGCACTTTTGCCTTAGGCTACCTCTCACGTGAGGACCTCTCGGATTGGTTGGCTAACAATGCCAACGTCTGGATGATCGTGAGCGTAGTGCTGTGGGCGGCACTGGTGCTCATCTGGGTACTGCTTCCGTGGATTCGCTGGACGCGTAGCTTGGTGGTGCTAACCACCGAACGGATCATGTTCCGCTCCACCTACAGCCAAGGCAAACTGCAATCTGTAGGATTATTTACGGTTCGTGATCTTGTTGCCTACGCGAAGTCCAATAACGCGATGACACGAGCGGGCACCTTGGACATCGTGATGAATCAAGGATATGTTCGCATTTCCCACGTACCGGCCGTTGGGTACTTCCGCTCATTGGCCGTGGAAACGATGACCAACCTACGAAACAATCCAGGTGCGGCGCACACCGAAACGACGAAGAGTGAAGGCATGGGGGCATGAGCACCGAGCACACCAATCCACCCCGGCCGGATTCTCCGCAGTCCGCCGCACAGGCCGCCCGCGAAGCCCGTCAACACCCTGTCGTTGAAGCCCCGGGCGAGTCAGATCCGATTCTGGAGCTGGCCCAAGCCATGGAAGGCCCGCTGCGCATTCCGGCCCACACCCCAGATGCGGTGCGCGACAACGTCGCCTCCCTGGAGAACCGTCTTATTGGTGGCCAACGCGAATTCCGCCGCCGCGAAGTAGCTGCTGAAGCCGGAATTTCGTTGCACTCGGCGCGCAAACTCTGGCGCGCCATCGGATTCCCTGAACTCAGTGATGATGAAGTCTTCTTCACCAAAGCGGACAAAGCTGCACTGGGCACCATGGTGGACATGGTGCGCGAAGGAAAACTCACCGAAGAGACCGCCATTTCGCTGATGCGTTCGGTGGGGCAGATGACCGACCGCATGGTGGTGTGGCAGATCGAAGCCTTGGTGGAAGACATGATCGCAAACCAAAATATGTCTGACCGCCAAGCCCGCCGTCAGCTCTTTGGCATGCTTCCAGACATCATCCCTGCCATTGAAGACTTACTGCTTTATTCGTGGCGCCGCCAGCTGAACTCTGCGGTGCACCGCATGGCCTTGCGTGTGGAAACCGGTGTGGCTGCTTACAAACAAGACACCACCGACGCTGACGGAGGCACCCCGTTGCCGCTTGCTCGTGCCGTCGGTTTTGCTGACTTGGTTTCCTATACCTCCCTGTCGCGACGGATGAACGAACGCACGCTGGCACAGTTGGTCCAACGCTTTGAAGCCAAATGTGCGGAGGTTATCTCTGTGGGTGGTGGACGTTTGGTCAAGACCATCGGTGATGAAGTGCTCTATGTGGCCGAAACTCCGCAGGCAGGCGCCCTTATCGCGCTCTCGCTGTCTCGCGAACTAGCCAAGGACGAACTGTTCCCACAAACGCGTGGAGCGGTCGTCTGGGGTCGTGTGCTTTCGCGACTTGGCGATATTTACGGTCCCACCGTCAACATGGCCGCGCGACTAACCTCTCTAGCTGAGCCAGGAGCGGTACTCACCGACGCGATCACCGCCAATACTTTGCGCAACGACGCTCGCTTTGTGCTCACTGCCCAAGAAATTACCGCGGTGCGTGGCTTCGGTGACATTCAACCTTATGAACTCTCGCCTGGCGAGGAGCCGGACTGGTGATTGACTGATGAACGCCGAACCAAATGCAGTTCCATTTACGCTTGCTGCTGCCGGGCTGACCGATGTGGGCCGCAAACGTGCCGAAAACCAGGACCGGATCCTGCTGCATGACATCGTATATGCGGTAGCTGACGGCATGGGTGGGCACGAAGCCGGGGAAGTTGCTAGCCAGCTTGCGGTGGAAACCATGCAAGAAATTTGCACCTTCGCCAATAAGACATCGGTACGCAAACTTCCCACCGTGGCCGAGGTGCAGCGTCAGGTGCAACTGGCCGATGACCGAATCCGTGAAGCTCTGGAAGCTCGCGGCGGAACCACGCTCTGCGCGCTGGTTCAGATTAAGGCCCCAGACCAGGGCCGAGATAATGTCACCGCACCGGTTGCGGCCGTGCCACCATGGACTTCAAGTTTTTCCATGAACATCAATACCGACGTGATTTCAAAGATTACTCCGGAGCTACTAAAAAACCACCGCACCAATTCGACCCCGAGCACCGCACCATTGACGGTACTCAGCGAAGACATCCCAAACCTCTTGCTGGTCAACGTGGGGGACTCGCGTGGCTACCGGTTGCGCGACGGAGCATTGCAGCAGCTCACCCGTGACCACTCGGCCGTCCAAGAGATGGTTGATGCTGGGCAGATCACCGAACTTGAAGCGCGCAACCACCCGCATCGCAACCTCATCACTCGCGCCCTGGGCGCCGGAGCGGAAAGCCAGCCGGATGTCACCGTGTTGCAACCGCGCATCGGGGATCGCTATTTGTTGTGCAGTGATGGACTTTCCGGCGAACTGACCGAAGACATCTTGCAGACCATTCTGGTGAACTTCAAGGACCGTGCTGAAGCAGCCAAGGTCTTGACCGGGGCAGCGCTTGAAGCTGGTGGACGAGACAATATCGCAGTCATCGTCATTGATGTGTTGGCGGCCGAAAACTAACAGGTCAAGTCTGCGCTTCTGGCATTGAGTGGGGCACAATTGGATATGTGAGTGAAAATTCCGTAACCCCAGTTGAGACCACCAATGCTCCGCCGGAAGCTGAAAAGACCCGCTACGAACAGTTGGTTGAACAGATTCGCGGGCACCGCGATGCGTACTACCAAAATGATGCCCCGCTGATTTCCGACGTTGAGTACGACGCGCAGTTCCATGAGCTGCAGCTACTCGAGGCGAAATACCCGATCTTGGCCGGACAGGATTCACCCACCCAAGAAGTTGGTGGCGAAGTTTCTGCCGCCTTCGCCTCGGTCACTCACGCCAGCCGCATGTACTCGCTGGAAGACGTTTTTTCGCTCGACGAACTCGAAGCATGGCTTGAACGAGCCCAGCTCAACGCCGAACGCCTGCACCCACAAAGCCCAATTAAATGGTTGTGCGAAGTCAAGATCGACGGACTGGCACTGAACCTGACCTACCGAGACGGTAAGTTGGTCCGCGCAGCCACCCGTGGTGATGGCACCACCGGTGAAGATGTCACTCACAATGCCTTGACCATCAGCGATATTCCCCAAGAATTGACCGGTTCAGGGTGGCCCGCAGAATTTGAAGTACGTGGTGAGGTATTCATTGCCACCGATGACTTCAACGCTTATAACGAAATGTTGATTGCCCAGGGCAAAGCGCCATTGGCTAACCCCCGCAACGCAGCGGCCGGAAGCCTACGCCAAAAGGACCCAGAACAAACGGCAAAGCGCCCGCTGAGAATGTTTGTCCACGGGCTAGGACGCAGCCGCGACTTCGACATGACCGAGCAGTCCCAAGCCTATGAGCTCATGCGTGGCTGGGGCCTTCCCGTTTCACCGTATGGCCGGGTAGTTGATAGCCGAGCTGAGGCTAGAGACTACATTGCCGAACATGGGGAAAAACGTCATGACCTGATTCATGACATTGACGGCATTGTCATCAAGGTTAATGACCTGGCCACCCAAGAACAGCTCGGTTACACCTCTCGTGTGCCACGCTGGGCCGTAGCCTACAAATACCCACCAGAAGAAGTGCACACCAAACTGTTGGACATCCAGGTTCAGGTTGGACGCACCGGACGTGTTACTCCTTTTGGTGTCATGGAGCCAGTACTTGTGGCCGGTTCAACCGTGGCCCGTGCAACTTTGCATAACCAAGAAGTGGTCATTGCCAAGAACGTGAAAATCGGCGACACGGTGATCCTACGCAAAGCTGGAGATGTCATCCCAGAAATCGTTGGCCCGGTCTTGCCGCTACGTGAAGGCAATACTGAACTACGCGATTTTGTGATGCCCACTCACTGTCCATCGTGCGGTGAACCTTTGGCGCCAGCCAAGGAAGGCGACGTGGACATCCGCTGCCTCAATGCAGAATCTTGCCCTGCACAGCTCACTGAGCGTGTTGCCTACCTTTCGGGTCGCAGTGCACTAGATATTGAAGCCTTGGGCTACGAAGCTGCGGCCGCTTTGACCAGCGGTCCGGGCGAAGACCCTGCTACCCAAGGCGGGGTAATCCTGCCTGCTGGTCCGGGTCCGTTGCACAATGAAGCGCAGCTATTCAATCTCAAAGACAAGCTCGAAGAGCTCGGCGAGGTAATGGTCTGGCGCGAAAAGCGAGTGAAGGGCGAAGGCACCGGAAAGTTTGAACTGGTCCCGTACTTCTACTCCAAAGCCACCGCCAAGAAGCCTTCGGCACCCACCCGCAGCACCATGAAACTGCTTGATGAGCTGGAGAAAGCCAAAGAAAATCCGCTCTGGCGCGTACTGGTGGCCTTGTCCATCCGGCACGTCGGACCCAATGCTTCGCGTGCAATTGCCACTCGATACGGATCGATGGACGCGCTGCTAGAAGTCTTGGATTCAGGTAATGCTGAAGCTGAACTCAGCGACATTGACTCTGTCGGCTCGATTATCGCCGAAGCCTTAGTGGACTGGTTTAAAGTCGACTGGCATCGAGACATCGTCTCCTCCTGGCAAGCAGCCGGGGTGAAGATGAAAGACGAGCAGGACGCAAACATCACTAAAAATCTTGAGTCTCTGGCCATCGTGGTGACCGGAACTTTGGAGAATTTCTCGCGCGATACCGCGAAGGAAGCCATCATCGTGCGTGGTGGTAAAGCGACCGGTAGCGTCTCGAAGAAGACCGATTTCTTAGTTGCCGGCGAAGCTGCCGGGTCCAAGCTAGATAAGGCGCAGTCTCTGGGTGTGCCAGTGCTGGATGAAGCCGGATTTGTTGTGCTCCTTGACCAAGGACCAGATGCAGCGCGCGAGGTAGCCCTCGCCGCACCTACGGAAGGCTAACGATGGACAAAGCAATTACTCACGATCCACTGGTGCTGGTGGCCCGACGGGCCGCAGCAGCCGGTGCTGAAGTACTAGCTGGCCGTGACGAATCCCAATTTAACATCAGTGATAAGTCTGCCGTTGGGGACTGGGTGACCGATTTTGATCGGGCCTCGGAGGAAGCAATTCGAGCCACCATCACCACCTCGCGACCTAGCGATGAGCTCACCGGCGAAGAGTACCCGAGCGCTAAACCACTGAATCCCAGCGGCGTGCGTTGGAGCATTGACCCGTTGGACGGAACCATCAACTTCGTACGCAACATTGCTTACTACTGTTCATCAGTGGGTGCCTGCCAGCTCGAAGAAGACGGAACCGAAACGTGGGTCGCCGCGGCGATTGTCGCCCCGGCATTGCAAGTGGAGTACTTCGCGGGCAAGGGATTGGGCGCCTGGAAGCAGGACTTGCGCACCGGCAAGCTGACCAAGCTCACTGGCCCGGTAGATTCACCGGCCAAGATTCTGGGCACCGGTTTTGGTTATGACGCGCAGCGTCGTCAATTCCAAGCTCGCGTCTTGGAAGAAATGCTTGCCGATTACGTCAACGTTCGGCGCATTGGTTCTGCCGCCCTTGACCTATGCCTCGTCGCTCAGGGGTCCTTGGACGCCTACGCCGAATACGGCACCCAAGAGTATGACTGGGCTGCTGGCGCACTGATTGCTGAAGAAGCTGGATGCGCTGTGGGTAGGCCTGCAACCTATCCGGGCTGGCAGTACGCCGGACTGGTGGATCCAGCTAAGCTCACTGAGCCAACAAGCTAGTAATTCGCAGCTAGTTCACGAACAGCGCCATGACCTCATGGGCATAGTGGATGAGGATGCCGACGGCTACACCGCCGCACACCTGTGTGGCGGTGTGCTGGAAGCTTCGAAGCCGGGACCACGAGAGCACCGCGATAAAGAGCAAGACCGCAGGTAGTAGGTCCGCTCTCTGGCTGGCCAACTGCAAGATGACGTAGGTGCCCACTGCCAGATGGACCGAAACCTTCCACCAAATATTGATGATCGCAACGGTAAACAAGCCGAGCAAGATGCAGAACACTTCGCGGAAAATTCCGGCACTGGCATTGACCAGCCACAAGATGATCAGACCGATAATGATCATTGTGGCAGTCATCGCGTAAATCAGATGACGCTGATGACGTACGGTGACATGCATGTCGGTAACTGCGCCGCGCCGCTTGGCTAGCGCCAGGATTAGCCACGGAATGATCGTGGTAAATACTGCGGCAAGAACGGCTTCGCTCCAGGCAATCGAGGCATCACGCAGCGGCGTGAGCAACAGCAACAATGTCGCCAAAATAATCGGTGAAAGTACGTGGGAAACGATCAAAGCGATCTTGCGTACCAATGCGCTGGATGGCGAAGCGATCTGCGTCAAAGTCTAAAAGCCTTGCTGGTGTAGGGAAGTGCTGATCAAGGGCACACCTGAAATTCTAGTGTTCGGAATTGATCAGATACGCATTGCGCATGCGGATCAGTCTCGGCAGATACCAGCTGAGCACCAGCCGTTCGGCCAGCCAACCAAGCGGGCCCAACGGGGCTTCAAAATGGATCTGATCCACCATGAGGGTGCCCGTTGTACTCTCAAAAAATTCGTGGACATGATGGAACTTTTTGAATGGTCCGCACACCTGCTGATCGGTGAATGTTCTTGGGGCATCCAGTTCAAGGATTTCTGAGGTCATTCGAACTGGCAGACCAAAATGCTTTGCCTGCCAGGTGACCTGCTCACCCAGTGCGATCTGTCCGGTAACTACACCATCAACTGCCCGCTCCCCGGATTCGGCCATGGAACCAGAGTGAGCATCGATGTTCAACGATTTTTCGAAGAGCTCTTCGCGGGTCATCTCCGTTTTGGTGAAACATTCAAAATACACGGCCATGCCTGTCAGTCTGCCACATTAGGGCACATCAGGGCCCGTTCTATTGCAGGCGTAACTGTATATCGGAGAGTCCAGCAGCGGCATCAGCATAGTATTCGCGAAGTTTTAGTCCAGCTGCAGCTTCTTCATCTAGTACAACTACCGCGTCGGGGTGTAGCTGCAGAACCGATCCGGGGCAGGAAGCTGTCAGTGGTCCTTCGACGGCAGCGGCGATGGCTTCGGCCTTGCCAGCCCCGGTGGCTACAAGAACCAACCGTCCGGCTTCGAGGATTGTGCCTAGACCTTGGGTGACGCAATGGGTGGGTACACCGTCGATTCCGTCAAAGAACCGAGCGTTGTCGTGACGGGTCTTGGCTGCCAGTCGCTTAACTCTGGTGCGACTACGTAGTGCGGATCCGGGTTCGTTGAACCCCAGATGCCCGTTGGAACCAATGCCAAGAATTTGCACCTGGACGCCTCCAGCGGCGGCAATCGACTCGTCGTAGTTTGATGCGTCGGATTCAATAGCTTCCAATGATTCGCCGAGGCCCACAGGGGTGTGTAGTGACTGGGCTGGCAAGCCAATCACATTGCAGACTTCATTGATCAGCGTCTGTCGGTACGACTGCTGATGTGTATCGGGAATGCCGATGTACTCATCGAGTGCAAAACCTTGAGCCTGCGAAAAGTCAGCGCGGCCATCTTTAACTGCAGCAGCTAGCTGCTGGTACAGACCTAGGGGAGAGGAGCCGGTGGCCAAGCCAAGGACCGGTTTCCGTCCAGCGCCATGGTTGGCCAGACCCTCAAGGACACTGCTGGCAGCGATCTTTGCTACCTCTTGTGCTGATTCACCTACGAGCACGCGCATGATGTGTACTCTCCGTTCTGTTGTTGGTTATGAAATGCCTAGTTCGTGGAATAGTACGTTCACTGCTGTACCGCGTAACACCAGGTGCTCGGGGTCATCACTGATGTTCAGTTGGAAATCTTCGCCACGCGCGGTCCGTGAACGTTCGGCAAGGGCGTCTAACAACCATTGAGCCATCTGCGGATTAACTACTTCTGGCGGTCCGGTGAAAATGACATTGCGGATATCGAGCACCGAGATCAGTGGCGCCAACGCGTTGGCTAGAGCAACGCTCGCTTGTTGCCCGACTTCTTCGGCAGACTGCCCAGAAGCTATTGCTTGCAGGATGGCGGGCACTGACGCGTAGGCTTCCAAACAACCTGTCTCACCGCAGCTACAGGGCTTGTTCGCTGTAGGATCTTGTTTAACGTGGCCGAGTTCGCCGGCGGCAAATTTCGAACCGCGCACCAAGGTGTTGTGGGTGATCACGCCGCAACCCACACCTCGTCCAAGGCGAAGCAGTAGCATATGTTCGCTGCCGTGCCCGAAGGTGTGCTCAGCAAGGGTGGCGCAGTCAGCGTCATTAAGAACATGGGTTCTCGTGTTCGTAGCTTGCTGGATTTTGTTGCGTAGGTCGTAGTCGACCCAGTCAAACTTTTCGGCTAATCGGACCACACCCTGCTCGGTCACGATGCCGGGTGTGCCAATGCCAATTCCTACTACTGGCTCCGTGCACTGAGCCAGGGCCTGATTCACGAGTTCTAACAGCTGGGCAGTTGCAGTCTCGCCGGTGGCTCCTTGCTCATGGCTGTCCAAGGTGAAGCTTTGAAGAAGGGTGCCATCAAGATCCATGATGGCGGCGCGGAACGGGAGAATTCCGGAAAGATCCACGCCGATAATGCGCAGCCCAGGGCGGTTGAGATCCACCAGTGTTGCTGGCTTGCCCGGGCGTTTTCCTTCTTTAGGACCGGTTTCAATGACATGGCCCCGGAGCAAAAGTTCTGCCACTAATTCTGAGACGGTGACTCGTGTGAGTTTGGTGGCGCGAGAAAGCTCGGCTCGGCTTAGCGCTCCGCGCTCCATTAAGTTCTGTAACACCAGGGACAAGTTCTGCTCCCTGCCGTGCGCCGGCAAGACGGCGCCACCGTGCGACAGAAAGGTCCCGTCGCGACGTAAGACAGTTTCGGAGCTCATGAGGTTAGTTAACTCTATTAACAAACCTTTGTGCAAGGCCCGGAGTCAATATTTCTCTCGTCTAATTCTGCGCAGACCGTGGCACACTTGAAGCACCATGAATGAGGCAGAAACTTTCACAAGCGTCCACGGCGGAATACTCATAGAACTGGCCACGCCCCAGGATTACCAGCGGGTGGGGGAGCTGACCGCGAGCTCCTATTTTGCCGCCGGACACTTTGACAGTCCCGACCACGAGTATCTGAAATTTGCACAAAAGGTCGCAGAGCGTGCCGAGCAAACCGAAATTTATGTTGCCCGCCGCGATGCTCAGATCCTTGGCTCCATGACTCTTATCCAAGTAGGCAGCGACTACGCGGACATTGCACGTCCTGGCGAATTGGAGATCCGCATGCTCAGTGTTGACCCTTCGGCGCAGCGCAGCGGAGTGGGCCGAGCCATGGTTCAAGCCAGCATTGATCGTGCTCGCAGTCTGCCAAATATCAGCGCGGTGAGCCTGACTACTGGGCTGAGCTGGAATACAGCTCGAGCCCTGTATGAATCTATGGGTTTTGTGCACGATTCACAGCGCGACTGGACGGTGCCCGGTACCGATATCAAGCTGGTGGTCTACTCGAAAGAAATAATCTGAGGCAGACCGACAGGTTATTGTGAACCGGCCTGTCAGCATGAATAGAATGGCTCCATGAGTGCTCTTCGTCGTAGTGTTGTTGCCCTGTCAGTTGCCGCCCTAGCCTTGGGCTCCCTCAGTGCGTGCAGCGCAAAAACACCGGACCCAGCACCGTCCGCCGACGCCCTAGCTTCGGCAATCAACTCCGGTGACTTCAGCGACGTCCAGTTCGCAAGCTCCGATGCACAAGCTGCGGCCAGTGAACAAAAGACCGCCTTTGGTTCCATGGGCGAAGTTAAGCACAGCAGCACCGTGAGTTCAGTGGCCAAGGACGAGGAAGAAACGGACGGCATCAAAACCGCGACGGCCGATATCACCACCGTGTGGGACGTTGATGACACCGACAAAGACTTCAGCTACACCACCAAAGCCGTCTGGGAATTTGATAAAGACGCCGACGCGTGGAAGCTGCGCTTCGACCCAGCAGTGCTTGCCCCGGACTTGCAGGCAGGGGACTACCTCAAAGCCACTGTGGAAGTAGCGGACCGCGGCAGCATCACTGCCGCCGGTGGCGACAAGATCGTCACCAACCGGCCAGTAATCCGTGTGGGTCTGGATAAGACCCGCACCGAGAAAGCCAACTGGAAAGCCTCGGCTAAAAAACTAGCCAAGCTCGTAGACATTGACGAAGACCAGTATGTGAGCACCGTGCTGGCCGCTGGCGACAAGGCCTGGGTGCCAGCGATCGTCTTACGCGATGATTCCAGTCGTGAGGTCAGCGACAACGAGATCAAGGCGATTGAGGGCGCAACCTTCACCAACGATGAAATTCCGTTGGCTCCCACTCGCGAATTTGCCCGACCGCTCCTAGGCGCCGTGGGCGAAGCAACCGCAGAAATCATCAAGAAGTCTGACGGCAAGATCAAGAGCGGTGACCAGGTTGGTACCTCCGGGTTGCAGTCGGCCTACAATGACACTCTTTCGGGCACCGACGGCATCAAGGTTTCGCGCTACAACAAAGCCAACGAGGCCCAGGCGGAGCTGTTCACCACCAAGCCGGTGGCCGGCAAAAATGTGGAAACCACCTTGGACATGGATCTGCAAAAGGCTGCAGATAAGCTCATCGCCGACGCGGATTCAAATTCCGGTATTGTTGCGATCCGCCCATCAGATGGCAGTGTTCTCGCTGCTTCCTCAGGCCCGGTGAGCTCCGGACTGAACACCGCGCTTCAGGGATCCTACGCACCTGGCTCCTCATTCAAGGTAATCAGTGCGCTGGCAATGGTTCGTGACGGGGCCACCGCAAATACCAAGGTCGAGTGCACCGCCAGCACCACCGTGGACGGCAAAACATTCAAGAACTATGACCACTATCCAGCAGCCGAGCTTGGAACCATCCCACTGTCCGAAGCCATTGCTCAATCCTGCAACACCGTCTTCATCAATGAAGGTTCAAAAATCAGCGGCAAGAAGCTCTCTGAAGCTGCCGCAGCCCTAGGATTGACCGGCGAAGACGGAACCGGTGTTGGCGCAGTGCTCGGCTCGGTGCCCGATGATTCAGAAGGAACCACTCAGGCGGCCAACATGATTGGTCAGGGCGTAGTGGAAGCTTCGCCACTGGGTATGGCCACCGTGGTCGCCTCGGTCCAGGCCAAGTCCACCGTCCAGCCTAAGCTGGTAACTTCACCTGAGCCCAAGGCCCCAGCCAAGGCAGCCTCAGCTCTCACCGAAGATGAAGCCAAACAACTCTCCGACATGATGGCCGAGGTCATTGATCACGGAACCCTGAAGGATCTGAACTCCTTGAGCGGGGCAAAGATCATCGGCAAGTCCGGCACCGCAGAATATGACAGCGAGCGCAACGCTCACGCCTGGGCCATCGTTGCCCAAGGCGACTTGGCCGTTGCGGCGTTTGTTGAAGATGGTGACGGTGGCGCGCAAAGCGCTGGCCCGCTGGTCAAGTCCATGCTTGAAGCAGCAGCTAAGTAGTAAAGCAGGACGCAGTCAAGGAACGTTGCTCAGGACTTGTGTCGCAATGATGCAATTGACAGACTAAGCGCATGGGAATTGTCTACAACACCAGTATGTCGCCAACCAAAAACGAGTTGGTTTCCGCTTGGCTGCCCAAGCAGAACTTCTATACGGGTAAAGGCACCCCAAAACTTCAGCACATCGGCGGTTTCCGCTTAGAAGACCCGCAAGGTGAAGTTGGGATAGAACTACGTATCTACGCGGACCATTCGGACACTTCTGACGTGGTTTACCACCTGCCGCTCACCTACCGTGGTGCACCCTTGCCCGGGGAGAAAAGCATCTGATCGGCATCAGCGAGCACGCCATTTTAGGTCCGCGCTACATTTACGATGCTGCCGGCGACCCGGTCTTTGCCGCCCAAGCGCGTCAATTGCTCGCTGGCAAGACCGCACCCCAGCACCATAGTGAGTCATTCACCGATGATCCACGGATCAAGGTCAACGGCAACCCTGCGGGCAAAGAGGCCGCGATCATCCGCAAGCCAGTATCCGGCGCTTCCAGCGCTGATGGGGTCATCGGCTACTGGGAGAACGCGCTGGGCCAAGAACTCACTGGTTTGGTATTGCGCACAGCATAACGAACCGGGCACATAAAGGTCTGATGGTCGGCGCGTAAGGGATAGACTTGTCTATGAAACCAAACCGCCATTTAAGGGAGATACATGTCTGCCATCAGCCGTGAGGACGTTGTGCATCTGGCACACCTTGCCCACATCGAGATGAGCGGCGCAGAGCTGGACAAAATGACCGGTGAGCTCGACGCTATCGTCGGTGCCATTGCGTCCGTCAGCGAAGTCGCCTCCTCCGACGTCCCAGCCACCAGCCACCCAATCCCGCTGACCAATGTGTTGCGCGAAGACACGGTGGGGCAGACGCTGAGCATCGACGAAGTTCTGCTCAACGCCCCAGATTCTGATTCGGACCGCTTTAAGGTCCCAGCAATTCTGGACGGTGAATAATTTCATGAACGAACTGATTAAGCTTTCCGGCACCGAGTTGGCCGCCAAGCTGCGCGCTGGCGAAGTCACTTCCGTGCAGGCAGTACAGGCGCACCTGGATCGCATTGCTGAAGTGGACGGCGCGCTCAACGCCTTCCTGCACGTGAACGCCGAAGAGGCGCTCGCCGTAGCAGCAGAAGTTGACGCCATCCGTGCCGCAGGCGGCGCCGACGCAGAAGCACTGCACCCACTGGCCGGCGTGCCCATCGCCATCAAGGACCTGATCGTCACCAAGGGCCAGCCAACCACCGCAGCATCAAAGATGCTCGAAGGCTGGATGAGCCCGTACGACGCAACCGTGATCGAGAAGATCCGTGCTGCCAAGCTGCCAATGCTTGGCAAAACCAACCTCGATGAATTTGCCATGGGTTCCTCCACCGAGCACTCCGCGTACGGTGTGACTCGCAACCCTTGGAACCTGAACCGCATTCCTGGCGGTTCCGGCGGCGGCTCGGCTGCTGCAGTGGCTTCTTTGAAGCTCCACTGGCACTGGGTACCGACACCGGTGGTTCCATCCGCCAGCCAGGTGCTGTCACCGGCACCGTTGGCGTGAAGCCAACCTATGGCGCGGTATCGCGTTACGGTGCGATCGCTATGGCTTCCTCGCTGGACCAGATCGGCCCGGTATCGCGTACCGTGCTGGACTCGGCTTACCTGCAGGAATTGATCGGCGGACACGATCCGAAGGATTCCACCTCACTGCCAAAGGACCTTGAAGGTCTGGTTGCTGCCGCTGAGGCTGGCGCCACCGGAGACCTGAAGGGGCTGCGTGTTGGTGTCATCAAGGAACTGCAGGGCGAGGGCTACCAGGAAGGCGTGCAGGCACGCTTCAACGAGTCGCTGGAACTGCTCAAGGCTGCCGGCGCAGAAATCGTTGAGGTTTCCTGCCCGAACTTTAAGTACGCGCTGGGCGCCTACTACCTGATCATGCCTTCGGAAGTATCCTCCAACCTGGCCAAGTTCGACGGTGTTCGTTTTGGCAAGCGTGTGCTTCCACAAGAGGGTCCGATGACCATCGAGCGGGTTATGGGTTCCACCCGTGCCGCTGGTTTTGGCGATGAGGTTAAGCGCCGCATCATCCTAGGTACCTACGCACTGAGCGCCGGCTACTACGACGCCTACTACGGTTCAGCGCAGAAGGTCCGCACCCTGATTCAGCGTGACTTTGACGCCGCGTTTGAGCAGGCTGACGTACTGATTTCGCCAACCGCTCCAACCGTAGCTTTTGAGCTGGGCGCCAACGACAATGACCCGCTGGCCATGTACCTCAACGACGTGGCAACCATCCCGGCTAACCTCGCTGGCATCCCAGGCATCACCGTGCCTGGCGGCCTGTCCGAGAACCTGCCGGTAGGCATCCAGTTCCTGGCTCCGGCCTTCCAAGACGCACGTCTGTACCGTGCCGGCGCCGCACTGGAAACCCTGCTGGAAAAGCAGTGGGGTCAGTCGCTGATCTCGCAGGCACCAGCCATTGACACCGCTTCGATCGCGCAGGAGGCCTAGAGATCATGAGCAACTACACCGATGAATTGGTCGACTTCGACGAAGCACTGGATCGCTACGATCCGGTACTGGGCTTTGAGGTCCACGTCGAGCTGAACACCAAGACCAAGATGTTCTCCGACGCACCTAACGCCTTTGGCGATGCGCCGAACACCAACGTCACCCCGGTAGACCTGGGCCTGCCCGGCGTACTGCCAGTGGTCAACAAGACCGCCGTCGAGTACTCCATCCTGATCGGCCTGGCACTGAACTGCCAGATCGCCGAGAAGTGCGGCTTTGCCCGGAAGAACTACTTCTACCCGGACACTCCAAAGAACTTCCAGACCTCCCAGTTCGAAGATCCAATTGCCTACGACGGCTACCTGGACGTTGAGCTGGAAGATGGCGAAATCTTCCGCGTTGAGATTGAACGTGCCCACATGGAAGAAGACGCCGGCAAGCTGACCCACATGGGTGGCGCAACCGGTCGTATTCAGGGTGCTGACTACTCGCTGGTGGACTACAACCGTTCAGGTGTGCCACTGGTCGAGATCGTCACCAAGCCAATTACTGGTGCTGGCAAGCGCGCACCAGAACTGGCCAAGGCCTACGTGGCTGCAGTGCGCGAAATCGTGAAGAACCTGGGTGTTTCGGACGCCAAGATGGAACGCGGCAACGTACGTTGCGACGCCAACGTTTCGCTGATGCCCAAGGGCGCCGAGAAGTTCGGTACCCGTACCGAAACCAAGAACGTCAATAGCTTGCGCGCCGTTGAGCACGCAGTGCACTTCGAGATCGAGCGTCACGCAGCGGTGCTGGATTCCGGAGCCAAGATCGTTCAGGAAACCCGCCACTGGCATGAAGATACCCGTAGCACCACCTCGGGTCGTCCAAAGTCAGATGCTGATGACTACCGCTACTTCCCAGAGCCTGACCTGGTGCCTATCGTCACCACCGTTGAGTGGATCGAAGAGCTGCGCGGCCGTCTGCCAGAACCACCGGCCGAGCGTCGCAAGCGCCTGAAGGCTGAGTGGGGCTACGCGGACAAGGAATTCCGCGACGTCGTCAACGCCGGTGTGCTCGACGAGATCGAAGCAACCATTGCTGCTGGTGCCTCGGCTGCTGTAGCCCGTAAGTGGTGGATGGGCGAGATCGCTCGTCTGGCCAAGGCTGCGGACAAGGACATCGCTGCTCTGGGCGTTACTCCTGCGACCATCGTTGAACTGAACTCGCTCATTGAGGGCAAGAAGATCAACGATAAGATCGCTCGCCAGGTACTGGAATTTGTCATTGCTGGCGAAGGCACCCCAAGCGAAATCGTTGACAAGCGCAGCTTGGCTGTCGTGAACGACGATGACGCACTGG
Organism: Glutamicibacter sp. M10; assembly: GCF_025452055.1. Lineage (NCBI taxonomy): Bacteria > Bacillati > Actinomycetota > Actinomycetes > Micrococcales > Micrococcaceae > Glutamicibacter > Glutamicibacter sp. M10. The sequence continues at coordinate 3,206,510 of NZ_CP104918.1, read as the reverse complement.
GCAAGGCCGTGGATGATGCCATGGCTGCGATGCCTGATGTCGTCGAGAAGATCAAGGGCGGCAAGATGCAGGCCATCGGTGCGCTGATGGGCCCTGTCATGAAGGCTACCCGCGGACAGGCCGACGCCGGCCGCGTTCGTGAAATCGTGATGGAGAAGCTGGGACTCTAGTCCTAACACTTCAGCTAGGTCGTGCTGGCCCCGGAGTTCCCTTTGGGAAGTCCGGGGCCAGCGTTTTAACCGAAGCCGTAATGATGTCATGTTGATGACTCATGGTTTTATGAGGCATTTTGATATTCGGATAAAATCTGAGCATGATCAATGCATCTCGTGGAGTAAAGATTTTCGGCTTTGTCGCAACTCTGGTCCTACTGCTTGCTGGCTGTAGTTCACCCGATTCTGAGCTGAAGACTACTACGCCCACACTTGTGCCCTCGCCAAGTAAAACGGCGCCTGCGATCAAGTCTCTACGAGATGCAGATCTTGGAAATAAGACTTGGATTGACCCGTTGGCTGCTTCGGAGAAAGACAGCAAAGTAAAGCTTGTTGACTCGAAAGCCAGTGACGAATTCAGCAGTTTTGAGCTTGGCAAGATTGTTTATGCGGATCTGAACGGTGACGGCGTGGACGATGCCGTCGCAGCGTTTACGAGCACTTCCGGCAACGCTTATTGGCAACACTATATTGCGTGGGTAGCTACCAAACAGGGACCTGTTCAGGTTCCCGGCGAGATCGCTTATACGCATAATTGCGGATCAACAGTTCGCAGTGTTGTCCCTGCCAAACGAGGCATCAAAATCACTGAATATCTACGCAGCAACTTCCAAGATACTGCGTGTTCTGAAAATGGCCCGCTGAAGCAGGAACGAACGGTAGGCGTCCAAAAGTTTGCTGGCGATGACCAGTACCATCTTGTGCGTACGGACCAGCCTGGGGGATATGGCGGTTACTGTCATCCGGAGGCAAAGGGTGAGACTATCGCGGTTTCAATCCCGATTTATTCTGCCCCGAATGCCAAGAGCAAGATGCCTCTGAAGCCTCAAGCAATGATGGGCTACATGGCCGGACCAGATGCTGTCGGTGAAGTAACTGAAGATGGACAGTGGTCACTAGGCTCCGTGATGATCAGGGATGAACAAGCGGAATCGGGCATGCAGGCTCGTTGCGCCTGGATACCAACGACCAAGAACCCACTGCATACTGACGGTCAAGCGGTGTTGGGTGAAAACGGGAAACCAGTCGGGTAGTGCGTTACTCCGGCATGTTGTCCGGTCCGCACTAAAACGATTGTTTGACGGCTTGGATATGGTCCCCGGAGCTAAGCTCCACTCCAAATGGAGCACATGCGACTGCCAATAATGAACGACGATTGATCGAGTGATCTGGTTATTTAGCGCAAGCTAGGGTGTGTAATACAAGAATACCTCCAGTATTTTACTGGAGGTATTTATGGAACAAATGCGAACTGCAGTTTGTCATCAGTTGGAGTGCGTGAGGTCAATGAGGCTCTGGTAAGGGATCGCTCGACGAGGAGCGACGAAATGAGCAAGACGCCGGCACCGGAAATCCAAGGAACAAAGCCCAGTACTTCTGTGTAGTCATTGAATAACCAACGCGTGATGGCGAAAGTCAGGAACGATATTCCTAGACACACCAGAAGCGAACCCCATTTGGCCTTTTCGCTGACACCGTTCCAAAGTGGCACCGATTCGTTTTTGGATTTACCGTCTAACCCTAGCCAAGCCAGCAAAAGCCCCACGTTCCCTTCAGCATGAGCGGCACCAAGCTTCAACGCGGTGCAAATGGTATTTTCTAGTCGGCTTTAACACTATGCTCACGTCAAGTGATTTTCTATAGTCCTTTTGGATGAGTGGAGCCACCTGTAAGGAAAAATGTCATCTGCTCGTCGGCGAAACGTGAATTGATCGAGCTCAAGCGTTCGCTGAGCATCAATATTTGGCATTCCAGATATCGCAGACGCGTCTGTGCATCGTAGTGCCCTTGAAGGTCTGAGCCCGGTGGTGCGACATCGACAAACCGATCATCGTCTCTTTCGCCCGCCTGCGGGGAAACCACGAACCGTGCATGTTCACGTGTGTGAGACTGGATCAAAGTGGGAACAAGATCATATGGCGTTTCGAGACCGACTCAGAACAGAGGCAACTTTGGTCATTGCTACGTAAATCTGAAACTGGGATTGGCCAAGAGCGTTGGAAGCGACCGCCTTGCCTATACGAGCAGAAAGTCTCAGTTCATCAAGGACGTGGTTGACGGAACGTCGATGCGTGACTGGTTGGTGTGATCCCCAGCCTGGCGGTGAAGTGCTTTCGTAGTAGATCGTCTGATGCGAAGCCGACCTCGCGAGCTATGGCACCAACCGACAAGCCAGTTTGTTCAAGAAGCCGTTGAGCCTCTTGCACTCGTAGATCATTGAGCCATCTGACCGGTGTTGTTCCTACAGTGGCAGAGAACCAACGGTGAAAAGTCCGGGGAGACATTGCGCAAATTGCTGAGAGATCTTTGACGCTCCACGGTCGTTGAAGATCTGCTCTAACCTCAAAATGCAGGTTTTCGACTGATGGCGCTGAGCTTGTTGGAGTGTTCGTATCCGCGTATTGAGCTTGAGTACCCGGCCTAAAAACTGGGGTGACCATAGCCTTTGCAACAGTCTCTGCGGCGCTGGTTCCCCAGTCCAGACGAACCAATTGCAATAAGAGATCAACTCCAGCGGTGACACCGGCCGAAGTCCATACTTTGTCTTCGCCGCAATATAAATCGCGCGCTTTGACGTGAATTCTTGGGTAGCGTCGGACTAGTTCATCGGCATAACGCCAGTGCGTCGTTGCCTGTCGTCCATCAAGAAGTCCGGCGGCAGCCAGCGTGAATGCCCCGGTGCATAACGATGCTACAAGAACGCCGGCTGATGCGGCCCGTGCAACCGTTGAAACTTCCCGAGCATCAAGTTCCGCGAGTGGGTCCTCACTTCCAGGAACCACAAGCATGTCGAGCTCCTCCACCGTATCCAGACCATGGGTGCGGCGTATCGAGTGGAGCGGATCAAGATCAGTGATTGCCCTGGCGGCAAGGATTCGCACCGTCGGCCGAGGGAGCCCTCGATCCGAGCGGTCATCGTACACCTCGCGCACAACCGCAAGATCAAACGCACGGCGTCCCGGTCCAACTAAAATTCCCACATTGGTCATGGCGCAATCTTATCGAACACTGTCATTCCTGCCACTGGTTGAGTCCTTTGAACACTGGTGAACTAGAGACATGATTAGAAATGAAAAGACAGCATTGATTGTGGTTGATATGCAGCATGGTTTTTACGATGCCTCATGGGGTCCAACGATCAATTACCCCGCATGCGAGAACAACGTTGAGCAACTGCTAAAGGCTTGGTCCTCAAAGCAAATGCCGATAGTCATAGTTAGGCACGATAGTCGAAATTCGGATTCGCCCTTGTACGTCCAAGGGCCCGGAAATGAACTTCAAGAATCGGTGCAGGCAGTCATCCCTGATCTATTGGTGTCCAAAACGGTGAACTCATCATTCTATGGTGCTCCGGATTTGGAACAGTGGCTTAGAGCTAGGCAGATCAATCAGATTGTGGTCTGTGGAATCCAAACCAACTTTTGTGTAGAAACGACCGCTCGCATGGGAGGCAATCTTGGGTTCGATGTCATCGTGCCGCTCGACGCTACCCGAACTTTTGATCTGGCAGGACCCGATGGCACCGTAATTTCGGCAGCCACTCTCATGCAGGTTACGGCGACGAATCTGCATGGAGGTGGCTTTGCTAAGGTGGTTTCCACGCAGGACGTCTTGAGTTCATTGACAGAGGTATGACATGACAGTGGCCATTTTCTAGAGCGAGATTGACACCTGCATTCATGAATAGGGTAATCAAGACCGACATGGTTTGTGTAGGCTGGCGCCATGAAGATCTCGTTTACGTCGATGGGACCGGAAGACAGCAACGCCATCGTCACGTTTTTATCTACCAACAACTTCCCGTTCCACGTTCGTCGAGAATGGACAGAAGTGGAGTTAACAGGGGTAGTCGATGGCGGAAGATATTGGAACAACGAGAGCCAGGGTTTTTGGATCATTGGCGACGGCGAATGCCTCGGAATGGCAGTGCTGGAAGACCTGGAAGACGACACCCCAATGTTTGACCTGCGCTTGGCGGGGACTTATCGGGGATTAGGTCTGGGTGTCCTAGTGCTGAAGGAATTAACCGACAAGGTTTTTAATGACCACCCTGAGACTCTGCGATTCGAGGGCCAAACCAGAGAAGACAATCTTGCGATGCGTAAAACTTTCGTTAAAGCAGGTTTCCTCAAGGAGGCCCACTACCGGATGAGTTGGCCCGCCGATGACGGTACAAGAATGGCGTCAGTCGCCTACGCAATTCTCCGTCAGGACTGGGAGAGTGGTGAAACTACCCGGTTCGACTGGAACGACTTGCAAGTCTGACTTCGCTGATCAAGATCTCATTTAGCGGGGTGGCACAAGAAATCACGAGTGATTTCTAGATGGCCCAGGTGTTGGCAAAGCTCTTTGTGCACATGCATGAGGACGCCTTCGCAGGTGGCCATCCAATATTCGACATCACGACCCGGTGGCATAACGGCGGGAGGCTGCTGTAACTCGGTGCGCGAGATATCTGCAACGAATGCTGTTCGGGCTTCGGAAGCCAACATCAACGCTTCCGCCTTCACCATTTTTGCGTTGAACTCAGCGTCTCGGTCGCGGGGGACTGCGATGCCGAGGTTGACCGTTGAAGACCAGCGACGCGTCATGCCACAACAGTGCAACAAGATTTGCACCGGCGAATTGCTGCCTTCGATAGGCAAGCATCTATTGATCAATTCCTCCGGAATGTCATCGACAGTTTTATAGAGCTGGTCAAACTTTTCAAGGATAAGTTGAACGAGAATTTGTTCGCTGGCTGCCGATGAACTCATGCCATGATTCTAGACCGGATCCTGAGGACAGTTCCTTATCTGGATAGGTAAGCGACTAGTCCAGAGTCTACTTCTAGAGCACGGCGGATCAGATCCGTCCGTGCTCTTGAAAAGTGTTCTATTGAGAAGCACGTCAACTGGGCCATCAACAAGTTGACGGCCCAGCTAAATTAGGAAGCGTGCTTCCCAGCATGGGCTGTTTCCAGCGTGCTTTCTGGCATGTGCATTGATTCTTTGGCACGGAAATGCCCAATCAAAGTTAATACGACACCGAGCAAGACCCATGCGCCAAGAGTCCACCACTGACCAGCGGTAGAAGCTTCAGGGAAGTAGCTCAGCGATCGAATGAGTGATCCGGAAGCGCCTGGGACCAGATGCTGTCCGATCGCACCCCATGGGGCAGCCAAGAATTGCCACGGCATGGTTGCACCCGACAGGGGATTGCCGATAAACATCGTCAGTACGGCGCCGATTCCGATACCTGCCCGGCTAATCAGTGAGGTGCAGCCAACGATGAAGGATGCGGTTGCCATCATTGTCAGTCCCATGGCCAGGGAATTCATCAAGAATTCACCCTGAAGGTACTGGAACCAGGTCTGCATAATGAACGCGATAACGAGCCCTGCGAAAATTGCAAAGCTAGCTACGGCGACCAAACGCCGCACTGGGCCGGTGATCAGCAATGAAATAAGTACGCCGCCAATCATGCCGCCGATGGCCATCGGGAAGGACGCTGAAGCAAGCCCGGAACCATTTGGATCATGCTCGGAGAAGGGGACCACTGGGGTGACCGCGACCTTCACGGACGCTGGGTCGCCGCCAGCTTTAGCTACTTGCTGTGACACCTGAGCCTGCAACTGGGTAGCTACGCCAGTTAGCATCTGAGCTGATACCGGGCTTGCTGCGGGAGCAGTCAAAACCTCAGGAACTTCGGCGCCTGAACCCAGGACGATGGCTCCGTACGTCTGCTGGGATTCAATTTGGTCCACGGCATCCGCGCGATCTTGTGCCGTGACGAACTCAAAGGTATTGCTCTGGCCCATGGCACTTTGGAGAGCGGATACTTTGGCCTGATCGCCTGAAATGCTGACCGGCAGATTTTCTGCCTGCGCGGTTTTGCCGGGCCAGAGGAAGGCGAGCACAACAACTGCCAGCACGAGTGAGGCTAGGGCTCCGATGACCACCGCGACTGGCCATTTTGTATGTGGTGTTGGGGTGGTTACTTGGGATGTCATGGCTGACTCCTCCGTTGATTTCAGCACGAGGGCGGGCAGTGGCAGAAAGGTAAAATCTGCGACCGACGGTCTTCTTGAGGGAAGTTTTATGGCGGAGAGTGGCTTTCGCCGAGAACTGTTGGGTCTCGAATGGGCTTCTCCACGCAGAGTCAGATTTTCGAGATGTCATGGCTCTTGATCATTAACTCTACACCTGAGGAATTCCTCAGGTGTAGAAGTATACTGGAAATATGAGTGATCAAGACGAGCAGCCCCTCCATAAGCGCCCCACTGGACGCCGTTCCGGTGACAGTGGCACGAAGGAAGCAATTCTGGATGCTGCGCGAGAACTGTTTTCGCAGAGGGGTTATGACTCGACGTCAATTAGAACTATTGCCACGTCAGCCGGTGTTGACCCCGCACTGATTCGCCACTTCTTTGGGGACAAGGCGACCCTATTTGCGACAACCTTGACTGAGCACACAACCATCCCACAGCGACTAGGAAATGCCTTTCTTGGTGATCCTGCCCATATAGGTTCCCGAGTGGTCGATACCTACCTTCACCTTTGGGAAGAAGAGGAAACTCGCCACATCATGTTGGCACTAGTTCGGTCCGCTTCCACTTCAAATAGCGCGGCGGATATGCTCAAGACGGTCCTCGGATCACGAATGCGGGGCGTTCCGCAGCTCTCCGAAGCTGATCCGGATCAAAGTAAGCGAGTTGCCCTGGCCGCCGCTCACATGCTCGGCATTGGCTTCACCCGCTATGTCATCCAACTCCCGGACATTTCCTCGCGGACTCATGAGGAGATCGTCGCTGAGGTCGGCCCGACCATCCAAAGGTACTTGACCGGGACGCATCGCTAACGAGTTCAGGCCTCGGAGTCACTGACCTTGGCTAAAGGGGTGAAGGCCACCAGATAAAAATGACCCGCGGTGGTGACCTGCGATTCTGCGGGAACTATGAGTGCATCCAGCCGAGCCAGAGGCTCGCCGTCAGCCCGGCAATACTCATCTAGTGCAACAAGGATTTTCCCTTCCCCACTTGTTGCCCTGAGGCTGGCAGCGCCGATAGTCGACACCTTGGCCTCCCACTTTTCGCCGACGAACATAAGGTTGAGGGCCAAGAATCCAGTGCCAAGTGGCGCAACTGAAACTTCATCTTCACCAGCGAACGCTACCTGTTCACCTGCGTGAAGACGATGGGCTTGGCCACCAATATTCAAGTCGATCTCGCCAGGGCCTAGGGCGACCTGAATCCGCTGGATTCCAGGGTATTGGCTATAGGGCTGAGCCTGAGAAATTTCCGCTACGCTAACTTTCCACGACCACGCCCCACGGGCATCTGAATCGCTAAGGACAGTGCGCGATACGCCCTTGCCGTTCTTCCACGGCTGTGCCGAAAGATCTGCGTAGCGAACGACGGGCAGTGCCTGCATAGAGGTCAGCTTCCTCAATAATCTAAGTGGCTTTTGATCATCATTTTGCCATCAGGGTCGGCTCCCAAATCAATTCTTGACGGCAGGCCGGTCCCAATTCTGAGTTCGCTTCGAGGAGTCAGAGTACGGTCCATTCCAAGCGAAAGATTAGTATTGAGCGATGAGCAACCCGCCAGCTAAGAAGTCCGTCATGCCCGAGGCAGAAGTCGCCATCGATCTGGCAATGGTTCGAGGGCTGATAGCAACGCAAGCGCCACAGTGGGCTCATGAAGAAATCAGCTATCTTGCCACCGGTTGGGACAACGAGGTTTATCGTCTCGGAGATTCCCTGCTGATCCGTTTACCCCGAAGACAAATGGGGAGGGGATCGGCGTCAAAGAGCGCCGTTGGCTTCCGCAATTGGCAAAGGACACCGGGGTGGATATTGGCCTAGCGATCTTTGAAGGTCAGCCGACTGACAGCTACCCCTTTACCTTTTCGATTTGCCGCTACGTTCCTGGAAATAGCGCAGCTCAACTCAAACGCCAAGATCGCGATGAATACGCGGAAGTATTTTCTGAACTGTTGCGAGCTCTGCATCAACCCGCCAGCTCGCCGGAACCGCGAAGCGAATTTCGTGGTTGTGCCTTGACGCTGGTTGATGCGCGGACTCATGAGCAAATTTCAAACTTGGATGCCGCATTGCAAGCTGATGCTTTGGCAATTTGGCAGGATGCCTTGGAGGCGGAGAACTATGAAGATGCCCCAGTATGGCTGCATGGTGACCCGCATCCATACAACACCGTTGTTGGTCACGAGTTGCCACATCCGTCAGTCTGTCTCGTTGATTACGGGGACTTGTGTGTTGGCGACCCGGCCTCGGATCTAGGTATGTTCTGGATGCATTTCACGCCTGTGGGCATTAGTCGTGCGTTCGAGAGTTACGGCATTGAAGCTGGCAGTCCAACGTGGAAACGAGCGCGTGGTTGGGGACTTCGATATGCCATGCTGACCGCAGATCTTGGCGCCGATGATCTTCTGGGCGTAGTCGGACGCGAGAGCCTGGGAGTACTCCTTGGCAGCTCAGACCGTAACCTGAATTCAAGCAACTGAGCACTGTCGGGTCTGGTCAGCGAGAGGATCACCATGGATCTCGAGAAAAATCCGAGCATAGCGGCACGTTTATGTCTCAAATCCCACGCGGAATTATTGCAGCATGTGGCTGGCCTCAGCGAGGCGGAAATGCGGCAGAACAGTAATTTGCCTGATTGGTCGGTGGGCCACGTGTTGACGCATCTTGCGCGAAATGCCGATGCACATGCACGTCGTATGGACGGGGCCTTGAATGGTGAGGATGTTCCCAAATACGCGAACGGTCCAGAGCAACGGCGTCAGGAAATTGAGGACGGTGCGAAGGACTCAGCAGCTGAAATCTTGGCTGACCTGGAAGCGAGTGTTCGCCATCTAGATGGAATTCTTGAGCAAAGCGAACAGGCTGGCTGGCCCAACTCCGATTTCATGGGAGGTGGGCACTATGGGGTCGGTGGTTGCCCGGCTCACCGCCTACGTGAAGTACAAATGCACCTTGTTGATCTTGGGCTGGGATATACGCCAAGCCAGTGGAACGAAGACTACGTAGCGTGGGATCTTGGCAATCTACTGGCCACCGTTCCCGAACGATTGGCGAGCCCGCAAGCGCGTGTCGAGCTAGTTGCTTGGTTGGCTGGGCGCGGTCCGTTAGGAAAGGGCTTTGCTTTGGAGCCCTGGGGCTGACCAGTTCCTCCCCGACGACTATCGGGTTCTTTCCTCAGCTAGGCCTGGGTAAGAAGTGATGGCAACTGATCCATGTGCATGAACACCTCGGTAGCGCCGGCACCCAGGAGTTTCTCCTTAGTGCTGCTGATCGGTCCACCGGGGCAGTATCCAAAGACCGTGGCTCCGGCCGCAACGCCGGCGGTCACTCCGGTAACGGTATCCTCAACCACGGCTGCCTGAGTCGGATCAATCTCCAGTCCAGCGGCGGCAGCCAAGTAGACATCGGGGGCCGGTTTACTGTGCGCATATTCCATGCCGCTATAAACGTGAGTGCCGAAGGAAGAAGCCATCCCGGTAATCGACAGCTGCATCTCGACCTTGCCTCGGTCTGCTCCCGTGGCGCACGCGATCTTGTTTTTATACACGCGTGAAATCAGCTGCACTGCGTTCAAGGCGCCAGGCACGGCTTGCAGGTTTGAGCGCAACGCGACATCTCTACGTTCCCTGAACTGGCTGATCCACTGCTCATCAATACGCACGCCAGTGTGAGTCAGGATTGGTTCCCACTGGTCCTTCAGGGCTTTGCCGATGAAGATGCTGATGCATTCTTCTTGGCTAATGTTCCATCCAAGCTCGATGAGCATCTGTCGGAGAACTGCGTTGGTGATGGACTCAGAATCAACGAGTACACCGTCGCAGTCAAAGAGGACGGCAGAGAATTTTGGACGCAACAAGCTACCCCTTCTACACAATGGGCGATCGACTAGGCCAGTGAGAACTCGTGAAGAATGCGGGCCAAAGGTGCCAGCTCGGGCTGTTCTTCGGCTTGCTTCAGGATGCGTTCTAGCGTGGCATCGTGGATGGGCTTGGCCTTCTGATACAGCTCATGGCCCAACGGGGTCAGCTCGGTGTAGATCCCGCGGCGATCGTCGGCGCACAATACGCGTGAGAGCAGGTTCCGATCTTCTAGCCGGGTGACTAGTCGGGTGGTGGCGCTGGGGCTTAATGCAGTGGCGCGAGCAAGCTGCGCCATGCGCATATGCCAACCATCCTGCCGGTTCAAAGCGTCCAACAATGTGTACTCGACCACAGACAGGCCAACCTCAGTGGTGAGATCTTTTTCTAGTGCGGCATCGATTAATCCGTGCAATGACGCCAATGTACGCCATCCTCGTGCCCGGATTTCTACCGCATCATCTGCGATTCCCATGGCTTCCTCCAAATTACTTGCTTGCGCTGGTTAGTTGCGCGTGCAACGATAGTATTCATCGCGCAATAACAAGCGTGTGCAACTATTTTTTCTAGTGTATCAGGAGTAACGCTATGCCGCTCGGCCTCCTTGCGTTGGCTATCGGTGCTTTTGGCATCGGGCTTACTGAATTTGTCATCATGGGCTTGCTGCCAGACGTAGCCACCGACTTCGCAGTCAGCGAGGCCGCTGCAGGCTGGCTCATTTCCGGTTATGCACTCAGCGTGGTTGTCGGAGCCTTGGGCCTGACCGCCGCCACCGTTCGGCTTCCACGCAAGCCGGTACTGGTCGGTTTGCTGGTTCTCTTCATCATCGGCAACTCGCTCACCGCACTGGCAGGCACCTACGAAGTGGCCATGATTGGCCGCATCATCGCCGCCCTTTGTCACGGAGCATTCTTCGGCATCGGTTCAGTAGTAGCCTCCGACATGGTCCCAGCCAATAAGAAGGCAGGCGCCATTGCCATCATGTTCACCGGCCTGACCGCCGCTAACGTGCTTGGTGTTCCATTCGGCACCCTGCTGGGTCAGCACTCCGGCTGGCGCTCAACCTTCTGGGCTATTTCCGCTATTGGTGTTCTTGCATTGATTGGCATCCTCGTCTTGGTTCCAGCAATCAAGCACGCAGCAGAAGGAATCTCACTGCGACGCGAACTTGGTGCCTTCACCTCTTTGCAGGTCTGGCTATCTTTGGGCGTCACCATCCTGGGCTACGGCGGAATGTTTGGTGCTTTCACCTACATCGCTTACACCCTGACCGAAATCACCGGCTTCAACGAAACCACCGTGCCATGGTTGCTGATGCTCTTCGGCGTTGGCCTCTTTGTGGGTAACTGGATCGGTGGCCGCATGGCCGATAAGAGCATCGACCGCACCTTGCTCTTCTTCATCGCAGCCCTGCTCGTTGTGCTTGTGGTCTTCGGCTTCTTGGCAAGCAACCAGATCGCAACCATCGTTGCCTTGCTACTCATGGGTGGTTTCGGTTTTGGTACCGTTCCTGGTCTGCAAAGCCGCATCATGCAGTACGCCGGCAACGCTCCAACCTTGGCATCAGGTGCCAACATCGGTGCCTTCAACGTGGGTAACGCACTAGGTGCTTGGGCCGGTGGCCTGGGTATCGCTGCAGGCTTGGGTTACACCTCGCCGATCTGGATCGGCGCGATCATCACCTTCGCCGCATTGGTCCTCGTGCTTGTTGCTATGGGCCTGGCCAAGAAGTCTTCGGCAGCAGCACCCGAGCTAGTTCCAGCTAGCTAATCCAAAATTTTCACAAGTCCCTCAAGTAATTTCAAGGAGTTAGATATGACTACCGCAATCCCAACCGTCACCCTGAACAACGGCGTAGAAATGCCACAGGTCGGCTTTGGTGTCTTCCAGGTACCGAACGATGAAACCACCACCGCCGTGGCAGCGGCACTGAAGGCTGGCTACCGCAGCATCGATACCGCTGCGATCTATGTCAACGAAGAGGGCGTCGGCAAGGCATTGGCACAGTCCGGCATTGCCCGTGACGAACTGTTCATCACCTCCAAGCTCTGGATCGCAGAGATGGGATACGAGCAGACCATCGCCGGGCTCGAAGCTAGCCTTGAGCGCTTGGGCCTGGACTACCTAGACCTGTTCTTGATTCACTGGCCAGCTCCAGAAAAGGAACTGTACGTTGAGACCTGGAAGGCTCTTGAGAAGTTGTACGCCGACAAGAAGATCCGCGCCATCGGTGTTTCGAACTTCCAGCCTGAGCACCTGAACAAGCTGATTGCACAAGGAACTATCGTTCCAGCTGTAAATCAGGTTGAGCTTCACCCTGCATTGCAGAATCGTGAAGTGATTGCCGCTAACGCTGAGAACGGTATCGTCACCGAGGCTTGGAGCCCACTGGCTCAGGGCGCAATGCTCACCGACGAAACCATCTTGGCAATTGCCGAGGCTCACCAGATTAGCGCCGCGCAGGTCGTCTTGCGCTGGCACCTACAGCAGGGACGCGTCATCATCCCTAAGTCGGTCACCGAATCACGCATCATCGCCAACCTTGACCTGTTTGGTTTTGAACTGACCAGCGAAGAATTGGCAAGCATTGATGCACTAGACCGCGACGGTCGTACCGGTCCTAACCCGGACACCTTCAACGGCTAATTTGCAGATGCCAACAGGGATACTGCCCGCGCACAATCGCGGGCAGCATCCCTGTTTAATCCGGAATTCAGCTACCTCGCCGACTCGCGCCCACTAATCATGGGTGGAAGGGCTTGGTAAGAAACGCATCGACGCGCGCTATGTGCAGCACAGGAAGGGTTGAGCGCCGAATTTAGGACGATAAGATTTGTGTCCCCTTGTCTGGAATGGCATTGACGTCAGACAACTCAATGCGGTGCGCTGTGCATTGCTTCCAACTTTAATTGATCGTCATCAACTCCACGTGCCACCCGAAGTCGTGGGCTACTTAGTACGGACCAAAGCGTTGACTGCATCAACGATGGTCGCGTCGGGGTGCTGCCGACGATATTCCTTCATGTCTTTAGGATTGAGTTCTCGCGCGTCGGCGGTGACTTCCTGGTTCGCATCAATGGACCAGCCCCAATACAGGATCGCCCAGCCGGCAATGATGCCCCCAATAAGCATGTTGTCGAAAACTATCATTAGTGTGCCTGCCGCGATGGCCAGAAGTAGTAACACGATGTTTCTAGTCGATTTTTTCATAGAGACCTCTTCACTTATGGGCATGCTTTTTGGATTTTTGCGACCCCGACCAGCTCTGCGACCATTCCGCCGAGCGCACCGCCCAAAGCCTGCCGTGTCTATTCATCGCCTTGTAACAGGACTTCCTCTGGGACCTGATCGATGGCGCGAAGGGGTCCTACGATTTGCTGTCGTTCGTTTTGCTGAGTCCATCGAATTCATCGTCTTCTCAGTCATCCGGGGCGTTACGGCGTGAGCGCTTCCCGACACACCTATCGCAAGTGCTCAAGTGCTGAAGCGACAAAAAGGCTGTCGCGTTTCCAAGGTGTTTGCCGGTAGACATGCAAAATACTTGATGGACCTCATTTGAGATTTTTACAGTTGTGCACTGACCAACCTATACTTTCTAAATCCATCTTGTAAATCATACTTTTTTAGGAGGGGAGCTCACTGTCCTCATCTTTTGAATCACGCTCCCAATGGATCGCTTGAGTGCGGGCCTTGTGTGTTCGAGGCGTCAGGCCTTGCTAACCAATAACCAACCGCTGAACCGCTTCTCGAATCGCTTCAATGACATCTTTGACGGTGCTTCGGTGCAGATGTTCGGCCCGCAGTAGAAGGTCGATTTGTCTACCGGAATCTAAACCTTTGATTGGTCGTAAAGTCACCGACGGATCGATGGTTTTACGCACGGTGAATCGTGGCAGAATCCCAAGGCAATCACCGGCTTCTACCAGCGCAGCGGCAGTTGCGTAGTCATTCACGCGGTGCTCAATTCGAGGCGCCTTGCCCGCCAGGGCCGCAATGGTCTCCAGGACATCGGCGGGGAGTATCCCGGACGAGAAACTACCCAACGTTCATTGATAACCTGCGCGGGAGAAAGCTGATCAAACTTGGCTAGCGGATGATCTTGATGGATGGCAATATCCAAAGGTTCAAATGCCAACGGTATGACCTTGATTCGATCTTCTGGCCAAGGCGCGGTGTGGGGCATGCGGTGGGCAAGAACCAAATCGTAGGTTGAGGTAAGCGCAGGAAAATCTTGTTGCGAAACGTCCTCATCGGAAAAGTGCAGCGGTGGCAGTTGTCCTTGCGGAACGGTGAGCAACGGGGCAAACACTGTCTGCCCGATCGAGTGGAATCCAGCGATGCGAATGGGGACGTCTCGGTCTTGATCAACCGTACGAATTTGCGCATTAGCTTCGGCCAAGGTCGAAGCCACAGTAGCGGCAGCCGCAGCTAATAATTTCCCTTCGGCGGTCAGCACCAGCCGACGGCCTTCCTTCTGCGTCAGGGGTGCCGGAAACCCGCGCTGCAACTGAGCCAGGTGCTGAGAAACTGCAGAGGGAGAGACAAAAAGTGCCTTTGCTACAGCATTGACGCTACCCAGATCCGCGAGTTCGCGCAGAATCCGTAGCTGATGTAATTCCATGAAGTAAATGCTAAAGCAATAGATCAGTAGATCGATCTTCTTCTAATATGTTTTCCGTGCGAGTTGAGTGCGACACTTGAAGCAAGACCGTCCGTCGAGTGCACATCCCGACGGCCATCGCCAAAGGATCATGCATGAAAGCACTGTACAAATCAGGCCCCCACGCAGGACTGGAACTTGTGGACCGCCCCGAGCCAGAAGTCGGCGTCCACGACGTCAAAATCCGCGTGATGACCACCGGTATTTGCGGCACCGACCTGCATATCGAAGCCTACGATGACGCTGCCAAAGCGATGATCAATACGCCGCTGGTGCCAGGTCACGAGTTCTACGGCGAAGTTGTTGACACTGGATCCTTTGTCCACGGCGTCAAAGTGGGAGACCGCGTATCAGGTGAAGGCCACGTGGTCTGCGGAATCTGTCGCAACTGTCGTGCCGGACGCAAGCAGATGTGCATCAACGTGGACTCGGTTGGCGTGCAACGCGATGGCGCCTTTGCCGAATATGTGGTGATCCCCGAAAGCAACGTTTACATTCACCGCGACGAACGCATCACCCCATTGCTCGGCGCAATCTTTGATCCTTTTGGCAACGCGGTACACACCGCGCTGCAATTCCCGATGGTTGGCGAAGACGTACTGATCACCGGCGCTGGACCCATCGGTCTGATGTCCGCCGCGGTAGCCCGCCATGTGGGTGCACGCAAGATCGCCATCACCGATATCGCAGATCAACGACTCGAGCTGGCCCAATCCATGGGTGTGGACCTGACAGTAAACGTAGGAACCACTCGAATCGGCCAAGCACAGCGTGATTTGGGCATGGTCGAGGGCTTTGACTACGGCATGGAAATGTCCGGACACGCAAGCGCCTTGCCAGAAATGATCGAGAACATGAATCACGGCGGCAAGATCTGCATGCTCGGTTTGCCTAGTTCTTCCATTGATATCAACTGGGGCAAGGTGGTCACCCACATGCTCACGCTTAGAGGCATCTATGGCCGCGAAATGTTCGAAACCTGGTACGCCATGAGCGCCATGCTCACCAGCTCCGAAGTTATGCGCGAACGCATCTCCTCGGTAGTCACGGACTTTGTTCCGGCTACCGAATGGCAGCAGGGCTTCGAAGCAGCCCGGGGCGGCCACGGCGGCAAAGTCGTTCTCGACTGGACTGTTTTCGCTAGCTAAGCACAACTCGCATCAACAAGGAGCACCACCCATGTACACCGACCTTAAAGACCAGCTCAGCACCGAGCTTGAAGAGCTAAAGACCTCCGGGCTATTCAAAGCCGAACGCCACATTGACTCCGCACAGTCCGCCTCCATTCTGGCCGGTTCCTTGGACACCGATGCCCGTAAGGTACTGAATTTCTGCGCGAATAACTACCTAGGTCTAGCCGATAACGCCCAGATCATTCAGGCCGCAAAAACCGCCATGGACGAGCGCGGCTTCGGCATGGCCTCGGTCCGCTTCATCTGTGGCACCCAAGATGGGCACTTGGAACTGGAAGCCAAGCTCTCACAGTTCCTGGGCACCGAAGACACCATCTTGTTCTCCAGCTGCTTTGATGCCAACGGTGGCGTTTTTGAATCCCTCTTTGGCAAGGAAGACGCCATCATTTCCGATGCGCTGAACCACGCCTCGATTATTGATGGCATCCGTCTGTCCAAGGCCGCCCGATTCCGCTATGCCAACCGCGATATGGCCGATCTGGAAACCCAGTTACAGGCCGCCGCGCAGCTCAACGACGGACAAGGCGCACGCCGCACCATCATTGTCACCGACGGTGTGTTCTCCATGGACGGCTACCTTGCACCACTAGAAGCCATCTGCGATTTGGCCGACAGATACAACGCTCTGGTGATGGTTGATGACTCCCACGCGGTGGGCTTCATGGGCGCAACCGGCGCTGGCACCCCGGAACATGCTGGGGTCTCTGACCGGGTGGATATCTACACCGGTACTTTTGGCAAAGCCCTTGGTGGAGCTTCCGGCGGTTACGTCTCAGGACGCGGTGAAATCGTGGCAATGCTGCGCCAAAAGGCCCGTCCTTACCTGTTCTCCAACTCTTTGGCTCCCTCAATTGTTGCCGCCACGATCAAAGCCCTGGAACTGGTAGTGGACTCCGGGGAACTGCGCGAAAAGCTGTTCGAAAATGCAGCACACTTCCGCCGTCGGATGAGCGAAGAGGGCTTCGAACTGCTCGACGGTGAACATGCGATCATCCCGGTAATGTTCGGCGATGCAATCAAGGCCGCCGACGTGGCAGCCAAGATGCTCGAACGCGGCGTATTTGTCACGGCCTTTAGCTACCCCGTAGTGCCTAAGGGAGCTGCACGCATTCGTGTTCAGCTCTCTGCCGCCCACTCTGCGCAGGATATTGAAGCCTGCGTTCAGGCATTTATCGCCAGCCGCTGAACCGGTACAACGCCCGCCGACGTGTTTCAATAGGAACTACGTGTCAGCACAACCAAAGGCGGAGGACTAATGGCTACAAGGGACGACGTGGCGCGCCTAGCCGGAGTTTCTCCCAGTACCGTGTCCTACGCGATCAGTGGCCGGCGAACTATTTCCGATGCGACCAAAGCCAAAGTTCTGGCAGCCATGCGGGAGCTAAACTATACCCCGGATGCTTTTGCCCAGGGCTTGGCTGGGTCGCGTCGTGGCATCCTGGCTTTGCACTTTCCCACCAGTGTTGACGGCTATTCCTCCACCGAGTTCGAGTACGTCTCCGCGGCCATGGAACGTGCCCGTGCGCTGGGTTATCACATGCTGCTCTGGTCCAATCCCACGACCGATGTGATGGGCTTGGAGAGTTTGGTCGGCCAAAAGCTGGTCGCCGGTGTGCTGCTTATGGAGGTCTCGGTCAACGATCCGCGCTTTGATGTCCTGCGTCGGGCCAAGATCCCATTTGCTTCCATTGGCCGTCCCGATGACAGCGAAGATCTGTCCTATGTCGACAATAATTTTGCCGAAGCCGGACGCATCGCGGTGGATTACCTAGCCGATCTCGGTCACCAATCGATCATGTACATCAACGTGTCTGTGGAAGATCAACAAGCCGGCAACGGCCCGGCCATCCGTACCGCTCGAGCCATCGCCCAAGCAGCGGCGGCGCGAAATATTCCGATGCTTGAAGTCCCGGTGGAGAACAACGCTCGCGGTGGCCGCGAAGCGCTGGAAACCTACCTGCAATTAGCCTCGCGTCCCACGGCTGTACTGGGTCTGAAAGAGTTCGCCACCGCTGGCTTCGTGAACGCCGCAGGTATGGCCTCCTTGCAAATTCCGCAGGACCTTTCGGTCATCGCGTTGGGCGTGAGCGGTCGATCAGCCGAGATGGTTGCTCCTGCCTTGACCACAGTGGCACCCCCTGGCGAACGTATCTCCCAGAAGGCCGTTGATGCACTGGTGCAAGGGATTGAAGCCCGGGTTCCTCAAGTCATTCAAGAGCTAGTCTCCCCAGAAATGGCTGTCCGTCAAAGCTCCGGCCCGGCTCCCAAACCAAAGTCATAATCTACTTTCTGCTGTGCATTTAAGCGCAAGTGTTGACGCGCGTCGATGATCTACGTCACTATAAGAGAGATCATTCGCGCCAGGCCGGATTAACGCGCTCGGTGCTACTCAAGGTGGAGGACAGCATGAAAAGTACAAAACGCGGATTGAAGTTCGCGCCGCTTATTTCAGTGGCAGCGATCAGCATGCTTCTGGCAGGATGCTCCGGCGGTGCAGACCCGAATGACCCTAATGCTTCCGGTGGTGGCGGAGGCGAAGCCCAAGTAGGTAAGGCCGATGGTGTTGTTGACATCTATGGTCCGGTGACCGGCCTCGAAGCCAAATTGTTGGAAAAGTCTTGGGCCAAGTGGTCCGAGGAGAACAACATCAAGATCCGCTACACGGGCGACAAGAACTTTGAATCTCAGATCGGCATCAAGGTCCAAGGTGGAGACACCCCAGACTTGGCCGTATTCCCGCAGCCGGGTCTTCTGCAGGCCACCGTGGCGCAGGGCAAGGTACAAAAACTTCCCGAAGCAGTGCAGAGCCAACTGCAAAGCAACTGGTCCGAAGACTGGCAGAACTACGGCAAGGTTGAAGGCGTCCAGTACGGCGTTCCACTGATGGCCAGCGTCAAGGGTTATGTCTGGTACTCACCAAAGCAGTTCGAAGAGTGGGGTGTGAGCGTACCGAAGACCTGGGACGAGATGACCAACCTTGGCACCGAGATTTCTAAGAAGACCAACGAGCCAGCGTGGTGTGCCGGATTTGCTTCAGGTGAAGCCTCAGGCTGGCCGGGCACCGACTGGATTGAAGACGCCGTACTGCGTCAGGCCGGAACCGAAGCCTACGACAAGTGGGTTGCTGGCGATCTAGAATTTACTTCCCCAGAAGTCACCAGTGCCTTCGAATCGGTGGGAAAGATCCTGTTGGATCCAAAGCAGGTGAATGCCGGATATGGTGACGTTAAGTCGATCAACTCCACCGCATTCGGCGACGTGTCCACCGCAGTGGCCAAGGGAACCTGCCCACTGACCCACCAGGCATCCTTCTTGGAAGGTTATGTTTTGGACTCCAAGAATGCTGACGGTAAAAAGACCACCGTTGCACCAGATGGAGATGTCTGGGCGTTTGTTGCCCCACCTGCTAAGGCCGATGATCCGGTATCCGTCGTTGGCGGTGGCGAATTTGTTGCTGCCTTCTCCAACGATGAAGACACCGCCAAGGTTCAGGAATACCTGGCCAGCGCAGACTGGGCCAATAGCCGCGTTTCACTCGGTGGCGTCATTTCTGCAAACTCCGGACTGGATCCTAAAAATGCCAGCAGCGACCTGTTGCGCTCCGCTGTTGAGCTTCTCCAGGATCCAAATACCACCTTCCGCTTTGATGGTTCGGACTTGATGCCAAAGAGCGTCGGTTCCGACTCCTTCTGGAAGGGACTAGTGGACTGGGTTGATGGCAAGTCCACCAAGGAAGTGCTTGAAAACATTCAGTCCGGTTATGACTCTTAGTCACCGATTAACTCATCGTCAATGGCCGGTTCTGCCGGCCATTGACGGCGTTGTAGGAGTTGTCTGTTATGTCTGAATTTTTCCAGTGGCTTGCTGGTGTGCCACCGCTGGGCCAAATACCCATAGTTCTTCTCGTTTTCGGCGTGCTGGTCTTTGTGATTCTGGCTTTTGTAGAGCTAGCCACTAAACGAGGCCGCGCCTTCACCATCGTTCGGCTTGCCGCCGCCGTACTAGTTCCGGTCATCATCTTGCTGATCCTAGGGCTGTACAACTCAGTGATGTGGGTTGCCGCGATTGCTGCCGTGCTCGGCGCGATACTCTTTTTCATGGACCGACGCTCACGTCACGGCGCAGGCTCCCTACTTCAACTCACAGGCTTTTTGGCCCCGGCAGCGTTGTTGCTCGCCATCGGGTTGATCTACCCAACCATCAGAACCGCGTTCAGCGCATTTATGGCCAATGACGGATCCGGCTTTGTCGGACTTTCGAACTTTGCCTGGGTCTTCACTAGCCCTGATGGTGTGACCGCGTTGCTCAATACCTTGGTTTGGGTACTGGTAGCTCCCGTGGTGTCAACGATTATCGGCCTGGCCTATGCAGTGTTCATCGATAAGAGCCGCGGCGAGAAGTTCTTCAAACTTCTGGTGTTCATGCCAATGGCAATTTCATTTGTCGGCGCATCGATCATTTTAAGTTCTTCTACGACACCCGTCAAGGCGACCAGATCGGTGTTCTGAATGCCATCATCACCGCATTTGGTGCTAAACCTGTTGACTGGCTCGGGCTTGAACCATGGAACACACTGTTCCTGGTCATCATCTTGATCTGGACACAAGCCGGATTCGCCATGGTGATCCTCTCCGCAGCGATCAAGGGTGTACCTACTGAGCAACTTGAAGCAGCTGACCTTGATGGGGCAAGCCCATGGCAACGCTTCGCCAATGTCACTCTTCCCGGGATTCGTTCTTCAGTGATCGTTGTCTTGACCACCATTTCGATTGCTTCGCTCAAGGTTTACGACATCGTCTCATCGATGACCGGTGGCCGTTCAGATACCACGGTGCTCGCCTTCGAGATGGTGCGCCAGTTCCAACTCGGTGCCCGCACCGGCTACAGCTCGGCGTTGGCAGTCATCTTGTTTATCTTGGTTTTGCCGATCATCATCTACAACGTTCGACAGCACAATAAACAAAGGGGCATCTGATGAGCGCCGTCAGCGAATCATCTCGGCGCCTGATCAAGGCCACCGAAAAAACCAGCGGGAAGCTGCGTAAGGCCACTACTTCTCGCGGGGCTACCCTCGCCGCATTTATCATTGCTGCGGTATGGACCATCCCTACCTTTGGCCTTTTTGTCTCCTCATTCAGGCAAGCAGATGACATCAAGACCTCGGGCTGGTGGACGGCCCTGTCCAATCCGTCATTCACGTTGGACAATTACGCTCAGGCCTTCGCTTCGGGTGATAGCTTGCCGTTGTCCAAAGCATTCTTGAACTCGCTGGTCATCACCATTCCGGCGGCGATTATACCGATCATCATTGCCAGCCTCGCGGCCTACGCATTTGCTTGGATCAATTTCAAAGGTCGCAATACGCTGTTCGTTCTGGTGTTTGCCCTGCAGATTGTTCCGATCCAAATGGTGTTGGTTCCGTTGCTCCAGCTATTTTCGGACGGAGTGAAAATCGGTGGGCTGTATATCCTGCCGGGGTTGGGCATCAATGGACTTGACGGTGCCTATGCCAAGGTCTGGATTGCCCACACCATCATTGCCTTGCCGCTAGCAATATTCATGTTGCACAACTTCATTTCGGAAATCCCTAACGAAGTCATCGAGGCCGCCCGAGTTGATGGTGCTGGTCATGGAAAGATCTTCTCGCGAATTGTTCTTCCCTTGTCCATGCCCGCGATTGCATCTTTCGGAATTTTCCAATTCCTCTGGGTATGGAATGACCTCTTGGTGGCAACGGTCTTCACCTCCGGTGGAGAACTACCGATTACCAAAGCGTTGCAGGATCTCTCGGGTACTTACGGACAATCGTGGGAGCTGCTCACCGCGGGCGCGTTCATTTCGATGATCGTTCCTCTGGCAGTGTTCTTTGCGCTGCAGCGCTTCTTCGTTCGAGGTCTGCTCGCCGGAGCAACCAAGGGCTAAAGCAAAGCTGGAATCACCATCTCACCAACGGCCTCGGTCCCTGCCGAACATCACTTGCAGATGCTCAGTAGGGACCGAGGCCGCTGCTATATCTGCCCCTTCGAGACGCACGTCTGAAATCCCGGATTCGAAACTGGGCGAGAACAAAAACTTCACATCCCTACCGCGTAGGCTCAAGAAGAGTAGGGAAATTGTTAATCGCTTGCACGCGGCGAGCTGCGGCAGATAACTGGAAGGGCCAGCCCATGGGTACAACATTGCTGACGAATATCGCTCAACTTGTCACCGTTGATGCCACCGGCAGCGTGTTGCAGAACGCCGCAGTACTCATCTGTGAGGACCGAATCCAGTGGATCGGCGCCGCGGCTGAAGCACCAACAGCCGATACAGTTCACGACCTTACGGGAAAAACCGTGCTGCCAGGTTGGGTCGACTCACACAGTCACCTGCTCTTTGGGGGAGACCGAGCCGAAGAGTTTGTTGCCCGCATGGCCGGCCAGTCCTACGCAGCCGGCGGAATTGCGGTCACCACCTCAGCCACCAGAAACCTGACCGATGACGAGCTTACTAATTTAGTCACCTCACGCCGTGCCGAAGCCCTATCCATGGGAACAACATGGATGGAAACCAAAACCGGCTACGGATTGGAGCTGACTGAGGAGATCCGTCATGCGCGCTTGGGCGGACCAATCGTTGATACCCTCACCTTCCTTGGAGCGCATCTGGTTCCTGCCGGTTCCGACGCCGATGAATATACCGACCTGGTTGCCGGTCCCATGCTTGATGCAGTGGCAGAGCAGGTCGACTTTGTTGATGTATTCTGCGAACGCGGAGCCTTCAACGAGGAGCAAACCCGTCGCGTTCTGCAAGCAGCCCAAGACAAAAATCTGTCGACCAAAGTTCACGGAAACCAGCTGGGCGCAGGCCCTGGGGTGAAGCTGGCCGTCGAATTCGGTAGCCATTCGGTAGACCACGTAAATTACCTAGACGACTCGGATATCCAGGCGCTCGCCGGAAGCTGGAGCAAATGGGATCGCCAGACTCGCTCTGGGAAGCCAGGAACTGTAGCCACCTGTCTGCCTGCTTGCGACTTGTCGACCAGGCAGCCGCTGGCCCCAGGGCGTGACCTATTGGACGCTGGGGTGAACATTGCCTTGGCCAGTAACTGCAATCCCGGAACCAGCTACACCAGCAACATGAACTTCTGCGTGGCTACCGCGGTGTTGCAAATGAACCTGTCATTGGCCGAAGCCATCGAGGCAGCCACCTATGGCGGAGCGCTGGCACTGGGCATTGCCGACCAGGTGGGCTCCATCGAGGTTGGCAAGCGTGCAGACCTGCACGTTCTTGATGCTCCGGGGCTGCACACCTGGCTTATCGGCCGGGAATGGACCTGACGCACAGTGTTTATCAAGCAGGCCAGCTGGTGCGCTGAGGCGATAACCCCACGACTTGTTCCGGCCGGATTGTCGAAAATCTGGCAGTCAAATAGGCATTCGTGATAAACAAGAACCATGGCTAATACTGCTTTTAAGGGAACTCCCGTACAGACCATTGGTGAACTGCCAGCCGTAGGCGCGCAGGCTCCATCATTCACCCTCACCGACACCGACCTTGCGGACCTCACCAGCGATTCGCTGGCTGGCCGTCGCGTTGTCTTGAACATCTTCCCGTCGGTTGATACCGGCGTTTGCGCTGCTAGCGTTCGTCAATTCAACGAGCTGGCTGCTGGCCTAGAGAACACCACCGTTGTGTGCGTTTCTGCTGACCTGCCATTCGCACTGGGCCGCTTCTGCGGTGCAGAGAACATCGAGAATGTTTCGGCTGCTTCGGTCTTCCGTTCGGACTTCGGTTCGGATTACGGCGTAACCCAGATCGACGGTCCACTGGCTGGCCTGCTGGCCCGCTCGGTCATCGTCTTGGACGAAACCGGCAAGGTGACCTACACCCAGGTTGTTCCGGAAATCACCACCGAGCCAGACTACGATGCAGCTATCGCAGCACTGAGCTAATCACTTGTCGCATCAATCCTGATGCGCACAAGAGGCCCATCCGAACATCAAGTTTGGATGGGCCTCTTGCTTCCCCAGAAGTTATCGAACAAACCGCTGATTCGCTAAAACGTGTTCGAGCGGGGTAACGACAGCCTCAACAATAACTATGATGCGACCGGTGCAACAGATACTTTGAGTTCATGTCCTACCAAATTGCGCGTGACGAAAGTCAGCGAATTTGAATAACCGTCGAGGGTGATTTGTTCGCGGACCATTCCGCCTTCACGGTTGCACGGAACGGTGATTTGGCCATGGTTCTGCTTCTTATCGCTTTGCCATGTGATGACAGACGAGTTGTTTTCGCCTGAGCACTCAAGTATCACGGAATAGCTGCCACCTTGAAGTGGAACAGCAAGAGATATCTTTTGGTCCTCATCTTCAACTGTCGTGGCGATCGCCACGAGCTCGTGGCTTTGCATCGGTTCTAAAGTCTCCGAACTCTTCCGCGTCGGAGCGTTGGAGTCGCTGACCGAACATCCTGTGAGTGCAACCGAAATGCCTACAACGAAAGCGAGTGGCAGTGCCTCTTTCAGTTTCAATATTTCCCTCGTTTAGAAAGCTATGACCCGAAACTGGATTCCGTTTGAAGAGAACACCGTTTCTGATCCGCTTGAAATCATAATTCCTGAGGCGTATTTGCGCCATTTGAAGATGTAAAACCTGCCTTGAACGCGTGTGGTATCCGAGTACTTTCTAACCGCATCAATGGGGCTCTTCACAATCGAGAGTGTAGAACCTTCCTGAAGCTGCCGGTCTCCAGCAACGACCGTGCAGTAGAGTGCGGAAGATTCCGGAATCCCAGCGCGATACCCCGCAAATGTTCCAAGCGCCCAGACGCTGAGCTCTAGTTCCTTATGTTGCAGGCCCAAAGCTGGAGTAGCTGGATTGTTTGTGGTGTCATAAACACGTGCTCGCGGTACACGGTAGCCTTCATAATGCGTCCCGATGGCCGCGCTGAAAAACAGAAACTCGACACCTTCACCGATGAGCTTCAGTTTGTGCGCTCCACGGCGATGCGCGAGTCGTTGGGCCGCTTCGTTGGGACAGGGGTCCAGAGGTTCAACCATCAGTTCTTCACCGCCTGCGCGGCCTCTAGGATTCGCGGCCCAATCTTGTCTATCAGCTTGTCGATGTTCCGATCATCGGCGCGCAAAAGGGTATCGGAGAGCCGCTCCAAACTCATCAGGCCAAGCCAGATTGTTGCTCGATAGGCTTCGTCCCGATTCGGTGCGATCAGATCCACCATCTGAAGACCGTGCCACAGGCTCAGGTACGCGGTATTCAGCGCAGGATCCCACGCCGCGGCAAGATCCCAGTCCAGGATGCCGATCAGCTCTTCACCCACCCAGTGCATATTGTGTCCAGCTAGATCGCCGTGGACCAACCCCGGCGGGACCTGGGCCAGCTCATCTAGCTGTGCCCAAAGCCTTCTGGCAGCCCCACGCAGTTGATCGGGCAAGGCGTCGAAACACTGCTGCTGGCGTTTTTCGGTCCACTCACCGCGGAAAGCAAAGGGCTCGGCCAGATACTTGCTCAGAGGTTCCAATTCAACAGCAGCCAGATCATTAACCAGCTTTCCCAAAACTTTCGGATCCCCATAGTGCGGTTCGTGGGCACTGCCAGGGACGAAACTCATGGCCACCGAACTGAGCCCGTCAACCTGCAGAATCTGCGAGGTCGCCACCGGGATCTGATATTCGAGTTGACCGGAAAGTTGCTCCAGCAGCTTCACCGAACGCGGCATCTGCGCGCTAGCTTGGGGAGTGCGGGCCATACGAATCACCGAATGCGGATTGGCGATGACTACCTTGTGGAACTGGCCGCCCTCATTAACTCCGGCATCTTCCCATGAAAGATCGGGGCGTAATTGGCGGGCGATACGCAGTTCTTCGCTGGTGGCAGGACGACTCACACATGCTCCTTTACTTCACTACCTTTAGGTTACCTCAGCACAAACACAGCCTAATCAGCCTATGATCTATTGCGTGAGTGTCGAAGAATTTGGGCCAAGCCCAACACGAAAGATCCTGAAATTTGAGATCGTTGTGGTCCTAGCTTTGTCCTTGGGTCAAAGCGCGGTGTACTCGATTCTTAGCTTCGCCGACAAACTCACCCGCGGACCGTTGCACGAACAGACCACGTCGCTGAACAACCAACTGAGCAACCGCGAATTTTTTGACTTCTCCTACCAGCTACTCGATATCCTCTTTGCCTTGGTGCCGGTGCTGCTGGCCCTTTACCTGATGAAGCGCAGCACCGGGCGAGGGGTGCGCGAGATCGGCTTTGACCTACGCACCCCGGGCAAAGATGCGCTCTTTGGTGTTGGCCTGTTCCTGGCCATGGGGCTTGGCACCCTAGGCGTTTATGCAGCCGGCCGAGCACTGGGGATCACCACCGCGATCTCGGCGGCCAACCTAGGGGACTACTGGTGGAGCGTACCGGTGTTGTTACTCTCGGCGGTGCGCCATGCGGTTCTGGAAGAAGTGCTCATGCTCGGCTTCCTGTTCACCTACGCAAAGAAGCTGAACCTAGGATTGTGGACCACGATCATCGGCTCGGCGGTGATCCGCGGCAGTTACCACCTGTACCAAGGAGTGGGGCCGATGATCGGCAATATGCTCATGGGCGTGGTGTTCGGCTGGGTTTATCAAAAGTACGGTCGAGTGATGCCACTGGTGATCGCGCACTTCCTGCTTGATGCCATCGGCTTTGTCGGTTATGCCCTGATCGGTCCGGCGATCGGGATCGGCAACTAAACCCCTAAACTGTAGGCATGCAGATTTCACAGCTGACCGCGCAACAGATAAAACAAGCCGTGGCACTGTGGGAAGCCACCGGGCTGACCCGGCCGTGGAATGATCCATACGCCGATGCGCAGCGTGCCTTAGATACCCCAACTTCCACGGTGCTGGCCGTGATCGAGGAAGACAAAGTTGTTGCCACTGCGATGGTGGGCCACGACGGACACCGTGGCTGGCTCTACTATGTGGCCGTTGATCCGCTCAAGCAGGGTACCGGGCTTGGCAGCACAATGGTTCAGGCCGCAACAAGCTGGCTAGTGGACCGTGGTGTGCCCAAGGTGCAGTTGATGGTGCGTAATGAAAACGCTGCCGTGCTCAATTTCTATGAGCGTCTGGGATTTGTGGACCAAAACGTTGTGGTTCTAGGCAAGCGTCTGGATGCCAGCACATAAAAAGAGGTAGGTGGGGACGCCATTGTCCCCGCCTACCTTTGAAAGATGTTGTTGTTACAGCACAACCGGACCGTTATCGGTTTCGAAGGTCACCGTCATGATTCCCGGGGTACCGTTGGGTGCCTCATAGTCCATGACTACTGGGCCCAGATTCACGTTTTCAGGTTGCCCCAACCATTCCAGCACACGATCACGCGAGCCGGCAATGGTGATCTCGCTGATCGCGCCGCTCGGTTCAAGTGCCTTGGAAGGATGCAGATCCTTAGCTTCTTCGTCCCAGGAAATCAGGTACGGGCACTGCGGGTCGGCGATCAAACCCTTAATGCCGATCTGCTGCCAGGTCAGCTCGCGACCATCGGGGAATTTGCGGTTGCCCGGAACCGACTTGCGGCCCAGCCGTTCTTCGGCGCTGGACAGATCGTCCACCGAAACACACCAGCCCATCCAGCCACCGCCGAGCTCAGAACGCGCTCGCACCGCTTGGCCAAAAGGAGCCTTGTCGCTGGCGGGGTGGTTGAGCACTTCAACCACTTCCAAATACTGACCATGCTTCAACGGGAAGATGACATTACGTGTTCCGAAGCGCGGATGCACGCCTCCCTTAACGAACTCCAAACCCAAGGCCTCGGAGATTCTCTGCGCGGTTGGCAACAACCCATCTGGGCCGCAGGCATAACTTACGTGATCTAACCTCATCATGTGCCCATCATGACAACATGTGATGACAGTCTCTACTTAGGCAAGCCTAATTTTTAATCGGTGATCGAATTCTCTGCACCCAAATCGCGTCTGGCGCGAAATATGACCGATTACTACCCCCTTTGCACTCTCACATTGCAAAAATCTTCGGTTTTCGGGCACACTGGAAGTAGGTCATGAGTCCCAGTAACAAGCCCCGGCTTACTGGGCGGCAACCCTCCAACCGCGGTGGGGTGCCCCGGGTGAAGACCTGGCCCTTAGGAGCAAAAAGCTGCTAAGGACAAGCGCGGGTAACCCTGGAAGTGCCTTCATGAGGATCTTTCTGTCGGTGTCTTCTCAGTGGTCTACCCCAAAAGTCACAGAACTATTTTTGGAGGAAACCATGAGCAATAACTGGTCATTTGAAACCCGTCAGATCCACTCCGGGCAGACCCCAGATCCAACCACCGGTGCCCGGGCACTACCGATCTTCCAGACCACTTCCTTTGTCTTCCCAAGCGCAGAAAGTGCTGCAGCCCGTTTTGCGCTGCAGGAACTGGAACCGATCTACACCCGCATCGGCAACCCCACCACCGACGCAGTAGAAACTCGCATCGCCGATCTAGAAGGCGGCGTGGGCGCGCTGTTGCTGTCCTCCGGACAGGCCGCGACCACCTTGGCCATCCTGAACCTCGCCGAGTCCGGCGATCACCTGGTGGCCAGCCCAAGTTTGTACGGCGGAACCCAGAATCTGCTTAAGCACACGCTTAAGCGTCTGGGCATCGAGGTCAGCTTTGTGGCCGACCCGGATAACCTGCAGGATTGGCGCGACGCGGTGCGCCCAAACACCAAGGCGTTCTTCGGCGAAACCATTTCCAACCCACGCCAAGACGTGCTGGACATCGAAGAAATCGCCAAGATCGCCCATGAAAATGGAGTGCCGCTGCTGGTGGATAACACCCTGGCCACTCCGTACCTGATCCGCCCGATCGAATTTGGGGCTGACATCGTCATCCACTCGGCCACCAAATTCCTGGGCGGTCACGGCAACGCGATCGCCGGGGTGATTGTGGACTCGGGCAACTTTGACTTTGCCAAGGACCCGCAGCGCTTCCCGGGCTTTAACACCCCGGACGAGTCCTACAACGGCCTGGTTTTTGCTCGCGATCTTGGCGTGAACGGCATCCTCGGCGCCAACCTGGCCTACAT
The DNA here is from genome assembly GCF_025452055.1 of Glutamicibacter sp. M10. Taxonomy (NCBI): domain Bacteria; kingdom Bacillati; phylum Actinomycetota; class Actinomycetes; order Micrococcales; family Micrococcaceae; genus Glutamicibacter; species Glutamicibacter sp. M10. The sequence goes on along the minus strand of NZ_CP104918.1, from coordinate 3,177,508 downwards.
CCTCAAGACGCGAGTCCAGCTCTTGCGCGATTTGGGTTCAGCGCTGTCACCTTTAACGCGTTCTTGATCGCCCAGGGGCTAGAAACCCTGTCCCTGCGCGTTGAGCGCCACGGTGAAAACGCGCGCGAAGTGGCCAACTGGCTCGAAGCCCGTGATGAAGTGCAGCAGGTCGCCTATGCGGGCCTAGCCTCCTCACCGTGGTTTGAGCGCGCCAAGAAGTACAGCCAGCACGGCGCCGGATCGGTGCTCGCCTTTGAGCTTTCTGGCGGTGCGCCGGCAGGCCAAGCCTTTGTAAACGCCCTTGAGCTGCACTCCCATGTGGCCAACATCGGCGATGTGCGCTCGCTGGCCATCCACCCGGCGTCCACCACCCACGCTCAGCTCTCCGAGGCCGATCAGCTTGCCGCGGGCGTAAGCCCCGGCTTGGTGCGCTTGAGCGTCGGACTAGAAAATATCAAGGACATTTTGGCCGATCTCCAGTTGGGCTTTAACGCTGTGGCAGCCCTTGAGAATAAGGAATTGCAGGAAACGCTCTAGGTATGGCATCCATTGCAACCAACGAAGAAACACCGCTCGCCCACGGCCAAGACGGCATGACGCGCCGTAGCGCTGTGGGGAGTACCACTTTGAGTTTGGCGGCTACCTGCCACAGGTAGAACTCGCCTACGAAACGTGGGGCAAGCTGAGCGCCGATGGCTCCAACGCCGTGCTGGTGATGCATGCTTTGACCGGCGACGCACATGTCGCCCAGGGGCATTCATCCCTACCCGGATGGTGGGACGGCTTTATCGGCCCCGGGGCCACGATCGACAGCACAAAGTACTTCGTTCTCGCCGTTAATATGGTCGGCGGTTGTAATGGATCCACCGGGCCGTCTTCGCCGGACGCACACGGTGTGCCCTATGGGTCGCGTTTCCCCTTTGTCACCATCAAAGATTCGGTGCGCCTTGAAGCGCGCCTGGCCGCGCAGCTAGGAATTAACTCCTGGCATGCGGTGATTGGTGGTTCCATGGGTGGGGCGCGAGCCTTGGAGTACGCCGTTGAATTCCCCGAGCAGGTCAAAAACTTGGTGGTGATGGCATCTAGTGCCCAAGCCACCGCGGAACAGATCGCCTTCGCTCAAGTGCAGACCCAGTCCATCAGGCTGGATGCGAACTTTGCTGGCGGAGACTACTACGCCAACGAGGCGCGCCCACATGCCGGGCTAGGCCTGGCTCGGCGTCTGGCGCACATCACGTACCGTTCGGAAGCTGAACTTGAAGCGCGCTTTGGTCGCACCGCACAACCTGGCGAGGCGCCCACGGGCAAACTCTCGGGGCCGCGCGGTCGCTACCAAGTTGAAAGCTACCTGGACCACCAAGCCACGAAGCTGGCCAACCGCTTTGATGCCAACAGCTACCTGCTGCTGACCGAAGCGCTGATGAGCCACGACGTGGCTCGCGGTCACGACTCGCTGTGCTCCGCCTTAGCGAGGCTGGAAAATGTGAATGTACTGGTGGTCGCTGTGAGCTCGGACCGTCTGTACTTCCCGGAGCAATCGCACAAGCTAGCCGCGGCACTGCCAACACCGGTGCCGGTGCACTTTATCGATTCCCCGATCGGGCACGATGCTTTTTGACCGACGCGCATCAGCTCGATGGTGTTCTGCGCACAACGGTTTTTAACCGCTAAAGAAGTCGGCCCATACAAGAGCCCATACAACAGTAGGGGCAGCCGCCACCAGTTTTCGGTGGATGCTGTCCCTACTATTTTGCTGTTTTCTAACCTCTACTGTGCGCAGTCGCCGGCGCCGAGGGAATCGTTCGGTTTAGCCACGGTAAATGGTGTGGCCGACGGACGCTTTGCGCTGATGCCATCACCCGAAGACTGGTGGCGTAAACGACGCAGCACCCACGGGGCCAAGTGCTCGCGCGCCCAGTGTAGGTCCTCGAAGCGTGCCTCGCGCCAGGTGCGTAGATCCTGCACCGGCTCCACTTTGGTATCCAAGGTGTGCGGTACGTTGAGTGAATCCAGCGCCATGGCGGCGATTCGCTGATGCCCCAGAGGGGAGAAGTGCAGGCGGTCCGGTGCCCACATCTGCGGTTGGTGCAGTTCACGCAGGGCCCACATATCGCCCACGATCGCGTCGTAGCGAGCGGCGACGGCGCGCACATTCTCGTTGTAGATCGCGACCTTGCCGCGGATGCTTCCGAGCACCGGAGTATCGCGAATATCTGGACCGGTAACAAGGAGCACCGTCGCACCGGTGGCGCTGAGCTTGGAGACCGCGCCGTCAAGAATGTCCGCGATCTTATCCGGGTCACCGCCCGGGCGCAGTACGTCGTTGCCGCCTGCGCAGAGTGAAATCAAGTCCGGCTTCAGCTCGACGGCCGGGGCCAACTGCTCGGCAACAATTTGTCCGATCAGCCTGCCGCGGATCGCCAAGTTTGCGTAGGCGAAGTCCGGGACTGAGGTGCTCAGCTCCTGGGCTAGACGGTCCGCCCAGCCAAGATGCTGTCCTGCGTTTGAGGGATCTGGATCGCCGATCCCTTCGGTGAACGAATCGCCTAGGGCAACATAGCGGCGCCAAGGATGGAACGTCTTTTCCGTGGAATTGCTGGTTTCGAAATCAAAATCTTTAGGCACAATTTATATTGTTACCGTATGGTAACGTTCCGTCAATCAGTCTCAGGGATGATCTGCAACACCGTGCCATTTATTCCTTGAGTGCGTCGCGGCGGGCCTGCTCGTACTCTTCCCCGGAGATGACTCCGCGGGTGCGAAGATCGGCAAGTTCGTTCAACTTTGCTTCCAGGGACTTCTTGGGGGCGAGCAAATCTGATTGTGCCAACCGAGTTGCCAAGTCTGCCTCGAGGGTTAGTGGATCCATTCCAGCGCTCTTGATCTTGCGGTAGTTGCGCACCTGGGAATAGATAATGAAGGCCACGACCGCCAGGAAGAGACCGACAAAAATACCGGTCAGAACCGGCATTACGCCGAATACGGTGTCAATAAATCCTGATCCGCTGGACGAAGAGTCTTCTATAAAACCGAAGCTTGACGTGTCGGTTGTGTCGAGCTCGGGGAATTCGTCAATTACTTCGAAACTTTTCATGGAACCTAATTCTGGTTGGGCTGAATCTGCTCTACTGGCGAAGCGCTCACAGTGAGGCAATGAAATCTTTTGTACTAGTCAAATACGCGTTTTTGGTATGGCGGAGTGAATTTTGAAATGTTTATCGATCTGTAATTTCTTGCGCCTATCTGAATCCCTGATGCCCTTGAGGGTTTCTTTGGCACAGTGCGCATCCCTCTTGATGGAAGGTGGCCCGTTGGCGCAGAGAGTGCCGGGTGGGACGCTCAGTTCGCAAGAGCAAACAATCGTAAAAATATACTAATGAGTATCCACAGGTAGGCATTAACTAGTACAAAATGTCGGCTCTGAGTGGGAAAATTAAGCATGAGAAATCCAGAATTTGTAGAAGATTATGACGATGAACATCGTCTCCCGTTGCACCCTGCGGGCACCCGCAGGGAATCCCACCTGGACTCCGTCGTTGGTAAGCATGTTGACCATCAGCTCTACAACGGACCGATGAAGAAGTTGGCTAATGAACTCTTTGATGCCGGGCCCGTGAACGGTCCCGGCGATGCGCTGGATCGGCTGGGCAAGGTGCAGCGACTGAAGAGCAGCCTTGATGCGCTGACCTCAACGCTACTAGCCGACTCGGTTGAGCAGGTCGGGACTAGCTTTGCCGAGGTGCTGGCTACCCAGTACGCTGCCTCGCCTGAAGAAGTTCGCGAAGCCCAGAGGAGTGCGGAATTCTATGGCGTTGATCCGAGCGATGACCAGGTCATAAACTCCAACTTCATTGCGGAAGCCGCAATTGTCCTGCGTGAAAGCCCTCGTAAAGTCAGCAAGCGAATGTTTACTGCTAAGGGGCTACGGCACGTCTGTAAGGACACTCTGATCGCACTGGCCGCGGGTGAAATTACCCGCAAAGCGGCCCAGCACATCATCAAGTTCGCTCAGGACCTTTCACCGGATCAGATCGCGACTATGGAACGTGTACTTTTGCCGGTGGCTAGAACGGCAAACGACGATGTTGTTTATCAGCGAGCTCGCCGTTATCACGACAGGATGAATCCAGAGGCAGCTGCGGAGCGACACAAGAAGTCAGAAGCTGCTCGCAAAGTCACTTGGTGGGAAGAAGAAAACGGCATGGGATGTCTAAAGCTCTACCACCGTGTCGACGTGATCGAGTCGATCACCCATTCGCTGCGCTGGGCTACTGATCAGATCAACGACCCGAAAGACGGGCGGACGCAAGATCAGATCCTGGCGGATGTATATGCCGATGCAATGATCAACGGATGGCCTGGCGCTCAGGGTACACCGCTGAAGCCTCGACTCTCTATCACCATTCCTGCCTTGGAGATGTTGGTGGATCCCACCAAAGCATTGGCTGATTTAGAAGGATACGGGCCCATTCCGGTCGGGCTCGCAGTGCAGTTGGCAAAAGATGCGCCATCATTCCAGAGGGTGCTCACCGATCCATGGACCGGCGCAGTGATCGATGTTGAGCGCAGGAATTACCGCCCCTCGCAGGCGATGAAGGACCTGCTTCGTCTCAGGGATGTGCATTGTTGCTTCCCAGGATGTCGGCGTAGTGCGGACCGATCCGAGATTGATCATATTGATGATTGGGCTCACGGTGGCAACACGAACCGGGAAAATACGCACCTGCTCTGTAAGCAGCATCAAATGTTCAAGCACGCACTGGGCTGGAAAGTCGTGGCCAGGCCCGACGGCACCAGATCATGGGTATCACCGCACGGAGTGAACACTATCGTCACTTCGGAAAGCGTCAATATTGCTAGCGGACGAGACCACCTCGATGATCATGGCTCCCAGCGACCGCACATAATCCCGTTACCACTTGTGGAAATGAATCCGGAGGTAGATCGGGTTCTGGGATATCCGATGAACACCGGACAACCGGCGACCCAGAGTAGCTGACTGGCCTACCCGCAGCACGGAATCTTGAGTGACAAAAATTTTCAGTCACTAAGCAACACCCAATACCTATAGCCTCAACCCGAACGACGGTCCTGAAGGTGACCGCCTTAGATCCTTCTTGCGCTATTTAGCCTCTTGGAATTCGGGGATGCCCGCCATCGACTCCAAATGAAAAATTTTTTCAGTCACTACATCTTGAGTCAACGATTCTAGAGCGTGTACTTACGTCACCCGGCGCTAATCATGACAAAAATTTTCGTTCACTAATCGATGCCTGTCGCCCGTTGCATCGCATCATTGGCATCTTCCTGTCGCCCAGGGTGTGCCCTGCTATGCAGAAAATTCAGGCGGTTCAACTTGCGGCGTCAGTGCTCACGACGTTGCGGAATTCTCTTGAGAGAACACAACATTCTCTGCACCCCAAAACCATGGCTGAACGAAAAATTCTTTCATTCCACAACCGACCTCATCGGTTCAATCTGCTTTCCCCAAGGCCGACGAATCACTGGTGCTCTACTGAATGTGCAGATCGGTTAGTTAGTCTTAGAATCATGACTTCATCAGACACTGCGCCGGTCGCCATCATTTCTCGCAACGACGATTCTCGTATCGGCACACCTTTGCTGGTGTTCCTTCATGGCTACGGATCCAACGAACAAGATCTGATGGGACTCTCTCGATACTTACCCGAGGAATTCACTTATCTATCGGTGCGAGCACCGCTACCTGCTGGGTCCGGCTACAGCTGGTTCCCACTGTCTCAGGAAATCGATTATTCGACCGAAGCGGTAGGACAAAGCGTTCAGGCTCTGTGGTCTTTGTTGGAGCCATTGAGCGTGCAGCACTCGTCGGTTACTTTGCTCGGCTTCTCCCAAGGAATGGCCATGGCAACCTCATTAGCAAGGTTCCAGCCAGATGCCATTGGCGCAGTCGTAGGTCTATCAGGATTCGCTGTTGAGCCACAGGGACTAGAGATCTTTGACGACGCAACGGTGCAAGAAAATCCGATCCCGATGTTCTGGGGACGGGATCTCGCCGACCCGGTGATTACCCGCGACAAAGTTGAATACACCTTGGGATGGGTCTCGAAGCATACCGAGCTGACCAGCGAAACCTATCCACAGATCGGTCACTCGGTTAGCAAAGAGGAACTTGAGGACGTAGACGCGTTTCTCAAGAAGGTTGTACTCGGGCAGTAAAGATTACTGCTGTTGCGAGGTGACCTTTACACATTCGCCATTCACGCAGACAACGTCGCCTGGGCGGATCTGCGCACCGCGGCGGGTATCAACAGCTCCGTTGACGGTAACAACGCCCTCGGAAATAAGCTCTTTGGCGTGGATGCCGTCTTCGGCGAGGGATGCCAGTTTAAACAGCTGGCCCAAGCGGATGGTTTCGTCGCGGATTTCTAGGTCAAAAGCTTCGTTGGCACTCATGGCTTCTATTCTTCCCTATATCTGACGCTTCGGCCGTCCAACAAAGCCAAGAGCGGGGAAGTTCACTTTTGCGTTACCCACATTCGCTTAGTCTCAGAGCCGTGGAAACGATACCCTTGAACGGTATGTATTTTTCTACGGACCGCAACCAGCGGCCTCGTAATTTCCATTGGAGTTGATATGGCGCCACAGTCCAAGCTAGACCAGGTAATTTCCCTCGCAAAGCGTCGAGGATTCGTTTTCCAGGCTGGTGAAATTTACGGTGGTTCCCGTTCCGCATGGGATTACGGACCCCTGGGTACTGAACTCAAAGAAAACATCAAGCGCGAGTGGTGGCAGAACTTTGTCCGCGGACGCGAAGACATGGTGGGCCTGGACTCGTCGATCATCTTGCCAAAGGCTGTCTGGGAAGCATCGGGACACGTCGCTACCTTCACCGATCCACTGGTCGAGTGCATCCAGTGCCACAAGCGTCACCGTCAGGATCATCTGATTGAGGCCTTTGAAGCCAAGAAGGGACGTCCAGCTAAGGACGGCATGAGCGAGATTGCTTGCCCTGATTGTGGCACCAAGGGTCAGTTCACCGAACCACAGAATTTCTCCGGCCTAATGAAGACCTTCTTGGGCCCAGTAGATACCGAAGCTGGCCTGGCCTTCATGCGTCCAGAGACTGCTCAGGGCATCTTCGTAAACTTCGCCAACGTGCTTACCGCCTCACGCAAGAAGCCACCATTTGGCATCGGCCAGGTCGGTAAGGCCTTCCGTAACGAAATCACCCCAGGTAACTTCATCTTCCGTACTCGCGAGTTTGAGCAAATGGAAATCGAGTTCTTCACCGCTCCAGAGGACGCACCGAAGTTCTTCGACCAGTGGGTAACTGACTGCTGGGCATGGTTCCTGGATCTGGGCATCAAGGAAGAAAACCTGCGCCAGTTCGACGTGCCAGAAGACGAGCGCGCACACTACTCAGCCGGCACCATCGACTTTGAATACCGCTTCGGTTTCCAGGGTTCAGAGTGGGGCGAGCTGATGGGTGTTGCTAACCGCACCGACTACGACCTGTCCAGCCACGCTAAAGCTTCGGGCGCTGAACTCTCGTACTTCAACCAGTCCACCGGCGAACGCTACACCCCTTACGTGATCGAGCCTTCCTTCGGTTTGACCCGTTCGATGATGGCGTTCTTGGTTGATGCGTACACCGAGGATGAAGCACCAAACACCAAGGGTGGCGTGGACAAGCGCACCGTGCTGAAGCTGGACCCACGTCTGGCTCCGGTCAAGGCTGCCGTCTTGCCACTAAGCCGCAACGAGAACCTTTCGCCAAAGGCCAAGGCACTGGCTGCCGAGCTGCGCAAGCGCTGGAACATCGACTTCGATGATGCCGGTGCGATCGGTCGCCGTTACCGCCGTCAGGATGAGATCGGTACCCCGTTCTGCATCACCGTGGACTTCGATACCCTCGATGATCAGGCTGTGACCATTCGCGAGCGCGACACCATGGCTCAGGAACGTGTTTCCTTGGACCAGGTCACCGCCTACCTTTCCGAGCGTCTGAACGGAGCCTAGAGCCCGATGAACGAACTGGAATTCCGTGACTGGCGCATAGGCGATGACCTGGAACTGCTACAGGTTTTTGGTGATCCGCGCTCGCCGCAGGCCCATCAGGACCGCACCATGCTGCGCGAGAACAGCGACGCGCCGTTCTCTCGCACGCTGGTAGCCACCGTTGATGGCGTGGCCATCGGCGCTGGTGTGGTGTTTGCCTCCTCGTTGCACCCACAGCGTTTGTGGCTTTACGTCGAAGTTGCCTCCGAGCAGCGTCGAAGCGGTGTAGCCACCGCGTTGGTTCAGCAGCTGCGCAAGCAGATTCCGGCCGATCAAGCCCAGCAGCTCAAGGCTCGCTACACGGTGACCCCGGGCGATCCGGCCGAGGCGGCAGCAGCTTTCTGCAAGGCGCTGGGGCTGAACGAAATTCAGGTGTCCCGCGACGTGATCTTGGAGCCAGGTGCCTTGGCGGAACCGGTGTTCGACACCAACGATCGGGTGATCGAGGATCTGTCTACCGGTAGCGTTGAGCTGACCAAGCTGGTCATGGACTTCTATAACGAGGTCCATGAGCAGTGGGATCCGTCCAAGATGACCGTGGGTTCGGCCCAGCGCATGCTGTTGGACGAGCACACCGGCGCCCAGGGGGCATTGGTGTTGCGCGATAAGCCTAAGAGTGAAGGCGGAGTGCCGCTGGCCTTTGCAGTCAGCTACGTTCCGGCTCGCGAGGATGCTCCTTCGGATGTTCTGGTTGGGCACAACCCGGCGTTGTCCGATGATGAAGTGGCTGAGGCGGTTCGCGATATGGTCGCGATGCTGATCCACCAGTATCCGGTGAAGTTGGAAGTGGATTCGTCCATGTTCATTCTTGCCTCGCTGATTGATGCGTTGGCCGGCGTTGAGCAGGCGACGGTCATTTCGACCACGCATATTTTGGCCAGCGACGGCTAGAGCCAAGTATTACCGATGGGATCCAGTTTTTGAACTGGGTCCCATTGGTTTACCTGCTGTTTGCTTGGTGGCCCTATGCTCAAATCCATGCATGCAGCGCAGAAAGTCCCGGCACAGCCACAGAAGTTTTCCGCGTCTTCTTAAAACTTGGGCTGACTTCCTTTGGTGGACCGGTGGCGCATTTGGGTTACTTCCGCGACGAGTTGGTGCTCAAACGACGTTGGGTTGATGAGTCAGCGTACGCGCAACTGGTGGCGCTGAGCCAGTTTTTGCCCGGCCCGGCCTCCAGCCAGGTGGGCTTTGGATTGGGACTGCACCGTGCCGGCTGGCGCGGGGCGATGGCCGCTTTTATTGCCTTCACTTTGCCCTCGGCGGTGCTGATGGCCACGATTGCCTATGGGGCGACGGCGTTTAACACCGCTGTGGGCGCCTCGGTCATAACGGGACTAAAGATCGTTGCGGTGGCTATTGTGGCGCAAGCGGTGATGGGCATGGCCAAATCCTTGGCCCCGGATAAGACCCGAGCGCTGATTGCGGTACTGGCTGCCGGTGGCGCATTACTTCTTGGTGGGGGTCTTGGTCAGATCCTAGCGATCCTCGCTGGCGCAGTGGCCGGATACTTTTTCTGCCGCGATGGTGCCGGTTCCTTACGTGGAACGCTGGTTTTTGCGCATAAGCGGTCCACTGGGATTCTCGCTTTGGCTCTCTTTGCACTGTTGTTGCTGGGTCTACCGTTGGCTGCCGCAGCCACCGGCGCACCACTGTTAGGTTTTATCGACGCGTTCTACCGCAGTGGCTCCTTGGTTTTTGGCGGCGGACATGTGGTGCTGCCACTGCTGCACAGCGCGCTGGTTGACCCCGGGCTGATCGGGGACGAAGCGTTCCTCACCGGGTACGGGGCGGCCCAAGCCATGCCCGGCCCGCTGTTCACCTTTGCTGCCTATTTGGGTGTGTTCACCAGTGGGGGAGTTGGACCGGTCGCCGGGGCGGTCATCGCGCTAGTGGCGATTTTCCTGCCCGGTTTTTTGCTGCTGATTGGGGTCCTGCCGTTCTACTCTCAACTAGGTGCAAAGCCCAAAGCGCAGGCGATGATGCGCGGGGTGAACGCCGGGGTTCTGGGCATTCTCACCGCCGCGCTGTACGACCCGGTGTTCACCAGCTCGATCCACACTTCGCTGGCTTTTGTGCTGGCCCTGCTGGGTTTTGTATTGCTCACAGTTTGCAAGCTGACCCCGTGGCTTGTGGTGCTCATAAGTGTGATTTTGGCGGTGCTGCTGGGGGCTTGACGAAGATCTCAGTTACGTCGGGGCGGAAATCGGCAATAATGGATAGGTGACGATTCTGACTGATGCGCCGAATGACACCCCAACTTTGAAGCTGCCACCTTTGCAGCTGGGCAAGCTCACCATTAATACCCCGGTGGTTCTTGCGCCCATGGCTGGGGTGACCAACCGCGCCTTCCGCCGGCTGTGCCGCGAATACGGCGGCGGGCTATTTGTCACCGAAATGGTGACCGCCCGCGCGTTGGTGGAACGCAACCCAGAGTCGTTGCGCATCATTTCGCACGATCCGGACGAAGAGATTCGCTCCATCCAGATCTACGGTGTGGACCCAGGAACCGTGCGTGCGGCAGTGCGCATGGTGGTGGATGAGAACCTCGCCGATCACGTGGATCTGAACTTCGGCTGCCCGGTGCCCAAGGTGACCCGCAAGGGTGGCGGCTCGGCCCTTCCATGGAAGACCGACTTGTTCACCTCGATTATTGAGGCTGCTACCTCCGAGGCTGCCAAGGGCGATATACCGCTGACCGTAAAGGTACGCACCGGTATCGACAAGGACCACCTGACCTATCTGGAGTCCGCCAAGATCGCCCGCGATCATGGCGCCGCAGCAGTAACCCTGCACGCGCGCACCGCGGGCCAGTACTACGCCGGCCACTCGGACTGGGACGCAATCACCACGCTGCGCGAAGCCATGGATGACATGCCAGTGCTAGGCAACGGCGATATTTTCAGCGCCGAAGATGCGATCAATATGGTCGAACAGACCGGTGCTGCCGGCGTGATGGTGGGACGCGGCTGCCAGGGCCGACCATGGATTTTTGGTGACCTGCAGGCCGCTTTTGAGGGCCGCGCGGATCGCTTCCGTCCCGGCGTGCGCAAGGTAGCTGACACCGTGTACCGTCACGGCCAGCTACTGAGCGAGTTCTTCGAGGATGAGGGCAAGGGCATGCGCGATATCCGCAAGCACATCGCCTGGTACTTTAAGGGCTACCCAGTGGGCGGAGAAATCCGTTCGCAGCTGGCCCAGGTGCCATCCTTGGCAGTGCTTCGTGAGCTGTTGGACCAGCTGGATCTTGACTTGCCATACCCCGGGGATGCCGCCGAAGGTACCCGTGGGCGTGCCGGTCACCCCAAGAAGACTCACGTGCCCGACGGCTGGTTGGATAACCGCGAGATGAGCGATGCGCATCGCGAAATGATCAAGGCCGCAGAGCTCGACGTTTCCGGCGGTTAATCGCCACTGGTGGATAACGCAGTGTGCAGGCCAAAATGTCACTAGACTAGGTAACATGACTCAGATCCCCGGATATACCGAAGCTGATTCGCAACGGTGGGTGCCCGAGCCAGCTAAAAAGTCCTACCGTACCGCTTTTGAGCGCGACCGTGCCCGCGTGCTGCACTCTTCGGCGCTGCGCCGGTTGAGCGCCAAAACCCAGGTGGTCGCGCCAAATCAGAATGACTTTGTGCGCAACCGGCTAACCCACTCGCTGGAAGTTGCCCAGGTGGGACGAGAGCTCGGGGCGGCCTTGGGCTGCGACCCGGATGTGGTGGATACCGCCTGCCTCGCCCATGATCTAGGCCATCCTCCCTTTGGCCACAACGGGGAAGTAGCGCTGGATCAATTGGCTGCCGGGATCGGCGGATTTGAAGGCAACGCCCAAACTCTGCGCCTGCTCACCCGGCTGGAAACAAAAACCTTCAGGCACAACGGGCATTCGGCCGGACTGAATCTTTCGCGGGCCTCCCTTGATGCGGCCTGCAAATACCCATGGCTGAAGGCCGATGCGCCGGAAGCTAACGGCAAAAAGACCAAGAAGTTCGGCGTATATGAAGATGATGCCCCGATCTTCAACTGGCTGCGCAATGTGCCCGAAGCTGCGTCCGGCGTGGTCTGCATGGAAGGCCAGGTCATGGACCTCGCCGATGACATTTCCTACTCGGTGCACGACGTGGAAGACGCCATCGTTGGTGGCCAGCTACAGCTTCGTTGGCTCAAGCAGGATCTGCCACGCGAACGCGCCCTGCAGGTCACCAGGGACTGGTACCTGCCGGTGACCGATGAGGCCGACATTGAGGCGGCGTTGCGCCGGTTAGAGTCCAGCGACGAATGGGTTTCACACTTTGATGGGTCCCGGCGATCCATGGCTGGCCTGAAGGATATGACCAGCCAGTTTATTGGTCGCTTCGCAGCCGCCGCCATGGATGCCACGCGCGCCCGCTACGGCACCGGAAACCTCACCCGTTACAACGCAAGCTTGATTGTGCCCGAAGAAACCCAGCATGAAATTGCGGTGATGAAGGGTATCGCCGCCAGCTACGTGATGACCTCCGAGGTACGCCAGCCGCTGTATCTGGACCAGCGCACCTTGCTGACCCAGCTGGTAGAACTGCTTGTTGAAACGGGTAGGGATAATCTGGAGCCAATTTTTGCTGCGGACTGGGAAGATGCGGCCGATGAGGCAGCCCAGCTGCGCGTTGTGATCGACCAGGTCGCTTCGCTCACCGACATTTCAGCCACCGAGTGGCACTCATATCTGGTCAAGGGCGAAGCCCCTGAAGCACAACTGTTTTAGAAGGGAATCATGGCAGGGCTGATCAAGCGTGAAGATATCGACGAGGTGCGCAACCGCAGTGACTTGCGCGAGGTCGTTGAATCTTATGTCACGCTCAAATCCGCGGGCATCGGCTCGTATAAAGGCCTGTGCCCTTTCCACGACGAGCGTAGCCCGTCCTTCCATATTCGCCCGCAACTAGGCACCTTCCACTGCTTCGGTTGTGGTGAGTCGGGCGACGTCATCGCCTTCATTCAAAAGATGGACCACTCCTCGTTCACCGAGACCGTGGAGCTGCTCGCTGCCCGGATCAACTATGAACTGCACTATGAAGATGGCGGTCCAGGCCCGCGCCGTGAAGACTACGGCAAACGCCAGCGCCTGGTGGACGCACACAAGATCGCCGAAGAATTTTTCCGCGCCCAGCTAGCCACCGAAGAAGGGGCCAAGGGCCGCGAATTTTTGACCGGTCGTGGATTTGACGCTGAAGTCACCACACAATTTTCGGTAGGCTACGCGCCCAAGGGCTGGGACGCATTGCTTAAGCACCTGCGTTCCAAGGGTTTTGCCGATGAGGAACTGAAGCTGACCGGAATGTTCTCGGAAGGCAACCGAGGGATTTACGACCGGTTCCGCGGCCGTGTCATGTGGCCAATCCGCGACCTGTCCGGAGCGACCATCGGCTTTGGCGCGCGCAAACTGTACGACGATGACCAGGGCCCGAAATATCTGAACACTCCGGAGACCTCCCTATATAAGAAGTCTCAAGTGCTCTATGGCCTGGACCTTGCCAAAAAGCAGATCTCCAAAAATAGGCAGATCGTGGTTGTGGAAGGGTACACCGACGTGATGGCCTGCCATTTGGCTGGCATCACCACCGCGGTGGCCACCTGTGGCACCGCTTTTGGCACCGACCACATTAAAATTGCCCGTCGTTTGCTGCAAGATGATGGTACCGGCGGTGAAGTGATTTTCACGTTTGATGGTGACGCTGCTGGGCAGAAGGCCGCGCTACGTGCCTTTGAGGAAGACCAGCGTTTTATCGCCCAAACCTATGTCTGTGTTGAACCCAGCGGAGCTGATCCCTGCGATCTGCGGTTGCACCGCGGCGATGAGGCAGTGCGTGAGCTCATTGAGCTTAAGCGTCCGCTGTTTGAATTTGCGATCCGTGCCGAGCTGAAAAAGTTCAACCTCAATACGGTGGAGGGGCGCGTGCAGGCTTTGCGGCAGACCGCGCCGATCGTTGCTGCGATCAAGGACTCGGCGATCCGTCCTGCGTACGCGCGAGAACTGGCCGGCTGGCTAGGGATGAACAACGAGGACGTGAACCGTTCCGTGGGCGCATCCATTAAGCGCGCCCGACTACCTAAAAATGCTGACCAGCAAGTTCCGGTTCCGGCGGCGGGTAACGAGCAGCAGGTGTCAGCCCCTGCCTTTGAACGCCCGGATCATCGTGATCCCGTGATGCGTTTGGAGCGCCAGGCCCTGGAAGTTGTCATCCAGCAGCCACAGCGTTTGGTCGATGAGCAGTGGCAGGCCTTCTTCGAGGCACGTTTTATGGCTCCTGCCCATTCGGCAGTGCATGATGGCATCGTGGCGGCCTCCAGCGCCGGCGCTTCTGCAACCTCATGGGTCGAGGTGATCCGCGATGAGGTGCCAGAGCAGCTGCGTAGCTTCGTGTCGGAGTTGGCGGTGACCAGCATTCCGGCCCAGGACGAGCACAGCCTGAACCGCTATTGCGCAGACATCATCAACGGTTTGATTGAGCTTCAAATCACACACCGTAAGGCTGAGCTGATCGGGCGTTTGCAGCGCGCCGAGATGGAGCCAGAAGGTGAAGAATATGCCCAGATCAATAGGGAATTGATGGAGCTGGAGATGCGCCGAAGGATCCTGCGGGGGACCTAAGCGAGAGGATTTTGCATTAGCGAAAATCTTCGGTAAAGTTATATCTCGTTGCATTCCTCCATAGCTCAATTGGCAGAGCATTCGACTGTTAATCGAAGGGTTACTGGTTCAAGTCCAGTTGGAGGAGCTCATAGAAAAATCCCGGCTCGCGAAAGCGAGTCGGGATTTTTGCTTATTCGTGCAACGGCGGGTCTGGATCGGGCCTGGCTGCTGGTTTTTCTTCCCCACGGTGCCCGGTTCCTTGAATCGGCCAGGCCGGGAACCATCAATCTCTCAGCCCGGCTAGTCCGTCCGTTTGTATCACAGAGTGCCAATGACGCAGCGGTCTGTTTCGAGCAGGAGCAGTCTTTGCCAGCACCTCCACCGTGCCGGTTCCAAGGTGGAGCGCAGTGGTACCGCAACACATGCGCCATTCTTCCTAAGGATTCGATGGTTCGTTGGAGTTCATCCGGTTGGTACTGGCGGTTTCATCGGCACCGTCGTCGATGGCGGCGTTGACGGCGTTCTTCGTGAACTTCCGGCGTGTCTTCTACGTGCTGTCATTTCATTTTCGCCAAGGATACGGTGTGGCCGCAAAGCTCTACGGCACGTTTTCGTTGAGGAGTTCCTCGAGGTTGGTGCAGTTATCCCGGAACGCGCACACGAGGAGACGCCGTCGAATTCTGACGGCCCAAGCGGTTACTCATGCCATCGGTTGCGTTGGTTTGCGCAGCGGTTGGCAGGGAACTAACTGGAGACGACATACTGGTGGCAGTGATGCTGCTTTTCGGCGAGCCACGCAGCGGTCGTTGTGGTAAATCACGAAGATCTTTCTATACGGGCGAGGTTCAGCATGTGCTCGTAGCCTTCCCGGAAATTCTTGCGGCGCTGCCTGGAACCGAGCCAGATCAGTTGCCGGTGATCACGGGCTGCAATGCGGATTTTCTTTCTAAGACGAAGATCGGCAACGCTGCCGAAACTGTCTAGGCGTTTCATTGAAGTCATTCATGAAATGCCTGTTGAAGTTAGACAAATTCGAGAATCCCACGTCAAAGCATATTTCTGAGATGCTACTGTCTGTCCTTTCAAGCAAGCGCTTGGCATGTGCCAGACGCAGCTTTCGCACCAGGTCGCTGAAGTTCTGCCCAATCGCACGCTTGAAGTGCTTCGAAAACATCGGCGGAGTCATGCCCGCTACAGCGGCCGCCTCGGACATCGAGATTTCTCCTGAATGGTTGTTGAAAATGTACTCGAGCACTTGTTCCACGGCCCTTGCCGAGTGATCGTCGAGTTGCGGCCGAAACCAGCTATCGGCCAGGCTGCGACGATCTTCGGGTGGGGAATTAACCAGGATTGCGAAGAGCCGAAAGAGGTGCATCAGCCTTTGGGCGCCCGTCGACGTTCCGATGGCCTCGATCTCTGCGGTAGCTGCGCTCGACGTAACACCTGAAAATTGGATACCTCTCGCGGCATCGTCCAGCAGCGTCTTGATCTCCGAGATTTCCGGCATGATGGCCGCTGCTCCTTCGATCAAGGAAGGATCGAATTGGATGACGACATCCCGGCCCTCCACGATCTCTCCGGGTGCCAGATCGCTGACCCAGTCGTGCGGCAATCCCGAACCGATCAGTGCCACGTGTCCAGCTTCGAAGGTCCCGATGTAGTTTCCGACAATGAACTTTCCTGTGCCTTTGCGGATCAGGTGGATTTCATACTCGGGATGGTAATTCCAGCGTGCGAGCGGGCTGGGATAGTCGTGCACATGCCAGCGTACGCAGGATCTTGGATCCGGCGGGATGACTTCCCTGTTGGCCTGCATGCCAACCAGTTCTTCGGCAAGCCTGGCCTGCGCCTCATTCTTGGGTGTGATGCGCATTACGCGACTCCAGATGTATGCATGAACTTTCACCAAAATCGAAAGCGTATTCCCAAGGATACTGTGTGCGGTTCAATTTCATATAGGCAAAAAAGTATCAGAAATTCGCAATGAACGATCTAGTTGAGTCGTAGGTCATAACTCTAAGCTTGAGAAGCCACATTCCGGGAGCAACCGGTTTGGAGGTTCGCGCATGAGCCACTCGACAGACTTTCTGGCGAGAGCTGGCAGTGCATCAACACAAGAATTTTAGGAGTCCGCCATGCAGCCAAAAACACGCTTCACCGCGGTGGCCGCGAGTGTAATAACGCTGTCTGTTTCCCTCACCGGGTGCGCAGGTGCGGGCGGTGGCCCGGCCCAAGGTGGCAAGGACAGCATTAACGTCCTCATGGTGAACAACCCGCAAATGCTGGATCTGCAAAAGCTCACTGCTGAGCATTTCACCAAAGAAACTGGCATAACCGTGAATTTCACGGTTATGCCGGAAAACGATGTCCGGGCCAAGATCACCCAGGAATTTTCGTGGCAGTCCGGGCAGTATGACGTCGCTTCGCTGTCGAACTACGAAATTCCGTTCTTTGCCGAAAACGGCTGGCTGGCCCCTCTCGACGAGTCGGTAGCTGGAAGAGCCGATTTTGACCAAGACGACATTCTTCCTGCCTATACCGAATCCCTGACAGGAACCGATGGCCATCTGTATGGGGAGCCCTTCTACGGAGAATCGTCACTGACGATCTACCGCAAGGATCTCTTCGAGAAACACGGTTTGAAGATGCCGGACAATCCCACCTGGGATGAAGTCGCGGAATTGGCCGAGAAAATCGATGAAGGCGAACCCGACATGAAGGGCATCTGCCTACGCGGCCAACCAGGCTGGGGCCAAGTATTCTCGCCGTTGACCTCGGTGGTAAATACCTTTGGCGGCACCTGGTTCGACAAGGATTGGAATGCCCAGGTTAATTCCCCGGAGTTCACCCAGGCAGTTACCTTCTACACGGATCTCGTGAGAGAACATGGCGAAGCGGGTGCAGCCCAGGCTGGATTCGCAGAGTGCCTGAATAACATGGTCCAGTCGAACACCGCCATGTGGTACGACGCATCATCGGCCGGTTCGATTCTGGAAGCTGATGATTCTCCGGTGAAAGGCAGGCTCGGCTACGCACAGGCACCGGTCAAAGAAACTGAACATGCCGGTTGGCTTTGGACCTGGTCATGGGGAGTCCAAGCGGCATCCGAAAAACAAGATGCAGCCTCCGAATTTGTTGCCTGGGCAAGTTCGAAAGAATATGAAAATTTGGTAGCTGACGAGTTGGGATGGGCATCGGTTCCGGCCGGCAAGCGCAGTTCGACCTATGAACAGCCTGAATACCAGAAGGCGGCGCCGTTCTTCGACGCTGAACGCGAAGCGATTCTCAACGCCGACCCGAAAAATCCAGGGGTTCAAGAACGTCCATATGTGGGTATCCAGTTTGCTGGCATTCCCGAATTCGCGGACTTGGGAACCTTCGTTTCCGAAGACGTATCCGCGGTGATCGCCGGCAAGACCAGTGTCGAGAAGGCTCTCGATAAAGGCCAGAAACGCGCCGAGCGCATAGCCGCAACGTACCGCGATTGATACCAAATCCTATCGAGCTGACCGCAAGGCGCGGCTAATCAGCTGGATCCTCACTAGGAGCACAAATACGATGTCGTATGTCAGCACGGCCATGAAACCCAAGCCGACTTTGGGTGGCCCCGGAACAGATCAGCGCAAGAAATCGCGTGCAGCCGCATGGGCACGACGGGCACCATTGCTGCCCGCCCTGATCTTCGTAATCATCACCACCCAGTTGCCCTTTGCCGTCACTCTGGTGATTTCCTTCTTCAACTGGAACAGCCTGAGGCCCAACGATCGAGGTTTTGCCGGGCTCTCCAATTACATTCAGGTATTTGCGGACCCTGGGCTTCGCCACGCGGTTTGGGTGACCATATTGCTGACGGCGTCCGTGGTTCTTATCAGCCTGGTTACCGGGTTGCTGATTGCCCTGCTGTTGAATCAGAAGTTCTTCGGGCGAGGGCTGGTGCGCACCTTGCTGATCGCCCCATTCCTAGTGGTTCCGGTCGCTGCCGCGCTGATCTGGAAGCACGCCATCCTGAACCCCGTCTACGGCTTGATCAACGGCATCCTGACCGGGATCTGGGAGCTCTTTGGGAGCCAAAATCCGCCGCAGATGGATCTGCTCACCGATCAGCCTTTGGCCGCGATCATTGCGTCGCTGGTTTGGCAGTGGACGCCGTTCATGATGCTGATCTTGCTGGCCGGTTTGCAGTCGAGGCCGGCTGACGCGATCGAAGCGGCGCAAATGGATGGTGCCAACGCTTGGCACGTATTCCGCTACATCACCCTTCCGCACCTGCGCCAGTACCTGGAACTCGGCGGCTTGCTTGGAGCGATTTATATCGTCCAGAACTTCGATGCAGTGTTCACGCTGACTTCGGGCGGCTTGGGCACGAGCAACCTTCCGTACGCCGTGTACAAGACGTTCTATATCGCTAATGAATACGGCGTGGCCTCGGCTGCCGGTGTTGTAACCGTGGCCGGCAGCTTGATCGTAGCGACTTTTGCCCTGCGCACCGTATTTTCCATCTTCAAGAAGGAGGCCGCGCGATGAGCGTTGCGACCAAACAACTTCGACTGTCTCCAAAGCGCAGGCTCAAGAATTCCGGGCGCCGGAATCCCCTCGTTGGCCTCATCGCGTGGATTACAGCCCTGCTCTTTGTTTCCCCGGTCCTATGGATGATGATCACCAGTTTCCATTCCGAGGCCGATGCGGCAACAAACCCGCCGTCGTTTTTCGCGCCACTGACGCTGGACGCCTACGCCCAGTTCTTTGGAGCGGCCTCCGGTGCCAACCCCTGGCCGCCACTGATCAATTCAGCGATGGCCTCGGTCTTCTCTACGATTCTTGTGTTGCTTTTGGCGATGCCAGCGGCCTACGCGCTGTCAATCAAGCCGATCAAGAAGTGGACCGACGTGCTGTTCTTCTTGCTGTCGACCAAGATGCTGCCCATTGTGGCCGCCGCGTTGCCACTGTACATATTTGCCAATTTCTCAGGGATGCTCGACAACATTTGGTTCCTGATCATCATGTACACCTCGATGAACCTGCCGATCGCAGTATGGATGATGCGTTCCTTCCTGGCTGAAGTTCCTGTGGAAATGCTCGAGGCGGCTCAGCTGGATGGTGCCGGGCTGATTCGCACCTTGAGCCAGGTAGTAGCCCCCGTGGCGACTCCCGGAATCGCAGCTACCGGATTGATCTGCTTCATTTTCTCGTGGAATGAGCTGCTGCTGGCCCGAGTGCTTACTGGAGTTGTTTCTGGAACAGCGCCAGTATTCCTGACAGGTTTCGTTTCAAGCCAAGGGCTCTTCCTGGCGCAATTGTGTGCCGCCTCGGTAGTTGTTTCATTGCCGGTGCTGATCGCTGGATTTGCCGCCCAGGACAAGCTGGTCCAAGGACTTTCCTTGGGCGCAGTGAAGTAGCCAAAGATCTTATCTTGCATATCGAAAGGAAATTCCCCATGGCAAGTCAAACTGCAGTCTCATCTGAACGTGGCAATCAAGCATTGCCGGCCACCATGCGCGCGGCGGTTCTCCAAAGCCAGCATGAAATGACCATGGAAACCCTGCCCCTGCCCGCACTGGAACCCAATCAGGTTCTTGTGCAGGTTTCCGCAGTCGGCGTTTGCGGAAGCGATGTCCATTATTATGAACACGGTCGTATTGGCGACTACGTGGTGGATCACCCGCTGATCCTTGGCCACGAGCTCGCCGGAAAAATCGCGGCGGTCGGCAGTTCTGTTGACAGTTCCCGGATTGGCCAACGGGTGGCCGTTGAACCGCAGCGCCCATGCCGAACCTGCGCCCAGTGCAAGGCGGGGCGGTACAACCTTTGCCCCGACATCGAGTTTTACGCGACGCCGCCTGTCAACGGCGCATTTTGCGAATTCGTCACGATTGAATCGGATTTTGCCTTCCCGATTCCTGACAGCATCAGCGACGAAGCTGCTGCCCTCATCGAGCCGCTATCGGTGGGGCTCTGGGCTTGCGAGCGTGCTGGCATCCGGCCAGGGAGCAGAGTGCTCATTGCAGGTGCCGGACCGATCGGCGTTATCGTCGCACAAGCGGCGAGGGCTTTCGGAGCGAGCGAAATCTACATTAGCGATATTGCAGAAGAACGACTTGAATTTGCGCTTGAACATGGCGCGACCAAGGCCCTGAACGCTGCCACCGATCCTGTCGAGGGGCTGGATGTGGATGCGTTTATCGATGCCTCTGGCGCACCATCCGCAGTCCGGTCAGGTATCAAGTCGGTTGCTCCTGCCGGGCATGTCATTCTCGTTGGCTTGGGTGCCGACGATATCGAACTTCCCGTGTCCTATATCCAGAATCGAGAAATCTGGCTCTCCGGCGTCTTCCGCTACACCAATACATGGCCGTTGGCTATCGAGCTGCTGGAAGCTGGCAAAGTGGATCTGGACATCTTGGTTACCGGCCGATATTCATTGAGCGAATCCGAGCAAGCACTGAAATCCGGAAAGCAACCAGGACAGCTCAAAGCAGTCGTATATCCGGGGCGCTAGAAGCTGGCTACGGGTTAAAGACGTGGTGGATGCGTGGACGACAAGCTGCGCTCACGAGAAGTCTGCAATTGGATCCCCACGACCATGGGAAAACCCGCCTCGCGGGCAATCGCGAACGGCACCTGAAACGATGCACGTTGCCGCGGCCTCATGGCTGAATGAAAAGAATGTATGGAAAGGACGGGGCAGTGTTGCCAGCGGAGGAAAAAACTTCAATCTTGGTTCAAGGCACCCTCATCTCTATCGTCGGTGAGTCTCTTGTAGATGTTATTGCCACGGCTTCAGATGGGGATGTTGGGGCCACGTACCCTGGCGGCAGCCCGTTAAACGTCGCGGTGGGCACGGCTCGTTTGGGACTGCCTACGAAGTTGGTGACTCAATTCGCCCCCGACGAGCACGGGCAATTGATCCAGGACCACTTGGAATCCAGCAACGTGGAAGTGAGCAATTTCGGATTGGAAAGAACTTCGGTGGCCGAGGCCTCGATCGGCTCCGGTGGATCGGCCGACTATGACTTTTCAATCGAGTGGAACCTGGGCACCGGAAAGCGGCAATTAGGCACCGAGGTTCGTGGCAGCATGCATATCCACACCGGTTCGATCGCGAGTGCAATGATGCCAGGAGCAACCAGCGTTTTGACTGCCATCGCTGAATGCCGCGGAGGCAGCACCATCAGCTACGACCCGAATTGCCGTCCAGCCTTATGCCCTGATGCCAGCCAGGCCAGGAGGCAGGCAGAACTTTTCGTGCAGGAAAGTGACCTGGTGAAAGCCAGCGACGAAGACTTGGCGTGGCTCTACCCGGATCGCTCACCGGAGGAAACCATGGCCGCTTGGCTGGAGCTCGGGCCGGCTTTTATCGCCGTGACTCGTGGCGATGCCGGTACGGTGTTCCTCTCCCGGCAAGGGCGGGTGGAAGTTGGCGGTGAGAAAATTGCTCTCGTGGACACTGTCGGGGCAGGAGATTCCTTCATGTCGGGACTCCTTGCTGGGCTCGCACAGCTTGGTGCGCTGGGGGCCGAGGCAAGGCCTGTCTTGAATGCCTTGACTTTGGATCAAGCTCGCGAGGTTGTTTCATATGCCAACCGGGCTGCGGGCATTACCTGCTCGCGCGCTGGCGCCAATCCACCGAATGCGGATGAGCTTGGCATGCTGCTGGGCAGCTAGCCGATCGCGCCTAGCGAGGTGCCTGTTCATAGCGGCCCGGTTCGACATTCGAACCGGGCCGCTTGGTTCTTTTAGGCAACCGGGTCCCAGAGCCGCCGGGATTCCAAGTACCAGAAGTAGGCGAATAGCCCGATCTGGAACCACTCGACGATGAACAGGGCTTCGTCAACGCCGGCGACAAGCAGAATTGGCCAGGCGATCAAGCCCAGCGCCATCAGTCCCAGGATGATCCGATAGCGGTTCGGGGAACCGCCGCTGGTGTCCTCGTGGCACATTGGCGCGTGGCCCAGATGGCTGGCAATGGCGATGCCCATGGAGAAGATCAACAAGAACGCCGCGCTGGCATGAACCCAGGCGAAGGTTTTTCCTTCGAAGGCACGCCAGATCAATAACAGGATGAAGACCGCGAGCAGGCCGGTGCTGATCCATCCCAAGGCCCGGGTCAACGTGCTGTGCATCAGCGCTTTGTGCGGCCAGCTGCTGGTCCTGATGCCCAGCCAGACGAATGCGGCGCTAACGATCAATACGGCAACGATGGCTACGCGGACCGAAAGGATCAGCTTGCCCTGTTCGGCCGGTGCAAGCGTGGCCAGGGTTTCGCCCAGCCTGGTGGGAACCAGCGCGACAAACATGGCGTAGAACCCGGCCAAATTCAGCGCATAGTCCTCCAGAGCTTCGCCGCTGTACACCACCAGCAATGCTCCGGTAGTCACCAGCATGGCAACAAACAGGTCACGGGCTGGGCCCAAGTAGTAGGAGCTGAGCGAGTCTTCGATCCGCTGGTTGACGATTCCGTAAATGACGATGGCCACCACCAAAAGCAGGGGAACGACGAGCAGCATGAGGCGCACGTAGCGCAGGGTATCGCGACCTTGGAAGCGTTCAGCAGGTGGGAGCATATCAGCATTCTGTAATGCGGGCACCGGTTTTGGGAAAAGGCTTGCCCAGCCAGGAAAGATCTTCAGCGAATTCGATGGTTGAGGACTTGGCCATTATCAGCTGGCCTGGCTTGTGGAGGAGGGAGTTCCATCTGCAGCAAGCCAAACTGTCGGTGTCGATTGACATGATCATTGAAGAGTCAATAAAGGTTCCGGTTGCACCTGGGACTGTCATCCGTTCAGGTCAATCTCCATCGCAGAGCGTTGTGTTCTGCCGTCACTCGAAGGAAGCACTCATGAGTATTCATACACCGATGGATCCCGGAACGCCGATTCCGGCTCCATCCCCGAAGTCCACCGCGGGACGAGGCCTGGGCATCGCGGCCCTGGTGATAGCTATTGTTGCGCTCGTCCTGTGCTGGGTTCCGATCGTGAACAACGTGGCAGCGATTCTGGGCGTGATTGCCCTCGTGCTGGGTATCGTCTCCCTTGTCATCGCGCTCAAGCGCAACGGCAGCAAGGGACTGGGCATCGCATCAAGCGTGATCGCAATCGTGGCCATCGTCTTGGTTTTCGTGACCCAGTCGTTCTACGTCAAGGCCATCGATGAAGTCGCCAGCGGCATCGAGGACGCAGCGGACGGTCAAGTAGCCGCTCCGGCAGAGGTCGTAGACCAGGCCGAGTACGAGACCCAGGTGCTGGCGCTGGGCAAGGCCGCCAACGTCGGCGAGTACTCCGTCAACGTCAGCGCCGTGAACCTGGACGCCGGCAAGGCCATTGCCAAGGCCAACGAGTTCAACGAAAAAGCCAAGGGGCAGTACGTGCTGGTTGATATTTCCGTGGTCTACAACGGAGATGAAGAAGGCGACGCCTGGATCGATTTGAACCCGGAACTTGTTGGCTCGGATGCGAGTATTTATGACACCAGCACCGCCATGGTCGTTCCTGCCAAGCCGGCGACGGACGCACCAACCCTGTCTAAGGGCGGCAAAGCCAGCTACCAGGTGGTCTTTGATGTTCCGGCAGAAGCCGTGGCGGACGCCAAGATCCGAATGACCGAAACCATGTCATTCAACGATGAATCGGTGCTCTGGGCAACCAAGTAACCTGGCCTCAATCGCATAGCGCAACCCAGGCTCCATGACCCGCTCAAGGGTGATGGGGCCTGGGTTTTAACATTTTTTGCCCGGTGTACCGCAAGTGAAAACCGCAAGAATCCGTGGTTAAAAGCGCGTCTCATATAGTTCTCATCGACGCATCATGGAACTCTCATGGCCAGCTAATGGCCGGCTCACGTGGGTCTTTTAATGTTCAAAACATGATTCGCCGCATACTTCTCATTCTTCTGGTGCTCGCTGTTCCAGCGGGCCTCGCCAGCGCAAGCCAAGCCCTGGCCGATAACGCCGACCCGGCCATGGACCATCAGCCACCGGTTATGGTCAAGCTCAGCCCTGCCCCGCAACCCGCAACCACAACGCGGGAGAAGGGGAGCAGGAAGATGCAGACTGACACCGAAGCGCAGCAAGGATCATCAGTCTCCGCCCGACTGAGGATCGTTGGATGGATCGTGTTGACCACTGCCGTGGCACTGCTCGCAGTGACGGCGACCATGCGATCGATCATGACGGCCCAGATCGCCGAGGCAGCCAACGTCGGCATCGCCCAGGAGATTGACGAGTTCAGGACTTTTGCGGCCGAGGCGCTCGACCCGACAACGGCCCAGCCCTTCACCTCGATGCATTCGCTGATGGAACGCTACCTTGCCCGGCAGCAACCCATGGCTGGCGAAGCGATCGTGGCCAAGGCAGAAGGCAAGGTAGCTACCACAGGCAATACGGCCGACCACGAAGGCCGGCTGCTGGCACAGGACCCGGTCCTCTTGGGCCGGATTCTGGCGAGCGAAAAACCTCGGGCGTTTCGAACAGCGACCACGGAACCGTGCGCTGGGCCAAGGCCGTGGCACAGGAAGCCGGAGGCCAGAACGGCCCGAAGCAGCAGGGGCAGCTGGTCGTCGCGCACTATATCGCCGGCGCGCAGGAGCGGGTTGACCAGCAGGCGGTGCTGCTCTTCGGCATTGCCGGCGGGGGACTGGCCCTCACCGCGGGCATCGCATGGCTCGTATCGCGGCAGATCATGCGCCCGATCCATTCCATGAGCGAAACCGCCGCCTCGATTACCGCCAATGATCTTTCGGCCCGCGTGCCGGTGGTGGGACGCGACGATCTGGCGCAGCTGGCACAGACCTTCAACTCCATGCTCGATCGCGTGGAAACCGCACATCTGGCCCAGCGACACTTCATCGCCGAGGCACGCGAGCATCTGCACAATCCCCAGCGGGAACTGGCCGCCGCCCTGTCCGAGCTCAATAGCGACGCCGTGGCGCGCAGCGCAGGCAAGAAGTGATTGCCACAGCGCAGAATCTGATTGACCAGATGGGACAGACGCTGATCGATCTGGAAGTGCTGGCGCAGAGCAGCAATCCGGACTTCGTGCAGCCCAGCCTGGTCTCGGTCGGCGAAGTCACCGCGGATGTGGCCGCGGCGGCAGCACGGCCGGGAGCCTACCCGCACCGGCAATTCAGGATCCAGGAATCGGCGCGGGCCCAGGCATGGCTCGATCCCATCCGGGTATCCGAGGCCATGCACCAGCTGATCCACAATGCCGTCGCGCATACCGCTGCTGGCGAGTGCATCCGGATCGGCTCAACGATTGACGGGGACCAGGTGAGCTTCTGGGTCGCCAACGAGGGACCGGCCCTGGACCCTGAACGGGCGAAAGCGCTCTTTGAAACCTATCGAAGCGCCCCGAGCAATGAAGATCGAGCCGCAGGCATGGGGCTTGGCTTGGCGGTGGTCAAGGCCGTCGCGCAGGCGCATGGCGGTACCGCGTGGGTCGAATCAGGCGAGGGGATCGGAGCACGATTCGGTTTCTCGCTTCCGATGGACAACCACGATGCGCCGGGCGCGCAGGACGGCCAGCTGCCGCACCAACTGGCCAGCATGCTGGGGAGCGAATCATGAGTTTGACGCCCATCAATGAAAAGTCCGGGTTCCGGTATTCCACCGAATCACCGGCGGCCTTCAACAGCGATCGGCAGCTGGAGACCAAGCCTCGAAGCAGGTGGAAGCCGAAACACACCTCTGCGGTCATTGCGGCCGTAGTGCTGGCGGGGTTGATCGCGGGCTGCGGTTATGCGGCCTTCGGGCCATCGGCGGGGACACCGAACTCCCTGTCCGCCCAGGGTGCGCTGACCCTCGCGGTGTTCGCAGTGGCCATCTGGCTGTGGATCGTCTCTCCGGTCTCCGACACCTACGTCGCCTTGGGCGCTTGCCTGGTGCTCGTGCTCATGGGAGTGTTCCCCGAAACTCAGCTGTTCTCTTCCCTGGGTGAGGACACGATCTGGCTGCTCTTGGCCGCGTTTGTCATCGCCGCCGGTATTACCGCGACCGGGCTGGCTACCCGGGCCGCGGCCTGGATCGTCATCGGGGCGCACGCCCCCAGGCAGCTGATGCACCTGAGCACCGGGGTTCTGGTGGCTACGGCCTTTGCCGTTCCCTCAACCTCCGGGCGGGCAGCCCTGGCGATCCCGGTGTTCGTCGCCCTGGCCAAGACGCTCAGTGCGCACCGCCGGGTAGTGCTCGCCCTGTCGCTGCTCTTCCCATCGGTCATCCTGCTCTCCGCGGTCGCCTCCTATCTGGGGGCCGGCGCCCACCTGATTACCAGCCAGATTCTGGTGGCCTCCGAGTATGAAGGCTTCTCGTTTGCCATCTGGCTGCTATACGGTTTGCCGCTGGCTTTGGTCTCTTCGCACCTGTGTGCAGAGCTGGTGCTTCTGCTTTTCACCAGCAGGGAGGATCGCGGGCAGGTTTTGAGCGTCGGGATCAAGAAGATGCAGGAGCATTCGCCGGTTCCGCTCTCCGGCCCGTTGTCGGTAGCCCAAAGCCGGGCCGCGCTGCTGGTCGGCGTGGTGGTGGTGCTGTGGTGCACCGAACCATTGCACCAGCTGCACCCGGCGGTGGTGGCTCTGCTGGGCTCGCTGTTGGTGGCAAGCCCTGGCTTCGGGTCGGTGTCGCTGGCCAAGGCGTTGAAATCGGTGCCGTGGTCGATGCTGATATTCATGGCCGCCACGCTGGCCCTGGGCACCTCGCTGATCGAGTCGGGGGCAGCGCAATGGCTGGCCCATGGTGCGCTCGGCCCGGTGACGCAGCTCGGTCCTTCAGCCCCGTGGATCTTCACGGTTCTTGTTGTGGTGATCTCCGCTGGAGCCCACCTTGTCATCCAGTCGCGCTCGGCCCGTTCCGCGGTACTGATTCCGCTGGTGGTTTCCCTGGCCCCCGGGGTGGGGGTGAATGCGGTAGCCATTGCCCTGGCATCGACTGCCGCGGCCGGTTTCTGCCACACCCTGACCAGCAGCGCGAAGCCGGTGAATCTTTTCTCCGATATTGAAGGGGTCACCACTTATCAGCCTGCAGACCTCCTGAAATTGAGCGCTGCGCTGGGGCCGCTGATGATCCTGCTGGTGCTGGTTTTCGCCTTCTGGATCTGGCCTCTTATGGGTCTTGAACTCTTCGTCTAATAACCCCTTCGGGTTCCGCATTTTTACTCAGTAAAGGACACATCATCATGGCACACGCACTTCCACAACGAATTCTGGTCGCACCTTCCGGATTCAAGGAATCATTGGATGCTGCCGCAGTCGCCGCGGCCATCGGGGCCGGAGTCCGCCGGGCGCTGCCCGGGGCCACCGTCAAAGCAGTGCCCATCGCCGACGGCGGGGAAGGAACGGCAGAAACCCTGGCCAGCGCCACCGGCGGCCATCTGGTACCGATTCGCGTCACCGGTCCGGTAGGGAAGCAGGTGGATTCCCACTATGCGATGCTCGGCGGGGAAGCGAGCGGAACCGCGGTGGTGGAAATGGCGGCGGCTGCCGGTTTGCGCCTGGTCCCGCGAGACCAGCGAGACCCGGGCACCACTACCAGCTATGGGGTCGGTGAGCTGATCAGCGCCGCAATCGACAGCGGGGCGACAAAAATCCTGGTGGGCTGCGGGGACTCCGGCACCTCTGACGGAGGCATGGGAGCGCTGCAGGCACTTGGCGCCAGAATCCTGGATGCCCAAGGGCGCGAAGTCCCCGCCGGCGGCAATCACCTGGGCCGTATCGACCGGCTGGATCTCGAAGGACTGCACCCGGCTGTGGCTGAAGGGAAAATCCAGATCACCATGGCGCTGAACCAGCACAATGTGCTCACCGGAGCCCGCGGCGTTGCCCGGGTCTTCGGGCCGCAGAAGGGTGCGACGCCTGCGCAGGTGGAAGAGATGTCGGCAGGGTTTGAACGTTGGGCTTCGGTGCTCAGGAGGGACGCCTTGGAGGTGGCCCGATCCACCGACTTCGCCACGGGGCCTGGCACCGGTGCCTCGGGCGGACTGGGTGCTGGATTGGCAGCGATCGGGGCGATCCTGATGCCGCGCTTCGAAGCGATCCTGGACTCAGGTCTGGCGGGAATCGACCTGGACTCGATGTTGCGCGGAGCCGACCTGGTGATCACCGCCGAAGGCGCCATCGATTTCCAGACGCCCAAGGGCAAGGTTCCGGCCGAGGTCGCCCGCAGGGCATCGCTGCATGGGGTACCTGTGGTGGCGCTCGCCGGAACCTTGGGCCGTGGTTGCCGCGATGTGCACGACATCGGCATTGACGCCATTGCGTCGATCATGCCGATTCCGATGACTTTGCAGGAAGCCGTGGATGACGGGGAGCGGCTGCTCATCGAAGCAGCCGAACGCTTCATGCGCACCATTATCCTCGGGGCCTCGATGGCGGTGGCTCGGCTGAGCCCGCGTGCTGCGTGGTAGCTGTCTCTGTTACAGAACGTAGCTGGCGATCAGCTGCGAGAGAGCCCGGACATCAACTTTGCCTTTGAACTCCAAGCGAACCTTGCCCAAAGAACTGAACCAAAGGTCCAGTTCTGCGTCGAGGTCAAAGGTTCCCGCCGTCTCGACAGAGAAAGACTGGACTTTTGAATAGGGCAACGAAGTGTAATCGCGCTTCTTGCCGGTCATTCCTTGGACGTTGACGGCAATGAGCCGCTTGTTGGTGAAGACCACGTAGTCGCGAGCACCCTTAAAAGCAGCAAGCAGTTCTTCGCCGGTTACGAGCATAGGCATGTTTTCTGGTGCTACTTGTGCAAGATCCCAGGGGCCCAATTTGAACACTGAAGAATTATTAAAATCGATCATGTACTGATCGTACTGAAGCAGAAGGACAGGATAGATGCGGCTCAGGCGTGCTGCCTGCTCCCACGAGATGTGGAGCAAGCAACACGCCTGATGACTGTCTGCTGGAGACTAGAGTTCGATGGCTGCCACGGTTCGAACTGCGCGAGCTGCCTCTGCACCCTTCTTGAGGAAGTGCTCGAAGTAGAAGTTCTGGTGCTCGTCGCTGGAATGGAAGTGGTGCGGGGTCAGGCTCACCGAGAAGGTCGGCACATCGGTATCCAGCTGGACGCGCATCAGCCCGTCGACCACGGCCTGGGCGACGAAGTCGTGGCGGTAGATGCCGCCGTCGACAACCAACGCAGCGGCAACAATCGCATCGTATTTCCCGGTCTTGGCCAAGCGCTGGGCCTGCAAAGGCATCTCGTAGGCGCCGGGAACGCTGATGGTATCAACCGTGTACTGGGTACCGGAGGTATCCATGTCAGCGGTGAAACCCGCCAGTGCCTGATCGACGATATCTGCGTGCCAGCTGGCCTTGATGAACGCAACCTTCAATGGGGAACTCATAAAAATCTCTGCTTTCTGTCCGATAATGATCTGACTCTTAGACTCCAGCCTAATCACTGGTTGCCCAAGGGCTTAATGACCAAAAGAAACGGCGTAACTATGTGAAGTTAGCGCCATCCAAGCTGCGGAGCAACGTGTATGAGTACCGACTCGATGACATGCGCGTTGTAATCCACGCCCAACTGGTTGGGGACGGTGAGCAACAAGGTGTCGGCAGCAGCGATCGCTTCATCTTCAGCCAGTTTTTGGCCAGTTCATCAGGCTCGCCGGCATAGGATTTGCCGAAGACCGCACGGGTCTTCTCATCGATGTTGCCAATCTGGTCCGAGCTGTAGCGGTCGCGACCGAAGTACTGCCAGTCGCGCTCATCGGTGAGCGCAAAGATGCTTCGGCTCACCGAGACCCGAGGCTCGCGCTGATGGCCGGCTTCTTTCCACGCGTCGCGGTAGAGCTGGATTTGCTCGGCCTGCTGGACGTGGAACGGTTTACCCGATTCGTCGTCCTTCAGGGTGGAGCTTTGCAGGTTCATGCCCAGCTTGGCCGCCCAGACGGCAGTGGCGTTAGAGCCTGAACCCCACCAGATGCGTTCGCGCAAACCAGGGAGTGCGGCTCAATGCGCAGGAGTCCTGGAGGATTGGTGAACATCGGGTTGGGGCTTGGCTCGGCGAAGCCAACGCCAGTAAGAACTTCGAGTAGGCGTTCGGTGTGCCGGCGTCCCATATCGGCGTCGGACTCACCGTTTTCTGGTTCAAAACCAAAGTGGCGCCAGCCATCGACAACCTGCTCGGGTGAACCACGGCTGATGCCTAGCTGCAGCCGGCGATTGGAAATCAAGTCAGCGGAGCCTGCGTCTTCGGCCATGTATAGCGGATTCTCGTAGCGCATATCAATGACACCGGTGCCAATTTCGATGCGGTTGGTCTTGGCGCCGATGGCTGCGAGCAACGGGAAAGGGGACGCGTATTGCTGGGCAAAGTGGTGCACGCGGAAGTACGCACCATCCGCACCGAGCTCTTCAGCGGCCACTGCAAGATCAATGGCTTGCAGTAGAGCATCCGAGGCGCTGCGGGTGCCAGATTGCGGATGGTCGGTCCAATGACCGAAGGACAAGAATCCGATGTTCTTCATACTTGAACCAACAAGTAGCTCTGGTCGGTTATTCCTAGGACGATCTTGCTATCTGTCAGAACTGCCGGGCAGCGACGTCGGCTCGTTGTGAACCTAGGAGCACCGCTTCTAGCTGCGCGAAGGTCACCGGTTGACCGCGATCGGCGAGGTAGTCGGCAGCAAAACCAGCACGATCGGCAGCGTAGGTGAGCGTATAGCCCCCTGATTCGGGCTCGGTGCGCCAAGAATCAGCTAGGTTGCCAGCATCAACTGTGTCGAATCCCAGAGTTCGGATAAGTTCCAGCACTTCAGCCTTGGTGGCCTGATCATCCCCGAAAACGGGCAGCGCGGTCTTCGGTGTGGAGTGGGCAAGCAGTGGGATGTGGTGCGCCACGATGTTGTTAAAGGCTTTAACGATACTGGCGTCAGGAAGCAGAGCTGTTTCTAGCTCGGCCGTGGTGGATTTCAGAGAATCGAGAATCTCGATACGACCATCGCGGGCAGGGTAGTAGTTGCCGGTGGACAGTACCGTTTTGCCTGCTAGTGCCTGGGTGGGTAGTTGTGCGTAGGCCGAGAGAGGAATGGCCAAGACAATAATGTCACCAAACTCGGCTGCCTCAGTGGCGGTTGCAGCG
Source organism: Glutamicibacter sp. M10 (assembly GCF_025452055.1). NCBI lineage: Bacteria > Bacillati > Actinomycetota > Actinomycetes > Micrococcales > Micrococcaceae > Glutamicibacter > Glutamicibacter sp. M10. The sequence continues at coordinate 3,145,790 of NZ_CP104918.1, read as the reverse complement.
TGCGCGTTGGAACCAAGGTTCTTAATGAGATCGGACAGGGATTCAGGTCCGCGTGAATTGGAAATGGCGACGGACAGTCCAGCTGCAAGAGCTAAACGTGCGATTTCTTGGCCAATCGCTCCACTGCCGATAATGCCGATGTTGTTAATGCTCATTTGTTTCTCCGTCTAAATCAACGTTGCTCTTGCGAGCGATTTCTTGTTGAACTGTGCTCATCAGTCCGGGGAATCGGTCGTCCAGTTCATCAGAACGCAACCAATTGCGGTGGCGAGTTCCGTCGACTTCTTGTCGGATTAGGCCTGACTCACGAAGAATGCGCCAATGACGAGTGAGTGCTGATTTTGAGACGCCAAAGTCAGAACTGCTGCACGCCCCGCCAGGCGTGGCAGCTATGTGGGCGATGATGGCGCGCCTGACTGGATCGGCCAATGCTGCCATGATTTGAAACAGATCCATCTCTTCCTTGGAAGGAAGGGAGAGGGGGCGTGTGAGGCGGCTTGCCACGATAAGTTCCTTCGCTCCACAGAGTGTATGTACGCATAAAAGCGTACATAAAAGTCATGTACGCGTCAAAGCGTACATTGGCGTCAGGATGAAATGCTGCTGTTTAGCGGTGCGCTAGTTGCTTGGCGTGAGGTGGTGCTGCATCTATAGTTGCTTGCAGATTGATGGATGACCAGATCTCATCGAGCGATAGATTCAGTACGGCGGCTACGGCTGCAATGGTGGAGAAAGCGGGGGTGGCTACCCGTCCGGTTTCGATTTTCCGTAACGTCTCGGGGGATAAACCGGCTTCCAGCGCGACGTCGAGAATGGTGCGTTTGCCTCGTGCGCGTCGCAGGATTGACCCGAGAGTCTTTCCCTGTTCGAGTTCTTTGGCAGTGAGCGGCAATCTAACCATAAGAAAATTATAGTACCGGTACTATATGACCGGTATAGTTATTGGCATGATTGAAATTCTTACACCCGTTGAGGTGGATAAGGCTCGCGCATCCGGAGAACTAGTAGGCACCATTCTTGCCACGCTCAAAGAGCGGGTGCAAGTAGGCACAAATCTGCTAGAAATCGATGCCTGGACCAAAGAGATGATTCTGGCCGCAGGCGCCGAATCTTGCTACGTCGACTACGCGCCATCCTTCGGTAATGGTCCATTTGCTCACTACATCTGCACCGGCGTTAATGACGCTGTGCTGCATGGGCTGCCACGTGATTACAAGCTGGTCGAGGGTGACCTGCTCTCGCTGGATTTGGCAGTTAAACTGCACGGCATCGCCGCGGACGCTGCCATTAGCTTCGTAGTTGGTTCCGCGGGTTCTGCTGAAGATCAGAAGCTGATTAAAACCACGCAGCTCGCGTTGGCCGCCGGAATTGCCGCAGCGAAGCCCGATGCCAAGGTCGGTGACCTTTCCTATGCAATGGGGTCGGTCATCAAGGCCGCCGGGTACAAGGTCAATATGGAATTTGGTGGACACGGCATTGGCAGCACCATGCACCAAGATCCGCACGTATCCAACGACGGCCGCCCGAACCGTGGCTATAAACTGCGCCCCGGTCTGCTGCTGGCGCTGGAGCCATGGATCATGACCAATACGGATCGATTGATCATGGACAAGGACGGCTGGACCTTGCGTAGTGCTACCGGCTGCCGAACTGCTCACACCGAGCACACTATTGCCATCACCGAAACCGGCGCGGAAATCCTGACCCTGCCACGCAGTTAATGCCACTAGGCGTTGGGCAGTTGTTGCGTTCCGGCCCCTCGCCGACGTGATGCCGGTTCGATATTTGTCGGCGAGGTGGTGCAGCAACCACCACCGCACGAGCCATGGTCGGAGCACGGTTTGAGCGTGTTGCCGGTCTGTGTGGAGACATCGGAATGGCTTTGTCCTAGAACGACAAATCCGGCGTCGGTGATCATCTGTAGATCAGCCCGCGAATCCTGGCCCTCACTGGTTAGGTAGTCTCCGAGGAATAGTGAATTGGCGACCTCCAGCGCGGTGGCCTGCAATGAGCGCAAATGCATTTCTCGACCGCCGGCAATCCTCACCTCCTTATCTGGGCAGGCCATGCGAACCAGGGCAAGAATTCGTAGGCAAGCTAGCGGGGTGAGGTTCCATGTTCCCTCAAGCGGAGTGCCGTCAAAGGGCATGAGGAAGTTGATCGGAATGGAGTCTGCGTTCAGTTCCCGCAGCGCAAATACTGCCTCAACAAGCTGTTCATGAGATTCGCCCATCCCCACGATGAGCCCTGAACAAGGGGACAGGCCGCTGGCTTGGGCCTGCTGAACTGTGGCCACCCGCTCATCAAAGTCATGTGTGCTGCAGATTTCCGGGTACATGGACTCTGCGGTATTCAGGTTGTGATTGTAGGCGTCGGCACCCGCTGTTTTTAGGCGGTCTGCCTGACCATCCTTGAGAATTCCGAGGCAGGCGCATACTTCAACGCCAGGGTGCTCGTCCTTGAGTGAGTTAATTAGGCCCGCCACGCGATCGACATCGCGATCCGAAGGGGATTTTCCGGACGCAACAAGACAAACGCGCGAGGCACCACCTGCAATGCCCAGCCCGGCTTGGTGCACCGCCTCTTCGGTTTTTAGCCACGTGTATTTCAAGATTTGTGCTTTGGAACCAAGGCGCTGGGAGCAGTACGTGCAATCTTCGGGGCACAGGCCTGATTTGAGATTCACCAGATAGTTCACCTTGACCGTGTTGCCAAAATATCTACGTCGTAGTCGCCCAGCTTCATTGACCAATCTGAAGGTATCGGCGTCGCTGGTAGAAAGTAGGCCAAGGGCTTCACTGGTTGCCAGTCGGTGGCCCTGCTTGATGCGTGTAGCTAGTTCAGCGAAAGTTGTGGTGTTTTTGGGTTGGGTTTCGGCTGACATGGATCCCTTAGATGTTGTTGGTAGCGGCGTCCTACAGATTCTTGAACACTGTTCAATTGTGATAACTAAACTAGCACGGAACAAATCAGGAATGGCGATTTCTGGATTATTACACTCTCGTTCGCCATGTCGGGACCCACGCTAGGGTGGGGACTACAGCTGAAATACGCTGCCTTGGAAAGGAGCGCCGTGAGAGCGAATCACGATTGGGAATTGGTTGGAATCGAGCGAGCAAAGCTTGCAGAGATTCTAGGAAATCTGAGCACGCAGCAGTGGCAGGAATCCACGCTGTGTGACCAGTGGCAGGTTCGTGACGTCGTGGCGCATCTGGCCGCGGCAGGCGCAACAGGCACCGGCGCGTGGCTCGTCAACATGCTCAGCAGTGGCTTTAACACTGATCGGCATAATGACCGCCTGCTTGGTAGATACTTGGGGTCCGACCCCGAAGCAACGCGGGAAAATTTTGAGCAGACAGTACACAAAACGGTGGCGCCACTGAACTCAGCGCACGGCTTACTGACAGAAATAATCGTTCACGGCCAAGACATTGCCGTGCCGCTGGGCATCAAACTGGAGCCATCGCGTCAAAGCCTCAGGCTGGTCGCAAGTTTTATGGCAACGAAGAACTTTGCCGTCAACAGCCATACGTTGGTCAAAGACCTGAGAATCAGTGCCACCGATTATCCATTTGCCCATGGTGAGGGACCGGCGGTCACTGGAAAACTATTGGATTTGGTGATGGTCATGGCCGGGCGCAAAAACTTCGTGGCCAAGCTGGACGGTGAAGGTGCCGCTCAGATTGGACGGCGGCTTTCTTAAAACCAGAAGAAAAACGCATCGCGCCACACGATGACTGTGTGACGCGATGCGTTCGAAAGCTACGGTCTAGCTTGCCGGAATCACCGCGGTAGCCAGCGGATTTTCCAGGTCGCCGGCATAAAGCAGACCTGAGGACTGATCGGTGAGATCAAGCATTTGCTGATGATTGCGCAACTGCAATCGGTTCAGGCACGAGAGCGGGAAGGAAGACTCAAAGAGTCCCAACTCGTCAAAGCGCCCAGCAAACTGCGGATGCTCTGAACGGTATTCCAGCAAGCGTTGCGCAACAACGCTCCAGAACTCTTCTTCTGCCAGTACACCTTCGTTGTCCAACAGCGGAGCAAGGAAGCGGAAGAACGAATCAAAGACGTCGGTGAAGACCGAGAGCACCGGATCACCACCGGTACGTACCCGACGAATTTCTTCAGGTAGCTCTACACTGTCAGAAAGCACCGCTACCTCTTCGCCCAGATCCTTATGCAGAACCTTGCGAACCGCACCGTTTTCCAGAACCATGATCACGTTTTCCCCGTGTGGCATGAAGACCAGATCGTAGGCGGCCAAACAGTGGACCAACGGCACCAAGTAAGCATCAAGATACTGCGCCAGCCAAGTCGACGGTGCCAAACCGCTGCGACGAATCAGCGCGGCGGCGAAAGAACGACCTTGGGCATCCACGTGTAGCAGGCTGGCCATGGTGGCCAACTTTTGGTCTTCTTCCAGGAGGTTGATCGGCGACTCGCGCCACAAGGCGGCCAGCATCTTGCGCTGTGGATCTGATTTCACGGTGGCCGCTTCAAACTGAGGATTGCGATAGCCCACCGCGGCCACTTCGCGCAGCAGCGAAACTGGTTGAGCGCTGAGTACTGGGTCGTTCTCGAACAGTTCTCCCAACCATTGATTGATAGCCGGGGTGACTTTCATGTACTCGGCGCTGAGTCCACGCATGAAGCCCATATTCAGGATCGACATCGCGGTTTTCACGTAGTGGCGAGTTGGCTTCGAGAGGTTGAAGAAGGTGCGGATCGACTGCTGGGCTTGGTACTCATCGTGACTAGAGCCAAGCCAGATGAGCTGTTTGCGGGCAATATCGTTGGCGAAGGTGATGGACAAACGGTTTTCCCACTGCCACGGGTGCACCGGCATGAAGATGTAATCCTCAGGCGAGTATCCGGTGCCAAACAATGCCGATGCTAACGCGTCATCGAGCTGTTTGCGTTCCTCCGGGCTCAGCTCTTCGGCCAGCAGCGTTTCATAATCCAGGGTGCTGATGGAATCGAACTGGGCACGCGATGTGTGGGCGGCAGCCCAGCCGAGGTTCAGCGCGGAACCGGTCTCGGGGGCAAAACGTAGATAGTCGCTACGTCCCACACCCATGCGTCCGTTGTTGGCGACAAAGCACGGGTGGCCTTCGGTCATTGACGACTCAATGAGCTGGAAGGATTGTGCTTCGGTGCCTGGGAATTGTGCCAAAGCCGCCGAATCATGGGTGGTGTGCACCTGCTTGTAGCAGTGGCTGGACAGCGTGGAGGAGAGCTCTTCCAAATAGGTCGGCAACTGCGCAGGGTTCAGCGTGAGTTCAGTGGCGAACAGCGTGACGAAGTTGATGACATCCACGTCTGCAGGTTGCCAGGATCCGTCGATGAATTCTAGATGTTCGATGCTGGCCGGCTGAACTAACCAGTGGTTGAGTTGGAAACGACGTGCGGTGAAGAGATAACGATGTCCCTGCTTCTGCACACAGTAGGTGTCATCACCTTGTTCGGCCGGTTCCAAAAGTCGTTCGTGTGAGAACTCGCCCAGGGCTTTGGCCAGCACATGCCTGTTGGCTTGCTCCCACTGTTCGGGGCTAAGGAAGGAAGAACTTAGGTTGTTGCCGGTGGCGCTCTCAAAGTCGTTGCGGGTACAAATCGAGAGAAGTGCCTGCTTGGTGGAACCGTCGTGCTCGGCCAGTTTGATGGGGCGAATCGGTCGGAAACCAATACGCGCATTCAGTGCGTGGATGGCCTTGTTGCGAACATCCGGTTCAACAACAAGGCGCTGAACGCCGGGCTTGGCGAAAGCATACTGCGCTGCGGCAGTCAGGGCTTCTAGGGTGAATCCCGGCGCAGGGCTCTGGGTTGCTGGAGACAAGAAGTGGAGGCCGCGATCACCTCGGACGTAGTTATACGCATCGGCTAGTGGCGAGGTGGCCGGGTTGTAGAGCTCGATGAGGAACCGAGCCGTGCCATCGTGATCCAGACCTAGGAGCACCGCGTAGTCTTCGGTGTCCAACAAGTTGGAGTATTCCTCGAAGATTTCGTTAGACGTAGCGTTGGGCATGCCCCAGAAAGCGGCGTGTTCGGTGGCGATCCAGGAATGCAGCAAGTCGGTGTCTTGCGGCAGGGCAACGGAGCGGAAAGTGTAGTTAGGCATGAATATTTGTCCTTAGGCGTGCAGGTTGGCGGGGGAGGCGGTCGGTAGTCCAGTCAGCTGAGCTGCCCCAAATTCTTGGAAGGCGATTCGCTCTTCGACCGGGTACACCTCGCGGCCGGCGATGCGGTTGATGATGACCGAATTACGGTAGGCCCCCATGCCAAGATCTGGCGCGGTGAAGCCATGGGTGTGCAGTTCAGCGTTTTGCACAAAGATGTCCTGCTCACTACCGATTGAATACTCGCGGTCAACGTTGAACCGGCCATCGGCCAGGTATTCGATGCGTTGGGAAATCCCGCTGAGGAAGTCCGGGACACCTGCACGGTAGCCGGTAGCCATCACCAGATTGTCGACGACAAAATCTAGGTCCTCATCGGTGCGCTCATGATGCAAGCTGATGGCGATGCCTTCGGCAACCACGTCGATATTCTTCGCGGCGCAACCGGTGCGAAGGTGCACATTGGCTGCACCATCAATGCTGCGTTCATAAAGCTCTTCGTGGATCTCATTGATCAGATCCGCGTTGATGCCTTTATATAGACCCTTCTGCTCCGCATTAAGCTGATCGCGTTTGGCCATAGGCAGGCCGTGGAAGTGGTCGATATATTCCGGCGAAGTCATTTCCAAAGTGAGTTTGGTGTATTCCAGCGGGAAGTAGCGTTCAGAACGAGTAGCCCAGATGAGGTGATCATCTTCTGGCACGCTCCGCAGTAGATCAAGGAAGATTTCTGCTGCGCTCTGACCGCTGCCTACAACGCAGTGCACTTGCGGGCGTGAGGTATCACCGGCAGGCGCTAGTAAGGCATCACGCTCGAAGAGGTATTGGCTGGAGTGGATAATTTTGCCGGTCTTGGCAGCGGCGTCGGTAATCACCGGTGGCAAGAATGGTTGGGTGCCGGTTCCGAGTACTAGTTTGTTGGCGGTGAAGTGGCTCAGACCAGCTTCGGTCAATACCGACAGGTGGTAGCGGCCATCGCGGTATTCGGTTTCCAATACGCGGTGGCCAAAACGCACACTGTGAATATTTTCAGCGGCCCACGCCAAATAGTTGGAGTACTCCTGACGTAGCGCGTAAAAGTCTTCGCGGATATAAAACGGGTAGATCCGCTGTTTGCTCTTGAGATAGTTCAGGAATGAGTATTTGTTGGTGGGGTCGGCAAGGGTCACCAGATCGGCCATAAATGGAACCTGCAAGTGGGTCCCGGGCAGCATCATGCCTGGATGCCAGATGAACTGGTCGCCGGCTTCGAGGACAGCAACGTTGAAGTCCTCAATTCCATCGGTCAGTGCAGCAAAACCAAGGTTGAAGGGGCCCGCTCCGATGGCAATAACATCAAAGTGTTCGTTTGGCTGATTCATGCGTTTTCTCCAGTGGTGCGCTCGGTGAGGATCTGCGTGCCGGTGCGGCAAATAGCGTCGAGGATTTCGCTGATATCGCTCAGCGTGGTGTTGGGGTTGAGCAATGTGAGCTTGAGCAGGCGTTTGCCAGCCACAGTGGTGGCAGCGATCATTGCTTCACCGCTGGAATACAGGCGTTGACGGATCTGGTTGGCCAGCTGGTTGTGCTCTTCAATTTCCAATGGATGGCTGGGGTCTTCGAAGGAGAAGACCAAAGTGCTTAGCTGGACATCGGCAACCAGGTGAAGTTGGGCGCGCATGGCGACTTCTTGTTGCGCGTCTTCGGCCAGGGCGATGACTTGATCAAACATTGATCCCAGACGTTGGACGCCGAGCGTGCGTAGGGTTACCCACAATTTCAGAGCGTCAAAGCGGCGCGTAGTCTGCAAAGACTTTGACACCTGATTAGGAGTAGCGGCTGCCTCGGAGACCGGATTGAGGTATTCGGCGTAGTGCGCGATCGATTCAAAACTTGATGCCGCTTTTACGATCAAAGCACTGGAACCGATGGGCTGGAAGAAGGACTTGTGATAATCCACGGTCACCGAGTCAGCCTGTTCGATACCATCCAGACGATGCCGGTGTCGTTCTGAAAGTAGTAGCCCGCATCCATAGGCGGCATCAACATGCAGCCAGGCGCCGAACTCGGTAGCCAGCTGACGTAGTTCCGGTAACGGATCGATGGCGCCGAAGTCGGTGGTCCCGCTGGTGGCTGAAATCGCCATGGGTACCAGCCCGGATTTACAATCCTGAATTAGTTGGGCTCGTAGGGCCTGAGCATCCATGCGGTGCTGGGCATCGGTAGAGATGGCAACAGCTGCTTCGTAGCCCAGTCCTAGAAGCATCGCTGCGTTGCGGATCGAGAAGTGCGCGTCTTCGGAGCAGTAAATTCTCAAGTTGGCCAGTCGCTGAGGCAATGGGCCTTTCAGTTTGGCTGTGGCGGTGTTGCGAGCGATGAGCATCGCCTGCAGGTTGGACTGAGTGCCACCGGAGGTGAAGATCCCATCAGCCTGTACTGAGTCGTAGCCGATGAGGCTAGCGGTGAAGTCAACCAATTTTCGCTCAATGTGTGTGGCCGCCGCGCTTTGGTCGAAGGTATCCATTGAGGTGTTGATGCTGGTAACGAAGTTTTCTGCCACGACTGCCGGCAACGCTACAGGGCAGTTCAGGTGTGCGGCGTACTTCGTGTCGTGGAAGTACACCGCGTCCTTGAGGTACAGGTCGTTGAGTTCCGCGAATGACTCCTCGGTGGTACCGAGGGGAAGATGCAGATCAACGTGGTTGATCTTGGTTGCCATCTCTTGTGGGGTCGGTCCGGTCGTGGGGGCGTGAACGGTTTTGAACTTGTTGGCGACAATGGTTGCTGCCCTGTGAGAGGTTTCTTCGTAGATTTCCGCCGTACTCGCGCACAAGAGCGCGTTGTCGTAGAGCGGCACTGGAACATCAGGGAATTGCAGGGTAGGTAGTGAGGCACCCAAGAGCATGCTCCTCAGATAGGATCGAAATATATTTGGTCAGGCTCACCTAACAATAATCTATTAACAACACAAAGTAATTAGTTAATGCAAACCGACTAACCCATGTCGAGTCGCGGCGAGATTTTTTCGACATTTTGCTTGCTGGGTGCGCCTGTTGTGATAAATTGACCGTTGACCTGATGTTTGAAGCTTCATCTATTTACCCTGAGAGTGCGAATGCCGCATGAAGTCCTCGGGTTCTAGCCTTTTTAGGTTTCACTAATTGTTTGATTGCAATTTGCGGGTAATTCAAATATGCTCAAGCGGTTATCAAGGAGACTCAGGTGACCATCGATGAGGCCAGGGGAAGTCAACGTAGCCAGCGCTACTTGATTACTTCCAACGCGTCCGACGCCGCCGCTCGAGGCTTGGGTGACATCACGATTGACTTGCTCTTTGTCTCAGCACTGGGAGCGAGCGCATTCCAGATGGGCTTGCTCAACACACTGGGCTCGCTGGCTTTTGTTTTCGCCAGCGTCCCGGCTGGTCATCTGGTCGACAAATACTCGGCACTGCGTTTCCTGCGTATTGGACTGAGCGGAAAAATCGCCGTGATGATGTGCCTGGCGATCTTGGCGTTTGCCGGCGTGCTAAGCATCGCCATGGGCATGCTGCTGTGCACCTTGTTAGGTGTCTGCAACGTATTTTCGGAAACTGCGCAGACCTCGGCCGTTCCGCGACTTATCGGAATGGGTCCTGAACGCAGGTCTTCGAGCATCAGCAAGCTCATAGCCCGACTCAGCGCGGCAGACCAATCGATGACGGTCATCGTGCCAGCGCTCGCCGGTACCGGATTTGCCTTGCTCGGCGCACCAGCTCTGCTGGGTATATCTGCAGCGTTGGCCGTATTGGCACTCATGCTCGCATTGCGGATTCGCGATCATCGCCATGTGCCCAAGGCAGATCTAGCTCAGGGGCCAACGCCGGAAGAAGGTGCTGTCCTCGCCGGTGTCAAGTACCTGTTTGCACACCGAGAACTTAGAACCGTGACGATGGTTGTGGCACTTTCCAATCTGGGATTAGCCATCGGCTCCTCCGTTGAAGCCATCTTCATCATCAATGACCTAGGCTTCGGCGAAGTCGGGTTCGGTCTTTATGCCTCGGTTTGCGCGGTTGGCGGACTGATTGGAGCCATGGCTGCCAGCAAAGTAGTAGGACACTACTCGGCGGCGAAGTTACTGATGTTAACCGGAGTAGTCCAGACAATCTTGGCCGGATTTGTATTGTTAGCCGCCTTTGTCGGCGATTTTTGGAGCATCGTATTGCTAGCCATCCACGCACTGGGATGGGGGAGTGCGACGTTGATCTTTAATATCGCGGCCTCCTCATGGCTGGTGGAACTTGTTCCGGAAGCGTTATTAGGCCGAGTGCTTAGTGCTCGCCGACTCTTTACCTTTGGCGCCATACCGCTGGGAAGCCTGCTCGGTGGTGTTCTGGGTAGCGCCTTCGGAATCGTCGCTGCGCTCATTGGGTGGGTAGGCGCCGCTCTGATCGCAGTCGTGTGGTTCTGGATCATGCGCCACCCGGCGAAGCGCTAGGCTGGAATACATAAGCTTCCGAAGAACCGAAGGCAACTGCGCCCGTGAAATTAGTTATCGACGCCCGATACACCCGCATCACCCATCATGACGGAATCAGTCGCTACACCGCTGGTCTCATCGCGGCAACAAGCAAACTCGCCGACGTCACCATGCTGATCAACGACACCCGGCAATTGGCGATGCTCCCTGACGTTCCCTATCTGTTAGTTACGGCACCAACTAGCGTGCTGGAACCATTAGTTGCGCTGCAGATTAATAAGCTCAAGCCCGATGTGGTCTTCTCTCCAATGCAAACCATGGGCACGATCGGAAGAAAATTCCCGGTCATTCTTACCTTGCATGATCTGATTTACTACGCGCACCCGCACGCACCGAAGTTCCTGCCAGCACCGATTCGGGCCGGATGGTTCCTCTTCCATCAGGTCTATTGGCCACAACGCTTGTTGCTGAATCGAGCCGATGCGGTGGCCACCGTCTCGAACACGACGGCTGATCTGATGCGCAAGCACCGACTGACCAAGAAGCATATTGGTTTGGTATCCAACGCGCCGACCGGAAATTTTGTTCGCCGGGACCCCTCGCTGACACCCAAAAAGACGTTGCTCTACATGGGCTCCTTCATGGAGTACAAAAACGTTGAAACTTTGCTTCGCGCGATGCAATACCTGCCGGAATTCGAGCTGCACTTGCTTAGCGGAATCAGTGAACAACGTTCTGCGGAACTGCGTGCGCTGATTCCCGATGGTGCCAGCGTAGTGTTCCACAACGGAGTCAGCGACGAAGAATACGAGCAACTGCTCAGGGAATGTACCGCTTTGGTGACGCTCTCGCGTGAAGAAGGCTACGGGCTTCCGCTGGTTGAAGCGATGAGTATGGGTACTCCTGTAGTCGTGACCGATATGCCGATCTTCAGGGAGGTCGCCGAAGACGCCGCGTTGTACGCCTCGCCGGATGACGCACAAGAGTTTGCGCAACAAGTACGTAAGTTGGATGAGCCTACAGTCTGGGAAGAGTATTCGCAGCGTGCAGTTCACCGTGCAGAACACTATTCGTGGCAGCGCTCCGCACAGCAACTATTGGAGTTAGTCAAGTATGCCTCAGATCACAAGAAGCGATGAAGCGGATCTAGCTCTGAGGCCTAGCGAGGTAGTGGTTCAAATCGCCGAATTTTGGGGATAAATCACCGGTGGCGCCACCGAAGCTCGCCGATTTGAAAACCTGAGTTGGCCAGTGCTAAAGTATTACTCGTTGCATTCCTCCATAGCTCAATTGGCAGAGCATTCGACTGTTAATCGAAGGGTTACTGGTTCAAGTCCAGTTGGAGGAGCCAAGAAAAAACTTCCCAGTTACTTAGGTAGCTGGGAAGTTTTTTTATTTCCCCGACCCTAAAGTCAACTGGGTATTTCGACTGAAATAAGTCTGATGGGCGGATCTCCTATAACCTCAGGTGATAAGACGATAGACTTTCGAATCGTTAACAGTTACACCCTAAGCATGAGATTGAGCTATGGGTTTTACGCCTGAAGACTGAGTCGTTGAAGGTAGCCGGAATGTTAGCGTGAGTTATACCGGTTGCCGCGCGATCGAGAATATGGAGAAACCATGACTGAAGCTGAATCGATGCAAGCTGACGAAAGCCTGAAGTCGAGCGTCAAAAGTGCAAAGTCGCAGGTTGATGGACTTAAGGAGCTTGTTCCCCAACAGCTCTCCGACGAAGTCAAGCTCGCCACCACGGTACTCAAGGGCAAAGGAATCAGGCTCGGCACCGCCGCAGCGCTCGCGGGTGCCGCGTTGCTCTTGGTATTGCTTTTTGTGATCGCTGTAGTCGTGACCTTGGTAAATGTTCTGGCTATCTGGTTGCCCGGTTGGGCCGCCGCTTTGATCATTGCAGGATTCTTCCTCCTGGTCGCCGCTATTTTGGGATTGGTCGGATACGCCAAGATCAAGAAGGCTCTACCTTTGAAGCCGGAAGCAGCAATCCGTGGCCTGCGTCATGACTTCGGTGTGCTCAAGGACGGTAGTGGATTTGACGTTTCTACCCTCGATGAGCCGCTAAAGAAGAAGTCTGAAGAAGACGATGACAAGGACAAGAAGAAGGAACCAAAGCCGCCAGCACCAAGTGCTGACGAACTGATCCTTCGTACCCGTCGCCGTCGTCGCCAGATCCAGGCTTTGCGCGACAACCTAGGCGAGAGCGTTCAGGCGCCTCTGGCCAAGATCGATAAAGTACGTACCTTTACGCAGAATGCTGGAGATCGAGTTTCCGGTGCTGCTGCTAAGGCTCGTGGATTTGTCCGCCCTTCGTCTTCGGCTTCCGAAGATCAATCGGAGGCTGACAGAGTCAGCGGTAAACGCGCAGAGCAAGCACGCCCCTATGTAGTGATGGCTGGTTCAACGTTGGCACTCGGGGCTGTAATCCGCGCTTTATTCAAGCGCTCCTAAGTTTTCTGCTGACGGGGCGGTGCGACAGCGCCAGGGCGAAGAGGACCGCCCCGTCATGTACAAAAAATTTGGGCTAGAAAGGCACTGACATGGTTTGGATCGCTATTGCAGCGGCACTATGCAGTGCCTTTTGTCTTGCCTTTGGGGCTCACTTCCAGTCCAAAGCGGTACGTGAATCCGTGGATGGTCTGGAACTGACCCTAAGGAATGCAGGAAACCTCGCCAGCAACAAAGGCTGGATGGGTGGACTGCTCTTGATGATTCTGGGCATGGCTCTGAATGTTTTTGCCTTGGCCAGCGCCCCACTTACCGTGGTGCAGCCAATTGGTGCTATCGCTCTTGTGGTCACAGCGGTGGTTAATGCCAAAGAAACTGACATCTCCATGAACCGGCCAACGGTGCTGGCGATCATCAGCTGCATGATCGGTTCCGTCGGCTTTGTGCTGCTGGCAGTTACCGCAACCAACAGCAATCACGCAGTGACCGAAGAACAGTCACATTTGATTGAAATGATCCTGGCCGGCGTAGTTGCCATCGTGGGATTGGCCACGATCTTGTTCCACCGCAAGCTGGTAGCGATCTTCTTTATCGTTGGTGCAGGCGTGCTGTTTGGGTTTGTTGCGGTACTGGTTCGAACCATTGCCATCGCCGTGCTGGGTATCGGAAACAGTAGCTTCCTGCAGCTTCCTTGGATCGCTGGAATCGCAGTGGTGGTCGCCGGGCTCCTCGGATCATTTTTTGTGCAGAAGGCCTACTCAAAGGGGCCTCCGGAGCTTGTGATCGCGGGGCTGACCGTCATTGACCCGATTATTGGTATCGCCATCGGAGCGAGCATCTTGGGTGAATTGCGTCCCGATGTTCCACTTCTAGTCACCGTGTTGATGGTCGTGGCAGCTGGCTTTGCAATAGTCGGAGTTGTGGCTCTCTCGCGCTATCACCCAGACGTGATCGAGCGCCGAAATCAATCCGAGGCGGACAAAGAACTGCACGAGCCCAAATAGACTGAACCTACAGACTTTTCATCAACCCAAATTTCTTGTGAACGACTAAGGATGCCCGTGGCCGAGGAAAAACCACTGACCATTGTCATTGCAGCTGACACCTACCTGCCGAACGTAAACGGCGCAGCGATGTTTTGCTATCGGTTAGCCACCGAGATGCATGCCCGAGGACATCGGGTGCACGTGCTAGCTGTACGTGGTGACGATGGTAAGACTTTCACCGAAATCCGTGACGAAGCAATTGTGCATCGTCTGAAATCGCACTCGGTTCCGACCCACGAGTATTTCCGAATCGTCGCCCCCTGGGAAGTCAACAGGCAGATTGATAAGTTATTGGCCGACATCAAACCTGATGTCATTCACGCGCAGAGCCACTATATGATTGGCCAGCGTTCCGTTGGGTGGGCCAAGAAAAACAAGGTTCGCTCAGTGGCCACGAACCACTTCATGCCTGAAAATCTTGACCCTTTCCTCCCATTCCCTCAGTGGTTCAAACGCATCGTGGCGCATAACTCCTGGAAGGACATGGGCAAGATTTTTGGTCGCGCTGACGCCGTGACCACTCCAACACCTTTGGCTGCTAAAGCCATGCGCGAGCGTGCCAAGCTGATGAACGTTTTGCCTTTGTCTAATGGCATTGAGGTTGGCAACTACGAGTTGGCTCCTGGGGAACAGATCATCAAGAACGACTTCCCAACCATCCTCTTCGCTGGTCGTTTGGCTGTTGAAAAGAACATCCACGAACTAATCGAGGCGCTGCCTTTGATGACTCAGGTACCCGATGCCATCATCGAAATCGTTGGTGGTGGCGAGCAACGAGTCCACCTGGAAAAGATTGCCGATGATCTGGGAATTCGGGACCGCGTACGCTTCCTCGGACTGGTCAGCGACGAAGAACTTCGACAGGCCTACTTGCGGTGCGATGTGTTCTGTCAGCCAGGAACCGCGGAGCTTCAATCGTTGGTCACCCTCGAAGCACTCTCCGCGTCAAGGCCGGTAGTGCTGGCTAATGCCATGGCGCTGCCTCATCTAGTTGATGAAGGGGTCAACGGCTACATGTTCAAACCTGGTGATCGCCAAGATTTGGCCGACAAGCTCGACCGCATTCTGGCCCTGAGTGAAGATGAGCGGGCCAAACTTGGCCAGGCCGGACACCGTAAGGTGATGAACCACGCGCAGAGAAAGACGATGGACTCCTTCGAAGCGTTGTACCGCGGTGAAAAGGTCTCCACACACTAAGTCTTGTGTCACGACGGGGTGCGCCAAATCGGTGTTTTGGCTAGCGATGCCCTAGAATATTTCGAGTGTGCTTGCACCAATAGGTGTTGAACACATGTGGGGAGTTAGCTCAGTTGGTTAGAGCAGGGGACTCATAATCCCTTGGTCATGGGTTCAAGTCCCATACTCCCTACCAACACTGATCGCTCGGCAACTAGTTACATCTAGTTGTCGGGCGATTTTTCTTTGACCACAGTTTTGAAGCTATTCGTGAAGCGGTAAGAGGATCGACGGGCGCATATCGCGCACCAGTAATGTGGGGTCAATATATTCGCCCTCTAGCCGCACACCCCAGTGGATGCAGCGCCCAGAGCAATGGGCTCCAGTGGCTACGGTTCCCACCTGATCCCCGGCATTCACCATTGCACCGACTTTCACCGTAGCGGTCACCGGTTCGATGCTGGTCTTAAAACCGCCACCGTGGTCAATAACCACCACAGGTCGGTCAACAACGGTAGAAGCGAAAGTAACTTTCCCGCGCTGTGGTGAAGAGACCTTAGTTCCCTCGGATGCACCGAGGTCCACTCCGCGATGTCCAGGCAACCAATTTTGGGCCGGCTTATCAAAGGGCTCAAGGATCTTGGGTTCACCGGCCAGCGGCCATCGCCAACCTGCCGCGGTACTTAGCGCTGCGCGTTTGGCCAGTGATTGACTTGGCCCGGTGGACGCTGAGGCCGCGGATGAGCCGAAGGTAAGTGCAAGTACAAGCAAGAAGTAGAGACAGCGTTTAATATTCATTTATTCAGCCTGCGTGGTGCATGTCAGCAGCTGGAGGCAGTGGGGGCGAAATGTGGGTAAGTTGATGGGCTCTAGATCACTTTCCTGCGTGTGGGTGGTTGTCATCTCTGTAGTACACTTGAAACAGCAGTTTCCTGTCATAGGTGTGTCCAAAATTGGATGCAGCGGATAGGGGATTGACTTCGCGTATGAGTTTCCATGACCACTTTGGTTGTGGCCTGAGGTTCCAGTGGTCCGAGAGAATCGGTGGATCGAAGGCGAGATGCTAAGCATCTTCGGCGCTCGTACTAGGGCGGATAACCACAATGGCTATCTGCATCAACCCGAACAAACAAGAGCAGTTACCGCGGGCGCATCTGTGCCCGGTCCGCCACTGCTGAAAGGAGTTGCGACATGCCAGTCGTAACCATGCGAGAGCTGCTTGACAGCGGCGTCCACTTCGGCCACCAGACCCGTCGCTGGAACCCAAAGATGAAGCGCTTCATTTTCACCGAGCGCAACGGCATCTACATCATTGACCTGCAGCAGTCGCTGTCGTTCATCGACCGCGCTTACGAGTTCGTCAAGCAGACTGTTGCCCACGGCGGCAGCGTTCTGTTCGTCGGTACCAAGAAGCAGGCTCAGGAATCGATCGCCGAGCAGGCTAACCGCGTTGGCCAGCCATACGTGAACCAGCGTTGGCTCGGCGGTATGCTGACCAACTTCCAGACCGTCTCCAAGCGCGTTCAGCGCATGAAGGAACTGGAAGAGATCAACTTCGAGGACGTTGCTGGCTCCGGTCACACCAAGAAGGAACTTCTGCTGCTCAAGCGCGAGCTGACCAAGCTGCAGAACAACCTCGGCGGTATCCGTAACCTGACCCGCACCCCTTCGGCTATCTGGATCGTTGACACCAAGAAGGAACACTTGGCTATCGACGAAGCTCAGAAGCTGGGCATCCCAGTTGTGGCCATCTTGGACACCAACTGCGATCCAGACGAAGTTACCTACCCAATCCCAGGCAACGACGACGCTATTCGCTCCGTCAACCTGCTGACCCGCGTTGTTGCTGACGCTGTGGCCGAAGGCCTCATCGCCAAGAACAACAAGGCTGCCGGTAAGTCTGAGGGTGCTGCTGAGCCTTTGGCTGAGTGGGAGCGCGAACTGCTTGAGGGCGAAAAGGCTAAGGAAGAAACTCCTGCCGCTGAAGCTCCAGCTGAAGAAGCTCCTGTTGCAGAAGCTGCAACCGAGGCAGACGAAGCTAAGTAGTCACCTGCGTGACTCTAAGAATTTGCCTTGACACACTAGCGTGTTGATCGAGGCAAATTCGACTAAGTCTTGTGGGACGGGCCGGAAAACCGACCCGTCCCACAAGCAAATCAAACTTGAAACTCCTAGCTGAATGGGATTGCACGTGGCAAACTACACCGCTGCTGATATCAAGGCACTGCGCGAGCGCACTGGCGCCGGCATGATGGACGTTAAGAAGGCTCTGGACGAGGCTAACGGCGACGCCGAGAAGGCCATCGAGATCATTCGCGTAAAGGGCCTGAAGGGCGCTACCAAGCGCGAAGGCCGTTCGACTGCTGAAGGCTTGGTTGCTGCCAAGGTTGAAGGCACCGTCGGCGTTATGATCGAGATCAACTGCGAGACCGACTTCGTCGCAAAGAACGAGAAGTTCATCGCACTGTCCAACAAGGTTCTGGATGCCGCTGTGGCTTCCGGCGCAGCAGATGCAGAAGCACTGCTGGCTTACGAGCTGGACGGCAAGACCATCGGCGACACCGTCATCGAAGAGGGCGCAATCCTCGGCGAGAAGATCGTTGTTCGTCGTGTAGCACGCATCGAGGGTGCCAAGGTTGCAGCCTACCTGCACAAGACCAGCAAGGACCTGCCAGCTCAGGTTGGCGTTCTGCTGGCTGTGGATGCTGACAGCGAAGCTGCCGGCACCGTTGCACACGATGTTGCTGTTCACACCGCTGCATTGGCTCCAACTTTCCTTACTCGCGATGAGGTTCCAGCAGATAAGGTTGCCGATGAGCGCCGTATCGCTGACGAAACCGCTCGCGCAGAAGGCAAGCCAGAAGCTGCTTTGACCAAGATCGTTGAAGGCCGTCTGACCGGATTCTTCAAGGAAATCGTTCTGGTTGACCAGGCTTTCGCCAAGGATGCCAAGAAGTCCGTAGGCAAGGTCTTTGAAGAAGCTGGCACCAAGCCAGTTGCTTTCGCTCGCTTCCGCGTAGGCGCCTAAGCTTTAGCGCATTAGGCACTAGCCGCACGTTTTAAGCGAACGGCGGGCAGGGTAACCTGACCGCATCAGAGAAAAGGGAGGTGAGCACCGAGAGAAAACTCGGTGACTCGCCTCCTTTTCTCGAGCCCGGATCTCAAGATACCTTGGGAACTGGGAAGTACTACCCCCAGCTTGATTCCGACCTCCAGGAGTAAGACAACTTATGACAACCACCCCAGAAACCAAACGTCGTCGCGTCCTGCTCAAGCTCTCCGGTGAGGTGTTTGGCGGCGGCAAGGTCGGTGTTGACCCGGACACCGTGCGTGGCGTTGCACGGCAGATCGCTGCGACCGTTGGAGAAGTTGAGGTGGCCATCGTTGTTGGCGGCGGCAACTTCTTCCGCGGCGCAGAACTTTCCGCTGCGGGCATGGACCGTTCACGTGCCGACTACATGGGCATGCTGGGCACCGTCATGAACTGCCTGGCCCTTCAGGACTTCTTGGAACAGTGCGGTGTTGAAACCCGCGTTCAGTCCGCCATCGCTATGGCTCAGGTCGCAGAGAACTACATTCCACGTCGCGCCATCCGCCACATGGAAAAGAACCGCGTGGTCATCTTCGGTGCCGGCGCTGGTCTTCCTTACTTCTCTACCGATACCGTGGCCGCTCAGCGTGCCTTGAAGTCGACGCAGACGAGGTACTGATGGCCAAGTCGGGCGTTGACGGCGTGTACACCGCTGATCCGAAGAAGGACCCAAGCGCCAAGAAGC
Source organism: Glutamicibacter sp. M10 (assembly GCF_025452055.1). Classification (NCBI taxonomy): domain Bacteria; kingdom Bacillati; phylum Actinomycetota; class Actinomycetes; order Micrococcales; family Micrococcaceae; genus Glutamicibacter; species Glutamicibacter sp. M10. Next base: position 3,126,779 of record NZ_CP104918.1, on the reverse strand, counting down.
TGGACACGCTGACCTACAGCGAAGCCCTGCTGAACAACATCCGCGTTATGGATCAGACCGCTATGACCATGTGCCAGGACAACAAGCTAGACATGCTGGTCTTCGGCATGGAAGGCGAAGGAAATGTCGCTGCAGCCATCCGCGGTGAGCGGATCGGAACCACCGTCACCGTTTAATCGGTGAACGTGGCCTAGGATTGAAGTAGATTTATTTTCCCGTAGCGGAAACACAGATGAAGAACTTGAGGAGTACCGGTGATTGAGGAAACGCTGGCGGAGACCGCCGATAAGATGGAACGCACCATTGATGCCGCCAAGGAGGACTTCGCGACGATCCGTACCGGTCGCGCCCACCCAGGTATGTTCTCAAAGGTCATGGTTGACTACTATGGTTCGCCAACCCCACTGCAGCAGCTGGCATCCTTCGCGGTTCCAGAAGCACGCACCATCACCATCACCCCATTCGATGTGACCGCACTGCGCGAAATCGAAAAGGCTTTGGGTGACCCAGAAGTAGGCGCTAACCCTTCTTCGGACGGCAAGATGATCCGCGTGACCCTTCCGGTACTGACCGAAGAGCGTCGCAAGGAATACGTCAAGCTGGCCAAGGCCAAGGGTGAAGACGCTCGTGTTGCACTGCGTAACCACCGTCGCAAGGCTAAGGACACCATCGACAAGTTGGTCAAGGATGGCGAAATTGGCGAAGACGAGGGTACCCGTGCAGAAAAGGACCTTGACGCGCTGACCAAGAAGCACGTTGATTCAGTCGATGAGATCCTGAAGAAAAAGAAGCCGAGCTGCTGGAAGTCTAATGCCAGGCTCGACAGAGAACACTGAGGGCAACGCTTCGGCGGTGCCCTCAGTGGCATCCGGTAATTCTCAGCCGATGTCCCGGCGAGAGGCTCGCGCACTGCGTGAGGCTCAAAGCAAGGGGCAGCAAAATGCGACCGAGGCAAACAAAGGTGCAGACCAAAAGTCGTTGGGCGTAAGCAAGTCGGAACTTCGTGTGCCGGCCCCGCCGGAAACCGACTCAGAGGATCTTGCCGAAACTGGTGAACCCGATGCTAAGGAAGCGGCAATCCCGCCCGAACTGCTCATCGGCAACCCCGAACCCAAGGTCTCACGCGCCGGCCGAAACCTGCCGGCCGCTATCGGCGTCGGGGTAGTACTGCTGGGCGTTGTGCTCGTAGGACTATTCTGGGTGGAACCGTTGCTGGTCTTTGCCGTCACCGTACTAAGCGGCATCGGCTGCTGGGAAGTGGCACGAGCAACAACTCATGCCAAAACTGCGGTGCCTCAAATACCGCTGTATCTGGCATCGATCCTGCTCCCGGTCAGCGCCATACTTGGGGGAGTAGAAGCCCTCGGGTTTAGCTTTGTTGCCTGCGTTTTGGTTGCACTGCTCTTTAGGCTGATGGAAGGTCTGAAGGGTGCGGTCGCCTCGGTGATGAGCAGTGTGTTCATCATTAGCTGGATTCCGCTGTTGCTTTCCTTCGCGCTGTTGATGCTTGACGGAGAAGACGGACAGCTGCTGATTGCTACGATCCTGCTTTTGGCCGTTGCCAATGACACCTTCGGCTACATTGTTGGTGTGCTCATTGGTAAACATCCAATGGCGCCGAAGATCTCTCCGAAGAAATCTTGGGAGGGCTTTGGCGGATCGCTAATTGGCTCAATGGCTATTGGTGCTTGCGCGATGTACTTCTGGCTGGATATGCCGTGGTGGACTGGCGTGATCTTGGCCTTCTTCACCACTATCGCAGCAACCACCGGCGACTTCGCGGAGTCGATGGTCAAGCGTGAACTGGGCATTAAGGACATGAGCAACCTGCTTCCTGGGCACGGCGGAATTATGGACCGACTTGATTCGGTGCTCTTTGTTATCCCGCTGGGATACTTAATTTCGCACTTGCTTGCGTGGAGCGTAGCGGTCTTCTGATCCGAGGTTTTCGCAGCGGGAATGGTGTAATCCTTGATTGGAGAACACCTGCTGGTGTGGCCATCGGGCCAAGTATTGGTTTGAACAAATAGAATATGAGGGTATCGCCTGAGGGTGATACGCCACTGACATCTCTCTAGAGAAAAAGGAACTGTCGTGTCGCAGCAGCAAGATGCTCCGTTTTCCCGCGTACCGGATGCGGAGTTTGGCTACAACGCAAAGCAAGTTGATGCGTTCCTTAGCCGTGCCCGTGCCACCTTCAACGGCGGGGGAAACGACGACAGCGTGGTGACCAGCCACCTGATTCGCCGAACCACTTTTGCTCCTCAAAAGGGCGGCTACCAGGCGCGCGAGGTTGATGGTGCGCTGGATAGGTTAGAGGACGTGTTTGCCAAGCGGGAACGCGACGATCTGATCAGCCACCAGGGCGAAGAAGTTTGGCTACAGCAAGTTGGACGACTAGCTGCCATTCTGCGTGGACGCCTGCACCGTGCCAAGGGTGAGCGCTTCCGCCGCCCATCGCGTACCAACGCCTCAAGCTACAACGTTGAAGATGTTGACCGTCTATGCGACCAGCTCATCGATTACTTCGAAAACGATGTTCCGATGGCCGTGGACGCCGTACGCCGTGTTGAATTCCGTTCTGCTCAGGGAACTGATGGTTATGAGGAGTCGCAGGTTGATGCGTTCCTCGACCGCGTAGTTGAGCTGATGGCATCCATCGACTAGTTCGCTGCGAACTACGCTGAACTTTAACCGCGAGGACGGACAGGAGATTTCTCCTGTCCGTCCTCGCTTTTTCTTATTGTGGGTGCCTCAGGCATGCGGGTCAGCCTTGCGGTGACTCATAGTGTTTAAGCCAGCTCTTTAGGGCGCCTTCAAGCGCAGATTGCTGCGTAAGAGAGAGCTGGGCGATCAGTCGAGCCTCATTATCGAGGTGGTAGGTCATGACTTCATCGATCTTTGTCTTACCTGCGGCGGTCAAGGAGATGCGGCGTCGACGTTGATCACCGTCCGCGCTCTGACGCTCGACATAGCCGGCCGATACTAGCCGGTCTAATCGCTTAGTTGTGGCTCCCGAAGTGACCATAGTCTGGGCAGCCAGTTCGCTTGGCGCTAGACAGTAGGGTTCTCCGCTGCGGCGCAGGGTGGCCAGAACATCAAACTCGGCTTCGGTCAGCCCATGGTCTGCATACACGGTGCAGATATCTTCGCGCAGGAAAATTGCGAGTCGATGGAGTCTGCCAATGATCCCTTGGGGTGTTGGGTCCAGATCGGGGCGCTCGGCAGCCCACTGCTGTTGGATACGTGCAACGTGGTCTAAATGCTCCATACTCTTCATTATACTTTCCACGGAAGCTATTATAGTTTCCATGGAAACTAATTTAGGAACGAGGCAAGCCCGCGGCTTCCAGCTAGGCAGGCTGGCCCTCACCGCCATCGCGCCCATCGCGTGGGGATCCACGTACTACGTCACCCGGGAGTATCTGCCCAGCGATGCAGCACTTTGGGGAGGTGTCTTCCGTGCATTGCCTGCGGGGCTGATTCTGCTGTTGGTTTGCCGAAGGCTTCCGCGAGGCAGTTGGTGGTGGAAATCCTTGGTCCTGGGCACCTTGAACATCGGAGCGTTTTTCGCATTGGTGTATGCGGTGGCTCAGATACTTCCTTCAAGCATTGCGGCAACAACGATGGCTGTTTCTGCTGGGGTGCTGATGCTCATGGCGTGGCTACTGATGGGGGAGCGGCCGACTCGCTGGCCACTGATCGGGGCCGGGCTGGGGTTCCTCGGCGTGGCGATCATGGTCTTTGACGGGCAGAGCCAAATCAATATGCTCGGTATTCTCTTGTCGCTCACCGCCATGGGTATTTCAGGCCTTGGATTCATCCTCGCCAAAAAATGGTCAAGCGGGCAACCGATCCTAGACACCACCGCTTGGCAGTTGGTCGCAGGAGGGTTGTTGCTCCTGCCGGTCGCAGGACTCGTTCAAGGGCCGCCGTCGGCCCTCGATGGGCAAGCGATATTGGGATTCGGTTACCTCAGCATTGTTGCTACGGCGGCAGCATTTCTCGCGTGGTTCAGTGGACTGCGCTATTTGCCATCTGCCACGGTGGGACTGCTCGGCCTGCTGAACCCGGTCACCGGTGTAATACTGGGAACCCTGCTGGCCTCCGAAACCCTTGGTGTCCAAAGTCTGAGCGGTATGGCCATGGTGCTTGCCGGGGTGTTTTTGGGGTTCTTAGCTAATCGAGTGCAGGTTAAAACTTCGGATCGTGATCAGGCACATGCAACAGTGTCATCACTCGATCAGCATTCTCTGGAACAGCGTGTTGCGTGCCCCGAGAGACCACAATCATGACCACAAAGGCTAGTGGAACGCTCCAGGCGGCAGGTTGGCGCAACAGGTGAATCCACCACTGATCGGTAGCGGGCAGGAAGATGCCGATGATTAACGATGTGCCGCAGGTGATGGCTCCGACCAGCAGTCCGGCGATTGCTCCCTTGGCGGTCAGTGAACGCCACCAAATCCCTAGAAGCAACAATGGGCAGATCGTGGAAGCGGTAAAGGCGAAGACGTTGCCGATGGCTCCAGCCAGAGCCAGCGAGCTGGTGAGCACAGCAATAAGTACTGGCAGGGCCGTGGCCAGAACGGTGGAAATGCGGAAGCCTCGAACCGTTCCTTTGAAGAACTCTTGGGAGATTGCCCCGGAGAGCGAGACTACTAAACCAGAAGTAGTCGACAAGAACGCGGCGAAGGCGCCACCGACCACGACGGCCGTGAGGGCATCGGCGAGGAAGCCATCAAAGAGTCGGGATGGCAACAAAAGAATCGTGGCGTCGGTTTCATTAGTAGCCCCCAGCTCAGGGGTGTAAAGAATGCCAAGGACGCCCAAGGTGGTGGGTAAAAGGTAAAACGCGGAGAGAAGGCAGAGAACAATCACCGTGGTGGTGCGGGCGCTCTGACCGGTGGGATTGGTATAAAAGCGAACCAACACATGAGGAAGGCCCAAGGTGCCAAAGAGCAGGGCCAAGATGATTGAGATCGTCTCGTACATGTTCATCGTGTTGACCGATTCCAACTGCACGTAGAGGCTCTGCGCTCGTTCACTGGCCGCGTGTTCTGGGACGGCACGGGAGAGCAGGAAGATGGTCGGGATAACCAAGGCGGCCAATTTGAACCAGTATTGGAAGGCCTGCACAAAGGTTACTGATCGCATGCCGCCGGAGAGCACGGTTACGCAGACGACCACGGCCACTACGACCGGTCCCACCCAACTGGGCAGGCCTGTGGCGATTGAGAGGGTCAGTGCCGCGCCGTGCATTTGCGGAACGATGTATAGCCAGCAGATCACCACCACTAGGTAGGTGGTCAGCTTGCGCAACATCGGCGAATTATCGAAGCGGATCTGTGCAAAGTCAGGAATCGTGTAGGCCCGAGATCTGCGCAACGGGGCAGCCACAAACAAGAGCAGCATCAGGTAACCGGCGGTATAGCCGATGGGGAACCACAAACCTGATTGACCGGAAAGCACAATGAGCCCGGCGACGCCGAGGAATGATGCGGCGGAAAGATATTCGCCACCGATGGCCGAGGCATTCCACCACGGAGGCACGGTACGCGAAGCAACATAAAAATCTGAGGTGGTGCGCGAAATTCGCAGGCCATAAAAAGCGATCAGCATGGTGGTCAGACAGACCACGATGAGGGCGGAAACCGAAAGTAAACTAGCCACGGCTGATGCTCCGATACCTGCGCTCATTGCGTGCTGCCGCCCGATTATAGAGTATTCCGGCCACAATGATCAGTGGGTACATCCCTACCCCGAGGACCCACCAGGGCAAGGGGATATGGAACAGATGAATATTCGAGACCACTGGCCAAAACACCAGTAGTGAACAGATGCCCACCAACAGTGCCAATAATCCTGCAGCCACCGAGCAGCCTAATCGCAGTTGGGAACGGATCAGCTGACGGACATAAAATTCTTCGGCTGTGTGCTCTGGTGGCTGACGAGTCACGGTCAGCGAGGCATCTTGCGGTGCCTGGACAAGCACTCGTTGTGGGCGCTGTTGTGCAAATCGTCCTGGCAAAGCTTCGTCAGGCGAGTTTGTGTTCTGGCGTTTGTCGCCAGCTGCTGGATTCTGCACGCGGGCCCCGGGCAATCCTAGAGTGGACGGACGCGGTTGGCCGCTAGACGCTCGCGGAGGTAGGGCAGGGCACGTCGAGAAATTGGAAGTTCAGCTCCGTGAACAACCACTGCCGCCTTGCCAGTCTGTAGCCGCACGGTCTCGATCTTATCCATGCAGACCAGATAGGAGCGGTGGATACGTACAAAGCCGGACTCACCCCACTGCTGCTCAAGATCATTGAGTGGAACACGAATCAGGTAGCTAGATTCTTTGGTGTGTAGCCGGGCGTAATCACCTTGAGCCTGAACGTAGGCGATGTCGCCGCGCGGGATGAGTTTGGTGATGCCACCCTGATCTACGGTGATCATTTCTGGCTTGGCAGGCGTTTCCTCCACCAGTTCACAAATGCGGCGCACGGACTCGGCCAAACGCTGTGGGCGGATGGGCTTGAGTACGTAGTCGATAGCGGCCAGTTCAAAAGCCTGGAGCGCTTGGTCTTCATCGGCGGTGACAAAAACGACCAGTGGGGGATGAGCAAAGCGCGTGATGACTCGGGCGATGTCTAAACCGGAGAGGGCTGGCATGTGGATGTCCAAAAACAAGGCATCAACTTCGTTTTCTTCTAAGGCTTTTAACGCCGCAGCGCCAGAAGTAGCGCGGTGGATTTTGCCAATTCGCGAATCTTGGCTCAGCAGGAAACAGATCTCTTCCACTGCTGGGAGTTCATCATCGGCAACCACCACATTAATCATGCAAAAATTCTACCGTTTTCTTACTGTTTCTAAACATTTGGGATTCCTAAACCTCAGCACCGGTGGTGTCTGGCGCACGGAATTTAGGAACGCGCAGGGTGATCAAGGTTCCAGCTCCCGGGGCGGTCTCGATGATCAGCCCATTGGAGTTGCCGTAAAGCTGACGCAGTCGCAGGTCAACATTTCGAAGTCCCACATGCATGGTTGTGGTGGTGCCAGCGAGCACGCTGGCCAATTGCTCCGGGTCCATGCCCATCCCGTCATCTTCAACCGAGATCACCGCATGCATGCCGTCCTCGGTGGCGGTTATTGAAATGACACCACCATCGGGGCGAGCCTCCAGTCCGTGGCGGACGGCGTTTTCCACCAATGGTTGCAAGGCGAGGAATGGAATTTGAGTGGGGAGAACTTCGGGAGCAATCTGCAAGCTGACCTTGATTCGATCGCCGAAGCGGGCTTTTTCAAGTAAAAGGTAGCGGTCGATCGCTTCGAGCTCTTCGGCCAACGTAGTAAATTCTCCGCGGCGCCTAAAGGAGTAACGAGTGAAGTCGGCAAACTCAATCACCAATTCTCTGGCACGGGCTGGGTCGGTATTAATAAACGAGGCAATGGCGTTTAGCGAGTTGTAAATGAAGTGTGGGGAGATTTGCGCGCGTAATGCGCGCATCTGAGCTTCAAGCAACATTGCTTTGGACTCATCTAGTTGCGCAGTGGATACCTGTGCGGAGACAAAAACCGCGACTTCTGACACTGCACGAACAAAGCTCGCACCGGCGCGCTGCGAGAGAGCAATCACCGCGCCGACAACTTGATCGCCCACCATGATGGGAGCGGCAACAATGTCCATTGACGTTGAATGCTTCACCTGAGTTTTGCCGGTAGCCAGTGTAGAAGCCGAAGCCTCGGCGGCATCCTCTTCTAATTGTGCGGTGAACTCGATTCCGGAGTCGGTGGCGAGGATCCGGGTGCTGTCGCTGATCAAAAGCACCTGGCAATTGAGTAGCCGGCGCAGTGCCTTGGCGCTTTTTACGGCGCCTTCTTTAGTCAGCCCGCGTTCCAAATGGGGTACGGCAACTGACATATGGTGCAGGGTTTTGTAGGTAGCTTCTTCGGCATCGGTGCCCATCTCTCTGGTTGAGCGAGAAATCCTAAAACCGAAGTAGCCAACGATAGTAATGCCAAGCACCACGATGACCACGATCAGGGTGACTTGCAATGCTGGAGACATGTTCTCATCCTAAAGGCCTTCAAGACCCTGTGCGCTGAGCGCGATGGTGCGTGCCGTTGAGCGCATAAAACAGCCCGTTGAGCCACGCTCCCTCGAATTTCCCTAGTAGCGCGAGGAATCATCACTAATAGTGAATTGAGTCACACTTTCGATGTGAGCTCGCCCGCATCTCTAACTCGCTCAAGGAGGGCCTCAATGAGTGCCAACCCGGAACCCGACGTCACTGGCGACGTCGATTTCGTCAAGGAGAGTCAATCTGAGGAATTTCAGGAACTACGCAAAACTCACCGTAGCTTCGTATTCCCCATGGCGATCTTCTTCCTCGTCTGGTATTTCGCCTACGTACTGCTAGCTGACTATTTCCACGACTTCATGTCAATCAAGGTTTGGGGCAACGTCAACCTCGGCATTCTCCTTGGGCTCTTGCAGTTTGTTTCGACCTTCATCATCACGGCAGCCTATGTCAGCTACGCCAATAAGAAGATCGACCCGCAGGCCACGCGCATTCGCGAACGCCTAGAAGATAAAGGAGTGAAATAAATGCAGTCACTAACACTCCTTGCTCAAGGTGCGGCCGCATCAACCAAGGTGGGTAACCCACTGGTTAATATCGGCATCTTCATTGCCTTTGTTGGCATTACCTTGGTGATCGTTCTGCGAGCATCCAAAAACAACAAGACCGCCGCGGACTACTATGCCGGTGGCCGTTCCTTTACAGGAACGCAGAACGGTACAGCTATTGCCGGTGACTACCTCTCGGCGGCGTCCTTCTTGGGCATTGTCGGAGCCATCGCCATCAACGGCTACGACGGCTTCCTGTACTCCATTGGCTTCTTGGTCGCCTGGCTTGTCGCGCTGCTGCTCGTTGCCGAGCTGTTGCGAAACACCGGTAAGTTCACCATGGCGGACGTACTTTCCTTCCGCCTCAAGCAGCGTCCGGTTCGCATTGCTGCCGCAATCTCCACCCTGGCAGTTTGTGTGTTCTACCTGCTGGCACAGATGGCTGGCGCAGGCGCGCTGGTTTCGTTGCTGTTGGGTATTGATCAGAAGCTTGGTCAGTCACTGGTGATTGTCATCGTTGGTGCGCTGATGATTCTCTACGTACTGGTCGGTGGCATGAAGGGCACCACCTGGGTGCAGATCATCAAGGCCTGCCTGCTGATCGCTGGCGCGTTGATCATGACCGTCTGGACCCTGGCTAATTTCGGTTTCAACTTCTCGGAACTGCTGGGCAAGGCCGCCGAAGTGGCTGGCAACCCAGAGATCCTGAACCCGGGTATGCAGTATGGCAAGAGTGAAACTTCCAAGTTGGACTTCATCTCCTTGGCGTTGGCCCTGGTGCTTGGTACCGCTGGCCTTCCACACGTGCTGATGCGTTTCTACACCGTGCCAACCGCGAAGGAAGCACGTAAGTCGGTTGTCTGGGCCATCTGGTTGATTGGTGCTTTCTACCTGTTCACCCTGGTTCTTGGCTTTGGTGCCGGCGCACTGATTGGTCCAGACCGGATCAAGGCCGCCCCAGGTGGCGTGAACTCGGCAGCGCCGCTGCTGGCTTACGAACTGGGCGGAACGGTTCTGCTGGGTCTGATCTCGGCCGTCGCCTTCGCAACTATTCTGGCTGTGGTGGCAGGTTTGACCATTACTGCAGCTGCTTCCTTTGCTCACGACGTTTACGCTTCGGTGATCGCTAAGGGCAGGACTACCCCAGAGAAGGAAATGAAAGTAGCTCGACGAACCGTGCTAGTTATCGGCGTCTTTGCTATCGCTGGCGGTATCGGTGCTCAGGGGCAGAACGTGGCCTTCTTGGTAGCTTTGGCCTTCGCGGTCGCTGCCTCGGCTAACCTGCCAACCATCCTGTACTCGCTGTTCTGGAAGGGATTCAAAACCCGCGGCGCAGTTTGGTCTATGTACGGTGGTCTGGGTTCGGCCCTGTTGCTGATCATTTTCTCCCCGGTCTTCTCCGGGGCAGAAACCTCGATGATCCCAAGCATCGACATGTCCATCTTCCCGCTGGCTAACCCGGGCATCGTTTCCATTCCGTTGGCCTTCTTGCTGGGCTGGTTGGGATCGGTTACCGATAAGAGGATCGAGGATCCAACTAAGGCAGCTGAAATGGAAGTTCGTTCGCTGACCGGTGTGGGCGCTGAAAAGGCCGTCGATCACTAAACAAATAACACGTAGGTAAAACACAGTTCTGGGGATTAACCACCAATGGTTGATCCCCAGAACTTTTTGTGTGGTATCACTGGCTGCTGGTTTGCAGCGAATGTCGTAGCAGTGCGGTGGTTCGGTACGGGACCAGCTGCGCCATGGACAATGCTGAGTCAGCGCGATTGACCCCATCAATATGTAGTAGCTGGCCGTGGACCCTAAAAAGTTGTTCTGCATCCTTGGCTGCCACTCGTACCAAGATGTCGGCATTACCGGTGAGTCCGTGTGCTTCTAGCACTTCAGGGATGGTGGCTAACTTAGCGGTGATTTCCTCAAGATATCTCTGGTCCACATGTAATTCAATGAAGGAGAGTAGTCCGTAGCCCAATGCGGCCGGAGGGATGCGACGGTCCGGATTATCCAGGACTTCATTTTCAAGTCTGGTCATTCGAGTCTGCACCGTATTACGTCCGAGGTTCAAAGCCGTAGCGATGGCCGAACAGGTTCGTTTTTGGCAGTGGCTAGCGCCAGTAGGATTCGTCGATCTGTCATGTCCAAGAGGTGCATAATGAGCACGTTAGCACCGTAAAGGAAGGATAAATAGGGCGTTTTGCGCTAATTTTCCGCTGAACATTGTGCGTCTTGCGTTACGTGAGTAGCATCACATTTAGCGGGGTTCGACCAGGAATCTCGCCAACGACTACGTGAAAGTAAGGATGCCGATCGTGTCCACACAGCACATGGACGTAGCCGCCGGATGCCTACCAACGCATCAGCTGCTGAACGTCGACGGGAAACGAATTCCGGACGAAGAACTAGACCACCACCTCAAGGACCTCAAAGAAGCGGACCTTGCCGATTTCTTGCGCGACATGGTGGTGCTGCGACGGATGGACAATGAGGCCACCGCCCTGCAACGCCAAGGTCAACTGGGCCTGTGGGCTCCGTTGCTCGGCCAAGAAGCCGCACAAATTGGTTCGGTGCGCGCCACCGAAGACGACGACTTTATCTTTCCCTCGTACCGCGAACACGGAGTCGCGTGGGCTAGGGGAGTGAAAGCAGAAGACCTACTAAGCGTTTGGCGCGGAGCCCAAGCCAGTGGCTGGGATCCGAACGAAGTAAATATTGCTTGCCAACAGATTGTCATAGGTTCCCAGGCGCTACACGCTGCTGGGTACGGGATGGGCATCAAGTTTGATGGCGGCAAGCAAGTTTCCGTGGCTTACTTTGGCGATGGCGCCACCAGTCAGGGTGACGTTAATGAGGCGATGATTTTTGCGGCCAGCTACCAGGCGCCAGTCCTCTTCTTCTGCCAGAACAACCAATGGGCCATCTCAGAGCCCGTCGCCTTACAAAGCCGTACCCAGATTGCTGACCGTGCCCATGGCTTCGGGCTAAAAACCTGGCGGGTGGACGGCAATGACATTCTGGCCGTGTATGCGGCAACAAAGGCGGCTCTGGCCCACGCCCGACATGGACTTGGTCCAACGTTCATTGAGGCTGTTACCTACCGAATGGGTTCTCACACCACCGCTGATGATCCAACTCGATACCGTAAAACCGAGCAGCTTGAAGAGTGGAAAGCCAAGGATCCTATCGATCGCTTGGTGAAGTACCTGCATGAAATGGGTGCAGATGTTCAGTCTTATGAGCAGCGTGCGCAGAACGCCGCCGATGACATGGCAGCTCAGTTACGTGCCGCAATCACCACCATGGAAGATCCAAAGGTCCAAGAGCTGTTCTCCAATGTTTATGCAGAGAAGCATGAACCGACGCAGCGGGCAGCTAAAGAATATTTGGATTATCTTGGTGACTTTTCAGGTGGTGAATAATCATGGCAACAACTATGCTCAAAGCGCTAAATAAGTCGCTACACGATGCGCTCAGCGAAGATGAAAAAGTTATCTTGCTCGGTGAAGACATCGGAACCTTGGGGGCGTTTTTCGTGTCACCGATGGGCTAAAGTCCGAATTTGGTGAGCACCGAGTGGTCGACACTCCGCTGGCCGAATCAGGAATTGTCGGAACTGCCATTGGTCTGGCCTACCGTGGCTACCGCCCGGTGGTGGAGATCCAATTTGATGGCTTCACTTACCCGGCTTTTGACCAGTTGGTTTCGCAGCTGGCTAAGCTGCATTACCGTTCACGCGGACGGGTGAAAATGCCGGTCACTGTCCGTATTCCTTACGGTGGTGGCATCGGATCTCCGGAGCACCACTCGGAATCACCGGAAGCGTACTTTGCTCACACCGCGGGACTGCGAGTATTTGCACCTTCCAGTGTGGAGGATGCCTACACAATGCTACGCCAGGCCATCACTTGCGATGACCCGGTGATCTTCTTTGAACCTAAACGCCGCTATCACGAAAAGTCTGACGCTGAACTCATTGAGCCAGAGCCGGATTCTTCACCTAAGGCAAGAGTGGTTCGAGAAGGAAATGACGTGACGATGGTCGGCTATGGGCCAACCACCTATACCTTGATCGATGCTGCCCTAGCGGCCGAGGACGAAGGTACCAGCCTAGAAGTCATTGATCTGCGCAGTTTAGATCCGTTGGATTTCGACACCATCGCTCAGTCGGTCCAGCGCACCGGAAAGCTGGTTGTGGTTCACGAGGCCAGTCGGACCGCGGGGTTGGGTGCCGAGATTTGTGCCGAGATCACCGAGCGTTGTTTTGATTACTTGGAGCACGCGCCCTTGCGTGTGACCGGATTTGACGTTCCCTATCCACCCTCGCGACTAGAGAGCCATCATTTGCCGGATCTAGACCGAGTGCTACACGCGGTAGATGCGGTCATGGCCCACCACGAAGCCACCGAAGGAGCTGCCCAGTGATGAGCAATCAAACTTTTAAACTGCCAGATCTGGGAGAGGGTCTGACTGAATCCGAGGTCTTGAACTGGAAGATCAAGGTCGGCGAGCAAGTGAGCCTAAATCAGGTCATTGCCGAGGTGGAAACCGCTAAAGCAGTGGTGGAGTTGCCTTCACCGTTTGCCGGAGTGGTCCAACAGATTCATGCGTCCCAAGGAGAAGTTGTTCAAGTCGGTGGCCCGCTAGTGACTTTTGGCGACGAAGCACCAGCTAAGGATTCACCGCAACAACAATCACCACAAGATGCTTCCGGAGCCGAACGCACCCCGACTCTTGTGGGTTATGGTGCCCCCGCTGCTACCGGTGCTCGACCGCAACGCAAAACCCGTAACTCTCGGCAGGCAACTTCTGTTGTGGTGGATCATGGGAGTAATCAGCGCACCGTTACTCGTTGTACACCCCCGGTGCGAAAGCTTGCCCGTGATCACGGGGTCGATATTTCGGTGCTTGCTGGAAGCGGCGAAGATGGGCTGGTGCTTCGGCGTGATGTTCAACAGGCCATTGATGCTTCTGGCTCGGTCAGTGATTCTTCGGTTGCTCAACCGAAGGTGGACGCGCACGCGGGGGATAGGCACGTAAAAATCACCGCAGTGCGTAGAGCTACCGCTAAGGCCATGGTGAGTTCTGCCTTCACTGCTCCGCATGCCACGGAGTTCCTGACCATTGATGTCACCGAATCGTTGGCTTTGGTTGAACATATGCGGGCCCACCGGTTGACGAAAGACGTCAAACTCAACATCACTACGCTCACTGCCTTGGTTGTCACTCGCTTGCTAGGGACCTATCGGGCATTGAACTCAACGTGGGACGAACAAGCTGATGAAATCGTTGAATTCGGATCGGTAAATCTTGGCATGGCTGTCGCCAGTGACCGCGGCCTGTTGGTGCCGGTAATCAAGGAGGCTCAGGCGATGCCGCTGGTTCAATTGGCTACCGGGCTGAGTGAGCTCATCGATCAAGGTCGGTCCGGAACATTGTCTCCGGCTCAACTTTCTGGTGGCACCTTCTCCATTACCAACGTTGGAGTGTTCGGCGTTGACGCTGGAACACCAATTCTTCCCCCAGGGCAGGCTGGAATTTTGGCATTAGGCCAAGTGAAGCGTCGGCCTTGGGAATACCAAGACGAAGTAGCGCTTCGCCATACCATGACTTTGGCTTTGTCCTTTGATCACAGGGTGGTTGACGGCAAGGAAGCAAGCGAGTTCCTCGCAGGTGTCGGATCAGTTTTACATGACCCCGGAATGATGAACATTTTTATTTGACATTCAAGTTATGTTGACCCGGACAGAATATCTTTGACGGAATGACTAAACCGATTTCAAGCATTGCTTTCATGAATATTCATTGGTTGTTTCGCAATTTTTGATGTAATCTCATTCACTACGTGCTACAGCTCACGCTTGCGCGCACGGCTCTGCGAAATGCAGAAGCAGCAACCTTATGTTGAGGAGAAATAGGATGCGATACTCGCACGCATCTAAGGCTGTCGTTCTTTCAGCAGCCTTGGCACTGACCCTGTCGGCTTGTGGAGGCGGTTCAAGTGACACCGCCAGCGGTGATGGGGACGGTTCATACGTCGTCACCGCTAACACCACAGAGCCGCAGAACGGTCTTCTACCTGCCAATACCAACGAAGTTGGTGGCGGTCGTGTCATGGACCTGCTCTTCACGGGCTTGGTCAGCTATGACGCAAAGGGTGCCCCTGTCAATGAACTCGCTGAGTCCATTGAGTCCAAGGACTCCCAGAACTACACCATCAAGATCAAGTCTGGCCAGACCTTCTCTGACGGCTCTCCAGTAACTGCTGCTTCGTTCGTGGATGCTTGGAACTTCGGTGCCGCAGCCAAGAACGCTCAGCTGAACTCCTACTTCTTCGAGTCCATCAAGGGCTACGACAAGGTAAGTGCTGAGAAGTCCAAGGAAGACAAGATGGAAGGTCTGAAGGTAGTTGATGACACTACCTTCACCGTCAAGCTTTCCCAGCCTGAATCTGACTTCCCACTGCGTCTGGGCTACACCGCCTTCATGCCGTTGCCAGAAGCAGCATTCAAGGATCCAAAGGCCTTCGGCGAAAAGCCAGTCGGCAACGGTCCATACAAGCTGACCGAATGGAACCACGACGTCAACCTGAAGATGGACATCAACGAGAAGTATGACGGTCCTCGCAAGGCTGCAAACGGTGGCATTGATTTCAAGGTCTACCAGTCCACTGACTCGGCCTACTCGGATCTGCAGTCCAACAACTTGGACGTACTGGATCAGATTCCTCCAGGACAGCTCGCTTCCTACCAGGATGACCTGGGTGAAAACTCAGTCAACTCGCCATACGCAGGTAACGCAACCATCACCATCCCAAGCTACCTTGATCACTTCAAGGAAGATGAAGAAGGTAAGCTGCGTCGTGCCGCGATCTCCAAGGCAATTGACCGTCAGCTGATCATCGACAAGGTCTACCAGGGTGGCAAGTCCATCGCTAAGGACTTCACCGCGCCTGTGCTTGAAGGCTACAGCGATGATCTGCCAGGCAGCGACGTGCTGGAATTCAACGGTGACGAAGCCAAGAAGCTTTGGGCTGAAGCCGACAAGATCAGCAAGTGGGATGCAGACAAGGAATTCAGCGTTGGCTACAACGTTGACGGTGCCGGTAACAAGGAATTTGTTGAAGCTGTAGTCAACCAGCTCAAGAACAACCTTGGTATCAAGGCAACCGCCCAGTCCTTCAGCTCCTTCAAGGAACTGCGCGCCAAGGTAACGACCTACGACATGTCCGGTAGCTTCCGCACCGGCTGGCAGGCCGACTACCCATCGCTCTACAACTTCCTCGGCCCACTATTTGGTACCGATGCAGGCTCGAACGATGGCAAGTACTCCAGCAAGGAATTCGACGAGAAGCTCTCTGAGGGCTTGGCGGCGACTGACCCAGCTGAGGGTGCAAAGATCTTCAACGAGTCCCAGGAAATCCTGTTCAAGGATATGCCTGTCATCCCACTGTGGTACCAAGCAGTTCAGGGTGGATGGAGCACTAATGTTTCCAACGTTGAGTTCGGTTGGAACGGTGTTCCAATCTACAACGAAATCACTGGTAAGTAAGTAATTTCAGCTTTCGGACTGGTCAAGTCTGAAATTCGCTGAAATGCATGTCAAGGAGACCCGGATATTCATGGGTCTCCCTTTGGCGTGTTGATCTGCCTCCCAAAAATAAACGTCGCGCTAATTAGCGACGGAAAGAGGAAATAATGGCCAAGTGCCCTCCGGCATCTCGAGGTGAGATGCACGCATGTTAAGTTTCATGCTGAAAAGAATCGCGCAGCTGATTCCGGTCTTCATCGGAGCAACCTTGCTCGTGTACTTCTTGGTATTTGCCACACCTGGCAACCCGATTGATGCACTATCCGGTGGCAAGCCGAT
Source organism: Glutamicibacter sp. M10 (assembly GCF_025452055.1). NCBI lineage: Bacteria > Bacillati > Actinomycetota > Actinomycetes > Micrococcales > Micrococcaceae > Glutamicibacter > Glutamicibacter sp. M10. The sequence continues at coordinate 3,110,302 of NZ_CP104918.1, read as the reverse complement.
GTCTGATGCGACTCGCGCTGCGCTGGAAGCCCAGTACAACTTGGACAAGCCTTTCTGGGTTCAGTACGGGTTGTACTTGAAGAATTTGGTGACCTTCGACCTCGGAACCTCGTTCTCAGGCCAGGAAGTTTCCGCCCTCTTGGGCCGTGCTTTCCCTGTGACCGCACGCCTGGCAATTCTTGCCCTGCTGATTGAAAGCGTCTTCGGCATCATTTTCGGTGTTATCGCAGGTATGCGTAAAGGCAAGTGGTTCGACTCGACCATCTTGGTTGCCTCACTGATCGTGATCGCTGTGCCAACCTTCGTTTTGGGTTTCGTGCTTCAGTTTGTTGTCGGCGTGAAACTTGATTTGGTAAAACCAACGGTTTCCGGTGCCGCGACATGGGGAGAGCTATTCCTCCCAGCACTAGTGCTCGGCCTGGTATCGCTAGCCTACGTAGTTCGATTGACTCGTACCTCGGTAATCGAGAACAAGAGCGCCGACTTCGTACGTACCGCAACCGCCAAGGGCTTGAGCCGTCGACGCGTTATTACAGTACACATCCTGCGTAACTCGTTGATCCCAGTGGTTACCTTCTTGGGAGCCGACTTGGGTTCACTGATGGGTGGCGCGATTGTCACCGAGGGCATCTTTAATGTCCCCGGTGTTGGACACTTGCTCTACCAAGCAATCCAAAAGGGTGAAACGCCGACCGTCGTTGCGGTCGTCGGTGTTTTGGTGATCGTCTTTGTCGTCGCCAACCTAGTTGTGGATATGCTTTACGCACTGCTTGACCCAAGGATCCGTTATGCCTGAGAACCAAAACTTTAATCCGGAAGACGGCCTGCAAATTAGCACGCCTCGCGCCGGCAAGGTTTCTAAGTACAAGATCGAGCACTTTGTTGCTCCGCTAGAGGAAACTCCGTTACAGGCAGTTGACTCGGTAAAGGAAACCGGCAAGCCGCTGTCCATGTGGGCCGAAGCTTGGCGTTCATTGCGCAAGCAACCGCTGTTTATCATTTCAGCGATCCTGATCCTTGCAGTCATTGTGGTCGCGGCATTCCCGCACTTGTTCACCTCGATTGACCCCAACGGTCAAAACGCTTGTCAGCTTGAAAACTCCAATGAGCCTGGGCGTCCGGGCCACTTCATGGGCTTCAACCTGCAGGGTTGTGACGTTTACGCGCGAGTTATTTACGGAACGCGTGCTTCGCTGCTTGTTGGTGTCTTCACCACACTCATCGTTGTCATCGGCGGCGGTGCACTCGGTGCCCTTGCCGGATTCTACGGTGGATGGATCGACGCCATCTTGGCTCGTCTGGGCGATATCTTCTTCGCTCTGCCACTGATCCTTGGTGCAATCATCGTTATGCAGCTTCCTGCATTCCGCGAACATCGCAGTGTGTGGACGGTTATCGTTACGCTAGCAATCTTCGGTTGGCCACAGCTGGCTCGAATCACTCGTGGTGCAGTTATCGAAGCGCGAGATGCTGACTATGTGAAAGCTTCACGCGCACTTGGCCTGTCGAGGTTTAAGTCGTTGGTCAAGCACGTGCTGCCGAACTCGCTGGCTCCAATTATTGTTGTCGCCACCGTGAACTTGGGTGTGTACATCGTGGCTGAAGCGACGCTGTCCTTCTTGGGTGTCGGTTTGCCGGGCGAAGTAATGAGCTGGGGTAACGACATTTCCCTGGCACAGCAGCAACTTCGTAGCAACCCAATGATGTTGATGTGGCCAGCACTGTTCCTTTCCGTGACAGTTTTGAGCTTCATCATGCTCGGTGACGCAGTGCGTGACGCACTGGATCCCAAGGCCCGGAAGGGAGCCTAGAATATGACTGAAACTGCAACACCTAAGCCGTTGCTGGAAATCAAGGACTTGGCGATTACCTTCTCCACCCCTGATGGACCAGTACACGCGGTACGCGATGCAAACTTCACGGTGATGCCAGGCGAGACCGTGGCCATCGTGGGCGAATCCGGTTCCGGTAAATCCACTTCAGCACTTGCTGCCATCGGTCTATTGGCCGGCAATGGTTCTGTCTCCTCGGGTCAGATTCTCTTTGACGGCGAAGACATTTCGCATGCCAGTGAAAAGCGATTTGTTGAACTGCGCGGAAATCACATTGGCATGGTTCCACAGGATCCAATGTCCAACCTGAACCCTGTGTGGAAAATTGGTTTCCAGGTCAAGGAAACGCTGAAGGCCAACGGTCTGGCGGGGGATAACCCCAAGCAGCGTGTAACCCAGATTCTGGCTGATGCTGGCTTGCCTAACCCAGAGGCTCGTGCAGGACAGTACCCTCACGAATTCTCCGGTGGTATGCGCCAGCGTGCGCTGATTGCTATCGGTCTGGCTTGCCGTCCGCGTTTGCTGATCGCTGATGAGCCAACCAGTGCGCTGGACGTTACCGTTCAGCAGCAGATCTTGGATCACCTAGACACGATGACCAGTGAACTGGGCACCGCGGTTCTGCTGATCACTCACGATCTTGGTTTGGCCGCAGAGCGTGCTGAAAAAGTTGTCGTGATGTACAAGGGCCAGGTCGTTGAGTACGGCCCTGCTCTGGACATCCTGCGCAACCCACAGCACCCTTACACCAAGCGTCTTATCAGCTCAGCTCCTTCCTTGTCCGCACAGCGTGGCGACAAGCACGAAGCTATCGTTGACGAGATTGTGCCGGGTAAGGCTGAACCGCTGCTGAAGATCAGCAACCTGACCAAGGTCTTCGACATCCGCAAGGGCTTCGGGCGCAAGGAAAAGTTCACCGCGGTGGACAACGTTTCCTTCGAAATCCCCAAGGGCACCACAACTGCCGTGGTGGGCGAGTCCGGTTCGGGCAAGTCCACGATTGCGCAAATGGTGCTCAACTTGCTCGATAAGACCAGCGGTGAGATCACCTTTGATGGTGAGCAGATTGGTAACTTGAGCGAGAAGAAATTGTTCAAGTACCGCCGCCGTGTACAGCCGATCTTCCAGGATCCTTACGGATCTTTGGACCCGATGTACTCGATCTTCCGAACCATCGAAGAGCCATTGCGAATCCACGGAATCGGCAATGCGGCTTCTCGACAGAAGAAGGTTGAAGAACTGCTTGATCAGGTCTCGATGCCGGCTTCGACCATGCACCGATTCCCGAATGAACTCTCCGGCGGTCAGCGACAGCGTATTGCTATCGCCCGCGCACTGGCTTTGCAGCCAGAGATGATCGTTTGTGATGAGGCAGTGTCTGCGTTGGACGTTCTGGTTCAGGCGCAGGTTCTGGACCTTCTTGATGAGCTGCAGCGAGAAATGGGATTGACCTACTTGTTCATTACCCACGACTTGGCTGTCGTCCGTCAGATTGCCGACAACGTTTGCGTTATGGAACGAGGAAAGATCGTTGAGCAGGGAACTGCCGACCAGATCTTCGCCGCTCCTAAAAGCCAGTACACCCGCAACCTGTTGGGTGCTATTCCAGGTGCATCGCTGATCTAATTGGCGTCACCTACAGCCAGAAGGGCCGTTGAAACCGAAAGGTTTCAACGGCCCTTCTGGCTTAACCAAAGGACCACACTTCGTCATATTCAACGAATATTTCAGATTTTTTCAACCTGAAGCAAACGTTGCAAAACTGTTATAAAACCATCCGTGAAACATACTGGTAACACGGTTGTTCTGATTGGTTTTTCTCAATGTGAAAGAAACCCTTGAAATCTCGCGGATGTGGCGTAGGTCGCTTGTACTGATGCGTAACAAGCGCGTTGCGAATCGGTCGCAGGAACGTGGCGTCGGGGGAGATGTGAAGCGAATCTTTCTCTATCCAAGCCAGAAAATTCAGGTTAGTGTATTGCTCAATGGATTGATCATGTGATTTGGTCCACAACGAATCGCACCGATTCACAACTCGTATCATCACGAATTCAAGGAGGCGAAATGCGGATTCAACGCGTTTCGAAAGCAGTAGCAGTAGGCGCTGCTCTAGCCCTAGCACTGTCGGCTTGTGCACCAGGCGGCGGCGACGCTACTAGCGATGCCAGCAAGAGTCCTGGCTCGAATGGTGGAGTCGAGGCCGAGAACTCGGGCCTCGCGGACTTGGGTGACGTCACCACCAAAGATGATGAAATCAAGACCACTATTGGCGCTCCTGAATTCATTAGCTACAACGGCTACACCCCGCAGACTTACTCCACCTACAACTCGGGCATCACTGACCGTTTGTTCGCTGGTTTCTACTACATGGGTACTGACGGCAAGGTCTACCCAAACACCGACCTCGGCTCCTACGAGAAGGTCAGCGATGATCCACTGACCATCAAGTACACCATCAATGACAACGCGAAGTGGTCCGATGGCACTCCGATCACCACTGCTGACGCAGTGATGGCTTGGGCGATGCAGAACCTGAACCTCAACACCGGTTCAAAGGACAAGCCACTCTTCTCCTCGGTTTCGACCGACCTCGGTGACACTGTTCCTAAGGGTCCTGAAGGGGCCGCGGACAGCAAGGAATTCACCGTAACCTTCAAGAACCCAGATCCGGACTGGCAGATTCAGACCTGGATGATGCATCCAGCTCACGTCGTTGCCAAGAAGGGTGGCCTGAGCACCGAAGAATTCGTGAAGGCTGTGCGTGACGGCGATTCCAAGAAACTTGAGAAAGCAGCCAAGTTCTGGAACGAAGGCTGGATGACCAAGCCAGGCACATTGCCTGATGAGGCAGATATGCCAGTATCCGGTCCATACAAGTTGGGCTCTTGGAAGGCCGGCGAGTCGGTCACCTTGACTGCCAATGAGAACTACTACGGTACCCCGGCAGCCACCAAGAACCTGACCTTCCGCTTCTTGGCAGACACCGGCATGGTCCAGGCTCTGCAGAACAAAGATGTTGACGTCATCGCTCCTCAGCCAACGGTAGATACCTTGGCGCAGTTGGAGGGACTGGGCAGTGCAGTCAACATCCAAAAGGGTGACACTCTAACTTGGGAGCACTTGGACTTCAACTTTGCCAAGGGCAATGAAATGACCAACTTGGAACTGCGTAAGGCATTCGCAATGTGCGTTCCTCGTCAGGAAATCGTTGACAACTTGATCAAGCCGCTGAACCCAGAGGCTCAGGTCATGAATGCACGCGAAGTCTTCCCATTCCAGGAAAACTACCAAGAGACTGTGGACGCTGCTTACGATGGCCGTTATGACCAGGTAGACATTGAAGGCGCCAAGAAGATCTTGGAATCTGAGGACGCTGTAGGAACCAAGATTCGCATCGGTTACTCGGCCCCTAACGAACGCCGCACCAACGAGGTCGCAGCGATCAAGTCTTCCTGTGACAAGGCTGGATTCAAGGTCGAAGATGCAGGCGATGCTAAATTCTTCGCACCAGGCGGAACCCAGGAACGCGGTGACTACGAAGTAGCACTGTTCGCTTGGGCTGGTTCGGGCCAGATTACTTCCGGTCAGAACATCTACGCAACGGGCAAGCCACAGAACTACGGCAAGTACTCAAACCCAGAGGTGGATAAAGCTTGGACCACGCTTGCAACCTCCTTGGACCCTGCAGTTCACGCTGAACAGACCAAGAAGATTGAAAAGCTGTTGTGGGATGACCTCTACGGAATCCCAGTATTCGCCCACCCTGGCCTGAGCGCTTCGGGTTCAGATGTCCAGAACGTCCGACACACAGCCACGCAGGGTGGCATTGTTTGGAACGCTGAACAGTGGTCCCGCGCTGAGTAAGCCGCAACGGCATACCAACAGCAAACACCAACTGTGAGCGCCCGCGGGGTCCGATCGATATCGGGCCCCGCGGTGCGTCAACCATCAGCACCGGATGGCGTCAACGCAAATAGGTGAATAGAAAGAGGACATTAGAACCGTGTTGAAGTTCATTCTCAAGAGATTAGGTTCCGCCGTAGGCGTGCTGTTCGGAGCTTCCCTGTTGCTCTACGTGCTGGTAATCAACGCCGGCGATCCGTTGGCCGACCTGCGTGAGAGCAACGCAGAAAATCGCGAATACCTGATGCAACAGCGCTCCGATTATTTGAACCTTGATCAGCCTTGGTACCTGAGGTACATTTCCTGGCTAGGAGGGGTCGGCAAATGCGTTGTCGGCTCGTGCGATCTAGGCAGAAATATCAACGGCGTTGAAGTCAGCGGGCTTTTGGCCAATGCAGCATCTTCGACTTTGCGCTTGGTACTTTTGGCGACATTCATCGCTGCGATTCTTGGTATCGCGATCGGCGTGATTACGGCCGTTCGTCAGTACTCTGGACTTGACTACATCATCACGTTCTTGACCTTCCTATTCTTCTCTTTGCCAGTATTCTGGGCTGCCGTTCTGCTCAAGGAGTACATGGCAATTGGCTACAACAACTGGTTGGAAAACCCTGAAATATCTTTGGGTAGAAGTATCCTCATTGGTGTCGTTGTTGGCTTGATCTTGCAGATGCTCTTGGCCGGTTCGCTCAAACGGCGCGGAGTGACTTTTCTAATCACCGCCATCTTCGTTCCATTGCTCCTGCAATACAGTGTTTGGTTGAACTTCTACCGCTATCCGCAAATGGGTCCAGCGATCATTGTGATCCTCACCCTGCTTCTTGCGCTCTCTGCAACCGCAATGACCGGTGGTCTAAAAGAGAAGAAAATTCTTTACCCGGCTTTGGTCACCGTTGCTCTCGTAGCAGCTCTGTACTACGCAACCTTCTGGCTACTCAAAGATGCGAATACCTGGATCTTGATTATGGGCGCGATTCTGGCCGTGGCTGTCCCGGGAGTAATCGGCAAGTTCATGGGTGGACGCCTTTCCAAAACTGCTGCCGGCGTATCCATGCTGGTTGGTTTTGTCGGCGCTACCCTTACCGTCGTGGATCATATTTTCCGCGCATGGCCTGGATTCCTTGAGCTGAAAGGACGTCCGATCGGAACTATCGGATCTTCCACGGCCAACCTTGGTGGCGGGTACTGGGATTCCTTCCTAGACAATGCAACTCAGCTTTTGTTGCCAACGATCGTGCTAGCGATCATTTCATTGGCGAGTTATTCCAGGTACACCCGTTCGTCGATGCTTGAAGTACAGCAGCAGGATTACATCCGTACCGCGCGTTCCAAGGGATTGAGCGAACGAACCGTAATTTTCCGCCACGCATTCCGCAACGCACTGATCCCGATTGCCACTATCGCGGCCTTCGACTTTGCAGGCCTCATTGGTGGTGCGGTAGTTACCGAGACGGTCTTTGGCTGGAAGGGAATGGGCGATATGTTCAGCACCGGCCTACACGCCGTCGACCCTGCACCAGTGATGGCATTCTTCCTAGTTACGGGTACCGCTGCGGTCCTCTTCAATCTGCTCGCCGACATAGTTTACGCGCTGCTTGATCCGCGGATCCGGGTCTAAGGAAATAAGGACTACCGATGAGTAATATAAACGACAAGACTCCAGAGAACCTCACCTCAATTGCTGAGGTGGAGGACGCGAAGCTTGCTGCTTCGACCGAACAATCGAAGAGCCAATCGCGGATCATTTTTGAGCGATTCCTCAAACATAAGCCAGCCATGATCTCCGCAGTGACGCTGGTGCTAATCACCGTAATCGCCTTTACCTCCATTGGTATCGGCCCGATTCCCGGCTGGTGGAAACAGAGCTACCTAGATGCTGGTTCCGTGATCAATGGCGGTAAGCCATCATTGTCGCTATTGCCAACATGGCTGGGCGGTTCGGGAATTCGGATTGGCGATCATCCTTTCGGCCAGGACTCGGTCGGCAAAGACTATTTTGCTTTGGTCATGAACGGCACCCAGAAATCAATCATTATCGGCCTTGTGGTCGGGCTCGTTGCCACTTTCCTTGGCGCAGTTATCGGAGCTGTGGCCGGATACTTCCGCGGGTGGGTTGATGAAGTGCTTATGCGCATCACCGACCTCTTCATCGTGATTCCACTGTTGGTTCTGGCCGCTGTTTTGGGCCAAATGGCAGGCCACGGCTCAGGGTCGATCATCACCCTAGCGCTCGTACTGGGCTTGGTCACTTGGACCGGACTCGCTCGACTTGTTCGTGGTGAGATCCTCAGCCTTCGCGAACGCGAATACGTCGCGGCGGCACAAGCCATGGGCTCAAAAACCAGCCGTGTGATCGCAAAACACTTGCTACCAAACACCGTCGGTGTGATCGTTGTGAACGCGACCTTCGCCATCGCTGGCGCCATTTTGCTCGAATCGTCGCTGTCCTTCCTTGGGTTTGGCGTACAGCCACCGGAGTCGTCACTTGGACTGCTCATTAGCCAGTACCAAAATGCCTTCGTGACCCGTCCATGGCTGTTCTGGTGGCCTGGCATGATCATCGTGGTGATCGCACTAGCCGTCAACTTCCTCGGGGACGGAATGCGAGATGCTTTTGACCCACGCCAAACCGGTAAGAAACGCCGTCGCCGTGCCGGACTATTTGCTATGCCAACCCGCAAGGACAAGCCATGAGCCATGCAGCGCCAATAAACGAACAGGACTCAAGCGGATACGCACTGAGTTTTAAAGACCTCAACGTCACCTTTGAGACCTCCGGATCAGACGTTCATGCAGTTAAGGGATTGTCGCTGACGGTTCGTCCAGGACGGGTCGTCGCATTAGTCGGTGAATCTGGTTCTGGTAAGTCGGTTACCTCAACGGCTGCGATGGGTTTGCTACCTAGTAACGCAATCGTTGAAGGTTCGGCCAAGGTCGGTACCGTCAATGTGGTCGGCTTAGAAGAAAGCAAGCTCCGCAAGATGCGGGCCACCGACATCGCCATGGTATTCCAGGAACCAATGACGGCGCTGAACCCGGTGCTCACCATTGAACGCCAGCTCACCGAAGCACTGGAACTGCACGACATTGCCTATGGCAAGGAAGCAACCGACAGAGCCATTGAGCTGCTGCGTTTGGTCGGCATTCCTGAACCTGAAAAGCGCGTCAAGCAATACCCACACCAGTTCTCCGGTGGACAGCGCCAGCGCATCGTGATCGCCATGGCCATCTCTTGTGATCCGAAGGTGATCATCGCGGATGAGCCAACCACCGCACTGGACGTAACCGTGCAGGCCGAAATCTTGGATCTGCTACGCGAACTCAAGGACCGTCTGAATACCGGTATCTTGCTCATTACCCACAACATGGGTGTGGTGGCAGATATGGCTGATGAAGTCGCCGTGATGTTCCAAGGAAACTTGGTTGAGACCGGTTCAGTTGATCAAGTTTTGCTACATCCGCAGCATGAGTATACGCAGCGTTTGCTGGCGGCAGTGCCGCGACTGTCGGCTCCGATTGATATCGCTGAGCATGCTCCACACAGTACCGCTACGGCTCCTCCGGGTCGTGAACTGGTATTGGAAGCCAAAGATCTTGTTCTCGAATATGACATGCGTGGAACTATTTTCCGTGCCGTGGAAAACGTGAGCTTTGATATTGCCAAGGGCGAAGTCTTGGGCATTGTGGGGGAGTCCGGATCAGGTAAGTCGACCATCGCTAAGGCAGTGCTCGGTTTGCTACCAGTGGCCGAAGGAACCCTGTCGGTCAAGGGGCACAACCTTCCGAAGCTTTCACCAAAGGAAGCTCGTGCGGTTCGCAAATCGATCGGTGTGATCTTCCAGGATCCGGCTGCCTCGCTGAACCCTCGTTTCCCAATTGGCGATTGCATCACCGAGCCGATGGTAGTTCACAAGGTAGGCACCAAAGCTTCTCGTATTAAGCGAGCGCAGGAACTACTCGATGCGGTAAAGCTTCCACGCAACGTGATCAACCGTTACCCTCATGAGCTCTCCGGTGGACAGCGTCAGCGTATATGTATTGCTCGCGCGCTGACTCTGAATCCTGAACTGCTGATCGCTGATGAGCCAACCAGTGCACTGGACGTTTCCGTTCAGGCCCTGGTACTCGAAATGCTTCAGGACTTGCAGCGCGACTTCAACTTCGCTTGCCTCTTTGTCAGCCACGACTTGGCCGTGGTGGACATGCTTGCCGACGCGGTAGTTGTTATGCAGTCCGGTAAGGCCGTGGAACAAGGCATGGTCAACACCGTGCTGCACTCGCCAACTCACGACTACACCAAGCGCCTCTTGGCTGCCGCGCCTGTGCCTGATCCGCATGCTCAGGCAGAACGTCGCGAAGCGTGGCGTTTGCTGAACAACGCACGATAGGTAGTACCAGAAAAACCACTCAAGGAGCCGGAGAACATCTGGCTCCTTGAGTGGTATTCGAGTACCGAAGGTCCGACGCAACGCTAACGGCGCTGTGCGTGTCCATTTATCATCGGCGCCTTCAGAGGCTTGGATAAAAGGGCGGATGCCTTAGAAGACCGTGACCCGCCCACATCAAGAGCGTTGTGCAAGGCACGCAAAGATATAGACCGAGGCAAAGGGGACTACGATCCTCGGTTCTGATTGATGGTGAATAGATGAGGAGCTGGCCCTAGTGGGCCAGCTCCTCATCTATTAAACGGCTATTTTTGGACTGTAGTTTTAGTCCAGCTGCATAACGTTTTCGGTGACAACCTCGGCACGAGCGTTCGAGAAGATCTGCTCAGTGCCAACGGTCTTAAAGCCGCGGCGCTCAAGTACCTTGATGGATCCCAGATTGTCCTGAACCACGTGTGCGGTCAGTGGACGCTTGGTGTACTCAGCGAGGAAGGCATCCACCGCGCTGGTGGTGATTCCCTTGCCCCAGTACTTAGTGGAACTCCAGAAATTGATTTCTGGAGTTTCGCCGTCAAATACCAAGATTGACCCGACGACGTCACCGTCGTCTTCAATGGTGCGTACTAGAACACTTGGATCATTCAAGATCGAGTTCCAGTGGTGGTCGAATACCGCGCGGTCGGCTGGATTACGCGCCTGATAAGCGGCCATGAGGTTCGCCTCGGGTTCTTGCTGGTGAGCAAAGAATGCGTCCAAGTCGGAAGGGCGGACTTCACGTAGCTGCACGATAAAGGCCTTTCAATCGGGTAGGTCAGCATGCCGTTTTCGGAACGCTGCGGAACATTGGCTTGGGAACTACACTACCGGGGATGTGAGCGCAGCGAGAGCCATATTAGACAAAAGTGGCTTAAGACCAGACTTTTTAGTTCTCGGAGAGTGAGCTGAGTGGGCTGTCGAGTTTAACAGTCCAAATACGGCATGGGCCCGGAAGCGGTGAGATTGCTTGGAACCAGTCGGATGCAGCTTGGCAAGTTCATTGGTCCATAACGCGATATACGAGTTTTGGAGCTTGCGCACCAAGGCTAATTCCGCCGCGGGCAAGGATTTCAGATCGCGGTCTTGAACCTGAAGAATGTCCGGGCGAGACAGCGAAAAATCGGTGTGGAAATCAACTAGGCGGGAGAGCACTTCCAAGGCTGTGCCGCCAGCTTCGCAGGCCTTTTGTCCGCCGTCGTAGATGTCCTTTGACATGTCTACCAAGAGCGCAATTAATACGGCTTGTTTTCCCGCGAAATGACGGTAAACCGCCGGGCCTGAGATCCCGCAGGCAGCACCGAGATCTTCTAGAGAGACTCCTGCGTAACCGTGCTGGGCAAACAGTCTGGTGGCTTCGCGCAGTAGGGCTTCTCGTCGCTCGGCCTTGGCGCGTTCGCGGTCAGTTGGTTCATTGAGGGCTTGATATCTGCTCGCCATCACCATCATCTCCTTACGACTGCTACGCCGAACTCTGGACAAGTGTGACGCGTGCCACTACTGTCAAAAATGAAGCTGTTTACCGACCAGTAGGCGGCAATCAGTTAACAAGTATTAACCATACGCGTCGCGCAGTGTGCTTCCAAGACATATGCTCGCTGATCGCAACAAACGATCATCACTGGGCTCGTCAAACATTCTGCGTATCGCGTGCGTTAGTTCCTCAACGAAGAGAGAGTCTGATGATCAACCTCGAACTCGATGACCAGTACCAAGACCTGGTAGACATGGTCCGCGAATTTGCCCAAGAAGTCGTTGCTCCACAGAGCGCTGAAAACGACGCCAATCATGCTTTCCCTTATGACGTTGTTAAACAAATGGGACAAATGGGGCTTTTTGGATTACCGATTTCTGAAGAGTTCGGTGGCTCTGGTGGAGATTACTTCCATCTGGCTTTGGCACTCGAAGAACTGGGCAAGGTTGACCAATCGGTGGCCATTACTTTAGAGGCTGGAGTCTCTTTAGGGGCTATGCCCATATATCGGTTCGGCAACAAAGAGCAGAAGCAACGTTGGCTTGAACCACTTGCCACCGGACAGCGTCTTGCAGGGTTCGGACTCACTGAACCGGGCGCAGGCTCTGACGCCTCGGCGGCGCTAACCAAAGCATCACTGGAAAATGGTCAATGGGTTATCAACGGGGCCAAAGAATTTATTACCAACTCCGGAACTGAGATCACCTCTCACGTCACGGCCACGGCAGTAACCGGGGTGGATGAGGCAACAGGTAGAAAAGAAATTTCTGCAATTATCGTGCCCACCGGAACCGAAGGATTTACTGTAGAGAAGGCCTACGACAAAGTTGGTTGGCGCGCCAGCGACACCCACCCACTGAGTTTCAATGACGCACGTGTCCCAGAAGAAAACCTCTTGGGCGGACGAGGACGCGGCTATGCCTACTTCTTGGAAATCCTGGATGAGGGGCGCATCGCTATTGCCGCCCTTGCTACTGGGGCGGCGCAAGGATGTTTGGACGAGGCAGTGAAATACGCCAAGACCCGAACAACCTTTGGTACCGCTATCGGCAAGAATCAAGGCATTTCGTTCATGATTGCTCGGATGGCATCCCGAGCACACACCGCGCGACTGGCCTACTACGCGGCCGCAGCCAAGATGCTGGCCGGAAAAGACTTCAAGATCGAAGCTGCTCACGCCAAACTTATTGCTAGCGAGGCTGCCATGGATAACGCGCGCGATGCGACCCAGATCTTTGGAGGATACGGGTTCATGAATGAATCCCTCGTCGCACGGCACTACCGCGATTCCAAGATTTTGGAGATCGGCGAAGGCACCACGCAAGTACAGCAAATGCTCATTGCTCGCAGTCTGGGCCTGTAGTCCCTAGACCGGCAGAGCGCTGCACGTTAAACACAACGTGTGGCGCTCTTTGGGCGCTCACAGTTAAACGAACCATAATGGTTGAGTGAGCTCCCAAAAAACTTTCGTACCAACCGGGCATCCTCGCCGGGTCAGCTTGATCGGTTCTACCGGTTCCATCGGCACTCAAGGTCTAGACGTCATTAGTAAGGCGCCAGAAAACTTCTCTGTGGCAGCCTTGTCCGGTGGCTACAATTTGGATCTGCTAGCCCAGCAAGCGGTGAAGTTCCGCCCGGCAATTGTCGGCTGTGCGTCGGAATCAACCGATGATCTTGCCTCCGCGATCAAGCGGGCTGCTGCTGATGCTTCGGTTACCGGCTATGAACCAGAACTGGTGGCCGGAGAAGGTGCGGCGACCACCATTGCTGGGTTCAACGAAGCCGACGTGGTGCTCAACGGCATCACTGGAGCTATCGGCTTAGCGCCAACGATTGCGGCTTTGGAAGCTGGCCACTTACTGGCCCTGGCGAATAAAGAGTCGCTGATTATCGGTGGCCAAGTAGTCAAGCAAATTGCTGCCCCGGGCCAGATATCGCCAGTTGATTCTGAGCACTCGGCGCTGGCGCAAGCTTTGCGTTCGGGTACTCCTGACGAAGTTGCAAAGTTATTGGTCACCGCATCTGGTGGACCATTCTTTGGCTACACCTATGACCAATTGCGTGACGTGACTCCGGCCCAGGCGTTGGCTCACCCCACCTGGGACATGGGTCGCATGGTGACCACTAACTCGGCGACCATGGTCAATAAGGCGCTGGAAGTCATCGAAGCTCACCTGCTCTTTGATGTTCCACTGGAGAAAATCGAGCCAGTGGTACACCGCCAGTCAATCATTCACTCCATGGTGGAGTTCATTGACGGATCGGTGATTGCGCAAGCCTCGCCACCAGACATGCGCCTGCCTATTGCTCTGGGCATCAACTGGCCACACCGCGTTACCGGGGCCGCCACACCATGCGATTTCTCCAAGGCGGCTAGCTGGACCTTTGAGCCCCTGGACGAAGACGTATTCTTCGCGGTGAAACTTGCTAAGCAAGCCGCCGCGGCCTCGGGAACTCACATGGCCGTTTACAACGCAGCAAACGAAGTTGCCGTTGATGCATTCCATGAAGGACAAATTCAGTTCACCGACATCGTTGAGACCATTGAGTGCGTCCTAGATAACTACACGCCAATCAACGCTGAGCTCAGCGTTGAAACCGTTCTTGAAACCGACCGTTGGGCCCGTGCCCATGCAACGAAGATCGTGGGATCCAAAGCATGAGCGTCATCCTGTTCATAGGAGGCATCCTCTTTATGGTCGTGGCCGTTGGCCTGTCCATTGCGCTACACGAAATCGGTCACCTTGTTCCTGCGAAACTTTTCAAACTGCGTGTACCGCAGTACATGATTGGCTTCGGCAAAACTCTGATCTCGTTCAAACGTGGCGAGACTCAGTATGGGATCAAGGCCCTGCCTTTGGGTGGCTATATTTCCATGGTGGGCATGTACCCACCACGAGCCAAAACAGTTGAGGGGCAGCCGGAGAAAAAACCGAACCTGTTCCAAAAGGTTTTCGGCCAGATGGTTGACGACGCTCGCTCACAAGCGAATGAAAATGTGTTGCCCAGCGACGAAGGTCGCCTGTTCTACCAGTTGCCGGTCTACAAGCGGGTAATCATCATGCTTGGTGGGCCACTGATGAACCTGATCATTGGTTTTGTGGTCATTGCCATCGTGCTCACCAGCTTCGGCCAAGCAACTCCCAGCACCACCGTTTCCGAGGTTTACCAGTGCATTTCCACCGCGCAGGATGCGGATCAAAAGCAGTGCACCGATAAGGATGAGCAGGCGCCGGCCTATGCCGCGGGGCTCCGACCTGGTGACACCATTACCGCCGTCAACGGCAATGCCGTCAAAGAAGGCGAATGGTACGAGCTCACCGACGTCATTAGAGACAACCCGGGAAAGTCGATTACGTTGGACTACCAGCGTGATGGCAGTAGCCACTCCACCACGATGACGCCGTATCTGACTGACCGTCCTGCCACCGATGAAAACGGCTATGCGCTCACAGATGATCAGGGCCAGACCATCATGACCAAGGTTGGATTTGTCGGAATGAGTTCCTTACAAAAGGACATGACAAAGCCATTGAGCTCGGTGCCAGGAGTGATTGGTAATCAGCTTCTGACCATCGGAGACGTAATCCTGCATTTGCCTCAGCGCATGGTTGATGTGGCTCAGGCTGCCTTTGGTAGTAGCGAGCGAGATCCGAATGGGCCGGTCTCTATTGTTGGCGTCGGTCGGATCGCCGGAGAAATCAGTGCAGAAGACTCCATTTCCGTGGGGGACAAGTTCGCGACCCTGCTGTCCTTGGTCGGGGGACTGAACCTTGCATTATTCGCATTCAACCTCATTCCACTCTTGCCCTTGGACGGTGGTCACGTAGTTGGCGCGCTTTACGATGGCATCAAACGGCTCTTTGCTCGGATCTTCAAACTGAAAAACGTGAAGCCGGTGGACACAGTCAAGCTCCTGCCACTGACCTACGTTGTCGTAGTAGCCATGCTGGTTATGGGCGGCCTCTTAATATATGCAGATATTTTTAAGCCAATACAACTGTTCTAGGCGACAAGAATTAAGGTGTAGTTATGACTGTTTATGCTGTTGAATACGTGTACGCCCAAGACTCCGATGAACTACGAAACGAACACCGCCCGGCACACCGTGAGTACCTGTGCGATTTTCTTGTTGAAGGACCGGTTCGAGTTCTCGTTTCGGGTCCGACTCCGGTCAATGATGGTGCGTTGTTGATCTTTGCTGCCGAGTCCGAAGAGGGCTTGAATGAGTTCCTTGCCAATGACCCCTTTGCCAAGGTCGGCGCGATTGCAAAGACGACCGTCACCGAGTGGAATCCAGTTATCGGGCTATTGCAGGAATTCGCTTCCTAAATTATTGGTAGGCTAAGCCCTCGCGCTCCAGAAACTGGAGGGCGAGGGCATCAGCATTTAAGTAGCTATTGAGAAGTCATCTGGGACCGACCGGGAGAGGAGTCAACGATGGATCTGCATGTCAACGATTCGCTAGTCATACCGGACTCCGAGCTTTCGTGGAATTTCAGCCGTTCTTCGGGTCCCGGTGGCCAGCACGTTAATACTTCCGACTCTCGGGCTGAGCTTTCGTGGGTGATCGGCGCCTCGCGAGTACTTTCGCCCTGGCAACGTGAGCGGCTCCTGCAGAAATTGGCATCGCGGCTCGTTTCTGGCGCCGTGGTAGTTCGTGCCTCCGAGGAACGTTCCCAATGGCGTAATCGACAGATTGCTATGGACAAGCTTGCTCTGCTTGTTTCGAAAGCCTTGGCGCCGGATGCTCCAACCCGCAAGGCGACCAAGCCAACCCGCGGTTCGCAGCGACGCAGACTGAATGCAAAATCCAACCGCTCGGTCACTAAGCAACTACGGCAAAAGCCAGGGCGAGATTGATGTGTCTAAGGGTGAAGTGATCCCGGTCACCTTGTTTCGTGGAATGGATGGGCATCATTCATAGTTGGAAATAGATGAAGCGTCAGCTTCTTTTTCTATTTCCGTCTTTTAGGAGCACACCCATGGCCACAAAGGTCCTCACCCTCGTTGGATCCCTCCGCAACGGCTCGACCAACGTTCAGTTGGCAGAAGCTGCCGCTCACCACGCTCCAGAGGGCGTCGAAGTTTCGGTATTCAGCGGCCTAGAAAACATTCCTTTCTACAATGAGGATCTTGACGTCGAAGGTACCGTTCCAGTAACGGCACAGGTTCTGCGCGATGCAGCCGGCGAAGCTGACGCGTTGATCTTGGTGACCCCTGAGTACAACGGCACCATGCCAGCAGTTCTGAAGAACGCCATTGACTGGCTTTCACGCCCATTCGGTGCAGGCGCAGTTTCGGGCATGCCAACCGTTGTTGTTGGCACCGCATTCGGCCAGTATGGCGGCGTGTGGGCTCAGGATGAAGCTCGCAAGGCACTGAACATCGCTGGCGCCAACGTCCTGGAAGACGTCAAGCTGGCAATTCCAAACTCGGTTGTTCGCTTCGCTGAGCTGCACCCGAAGGATGACACTGAGGTTGTTGAGCAGGTTGCAGCCGTGCTCAACAGCATCAAAGAAATTGCTGAAGCCAACTAGGACCTAGTCAGCAAAATCAGCCTATTACTGCGAGAAAGGCCACGGTGACCCCGTGGCCTTTCTCGCATGAGTACCCGCTCACCTCGATACGGTGACATACTTGGACTAAGAGATTTATCCACAATTTACTCGGAGGCGTCCATTGACTTCGGTCAGCCTAGGCATGCCGGCAGGCCCACCGCCGGTTCTCACACCACGTCGTCAGACTCGCCAGTTCCAGGTCGGCTCGGTTGGTGTAGGTTCCGATTCGCCGATTTCGGTCCAGTCGATGACCACCACAAAAACTCACGACATCAACGCGACCTTGCAGCAAATTGCAGAGCTGACTGCCGCCGGTTGTGACATCGTGCGTGTCGCCTGTCCTACGGACAAAGACGCTGACGCGTTGAAGATCATTGCGATGAAGTCGCAGATCCCGGTCATTGCAGATATTCATTTCCAGCCGAAGTACGTCTTTGCTGCCATTGAAGCTGGCTGCGGTGCGGTTCGAGTGAACCCAGGAAACATTCGCCAGTTCGATGACCAGGTCAAGGAAATCGCTCAGGCCGCCAAGGATCACGGCACCTCAATCCGTATCGGCGTCAACGCCGGTTCGCTGGATCGCCGCCTGTTGCAGAAGTACGGCAAGGCGACTCCAGAAGCATTGGTCGAATCCGCTGTCTGGGAAGCTTCGCTTTTCGAAGAGCATGGATTCCACGACTTCAAGATTTCGGTAAAGCACAATGACCCAGTCATCATGGTTCGTGCTTATGAACTTCTAGCCGAACGTGGTGACTGGCCACTGCACTTGGGCGTGACTGAAGCTGGTCCCGCATTCCAGGGCACCATCAAGTCCGCTACGGCATTCGGCGCACTGCTTTCAAAGGGCATCGGCGACACCATCCGTGTATCGCTCTCGGCTCCTCCAGTTGAGGAAGTCAAGGTTGGCAACCAGATTCTGGAATCGCTGAACCTGCGTCCTCGCAAGCTTGATATTGTTTCCTGCCCTTCGTGTGGACGTGCCCAGGTGGACGTTTACACCTTGGCTGAACAGGTCACCGCGGGACTTGAAGGAATGAAGGCTCCATTGCGTGTGGCCGTTATGGGCTGTGTTGTCAACGGACCAGGCGAGGCGCGCGACGCTGACCTTGGTGTGGCATCGGGCAACGGCAAGGGCCAGATCTTCGTCAGGGGCGAAGTCATCAAGACCGTTCCAGAGGACCAGATTGTTGAGACTCTGATCGAAGAAGCTAACCGTATGGCTGATGAAATGGGACTGAACGATGACGAGAATCCTACCTCGGGTTCTCCCGTGGTCTCCGTCAGCTAAAGAAAGCCGACGAGACGACACAAGGGTGCCGCGGACTCTGGGCCGTCGTGATACGACGGCCCTCATCGAGCTACTCGACCGCGACCCCGTCGCCAATATTTTCACCCGTTCTCAGGTGAGTATGCACCGTTCAGCCGTCCCCGATGGCTTTGCCCATATTGTTGGGGTCGACGGTGACGATGGTTTGGCAGCTGCATGTTGGGTGGGTGCCAACGTGGCGCCCACCGCCATGAGCGAAGATCAGGCGCAAAAGTTTGCAGTCCACGCCTTGGATTCTCGACAGCGCTTTGCCTCGGTTTTCGGGCCCGCCACGTCGGTTCTTCCGATGCACGAAGTGCTGCGCGAAGGACCGCAGCCTATCTTTGATGTGCGGGAAAATCAGCCGTTGATGACGATTTCGCAACTTCCTGATGGCATTGAGCAGAATCCCTTGCGAGCCGCAAAGATTCACGAATTTGATCTGGTACTTCCCGCCAGCGCTGCCATGTTTGAAGAAGAGCTTGGGTATTCGCCGCTAGAAAATGGCGGAAGCTTCTACCGCAGCCGAGTACGCCAACTCATTCGAGACGGCCACACAGTCATTGACTGCGATGAACATGGTGACGTGATTTTCAAAGCTGATTTGGGAACGGTCACTGATGAAGCGGTCCAGATCCAGGGAGTCTGGGTCAATCCACGCTACCGTGGACTTGGCCTAGCAGCTGCTTACATGAGCTCCACCGTCCAGTACGCGCTGCAATTTGCGCCCATTGCCAGCCTTTATGTAAATGACTTTAATGTGCCCGCGATGAAGACTTATCAGCGCATCGGTTTTGAGCAGGTCGACACGTTCGCGACCATCTTGTTCTAACTGATCTGAGATAGGAAAATTTGTGGCTCCTTCTAACGGTTCTCGATTGTTGCTGGCCATGGCGCTGTGCATTGGTGCCGTTGCCCTGAGTAGTTGTAGCCAGGCTGAGCCAATCCCTGAACCAACTCCTGAGCCAAGTTCCCAAAAGCTAGTTAGCCTTGATAGCGACCAGTTGCAACGTAAATTAGCGGACTTCACATCTTCGGATAAAAACGCTGTTGTACTCTCTGACCAGCAGTTGCGCTCAACTATTCCAAAGGCGCAGGAATGGCTCGAATCAATCAAGGTCAATCCAAGTAAGTGCGGAGTCACCTTCGCCCAGCCGGTGGCCGACCAGCTGAAGAATGCCACTATGGCCGCGGTTGAATTCGAAGGCCGTCACCTCACGGTTGCCATCTACAAAGATGAGCAGCTTTTGAGAAAGCATTGGGAAACCAAAAATGCTGCCAATGAGCAATGCTCGCGCTATTCGGTGACCGCCAATGGAGAACGACGGGCCTACCACCTAGCTGAACAAGCGTTGGACTCGGACGCGGATCACGATGAGGCCTCCGTGTCCACAAGCAGTAACGGTAAATCTACTCAGCAACAGCTTGTGGTCAGTTCCAGCAATTCAAATGTGCTGATCGGCTTGCAGCAATCCACAACCCCAAGCCAAACGAAACAACAAATTCAAGCGGCACAATCGACGATCAACGAGTTGCTCAAGACGCTGAAATAGGCGATCCAGATCGCCAGGCGGCCCAATTTCAACACTCGTTAAGGACAACTTATGACCAAGCGTTTCGTATTTTCCATGGTTGCACTGACCGCATCTTTGGCCTTGGCCGGTTGTTCTGGCGGTGTGCAGAGTGAAGAAAACGGGACGCCGGGTCAGCCTTCTGAATCTGCAAAGAGCCAGAGCCAGGGCGCAGGAGACGGTAAGAGTCTGGACGCAAAGCAAGTAGAAACCGTCGCATCCACATTGTTAAAGTCCGACCAGTCAGTACAGGTTATAAGCAACGAGCAGATGCAACCCCAGCTTGAAGCTGCCAAAGACGCAGAAATGCCAGCCGGAATTAAGCCTGAAAAATGTGCAGAGCTCAACGCCAAGTATTCGGTTACAGACCTAACCAGTTCGGTGGCGGCGACCTCGACTAGCAGTTCGGAAGAAGTGGGCAAGGTGGTCCAGATATTTTCCATCACCGATGAAGCCACCAGGGCGAATGTATTAAATGCACTGGCCTTTGACGACCTAGAAGACTGCAGCACGGTGACTATCGAACAGAGCGGCAAAGAACTCAAAGCAAAACGTCAGATCTTGCCTATGGACGTGAATGCCGAACACGCGCTGACCATGTCCACGGTTATGGATGCAGGTGGTGGGCAAACGTTGAATTCAGTCGCAGTTCAAGCGCTAGATGGCAATAATTTTGTTCTAATTACGCTGCAGACCGGATCCGTGCAACCGGCCGAACTTGCCACCGAAGCAGTCAAGTTAACGGATCAAGCTTTTGATGAAATCAAATCGGTGCAATAGTTCTGGTAAATACTTTTATTTCGAACGTGTTGTGTAATACTGTAGTTGGAATTTCATCACCGACGTGAGGATTACATCATGAAGAAGCATGCTTTCTGGGTGCTGCCGATCGCGGCAGCATTCGCTTTGACCGGTTGTGGCGGCTCCAGCGACAACGCTGCAAGCAGTTCCGGTGCCACTGAAGCCGCTGAAGCACAGGCTCCCGAAGCCAAGGCACTGACCGCGGATCAGACCACCGCCGTCGTCAAGTCCATGGTGGGTGATGACTCCAAGGCTCAGGTCATGGACAGTGACACCATCAAGGCAGCACTGCCTGACTCCAAGAAGCTCATCGAGCAGATGAACATCAAGCCCGAGAAGTGCGCCGAACTGGTCACTCAGCAGGGAACAGAGAACCTCGACGGTACTAACATGGCAGTCGCCATGGTGACCGGTGAAGGCACTGCGTCCACCACCTATTCAGTCATTGGATATGAGGACACTTCCAAGCTGGACAAGGCAAAGCAAATGGCGGAAAAGAAGGATATGCAGGGCTGTGACAAGTTCACGATGTCCATGTCCGGCCAGGAGATCGCCGCATCGGCAAAGATCCTGGATGCGACTTCTGACGCTGACACCACCATTGCCACCCAAACCACCATGACGGTCAATGGCCAGGAGTTCCCGGGCGGTTCGTACCAGGTACAGGGGCTCGTGGGAAGTAATGCTGTAGTCGTCGCCTACTCCGGTGGCGACGGTTCAGAATCTGCGGAAGACGTACTGAAGAAGCTCACCACTGAGCTGAACAAGGGCGTTGCTGAAATCAAGGAAACCGCTAAGTAGTCAGTAGCAAATTCGGAAGGCTCTCCTACAGTTCACATCGAACTGTAGGGGAGCTTTTCTAATTCGTCGTGCCGGTGCGCTGAGCAATGCTCGGCAATGAATCTCCAAGTGGCAGGAAGCTCTGCCCATGTCTTGCTCGGGCGTAACCAAAGACGCCGGTGAATAGACAGCAGATGTACGGTAAGGAAAATCCGCAACACGAGCTAGCCGATTCCCCTTGAATTTATTGGGAAGTGATGCGAAGCGGTAGCATTAGAACTGGTCGACTTTGCGGCCAAAAACCCTTTTGATTTTGCATAGCTAGTCGGCACCGAAATACCCTTTCGGCGTCGACGGACGGAATAGGACGCCCCTCAGTGGTCTTGAAGCTTTCCACTACCTTCTTGCGCACCTTGCGTGAAGATCCGGTTGACGCCGAAGTCGCCAGCCACAAGCTGTTGGTCCGCGCTGGTTATATCCGCCGCGCAGCCCCGGGTATCTACACCTGGCTGCCGCTGGGCTTGAGGGTCCTTGCGCGTGTTGAAGCTATTGTGCGCGAAGAAATGAACGCCATCGGTGGCCAGGAAGTACATTTCCCAGCACTGCTGCCTCGCGAACCATACGAGCAGACCGGTCGTTGGACCGAATATGGGGATGGACTGTTCCGCCTCAAGGACCGCAAGGATGCCGACTACCTTTTGGCCCCAACCCACGAGGAAATGTTCACCTTGCTGGTCAAGGACCTGTACAACTCGTACAAGGACCTGCCGGTTTACCTGTACCAAATCCAGAACAAGTACCGCGACGAAGCACGTCCACGCGCGGGCCTGCTACGTGGACGCGAATTCATCATGAAGGATTCGTACTCCTTCAACATCGATGATGCCGGTCTGGACGAGGCCTACATGGCTCACCGTGGTGCGTACCTGAAGATCTTTGAGCGCTTGGGTCTGGAAGTTGTTCCGGTCTTCGCGCAGGCTGGCGCCATGGGTGGCTCCAAATCCGAAGAATTCCTGCACCCAACACCGATCGGTGAGGACACTTTTGTCCGCTCGGCTGGCGGTTATGCTGCAAACGTTGAAGCCGTCACCACCGTGGTGCCTGAGGACATTGATTTCACCAATGCACCGGCATACGAAGTCATCGAAACGCCCGATACCCCAACCATCGCCACGCTGGTAGCTGCAGCCAACGAGCTGCGTCCACGTGAAGATCGCGCTTGGGAAGCCAAAGACACCCTGAAAAACGTGGTGCTGGCTGTTATTGATCCTGAAGGAAACCGCCACCTAGTTGTTCTGGGCATTCCGGGTGACCGTCAGGTCGACGAGAAGCGTTTGGAAGCAACCGTTGGTATCGCACTGGGTATCAACGGCGAAGTCGGTGTTGAGCAGGCTACTGCGCAGGATTTGAAGAGCCACCCTGAGATTGTTACTGGCTACCTCGGCCCAGCCTTGGGTCTGGATAACCAGTTGCTGGGCAAAGATACCGAAAATGCCATCCCGTACTTGGTTGATCCTCGCGTGGTTTCAGGTACTACCTGGATCACCGGCGCCAACGAGCAGGGCAAGCACGTCTTCGGTCTTGTTGCAGGCCGCGACTTCACCTTTGACGGCACCATTGAAGGCGTCAACGTACTCGAAGGCGATCCTGCTCCGGACGGCTCCGGTCCACTAAGGACCGAGCGTGGCATCGAGATGGGCCACATCTTCCAGCTGGGACGTAAGTACGCACAGGCATTGGACCTGAAGGTTCTTGACCAGAACGGCAAGCTCACGGTTGTCACCATGGGCTCCTACGGCGTCGGTGTAACCCGCGCAGTAGCCGCACTGGCCGAAACTTACCATGATGAAAACGGTCTTGCTTGGCCTAAGCAGATTGCTCCAGCCCAGGTTCACATCGTGGTCACTGGCAAGGGCGCCGAAATGCTTGAGGCTGCGGAGAAGCTGGCTAATGAGCTTGAAGCTGCCGGCCAGGAAGTCATTTTGGATGACCGTCCAAAGCTATCTGCTGGTGTGAAGTTCTCTGATGCAGAGCTCATCGGTGTGCCGACCATCGTTGTGGTTGGCCGCGGTTTGGCTGACGGAGTGGTTGAGGTCAAGGACCGCGCCACTGGTGAACGTCGCGACGTCAAGGTCGAAGATGTTGTTGCTGAGCTGACAGCCTAAAAGGCCGTACGTAAAAACTAAATAGGGGAGTAGCGCGGTGCAAGAAGTATTGGAATTCCTGTCCGTCAACGGTGAACCCGTATCCCTCTGGCCCTTGGCATTGCTGTTATTAGCTGCCTTGGGTGCTGGATGGATCGACGCGGTGGTTGGCGGTGGCGGACTGATTCAATTGCCCGCGCTACTACTTTTTCCGGGCATTACTCCGGTACAGGCGCTCGCGACTAACAAGCTTGGGTCAATTTTTGGTACCGCGACCAGTGCGGTCACGTACTATCGGCGCACCAGTCCGGATCTGAAGACCGCACTCCCTATGGCGGCTACAGCGCTGGTTGGTGCATTCGGTGGAGCGGGATTGGCAACAATTCTGCCTGCACAAGCGATCAAACCGATTATCATCGCCGCTCTAATTGCGGTGTTACTCTTTACCATCTTCAAACCGAAAGCCGGCGAACTTTCACGGCTGCGCTACACCGGACGCAAGCACTACCTGCGCGCCCTGGCGATTGGCCTCATTATCGGCGGTTATGACGGCATGGTTGGGCCCGGAACGGGCTCGTTCTTGATCATCTCCATGGTCACCGTGCTCGGTTACAACTTCCTGCAGTCTTCGGCGAAAGCAAAAATCGTCAACCTGTGCACCAATGCTGGCGCGCTACTTTTGTTCGTCCCCACCGGACACGTACTTGTTGGGCTGGGACTGGCCATGGGTGTTATGAACATGATCGGCGGATACCTCGGTGCGCGCATGGCGATTTCCAAAGGCAGCGGGTTCATCCGCATCGTATTTGTTGTTGTCGTCAGTGCGCTCATCATGAAGCTTGGATCGGACATGATCTTCGCCGGCTAGTGATGCGCCTAAAGCGCAGGGTTAGAGACTGTGTGAAGTGGAAGCTTCCACCGTTGTGTAGCCGCCCTCATGCTTAACGTGCTGTGGGGCGATTGCATGGACCACCGAGCTGGCCGGCATTTGAGCAATGCGGAAAGTTAAGAAACTTGTTGGGATTGCCGAGCGGTACAGCTGCTCGATGGTGGTCTTTTGAGGCAGGGGCTCAACAACCTGCAAAGCAGTGCAACCGATGGAGACGTACATAAACCACAGATCACCATTTGTTGGGTCAGTGGTGGCGACCAGTACTGGAGGTTGGTGGGCCGCTACCAGTGACATCACGTCGCTGAGGCTCTCTTCCGGTTGCGCAATGACAATCGGCATTCCTTGAACCCAGCCGTGAGCGCTGAGCTGAGCACGGCCCTGTCGCGAATTAATGATTTCGCTGACAAGTTCCGCAATCTTGGATCGTACAAATCGACCTGGCATTATCCATCCTCCTGTGTACGTTTTTGTAACGAGTGTCTGGATCCCCATGTAAGGCCCTCAGATTTCGTGAATTCTCCGGAGCTTGTGCCGGTGAATACTTGAACTGTTGAACCTTGATTTCACCCTAGCCGTTTTATTCAGGAATTGCGAGAGAACGATCTTGCGAAGGACAATTCGATAATCGCGAATACGATTCCGTATAGCAGTAGGGCGGATATATCTGGTGAAATTGAAAACGATCTAAGACTCTAAAGACCGGTTGTCTTGGGAGTTTGCACTAAGGATCCAGAGAGCTGGCCAAGGTGACCAACAATAATGTGCTGAGAGCTCTCCGCATATCTGCGTAAATTATCGTCACGGAATCATGCCACGGGTGAGCAAATATCAACGTTGTGATTATTTTTTAATAGCTATCTTCGAGGTGAACTCCACGAAAATCTAGGATGGATTCAGCTCTAATTGACGCTGGCGCCGGACACTAGGATGCGGTGCTCAGGATTGGCTTTAGCTTCGCTGTCCAGCACTTCAAAAGCAACAGCGGCGATGCGTTGGCCAGTGCCTTCATCCGAGCTGCCAGCGGCAAGAACTAACGCTTGATCAAAATCCTCGGTCGCATCTGAAACGACGTTCCCCAGATCCTTCAGGCCATCTTTGGGCAACGCGTAAGCAGGCTGGCGCAAATCTTCACACTTTGCATCTACCGCCGAACGCAAGCTTGCTAACTGCTTGCTCAGTGCAGTTCGTTTCTTCTCAATCGCGGCTGATTGCGAGGAGACACCACGGGCGGCCTGTAGCTGCAACGCATAGTCCAAGGCATAACCGCGGTCCAATGCACGAGCTACGGTGACGGAGTCAAAGTTCTTTGAGTCTTTAACCTCGGCGTCAGCGTTAAGCAAATTCGGATCGGGAAGGCACGCCACTGGCTGGTTCTGATCCTGGTCGGCGACGGCACTGAGTGGCTTGGCAAGCTCCGGTGGGTTCTTTTCACCCAAGGAGTCCATCGCTTTGTTGGCATCGAGGTTGGTCTGGAACGCGATCTGAGAAAGAAGCTTTGTGCTCTGTAGCGACGGCTTCTTCAGCGCAGGCAGCGAAGCTGAAGACTTGGCCACATCTTGAGCCAATTCTTGTACGAGTTCGGGGGAGTAGGACTGCGGTAATGCAGTTGGTGTCTGCTCTTCGAACTGCAATTCACCGAGTAAGGCAGCGCCCTGCGCCAGCGAAGCGCCTAGGTTTGCCAAAGCTTCAGCGCTGGAACCATCGGTTAGCTCGGCGAGCTTGTTGGCTCGGGCCGCGAGGTCTGCGAGCTCGCCTCCTCGAACCCACAAGGCACGTTCATCGTCCGAGGCGGACTGGACCTGTTCTGGTAGACCCTGATCAACTAAGGCCCCATGAAATATCGTGCTACCAATTCCCCAGGTGAGTGCTGCAGCAACAACACCGCCTAACACTGGTGCGATCCAGCTCGGCGCACGAGAAGCGATTTTCTTCTTGCGAGCATCGGCGTGAGGGAATTTTTCAGTCATAGCGATTCGATCATTTCACGTTCGAGCTCGAATTTAGGTCAATTCTCGTGTTGCGCACCACCACGAGAAGAAAAACTTCGTGAGTTCTTTCACCTGAGCGCGGTTGATAGTTCTCAACAAGCGAAACGCAATATACGCTTAACGGACAACATCGAATAGCGTGGGAGGATATCCATGACCGGAATACCGGCCGATACCGAACAGGAAGCACAGCGTCTGACTGCTTTGCTTTCCAAGGAAGTAGAATCCCACGGGCTTCTCCTAGAAGAAGTTACTTTGCGCCCCTCTGGCAAGCAGATGATCGTTCAGATCATCGTTGACAAGCCAGACGGCAACGATTCGGTGATTCTTGATGAACTCGGTGAAGTAACCACCACCATCTCCAACGCTCTGGACAAAGACGCAACTTATGCGTCGGCTGACCCTTATGAACTGGAAGTCAGCTCGCCAGGTCTTTCCCGCCCGCTGACTGCCAAGCGTCACTGGGTTCGCGCCCTGAACCGCATGGTTAAGAT
This sequence comes from Glutamicibacter sp. M10, assembly GCF_025452055.1. NCBI lineage: Bacteria > Bacillati > Actinomycetota > Actinomycetes > Micrococcales > Micrococcaceae > Glutamicibacter > Glutamicibacter sp. M10. The sequence continues at coordinate 3,083,138 of NZ_CP104918.1, read as the reverse complement.
TTCCTTGGCCGACGGAACCAAACTGCGCGGCCGGCTGTTGGAAGTTAACGACGCTGATGTGTTGGTTGCTGAGCACCGTGAGCCAGCCAAGAAGGGTATGAAGACTAAGGTCCTAGAACCTGCCCTCCACACTTTTGAAAATATCCGTAAAGCTGTCGTCGACCCAGAACTGAACTTCGATGACGCACCACTAGACACCGTTGATTCTGAAGATTTGGAGGGCTAAGCGTGGATATTGATCTCAACGCTCTGCGTATTCTGGAAAAAGACCGCGACATCCCCATGGATGTACTGATTCCAACCATCGAGTCGGCTTTGCTGCTGGCTTACAACAAGACCGAAGGCGCAATGCCAGGGGCGCGTGCTTTTATTGAGCGCGCTACCGGCCACGTTGCCATCTTGGTGGAGGACCGCGATAACGCCGGTGTTCTGCTCGGCGAATTTGACGACACCCCACACGGCTTTGGACGCATCGCTGCTTCCACCGCTCGTCAGGTCATCATGCAGCGTTTGCGTGAAGCTGAAGATGCACAGGTTGTTGGTGAATACACCACCCGCGTAGGCACCTTGATCTCCGGCGTGATCCAGCAGGGCTACTCGGCTCACATGGTTCAGGTAAAGATTGGCGACCTGGAGGCATTGCTGCCACCAGTAGAGCAATCTCCAGGCGAGAAGTACCAGCACGGCAACCGCCTGCGCGCTTACGTCGTCTCGGCTGAACGCGGCAACAAGGGTCCAGCTGTGACCCTGTCACGTTCGCACCCAGGCATGGTTCGCTTGCTCTTCGAAATGGAAGTGCCTGAAATTGCTGACGGCACCGTTGTTGTTGAGGCACTGGCTCGTGAAGCTGGTCACCGCACCAAGATCGCTGTTCGTGCAACCAAGCCTGGCGTGAACGCCAAGGGCGCTTGCATCGGTGAAATGGGTACCCGCGTTCGTGCAGTAATGAATGAACTGAACGACGAGAAGATCGACATCGTTGACTACAACGAAGATCCAGCGAAGTTCATCGCCGCAGCACTGTCCCCATCCAAGGTCGTCTCGGTAGAGATCCTTGATGAGGCAGAGCGTCGTGCTCGCGTCGTCGTTCCAGACTCCCAGCTGTCGTTGGCTATCGGCAAGGAAGGGCAGAACGCCCGCCTGGCCGCCAAGCTGACCGGCTGGCGCATTGACATCTTGGCTGCATCCGGCGGCAAGGAGCCACAGCTCTAAAGCTGGATTGCTAAGAATTGCTAGTTAGTCGCGTGCAAGCCTAGCGTGTGTGAGCCACAACTCATGCGCGCTATGGCGTGCAAACGCGCTAGACTAGTAGATGGCTCGTACAACTAGGGAAGGTGGCGACGGCGCTCGCATGAAGCTGCATCAGCAACGCACGTGCATTGGCTGTCGAACCATTACCAGTAAAAACGAGTTACTCAGATGGGTCCTCAATGAAGGTACTCCGCTTCGTGCGGTGAGCTTGGATTTGCAGGGTTCCGCCTTCGGGCGAGGAACCTGGACCCACGGTACACAAAAGTGTGTGCGGCAAGCAGTACAGCGAAAAGCATTCGCGCGGGCCTTCCGGTCCGCCGTCGACGATTCGCAGGTAGTGCAGGAATTTACCGCATACGAAGATCAGCTGGCGGCACGTCAGCAATCTGGCAAACATGATGAAAGCGGGTCAGAAATCTGATGGCAACCCGATGAGTCGACAATGTTGAGCGCACAACGATGAACTATCAGTTCTGCGTGATCCACCGTGCGACGGAAGAATTTCACGAATTACACAGCTGATTTGCCAGACCTCCTGCATAGAAGATTTTTCTTTGAAATTGGGGTTTGAGCAGATCACATCGATACAGGAGAGATGTGGCTAAACCCCGCGTTCACGAGCTCGCTAAAGAGCTCGGAATCACTTCAAAAGAAGCACTAACCAAATTGCAGGATATGGGCGAATTTGTTCGCTCCGCATCCTCGACCGTTGAGCCTCCAGTAGCGCGCAAGTTGCGCGATGCTTTCCCAGGTTCCAACGCTGCTGCAGCCAAGCCGGCTGCAGCTAAGCCAGCAACCTCGGGCGCACCAAAGCCGGGTTCGAAGCCAGCGGCAGCTCCGGCTGCTTCTTCAGCAGCTAAGCCAGGCACCAAGCCTGCCGCTAAGCCTGCAGCAGCGACCCCAGCACCGGCAGCTCCAGCGACGCCGGCAGCCCCAGCAGCACCTACTGCTAAGGCAACCCCGGGCGCACCACTTCCAGGTGCAGCACCAAAGCCAGCGGCCAAGTCGGGCCCAAAGCCAGGTGCTCCACGCCCAGGCAACAACCCATTCTCATCCCAGCAGGGCATGCGTTCGGGTGACTCGGGCGAACGTCGCGGCCAAAACCGCGAAGGTAGCCGCGAAGGCGGCCGTGCACCACGTCCGGGCGCTCCTCGTCCAGGCGGTCCACGCCCAGGCAACAGCCCGTTCTCTTCCCAGCAGGGTATGCGCGGCGAAGGTGGCCAGGGTGGCGCACGTCCAGCACGTGACGGCCAGCGCGGTCCACGTCCAGCCGGTCAGGGGCAGGGTGGCGGTCCACGCCCACCACGCGAAGGTCAGGGCGGTCCACGTCCGGCACGCGAGGGTCAGGGTGGACCACGTCCAGCACGTGACGGCCAGCGTAGCCCACGTCCAGCAGGTGCAGGCGCAGGTGGACCACGTCCAGCCGGTGCCGGTGCAGGTGGACCACGTCCAGCAGGCGCAGGAACCTCCGCAACTCCACGTATGATGCCTAACCGCACTGATCGTCCAGCTCCAGCAGCTGGCGGTCGTCCAGGTGGCGCAGGTCGCGGGCGCCCAGGTGCCGGTGGCGGCGCTGGTGGCGCAGGTGGCGGTACCGGTGGCGGCTTCCGCCCAGGTGCACCGCGTGGTCGCGGTGGTGTTGGCGGTGCTTTCGGTAAGGGAGGCGCCGGTCGCGGTAAGCAGCGCAAGTCCAAGCGCGCAAAGCGCCAGGAATTGGAGCAGATGAGTGTTCCAAGCCTGGGCGGTGTCAACGTACCTCGCGGTACCGGTGAGACCGAGATCCGTATGCGTCGTGGTGCCTCGATCACCGACTTCGCAGACAAGATTGGCGCAAACCCAGCAGCACTGGTGACCGTACTATTCCACCTCGGTGAAATGGCTACCTCCACCCAGTCGCTCGACGAGGCAACCTTCGAGGTCCTCGGCGAAGAGCTGGGCTACAAGGTTTCTGTCGTCTCCCCAGAGGACGAAGACAAGGAACTGCTTGAAGGCTTCGGCCTTGATCTGGAAGCCGAACTTGAGGCTGAAGGCGAAGACGAGCTTGAAGAGCGCGCCCCAGTTATCACCATCATGGGTCACGTTGACCACGGTAAGACCCGACTGCTTGATGCTATCCGTAAGTCCAACGTTATTGAGGGCGAGCACGGCGGCATCACCCAGCACATCGGTGCTTACCAGATCAACCACGAACACGAAGGTCGCACTCGTGCAATGACCTTCATCGATACCCCGGGTCACGAGGCGTTCACCGCCATGCGTGCTCGTGGTGCCGAGGTCACCGACGTGGCCGTGCTGGTTGTTGCAGCGGACGACGGCGTTATGCCACAGACCGTTGAAGCACTGAACCACGCACAGGCTGCTGGTGTGCCAATCATCGTTGCAGTGAACAAGATCGATAAGGAAGGTGCTAACCCTGACAAGGTCATGGGTCAGCTCACCGAATACGGTTTGGTTCCTGAAGAATACGGTGGCGACACCATGTTCGTGAAGGTTTCGGCATTGCAGAAGGAAGGCATCGACGAGCTGCTCGACGCTGTCTTGCTGACTTCCGATGTGCTTGAACTTCAGGCCAACCCAGACAAGTCCGCTCGTGGTGTAGCGATTGAAGCGAACTTGGATAAGGGTCGCGGTTCGGTTGTTACCGTGCTGGTTCAGTCCGGTACCTTGTGCGTTGGCGACACCATGGTTGTGGGTACCGCCCACGGCCGCGTGCGTGCAATGTTCAACGAAAACGGCGAGAACCTGGACGTGGCATTGCCATCGCGCCCGGTTCAGGTCTTGGGTATGTCTTCGGTGCCACGCGCCGGCGACGGCTTCTTGATCACCGACGATGAGCGCACCGCTCGTCAGATCGCTGACAAGCGCGAAACCGCAGAGCGTAACGCAATGCTGGCTAAGCGTCGTAAGCGCATCACCTTGGAAGACTTCGATAAGGCCGTCGCTGATGGCAAGATCGATACCTTGAACCTGATCCTTAAGGGTGACGCTTCGGGTGCTGTTGAAGCACTGGAAGATTCGCTGATGAAGATCGAGGTTGGCGACGACGTTCAGCTGCGCGTAATCCACCGCGGCGTGGGTGCTATCACCCAGAACGACGTCAACCTGGCTACCGTGGACAACGCCATCATCATTGGCTTCAACGTCCGCCCAGCCGAGCGCGTGTCTGAACTGGCTGACAAAGAAGGCGTGGATATGCGCTTCTACTCGGTCATCTACTCCGCTATCGACGACATCGAAGCAGCGCTCAAGGGCATGCTCAAGCCGGAATACGAAGAAGTTGCCCTCGGTACCGCCGAGATCCGCATGGTCTTCCGTTCCTCGAAGTTCGGCAACATTGCCGGTTCGATCATCCGCTCGGGCACCATCAAGCGTAATTCCAAGGCTCGCTTGGTACGCGATGGCAACGTGGTTGGCGACAACCTGTCGATCGAATCGCTACGTCGCGAAAAGGACGATGTCACCGAGGTCCGTGAAGGCTTCGAATGTGGTATCGGCCTGGGGTCGTTCAACGACATCAAGGACGGCGACATCATCGAGACCTTCGAGATGCGCGAAAAGCCACGCGACTAATTGCTCACCAGCAATTAGCAGTGTGACTCACTGATTCGTGGGCGTTTGACCGATAAGATTTGGTCAAGCGCCCACGAGTTTTGAACCATTAGGAGAAAACCATGGCTGATTCAGCCCGCGCCGCACGCTTGGCTAAGCGCGTGCAGGTCCTCATGGCCCAGTCGCTGCGCACCGTCATCAAAGACGAACGCATCGATAATGTCACCGTGACCGACGCCCGCGTTACCAACGACCTGCAGCACGCTACGGTGTACTACACCGTCTTTGGTGATGACGAGATGAAGAAGGGTATCGCCGAAACGCTGGAAAAGCGCGGCGGTGCGCTGCGCAAGGAATTGGGCCGCAACCTGACCATCCGTCTGACCCCAACGCTGGCCTTCGTAGCCGACGAGATCCCTGAAGGTGCCTCGCACCTTGAGGAACTGCTGGCTAAGGCCCGCGAGAAGGACGCTGAAGTTGCAGCCCTTCGCGAAGGCAAAGACTTCGCAGGGGACCAGGACCCATACAAGAAGGACGAAGAGGAAGAGGAAGAAGAAGCTTAAGCTTCCTTGTTCTAGTCCTACTCAGTTTGATGCTCGGATCACTACGCATAATGCGTGGTGGCCCGGGCATCTGACGTTTAAACGCCAGAACCCTAGTGCTCACGTTGCTGATGAGATAGCGTGAGAAACCACTAACGGATTCGAACAAAGGTGCAAGTAGATGCCAGAATTCACCACCACCCTGATTGCCAGCACCGGGAACAATGTAGGGCTGGTCGTGCCCGATGAAATTGTTTACGGATTTGGTCGTGGCAAACGTGTACCGGTGACAGTTCAAATTAATGGCGACTACACCTACCGAACAACTATCGCCTCCATGGGCGGACAGTTTCTTGTTTCTTTTAACTCCGAGACTCGTGCAAATACCGGCAAAGGTGCGGGGGACGAAATTACCGTGAAGCTAGAGCTGGATGAAGAACCACGCACCGTGGAAATCCCTGAACCGCTGGCCGTGCTGCTCTCTGCGGAACCAGAGCTACTTGATGCGTGGAGCCAGCTGTCCTACAGCAAACAACGTGGGCACGTAGACCCGATCGTTCAAGCTAGGGGGAAGATACCCGCACCCGCAGGGTTGAGAAAGTCATCAAGGTGCTGCGTAGCCAGTAGGCTACAGTCAGCGCCTACTGCACGGTGAATTGCAGGCGTTGCCAGCCACTGGCGCCATTGGGCACCGGGTTGGCTTTCTCGCTGGTCTGCAACTGGCCCTGTGCGTCGTAGGCGCGTACAGTTGCCGAATGTGCGCCGGGCGTCGCATCCTTCCACACGAAGCGCCACTGTCGCCACGTATCCAAGGAGGCCTCGGCTGCCAAGTCGGCATCTTCCCATGGTCCGTCATCGATCTGCACTTGCACGCGGGAAATGCCGCGGGTCTGGGCCCAGGCGGTACCGCCCAGCACGACGTCTCCTGCGGGTACCTTGGCGAATGGGCGAGGCGTATCGATCCGGGAAGACATCTTGATAGGACCGCGTTCGGACCAACCGCGAGTCGTCCAATAGGCAGCCTTGTCCTGGAACCGGGTGACTTCCAGATCGACCACCCATTTGGTAGCAGACACGTAGCCGTACAGGCCAGGAACCACCATGCGCACCGGGAACCCGTGCTCGAATGGCAGCGGCTCTCCATTCATGCCGATCGCCAGCAAGGCCATCCGGTCATCTCTCAGGACTTCCAGCGGGGTTGAAGCACTGAAGCCGTCATGCGACGTGGAGAGCACCATATCTGCGCCGGTTTGGGGAATCGCGCGTTCCAGCAGGTGGCGCAGGGGATAGCCCAGCCATTGTGCGTTGCCTACCAGGTCGCCGCCGACCGGATTCGATACGCAGGTCAGCGTCAGATAGGTTTCCACGAGCTCTTGGTCCAGCAGCTCGTCGAAGTTCATGGTGAATTCCTTCTCCACCATGCCGTGAACCCGCAAGGACCACTGTCCCGGGTCGATTTGGGGCACCGAAAGTGCGGTGTCGATACGGTAGAAATTCCGGTTCGGGGTAACGAAGCGTGGCATATCCGCTTCCTCGACCTGAACCCCTGCCGGCAGGGGTTTTGCCTTGGTACGGGGCGCAGGCAAGCGCAAGGCCTTGCGGGCAGCCTCAGCCATGTTCCGCGCAGCGGAGATCGAGCTCGAAGCGCCGGTAGCTATGGCCGAGGCGGCCAGGGCCAGGACCGAACCGAGCAGGAAGGTTCTGCGGCTTGGACCCGGGATGCTGGCGTCCTCGCCCGGAGGCGCGGCCGTGGCTGAAGCCAGCCGGCTGAGCCACTGCAAAACCCCGATGCCGGCAATCGCGCCGAGTACCGTTGGGACAATATCAAGCAGGCTGGTGGACGCACGGGTGACCACTGCGCTGGACATCACCACGGCCAAGGCAACGATGGCGGTGCAGGCAAGGGCGAAGCTTCGCTTGGCCAGCAGGCCGACTACCGCGGACAGGACCGTTGCGACGACGCCAATGGATATGAACAGCGCCAGCTTGTCATTGGTGCCGAAGGTCGCGATGGCAAAGTCCTTGAGCCATGGCGGAGTCAGGTCGATGATGGCCGAGCCCAAGGAGAAAAACGGCGACGAGGCGCTATTAAAAAATGCCGAAGCGAACTGGGCCACGGCGAACATGGCTGCTGCCGAACAGATTCCAGCCACCGCGTGGAATACGAGAACTCTGTCGTTGCGTTTCGTTGAAATGCCCACTGCCACTCACCTCATGCGTTGCGATCCATGTTCCCCTGCCGATCGCAGGGGAACAACCACTCACCATGTATTCGGAACATCCTGCGATGCGGATTGGAATCGGCTACGAGATTTTTTGCGGCTTCACAGCGACTGGACCATGATGGGATCTGTTGTCGGGGCAGGGGATCCAGCAGCTGGCTCCACAGTGATCCCGAAATGCGTGATGTCCTTCATCGGATCTGAAACCATGATCATGCCATCGGCATCGGGGCCGGCGAGCATGCCCGCAGAAACTGCCCCATCGGCCGAAATCAGCCATAGCTCATAGCCCTTGTCGCTGGACAGAGCCGGCATGCCGGAGGTGGAAACAGCCATCAAGCCCTCATCGGCCGAATAGGAAAGCGTGACACGGGCTCCGTCCTCCAAGGTCTGCGTTTTTGACTTCGCATCAGGGGCGCCCAGAATCCGCGCGAGCTCTTCTTCATGCGAGGCCATGGCGGCCATCTTGTTCTCCAACTCGCGCTGCTCGGAAGTCTGGTTGATCGCCAATCCTCCCAAGGCGACTGCTGCCAGCAGCAGCACACCGGCGGCCAGGGCAAAGAAGCGCTGCGTGCCGCGTCCTGTTCCTGTCTGCTGGACCGGAGGTTCTGCAGCGGAACCAGGTTCCCCCGGAGCCTCGGTGGCTGGGACGGCTGCGGGGGAGCTGCCCAGGGTGGGTGCCTGGTCCGCAACGGGAGGGAGCTGCTCGGTGGTGCGGATGGCGGACATGATGTTGGCCTTCAACCGTGGCGGAGGCGCGACCGGCTGTGCCGCCAAGCCAAGCAGTCCGGCAGTTTCCTGCAGTGCGTCGAGTTCCTGGCGAGCCTGGGCGGAATTCGGAGACTGGTTGAGCAGCTCCTCGCGCTCTTTGTCTCCCAGGGCGTCCCGGGCGAAGCTGTCGGTTCGCTCGTTCTCATGCTTGTCCATTACGCCACTCCCATCAGGTCTCGAAGTTTGCTCATTCCATCGCGTATTCGCGTTTTGGCGGTTCCCACCGGTATTTTCAGCATCTCGGCGACTTCCAGGTGGGTGTATCCGCCAAAGTAGGCCAGGTGTATGGCCTCTCGCTGTGGCGCGCTGAGCCGTTGCAGTGCCTGGGAAACGCGCACGGTTTCATCGTGCAAGATGGCGTTCTCTTCCACATCATCGTAGCTGTCTTGGAAGTCCTTGATTCCAACGCGCAAATCCCGCGCTTGGCTTGCTTGGCTCGAACGCACACGGTCCACGGCTCGGCGATGGGCAATGGTCAGCAGCCAGGAAGCTGCGGTGCCGCGTGCCGGATCAAAGCGCCGGGCCTGCTGCCAGGCTTCGACGAAAACTTCTTGGGTGACTTCTTCACTCTGCGCCCTGTCGCGAAGCACCCGCAGCACGAGTCCGAAGACTCGGGAAGCCATGGCATCGTAGAGCGATTCGAAGGCAGCTTCTTGTCCCAGCGCGACCTGTTGCATCAGGGCGTCCGGCGTTTGAACGGAATCGTCTTCCATGGAGTCGAGTCTATTTGAACTCATGAATCCTAGAGTCTCACGCATCTGTGTCTGTTTCGCTGTCTGCTGTTCCGTGGCGCTTTGCGAAAGTTGCCGATGGGGAGCACGGCCCGTTGCACCAGCGAAGGTGATGCCTGGATTTGGACTCCATGCATCACCTTCAGGCCATCGGCCTTGCAATTGCGCCGTTGCTACTTTTTGGCTGGTGGCATCAGGACGGTGTCCACCAGGTACACGGTCGCGTTGGCGGTCTGCACGCCACCGCAGATGACCGAAGCGCCATTGACCTCGAGGTCGTCGCCGCTGCCGGTGACTTCTACATCCTCGCCCTGGACGGTTGCATGGGTTCCGGGCAGATCATCTGGTGCGATCTGGCCGGGGATCACATGGTAGGTCAGGATGCTGCTCAGGGTGTCCGCGTCCTTGGCCACAGCGGCCAGGTCATCCTTCGGGATTGCGGCGAATGCGTCATCAACCGGAGCGAAGACGGTGAATTCGTCGCCATTGAGGGTGTCGACCAGGTCAACGTCCGGGTTCAGCTTTCCGGAAACTGCGGAAGTCAGCGTGGTGAGCAGCGGGTTGTTGGAAGCTGCAACGGCCACTGGATCCTTGGCCATGCCTGCTACCGAACCGTCACCGGTTGGCACTGCTTCGGCATAGGCTGCGCAGCCGCTGCCCACCAGATTGCTTGCCGGATCCATTGCAGATTCGCTGGCCATGGACGAGCTGCTCTCCGTGGCGGAGGCGGTGGGTGATTCCATGGTTTCCGAACCGGTCGAGCAGGCGCTCAGTCCCATGGCGGCGACTGCGATGAGCCCGAATGCTCCAGCGACTTTGCTGTATGTGCGCTTCATGATTTTCTCCTTGCTTCGCCGCGACTGATGTCGTCGGTCCTTTTCCTGTCCGTGCGGATCAGGTGGTCAATGAGCATTCGGGGCAGGATGCCCAACGGATTGGAATCTCTTGAAAAAATTTATTTTGCGGCCAATTCGCAGAGCCTGGAAGGACTTATCTGCAATCCGTGGCAGGAACAATCTGGGATGCGACGTGGCATCGGCCACGGTTGAACGGCAAGACGGGTGAATTTTCTGCCTAAGCCATATACTGGAAGGCGTGAGTAAAGCCGGGCAGAACACGCAAGAGCAGGCCTCGGGCCTGGTACTAGTCGACAAAGATCAAGGATTGACCTCCCACGACGTGGTTGGTCGTATCCGTAGACTCGCAGGCACCCGCAAGGTGGGCCATGCTGGCACCTTAGACCCGATGGCCACAGGTGTGCTTGTTGTCGGTGTTAACAAGGCGACCCGCTTACTCACCTACATCGTTGGTCACGATAAGACCTACACCGCCACCATCCGTCTGGGACAAAACACTGTCACCGACGATGCTGAAGGCGAAATTATCTCTCAGCGTATTGCTGCTGCGGTCACCGATGAAGATATCGAACGTGAAGTAGCAAAGCTCCGCGGTGATATTGAGCAGATACCAAGCCAAGTTTCAGCCATCAAGGTTGATGGTAAGCGCTCCTATGCACGTGTGCGAGCCGGCGAGCAGGTAGAACTCAAGGCGCGTCCGGTGACTATTTCACGCTTCGAGATTCACGAAATCCGTCGAGAAAACGGCGGCAAGATCCTTGACGTGGACGTCACCGTTTCTTGCACCTCCGGAACCTACATCCGTGCACTGGCACGCGATCTGGGCGAAGCACTCGATGTTGGTGGACACCTGACGGAGTTGCGCCGTACCGAGGTTGGCCCGTACAAGATTGATCTGACTAGCACTCTGGAACAGCTGGCTAATGAATTCACCATGCTGCCCCTTGAGAAGGCTGCCGCTGCGTTGTTCCCTAACCGTACGGTGAGCGTGGATGAAGCGATGGAGCTGTCCTTCGGGCGCACCATTGCCGCATCCCACCTGAGCATGGACATTGAGCCTGGCCAGACCGTCGCAGCCTTTGCACCCAATGGGGTGCTGGTGGCATTGCTGGAGGACAAGGGCGAAAAAGCTCGTACGGCCCTAGTCTTCACCGCTAAGTAAAGGTTGAACCGTTGTTTGCCTTGAACGGATTTTTCATCGCCGGAGTCATCGTTTGTGCACTGGCATTGCTTGTTGCTGTGGTGGCGACCATCATTCGCAAGCACCCGGATGACTGGGCTCTTATCGGCGCAGCTGCAACTGAAGTCTTCTTGATTGTTTACGGCGTTGCTGCCGCGATCAGGCAGGCCGGCGGAAACGCTGTACAGGGCGACCCGCTGGAATTCTGGGGATATCTGATCACCGCGCTGATCATGCCACCATTGGCATTCTTCTGGGCTGTCAGTGAAAAGAGTCGCTGGTCAAATGCGGTGTTGGGTGCCTCGGCAGCCGTCACCTTCATCATGCTGTTCCGTATGGAACAAATCTGGCACTAGGAGTAAACAACATGAGTCAGAATCCTCGTAACTCACGGATCATGCAGGCTGCACAATCTCGCAATGCCGCTAAAGGTCCAAAGCCAAGCCGCTCCACTGGCCTAGGCCGAGTGATTATTGCGGTCTATGGCATCTTGGCTCTGGCGGCAACCGTTCGTGGTGCGTACCAAATCGTGAGCAAGTTTGATGAAGCGCCGGTGGCCTACACGCTGTCATTGCTTTCCGGCCTGATCTACATTGTCGCCACGTTCTCACTGTCATCTTCTAAGTCGCGCGCATGGCTTGTCTCGCTGTGGGCAGTGAGCGTTGAACTTGTTGGTGTGATCGTTGTGGGCATTTTGTCATTAACTCATCCTGAAATTTTCGCCCACCCATCGGTGTGGAGTGGTTTCGGTGAAGGCTACGGTTACATTCCGCTGGTACTGCCAATTGTTGGCTTGTGGTGGCTTTACCGTAACCGCAGTGAGCGTCTGGCCTAAAGACGTGTAAGAATTGCCTCGGTGGGTTCTCTACTCACCACAAGAATTTCTAAAGGAGCAAAGTGCACTATTGGAAGGGCTTGGACGCCGTCCCCACGGATGTGGCTCCCACTGTCGTGACCATTGGCAACTTTGATGGTGTTCATTTGGGGCACTGCGAAGTGCTCGACGCAGCAGTCACTCAAGCCAAGGCGCGCTCTGCTCAATCGGTGGCCATCACCTTTGACCCGCACCCAGCACTGGTGCATCGCCCCGAGGCTGCTCCACAGCTGATCATGGGAATCGCTGATCGGATCGATACCTTGGCCAGCGTTGGCTTGGATGCCACGCTGATGATCCATTACACCCTTGAATTTGCTGACCAAAGCGCTGAAGATTTTGTCCGCTCACTGATCGTTGAAAAGCTTCACGCTGTCGCGGTCGTGGTTGGTCATGATGTCCGCTTTGGCCGTAACAACTCCGGCGATTTCAGCTACATGCAAGAGCTGGGCAAGAAGTACAACTTCGATGTCATCGGCGTGCAAGACGTAGGGGATAAGCGTCGTTTGTCTTCGACCTGGGTTCGCGAAGAACTAGCTGCAGGCAACGTTGAAGCAGCAGCCCAGATCCTCGGCCGGCCCCACCGGATGCGCGGTGAAGTGGTCCACGGGCATGCCCGCGGACGCGAGCTGGGTTTTCCAACGGCAAACCTTGATCCTGAAGCCACCGGCATCATTCCTGCCGATGGTGTGTACGCCGGTTGGGTTATCGACGAGGCCGAGGTCCGTTGGCCAGCCGCCATTTCGGTGGGTTCCAACCCAACATTTGATGGTGTCTCCCGGGTGGTAGAAGCCCACGTGATCGACCGCCCAGATGAAGGTGTTGAAGACTTTGACCTTTATGGTCAGCAGATTGTTGTTGAGTTTATCTCACACCTGCGCCCTATGGTCGCCTACCGCGGTATCGAAGCTTTGATTGAGCAGATGACCCAGGACGTGGATCAAGCTCGCGCAGTGCTGGCCGTTGAACCGCGCTAAGTCTCATGTCTGAAATTCCATCTCTGCCACAACGTGCTTTTGTGGTCAGTGCCAAGCGTCGTGACGAATTAGCGTCAGCATTCCAGTCCGGTGCTGAGAGTTACGACAAGATCCGTCCGTCCTATCCACAGCTGGCCTTGGACTTCACCCTGCAGGACCAGCCAAAAGTGGCAGTTGATATTGGTTGTGGATCGGGGATCTTTACCGAACAACTGGTAGCACAGGGGTTGGACGTCACCGCTGTTGATCCGTCCCAAGACATGCTCTCGGTCTTGGCGAAGCGACTTCCACAGGTGGCCACGGTGTGCGCCTCGGGCGAAGCTACCAGCTTGGACGAGGACAGCGTTGATCTGGTGACCTACGCGCAAGCATGGCACTGGGTGGATCATCCCAAAGCCAGTGCTGAGGCTGCCCGTCTGCTGCATGATCACGGTTGGCTCACTTTATTGTGGAATCAACTCGACGTCTCTGTTCCGTGGGTGCACCGGCTAGCCCGCATTATGCATGCTGGAGATGTACACCGTCCCGAGCTTGAACCGCCTTTGGGTCGTGAATTCAGCAAACCTGAACACGGTATTTGGCACTGGTCGATGTCGCTGGATTTTGAAGAGATCGTTGAGCTGACTAAGTCGCGCAGCTACTACCGCAAATCTTCGCCGACAACCCAAGCCAAGGTTGAATCAAACCTACGGTGGTATTGGAACGAGCATCTGGGTCATGAACTGGGCGACAAGGTACAGGTGCCGTATCTCACCCATGCCTGGAGGTCCCGCCGGCGTGCCCGTCGGTGATATGATTGACGATGGTTCTCGCTGCAGTCCGCGGTTGCGAGTTTCCACCGTAGACGCTTCGGCGTTTGCACTGACTTATGAACGCGGTCCAACTCTAGGAGTTTGTTATGGCATTGGATGCCACTATCAAGAACGAAATCATCAAGGCTTACGCTACCCACGAGGGTGACACCGGTTCGCCTGAGGTTCAGATTGCCGTCATGTCCCGCCGTATCTTGGACCTGACCGAGCACCTGAAGATGCACAAGCATGATCACCACACCCGCCGTGGCCTTATGGCTCTGGTTGGTCGTCGTCGTCGTATGCTCGGCTACCTGAAGAACACCAACATCGAGCGTTACCGTACGCTGATCGAGCGCTTGGGCCTACGTAAGTAGTCTTTCGCACTGGTGCGAAGATCCCCGCCTTTCTTTTGGAAGGCGGGGATTTTTTTATGCCCGGATAACACCTGTGCGACATGTTCACTGCACGAATGAACTGGAGATCATCATAAAAATCGACAAGCTGATTTTCTGCTGCCGCACACATACTGAACATGTCTTTCTATGACTGATACGTAGAGTCGCCCGCGCCGATACCTGCTAAAAACACGAGACTCTGTGCGACTTGTTAAACCAAATTAACGCCGTGCTGAAGGCACTATGACCCGATGTTTCCTCAGGCTACAACAGGTGCAGACATCAAGGACTTTTCCGGACATCTGATAGCGACTTTGACTTCGCGTTTCACTGAATTTCACCAGGTTTCAGAGCCCCTTTCTGACCCTTTCCAAAGGTGCTTGTATGGCTAGCAACAGCCCGCACCGGCAAAGGAAATGGAATACCAAAGATGTTCAAGACCCCGCTTACTCGACGGCAGCGCCAAGGCGCGGCAACGCTATTGCTGGCACCAGCACTTTTGCTGGCGTCATGCACAGCCTCCGCACACGGCACTGATCTGAAGAATGCAGACGGCACCGTCAATGTCCGCTACGAAGGCGCAGCCAACACCGTAACGCTCATTGAGCTGGCTGCCGGCCTCGGATATCTTGACGGCATTAAGCTGGAATGGGTCGGCAATAACTCCAGCGGTCCGCTGTCCATTCAAAACACGGCGACCGGCGAGACCGACATCGGTGGCGCATTTGCCGGCGCAGTTGTAAAGCTACAAGAAGCTGGCTCCCCGGTGACCGCGGTCGCCTCATACTACGGCTCCAATGACGATTACTTTGTTGGTTTTTATGCCGCGAAAGACAGCGGCATTAAAGAAGCCCGGGATCTGATTGGAAAGACTGTCGCGGTCAACACCCTCGGAGCTCACTCCGAAGCCGTGATCCACACCTATCTGAAAGCACAAGGATTAAGCCCGGACGAGATTGACCAAGTTCAGCTAGTCGTTCTGCCGCCGACAGATACCGAGCAAGCGGTTCGCACCCATCAGGTAGACGTCGGGGCACTCTCTGGTGCAGCCCAGGTCCATGCCGTGAAACAAGGGGATCTGCGGGAAGTCTTCCGGGACACTGAAGTTTTTGACAACTTCAATGGTGGTGAATACGTATTGCGTGACGATTTCATCGCTGAATATCCCGAAGCGGCACATGCTCTGGCAACGGGTACCGCCAAAGCGGCGAACTGGGCGTCATCGCATTCACGTGAAGAAGTGCTCAGAAAATTGACGGACATCATCGAGTCCAGAGATCGTGGCGAAGATGTTGAAGCTCTGCAGTATTTCAACGGTTATGGCGTAGGCAAGAATGCGCCGATCTCAGATGAAGACTTCAGCCGATGGTCCGAATGGTTGAAGAGCACCGGAATCGTTGACGGTGAAATAACACCCAGCGAGTACTACACCAACGAATTTAACGATCTCGCGAGCGAAGGGTAATGACCGATCATGTCGAGAATTGAAATCAAAAATCTGAGCAAGAAGTTCCAACGTACTGGCGCTAGCGACCAAAGCGCAGTCACGGCCATCGATTCACTTGATCTGTGGATTGAGGACGGCGAATTCTTCACCTTGGTGGGACCGAGCGGATGCGGTAAGTCCACCTTGTTGGACATCCTTGCTGGGTTGAGCACACCGAGCCAAGGCGAAGTTCTCGTTGACGGGCAGCCTATTTCTGGGCCTAGCCTGGAACGCTCAGTTGTCTTTCAACAATATGCGCTGTTCCCGTGGCTCACCGCAGCAGCCAATGTTCAGGTCGGCTTGGAAAGCCAAGCGCGACATGGTCAGGGCCTGAACAAGGCCGAACGCCGGATACGAGCGCACGAATACCTACGCTTGGTTGGCCTAGAAGGCGTGGAAGATAAGTACCCGCACGAACTTTCCGGAGGAATGAGACAGCGTGTAGCGATTGCGCGAGCTCTTGCCCACGAACCAAAGGTCTTGCTCATGGACGAGCCATTCGCAGCGCTGGATGCGCAAACTCGCGAACAGCTTCAAGACCTGTTGCTGGACATCTGGAAACGCACCAAGACCACCATCGTTTTTATTACCCACGGTATTGAAGAAGCGGTCTACCTAGGGCAGAAAGTGGCGGTCATGTCCGCCAGACCAGGGAAGATCAAGGAAATTGTGAACATTGATCTTCAAGATCGCCAGTCGGTAGATGACATCCGCTCAACCCAGCAGTTCGGTGAGTACCGTCATCACATCTGGTCACTGTTACATAGCCACAGTCGCCAAGACGTAGCCGCGTCGGTCGAAAAAACCTTGATATCTTCAGGAGCCACAGCATGAGCACACTAGCATTGCCAGATCAGCAGATCAGAGTTGAAACTTCGTCCGCGCAACGAACAGCACCAACGGGACGAGCTGGGGCAACGATAAGGAAAACGCTCTACCGTTCCGGAGCAATCATCGGGTTCTTACTGGTGTGGGAACTGATTCCACAATTTCTCCTTGAACCGGCTTCCAAGGTCTTCCTTCCACCATTGCACGAGGTACTTCAGCAATTATGGAAAATGATCGTGAGCGGAGATCTGCTGACACATATTTCCGCCAGCTTAGGACGCTCAGCCATCGGTTTCCTTCTTGCCCTGGTGATCGGTGTACCGGTGGGGCTAGTGGTGGCATGGTTCTCGCGAATCGGAGATTTTCTGAATCCGCTTCTGGAAGTATTCCGAAACACTGCGGCCCTGGCACTGTTACCGGTATTCACTCTCACTCTTGGCATTGGCGAACTCTCCAAGGTCACCATCGTGCTCTACGCAGCGTTCTTCCCGGTTCTGCTCAACACCATTCTGGGCGCACGCAGCGTAGATCCACTGCTGATTCGTGCAGGCAAAACGCTGGGACTAAACAACTTTGAGATTTTTTCAAAGGTCGTCCTACCGGCCTCTGTGCCGATTATCTTTACCGGCATTCGCATGGCAGGAACTTCTGCAGTGCTGGTTCTAATTGCTGCTGAAATGATCGGTGCAAAAGCTGGTCTTGGATATCTGATCACCAACTCGCAGGCCAGCTTCCTCATTCCAAAAATGTATGCAGCGATCTTGACCGTCGCCGTTCTCGGCTTTGTTGTTAATGCAGCCCTTGTGGCATTGGAGCGACACTTTTCGCGCTGGGCTCGCGCCTAACTCTCAACTCTCACGGATAAGGACCAGAATTATGGCACGCACTTTAACCCTCAACGCATTCTTGCTAACTACCGGGCACCACGAGTCCTCGTGGCGATTGCCCGAGAGCGACCCCCATGCAGGAACAGAAGTTGACCACTACATTCGCTTGGCGCAGCTTGCGGAAAAGGCCAAACTCGACGCAATCTTCTTTGCTGACGGACCGGTGCTTCAAGGGCCGGTGGCACAACGACCAGCCGGAATCCTGGACCCGGTGACACTGCTTTCCGCTATTGCGCCGGTGACTAAAAATATTGGACTGATCGCTACGGCTTCCACTAGCTACAACGATCCTTATAACCTTGCTCGCCGGTTCGCAACGCTGGATCTGATCAGCAATGGACGAGCAGGCTGGAATGTTGTGACCACTGCCGGTGACGCAGCTGCGCAGAATTTTTCCCAACAGTCACAGCTTGATAGTTCACAGCGCTACGCCAGGGCGCATGAGTTCCTGAGCGTGGTGAAAAAATTGTGGAATTCGTGGGAGCCAGATGCGGTCATCGCTGACAAGGCAAGTGGCACGTGGGCGGATCCGGCCAAGATTCATCCAGCCGCTCATGTGGGGAGCACTTCCAGGTAGCGGGAGCGCTGAACGTTCCGCGTTCGCCTCAAGGACACCCGGTGATTATTCAAGCCGGAGCCTCACAGGCGGGCAAGGAATTTGCCGGTCAATGGGCTGAAGCTATATTCACGGCTCATCAGTCCTTCGAATCAGCAAGGGACTTCTATCAAGAGATCAAGACCAAGGCCGTGGGCTACGGACGCTCCGAGCAGTCCGTCAAAGTTTTGCCGGGTATCGTTCCCATCCTCGGATCAACGGAAGCTGAAGCTCTTGAGCTGGCTGATGCCTTGGATGACTTGATTCTTCCGGAGTATGCAAAGAAGACCTTGGCGCAGCAACTGCAAGTAGCCCCGGATGTTTTGGAGCTTGACGAGGTGCTCCCCGAGGGGCTGGAGACAGCGACTTCCAAGGAAAAATCCACCTCACGTCGCGACCTGATTTTGGATCTGGGATACCGCAAAAATCTGACGGTTCGTCAGATTATTCGTGAACTCGGCTCAGGACGTGGTCACCAGACATTTGCTGGAACCCCTGAGCAGCTGGCGGACCGAATCGAATACTGGTTCAAGGCAGGTGCCGCTGATGGCTTCAACATCATGGCTCCGGTATTGCCCTCGGGCCTTGAAACCTTTGCCGAACACGTTGTTCCGTTGTTGCAGCAACGCAAGCTCTTCCGAACTGACTACGATCAGAGCACTCTGCGTGGTCACTACGGGCTTGAAGTGCCCACCGTCGATCATGCGGGCCTTGTTCACTAGTTACACTCAAACGCGCTGATGGCTCAAAGATCTAGTAGCTCACGCCAACAAAAATCGCGGATGCCATGGGAGCGGGTCCCATCGGTCCTTGCACCAATTCACCCTTGGAACTACTGGGCACAAAACGACGCTTGGACTCGTGATTTCACACGAGTCCAAGCGTCGTTACTGCGTAACTTCAGAGGTTGTTGCGTATCAGCCTAGTCGGCTTCAGCTTCGGCTTCTGCGGCTTCTTCCTCAGCCTTTTCCTGATGGATGGCTTCAGCTAGAAGCTTCTCCATCTCCTTGGCAACACCCGCGGCTGATGCAGGGTTCTGTCCGGTCACCAATCGTTCGGAAACCTGAACATTTTCTTCGAAGTTATCGACGGCAATGTGGTTTGCGCCCTGCTCGGTGAGCTTGTCTGCAAGGAAGAACGGAATGACCTTGTCCTTGCCCGCTGCAACTTCTTCATCATTCGTGAAGGCTGCGACATCCTTGCCACTAAGGAGCTTCAAACCGTGATGCAACTCGACATCAAGGAGTCCCGCTGGACCGTGGCAAACAGCACCGACAACGCCACCCTTGTTGTAAATGCCACCAACAAGTTTCTGAAGGCCTTCGTTATTAGGGAAGTCCCACATGGTGCCGTGTCCACCTACGAGGTACACGGCGTCGTACTGTTCTGGATCAACAACTTCTACCCTGGCAGTGTTGTAAAGCCCAGCGCGGGTGGTCTCATCTTCAGTAAATTGAACTTGGATTGGGTCGTCGGTATCGACGGTGTCCCGTGGCGGCTGACCGCCCTTAATTGAAGCAAAGTCGACAAAGTGTCCTGAATCTCGGAAGACCTTCCAAGGGTGGGCTGCCTCTGCCACGTTGTAGCCGGTGGGCTCTCCTCCTGCACCGAGTTCGGAAACGCTGGTTAGGACCATGAGGATTTTCTTCACGGAGTACTCCTTTCGCATTTGTCCTTTCAGACTTATACAAACGGCGTTCAAGTTCAACCTGACTGATGGGGTTTTCAGACTTCTATATGATTCTTCCCTGACTTGGTGATGGCTAATTTGAGCAAAGCATCAGCCTTGCCAGCAACCTGTTGGCCAAACCGATCGAAGCTAGCGGACACTGCTCGGCGCTGAGCCCGCGATCTCGCAACGAAGTAACGGAGCATGTGAGTGCCAAAGCGGCTCATCATCATGTGTCATCTCGAAAATGGCGCTCTGGCTACAATTCATAAATTTCTACAATGTGGAACTAACCTTTCGTTTTTCAACCTCTTGCGGATACGCTGAATCTCGATTGGAACAATTCATATAAGTGAAAGTGAGCAGTCATGAGTCAGACCGTTCTTCAGCGTCATCTTTTCGGCCCAGGTCCATGTAACCCGTACCCGGAAGCAACGGCAGCTCTTGGCCTGCCACTGCTGGGACACCTGGATCCTGCGTTCATTGCCCGGATGGATCATGTAGCCGAGGGACTGCGAACACTGTGGGGCACACAAAACCTGCGCACCCTTCCGCTGAGCGCTACCGGATCAGCTGGAATGGAAGCTGCGTTTGTGAACACCATCAATCCCGGTGATGTCGCTGTGATTGCTATTAACGGTCTGTTCGGCGAGCGCATGTGCGAAGTTGCCTCACGTGTTGGTGCCGAAGTGGTCCGCGTGGATCACGAATACGGCACTCCGATTGATGCGCAGCGTGTGGCTGACGCTCACCCGAATCCTTCGGTGATTGCTGGTGTGCATGCAGAAACAAGTACCGGTGTGCTTTCGGACATTGCTGCCTTGGGCGCTATCAAGGGTGACGCGCTGCTGATCACGGATGCGGTAACTTCCATTGGCGGTATGCCGGTACTGGCTGATGAGTGGGGGATCGATGTGGGATACGCCGGCACCCAGAAGTGCATTGGTGTGGCCCCAGGTTTGGCTCCGTTCACCATCTCCGACCGTGCCTTTGAACGTCGAGTACAGAAGCCACAATCGTGGTACTTAGACCTCGGACTGCTCGGAGGTTACGCCACCGGTTCTGCGGGCGGCGGTCGTACCTATCACCACACTGCACCGGTGGCCATGGTTGCCTCGCTGGAGGCGGAATTGATCGAATTCTGTCCGAAGGATTGGATGCGGTGACCGCTCGGCATCAAGAAGCTGGCTCGTTGTTGCAGGATGGTTTGCAAGAGATGGGCCTGACGCTCTTCGCCCAAGAAGGACACCGGCTCCCGCAGTTGACCACCGTGAATGTTCCAGAAGGTGTGGACTCGGCGAAGGTGCGCGGCTATCTGCTGGATCGCTTGAACATCGAGATTGGTGGTGGTGTTGGTCAGTATGCCAGCACCGTATGGCGTATTGGCCTGATGGGGCCAAACGCCAACCCGGGTTCGGTAGCGCTGTTGTTGACGGCGCTGAAAGAAGCCATCTCCAAGGCGTAAAGAAGACCAAGGGAAATCAAAAAACACTACGACGGCCAGTACTTATTTTCTAGATCAGCTTTCCTCATGGCTCATAGTCCGATACTGTCGGCTATATCATTCGTTTCGACATGAGAGAAGGCAGAAGGATGAAAGCCCTTTTTGATTTCAGTTTCAAAAAGTTCGTAACTCCGTCCATCGTCAAGTTTGTCTACATCTTGATCATGGTCCTGTTGGTTATTGCCTACCTCGGCATGGTGATCAGCGCTTTTACGGAAAGCACCATGCTCGGACTGTTGGTTTTGATCATCATCGGACCACTATTCGTTTTGATCTACCTTGTTTTGATCCGCGCTGGACTTGAGTCGCTGATTGCTTCGATCCGTACCGCGGAGAACACTTCGGAACTTGTCCGACTTGCTGGTGGCACACCACCAGCTGAAGCAGGACGTGGATCGTTGCCAAATAACCCACCAGCACCACAGGGTTACAACCCAACAACGCAGTACCCATCGCAGGGTGGCGCACAGGTTCGCCCGGCTGATCCGGACAACAGTGGTACCACTCCACCACCAAATCCGTACCAGAAGTAAAGTCAGCAAAGAGAAATGATCCGCACCAATTGGTGCGGATCATTTCGCTTAAATTGAGGGTTCCACGTTTTGCTTACCAGTCGTTAGTTGCTTTGAGTGAAAGCACCGGACAACCAGCTTGAAGCAGCACTCTTTGAGCGACACTACCCATGATGAACTTTCCCATTGGGGTGCGCTTGCGCAGTCCAATGACAATGAGCTCGGCTCGTTGAGCTTCTGCCACTTGCAAAATCTGGTCTGCGGCATCGATGCCCTGGGTTTGACGCTGAATCCAGAAATCTACTCCGGATTCAGCCAATCGTGCTTCCAGATCGTGATGCTGTTTAGCATCGATGAGCCGATCATCAACTAGTTGGTCTCCTTTGGAGGAGTTCACCACAATCAACCTTGCTTGTCTTGCTGTTGATTCTTTGATGGCCCGCTCCAAAGCAGCTTCACCCTCAGGGAGGGGATGTAGCCTACAACGATGCTCATGAGTTCTCCCTTTCGTCGTCGTCTGCGGTCGTGCCCGAAACTCCGGCCTTGTGCTTTGGCTGGTCGGCCACTTCGCCAAGGACAGCTTCAGCAACAACATCATGGCGGCCACGGGAACGACGGATGTAAGTAATCACGGCTGGCAGTACTAGCAGTACCGCGATCAATACGTAGATCCCGATCGCTAATGGTTCACTCCAGATTCCTGACACACTGCCCGAGGAGAGCTGGAAGGTTTTGCGCAGTTGTTCCTCGGCCATCGGCCCGATGATGACACCAAGGATCAGTGGCAGCACTGGCAATCCGAAGCGACGCAGTGCAAAGCCCAACAGACCAATGAGCAGCAAGATCCACAAGTCTGCTACCTGCATGTTCACGGAGAACGCGCCCAGGGTAGCGAAGAACAAGATGCCCGCGTACAGGTAGGGGCGAGGAATCTTCAAAAGCTTGGCCCACAGTGGCGCCAACGGCAAGTTGATCAGCAGCAACAACGTGTTGCCGATAAACAGGCTGGCAATCAGTGCCCATACCAAATCGGGTTCATTCTCGAAGAGGAACGGGCCAGGCTGGATGCCCTTCATGGTCAAGAACGCCAACATCACCGCAGCGGTCGCGTTGGTTGGCAGGCCCAAGGCCAGCATTGGCGTCAGTGTTCCGGCAGCTGAAGCGTTGTTAGCAGCTTCTGGACCAGCAACACCTTCGATGGCACCGTGGCCAAATTCCTCAGGGTGCTTGGAGAGCTTCTTCTCTGTTACGTAAGACAAGAAGGTTGGAACCTCGGCGCCGCCGGCAGGCAATGCACCAAAAGGGAATCCGAAGGCGGTGCCGCGAAGCCATGGCTTCCAGGAACGCTTCCAATCTTCCTTACCCATCCACGGAGTACCGACAGGAATGGTGTGCGCCGGAGTGCGGCGCAGGTGAGCGGCGATCCACAGCGCCTCACCAATAGCAAAGATTGCCACGGCGACAACTACGATGTCGATACCGTCAATCAGCGGAGCAAAGCCGAAGGTTAGACGCTTCTGACCGGACACAGGATCCATGCCCACAAGACCAATAGCCAGCCCCAAACCGAGGGCAGCAAAACCGCGGATCTTTGACGAGCCCAAGACGGCAGTAACCGTGATCAGTGAAAGCACCATGATGGCAAAGTAACTTGGTGCGCCAAGGCTCACCGCAAACTTCACCACGATTGGTGTGACAGTCACCAGCAGCGCTGTACCGATGGTTCCGGCAACAAATGAGCCGATCGCAGCGGTGGCTAGTGCCTGAGATGCCCGTCCAGCCTTGGCCATCTTGTGGCCTTCAATGGCTGTGATGACGGTGGCCGACTCGCCTGGAGTATTAAGCAGGATGGAGGTGGTGGAACCACCGTACATACCGCCGTAGTAGATACCCGCAAACATGATCAAGGCACTAGATGTTTCCATGCCGAAGGTTAGTGGCAAAAGCAGTGCCACGGCCATCGCTGGACCAATGCCAGGAAGAACGCCAACTGCAGTACCCAAGACCACGCCAGCGAAAGCGAACAGCAGGTTGATCGGGGTCAGAGCGGATTCAAATCCGCCCATCAATAAATTGAATGTATCCATTTACAGCACCCCCGAGAGAATTCCGGCGGGCAGTTTGATGCCCAACCCCAAGTAGAAGCCGTAGAAAGATCCAAACGCCAGTACCAGCGAGATCACCGCGGTGAGGGCCCAACGGCGAGCGCCCAAGCTAGTTGCAACGCCGAAGAACAGGATCGTTCCGGAAATAACCCAACCGGCCCAGTTGATCAGCAACAGGTTCAAGACGAAGAAGCCAAGTAGCGGCACAAGTACCTTCCAGTCCGAAGGCTGGCTCAGATCAACGTCTTCACCCTCATCTCCTTCAGCGAGGTTGCCTCGGGCCACGGTGATGCTCAGGGCAATAGAGGAGAGCACTAGGATTCCTGACACCAGGTAGGGCACTGCCTTAGGCCCGATAGCGTCAGCCTGGGAGTACGTCGCATGTAATTGCGACGCGTCAACAAACACAATGATTCCGACGAGAAGAAGAAACGCGGCGAACAACAGTTCGACGCGTTTCTTCTTTGCGGTATTTACTGCGCTCACGCCAGACCCAGGGTCTTCAGGACGCTTGCTACACGCTCATCCTGTTCGGTGAGGAAAGCAGAGAAATCATCACCGGTCATGAACGCGTCGGTCCAACCGTTAGTTTTCAGTGCTTCTTTCCACTGCTCGGAGTCGTGCATTTCGGTCATCAGCTCGACCCACTTGGTCTTGTCCTCATCAGAGATACCTGGAGGGGCAACCAGCCCACGCCAGTTTGAGAACACCAAGTCGATATCAGATTCCTTCAACGTTGGAGCGTCAACACCTTCAAGGCTCTTTTCGCCACTGGTTGCCAGAACTCGAACCGAGCCCTTTTCGATCTGCTGCATGTACTCGCCAGCACCCGAGGCTGCAAAGCCGACCTTGTTGCCCAAGATGGCTGGCAGTAGATCGCCACCGCCGTCGAAGGAAACGAAGTTCACGTCCTTAGGGTCAATACCAACAGCTTCTGCCAACTGCATTGGAAGCAGGTGGTCAGGACCGCCAGGGAGGAGCCGCCACCGACGGAGATCTTTCCTGGATCCTTCTTCCACGCTGCGACCAAATCGTCGATGGTCTTGTATGGCGAATCCTTGGAGACCATGATGGCTCCTGGCTCTTCGATCAGCTTGGCGATTGGGGTGGTATCGGTCAGCTTTCCATCGGTGTCATTGGTGTAGCTGGCACCAACTACGCCCAGACCCATGAGCATGGCCAGATCGCCATTGCCCTTTTCGTTGATCATGCGGGCCAGACCTACGGTGCCACCAGCGCCGGCTAGGTTAAACACTTCTGGATTGGTGGCCAGCTTGGCTTCGTCCATGACCTTGGCGCCCACGCGTGCGGTGGTGTCGTATCCGCCACCTGGAGTATTAGGGACCATGATGCGCAGGTTGGCGATTGGTGCGTCTGACGTTCCGGCGTCGGATCCCGACTTCTCAGAGGTAACGCCACAGCCGGTGGCCCCCAAGGCCAGGGCTGCAGTGGCGGCGAAGACCGTCAGGGCACGGAAGGATTTGAAACTTTTCATTGATTGCAGCCTCATTGCTTGAATCGTAGTTGCGAGTAGTTCCACAGTAAGCATGGATGTGAACTAGGTCACTCTTACGTACGCAAAGAAAATACTGTTCATTGTGTAACCGCGAATTGTGATTTGAGTCATCAAAAAGTTCGGTAAAGTTGCTGGGTGCCCCAAAGGCGGGGAAGAAATGAATCTTGGATAAGGATGTGTCTGTGAGTTTAAAAGCTTCAAAATTCACCGACATCTTTGCTCGCAGGATTTCCTTGGCCGGACAGTACCTCATCTTGCAGTTACTGATTATCGCGGTAGTGCTGGCGGGAGTAGTTGCTGTCTCGCTAACTCAGTCCACCAACAACTTTGAAAAGGTGGAAGGCCGGCGCAGCCTTTCAGCGGCAGAGTCTTTAGCTGCTAACCCGCTGATGCGCGCACTCATGCCTAAAGCAGCACCGGAAATGGGATCAGCGCTTCCCGCGATGGCTGAAACCACGCGAAGTACCTCGGGGCTGCAATTTGTCACCCTCGCAGATGAGCATGGCACCGTGGTCACCTCCACCTTCCCTGATGAAGTTGGAACCTCAATCCTGCAGCCAGAATCCTCTGTGGCCCAAGGTAGGGGCTGGGCCGGCGAAATAGACCGCAACGGCAGTCACGTGCTCATTGCGCAGGTGCCGGTACTCGACGATGACGGAAAGCTTGTAGGCATCGTCAGTGCCGGGCAAAGCTACCCCAGCACTCAAGAACTCATCCAAGAGATTGCACCCAGCGCGCTGATTACACTGTTCATCTCAGTGATCCTCGGAACTGTCGGTTCAGTTTTACTTTCGCGCAGGGTCAAGCATCAAACCCGCGGCATGGAACCGCAGGAGATCGCCGAACTCTTTGAACACCGTGAAGCGCTGTTGCATGGGGTGAAGGAAGGAATCATTTCGGTCTCACCGGATAGCCGAATCATGCTGGCCAACGATACCGCCATCGAACTATTGCAACTGCCGTTACATTGCGTGGGTAAAAAGCTCACAGAACTGGAAATAGCACCACAGGTCAGTAGGGCCTTGATGACAAAGCAACAACACCCCGACCGGCAGTTCCTCATTGGAGAACGCGTTGTTGTCTTCAACCGAATGCCCGTGAAGACTGCCCGCAAAGATCTTGGATCTGTGACGACCTTCCGTGACCGGACCGAGCTGACTTTACTTGAGCAAGAGCTTGGCGACAGCAAGGCCACCGCAGACATGCTGCGAGCCCAGACGCACGAATTTGCCAATCATCTACATGCCATCTCCGGGCTCATCCAGCTAGAGGAATACAACGAGGTGGTTCGCTTCATCGATGGCGTCAGCTTCAGCCGCAGCAAAGTCTTTGAAAACCTCGCGGCGCAAATGGCCGAGCCCACGATCTCTGCCTTGCTCATAGCCAAAGCCAGCGTGGCTGCAGAACGAGGAATCCGACTTGAAGTTTCGCAAGACTCAAGTCTGGGACGAGGGGACGACCAGAGTGCAAGGGACCTAACCACGGTGCTAGGCAATCTCATTGATAACGCCATTGATGCTGTCGCCGAGATTGATCAGCCAACGATCAATCTCTCCATCAATGACCTCGATGGACTGATAACCGTCATTGTCGGTGACAATGGATCTGGGATTGCTGATGAAGCGATGAATGAAATTTTCACTCAAGGATTCTCCACAAAGGACACCACCGTCTCAGGCGGCAGGGGCTTTGGCCTGGCACTGAGCCGACTGGTTTGTCGGCGCCGTGGAGGAGATATTGAAGCGATCAATGACAATGGCGCACGATTTACCGCAACACTCAGAAAGTAGGACCTATCCAGTGATCAAAGTTCTGGTGATCGACGATGACTTTATGGTGGCAAGAGTGCACGCCGGATTTGTCAGCAAGGAGCCAGGGTTCACCGTTGCAGGGATAGCGCATACCGCCAAGGACGCCATCACGGCCACCCAAGAGCTGAACCCTGACTTGGCCTTACTGGACATCCACCTGCCAGATATGAATGGTCTGGACCTATTACAACGGTTACGCAAAGTTCAACCGAACCTAGATATTTTGGTGATTAGCGCCGCCCGGGAAATGGATACGGTTCGCCGCGCACTACGAGGCGGTATCGTGCATTACCTGATGAAGCCCTTCTCGTGGGATGACCTACGCGAAAGACTGGGGCACTACGCCAAGACCTACCAGCCATTAGATGAGGCCACCGACCAAGAAATGGAACAAGCCGACGTGAATCGTCTCTTCGGCCTTGGCGGACAGACTCGTCGCCCACTGCCCAAAGGCTGCAGCGCGGAAACCATGGTGCTGGTGGAAAACATCGTCAAGGACGCAACCGAACCCATCTCGGCCACAGAGACAGCAGAAAAACTTGGCACCTCACGAGTGAGCGCTCGCCGGTATTTGGAGTACTTAACTGAGGAAAGCATGGTCCAAGTGAACTTACGATATGGGGGAGTCGGGCGTCCAGAACGCCGGTATTCCTGGAACAAGTAGCACGCTATCTGACGAGCAAGGCCGCTTCTTTCATCCGTTGAGGATGCAAGAAACGGCCTTTAGTCATCGGTGGGTTAGCTGAGCAATACGGAGATCAGCCGTACCGAGGATGCAATGATGGCAACCAAGCCGAGAAGGCCGAACAGGTTGTGCCACCACCGGTTACGAAGTTCTCCCATAACGTGGACGTTGTTGGCCATGAGAACCAGAAGCACTCCCAACAGTGGTGCGATAAGGACGGTCAACGATTGCGCGATGACGATTAGTCCTACGGGCGAGGATTGGAAAGCAAGGGTTACTAACAGCCCAAAAGCCAAGATGAGTCCGGTAACGATTCGCGCGGTGGGCGATCCACTCTTAGACCCCTTTCCCAGTGCATCTGACATCATCGTTCCGCCAGCAGTGGCATTGGCAATCATTGATGAGAACGCTGCGCCAGATAGGCCGAGGGCAAAGATCACGGTTCCCACCGGTCCAGCCAGTGGCTCAAAGATGGCGGCTAGTCCATTGATGGTTCCTGCTTGCGAACCCGTTGATCCGAGGACGGCTGCAGAAACCATGATCACCAAGGCGGTCATGATCCCCGGAGCCACAATGCCAGGAATGGTGTCGACAAGCGTGATATCTCGGTAATCTGCACGCGATCTCGCATTTTCTTTGATGCCATACGAGTTGTAGAACGCTGCGTTGATGGAGAAGTTGGTACCCACCAGAGCCACAACAAGAATTTCGCTTCCGGCAGGCAGCTGCGGCACTAATCCGGCAGCAGACTGGTACCAATCTGGTTTGGCAATCACTGCGCTGGCAATAAAGGCGACGGCCATCAGGGCAACGATCACCAACAAGGCTTTTTCAACTATGCCGTAGACATTGCGGAAGGCGAGAATCAGACCCACTCCGGCGGTACAGATGACCGTCCATAAGATCGGTGATCCGCCAAACACCATCGATAGCCCAAGACCGGAGCCAACTGCGTTGCCTACGGAGAACATCAAGGTAATACCAAAAACACCAAAGCCTGCGGCGATGCCCGTGGCTTTACCTAGATGATCTTTGATTGCGGTAATGAGCGAACTTGGCGAAGACAGGCCAAAGCGCACACTCATGTCGGTGAAGAAAATCATGAGAATCGTTGAGATGGCGATGACCCATAACAAGCTGTATCCATAGCGGCTACCTGCTTGAACCGCAGTGGTCAGGTTTCCAGGTCCAAATTGCCATGCGCCCACTACAAAAGCTGGACCCATGAGTGCAAGATAGCCCAGAAAAGTACGACGCTTTCGGGTTCCAGCACCATTGTTGTTTCTTACCGGGCGCTGCTGACTGCCGTAATTGGACGAGGCTACGACGACATTGTTCGGCTCGCTCATTACGAGTCCTCCTTTTGGTACGAACTCATTGTTGCTAAAGATTCAGGGAAAAGAAAACGGTAGGTACTGCATTGGGGTGGCACTTCTTCGTGCCACCCCACAGCAACTCAACGATTAGACGGAAACGGTCACTTTGCCAAGGTTCGCTGACTGTAGCGCCGCTGCAATTTCCTTGTCCGCGCCAGCAGCCAATGGAAGTAGTGGTGGACGGACGGTAGCGTGGTCCAGAATTCCACGGGCAACCAGCCCCTCCTTCAGCGCCACGGTGCCTTCCATGTGGGATCCGCGGTGGTAGACATTCTTCGTCACTGGCAGGATCCGATCGTGGATTGCCCGAGCAGCTGCATAATCCTTGGCCTTGCCTGCGGCGATCAGCTCCACCAATGGTTCAGGAGCAAGTCCACCGTAACCAACCAATGCGCCATCAACATCAAACATCGTGTGCAGCAGGTATTCGTCATGGCAGGTGAGGATCTGAAGATCCGGGTAAGTCTTGCGAAGAACAGGAATCTCGGTATCCCAGCGCTTCATATTGCGCACACCGTTCTTCGTGGCGAAGACGCCTTCTTGGCCTGCAATTTCCAGCTGAGTATCCAGGTCATAGGTGGCCTTGGTGGCATCTGGGTATTGGAACAGGATCAATGGCAAGCCGCTGGTCTCGTAGATTTCTTTGTACCGAGTCTGTGGCGCTCCCTGCTGGTAGCCGAAGCGCAACCATCCATGAGATGGGTAGACCAATCCGGCTGAAGCGCCGGCTTCAACGGCCCGCTGAGCTTCAAGAGCTGCGACGGTATTTCCTTCACCGGTGATTCCGGCAATGATGGGGATTTCGCCATTGACGGAGTTCTTGAATTCGCGGATGACCAAAGCCTGCTCATCTTGCGTGAGGAACGTGCCTTCGCCTGCGTGGCCAAGAACCACAAGGCCCTTGACGCCCTCGACACTGCCTAGCCAGGAGCCGAGTCGGTGAATGGCGTCGACGTCTACGCTGCCGTCGCAGTTGAAAGGGGTCACTGGTGCGGGAACCAGCCCGCGGAGATCGATGGTCATTAGAGCTACCTCCATGTAGTTCGGAAAACCCGCTAGAATGAAAACGATTGCGGGAACGTTTTCATTCTGACTTGTGGCACACGTCACTGTCAAGAGGTATTTTTTGTCAGATCCGAAATAGAGTGTCTACTAGGAATGAAGTGAACAGGAGAATTTAAATGGAACCGGTGATCCCGAGTGCGGCGGTAACGCTGAAAGATGTAGCAGTCGCTAGCGGAGTGAGTCTTTCAACAGCCAGCCGCGCCCTCGACGACCGCGGGAATGCTCCGCGTTCTGCCACAGCAGATCGGGTGCGGAAAGTGGCCGAGGAACTGGGCTATCGCCGTAATTCCTTCGCTTCGAATCTTCGCCGCGGACATACCCAGACGTTGGGAGTCTTGGTCCCTAGGCTCAGTGATACCGTCATGGCTTTGATGTTTGAGGAGATTGAGCGTGCTGCTGCGGCTCGCGGTTACTTTGCGATTGTCGCTACCTGCGGTGATGATCCGGAAGATGAAAGAAAATCAGCTCAGACGCTGTTGGACCGAAGCGTTGACGGCCTGATTCTTGCCACAGCGCGAGTCGAAGATGAATTACCAAAATATCTCAGGGATACCGGAATCGCTCATGCGCTGGTTCTGCGTACCGACGGTTTGAGCCCTTCGGCACTGGGTGATGATGAAGTGGGTGGGTATCTTGCCACACGACATCTACTGGATCTAGGGCACGAAAAAATTGCCGTCATTACAGGCCCCGCGTTTACTTCAACGGGTACGGCTCGACTTGCTGGGGCGCATAGAGCATTGGCTGAAGCAGGAATTTCTACACCTGAACCATGGATGGTTTCGGCCGGCTACGGCATCAAGAGTGGATACAGCGCAGGGGAAAAGCTGCTCAACAAAAAGCCAAATAACAGGCCCACCGCAATTTTTGCAGCCAACGACAATTTGGCCATGGGCGTGATGGCTGTGGCTAAGGAGCAAAATCTCGTCGTGGGCGAAGATATTTCTCTGGTTGGTTACAACGATATTCCTCAGTCGGAGCTTCTGCCCACGCCGCTGACTTCTGTGCGGATTCCATTGGAGCAAATCGCTAGCAAAGCGATTGACCTGATTGTTAGTCCAGTCAAAGGCCCAGAAATCCGAAAATTCATGCCAACTTTGATCCCTCGTGCTTCAAGCGGGAAGGCAAAGTAGAGGCCTGAAGAAACACGCAGGCCGCCTTGGATGCTCTAAACGAAGGCAACAGAAACGTTGTTGCGATGCTCGCTGGCGGCGTAGGTTCCAAGGATCTTGATTTCCCAGGTGAAGAACTCTAGTTCTTCCAAAGCCAAGCGCACTGGCAGATCCTCTGGGTGGCCTTCAACATCAATCATGAAGGTTGTGGCAGCGAAGGAAGAGCCAACCATGTAGCTTTCCAAACGCGTGATGTTCACGCCGTTGGTAGCGAAGCCACCCAACGCCTTGTACAGCGCGCTAGGAACGTTTCGAACCTTGAAGACCAAAGTGGTCACCGTTGATTCGGGAAGCTCAGAGCGCACGGGTAAAGGCTGTTCGCGCGCCAAAACCACGAAGCGTGTGGTGTTTGTGGGGTCATCCTCAACACCTGATGCCAGCACCTCAAGCCCATAGAGTTCGGCGGCCATTGGGGGAGCCAAGGACAGTTTTGTTGGGTCGTTCCATTCGCTCACCTCGCGTGCAGATCCTGCGGTATCTCCGGCAATAACCGGCGTTAGCTGGTTCTCGCGAATGATCTTTCGGCACTGTCCCAACGCGTGGATGTGACTATGTACTTCGGTGGCGTCTTTGAGCGTTGCCCCAGGCAGACCGAGTAGGTCAAAACGGATCCGCAGATAGTGTTCACCGACAATTTGTAGGTCGGACTCTGGCAAGAGAACATGGATATCAGCAACACGACCAGCCAGCGAATTCTCGATGGGAATCATCGCAAGATCAGCGTCCCCATTTTCCACCATGGCGAAGGCATCCTCGAAACTAGCGCAGGGCACTGCCTGCATATCGGGGAATTGTTCAGTGCAGGCCATATTGGAATTGGAGCCAGCTTCACCTTGGTAAGAAATCTTGTTGCCCATCATTTCAAGGTACCGCTCTTTGCCCGTTGCACTGATGTCCATGCCAAATCATGACGTGATAGTTCCGTGAAGTAGCAACAAGCAGTTGTAAGCCCAGAATGTACTGAAGCCTCGAAACATTTTTATGTTTCGAGGCTTCAATAGTTTTCTCAGATGCGTAGTTTAGGACTGCGCGTAGTGTGCGGTCAGCTTGGCTAGACCTTCATCAATGCTGACGGCTGGTTTCCAATCAAGGACTTCATGAGTCTCACGCTGATCAAACCAATGAGCTGTTGAAAGTTGCTCGGCCAGGAAACGAGTCATCGGAGGCTCATCATGAACCAAATTGCGTGAACCGGCCGCTAGCCAGAGCTTCTCAATGATTGTACCGGCCCCGCGAGCCAACCAGCCTGGCACGTTGAGCTTGGGCGCTGGAGCGCCACCGGCCAGGCAGATGCCTGCAATGAGCTCACCGACTGGTCGCGGTTCACCATTGGTTACCACCAACGCTCGGCCATGGGCGTGGTCCATACGCTCTAAGCCACGAACGATGGCAGCAGCAGCGTTATCGATGTAGGTGGTGTCGATGAGCGCAGCCCCGTGATCTAACAACGGCAGGCGTCCACCCTTGGCGCGTTCAATGACGCGTTCTACCAGCTGGGTATCACCGGGTCCCCAGACCACATGTGGACGGATGGCTGCCACGCGGAAATCAACCGAGTCCAGCGCTAACGCGTTGAGCTCAGCAGCAGCCTTGGACCGCGCATAGTTGCCGTGCGCAAGATCAGGGTTGGCAGTACCAGCTGTTGCGCCGGCTAATGAATCGCCAAAGTGGGCCACAGAAGGTGAAGAGACAAAAACGAAGTCTTTGATTCCGGCTTTTTGTGATGCCTGAAGCAGATTGTTGGTACCGGTGATGTTGGTGTCAACAAATTCTTGCCAGTGTCCGGTGAAGGAGACCTTGGCGGCCAAGTGAATCACTGCGTCCATTGATTCAACCGCTTGGGCTACCGCGGCGGGGTCGGTTAAGGAACCGCGGACTTCGTCCCCGGCATGACTCGAAGCGCTGCGCTGGAAGGTGCGCACATGGTGGCCTTTTTCGCTTAGCAGCTGAGCTACGGCGCCACCGAGCAGACCGCTGGCACCGGTCACCAGAACCCGAAGCGGGCTCAACTGGTCAGTGGTTTCGCTCATGGTGTGCGGATCCTTCCGCCAGCTAGCGTCGTGCTGGCCCATTGGGCCAACGCAGCGCGGTCAATTTTGGAATTATGGCGAATGTCGGTAGGCAAGGTTGGCAGCACTAGTACGGCGGCCACCTCGATACCGGTCTGCGCAACCGCGGCGCGAACCTTGCGGGCCAGTGCGTTGTCGGCTGGCCCAGGTTTGCGAGCTGCCGGCACGGTTTCCATGACTACCACTGCGGCTTGGGTTCCTGCTGGTCCAACACCTACCAGGGCGGCGCGTCCGGCGCCGACGACCGATTGCACTGCATGCTCGGCGGCGACCGGGGTGATAGCACCATTGGCGGTGCTCAACACATGACCCAGACGTCCTTCAACCCAGAGCAAACCGGCATCATCAAGATGCCCCACATCTCCGGTACGGTGCCAGCCATCGATGGAGCTGCTGGCCGCTTCCGTGATCCACAAACGGTCGTAGCGATCTTTGACGTGCGGTGCACGGACCAGAATTTCGCCGGTGACGTTGGGGGTGTACTGCGGTTCATCGCCCGCAATGCCGAGCGCGTCAATAGGCGCGATTGCTACCGTGGCGCCGGCAACCGCGGTGCCAACACATACGCCGTTTCCGTCCCCAGCGGCACGAATGCCGGCAAGGTCGATATCGGTGACCGGTAGCGCTTCGGTCATGCCATACGGGGTATGAACCTTCGCGTTGGGCACCAACTCTTGAACCTTTGCCAACAGCGGCTCAGGAATAGGAGCACCAGCAGAGAGCATTAGGCCAACGCCTGCCAGTGTCTTGCGCTGTGCGGTGTTTAGCTCGGATTTGGTCTCTAGTACGTTGGCCAGGGCTGCCGGGGAGGCAAATACCGTGGTGGCGTTCACTGCGACGGCGGCATCAGCCAGAGCAGAAGCGGTCAGCGTTCTAGGCGCAGTCACATCCATATCGGGGGTGACTGAGGTGGCGCCGAGGGCAGGACCGAGCAACGCGAATGGTGCAAAGCCAGCTACCAGTGCTGAACCAGCCTTCAAATCGTAGGTTTCACGCAGGGTGTCTCGCATGGCTGCAAGTTGGCGGTGCGTGTACACAACGCCCTTGGCGGGGCCGGTGGATCCGGAGGTGAAGAGCACTGCAGCATCAGCATCAGGATCAGCAGCGGTGAAGTTCGCCTGACTGGCCGATAGCTTGCTACCGGTTTCTAGTAGTTCATCTAGGGTGTGCGCGACACCCAAGAGCTTACGTTTGGTAGCAGGCAAGGAGCCGACGGCGATCTTGGTGCCAGGCCAGTTAAGCACTCGGGCACCGGTTAGCGCGCGGTCAATTCCTACCAAGAAGCTTGGGCCAGCGCCCTTGATGGCACGGCCAAGTCCCTTAGTTCCAAGTCCGGCATCGGCCACAACAATGACCGCGCCCAAACGCAGGCAGGCATAAATCAACGAGGTCAGCTCAATGCCTGGCGGAACCAGAAGATTGACGCGGTCTCCTGATTTCACACCGACCTGCTGCAATCCAGCAGCTAGCGCGTTAACACGTTCGCCCAGTTGGGACCACGACAAGGATTGTGGCGGGTGAATGTCCACCACTGCGGTGCTGTGGTCATCGGAACGCGAATCCAGCTCTGCAAGCATTGGCTGATAGGGCGTGGAGCTTTGTGCTCGTGCTGACTCGGCGACGTGCTGGTTTCCAGCAAGCCAAGAAAAAATCGGGGAAGCGATATCTCGGTCTTCGCCCACCAGGTGGCTTGCACCTTCAAAGCGGTGCACCTGAGCGTGGGGGAGTCGTCCTAAGAGATCACGAAGGTAGCGGTCAGAGAAGACCGGGTCTTTCGGGCCCCACAGCATCAGTGCTGGAACCGATAGTGAGCGCACAGCCTCAGAAATTTCATCCAGCGCCGGACGGCTTGGATGCGAGGGATCAAATGGAATGTCCGCCACAAAGTTTGCCACACCATCGCGCACATCTGCGCTGGTGTAAGGGGCCATAAAAGTCTTACGAACCTCAGGCGCCAAAGCTGGCTGTGCCAAGGAGTGGGTGACCTGAAGGAAAGCACGCGTGGTTTTGGTTCCCCAGCCATGTACGGCAGGGTGGGTCGCCAGCTTCAGTGCTGACGGCAGTTCAAAACCAGCAGGGTGAATGGCGGTATTCGTCAAAACGACATTGGCCAGACGGTCCTGATGGGACACAGCCCAACCCAGAGAAATAATGCCGCCCCAGTCGTGGCCCACGGTGGTGACATTGTCACCTAAATCCATTGCCTCGGCCAGATCGCCCAGGTCATTAACGCGGTCTGCCAGTCGACGGAACTTGCCGGTGCGCTGCGAGAAGCCCATGTCTAGCTGGTCCACGGCAACTACACGCCAGGCCAACTGATTCTCAGAAACATGGTTGAGCAGGCTGCGCCATAGGTAAGACCACGTGGGATTGCCATGGACACATAAAAGCGTGCCTACTGGCGTGATGCCACGTTGAGCTAGTTCTTCCTGGTTGTCCAAGACATGCCACCGGTAGGTGGAGCCAGCGCCGTCCACCGGTGAGGTGGATGGAACATCGAGATATTTTGAGTAGATTTCCTTGACGCCGGGGAAAATCTCGGTCACCAGACAATCTCCATCATCGCGGTATTCAGTCCTGAACCAACACCCATGCACAGCACTCGATCGCCTGGCTTGAGCGTTTCAGCTTCCTGGGACAGAGTCATAGGCAAAGAAGCCGGTCCAACGTTGCCCCACTTGGAGAAGGTGATCGGCACACGATCCTTGACCAGGCCGACGGCCTTGATGATCGCGTTGGTGTAAGACTTTGAAACCTGGTGGGTGACGTAGCGGTCCATGGACTTCCACTCCCAGCCGGTGCGGTGAGCTTCATCCCACGCATCAACAACGAGCTCTAGGCCGTTATCGAGCAAGCCCTTGGTGTCGGTGTACATACCGTTGGGACCGCCAACACACAGCTCGTGGTGCTCGGTACCTGCACGGGACACGCCACCAAGAATGCGGTGTGCATCTGGGTGGGCGTCGGCTGGGCCGATGACCGCTGCAGCGGCTCCTGAACCTAAGGTTAGGGTCGCGAATTCACGCATGTAGTCTTCGCGGGTGGATCCTTCAGCGTTCAGACGCTCGAAGGTGGTTTCCTGAGTTGCCTTGGCATCTTCGCCGGCAACGATCAGCGCGTACTTGATCTGACCGGAATCGATCATGTTCGCCGCAAGGCTCATGCCGTTAACAAAGCCGAGGCAAGCGTTGGCCACGTCGAAGTTCATTGCAGAGGATGGCAGGCCCAGTCCGTTGTGAATCTTGGAAGCAACCGATGGCTCCAGATTGCGACGGGTTACCGAAGTATTGATGAGCAGTCCGATTTCATCGGGCTCAATACCAGCTTCAGCCAAGGCTTTTTTGCCGGCGATAATTGCGGCGTCATCAAATTCGACGCCCTTGGACCACCAGCGTCGTTCTTTAACGCCAGAAACGCGTTCGAGCAGTTTCTTGGATAACCGCAAACGTTTCAAACTTGGAGCCAGCCGCTCATCAAATTCGGATGAGGTCACCACCTCGGGTGCGAGGACGCTGTTCACTGATAAGAGCGCAACGTTGTGGTGTTTAAAGGTGGCATTGCCGTTCAAAGTGTTGCCTTCGTTTCTGCTGGACTATCTGTGTGGTGCATGCTGCGATGAAACGCGATTACCAACGGGCAGGTGATGCCGAAGATAAGTTTGTTCTCCTAGATTATTCCCTGCCAAGCCATTCGAAGAACTTGGAAGGCCAATTTCAGCCGAGGGCTGGAAACGGGAATAACGCAGACTCTCTTGATCCTACAGAGTTGTCCTATGAGAATCATGGAAAGATCGAAAGCTCACATTTAGATTTGGCCTGCGGGAGCGCCCCTTCGTTGGCGCAGTCCGTCCGCTTAGGCGCTATTTGGCTGTTCTTAATGGATAAGCCAGCGATGATTTTTAGCCATTTGGCGTCTCTTTCAGGGCTGGGAATCTTTGGGCTCAGGCCAAAAGAGGTGAGGTCAGCTTCGTAAGAGGTCTTGTTTTGTAGCAGTACAGAGCCAAGGGTCCTTTTCTAGTTATCTCCCCGTAGGATTTCAGTCATGACTTACCGTTTTAGCCAGGTGGACGTTTTCTCCCCTGATCCATGTTTAGGTAACCCAGTCGCAGTCATTTTGAATGCCGAGGGACTCGATGATGAACAGCTACGTCGCTTCTCTGTATGGACGAACCTTTCAGAATGCACTTTTGTACTTCCTGCAACGAGCCCTGAGGCCGATTACCGAGTCCGCATATTCAGCATGAACACCGAATTGCCGTTTGCTGGACACCCTACCCTTGGCACTGCGCGTGCGTGGCTGGAGGCCGGAGGCGTTCCAGCGACCGACGGAATGATCGTCCAAGAATGTGCAGCTGGATTAATTCCTATTCGAGTTGAAGACGAGATCTTGTCATTCGCAGCGCCATCGCTGCAACGTGGCGGCCCAGTGGAACCTGAATTAGTGGAACAACTTTGCGCGATTCTCGGTGTAGAGAAAGAAGAGGTCGTTGACACCCAGTGGATTGATAACGGCCCGGGCTGGGTCGGTGTGCTGCTCGATAGCGCGCAGTCGGTTCTTGCCTTGCGTCCCGATGCCTCGAAATTCCCCGGCCGGTGGGACATTGGTGTTATCGGTGCTCATCCTGAAAGATCCGAAAAGGCGTTTGAAGTGCGCGGTTTCTTTACCGAGGGGAGGACCCGCTGCGTGAGGATCCAGTGACCGGAAGCCTCAATGCGTCAGCCGCCCAGTGGCTTATTAAAACTGGTCGTGCCACTGCTCCCTATGTTGCAGCGCAGGGAGGCGCGATGGGAAGAAATGGTGAAATCTTTATCACCAGTGTCGACGATCAGGTTTGGGTTGGCGGACGTGCCGAAGTAGTGCTCAGCGGCGTGGCAAAAATCTAGCTTAGGTAGTGCATGCCTTTTGGATCATTGACAATTAATTCCTCCTTGAACCAGACATCTTTGAGTTTGGTTTAAAGGGAAAAGAAATTGTGAATAGAATAAAGGCATGAATAATAAGCTCGGTTCCTCTGCCCGAGTAGGCATCAGGGACGTCGCCGCCGCTGCGGGAGTGTCGCTGACGACTGTTTCACACGCTTTAAGCGGTGCAAGGGCAATCAAGCCCGAGACGCGCGAACGTGTATTGGAGATTGCTGAACGGCTAGGGTACTCACCTGATTTACGTGCGCGCGGAATGCGAAGTTCGCGGACTTTCACCATAGGTCTGCTCAGCGACACCATCGCCGTGACCCCGTATGCGGGCCGACTAATCAGCGGTGCACAAGACGCTGCCGCCGAACATCAAAGCGTAGTGCTGGCCATCGATTCAACCGGGGACGCGCAACGTGAACTCATGGGAATCCGAACTCTGATGGATCACCGCGTGGATGGTCTGGTCTACGCCAAGATGTGGCACCAGCAGATTCAAGTTCCGCAAGAACTTGCTGGGGCGCGGGTGGTAGTTGCCAACGCGACTGATGCCGATTCGAATTATTCATCCGTTGTACCTGATGAGCGTCAAATAGGGATCGACGCAACCAACCATCTGATTAGCTTTGGTCATCAACAGATCGGTTTTATCACCGTCTCGCTGAGCGTACCGGCAGCGATTGGGCGCGAGCAGGGGTATCGCAACGCGTTGAAAGATGCGGGTATTGCTGTTAATGAGTCGTGGATCTGTGCCGCCAGTAATGGAGCCAAAGGCGGACGTGAAGCTGGACGTGACTTACTGGATCGCGAAGACCGACCGACAGCTATCTTCTGCTTTAACGACGAGATGGCCATGGGCGTTTATCAGGCTGCAGCAGGTCTTGGTATCAGAATTCCCGAGGACCTATCGGTTATCGGAGTTGACGACCTTCAGCTTATTACCAAGGCACTGGTGCCAACTCTAAGTACTGTCGCCTTGCCGCACTACCAAATGGGGCATTGGGCAGTCTCTCAACTGTTTGCTGAGACAAAAGACAACCCAGAATCCAAAACCTCAAAGCAGTTACGTTGTGAGCTAGTGAGCAGGGAATCGGTAGCTGCGCCGGGGCGGTAATTATTTTCCGCCATCTTTGGCTTTGACGGTGTTGAAGATTCAGTGCAAATAACGGTGTGGTCTCCGCTTAGGAGGCCACACCGTTATTGGCTGAAGTGTACCCAGTTGCTTGGATTACTGTTCTGCGGTCTCGACAACTGCCATCGGCGCCAAACTGGCACCGCGCAAATCGGTGGTGCCACCCAAAGACTTCAAATTGAGTTCATGATTTCCAGGGGACAGGAACGCGGTTGAACTCAACGAGGCCTGTCCATCTTGGGCAAATACTTCAACCGAAGTTGTATCGACCAGTACATCTAAGCTGACCGCTCCGTTGTCGCTGGGAAGATGCTCGCTACGAATCTCGCGGTAAGCCTCGGGCATGGTGGAGGCTACCTTGTCTTTGTCGCGGTTGAGGAAGAGAGTTTGGTCTTTGAAGTTGTAGCCGACAGTCACGGTCGCACCATTGGCGTCCTTGATCTCAACTTGAGCCTCATCGCTTGGCGAAGTCTCATCTTGGGCAAGATCAACGTGGAGTCGGTAAGAATCCGTTTCAGCTTTGCCCACCGAAGCGCTGTGCCCCGTGGGCACATCTTGCGCTGTGGTTTGGGCTGGATCGCCGGCGAGCTTATCAACCGCTGCAATAGGCTCCGAGAATAAGGTCGGTTTTCCTGAAACCTCACGCAACGAAAGCTGACGAACCGTGGACATAGATCCGCCGGACCAATCGCCCAATGGAAGATCTGAGGCGTAAGCCCAATTGTTCATCCAGCCCAGTGCGTAACGGTGGGCCAAAGGACCTTCTGCTTGAGGATCCTCCCACGACACTGCCGCGTAAAAGTCGGATCCGGCATCAAGCCATTGAGGTTCTTGTTCGGCAGGGGTAAAGGTCTTGCCATCAAAGTCACCGGACCAGTAGGTGTAGCCGGTGGTACGTCCAAAACTTTCCCCGTTGGCGCTGATGCCTAAGACCCACGTAGTGCGTTCGGGGTCACCGTCTACGGACATTTGGAAGAAATCTGGGCATTCGACTGTGCCAAGGTCTGGCGCTTCGAAACCAGACTGGTAGTTCCAGGACTTGAGATCTTTGGAGGTGTAGAAGCCGACTTTGCTTCCTTCGGCCAACAGCATGAGCCATTGATTGCGTTCTTTGTCCCAGACAATTTTCGGATCTCGCCATGCGTCGACGCCGGGATTGTCCATGACTGGGTTGCCCTCGTACGAGGTGAAAGAGTATCCGCCGTCGGTTGAGTAGAACAACGACTGACGTTGAACACCGTCTACTTGCTGGGTAACCAACGAGATGACTGCGTTTTTACCGAAACCTGCGGTGTTTTCTGTATCAACGACCGCACTGCCGGTCCAGATATCACCTAGACCGTTTTTGTATTTCTCAATGGCAACGCCTTCATCTTTCCAATGAACAAGGTCAGTGGAGGTGACGTGATACCACTCGGTACCGTTGCCGTCCGGGTAGTCAGCGTTATAGAGATAGTAGAAGTGCCACAGTCCGTCTAGGAAGAACGGGCGTTGCGGATCGTTCATCCAGTTTTGGCTCGGCGTTAGGTGATTGGCTGGGCGGAACTGCGACCAAGATTCTGGCCGTTGAAACTGTTCGGCTTCTTGAGCGTTGTTGTCGCTCTCAGTTTTTGGTGATTGTGGTGCAGGGCGTAGGAATTGCCAAGCCAGCAAAGCCACGAGGACCAGTGCACAGGCGGCTGCGGCAGCAATAAGAATCTTGGAGTTCTTGGTCTGTGGCTGAGTCATCGGTCTTTCCAGTAGGTCAGTTCAAACGCCGGTAAAGGGCAGCAACGATGGGTGTCGTCGCAAAAGATTTGGGGAGAGATCGTGCGTCGCTACGAGTGACAGTTACCCACGCTAACGAACAACCAAAACGTTTTGCAAAGAATGTGATGAAGATTTCGTTAAGAATCCTAAAAAATGTGATCCTGCTTCCAAAACGTTTTGAATCGATTGACAGGAGCTATGTGAATCCTTAGATTCGACTGTGGAGAGAGCGTGTGTCGCAGCCCGAGCGATTGTCCGATTCCGTATCGAACGAAGGCAAACAATCGTGAATAAGCAACGCACCAAACGCGGCATTCTTGCTGCTGTACTGAGCATTGGAGCGCTCGGTGCAACTTTGGTTTCGGCCCCAGCAGTGGCCGCAACCGAGCCGGTACCAGGTTTCCCTGCGCCAACTGAGCACACCCAAAAGGCTTACAGCCCAACCGATGATTTCACGTCGCGTTGGACCCGTGCAGATGCTAAGCAGCTGAAGGCAATGTCTGATCCAGACGCTGCTTCCCGCGAAAACTCGATGCCAACCGAGTACACCATGCCAACCGTTCCTCAGGATTTCCCTGACATGAGCAACGAAGAAGTATGGGTCTGGGATACCTGGCCACTGACTGACGCAGACGCTAACCAGTACAGCGTTGGCGGCCAGGAGATCATCTTCTCGCTAGTTGCTGACCGCGACTTGGGCTTCGATGAGCGTCACCAGTACGCGCGCATCGGCTACTTCTACCGTCCAGCTGGCGTCCCAGCTGACGAGCGTCCAAAAGACGGCGGCTGGACCTACGGCGGCGAGGTCTTTGACGAAGGCGTCACCGGCAAGATCTTCGAGGATAAGTCCTACAGCCACCAGACCCAGTGGTCTGGCTCGGCTCGTGTAGACAAGAACGGCGAAATCAAGCTGTTCTTCACCGACGTTGCCTTCTACCGCGATAAGGATGGCAAGGACATCAAGCCTTACGATCCACGTATCGCATTGAGCGTCGGCCACGTTCACGCAAACAAAAAGGGTGTAAAGTTCACCGGTTTCGACAAGGTCACCGAACTGCTCCAGGCAGACGGTAAGTACTACCAGACCGCTGAGCAGAACTCCTTCTTCAACTTCCGTGACCCGTTCACCTTTGAAGATCCAGCACACCCAGGCGAGACCTTCATGGTCTTCGAGGGCAACACCGCGCAGAAGCGTGATGCAGCAAAGTGCGATGCTGATGACCTTGGCTACAACAAGGGCGAAACCAACGGTGAAACCGTTGCAGAGGTCAACAAGTCAGGTGCAACCTACCAGATCGGTAACGTTGGTTTGGCTCGTGCAAAGAACAAGGAACTCACCGAGTGGGAATTCCTGCCACCAATCTTGTCGGCTAACTGTGTTACCGACCAGACTGAGCGTCCACAGATTTACATGCAGGACGGCAAGTACTACCTGTTCACGATTAGCCACCGCTCCACCTTTGCTGCTGGCATCGATGGACCAGAAGGCGTTTACGGCTTCGTAGGTAACGGTATTCGTAGCGATTACCAGCCACTGAACCGCGGTTCAGGCTTGGCTTTGGGTAGCCCTTCAAACCTGAACTTTGCAGCAGGCAGCCCATTCGCTCCTGACTACAACCAGCACCCAGGCCAGTTCCAGGCATACTCGCACTACGTCATGCCTGGCGGACTGGTTCAGTCCTTCATCGACACCATTGGCACCAAGGACAACTTCGTCCGAGGTGGCACCTTGGGCCCAACTGTTAAGTTGGACATCAAGGGTGCGTCGGCAACAGTTGACTACAACTATGGCGACAATGGACTTGGCGGCTGGGCAGATATTCCTGCCAACCGCGAGCTGAAGAGCGGCAAGTTCGGCAAGTAATTCATCAACAACAACGGCCGGTTCAGCACCTAGGGTGCTGGGCCGGCTGTTGTCGTGTCTGATGCCTATATCCCACAACGGCTTCAGGCTGATCTTCACGGAATATGCATCCGAGATCTGTGCTTTAGGCTTTGCGCTCTTCGAGTTTCTGCGGCGGCTGAACAGTGACATCATGGCGTACCCCGCGCCCGGGTAAACCGTTGAGGTCAATGGCCAAATACCACGGACCCGAATGTGGAACCTTAATTCGAAAGGGTGCCCGGCGGGCAAGACCGCCATGAAAGTCGTACTTTTCGCCGTCTTGATAGGCCGCAAAATTCTCAGGGTCCATCAGTCGCACATTTGCTGGCCCGCTCAGTGTAATAACCAGAACACTGCGGCGTTCAAGGTAGTCCCACGAGTGTTCTGCAAAATTTGGTTCAGTCACGATGAAACTTTCCGAAGAAGAATTACTGGTTAAACAAACGGCGCCCGAGCCACCAACTTATCAGTTGATGTTTCGGGCGCCGCGTGCGTTTGTGGCTTTAGGCCATGGTCGCGGTGTCAATCACGAAGCGGTAGCGAACATCCGACTTGAGGACGCGCTCGTAAGCTTCGTTGATCTGATCGGCCGAGATAACTTCGATCTCTGCACCAATGCCGTGCTCACCACAGAAGTCCAGCATTTCCTGGGTCTCCTTGATGCCGCCAATTGCGGAGCCGGCGAACGAACGACGTCCACCGATCAAAGCGAAAGCGTTCACTGGAAGTGGCTCAGCAGGTGCACCAACGTTGACCATGGTTCCGTCAACACGCAGCAACTGAAGGTAGGAGCTGATGTCGATCGAAGCGCTGACCGTGTTGATGATCAAATCGAAGGTCTTCTCAAGCTCAGTGAAGGTGCTCTTGTCACTGGTGGCGCGGTAGTCGCTAGCGCCCAACTTGAGTCCATCTTCCTTCTTCTTCAAGGACTGGGACAGTACGGTCACGTCGGCACCCATGGCGCTGGCGATCTTTACTGCCATGTGGCCCAAGCCGCCCAAACCGACAACTGCAACCTTCTTGCCTGGGCCTGCGCCCCAGTGGTGAAGTGGCGAGAAGGTAGTGATACCGGCGCAAAGCAGGGGAGCGGCAACATCAAGCTCGATGG
The DNA here is from genome assembly GCF_025452055.1 of Glutamicibacter sp. M10. Classification (NCBI taxonomy): domain Bacteria; kingdom Bacillati; phylum Actinomycetota; class Actinomycetes; order Micrococcales; family Micrococcaceae; genus Glutamicibacter; species Glutamicibacter sp. M10. Next base: position 3,038,931 of record NZ_CP104918.1, on the reverse strand, counting down.
AATCTGGGATGCTCAGTACGAAGTCTTCGGTGACAACCACGTTGGTGGTGTAACCACCCTGGGTGATGGTGCCATCGCGGTCGGTAGCACCGTAGGTGCCAACCGAGCCCTCGGTGCAGAACTGCTCTTCGCCAGCAACACAGTATTCGCACTTGCCACAGGAGTTGACCATGCAGCCAACACCAACGCGGTCGCCGACCTTGTGCTTGGTGACCTCGGAGCCGACCTCGGCTACGAGGCCAGCGATTTCGTGGCCTGGAGCCAGTGGGTAGGATTGTGGTCCCCAATCACCCTTGACGGTGTGGATGTCCGAGTGGCAGATACCTGCAAACTTGATGTCAATCAGAACATCCTTTGGACCCACGGCCCGACGCTCAATCTGAAGTGGAACAAGTGCCTCAGTGGCCGATGGTGCAGCGTATGCGTTTGCCATAGTTGTCATAGGAGATTTTTCCTTTGTCTATCTGTTTACTTCTCATCGTGCACCGGTTCGGCGCACGGTGGTATTCAGTTACTGGCGGGTCCAGATTTTCACGCATGAGGGCAATCGAATCTTGTATGATTCCCGTGCTCTGCTCACAGGCGCACAAGGTGCACCCAGAAGCATCAACGATGCCGGATACGTAAATAATCCCATCTCGCCGAGATTAGTGTTCTATTTTTAGCCAATGCACAGGAACGGTGCACTAGCTGTGAGCGGGAACGAGCTTTTGATTATTAGCGTTGCGTCGGGCAATGACGGCCAGGCTGATAACGGGGATGAGTGTGAGCATGGCGATGCTCGCTCCAACAACTACCGGACCGGTGGTTCCAAGCTCAGTTTCCAAGGCTTTGCCACCGAGCCACGAAGCGATGGTGGTTCCCACGTTAAACCCCGCGACGGTGAGCGAGGATGCCAACGTTGGTGAACGATCCCCATACTTGATGGCCAAGGAGGCAAGGATCGGGTTGGCGCCCAAACCAAAAAATCCGAGCAGGGTGATCAACACAATCATGGGCAGTTGCAGGCCGGAGAACAGGGACACTGAAACAAGAATCAGTGTGGACACGGCGGGTGCAATGACTGTCATCAAGTGTGGATGCGCGTCCCCTAAGCGGCCACCAATCAACGAACCGATTAGCGATCCCACACCAAAACCGATCAGCACCAAAGGTATGACCGATTCGCTGAAGCCGGTGCCGGTGATGAGCAACGGCGAAATATAGGAATAGGCCGAGAGCACGCCACCGGTGGTTGTGGCGCAGGCGGCCAAGGTCAGCCACAACCGCAGTGAACGCAGACCCGCCAGTTCACGAGGAATTGAGACCTGGGAATGTTTGGAAATATTGTGCGGAACAAAACGCGCTATCAGCACCGCCGAGATGACCGCCAGGACAGCCAAGCCCCAGAATGATCCGCGCCAACCGAAGTACTGGGATGCAAAGGCACCCAAGGGAACACCGAGTACGGTAGCCAGCATGCCACCGGCATTGATAATTCCCAGCGCCCTAGACGCCATGCCCGGGCCAGCACTTTTAGCTGCAACTACTCCAGCGATGGACCAGAAAGCTCCGGTGGCCAGAGCAGTAACAAAACGAGCCACCATCAGCAGCGTGAAATCTGATCCCAAAGCGACAACCACATGTCCAGCAGCAAAGACTGCCAAGGACAAGATCAAGGTTAAACGCTGTGGCAGTCGCAGGGTCAGCAGTGCCATCAGTGGTGCACCAATGACCATGCCCGCTGCAAAGACGGTGATCAGTAGTCCCGCTCGTCCCACGCTAATTTCAAGCTCGTCCGCCAGCTGGGTCAAGATGCCGGCCACGATGAACTCGGTGGTGAGCATCGTAAAGGTACCTACCGCCAAGACATATACGACCAGCGGGATTGACCGGTTGGCCTTGCCCCTCGTCGTAGCATCAGATCGCACCGCTACGCGGCGATCGTCTACGTTCATCAACGTCCTGTTCTATAAGAAGGAATCTTTCCATATCCATTACACCGTGACTGGAGCTATGCGAGAAAGGTTGCGTTTATAGGGGTACTGGTTGTACCCCCGAAAAACTTCAATCCTGACTTACCTTTAAAATATGACCGACCCTAAAAACCAGCGCAGCAACATCAAAGACTTCCTCACCAGCCGTCGCGCCCGTATCCGTCCCGAAGAAGTTGGGTTCGCTGTGGGGACGCGGCGTCGGGTCCCTGGGCTACGCCGGGAAGAAGTTGCAGTGCTCGCCGGGGTCAGTCCCGAATGGTACGCCCGACTAGAAAAGGGCAACATTTCAGGCGTCTCAGAAGAAGTGTTGCTCGCCGTGGCCACCGCACTGCGGCTAAATGAAGAAGAGCGCATTTATTTGCTGGAGCTGGCTCAGACCGCCCGGGGAGCGCAAGTAAACCCGCGAGGCGTAAAAAGGTTGATCCGATCTCGCCCTCGGTGCAGTGGTTTATGGACTCAGCCACACTCTCGGCGACCTTCGTCCGAAACGGGCGATTAGATGTTGTGGCGTCAAACAGCTTGGGCCGGGCCTTGCACGCGCCCATGCTTAACAGTGACACCACCAAAGCCAACGCACACGCTAACTTTGCAAGGTTCCATTTCTTGGACCCAGCAGCCAAGGAGTTCTTCCTTGATTGGGAAGCTGGCGCAGCTGCGACCGCGGCACTTCTTCGCGCCGAGGCCGGACGCGAGCCCAACGATAAGGCGTTGCAAGATCTCATTGGCGAGCTATCCACACTCAGCGACGACTTTAGAACACTGTGGGCCACACACAACATCCGCTTCACCCATGAGGGCATCAAGCGGCTGCAACATCCTGTGGTTGGTCGTTTGGATCTGGCCTACCGTTCCTTCGGCATCGCCCAGCTACCGCGTGCTGCCCACGAAATGAGCATTTATGTTGCTGAGCCAGGATCTGTGAGCGAAGAGAGTCTAAAGATGCTTTCCAGTTGGGCTTGCGCGCCAGAAGAGAAGTCTGCGCGCAGTAGCTAAGCGGATCATGATGATGTTCTCAGTTTGGGCTGGCCAGTCGAGATCTGCAGCTTTGGCCAATTCCCGGTAGGCTAGTACTTGGGTCAGCATGTTCTATGCAGACCCCGAATGAAAATAACTCCCAGGGCTGACCAACCGTTGGTCCCGACCGCCAGCTTCGCGGTCCTCGGTAGTGGCTTTCGCTCAAGTGCTTATCGCACGCTAGCGCGAGTCTCGATCGAAGACCAGATCTGGGTAGGGCCACACGGTTCGCTTATCCACCTAGCTGGGAGCGAACGAAAGGAGAACCCCCTTAATGGAGGGTCCAGAAATCCAATTCGCCGAAGCACAGATCGACAACGGTCGCTACGGCACCCGCACCATTCGCTTCGAGACCGGCCGCCTTGCTAAGCAAGCTGCAGGTTCGGCAATGGTTTACATCGATGATGAAACCGCATTGCTTTCGGCAACCACCGCCGGCAAGCACCCACGCGAAGGCTTCGACTTCTTCCCACTGACCGTGGACGTTGAAGAGCGTATGTACGCTGCCGGTCGTATCCCAGGTAGCTTCTTCCGCCGCGAAGGCCGCCCATCGACCGAAGCCATCTTGGCTTGCCGTCTGATGGACCGCCCACTGCGCCCAGCTTTCGTCAAGGGTCTGCGCAACGAGGTTCAGGTTGTTGTTACCGTCCTGTCCATCGATCCAGATGAGCTGTACGACGTTGTAGCAATCAACGCTTCCTCGATGTCCACTCAGCTTTCGGGTCTGCCATTCTCCGGCCCAATCGGTGGCGTTCGCGTTGCACTGGTTGACGACGGAAACGGCGCACAGTGGGTTGCTTTCCCACGCCACTCCGAGCTGAAGAACGCTGTCTTCAACATGGTCGTTGCCGGCCGTGTTGCAGGCGACGACGTTGCCATCATGATGGTGGAAGCTGAAGCTACCGACAACTCTTGGGAACTGATCAAGGAACGCGGCGCTCAGGCTCCAACCGAAGAGGTTGTTGCAGAAGGTCTTGAGGCTGCAAAGCCATTCATCAAGGTTCTGTGCGACGCTCAGGCTGATCTGGCTGCTCGCGCTGCCAAGGAAACCGTTGAGTTCCCAGTCTTCCGCGATTACGAAGAAGATGCTTTCGCTGCTGTTGAAGCTGCTGCTTCGACCCGCTTGGCTGAAATCTACACCATCGCTGACAAGCAGGAGCGCGACAACGCTACTAGCGCTTACAAGGACGAAGTTCTTGCATCTCTGACCGGTGAAGGCAACACCTTCGCTGGCCGTGAGGGCGAGATCTCCAAGGCCTTCGGCGCAGTCACCAAGCACATCGTGCGCCAGCGCATCTTGACCGATCAGATCCGTATCGACGGACGTGGATTGGCTGACATCCGTCAGCTCTCCGCCGAGGTTGAGGTTCTGCCTCGCGTTCACGGTTCGGCAATCTTCGAGCGTGGCGAAACCCAGATCATGGGCGTAACCACCTTGAACATGCTGAAGATGGAACAGCAGATTGACTCGCTGTCCCCAGTGAAGTCCAAGCGTTACATGCACAACTACAACTTCCCTCCATACTCGACCGGTGAAACCGGCCGTGTTGGTTCACCAAAGCGCCGCGAAATCGGCCACGGTGCACTGGCAGAGCGCGCACTGGTTCCAGTGTTGCCAAGCCGTGAGGAATTCCCATACGCAATCCGTCAGGTCTCTGAGGCACTGGGCTCCAACGGCTCGACCTCCATGGGCTCGGTTTGCGCTTCGACCCTGTCGCTGCTGAACGCTGGTGTGCCACTGAAGGCACCAGTCGCCGGTATCGCTATGGGTCTGGTTTCGGACACCGTCAACGGCGAAACCCGTTACGCTGCCCTGACCGATATCCTCGGTGCCGAAGATGCCATGGGTGACATGGACTTCAAGGTTGCCGGTACTTCTGAGTTTGTTACCGCAATCCAGTTGGACACCAAGTTGGATGGTATTCCAGCTTCGGTTCTGGCCGCTGCGCTGACCCAGGCTCGTGAAGCTCGCCTGCACATCCTGAACGTGCTGAACCAGGCCATCGATACTCCAGATGAGCTGAACGTCAACGCTCCACGAATCATCTCCGTGAAGATTCCAGTGGATAAGATCGGTGAAGTCATCGGCCCTAAGGGCAAGATGATCAACCAGATCCAGGAAGACACCGGCGCTGACATCTCGATTGAAGATGATGGCACCGTGCTGATCGGCGCAACCGGTGGCGAAGCCGCTGAAGCTGCCCGCTCGGCCATTAACGCTATTGCTAACCCTCAGGTTCCTGAGGTTGGCGAGCGTTACCTGGGTACCGTCGTGAAGCTGACCACCTTCGGTGCGTTCGTTTCATTGACTCCTGGCAAGGACGGTCTGCTGCACATCTCCGAGCTGCGCAAGATCAACGATGGCAAGCGTGTTGAGGACGTCGAAGACGTTGTCGGCGTTGGCCAGAAGCTACAGGTTGAGATCACCAAGATTGATGACCGTGGCAAGTTGTCGCTGGCTCCAGTTGTTGAAGAGGACGAAGAAGCTGCTGCAGAGTAGTTTCTAGACTCCATCAAAAAACCTCGGTTCTCCACTTGGTGGGGGACCGAGGTTTTTTATACCCACTGCAGCGCCGCTGGGATTTCTTGGCTTGTGCTATTCAGCAAAAACACAAAACGCACCGGAGCTAAAAACCATGTGGTTCAAAGATCCGGTGCGGTTCAGAGAACTTAGTGCTTAGACCAAGTTCTTGTCGTAGAACTCGCGTAGTGCAACGCTCTTCTGCTTAGCGATCTCGTCCCACTCATCAATGGATGCCGAGTCATCAGCGTAGTCAGATGGAATTTTGAAGATCTGCAGCGGAATATCAAAGCGCTGGCAGATGCTGGCGTAGGCGTAGCCTTCCATGTCCACCAAGGAAGCACCGAGCTCCTTGATGTGAACGCGCTGCTCATCATTTGATACAAACACGTCACCAGTAGCCATCACGGCTTGGAAGTCGGGCAGAAGGATCTCGCCGGTGGGATCTACGTCCGCCGAAGGCAATGGGAAATCATGCTGGATGAGTTTCGTGACCTGGTAGATGGTCTCAAGGCTTGGACGGTCTTCGCCTGCATGTCCCACAACACCAGCGGTACCCAGAACGATGACATTCTTGATATTTCCGTCAGCAAGGGCGCCTGCCAGAGCAACCGATGCATTGACCTTGCCGACGCCTGAAATCAGGTGTTCTACATCTGCAAAGGCTACTGCTTCGTCTTGATGCGCAAAGACGAGCAAGGACTTCTGATCCGACATGAATTTCCCCTCTAAATGAAGTCAGCTCGGGTAGATTACTGCACCCGAACGTCCTAAGAAGTCTACCGGTTACGACTCATTAACAGGCATCGATTCTCGGTGGGCACAACGGATACACTTTATTCATGAGTGATATTGAACTTGCTGAAGTTGAAAGCTTTGCCTTGGATCACACCAAGGTCAAAGCGCCCTACGTGCGAAAAATTGGAGTTGAGCGCGGGCCTAAGGGCGATGCAATCACCAATTACGACATCCGCTTTGTGCAACCAAACCACGGTGAGATTCCTACCGCTGGTCTGCACACGATTGAGCACACCATGGCCGGACTACTGCGCACCCGCATTGATGGCCTTATTGATTTCTCCCCATTCGGCTGCCGTACCGGCTTCCACATGATCTTGTGGGGCGAGCCCGAGCCAGCAGAGGTCGCTGCAGCGGTCAAAAGCTCGTTGGAAGACATTGCAGAGAAGATCACCTGGGACGATGTTCCAGGCACCGAAGCAAAGAGCTGCGGTAACTACCGCGACCACTCGCTGCACTCGGCACGCGAATGGGCCAAGGTAATTCTGGAACAAGGAATTAGCCTTGATGCCTTCAAGCGTTCCAAGCTTGCATAAATAGCTCGCTAATTTTCTCGGGATCTCGTGCTTCTTCTACGGAGAAGCACGAGATCTTTTGCGTTTTGCAGGCCACGAATAAATCAATGGGGCGCACCGTCTCAGCCAAACCCTAGGTGCTTTGGGTAGCATGGTTGATATGCGCAAAGTTCTTTCCTCAGCTGCCGTAGTAGCCTTCATTATTTGCTCAACCAGCGGATGCGCGGATCTAGATTCGGCCAGAACGGCCACCATCTCTCAGGGATGCCAAGATGCCATCTCGGCACAGAACAAGACTTGGTCAGATAAAGATGCCTCCGAAACCAAGATCAAAGAGGCTGAAGCCAAGGGCTTAGACGCATGCAAGGACTTGGACGAATGGAGCACCGCAGTTTCGTACAATCCGGGCTCCGTGGGTTACGAAGAGTTGAGTGTTGAAGAAGCGGCGAACTCTGCCTACCTAGCTTGTTCTTCGATTGACCCGGAACACAAGACGCCAGTATGTGATGACGCTGCAAAGCGTGGATACCTCGACGAGTCCTAAACAAACTAGTTTTGCGCCAAGCCGCGCGCGGGTTGAACCTGTAGAGAACAGGGGCGGCCCGGCATGGCCTGTTCCTGTTTTGAGCAAATCTGAAGTTATCTCGGGGATCTTGGCCCTTCTGGCCAAAATTTAATGTGAACCGTGGCACTTAGTGACTCGGTTTTCGCTCGCCCTCGCATCTCTGAGCGAACCCTGAAAAAGACCGAATTTTCGGCACTCACCAAAATGCTTGTGACGCACCTCTTGTTTCATTGGATAGTTGTTGCCCAAGCTTTTGTTGATCTGTATGAGGGTTGGGGCACCTTCAAGACTCTAGAGTGAGTCGGGTAACAAATGAGCTTTGAGAAACACGGAAAGTCGCAATGTCGCGTTCGTAGAGCAGTACGCTTCTGCGAGCTTTTCGCGGTGCCTATGGGCCAAGGCTGATCTTCACATTTTTGGAAAGCGGAGACCGACCACAATGCCAAACACTGAACTCGACGAGCAAGATCCGAGATTAGAACAAGCCGAGGCCGCCTCGGCGACGGCAGATAGTAGCGATAAGCCACGCGTACCACGCGGCGTAGGCACGCTAGCCTTTACCGAATTCTGGGAACGTTTTTCGTTCTACGGTCTCAACGGCATCCTGACCTTCTACCTTCTGTACACCGCCTCCGAAGGCGGCCTAGGAATTGACGCGGCGTCCGCATCGGGCATCGTTGGCGCCTACGGTGGTTCGGTCTACTTGGCTCAGCTGCTCGGTTCGTGGATGGGCGAACGAGTCATCAGCCCAAAGTGGATGGTATTCATCGGTGGCATCATCATCGCCGCCGGTCACGTCGCATTGGCCTTCATCTCAGGAATGACCGGCTTGGCTATTGGCCTGGGCTTGATCATCTTGGGTACCGGCGCACTGAAAACCAACATCACTAACATCGTTGGACTCGCCGTTGAAGGCCAAGATGAAGGTCGTCGAGACGTAGGATTTGCCTACTTCTACCTGGCCATCAACATGGGTGCCGTCACCGGACCACTGGCTTCGGGCTTCGCCCAGAACGAGTGGGGATTCCACGTAGGCTTCGGCTTGGCAGCAATCGGTATGTTGGTTTCGTTGGGCGTATATATGGCGTCCATGGCCAAGCTTCCAGCGAAGTCTGGTGTTGTTGAACGCCCCATCGAAAAGTCCAAGCTGGTGCGTCTGAGCATCATTGCCGTGGTGGTCTTGTTGGCCATTATCGTCATCTTGTCTTCGGGATTGCTCCCTGCCTCATCGCTGTCTGCCATCACCACTGTGCTGATTCTGGCTAGCGCCGCGTGGTACTTCATCATGATGCTTGGCAGCAAGGAAGTCACCAAGGACGAGAAGCGTCGTGTGAGCGCCTACCTTCCGTTGTTCCTGGCTGGTGGCCTCTTCTTTGGCCTGCTGTTCCAGCAATCAACCACCATTGCAATCCTGATTTCCGAACGCGTTGACCTCGTCATTGCCGGGTGGAGCGTTCCGGTTGCTTGGATCACCATGCTTGCGCAGTTCGCTGCAGTGCTGATTACCCCATTTGTCACCTACTTCTGGGACAAATCGGGAAACAGCGGTCCGGGTGCACCGTCCAAGTTTGCGGTTGGCATGTTCCACATGGGTTGCGCGTACATCATCATGCTCCTTGTGCTCAAGATGTATGAAGGCGCATTGATCCCGCTGTTGCTCATCGTGCTTGTCATGATGGCTGCCGGTGCTTCGGAAGTCTTCGTTGGACCGATAAGCCTTTCACTGGCTACCCGTATCGGTCCTGAGCGCTTCCGTTCACAAATGGTCGGATTGAACTTCTTGACCCTGTCCCTAGGCTCGGCTTTCTCCGGACTCTTCGGCCAGCTCTACACCGTCATCAGCGATTACTCGTACTTCATCTGCATCATTGGTGCCGGCGTGATTGTCGGTATCGTACTGTGGATCTTCCGCCGGAAGCTACAGGAAAACCTGTACGCCGGGCTCTAAGCATCACAGTCTAAAACCTCCACAGGCTAGAACCACCACAAAGCCCGTTGGATTAATTGATCCGACGGGCTTTGTTGTATCCGCAGATAGTTCGGGTGAAGAACTGCACAGGAATTTTGTCTACTTTTGCTGAGGGGCAAAGGTACGGTTGAAGGCATGGCTTCAGTTGAGAAAGATTGCGCAGCTCTGCGCCCCGGCAGAGGCGGCAGGCTCAGATGATCATTTCTGACCTACTCGCTATGGAAGCCACCGGATGCCGGCTGATCGCAGGATCCGAGGGGATCAATCGAGAAATCCTCTGGGCCCATAGCTGCGAATTGCCAGACCCCTACCGTTGGCTGGGACAGAACGAACTGTTGATGACCATCGGTCACTGTGTACCCAATGATGCGCAGGAACAAGTTGAGTTCATCCGCCGTCTGGAACGCGCTGGCCTTTGCGGAGTGGTGGTCGAGGATAACGACCTAGCACCACAGCTGCATCCCGAAGCACTAGAGACGGCGAACCATCTCGGGCTTCCGGTGATGTTGATGAAACGTGCAGTTCCGTTTGCCAGCATCGTGCGCATGGTCGCGGCAGCCAACAAGAGTAACCAAGCGCAGCAGCTGATGACGCTGAACCATTTGTATCGGGCAGCCCTGGGCGAGTACGAACACCCTTCTGGCTTTGCGCAACAACTGGAGAGTGTCTTCAAGGTTGCCATGACGGCAGTGGATGTAGCTACCGGTGTTGATGTACTTCCTGGATCGCTCACCGTAGATAGTTCAGAGATCAAGAAGTTGGCATCTGAGGTCTTGCCTTATGGGCAAGGGATGATCAACCGCATGGGTTCATTGCGCGGGGAGAACTTTCGGTGTGGAGCCTTCCGACGCAACGCTCCACGGTGTTACTTGTGGAAGAAAGCCCTGGCTCTATGCTGGATTCTTTCACCATGACCCATCTAAGTCAGGTCATCGCCGGGGAAGTTAATCGCCGGACTCATACCGCCCTTGGATTGGCGCATCAGCGCCGACACTTGCTCCCTGACTCGCTGGAGAGCAGTACTCCGCAAGACCGTTTGGTACGCGATGCCACCCAACTTGGACAACCAGTTCAAGACCTCATGGTGGCCATTACCTCCACGAACAATGAAGAGCTGGTCTTTTCATCCTTGAGCTTGGCCGGTATCGCCCACGCCAGTCATATACAAAATGGTTACTACGCGTCACTCGTACGCTCTGCGGACTTGCCGGTGCTTCAAAGTTTGAGCGAATACCATGGCATTGGAATTGGCATCTCGCCGACCATCACCAACCTTGGTGGGGTCAAAGATGGGCTACTTCGAGCACAGGTAGCCTACGAATCGTCGGACGGCCCGAAAACCGGAATTGTGCGTTATGACGAAGTCAGTTTTTCCTTAGCTCCGAAGTCCGAAAGCCAAGCCAAAGAAATTGTGGAACGCGTCTTGGGGCCGCTACGTCAGGCCGGTTCCTCTGAACAGAGCCTGATCGATACGCTCTGCGCTTACCTCGATGAAAACCGAAACTGGATTGAAACCTCAGCGAAGTTGGGGATCCACCGCCAGACCTTGAGCTACCGAATCGGGCGAATCGAACAGCTGACCGGCAGAAACCTGAAATCGAGTAAAGATCTGGCCGAGTTATGGATCGCAAGAATCGCGCTGAAGCGTAGCTGAAATTCGTGCCGATAGCTGACGTTTCACCGGCAAGTGCACTGCTTGGCGGTTGCTTGCGCCCCACCGTTCTGTGGGAGAATGAGAGCAAAGTTCCAAGCCCTGAACAGGCTTATTTCTGAAGATTTAAGGACGTATATTCGTGGCCATGATTCCATTGCCGTTGCATTCGGTGGAGACAAATCAGTTCTCTCCGACAGACCCGGCGGACCCTACCTTGGTCCACCGCGGAGAGGGCGGCTCTGAAGTCCGGCGCAGTATCTTGCCTGGCGGCGTTCGCGTACTTACTGAAGCCATGCCCGGACAACGCTCAACTACCGTAGGCTTCTGGGTTCCAGTGGGCTCACGCGATGAAGAGGCTGGCCACTACGGGTCAACCCACTTCCTAGAGCACCTGTTGTTCAAGGGAACAAAAAGCGTTCCGCTCTGGAGATCGCGCAGTCATTTGATGCTGTGGGCGGCGAATCAAATGCCGCAACCGCCAAGGAATCGACCTGCTACTACGCACGGGTACTCGATACCGATCTGCCGATGGCACTAGATGTCATCGCAGACATGGTCACCTCGGCAGTCATTGACCCACAAGAGCTGGAGCAGGAACGCGGCGTCATCATCGAGGAATTGGCGATGGACGCTGATGATGCGACAGACGTAGCCCACGAACGTTTTGTTGCCCGAGTCTTGGGGAGCACCCACTGGGTCGCCCGATTGGTGGCACCCCAGAAGAAATCAACAACATCAGCCGTGAAGCAGTGATGGAGCACTACCGCGCCCATTATCGTTCGAGCGAACTGATCATTACCGCCGCTGGCTCGCTAGAGCATGACACGTTGTGCACCATGGTGCTTGAAGCCCTGGGTGAAGCTGGCTGGGATCTAGATCCGCTGGCCGTGCCTGAACCGCGACGTGCGGCGCAACCGGCGCAGATCACCTCAAGGGCTGGCATTGAAGTCGTCAACCGTCCAGTGGAACAGGCCAATATCATCATGGGCTGCGCTGGCATCACCGGGCATGACGAGCGCCGTCAGGTTTTGGCCGTCCTCAACGCCGTGCTGGGCGGGGGAATGAGCTCACGTTTGTTCCAGGAAATCCGCGAAAAGCGTGGACTGGTGTACTCAACCTATTCCTTCTCGGCCGCTTACACAGATGCAGGTTACTTCGGCATGTATGCCGGATGCGCACCGGCTAAGGCTGGCGAAGTCATCACGTTGCTCGGTGCTGAATTGGATCGGTTGGCCAGCGAGGGAATCACTGAAGCCGAGCTAACCCAAGCTAAGGGTCAGCTTGCTGGCGGCACTGTACTGGCTCTGGAGGATCCGGGAAGCCGTATGTCGCGTCTTGCACGCGCAGAGATGGTTACCGGCGAATTCCAAGACATCGATGAAGCCTTGGACAAGGTGAACGCGGTGTCCGCCAAGCAAGTTCAAGAGCTCGCTCAGGAACTGGCCGCCAAGGACCGAGTCATCACCGTTGTCGGTCCGTTCGAAGACGAGGCCGCTCTGGGTCTATAGGTCCTATGAAAAACCGCGGTATCCCAGCTAAGAGCAGGGATACCGCGGTTTTTCTTGCTTCAGGCCGTTAGCTAGCTAATTGGCAGCGTCAATAATCCTGGCTATCTCGGGCGCATGAGAAAAATTGAAACCGTGGGCGCCTTGTTTCATGATGGTCAGCTTGGCGCGTTCAATTCCGGCGATCAGACGTACACCAAATTCTGGCGGAGATAATGGATCTCGAGTACCGCAGAGAACATCGATCGGACAGGTGACGGTCTTGAGCAGATTAATGGTGGAGTAACCCAACATCTGCTCGCAACTCTTGGCCCACCACGGAATGCCACAGCGAAGATAGTCAACTAGCAAGATGGCTTTGACCGAGTTCAGCTCGTGAGGAAAGTCTTGGATCAGTCGGCGTGCTTGCCGGAACAGCGTGGCTTCCCGGTCGTAAACCGAGGGGGCTGCGACAAGCAGGTGCTTGACCAATGTAGGCCAGGTTCGCGCAAGTTCGATGGAGACTTGGGCGCCCATTGAATGGCCGAGAACGATTGCCTTTTCAACTTTCAGCTCACGAAGGGCCAGGGCAACTTCGTGGGCAAACCGGGCTACAGTTACCGGACGGCCGTCATCTAAATTCTTGCCGTGACCCGGTAGCTCCGGAACGATGACCCGATATTTCCTCGCAAGGATATTTGCTAGGGGAGTGAAGTATCTGCTGGAAGCTCCCAACCCATGAATGAGAACTACGTCCGGTCCGGTTCCGGCAACCCGAACGGACAGACGGGTATTGAGGGTAGAGGGCAACTGCCCAAAATATTCGTGACGCACGTGGCCTTTCATGGCGCTAGATGTGCGCTCACAAACCTTTAAACAACAGCAGGATTGCTCACCCACCGTTTACTTCATCAACTGCCGCAAAACCTATCCGGTGGCCCCCGTGGCGTGCTGGGTGATGGCCGAACGTAGATCTTCAGGGAAAAGCTTCTCTACGTCCTTCGCATAGTTACCGCCTTCATCGGGGCGACGTAGCTTGTCACCATCGATGCGGAATGGGAAGGCATCTGCCTGGGCGACTGCTTGAGGATCGCTCTCTTCGGCCGGTGCACAGGTGGCCCAGCCATAAGTGGTGGAAGCTTCAATGCGGAAAATTTCGACCTGACAGGATGCGCCATCAATGACGGTTCCCTGCTCTTGAACTACGTTGACTACGTCGGCGAGTTCTTGATCGGACAGCGAAATCGGTTCGGTATCTGACCCGCACGATGTCACAGCGAAGGTGGCAACCAGTATGACACTGATGCCTAGACTTAAACGTCCCATTTTCTGACCCATAGCCCTGCTCACTGTTCGGAGGTTCCTGAAGCTTATTTTTCCCCGAGTTGCGGGGCAAAACAAGCTGGACTGGCCGTAGAGCAGCCACCGATTCAAATTATTTGGATGTTCAATGATCACCGGCATTACGGAATGGTGAGGCGGGCACGTCATTGTTGGCTAGAGGGAGCCGACGAAAACGATAGGTTTAAGCTCATGAGTGCACAGATCAAGGTAGCCGTGCTCGGTGCGGCCGGACGAATGGGAGCCGAAGCGGTCAAGGCCGTTAACGAAGCTGCCGACATGGAATTAGTAGCCAGTTTAGGTCGAGGCGATGACCTCGCTCAGATTCTTGAGGCGGGAGCAACCCACGTGGTTGATCTGTCGGTTCCGGATGCTACCGAAGCCAACGTTCGCTTCGCGGTGGCGAATCACCTGCACGCAGTGGTCGGAACCACCGGGTGGGATGACGAACGCCGGGCTGAGCTTGAAGCGCTACTGGACAAGAGTCCGCAGACCGGTGTGTTGATCGCACCAAACTTCGCTCTGGGATCGGTGCTGGCCAGCGCCTTCGCTGCCACCGCAGCAAAGTACTTTGAATCTGTAGAAATTATTGAATTGCATCACCCGAACAAGGTTGATGCTCCCAGCGGAACAGCAGTGCGTACTGCCGAACTCGTGGCGAAGTCACGTGAAGCTGCCGGAGTTCCAGCCAGCCCCGATGCCACCGAAACTCAGCTTGATGGCGCTCGCGGCTCGGTAGTGGACGGCATCCATGTACATTCGGTTCGACTGCGTGGGCTGGTGGCACATCAGGAAGTACTTCTTGGCGGCCAAGGAGAACAGCTGACTTTGCGTCACGATTCCTTTGACCGTGCTTCGTTCATGCCAGGGGTCTTGTTGGGACTGCGAACCGTAGAGTCGCGCCCAGGACTGACCTATGGCCTAGACGGATATTTGGAGCTCGGACAGTGAAAACCAAGCTTTGGGTCGGCGGGATACTCCTGCTCTTTGCCTTGTACATCGGCATGACCTTCACTCAGGCCTTCCGCTTTATGGGCTCAGGCGTATTGATTGCTCAGCTCATGGGTGTGGCGATCTTAGTCATTCCTGCGCTCTGCGTTTGGATCCTGATTCGTGAAATCCTCTTTGGGCTACGTACCGAGAAGATGGGTAAATCCTTGGCCGCCTCGGGCGAACTGCCTAAGGACCTGCCCCGAAAGCCGTCGGGCCGTATTATTCGTTCCGCTGCAGACGAAGATTTCCCCAATCATCAGCGTGACGTTGAAGAGAACCCAGAGTCCTGGAAATCTTGGTACCGTTTGGCCCTGGCCTACGAAGCCTGTGGCGATAAAGGTCGGGCTCGAACCTCCATGCGCACCGCGATTGGACTATGGCGCGAAGCCGAGAAAGTTAGCAAGTAGCTTTTAGTTTGAAAAGAATTTGGCCAGGCACATAAGTGCCTGGCCAAACGTTTAGCTTCTAGAAACGCAGCTTGCGCAGATAATTGAAACCAACCTCCGCAGTCTGCAGCGGAGTGACATCAGGGCTGTCGTTCTCCACAACAAATTCCTTCGGCCGGTGTGCGGAGAAGATACGCGAGAAGTCGATGGCTCCCGTGCCTAGGTCCGCAAAGTCACCGGAGAGATCGCGGTCTTTGACGTGGTACTGCAACGTCTCTTGCGGAGCCTGCGCAATCGTGTCGATGGCAAACTGGATAGGATCCTTCGCTCCCACTCCGACACCACCGGTCACTGCCCAGTACAGATCAACTTCCAGGTGCACCAGACTTGGATCCAGACGGCTAGTGAAGACATCCCATGGGGTCAGCCCGCCACCAAGGTCGGTGGTGAATTCGTGGGCGTGGTTGTGATATCCGTATTTCAGACCGACAGCTGCAGCGGCAGCTGCTTCCTCATTCATTTGGTCGGCCCAGCGGCGCCAGTCATCTCCATTGCTGGAAACCAGATATGGGACGTTGATGTAGCTCTGTCCCAACGTGAGTGCATCGGCGAGCTTCGTTTCCAGTGCGGCTGGCGAAGCGCTCATGCCGCTGTGGCTGGAGGAGGGCGTGATGCCTAGCGAGTCGAGGGTGCCGCGCAATTGCTCGGCGGTACGTCCATAGAACCCAGCTAGCTCAATTTTGGTGTATCCGTAGTCGGCTAGTGCTGCCAGCGTCTGGTCAACGCCTTCACCATTCATGATTGAACGAAGGGTGTACATCTGGATGCTGATCAGTCCCGGTGGTACTGGGCGGCGCCCGGTCGGTGCCGCAATTGCTGGGGCTACCCCCATTCCGGCCAGACCGATGGTGGCGCCTAGAGCAGCGGCTCCAGTGAGGAATCCGCGGCGGCCCACCTCCTTTTGCTCCAGTGAGCGTTTGAGGGCGGCGGGAGCATTAAATCCGAAGCACATAGTGACGCCTTTCTAGCGTTCCGTAAACGCTAGATGCGACAAGCACCAGCGCATAAATCATGTGACGGAGCTAACACTATTTTTGATCTCTGTCGCCTGTCAAGCAAAAGTTGTCGAAATTCGACGAAAGGTTGTTGATCTAGTCGGACTTAAGTCCGTTGACGAGCGCATCAATATGTTTTGGCGACATGGCATGGTGAATGGCGAGCATGCAGGCACCGAGCACTCCGGCATCGAGCCCGGGTCCTGACTGCACAATACGCAAATGCTGGGTGGCCACCGGGATTGCGCGTGAATAGACCACTTCTCGGATGCCAGCAATAAAGTGTTCTCCGGTAAGGGTCATCGAGCCACCGATGACAATAACTGACGGGTTGATCAGGCTCACGCAAGCGGAGAGAACCTCACCAACGTCGCGTCCAGCTTGTCGTACGGCGTGTACGGCCTCGGCGTTGCCAGAGCTGACCAGTGCAATGACATCGTCGCTGGTGTTGGCGTCATGACCGAGTGCACGCAACTTCTTTGCCACAGCAGGGCCGGAGGCAACGGCTTCGAGGCAGTCTAGATTTCCGCAATGACAAGGGATGCCGGTGCCGTTGTGTACGCGAATATGTCCGATATCGCCAGCAACACCGTCTGCACCACGTTGGAGTCTGCCGCTGGATATTATTCCGGAGCCAATACCGGTGGCGATCTTGACGAAGAGCATGTTATCTACATCTGGCCACGAGGCATTGCGTTCGCCCAGTGCCATGATGTTCACGTCATTGTCTACGAGAACTGGGACGTGGAAGTGATCTTTAAGTAAGCCGGGTACGTCAAAACCGTTCCAACCAGGCATGATCGGTGGGTTGAATGGCCGTCCGGTGCGATATTCAACTGGACCTGGGACGCCCACGCCGACGGACAGCAGATCGTCGGGGGAGTGCTTGGTGTCTTTGAGGAGTTTCTTACCCATCTTTACCGCGGTTTCAAGCACAATTTCCGGGCCCTTAGAAACCTCAATGCTTTGACCATCTTCTTTGAGCCTGTGCCCGAGTAGATCAGTTAATGCCACCCGGACGTGGGAAGCGCCGATATCAATCCCCAGAACAACCTTGCTTCCGGCCTTCAGTGCAATGCGCGTAGAGGGGCGTCCGCCCGTGGAAATGGCATCATCCACGTAACCCACGAGTCCGAGCTCCATGAGGGCTTCGATGCGCAGGGTGACTGTTGAACGAGCCAGCCCCATAATGTCTGCGAGTTCAGTACGAGTGCGTGGGCGCCCGTCGCGAAGGATCTGAAAAAGTTCACTTGCGCCTGAACCGCTGAGGCCACTGAAATTACTTATGTCATTCATCGACTCATTAGACCACGAAAATCGACGAAACACCTCGAAGTCATCCAAAAGTGTCGCCGTAAGTGTTTGCTGAACTACAACCCACGAGTGATCCACCGGCTGCAGGCGCGTCCAAGACAATTGCATGGCTAGCGCGGCTTGCCGCAAACCGAGCCGTGGCACCAGGACGTTAGGTCCGCTAATTGGGCAGGGATGTGTCCATGTATGGGTCTATGACAACGACGGTTTCAGGACTTCAGCGGTAGACGGAGAACTGGCCGAGTGAAGCTGCGCTTAATCCACAACGGGCCAACTAGGGCACGCACTTCCGTGCACGGCGCACCCAGGAACGATTTTTGGACTCGACATTAAAAGGCGCACCACCCACCGACGCATACGCTGGCTGATTCAAGACGTCGCGCATTTGTCGGTGGGTGTATTTGCAGTCCTCCAAGATCCTCGGCCGTTGATCAAGGGCCAGCCCCGATGGCGTGATCGGATATTCCGCGTGGATTGTTGGAAGCCAGGTTGGAACTATACCTTGAGCGGTAGCTTCTTGGCTTTACGGACCTTGCCGGAAGCGAAACGCTGCTGCAGTAGAACTGCCAAGACGATGATCGCTCCCTTGGCCAAGGCCTGAACCGAGGTGTCCATGTTGTTCTGGGTGAACACGTTTGTCAGCGTACTGAAGATCAGGACACCAAATACGGTACCCATGATGGTGCCTCGACCACCCACCAGAAGGGTTCCACCAACAACTACGGCGGCAATGGCGTCCAGCTCGTAGAGGTAACCGTGGGTTGAGGTACCCGAGGTAGTGCGGCCCATCATCATCAGCCCGGCGATACCTGCAGCAACACCAACTAAGACATAGAGCGAAACGATGTGGCGCTTGACCTTGATACCGGCAAGACGCGATGCTTCGAGGTTGCCACCGATGGCTACGGTGCGTCGTCCAAAGGTGGTTCGGTTGAGCAAGAACCACCCTGCGGCAGCCACCAAGGCGAAGATCCACACGAGTACGGGAACTCCGAGGAAGTCCGCGCGCATGAATTTGGTGAAGTCCGTATTGGTCACCAGCAAGGTGCGGCGTTCGGAAATGATTTCTGCCAGACCACGAGCAGCAACCAAGGTCGCCAACGTGGCGATAAAGGCCACCACATTGCCGTAGGCAATGATGACACCGTTGATTAGTCCCGCAATAGCGCCAACAAGTAACGACACCACAACCATGATGAGCCAGGTGGAATCCGAAGCTGCAGCCTGCACCGCGGTGAGGCTACCAACCACGGAGGTCAGGCCCAGTACCGAACCAACCGAAAGGTCAATGCCTCCCGCGGTAATGACAAACGTGACACCAATGCTCAGCACACCAATGATTGATGCGTGCCGCAAGATCACCAACATGTTTTCTGATGAAGTGAAACGATCACCGCTGGTAATCAGGCCGATGAGGACCAGCACTACCAAGGCAACCACCAAGCCTAAGCTCCTGCCAGCCGGTCCGTGCATCAAGTTCTGCACTAGGCCACCTGAACGGTGTGAAGTGCCGGAGTTCTCTGCTTGCTTCTGAGTAGACGCAGCGGTGGGTTGCTCAGCAACCTCGATCTTCTGCTTGCTCACGCGGCACTTCCCTTCATGACGAGGTCGAGCACACCGTGCTCGTCGATTTCAGTTGCTGTTTTTTGTGCGAGAACCTGTCCGTTGTCTATAACCAAGACATTGTCGGAGAGGCCGAGGACTTCTTCAGTCTCGCTGGAAATGATGATGATGGCTGTTCCTGCATCGGCCAAGCGTCGGATGAGAGTGTAGATTTCTGCACGTGCACCGACGTCCACACCACGAGTTGGCTCATCGAGCAGTAGCACTTTTGTGCCATGAACTAACCAACGGGCCAATAAGATTTTTTGCTGGTTGCCACCGGAAAGTGTGCGCGCCGGTCGCTGCGGGTCTGCAGGGCGTAGCTCTAGCGCCTCGATTTGTTCGCTGGCCGCACGACGTTCTGCAGCCTCGTCTAACAATCCAGTGCGTGAAAAACGTTCAAACGTGGATAGGGTGACGTTCTTGTAAATGGGTTCATCGAGGATCAAACCTTGGCTTTTGCGTTCCTCGGGGGATAAACCGATTCCCGCTGTCACCGCGGAAGTGACCGAACCAGCTGTCAGCCGCTTTCCATTAACGGTGACCTGTCCGGCGCTGGCCTTTCGGGCTCCGTAGATCGTCTCGATGATTTCGGAGCGTTGGGAGCCGACGAGTCCGGCAAAACCGAGGATTTCTCCGGCGCGTACGCTGAAGCTGAGTTTGTCGAAGTGCCCTGCGAGTTCCAGGTCAGTGACTTCTAGAACCACGGGGGCCGTGACGGAGATTGGAGTGCGTTCCGGGAAGACGTTGGATACGTCGCGACCGGTCATCCGACGGATGAGTTCGGCTTTGGGAGTGTCTGCAACGTCCATGTTGTTGGCGGTGCTCTGACCATCTTTGATCACCGAGATCCGATCACCGATCTCTCTAATCTCTTCAAGACGGTGGGAGATGTACACAACCGCAATGCCTTGAGCGGTTAGTTCGCGGACCACTCGGAAGAGATTCTGGACTTCGCCGGCATCAAGGATGGCGCTGGGCTCATCCATGATGATCAGCTTGGTGTCGCGGGACAGTGCCCGGGCCATGCTGACGATTTGTTTGTTAGCTGCTGAAAGTGTGCCGACTTCGCGCGAAGGAGAGAGGCTGCCGTGGCCCAGTCTTTTTAGGAGTGTGCGGGCAATGGCATTGGCCTTCTTCACATGAAGGACCCCGCCGGTTGCTCGTTCATGTCCTAGAAAGATGTTCTCCGTGATGCTCAGGCCGTCAACGACGTCGAGTTCCTGATACATGGTGGCGATGCCAAGGCTTAGTGCCGCGGTGGGAGTGGAGAGGTCAACCTTTTCGCCGTCCCAGAAGATTTCACCGCTATCGGGCTGGTGTACACCAGACAGTGTTTTGATCAGCGTGGATTTACCTGCGCCGTTCTGTCCCATCACGCAGTGGACTTCACCGGGTAGCACGGACAAGTCGACGCCTTTGAGCGCTTGAACGGCGCCGAATCGCTTTGTAAGCCCGCGAACATCAAGGAGCGGACGTGGATTTTCATCTTTCAGCATGTGATGAAACTAACACATTATGTCGGCAATCGGTAGAAGTTCGTCGATTTTCCCCGAACTTCTGTTATTGTGACACTAGTCACGTTGACGGGCGCCCGAACAGTTCGGTCTGCATGCGGCGTCGACGCACCTAACTCACTGAGGAGATAGACATGTTTGCAGTTCCATCCGGACGGAAAATGCTCGTCACAACCGGTGCCCTTCTGGCGATCGGCGCACTGATCACCGGCTGCTCGTCGGGTTCAGATGGCGAAAGTGCACAGCCATCAAATGCCTCCAGCGAAGGCAACGCCGCAACTGGCGACAAGGTAGTCATCGGTTTTTCGGGTCCGGCTGCGGATCACGGGTGGCTCGGTGCCATCAACTCGGCCGCCATCGCGCAGGGCGATTCCTTGGAAGATGTTGACCTGCGAGTTGCTGAGGGCACCAACGACGCCAACCTGCAGATCAGCCAGGTTGAACAGTTCATCAACGACAAGGTCAACGCGATCGTTCTGCTGCCAACTGACGGCGCAGCACTAACTGCTGTGGCAACCAAGGCCATGGAAGCGGGCATTCCGGTCATCAACGTGGACCGTGAATTCTCCAGCCCAGCTGCCGCTCGCACCACCATCCTGGGGGACAACTACGGAATGGGACGCAGTGCCGGTGAATACATCTGTGAACGATTGGGTGATAAGCCTGATGCCGTTGTCGCAGAAATTCCCGGTGTTGATTCTTTGCCACTGACCCAGGAACGCAGTAAGGGATTTGAGGAAGCACTCAAGGTCTGCGGACTCGACGTTGATAACCGCGTGCCAGCAGACTTCACCGTTGCAGGCGGCGAAGCAGCCGCTTCCCAGCTACTATCAGCCGCACCAAAGATCGACGCTATCTGGAATCACGATGACGACCAGGGCCACGGTGTCCTAGCTGCCATCGACAGCGCCGGACGCGACGAATTCTTCATGGTTGGCGGTGCAGGTTCAAAGAACGCTATGGACCTGATTAAGGGTGGTGAATCGGTGCTTGAAGCCACCGTTCTGTACCCATCCACCCAGGCCGCCGATGGAGTGCGCCTTGCGCGACTGATCGCCCAGAACAAGGCCATGAGCGATTTGGTCGAGGTCGAAGCTCCGAAGCGCATCGTTTTGAACGCTCCGGTAGTTACCAAGGACAACGTCGACCAGTATCTGCCGACCGCATTCACCTCCTAAACGGAGCCCGCAGTGATTCGGGGTGGCTAGCCACAGCAGGCAGGCCATCCCGAACATGACCCCCACAAGATCCATCGCAGGAGGAAGTACATGCCCAACCAAAAAGCAGTCTTAAAAGTAGCCCTGATTGGGCATGGATTTATGGGGGCCGCGCATTCACAAGGGTGGCGCGTTGCGCCTAGATTCTTTGATCTTCCACTACAACCAGAGATGACCCTGCTCGTTGGTCGCAATGCTACGAACGTTCAGGCGGCTGCCGCAAAATGGGGTTGGGCCGAAACCTCTACCGATTGGCGTTCGGCCATTGAACGCGATGACATCGACGTGGTCGACATCGTCACTCCCGGCAATTCTCACGCTGAGATCGCCATCGCTGCACTAGCCGCAGGAAAGCATGTGCTCTGCGAAAAACCGCTGGCCAACACCCTTGAAGAAGCCAAAGCCATGGCCGAGGCTGCGCAAAGCGCCGGCAATGACATTCAGGCGATGGTCGGCTTCACCTATCGCCGGGTACCTGCGGCCACTTTTGCTCGCGAGCTGGTGACCAGCGGCGTCATTGGGCAGGTGCGTCAGGTGCGTGCAGCCTATCTACAGGACTGGCTAGCTGACGCTAACTCTCCATTAACCTGGCGGTTGCAGAAAGAACATGCGGGAACCGGTGCGCTGGGTGATATTGGTGCCCATGCTGTGGATCTATCCCAATTCATCACCGGACAGAAGATCGTCGGGGTGAGTGGTGTGATGGAAACTTTCGTTCACGAACGCCCCCTGCAGGATTCACCGTCACAACTCGGGCAGGTCAGCGTGGATGACGCGGCAGCGTTTACGGCCCAATTTGATGGGGGAGCGCTAGGCACTTTCGAAGCCACCCGCATGGCCACGGGGCGCAAAAACTCGCTACGCATTGAAGTCTCCGGTTCAAAGGGTGCAATTTCTTTCGACCTGGAGAACTACAACTCACTGGGTTACTACGATGCCACCGCGCCTGACACCAGACAGGGCTTCGCCCAGATCATGGTCACCGAGCCAGCGCACCCCTACATGTCAGCATGGTGGCCCACCGGCCACACGCTGGGCTACGAACATGGATTTGTCCATCAGGCCAAGGACTTTATTGATGCCATTGGTGCAGGCCAGCAACCTGAGCCTTCCTTCGCTGATGGCCATCAGGTACAGCGTGTTTTGGACGCGGTCCAGAAAAGCGCGGCCAACAACAGTACGTGGGCAACCACCATCTAGGAATCACTGCAGTACAGTACGACGGAAGCAATCACAAGGAGTCAACGGATGGCACGCGATTTCACTCTATTCACTGGCCAATGGGCAGACTTGCCCTTGGAGGAAGTGGCCCGACTAGCTGCTGGTTGGGGATACGACGGGCTGGAGATCGCGGTCTCCGGTGAACATCTTGACGCTTGGCGTTGGGACGATGATGACTACATTGCCGAGCGCCTTGGCATTTTAGAAAAATATGGGCTGAAGGTCTGGGCGATCTCCAACCATCTGAAAGGGCAGGCGGTGTGCGATAACCCGATCGACTTCCGCCACCAAGCAATTGTGGGTGAAAAGGTTTGGGGCGACGGTGACCCGGAAGGGGTGCGTCAGCGAGCCGCCGAGGAATTGAAGAACACTGCGCGACTGGCCAAACGTCTAGGGGTCAAGACTGTTGTGGGGTTCACCGGATCCTCAATCTGGCAGTACGTAGCGATGTTCCCGCCGGTACCGGCAGAGGTCATCGACGCTGGATATCAAGATTTTGCTGATCGATGGAATCCAATTCTGGACGTCTTTGACGAATGCGGTGTGCGCTTTGCTCACGAAGTCCATCCGTCAGAGATTGCTTATGACTACTGGTCCACCGTCAAGACCCTCGAAGCCATTGGGCATCGTGAGGCCTTCGGGCTGAACTGGGACCCGAGCCACATGGTGTGGCAGGGTATCGATACGGTCGCGTTCATTTCAGACTTCGAGGAGAAGATCTATCACGTGGATTGCAAGGACACCCGCATGCGTATGGGCAACGGTCGCAACGGTGGGTTAGGCTCCCACCTTCCGTGGGGAGACCCGCGACGCGGCTGGGACTTTGTCTCCGCTGGCCGTGGGGACGTGCCGTGGGAAGACGCGTTCCGCGCCCTAACTGCCATTGGTTACGACGGCCCGATTTCAATTGAATGGGAAGATGCCGGCATGGATCGCCTGTTTGGAGCGCCGGAGTCACTTGCAGCGTTGAAGAAGCTGGATTTCCCCGCCTCCTCAACCTCTTTTGATGCAGCCTTTAAGCAAGACTGATACGAAGCAAAAGACCAACCCGCTGTAGCGCCCGACTCACAATCAGAGAGAGTCGGGCGCTACAGCGCTGTTTGTCATTTGTTATTCGGGGTGGACTTCTGTGTCCCGGAAGTGGCATCGGCACCACTCAGTATCCGTATGCAGAATTCCAAAGGGCCCGAAGCTTTGGTCAAGCCCAACCAGAGGCCAAAACCTGCGGTGACGGTAATCAAGATCCACCAAATCACGACCGGTTCAAGGAAATACTGCAGGGCTGGCAGCAACACAATATGTCCCGCATAGAGGGTTAGCGGTGCCCGGCCGGCCCCGGCGAGGATCCTTCCAAGCACGCCAAGGTGAGGGATGACAAGCAAGAGCAGACCAATGACTGCCACGGCGCAGCCGGCCGCATGCAGTGTGGCCAAGAGCGAGTTGCTGTGGCCGGTGGGCAGCCACAGGTAGTCGATGTTTGTCAGGTAGGGATCAAAATTGATCCCCGGTAGCCGGCCTGCCGCGATGAGCGTAGACACGGTCGAGGACGGTGTCCCTACGGCCTGGGAAATTTGCTCTGTATGCCCCAAACTCACTGCACGGCCAACAAGGTAGGTGCCAAGAGCTACGAGGGTGCCAATGATGCTTAGGCTGGCCGCGATCTTTTGGCTACGCAAATTGCAACGAGCTAGACAGATCCCCAGCAACCCGTAACCGAACCAAATCATCAGTGGGTAGTATCCGGTAACTAACAAATCTTGGAGCAGTGGTGCTGGAAGTAGGAGGTCAAAGTAGGTTGGATTATGGCCCAGAGATTGCCCCAGCCAGGCTGCTGCGAGTGGACGCCATAAAACCGGCATAACTATCACCCAAGACGCCGAGACTACCCAAATGGTTATTCTCGGGAGCCTGAGGGCTAGTGGAAGCAAAAGAAACAGTAGCCCATAGTGGACAAGAATGACTGCGATACGTTCATTTGCCGACCCAATTAGCATTCCGAGGCCTGCAATTATTAATGCTCTCCGTGCAAGGACTGAGTAAATCTTAGGGTACGAAAAGCCTTTACGAGCTAGCGATTCATGCATAAGACTCAGTGATAAACCCGCCAGCACCATGAACAAAACTGAAGCCCGCCCAGAAGCCACAGATCCGGTAAATGTAGGGGAAAATCCGCTGTCGCCGTTGGCCTGATAGAGCGCAAAAATGTGTGCCGCAAACATGCCAAGAATGGCAAGTAGACGTGCTGCATCAACGCCTAACAGACGCTGTTGCTTCCCCGAAATTTGCATAAAGTTATCGCACCACGGATTTGTCTGTGGATGCCATCTCAACATGCGCGCGTGTAGATTTAAAACCATGGCTACAAGTGCAATTGATAATCAGGCATACCCATTCGGTACTGTGCTTACCGCAATGATCACTCCCTTCGATGACGCGGGAGAGGTCGACTACGCGTTGGCAACAAAAGTGGCACAGAAGCTTGTCGATGATGGCTGCGACGGTTTGGTGGTCACTGGTACCACCGGTGAGACCTCAACCCTGAGCGATGAAGAGAACATCAAGATGTTCCGCACCGTTGTTGAAGCAGTTGGAGACCGTGCAGCAGTGCTGGCCGGTTCCACCACCAACGACACCCGCCACTCGATCAAACTGTCGCTGGCCGCCAAGGCGGCTGGCGTAGACGGTGTGCTGTTGACCACCCCGTACTACAACAAGCCAAGCCAAGCAGGCGTCATTGCCCACGTAAAGGCCATCGCTGAAGCGGTAGAGCTGCCAATCATGCTCTACGACATCCCAGGACGAACCGGAATCGCACTGGCTCCTGAGACCATTATTGAACTTTCCAAGATTCCTCAGGTCATTGCCCTCAAGGACGCAAAGTCGGACTACCAGTCAACCACCACCGTGCTGGCCAACACCGACCTTCATGTCTACTCGGGTGACGACGGACTGACCTTGCCATTGATGGCAGCAGGTGCTGTCGGCGTGGTTTCGGTTACGGCTCACGTTGCAGCTGCTAAGTACCGTACGCTTGTTAATGCAATGCATGCAGGGGATTTGGCTACTGCACGCACCACACACTTTGAGCTGGACGCGATTCAGCGCGGCATCATGGGCCACATACAGGGCGCCGTGGCCGCAAAATATGGACTTCACTGGCAGGGTGTCCTGCCGAACACCGTCGTCCGACTGCCGCTTATGGCACCGTCGGACGCAGAGCTCGATGCTATCCGCGCGGACCTACGTGAAGGCGGATGGGATCTGTAACGAAAGGGACTAACTACACATGACTGAGAGTTCAGTAGGTAAGGCTGATTCTGCACGTTTGCAGACTCCAGCCAGGCTGAAGAAGGGAACAATGCGAATTGTTCCCCTCGGCGGTTTGGGCGAAGTCGGCCGAAACATGACTGTATTCGAGCTCAACGGGAAACTGTTGATCATCGACTGCGGTGTGCTGTTCCCAGAAGAACACCAACCTGGCGTGGATTTGATCCTGCCGGACTTCTCGTACATCAAGAACCGCTTGGCTGACGTGGTGGGCGTAGTGCTCACCCACGGCCACGAGGATCACATTGGTGCTGTTCCATACCTGTTGCGTCTGCGCGAAGATATTCCAGTATATGGGTCGAAGCTGACCTTGGCCTTCGTTGAAGCAAAACTGGCTGAACACCGGATCAAGGCCAACACCAACATTGTGGTGGAAGGCGAGGTCGCGCAGATCGGCAACTTCGAATGTGAATTTGTCGCTGTGAACCACTCGATTCCAGATGCGCTGGCAGTGTTCCTGCGTACCGAAGCCGGTACCGTGCTGCACACTGGTGACTTCAAGATGGATCAGCTGCCACTAGATGGTCGCATCACTGACCTTCGCCACTTCGCCCGTTTGGGTGAGGAAGGCGTGGACTTGTTCCTGCCTGACTCCACCAACGCTGAAGTTCCAGGCTTCACCGTGGCAGAGCGCGAAATTGGCCCAGTGCTTGAAGCCAAGTTCGCACGGGCACGTCGCCGCATCATTGTTGCTTCCTTCTCCTCGCACGTTCACCGCGTGCAGCAGGTATTGGATGCGGCAGCAATGCACGGTCGCAAGGTGGCCTTCATCGGCCGCTCGATGGTTCGCAACATGGGCATCGCCGAACGTCTTGGCTACCTAGATATCCCGCAGGGTGTGCTGGTTGATCTTGAACAGATCGATTCGCTGCCAGACCACAAGGTCGTGCTGATGTCTACCGGTTCGCAGGGCGAGCCAATGGCTGCGCTGTCGCGTATGGCCAACGGTGAGCACAAGGTTCAGATCAACCCAGGCGATACTGTGATCCTGGCTTCCAGCCTGATCCCAGGTAACGAGAACTCGGTCTTCCGTGTGATCAATGGTCTGATGCGTCTTGGCGCCGAGGTCATCCACAAGGGCATGGCTAAGGTTCACGTTTCCGGTCACGCTTCGGCGGGCGAGTTGCTGTACTGCTACAACATCCTGCGTCCAAAGAACGTGCTTCCGGTCCACGGCGAAACTCGCCACCTGATTGCCAATGGCCGTTTGGCTGCGCAGTCCGGCGTTCCAGAAGAGAACGTCTTGCTGGCTGAAGATGGCTCGGTCATCGACATGAAGGACGGCGTCGCTCAGCTGGTTGGACAGGTTGAATGTGGCTACGTCTATGTTGACGGTTCAAAGGTTGGCACCATCACCGATGATGACCTCAAGGATCGCGTCACCCTGGGTGAAGAAGGTTTCATCTCGGTGATCACCGTGATCAACCGCCAGAATGGCACCATCATTTCCGGCCCAGACATTCACGCTCGCGGTGTGGCTGAAGAAGACTCAGTCTTCAACGAAATCAAGCCAAAGATTGCAGCTGCCATTGTGGAAGCGGTGTCGAATAACCCGAACCACTCCACACACCAGCTACAGCAGATCACCCGTCGGGTCATCGGCTCGTGGGTCTCGCGCAAGCTACGCCGACGCCCAATGATCGTTCCGGTAGTGCTCGAAGCCTAAGCTTTGTGACTAGAAAACTAATACCCCAAAACCACCGTTGCGTGGTTTTGGGGCATTAGTCGTTTTTGAGCAATTGTTTAGTTCCAGCCCAACAGCCTGTTCGGGGTTGAGGTAAATGACGGCGAGAGGGACTCGGGTGTTGCAATCATTGCGGGCGACGATTCAACAACTTTGCCAGCGCGGAATTCTGAACCGGTAGCCTCGGGCCAGTTAGTGCAATCCACCTGATCCAGCACCTTGCCTGTGTGCACTTCCATCATGATCACCGATGTGGTCTCGGGCGCTTCCAACCGCTGGAGTACTTTTCCGGTACCAACTTCCATGACCACCACCGAACCCCACTGCGGTGAGCTGTCAGCTGGCGTCTGGCTAGCCGAAGCTGGGGAAGCCAGCGCTACCGCTGTGACTAGTAGTGGAGCGCTGAGCCAGGCAAAGGTTCGAAGCTTCATGAGGATCCTTATAATCGGTGAAGAATCCGTCTAAATCCTACTGGTGACTAGAGCATTATTTGGCATTGATCGAGAGAATCAGCAGTAACGCAGAAAGATCCGTGCCGTACCAGTGTTCTTCGAGGTCCTTTGAGGCAGAATTATCTTCAAAGCCATCTATAGGAGTCGGCACATGATTGAATTCGAGAACATATCCAAGCACTACCCGGATGGTACGACGGCAGTCAAGGATTTCAACCTGCAGATTCCTGCACACAGTTCCACAGTTTTTGTTGGTTCTTCCGGTTGTGGCAAGACTACTTTGCTACGAATGATCAACCGGATGGTGGACCCAAGCTCCGGAACGGTGCGAATCGATGGGGAAGACATTTCCACTAAAAATGCAGTGGAGCTTCGCCGCAGTATTGGCTACGTTATGCAGAACTCAGGATTACTTCCGCATTTCACCGTGGCCGATAATATCGCCACCGTTCCACGTCTAATGGGGCAATCGCGTAGGGACTCACGCCGCAGAGCGTTGGAATTGATGGAGACCGTGGGCTTGCCTACTTCAATGGCAGATCGGTACCCGCACCAGCTCTCCGGTGGCCAGCAACAACGTGTCGGTGTAGCCCGAGGCTTGGCTTCGGACCCAAATATTTTGCTGATGGATGAGCCCTTTGGCGCAGTAGATCCCATCGTGCGCTCCGAACTGCAAAGCGAACTATTGCGGCTACAAAAGGAACTCGACAAAACCATCGTTTTTGTCACCCACGATATCGACGAAGCGTTTTTGCTGGGGGACCAAGTGGTCATCCTTGCTGCGGGTGCCCAAAAGCTTCAGGTAGGTAGCCCGAGCGAAATCATCGAAAATCCAGCCAATGATTTTGTCTCTTCCTTCATTGGGACAGACCGTGGCGCTCGCGCCATGAGCGTCAAACAAACACCACAAGGCCCGGTACTGGTGGATTCGCAGGGCCGAACTCAGGGCCGACTCGTTGAAGACGGGCCGCGGTAATGAGTTGGATTTCTGAGAATTTTCAACTGATAAGTTCACTGTCGATAGAGCACTTGCGACAGTCCTTGATCGCCATTGTCATCGGATTTGTGCTCTCCCTTCCCTTGGGTTGGGTGGCGTGGCGATACAAACTCGTTGGCGGACCGTTGGTGACCCTGACTGGCCTGCTTTACACGATTCCTTCGCTCGCGTTGTTGATGATTCTTCCGGTGATTACCGGAATGAGCGCGATTAGCGAAGCCAACCTGATCGTAGCTTTGAGCCTTTATGCTGTGGCCATCATGGTTCGTGGTGTTGTTGACGGTCTAAACTCTGTTGACCCCGCAGCTCGTTCGGCAGCTACCGCAATGGGGTACGGAACAACCCGCCGATTCTTCGCTGTTGACCTGCCACTAGCTGGTCCAGTGATTCTGGCGGGACTTCGGGTCACTGCAGTGAGCACGATTTCGCTGGCCACGGTGGGCATCCTGGTAGGCGTGACAAACCTGGGCTACTTGTTCACCAATGGTTTGCAGCGACGCATCATCGTTGAGGTATTTGCCGGCCTATTGGCGGTGGCGCTGATTGCTTTGGTTGTTGATCTACTGTTGATGCTGATCGGCCGTTGGCTCATGCCATGGAGCAGAACAGATAACCGGCGAAGCCGTTCGGTACAAGCTCAGGCTACTGCAGCGGTGGCCTCATGAACCTACTATCTGACGCATTCAAGTGGCTGGTCGCCCCAGAACAATGGGAAGGCAAAGATGGGCTGGCCGTACTACTGGGACAGCATCTGCTGTTCACCTTCATCTCGGTCGTGATTGCCGGGGCTATCGCGATTCCTGTCGGCTGGGCCATCGGGCATACCGGTAAGGGACGAGAGATCGCGGTGGGGGCAGCTGGTATTGCCCGTGCGGTACCGTCTTTTGGATTGTTGATATTGCTGGTGTTGCTTTTGGGCGTCACCCACAAACCAGAAGCGGCTGTCCTAGCATTTGTCGTATTGGCTATTCCGTCATTACTGGCCGGAGCCTATACAGGTTTCGAAGCGATTGACCGGAAAACCATCGACGCGGCCCGAGCTATGGGAATGACTGAATGGCAAATTTTGTTCAAAGTTGAGATACCTCTTGGGCTCTCACTATTAGTTGGCGGTATTCGAGCAGCAGTGTTGCAGGTAGTCGCTACGGTAACCATCGCAGCGTATGTAAACCTTGGCGGTCTCGGCTTGCCGATTATTACCGGGCTGAATCTGCGTCGCTTCGACATGGTTCTCGGTGGCGCTCTGCTTGTAGCCGTGGTGGCCTTGCTGCTCGACATGCTCCTTGCCATGGGACAGAAAGCGGCAGTGCCTCGCGCACTAGGATCAAAGCAGAGAAAAGTTAGAACTCAAGATTCGAAATCTTCACTCGCACAAGAGAAAGAACTGACATGAGAATAAAGCAGGCATCACGCGTTGCTGCAGTAATCACAGCTGGAGCACTAACCTTGGCTGGTTGCTCTAGCTCGGATCCATTGGCCACGCAGAGTGGCTCGGAAAACAGTGGCTCCGAGAAAATCGTTGTAGGTTCACAGGCTTACTATTCCAATGAAATCGTCGCGGAGATCTACGCGCAGGCTCTGGAGAATTCTGGGCTTGAAGTTGAACGAAAGTTCAACATTGGCCAGCGCGACGCATACATGCCGCAGCTCGAAAACGGCAGCATCAACGTGTTCCCTGAGTACACCGGTAACCTGCTGCAGTTCTTCAAGGAAGATACTAAGTCTCGCTCATCTGCGGATGTGTACAAGGAACTAGAAGGCCAGCTGCCTGACTCGTTGGCTGTTTTGGATGAAGCGGAAGCCTCGGACCAGGACTCCTACACCGTCACCCGCAAATTTGCCGACGACAATAATCTGAAAAGCATCGAGGACTTGGCAAAGGTCAAAGATGAATTGACTCTTGGTGGTCCACCAGAGCTTGCCGAACGTCCTTACGGCCCGAAGGGATTGGAAAGCACTTACGGAGTGAAGACTGATTTCTCTGCCACTGGTGATACGACGGTTGAAGATCTTGTGGCTGGCACCGTGAACGTGGCTAACGTATTTACCGCGGATCCTCGCATCAAGACCGAAGACCTAGTGGTACTTGAAGATCCTAAGTCCCTCTTCCTTGCCTCGAACGTTGTTCCTGTCGTTACGGCGGATCAGTCTGAAGAGCTTGGGAAGGTCTTGGATCCAGTGAGCAAGAAGCTCACCGCTGAAGAGCTTATTGACCTGAACGTGCAGAGCACCGTTGATAAGAAGTCAGCTGCGGACATTGCAAAATCTTGGTTGTCTGACCAAGGTCTTTAGGTCCTAAAGCGCTAACTTATTTACTGTTCACTTCAACGGTCATCTTTACGGGAGTAAATCCTCAAGGATGACCGTTGACGTGTTTTAACGCACAATCCAGATACCCAGAGGTCTTCAGCAAAGTGATAGCCTCCCGATAGGTAGTGAACGCCACCCTGTTCAGTTACCTGTTCAATCAGTCGCCGCGAAAGGGACCAAGCAAGATGACATCCGAAGCAGTAAAGGTAGACAAGCACTACGACCTGATCATCCTTGGCACCGGCTCGGGTAATTCAATTCCTGGACCCGAATTTGATGACAAATCAATTGCCGTCATCGAAAAGGGTGCGTTCGGAGGTACCTGCCTCAACGTTGGTTGCATTCCCACCAAGATGTACGTCTACGCAGCTGATACTGCTTTGGAAACAAGGGAGTCATCGCGTTTAGGGGTTGACTCCCAAGTGAATTCCGTCGACTGGTCAAGCATTGTTGACCGGGTATTTGATCAGCGGATTGATCTCATCGCCAAGGGTGGGGAAGAGTATCGACGCGGAGATAAGACTCCAAATATCGACGTCTATGATCAGCATGCACGTTTTGTATCCGAGCGTACTTTGCGAACAGGGCAAGGATCAGAAACCAAAACGATCAGCGCGGACCAGATAGTCTTGGCCGCTGGATCACGTCCGGTGATTCCCGAAGTGATTGCCGAATCAGGCGTGCATTTCCACACCAATGAAGACATCATGCGCCTAGCGCAGCAACCAAAATCCATCGTGATCGTTGGTGGCGGATACATTGCCATGGAGTTCGCTCACGTCTTTGAAGCGCTAGGCACCAAGGTCAGCATCATCGCGCGCTCGCAGTTACTGCGCCACCTCGATACCGAGCTTCGCGAATCCTTTAATGAATTGGCTGCGAAACGCTATGACGTGCGTATGGGGCGAAACATCACCGGCGTGAGCCAAGGGGACTCAGAAGTAACGGTGGAAATGGATGATGGATCCACAGTGAGCGGGGAAGTACTACTTGTGGCAACAGGTCGCACTCCTAACGGTGACCAGCTGGATCTGGAATCAGCCGGCATTGACGCTAAAGATGGGCGCATCAGCGTAGACGAATATGGTCGCTCCACTTCGGCCGAAGGCATCTGGGCGCTGGGGGATATCTCCTCGCCATACATGCTCAAGCATGTTGCCAATGCTGAAATGCGCGCGGTACGTCATAACTTGCTCAACCCTGACGCGCTGAAGAAAATGCCACACGAGCACGTCCCGGCGGCGGTCTTTACGCACCCGCAAATTGCCTATGTTGGCATGACCGAAGAAGAAGCCCGCGAGGCAGGGCACGAGGTGACCGTCAAGGTGCAGAAGTATGGTGATGTCGCGTACGGCTGGGCCATGGAAGACAAAACCGGCATCGCCAAGCTCATTGCTGACAAGCACACCGGAAAGCTGTTGGGTGCTCACTACATGGGGCCGCAAGCCTCATCGTTAATCCAGCAGATGATCACGGTCATGGCTTTTGACCTAGACGTACGTGAAGTAGCAAGCAATCAATATTGGATCCATCCAGCATTGCCGGAAGTCACCGAAAACGCATTGCTCGGGTTGGACTTTTCCTAGCTCAGCAAGCGCGGCAACGGTGTCAAAATCGTTACGAACAAATCAATAAAACTACTAGTGAACGCCACCTGAGCAACCTAGACTGAAGCCATGAACCAGATGACCGCTGCGCCAGTGTCCGACATGACCAAAACAATGTTCATGATCTCTGGCGCGGTGGGCATGGTCCTTGGCATAGTAGCTTTTTCTGCGATGTTCGGATCATTTGCAGTGGACGAGATTTCCAGCAGTGGCCTTTGGGCTTGGATCAGTGGCGGCATCTGGCTATGGGTTCTAATTGCAGCGTTGAGCGGAATAGTCATGGGAGTACTGTGCTGTTCCGCGATGTATGTGGCCATCGAGATCCACGCCGTGAAGTGCGCGTCAGATACCTCGGCTACACAATCAGTGGCTGCGGGCTTCGGCGCCGTAGTCGCAGGGGTTCTGCCAGCAGTATTGATTATTGGTCTAGGAATCAACGCGCAGGATCCGTGGCCGTCTACGTTGACTGCACTGGGATTCTTGCTTGTCTGTTTTGCTGTTGGTTTTGTGATCGTCGCCGGATTGAACCTGAACCACTCGCGTAGCCAGAGGGCTTAGAGCGCTCGGGCGAAGACTAGGTACGTGATCCTTCTCTAGCCCCTGCCAAACCCCGAGCAGACGTGTAAATTCGGGGTGCATACAGCCATTGGCGATACTCTAGAACTATGGCCCCACGTACTCAGTCTCAGGGGACGAAGAAGCCGACGACGCGCAAACCCAAAGCGTCCGGTACTTCGCCCTCCAAGAAAACACCCGAGAATCCGGAACAGGAACTCGCCCTACCCTTACGCGCCCTGCGCAGCGTCTGGATGGGGATCGCTCGGATCTTTGGTGGCGCATTCCGCCGTATCGGTGGAACGGTGAACCCTGACTACGAACTTCGCCGTGACGGAACCGGGCTCTTCCTTGCCCTCATCGCGGTCACCGTAGCGATCATCGAATGGTGGGGCCTGCGAGAATCAGGATGGTTCGGTCAAGGTGTGCATGCCGTTGCCGGTGGCACCCTGGGCTTCATGGCAGTCTTATTGCCAGTGATTTTGTTCGTCGGTGCCTTCCGACTGTTCCGCTACCCAGAAGCAGTGACCGCCAACAACCGTATTGGTATTGGCCTGCTGATCATGACCCTTTCCGGTTCATCCATTGCATCGTTGGCTAAGGGCTCTCCTTCAGTCTCGGATGACTTTGAACTTTTGTGGAACGCCGGCGGTATGGTTGGCTCCATTTTGGGTACGCCACTGGGCATGCTGATCACCGTGCCAGGGGCCATGGCAGTGTTCATCTTCTTGGCGTTTATGTCCATTCTGATTGTCACCGCAACACCCTTCACCCAGATCCCTGAACGGATCCGCGGTGGTTACAACCGTTTGCTGGGCCAAGACCCGAACGCTACTCGTCCGGCACGTCAGGCGGCTGTCCCTGAGCTTGACTCAACGCGCGAGGACCACGACCAGTCCTACCTCTACCCAGATGAAGAGGCCCAGACGCCAGCTCCAAAAAGAAGAAGCCTGGCTTCTTTGAACGCCGTGCTGCTGCGGCCCGCCAGGTGACCGAGGTTTACGACGTAGATGGTCACGGTAGCGAGAGTACGGACCGTCCAGGTGATGTCGCCTACGACAAGGCAGTGATCGATCCTGCTGATGTCTCGGAAGCATCAACCACCTCATTGCCTGTAGCTCAGCGCAACTCGGGCAAGATCTTTGATGCCGATGAAGCGGCCACTCAGGCTATCGCTCGTCCAACCTTTGACGATGAAGCAGAAGACGCTTCTGAAGCTGCGACTCAGGCCATTGCCGAAACGTCGATTCCCAAGCCAGCTGGCCCACCACCTGGGGTGAAGCGCCCGACCAAGGCCGAAAGCGAAATGGCCGAGATCATGGCCAATATCGGCTTAAACGCTGAGCCGGAAGCTACCACTTCCGCCATGGATCAGGTGTCCTCGCGCGCCGCTGGCCTTTCCGCCGGCCCGCAGTCACCGATCCCTGCACGCAGCGAACAACTGCAGCTCTCCGGGGATGTCACATACACCTTGCCAGAGGACCACTACCTGCCTGCCGGCCCGCCGGCCAAGGAAGCGTCCGAAGCCAACCAGGTAGTAGTTGATGCACTGACTAATACCTTGCAGCAGTTCAAGGTTGATGCTCAGGTCACCGGCTTCTCCCGCGGACCTACGGTCACCCGCTACGAGATCGAACTTTCCCCGGGCACCAAGGTGGAAAAGGTCACCGCGCTGGCCAAGAACATCTCCTACGCCGTTGCTTCCTCTGACGTTCGTATCCTTTCTCCGATCCCGGGCAAATCCGCTATCGGTATCGAGATCCCGAATACCGACAAGGAAGTTGTCGCCCTCGGTGATGTGCTGCGCAGCAACAATGCGCGCAAGACCGAACACCCAATGGTGATGGGCGTGGGCAAGGACGTTGAAGGCGGCTTTGTTGTAGCGAATCTCGCCAAGATGCCTCACCTTTTGGTGGCAGGTGCTACCGGTGCAGGTAAGTCTTCGTTTGTGAATTCGATGATCACCTCCATCCTGATGCGCGCCACCCCTGATGAGGTGCGCATGGTGATGGTTGACCCTAAGCGCGTGGAACTTACCGCCTATGAGGGTGTGCCTCACCTGATCACCCCGATCATCACCAACCCGAAAAAGGCTGCCGAAGCCTTGGGCTGGGTGGTGCGTGAAATGGACACCCGCTACGACGACTTGGCCAACTTCGGCTTTAAGCACATCGACGACTTCAATAAGGCAGTTAAGGCTGGCAAGGTTCACCCGCCCGAAGGTTCCAAGCGAGTGCTTAAGCCCTACCCTTACCTTTTGGTGATTGTTGACGAGCTCGCAGACTTGATGATGGTCGCTCCACGCGATGTGGAAGAGTCCATCGTGCGTATCACCCAGCTGGCACGTGCTGCTGGTATCCACCTGGTGCTCGCTACCCAGCGTCCATCGGTGGATGTGGTGACTGGTCTGATCAAGGCCAACGTACCTTCGCGCATGGCCTTTGCAACCTCCTCGGTCACCGACTCCCGCGTGGTCTTGGACCAGCCAGGTGCCGAAAAGTTGCTTGGTCAAGGTGACGCCCTGTTCCTGCCTATGGGATCTTCCAAGCCGATGCGTGTGCAGGGTGCTTGGGTGACCGAATCTGAAATTCAGCGCGTGGTTGAACACGTCAAGACCCAGCTTTCACCTGAATACCGTGAAGACGTGATTCCGGTCGCCGAGAAGAAGAAGCAGATCGATGAGGACATCGGAGACGATCTGGATCTATTGCTGCAAGCCACCGAGCTTGTAGTGACCAGCCAGTTTGGTTCCACCTCGATGTTGCAGCGTAAGTTGCGTGTTGGTTTTGCCAAGGCCGGACGGCTCATGGACTTGATGGAATCGCGCGGCGTGGTTGGTCCTTCTGAAGGCTCCAAGGCCCGCGATGTACTCATCCAGCCCGATGACTTGCCGATGGTCCTTGCCGCTATGCGCGGCGATGATCCAGCCAACACGACCATGTCGGCCAGCGAGGCTGCCTTGGTCCAGGAGGCCAACGTAAACCACGCTGATCCGGTGGCGGAATACGCCGAGGATCTGGTGGCCAAGGACCTTGATGATCGAGAGCAAGCCGTGGACTACTTTGACGGCTCCGACGAACCTGGCGAAGACGCCTGGGACCTGACAGGAAGAAACTAATACCCATGAGCGAGCAAGCTGGCCCAGGCGCCCAGCCACCGGTACCGACGCTGAACATCGCCAACGTGCTCACCACCATCCGCATTATCATGGTGCCCTTCTTTGTGTGGGCACTGCTGGCCGATGACTCCGAGCAAGGCCTGTGGCGCTGGGTTGCTCTGGTGCTGTTTGTGCTGGCTATGTACACCGACAAGCTCGACGGGGATCTGGCCCGTAGTCGTGGGTTGATAACCAACTTCGGCAAGATCGCTGATCCGATCGCGGACAAGCTACTGACCGGTGCAGCGTTGGTTAGCTTCTCGATCTTGGCGGAGCTGCCTTGGTGGGTCACCATCGCGATCCTGGTTCGTGAGTGGGGCATCACCCTACTGCGCGTTGTGGTGATCCGTTACGGGGTGATCGCGGCCAATATGGGCGGCAAGATCAAGACCGTATTGCAGTCCGTGGTTATCGGACTGTACCTGTTGCCGTGGACTCAAGAGATTGCCTGGTTGCACACCGTGGCTTGGTACCTGATGCTACTGACCCTGGCGGTCACCGTGGTGACTGGCGTCGAGTACATCATCAAGGCCGGGCAGCTTGTTGCTGCCGCTAAGAAGCAGAAGTAAGGCGCCGGATCATGCTCAAGGCACAGGCACCCGCGGTGATTGCTGCCGCGATCGAACAAGGCGTACAGCTGGCCACTGCGGAGTCGTTGACCGCGGGGATGATCGCGGCGCGCTTGGCCGAAGTGCCCGGAGCTTCCGCAGTCTTGCGTGGGGGAGTTGTTAGCTATTCCTCGGACGTCAAGCGCGAGCTACTGAACGTGGATGCATCCTTGCTGCAGAGCAACGGCTCAGTGGATCCTGAAGTTGCACGCCAAATGGCCGTGGGTGCGTTGCGCGCATGCGGTGCGCAGCTGGCTATCTCGGCCACGGGCGTCGCCGGGCCAGAGGCTCACGATGGGAAGCCGGTAGGCACGGTCTTTATCGGATGGGCATGGGGTGCTGAGTCCGGGACTAAGGAGCACCACTTTGTGGGGGATCGCTCGCAGATTCGAGAGCAAAGCACTCAAGCGGCCATCCACCAGATGGCTGCCATGTTAGATAAAGCTTCTTCACAGTAAGACACGCAATACTATTTCTCCCGAGATATTTAGCAAAAATCGCCTTTTATGTGGCACGCGTCGCATTTTTCCGATTAGGCTGAGTTTAGGGAACAAAATCGTATGACCCACCGTTGTACGAATTACAGGGTCGCAAGGTTGGCCCCGTATTGAACAGATCTTCGAGATGGACCTAGGAGCAAAGGCTAAATTTATGGTCAAGCAACCCTTTACTGTCAATGGTGTTGTCCGTTGGCGCGATATGGGAGAAGCCCATACGGTCCAGCCCGAGAAGGAGGAGCACAAAATGGTAGTACTCCGTCATGAAATCGGCGATGTTCTGCGTGACGTCCGTCAACGCCAGGGTCGTACGCTTCGCGAGGTTTCGCATAGCGCCCGCGTATCCCTCGGATATCTTTCCGAAGTTGAGCGCGGTCAGAAGGAAGCCTCTTCTGAGCTGCTTTCCTCGATCTGCGTGGCACTAGAAATTCCACTGTCCCTGATGTTGCGCGAAGTTTCTGAACGCGTAGCCCTAGCCGAGGGTATTGCTATCCCAGATACCGTGCCAATGGACATGGCGAACGAATTCGCCGACAAGAGCACCGGCAAGCCATTGGCTTCGGTCTAAATTCAACAAGTCTTTTGGTTGCCGCAGCTCAGTAATCGGGTTACCGGAGCCACGCAAGGAGTCCACGTGTATTGCGTGGGCTCCTTGCCTATGTCATGGGAGAATAACTAGGTGAAAATCAGCGATTTCTGGCGCAATATGGAAGCCGAGTTCGGCCAGCGGTACTCGCATGTATTGGCCGACTCCATGGCACTGACCGAGTTGGACAGCCTGACGGCGTCTGAGGCAATAGACAAAGGGATCAAGCCTAAGCAGGTCTGGGAAGCATTGTGTCTGGCCCAGGACGTTCCGGCGGAACGCTGGCTTGGTATCGACATCGAACCCAAGGAGTCCTAGGAGGAAAATTCGAAAATTCTATTTTCGATCCTTCGAAAACCCTGTGTTGAATTTCGAACATCTGTTCGGATATGCTTATCCTAGAAGCAACGCAGGAAACTGCAACAAAAACTTACGCACTGAGATTGTCCACACTTGAGGGCTATCCGAGTCCAAAGTGTCGGTGGACGAGCATACTGTCTACAGCAGGACATAAATCATGAGCAGGTCGCTAGAGGCTTGCACGAGCAAAGGTGAACCATGGCAGCAAATAATGATCGAGAAAAGGCTCTAGAAGCTGTCCTCGGACAAATCGACAAGGCCTATGGCAAGGGCTCGGTCATGCGTTTGGGCGATGAAACCCGTGCACCAATTGAAGTAATTCCTACCGGTTCGGTCGCATTGGACGTCGCTCTGGGAATTGGCGGCCTGCCACGCGGTCGCGTGGTGGAGATCTATGGTCCAGAATCCTCGGGTAAGACCACCGTTGCCTTGCATGCTGTAGCCAGTGCGCAGCGGGCCGGCGGCGTTGCAGCATTCATCGATGCTGAGCACGCTTTGGATCCTGAATACGCCAAGAAGCTCGGTGTGGACACCGACGCCCTGCTTGTTTCTCAGCCAGATACCGGTGAGCAAGCATTGGAAATCATGGATATGCTCGTGGGCTCAGGCGCACTAGACATCATCGTCATTGACTCCGTTGCCGCCTTGGTTCCCCGTGCAGAAATTGAAGGCGAAATGGGCGACAGCCACGTTGGCCTTCAGGCTCGTCTGATGTCGCAGGCACTGCGTAAGATCACCGGCCGCCTCTCGCACTCGAAGACCACTGCAGTCTTCATCAACCAGTTGCGTGAAAAGATCGGTGTCTTCTTCGGCAGCCCAGAAACCACCACCGGCGGTAAGGCACTGAAGTTCTACGCTTCGGTTCGTATTGATATCCGTCGAATTGAAACCTTGAAAGAGGGCACCAACCCAGTTGGTAACCGCACTCGTTGCAAGGTTGTCAAAAA
This sequence comes from Glutamicibacter sp. M10, assembly GCF_025452055.1. Taxonomy (NCBI): domain Bacteria; kingdom Bacillati; phylum Actinomycetota; class Actinomycetes; order Micrococcales; family Micrococcaceae; genus Glutamicibacter; species Glutamicibacter sp. M10. Next base: position 2,998,702 of record NZ_CP104918.1, on the reverse strand, counting down.
CAAGATGGCTCCTCCTTTCAAGCAAGCAGAATTCGATATCCTTTACGGTCACGGAATCTCGCGTGAAGGCTCCCTCATCGACATGGGTGTAGAGCACAACCTGGTCAAGAAGTCCGGTGCTTGGTTCACCTATGACGGAGACCAGCTGGGACAGGGTAAGGAAAACGCTCGTCGCTTCCTGCGCGATAACCCAGATCTGTCTGATGAACTAGAACGTCAGATCTTGCAGAAGCTTGGCGTCATACCTAAGGACGAAGCTGAAGAAGACGAGACAGAACTGCGAGTTGTCGAGGGCGACAAGTAGTGAGCTCAAGCTTCCAACGACGTAGCGTCCGACCCGGATACAAATCCGGGTCGGACGCTACGTCCGTTTCCAAAGAGTTTCAGGGTGACTTTGAGGACATGCCAGACTGGGCCAAGCCTGATCCGGAAGAAATCCAATCGAAGCTTGCTGCCAAAGCCAATGAGCCGCGAGCTAGCACAGAGCAAAAGCCTGTCATTATTGCGCCTTTGCCTCAGGAGGATGACAAAAAACCTGAGAGCATCGACGAAATTCGCGAAGCCATGCAACGCATCGTTGCGGCACCGGTAACACCTGCGCCAGCAATACCTTCAAAAAAGAACGACGCGAGACGCGTGCAGCGCGTAAGGCAGCTCGTGAATCGGGAGAACCCGAAGAGCTTAGCGATGATCAGTGGCGAGAAAAAGCTCGCGGTATCTTGCTTCGCCAACTAACGGCTGGTGACAAGACTGCCAAGCAGCTCAAAGATAAACTGCTGGACAAGGAATGCCCAGAAGAGATCGCTGATGAAGTCATCGAGCGCTATGCAGAGATCAATTTGGTTGATGACCAACGATTCGCCAAGTCCTGGGTAGTCACTCGTGCCCGTTCACGCGGACTTGCCCGCGGAGCCATCAAACACGAGCTACGTTCTAAAGGCGTGGACGATGAACTTGCGGCCGAGGCGCTCGAACAAATTGACGACGAGGCTGAGGAACAGCGAGCTCGTGAACTTGTCCGTGCCAAACTACGCCCAGAATCGATGGGGGTAGATCGAGATAGGTCGCTGCGCCGGTTGGTAGGAATGCTCGGGCGTAAAGGTTACAACGGCGGTATGGCCTTTAAAGTTGCTCGCGAAGAATGGGAAGAGCGCTTCGGATCTGAGATCTAGCGGTCACTCTCGCCGTTTGGAATGCCTGCTCAACCGGAAGATCCAATCATCCACGCTCTGGAAGACCCAGATGCTTATGACGCACACGCCAACAAGCACCGAGATCAGCCCAATATTAAAGAGCAATTTATCTGTTTTGTAATCGATCGGCGGGATGACACCGATCGTAATCGGTACGACCAGCACGAGTAGAGCCGTTAGCGAAGCCATCCACCAATGAAATTTTTTCATGCCCCGCGAGAGATTTGGCCGCGGTGGAGTGGAACTTGTTGACCGCTTTCGGGAGCTACGCATGCCCAAGTTTCCTCGTCTTAGATGATCTTGTACCCGACTACTCTGATTTATCTTATCTGGAAGATCAACGCAGGCGACGGCCCGACAAGATCACCGCCGTAGGTGGGGGAGCCGGGGTTCACCCTAGGGTTACCTATATTTCTGTACCACCGAAGTTTCGGTAATCTTAACGGGTGACTGAGCAACAAACCAATAGCAACTCGACCGCTGAAGAAGCGACGCGAACCTATGAAGTGCGTACCTTTGGCTGCCAAATGAATGTCCATGACTCTGAGCGTCTTTCAGGTCTGTTAGAAAACGCGGGACTGAACCGCAAACCAGAAGAGCGCGAAGATGAAGTCGCCGATGTCGTCGTCTTTAACACCTGCGCAGTTCGCGAGAATGCGGACAATAAGCTTTACGGAAACCTCGGTATTCTCAAAAACATCAAAGCAGAACGTCCAACCATGCAGATCGCTGTGGGCGGCTGCCTTGCCCAGAAGGATCGAGACTCGATCCTCAAAAAGGCACCTTGGGTAGATGTCGTTTTTGGCACCCACAATATTGGTTCTCTACCCACGTTGCTGGCTCGTTCAGAGCACAACAAAAAGGCGGAGCTGGAGATCCTTGAATCGTTGGATGTCTTTCCATCCACTTTGCCTACGCGACGTGAGTCGGTTTACGCCGGGTGGGTCTCCATTTCGGTGGGCTGCAATAACACCTGCACATTCTGCATTGTTCCTTCCCTGCGCGGTAAGGAACGAGACCGGCGACCAGGAGAAATTCTGGCGGAGATTCAAGCACTCGTTGATGATGGTGCCATTGAGGTCACTCTTTTAGGTCAGAACGTAAACTCGTACGGAGTCGAATTTGGTGACCGTCTAGCTTTCGGCAAATTATTGCGTGCCTGCGGAGAGATCCAGGGACTGGAACGCGTCCGGTTCACCAGTCCACACCCTGCTGCGTTCACTGATGACGTCATCGAGGCGATGTCCCAGACTCCCAATGTCATGCCACAGTTGCACATGCCACTGCAGTCCGGTTCAGACAAGGTGCTCAAGGATATGCGCCGTTCCTATCGCTCCAAAAAATTCTTGGGCATCTTGGACAAAGTCCGCGAACAAATTCCGAATGCAGCGATAACTACCGACATCATTGTTGGATTCCCCGGAGAAACCGAAGAAGATTTCCAAGCGACCATGGATGTTGTGGAAGCGTCGCGATTCGCCTCCGCCTTCACCTTCCAATATTCCAAGCGGCCCGGGACACCGGCAGCAACTTTGGAAGATCAGCTGCCCAAAGCAGTGGTCCAAGAACGCTACGAACGTCTCACCGCTTTGCAAGATCGGATCTCCAAAGAGGAGAACGCCAAGCAACTTGGCCGTACTGTTGAGGTTATGGTTACCGAACAATCCGGACGAAAGTCTGAAGAAACGCACCGCATGGCCGGTCGGGCACAGGACCAGCGTCTTGTTCACTTCTCAGTGCCGGCCGGTGCACCAACCCCTCGACCCGGAGATTTAGTGACCTTACCAATTACCGAAGTAGCTGCCTTCCACTTAGTCTCAGATCCGAGCCTGGAACAGTTTGAACTACGTCGTTCGCGCGCCGGAGATGCGTGGGATCGGGCGCAGGCAGAAAGCTGCGGTGTACCGAGTATAGGAACTAGCTCTACTGCTGGCCGTGCAAATTTGGGTATGCCAACTTTGAAGGTGCGCAGCTAGCCGAATGAGAAATTCTCAATTACCAGTCATCGCAGTAGTCGGTCCCACCGGCACCGGAAAATCCGATCTAGCCATCGCCCTCGCCCAGGAACTGGACGGGGAAATTGTCAACTCCGATGCGCTTCAGTTTTACCGCGGCATGGATATTGGAACAGCAAAACTTCCTGTGTCCGAACGTGGCGGAGTTGCGCACCACTTGATGGATACCTTGTCCATTACTCAGGAAGCTTCCGTGGCTACCTTCCAAGCCCAAGCACGAGAGCATTTTGCGAATATCCGGGCACGCGAAAAAGTCCCGGTTATGGTGGGCGGTTCGGGCCTCTACGTGCGTGCTGCCTTGGACGTGATCGATTTTCCGCCCACCGATCCTGATGTTCGTCAGCGCTTGGACGCAGAAGTTCAAGCTATGGGCGACGGAGACTTGCGCCGTAGACTAGCTGATGTTGATCCCATTTCAGCTGCGCGAAATCTTGATGTGCGTCGAGCTGTCAGGGCATTAGAAGTTTTTGAAATCTCGGGCCGACCCTTCAGCTCATACATGCCACAGCGCGAGTATTTTGCTCCCGCCATTCAGATCGGACTAAATTACGATCGCTCGGCGTTGCATGAAGCATTGGAATCACGCGTACACAAAATGGATGCGATGGGACTAGCCGAAGAAGTTGCAGGACTGCTCGAACACGGGCTACGTGAGGGAAAAACTGCTTCACGCGCCATCGGTTATCAGCAGTACACCGATTATCTCGATGGAGAAATCAGTAGGGCTGAGGCAATCAACCAGACTGTTATCGCCACCCGTAAATTTGCCCGTCGTCAGATCACCTGGTTCAACGCTGACCCGCGGGTGAGCTGGCTGAATCCCACTGAACCGGACCTGATTGGTAAAGCACTTTCCCTCGTTGGCTCGGCCAGCGAAGCACCAACACGCTAGGAGTATCGATGTACACCACCGAACTAGAACAATTAGCTGGGCAACCTTTCGCTAAAGGTCACGCCACGGGAAACGACTTTGTTTTGATCTCGGACCCAGAAGGCCAGCTAGACCTGAGCGAACAGCAAGTAGCAGCGCTGTGCCATCGGCGCTTTGGCATTGGTGGTGACGGATTGATCCGTGCAGTTCCCACCGCTCAGGTCTCTGGATACCAGACACAGGCCGTGGAGAATCCAGACGCTTATTGGTTCATGGACTACCGCAATGGCGATGGCTCGATTGCTGAAATGTGCGGCAACGGTGTACGCGCTTTTGCTCACTTTCTTATTGCAGAGGGATTAGTCGATCTGCAGGTAGGTCAGAGCATCCAGATCGGTAGTCGCGCAGGGATCAAAACCATTACCCGGATTGTCGATGGTTATGCAGTGAATCTTGGACCATGGGGATTGATCCATGAAGAGAAAGCTACGGCAGAGTCCGTCGATTCCATGGTTAAGCCTCGCGGCTGGGAGCAGGCCCTTCCAGCTTTGAGCATCACTATGGGTAACCCGCACACCGTGGTGGCATTACCTGACCTCGACATGCTTGAAAGCCTTGATCTATTCCAGGCCCCAGATGTGGCTCCAACACCACCTAACGGCACCAACGTTGAATTTGTGGTGCCTAGTGATCCGTTGATCGAAGAAGACGGTGTAGCTCAAGTGCGCATGCGAGTACATGAACGTGGAGTCGGAGAGACGCTGTCATGTGGCACTGGCGCGTGTGCGGCAGCAGCTGCCGTCCGCTACTGGGCTCGCGGCACAGCATTGATCAACCAATGGGCGGTGGCAGTTCCCGGAGGCGTAGTCGGCGTAGAGTTCCGTGAAAATGCGGCCGGGGAGAAGACACGATTCTTTCTGGCCCGGCTGAGCTTGTGGGCCGCGGGGTAATCGGCGCTGCCTAAAGGTCTTTGAGCAAAGCAAAAAACTGCAGGACCTAGTTTCAACTAGGTCCTGCAGTTTTTCTGTTCAGCTTAGGCCGGACGTGAAACCTTCAGTACACGGAACGCTTTGGACGTCGCTTCGCGAGTCACCGACCATTGTGCTGGCAATTGCTCAACAAGCCACTTTTGCAAGGAATCACTGCCCAGGTTCTTTTGGACTACCAGCCAGGCATCTCCGCCCGGTGCCAAGCGCGGAAGCCACAGCAGCAACAGCTCGTGTAGTGCTTCCTTGCCGATGCGAATTGGGGGATTGGACCAGATCGTATCGAACTGAAGCTGAGGGTCAACGGAATCGGGGGTACCGACAATGACATTTTTCAGCCCCAAACTCTGCGCATTCAGTCGCGTCAGTTCGATGGAACGTTCATTAACATCTAAGCCATAAACTTCGGATTCGGGAGACTGCTCCGCCGCAGTCAAGGTAATCGGTCCCCAACCGCAGCCAATGTCCAATACGCGTCCGCGCGGGGTCGGGACGTATTGCAAGAGAACAGCAGTGCCCTTGTCTAGCCCGGTGGGTGAGAAGATCCCAGAAGCCGTCTGAACCTTGCGAGTCGAGCCATTAAGCTCAACCTCAATGGTGCGACGTTCGTCTGCCGAAGCCGGGCTGGCGGTGAAGTAATGATCCGAGGTCATGACCAAAGTTTATCGTTGTGCGTCGTCGGGCCAAAGACCAGCGCATTCAACGTGATCAAAGCGATATAGGCAAGCAGAATTTTCACTGATAGAGTTTTCCGTATGACTTTCGTATTCGTCTAAGACGTAACCGCTGTGGTTACCTCGTGATTTCCCTGAAGCAGGCGTGCCGATTTGGCGTGCCCGAACAGCGAATCAGTAGACGGCGAAGTCTTTTTGTTTTCCGTAAGTTGTGCATCACACTCCTTGCCAATCGACTTTGCGCCTCGGTAACCCAGCATTCACCTGACTAACTGCAGATTTGATTGCCTTTGCAAAGGATTACGAATGAGTGATGAAACGACTGACTCCCAACGCGCCACGTCGCGAAGTGGGGGTCCTCGGCACTATTCTGGAAAGCGAAGTACTTCTAAGGAGACCATGACTAACTCCGAGTCACACGAGCACGATTCGGCATCAATGGATGATGCCCAGATCCAGGCCGCTATCGACCGGATCCTCGAAGCTGATGAAGCCCAGAGTCCACAAATCCAGCACTTCGGCGAGGAAGATTCTTCAATCTTCTCCGGCCAAGCTACAGCGCTGAACCGTTTCTCTTCTGGCCTGTCCCAGTTCGACGGAGACCAAGACGATCTAGCTGAGCGACGCGCTCTGCGTCGTGTTGCCGGCCTGTCTACCGAGCTGGAAGACGTTACCGAGGTTGAGTATCGCCAGCTGCGCCTAGAACGCGTAGTCCTTGCCGGCATTTGGAACGAAGGCACAGTTACTGATGCCGAAAACTCCCTGCGTGAACTAGCTGCACTGGCTGAGACCGCTGGCTCTGAGGTTCTTGACGGCGTCGTTCAGCGACGCAGCAAGCCAGACCCTTCGACCTTCCTTGGATCAGGCAAGGCTGAAGAACTGCGCGGAATCGTTGCCTCAACCGGCGCCGATACCGTTGTTGTTGACGCCGAACTGGCACCTTCCCAGCGCCGTGCGCTGGAGGATATCGTCAAGGTCAAGGTTATTGACCGCACCAGCTTGATTCTCGATATCTTTGCACAGCATGCGGCATCCCGTGAGGGTAAAGCTCAGGTCGAGCTTGCTCAGCTTGAATATCTTCTGCCACGCCTTCGCGGTTGGGGTGAGTCGATGTCTCGTCAGGCTGGTGGCCGTGTTGGTGCTGCCGGTGGCGGTATCGGTTCGCGTGGACCTGGTGAAACCAAGATTGAAATGGATCGCCGCCGTATTCGCGACCGCATGGCCAAGCTTCGCCGTGAAATCAAGGCGATGAAGCCGGCTCGTGAGGCCAAGCGCGCCAACCGAAAACGCAACGAAGTTCCGGCTGTAGCTATCGCTGGATACACCAACGCCGGGAAGTCCTCGTTGCTTAATCGCCTGACTAACGCTGGGGTTTTGGTGGAGAACGCACTGTTCGCCACCTTGGATCCAACCGTGCGTCAGTCCTCCACGGAAGACGGTCTGACCTACACCCTGGCCGACACGGTCGGTTTTGTGTCGAACCTTCCAACACAGCTGGTGGAAGCCTTCCGCTCAACCTTGGAAGAAATCGCGGATTCGGATCTGATCTTGCACGTGGTTGACGCTGCGCATCCGGATCCCGAAGGACAGATTCAAGCGGTACGCACGGTGCTCGGCGAAGTTGACGCACTGAACATCCCTGAAGTTATTGTGCTGAACAAAGCCGATGTTGCTGACCCATTTGTCATTGAACGTATCCGTAACCGTGAATCGAACACGTCGGTGGTTTCGGCGCACACGGGTGAAGGAATTGAAGAGCTGCTTGAAAAGATCAGCGCCTTGATTCCACGACCCGGAATTCAGCTTGAAGTTCTTATTCCTTACAACCGTGGGGATTTGATCGCGAAGCTACACCAGAGTGAATCTGAAATTCTGGAAAGTGAATATTTAGATGATGGCACTCGGATGATCGTCAAGGTACGTGATTCCTTGGCTGCAGAGTTGGAGAACTTCAACATTCATGGATAAGCAAGAGCAGGCCCTGGAACTTCTCGAGGCCGCGGTCACTTCCATGGGTGGTGCCATGCGCACGGGCCAACAGGAAATGGTCAAGCATGTGGTGACCGCCTTGGAAGATGAAGAACACTTGCTGGTGCAGGCCGGCACCGGAACGGGTAAGTCCATGGGCTACCTGATTCCGGCGCTGGCTCACGCGCAAACTAGCGCTAAGCCAGTGATTGTCTCCACCGCTACGCTGGCACTGCAGGCGCAGATTGTCGGTCGTGACGTGCCACGGTTACTCGAATCTCTCAAGGGCAAGCTCTCGCGTCCCATGGATGTCGCCCTGCTCAAGGGGCGCTCAAATTATCTGTGCCAATATAAACTCGGCGGCGGATACCCAGATGATGAAGGCACGCTGTTCACTATGGATGAGCCGGCCGTCCCTGCGGGCACGACCTACTCACCGCTAGCCAGCGAAGTCTTAAAGCTTCGTGAATGGGCTGATCGTACCGATACCGGTGACCGTGACGAACTGGTTCCTGGCGTCAGCGACAAGGCATGGAAACAGGTTTCAGTTTCAGCAATGGAATGCCTGGGATCTCAAAAGTGCCCCATGGCAGACGAATGCTTCTCCGAGATGGCTCGCGCGCGGGCATCTGAAGCAGACGTCGTGATTACCAACCACGCCTTGCTAGCCGTCTCAGCTTTCGAAGGCCTGTCGGTACTTCCAGACTTTGAAGTAGCAATCATTGACGAGGCCCACGAGCTTCAAGACCGAGTGACAAGCTCGGTCTCTGGAGCATTGTCGGCGCGTACCGTAATGACAGCCGCAGGCGGTGCTAAACGCCATTGCGGAGTCAACGTAGATGAGATGGTCAAGGCTTCCAACCGGCTTGAAAAGTCTTTGACCGGAATTCCTACCGGCCTGCTAGAACAGGGTCTGCGTGAGGATATGGGCATTGCCCTCAACGACATTGTGGAGCAGGCCCGGCTCATTCTTGCATTGTCCAAACCGGAAGCCAATGCACCAGCAGATGGCGGACGGCAGACCGCTCGATCCCAGATGCAGGCAGTGATGGATGATGCCATCCGTATGCTTGAATCCGAAGAACGCCGAGAAGTCCTCTACACAACTCGACCACGCGAATTTGTGGAAGGCCGCGGATATGTTGAAGCTGACGATTCGCAACCGGCAACACTCAACGTGGCACCATTGTCGGTGGCGGGAAAGCTCCGAGAGGGGCTATTCGACGGCCGCACTGTAGTGCTGACCAGCGCAACACTGGCTATCGGTTCGCAGTTTGATGCGGTAGCGGGTTCCTTGGGATTGATGGGTGCAGGAGCTCCGACCTGGACCGGCGTTGACGTAGGTAGTCCATTTGACTACCCAAAGCAGGGCATTCTCTACGTTGCCAAGCACCTACCCAAGCCGGGCCGGCAGCTAGCCGCGGAGACCTTGGACGAAATCGAGGACCTGATCAAGGCCTCGGGCGGTGGCGCACTGGCGCTATTCACTTCCAAACGCTCAGCAGAGGAAGCTGCCAGCATCCTTCGGGAACGATTGGACGTGGAGATTCTGTGCCAGGGCGAAGCAAGCATGAAATCCTTGGTTGAACAGTTTGCAGCTGAACGCGACACCTGTCTCTTTGGCACGATGACCCTGTGGCAAGGTGTCGACGTACCCGGAGATTCCTGCCGACTCGTGATCATCGACAAGATTCCCTTCCCGCGTCCGGATGACCCGATTTCTAAAGCCCGCACCGAGGATGTTGCTAAACACGGCGGCAATGGCTTTATGCAGGTCTCAGCGACTCATGCTGCCATCCGGTTGGCGCAGGGTGCAGGACGACTCATTCGCTCTATCAATGACCGCGGAGTTGTGGCGGTTTTGGATTCACGCATGGCCACTGCACGCTATGGCAGCTTCTTGAAGGCCACGCTGCCACCGATGTGGCCCACCGTGGATAAGAAGGTTATTACCGGTGTCCTAGAGCGGCTCAAACCCGAAGAAGAGAAGTAGGCGTAAGCACCTACGGTGCGCCATCTAGATTCACTTACGCCAGATGCTAATGTCTGTGCCAAGTAGAGGAATCTTTATCTCCGGAAGGCACTATGGAGTCTTGGAAGACACTTGCCCGCACCGCCGCGCAAGACACCCACTCACGTTTTGGGCAACGTCTTCTTGGACTGCCCGGAACGTGGATTGGGCTGCCGTACAGCAAGGCGCACCAGCTTCGTGACGGCAGCATGCTCAGTGACCTCAACGGGATTTCGCATCCGCTACGCGAGTGGAATTACTGGTGGCAGGCTCATTACCTAGATGCCATCATCGACGACGGCTATGCCTACCTGGCTGACAATGACTTAGATGCAGCGCACCGGGAACTTCAGCGAGCCGTCGAGCTATTGCGGGGGATCCGGCTGCGGAACTTCGGTGTCTTCCCAAACTACTTTTTTGATGACATGGCTTGGCTAGCTTTGGCGAGCCAAAGATTACTTTCATTCTCACGTCGCCTTGATGGTCACAGCTCAGCTAATGCCAAACAGGCTGTCACCACTTTGAGAAAACAGCTCAACGGAGCCATTGACGATGTCCTAGATGGTGGAATGTATTGGTCCCGGAAGAAGGACTTCAAAAACGCGCCGGCTAACGCACCAGCCGCTCTATTTTTTGCCCGGAATGGTGAACGCGACCAATCACGGAAGCTACTTAGCTGGCTACGGGCAAGACTGTTTAGCATTGACAGCGGGCTGTACTTGGACGGGCTGCGGTTGGTGCCGGACGGGCACAGGATCGAGGACGCGCTCTATACCTATAACCAAGGGCCGGTTCTAGGCGCTTTGCTGGAGTTGGGATCAGATGCTGATTTAGAGCACTCAACAATGCTGATCCACGCCAGTGCACAATACTTGACCGACAGCACCGGTGCGCTTTCGCTGAACGGCGGTGGCGACGGCAACTTGTTTGCTGGAATCTTGGTCAGGTATCTGGCCCTGGCCGCTAATGATGTGCGCCTTGATGGCAGGACGCGGTCGACAGCACGCACGATGGTCGTGGCGACCGCCAACAGTTTGGTAGATCAGGAACCACGCAGGCTCTCGGCTGCAGTCCAGCGCTGGATGATATTCAGTGCAGCTGCTGCTTGTGAGTCCGACAGTCGAAATTGATTTAGCTAGACGATGTGGGGCAGATGCCAATGGCATCTGCCCCACATTGATCAGATCTCTATTTAGAGCGAACGCATTACCGAAACAACACGGCCCATGATCGTGGCCGCATCACCAAGAATAGGCTCGTAGCGGGAGTTCTGCGGCAACAGCCAAGTGTGACCGTCGCGCTGACGGAAAGTCTTTACAGTCGCTTCTTCGTCCAGTAAAGCGGCAACAATGTCGCCATTATCTGCAGTCTGCTGACGACGAACAACTACCCAGTCACCGTCGCAAATCGCAGCGTCGACCATTGAGTCGCCTGAAACCTTGAGCATGAACAGTTCTCCATGACCCACTAGCTGGCGTGGCAACGAGAAAACATCTTCCACGGACTGATCGGCAAGGATCGGACCACCTGCGGCAATTCGACCAACTAAAGGAACCATGGTGGTGTCGGCTGAAGTACTGAGCTCGATCACCATGGCATCGTCGGCAGCGGCAGTAGCGGGTACTTCCGTTGTCTGTGACTCGTCCTTATCGTCAGCCAACTGCAGCGGAAGAAGGATTTCCATTGCGCGGGGACGTCGAGGGTCGCGCCGAATGTATCCGAGCTTTTCGAGTTGGCTCAACTGATGAGTGACGCTAGACAAGCTCTTGAGGCCAACGGAGTCACCAATCTCACGCATCGATGGTGGATAGCCGTTCTTTCCGATAGACCGTTGGATCGTTTCCAGGATCTTCTTTTGGCGAATCGTCAGCGAACGGGCATTCGATCGCGGAGTGCGTTGTGAAGCTGACATGAGAGTTTGCCTTCCCTAGCAAGCAGTCGAAAGTTCGTGAGTCCAAACTGTCGGAGCTAGATGGTGTGATGTTTTCATTGCTCGTCTACTTCGAAATCTTAGTAGATAAGTTCCGTTCTTTCAAAGATTTGTTCGAAAACTTCTGGACAAGTTCGACAAAGCTCTGTTAGAACAGATGTACTAGATTCGAACAAGTCTTCGAATCTAAATCATCGAACACAACTTCGCATCACAACTATTTCTGAGGAGACATAGTCATGGCAACTGTCGCACTTGACTCAAACGAAACCCGTTCACCAATGAAGATCCGCATCAACCGCCGGGGCTGGGCCGTCCTTATCGGGATTCCAGTGTTCGCCTTAACTGTCGCCGCGGCCTTCTTCTTCTCGATGTTCGCGTCGGATGCTCACGCATCATCGGAAGTACCTGAGGGAGTTGAAACGGTAGACGTAACCGTCATCCCTGGCGATACGCTCTGGAGTCTGGCCAGCGAATACGCTGAAGGTTACGACGTCACCTCAGCCGTTAGTCACATCTCGGAAATGAACTCGCTTGATGGCACTCAGATTCATGTCGGCGACTCGCTGTCGATTCCAGTGCTTGCTGGCTAAAGGTAAAACGTGGTCAAGCGATTGTTACCTTGGTTCGTAGCGGATTCACTGCCCAAGCCCGTCCACACGTAGACTTGTTGCGTGAATGACCGCAGTGAACTTTTGAGTCAGCTGCCCTTGCGTGAGAATCTCCGCGGGCTATCCCCATATGGCGCACCACAAATCGACGTGCCCATCCAGCTGAATGTCAACGAGAACACCCATCCATTGCCAACTACGGTCGTGGAAGCCATCGCACAAGAAGTCGCCAAAGCTGCGACAACTCTTAATCGATACCCTGATCGCGAATTCACCGAACTTCGTGAATTGCTGGCCGACTATCTTGGCCACGGACTAACTGCAGAGAACATGTGGGCCGCCAACGGTTCCAACGAGATTCTGCAACAAATTTTGCAAGCATTCGGTGGTCCGAACCGAAGCCTAATGAGCTTTGGCCCAACCTATTCCATGTACCCGTTGCTGGCCAGCGGTACTGACACCGCGTACATCGCAGGAGAACGGGCAGAAGACTTCACGCTCTCTGCGCAGTCCGCCGCCGAACAGGTTCGCAAAAACAAACCGAACATCGTTTTCCTTTGTTCCCCCAATAACCCAACCGGCACCGCTCTCGGGCTTGATGTCATCACCGAAGTGTACGACGCAATGAGCGAACACAATGGTGTAGTCATCGTCGATGAAGCGTACGCCGAGTTCTCCCTGGCAAGTACTAAATCAGCACTCACCTTGCTTGAAGGCCGACAGCGTCTGATCGTTTCGCGGACCATGTCCAAGGCCTTCGGTCTGGCTGGAGCCCGCGTGGGTTACCTAGCGGCAGCGCCAGAAGTAACCGATGCGATTCGTTTGGTTCGATTGCCTTATCACCTCTCGGCAGTCACCCAAGCAACGGCCATCGCGGCCCTGAAAAACATTGAATTGTTGCTTGCTCAGGTTGAGGACATCAAAACCCAGCGTGACCGAATTGTTGATCGTCTCAAGGAATTGGGTCTCAAACCCTCAGTCTCAGACTCCAACTTTGTCTTTTTTGGCGGGCTCGCTGATCCCCACTCCATCTGGGAGGGGTTGCTGGAAGCTGGCATCATTGTCCGCGACAATGGGATCCCGGGTACGCTGCGCGTAACTGCCGGAACCGAATCAGAAACTACAGCATTCTTGGATCGTCTCGCCGAACTGCTCGGCGCGGACAACTAATCAGGATCAAGCGAAGGAAGACATGTCTGCCGAATTGATTGGCGCACGTCGCGCCCGCATGGAACGCGTCACCAGCGAATCGTCGATTTTTGTTGAGCTAGATCTCGACGGAACTGGCGTTTCTGAGATCAGCACCTCTGTGCCGTTTTACGACCACATGCTTACGGCGTTGTCTAAGCATTCGCTGATCGATCTCACCGTGCGAGCCACGGGTGACACTCACATCGATGTGCACCACACCGTTGAAGACACCGCGATCACCATCGGTGAGGTTCTGCGTGTAGCCCTTGGTAATAAGGCGGGAATTCGTCGGTTCGGCACCTCGTACGCGCCACTAGATGAGGCGTTGTCTCGTTCAGTGGTCGACGTTTCCGGTCGTCCGTACCTGGTGCACTCCGGTGAACCAGCTGGTCAGGAATACCACCTTATTGGTGGTCACTTCACCGGATCGATGACTCGCCACGTATTTGAAGCCATCACATTCCACGCTCAGATTTGTGCACACATCGAGGTCCTCTCTGGCCGCGACCCGCACCACATCGTTGAAGCTCAGTTCAAGTCATTTGCTCGTGCACTGCGCGAAGCAGTCGAACTTGATGAGCGCATGGGCGACAAGATTCCATCCACGAAGGGTGCCCTTTAAGTGGCAAAGAAAAATGTAGTAGTTCTCGACTACGGTTCGGGCAACGTCCGATCTGCCGTTCGTGCGCTGGAAGCTGCTGGCGCGTCGGTTGAACTCACGGCGGATCCAAAGAAAATTGTTGCTGCTGACGGTCTAGTCGTTCCAGGCGTAGGTGCCTACGCATCGGTCATGGAACAACTCACCGCTACCGGATCGCTTCGCTGGATTGGTCGCCGCATTGCCGGAGGACAGCCAGTCTTGGGTATCTGCGTTGGCCACCAAGTGTTCTTTGAACAAGGCGTGGAGCACGGGGTGAAAACCGAGGGCATCGGCGAGTGGCCGGGAACTGTGGAGCGTCTGAAGTCCGATGTTATCCCGCACATGGGATGGAACACCGTACAGCCTCCAGAGGGAAGCAAGCTTTTTGCTGGCGTTGAAAACGAACGATTCTACTTTGTTCACTCATACGCAGTGCAGAAGTGGGAATTTGACGTTACTCAGCCTGCCATGACACCACCGCAGGTCACGTGGAGTACGCACGGAACTCCGTTCGTCGCTGCAGTCGAAAACGGTCCGCTGTCGGCCGTTCAGTTCCATCCCGAAAAGTCTGGCGACGCTGGAGCCCGACTGTTGCGCAACTGGTTGGACACCCTCTAAACATGTGGACTATCGTGCTTGGGTTCGTCGGTGCTTTCCTCGCAGGTGGCGCCATCTCCCTCAAAAGCCAAAAGGCCCATATCTCTTGGGTTATCGCACTCTGGGTACTCGCAGGCATGAGCATCATCGCCGCGTGGATACTGACCCTTTAGAACATTCGCTACTTCACTAAGGACATTATGAGCGAGCAACCAATCCTCGAACTTTTGCCTGCCGTAGACATCGCCGGAGGACAGGCCGTGCGCCTAGTTCAGGGCGAAGCGGGCTCCGAGACTGGCTATGGCGACCCGTTAGAAGCCGCACTTTCATGGCAGAACGCTGGAGCTGAGTGGCTCCACCTCGTTGATTTGGACGCGGCATTTGATCGTGGCAGCAACGTCGAGATTGTCCAGCGCATCGCACAGGAACTGAACATCAAGGTTGAGCTCTCCGGCGGTATCCGCGACGATGCGTCCTTGGACCGTGCGTTGGAGTTCGGTGCCACTCGCGTGAACCTTGGCACCGCGGCACTTGAAAACCCTGAATGGACCAAAAAGGCGATTGCTCGCCATGGCGACAAAATTGCTGTGGGCATGGACGTGCGAGGCACTACGCTTTCAGGCCACGGATGGACCAAAGACGGTGGCGATCTATGGGAAGTTCTGGCACGTTTGGAAGACGCAGGATGCGCCCGCTACGTCGTAACTGACGTAACCAAGGACGGCACCTTGCGCGGACCAAATGTTGAATTGCTTCGCGAGATTGCTACTAAGACCAATAAGCCTGTTGTAGCTTCCGGCGGAATCTCTTCGCTAGAGGATCTGCGGGTATTGCGCGAACTTGTTCCTGAGGGTATCGAAGGCGCAATTATGGGCAAGGCTTTGTACTCTGGTCAGTTCACGCTTCAAGAAGCGCTGGACGTTGCCGGTCGTCGCTAACGCGAGCTGATCTTCACTATTGACGGTTTGAAAGCCTAGGCTTTCAAACCGTCAATTTTTTGTTCTGAAATTGAACTCACTGCAGCTGACCCAAATGACGGTAACTAGCTAGCGAATTGGGCAATTATTGACTGACGTCATCGACAAGTGGTGTTCAAGCTCATGAATGAAGAATCAAAACTACCCTGCACCAACATCGATTCCCCAGATAGCATGGACTTATGAGCACGGAGCACAACGAATCAGCGCCTAAACGCCACCTGCCGGGACACATCGTCGCCGCGCTGGCGCAGGCCGGTTCACCCGCCGACTCGGCAGGTCAGAGTTGGGATGGACGCGACCTTAGCGGTGAGGGCAACCCGCTACATAACTTTGATAAAGACGACGGCAGCGCCGACGCAAAAGTCATGGCGGCACTGACTGAGCTACAAGCCGGTCGCGGTTCCGAGCTGGAAGTTCACAAGGCCATGTCCTCAGCCCGAGTGTTTGTTGCCGTTGTAGCTCAGCTAGGCGAAGAAGCTATGGGTGACCACGGCTTCGCCGCTGATAAAGAAGCCGACATGGCACTGGTGAAAATCAAAGCACCGGATGGTCGTATGGCGCTTCCAATTTTCACCACGGTGGAACGACTTCAGGCTTGGCATAAGGAAGCTCGTCCGGTGGCAGTATTTGCTCCCCGCGCAGCACTCTCAGCGGTCAGCGAAGATTGCCAACTACTAGTTCTAGACCCTGGTAGCGAATTTACCTTTGTCCTTCGACGACCCGGGGTCTGGAACCTAGCCAAACAGATCGAATGGATTCCGAGTTATCAGAATCAGCAGATCGCCAACCTAGTCCAAAACGCCACCGAAGGTTTCACGCAGTTGCAGGCAGTGAAGCTGGCGCCGGGCAGGGAGTAGGCTCAAGAACCAAGGACGGCCAAGTCGTTCTTGGCGGTGGTTCCGGACCAGAACTTAATTTACAGTTTGTTTTCGCACAGGGGACAAGCCCTAGCCAAGCGCAGGAAATTACCAGCGCAATTCAGGGACGACTGTCCCAAAACTCCGAATTCACCGAAGCGGTGGATTCTTTAGAACTTAGTTTGCACAGCGCGCCTAGCTAGACTCGGCGGGCTCCTTACCTAGCAAAGGAACACTTCGGGCATGAAAAGCTATTTGCAGATTTTGCGTCAGCCGCAGATTGCGCTGTTGTTGCTGATCGGCATGATTGCCCGACTTCCTCACTCGGCATTGAGCATGTTGTTGCTCTTGCACCTAGTAAATGACCTAGACCAGTCATGGGTATCAGCTGGCCTTGTCACCGCATTGATGACTGTTGGTATTGCTATCGGTGCGCCATGGCGTGGTGCTCGCGTTGACACCTGGGGCCTGCGCCGAGCCATGCTTCCCTCGGTGATCGTTGAGACCATCGTTTGGTGCACCGTACCGCACGTGCCGCTGGTCTGGGTTTATCCTTTGGCTTTCATCGGTGGCCTTTTCGCTCTGCCGGTATTCTCCGTGGTGCGTACAGCTCTGGGAATCATGACCACCGGAGAGCAACGTCGCACGGCCTTTGCTTTGGATGCCACCGCTACGGAACTCGTATTCATTGTTGGACCTGCCAGCGCAGGGATCGTCGCTACCCAGATCAGCAGCGTTATCGGACTGAGCGTTATTGGTGTTACCGCATCTCTAGCCGGTTTTGCCTTGATGATCCTGAATCCTCCAACACGAAGTGATGACCCGAAGGCCATAGCCTTGCGGTCTAACGCTCATGAAGAACGTCTCGGTGCGGAAGCCAGCTTTATCGCCGCAGCACCGATGGGTGTTCAAGAGGTTGAAGGCGAGCTGATCTTGGCCGGCTGGAAATCGGCGCGATCCCGCATCAAGAAACGTGGGCGGGCATTTAAAGCCGGTTCAACTGGGTTAGCGCTTCGGTCCTGGCCGTATTCATTGCCTCGGCCGGTGCTGGCATGCTGTTGACCGGAACCGAAGTATCGATCGTCGCGGAGCTTGATGCATCAATGCAAAGCAACCAGTTGGGTCTGGTCTTCTTCTTCTGGTGCGGGGCCTCGCTGATCGGTGGACTCATCTACGGATCCATGAAGCGCGTTGTCTCGCCACTATTGCTCTTGCTGTTCATGGCGATCTTGACCATTCCCATGTACTTCGCGTGGGATACATGGTCCTTGGCTTTGCTCTCCGCTTTGCCAGGCTTCCTTTGCGCCCCGACATTGTCCGCTGCCTCAGAATGGCTCACGGATCTGGTGGCAGAAAAGCGCCGTGGCGAAGCCATGGGTTGGTATGGCTCTGCCATGACCGCCGGTACCGCTTTGGGCTCCCCGGTCACCGGACTATTTGTCGACAACGTCGGTCCTGATTACGCCTTTGTCGCCATTGGTGTCATGGCCGCAGTGGTTGTGCTCGTTGCGTTGGCTGCCCAGCAGATTCGTCGCCGGGTACGCCGTGCTCAGAAACGTCGTTGGGAAACCACCGTCTAATCGGCGGCATGACCGAAAGTTGTCAGCTCAGTCGTGAGTACATGTAGAGGTCCTTGGGTTTGCCGTTGATAATTTCCCAACCGCGAAGTAATCCCTCCCGTTCAAAGCCGCAGGCTTGCGCTGCGTGCCATGAAGCCAGATTCCACGGCTCTACATAAAGTTCGAGGCGATGAATGCCCGGATGCGCCAAACCCCAGATGCTGAGGGTTTCTAGTGCGCGAGTGATGATGCCACGGCCACGATGCTCCTTGGCGATCCAATACCCGATACTGGCCCGACCCCGGTCAGCGTTGCGTAGCCATAATCCAATCTGACCGACAACCAGATCAGATCCTGCATCGGCAATGGCGAAGGAATAGCCGGTTTTGTCGATGACCCGTTGGCGTTGGCGCTGAATAAAGCTCAGAGCTTGTTCACGCGTTGATTCAAAGGCAAGGGTAGTGATGTGTGAAATGTACTGATCTGCTGAAGCTTGCTGAACCGCCACAACGTCGTTGTCCAAAAAGGGACGCAAACGAAACGAGTTGGCATCGAGTGTTGGCTGTTCAAGGATCTTCATAATCCAACACTAGCGCTCACGCATTTGCAGGAAAGGCCGATTCGACGTGGCGGAGACAACAATGGGCCCGCTCCAAAGTGGAGTCGAGCCCATGATGTTAATCTCTTAAAAACTGCGAAAATTTCTTAGTTGACAGCGCCGGTGTACTTCTCGCCTGGACCCTTGCCGGGGGCATCTGGGATCAGTGAAGCTTCGCGGAATGCCAGCTGGAGGCTGCGCAGACCGTCGCGCAGAGGAGCTGCGTGCTGCGAGCCAATCTCCGGTGCGCCAGCGGTGACTAGGCCTGCAAGCGCGGTGATGAGCTTGCGTGCTTCGTCTAGATCTTTTAGTTCTTCGGCGTCTGCGCCTTCAGCAAGGCCGCATTTAACTGCTGCGGCGCTCATCAGGTGAACAGCTGCGGTGGTGATGATTTCTACGGCCGGAACTTCGGCGATGTCGCGCACCTGCTGATCGACGAGGTGCTGATGCGAGTTGGTGTCTTCGGTACTCATACTGCTAAGCTTGTCACAGACCGACTCGATGCCGGTACTTCTCATGACGTTCAGTTAGTTCTGGACAAGAGATTCGTACTAGTATTGAGCCATGCAAGTGGAGGCCATCTCCCACCCGCTGTCGCCGTTTCCAGGCTTCCGGGTACCTCGGCAGGATCGCAGTAATGCAATCTGAAAACGCAGGCGCAAATATTTGCGCCTATCGTTATGTCGTTTCTCTTTTGGCCTTCGCCTGCAATCGCAGACGGGGCCTTCTTCGTTTGCGGTTATGATTACGAATTTCAGGAGTGACACATCAGCGATCCACGCATTAATGAGCGCATTCGCGTGCCAGAGGTACGTCTCGTCGGCCCCAATGGTGAGCAGGTAGGCATCGTCCGCATCGAGGACGCGCTTCGTTTGGCTCATGAGTCCGATCTGGACTTGGTCGAGGTGGCACCCAACGCCAAGCCTCCAGTGTGCAAACTGATGGACTTTGGCAAGTACAAGTACGAAGCCGCTGTCAAGGCTCGTGAAGCTCGTAAGAACCAGACCAACACGATCTTGAAGGAAGTACGCTTCCGTCTAAAGATCGATACTCACGACTACGAGACCAAGGTTGGGCATGCACTGCGCTTCCTGGGCGCTGGTGACAAGGTGAAAGCCATGATCCAGTTCCGCGGTCGTGAACAGCAGCGTCCAGAGATGGGTATCCGCTTGCTAGAAAAGTTTGCAGCAGACGTCGCTGAGGTCGGATTGATCGAATCCAGCCCACGCATCGATGGCCGAAATATGGTTATGGTTGTTGGTCCGCTGAAGAACAAGGCAGAGGCTCGCCGCGAACAACAGCAGCAGCAGAAGTCCGGTGGCCGTGATTCGGCTAAGCGCAAGATCCGCACCGACGCTCCAGCTGAGACCGAGGGCCAGAACGTTGCCGCTTCAATGGATGACGAAGCCCGCGCCAAGTTGGAGCAGGCGCGTCAGGCAGCTGAAGGCGACGCCTAGCCAAGCCTGTTGGGCTTTCGAGCCCGTCACCGTTTATGGTGAAGGATCTTCCTTTTCGGAAGATCCAACTACAAGAGAACAACAGCGGTCACCTCAACGGGGCCCGCTTCGGATGATCCCCATTCGGTAATTTTGCCGGATGGAGCACGTTAGGAGAACGGCAGCTATGCCGAAGTTCAAGACTCACAGTGGCGCCAAGAAGCGCTTCAAGCTCACCGGTAGCGGTAAGCTCGCTCGCCAGCAGGCCAACCGTCGCCACTACCTGGAGCACAAGTCCTCGCGCGTTACTCGTCGCCTGGCTTCTGACCAGATCGTCGCTAAGGCCGATGTAAAGACCATCAAGCGGATGCTGGGCCTCTAAGCTCTCCCTTTCGCAACACGGGGAAGTTATAACCCCACCACCATAGATTTCTCCCACCTTGCATAGTGCAAGCACTGGGGAACCGACTTGAAGGAGTACACACGTGGCACGTGTGAAGCGGGCAGTAAACGCCCACAAGAAGCGTCGCGTCGTTCTGGAACGCGCAAAGGGTTACCGCGGTCAGCGTTCGCGCCTGTACCGTAAGGCTAAGGAGCAGTTGCTCCACTCGTTCGTTTACAGCTTCAACGACCGTCGTAAGCGTAAGGGTGACTTCCGTCGCCTGTGGATCCAGCGCATCAACGCTGCATCCCGCGCCAACGGCATGACCTACAACCGTCTGATCCAGGGCCTGAAGGCTGCTGAGATCGAGGTTGACCGTCGTATGCTCGCAGAGCTGGCTGTTTCGGACTCGAACGCTTTCGCTACCTTGGTAAAGCTTGCAAAGGAAGCTCTTCCAGCTGACGTCAACGCTCCACGCGGTGCTGCTGAAGTTGCTGCTCCAAAGGCTGCTAAGGCACCTAAGGCTGCAAAGGCTCCAAAGGCTGCTGCAAAGTCCACCGAGGGCGAAGGCGTATTCAAGGCTGTTGAAGGCCAGGATGCTCCAGAAGGCTTCGTAATCAAGGGCAATGCCGACTCGAACAAGTACCACGTTCCAGGTTCGACCTGGTACGAGCAGACTGAAGCAGAGTTCTGGTTCAACTCGATCGAAGCTGCTAAGGCTGCAGGCTTCGAACCAGCTGGTGGAGAATCCCGCCAGCAGATGAAGTAAATCTTTTCTCCCTTTGAGCTAAGGCTCAGGTAGGACAGATCACACCGATGGGTGGGTACCGCGTTTACGCGGAACCCACCCATTAGTGTTTCTACCGGTATTCTCGATATATGAGCAGTTTTTCCGCTGAAGTGATGACCAATCCGCGCGCCGAGAAAGTAAAGGCCGTGGCCCGCCTGGCCAACCGCAAGGGGCGTGAAGCTACCGGGGAGTTCCTCGTCGAAGGACCCCAAGCGGTGCGAGAAGCACTTAAGGCCCACCTTGAGGACGATAATCTCGTCCAGGCTGTCTATGTAGTGGGCGGTTTCCTCGAAAGCCACGAGGAGTTTGATCAGCTTCTTGATCAGGCCCAAGTACCTACCCGGATTGTCACCGGCGAGGTACTGCACGCCATGGCTGGTACCCAGACCCCACAGGGCATATTGGCCGTTGCTGCCATCGCGCAACCACAACTGAGTGAAGTGCTGGCCACCAAACCAAAACTCATCGCAGTTTTGTGCCGCGTGCAGGATCCAGGCAACGCCGGAACCGTACTTCGTGCTGCAGACGCAGCCGGAGCCGACGCGGTAATCCTGACCAAGGGCAGCGTAGATATCTACAACCCCAAAGCCGTACGATCCACCGTTGGTTCACTGTTCCACCTGCCGGTGCTGAACAACATCGAATTTGAGCACCTCGTTGAAGCCGCTAAGACTACCGGAAGCCAAGTGCTAGCAGCCGACGGTTATGGTTCCCTAGACCTGGATGCCTTGCAAGACGCCGCCGTCTTGCGTGCACACGGCACCGGCGCTGCCCCGGCAGCTGGTGAGCCAGCTTTGGAAGCACCAACCCTATGGCTCTTTGGCAATGAAGGTCAGGGCCTAGACGAGGGCGAAAAGCAGGCAGCAGATCACAGCATTGCTGTGCCACTCTACGGAGTCGCTGAATCCTTGAACGTTGGCACCGCAGCCACTGTTTGTTTGTATGCCTCGGCTCGTGCGCAGCATTCAGCCAAGCAGGACTAAGCATGGATAGAGCACAAAACCTGAAGCAAATTGTCGCCGTAGCCATCGTTGATGACCTGCACTCACCAACCAAACTATTAGCTGCTAGGCGCAATCGCCCCGAATCTTTGGCCGGACTATGGGAATTCCCTGGCGGCAAAGTGGAACCGGGGAGAGCGAAATCGCAGCCGTGCACCGAGAACTGCACGAAGAGCTAGGCGTAAAGATCCAGCTTGGTGCTTTGATTCCCGGACCGCACGCCCAAGGTTGGCAACTGAACGATTCGGCGGCCATGCGCATGTGGTTCGCTCAGATTATCGAAGGTGATGCCCAGACTCTGGACGGTCACGACCAGCTGGCCTGGTTGGACCTAGATCAGAGCATGCAGCAGCTGGTCCCATGGATCCCTGCTGATGCCCCAATCGTCACGGCATGCCTAGCCCAGGCCCGTCGAGGGCCCGTTGGCTAAAGACGCGTAAGCTTGAATGAATGCCCATTGAGACATTGCAACAAACTACCAAAAAATTCTGAGGAGCCCTTTTCAGTGAAGAAAGTGTTCAGCGTTATCGCGCTGGTCTTTACCGCAGTCCTAGCCCTGTCCGGTTGCGTCAACATGAACGCAGAAATCAACGTTGTTGGTCAGGACAAGACCACCGGCGTTGTTGAAGTAACCATAAACAAGGAAAATCTTCAGGGTCAGAGCCTGGACGAAGTGCTCGCTGCCACCGTGGACACCGCTGCCATGGAAAAAGAAATTGAAGGTCAGTGGACCTACAGCAAGGTCGAAGAGGGCGAGAACGTGGGCCTGCGCTTCGAAACCGACGGCACCAAGACTTACACCCAGTTGGCTGATGCCTTTAAAATCTTCGGCTTCCAGTTCGGCCTAGCCGACGACGGTAAAGAAGTTACCTTCTCCATGCCAGGGGACAAAGCCACCGTTGACCAAAACTTCACTGAAGCAAACTTGGAAGTAAATTTCCCCGGCGAAGTGACCTCTAACGGTCCAGGCGTTGTACATGGCAAGGCCGTCACCTTTGACCTGGTCAAGGGCGCCGAGGTCTACCAGGCCACCGGCAAATTTGATCACAGCCTGCTGTACTCGCTGGTCTTTGGTGGCGCATTGCTGGTCTTGAGCCTCATCTTCGTGGTGGTCTTCGCACCAAAGGGTGTCAAAGAGTCGCACTAAGCGAGCAAAAAACGCTTCGAGGTAAGAAGCTTCACGCCAAGGGCCCGTCATCGGTGAAACGATCACGGGCCCTTGGCAATAGAATGGAACCAAAGTGTTCTACGCGTAAGTACAAGATAAGAGTAAGGATCGATCGATCCCATGTCTGATCAGACAACTGGACAAGTTCCCGACGGGGAGTCAAATGTTCCGCATCCAACCGATGAAGCAGGAATTCAGCAGGCCGTTGAGGCTGCTCTAGCTGCCATCGAAGCTGCTGGAGACCTGAACGAACTCAAAGATGCCCGCCTTTCGCACACCGGCGAAAAGTCCGCACTGTCACTGGCCAACCGCCAAATCGGCAAGCTGGACAAGACGGAAAAGGCAATCGCAGGCAAGCTGGTAGGTTCAGCTCGCGGACGAGTCAACAAGGCCCTAGCGGCCCGCACCGTGGTGCTCGAAGAAGCCGAAGCTGAGCGCATCCTCGTTGAAGAGACCGTTGACGTTACCGCCGCACCGCGCCGCCGCTCGGTTGGCGCACGCCACCCACTCTCGGTGCTCCAAGACCGTGTGTCCGACATCTTTGTTGGCATGGGCTGGGAAATCGCCGAAGGCCCCGAGGTTGAATCCGAGTGGTTCAACTTCGACGCGCTGAACTTCAAGCCGGATCACCCGGCCCGCGAAATGCAGGATACCTTCTTCATTGAGCCTGCCGACGCACACCTGGTGTTGCGTACCCACACCTCACCGGTACAGGTTCGCTCCATGCTCCAGCGTGAGGTGCCAGTGTACGTATTGTGCCCTGGACGCACCTTCCGCACCGATGAGCTGGATGCCACCCACACCCCGGTCTTCCACCAGTTTGAAGGTCTGGCCGTGGACAAGGGCCTGACCATGGCCGACTTGCGCGGCACCTTGGAGCACTTCGCTCGCCAGATGTTTGGCGAAGAAGCCCAGATCCGTCTGCGCCCAGCGTACTTCCCATTCACCGAGCCATCGGCCGAGCTGGACACCTGGCACCCAGGTGCCAAGGGTGGGCCACGCTGGATCGAATGGGGCGGTTGCGGCATGATCAACCCGAACGTATTGCGAGCTGCAGGCATTGACCCTGAAGAGTACTCGGGCTTTGCCTTCGGCATGGGCATTGAGCGCACGCTCATGTTCCGTAACGATGTCCCGGACATGCACGACATGATCGAGGGCGACATCCGTTTCAGCCAGCACTTCGGGATGGAGATCTAAGTAATGCGTATTCCACTATCTTGGCTGCGCGAATATGCGCAGGTACCGGCCGACGCATCGGCCGAAGACATCATGGCGGACCTGGTAAAGGTTGGCCTTGAAGAAGAAGACGTGCACCGTCCCAGCGACGAGCTTTCGGGCCCGATCGTGGTTGGCCAGGTGCTCTCCTTGGAAAAGGAAGTTGCCTCCAACGGCAAGACCATCAACTGGTGCCAGGTCCGCGTGGTCCCAGAAGGTACCGAGCAGACCCTGACCGGTAAGGGCATCGACCCAACAGGTGTACAGGGCATCGTTTGCGGTGCGCACAACTTTGTGGAGGGCGACAAGGTAGTTGTCACGCTTCCCGGCGCTGTGCTGCCCGGTGACTTCAAGATTTCGCCACGCAAGACCTACGGCCACACCTCGGCTGGCATGATCGCTTCCTCGCGCGAACTGGGCATCGGTGATGACCACGACGGCATCATCGTGCTTTCCAACTACGGTCTTGACCCAGAAGTTGGCACCGACGCATTCGAGCTCTTCGGACTTGATGACCAGGCTGCTGAAATCAATGTGACCCCGGACCGTGGCTACTGCTTCTCCATTCGTGGCGTAGCCCGCGAATACGCACTGGCCACCGGCACTTCCTTCACCGATCCAACCACCACCGTGGTTGTTTCTGAAGCTAGCGCTGCGGGCCACGAAGTCACTTTGGCTGACGCTGCACCGATCTACAACGTTCCTGGCTGCAGCCGTTTTGTCACCCGCGAAGTCACCGGCATTAACCCGAGCTTGCCAACCCCACGCTGGATGGCTTCACGCCTACAGCTGGCTGGCATGCGTTCGATTTCTCTACCCGTAGACATCTCCAACTACGTCATGCTTGAACTCGGTGCACCACTGCACTTCTACGACGCTGACAAGCTCACCGGTGGTATCACCGTGCGCCGCGCCAACGCTGGCGAGAAGCTAACCACCTTGGACGACAAGGAGCGCGAGCTCTCCACCGAGGACCTGCTGATCACCGACGAGTCCGGAGCACTAGGCATTGCCGGTGTTATGGGGGAGCGTCCACCGAAGTCTCGGGGACCACCAGCCGCGTGCTGATCGAGGCCGCTCACTTTGATGCGGTATCCATCGGCCGTTCACGTCGCCGTCACAAGCTACCTTCCGAAGCATCCAAGCGTTTTGAACGCGGCGTAGATCCACACATCATGCAGGTTGCAGCACAGCGTGCGGTCAACTTGTTGGTGGAACTAGCTGGCGGTACCGAAACCACCAACATCACCGACGCTGGCGCGCAGCCAGCCGACGTGCAGATTCAGTTGCCTGCTGGTTTTGCCGGCGCACTGATTGGTGTTGACTACACCGACGAGCAGACCGTTGCTGCCCTAGAGGGCATCGGTGCAAGCGTTGAGCAGAACAGTGCTGGCTTCTTGGTCACCGCTCCAAGCTGGCGCCCAGACCTGGCCATCAAGGAAGACCTGGTTGAAGAAGTAGCCCGAGTAGTTGGCTACGACAAGATTCCAGCAACCTTGCCAGTGGCGCCTCCGGGCCGTGGTTTGACTCGTGCACAGTCGCAGCGTCGTCGCCTGCTTCAGGGCTTGGCTGACGCCGGACTGACCGAGATTCTGTCCTACCCGTTTGTCTCCGAGTCGCAGAACAACACCTTCGGTGCTGCGCAGGCTGGGACCGAGGTCAAGGCCATCTCGTTGGCTAACCCGATCTCCAAGGAATTCCGATTCCTTCGCACCAGCTTGCTACCAGGACTGCTGGAAACCGCACGCCGCAACATTGGCCGTGGCTTCCGCGATCTGGCCTTGTACGAGGGCGGTCTGGTGTTCTTGCCAGGAGCGCAGCTCGGTTCCTCGGTACTTCCACCGTTGGGCGTCAAGCCTAGTGATGAAGTACTGGCCGAATTGTTCAATGGTGTACCTAACCAGCCATGGCACTTGGCTGCAGTCTTCACCGGTAACGAGGCTTCGGCTGCGGCCGGCTTCGCGCCACGTGCGTGGGATTGGGCTGACGCACTGGACGCGGCCCACACCGTGGCAGAAATCCTCGGCGTAGAGCTCGAAGTTGCTCAGGGAAATCACCAAGCATTCCACCCGGGCCGTGCCGCAACCTTGAAGGTTGCCGGCGAGGTTGTTGGTTACGCAGGTGAATTGCACCCACAGCTGCTCAAGGATTCGGACCTGCCAGCACGCACCGTGGCTATGGAACTGAACGCCGCAGCACTGATGGAGGCAACTCCTGCTGTGGTAGTTGCGCCGCAGCTTTCCACTCAGCCGCTGGCTACTCAAGACGTCGCCTTGGTCGTTGACCAGGACGTCGTTGCCGGAGACGTACTAGCTGCACTGCGCGAAGGCGCAGGGGAGCTGCTTGAAGATGTTGCACTCTTCGACGTCTACCAGGGCAAGGGTATTGAAGAAGGCAAGAAGTCTTTGGCTTTCGGTCTTCGCTTCCGAGCTACTGATCGCACCCTGACTGCTGATGAAGCTTCAGAGGCGCGGGCCGCCGCCGTCGCAGTGGCAGCAGACAAGTTTGGTGCTACTCAGCGCTAACGCAGGTTTGCCGATGCCCCGGTGTTTGTTTCGATTTTTTTATCTGAGCAAGCACCGGGGCATTCTTGTGCGCAACCGCGCCCGAAAGTGGCGACTACAATTAATCTTGAGAAAGCTCTAAAGGGCTACGAGATGCAAAGGTGGAGTGACCGGCAGTGAAGGGTCTACGTTCTTGTGGTGCGGTACTTCTAATTTTATTTCTTGGAATGCTCGCCATTGCTGCACTAATCGCTGCTGGCTGGGGTGTTGTAGTCTTCATCGAACGCGGCGCCGGGGCACACCTCAAAGATGAACCGACACCTAGTTACCAACCAACGGACGAGCCTGTTGATCCATTGCGTCCAACCAGTGGAACCATGGCGCCTTAACTATTTGATGGCGGCGACTAAACGACGCTTTGTCGCATCGTAATTAGCTCTGCAGTGTCTTCTTGGACCACGAACCCAAGGCGTTGTAGTACCTTGAGCGACGCTTTGTTTTCCGGCATCACGCGCGCCATCAGCTGGCTAAAGCCCACCGCATTTAGCGCTTTGATACCTAGTGCTACGATCGCTTTCGCCAATCCCTGACCCCAAAATTCTGGGGCAATCCAATAACCGATTTCGGTTGCCTGCTCGCGCTGCACGGCAGTAAACAACCCGACCCTAATACCGTCTCTTCGAGCGACAAACCAAGAGATTTCAGGACTGTTTATCGCATCCTCAATACGTTGCCCCGTGTATTGATCGCTCCATGGCTGACCGTCACCGATGTAGGCAGTAATCCTCTTATCGGCAGCCAATTGCGCGATAAAATCTGCGTCGGCTTCGGTCAGAGCGGTCAGCACAATAGATGGATCCATAGGCTCAGCCTAGGACATCTGCATTCGCGGATTCTAATGTTGCTTATTAGATGGTTGCTTATTAAACACTGCAGGGAACGACCATCAGATCGTTCCCTGCAGTGTCAGAAAATATTTACTTTGCTCCACCAGCGGTGACCGGTGGCAGATCCGACCATGGGAAAGTGATCCACTTGTCGGTGCGGCGCCATTCGTAGTCTGGAACCATGATGGTGCGTGGCTTGGTGTAGAGGCAAACGGTCTTGACCTCTGCGCCCCAAGCGGAAACCAACTCGACAACCTTTTCCAGGGTGCGGCCCGAATCCGAGACGTCATCAACGATCAGGATCTTCTTGTCACGCAGGTGGCCGTCATCCAGCATTGGAGGCAGAACTACTGGTTCTGGCAATACGGTGCCGATGCCGGTGTAGAACTCGACGTTGAGGGCGCCGCAGGCCTTGACACCCAGCGCGTAGGAGATCGATCCGGCCAAGAGTAGGCCACCACGCGCAACAGCCAAAACGATGTCTGGCTCAAAGCCACTATCGACAACGGTCTGTGCAAGTTCGCGGGAGGCTGCGCCGAAGGTATCCCAAGTAAGGATCTCGCGTTCCGGCTCTGAAAGGACGGATGCGCCTGAATCATCAATGCTAGTCATTCTGTAATATTAGCGCCGAATTCGGGGCAATGTTGCACGGTTCAAACCAATCGTTCACTTTTTCCTCCCAAGCCCGGAGGATTCTTATCCGCTGATTAGGCGTGAATAGGTATGCAATGGACCTGCTTGAGGAATCCATCACTTTTCGGGAAACCGGGGTTGGAACGAACACGTTGTGACCCTAATGCGCCAAAAGCAGCCTCAAGAATGATCGGTGCCACATTCTGACTCGCTAGGATAGGGGAAAGGCCATCGACCGGAGATAACCCGGAAACCCGATGAAGGAGACGCGACATGGGCCCACGAACTTGGAACATTTCACTAGTCGGTGCCTTAACGGTGCTCTCCTTGGGGCTGATCGGAGTCCTGCCTGCCGCGCAAGCGGCCAACTCAGTGCAAGTCGCAGCCGGGCAGAACCTAGAATCGGTCACCATCGATGACTCCACGGGAAAACTTAATAAGCAGCGGCTGCGCGACGCCTTGGAAGACCTCGATTTTAACGAGCCAACAGACGTTGCAATTTATGCCCGCAACGGCGAATACTCCGATGACATCAACACCAAAACTCTTGATTACGCTAAGTCATCACATCCGGAATGGATATCTGACAAGCCTGAAGACTACGGCGACTACTGGGCCGACGGACTATTGATCATCACCCTGTCCATCGAAGGACCGGGAGATGGACAGATCGGAACGTACTTCGGCGAAGACCGTAAAGTCTCCGAGAGCGCCATAGAGAGCATCCATGAAGCTGGCCACGATGACTTTAATCTTTCCCGTTGGACTGACGGCGTCATCGCTGTCGCCGACCAAGCATCCGTGATCATGAATCGCCCCTGGTACCAGCACCCGGCCTTATGGATCACCAGTGGTGTCGGTGGATTTGTCGCTCTCATCGTGGGTGGCTTTGCACTGCATACCCGGTCCACACGACGAGAAACTTTTGCAGAAGAACTGCAACAAGGATCCGTGCATCTGACCAACGTCACCATGGACTTAGAAGAAACCGAATTGGCGGCCCGTACACTGCCGTCCACTTCAGCGCACGCCTCCGAGCTGGAACAGCGTTTCAGCAAGTTCATGACCAAATACCGTGCCTGCTTCGAAGCCCAGCAGTCGCTAGAAAGTTCAAACAAAAAGGAACGTTCCAGCGCCGAAGGTGTTCGCCTTACTAAGGAGTTCCGGGAGTCAGCGCAGTCCCTGGATCTGACCGATGACGCCATCATCGCTGCGTCTGCGCTCTATACTCGTTCGGCCTCCTGGCAAGACGCATGGCATGCACAGATCAAGCCGCTGGAAGATGACCTGGAGGAGATCAAGGGATTGGTCCATGATCTCGAACCAGAGCTGCAGGGCAGTGCAGCCGCATTGACTTCCTACCGGGAAATAGCAATCACCAAACTCAACGAGCTGTCGGCACAGCTGACGCAAGAATCAATCACCGTGGATCAAGCGCTCGATGGATTATCTGCCTTGCGTGCCGAGCTGAGCGAAAAGTTGGATATCTTCGCTCAAGCGCAAATCGAAGTGTATGCACAAAACGTAGAAGAGAAGGCCGATATGCAATCGGCGCTTAAGAAATCCCGATATGAAACCGGCGCGTTTTCGGGTCGCTCGGGCACCATCTTGGACGTGCTGAATCCCGCTACGATGTATTGGCGCGTGGGTAGTTATAACCACGGATATTCCACGGGCGTCAGTGCAGTGACTGCCTCGCGTGAAGCAGCGAGTTCCTCTGGGGGAGTGTCGGGCGGATACTCTGGTGGCGGAAGCTTCTCCGGTTCGGGTGGGTCTTCCCACTTCTAATGAAAGGCAACGATATCTTCGCATCGCTCTTGCCGTCTTCGGTGTACGTAGTTCAGTCCCGTACCGAGCTGGAGGATACCGAATCCTATGGAGAAGAAGAACGGTATATCGCCAATGCGGTGCCTGAACGACAGCATGAATTTCGTACCGTCCGGGTCTGCGCTCGCCGAGCGTTGGGGCAACTGGGTCATGCGGGTATTGCCTTGGTTCCCGATGAAAAACGGGCACCGGTTTGGCCCGCTGGCGTTGTGGGGAGCATGACCCATTGTGTTGGCTTTCGGGCAGCCGCAGTAGCCTCCACCAACGATATTCGCGGTCTTGGCATCGACGCCGAATTACATGCTTCACTGCCTGCCGAAACCCTCGACATCATTTTGCTTCCCGAAGAACAACGGATGGTTGGCGAGCTAAATTCGCGCTATCCGGAAACGGCCTGGGATCGGCTGATTTTCAGTGCCAAGGAAAGTGTCTTCAAAGCATGGTTCCCGCTGACTAGGCAGTGGCTGGATTTCTTGGAATGCCGGATTATCCTTGATGCGCAGGCCCACAGTTTCCACGCTGAAATTCAGGCCAAAGGATCGGTTGCCGCAGAGCATGATCTCACGGTGATGAATGGGCGCTGGATAGCAGAAGGCCCGAGCGGCCAAGGGCTGCTGGGGACCTGCATTACCGTTCCGCTAGCGGCGGTGTGCTAGGTGCGGAGCTAGAA
The DNA here is from genome assembly GCF_025452055.1 of Glutamicibacter sp. M10. Classification (NCBI taxonomy): domain Bacteria; kingdom Bacillati; phylum Actinomycetota; class Actinomycetes; order Micrococcales; family Micrococcaceae; genus Glutamicibacter; species Glutamicibacter sp. M10. Next base: position 2,967,505 of record NZ_CP104918.1, on the reverse strand, counting down.
TTCTTCACCGTGTGTGATGACATTGGCAGCGCGTCCCACGATGTGTGGGTCAGGGGAACCAACCAGGTCATGATCTTTTCCCTTGTAGTCAAAGAGATCAAGCACGTGTCGCATCGCTTGGAGTCGGGCTCGCTTTTTGTCATTAGACTTCACCACGGTCCACGGAGCATGATCGGTATCAGTCTTGAGGAACATTTCTTTCTTTGCTTCCGTGTACTTCTCCCATTTATCCAAAGATTCAAGATCCATGGGGAGAGCTTCCACTGGCGCACTGGGTCAATGCGGCGAATCGTGAAGCGAGTGAGCTGTTCACTAGAAGAGACCGAGAACCAGAACTTCACTAGATCGATGCCTTCGTCGACCACCATCTTTTCAAAGGATGGAGTCTGCTCAAGAAAGTGATCTACCTGTTCCGGAGTGCAGAAACCCATCACGCGCTCTACTCCGGCCCTGTTGTACCAAGATCGGTCAAAGAGAACGATTTCCCCGGCTGAGGGGAAATGTTGCACATAACGCTGGTAGTACCACTGAGTTGATTCACGTTCGCTGGGTTTCTCCAGCGCCACCACACGAGCACCGCGCGGATTCAAATGCTCGGTGAAACGCTTGATCGTGCCGCCCTTACCCGCTGCGTCACGGCCTTCAAAAACAATCATGATGCGACGCCCGTTGGCCTTAACCCATTTTTGAAGCTTCAGCAGCTCAATTTGCAGGGCACGTTTTTCAACTTCGTAAGTATCACGGTCAAGCTTCTCGTTGTAAGGGTAATCTTCACGCCACGTGTCAACGACAGTTCCGTCGGCGCGCAACAACACTGGGTCGTCATCATCGTCGTCAAGCACCGAAAAACCGCGGAACGCTTCGTCAAGCAGGGGGACTTCTACACTCATACTTCTCAGCCTAAAATTTCAGAATGAACGGTTAGTGAACTCGTACTGAACTGGAATGGCGCGAGGCTATGCCGGGAAATCAGGCAACCTTTGTTCGGTTAACCAAGCAGTCAAGATTCCTTCAACGTCGACGTTCGTCGCATGCTTTTTTACGTGTTTGGCAAACTTCTCTGTGTTCACAGAAGCATGCTGATATGTGCTGGTCCAGTCCTGGAGCATGGCGTAAAAAGTCTTGTCACCAAGAGCCGTCAACAGAGCGTAGAGCGTGAGCGCACCGCGCTTGTACACGCGGTCATCAAACATGTCTTCGGGGCCCGGATCACCGACCTGCAGATCTTGGGGGAGGCCATCGAGCATTTCCCAAGCCGTGCGAGCACGCTGTTCGAGGGACATGATCTTTGCCTGATCTGAATAGACCCACTCGCTGAAGCAAGCGAATCCTTCGTTGAGCCAAATGTCTTTCCACCGCTCGGGGGTCAGCGAATTGCCAAACCACTGATGGGCAAATTCGTGAGCGATCAGTCGTTGGTCTTCCCATTCCAACGACAAATGGTTCCGGCCGAAAATGCTCATGCCTTGGGCTTCCAACGGAATCTCAAGGTCATCGTCAACAACAACAATCTTGTAATGTTCAAAGGGATAAGGGCCGAACTTCAGTTCAAAGATTTGTGCCATGTCAGCTTGCTTCGCAAAGGCTCCGCGCACCGCGAGGTCATTGCCCGGTACGGAGTAAGCCAGCAGGTGTCCACCACGGTCAAAGGAAATTTCTGCGTAGCGGCCAATCTGCAAGGTTGCCAAGTAGGTTGCCATTGGTTCACGTGCCTCATAAACCCACGTATTTCGGCTTGCCGAACGGCGATGATCCATCAACTCGCCGTTGGCAACAACCCGGTAGCCGGCGTCGGTAGAAACCTCAAAACGATACGAAGACTTGTGACTCGGGTGGTCATTGCAGGGGAACCAAGTTGAAGCGCCCACTGGTTGTCCGGACACCAAAATACCGTCGGTTAACTCTTCCCAGCCGACCTCGCCCCACTGTCCGTTATCTACGCTGGGTTACCTCCGTAGCGCAATTGAAGTTCGATCTGATCCCCGGCTTTGACCCGGCTTGGGGTGGCAACAACTACTCTGTGGTGCTTTTTGCTGACAGAAACCTTGCGACCTTGGCATGTGGCTTTGACGATTTTTAGCCCGTTGAGGTTCAGTTCAATTTCGTTCAGGTCTTCGAGCGCTCGTATACGTAGGGTGGCTCGGCCATCAAGGTGATTACTGGCAAGTTTGACCACTAAGTTCACGTCGTAATGCTCTACCGTGTAGCTTCCGGAGCCATAGTGTTTGGTGTACTCATCCAAAATGCGATGGGGCATATCTCTACGTATCCTCAGGCTTCGTGCGCGACTGGTTGCGTTGGTTGTTCAACTGGCTTGATGTTCCAGCGTACTGCGGGGTTGCCCCGCCAATAGGTATTGGCAGGCAGTACCTCTCCGCGCAGAACCAAACTGGCTGGACCGGTGGTTGTACCTTCGGAGATCTTGGCCGCTGGCAAGATGACACTATGCGGGCCCAGGGTAGCTCCCGCACCTAGGGTGACCTTGTCGATGGACATGATGCGGTCGTGGAACAAGTGAGTCTGTAGGACCGAACCACGGTTGACCGTTGAATGGTCTTCCAGAGTGACGAGATCGGCTTCGGGCAGCCAGTAGCTTTCGCACCAGACGCCGTGCCCAATCTTGGCCCCTTGGGCGCGTAGGAACCAGACCAAGGCCGGAGTGCCTGAAGCCAAGCGTGCAAACCATTGTGCGCACACAAGTTCGGTGAAGGAATCGACCATTTCGGTGCGCCAGATAAATGAGCTCCACAGTGTGTGTTCACTTGGGCGGATGGCGCCAACTACAAGCCATTTGGCCGCCACTGCGATCAGTGCTGCCAATGCTCCGGCAGCTACGAGTACTGCGCCACTGAGCAGGATGCTCAGCCACACGTTGGTGGAGGTGATCAATGCAGCTAGCGCCCACAGCACTCCACCGGCGATGGCTACGGTGGTGAAGACCGCCAGCGAACGGGTCAGTTCCCAGAAGGAACGCATGATCTTTAGCTTCAACCCTGGCTGATAGGTCCGCTCGGATTCGGCTTCCACGGTGGTACGGCGCAACTTATGTGGAGGCGAACCGATCCAAGAAGTGCCAGCCTTCATCTTCTTCGGGGTAGCGGACAATACTGCGATCAACGAACGCTTGGGGACTCTGCGACCGGCATGCAAGATGCCTGAGTTGCCCAGGAACGCCTTTTTACCAATGCGGACCGGGGCGATATGCATCCACCCGCCACCTAGTTCGTAGGAGGCCACCATGGTGTCGTCGGCCAAGAACGCGCCGGAGGAAATAGTGGTCATCTTGGGAATGAGCAGAACAGTGGAAATTTCGACGTCACGACCCACCTTGGCGCCGAGCAAACGTAGCCAGATCGGGGTGAATAGTGAGGCATACAGCGGGAAGAGCTGATCACGAGCGGTATCAAGTACGCGTTCGGTGGCCCATGCTTGCCAACCCACGCGGGAAGTGACCGGATGCCATCCTTCGACCAGGCCGATGGATAGCAGGCGCACGATGATGATGGTGAGCACCATGCTGCTCAAGAACCAGACAATGGCCGCCACCACAACGGCAGGGATAAAGCGACAGCCGATTTCAGCTAACGAAGGTGCTGGCCGCAAGACTGGGGTGAGCGCAAGCAGTGCCAGAAGAATCGGGATCCACTGTGTCAGGTTGAGCAAGACTGAAGCGAGCCCGCCGAGTAGTCGCGGCAATTTACGATAGGCAGGTTCCTGCTCGGGCCATTTTGGTTTGGCCTTGGACTCTCTGGTTGCCGGGGAACCGGCATAGCGGGAGTTATCACGGGTCGTTCCATAGACGGCTGATCCCGCATCAACAATGGTGTTCGCCCCGATGACTGAGCCGGGAGTCAGGGTACTGCGTGCACCAATGGAGGCATGGGCGCCCACCTCGATGGTGCCCACATGCAGTTTGTCGCCGTCGATCCAGTAGCCACTGACGTCAACTTCCGGTTCAATGGTGGCGCCGGGGCCTACGGTGAGCATGCCGGTGACCGGTGGCAAGGAATGGATTGTCGCGGTGCGGTCAATTTTTGCGCCGAGCATCCGAGCGTACCAAGGCAGTAATGGTGCGCTGGAAAGGGAAATCGGGTCAACAACATCAGCGACATGCTGGGCCAACCAAAGACGCAGGTGCACGGATCCTGAACGTGGATAAGTTCCGGGTTTCAGTCCGCGTAGCAAGAGTTTATTGGCCAGGATTGACAAGCTCATGCGGCCAAGTGGAGTCACGAACACCAGCCACAGTCCGGCTATCACGTACCAAGGGGTTGGCAAGGGGTCTTCAAAAACGTTCATGGCCACGAGGACTAGGTGTCCGAGCAACAGGAAGGTGACCCAACGCAGTCCGGAGAGAATAAACAGCGGGAAGGCGACCAGGGTTTGCGCCAACTGGGTCAGGCGCTTGGTGCGAAGAACCGTGCGCGGTTCCACCGGTTCACTTGATACCTGTTGACCGCCCAGATACTCAACAAGAGCGCCGAATCGCGGGTAGTCGTAGAGTTCGGCAACCGTCAGGTCTGGGTAGCGAACGCGCAATGCCGAGACCAGCTGGGCAGCAGAGAGCGAACCTCCGCCGGAAGCAAAGAAGTCAGCGTCAATTCCGGATACGGGTGCACCGAGTGCCCCTTGCCATGCCTCGGCAATAAATTCGCCAACTTCATCCAGCGGGGGAAGATCTTGGGACTGTTCGGTGTTTTCAGATCCCGGTAGCGGCCAAGGCAATGCGTTGCGGTCTACCTTGCCACTGGTCTTCATCGGCAGGTTATCCATGACCGCAAGGATCGGAACCATTGGTGCTGGCAGGTCTTCTAACAGGGCGGTGCGTGCAGCGGACAGATCGTAGTCTTGGGATGCTTGCAAATAACCGACAAGGATCTTGTTGCCGGTAGCCGTTTCACGGACCGCGACAGCGGCCGAAGATACTCCGACCAGAGAGTTCAGCACTGCGTCGATCTCACCAAGTTCAATGCGCCGTCCACCGATTTTCACCTGATCGTCAACACGACCAATAAAGATCAAACCCAGCGGATCATTGATGACCATGTCGCCGGAACGATAGGCGCGCTTCCAGCCAAGTGTGGGCATCGGTGCGTATTTCTCTGCGTCTTTTTCAGGATCAAGGTAGCGGGCCAGTCCCACGCCGCCAATGATCAATTCACCAGATTCGCCTTCGGCAACCGGAATACCCGCAGGGTCAACGACTGCCAGATCCCATCCGTCCAGCGGCAAGCCGATGCGTACCGGAAGGCTGCCGTCCATGGTGGCGCCGCAGGCGACAACGGTTGCTTCGGTAGGTCCATAGGTGTTCCACACTTCGCGGCCTTCGGTGGCCAGTCGTGCGGCTAGTTCCGGTGGACAGGCTTCGCCACCAAAAATCAGCAGGCGAACCGAATCCAAGGCTTGGGCCGGCCATAGTGCTGCCAAGGTGGGAACGGTGGACACTGCGGTGATGGAACGAGAAATCAGCCAGGGCCCGAGGTCCATGCCGCTGCGCACGAGGGCGCGCGGGGCGGGGACGAGGCAGGCGCCATTGCGCCAAGCAATCCACATTTCTTCGCAGGATGCATCAAAAGCTACGGATAGCCCAGCAAGCACGCGGTCTGTGGTGTTTAGCGGATCAACCGGTAAAAACATCTTGGCTTCAGCATCAACAAACGCGGCCGCTGATCGATGGGAAACGGCAACACCCTTGGGCTTGCCAGTGGAACCTGAGGTGAAGATGATCCACGCGTCGTCTTGAAGATCTGGCAGACGCGGAACAGGAAATGGCTTTGGCCGGGCGGCATCCACCACGATGGTGTCCGTACCCTTAACGATTCCGGCAACTTGCGCTTCGGTAAATACCGTTTTGGCACGTTCGTCCGGGTCATCGGCGTCTACCGGAACGTAGGCGGCGCCGACCCAGAGAATCGCCAAGATCCACTCATATAGGTGACGAGTTCCGGACTCAACACGTACGCCAACGCGGTCGCCAGCTCCCAAACCTTGCTCGTGGAGGCGCAGCGCCTTGGCCTTGACCTCAAGGAGCAACTCTGCGTAACTCTCGGTGCGCTCGCCGTCGTCAATAGCCGCCGCGTCGGGGTGAGCCTGCGCGGTGTTCTGGAGAATGTCTATGAGGGTACGGGCAGCCGGAGCTAATGCACCGGAAGGAAATTGTGGGGTGTAAATTTCTTGATCCGGTACAGGAGTTTGATCGTTGTTCATTTTGAACGGATCCATCGCTTTCACAAAAATGTGTCAGTTGTGTCGGGTCGCTGGGGGAGTGCGTCCCGGAAACGAAATGGATCCTGGAGGGGTGGGACCTGCTGGTCCCGTATTCATTTAATACGCTTTGAACCTCGCCTTAGCCCAGACTTGCTTGAACTGTCGGCTATCTCTCAAAGGATTCACTTCTGCGACGCGAAAGGCCTTCGAAGCAATGGGTTTTATTGCTTCTCAGGCCTTATCGCTGGTACTTATTGCAACAGGATGACTTTGCCAGTGGTGGATCGAGATTCCAAGGCAGTATGCGCCGCGGCTGCCTCGGTCAGCGGATACTGTGCACCGATGCGCACATCAATCTTTCCGCTGGCTACCCAACCAACCATGTCGCCGAAGCGCCAGTGCATCTCCTGCTGCGAGGTCAAGAAGTCCACAAGCTTTGGACGTGTCACGGTCAACGAACCGCCGGCATTCAATCGCTGTATATCAAAAGGTGGGACCTGACCGCTGGCGCCACCAAAGAGAACTAGCGTGCCACGGCGGCGCAAGGCTGCCAGCGACGTATCAAAGGTGTCTTTGCCGATACCGTCATAGACCGCGTTAACTCCCTTGCCGCCGGTGACTTTGTCAACGGTTTGGGCCACCTGGTCGTAATCGACCACGTAGTCTGCCCCGGCTGCCTTAGCCAGATCCTTCTTTTCCTGGGTGGATGCGGTGGTGATAACGGTGGCACCCTTGAGTTTGAGTAGCTGGGTGAGGATCAGGCCTACTCCACCGGCGCCGGCATAGGTGAGGATAACGTCGCCGTTGTGAACCATGTAGCTGGAGTGGACCAGATAGTGAGCGGTCATGCCCTGCAAGGGAAGGGCCGCAGCGACATGTAAATCCACCGCGTCCGGGACCTTGCCGGTAAGCGCGGCATCCACCAATGCATACTGCGAGTAGCCCGCTTCTCCTGAGGCCGTTGCTACGCGATCGCCGATCTTGAAGTTCTGTACGCCTTCACCAATCTGCTCAACTACGCCAGAGAATTCTGAGCCGGGCACAAATGGGTAGTCCACGGTGTAGATGCCGCTGCGTTGATAGGTCTCGATGAAGTTCACGCCGGTCGCCGCGATCTTGACTAGGAGCTGGCCAGCACCCGGGGACGGAACTGGGATTTGAGTTAGCTTCAGTCCGTTGGCGTCGGTTGGTTCGTTAACTGCAATGGCTTGTTGCTCCATGTTGCATTACTCCTGAAATTCTCAGTGTCCCGGGGGTGTTCCGGCGGGGTCTCTACGGCCAGTTTAGGACTTTGCTCTTCACGGTGGGGACAGCTTCGCAGGATGTCGGGTTACGTGACGAAGAATTTTATGAATATTTATTAGCGTGGGTGAATAATTCGCGATAGAATCTAGTCATGACGATTTCAGTAGCTGTCTCCGGCGCCAGCGGTTACGCCGGCGGTGAGGTCCTTCGCATCCTTGCGGCCCATCCAGAAGTAGAGATTGGCGCAATCACCGCGCACTCCCAAGCCGGGCAGCGACTCGGCTCGATCGCACCGCATCTGCATGCGCTCGCCGATCGAGTTCTGGTAGAAACCTCGGTAGAAAACCTCGCCGGGCACGACGTAGTATTCCTGGCCCTGCCACACGGTGCCTCCGGCACCGTGGCCGCAGCGTTACCGGAAAACACCTTGGTCATTGATGCCGGGGCAGATCACCGCCTTGAATCAGCAGCCGCCTGGGAAAAGTTCTACGGCTCCGAACACGCAGGCTTCTGGCCATATGGGCTGCCCGAACTACCTGGCCAGCGTGAAAAACTGGTGGGCACCAAGCGCGTAGCCGTACCAGGCTGTTACCCAACCGGCGGTCAGCTCGCCCTTGCACCGGGCTTCGCGGCCGGGCTGCTCGAGTCAGATGACGTGGTCATCGTCTCCGCTTCCGGAACCTCGGGAGCCGGCAAATCGCTGAAGCCAAACCTCTTGGGTAGCGAAGTGATGGGCTCGATGAGCACCTACGGTGTTGGTGGCATCCACCGCCATATCCCGGAAATGGAACAGGGCTTCTCCAAGCTGGCCGGCGAAGAGGTCATCGTGTCTTTCACCCCAACGCTGGCACCGATGCCACGCGGAATTTTGACCACCGCCACCGCCAAGGTGAAAGCCGGAGTCACTGAAGCGCAATTGCGCACCGCTTGGGAACAGGCGTACGCCAACGAGCAATTTGTGCACCTGCTACCCGAGGGCCAGTGGCCGACTACCGGCGCGGTCCAAGGCTCCAACCACGTTCAGCTACAGCTGGCCTTTGATACGCACGCCAACCGTGTGATTGTCACCGCCGCGCTCGATAACCTCACCAAAGGCACCGCAGGAGCGGCAGTTCAGTCCATGAACATCGCCCTGGGCTTGCCAGAAAATACCGGATTGCTCATGCAAGGAGTTGCACCGTGAGTCTCGCCCACACCAATACCTATCCTTCGGCACCAGCTTTAGGTGTCACCGCACCGGCCGGCTTCAGCGCTGCCGGGGTACCAGCAGGTCTGAAGTCCACCGGCAAGAACGACGTTGTTCTGGTCAAAAACCTTGGTCCAAACTTTAACGCCGCCGGTGTCTTCACCTCCAACCGCGTGGCCGCCGCCCCAGTGCACTGGTCCAAGCAGGTCTTGGCCGATGGTCGAATTGATGCGGTGCTGCTGAACTCCGGCGGAGCCAATGCCTGCACCGGCGCCGAAGGTTTTGGCAATACCCACCAGAGTGCCGAATACGTCGCTGAACTGCTCTCGGTGTCCGCAGGGGATGTCGCAGTGGCCTCCACCGGCCTGATCGGCATGCAGCTTCCCATGGATAAGCTGCTTCCCGGGGTGAAAGCCGCCGCGGATGTGTTGGCTACCGACCAGAATGCCGCCGATCAGGCTGCAGCCGGAATTATGACCACCGATACCGTGCCGAAGTTAGTTTCGCGCACGGTGGGGGATGCTGCAAGTGGCCAAGTGGTCATCGGCGGTATGGCCAAGGGCGCGGGCATGCTCGCCCCGGCGCTTGCCACCATGTTGGTTGTTCTCACCACCGATGCGGTGCTTTCTTCCGATCAGGCCGATCAGGCTCTGCGCGTAGCCACTGCGATGAGCTTTGACCGTGCCGACTCCGATGGCTGCATGTCCACCAACGACACCGTGTTGCTGCTGGCCTCCGGTGCCTCGGGCACCACCCCGGACTTGGGCGAATTCACTGCAGCACTGACCGACGCCTGCTGCGAACTGGCCGCGATGCTGATCGAAGACGCCGAAGGGGCCGATCACACCATCGCGATCCGCACCTACAATGCCGCCAGTGAAGCCGACGCCCTGGAAGTTTCCAAGGCCGTATCCCGCTCCAACCTGGTCAAGACCGCAGTGTTTGGCAAAGACCCTAACTGGGGCCGTGTGCTCTCCGAGGTTGGCACCACCAAGGCTGCCTTTGAACCAGATCAGCTTAACGTCTCGATCAACGGCGTGATGGTCTGCAAAAACGGCGGGGTGGGCGAAGATCGAAATCTGGTCTCTCTTGAAGAACGCAACGTGTCCATCGAGATCGATCTGAACGCAGGCAGTGAGGAAGCCACCGTGCTGACCAACGACCTGACCCACGACTACGTCCACGAAAACTCCGCCTACTCCAGCTAGGAACGATCCACATGGCTCAAAGCATCCGCACCAACCTGGATTCCGCCCAATCCAAAGCCGAAGCGCTCATTGAAGCACTGCCGTGGATCCAGCGCTTTGCCGGAACCACCATGGTCATCAAATACGGTGGCAATGCGATGGTCAACGATGAGCTGCGACGTGCCTTCGCCGAGGACATCGTCTTCTTGCGGCATGCCGGAATCAATCCGGTGGTGGTGCACGGAGGCGGACCGCAGATCAATAAAATGCTTGATACTTTGGGCATCAAGTCGGAATTCCGCGGGGGACTGCGGGTGACCACGCCCGAGGCCATGGACGTGGTTCGTATGGTGCTCACCGGCCAGGTGCAGCGCGATCTGGTGGGGCTCATCAACTCCCACGGACCCTACTCGGTGGGCATGTCCGGCGAGGACGGCGCCACCTTGCAGGCCGTGCGGACCGGCACCATCGTTGACGGATTGCCGGTGGATTTGGGTTTGGTTGGTGAGGTCACGCGCGTGCGCACCGATCAGGTTGACTCACTGGTGGACGCCGGCATGATCCCGGTGATTTCCACCGTCGCCCCGGAATTTGATGACAATGGCGATCCAACCGGTGCGGTGCTCAACGTTAACGCCGATACCGCCGCGGCCGCCCTAGCCACCGCGCTGGGCGCCACCAAACTGGTGATCCTCACCGATGTGGAAGGGTTGTACGCGGCCTGGCCGGACAAGTCCTCGCTGATCAGTTCCATCACCAACGATGAGCTGCGCGGCATGCTGCCAAGTCTGGAATCGGGCATGATCCCCAAAATGGGTGCCTGCCTGAAAGCCGTCGATGAAGGCGTGGGCCAAGCGCACATCGTGGACGGTCGAGTCCCGCACTCCATGCTGCTAGAAATCTTCACCACCGCCGGGGTGGGCACCCAGGTGCTCCCGGGGGTAATCACCCACGCAAAGGACAACTTGTGAGCGAGCAATCCACGCACACCAACAGCGCTACCGATGTGGCCATCGATGAGGTGGCGCAGCTAACCCAGCTTTCTTCGGCGGCTCTTTCCGAGCGCTACTCCACCTCGCTACTTGGCGTTTTTGGCACCCCGCAGCGTGTACTCGTGCGTGGTGCTGGCTGCCATGTGTGGGATGCTGACGGCAACCAGTACCTGGACCTGCTCGGTGGGATCGCGGTGAATACCCTAGGGCATGCCAACCCGCTGCTGACCTCCGTGATCACCAGCCAGCTGGCTACCTTGGGGCACGTGTCGAACTTCTTCACTTCCCCGAGCCAGATCGCCCTGGCCGAAAAGCTACTGGAAATCTCTGCCGCACCGGCAGGTTCCAAAGTCTTCTTCGCCAACTCCGGAACCGAAGCCAACGAGGCGGCCCTGAAGCTGACCCGGCGCAACGCTGGCACCGACCAGACCCCGCGTACCCGGGTGATCGCCCTAGAACACGCCTTCCACGGCCGCACCCTAGGTGCACTGTCGCTGACCTATAAGGAAAAGTACCGGGCTCCTTTCGCTCCGCTACCCGAAAACGTCACCTGGATTCCAGCCGGCGATATCGAGGCGCTGCGTGAGGCAGTGGACGAAACTGTCTCGGCGGTGTTCATCGAGCCGATTCAGGGTGAGGCCGGAGTGAAAATGCTCTCGGCTCAGTACCTGCAGGCAGCCCGGGACATTACCCGCAAGGCTGGCGCCTTGCTGGTCTTCGACGAGGTGCAAACCGGCATGGGGCGCACCGGCGCATTCTTCGCCTCGGCACCGGTCATTCCCGACGTGATGACCTTGGCCAAGGGTCTGGGCGGCGGCTTCCCGATCGGCGCGATGATCGTCTTTGGTGAAGAAAATACCGGACGCCTAACCCCGGGCGATCACGGCACCACCTTTGGTGGTAACCCGGTAGCCTGCGCGGCGGGCCTGGCGGTCATCCACACCATCGAATCCCAGAACCTGCTTAAACAGGTTCGAGAAAATGGTCAGTGGCTGCGTCAACAGCTAGCCGGGATCACCGGCGTGGGACAGGTGCGCGGGGCAGGGATGCTCACCGCCTTTGAGCTTACCGAGGCCAACGCCCCGGCACTGGTGACCGCGGCGCTAGATGCCGGATTTATCATCAACGCCACCGACGAGTTCACCATCCGTCTGGCCCCGCCACTGGTGATCACCCAAGAGCAGCTGGGCAGCTTCTTGCAGGCGCTGCCACAGCTGATCGCCGCCGCCTAAAACTTCGCACAAATTCTAAGGAACAAACTGATGAGCACAACCCGCCACTTTTTGACCGACCTGGATTTCACCGCCGACGAACAGTCCAAGGTGCTTGATCTGGCCGCTGCGATGAAGGCCGACAAGTACGGCTACCAGCCATACGCTGGCCCGCAGACCGTCGCGGTCTTTTTTGACAAGACCAGCACCCGCACCCGCGTTTCCTTCCACGCCGGCATCGCCGAACTGGGCGGCTCCCCGCTGATCATCAACTCCGGCGAATCCCAGCTGGGCCATAAGGAGTCCATCGCCGACTCCGCCATGGTGCTCGAACGTATGGTCTCCACCATCGTGTGGCGCACCTACGCCCAGTCTGGCCTGGAAGAAATGGCGGCAAACTCATCCGTGCCGGTCATCAACGCGCTGAGCGATGACTACCACCCGTGCCAGTTGATCGCCGATCTGCTCACCGTGCGCGAGCACAAGGGCGCCACCCAAGGGCTGACCATGAGCTACCTGGGCGACTCGGCCAACAATATGGCCAACTCCTACCTGCTTGCTGGTGTCACCGCCGGCATGCATGTGCGCATTGCCGGTCCCGAAGGCTACCTGCCTGCCGAATCGATCGTCGCCGCCGCACAAGAGCGGGCGAAGCTCACCGGGGGATCGGTCACCATCACCACCGACGCTGCCGCCGCGCTGAAGGACGCCGATGTGGTGGTCACCGACACTTGGGTTTCCATGGGTCAGGAAGATGAGAAGGAAGCACGCCTGAAGCTGTTCACCGACTACTCGGTCACCTCCGAGGCGATGAAGCTGGCCAAGGCGGATGCGATCGTACTCCATTGCCTTCCTGCCTACCGCGGCTACGAAATTTCCGCCGAGGTCATTGACGGCCCACAGTCGGTAGTTTTTGACGAAGCCGAAAACCGCGTGCACGCCCAAAAGGCCGTCATGACCTGGCTTATGGTCGCTTCCGGCCTGGCCCAAGATCCCCGAGTGGAGCTGTAAAAAATGTCCTCGCAGCCAAGCACCAAAACCGCTCGACAGGCCCGCATCCGCGCATTTTTGGGCAACAACTCGGTCAAATCACAGGCCGAGCTACTCGGGCTGCTCAAGGACGACGGGCTGGAAGTCACCCAGGCCACGCTCTCCCGTGATCTGGTGGAAATCGGCGCGGTGCGCATCCGCGACCACTCCGGCCAGCTGATTTACGCGGTGCGCCAAGAAGGTGGGGATCGTTCCCCGCAGACCGCGATTACCCAGGAAGTGCTCGACGCGCGCCTGGCCAAGATTTGCGCCGAACAGCTCGTCACCGCCGAAGCCTCCGGGAACATCGTGGTGCTGCGCACCCCGCCCGGCGCGGCGAATCTGCTGGCCCTGGCCATCGACCACTCGCAGATGCCGCTCATTTTGGGCTGCATCGCGGGAGATGACACCATCATGGTCACCACCCGCGACGTGGATGGGGAGCCGAGGTGGCTGCCCGCTTCCTCGCACTGGCCGAACCGCGCTAACCCGCAGCCCGCCCGCTTCCACACGCCGCTTCCACGCGCCCGCTTCGGCTAGCCCAGGCCGCCACGCACTTTTCCACAGTGCGCGGCGGCCTGCGTTGTTAACCGCCCGATCGGCGCATCATCAACCCATGGACAAAAACAGTGTTACCAGTGCGCTGACCGAGGTCGCTTCGGCGCTGGCCTCGGGCATCACGCTGGAGCCGGCGCAGCTGCTGCACGCCGAAACACTGTGCCTGGAACTGGTCCAAAACCTGAGCACCCAGGCATCTTCCATCGCCGATCCACGCGTTGCCGTGGCCCACGCACAACTGGCCGAAGCGTTGAGCCGGCAGGCCACACGCGCCAGCATAGCCGCGGCCAGCACCGTGGAAACCACCGCCGCGCATGCCCTGCACGTGAATGAATTCGACGACCTGCGCGCCGGCGTCACAGATTTCAGCGCCGAGCCGGTTTTTGCCCCAGGCCGCACCCTCTACCAGGACGCGGCGGAGACCCTAGCCAGCGTGCTGGACCTGAACTATTTTGAGGCCGCCCGCCGGATCAGCGACGCACATTTGGTCCACGCCCGCGCCGATATCTCCGGCGCCGCCTGCGCCCCACGGTTCACCTTGTTGGCCGAGCATTTCCATCACCACGCAGCCCCTTCGGATCCTGACCTCTCTGCGGATTCTGCCGCATCGTCATCTTCCGGCTCTGCTCAGGGGTGGAGTTTGCCAGATCTGCACCAGCTGGCTGATCCACGCGAAGTGCTCAAAATTGCCCGCGCGCTCGACAAATTTGAACCCGCAGACACCACCTTCGATGGCAGTCCTACCTCGGCTACCGCCACCGCACCGGACGGCGTCCTGCTCGAAGTTCATGCCGCTGAGCACCTGAATATTCAGCAGGTCCGCACCCGCCAGAAGCAGTTGAATTCTTTGGTCAAGGCGTACAAGGACGCACACGGCGAAACAAAAGCTCCCAAGCTGGGGCTCTTTCGCGGCCCGGTGATCAATGGGGTCCACGAATTTATCGTCCGCGTCCGCTCGCTTGATGCAGAGGTCTGGGAATCGTTGATCGCTCAGGCGGACAACAAGCGCACCCAGGCTGGCGCCGCCGCCCGTCAAGCCGTCGATGCTTCCACCTCTTCCGCTAACGCCTCTTCCGCAGGTTCATCAGATTCCACTTCGGCCACTGGCAAAGCGGATCCGGAGGAAAAGACTGACGAGAAAAACACCAGCGAGGAAAAGACGGGCGACGAAAGCACCAACGAGCAACGCCCCGACGATGCGGATGAGGCAATCGACCCACTCTGGCACAGTGATGACCCGATTCCTGACTGGGCCCGCAGCGACGCTGCGCACCCGCCCAACGAAGACCCGCCGGAACCAACCGATCCACCTGATCCGTTGGCTCCACCCGCACCAAACAAAGCCTTGCCGACGATGCCCTCAACGTGCAGCATTCCCGAGCGCAGACTCAACGCGCTGAACGCGGTGCTTCGAAATGTCGACCCCGACAGCGCCGGCAAACGCGTGACCCCGGAAATTGTGGTGCATGCAAACTACGCTGACCTGTGTGATTTGGCGTCCCTGCAGGGGATTACCGCCCATAGGGTCAAACTCAGCGGGCCCGAACTGCGCACCATGCTGTGCGAAGCTAAGGTGCTCAGCCCGATTTACAACGCCGACGGGGTCATCATGGATATCGGTCGCGACGCCCGGCTCTTCCCACGGTGGATGAAGTTGGCCGCCCGGGACCGCGATGGTGGCTGCCTGGTACCAGGCTGCACCACAGAACCTGCGTTGTTGGAGTTCCACCACTACACGCCTTGGGCCAAAGGCGGGCACACGCGGTTACAAGACTGCTGTCCCTTGTGCACAAAGCACCACGTCATGGTTCATAGCGGATACCTGAAGCTGGTCAAGATTAAGGGTCTGCCCTACGTCATCCTGCCCAAACATTTGGATCCCGAGCAGGTCCCACGGCGCAATACCTACTTCGCGCGCACCTAAACCCGAGTAATACCCAAGCCCCACCAACCCGCAAGACCACACAAAAACTGCCACGTTGTTCGATCAGTGAAACACTGTGCGAACAACGTGGCAGTTTTTGTCTCTCGGCTTAGGCTGCCAATTCGGCTACCGCATCCAACGAGAAGGCCCGCTCAAAAGCGACCTGAACTTCATCGGTGTGGGCGACCAACACGATCTTATGGATCGGCGAAATATGTTTGTTGGTGTCGATCCACCGCGAGATTGCTTCAAAGGCAATGTCGGCAACCTGTTGCGGATCCCAGCCGAAGGCCCCGGCCCCGATCGCCGGGAAAGCGATGGAATGCGCGTCGTGGCGTGCGGCCACGTACAACGAGTTCACAAAGCAGTCGTTGAGAATTTTCGGATTTGGTTTGATCAGTGCCAAGTTCGGCGCTGCGGTATGGATGACCCATTTGGCGTGCAGATCACCGGCCTTGGTAGCCACAGCAATTCCCGAGGGAATCCCATCGGGATAGCGCTGGGCGCGAACTTCGCGACATGCGGCGAGCAGGCCGGGCCCGGCGGCGTCATGAATCGCTCCATCAACACCTCCACCGCCCAACAACGATGGGTTGGCCGCGTTCACAATGGCATCAACGTGCAGGGTGGTGATGTCGCCCCGGTACAACTGGATTTCCATTTCGTACCTCCGAAGGTAGTTCCGATTCGGTTATGGTCATCACCATACGCCCGGGCGACGTGGACTGGAAGAGATTAAATTTCGAGTTTCCTGTGTGTCCTGCCCGAAGCGAGGCTGCATGATTCAACGCAACAGTGAATATTTATGAGCAACATTGCATAAAACTTTGCTAGAGTGGGGTGCAGTGCAATTTTTTACCGGCAGAAAGGAACAGGCCATGGCCTCGTCAACTAATGAAGGATCGCTCTGGGGCGGTCGGTTCTCCGGCGGCCCAGCGGATGCAATGGCAGCGCTGAGCAAGTCCACCCATTTCGACTGGCGCCTAGCCAGCTACGACATTGCCGGTTCCCGCGCCCACGCAAAAGTCCTGAACCGCGCCGGCCTGCTCACCGATGCTGAACTCAAAGACATGATCGCAGCTCTAGATCAGCTTGAGGCCGACGTTTTATCCAAGGCCTACGTAGCCGCTGAGTCCGACGAAGACGTCCACGGTTCCTTGGAACGCGGATTGCTCGAACGCGCAGGCACCCAATTGGGTGGAAAGCTACGCGCCGGACGATCCCGCAACGACCAGGTCGCCACCCTCGGCCGGATGTTCTTGCGCGATCACGCCCGCATCATCGCCACGGGCGTCATCGACACGCTTGATGCCATGGTTCAGCAGGTTAAAGCGCATCCTTATGCGCCGATGCCTGGCCGCACCCACCTGCAGCACGCCCAGCCGATCCTGCTCTCGCACCTTTTGCTGGCCTACTCGTGGCCACTGCTGCGCGATGTGCAGCGACTGGTCGATTGGGATAAGCGCGCGGCCGTTTCACCGTATGGCTCGGGCGCACTAGCCGGCCAAACCCTAGGTCTTGACCCGAATTTTGTGGCCGCAGAATTGGGCTTTGACTCGGCCGTACATAACTCCATCGATGGCACCGCGGCCCGCGACGTGTTTGCCGAGTTCTCGTGGATCGCTGCGATGATCGGTGTGGACCTTTCGCGCGTCTCCGAAGAGGTCATCCTCTGGGCCACCAAGGAATTTAGCTTCGTGAAGCTGCACGATTCCTTCTCCACCGGTTCATCGATCATGCCGCAGAAGAAAAACCCGGATATCGCCGAGCTGGCTCGCGGTAAGGCTGGACGTTTGATCGGCGATCTGACCGGCCTGCTGGCAACACTCAAGGCCCTGCCATTGGCCTACAACCGCGACCTGCAGGAAGACAAGGAGCCGGTCTTTGACGCGGCGGATACCTTGGAAATTCTGCTGCCGGCTGTGGCGGGAATGATGGGAACGCTGACCTTCAACACCGAGCGTATGGCCGAACTGGCACCCCAAGGCTTCGCTTTGGCTACTGATATTGCCGAATGGCTGGTTCGTCAGGGTGTGCCGTTCCGGGACGCCCACGAGCTTTCCGGCGCCGCGGTTCAGCTGGCAGAATCCCGTGGTGTGGAACTCTGGGACCTCACCGACGAAGAGTACGCCGGCATCTCCGAGCACCTGACCCCGGCGGTACGCGAGGTACTCTCCACCGAGGGTTCGCTGAACGCCCGCAACGGTCAGGGCGGCACCGCACCGAGCGCCGTGGCAGCGCAGCTGGTTGAGTTCGAGCGCCAGCTTGAAGAGATCCGCGCGTGGGTTAACCAGTAACCCGTTAGCGCTCAACGACCACGGTCGACGCATCACCACAAATGTGTGGCCGCGTCGACCGTGGTCTTTTCTGCCCTCACCGCGCGGGCCTTGCACCGAGGTGAGACGGCTTTTGTTCGACCCGCACCAACGCTAGAGTGTGTGCCATGACATATGAACTTCCTCCGGGTGAACTGATCAAGCAGGTAACCTCCGCCTTAGATGAATTGCAGGCCCAGCTGGCCGCGCTGCCGGACGAAGTTTTTGCCAAGCCAAGCTCGTTGCCCGGATGGAGCACCGCGCAGCTCGTGGCGCACCTGCATTCACTCGCGCAGGCCGCGCACCGTCAGTTTGTCCACGCCGGACAAGCGCAGCTTCCTCAAATGTACGACGGGGGAACAACTGGCCGGACCGAAGCCATCAACATGGTGGCCTTACTGCGTCCGGAAAAGCTACGCGAACTTGTGGCCGCTTCGCTGGATGAATTGCGCGCCGTGCTCCCCGAAGCACGTGAACGCTGGGATGAACCGGTCGGTTACCGTCCCGGGGCCAAGGTCGCCGACATGATGTACGCAACCTGGCGTGAGATGCTCATCCACGCGACCGATCTGGACGCGCAGCTACGCCCGGCGGCCAGCTGGCCACAGGAATTTTCCGAGCACCTGTTGCGTGCCCTCGGTGCGCGTGTTCGGCCAACCGATCGAATCGTGTTGCAACCACTGGGGAAAAAGCCTCTGGTGCTCGGCGACGGACCACATTCGTGGGTGTTGGAAGGAACCGATTTTGACCTGGCCGCATGGTTGGCCGGACGACCGGCGGGCGGTGTGGTGCGGGCTACGGCCGCAGCCGACGGCGCCGAATTCCCGACCTTGCTCCCATGGCCTAGCGATCGGCTATTGCCTCGTTAGATCCGGCACGGCACAGGACCTGAGTATGCTGCCGATCCTGATCCCCACCAACATTAAGGCCTCGCGTTTAACTATCTCGACGTGTCTCGGAGTGATGCGCCAGTTTGTCGACGGGCGACTGAGCGGGTGCAGTTTTGGTCCACTGCGCCAAAATCTGCAGTCCATCATGCGAAGCGGAGCCAGGTTCGGCGGAGAAAATTAGCATCTGGTTCCCACGGTCCACCGACAAGTCCACCCCCACATAGGTCAGATCCAGATCGCCGACCAAGGGATGATGAACGCTCTTGGTTCCGGTGCGGTGCTCGCGCACATCATGAGCGCCCCACAATTTGCCAAAAAAGTTACTACGGGTGGACAGCTCGCCAACCAGATCGCTTAATTGCCGGTCATAGGGCGAACGACCAGCTTCGGCACGCAGAAGTGCCACAATTTGGTGCGCGTTTGCTTCCCAATCCCGGTAAAACTCTTGAGCTTTCGGATCGAGAAAAATAAAGCGCGCAGCATTCACCGGTTGTGATTGGTCCTGGAACATGGGTGAAAATAACGCGCGACCAAGATCGTTGGTGGCGATCGCGTCCAGCCGACCATTTTGCACAAAAACCGGGACCGTCGACATCGCGCTAATCGTCTGGAGCACGTCGGCGCTCAGCTGAGTTTTGCGTGGCGCAGCTCGACGCTGCGAACTGGCTCCCACATTCACTGCCCGAACCAGATCGAGCAAATGGGAGTGCTCAGCCGAATTAAGTTGTAGGGCCCGGCTGATGCCGTTGATCACCGATTCGGAGACACCCTTGGCGTTACCACGCTCCAGGCGCTTGTAATACTCGGCGCTCATGCCCGCCAAAAGGGCCACTTCTTCGCGGCGCAATCCTGGAACGCGTCGGCGTCCACCGTAATCGGGGAGCCCAACTTGTTGCAGGTTCAACTTGGCGCGGCGCGAAATGAGGAACTGGCTGAGGTCATCCTGGTGGTCCATATTTTCGACGATACAGCACCACTCACGCGCTAAAGGTGCCCTGCTGGGGAACCCATAATCAGGGTCTGGCTCAGCACTTCGGCCGACGATTGAATTGATGCATCGACCCTAGAACCTCAAGGTATTGCACAACGAAAGGCACCATTATGAGCAACGTTTGGTTTATCACCGGAGCAGCCCGCGGCATGGGCATCGAACTGGCCAAGGCGGCACTGAACGCCGGACACCGCGTGGTGGGCACCGCCCGCGACGCCAAAAAAGTCACCGCTGCACTGGGCGAGCACAAAAACCTTTTGCCACTCTCACTAGACATCACCAACGCCGAAGCTGCGGTGGCCGCGGCAGAAGCAACCGTAGAACATTTTGGAAGCATCGACGTGTTGGTCAATAACGCTGGTAACTTCTACGCCGGATATTTTGAAGAAATCAGCGACCGGCAGATGCGCCTGCAAATGGAAACCAACTTTTTTGGTCCGCTGAACGTCACCCGCGCCATTCTGCCCACCATGCGCGCCCAGCGCAGCGGTCACATTTTCACTATCACCTCGGCCGCCGGGCTGATCGGACAAGAATTCTGTGCCGCCTACGCAGCCTCGAAGTTTGCGCTGGAAGGCTGGATGGAATCCCTGCACTTTGATCTTGCCCCCTACGGTATCGGGACCACCGTTGTTGAGCCAGGTTTCTTCCGCACCGAACTGCTAGTGGAAGGCGCCTCATCGATCTGGCCTGAACTGTCGATTAGCGACTATCAGGAACGAACCAGTTCAACGATCGCCGCGTGGAAGGCCATGAACGGAAAGCAGGGAGGCGATCCTGCCAAGTTGGGTCAAGCCTTGGTGACTTTGGCGGCGCTGCCAACATCTCCGCAGCGATTTGTGGCCGGCGCGGACATCGTCGCCGGCGCAGAGCAGAAGGCACAGCAGCTCCTGGCTCAGGTAGATGCCCATCGTGAACTCTCATCTGCCATGGATCTAGAGGATTAAGACTTCGATCCGCCGGTACATCACGGCGCAGCCAGTAATTTTTAGCACCCCAGAACATCTCAGAACAGGAAGTTGCACTCATGTTAACCGCACAATTGGGGGACCTAGAGGTCTCACAAATTGGCCTTGGTGCCATGACCATGGCCGGCACCTACACCAGTGAGGGCCAGCTGGATCATGCCCAGTCCATCCGCACCATTCACCGTGCCCTAGACCTTGGGGTCACGCACCTAGACACCGCCGAAATTTATGGACCATACTTGAGTGAGAAAATTGTTGGGCAAGCTCTCAAAGGGCGTCGCGACAAGGTAGTTTTGGCCACAAAATTTGGGCTGGTGTCACATGACGGCGGTCCGGTCACGATCGACAGCTCGCCGGCCAACGTGCGTCGTGCGGTAGAGGGATCGCTACAACGACTGGGAACCGACTACATCGATCTTTACTATCAGCACCGGGTAGATCCCAATACGCCGATTGAACAGACCGCTTCAGTCGTCGCCGAGCTCATCGCCGAAGGTAAAGTGCGCCACTTTGGGCTCTCGGAAGCGTCGGTGCAGACAATTCGCCGGGCGCATGCAGTGCAGCCGGTCTCGGCGCTGCAAACCGAATACTCGTTGTGGACCCGTGACGTTGAATCACAACTACTGCCGGTGCTGCGCGAACTTGGTATCGGGCTGGTTCCATATTCTCCGCTCGGCCATGGTTTGCTGACCGGTTCTATTCGCACTGTGGATGATTTTGCCGACGATGATTGGCGCAAAACCAATCCGCGATTCCTCGCGGAGAACTTCCAGAAAAACCTGGCGATCGTTGACGAAGTGCGCAAAATTGGTGCGGAAATTGGTGCGACGCCAGCCCAAACGGCACTGGCCTGGCTACTCTCGCAAGGAAATGACATCGCTCCGATCCCCGGAACCCGACGCGTGAGCCGAGTTGAAGAAAATACGGCCGCCGCAGAGGTGCGCCTGAGCGCCGGGCAGCTTGCACGCCTCAACGCGCTAGAACCGGCGGCCGGAGCCCGCCATGACGATAACAACATGTCCTCGATCGACCAGTGAGCCAGCGCGGAGCCCGCGCGCAGGGGCAAGAAAAATGCTCCGGTTGGGAGTACCACGCTCAAGGAACTAAAATCTTATGCGTGACTAATAACGAGAGCATTACAGACCTGCTGGATCGACTGTGCGCGGTAGTGCCCGATTACCCACAGCCAGGTATCTCCTTTAAGGACCTCACCCCAGTATTTGCCGATCCGATCGGACTACGACGCCTCGTTGATGAACTGATCGCGCCGTTCGCTGGCAGCTACGACATTGTGGCTGGGCTGGAAGCGCGTGGTTTTGTGCTGGCCGCGGCGGCAGCCTACGCATCGGGCAAGGGCATGTTGACCATTCGTAAGGCGGGCAAGTTACCGCGTGAGGTATTCCGCGACGACTACACCCTGGAATATGGGTCCGCCTCGCTGGAAATCCATAAGGATGAGATCGCACCGGGCACCCGAGTATTAGTGCTGGACGACGTGCTGGCCACCGGCGGCACGGTTGGTTCCTCGGCCCGATTGATCGAACGTGCCGGAGGCGTCGTCGCAGGCGTCGGCGTCATCTTGGAACTTGAGGAACTTGCAGGGCGCAAAAACCTGTCCGGTTACGACGTGCGCAGCCTGCAACTGGTCTGAGCTACCAATGCTCTGGGCTACCAATGCTCTGAGCCACCAAATTCCGGGCGTGATCTTGGCGCCGGGAAACCGCGTTGGTGCACACACTAAGTAGATGACGCCTAGGGTCCGCGAGGATTCGTTCCGAGCCACCTTAGGCGCGTATCATTATCTGTCCTGTGTTTTTGCGCAGGAGCAGATTTTAAGCGCGAGGGGAACTAGGTTGACCGAGACGATCGAACGCGACTTGTTAGCTGAATCCGACTATGTGGGCCGGCTGTATGCGCGACTTGATGAGTTGCGCGCCGAGAAGGTTGAGCAGCTTGAACGCACCCGAGCCCAGGGCGCCATCGGCACATTCCAAAATATGTCCGAACGCGACTCCTTTGCCACGTTGTACGAGGACCGGATCGCCCAATTAGACGCCGTGCAGGATCGCCTGGTCTTTGGCCGTCTTGATATGGCCGGCGACGAACAAACACCGCGCTACATCGGGCGTATCGGTCTGTCCGACGAAGAACTGAACCGGATGATGATCGACTGGCGCGCCACCGAGGCCGCCCCGTTTTATCAGGCCACCGCACTGAACCCGCGCGGGGTACGCCGCCGCCGCCACCTGATGCTCAAGGGCCGTGGTGTCGCAGGGATTGAAGACGACGTACTTGATGAAACCTGGCTGGATGAGGGACACACCCATCACGGCGAGGGTGCGCTGATGGCGGCGCTGCGTGAAAAGCGCACCGGTCGCATGGGAGACATCGTCGGTACCATTCAGGCCGAACAGGACGCGATCATTCGCGCCCAGCTGCCCGGCGCCGTGGTAGTTCAGGGCGGACCGGGTACCGGTAAAACCGCGGTCGCCCTGCACCGTGCCGCGTTTTTGCTCTACGAATACCGCGAACGACTCAAAAATGCTGGTGTGCTGATCGTCGGCCCATCAAATTCCTTCATGCGCTACATCGAGCGTGTGCTGCCCTCCCTTGGTGAGACCGGCGTGGTCATGTCCTCAGTGGGCGACCTGTACTACGGCCTGCATGCGATCCCGGAAACCAACCGCACCGTCGCGCGACTTAAAGGCCAGCTGTCCATGGCCAAGGTCATCGCCGCCGCGGTCCGTAACCGTCAGCGCCTCATTGATCAGAACCGCACCGTGGTGGTTGAAGGCACCCGCCTGACGCTGACCCCGAAGATGGTGCGCAACGCTCGGGAACGCGCGCGCCACACACATAAGCCGTACAACGAGGCGCGCGAAACTTTCACCAAGGTCCTTGTTGGGGATCTCGCGGAGCAGCTGCGTCGCAAACTGGAGGAATCGGCCGGTCAGTCCTCGACCACGGATCGTTCCTACCTGCCGCAGGAAGTGCGCGAAGCCTACGACGTGCGCATTGTGCTCAACCTATGCTGGATGCCGATGACTCCTTCGCAGCTGGTGAGCGAACTTTTTGCCAACCCGCACCTGTTAGAAGCCGCCGCACCGCATTTGAAGGAAGCCGAGCGCGACGCACTGTACCGTCGGGCCGGTTCACCTTTCACCGAGGCCGATGTGCCGCTGCTTGATGAAGCCGCGCAGCTGCTCGGCGAATTTGCGGACCCCAATATCGCTGCCCACACCGCCCAATACGAGGCGGATATTGAGAACGCGAAGGCCGCGTTGACCAATATGCATACGATGTTGGAGAACGCCGGGATCGACGGGGTGATCACCGCCGAACAGGTCGCCGGGGTCAACCAAGAAACCGCATCGAAGCTTTCGGCTGCCGAACGTGCAGTGGCCGATCGCACCTGGGCCTACGGACATATTGTTGTTGATGAGGCGCAGGAACTTTCGCCCATGCAGTGGCGTTTGTTGGTGCGTCGATGCCCGATGAAGTCCTTCACCATTGTGGGCGACATTGCGCAAACTTCAGCTGCTTCCGGTGCGAGCAGTTGGGCCCAAGCGCTGAAGCCGTTCTTCGCAGATCGCTTTAATCTTGAAGAGTTGAGCGTGAACTACCGTACGCCGGCGCAGATCGCGGACGCGGCAGTTCGAGTGGCCCAAGCAGCTGGCCTACGCATCACCACCCCGCAAGCCGTGCGTGAGGGGACTGGCCACCGGTGCTCACACAAAGCACCGAGGAAAATCTGGAATCCACCGTCCTTGAGGCCTTGGCGCAGGAGTTGACGTATTCGGCTGGCGGCTTGCAGGCCGTGATCGTTCCACAACAGCATTTGGCCCGCATGCGCCAGGCGGTCAGCAATAAATATGGCGATCGTGTGGGAACCGGTTCGGGTGGTTTGAGCCAAGACATTGTGGTGATCACCGCGCGCGAGTCCAAGGGCCTTGAGTTTGATGGTGTGTTGATTCTCGAGCCGGCCCAGCTGGTCGCGGAAGTTGATGGTGGCGTGGGCGATCTCTATGTAGCCATGACCCGTACCACCCAACGCTTGCACGTGGTCCACAGCCAAGAGCTACCGCAGGGATTGCGCGCCTAGGAGCGAGTTGTTGAGTATCGAATTGTTGATTATCGACGGGCAAGGCAACTGGCACTTATGTGTTGCCAAGCGATAATCTGGAAGTTGTGCGCCGGTGGGCAACCCCAACCGCGGCGCGAGAGCAAGTGCGCGTGAATTATTCACGCGTACTAGGGGCAGAACGAAGAGCGAAAATTGGTCACAGAGAGCATGTCTGAAACTAAGCAGAATCCGGTGATTGCCGGACAGAAGAATGATGCATCTTTCCAGAACGTCTGGCAGGAACTGAAGTGGCGCGGCCTAGTGCACGTATCCACCGACGAAACCGAGCTGGAGCGTGCCCTGTCCGAACAGACCGTGACCTACTATTGCGGGTTTGACCCCACCGCTCCGTCCCTGCACTTGGGCAACCTGGTTCAGCTACTGAACATGCGCCGTTTGCAGCTCGCTGGGCACAAGCCGCTGGCTTTGGTGGGTGGTTCCACCGGTTTGATCGGCGATCCGCGTCAAACCGCAGAGCGCACCCTCAACACCAAAGAGACCGTGAACGAATGGGTCGCCAAGCTCCAAGCCCAGGTATCGCGTTTCCTTTCCAACGAGGGGGATAACGCGGTCCAGCTGGTGAACAACTTGGATTGGACCTCCGGACTCTCGGCCCTGGACTTCCTACGCGATGTTGGCAAGTACTTCCGTGTGGGCACGATGATCAAAAAGGAGATCGTGGCCGCACGCCTGAACTCCGATGAGGGCATCAGCTACACCGAATTCTCCTACCAGGTCCTGCAGGGCTACGACTACCTGGAGCTAAACCGTCAGTACGGTTGCACCTTGCAGACCGGCGGCTCAGATCAGTGGGGCAACCTCACCAGCGGCACCGAGCTCATCCGCAAGGTCACTGGCAACTCCGCGTTCGCCTACGGCACTCCGCTGATCACCAACTCGGATGGCACCAAGTTCGGTAAGTCCGAGGGCAATGCCATCTGGCTGGATGCGCAAATGTGCAGCCCGTACACCTTCTACCAGTTCTGGTTGAATACTGCAGACGCCGATGTGGCTAATCGCCTC
Source organism: Glutamicibacter sp. M10 (assembly GCF_025452055.1). Lineage (NCBI taxonomy): Bacteria > Bacillati > Actinomycetota > Actinomycetes > Micrococcales > Micrococcaceae > Glutamicibacter > Glutamicibacter sp. M10. The sequence continues at coordinate 2,941,656 of NZ_CP104918.1, read as the reverse complement.
AAGGTCTTCACCTTCTTAACTCGCGAGCAGATCGAAGCCCTAGAGGTTGAAATCGCCGAGCGTCCGTTCAAGCGGGTTGCCCAGCGCACCCTTGCTTGGGAAGTCACTTCCTTGGTGCACGGCGAACAGGCTACCGAGCAAGTTATTGCTGCTTCGGCTGCGGTCTTTGGCAATGGCGATCTGAGCGCGATCGATTTGCCAACGCTTGAATCCGTCATCGCAGAACTCCCAACTGCCCAGGTGCGTGCCGAGGATCTTGGCATCCTCAACGTGCTGGTTGCTTCGGGACTGAGTAAGTCTCAGTCGGAGGCTCGACGCACTGTCAGCGAAGGCGGCGCCTACGTGAATAACGAAAAGGTTGAAGGTATCGACTCCGTACTTAGCGAGTCGGACTTCCTCCACGGTCGTTACGCAATTGTGCGCCGCGGTAAGAAGAACATGGCTGTTGTTGAACTGAGCAAGTAACCCTCAGCCGGACCCGTAATACACGAAACCACCAGAAAATGTTGTGAAGCAGCACACTTTTTTGGTGGTTTTGTTGTACATGGATACTAAAAGCACTAGTCGGAGTAGGAATAGGCCACTAAATACGACACGGAAGCCGATTTTGCGCCGGGTGGGAATCCGTGTAGAGTCTTATCTCGCGCCGCTGATCCGGACGGGCCGAAAAGGCCTGAATGAAACAGTGGGGCAAACAAGCTGGAAACATCGAGTTGACTTTGGTTGACGCGGTGGTAAGCTTGAAAAGTTGCTCCGGAGCGAAGCGGTCACTGAGAAATGGTGGTTGTGGTGTCGAGAGTGTTTGTTGTTTGAGAACTCAATAGTGTGCCAAGTTTGTTGATACCGAATATTTATTTTATTTGGTGAATACATAACATTTGCTTGAGGCATTGCACCCCCGTGTGATGTTCTTGAGTGTTTTTTATTCGCCAGGACTTCATTGGTTTCGCCCTTATTTTCCGAGGGGTTGCTGATGGCTTTTTATTTTTTATGGAGAGTTTGATCCTGGCTCAGGATGAACGCTGGCGGCGTGCTTAACACATGCAAGTCGAACGATGACCCCGTGCTTGCACGGGTGATTAGTGGCGAACGGGTGAGTAACACGTGAGTAACCTGCCCCCGACTTTGGGATAAGCCCGGGAAACTGGGTCTAATACCGGATATGACTTCTTACCGCATGGTGGGTTGTTGAAAGATTTATCGGTGGGGGATGGACTCGCGGCCTATCAGCTTGTTGGTGAGGTAATGGCTCACCAAGGCGACGACGGGTAGCCGGCCTGAGAGGGTGACCGGCCACACTGGGACTGAGACACGGCCCAGACTCCTACGGGAGGCAGCAGTGGGGAATATTGCACAATGGGCGAAAGCCTGATGCAGCGACGCCGCGTGAGGGATGACGGCCTTCGGGTTGTAAACCTCTTTCAGTAGGGAAGAAGCGAAAGTGACGGTACCTGCAGAAGAAGCGCCGGCTAACTACGTGCCAGCAGCCGCGGTAATACGTAGGGCGCAAGCGTTATCCGGATTTATTGGGCGTAAAGAGCTCGTAGGCGGTTTGTCGCGTCTGCCGTGAAAGTCCGAGGCTCAACCTCGGATCTGCGGTGGGTACGGGCAGACTAGAGTGATGTAGGGGAGACTGGAATTCCTGGTGTAGCGGTGAAATGCGCAGATATCAGGAGGAACACCGATGGCGAAGGCAGGTCTCTGGGCATTTACTGACGCTGAGGAGCGAAAGCATGGGGAGCGAACAGGATTAGATACCCTGGTAGTCCATGCCGTAAACGTTGGGCACTAGGTGTGGGGGACATTCCACGTTTTCCGCGCCGTAGCTAACGCATTAAGTGCCCCGCCTGGGGAGTACGGCCGCAAGGCTAAAACTCAAAGGAATTGACGGGGGCCCGCACAAGCGGCGGAGCATGCGGATTAATTCGATGCAACGCGAAGAACCTTACCAAGGCTTGACATGTGCCAGACCGCCTCAGAGATGGGGTTTCCCTTCGGGGCTGGTTCACAGGTGGTGCATGGTTGTCGTCAGCTCGTGTCGTGAGATGTTGGGTTAAGTCCCGCAACGAGCGCAACCCTCGTTCCATGTTGCCAGCACGTAGTGGTGGGGACTCATGGGAGACTGCCGGGGTCAACTCGGAGGAAGGTGGGGATGACGTCAAATCATCATGCCCCTTATGTCTTGGGCTTCACGCATGCTACAATGGCCGGTACAATGGGTTGCGATACTGTGAGGTGGAGCTAATCCCTAAAAGCCGGTCTCAGTTCGGATTGGGGTCTGCAACTCGACCCCATGAAGTCGGAGTCGCTAGTAATCGCAGATCAGCAACGCTGCGGTGAATACGTTCCCGGGCCTTGTACACACCGCCCGTCAAGTCACGAAAGTTGGTAACACCCGAAGCCGATGGCCTAACCACCTTGTGTGGGGGAGTCGTCGAAGGTGGGACTGGCGATTGGGACTAAGTCGTAACAAGGTAGCCGTACCGGAAGGTGCGGCTGGATCACCTCCTTTCTAAGGAGCTAACCATTATTATGGTTGCCCATGTCTGTGCACGAGTGTTGTACGGGTGGGTTGCTCATGGGTGGAATATCAATGAACTCAATACTGGAAAACGTGTGCACGCTGGTCCTCATTATGAGTGGTTGGGGTGTGTGTCGGGGTATTGGCTGTGGCTGTATGGTGTTGGTGCTTGCGAGTACGCATTGTTACTTCACATGAATGAATCCGTCCTTTTGGGTGGGTTTGTTGGTGTGTGGTGGTGGTGTTGGAATGTGGGTGTTGATGGTGTGTGGTTTGTATGGTTTGGCATGCTGTTGGGTTTTGAGGCAACAAGCCTCCGTCCCTGGTGGATGATTTGATCAAGTGTTGCGGTGCTGGCCTTTTGGGGTTGGTGTTGTGATGGTTGGTTGATTGTCTTCTTGGGTGGCGGGGTTCTTGGTGTTTCGGTGTTTGTCCTGTGTTTGCTGCAGGCATGCTCGGTACGAACAATGGTCCTTTTGGGTTGTTGTTGGTGGGTGTGTTTGTGGGGGTGTGGGGTTGTTGTTTGGGAACTGTATAGTGAACGCGAGCATCTTGCAGATGAGATGAGTCTTATGACCCTTTTTCCTTGGGTTGTGGGGTGTTTGAGTCTTGTCTGTGTGATTTTGTTAGATTGTTTTATTGCTCAATTCTGAGAACTTTGTTTTGTGTTGAAGTTTTTAAGGGCGCACGGTGGATGCCTTGGCATCAAGAGCCGATGAAGGACGTGGGAATCTGCGATAAGCCTGGTGGAGTCGATAACCGGACGTTGAGACCAGGATTTCCGAATGGGGGAACCCCGCACCATGTTATGTGGTGTGACCTGCAGCTGAATGTATAGGCTGTGTGGAGGGAACGCGGGGAAGTGAAACATCTCAGTACCCGCAGGAAGAGAAAACAATAGTGATTCCGTTAGTAGTGGCGAGCGAACGCGGATGGGGCTAAACCGGTTGGTGTGTGATAGCGGATAGGCGTTGCATCATCGGGGTTGTGGGGTTGACATGTACCAGCGCTATCTTGCTGGTGGGATGAGGTGCAGGCGTATAGGTGAATCGGTTGGAATGCCGGACCATAGAGGGTGATAGTCCCGTAGGTGTAATGCGTGTCTGCCGTTCTAGTGTTGATACCCGAGTAGCACGGGGCCCGTGAAACCTTGTGTGAATCTGCCAGGACCACCTGGTAAGCCTGAATACTACTTGATGACCGATAGTGAATCAGTACCGTGAGGGAATGGTGAAAAGTACCCCGGGAGGGAGTGAAATAGTACCTGAAACCGTGCGCTTACAATCCGTTAGAGCCTGGGACTTGTTCCTGGGTGATGGCGTGCCTTTTGAAGAATGAGCCTGCGAGTTAGTGTTACGTCGCGAGGTTAACCCGTGTGGGGAAGCCGTAGCGAAAGCGAGTCTGAATAGGGCGTTTGAGTGGCGTGATCTAGACCCGAAGCGAAGTGATCTACCCATGGCCAGGTTGAAGCGCGTGTAAGAGCGTGTGGAGGACCGAACCCACTTCAGTTGAAAATGGAGGGGATGAGCTGTGGGTAGGGGTGAAAGGCCAATCAAACTTCGTGATAGCTGGTTCTCCCCGAAATGCATTTAGGTGCAGCGTTACGTGTTTCTTACCGGAGGTAGAGCTACTGGATAGCTAATGGGCCCTACAAGGTTACTGACGTTAGCCAAACTCCGAATGCCGGTAAGTGAGAGCGTAGCAGTGAGACTGTGGGGGATAAGCTTCATAGTCGAGAGGGAAACAGCCCAGAACGCCAACTAAGGCCCCTAAGCGTGTGCTAAGTGGGAAAGGATGTGGAGTTGCTTTGACAACCAGGAGGTTGGCTTAGAAGCAGCCACCCTTGAAAGAGTGCGTAATAGCTCACTGGTCAAGTGATTCCGCGCCGATAATGTAGCGGGGCTCAAGCACACCGCCGAAGTTGCGTCATTCAAATATTTGCTTGGTCTTCGGATTGGGCGTTTGGATGGGTAGGGGAGCGTCGTATAGCGGGTGAAGTCGCGGTGTAAACCAGCGGTGGACGCTATACGAGTGAGAATGCAGGCATGAGTAGCGAATGACGGGTGAGAAACCCGTCCGCCGAATGATCAAGGGTTCCAGGGTTAAGCTAATCTGCCCTGGGTTAGTCGGGGCCTAAGGCGAGGCCGACAGGCGTAGTCGATGGATAACGGGTTGATATTCCCGTACCGGCGAAGGACCGCCCATACTGAGCTGTTGATGCTAACCATGATGGATTCCAATTGTTGATGCCTTCGGGTGTTTTTGTTGGTTGATGTGGTGGGAACCGATGCAGTGAGGTCAGCGTATTAACAGGTGTGACGCAGGAAGGTAGCCGAGCCAGGCAATGGAATTGACCTGGTCCAAGGGTGTAGGACGAGTCGTAGGTAAATCCGCGGTTCATGATGTCTGAGACCTGATAGGCGCCCACTTTGGTGGGTGATTCGGTGATCCTATGCTGCCTAGAAAAGCATCGGCGCGAGGTCCCAGCCGCCCGTACCCCAAACCGACACAGGTGATCAGGTAGAGAATACTAAGGCGATCGAGAGAATCATGGTTAAGGAACTCGGCAAAATGCCCCCGTAACTTCGGAAGAAGGGGGCCTGCCCCGTGATCAGCTCTTGCAGTTGTGAGCGGGTGTGGGCCGCAGAGACCAGGGGAAGCGACTGTTTACTAAAAACACAGGTCCGTGCGAAGTCGCAAGACGATGTATACGGACTGACTCCTGCCCGGTGCTGGAAGGTTAAGAGGACCGGTTAGCAACTTGTTGCGAAGCTGAGAATTTAAGCCCCAGTAAACGGCGGTGGTAACTATAACCATCCTAAGGTAGCGAAATTCCTTGTCGGGTAAGTTCCGACCTGCACGAATGGAGTAACGACTTCCCCGCTGTCTCAACCATGAACTCGGCGAAATTGCAGTACGAGTAAAGATGCTCGTTACGCGCAGCAGGACGGAAAGACCCCGAGACCTTTACTATAGTTTGGTATTGGTGTTCGGTGCAGCTTGTGTAGGATAGGTGGGAGACTGTGAAGCTTGGACGCTAGTTCAGGTGGAGTCATCGTTGAAATACCACTCTGGCTGTACCGGTCACCTAACTTCGGACCATGATCTGGTTCAGGGACAGTGCCTGATGGGTAGTTTAACTGGGGCGGTTGCCTCCTAAAATGTAACGGAGGCGCCCAAAGGTTCCCTCAGCCTGGTTGGCAATCAGGTGTCGAGTGTAAGTGCACAAGGGAGCTTGACTGTGAGAGTGACAGCTCGAGCAGGGACGAAAGTCGGGACTAGTGATCCGGCGGCACCTCGTGGAAGGGCCGTCGCTCAACGGATAAAAGGTACCTCGGGGATAACAGGCTGATCTTGCCCAAGAGTCCATATCGACGGCATGGTTTGGCACCTCGATGTCGGCTCGTCGCATCCTGGGGCTGGAGTAGGTCCCAAGGGTTGGGCTGTTCGCCCATTAAAGCGGTACGCGAGCTGGGTTTAGAACGTCGTGAGACAGTTCGGTCCCTATCCGCTGCGCGCGTTGGAAATTTGAGAAGGGCTGTCCTTAGTACGAGAGGACCGGGACGGACTAACCTCTGGTGTGTCAGTTGTACTGCCAAGTGCATCGCTGATTAGCTACGTTGGGAAGGGATAACCGCTGAAAGCATCTAAGCGGGAAGCCTGCTTCGAGATGAGATTTCCATGCACCTTGAGTGTGTGAGGCCCCCAGCTAGACCACTGGGTTGATAGGCAGGATGTGGAAGCAAGGACTAAAGACTTGTGTAGCTGACCTGTACTAATAGGCCGATGACTTTCAACACACAATATATACAATAATGACTAATAAGATCATTGCTGTTCGCGTTCACTATGCGGTTACGAGACAACAACTCGACAACCGAAACTAAACATGAGACTTGACAAGTAGTTTTTGTCGCATCGTTTCATACAACACCAGAAAATTGGTTTGTGTGCTTCGTGATTGTTACGGCGGTCATAGCGTGGGGGAAACGCCCGGTCCCATACCGAACCCGGAAGCTAAGGCCCACTGCGCCGATGGTACTGCACTCGTGAGGGTGTGGGAGAGTAGGTCACCGCCGGACTTAACTTAATAAAGATGAATGTTGGTTTGAGGCCCTAACCTTTTGGTTGGGGCCTCACCTGTTTAACCACCAACGGTGGGTTGGTTGCTGATTGTCGGCCGCTGATTGCTGGTTGGTAGGGGTTGAGCTGAAGCTCGACCCCTTTTTCCTGTTTAAAGAACTGGTGGCAGGTGCCGGCTTATGGGCCTACAACCGTGGGACATCGGTGTTTGCTGGATTTCACGAAGTGCCTGGAACGATCTCCTGTACTTTCCTGTAGCGTTCAAGCTGCGTTCTCCGGAGGTGATTATCCGACTTTTGATGTTGAACCGGCCGGAACGAAGAACTTTCGTACTCGGTATGTTGCTTTCCACTGAGTGTCTTACCACAATGGCACTCTTTCTCTATTGTGTGAGTCCATACTCCCGTAGACTGGAATTTAGTTGTTCGTGCCTATAGAGCACGCTGATTAATTAATAGTGAAGTGCATCGTGTGAGCGATCACGAAGGTTGCGGTATCGAGATTGCCGCTGAAGGGGACATTAAATGTCTAACGAATTCCGCCGTAATTCCGACACCGGACGAGGCGACTTCCGGAACTCAGATTCAAACCGCAACAATTCAGGTAACGACGGATTCAAACGTCGTGATGATCGTGGTGGTTTCAAGCGCAACGATGATAACCGTGGCGAACGCCGCGATGATAACCGCGGTGGCTTCAAGGGCAACGACGATCGCGGTGGCTTCCGTGGCGAACGCCGCGATGATAACCGCGGTGGCTTCAAGGGCAACCACGATCGCGGTGGCTTCCGTGGCGAACGCCGCGATGATAACCGCGGTGGCTTCCGTGGCGAACGCCGCGATGATAACCGCGGTGGTTTCAAGCGTGATGACAACCGTGGTGGCTTCAAGGGCAACGACGATCGCGGTGGCTTCCGTGGCGAACGCCGCGATGATAACCGCGGTGGTTTCAAGCGTGATGACAACCGTGGTGGCTTCAAGGGCAATGACGATCGCGGCGGATTCAAGCGCAACGAAGACCGTGGTGGATTCCGTGGCGAGCGTCGCGACGACAACCGCGGTGGCTTCAAGGGCAATGACGATCGCGGTGGTTTCAAGCGCGATGATAACCGTGGTGGATTCCGTGGCGAGCGTCGCGATGACAACCGCGGTGGCTTCAAGCGTAATGATGACCGTGGCGGTTTCAAGCGTGATGATAACCGCGGTGGTTTCAAGGGCAACGATGACCGTGGTGGATTCCGTGGCGAACGCCGCGACGACAACCGCGGTGGCTTCAATCGCGACGACAACCGTGGCGGTTTCAAGGGTAATGACGATCGCGGTGGCTTCAAGCGCGACGAGAACCGTGGCGGATTCCGTGGCGAGCGTCGCGACGACAACCGCGGTGGCTTCAAGCGCGACGAGAACCGTGGCGGATTCCGTGGCGAGCGTCGCGACGACAACCGCGGTGGATTCAAGCGCGACGAGAACCGTGGTGGATTCCGTGGCGAACGCCGTGATGATGATCGTGGCTTCAAGCGCAACGATGACCGTGGCAACTTCCGCAAGGATGATCGTTCGAATGGGGATCGCCCAGCGCGCACTCCACGTTTCGAAGATCCACGCGGCGAGGCAGTTCGCGCTCACAACCCAGGCGATCTTCGTATCTCCAACCGTGCAGACCGCTCCCAGTCACCAGATATCGATGAGGACGTTACCGGTAAAGAGCTGGACCGCGTCGCTCGCGCCCAGCTGCGTTACCTCGAAGAGCGTTCTGCAAGCTGGGTAGCTAAGCACCTAGTTATGGCTGGCCGTTTGCTCGAAGAAGATCCAGAATTGGCTTACGAGCACACCTTGGCAGCTTCCCGTCGTGGTGGCCGCGTGGCAGTAGTGCGTGAAGCAGTGGGAATTGCTGCTTACCACGCCGGCAAATACGCCGATGCTCTGCGCGAACTGCGCACCCACCGTCGTATCTCCGGTTCGGATTACAACCTGCCGCTGATCGCCGACTCGCTGCGCGCCCTGGGTCGTCCAGAGAAGGCTATTGAGTTGGCTCACTCTGAAGAATCTGCGAACCTCGAAGCCGCTGTAAAGGTTGAGATGCAGATTGTTTCGGCTGGCGCTCACGGTGACTTGGGCAAGCTAGATGAAGCATTGGCTGAGCTGGAATCCTTGGAACAGCTGAACTTCAACCGCGCGTTCTCCTTCAGCCCACGTCTGTTCACCGCATACGCCGATCTGCTTTCGGCTGCCGGTCGTACCGAAGACGCACAGCGTTGGAACGAGCAGGTCGTTGTGGCCGAGAACGCTCTGGGCATTGAGCACGAAACCGAATCGTTCATCATGGACCTTGCTCCAGAAATGGATGAGGAAGAGGACGAAACTCCTCGTGCCAAGGACCTGATCGAATCCGGTGACGAAGACCAGGATGCTGACGAAGCTGAAGAAGCAGACGCTGACGAAGCCGAAGAAGCTGACGAAGTTGAAGCTGCTGAAACCGGCATCGACGAAGAAGACGGCTTGACCGAGGTTAGCGAGTCCGACACGGAAATCGAAACCACTGAGGTTGAAGACGACTCCGCCAAGTAAGCTGTGGCAGTAGTAGTCATAAACAACAAGTAGTAGGAACCCCCACCGAATGCTGATCTCTGGATTTGATTCTGTCCTCTCCGACCTTGACGGTGTCGTCTACGCTGGCCCTGATGCCATCGACGATGCGGTCCAGTCGCTGAACACCCTCGCGGAAGTGAACGTCACTTTGGCGTTCATTACCAACAATGCGGGGCGTTCACCGATGTCTGTCGCAGCGCACCTGCGGCAGCTAGGAGTTAAGACGAGCGCCGAGCAGATATTCGGTTCCGCTGATGCCGGAGCCGAAATGCTCGCCCGCGAATTAAATCCAGGATCCAAGGTTTTGGTGGTGGGTTCCCCCTACCTGCGTGAATGCATTGCCGTTCGCGGACTGGAAGTGGTCGAATCGCACGCTGATCAACCCGTTGCGGTGATTCAGGGATTCGATCCGGATTTGTCGTGGAAAAATTTGGCTGAGGCCTCCTACGCCATTAACAACGGTGCGATGTGGGTAGCCACCAACACCGACCTGACCATTCCCCGCGCTGAAGGTATCGCGCCGGGCAACGGTTCGCTGGTCAACGCGGTTAAGCTAGCCACAGGTAGCGAGCCGAAGGTGGCTGGTAAGCCTGAATCGTACCTCTTTGCTAGGGCTGCGGACCGTTTGGATTCAAAGCGCCCGTTGGTTGTCGGTGACCGATTGGATACCGATATTCTCGGTGGTTTCCGTGCTGGATTCTCCACCGTGTTGGTCCTGACCGGCGTTGATTCCCCGCGCACCGCGCTTGGTGCCCCCATGGATCAGCGTCCAAACTACCTTATTAATACGCTGGCCGATCTGTACCGCCCGTACCCAACCATCAAGGTTCTTGGCTACGGAGTACAGGTAGGCGACGCGGTGGCCAAGATTGATGCTGGGGCCATCGAAGTTGCCGGCAGCGAATCAGATCTGAACGCATGGCGCGCAGCCTGCCACGCTTGGTGGTTGGCCCACCCACGCCAAGCTGGTCACGAAGAACCAGAAATTCGCTTCACCGAGCGTGGGCTCGATACCCTGCGCCGGGTTCGGAGCTAAAGGTGCTGCCACACAATTCGCAGCCGGCCCCCGGCCCGCATGGCGTTAACGATTCACAGGTCGAGCAGGTACTTTCCTCCTTGGCAGATCATGACATTACCGAGCACGCTGGGATCTACGAGCACCTGCTCAATGGTTTACAGCAGGAGCTCAATCGAACGGAGCAGGGCCGATGAATCGGGTAGACCAAGAACTTCTCACCCGCGGACTAGCACGTTCGCGCACCGAAGCTGGCAAACTATTGGCAGAAGGCCGTGTACTACTGGCCGGTGAGCCGGTGACCAAGGCTTCCAAAAGGTGTCGGACACCGACGAACTAACGTTGGTACCTACCGACGGTGAAGAGTACGTCTCGCGCGCAGGGTATAAACTCGCCGGCGCACTAGATGTATTTACGACTATTAATCCCGAGGGGTTGCGCTGCCTAGATGCTGGCGCCTCAACCGGTGGATTCACCGACGTACTGTTGCGCCGCGGGGCAAAGCATGTGGTCGCAGCGGATGTTGGCCATGATCAGTTGGTCACCGAGATCCGCGAAGACCCACGCGTCTCGGTGCACGAAGGTCTGAATGCAAGGTACCTGACTCCCGAAGATATCGGGGGAGTTGTCGACCTCGTAGTAGCCGACTTGTCCTTTATATCCTTGCGACTGGTCGTTGATGCCTTGGCCGGGGCGACCCAGCCTGGCGGCTCGTTGGTCCTTATGGTTAAACCGCAATTCGAAGTAGGTCGTGAGCTGCAAAACCGCACGGGTGTGATCAGCGATCCGCAGCTACGCCAGTCAGCGGTTGAAGCGGTGATCGCCAGCGCGAAGACAGCAGGGCTGAACTTGCGCGGTTTGGCACGCAGTCCGCTTCCTGGTCGAGACGGCAACATTGAGTTCTTCCTTTGGCTTGTAGCCGAAGAAGACGTACAGGCACCCGATGTTCCGCCGATCTGGCACAACGTTGACTATTCTTAGAAGTGAAGTGCATTAGCCGGGGTCGAACGCCACGGTCATTTTGCGTCTCACGATCCTGAGAGGGGCCGCCCGCCTTGCGTCGAATCCTAGTCTTCACTCATACCGGACGCCAAGAAGCGGTTGCCGCAGCCATTGAAACTTGCTCGCTACTTGCCTCCGCCGGCGCGATGAGCGTTATGCGCCGCAAAGACTACGGAGCGATGATCGACGCAGTCGGGTCCATCATCGAACCCATCGAGATCCTTGGTGAAGATTGCCAGATCGAAGATGTTGATCTTGGGGTGGTTTTGGGCGGAGACGGATCGGTACTGCGTGCAGCCGAGTTGGTTCGCCAAGCACCACTGCCGTTGGTGGGCGTAAACCTCGGGCACGTGGGTTTCCTTGCGGAGGCCGAGCGCACCGAACTGGCCGCGACGGTTGATGCCCTAGTCAATCAGGCCTACACGGTCGAAGAACGCATGACCATCGACGTGAAAGTCTGGCTCGACAACGTCTGCCTGGCACAAACCTGGGCGCTGAACGAAGCGGCAGTGGAGAAAGCCAATCGGGAACGCATGGTCGAAGTCGTGATCGAGGTTGACGGCCGACCCATTTCAACCTTTGGCTGCGACGGCGTCGTCATGGCAACCCCTACTGGCTCCACCGCCTATTCATTCTCCGCCGGCGGCCCAGTGGTCTGGCCAGATGTAGCAGCGCTGATCATGGTGCCAATTTCTGCCCACGCGCTGTTTGCCAAGCCACTGGTGGTTTCCCCAGATTCGGTGATGGCAGTGGAAATGCTGACCCGCACAGACGCCGGTGCGGTGCTCTGGTGCGACGGACGACGCACGATCGAACTTCCGCCCGGAGCTCGAGTAGAAGTAACCCGTAGCGATTGCCCGGTCTACCTGGCTCGACTGAACACCACTCCCTTCTCCGAGCGACTAGTTAACAAGTTTGAGCTGCCGATCGCCGGTTGGCGAGGTCCAGCTGATGAGCAATCGCGCCGACCTGCGACCTCGTCGCTGCCGGTGATTGGCTCTGGGGTGCAGAGTATTGAACCGCACTATCGTGATGAGCCCGGAATTCCGATGGTGGCTCGGCCTGAAACGAACGGCGACTAACCGCGCAAAGGCAAAAAACTTTTCCACACTCTCGAACATAGTTGCGAAAATCGTGATTAGAACACATATACTAAGTTCGCACGGTACGACTTGAACGCGACCTTCGGGAGTAGGCAATGATTCAGGAAATCCAGATCTCCAACCTTGGTGTGATTACCGAGGCGACCCTGCCACTGGGGCCGGGGCTGACTGTTGTCACCGGTGAAACCGGTGCCGGCAAGACCATGGTGATTACTGCCCTGTCCTTACTGCTAGGGCGTCGTGCAGATGCCGGAGCTGTGCGCAACGGTGCAAAGCACGCTCTGGCCGAAGCTGTCGTTCACCTTCCGCCGGATCATCACGTTCTTGACGCCGCCGGCCAAGCAGGTGCATTCATCGAGCCCGCCGGTGAGCAAAGTGAGCTGTTGATTTCGCGCTCGCTTTCCGCGCAGGGACGCTCGCGTGCCACCATTGGCGGACGTAGCGCGCCGGTTGGGCTACTCGCGGAGTTGGGGCATGACCTCGTAGCGGTGCACGGCCAATCTGACCAGATTCGCCTCAAAGAGCCGGTTGCACAACGCGATGCACTGGATCGTTTTGCCGGCCAATCCCTAGCTCGGACCTTGAGCAACTATCAACGTTCCTACCGCCAATGGCGCGCGGTCACCAAAGAACTAGCAAATCTGAAGACGGAATCGCGCAATCGAGTGCGCGAAGCGGAAAACCTCAGACTGGCCTTGGTGGAGATTGACGAGTTGGACCCGCAGCCGGGCGAAGATGAAACCTTGCGCGAGCAGTCGATGAAATTGGGCAACGTTGAGTCCTTGCGTTCGGCCAGCCAGCAAGCGCAGACCGTTATTGACTCCGAGGACTTTGAAAACCCTGGGGTGACCACGCTGGCTGAGACGGCTAGGGGAGTGCTCGCCCAGGCCAGCGACGATGATCCAGTGTTAGCTTCCTTTGTTGAACGGGCGGCGGAACTTGGCATCCTCGCTTCCGAATTATCCAGTGACCTCGCTGCCTACGTAGCCGACCTGGATGAGGAAGGACCGGAGCGTCTTGCACAGATCGAGGCGCGACGTGCGGATCTGAACAAGCTCATGCGTAAATACGCGCCGAGCATCGATGAGGTCATCAGCTGGGCTGTCGAGGCTCGCACTCGACTAGAACAGCTCGGGGGCGATGACTCACGCATCGAAGAGCTGGAAAGTGAAGTGGTGGAGCTAGAGCATCGTGTCGCTTCTTTGGCCTCCGAGCTTTCCGAGTCCCGCCGAAAAGCCGCCAAGAAGCTTTCGAGCCAGGTCTCCGCGGAACTCAAAGCGTTGGCCATGCCTGATGCAAAGCTCGTCATCGAAGTTACTGAATTGGATGAGCCGGGGGCGTTCGGACAGGACGGAATCTCGATGCTCCTGGCCCCACACGCTGGTGCGTCTGCTCGACCATTGGGCAAGGGTGCCAGTGGCGGTGAGCTCTCACGCGTCATGCTGGCCATTGAGGTCGTGCTTGCTGCCGTAGACCCAGTGCCCACATTCGTCTTTGATGAAGTCGACCAAGGCGTAGGCGGCAAGGCTGCTGTGGCCATTGGTGAGCGACTGGCGATGCTCGCAAGGCACGTGCAGGTTATCGTCGTGACGCACCTGCCGCAGGTTGCTGCTTATGCGGATCGGCATATTCGCGTTATCAAGAACTCCGATACCAAGGCGAAGGCCGGTTCCGGGTACACCGCCAGCGACGTTATCAGTCTTGATCAGGACGCGCGTGTTAAAGAATTGGCGCGCATGTTGGCAGGGCAAGAAGAATCAGACACGGCGCAGGCCCACGCAGAAGAATTGCTGTCGGAAGCGCAGCTTCTAGTGTCATCGCTCACCACTGCTAAGTAAATATTTGGCTAAAAGTCTTGGTGAAGCCCTGTTTTACGGCGTTGCTATGGCATCGCGTGATGGTGCACTAGAGTTTTAGAAGGATGCGAAATATTGGAATGGTGATAGGATGAAATCCCGTGATGCAGCGTAATTCAACTCGTGATTCTCGGTCGTCTGAAACGACAAAGCATATCTTCGTCACCGGCGGTGTGGCCTCTTCCCTTGGTAAGGGATTGACGGCATCCAGCCTTGGTCACCTACTTCGGGCTCGTGGTCTCTCAGTGACCATGCAGAAGCTCGACCCGTACCTGAACGTCGATCCAGGTACCATGAACCCATTCCAGCACGGTGAAGTCTTCGTTACTGACGATGGCGCTGAAACCGATCTGGATATCGGACACTACGAACGCTTCTTGGATGAAAACCTTCCAGGAACTGCTAACGTAACTACCGGTCAGGTTTACTCCACCGTTCTCGAACGTGAACGCCGTGGTGAATACTTGGGCGATACCGTCCAGGTCATCCCTCACATTACCGATGAAATCAAGCGCCGTATGCGCTTGGCAGCTACTGACCCGATCGAGGGTAAGTCGGCTCCTGACGTAATCATCACTGAAATTGGTGGCACCGTTGGTGACATCGAATCTCAGCCATTCCTTGAAGCCGCGCGTCAGGTCCGCCAGGACATTGGCCGCAAGAACGCGTTCTTCGTTCACGTCTCATTGGTGCCGTTCATCGGTCCTAGCCACGAACTGAAGACTAAGCCAACCCAGCACTCAGTTGCTGCTTTGCGTTCAATTGGTATTCAGCCAGACTCCTTGGTGATCCGTTCGGATCGTCCAATTCCTGCTGAGATGCGTGCGAAGTTGGGACGTACCTGCGACGTTGATACCGAGGCGGTCATCAACTGTGCAGATGCGCCAAGCATCTACGACATCCCTAAGGTCATTCACGCACAGGGCTTGGACGCATACATCGTTCAGACTCTGGAAATGAAGTTCCGCGACGTTGACTGGACCTCGTGGGATCGTCTGCTTGACGTCGTACACAACCCAAGCACCGAACTGACCGTAGCCTTGGTCGGCAAGTACATCGACCTTCCAGATGCTTACCTTTCGGTAACGGAAGCTTTGCGTGCCGGCGGATTCGCTAACAATGCCAAGGTCAACATCCGTTGGGTACCTGCAGATGATTGCGCCACCGAGGCCGGTGCTGCCAAGGCACTAGCCGGGGTAGAAGCAATTTGCGTTCCTGGTGGCTTCGGCATCCGCGGACTTGAAGGCAAGCTTGGCGCCCTGCGCTTTGCTCGTGAAAATAAGCTGCCAACCTTGGGCCTATGCCTTGGTCTGCAGTCGATGGTCATCGAGTATGCGCGTAACGTCGCAGGACTTGAAGGGGCCTCGTCCACCGAGTTTGATCCAGAAACCAGCACCCCAGTTATTGCAACTATGGAAGAACAGCTGGCAATTGTTGATGGCAAGGGCGACCTTGGCGGCACCATGCGACTGGGTCTCTATGAGGCAAAGTTGGCTGAAGGTTCCGTACTGGCCGAAACCTATGGCAAAACCGATGTCGCCGAGCGCCATCGTCACCGTTACGAAGTTAACAACGCTTACCGCGCGCAGCTTGAAGAAGCAGGTCTGGTCTTCTCCGGAACCTCACCTGATGGCAGCTTGGTCGAGTTTGTTGAACTGCCAAAGGACGTACACCCTTACTACGTCTCCACGCAGGCTCACCCAGAGCTTTCCAGCCGTCCAACCCGACCACACCCAATGTTTGCGGGTCTGGTTGAGGCTGCTCTGTCGCAGCGTAGCTAGTAGTTCTCTTGCGGGGTGAAAACTCTGCAGACAAATGCGCGCCGGTCACTCTTGACCGGCGCGTTGCTGTTTAAGCTGGAGAATGCAGTCCAGCAATTACCGACCGAAGGACGAACCCGGTGCAGACGCCTCCGATTTCTGATGAATTTTCTCCGCGCGAACTATTGGCCCGAGAAACCCTATATCAAGGCCGAATCTGGAACGTGATTCACGATTCGGTAAAGCTGTCTGAAACCGGCGGAACCATCGAACGCGACTACATCGATCACCCAGGAGCGGTGAGCGTACTGGTGATGGACGAAGAAGAACGAGTGCTGATGATCAATCAGTACCGTCACCCAGTCGGAATGCGTTTATGGGAGATCCCGGCAGGTCTATTGGACGTCGAAGGGGAACTCCCACTAGATGGCGCCAAACGTGAGCTCTGGGAAGAAGCCGATCGAACGGCAGAGCAATGGTCCATTCTGACCGACGTGTTCCTCAGCCCTGGATCCTCAGCCGAAGCAGTACGCGTGTATTTGGCTCGTGAGCCAAAGCTCGCCCCCGAAGATCAGCGTCACCTACGAACTGAAGAAGAAGCCGAGATGATCAGCGCCTGGGTGCCACTGCAGGATGCTGTGGCAGCAGTATTGTCGGGCAAGATCCACAATCCGACGGCGATGATCGCAATTTTGGCGGCGCAAGCGGCCCGCGCAGACAACTATGCGAACCTGCGAGACGCTAACGAACCATTCGATGTGCATCCATACCTGCGCCAGGGATGAGCGGAAAGTTTGAGCGTGCTGTAAACCGTTACCTGCAGCACTTAGCAATCGAGCGAGGTCTGGCCGAAAACACGCTCGACTCTTATCGCCGGGACCTTAACCGCTATACGGCCGCACTGTGCTCCTATGGGGTCCTCGATCCGCAGGACATCACCGAAGCTACGATTAGCGGTTATCTGCAGGAGCTGTCC
This sequence comes from Glutamicibacter sp. M10, assembly GCF_025452055.1. Taxonomy (NCBI): domain Bacteria; kingdom Bacillati; phylum Actinomycetota; class Actinomycetes; order Micrococcales; family Micrococcaceae; genus Glutamicibacter; species Glutamicibacter sp. M10. Next base: position 2,924,752 of record NZ_CP104918.1, on the reverse strand, counting down.
CGAGGCGATGAAGAGCATCAGGCTTTGGGTGCGCGATCGGTGGCCAGACATGCAGTGGCGATCCGGCAGGTTCATAAGTACTGGGAGCTAGAAGGGATTTGCGCGCCCAATCCAGCACGCGAAATTCAACCGCCCACCATCGGTGCGTCGCTACCGAAGGCAATTTCCATCTCTCAAGTCACCAAATTGCTTGACTCGATCAATACCGAAACTCCAGCCGGACTTCGCGATCGGGCGATTCTTGAATTCCTATACGCCACCGGAGCACGAATTTCTGAAGTTGTTGATCTGGATGTTGACGATCTGCACTTCGCCGATGATGCGGTCGTGAGGCTTTTTGGTAAGGGCTCAAAGGAGCGGATCGTGCCAGTAGGCGGATATGCCCAGCGAGCCGTCAGTGACTACCTGGTGCGTTCGCGCCCGGGGCTGGCAGCCAAGGGCAAAGGAACTCCGGCGCTGTTTTTGAACCAGCGCGGCGGCAGACTCTCCCGCCAATCAGTGTGGCTCTTACTTAGCAAAGCAGCGCAGCGGGCCGGCATCACCGGTGACGTATCTCCGCATACGATGCGCCATTCCTTTGCTACGCACCTCTTAGAAGGTGGAGCTGACGTAAGGGTGGTCCAAGAGCTTCTTGGTCACGCTTCGGTGACAACAACGCAGATCTATACCAAGGTGAGCGTTGATTCCTTGCGTGAGGCCTACCAACTGGCTCACCCGAGGGTGAACTAAAAATGCCGAATAGTCTGGCGTCCAATTCTGCTCGGCAAATAGCGCTGGTTGCCCTGACCGATGAGCGCGAGGGCCGAGTTCACGTTCTGTTGGGACGCAAGCTGCGCGGGTTTGGCCAAGGAAAGATCGTGCTTCCCGGCGGAAAAGTTGAGGCAGGCGAGAGCTGTGTGGATGCCGCGATTCGTGAGTTTCGCGAGGAAACTGGACTTGAGGTTGTGTCCGACGATTTAGAGTTGTCAGCTCAGATCAACTTCAGATTCAGCGCCCTTGAATCTGCGAATATGCACTGCACTACATTCGTCACCCGCCGTGCGTCGGGAGAAGCATTAGTTAGCGATGAACTTCAGCCACTCTGGGTGGATCCACAACGCCTTCCCATTGAACACATGTGGCAGGACTCGCCTTTGTGGTTACCAAAGTTGGTCGCCGGGGAGAAGTTTACTGCGACGATTGTGCTGGCTGCGGATAATGCATCGGTACAAAATATCCACATTGAGCCTTGGACTTAGCCTGCCACGTGGGACCGAGTCTTAGCGGCTAATCCTCGTCAGGTTCGAAGACCAGCAGATCGCCAGGCTGGCACGCTAGTTCTCGGCAGAGCGCTTCAAGGGTGGTGAATCGCACTGCTTTGGCTCGACCGTTTTTGAGAACTGCAAGATTTGCTGGGGTAATGCCGATTTTCTCCGATAGCTCACCCACGGCCATCTTCCGCTTGGCCAACATGACGTCGATATCTACTCGAATCCCCATTAGATAACCTCGCCGAGTTCCGTGCGCAGCTGCGCGGCCTGTTCCAGAAGGTGGCGCAGAACGAGAACGATGAAGCTGATGCCGATCATAAGAACCCCAGCGCCACCGATCAGAAGCACGATGCCTGGTGCGATTTCTGAACTGCTGGCAAAAATTGCCGCCAGGGTGAATGTGGCCAGCGCACCAATAACAAATGCGAAGATGATCGGTGAAACGTAGCGTAGCGAGGCCGGATCAAACACGGTTCCGCGTCTCACCCGAGTGGCGAGCTTCCACACACAGTAGACGCAGGCTTCGATGATGAGCCCGGCAATGAACAAGTAGGCCAGAAATGATCCGCTGACTAGGCGTTCGGCTCCGGTTCCGTGGGAGTCGTTGAAGATGATCATAGGGATCATGCCAAATTGCACAAAGAGCGCGCCGGCGGTAGCGATGGCCAGAATGATCTTAAGGCAGAGAATGCTGAGTTTGCCCATGCCGAACGAACCTATCGTTAGTCGAAATTATTCTATCGTTAAACGATAGGTGCGATCGGGGTTGAGCGCAAGTTCGCATGGCGCAAAAAAGCCATCGAGTCAACGCTGTGAAGCGTGGACCCGATGGCCTCGAGCTGATTTGAGCGTACTAGAGCGCGCGCTGATCCTCACCGTTGTAAGCGGAGAGTGGGCGAATCAGCGCGTTGGCTGCACGCTGCTCGAAGATATGGCTCGTCCATCCGGTGATGCGCGCCGCGATAAAAATCGGGGTGAACATTTCGGTGTCGAATCCCATCAGGTGATAGGTGGGGCCGGCGGGGTAGTCGAGGTTTGGCTTGATGGCCTTTGCCTCGTCCATGGCCGCTTCAAGACCGTCATACAGTCCGAGCATTTCTTGCCGGCCATAGTGCTCGATCATGCGATCGAGCGCGGCCTTCATGGTCGGTACGCGCGAGTCACCGTGCTTATAAACCCGGTGACCAAAGCCCATGACCTTCTTCTTGTTGGCCAGTGCGTCTTCCATCCAGGTCTTGGCACGCTTGGCGGCGTCCTCGCGAGATTCTTCCTTGTTGATGCCAATCTCATTAAAGGTGTGCATCACCGCTTCGTTCGCTCCACCGTGCAGCGGGCCCTTGAGTGCGCCAATGGCACCGGTGACCGCCGAATGCAGATCCGAAAGGGTTGAAGTAATCACGCGGGCGGTGAAGGTCGAGGCGTTAAAGGAGTGCTCCGCGTAGAGCACCATGGAGACACGGAACGCGTCGATCACCTCGGGTGCGGCTTCCTCGCCGAATGTCATCCACAAGAAGTTTGCTGAGTAGTCCAGATCTTCGCGCGGAGCAACTGCTTCTTGTCCACGACGTCGGCGCTGATCGTAGGCAACAACCGCCGGGAATGCCGCGAAAAGCTCTTTGGCTTTGCGCAGTTCGGCTTCGGGTGAGGAGTCTTGCGCCTGCGGGTGATTGGCACCGATGACGGATACCGCGGTACGGCCGACGTCCATCGGGTGGCAATCGGTAGGCAGCAAATCGATAGCGGCCTTCACCCGTGGATCCAGGGCGCGGTTGGCGCGTTCAAAGGCGCTGAATTCGGTCAGCTCGCTTTGGGAAGGCAATTCACCGCTCCACAACAGCAGGGCAACCTCTTCGAAGGACTTGCTGGCCGCCAGATCTTGCACTGGATAACCGCGATACAGTAGCGAATTTGTTTCCGGGTTGACCTTGGAGACGGCGGTGTAGTCAACGACGACGCCTGCTAGGCCCTTTTTGATGTCCTCGGTGGTAGTCATTCTTGCTCCTCTTCATTGCCGGAGTACTAATGCGTTGGGTGCGCCGACCGGATGTGCCGGTCGGCGCAGGTCCTAATTTGGTGCGAACCTAGAGGTTCGCGCTATTGGAATCAATGTCCAGGGTCGGAACCTGAAAGTTGAAAATACCGGTGTCGAAGCGGTTGTAAGCTTCGTAGTCCACGAGCTCGTAGAGACGTGACCTAGTTAACATGTTATCCACTTCGCGCTGCTGAGTTCCATCTTCACTGATGGAATCAAGCACACGTTCGGCCGCTCCCATGGCACTGCGCAACAGGGTGACCGGGTAGATGATCAGCGCGACGCCGGCATCGGCCAGTTCCTGACGGTTGAACAGTTCGGATTTGCCGAACTCGGTCATATTCGCCAGCACCGGCACGTCAACGGCCTTGCATACGGCCTCAAATTCGGCGACGGATTTCATCGCCTCGGGGAAGATCGCATCCGCTCCGGCATCGACCATGGCTTTGGCGCGTTCAATCGCTGCGTCAAGACCGTCCACCGCCCGAATATCGGTGCGGGCCATGATCAGGAAGTTTGAATCGATCCGGGCATCGGCGGCGGCGGCAATACGCTTGAGCATGGTTTCGGTGTCAACCACATTTTTGCCGTCCAGGTGGCCACAACGCTTGGGGTTGAACTGATCCTCAATGTGGCACCCGGCCAGACCCGCGTATTCAAGTTCCTGAATGGTGCGTGCCACGTTCATTGGTTCGCCAAATCCGGTGTCGGCATCCACGATGGAAGGCAGATCGGACATGCGGGCGATCTGCCCGGCGCGGGTGGCAACCTCGGTGAGGCTGGTCAACCCAATATCGGGCAGGCCCAGATCGTTAGCTAATACGGCACCCGAGATGTAGATGCCGTCGAATTGCTTTTCGCTGATGAGCTTGGCCGAGAGCGGGTTGAACGCTCCGGGGAACTGGCGCGCAGCACCCGGGGTGAGCATTTCGCGCAGTGCCTGACGCTTGGCGGCAGGGGTTTTTGTTGAGTACAACATTTTAGAACAGACCCTTCGGTGCCGCAGCGGTGTTGATGACTCCATCGGCGGCTTGGATGTTCAGCTGGTCTAGCTCGCCAGCGCTAAGGTTTTCCAGGTTTTCTGCGGCCGCGATGAAGCGGTCGATCTCTGCCTCGTCAACCAGGCCGGTGGCCAGGGTGCGGAACTTGTTGATGTACTGATCACGAGCGAAGGGACGAGCGCCCAGTGGGTGTGCGTCGGCCACGGCGATTTCATCGGTGATCGCGGTGCCATCGTTCAAGGTGATTTCCACCGAGCCGCCGAAGGCCTTTTCCGCGATGTCCAGCGAGTGGTAGCGGCGGGTCCACTCGAGATCTTCTTCGGTGGTGACCTTGTGCCACAGCTCAACGGTGTCGGCACGGCCGGCACGCTCTGGCGAGTAGGAATCCACGTGGTGCCACGCGCCGTCCTGCAGGGCCACGGTGAAGATGTACGGGATGGAGTGATCCAGGGTCTCGCGGCTGGCGGTCGGGTCGTACTTCTGTGGATCGTTGGCGCCGGAGCCGATGACATAGTGGGTGTGGTGGCTGGTCTTGATCAGTACCGAGGCCACGTTTTTAGGATCGGCTGCTTCTGGATGTTCGCCGTGCAACTTACGAGCCAAGTCGATCCAAGCCTGCGCCTGGTACTCGGCGGAGTGTTCCTTGGTGTAGGTATCCAAAATGGCCCGCTTCGCTTCGCCGGCTTCTGGAAGTGGCACTTCGTAGGCGGCGTCCGCCCCGTCAAGCATCCAAGCGATGACGCCGTCTTCACCCTCGTAGATTGGCACTGGGGAAGTCTGTCCACGCATGGCGCGGTCCGCAGCTTCCACGGCCATCTTGCCGGCGAAGGCCGGGGCGTGCGCCTTCCAGGTGGAGATTTCGCCCTTGCGTGACTGGCGGGTAGCGGTGGTGGTGTGCAAGCCCTGGCCCACAGCCTGGAAGATCGTCTCCAAATCCAAGCCGAGCAGGGTACCGATGCCGGCGGCTGCCGATGGGCCCAGGTGAGCCACGTGGTCGATCTTGTGCTTGTGCAGGCAGATGGCCTTGACCAGATCAACCTGAATTTCATAACCGGTGGCGATGCCGCGGATCAGGTCCTTACCCGATGCGCCGGTGTGCTGAGCGACGGCGAGGATCGGCGGGATGTTATCGCCCGGGTGGGAGTACTCGGCGGCCAAGAAAGTGTCGTGATAGTCCAGTTCACGCACGGCGACACCGTTGGCCCAAGCGGCCCACTCGGGGGAGACCTTTTCGGAAATGCCGAAGACCGAGGCACCGGATCCACCGGTGGATGGGGCGTGGGTTAGTGCCTGGGCGCGGGCAGCGATGATCGGCCCTCGGTTTAGCGAAGCAATGGCCACCGAGGCGTTGTCGATGATGCGGTTGATGATCATATCGGTCACTTCGGCAGTGACTTCAACCGGGTCGGTGGCAACCGCGGCAATTTTGTGGGCCAGCTGGTCTTCGCGGGCCAGCTTTTCCTCGGAGCGGTAAACGCGTACTGGGTGCTTGATCATAGTGTCAGTGCCTTTCTGATCCGACCGCGTGGGCCATGATGTGGGTGAAGGATTGGTGCAGGTGAACTGTGGTGGCTGCCGCGGCGACTTCTGGATTTCCGCTGGCGATCGCCCGTGCGATGGCGGCGTGTTCACCGGCGGAGGCTTTAAGGCGATCCGGATTGTCCTTGGCTAAACGCCGTACCTGTTGCAGGTGAACCCGCAGGGTTCGCAGTGCATTGGATAGGTAGGTGTTGTCCGCTGCCTCGTCGATACTCTCGTCGAGCAACTGAACCAATTCGTAGTAAGCCTCGCGAGACCCCGGGATCGATACTTCATCGGCGGCTTGCTCAAAGCGCTGCGCCAATTGGGTGAAACCTTGGTTCTTCGGCGAGGTGGCAGCCGCTTTGGCGCTGGCGCATTCCAAAGCGACGCGTAGTACAAACAAGTCTTCTACGTGGTCTTCGCTGACCTCGGAGACGACGGTGCCGCGTCCTCTCTGTTGCACGGCCAGCCCGTCAGCAACCAGTCGGCCCAATGCTTCGCGAACCGGGGTTCGTGAAACTCCCAGGCGTTCTGACTGCTCAACTTCGCCAAGTACGGTGCCCGGAGCCAAGCGCCATTGAACAATGTCCGCTCGGAGGCTCTCGTAAACCTTGTCGCTTGCTCTCATGGCTCAAGTGTATACACAGAAGCGTCGAAAATGGGAGATCTTCCAAAATCTTGGCGAAACATTCGATATTTGTATACATAGACCTTGCAGTGGAGTGAGCTGGCTCATAGAGTTGTTAACGAGGGCGATCTCAGTCACCACGCAGATGTCGGGCAATGATGCCCGGTGTCAGGAGGAAAATCATGGCGCAGGAATACCGTCGGGCATTTGCCCAATCCACCACCGATCCATCGGCTTTCTGGCTTAAAGCCGCACAGGACATCCAGTGGGACTCATTCCCACACACCGCGATCGACGATTCGCGCAAACCGCTGTATTCCTGGTTCCCCGACGGGAAGCTGAACCTTTCGGTTAATGCGTTAGATCGCCATGTGGCTGCGGGGCGCGGAGAAAACACGGCGCTGATCTACGATTCCGCCATGCTCGAATCGGTGGAAACCTACAGCTACAAGCAGTTACTGCACGAAGTTGAAACTTTCGCCGGTGTGCTGGCTGCCAATGGTGTGGGTCTGGGGGACCGTGTACTGATCTACCTGCCGATGATCCCGCAAGCGGTGATCTCGATGTTGGCCTGCGCACGCCTCGGGGCTGTGCACTCGGTGGTCTTTGGTGGTTTTGCACCCAAAGAACTAGCTGCCCGCATCACTGACTGCGCCCCGGTGGCGGTGGTGACAGCTTCGGGCGGTATTGAGCCGAGTCGGCATATTGAATATTTGCCGGCCGTGGCCGAAGCCTTGTTGATGGCGCAGCCCGCTGTCAAGAATGTGATCGTCGCTCATCGTGAGGGATTTGAGCACACCGTGGCCGAGTACCAAGACCAAACGATCAACGGCCAAGACATCAATTGGCTGGACTGGGACCAACAGTGTGCCCAAGCCACCGGCGCCGCACCGGTGAGTGTGCCCTCAACCCATCCGCTCTACGTGCTCTATACCTCGGGCACCACCGGAGCACCCAAAGGGGTCGTGCGGGATACCGGCGGCTACGGCACGGCGCTGCAGTATTCGTTGAACGCCATCTACGACGTGCACCCCGGGGATACGATGTTCACCGCCTCCGATGTGGGCTGGGTTGTGGGCCACTCCTACATTGTGTACGCACCATTGATCGCGGGAGCGACCTCGGTGCTCTACGAAGGCAAACCCGTGGGCACCCCGGATGCCGGGGTCTTCGGCCGGATTATTCAGGACCATCAGGTCACCACGATGTTTACCGCACCGACCGCACTGCGCGCGGTGCGCAAGGCAGATCCGCAAGGGACCCTGATCGCCAGCCATGACCTGAGCAGCCTGCGTTCGCTCTTTGTTGCCGGCGAGCGCCTGGATCCTGATACTTATCAATTTGCCGTCAACCTGTTCGGCATCCCGGTGGTGGATAACTGGTGGCAGACCGAAACGGGATGGCCGATTGCTTCGAACCCGCTGGGGCTTGAAGAATTACCAGCCAAAGCGGGATCACCGACTACGCCTGTTCCGGGTTTTGCGGTGGAAATTCGTGACGCGATGGGCCAGGCGGTGCCTGCCGGACAAGAGGGCAATATTGTGGTGCGCCTGCCGTTGCCACCGGGAGCACTGAGCACTTTGTGGGGCAATGATCAGCGGTTTATCGACACCTACCTGAGCCAGATTGATGGCTGTTACCTGACCGGTGACTCCGGATACCTCGATGAAGATGGCTACCTGTTTGTGATGGGGCGGACCGATGACGTGATCAACGTATCCGGTCACCGCTTGTCCACCGGCGCCATGGAACAAGTGCTGGCCAGTCATCCGGCGGTGGCCGAATGCGCCGTGATCGGCTTGGCCGATGCGCTCAAAGGCCAACGAGCCAGCGGATATGTGGTGCTCAAATCCGGGGTCGAGGTTGACGACGAGGTACTGAAGAAGGAAATTGTGGCGCTGGTGCGAAAGCATATTGGTGCCGTGGCGGACTTCCGCGAGGTCACCGTGGTGGCGGCGTTGCCAAAAACGCGTTCGGGCAAAATTCTGCGTAAGACCATGCGCCAGATCGCCGATGGCAAGGACTATACGGTGCCCTCCACCATTGAAGACCCCGCGGTACTCGATGAGCTAATGCCGTTGCTGCGTCCGGGGCACTAGGGGCTGATCCAGATTAGTTAGTGATGCCAGAGGCCGCACGGTATTCATATTCCGGGCGGCCTCTGGTGCCATGTCGAGGCTGTTTGATGACGGCTTTGGAATCGAAGAGGTGCTCCAAATAGCGTCGTGCGGTCACCCGGGAGATCCCCAACTCTTCGCCTAGCTCGGTGGCAGAAAGACAACGCTCAGGCTGTCGAGCAAGGTGATCGGTAATTTGCGCCAGAGTTTCGGGGATCAACCCTTTAGGTAGGGAAACTGAGGCCGTGGAGGTGCGCAGCGCCGAAAAAGCGTTATCTAGGGCGGCCTGGCTGGTATCCGGTCCGGTGGAGCGAATGGTGGCGATAAAACGTCGATGGTTTTCTAACTTCTCGGTGAAGGCTGCAAAGGTGAAGGGCTTAATCAGATACTGGGTGATTCCGGTGGCTACCGCGGAACGGACCACCACAAGGTCGCGTACCGCGGTGATGGCAATGATGTCGGTGGTGAGCCCGCGCCCACGCATTCTTTTGGCGACGTCGATGCCGTGCAGATCGGGCAGGGTCATATCCAAAAGGACTAAGTCGAAGGGGGTACCTGAGCGTTGTGCACGGGTGAGTAGTGCCAGTGCTTCTTGGCCGTTGCCGGCGATAGCGCCGGTGGTGAAGCCGGGAACACGATTAACAAACTTTGCGTGTGAGGCGGCGGTTTCGGGTTCATCGTCCACCACGAGGACCACAATGTCTTGGCTGCCCACCGAGGTGCGAGGTGCAATGATGCGCGGATCTGGCATAAAAAACTCCTGAGCTAGTTGCTGTGGGCCAGCGGTAGGGTCACGGTGAAGATCGCCCCGGCATCATTATCAACATTCATTGTGCCACCTAGTCGCAGTACCGCTTGCTGGACGAGGGCTAGACCCAGTCCGCGTGGCTGCGATCCTATTTTGGTGCTGACACCAAAACGAAGTAGCTGATCCAAGAATTCTGGTTCAATACCCGGCCCGGAGTCGGCCACGGAAATGATCAGCTCATCGTCGTCCGCAGTAACTTCCACCCACACAGTGGCTTCGGCGGTGCCCACCGAAACATCCAGAGCGTTATCTAGCAGGTTGCCCACGATCGTGACCATGTCACTGGCCGCAAACGCGTCGGGCGGGATGACGCCCTGGGCAGTGATATCCAATTTGAGACCACGTTCGTTCGCTTGGGCGGCCTTGGCTACCAGCAAGCTGGAGAGGTACGCATCGTCGATGGAGTTCACGATCGCGTCGGTCAGTTTTTGTGAGTGCTGTCGATCATCCACCGCAAAAGCCAGTGCTCGGTCGCTTTGACCGTTTTCGATCAGCGTCGCGATGGTATGCAGGCGGTTGGCGTGTTCATGGGTTTGCGCTCGCAGGGCGGTAGAGAAGGTTTTCAGCGACTGCACTTCGCCAGCGAGTTCCTGCACCTCGGTTAAGTCGCGCAAGGTCAGCACCTGTCCGGTCAGTGGCTGCATGCCAAACCAGCGCAGCGGTGCGCGTCCCCGGCCAGGAAGGCGCGTATTGGCCAGGCGTGCTGGTCCTTGAGATATGGACAGGACCGTCCGGGTGCCCATATGGATTTCGTCTTTACAACTGCGTCCGGTGGACATTAGGGTGCGCAGAGTTTCGGGCATGCGCACCTGGCTTGGATCCATTCCTGAGCTAGGGACTTGTTCGGGAAGGTCAAGTAGTCGCGCTGCCTCCTCGTTGTACAAGACGATTCGGTGGCGTCGGTCAAGTAGCACAAGTCCTTCTCGCACGGAGTGCAGTGCGGAGAAGTAGAAGGCGTAGAGTCGGCGCAGCCCGTTGGGGCCGAAGCCTAGGGTCGCTTGGTTGACATAGCGTGAGAAGGACCAGGAAGTGAAACCGGCGAGCAGCAAGGCCAGTGCGGAAACCATCAGGATTTGTGGCAGCTCGCCGCGGTAGATGCTCTGCAGGTTCTCAAGGGTGATGCCGGTAGCTACGAGACCAACAAGTTTCCCATCGTGGTACACCGGAGCGATGGTTCGCACCGACTGTCCCAGAGTACCCAGCGCAATCTCGTTATAGGTCTCACCATCCAGCGCCTGTTGGGTGGAGCCAGCGTATTTTTGGCCGATGCGGTTTGGGTCTGGGTGGGTGACACGTACGGTGTCTGGGGTCATGATCGAAATGAAGTCCACACCCTGGCCACGATCCAAAATTTTGTTGGTGTAGGGCTGTAGTTCTTGTGCCGGGTTTTTACCGGCCAGCGCATTAATGACAAAGGGGTCGTTGGCTAGGGTGATGGATATTGTGGCCACGGTCGCCTGTTTGTCATCGAGGATGACCCGGGCCTGTTGCTGGTAGGTGGAGACGGCCATGCCAATAACAACGAGGAAGACCACAAGCATTTGGGCAGCAAAAATAAGGATCGCAAAAGACCACCCACTGCGCCGTAGCGGAGCGGGGACGGCATCGTTATGCGCCTGTTGGGGCAACGACAGGTCGGTGAAATGATCTGTCATGTCGCTCTCCTTTTCTTGCGGTGAACTGCTTTAGAGTGCTAGCGCGTGACCAATATGAACGCAATAGAGATGCAGATCACCTAGTCGCGCAACATGGAACAGAACGATTCTACGTAATACCGGCTTGGCAACGACGCCAGGGGCCGTTACATGCGCATATTGAGGGTAGGACGAACCACATGACTGTCACTGATGACATGACGCCGGGTAGCAATGGCGCCCAGGCCGGACCGAAGAAAAAGACAAAACTCACTGGCTCTACATTATGGTCATTGTCGCCGTTGTGCTCGGCGCAGCAGTAGGCCTGATCGCCCCTGAACTTGGCAAGTCGTTGAAGCCAATTGGCACCGCGTTTGTTGCCTTGATCAAGATGATCATCGCACCGGTGATTTTCTGCACCATTGTTTTGGGAATTGGCTCGGTAGCTAAGGCCGCTACTGTCGGCAAGGTTGGTGGCCTCGCGCTACTTTACTTCGTAGTGATGTCCACCTTCGCGCTGGCGGTTGGCCTGTTTGTTGGTAACCTCGTTCACCCGGGTGAAGGCCTGAAGCTTAAGCCATATGAGGAAGCTGCTGCGACCCAGTCGAATTCCACCGTTGACTTCCTGATGTCGCTGATTCCAGGGGACCTTCCGGTTCTGCCTACCTTGGTTGTTGCTTTGCTGGTTGGCTTTGCCCTGCAGGGTCTGGGCAAGAGCGGGGAGCCAGTACTGGTCGCTATCCAGCACATCCAGAAGGTCGTCTTCCGCATCATGATGATGATCATGTGGGTCGCTCCGATTGGTGCATTCGGCGCCATCGCCGCCGTGGTTGGTGCTACCGGCTGGGCCGCGATCGGTTCCATGGCAATCCTCATGGGTGCTTTCTACGTCACCTGTGCACTGTTCATCATCGTCATTCTTGGTGGCATTCTGCGTGCCTTCACCGGTTTGAACATCTTCCAGCTGCTGAAGTACCTGGCTCGTGAATACCTGCTGATCTTCTCCACCTCGTCGTCCGAGTCGGCATTGCCACGACTGATCGCCAAGATGGAGCACGCCGGTGTTTCGAAGCCTGTTGTTGGTATCACCGTTCCAACCGGTTACTCCTTCAACCTCGACGGCACCGCCATCTACCTGACCATGTCGGCATTGTTTGTTTCCACCGCGATGGGCATGCCAATGAACATTGGTGAGCAGATCGGCCTGTTGGTCTTCATGATCATTGCTTCTAAGGGTGCCGCCGGTGTGACCGGTGCAGGTCTGGCCACCTTGGCTGCAGGTCTGCAGGCACACCGCCCTGAGTTGCTTGATGGCATGGGCGTGATCGTGGGTATTGATAAGTTCATGTCCGAGGCTCGTGCACTGACCAACTTCACCGGCAACGCTGTTGCTACCTTGTTGATCGGTAAGTGGACCAAAGAGCTGGACCTAGAGCAGGCTAAGGCCGTGCTAGCCGGTTCACGTCCATTCGACGAAAACAGCGTCGAAGGCCACTAAGGCAAGTGCGCTAGTAAAACTAACCGCCACCGCTAAGAATTTTTCTTAGCGGTGGCGGTTTTTTATCGCCCCGGAGATTGGCATAGAGCTACCGTGGCTGCAATATCGAAAAGCCTGAGAGCAGGAGCGCAGATCAGCACATTGCGGGGCAACCCCTGAGCATTATCGAGCAAGAACTAGTAGCGTTCGCCGGCAGAAGCATCGATGAGGTCACCGATGCCCACGTTGGTGGCGACGGTGTGCACACCATGGGAGCGGCGGTGCTGGACGCTAGCGGTGCCATGTACCCGGGTGTGAACTTCTATCACTTCACCGGTGGTCCCTGCGCCGAGCTAGTGGCTCTTGGCTCAGCGCGTGCCAACGGAGCATACGATCCGCAAGTGATCGTCGCGGTGGGTAACGAGGGACGGGGAATCAAAACCCCTGCGGTCGCTGCCGACAGATTATGGCCGATAACTATCCATGGATCCGAGTGATCGTTGTACAGCCTGAGGGACCGCGCACTGTAAGCATTAACGCGTTACTGCCACTAAATTTTGACTGGAACGCTGAGCAGGCCTAGAGCGCCGTATTTGACCGGAGCCGGCGTACAGCTGGCTTACAACATTTGAGTTAAGGTTCAAGGTAAAGGCTCGCCGTAAAGGAACCCAAAACGCCAAGTTCTTTTGCTTAGACCGATAACCTTGAGTTGAGCTTACAGCTCGAAGAATTAGGTAGATCGAACGGGAAGTGTGGTTAACCCATCGTGAGCGAGGAACAGGGAAGCAAGCACCGTGGCGCAGGGATGCTCAAGGAGCCCCGCCCGGTGGGCCCAACCGGTAAGCCGTTGACAGATTTCCCGGTGCCAGCACCGTTGCCATCGCACGGGCCAGCCCGTGTTATTGCCATGGTCAACCAGAAGGGTGGCGTGGGTAAAACCACCTCCACCATCAACTTGGCTGCGGCGCTCGCCGAATACGGCCGTAAGGTACTTTTGGTGGACTTTGATCCACAGGGCGCCTTGTCTGCTGGCTTTGGTACCAACCCGCACGAAATGGACATCACCGTCTACAACGTGCTGATGGACCGTCAGGTGAAGATCACCGATGCCATCTTGAAGACCGATGTGGAAAACATCGACCTGTTGCCAGCGAACATTGACCTGTCCGCTGCAGAAGTGCAGCTGGTCAACGAGGTTGCCCGCGAGCAGGTTCTTGAACGCGCCCTGCGCAACGTCATCGACGACTACGACGTAGTACTAATTGACTGCCAGCCGTCCTTGGGTCTGCTCACCGTCAACGCACTGACCGCTGCCCACGGTGTGATCATCCCATTGACCGCAGAGTTCTTCGCACTGCGTGCCGTGGCCCTGCTGATGGAAACCATCGACAAGGTCAAGGATCGTCTGAACCAGGTCTTGGAGCTGGACGGCGTTGTTGCAACCATGTACGACGCGCGAACCCTGCACAGCCGTGAGGTCATCACCCGCTTGGATGAAGCCTTTGGCGACAAACTCTTCGAAACGGTCATCAAGCGAACCATCAAGTTTGCCGATGCCAACGTGGCCGCTGAACCAATCACTAGTTACGCTGCGAACCACCCCGGCGCCGAGGCCTACCGTAACCTGGCTCGCGAGCTGATTTGGCGTGGTGGCGCCCCGTAATGAGCAGCACGCTCACCGAGCAAACCGCCAACGATTCCACCGAGCCAGCACAGACTGAGCCGGAATCGTCTGGCGGTTTTCGCCTTGCCCTGCAAAATTTTAACGGTCCCTTTGACGTCCTACTTCACCTGATAACCCAGCGCGAGCTGGATATCACCGAGGTGGCTCTGGCGCAGGTGACCGACGAATTTATCGCCTACCTTCGAGAACTGCAAGCCAGTGTCACCGAGGGTAGTGACGGGATGAAGGTGCTCGATGAGACTACCGAATTTTTGGTAGTAGCCTCCACGCTTCTAGATTTGAAAGCCGCCCGGCTGCTGCCGCGTGGCGAGATGGCTGACGAAGAAGACTTTGAACTGCTTGAAGCCAGGGACCTCTTGTTTGCCCGACTTTTGCAGTACAAGGCCTTTAAGCAAGCAGCCGAGTTTTTGGGGAGCAATACCAGAGTGAAGGCTCACGGTATCCACGCGAAGTTTCTTTGGAACCAGAATTTGCTTCCCTGCTTCCTGAATTAATTTTCACCATTGGCCCCGACGCCCTAGCTGCGCTGGCCGCCTCAGCACTAGCCCCTAAGCCTGCGCCAACCACCGAAGTTGGCATCGGACACTTGCATGGGGCCAACGTGACAATCGCTGAGGAAGCTGAGTCGATGACCGCGCTGCTTGAAGCACGCGGCCCGCTGGATTTCCGCGAATTGGTGGCTGATGCCTCAGCGCATCTGGTGGTGGTAGTACGTTTTCTGGCATTGTTGGAGATGTTTAGGCAACGCGCGATCAGCTTTGAACAAGTTGATCCGCTGGGACCACTGCGCATTAGCTTGCTTTTAGAGTCCAGCTTTGATGCCCAGTCGGTTCAAGATGAGTATGAGGGGAGCGCGGGTGAGGTGAATCATGAGTGAGATTGCACCCATTGACCAGCTGCCAGGAGGCCTAGAATCGGGCCTCGAAGCGGTACTAATGGTCGCCGATATCCCCGTAAGTTCGGCACATTTGGCACAAATCTTCCAGGTACCAATTGAGCGGATCGCCCAGACTTTGGAGAAGTTGGCTACCGAGTATGATGGAAAGGATCGCCCGCGCGGATTTGAACTGCGTCGTGTCGCCTCCGGGTGGCGTTTCTATACGCGTAGCGATTACGCCGA
Organism: Glutamicibacter sp. M10; assembly: GCF_025452055.1. Classification (NCBI taxonomy): domain Bacteria; kingdom Bacillati; phylum Actinomycetota; class Actinomycetes; order Micrococcales; family Micrococcaceae; genus Glutamicibacter; species Glutamicibacter sp. M10. Next base: position 2,909,480 of record NZ_CP104918.1, on the reverse strand, counting down.
TTTCGTCTCCAGCTTTGTGCTCGATGGGCAGAGCGCGCGCTTGTCGCAGGCCGCCTTGGAAACACTGGCTGTCATCGCATACCGACAGCCGGTCTCGCGTGGACGTATTTCGGCGATTCGAGGTGTGAACGTCGATTCTGTAGTGCGCACATTGCTCACTCGCGGATTGATCACGGAGTATGAGGAAACTGGAGATGGTGGAGCAACGCTCTACCAGACCACCGAATACTTCCTGGAACGACTGGGATTGGGCTCGCTAGATGAGTTGCCTGCGCTATCCCCGTATCTTCCTGGGGTGGCCGATCTTGAATCGCTCGATTCGGCAACCTACGACGATTAAGAAACTGCCAGCAGGCAGCTACACCGGACCAACCACGCGTGATGCCCCTAATCGACGGGACCGCGCAGCGAAACGTAACAGCAAGGGACACAGGCAAGCATGAGCAGGGGATCTTCCTCCGGCCGCACACCACGCGGCAACAATTCAAACTTCGGCGGCAAGCCAGCAGGCGGCCGCGGCAAACAGGGCGGCAAGTCCTTCGGCGACAAGCCGTACGACAAGTCCGCCTCCGGCAAGCCAGGTGCTCGCAGCAACTCGGCCAAGTCAGATTCGGCACGGTCGGATTCGACCAAGTCGGGCTCGGCAAAGCGCAATACTGCCGCACCACGCAAAAACTCCGAGCGCGCCTTTGGTAAGGAACGCTTCGGCAATTCCGTACCAAACACCTACGCTCGTCCGACCCAGCGCGCTCGCGCTCAGGCCCGTGCTGAAAGCCAGGCTAACCGTCAGGAGCACGGCGAGTCACAAGACGGCATCCGCTTGCAGAAGGCCATGGCCAATGCAGGTGTTGCATCACGTCGTGTCTGCGAAGAGATGATCACCGAGGGCCGCGTTGAAGTTAACGGTCAACTGATTGTTGAACTTGGCGCCCGCGTTGATCCAGCCAAGGATTCCATCCACGTTGATGGCATGCGTATCCAGGTCAACCAGACCAACCGCTACTACGTGTTTAACAAGCCAAAGCACGTAATGAGCACGATGGATGACCCAGAGGGTCGTCGCACCATCGCTGACTACTTCAAAAATGAGCACCACGCTCAGCGCTTGTTCCACGTCGGCCGCCTTGATTACAAGACCGAAGGCGTGCTGATCCTGACCAACGACGGCGAGCTAGCTAACCGTCTGCAGCACCCAAAGTACGAGGTGCCAAAGACCTACCTGGTGCAGATCCCGGGCCCACTGCCACGTGCAGTGAGCAACGAGCTGCGTGAAGGTATTAAGCTGGAAGACGGCTGGATCAAGGTTGATGACCTGAAGATCATCGCCACCACCCCTAAAAACGTGATGGTTGAAGTGACCTTGCACTCTGGTCGCAACCGTATCGTGCGACGCATGTTTGACGCTGTGGGCCACCCGGTTCAGCGTTTGGTACGCGTAGCTGTTGGTCCCGTACTACTCGGAGATCAGAAGCAGGGCACCATCCGCTCCCTGGGCAACCAGGAAATCGGTCACCTGATGGCCATGGTGGGGATGTAACTAATGCCCTCTTCTCACCTTGCCGGCCCAGTTCTGGTCATCGGCACCGGGCTGCTGGGCACCTCGGTGGGATTAGGACTGCGCGCCAAAGGCCTGCACGTATACCTCTCGGATATTTCGCCAACCGCCGCTGGGGTAGCCCAGGATATCGGGGCTGGTGTGCTCCTTGAAGCGCGCACCATCGCTCCGGAACTTGTGGTGGTGGGCGCTCCGCCGGATGTCACCGCAGCCTTGGTTGCTCAAGCACTCTTGGATTACCCCAACGCCACGGTGGTTGATATCGCCAGCGTTAAGGGATCTATCCTTGCCGCTGTGTTGGCCGATGGGCGACTGGGAGAGCGCGAAACTTCGCGCTACGTGGGTACACATCCCATGGCAGGGCGAGAGAAGTCCGGCCCGGCAGCAGCTCGTGGTGAACTCTTCACCTCAATGCCGTGGGTTATCTGCGCGCATGAAGGTGCAGATGCCTCGCGGGTGAAGGTGGCAGAGTCTTTGGCTATCGATCTGGGTGCGACCATGCACCGGATGAGCGTGACCGAGCACGATGAGTCTGTGGCTTTGATCAGTCACTTCCCGCAGGCTGCCAGCTCGATGATTGCTTCGCGATTGCTCGACGCGCAACCACACCAATTGGCTTTAGCCGGCAACGGATTGCGTGACACCACGCGAATCGCCGCTAGCGATGAGAAGCTGTGGATTCAGATCTTTGCGCACAACGCCGCCGCATTGGTGCCCATCCTTACCGGGATGAAAGAAGATTTGGATCGACTGATCAACACGTTGCAAGAACCGAAGGCCCCTGGAGCTTTGCTGGATTTGTCGCAGTTGATGAGTGAAGGTAACGCCGGTAAGGCCCGCATTCCGGGCAAGCACGGCGCACCACCTCAAGCTTTTGCACTAGTGACTGTGGTGATCGATGACCGTCCAGGTCAGATCGCTCAGTTGCTAACTGAGATTGGCCAAGCGCAGATCAACATCGAAGATTTGCGTATGGAACACTCTGCCGGACATCAGGTTGGTCTGGTGGACGTTTCGGTGATTCCAGGCCGCCGCGACGAACTAATTGACGTATTGACCACTAACGGATGGAAAGTAGCCCAGTGAGCACCTTGAACAACGACACGCTTGTCATCGCCATCGACGGCCCTAGCGGCTCTGGCAAGTCTTCGGTCTCCAAGGCCGTCGCCCGCGAACTGGGTGCCGTCTACTTGGATACCGGTGCCATGTACCGTGCGATCACTTACTCGGTGCTCGATGCTGGAACCGACCTCACCGACGCTCACGCTATCGCCCAGGCGGTGCGCGACGCGCAGTTGCAAATTTCCGTTGACCCGGATGCTGAGCTGGTAAAGATTGGCGGGGTCGACGTGACGCAAGCCATTCGTGAACCACGCATCTCCGAGCAGGTGTCCGCCGTAGCAACCAATCTGGATGCCCGCGCGGAGCTGGTACGCCGTCAGCAGGAAATCATCAAGGCAAACACTCGCATTGTGGCTGAAGGCCGCGACATCACTACCGTTGTTGCACCGGATGCTGATGCGCGTATTTTGCTCACCGCGTCAGAAGAAGCACGACTGCGTCGCCGCGGTCTGCAGCTCGGTGGTAGCCAGAACGACTCGCAGCTAGCCAACCAAGTGCTGGCCCGCGACGCCAAGGATTCCACCGTAGTGAACTTCACCCAGGCTGCCGATGGAGTCATGACCGTTGACTCCTCGGACCTAGATTTTGAACAAACCATCGCCGCAGTGCTTGACGCAATCAACACTGCAACGAAAAACTAGCCTCAAGCTGGTGCCCATCCTCGGCGAGAGCCGATGAAGATTACGATCGCTGTGAAGGGAAAATCATGAGCGAGAACAACTCCACCCACGACGAGGAATACATCCCCGTTGGAGACGACGATATCGCCGAGCGCCTGGCCGAACTGAGCGAGGAAGAAGCCGCCATTCGTGCGCAGGCTCTGCTCAGCGGACTGGAAGATTACGATCTCGACGAAGAAGACTCTGCCTTACTGGCAGGCCTCGACGCATTTGACGACGAGGATAAAGACGTAGTTATCCCGCCGGTTCTGGCGGTTATTGGACGTCCAAACGTCGGTAAGTCCACTTTGGTCAACCGTATTTTGGGTCGCCGCGAAGCCGTGGTTGAAGACACCCCAGGTGTTACCCGTGACCGTGTGTCCTACTCCGCTGAGTGGATGGGTCGTCCCTTCACCGTTGTTGATACCGGTGGCTGGGAGCACGATGCCAAGGGCATCCACGCTTCGGTAGCCGATCAGGCCGAAATCGCTGCAGACGTAGCCGACGCAATTCTATTTGTTGTTGACTCCCACGTTGGAGCCACCGCAACTGACGAAGCTGTGGTGAAGATGCTGCGCAAGAAGGGCAAGCCTGTCTTCTTGGTCGCCAATAAGGTTGATGACTTCAACCAAGAAGCCGAAGCAGCTGTGCTGTGGGGCTTGGGCTTCGGTCAGCCATGGCCAGTTTCGGCCCTGCACGGTCGCGGTACCGCTGACCTGTTGGACGCCGTCATGGAGAAGCTACCTGAGCACTCGGCTTTTGGTGGTTTGATTCCTTCCGGCGGCCCACGCCGTATTGCCTTGATCGGACGCCCAAACGTGGGTAAGTCCTCGTTGCTGAACAAGCTTGCTGGTTCCGAGCGTGTGGTTGTTGACGAGTACGCCGGTACCACCCGCGACCCAGTGGATGAATTGATCGAACTGGGCGGGAACATCTGGCGCTTCGTGGATACCGCTGGTATTCGCCGTCGTCAGCACATGGCTGTTGGCTCCGACTACTATGCTTCATTGCGTACCCAGACCGCTCTGGAAAAGGCCGAAGTTGCCGTGATCCTGTTGGCCGCCAACGAGATCGTTTCCGAGCAGGACGTGCGCATCATCCAGCTGGCCATCGAAGCTGGCCGTGCCATGGTCATCGTTTACAACAAGTGGGACGAGGTGGATGAGGACCGTCGTTACTACCTGGATCAGGAAATCGATCGCGACCTCGCGCACATCGAATGGGCCCCACGGGTCAACATTTCTGCCAAGACCGGCTGGCACAAGGACAGGCTTGTTCCTGCATTGAACACGGCTCTGGATTCTTGGGATAAGCGCGTTCCAACGGGCAAGCTGAACGCTTTCTTGGGTGAACTCGTAGCTGCGCACCCGCACCCAGTACGTGGCGGTAAGCAGCCACGCATCCTCTTTGGCACTCAGGCTTCGGCCCGTCCGCCACGTTTTGTGCTGTTCACCACCGGGTTCCTGGACCCAGGTTACCGCCGGTTCATCACCCGTCGTTTGCGTGAAACTTTCGGTTTTGAGGGCAGCCCAATCGAGGTTTCGATGCGTATCCGTGAGCGTCGCTCACGCAACCGCTAAAGTTCGAAATTAGCCCTTCACTTGGTGTAGGGTGAATATGGAGCTTTTGCAGACGGCACCCTTAGATCTCACGACTTGGGGGATAACGGCTGCGGAAGCATCGGGCTATGGCGCAGCTTGGTAGCGCGCCTCACTGGGGGTGAGGAGGCCGTGGGTTCAAATCCCGCTAGCCCGACCATCTTGTAAAACCCCGTCGAGAATTTTTCTCGGCGGGGTTTTGCTCTGCCAAAATAATTACGGGAGCAACCAGATGCAACGCAGGTTCCAACAGGTAGACGTCTTCAGTAGTACTGCTTATAAAGGCAATCCGCTGGGGGTAGTTTTAGACGCCCCGGGGCTCTCTAGCCAAGAGATGATCAACTATTCGCGGTGGTCCAATCTTTCTGAGGTCACCTTTGTGTTGCCGTCTGAAAATCCAGACGCGGACTATCGCTTCCGTATCTTCGCTAGGGAACGTGAGTATCCATTTGCTGGTCATCCTGCTTTGGGCACGGCGCGTGCATGGCTTGCCGAAGGGGAGTGCCGAAGAATTCAGGGTTGATTCTGGCTGAATGCGAAGCCGGGGTTGTGCCAATCAAAATTCAAGGCGACGTATTGTCATTCGCCTCGCCGCCAACGATACGCAGCGGGACAATTGAAGCCAGCGAGCTAGCCGAGGTTCTGCACATTCTTGGTGTGGAGCAATCGCAGGTGCTCGATTCTCAGTGGGTGGATAACGGGCCCGGGTGGATGGCCATCTTGCTGGATGACCATGACCTTTTGCTTGGGCTTGATCCGAAGATTCCAACCCGTCCCGGTCGATGGAAAATCGGCGTCATCGCGCCTTTGGCTCATGCGCAAGGTGAAGAAAAATTTGAGGTCCGGGCACTGACCATCGAGAACGGAACCCTGCGAGAAGATCCTGTGACAGGGAGCCTGAACGGTGCAGCAGCGCAGTGGCTCATCAACACGCAAAAGGTCCACCCTCCACTGATTAACCGGCAAGGCTCGGTAATCGGGTACGAGGGACGCGTGTACCTAGACGCCAGTGACGAACATTTGTGGGTTGGTGGGCATACCCAGGTCTTGATCCGCGGAACTATTGAGCTCTAGGGCCCGATGCCTTGTCAGGGTCTTTGAGCCGAACTAGTCTTGAGAAATGGGAACGATAATTTCTGGGATGTTCTTCCACACAACGCCATAGCGTTGATTTATCCGATGTTGAGCCTAGCTCCATTGCCCACCCACGGCATCATGTTTCGGTGCCCGACAAATAACTGTGCTGCTTGATGGACTTTAGAAGTCTTTGCGCGCAAGGCAGGAAAATCCCATGACTCAGGCCAAATCTACAGACCTTGATGGTGAGGCTAACGGTGAAGACCGTAGCAATGCACTGTGCATTTTGGAGAACGTTAGTGTCAGTTTTGCAGACCTAGACGTACTGACCGATGTCGACGTTGTTCTTTCCTTCAACGAACGACTTGCCGTATTGGGCGATAACGGTTCAGGTAAGTCAACTCTCATGCGAGTGCTATCTGGAACGCTGGAGCCAGATCAAGGGCACCGAGTGATCAACGCGCCCGGGGAGTTGCCTACGCTGCACAGAACCCTAAATTCTCCGCAGACATGAGCGTACAAGAGGTCATAAACTCCTACCACCGACGATTCCGCGAACTGGAAACTCTGATCGCTGCCATCTCGCAACGACTGCAGAGCGCTACAGGCCAGACGGCTGAGCGCCTCATGACTCAATTGCAGCAGGTTACCGACCTTTATGAGGCAGCAGATGGTTATAGCTTGGAACAGCGAGTGGACAGCGCCCTCGAGCAGCTGAGCTTGGGGGAGATTGATCGGCAACGGCCCGTCTCCCAGCTCTCCGGCGGGCAACGTTCACGACTGGGGTTAGCCTGTGTACTGTGTTCGGGAGCCCAACTACTGTTACTGGACGAACCGACCAACGACTTAGACGATTCTGCGATGTCGTGGTTGGAGCGGAACCTTGAAAAGCACCATGGAGCGTTGGTGGTCATCAGCCACGACCGCATGTTCCTACAGCGGTTTGCGCGTTCCATCGTTGAAGTTCATGACGGTTCTTTGGCGCACTATGGGAACGGATACGGAGGTTATCTGCATGCCAAGGAGCAGGAACGAATTGCGATTCGGGCGGACTACGAACAGTGGCTGGAGGAGTTGGAGCATTCTCAGCGTTTGGTGGAAAAGAATGCGGCTCGCGTTGCAGCTGTACCCCGGAAACAAGAAAAGGCCGGGTTTGGGCACGGTAATTTCCGCATGCGCAGTCGCAGCCATGGATCGACTTCAAAGATTCGTCAGGCCAAATCTCGCATTGAGGATCTGGAATCAAACCCGGCACCGAAGCCCGCGGCCGAATTGGAATTTGCCATGCCAACCGAAAGTGGCACTGGCGATGGCAACACTTGTTTGGTCAGAGCAACTAAGGCACGACGCGAGGAAGCGCCGCTGTTGGCAACGAGTAATTTTGAAATTAACCTAGGCCAGCGTTGGTTAGTTACTGGTCCCAATGGTGCAGGCAAAACTTCGCTGTTAAAGCTGCTGGCTGGCGAATTAGATCATTCTCAAGGCCAAATCTGGCGAGCAGAAAATCTGAGCTATGCGTGGTTACGACAAGAGCTCGGACAGACCCCGGAGAAAGCTTGCTCGAATCATTCGCTCTGGCGACGGACAGTTTTGTTGAAGAAGCTGCGCCGGTGCTGGCTAAGTTGGGGCTGTTTAGGGCCAATGATTTTCCGCGGCATCCGCTTTCGCTCTCGGTGGGCCAACGCCGCAGGTTTGAGCTTGCTGTGGCGGTCAGCACTCGGGCGCAATTACTACTATTAGACGAGCCGACAAACCATCTCTCGCCGGCGCTGGTTGAACAGCTTGAAGAAGCGTTAGAGCAATACCCTGGAACGGTTATTACCGTGACTCATGATCGCAGGTGGCAGCAGAAACTCAGGGCGCAATCGAACCTTCAGAGATTGCATGTACGAGATGGTCAGGTGCAAGTCGTGAAATAGGCGAGTGGACGCCACGAACAACATCATGCATGGATACTGCCAGTTCCTAAGGTGCAAAACTTATGACGGAAGTCTGAATCTGCGCGCAGGTTCCAATGGCTACCAACCAGCACACGTATGTGCTGGTTGGTAGCCATTTTTTCTTTGGAGAGTGCGCGGTCTTGGTGCGATCAGAAGTGAGAAATCCACGAATTCGGACAAAGGTTGTGAGGCCGCTCACGGATTGCATATGATTAGTGTGCGATAAAAGAGCATCGAGTTCTATTATCGAACAAATGATATTCGAGTAAGTCATCACAGAGAAGCGGGGGATGGGACAGTGCAGTTTCATCACAACGGATATGTCTCGGCGGATCCACGAGTTCAACCGGCAGCGGGAACGGGGATCAACCGTCCCGAAGAACTACCGGAATTCATGGACGTGCTAATTGTTGGCACCGGGCCGGCCGGAACTATTACCGCGGCACAGCTCTCACAATTTCCAGATGTGCATACCCGAATCATCGACCGTCGCCCACATCGACTTGAGATTGGCCAGGCGGATGGAATTCAGTCACGCACTGTTGAGACATTCCAAGCATTCAACTTCGCAGAGCGGATCACCGCAGAAGCCTATGTCATCAAAGAGACCACATTTTGGAATCCGGATCCTGCCAAACCTGAACAGATCATTCGCACCGACAGGACGGCAGATGATCCGACGGGTGTCAGTGAATTTCCGCATCTTGTGGTGAACCAGGCGAGGGTCATCGACTACTTTGCCGAATACGCCCTCAACTCACCTGCTCGAATTACTCCAGATTATGGCTGGGAATTCAAAGAGCTCAGCGCTGAACCTGCTCACGAATATCCTGCGAAAGTCACGCTGATTAACTGCGCTGACGGTGCGGATTCATTGGAACGCGTAGTTCGTGCCAAATACGTTGTGGGAGCAGACGGTGCACGCAGTCAGGTTCGCCGTTCCATTGGAGCCAAGCTGTCAGGCGACAAAGCCAACCATGCGTGGGGCGTCATGGATACCTTGGCCCTCACCGACTTTCCGGATGTGCGAACTAAATGCGCAATCCATTCAACCGCCGGCTCAATCCTGCTCATTCCTCGTGAAGGCGGACAACTCTTCCGACTTTATGTTGACCTAGGCGAGGTTCCGGAAAACGACGAGGGTAAGGTCCGCGAAACACCGTTGGAAGAAATCATTGAACGGGCCAAAGCGATCTTGAATCCCTACTCGCTAGAAGTGAAAGATGTTGTCTGGCATAGCGTCTACGAAGTCGGCCATCGACTAGCCGATCGCTTCGACGACGTCCCTCTGGAAAAAATTGATTCGCAAAATCCTCGAGTCTTCATCGTCGGGGACGCCTGCCACACACACACTGCAAAAGCAGGGCAAGGGATGAATGTGTCCATGCAGGATGGATTCAACCTGGCATGGAAAATTGGTCATGTGCTTTCTGGGCAAGCACCAGCGCAATTGCTGCGGACTTACAGCGCCGAACGTAAGGTCATCGCCAAAGATCTGATCGACTTTGATAAGCAATGGTCCTCCATCATGACCGCAACGCCAGAAGACTTGGCAGGCAAGGAAGGCGTTGCCGAATTTTATGTTCGTACCGCTGAATTCCCGGCAGGATTCATGACTGAGTATTCACCGTCCGAACTTACGGGCAACAAAACGTACCAGCATCGAGCAGCCGGATTCCCCATTGGTAAGCGTTTCAGATCCGCAGAAGTTATGCGTGTGGCCGACGCCAACCCAAAACACTTGGGGCATCATCACAAGGTCGATGGGCGCTATCGAATTTATGTTTTTGCCGACCAGCAGCCAGCAGGTGCCTCGGGTGAAGTTGCACAGCTGGCATCGTGGTTGACGGATTCACAAGATTCTCCGGTCCGGCGATTCACGCCAACGGGCTCGGATCTTGATGCGCTCTTTGATATCAAGGTGATCTACCAGCAAGATTACTCAACGCTGAACATCAACGACGCACCTGAGATATTCCGCCCCCATGTTGGACAGTTCGGACTCATGAACTATGAAAAGGTCTACACCGCTCTGCCCGCGGAAAATATCTTTGAACAACGACAAATTTCCCGTGAGGGAGCGATCGTAATCGTTCGGCTGGATATGTATGTGGCCAACGTTTTGCCGTTGAGTGCCACCGATCAACTATCCGAGTTTTTTGATTCAGTGTTACTCGATCAGAACTAATCAAGATATTTCCCCTACCAGTGTGAGGCCAGCTCAATGAGCTGTTCTCACGCTGGCTCTCAGTGTTGTCGCTGCGGAATATTTAATGCACTGTGTGAGTTGTTAAAGGTGCAAGGGATAAGTTCGCGGCGGAAGGAATGCGTTATGGATCAGGGGTTCAGTTTCGATCTACAACAGGTCGTCGAATCTGACATGGTGTGCGCCGACGGCGTCTGTTTTATTCCGCCTTCTAACGAGTCCACTGCTCAAGCAAATACTCTCGCAGAACCACTGCGTGATTAGCTTGCTCGTTTTTTGAACTATAAACAAAAGTGACGATCGGATGTTGCTCTAGGATTTGCAGCAAGTCGTCTACAGCGGGGTTTTGATCCAACTCGGATTTGTAGACCTGAGCGTATTGTTCGAAGTGCTCGGCGTCGTGGATCCATACTTTGCGAAGTTCGTTGCTTGGAGCAACGGCCTTAGCCCACTGGTCTAAATGGAGTTTCTCTTTACTTTGACCACGCGGCCATAGACGGTCAACCAGTATTCGGTAGCCGTCTTCGGCAATAGCGTCGCTGTACACCCGCTTGAGTCGAATTTCAGACATGATTCACCTGTTAATTCCTGATCTGCGCTGGTTCTGATCCAAAATACCGAGAATGATCGGTGCCATGGAGACGATCGTGGTTTCGCTCAATTTACCTCAGATGTCACGCCTAGAATTCCATGCGTCGGAAATTATGCGCTCATCTGTTATCACTTGGCTGGTGAGTAGGCTAATCTGTAGATAGTTTGGTATCGCAATAATGCCAAATTCGAACTCAAGGTCGTCGCGCACGAACTGTAAGCAAGATTTTCTGGAGGATCCCAAATGTCGGAACATGGGCCGGTTGACCCGCACAAAGAGTCTGCCTCCGAGACGACCAATATTTCTCTCCCATCAGCTGGCAAGCCAACTGAGCCCGCAGTCATCTACACTCTGAGTGAAGATGAGAAGAGCGCAGTACGCGCACTGCCTGCCGGTTCGGCATTGTTGATTGCTCACTCCGGGCCGAACAAGGGCGCACGCTTCTTGTTGGACACCGACGAGAGCATCGCTGGCCGGCACCCGAACGCTGATATTTTCCTAGACGACGTCACCGTTTCGCGCAGGCATGCAAAGTTCACCCGTAGTGGTCAGAGCTTCCGCCTCAGCGATATTGGTTCGCTCAACGGCACTTACATTAACGGTGACCGGATTGACGCTATCCAGCTCAACAGCGGAGTCCAGGTTCAAATTGGCAAGTTCCGTTTGAATTTTTACCAGAGCGTGCCGAACCTTTAAGCTAGTAGAGTTCTAGGTTTTCCGCCGACGGTTAGTCCGTCGTCTTCTCCATAATTCCGAGGTGTAGACCCTTTGTCGATTTTTGACGCAGCCCGAAGCCCACGACTCGAGGCGCAACGCCACGAGACTGTCCGGCAGGCAGCGCTAAACATCGGTGAAGTGCTCTCGGAACTCAAGGATGAATTTCCACGCGTCACAGCCTCGAAGATTCGCTTCTTAGAGGACAAGGGATTGATCATCCCGCAGCGCACCTCAGCTGGGTACCGGAAGTACAGTTCCTCGGACGTTAGCCGTCTGCGTTTCATCCTTTCGGTGCAGCGCGACCAGTACCTGCCGCTGAAGGTCATCAAAGATCACCTCGACGCGGTTGATCGTGGCGAGGCTCCTGAAGCATTGCCTGGGGAGCCCCAGCCGCACCACAGCTCGTCAATAGCGACATGGCTGAAGCCGTGGAGCGCAAGACCCGACTGGTTTCTCTCTCTGAGCTACAGGGCCTAAGCGGCGCTAGTGATGAGCTGGTTGATGAACTGCTTAAGTTTGGACTGGTTGAAGCCCAGGGCGGCCTCTTCGATTCGAACTGCATCAAGGTCACCAAGTCTGCAGTGCTTTTAGCTAGCCATGGCGTTGAACCCCGCCACCTGCGTCAATTCCGCACTGCCGCTGATCGCGAGTTCTCGCTTATCGAAACAATCGTCGGTAACGAGATGAGGAAGCCCGAGGTTTCCGCCCGTGCCCGCGCAGCGGAAGAAGCTCAGGAAATCTCTCGGCAGTGCTTGGAGATTCACGAAGCCCTCGTACAGCGTGCTATTTCGCAGCTAGATCGCTAGGCTAAACACACCAGGCATTCACGACTCTAGGGGGCAGACATGCTGGAACTGGAGTTTTCCGGGATACGTATTCAACTGCCGGCAAATCAGCCACTGTTGCTACTGAAATACTCGGAGCGAAATCTTTTCCTTCCATTGTGGATTGGTGCTCCAGAAGCATCGGCTATTGCCATGTCCGAGCAGGGGCTAACGCCGCCACGTCCGATGACACACGATTTGATGCTCAGCATTTTTGAGGCCACCGGGGTGAGCTTGGAGCGTGTAGAAATCATCTCCGTGCACAACGCCGTTTTTGTGGCCGAACTTGTTTTGTCTAATGGCAAACGTGTGGATTCACGTTCCTCTGACGCAGTGGCCCTAGCCGTACGCACACAATGCCCAATTTATTGTGCCGAGGACGTCCTCGAAGATGCCGGAGTGTCTATCGAGCTGGAAGCCGAGGGCGAGGAAGCTCCAGAAGAGCAGTTGCGTGAGTTCCGGGAATTTTTGGACACTATTGACCCCGAGGACTTTTCTTCATAGGCATTTCTTTGTTGAATTCAGCGAATTATTGTCGCTGAATTGGGATATTCGATGTACGTGTGCGACACGGCTTAAAGTTAAGCTTGAAGGTCTTTGACCATTAGCGCCGATAGCCGTACCGTCGATGCATAGGGACATAGAACAAGAACTGTTTTTGATGATCATCGCTCGCATCTGTGCGGTTCTGAGTTAGTCGCTACCTTACTCATTTAGGAACGTGCTGATACACAAGGAGCAATTGGATGGAGTCTAGCCAGACAGGACCTCGTCGCGGGGTCGACGGCGGCAACAAGCATTCCAATACGCAAGGGCTGCTCTTCACCGACGACCTGCCTGAGCTCGATGAGCACGCCGGATACCGCGGTCCAGTTGTTTGCAAAGCCGCAGGCATTACCTACCGTCAGCTCGATTACTGGGCACGTACCGGCCTAGTTGAGCCAGCCGTTCGTGGTGCCAAAGGTTCGGGTAGTCACCGACTGTACTCCTTCCGCGACATCCTCGTTCTAAAGATCGTTAAGCGCCTTCTTGATACTGGCGTTTCCCTTCAGCAGATCCGTACAGCCGTCCTGCACCTACGCGAACGCGGTGTGGAAGACCTCGCTCAAATCACTTTGATGAGTGACGGCGCTTCGGTCTACGAATGCACCAGCGCGGATGAAGTTATTGACCTAGTACAGAAGGGCCAGGGCGTCTTCGGAATCGCCGTTGGACGTGTCTGGCGAGAAGTTGAAGGTTCACTTGCTCAGCTCCCATCAGAGAGCTCCACTGATCAGGATATGCCCGAAGATGAGCTGGCAGCGCGACGCGCAGCCAAGGCAGCTCGCAACGTAGGCTAGTCAAGCAAAATAAAAGCTTATAGATATGAGGCCAGGCCACCAATCGGTGGCCTGGCCTCATATCTATTTTGTCTTGAGTACTGCTTGATGCTTAGCTGTTCGATTTGCCTGCGGTCGACATGACTTCCTTGAGCAATGCATCAAACTGCGAGAGCATCGGTGCAGTTGCCTTGGAAGGCCACTGGTGTACCGAGTATGCCGCCCCCTGAATTTGCTGCCATTCGGAGTGCTCTGGGATCTCAGGCTTGACCATGGATTCACCAAACATCTGACGCATCTCGCCCAGACGGAAAGTGTGCTCTGCAGAGTCCTTGCGAACGCGGTTCGCAACAACCTTTACCGGGCCGAGTGACGGAGCGAATTCGCGACGGAAAAGATCCAGTGCGCGCTGCGTGCGTTCGGTACCTGCGACCGAGAAAAGGCTCGGTTCCGCCACTAGCAACAGTTGGTCTGAGGCGCTCCATGCCATGCGGGTCAACCCGTTCAGCGATGGAGGGCAGTCGATCAGCACTAGCTGGTAGCCGCTGGTTCGGCTGAGGATTTGGGTCAGGCGACGCAAGTCCCTGGTGCGCAAATCCGGGCGGTCATAAATGCCGGTGTAGGCATCGCCTACGGCAACATCAAGTACCGGAATGCGGGTACGCGACTTCTTCTCTGCTGCTTTTGATTGCCAAGCGCTGGCTACTACCTGCTCCTGCAAACGGACCCTACGAGCGTTCTTGAGCATTTGCCCAATTGGCTGTTTGCCGTTGGCTCGAACTCCGAGGCCAGTGCTGGCATCCGCGTGGGGATCCAAGTCAATGACGAGAGTCGGAATGCCGGCGGCAAGTGCTGCTGAAGCCAGTCCGAGCGTTACGGAGGTTTTTCCTACGCCACCCTTGAGGCTGCTGATGCTCACTACGTGCACGGACCAGACCACGCCTTTCACTGTTCGCTATTTAACGTCCCACCGAATTTTTAGTCTCTCATCATCATAGTGTGCCGAAGGTCGTTTCCCCGACTTTGCAACGTTAGTTTTTGCTCTTGTATCCAACTTAGTGATTAAAAGAGCATTCAAGGCCAATATTTCTTATGGTCAGACCACAGGGTGAAATGTTTGTGCGTAATCCGCATCACCCGTGTAGTGTGTCTCACAGAAGTGGCGAAAATTTGCTACTTTTCGAGACCCGAAAGGCTGTTGATGTCTTCTCATTGGCCACTGGAACAGCTTCCTGGCCAGAGACACCAACCCCGTAATGATTCGATGTAGGGACACTATGTTTGAAAAAATCTTGGTCGCCAACCGCGGTGAGATTGCAATTCGTGCTTTCCGCGCAAGCTACGAGCTCGGTGCAAAAACCGTAGCGGTTTACCCCCATGAAGACCGCAACTCGATTCACCGCCAGAAAGCCGCAGAGGCCTACCAGATTGGTGAAGAGGGCCATCCTGTCCGTGCGTACCTGGACATCGAGGAAATCATCCGCGTTGCCAAAGAGTCCGGCGCCGATGCAATCTACCCAGGCTACGGATTTATGTCCGAGAACCCGGACCTGGCTCGTGCGGCAGCAGCGGAAGGCATCAAGTTCATCGGTCCCAAGGCGGACGTGCTTGAACTGGCCGGAAACAAAGTTGCTGCACTGAAAGCAGCCCGTCAAGCCGGTATCCCAGTACTAGAGTCATCTGAACCAAGCGACGACGTCGACTTCTTGGTCGCTGAAGCGGACCGCATTGGATTCCCAATCTTCGTCAAGGCTGTAGCTGGTGGCGGCGGTCGTGGTATGCGTCGCGTGGACAAGCGCGAAGATTTGCAGGAACTGATGGGCGCGGCCATGCGCGAAGCTGGCACCGCCTTTGGTGACCCCACCGTGTTCCTCGAGCAAGCGGTACTGCGCCCTCGTCACATCGAAGTGCAGATCCTGGCCGACGAGCATGGAAACATCGTTCACCTGCACGAGCGTGACTGCTCCTTGCAGCGCCGCCACCAGAAGGTTGTTGAGATCGCTCCAGCGCCGAATCTGGATGATTCCATCCGTCAGGCACTGTTCCGCGATGCGGTGAAGTTTGCCAAAGCCTTGGGCTACCAGAACGCCGGAACCGTTGAGTTCTTGGTAGATACCGTCGGTGATCGAGCCGGCCAGCACGTATTCATCGAAATGAACCCACGTATTCAGGTTGAGCACACAGTGACCGAAGAAGTCACTGACATCGACCTAGTACAGGCGCAGATGCGCATTGCCGCCGGAGAATCGCTGAGCGATCTTGGCATTAGCCAGGACACCATTCAGGTCCGCGGCTGGGCACTGCAGTCCCGCATCACTACCGAAGATCCATCCAACGGCTTCCGCCCAGACGTAGGCACAATCACCGTTTACCGCTCGGCCGGTGGCTCGGGTGTGCGACTTGACGGCGGCACCATCTACGCTGGTGCTGAAGTCTCCCCACACTTTGACTCCATGCTGGTCAAGCTCACCTGTCGTGGACGCGACTACCAAACCGCCGTGGCTCGTGCCCGTCGTGCGTTGGCCGAGTTCCGCGTACGTGGTGTGGCAACCAATATTCCGTTCATCCAGAACGTACTGGCCGACCCGCAGTTCCTGGCCGGCGATGTAGCTACTGACTTCATCGACTCCCGCCCAGATTTGCTCACCGGTAACAAGTCTCAGGACCGCGGTACCAAGGCCTTGAACTACCTGGCGCACGTGACCGTGAACCATCCACACGGTGAGCGCATCGAAGGTATTGACCCACGCAAGAAGCTGCCAGCTTTCCCGGGCGATAAGTCCGATGAGCCAGAACGTTCTCCATTTGATGGCCCATCCAAGTCTGCTGCACCAGTTGACGGATGGCGCCAGAAGTTACTGGATCTGGGCCCGGAAGGGTTTGCCAAGGCACTGCGCGAATCCCAGGCCGTAGGCATTACCGATACCACCTTCCGCGATGCGCACCAGTCCTTGCTGGCTACCCGTGTGCGCACCCGTGACCTGCTTGCTGCAGCCCCGGCCTACGCACATACCACCCCACAGTTGTTCTCCATGGAAGTTTGGGGCGGAGCCACCTACGACGTGTCCCTGCGCTTCTTGGGTGAAGACCCATGGAAGCGTTTGGAACTGCTGCGTGCCGAGCTGCCAAACATCCCACTGCAGATGTTGCTGCGTGGGCGCAACACCGTCGGATACACCCCGTACCCGACCGAAGTCACCGATGCGTTTGTTAAGCAGGCTGCGGCCTCAGGCATCGACATCTTCCGTATTTTTGATGCGCTCAACGACGTTTCGCAGATGGCTCCGGCCATCAAGGCAGTGCGCGAAACCGGAACTGCGGTTGCCGAAGTAGCCCTGTGCTACACCGGTAACCTGCTGGATTCCAACGAGAAGCTGTACACCCTGGATTACTACCTCCAGTTGGCACAGCAGATCGTCGACGCCGGTGCACACATTATCGCCATCAAGGACATGGCCGGGTTGCTCCGTCCGGCAGCTGCCACCAAGTTGGTTACTGCGCTGCGTGAGCGCTTTGATCTGCCGGTGCACCTGCACACCCACGACACCGCAGGTGGCCAGCTGGCTACCCTGATGGCAGCCATCGATGCCGGCGTGGACGCGGTTGACGTGGCCAGCGCCGCCATGGCCGGAACCACGTCGCAGCCATCGGCCTCAGCACTGGTCGCAGCGCTGGAATTCACCGATCGTGATCCAGGGCTGTCCTTGGATGCGGTAGCCTCGCTGGAACCATACTGGGAAGCAGTACGTGCACTGTACAAGCCATTCGAATCAGGCCTGCCAGCACCAACCGGCCGCGTATACCAGCACGAGATTCCAGGCGGACAGCTTTCGAACCTGCGCCAGCAGGCCATCTCGTTGGGACTGGGCGAGCGTTTTGAGGCCATCGAGTCCATGTACGCTTCGGTGAACGACATGCTCGGCAACGTGGTCAAGGTGACTCCGTCCTCCAAGGTGGTTGGCGACCTAGCACTTCAGCTTGTCGGCTCCTCGGTGGCTGCTGCGGACTTCGAAGCCAACCCGCAGAACT
The DNA here is from genome assembly GCF_025452055.1 of Glutamicibacter sp. M10. NCBI lineage: Bacteria > Bacillati > Actinomycetota > Actinomycetes > Micrococcales > Micrococcaceae > Glutamicibacter > Glutamicibacter sp. M10. The sequence continues at coordinate 2,891,842 of NZ_CP104918.1, read as the reverse complement.
ACGATGTCCCAGATTCGGTCATCCAGTTCCTCTCCGGTGAGTTGGGCAATCCTCCGGGCGGATGGCCAGAACCATTCCGCACCAAGGCGCTGCAGGGACGTAATATCAAGAACCGCATTGAGGATCTCTCAGCCGAGGATGCTCAGGGCCTGCAGGGGGATGACGAGACCGTTCGTTCCACGTTGAACCGCTTGCTCTTCGCCGGACCAACCCGTGACTTTGAGAAGTCCGTGGAGAACTACGGAGATTTGTCCGTGCTTCACACCCGTGACTACCTCTACGGCTTCACTCCAGGCTTTGAGCACGTCATCTCGCTGGGCACCGGCGTTCGTCTGCTGGTCAAGTTGGTTTCCGTTTCGGATGCCGATGAGAAGGGCCTGCGCACCGTGGTGGTCACCCTGAACGGTCAGTCACGTCAGATCAAGGTCCGTGACGAGTCGGTGGAATCCACCGTCAAGTCCGCACCAAAGGCTGACCCGAACAATGCCGGACATGTGGCAGCACCATTTGCTGGGGCTGTGACGGTGAACGTGAAGACCGGAGATTTGATCGAAGCCGGTCAGTCGGTAGCCACCATCGAAGCGATGAAGATGGAAGCTGGCATTACCGCAAACGCCTCGGGCGTTGTCACGCAGATCACCCTGGATGGCACCAGCCAAGTGCAGGGTGGCGATCTACTCTTGGTGATTGAACCGAAGTAGTACGTAGCAAGTCTTTTGCATCGGGCACAGGGGCCCGCAACATAAGTTGCGGGCCCCTGTGTTCACTTCACAATTTTTAGAAACACCTTAGACGTACAAGGAGCTGCGATGCGCGCCAGCAAGACTCCAGCAGGGGTAACGCCCCAGGAAATCAGCACCCAAGCCAGCGAATTCTCCGCACTGCGAAGCCGGCTGGGGGTTCTGGTATTTACCTTGGATACCCACCTGCCGTTTTTTGAAATCGCTGAGCATTTAGCCGAGCAATTTGGCGAGGTCAACGTCAAGGCCGAGGTCTCCACCTCTGGCCCGCAACGCGTGCAGGCAGCCTTGGAAGGCAAATTCAGCGCCGCAGATGTACTGGTCGTTGTTGGTGAACCAGGTCCGGATAGCGAAGACCAGCTCATGGAACTGGTTGAATGGCTGTTAGCCAATGGGCGCAAAGCTCTGGCCGAGAACCTCATCTTCGCGGTGCTCGGCGAAGTGCGTGCCGATCATCCGGTACCGGCCTTCAATCGGGTTGTACTTCCACGTAGCTACTTTGCCCGCACACAACACAGCGGCCTCAGGTTGCCCTGGGCCGCTTCAGCTCGCGAATCGTGGGAGCTAGTTGGTGCTGTTATGAATTACGCCGTTGGTTTAGGCGCCGAGTAGATCTCTTCGATGAGCTCGTTGTAGTCCTTGAGAACCGCAGCGCGCTTGATCTTCAGCGATGGCGTCAGGTGCCCGGTTTCCTCGGTAAAGTCCGAGGCTACAATCCGGAAAGACTTGATCGCTTCGGCACGGGATACCGAAGTATTGGCCTTGGCGATCACCTTTTCGATGGTTTCGCGCACGGTCGGGTTTTGCGCCAGTTCTTCGAGCGAACTGTTCTTATCCAGATGGTGACGATCAAGCCAGCCTGGCAGCGCTTCGTCATCTAGGGTCACCAGCGCGGCGATAAATGGTCGGCCTTCGCCGACGACCACACACTGTGAGACCAATGCGTCAGCACGGATCTGGTCTTCGAGCAGCGCAGGAATCACGTTCTTGCCGCTGGAAGTGACGATGATTTCCTTCTTGCGTCCGGTGATGCTCAAGTAGCCGTCATCGTCCAACTCGCCGATATCTCCGGTATGGAACCAGCCATCGGTGAAAGCTTCGTCTTGAAGTTCTGGCCGGTCATGGTATCCGCTCATCACGCAAATACCCTTGGCCAGGATCTCTCCATCGCTGGCAATACGAACTGCATTGCCAGGAAGTGGCTTGCCCACGGTACCGATCTTGATGCGGTCCAAGGTATTAACCGTGATCGGAGCGGTAGTTTCCGTCAGACCGTAGCCTTCAAGAATGGTCACACCAATGCCGTTAAAGAAGTGGCCTAAGCGTTCGCCCAGTGGGCCGCCGCCGGATACTGCATGGCGGATATTTCCGCCCATGGCATCACGCAGCTTCTTGTAAAGAAGTGCGTCAAAGAGCTTATGCTTCAGCGTCAAAACTAGCGGAATTTTGCCCGTCTGCTGCGCCTTGGAATAGGCCACAGCAACGTCGACGCCGGCATGGAAAATCTTGCCCTTGCCACCGTCTTCGGCCTTGAGCATCGCTGAGTTGTAGACCTTCTCAAATACGCGAGGCACCGCGAGGATGAAGTTCGGTTTGAAGGACTGAAGGTCACCAAGCAGGTTTTTCACATCTGGGGTGTGGCCGGTACGGCAACCAGCTGCCACGTTGATGACCGAAATGAATCGGGCAAAAACGTGTGCCAGTGGCAAGAACATGATGGTGGAGGCACCAGGGTACACAGCATCGGGTAGGGAAGCTGCAGCGTTTTCGGCCAGCTCGACAAAATTGCCGTGCGTCAGTTCGCAGCCCTTAGGCCGCCCGGTGGTGCCAGAGGTATAGATGATTGTGGCGATGTGGCTCAGTGAAACTGCAGCGCGACGGGATTCAAGTAGATCGTCGTTGATCGCTCGTCCATCTTCAACCAGCTGTTCCAATCCACCGTCAAACTGCCAGACGTGATCGAGAAGTTCGAGCTGCTCTTCGTGAGCTGCCCGGCGTACGACGTTTTCATGTGCTGCAGATTCAAGGACGACCGCTTTGGCGTCGGAATCCGAGATAATCCATGCAACCTGGCTAGGGGAGGAAGTCTCATAAATGGGAACGGTGACACATCCGGCAAACCAGATGGCGAAGTCCACGAGGGTCCACTCGTAGCGGGTTTTGGCCATCAGCGCGATGCGTTCGCCGGCGTCGATGCCGTTGGCGATAAATCCTTTGGCGATGGCTTTGGCATCGGCAGCAAACTGCGATGCGGTGACGTCTTGCCACGATGAGTCAGGTCCAGGCTTTGAGAACAAAGCCGGGTTTGCTGCCGAATTTGCGTGGCGTAACAGTAAGTCGGTGATATTTGACTGTTGCGGTGTGTGGATGCGAATTGGCGAGCTATATTCGCGCATCTGGTACTCAACTCCTGAACTTTGTGTGACCCCAAAAGCAATGGCGGGTAACCCGCATCACATTTTATTACTTTACAGTAACCTACCGTGCTTAACGCTCCAAGTTCGGTTCAGACTTGAGCCCCATCATCTCCCGGATCGCGCTTCGTTGGAAGACGTAGAAGTAAGTAAGCGATTCCGGCCACTGCCAACAGCGCCAAGCCGATAAATACAAACGTCGGAGCTGAGCGGAAAAACAGCACACACAGCAATAGCCCGATCGGGCCGCCAGCTGCAGTAACCCACGCCATATTCAACATTGGATCCCCGGAACCCAACGCGGCAGGTTCATCGGGAACAAATTTCTCATCGGATTCTTCAAGCTCCGCCGGCGCCGAATCGCGTGGGCCAGCCACCGCGCCGGGACCGGTATTAAAGAGCTTCTTGAGCTGATTTGCACGTTCGGCAGCACTGGGCTCACGCGGAGCCGTCGCATCGATCTCTTGGAAGTTCGTCACCAAATCGTCCCACCGCGGATCGTCTTGATGCGGGGGACGAGCGTCAGGAAAACTCATACGTGCCTCCCTGCTTGGCGGTGAGTTTGGCGCTGCTCGCCGGTCGAGTGCTGTGAGAAGAAGCGTCCGGATTCTTGGAAGATCTGCGCTGCGTCGTAATCCAAGGTGGCCACGTGTTTGGAATGAAGCAACTGGTGGTGTTCGGCCAAAGTTCCCGGGGTGAGCCCACCGACCAATTCCCGCACCGAAGCATCCGAAACGACGTTGTCCACCGTGGAGCGGAAGAGCTGGACTGGGGCGGTGACAAGTTCCAACCGTGCACGAGTTTGGGCGAAGAGTGCATGCAGCTGCGCGACGGCGGCGATGGGGGTGCGTGGGTAGGCTCCTTCATCCACGCCACGCTTGGCGATGTCGTTGCTAATCGGGGCAACACTGCGAACCACATGTTTGAGCCATGGGGTGTACGGGGCCAGCGGCGAATCAACGATAAGGCCGGGATTGACCAGTGAAACTGCGGCAACATTGCGGCGAGTGGCCAAGTGCAGAGCTAGCGCGCCACCCATGGACAGGCCAGCAACAAAAACGGTTTTGTGCGTGCGTGCCAGTTCGTCAAAGGCCTGTTCTGTGGCATCGATCCACTGGCTATAAGTGTTGGTAATCATGTCCTGCCACTTGGTGCCGTGTCCTGGAAGCAGTGGCACCGCGGTATCAAAGCCTTGACGGGACAGGGCTTGCGCCCAAGGCTCCATAGCGGTGGGAGAGCCGGTGAAGCCGTGGATCAGCAGCACTGCGCAATCCTTCGATACCCGAGGCTCAGTGGTGTTTTGTGCATCATTTTTCATCGTGACCACTCCAATTTTCTGCTTACACTATCGAGCGTAGTGCACAATTGAAGGGTGCGGACAGTGCCATGACCACCACGGCTTAAGAATGTTCCGCCATAAGCTGATCCTCGAGAAGAAGGAATTTTTCTGCCGTGCTGTACGACTTCCTTAAGCGTTTTGCTGTTCGGCCCCTGATTCGTGTCTTCTTCCGTGTTGATCTGCGAGGCCTAGAGAACGTTCCGGACACCGGGGCAGTTATCTTGGCCTCGAATCATCTCTCGGTCAGCGACTCCGTTTTTCTACCTGCAATGCTCGAACGCCCCGTGATTTTCTTGGCCAAAGATGAGTACTTTAACGGCCGTGGGCTCAAGGGACGAGTGACCGCATGGTTCTTCCGCAACATCAACCAGTTGCCGATGGATCGCTCGGGGGACGTAAATCAGCGGCATCGCTGGCCAGCGCAAACCGCGCCTTGGGCGAGGGTAAAGTCTTGGGCATTTACCCCGAAGGAACACGCTCGCCCGATGGTCGGCTCTACCGGGCAAAGCTCGGGGTCGCCAAGCTCGCTTTAGAATCCGGCGCCCCGGTCGTTCCTGTGGCCATGATCGGAACCGACAAAGCGCAGCCCATTGGGCGCACGATACCGCGCCCGGGCAAGATCGGCATCAAGATTGGCAAGCCTCTGAACTTTGATCATCTGGCAGGGAAGCACGATGATCCACAGGCCCTACGCCAGTGTGCAGACGAAATTCGTCAGGCCATCAACGTACTCTCCGGACAGAGCTACGTGGATGTCTATGCACCGAGCAAAGCCAAGAAATAGCGTCCTCTTCACACTGTTACGCAACCCTGTTACATTCGTCGCGGTGCTTTGCTGCTGCGCCACGTAGAATCAATAGGGTGAGCGTAGAAAATCGAACCCCATTGCCAGGCTCCTCCGTAGGCGGCCCCGCCACCGATCCACAACTAGACCTGTGGCGTGAACTGCCGATCGCGCAGCAGCCAACTTGGCGTGAGCACAAGGACTATCAAGCCTCCATCGACGAATTGGGTTCGCGTCCTCCACTGGTATTTGCCGGCGAAGTTGACGTATTGCGCGAACGCCTAGCCGAAGCCGCACAGGGACGTGCCTTCCTGCTTCAGGGTGGTGACTGCGCCGAGACTTTTGCCGACGCTACTGCCGACAAGATCTCCTCGCGTGTACGCACGATTTTGCAGATGGCCGTTGTCCTGACCTATGGTGCCTCGTTACCTGTTATCAAGATGGGTCGCATGGCTGGACAGTTCGCCAAGCCACGTTCCTCGAATGATGAAACCCGAGACGGTGTTACTCTGCCAGCATTCCGCGGCGACATCGTTAATGGCTTCGACTTCACTCCTGAGTCCCGTGCCCATGATCCAAAGCGTTTGGTGCAGGCCTACAACACCTCCTCGGCCACGCTGAACCTGATTCGTGCATTCACCCAGGGCGGCTTTGCTGACCTGCGCAGCGTGCACTCGTGGAACAGCGGCTTCATGGCTAACCCGGCGCACTCCGCCTACGAGCAGCTGGCCGGCGAAATCGACTCGGCCATCCGCTTCATGGATGCTTGTGGCGCCGATTTCGAGGCACTCAAGCGCACCGAGTTCTTCGCCTCTCACGAGGCACTGTTGCTGGACTACGAGCGAGCATTGACCCGCACCGACTCCCGCACCGGCCTGCCATACGACACCAGCGGCCACTTCCTGTGGATCGGTGAACGCACCCGCCAACTGGATCACGCACATATCGATTTCCTGTCGCGTGTACGTAACCCAATTGGCGTGAAGCTTGGCCCAACCACCGATCCAGACGATGCGTTGCGACTGATCGAGAAGCTCGATCCAAATCGTGAGCCAGGACGTTTGACCTTCATTACCCGCATGGGTGCGAAGAACATTCGTGAAAAGCTGCCAAATTTGGTCGAGAAGGTTACCGCCTCCGGTGCCCAGGTGCTGTGGGTTACCGACCCAATGCACGGCAACACCGTCACCAGCCAGAACGGTTACAAGACTCGCAACTTCGACGATGTCATGGACGAAGTCCGCGGCTTCTTCGAGGTACACGACTCGCTGGGAACCTTCCCAGGTGGCCTGCACGTGGAGATGACCGGCGACGACGTGGCTGAGTGCCTCGGCGGCGCTGATCCGATCCGTGAGGAAGACTTCGACTCGCTGTACGAGTCTGTTTGCGATCCACGACTGAACCACCGTCAGTCGCTAGAGATGGCTTTCTTGGTCTCCTCGGCGTTGCAAAGCCGTAGCCGTAACCGCTAAGTATTAGCCACAAACAAAAAATGGGTTCAGTTCCACACCGTGGAACTGAACCCATTTTTTGTTGCCGCTAGAAAGCGTAAATGCTGATCTCGCTGCCTCGTACGGCTCGCTGACCCAGCGGTGTCTGCATCCGTACAGTCTGCTGTGCGCCACCAAATACTTCATGGGTTTTCACCGTGAAGCCGGCAGCTTGAAGCTGCGCTGTGGCCTCTTGGACGGTGAGCCCTACAACCGACGGGATCTGAAGATATTCAGGACCCGAGGAGATGCTCACCTCTACGGAACTGCCGAATTCGGCTGCACCCTGGGCCGGTGACTGCGCCGCGATCTGGCCCTTGCTGACCTGTTCTGAACTGACTTCTTCACCAGGAGTGAGACTCAGACCGACGTCCTTGAGCTTCTGCGTAGCCTCATCCTTGCTCAACCCAATGAGAGAGGGAACCTGAACCGGAGCCGGGCCCTTGGACACCGTCAGCGTGATGAGGCTCTTCTTCGGCAACCGCTCGCCGTTGCTAGGGTTCGAAGTGATGACCGAACCGTCGGCCACTGACGAAGAGTAGGCTTCAACAGTTTTCAGGTTTTCAAAGCCCACCTTGGCTAGCGACTTCTTTGCTTGGCCTAGTGTGGAACCAGCGACCTGAGGGATTTGGAAAAGCTCTGGCCCCTCAGAAACCGTGAGCTCTACACCTTGAAATTTCATGATGTTCTTGCCGGTGGCTGGATGAGACTCAACCACCCGACCAATGGAAACTTCATCATCGTAAGCAGTGCTGACGCGCACGGGAACACCGGCGTCGTCCATTTGGGCGATCGCCTGCTCTTGGATCATCCCGGTCAGCGATGGGATACGAACGATCGTTCCCGGACCGCGGCCAAAGAACCAGCCAGCACCGGCCACTACGGCGACAACCAAAATCCACACGAAAATCATGACGGTCTTCTGAGTCCCGCTGCGTGGGCGCCTCAGCTGGTGTGTAGGAATCTGGGCTTCCTTGCGCCAGCGTTTTTCGGCTTGCTTCTGTGCACGCTTGGCTTCGCGAGCTGGGACCTGAGCATCGCTCGCAACCGGTTCAATGGCAGCCGACTCATTGCGTGCGTACACCGAGGTCGCAGCTATGGCCGAGTCAGAATCATTATCTTCGAACCGGTTCATAGCCAGAGTTTGTTGAGCGTCCCGCAAATCTAGAACTTCGGTGGCATCCGAGACTGCAATGACGCTGGTAGGCGATTCACTGCCTAAGTCCTCGTCGAGTTCATAGTCGCCGTCGGCAGCCACGGTATTTAGCTCTTGCCATTGCTTCTCACGATCAAGTTCGCGATCTCGCTGCATGGCGTCAAGGCGTTGTTGCAGCGTGGTCGGCATATGCGCAAAACGTTCGGGAATCAGGTCTTCCACGTTCCCCAGCGAATAGGCACCCAGATCAAGCTGCTCGTCAGTGAGCGTTGCATGGATTTGACGCACTTCTTCTAGAAGCAGCGAGGCATCTTGTGGGCGCTTTTCGGGGTCCTTCTCGGTGCACCAACGCACTAGCTCATCGAGGTCATCAGCCAATTCGGTAATGGTCTGTGATGGCAATGGCATGGGGAGTCCAGATGATGTTTCATCATGGCTGCGGGGTTGGTTTCCGAATATGGAAGACGTCCGGTGAGCATCTGATAGATCATGATGCCTATCGCATAGATGTCACTGCGCGAATCAGCTGGCGCACCGGAAACCAGTTCAGGGGACACATGGGAAAGGGTGGCCAGCAGGGTCGCGGACTGCGTATGAGCGCTAGCTGCGCGGGCTAACCCAAAGTCGGTCAGTTTGATTTCGCCGATGTCGGAAAGCAAGACGTTGGCGGGTTTCATGTCACGGTGAATGATGCCTTCACTGTGCGCTGCGCTTAATCCGCTACAGATCTGTTCAAGAATGCTGAGCATCTGGCGTGGAGTGAAACAGCCGCGCTCGGCGATAACCTGGTCGAGGTTTCTTCCGCGCACGTATTCCATGACGAGGTAGACAAGGTTGTCGCTGACGTTATGGTCGCGGATCGATACAACATTGGGGTGCGTGATATTTGCGGCGATTACCGCTTCAGATTCGAAGCGTTCTCTTACCGTAGGTTCACTGGCGAAGTTATCGTTCAGTATCTTCACCACTACTGCTCGATGCAGTCGCTTGTCCATGCTGCGGTAGATTCTGGACATGCCGCCTAAAGCCAAGAGGTGGTCCAGGCGATAACGACCATCGAGTGTTTTTCCCAAGTGTGGGTCAGTCAGGGCCGAGCTCATCGTTCGTCGGCACCCACTTGAAGAGTGCGCGCGAAGCAGACCAAAGTCACTAACGGATCCTTTCGAACATGAATACTACTTTTAATCTACCTAGCCGAGCTGGAAAAATGCCGGTTAAACTCAAAATCCGCCAGTGGTGTTGACCGCTGGCGGATTCTGATTGGCGTCTCGGGTTGCGAGATTTACCTCGAGCGCATAATTATGAGGCGCGACGAGCTCGTGCAGCGCGGCGCTTCAAAGCGCGACGCTCATCTTCACTCATACCGCCCCATACGCCTGCATCCTGACCGGACTCAATGGCCCACTGCAAGCAAGTTTCGGTTACTTCACATCGACGGCAGACGCTCTTGGCCTCTTCGATCTGCAATAGGGCCGGACCGGTGTTTCCCACAGGGAAAAACAGTTCCGGGTCCTTTTCCAGACACGCCGCGCGGCTACGCCAATCCATGCTTATTGATGCTCCTTGAAATCTGAGGGGGTCTGAAGAGCTAACGGCAATCAAAGTTGGGGTAAAGACTAGCTAGGAATGAAATTAATTCCTGATTACCTTACGGTTACTGATCGGCTCTTCTGATCGTTGGTGAGGACCGATTGGGTGCCTCGTTTAACCAACCACATAAGGTTTTCATGTTACGAGGAAGTAAACAAGAGTCACGATAGCGAAATGTTGCTGAATGCCTGAGTGCTTTCTCACATGGCATTTGGCCATGAAGTCCGCTAGGTCTATCTGGCGTGACGTCGACAACATCGTGGCAAATAAACACAGTTTGAGTTCCAGTCAAAGGTCAACGAAGATTATTGACGTGAGCCTCGAAGAACGTAACATACCCCGCCCTGTTAGCGCTATTGTCGTCGCGACGATGGTGATGATAGAAGCCCTCGCAGTACTGGTCTATGCCGTCAGCTATCTGGCTAATCTTTCAGCCGGCGGGACTGTGAACATCGGCGGGCAGATCTTCATGTTGATCTTGTGCCTGTTGGTGGCGATCTGGCAAGGGTCGGTGGCGATCAATTTTTACAAGGGCAAAGCGTTTACTCGTGCACCGATTATCGTGTGGCAGTTGTTCCAGTTGATCCTTTCGATCTCATTCCTCAGCACAGACATTCTTTTGGTGAAGCTCGCTGCTGTGCTGTCTATGGTGATCGCCGGAGTCTGCATCGTTATGCTCTTTGCTCCAAAGACGACTGTGTTTCTGGGCGACCGGCCTACGCGCTAAGTACTTGGTCTAACCGGCACGAGGTATGTGGATCAATCTAGGTTGGCCATTGCGAGAGATGATCGCGCGCCAATAGTCGCCAGCAGTTGGGTCCTTGCGGTGATGAAGCGGTGGCCACGTTGAGGGCTGCATATCTTGTGAATGTTCGGACTCGACGACGATAAGTTCTCGATCGTCAATGCTGAGCGACGAAATACCTAGGTCGTAGGTCAGACGAGTACTGGGCGGGACGAACAGCACCGTTCTGACCCCGATCCGTCGTAATTTTTCTAGGGTCGGAGCAAGACGAGGATCAGCACTCGTTGCCAGACACGCACAAAGTAAATCTTGCCCAGTCTCGATTGAAGCTTCGCGCTCGTCTGCGAAAGCAACGATGTCGTCCAGACCAGAAGCATGGACCGCTCCCCAACGGTGGGCAAGAACCTGAGACATCGTTAGGCGTTCGTCTTCATTGGGACAAATCATGATCAATCTCTGCTGTACAGGCAGCAGTGCGGATTCTCCACCAAACGGTAGATAGCCAAGCAGGTTCGAATGATCAACATGTGCTGGTTCATGATCTTCTTGGCGAGGCCCTGGGGTGTCCCAGCGCTGGTGTCCAACGTCGTCCGTAGCGAAGTCGGTGATTTGAAAAACCTGAGGTGGATGCCCCGACGTAATCTCGACCCCACGACCCGGTAAGCCCGAACAAGCAGGGAGCTTGGGCCACATCATCTTTAGTGAGTCCGTTGCGTTCAAAGGAAAATACCATTGCGTCGTGAATAGTCCGGTGGACTTCAACGAATTCTGGTCTCGATCTACAGAGCAAACAATCAGAGGTGAGTCCTCACTGCTGTGACGAAGTAACGCACCGAGCGCATCATCAAGTCGCTGAAAATGTTGAGGATGCAGCTCAGACTGAAGCTGCGCGACGGAATGAATAATGATTGTCAGTCCTGGATCTTTTGGCGATGATTCCAGAAAATCTAAGGCATCAAAGAAGAGATAGGGATCCTGCCCCGTAACTACTCTGAGGCTACTGGTCTGATCGCTGCCTTCAATCGGTGAGGGTCCAAAACACAGGACCTTGCGATGCAATGACGACAAGGAACTAAGGACTTGTTTCGCCCCGGACTCAGGAAGTCCACACATCAGAAGCGATCTTTTCTGCTCACTGCCCAGAGCCAACGGGTCTAGGGTGCCACCGTGCAAGTTGTCCCTGATGCCACAGTACAAGCTACCTTCTAGAGCGCCCGGCCAAGTCGAAGGCATCGACAGGTGTTCCAGCGGCATTGGAAGAGCTGGGGCAAAACCAGACGGGGGCTTAGGACTGTCAGCCCAGCGGTCCATCAAAGCTGATACATGGGTTCGTAAAGGATCAGCATCCTCAGGACCTTTTGTTCTATTGAACGTGCAGACCGGAGCGAGGCGCATAGTGTGGCGGTCACGTTCAAAAAGTTCACCCTCTAGTGCTGGTTCAACAGCCAAATGAAATTGAAATGACTGAGTCGCGCGCGAGGAGCTTTTGATTATCGCCAGGCCCGGACGGTCCAATTTTGTTGCTGCAGTGGTACCGATAAGCTCAACGGATTCACTCGGATCGTTCACTCGCAAGGCGACGACGGTGTTTATGTTCGCTCGGGTCTGTCCGGTCAATGTACCCGCGGGTCGTTGCGTACTGAGCAATAGGTGAATGCCCAGAGCCCTTCCGACTGCGGCCAGCCTGTCGATTTTTGGACCAGCCAGTGGCAAGGTTTCTACGAACACTCGAAATTCGTCGATAACTATCAATAGCTTTGGTAGTGCCTGTGGCATCGAATCGAGGCTCTGAAATTCTGCGAGATCGCTGCATCCGCTATCGGCCAAGATCTTTTCGCGTCGCTGCACTTCATGTTCGAGCTGTTCCACAGTTCGCTGAGCCCCGGCTTCATCCAAGTCGCTGGCAAAGAGCTGCACATGAGGTAAGTGCTCATAGACGCCAAGTCCTGCGCCACCCTTAAAGTCAATCAGTACGAGGCCTAAGCGCTCAGGGGAGTACTGATGTGCAAGGTCGGAGATAACTCGACGCAAAGCTTCTGATTTACCCGAACCTGTCGTGCCGCAAATCAACATGTGTGGTCCATCAGCATCCAAATCAAGGTTTACTTCTTGTTCCGCCTCGCTGAGTCCGATGCTGGCTCCAAAACCAGTGGCCGAGGACTGAATGGGAGATAGGACTGACGGATTTGTAGAAGAGCGCAGACCAACAAACTGTTGTACCAGGCGATCTAATCTCGACAAGCTCAGACGGTGCAATCGTTGCAACACAAAACGTGAATCAGGCAAGCAGGACGTCAAAGGATCAGGCGCGATCCAATGATTGGCTTGCTCAGAGAGCACTGGGCCCAGACTAATAACCAAGGTATCGGGAAGCGCGACGGGCGGTTTGGCAGTCAAATATAGAGTTGTTAGTTCAGAGGATTCGTGCACAGATGACAGGCGGTCAACCGGCTCTGCGAGTGTTGAAATGCGGACATTTGTAATGAGCAACAATGACGCGGGCAAACAACAGATGCTGGGATCGATGACCAGCCTCAACAAACCTGCATAGATCATCGGCAGAAATCGCGAAACTATGTTGGCTAGGACCTCAGCTGAAGCAGCATCCTGTTTAGCGACTATTTGCCATACCCCCGGTAGCGGGGCAGCAAACACGGGGCCATGACAAGGCGCATCTGTTTTTGGCCTCGTCAGTTTCAACCTGAATTTTCGATGTTTTCTGGGGGTCGATTTTTCGGTGCTTTGTGGGTACCAGAGACCTTCACCCCAGACGATGGGCGGTAGCTGCGTCGGTGCGATCCCCAAAGCTGCCCCGTCAAGGCCTGCCAGAAGGCTCTGTCCAAGCGCAGCCGCGTACTGAGAACGCGCCTGCACCGCGAGCGCTCGTTGAACGCGCATTGTCTGTTTCCAACGACGTCGTTCGGAAATAACCTGACTAGCAGGAGCCACCGCCATCAAGGCTGAGACACCGCTGATGATCAGAAACAGCATTGAATGCATCAAGACTGCCAACAGGACACCGGTCAAAAGCGGAACGAAGGCCGCAAGGACTACGGTGACGAGCCGCGAAGCTTCAGGCTTTGCCGGAACCTTGACCTCAAGTTCGCTGGACGAAACAGGTTTCTTAGATTCAGCGCTCACGGGGTCACCTATGGCGAAGAACGTATTTCCTAAACGAAACGTCGAACCTATGCCCAGGTCCAAGGATTCGCAGCTGCTTCCGTCCGCACAAAAATCTTCTGCCCAGCGGAGGCAACGAGTCGCAACCGTCGTGCCGACACAGTGAGCACTGCGTGGGAGCGAGAAAGCAAAGGGTCTTCTAACCACAAGGGAGCAGAGCGTCCCAGAATATGGTCACCGTGAGTCAGCGGGACCCACGCGCCGGCATCACGCCCATGCACTACGTACAACTTGGTTGATGCGCCATTTCCAACATGCTCGGGGAGAGCATGTGGCAAGTCGCTGAGAACGAGACGTTGATTCGACTGACAAACCCCTACGGATTCAAGCGGACGGGTGTCGCAGTACCAGCGCTGTCCGGGGAATGCGGACAGTAGCAATGAAGCAAGTTGCTCTCCTGATAACCGTCCAGACATGTTCAGCTCAAACTGCCGAGGACGTTGGAAATTCCGAGATATCAGCAGAAGTTCGTACCTGGCCATGAGGTCTCCAGATCAGATTCAGTCGGACTCTTGGAACCATAAGAACCTGCTATTCAACCTGCTCGGATAAATAAATTACTGCCTGTGGACATTGGATTTCGGCGGGGTTCAAGGTTATCCACATTCAAAAAACTCTTGAAAGCAGGCGAATGTGCCTATAGCATCCCTTTTCATACGTAGATGATTGCTGCACCGACGAGGCGCTCGCCGGTGGTCCCCGACTTCGGGATCCTATGACAGGAAAAACAGCAGGAGTAAGTCGTGGAAGCATTGTCGATCGTTGAGGACGAAGTCCGAGAGCTGGTTCGGCGGCGGGGATTGGACCCGGCGAAACAGCCGACGGTGATCAAGTCATTGATCGAGGAAGTAATTCGCGATTACGACGAGCGGGCTCTCCTAGGTGCAGTTCCGTCGTTGAATTCACTCGACTCGGCTCGACAAGCGGTCTTTGACAACGTTGCTGGCTTTGGTGCTTTGCAACCACTTTTGGATGATCCGACGGTTGAAGAAATCTGGATCAATGCTCCTCACCAAGTATTTTGCGCTCGTGGTGGCCAAAGCCAACTAACTCACATACGAATGGAGTCCGCTGAAATTGCGGCCTTGGTTGAACGCATGCTTAAGTCATCCGGTCGCCGGCTGGACTTGTCGCAACCATTTGTCGATTGTCAGTTGCCCGACGGGTCACGCCTCCACGTAGTTATCCCAGACATTACTCACGAACACTGGGCAGTGAATATACGAAAATTCATTGCCCGCGCCGGGAAGCTTGAAGATCTTGTTGAATTGGATTCCATGAGTTCACAGGCGGCGCTGTTCCTATCAACCGCCATAGGCGCCGGACTCAACGTGATCGTCACCGGGCCAACCCAAGCAGGCAAGACCACCATGCTTAACTGTCTGGCTTCTTCGATTGGTCCGCGAGAACGGATCATCACGATTGAGGAAATTTTTGAATTAAATCTTTCCCTGCGCGATGTGGTTGCCATGCAAACGAGGCTTGCCAACCTCGAGGGAACAGGCGAGATCACCATGCGCCGGCTGGTCAAGGAAGCTCTTCGAATGAGGCCGGACCGAATCATCGTTGGTGAGGTCCGTGAAGCTGAATCACTCGACATGCTTATCGCACTGAACTCTGGCATCTCCGGTCTGTGCACCCTGCACGCCAACTCGGCACGCGATGCGATCACCAAGATTTGTACGTTGCCATTACTCGCAGGTCCCAATATAACGAGCGACTTCACAATCAAGACCGTTGCTGCGTGTATCGATTTGGTAGTTCATTGTGTTCGAAGCCCAAGCGGACACCGATACGTCAACGAGATCCTCAGCATTCGCAATCGAGTTGAAGACGGACAGATCGAATCATCGACGCTGTTTGAACGTCACGGAGAAGCCCTCTGTACCTCACGCGGGGCTGACTGGGAACACGAAAAGTTTGATCTCGCCGGTATCAACGTTGCCGAATTGATGGCAGTCCAATGATGGTTCTTTTCTTCGCTCTCTTAGGAGGCCTCGGTATAGCTATCCTGGTGGATTGGCTGTTTTTTGCTCCGTGGGTTCGTGCACCAAAACGAAAGTCGGTCATCAAGGCAGCTCTGCTCCAGGCCGGAATGACAAACGTTGCACCCTCCAGATTTGTACTTATCTGCTTGGGGTGCGGTCTCGGCTTCGGCGTACTGACTTTGGGACTAACTGGAACACTTCTTTTTGCCGTGGTGTTCTTTGGATTTGGTCTCTTTGCACCGTGGGTTTATCTACGCCACCAAGCCGCAAAACGCCAAGCAGCGCTACAGGAACAGTGGCCTGAAGTGGTTGACCACCTAAGGAGCGCGATTCGTGCTGGCTTGTCTTTGCCTGAAGCTCTGAGCCAGCTGGCTACAGTTGGTCCGCAAATCTTGAGACCACTATTCGGAGACTTTGCTTTGGACTACAGGGCGACGGCTAATTTCGCAGTTGCCTTGGAACAGCTGGGGGAGCGACTGGCCGATCCCGTTGCAGACAAGATTCTTACGACGCTACGGATCACCCGCGAAGTTGGCGGCACTGATCTTGGACATACGCTCTCAACGCTGTCGGCGTTCCTGAGAGACGATGTGCGAACCCGAGGCGAATTGGCTGCTCGCCAGTCTTGGATTGTCTCAGCAGCAAGATTAGCAGTGGCCGCTCCATGGATTCTCTTGTTGGTGCTTGGTACCCAAGAGGCAGCTAAAGAAGCCTATATGACTGCTGGCGGAGTAATCGTCTTGAGCATGGGCGTGGGAATTTCAGTGGTTTGCTACCGGGTCATGCTTCGACTTGGCGCATTGCCCACTGAAGAACGAGTGCTGTCATGAACACCTATGTATCGTGGGCTGCGCTATGCGGCCTTGGACTGGGCTTAGGAATTTGGATCATCATATTGAATCTGCCTGGCTGGAGAAAAATGGCCTTTGCTGAACGCATTGCCCCGCACGTGCGGGTGGGAGTCAGAAGCGCACGAATGCTTGAAGATTCATGGCACTCTGACTCGGGCCATTCGACCTTGGGGCAGCTCGCGTCGCCCTTGCTCGTTCAAATCAAGAAGTTTGCCAGTCGGCACAGTCCTTCAAGTGACATTCTGAGGAAAAGATTGGATGCAGCCGGACTCGAAATCAGCGTCGTGGACTATCGATCCCAAGAAATTGTTTGTGCTTTGTCCGGACTGGCGGTGGGGTCTGTGCTCACTGGTCTTGCTTCAATGCAGTACCACTTGTCTTTGATATTCGCAGTCTTGGTTGTCATCGGTTGTGGCCTTTTGGGTTACGGGCTACGGGGATGGTGGCTCGGTGAACAGATTCACCGCCGTGCCCGCAAGATACTCACCCAATTTCCGACGGTCGCCGAAGTACTCGCGCTGACCGTAGGCGCAGGAGAATCAACGACCGGAGCTATCGAGCGAATCTCGCGAATTTGTCACGGCGTCATCGGCGACGAATTTGTTAAGACCCTCAACGACATTCACGCCGGAACGCCCATGATTCAAGCGATGCAAAAGATGTCAGATCGAATGCAGGTAGGAACCATCGCCAGGTTTGTCGATGCCATTGTTGTTGCAACTGAACGAGGCACACCTATCGCGCAGGTCCTGCGAGACCAAGCACAAGATGTTCGCGATGCTTCGAAGCGAGAACTGATGGAAGTCGCGGGTAAACGAGAAATCCTTATGCTCGCGCCCGTGGTCTTCGGAATACTGCCGCTGACCATAGTCTTCGCCGTTTTCCCGGGGCTAGCGCTATTGGAGATGAGCTATTGAGCCAATCGAAAAAGACAGAAAAGTAAGACAGCAAAGTTTCAGAATCAGTCGAAAGGTACGTCATGTTCACTATTCAAGAATTGATGGTTCGTTTGGTCCTTGGGGCAACCGCCCGGGCACAATCGGTGTGGGACAAGCTCATGCCCAAGTTGAAAGACAGCAGGGGAGATGTGCCTGGATGGGTAATGATCACCTTGATGTCCGCCGTCCTGGTTGCCGCTTTGCTGGCGATAGCCGGACCTCGATTACAAGATCTCTTCAATCAGGCCATAGACCGGGTATCTGGTTTGGGATAGTCGAACTAGATGCGACAGCCAGGAAGATGTAGCAAGCGACCAACTATGCAATTGCTACGCGAGGAAACTCGCGGGTCGGCAGTCGCAGAATTTGTCATGATTACTACTCTGCTTGTGCTGATCGCGATGACCTTGATTCAACTCGCTCTGGTCCTGCACGTGCGCAATACCTTGATTGATGCTGCGGCCAATGGCGCTCACTATGGGGCTCTCGCAAACCGATCTGAAGCGGATGCACGAGGCCGTGCCCAACTCCTGATCACTGAAAGCCTGCATGGCGGGTTTGCAGACAATGTGGGCGTCAGCTCGGCCAATGTTGGGAAAAATCAGGTGATTACCGTGTCAGTAGATACGCGCGTGCCACTGATTGGTCTTCTTCCGAATGGTTGGGACCTACATGTTCAGGGTGAGGCCGTGCGATATGGCTAAAAATCTGAGATCCTCAATCGCTGCCTTGCGCCAAATGGCTCGTGATGAGGGCGGAAGTGCAATTGTCGAGTTCATTTTCGCAGCGACCGTGCTGCTGATTCCGATGATCTATCTCATTCTTGCGGCGAGCCAGCTGCAGGCTGGAAGCTACGCCGTGGTTGGCGCAGCAGATCAAGCGGCCAAGGTTTTTGCCGTTGCCGAGACTCCGGTGCAGGCACGTGCCCAAGCGCACGAAGCAGTAAATCGGGCCATGAACAATTTCGGATATTCATCGGCAAAGACATCCATATCGTGCGATTCCACCTGTCTGAGTCCTGGAAGCGTCGTTACGGTGACCGTAGAGCTGGATGTACCTTTGCCCTTCGTCTCGGAGATATTTGATGCTTCGGCGTTCTCCGTTGATTCCTCAGCGTCCCAGCGAGTTGATCGATTTGGGTAACATCAGACGGTTCCGAGCCTATTTCACGAGGGAAGATGGGCAGTCGCTAGTCCTTGCTATTGGTCTATGTGCCATCACGCTGCTGACGATTTCGGTGGTTTTGGCGGTTAGCGCTGTACAACTGAAAGCTCGACAACTCCTGTCGATTGCTGATGGTGCCGTCGTTGCTTCGGTCGACGAATTTGAGTTTGTGGCTGATGGACCGAACCCGCGGATACAGCTCAGCCAGCAACGCGTACAGCAAGCTGTGGCTCAGTATCTTAGCGATGTAGGTGCCAGCGGTCGCGTTGACAATCTTCAGATCAGAGCCGTCCAAATCCGTCCCGATGGGCAAGGCGCCACACTAGAACTTTCAGGTTCAGTTCAACCACCGATGGTGGGGTGGATCGTGCCCGAGGGTGTGCCGATTTCAGTGAATTCAACGGCTCAGACCGTACTTAGCAGATGACCGTGGGCTCAGGAATCGGAAGCGAAATGACGTAGTCTTAGATGACCATGGCAAAAACTGACTTCTCTGCAGAAATCCGCACACTGCGCTCAACTTTCTCGTCGATTGAAGACGTGAGCGATGTTGATCAGATTAAAGCTGACATCGTGACGCTCTCCGAGGAAGCCGGAGCTCCCGATCTTTGGGATGACCCCGCTGCCGCGCAAATCGTTACCAGTAAACTTTCATATCGCCAGTCTGAACTTGAACGATTGACCAAGATCAGGACTCGTATTGATGATCTAGAAGTTTTGGTAGAACTGGCGGAGCTCGAAGCCGACGAAGAGACCATTCAAGAGGCGGACAGAGAACTTGTCAGCATCCATAAGGCTCTCGATGAGTTAGAAATCGTGACTTTGCTCAGCGGAGAATTTGATTCTCGCGGGGCAGTGGTGACGATTCGCTCCGGCGCTGGCGGCGTGGACGCAGCCGATTTTGCCGAGATGCTGATGCGCATGTACCTGCGTTGGGCTGAGAAACGTGGCTTCAAGGCAACAGTCATGGATACTTCCTACGCCGAAGAAGCTGGACTTAAATCTGCGACTTTCGAAATCGACGAGCCATACGCTTTTGGAACGTTGTCAGTAGAAGCCGGCACTCACAGGCTTGTCAGAATCTCACCGTTCGATAACCAAGGCCGCCGCCAAACGTCGTTTGCGGCCGTGGAAGTTGTGCCGTTGATTGAGCAGACTGACACGATTGAAATTCCAGAGTCGGAAATTCGAGTCGACGTCTTCCGTTCGTCGGGCCCTGGTGGACAGAGCGTGAATACCACCGACTCTGCCGTGCGAATGACTCACATTCCAACGGGTGTCGTAGTTTCGATGCAGAACGAAAAGTCGCAGATTCAGAACCGAGCCGCTGCGCTACGCGTCCTGCAGTCCCGACTTCTGCTATTGAAAAAAGAGCAAGAAAATGCACAGAAGAAGGAATTCGCCGGAGATGTGAAGGCATCGTGGGGTGACCAGATGCGTTCCTACGTACTCAATCCTTACCAGATGGTTAAGGATCTGCGTACAGAGCACGAAGTTGGAAATACTCAAGCTGTGTTTGACGGCGAAATCGATGACTTTATTGACGCAGGAATTCGATGGCGCGCAGGCCAGCGCCGTCCGAGGAAGTAGCAGATCATGCGAATACCAATCGAGCTGGGCAAACTTGTCACAAACTGTGTAAGTATCATCACCAAGGCAACTGACTACAAGTAAAACCGTTCAAGTCACGTTGGTCTTCAGCCATTTCTGGAGGCTGTGCTTATTGGATGAATCTGGCAACACGCCTAGGATTTAGGCGTGTTCTAGCGCCTGCACCGATAGTGTTTGGAATACTGGCGCATCTATTGACGTTTGATCTCGAGATTGGTATTCGTGGGTCGCGCCCCGACGAAAACTAGCGATTGAAGACATGATTAAATTCGAAAATGTCTCGATGGTTTACGAGCCAAAGCAGCAGAACGTTGCTTTGGATGACATAAACATCGAGATTGACCGTGGCGAATTCGCCTTCCTTGTTGGTGAATCCGGTTCCGGAAAGTCGACGTTCCTCAGCTTGGTGCTACGCGAAAAGCGTTCCACTGATGGTGCTGTGTACGTGGCCGGACAGAACCTGAACCGTATCCCGAGTCATCGCGTGCCAAAGCTGCGTCGCGATATCGGCTTCGTGTTCCAGGACTTCCGACTCTTGCGCGAGCGTACGGTTTTTGACAACGTCGCATTCGCCATGGAGGTCATTGGTGCCTCGCGTGCTCAGATTCGAGAGCGCGTGCCAGACGCGCTGAAGCTTGTCGGCCTTGAAGACAAGGCTCGTCGTAAGCCAACTGAACTTTCCGGCGGTGAGCAGCAACGCGTGGGCATAGCGCGTGCCATCGTCAATAGGCCATCAATTCTTTTGGCGGATGAGCCTACCGGTAACCTCGATCGCAAAAATAGCGTTGAGGTTATGAACGTGCTCAACCGCATCAATCAAAACGGTACAACCGTTTTGATGGCGACCCACGCACACGAACTTGTTAGTGAATACCGTCATCGTGTGATCGAACTCCAGCGCGGTCAAGTTATCCGTGATGAGATTGACGGCCAGTACATGCCAATGACCACAGTGGTGAACCAAGACGGCTCGCGTGAGCTGCTCGTGGGCGATTCCGCTGTTGAGCATGATGAAGATTCGCAGTTTACTGAGGACCAGAAGGACGAGGACCAGTGAAACTAGGATTTATTCTTCGCGAAGCGGCCAAGGGCCTTCGCCAGAACGTTGTCATGGTCGTTTCCGTAGTGCTGGTGACTTTTGTGTCGTTGACCTTCGTCGGCGCCTCAGCTCTTTTGCAGCTCCAGATCAACCAGATGAAGGGCTACTGGTACGACCGCATGGAGGTAGCTGTTTACCTCTGTGACGACTCCAGCTCTTCAACAAACTGTGCTGGCAAAGAAGTCACCGACGCCCAGCGTCAGAACATTGAAAAAGTTCTCAAGTCTGAGCAGCTAGCGCCGTACATCAAGGAATATGCCTACGAGTCGAAAGACCAGGCATACAAGAACTTCTTGGATCAGTACAAGAACTCCTCGCTCGTCGACCAGATCACTCCAGAGCAGTTGCCTGAGTCGTACCGAGTCGCACTGGTTGATCCGGAGAAGTACCCAGTTATCAACGAAGCATTGTCGACCGTTGATGGCGTTGACTCTGTAGTGGATCAGCGTGAACTTTTGGAAAAGGTATTCCAACTGGTCCGCGTGGCTTCTGCTGCTGCAGCAGTCGTTGCAATCGTGATGATTGTTTGTGCCGTGTTGTTGACCGGTACCACCATCCAACTCTCTGCAATGCACAGGCGGCTGGAAACCACGATCATGCGTTTGGTCGGTGCCTCGAAAGCAACCATTCAGTTACCGTTCATTATCGAAGGTGTTATCGCATCACTGATTGGTGGTGTGCTGGCATCAGGCACGCTATGGCTCCTACTCAAGTTCCTTGTCGAAGACAAACTTGCCAGTGAAAACGTCGGCGTTGCATTCATCTCTACCAATGAAGTTTGGCTAGTTGCGCCTGGCCTCTTGATTATTGGTATCGTTTTGGCCACAATTTCATCAGTGGTAACGTTGAAGCGTTACCTGAAGGTTTAATCGACCCCTCATCGTCGGTAGACCCGTAGCACGACATCTTTCTCGAAGGAGCCACATGCTGTCCAACGCAGTGCGAAGTAAGTTCTTGCGCGCCACCCTCGGTGGGGCAATGGCTCTCGCTTTAACGTTGCCAGCAGGCCTAGTTGTCGCTGATGATCTTGATGATAAGAAGACCCAGGTTGAAGGAAATATCAACAACCTGGAAGAGGACATGGAATTCTTGGATTCCGATATCCAGGCAACCGACAAGAAGCTACGTGATCAGCAGGCTCAAGTACCTGCCGCTGAACAGGCATTGGCCGACGCGCAAAGCCGTGTCGCTAATGCCCAATCCGCTGTCGCTGATCTGAATGATCGATTGATCGCTGCTCAGTCGACTCGTGATCAGGTAACTGCCGAGATCGAGAAGAACGCCAAAAAGATCTCCGAAGCGAAAGCCGCCATGGCTTCCATCGCTTCCGAAGCTTATAAGCGCGGTGGCGTTTCCAGCGGACTGGACATGATCCTCAACATGGATTCGACCCAGCAGATGGCCGACGGCCTAGACTTGGCGAACCGTGCCATGGAATCGCAGAGCAACACTTATAACGATCTTGCGCAAGAGCAGGCCAATAACGAAAACAACAAGCTTCGCTTGAGCGCTGTCGAGAAGGAAATCTCCTCGCTCAAATCGCAGGCGGAAGAAGCCTTGGCGCAAGAGCAGACCGCTCGAAACCAGGCCCAAAACGCTAAGAATGAGCTTGATGCTTTGGTCGCCAGCACCGAGAAGTTGGGCGCTGAGCTCGAAGCGAAGAAACCACAGATTCAGGCCAAGCTAGCGGCACAGCAAAAAGAGTACGCTCAGGTTAAGTCCGATATCAAGGAACGCCAGGAGCGTTTGTTGCGTGAGGAAGCCGAACGTAAGCGTAAAGCTGCTGAAGCTGAAGCAAAGCGCAAGGCTGCCTACGAAGCAGAGCAAAAGCGTCTAGCTGAGGAAGCGGCAGCAAAGAAGAAAGCTTACAAAAGAAAGCTTTCGTTCCTGCGCCAGTTTCCGAACCTACGGTTAGCAAGTCAGCGGGTTCAAGTGCTTGGGGATTGGTTAAGCCGACACCAAGTAATAACCTGACCTCAACCTTCGGATGGCGTCCGACTCCTGCCGGAACGATTGATTACGGTGGACAGGGTGGATACGTTCACGCCGGAATTGACTGGGGCTTTGGCGGACAATGCGGTGCACCGATTACCGCTGCGGCTGACGGCGAAGTTTGGACCGCTGGTTGGGGCGGAACTGCTGGCAACAAGGTCATCATTTCCCACGGCGTCGTCAAGGGCAAGGCCCTTGCTACCGGTTACCACCACATGTCGCGCGTTGCTGTAAGCGTCGGGCAACACGTGAAGCAGGGCGACGTAATCGGTTATGTCGGCACTACTGGCAACTCGACTGGCTGCCATCTGCACTTTGAAACTATCGTAAACGGCAATGCCGTGAACCCATTGGGACTTCTCTAGCGCTAGACTTGTAATCTGTGCGCGGGAGTCCGCCCACGACATGCAAGGAGTAACGTGGCTAAGAAGAATCAAGAAGATCGGGTGATTGCGAGTAATCGCAAGGCACGCCACGATTATGAAATCCTCGACACTTTTGAAGCTGGCATGGTGCTCAGTGGCACCGAAGTAAAGTCACTACGCGAAGGTAAAGCCTCGCTAATTGACGGCTTCGGACAGTTCTACCGTGATGAGCTTTATATCGAGAACGTCTACATCCCTGAGTACCTCAACGGATCGTGGACCAATCATGCTGCACGCCGACGTCGTAAGCTCTTGTTGCACCGTCAAGAATTAGTGAAAATTGAGCGAAAGGTTGGCGAAGCTGGTCTCACCATCGTTCCATTGAGTCTCTACTTCAAGTCGGGCCGAGCGAAAATCGAAATCGGTGTTGCACGCGGTAAGCGCGAGTACGACAAGCGCCAGACCTTGCGTGAGCAGCAAGACAATCGCGAGGCACTACGCGCCATGCGTGAGCGTAATCGCGGCTAGTTTAAAGACTAGATTGTGGCGTATCTTGCGTTGGGTTAGCTCAAGGTAATGCGCTATGATTGAAAAATACGCTCTTGGGCGTGGTTGTACCTGGGAAACTGGGACTGACAACAAAATACGGGGATGATCGGTTTCGACGGTGTGAGTCGCGACAGATGAAGCGGGCCGAGGATGCAAAGTTATCTCGTAAACGCTCTTTGCAAAACAATAAGTGCCGAATCAAAGCGCACTGACTTCGCTCTCGCTGCCTAAGCAGCCAGACAGTCCGTTAGCCAGAGGTTTGCTATCGCCTCTGATCCTAACGTCATTTAGATAGCCACTGTATCCAGCGGCCGTTACCGCTGTTGGGTACATATTTAGGTAACTGTGCCTGGATCAACCACATGTTTGCGTGATGGTTGGGGCAGAGAAAATCCGCAGCAAACTGCGCCCGGAGAAGACCTGGCAACACCACATCGGACGGGAGTTCAATTCTCCCCATCTCCACGTATCTAAGCTCCGGAATCAGGCTAACCGCTTGGTTCCGGAGCTTTTTCGTTTGTGCTGAACCTGTCGCGCATTGGGGGAGTCCGCTCGGATAACACTCGCGAGCCTTGACTAAACACTGTGCAAAAATTGCGAGTCCATTCGCGGCTTGGAGGTTTTACACATAGACTTGAGATGAAAGCCGAAGAATTTCATGCGGTGGACTTTGCAGAATTGGAGTGAGAGAAGAATCGATGGGTAAAAACAGTTCCCAACGGGTGTCGCCTGTCCTTTCAGCAATCTATGCAGTCGTCGCTTTTCTGCTCGAAGTCGGTTTGCTTTTCGCAGCAGCATTGGCCGCCATCGCCTTCATCCCATGGCCCACCATTCCGGCGATCTTGGTAGTGGTTATCCCGCTTCTGATCCTCTGGGGAATCTTCTTTTCCCCGAAAGCCGTGGTCAAGTTCAGGCTACGAACGCGCATGCTTTTGATTCACCTGATCTACATCGGTGGAGCTTATACGTTGTGGCTCAGCGTTGATCACTCGTTCTATGAACAGTCACAAATCTGGGCCATTGCCATGCTCGCCTTGACCGGCATCAGCGCGATTCTTGTCGTTGCCACCGGCGGTTACGCCGTGCCGCACGACCGAACGCCAAAGCAGGCCCAACCACTTCCTCAAGCCGAAAGCTCAGGCGCTCCCAAAGGCCGGCGAGCTGCACGATAAAAGTTTTTCCTACAAGAAAAACCCAGCCAACGGCTGGGGTTTTCTTGTCTCTTAGAACAAAGTAGCTAGCAGGAAGCCCAGATAAGCAGCGAGGATTGCGCCGAAAAGCGTACCGAAGGCATTGGCCAAACTGGCGACCGTCCGGCCCTCTCGAAGCAATCTCAGGGTGTCAAAACTTGCTGTGGAGAAAGTCGTATAGCCGCCAAGCAATCCAGTTCCCACGGCGAGAAGCCAGGGCTCAGGCAACAAGGAATGCGTCAGTAGGCCTGTGAGAAAACCCAGTACGAAGGAGCCGGAGAGGTTGATAACGATGGTTCCCCAAGGCATTCGTGAGCCGAAGCGTGCGGTGAGTAAGGTATCAACAGTAAAGCGAAGTACCGCGCCCAAACCACCGCACAGAGCGATGGTGAGAAATAGGGTAGGGGTTATGGCCATCTCAGTTCCCCTTCGCCGAGGTGCGACGTTTGGTTCCCACCAGCATGCCGCACCATGTGGTCAGCGCTCCGACGAGAACTGTCCCCAGCCCGTAGCCTAGGCCTAGTAGCGCCGATCCGTTGTTGGTGAGCAGCATGGAGTCGGTTGCCAAGGCACTGTAGGTGGTGAAGCCTCCCATGAAGCCGGTGCCAACAAGCAAACGAATTCTGTGGCGTGCTGACGTTTCTGGTCCGCGAGCCGAGAGGGAAGTGAGTAACCAACCCAAGGCGAACGCGCCAACGACGTTGACCAGCATTACCATCACAGGAAGGTTGAGTCCTTGGGGCTGAAGCAGGCTCAGGGCCAGTCGGCTGGCTGTGCCCAGCGTTCCGCCAACAAAGACCAAGGCTAAGTCGACCCTGCGAAATTTTGGGATGCGCGCCCCGGAGTTAGTACTCATCTTGGTTCACACCCCTGCGCCAGCATGGACCCAAATAAGTGAGGCCTCGATGTAGTCCAACTGGTGTGGGAGTTTGATTCTGGCCCCGGGTACCAGCCCCTGGGCGGCTGCGCGTCGCAAAAACTCGGGATCTTCGTCGCTGATCCGATCGATGATGGCTTCTTTGCCGGCAAAACGGTCAAGCCTGATCGCTTTAGAGACGGGCAGGGTGCCATCGGCAGCAGGGATCGCGTCCCCGTGTGGGTCGCGGCGAGGGTGGCCAAGGCGCGCGTCCAGGGCGGTAATAAATCGGTCGCTGACCGTATGCTCCAACGCCTCGGCCTCGTCGTGGACCTCGTCCCAGCCATAACCTAATTCATCGCGCAAAAAGGTTTCCAATAGCCGATGACGTCTGACCATCCGCAGTGCTTCGCGCCTGCCACTATCACTGAGCGAAACAGATTTGCGTGGGACGTGATGGACCAGATTTTTACCCGCAAGCTTTTGGATCATTGACGTCACCGATGCAGGGGACAGGCCCAGCTGATCGGCCAGGACCCCGGTGCTTACTTCGGAGTCGTCCCACTCGGTCAGGGTGTAGAGCGCTTTGAGATAGTCCTCTTCGCTGGTGGTCAGCGACCCGGTGGGGTGTGGGGTGCTCATTAGCGGTTTAGATATGGCAGGATCGCCTCGTGCAGCTTGCCGTTGCTGGCCAGCGCGTTGCCTCCATGGCAACCTTCTTCTCCAGCTACCGAGGTGAAGCGACCACCGGCTTCACGAACCACGGGGACCAGTGCGGCCATATCGTAGAGTTCAAGCTCGGGCTCAAAAGCCGCGTCCACGGCGCCTTCGGCCAGTAACGCGTAGGAGTAAAAATCTCCGTAACCGCGGGTACGCCAAGCGGTGTCCAACAGGTCGAGGAAACCATCAAGCTTTCCGGCTTCCTTCCAACCACTCAGCGAGGCGTAGGCCAGCGATGAATCGGTCAAATCGGTCACCGAGGAGACCGAAATGGCCCGGGTGGCGGTGGAGCCCACGCTGGTGCCCGGTTCAGTGACGTAGGCGCCCAAACCGGTGGCGGCGTGCCAGCGACGGCTCAACGCTGGGGCAGAAATGACACCAAGCACTGGCTCGTCATCGATCAACAGAGCGATCAACGTAGCCCAGACAGGCACGCGACGCACAAAGTTCTTGGTGCCGTCGATCGGGTCGATCACCCAGCGTCGTGAACCGGTACCGTGCACACCAAATTCTTCGCCCAGTACCGAATCATCCGGGCGGTGGGCAGCAAGTTCGTTCAAGATCAACTGCTCTGCGCCACGGTCTGCATCAGAGACCGGGGTCATATCCGGCTTGGATTCGACCACCAAGTCATTGGATCCATAGCGGGCCAGGGTGAGCGCATCAACCTTATCGGCCAAAGCCAGCGCAAATTCAAGATCTTCTTGCAAGGTAAATTCTGCCATGGTGTTCCGGCGCCTACTGAGCGCCGAGCTCCTTTTCGTGCGTGGTTTCCTTGGTGGTCACTAACCGCCGGTACGAGGCCAGACGATCTGCAGGTTGAGCAGTATCTGCGCTCAGCGCCCAGGCTTCTAAAGCACAGCCAGCTTCACCGGCGGCGTGGGTGCAACCTCTCGGGCAGTCGGTCGCGATCTGGGCCAGGTCTTCAAAGGCGGCCAGAATATTATCCGGATCCACCAAGCCCAAACCGAAGGAACGAATACCAGGGGTATCAATGAGCCACGAGCCCGGAACCTGTCCCAGGCGTAGCGCGAGCGCATTTGAGGAGGTGTGGCGTCCGCGCCCGGTCACTGCGTTGACGTGCCCGGTTGCTCGGGTTGAACCAGTCAACGCGTTAACTAGGGTGGACTTGCCAACACCAGAGTGTCCTAAAACGACCGAAACGCAGCCGCCAAGCAGCTCATCAAGTTCTGCCAGTGCACGCACATCCAGCCTTGCACTGGACCCGTCGGCGCCTCGGGCATCAACGCCGGAGGCCTCTTCGGTGGTGGTGCGGGAAATGACCACGGGGAAATCCAGACCCTCATAGTGCTTGAGGAATTCGGCCGGGTCCTTCACATCGGCTTTGGTCACGCACAAGACCGGTTGAATGCCGGCATCGTAGGCGGCCACCAGTGCGCGGTCAACAAAGCCGGTGCGTGGCTCAGGGTTGGCTGCGGCCACCACAATCACTAGCTTGTCCACGTTGGCCACCACAACACGCTCGGTAGCGTCGGTATCATCGGCACTGCGGCGCAGCAGGGTTCGGCGTTCTTCGATGCGCACCAAGCGTGCCAGGGTGTCAGGCTTGCCGGTGGTGTCACCGACCAGTGCTACTAGATCGCCCGGGACGATCGCCTGGCGACGAAGTTCGCGGGCGCGAGCTGCGATGACGATGCGCTCATTGGCGGTGTCTTCATCCAAGATGGCCGTGTAGCGGCCGCGGTCCACGGTGATGATGCGGCCAATGACGGCCTTTTCGTAGGCGGGACGGTCCTTGGTGCGCGGGCGGGAGCCACGCTTGTTCGGACGGACACGCACTGAGGATTCGTCATAGTCTGAGTAGTGCATTAGCCGCGATCCTTAGCGGTTTTGGCCATTTGTGTCCACAGTTCGGGGAACTGCGGCATGGTCTTGGCGGTGGTGGCAATATTTTCTACGCGGATGCCTTTGATGGCCAGACCCAACAGCGCACCGGCGGTCGCCATGCGGTGATCCTCGTAGCTGTTCAGATCTGCGCTGGTACGCACCCCGGGAATGATTTCCAGCGCGTCGTCGGTCGCGGTGACGCTGGCACCGATTTTGGCTAGTTCAATTTCCAGCGCTGCGAGCCGGTCGGTTTCATGTCCGCGGAGGTGTCCGATGCCGGTGAGCTTGCTCGGGGAATCGGCCAGTGCGCAGAGAGCAGCCAGAGTTGGCGCGAGCTCGGAGGCATCGGCGTAGTTGATGCCGGTGATCTTTCCGGTGCCGCGCACGGTGAGCACCCCGTCGGTGCCATGGCTGACCTCGGCCCCCATTTGGCTCAAGATCTGCACCCACTTACCGCCGACCTGGGTGGTCTTTTCGGGCCAGAAACGGATGCCCACCGAGCCGTTGGTCGCCAGAGCTGCAGCCAAAAAGGCCCAGCGTTGGACAGGTCAGGTTCAACGGTCACGGTGAAGCCGGCAATGGGTGCTTCGGCGATCTGCCAACCGCGGCCATCGTCATCCACGGTGATCGCTACGCCTAATTCGCGCAAGGTTTCCACGGTCATGGCGATGTGATCCGGGGAGGCCACCGGGCCGGGTGCAGCGCGCAGTCGCAGTCCGCCGGGCAGTGCGTGTCCGGCAAGCAGCAGTGCGGAGATGAATTGCGAGCTACCCGAAGCGTCAACCACTACTTCTCCGGTGCTTTGTACTTCGCTGGCATCCATGGTGAACGGCAGCATGCCAGGTGTTTGTCCGTAGCTCAGGCGTGCGCCCAGAGCCTGAAGTCCATTAAGTACCGGGGCCATGGGACGCACTCGAGCGGCCGGGTCGCCATCAAAGTGGACCCGTGCTTTAGCGACAGCAGCCAATGGCGGAACAAAACGCATCACGGTTCCGGCCAGGCCGCACTCAATGGTCAGCTCGGTGCCATCGGACTCAGCGCGCTTTAGTTCGCTGGCAGGAGTGAGCACTACCGTGGTGGAGCCATCGGGCTGCTCGGTGCGATCGATTCCCACCCCGAACTTTTCCAGCGCCCCGAGCATCAGCTCGGTATCGCGGCTGATCAAGGTGTTGTGGATGGTGGATGGCGAAGAAGCCAAGGCCGCAAGGATCAGATAGCGGTTGGTTAACGACTTGGAAGCTGGCACGGTGACGGTGGCGTGAACCCCGGTGCCGGTGTAGGGCGCGGGCCACCAGTTCTCTGCGTTGTGCTGCGGTGGGTGGTGCTGGCTTCCAGAGGCGCTTGCGGTGTTGATTGCTGATCCTTAGGCTTGTGCGATTTTAGTTAAATCTTAGCGGAGATCTATGGGGGAATAAGGTTTTGGATCCCGTGGTTGTACCCAGTGTGACGATCAGAGAGCAGACTTCAACAGCAAGCGGCACCACTTGTGTGGTGGACGAGGAACCTCGCGGGGCCCGTACCGTTACCCGGTCGCGTTCGAATTCGCGCAATAGCGCTAGTAACCGCGTAGACTCAGGCGTGATGAACAACAAGAGTGTGGACGAGAATTTGCCCGATGCGGCCACTGAGTCCGAGGCACAGCGTCGCGAGCGTTTTGAACGTGACGCCATGCAGTATGTGGATCAGCTGTATTCAGCTGCCCTGCGGATGGCTCGAAACCCTACGGATGCTGAGGATCTGGTGCAGGAGGCCTACACCAAGGCGTACTCGGCCTTCCACCAGTACAAGCCAGGTACCAATCTGAAGGCCTGGCTGTACCGCATTCTGACCAACACCTATATCAACTTGTACCGCAAGCGTCAGCGCGAGCCTTTGCGCACCAGCACCGACACCGTCGAGGACTGGCAGATGGCTTCAGCGATGGAGCATTCGCCTACGGGTTTGCGTTCGGCTGAGGTTGAGGCGCTGGATCACCTTCCGGATTCGGATGTGAAGGCGGCTTTGCAGTCCATCGGTGAAGATTTCAGGATGGCCGTGTACTTCGTTGATGTTGAGGGTTTCAGTTACAAGGAAGCCAGCGACATCTTGGGTGTGCCGATCGGCACCGTGATGTCCCGGTTGCACCGTGGACGTAAGAATTTGAGGGAACTGTTGGCAGATTATGCAGCAGACCGTGGGATAGCCACCGGAGCTCGTGCCAAGAGCGCCGCGAAGGCTGATGGAGGAGCGAAATAAGATGGATTGCAATTCATTGGGTGATTGCGCCGATGACCGCATGGTACGCATCTATGAATACCTCGATGGTGCATTGACGCTGAATGACATCAAAGAGGTCAAAGCGCACCTTGATGGCTGCCCGGAGTGCACCGAGGAATATGACCTTGAGTGCATTATCCGTTCGGTGGTGCGACGTAGCTGCCAAGAGCAGGCGCCGCATAATTTGAAAGCCAGTATCTTTGCCAAGATTTCGCAGGTTCGCCTCGAATCAGGTCACTAACAGGCAAAGAGAAACCCCGTAGCTTTCGAGTAAAAACTCGAATGGTACGGGGTTCTTTTTATGTTCGCTTCGCTTAGCTGTTTGGGCGCTTGCCGTGGTTGGCACCGCCACGCTTGCGATCGCGACGCTTACGAGCGCGCTTCGACATGGTGACTCCTTTAAGGGATCAATGGTTTTCCCCGATAGCTCGGGCCGACTAATAGTCTTTCATACTTTGCGTCCATTTTCCTAACGCGCAAAGGTGGTTTAGCCCTCGCCTGGCTCCGGCAAGTCTAGCCATGAGTACCAGCCTCGGTGTAGTACCAACCAGGCCATCAGTCCGTAACCGGCTTGCCCAGGTACACCGCCCGAGGCGTTCAGGTCGCTACGCCATTGAGCGTGACCGCGCAGGGGAGTGAACGTATCCACGTAGTGGTGGTTGCGGCGCAGTGCCACATCCGAGTACACGCGGTTTAATTCTGCCACGCGCTGGTTGCGAGCGTCGTCCAAGCCGGGGCTGGGCCAACAAGCAAAGCTTTGATGCTCATTTGTGAGGCTGAATCAAGGATGTTGGCCAGGTTCAAACGGCTGCGTGCGGTGGAGACATCGAGGTCAACATCGCGATCTGAGAGTGCAATAACCAGGCGGTTTTCATACTGGTCGCTGAATCGTCGAGATGCTTCGCCCATCCAGCGCTCGGCTAGGGCTTCGGATCCTTCAGCGGGGGCAGCCAGAACGAAGGACTGAAGTCGCAAGGCAGGGTCCTGGGTTCGGGCCATAACACGGCCGAACCAGCCCAGTCCGCGCGGGTCCCCATGTCCGGCCAGTAGCTCATCTCCGATTGCGGTAATTCGGATTGTGCGTAACTCCAACTGGGCGACCTTTCGTTGGCTACAAGAATATGAATCGATCCCAACCTTAGCAGTCCTATGGGTTGCTTTCCGGGAGATTCATGCTGGAAAAGGCAACAAGTTACTGTGCAGTGTGAGTTTGTGGTTAAAGAGCTGTTGCCGGCGGGTATTGACCATAAAATCTTGGAAAATACTCGCCGGCAACTAAGCCTTAGCGATCAAAGCGGCGAAAGATTAGCGGGCGAAAGCCTGCTGCATCAGCACTGCGTTTTCTGCGTCGTGGCGCTTTGCGGTACCTGCAGAGGTAGCGGCCAAAGCTGGGCGGGAGACCAATTCAATCTTCTGCTCAAGCTGCGGTGCCACATACAGACCGAAGAACGGCCATGGACCCTGGTTGGCTGGTTCGTCCTGAACCCAAGTTGCCTTGGCGTTCGGGTACTTGGCCAGCTCGGCAGCGATCTGCTCCAGTGGTGCAGGGTAGAGCTGCTCAACGCGGATGATCGCGGTCTTGGTGTCCTGAGCCTTGGCGCGGGTAGCGATCAAGTCGTAGTAAACACGACCCGAGCACAGCAGTACCTTCTCTACGGCGTTGGCATCGGTGATCGATGCGTCGCCGATGACTTCCTGGAAACCACCGGTGGTTAATTCTTCCACGGTGCTTGCTGCGGCCTTCAGGCGCAACAGCTGCTTCGGGGTGAAGACAATCAGTGGCTTGCGTGGACGGGCGTAAGCCTGACGACGCAACAGGTGGAAGTGGTTGGCACCGGTCGATGGCTGAGCCACAACCATGTTGTTCTCTGCACAAAGTTGCAAGAAGCGCTCGATGCGAGCCGAGGAGTGGTCTGGGCCCTGGCCCTCGTAGCCATGCGGAAGAAGCATAACCAGCGAGGAGGACTGTGACCACTTCTGCTCTGCCGAGGAGATGAACTCATCGATGACGGTCTGTGCGCCGTTGACGAAGTCGCCGAATTGGGCTTCCCAAATCACCAGTGCATTTGGACGCTCCACCGAGTAGCCGTACTCGAAGCCGAGTGCTGCGTATTCGGAGAGTAGCGAGTCGTAGATCCACAGTGGAGCCTGATCATCGCTTAGGTTGTGCAGTGGGTACCACTCGTTGTCGTTTTCGCGGTCGTGGAAGACCGAGTGACGCTGAACGAAGGTACCACGGCGTGAGTCCTGGCCGGCCAGACGTACTGGTACGCCTTCCATGGACAGCGAGCCCAGGGCAGCGATTTCGGCGAAGCCCCAGTCGATGCCGCCTTCACGGGACATCTTCTCACGACGCTCGAGCAACGACTTGAGCTTGGTGTGCATGGTGAAGCCTTCAGGGAACTGAAGGTGAGCTGCACCGATGTGGGCCAAGGTCTGAGCGGAGATGGCCGATGCGCGTGCGCCGTCGACGGTGTTCTCGTCGGCAGCCTGAGCGAATGGCTTCTCTAGGTCGTTGATGGTCGAGCCCGGGGTGATGATTGGGATCGGGGAAGTCTGGGCGGCATGCGTCTCAGCGAAGATGCGCTCCAGGTTTTCCTTGTACTCGGCCAAAACGTGCTCGGCTTCTTCCTGCGTGATGTCGCCGCGACCAACCAGGGCCTCGGTGTACAGCTTGCGGGTAGAGCGCTTAGCTTCGATCAGGTTGTACATGATCGGCTGGGTCATCGAAGGATCGTCGCCTTCGTTGTGACCGCGGCGGCGGTAGCACACGAGGTCGATGACAACGTCCTTGCCGAACTTCTGGCGGTACTCGAAAGCCAACTGACCTACGTGAACCACTGCCTCTGGGTCATCCCCATTGACGTGGAAGATCGGAGCCTGAACGGTACGAGCAACGTCCGAAGCGTAAACCGAGGAGCGCGAAGAGCTAGGTGCGGTGGTGAAACCAATCTGGTTGTTCACAATCACGTGCACGGTACCGCCGGTCTTGTAACCAGGCAGCTGGCTCATGGCCAGAACCTCGGAGACGACACCCTGGCCGGCGAATGCAGCATCGCCGTGAACCAACAGTGGCAGTACTTCATTCTTCGAACCCAAGCGGTCAAGCTTGGCGCGGGTGATGCCTTCGAGTACCGGATCAACTGCTTCCAGGTGTGAAGGGTTAGCAGCCAAGTAAACCTTGGTCTGGTTGCCAGCGTCCGAGGTGTAAGAACCTTCGGTGCCCAGGTGGTACTTCACGTCGCCCGAGCCCTGAACCGAGCCTGGGGTAGCGGTGCCTTCAAATTCGCGGAAGACCTGTGCGTAGGTCTTGCCTGCGATATTGGTCAGTACGTTCAGGCGTCCGCGGTGGGCCATACCAATGGCTACCTCGTCCAGCTGAGCGTCCGCAGCATCAGAGATGATGGCGTCCAACAGTGGAATCAGCGATTCGCCACCTTCGAGGCTGAAGCGCTTCTGTCCAACAAACTTGGTCTGCAAGAAGGTTTCGAAAGCCTCAGCGGAGTTCAGCTTCGAAAGAATGCGCAGCTGCTCTTCGCGGGTTGGCTTTGCGTAACGGGATTCAAGCTTGGCCTGGAACCACTCACGCTCTTCTGGGTTCTGCAGGTGCATGTACTCGGTGCCGATGGTGCGGCAGTAAGCATCACGCAGGGTGCCGAGGATCTCTCGCAGCAGAGCGCGGTCGGTGCCGCCCAGTCCGCCGGTGATCCACTCGCGGTCCAGATCCCACAGGGTCAGACCGTAGTTGTTGATGTCCAGATCTGGGTGCTTGCGCTGAACGTATTCCAATGGGTTGATGTCGGCCATCAGGTGGCCGCGCTCCCGGTAGGAGTTGATCAGGTGCTGGATGCGTGCAACCTTGTTGACCTGCAGGTCGATATCAACCTGGTTGTCAACGGCCCAGCGAACTGGCTCGTAAGGAATACGAAGCTGTTCGAAGATTTCGTCGTAGAAGCCCTGCTCGCCGAGCAAGAGGGATTCAACTAGCTTCAGGAATTCGCCCGAACCGGCACCCTGGATGACGCGGTGGTCATAGGTGGAGGTCAGGGTGATGTGCTTGCCGATGCCAAGGCCGGAAACGGTCTTCTCTGAAGAGCCGCGGAACTCAGCTGGGTATTCCAGTGCGCCCACACCAATGATGGCTGCCTGGCCCTTGGACAGACGTGGGACCGAGTGAACGGTACCGATGCCACCTGGGTTGGTCAGCGACACGGTGGTGCCTGCGTAGTCATCAGCGGTCAGCTTGTTGGCACGAGCGCGCTTGATCAAGTCTTCGTAGGTGGCCCAGAACTCGTTGAAGCTCAGGGTCTCCGCGGCCTTGACGTTTGGTACAGCCAACATGCGGGTGCCATCTGGCTTTGGCATGTCGATGGCGATACCGAAGTTCACGTGTGCTGGCTGGATGGCGGTTGGCTTCTTATCGATGACGTCGTAGGTGACGTTCATCGAAGGGATCTGCTTCAATGCACGAATCACGGCGAAGCCGATCAGGTGGGTGAAGGAGATCTTGCCACCGCGCGAGCGCTTGAGGTGGTTGTTGATGACGATACGGTTATCGATCATCACCTTGGCTGGAACCGCACGAACGGTGGTTGCAGTCGGCACGGTGAGGCTGGCATCCATGTTGGTTGCGATGGCCTTCATTGGCCCACGCAGTGGGTGCGCTTTTCCTCACCGAAAAGTTCGGTGGAAGGGGTAGCCTTCGGAGCCTGCGCCGGAATTGGCGTGGTCTTCGGTGCTGGCTCAGCCTTCTTTTCTTCAGCAGCTGGTGCTGGAGCGGCGGCTGGCTTTGAAGCTGGTGCTGGTGCTGGCTCAGAAGTGCGAGCCTGGGCTGCAGCGCGTGGTGCGCCCTGCCCATTGGTAGCCGGAGCCGCAGCAGGAGCTGCTGGCGCCGCAGGCGTCGGCTGCGCTGCCGGTGCCTTTTTGTCGGCGGCGAGAGATTCGAAAATATCCCACCATTTCTTATCTACCGAGTTCTTGTCGACGAGATACTGTTCGAACAGCTCGTCTACTAGCCACTCGTTTCCACCAAACTCTTCAGTAAGTCGGTGGTGTGCTTGCTCTGGCACGTGCAACGCCTCTTCCCTGATTTCTACGTTGTTCTAGCTTGAGCCGGTGGTCTTCCGAGGACGTGAATCGACCACTTCGGCTCACAAGATTTCTAGACCTGCGCACCAGTCTAGTTACTTTTACGGCCGCTTGGCCACGGCACGTATGTAATCTCACGAAAGTGTCGTGTATAACAGTCCGTTTAGCGTCATTGCGCTACCGTTGAACGTCACAAAATCGATGTGGTGCACAAAAGGTCATCGTTCGATAGACTAAAAAGCACTATGGAATCACACTCTCCAAGCCGGCGTGCCGCCCACGGGCGCAGTGCCGGCCAACACAGTTCATGTTCAGCAGGTTCTGGCTCGCGATTGGAGCCTTCTAGTTGCCGCCTGATCGGCACCGAACCTCTTACTTTGATGTCAACGAACAGGTGGCGGTAACCACCCATGGATTGGCTCTACATTCTTTTTGGCCTGCTACTTATTCTTGGCACAGGCTTTTTCGTGGCGGTGGAATTCTCACTTGTCGCGCTCGATAAAAGTACGGTGCAAAATGCCGTTGATCGAGGGAAGCTGGCGCAAAGCCGCTCCTACAATGCTTAACTTCACTGTCCACCCAGCTCTCTAGCTGCCAGTTGGGCATTACCCTGACCACTTTGCTCACCGGTTATGTTCTTGAACCGGCCATCAGCGCCCTGCTGGAGCCACTGTTGGAAAACTTGGGTGTCCCGGAGGCCAGCTCGGTAGCAGTTACCGTCATCGTGGCCCTCGTTCTGGCAACCTTGCTCTCAATGCTGATTGGTGAATTAGTTCCAAAGAACATGGCTATCGCTCAGGCAATGCGGGTCGGAAAGTTGCTGGCTCGCCCGCAGCTAGTTTTTACCGCGATCTTCAAGCCCGCCATCATGGTGCTTAACGGTTTTTCCAACGCAATCCTGCATCGCTTCTTCGGACTAGAGGCCAAGGAAGAAATTTCCGCAGCCCGTTCGTCGCAAGAATTGGCTTCGCTGGTGAGACGTTCAGCTCAGTTGGGAACCTTGGACGTGCAGACCGCGCGTTTTGTGGAATCCACTATTGAGTTCTCAGAGCGCACCGCAGCTGATGTGATGACTCCACGTACTTCGATGTCCACCATAGATTCGCAGGCCCCACTTTCGGAACTGATCGAAGTCAGCGCCGATACCGGTTTCTCACGATTCCCGGTCATTGAGGGATCCAGTGACGAGATCCAGGGCATCTGCCACGTGAAGGCTGTTGTCTCGGTGCCTCGCGAACGCCGGGCAGCATTGCAGGTGGGTGAATTCGCCCGCGATGCACTCTACGTTCCTGAGACCATCCACCTTGACGTGCTTCTTGAACAACTGCGTGCAGCTGAATTCCAGATCGCCATCGTTATGGATGAATACGGTGGAACCGCCGGTCTGGTCACCCTTGAGGACTTGGTCGAAGAAATCGTCGGTGAAGTATCTGACGAACACGATGAGGACGAAGAGGAAGCAATCACGCAGCCCAACGGCAGCTGGTTGTTCCCCGGAATGTTCCGCCCCGATCAGGTTAATGAAAACTTTGACCACGAGGTAATCCCCGAAGAGTCTTCCTACGAAACCATTGGTGGATTCATGCTCGCTGAGTTGGGCCGCCTGGCAGAACTCGACGATCAGGCGGTGACCGAGCACGGTACGTTTACTGTCACCGAATTGGAAGGTCGTCGTATCGCCCAGGTGAAGTTCGAACCATCGGCACCGGAATCGGAGGCCGACGATGCATGATTTTATGGGTCTAATCTGGCTCGTTGTCTTGTTGCTGGGTAACGCTTTTTTGTTGCCGGCGAATTCGCGGTAATGAGCGCGCGTCGTTCGCAGATCGAGCCGTTGGCGGACGAAGGCAACAAGCGCGCCAAGCTCGCGTTGTACGCCATGGAGCACGTTTCGGTGATGCTCGCGGTCTGCCAGTTGGGCATTACCGTGTGCTCGCTGCTGATCTTGAACATCTCTGAGCCAGCTATTCACCACCTGCTTGCTGAACCGATGGTCCATTTGGGTATGTCTGAGTCGGCAGCGGATACCGTGGCGTTCCTTGTTGCTCTGGTCTTGGTGACCTTCTTGCACGTGACTTTTGGTGAGATGGTGCCAAAGAACATTTCGGTGTCTGTGGCAGATAAGGCAGTGATGCTGCTGGCCATGCCATTGGTGGGACTTTCAAAGGTACTCAAGCCAATCACTTCGATGCTCAACGGCATGGCAAATATTGTCCTGCACGTCTTTGGTATTGAGCCGAAGGATGAAGTGACCAGCTCATACACCGCTGATGAAGTGCGTTCGATCATCGACACCTCTTCAGAAGAGGGCACGCTGGACGAAGACAATGCCATGCGTCTGACCAAGGCCTTGGAATTTTCCTCGGTCACCGCACGTAGTTGCATGGTTCCCATCGATGATTTGTTCACCCTTGAATGGGGACAGACCACCGCACGTGAATTTGAGAAGAAGGTTGGTAAGACCGGCTTCTCGCGCATGCTGATCACGAAGAACGAGATCCCGGTGGGTTACTGGCACGTCAAGGATGTCATGCTCATTGACGACGCTCACTCAACTCAGCCATTGATTGATTTGCCACTGCACCCCTTGGGTCAGCTGAGTCAGGACACTGAGATTGAAGCGGCCCTGGAAGAGATGCGTCAAGAAGGCAACCATCTGTCGGTGGTTGTTGATGCTTCGGGTTCGGTCATTGGCGTGGTGTTCTTGGAGGACGTGATCGAGGTGCTGGTCGGCGAAATTACCGACACCACCCGAAAGCGTGCCTCGCTACCTCGTGGTGAGCGCCAAGGAAACTAGGCGAAGCTCACTTGGTGAGTGCGTATTGCGAATGAATCGCAACTGGTAGGATTAACTGCGGTGCCCATCATGGGTGCCGCAGTTTTTCGTCGCGGCTGTTCCGCAAACCGTGCAGTTTAGAAAGTATTCCATGTCATCTAGCCCGATCGTCCGTTTTCAAGACGCACGCTTGGCCTACGGGTCCCGAGTGCTTTGGGATGAACTTAGTCTTTCCATCGATAAAGGTGAGTTCCTTGCAGTCTTGGGGCCTAACGGCTCAGGCAAGACCAGCTTCATCAACACCATGCTCGGAACAACCTCGCTGAATCGTGGCTCGGTATCGATCGCGGGAGAAGCCGTGCGTCGAGGATCAGCAACTGTCGGATTGATTCCACAGCAGCGGCCCTTTGGCGATAACGTTCCATTGCGTGCCAGGGATCTTGTGGCCCTTGGACTAGATGGTTCTAAGCTAGGCATCCGAATTGGCCGCAACTCGGTGCGCAAACAGGTCGATCAACTGTTGGACATGGTCGGAGCCAGCGGATACGCCAATCGTGCGGTGTCAGATCTTTCTGGCGGCGAACAGCAGCGGCTTCGTGCAGCCCAGGCCTTGGCTGGTAACCCGGCAGTGCTGCTGTGCGATGAACCGTTGCTGTCCCTGGACTTACACCATCAGCAGGCCATCAGTGAAGTCATTCACCGCCAGGCCGTTGAACGCAATAGTGCGGTAATTTTTGTCACTCACGAGATCA
Source organism: Glutamicibacter sp. M10 (assembly GCF_025452055.1). NCBI lineage: Bacteria > Bacillati > Actinomycetota > Actinomycetes > Micrococcales > Micrococcaceae > Glutamicibacter > Glutamicibacter sp. M10. The sequence goes on along the minus strand of NZ_CP104918.1, from coordinate 2,852,361 downwards.
ACCCGATCCTGCCGTACGTTGACCGAGTTCTGTACTTGGCACAGGGCAAGTTCCACTTGGGGACCGTAGATGAGGTCATGCAGACTTCGGTGCTCACCGAGCTCTATGGTGCACCGGTTGAAGTGCTGCGAGTGAATGGACGCATTGTGGTGGTTGCCGGTGACGGCGCTGGACCGCTACCTGCCGATGGGCATGATCACGCACATGATATTGAACTTGAGACCGGGAAGTAGGGCTAACTGTGAACTTTTCCGATTTCATCGACAAGGCATTTAACTTTGACGACTACGCCCTACTCTTGCCCCTAGTGTCCAACTCACTGATCGCCGGAGCGGTTCTGGGCGTTGTGGGCGGACTGATTGGCATCTTCATCATGATGCGCGATATGGCCTTCGCTGTGCACGGCATTGCTGAACTGTCCTTTGCTGGCGCGGCCTTTGCGCTGCTCATTGGCGCCGATGTGGTCACTGGCTCGGTACTCGGCTCACTCATTGCCGCGTTGATCCTTGGATTCCTAGGCACCAGAGCACGAGACAGAAATTCAATTACCGGTGTCCTGATGCCATTTGGTTTGGGACTGGGCATCTTGTTCCTGTCTCTCTATGAGGGCAGAAGCGCAAATAAATTCGGCCTGCTGACCGGCCAGATTGTTGCTGTGGACGATGTTCAGCTCAACGGCATGCTGATACTTTCACTGGTCGTAGTGCTTGCGCTGATTCTGATCTGGCGCCCACTAACCTTCGCTTCGGTGGACCCGGTCGTGGCTAATGCCCGAGGCGTACGCACCTCCGGGCTGTCGATTATCTTCATGGTGATTTTGGCACTTGCCGTTGCGGTGACTATTCAGGTTGTCGGCGCACTGCTGGTCCTAGCCTTGCTGATTACACCGGCCGCTGCCGCGATGAGGGTGACATCCAATCCGGTACTGACCGTAGTGCTCTCGATTGCGTTTGCAGAACTTGCCGTTGTTGGTGGCATCTTGCTGGCCCTAGCCGGTTCGCTACCAATCAGCCCTTACGTCACCACGATTTCATTCTTGATTTACGTGATCTGCCGAAGCATTGAATACGTTCGTTCACCGCGCAGACGTCACCAGGTATAGAACTTCAGACATGACAATCGCCCCAGATCATTGATCTGGGGCGATTGTCATGTTCACAGAGATTTTGAATTCCAACTTCGGTGATTAGCTACTGGCTTTAGCGCGACATTCGGCGCACACACCATAGATTTCAACGGTGTGTTCAGGCTCAGAAAAGTCATGCTCGGCTGCGACTCGTGCGGCCCAGCGTTCTACGGACGGGGCCTGTACTTCTACGGTCTTAGAGCAAGAGCGGCAGACCAAGTGATGGTGGTGGGTGTCGGTGATGCACTGACGGAAACGTGCTTCGCCGTCACCGCTACGCAGGACGTCAACCAAGCCGTCATCTGCCATGGATTGCAACAGGCGGTAGACGGTGGCCAGCGAAACCTTCTTTTCGGAATCCTGCAACCAACGGTGCAGCTGCTGTGCGGTGGCGAAATCATTGATCTCGCCCAGTGCCTGCGCTACAGCCAGTCGCTGCTTGGTAATCCGGGTTTCTGGCTGGGACATCTACGTGCACCATTCCTTGACTTCGTTGCGGACAGGCAACCGCTCATGTAACTGCGCAGTTCACCTGTACTGTCACTCAATTTTAGCCAACTTTTCTGGATGATGCGTGTCAGGCGCTGGCACGGGCGGGGCGTGGAGCCTACGCTAAAGACATGCGCATCAAAACCAGAGGCCATTCCTGTATTGAACTGAGCACCGTAGACGGTTCGCTGCTGCTTGATCCTGGAAGTTTTTCTGAACTGACCGGGGCTTTCGAAGACAAGCACGCAGTGCTGATCACCCACGAGCATGCGGACCATGCGGATCTCGAAGCTATCGTCCAAGCACTGAGTTCTAATCCGGTGTTGGAGGTCTACGCGCCAGCGGCGTTGGCTAAGAGCCTGAAGGAAAAACTACCGGCCGCCACCATTGCCCAGGTGCACCCCGTGTGCGCTGGAGCCAACTTCATTGTCGGCGGGATTCGTGTGCGCGCAGTAGGCGGCACCCACGCGACGATCCACCAATCCATCGACTTGGTTGCCAACGTCGGATACGTGCTGGGGGATAATGCAGTTGGTCAACCGATAGTTTTCCACCCCGGAGACAGCTACCAAGTTCCCGTGGGCGTGCCAGTAGATTTACTGCTACTGCCGGTGATGGCACCGTGGGGCAAGATGTCTGAAGCTGCTGACTTTGCTACGGCAACCAAGGCAAAAACGTGGGCGCCAATCCACGACGGGTTGCTCAACGAGATCGGCGTGGGCTTGTTCGACCGTCAGTTGGGCACCATTGCTGAGCGTTCCGGCAGCACCTATCAGCGACTAGAGCAGGGCACCGAATATAAGGTCGAGGAACTGTTAGCAAGGTAGTGCATATGAATCCTTTGATATCCGCCAATGAACTCACAACCTTGCTTCAGGGCGAGGCCTCTCCCGTGCTCTTAGACGTGCGCTGGGTGCTTGGAAAGAACGACGGCGCACAGCAGTACGCTGCCGGTCATATTCCGGGTGCCATCTTTGTGGATTTGGAAACGCAATTATCGGGCACCGTCGGTGAACATACCGGACGTCACCCATTACCACTGCCTGCAGATTTTGAAGCTGCCGCGCGCAGTTGGGGCATCAACCCAGACAGTCGCGTCGTGGCCTACGACGATTCTGGTGCCCTCGCCGCAGCCCGCGCTTGGTGGTTGTTACGCCATGCAGGATTTGAAAACGTTCAGGTACTTGATGGCGGACTGGAAGCTTGGAAGCAAGCCGATGGCCCGATCTCGGATGGCATCGAAGAAGCAGCACCCGGGACGGTGATGCTCTCCTGGGGCAGAATGCCGGTAGTCGAGTTCGGCGAATTGGAATCCCTAACTGGAGTGCTAATCGATTCGCGCGCTACCGCCCGCTATCTGGGGATCGAAGAGCCGATTGACCCGGTGGCCGGACACATTCCCGGCGCCTTGAACCGGCCGACCACCGACAACTTGGACGCCCAGGCGCGCTTCCACACACCCGAACATCTGCAAGCAAGCTTTACCAAGCTCGGAGCGCAGCGGCCCGGTTCTGCAGCCTACTGTGGCTCCGGCATCACCGCCGCGCATCAGGTGCTCGCTGCAGCCAGCGCAGGCATTGAACTGGGCTTATACCCGGGTAGCTGGTCCGAATATTGCTCATACCCGCAAGCACCAGTGGCCACGAGCGACGAAAAGCATCGCAACTAAAAATACTGCAGCTAGAGAAAGGCAGCAATGAGTACGCTGTTCAGCAAGATTATTGAAGGTCAGATCCCAGGCCGTTTCGTCTGGAAAGACGAAAAATGCGTTGCCTTCTTATCTATCGGCCCACTGACCGACGGACACGCACTGGTAGTGCCACGTGAGGAAGTCGATGAATTCACGGATGCTTCTGAAGAATTAGTAACCCATCTGACCCTGGTGGCGAGAAAAATCGGACAGACCCAGAAGCGCGTATTTGGTGCGCAGCGTGCCGGACTGATGATTGCAGGCTTTGAAGTTCCTCATCTACATGTGCATGTCTGGCCAACCAATTCGCTGGCTGATTTTGATCTGTCTAATGCGACGGAGAACCCAGACCCAGTGGCCTTGGATAAAAACGCTCAGCTCTTGCGCGATGGCTTGGTTCAGGACGGCCACAGCGAATTTGTCCCAGAGGCCTAAAACCTTGCTGTACCTGCGCTACCAGTCTGTGTCGCCTAACCATCGCGGCGTAAATCTAGGAATTTTTGCCCTCGTCAATTCGCTCGGCCGTGGCGGTGAGCTCAGCGAAGAAGAGCACGTCATTTGGCGTGCGGGCAATGATTGGTATGACGCAGCCTATCCAAACCCAAGCAGCACTGACCCCGAAATTTATGATCATGAGCTCAATCCCGGGGCAGTGGCTTGGTTTAAGGACAGTGCACACCACCTGCTGGAGCGCGTCGAGCCGTATCTCAAGTTGCTCGACGCGCACCAGATCGGTTGGGAGAAACTACAGTCAAAGTCTCCTGGCACGGTCATCTACGAGGACGACGTGCAAATCATCGTCGTTCCACCAGCCAGATAGTTAGCCTTGGACCTGCGTGGTTGGGCGTTCAGAACCGATATGGCGCGCCAACATGATGTCCAGTACCCCGCGGCATCTGACTCGGGATTCGTCCCGCTTCAAACTTTGTAACGAGTATGGCTAAAGCTCAGCGAGCCCATCCTTCATTGCTTTACGGATGCGCTTTTCACTGACCGAATACGCAGTGCCCAGTTCTTGGGCAAAGAGCGAAATGCGCATTTCTTCCAGCATCCATTTCACCTGGCCCAAAGTCGCAGGAACACGTGCGCCCTGTGGAACCTTACCCAGAGCAGTATCGTACTCATCTTCCAGTTTTTGGATGGTCACCAATGCCTGTGAATCACGGGTGACCGCTCCACCGCGCAACTTCTCCAAACGCACTTCAATGCCTTGTACATAACGCGGTAGGCGCATGAGGTTCGCGGCACCGGTGGCAGCAATGAATCCCGGATAAATCAACTGCTCAAGCTGCGAACGGATATCGGTGACTGCAGCAAACATCGCCAATGACTTTGTGCTCTTTAGATCCTTGTTGATCCGGGTCGAAGATCCAAAGACCTTAGCCACCACTGCGGTGATGGTGAAGACGGTGTCAATCTGCTCGGCACGCACAGATTCGAAGAGTGCTTCAAAACTAGCTCGGTTCATCGGAAGCGTGGCCGGAACCAACTGATCCACGGCGGCCATGGTGCAGTCAGCAATTAACTTGTCGATGGATCCGTGCGGATTCTGCGTAAACACCAGCTTTTCCGCATTTTTCAGGTGCGAGACGACAAACTTTGCCGCCGACGGCAAACGCAACATCAGCAGTCGAATGACACCACTACGATGCGCAGCATCGCGTTCGGTCTCGCTACGGAAGACGGTAAGATCTACGGCCGACCCGGTGTCGTTCAGTCCGGGGAAGGCAGTGATCTCTTGGCCCATAACCGTGGTGGTGACCTTAGCAGGCAGAGTGTCGCCTAGGGTATCGCCAGCGGCCTCTAGCTCAGGCCAGTGATCAAGACCTTGCTGGTCCCAAGCGCCCTGAGTTGGTGCGGCCGAGGCCTTGGCACCCTTCTTGTTCGACTTGTTCGACTTGTTCGAAGGTGATGCCACCGATGCGCCAGGTTTGCCCGGCTTATTGACTCCACTAGCCAGCGCTGCGCGGTTGGCAGCCGCAAACTTGTATTGCAGGGCGGCCAGATCATCACCCTGACCCAATACCTTGCCGGAGGCATCCGTGACAGTGAAACCGAAGCGCAAGTGCGCTGGCAATGCAGCAAAATCAAAGACCGAAGGTTCAACCACCATGCCGCGCAATCGACGCAAGACCAGCGCCAGTGATTCCGCCAGATCATCAGTAGCTGGATCAAAGTCTTGATCCAGCATGTTTAGAGCTTTACCTGCAACATCCGGGGCCGGAACGAAGTTTTTACGTATGGCCTTCGGCATGGAACGGATCAGCGCAGTAATCAGCTCGTGACGCAGGCCTGGAATGAGCCAAGCGAAGCGAGCAGGGTCCAGCTGATTCAAGAACACCACAGGAACGGTAAGCGAAACGCCGTCGCCTTCACCCGCACTGGCGGCCGGATTGTATTCGTAGCTCAGGGGCAGGTGAATATTGCCCAGTTGCCACGTGGTGGGGAAGTTACTTTCATCGAGTTCTTCACCGTCGGCCAACAAAGCTTCGGGGTCAAAGTCCAAAAGCGTTGGGTCAGTTGCCCGTGCATTTTTCCACCAACGGTCAAAATGACGCTCAGAATAAACTTCGGAGCCCACCCGCGCATCATAGAAAGTGAATAGATCTTCATCAGAGATGCGCAGATCATGACGGCGCATACGTGTCTCAAGCTCTTCAACTTCTTCAAGCAGAGCCCGGTTCTTGGCAAAGAACTTATGGTGGGTACGCCAATCTCCCTCAACCAGCGCGTGACGAATAAATAGTTCGCGCGCCAGAATCGGGTCAACCCGCCAGTAGTGGAACTGACGGCGGGGGATGATTGGCAGGCCAAAGAGCGTGACCTTTTCATATCCCATGACAGAGCCGGTGCGCTTAGACCAATGCGGTTCCGAGTGCGTTCGCTTAAGCAGATGCGGCGCGAGTTCTTCCACCCATTCGGAGGAGATGGCTGCGTTCATTCGCGCCCATAGGCGTGAGGTCTCCACGAGCTCGGCGGACATGACCCAGGTTGGCGACTTCTTAAAAGTCCGGAGCCAGGGAAGATGGCAAAGCGAGTGCCACGCGCACCGAGATAATCTCGTTTGCGCTCATCGTACATACCGATATGTCCAAGCAAACCAGCCAGTAGTGACTTGTGAACTTGGTCTTCGTTGGCAGCCGGGTCAATCGGGGCAGCCGCTACGGTGATGCCCAACGGCTTAGCAAGCTGACGCAACTGTGTGAACAAGTCTTGCCATTCACGCACGCGCAGGTAGTTGATGTGCTCTGTCTTGCACATGCGGCGGAAGGCCGAGGAAGAGAGTTCCTTCTGCTGTTCTTGCAGGTATGCCCAGAGATTAAGCAAGGCAATGAAGTCAGACTTCTCATCGGTGAATCGTTTGTGTAGCTCGGCAGCTCTTTCGCGCATGCCGGTATCTTCACTTGGACGCTCTCGTGGGTCCTGGATGCTCAGACCTGCGGCGAGCACCATGACTTCCTTAGCCACTGCGCGGTCCGCAGACTCGACGATCATTCGTCCCAGACGTACGTCTAGTGGCAGCTGGGACAGCTTGCGACCAATCGGGGTGAGCTTGGCGGACTTGTTGGATTCCAACGCACCAAGTTCGCGCAGCAGGTTCACACCATCGGTGATGGCCTTTGCTTCGGGAGGCTGAACGAAGGGGAACTTTCCCACCTCGGTGGCTGACGCAACTACGCCCATGGAAATCATCTGCAAAATGACGCTAGCTAGGTTGGTACGCAGGATTTCTGGGTCAGTGAACTCGGGGCGAGCCTCGAAGTCTGATTCCGCGTACAGGCGGATGGCGATGCCCTCGGAGACACGACCACAACGGCCCGAACGCTGATTGGCGCTGGCCTGTGAAACGCGTTCGATAGGTAGACGTTGCACCTTGGTGCGATGAGAGTATCGCGAGATGCGGGCGGTGCCAGTATCGATCACGTACTTGATGCCTGGCACGGTGAGTGAAGTTTCAGCCACGTTGGTAGCCAAGATCAGGCGTGGTGCACTGCCCGGGTGGAAGACTCGGTGCTGCTCAGCAAGTGAGAGGCGAGCAAAAAGCGGCAATACTTCATAACGAGGCAGGCGCTTATTGGCGGTGACCATTGCTCGCAACGCCTCAGCCGCATCGCGAATTTCTCGTTCACCGGAGAAGAAGATCAGGATGTCGCCTGGTGCTTCTCGGCTTAGTTCCTTAACCGCATCGGTGACTGCATCGAGGGGATCGCGTTCTTCCTCTAATGAATTTTCATCATCTGACTCATCGTCAAGGGCTGCTTCAGCCTGCAATGGGCGGTAGCGCAGTTCAACGGGGAAGGTACGTCCGGAGACTTCCAGAATCGGTGCTGGTTCAATCTCGCCCGAGGGTAACGTCTTACCAAAGTGCTCGGCAAAACGTTGAGGGTCGATCGTAGCCGAGGTGATGATGATCTTCAGATCAGGGCGCTTTGGCATGATCTGCTTGAGGTAACCAAGCAGGAAGTCAATATTCAGGCTGCGCTCGTGAGCCTCATCGATGATGATCGCAGAGTATTTTTTCAGCAAACGGTCGCGCTGAATTTCGGCAAGCAGAATACCATCGGTCATGACTTTTAGCTTGGTATTGCGCGAGACCTCACCGGTGAAGCGCACATGGAAACCGACCTCGTCACCAATTTCGGTTCCCATTTCCTCGGCAATTCGTTCAGCCACGGTGCGCGCGGCAAGACGACGAGGCTGGGTGTGCCCAATCATGCCCTTTTCGGCCAGGCCGAGTTCAATGAGCATCTTGGGTAGCTGGGTGGTTTTTCCTGAACCGGTTTCACCGGCTATCACTACCACCTGATTTTCGCGCACTGCTTTGAGGATGTCTGCGCGACGGGCTGAGACCGGGAGGGCTTCTGGATACGTAATGCTAAGCGCCATGATGTTTCTATTCTATTCGCGTAGCGCCCAATCCACTTGCCGCCGAGCCGAGGGCGAAATTTGTGGCCTAATCCGGTCCAAGGATGTGTGAAAGAGGTTAGTCAAATTTTCTGTCCGTCTAGGCAAACGTCGACATCTTGTGGAGACAAAATACAAAACGTACCAATTTCGTCTCACTACTCGGAAATTGTGCCCATAAAGTTCAATATCAAGATTAAAACGTCTCTCGATGGCCCTATCCGGTGACTAAAGTGAGGTCGTTCACATGTAAGATCTAGGGTAATCATCGACGTGGTGTTGGGACGGTTCCCGGATGCATTTCACAAGTGGTCTTGCAGCCCAACTACCAACTGCATTGATGACATCACTCGCACTATGGGGACTTTGAAGGGGATTTCAATGAAGAGCTTCACAGCTATGAAATTTGCAGCAGTAGCTGCAGCTAGCGCACTCGCGTTGACCGCTTGCGGCGGTAGCAATGGATCGAGCGACAAGGCTGCAAGTGACGAGCCAGTAAAGATCGGCATCGCACAGTACGTTACGCACCCATCCTTGGATGCTGTCGTCACCGGATTCAAAAAGGGCATGGAGAGCGCCGGGTACACCGGTGACAAGATCTCCTACGACGAGAACAACGCGGAAGCTGATCAGGCTACCAATACCTCGATTGCTGGCAAGCTTGCTGCGGACTCGGATATTGACTTGGTGTTGGCAGTTGCCACCCCGTCAGCCCAGGCAGTAGCCCAGACCATCACCAAGGTTCCAGTTCTGTTCTCAGCTGTCACTGACCCTGTGAGCGCGAAGCTCGTCGGATCCAATGAAGCACCAGGTGCCAATGTCACCGGCACCTCGGACTTGAACCCGGTTGATGAGCAGCTTGCTTTGCTCAAGGAACTGAAACCAGATGCTAAGAAGGTCGGCATCGTTTACTCCTCGGGCGAAGTGAACTCGGAAGTTCAGGTCAAGCTGGCTGAAGAAGCTGCTAAAGATTTGGGCCTGACCATCGAAAAGTCTGCGATTTCAACTTCCAGTGAAGTACAGCAGGCAGCAGGATCGTTGGACGTAGACGCTTACTACGTTCCGACCGACAACGCTGTGGTTTCTGCACTTGAAGGTCTGATCCAGACCGCTGACAAGAAGAAGATTCCAGTTATTGCCGCTGACGGCGACTCGGTTAAGCGTGGTGCTACCGCAACCTACGGCATTAACTACGAGAAGCTCGGCGAGCAGACCGCTGCCATGGCGGTCAAAGTACTCAAGGGCGAAGCCGAACCAGCAAGCCTGCCGGTAGAGACCATCTCAAAGGTTGACCTGTACCTCAATGAGAAAGCCGCAAAGAACTCCGGCATCGAATTCTCCGAGGACATGAAGTCAAAGGCCGTCGAAGTCTACTAAACCCTGCATCACAAGCGACGTAAGGCGAGGCGCATGATCTGATGCCTCGCCTTTCGTCGTGACAATACAACTCAAGGATCCCCACATGATCACAGCGGTTGAACTCGGCCTGATTTACGCCATCATGGCGCTCGGCGTGTATCTGACCTTCCGTATCCTAGATTTTCCAGACCTGACAGTCGACGGTAGCTTCACCACCGGAGCCTCTGTCGCCTCGGTGAGCATTGTCAGCGGCGTGAACCCGTGGCTCGCTACGGCACTGGCCTTTATCGCTGGCCTAGTTGCCGGCACCATCACAGGTCTACTGCATACCAAGGGAAAAATTGACGGCTTGTTGGCCGGTATTTTGACCATGATTGCTTTGTATTCCATCAACTTACGCATCATGGGTAAAGCAAATACACCGTTGCTTGGTGAAGAAACTCTGTTTAGCCCCTGCGCAAAGCGGGATTATTGGGTACTGGGACATCGATTGCGATTCTCTTCGTTCTCTGTCTTGTATTTGTTGCTGCCATTGTGTGGTTCCTGCACACCGAAGTGGGAATGGCCATGCGTGCCACCGGCGATAATCAGGAAATGATTCGTTCCTTCGGTGTCAGTACCGATAATCAGAAGATTCTGGGCCTTGCCCTTTCCAACGGCCTTGTGGCGCTTTCCGGTGCGGTGATTGCTCAGTACCAGGGCTTCGCTGACGTAGGCATGGGTATCGGTTTGATTCTGATTGGCTTGGCTTCGGTCATCGTTGGCCAAGCGATTTTCACCCAGCGTTACATCTGGCTGGCTGCATTGGCAGTCGTATTCGGCGCAGTGATTTACCGTCTGGTGATTCAGCTGGCTTTGTCTGCGGGCCTGGAAGTCAACGACATGAAGCTGATTTCAGCAGTGCTCGTTGTCGTGGCGTTGTTGCTGCCTAAATGGAAGGGGTTCCAGAAAATAGTGAAGACCTTCAAGCGCTCGCCGGCTACCGTGACTGGCAAGGAAGAGGTTCGCACCAATGCTTAATATCCAGAACCTATCGCGTACGTTCTTCCCCGGAACCGTCAATGAACGTAAAGCTCTGCGCAACATCAATCTGGAACTGACCGACGGCGAATTTGTCACCGTCATTGGTTCCAACGGCGCAGGCAAATCTACAGTGCTCAATATGGTGGCCGGCAAACTTCAGCCGGACGCAGGCTCGGTGAGCATCGCCGGAAAGAACGTCACCAAGCTAGCGGACTACAGTCGAGCAAAGTACATCGGCCGCGTATTCCAAGATCCAATGGCTGGCACTGCTCCAGCCATGACCATTGAAGAGAATATGGCCTTGGCCTACGCCCGTGGCCGTTTCCGCGGATTGGGTTTGGGCGTTGGAGCCAAGCGACGTGAGCTATTTGTCGAGGAACTCAAGAGCCTGGAACTAGGCCTCGAGAATCGCCTGAAGACCAAGGTTGGATTGCTCTCGGGAGGTCAGCGTCAGGCATTGAGCCTGTTGATGGCTACGTTCTCAAAGCCAAAGATCCTGTTGCTGGATGAGCACACCGCAGCGCTTGACCCGCAGCGTGCAGCTCTTGTATCTCGCTTGACCAAGGAAATCGTTGAACGGCATCAGCTGACGACGCTGATGGTCACACACAACATGGAACAAGCACTGCAATTGGGAACACGACTGATCATGATGCATGACGGGCAGATCATCTTGGACTTGAATCAAGAAGAAAAGTCGCAAATGACTGTTAAGGGATTGCTCGGTGAATTTGAAAAGATCAAGGGCGCTCAGCTCGATGATCGCACCATGCTGCAATAAAAACTGAGAACAACAGTTCAGGCTCCGCATATCCTAATGGTTGGCGGAGCCTGAACTGGTTTAAGTCGAAGTTTTCTCCAATAGGCACTCGACGCGTCCCGAACTCTGATCAACGAGTTCTTGGCCTGTCTGCTGGTAGCCGCAAGACAGATAAACCTGCATGGCGCGGGAATTCTCGGCTATGACCCATAAACGGATGTGGTGGAAGCCTGCGCTCAGCGCGTAGCGGTCTACTTCATCCAACATCTGACGTGCAACGCCACGGCCCCAGAATTCTGGCGAGACTGCGACATAGTAAATTTCCAGATAGTCATCGTGCGGAGCGCAGAGGGTAAAACCTGCAGGCTCATCAGCGAGCGTAGCCAAGACGAGCCGGGAGCTAGGAAGGGCTAAACGACGTTGGACGCCAGCGAGAGCTTGCGCGCCATCTTTGGGCAGTGGCTGGTGATCGCGCTGGGCGGCAGCGCGAGCCCAGATGATTGCAGCCTGGGCAACAGACTTTTGATCTTCAGGCTTCACTACTGCGAAAGTTATTGACGGACTTTTGGCATCCATAGTCTTAGCTTACTGAGGTACGTGTTCCATCTTTGTCAGTGCAAGCAGAGCGCAGATTAGGCAAGTGGCTATCTAGGACAATGCACTAAAAGATTCCGCTGGATCCAAGCAGGGTGCCGATGAAGAACGTCGCCGCCAAAGCGAGCGCACCACCAATCACCAAGCGAAGCGCCGCGACACGTTTGGAACTTCCACCGATGTAGGCGCCGAGTGTCCCGGTCAGCGCAAGAGAAATGAGCACCGCGGCGAAGGTTATCGGAATGCGCACCGAATCCGGCGGCAGCATGATGGCCAGCATGGGTAGGATCGCGCCGATAACAAAGGCAGCGGCAGAGGCATAAGCAGCATGCCAAGGATTGACGACTTCTTCTTCATCGATATTCAGCTCTGCCGACAAGTGTGCTGCTAACGCATCGTGTTCAGTGAGTTCATTGGCCACCTGCAGTGCAGTCTCTTGGCTCAGCCCTTTCGACTGGTAAATCCCAGCAAGCTCAATAAGCTCTGCTTGCGGATCATCGGCAAGTTCTTGGCGTTCTTTTTCAATGAGTGCGTGCTGTGAGTCGCGCTGACTACTGACCGATACGTATTCACCTAGCGCCATGGATATCGCGCCACCAATGACGGCAGCCATGCCGGCAGTAAAAATGGGTGCCGATTGGTTGGTGACACCCGCGACGCCTACTACCGTGGCCGCTACTGAAACAATGCCATCATTGGCGCCAAGCACGCCGGCGCGCAACCAGTTGAGACGTTCAGCAAAGTTTTTCTGATGCGGTTCGTTAGGGTGAGCACTCGTGGATTCGGTCATGAGCCAAGATAATCACTAAGCAAGACATAGACGCCAGTGACAAGTAAATCTTCGCCATAGTTATCGGCAACATTTAAACAAAAAAATTGCAGGTCTGGAATTCCAGATCCTGCAATTTGCTGGTGCCCCTGAAAGGAATCGAACCTTCGACCTTCTGCTCCGGAGGCAGACGCTCTATCCACTGAGCTACAGAGGCGGGTTGCTGAGCAACAGAAAAAATACTATCAGGTGGTGCGCTGATCTGCGCAATTGGAGAAAGCACTCAAGAATGTGGTGCAAAAGTCACCGGGACTGCTCAGTCTCACAGTCCGGGGGAGTCATGAATGATCATTATTTAGGGCAATTACCGGTATTCTTGAACGGTGACTCCTGAAGAACTCTCCGCAGCAATATCCGCATGCCTCACCGAAGCCGTAGCCGCTGGTGATATCTCCGTTGAGGTGCCAGAGACCGTACGTGTTGACCGTCCAAAGAGCCGTGAGCACGGTGACTGGGCAACCAACATCGCGCTGCAGCTGGGCAAAAAAGCCGGAATGGCACCCCGCGACTTCGCGCAGCTCCTTGCCCGACGACTCGCAGAGGTTCCAGGAGTCGACGCAGTCGACATCGCTGGTCCAGGCTTCCTCAACATCACCCTAGAAGCCGGCGCAGCCGGTGAGCTAGCCCGCAGCATCGTTGATGCCGGCGCTGCCTACGGTCACAACCAAGCCCTGGCCGGCCACGTGGTCAACATGGAGTTCGTTTCCGCGAACCCAACCGGACCCCTACACATTGGCCACACCCGTTGGGCCGCACTGGGCGATGCCATCTCGCGCGTCCTGCGTGCCTCTGGCGCAACGGTCACCACCGAGTACTACATCAACGACGCCGGCAACCAGATGAACGTCTTTGCCCGCTCCGTATACAACCGCATCCACGGCCTGCCCGTACCTGAGGGCGGTTACCCAGGTGAATACATCAAGGAACTCGGCGACGTAGTACTCGCTGAGAACCCTGAGCTTGGCAAGCTGGAAGAAGCAGAAGCCATTCCTGCCCTGCGCGAAGCTTCGTACAAAGCACAGTTGGTTGATATCAAGGCGACCCTTGCTGACTTCGGTGTCACCTTCGACGTGTTCTTCTCAGAGACCGCTTTGCATGAGGGCGGTGCTGTGGCTGACGCCGTGGCTCGCCTACGCGAACAGGGTCATATCTTTGATCAGGAAGGCGCAGTCTGGCTACGCACCACCGATTTTGGTGACGACAAGGATCGTGTGCTGATCCGTGCCAACGGCGAACCAACCTACTTTGCTGCCGACGCCGCGTACTACCTGTCCAAGAAGGACCGCGGCTTCGAAGAAAAGATCTACCTGCTCGGTGCCGACCACCACGGTTACGTTAATCGACTGAAGGCCATCGCTGCCTGCGCAGGAGATGACAAGGAAAAGAATATCGAGGTGTTGATCGGTCAGCTGATCAGCGTCAACGGTGCCAAGCTGTCCAAGCGTGCTGGCAACATCATTGAGCTGCGCGATCTGATCAACTGGATCGGTGCTGACGCACTGCGTTACTCGCTGGCTCGTTTCCCAGCCGATTCTCCAATTGCCTTGGATCCAGAGCAGCTGCGAAAGAACACCAACGACAACCCGGTCTTCTACGTTCAGTATGCTCACGCACGTTCGGCTGCCGCAGCCCGTAACGCTGTAGCCAAGGGCATTACCCGTGATGACTTTGAAGCAACCCTGCTGACCGATCCGACCGAAAACGAACTGCTGGCCGTACTCGGACAGTTCCCATCGGTCGTGGCTGGTGCTGCAGAATTCCGCGAACCACACCGCATTGCCCGTTACCTGGAGCAGGTAGCCGGTGCATACCACTCGTGGTACGCCGCAACCCGTATCACCCCGGTTGGTGAAGACGAAACGATCTCAGCAGTGCACAGCACCCGCCTGTGGCTGAACGACGCTGCCACCACCGTCTTGGCAAATGGATTGGAACTGCTGGGCGTTTCTGCCCCAGAGAGGATGTAACTGGTATGGCTGTATCGCCGCTAGCCCCGCAATGGCTGCAATTCCCCGAAAACATTAACGCACTACGCGAGATCGAATGGGCTTCGGGGGTTTCCCGCGAGGCTGACGGCGAACTGTCCGTCCAGGGCCTTCGGGTCAGTGCTCTCGCCGAAGAATTTGGCACGCCACTGTTTGTGCTTGACGAGAATGACTTCCGCGCCCGAGCCCGCGGGTTCAAGACCGCTTTTGATGAAGCGTTTAAGGACTTGTGCGGGGGAGTAGATGTTTACTACGCCGGCAAAGCTTTTGTCTGCACCGAGGTAGCCCGCTGGGTTACCGACGAGGGTCTGCGCCTAGATACCTGCTCCGGCGGAGAGCTGGCAGTAGCTAAGGCAGCTAACGTTCCGGCAGAGAATCTCTCGCTGCACGGAAACAACAAGTCCAAGGCCGAGATCATCCGCGGCCTTGAAATGGGTGTTGGCCGCATTGTTATCGACTCACTTGATGAGCTGGAACGTGTGATCTCCTTGGCTGATTCTTTAAGCCTGACCGCAGAAGTGATGCTGCGTATTACCCCTGGTGTTCACGCATCAACTCATGAAGCCATTGCCACCGCGCACGAGGACCAGAAGTTTGGCTTGTCCATTCTTCCCGATGCCACTGGCACCTCACCGGCTTTGCGTGCGGTAGCCCGCGCTATTGAAGCGAAGAATGTGAACCTCTTGGGCTTGCACGCTCACATTGGTTCACAAATCTTTGAAGCCGACGGTTTTGCCATGGTGGCTCGCACCATGCTGGGTCTGCTTGCAAAGGTTCGTGAACTTCACGGCGTTGAGCTGCCTGAACTGGACTTGGGTGGTGGCTACGGCATTGCCTACACCTCCGAGGATCACCCCTCCACCCCGGCGAAGCTTGCCGGCCAGATGGCCGAAGTTGTTTCGGCTACCTGCGCGCAATTGGATATGGCTTGCCCTCGCATCTCCATTGAGCCAGGCCGCGCCATTGTCGGTCCGACCACTTTCACCCTGTACGAGACCGGTGTGCTCAAAGATGTTCAGGTTGAAGACGAAGCCGGCACCCTGCACCCGCGCCGTTACATTGCCGTTGATGGTGGGATGAGCGATAACCCTCGTCCGGTGCTCTACGACGCGCAATACACCGCCGTTCTGGCCAGTCGTATGACGCAAAGCGACGCAATTATTTCTCGTGTAGTTGGGAAACATTGCGAGTCAGGTGACATAGTCGTGAAGGACGTTTACCTGCCCGACGACGTGGCGGCTGGCGACTTGCTCGCGATTCCGGCCACCGGCGCATACTGCTGGGCCCTGTCGAGCAACTACAACTACCTCACCCGCCCAGCGGTGGTAGCTGTACGCGATGGCCAAGCCCGTTTGATCGTACGCAGGGAAACCGAAGACGACTTGCTAGCCCGCGACATGGGAGTTTAATTGAGCGGCGAAAAGAACCTGAAGGTAGCCCTGCTGGGTTGCGGTACGGTCGGAGCCCAAGTGGCCCGAATCCTGCTGGAAGACGCGAATGAATTGGCATCCCGTTCGGGTGCTGGTCTGCAGCTGATCGGCATTGCCGTGCGGAACCTTGATACCAAGCGCGACGTGGACTTGCCCAAGGAGCTTTTCACCACGGATGCACTCGCGTTGATCGAAAAGGCCGATGTGGTCATCGAACTACTCGGTGGCTTGGACCCAGCCGGCCAGTACATCGCTGCCGCCCTGTCCAAGGGTGCCAGCGTAATCACCGGCAACAAGGCACTGATTGCGCTTAAGGGTGCAGATCTTAATGAAGTTGCTGCACAGTCCGGAGCGCAGTTGCGCTACGAGGCGGCAGTGGCCGGTGCCATCCCGATCCTTCGCCCGATCGCTGATTCGCTGGCTGGAGATCACATCACCAAGGTGATGGGTATCGTCAACGGCACCACCAACTTCATCTTGGACGCCATGGATACCACCGGTGCGGCTTTTGACGACGTATTGAAGCAGGCCCAAGATTTGGGTTACGCCGAAGCCGATCCAACTGCCGACGTCGGCGGACACGACGCTGCCGCGAAGGCTGCGATCTTGGCTTCATTGGCTTTCCACACCACTGTCTCTTCGGAACAGGTTTCTACCGAAGGTATCACCGAGGTCAGCGCAGAAGATGTAGCAGCAGCCGCCGAGGCCGGCTACGTCATCAAGCTTCTGGCTATCGCTGAGCAGAGTGAAGCGGGCATCTCGGTGCGCGTATACCCAGCATTGATTCGTCGTTCGCACCCACTGGCAACAGTGCACGGTGCCTTCAACGCCGTTTTTGTTGAAGCAGAAAACGCTGGCGACCTCATGTTCTACGGCGCCGGTGCCGGTGGCAACGCCACCGCCAGCGCCGTGATGGGCGACGTGGTCGCTGTGGCTCGACAGATCGCCGCCGGTGCACCACTGCCCAATGGTTCGATCCAGCGCAGCCCACGGATGCTCGACTTTGATGCGATCACCACCCGCTACTGGATTGGCCTGTCGGTTAAGGACCAGTCCGGTGTGCTCGCTTCCATTGCCACCGTTTTTGGTGAGCATGGGGTCTCGATTGAATCGATGAGCCAACAAGGTGACGCAGATTCTGGTGCGCAGTTGCGTATCCTCACCCACCAGGGCACCGAATCGGCCCTGTCCAGCACCGTTGAGGCCCTCGAAGCCTTGGACGCTGTGCATTCAGTTCTATCCGTTATGCGAGTTGAAGGAAACTAACGTGGCTCACCAGTGGCGCGGAGTAATCCGCGAATATGCCGACCGTTTACCAGTAGACGAAAACACCAAGGTCATCACCTTGGGCGAGGGTGGAACCCCGTTGGTTTACGCCCCGGCCCTTTCGGCACACACCGGCAACGATGTGTACCTCAAGGTTGAAGGCATGAACCCAACCGGCTCCTTCAAGGACCGCGGCATGACCATGGCAATGACCGCCGCGGTAGCCGCCGGTGCCAAGGCTGTGGTTTGCGCTTCGACCGGTAACACCTCGGCTTCAGCTGCCGCCTACGCAACTCAGGCTGGCCTGAAGTGTGCGGTGCTTGTTCCGGACGGCAAGATCTCCATGGGCAAGATGTCCCAGGCTATCGCTCACGGTGCTGACATCATTCAGATTGATGGCAACTTTGATAACTGCCTTGAGGTTGCTCGCAAACTGAGCGAAAACTACCCAGTCTTCTTGGTGAACTCCGTGAACCCTGCCCGTATTCAGGGTCAGAAGACCGGCGCCTTTGAAGTGGTTGACTTCTTGGGTGACGCACCGGATTACCACATGCTGCCAGTTGGCAACGCCGGTAACATCACCGCGTACTGGAAGGGCTACAAGGAGTACTCCTCCGAGTGGACCAATGAAGCCGGCAAGGTTTTGGAACCAGTGTCCACCAAAACTCCAATCATGTGGGGCTTCCAGGCTGAAGGCGCGGCGCCAATCGTTGCAGGTCACCCAATCACCGAACCAGACACCATCGCTACCGCTATCCGCATTGGTAACCCAGCATCATGGGAACAGGCTGAAGCAGCGCGGGACGAGTCCGGCGGACAGATCGATTCGGTCTCTGACGAGCAGATCCTAGAAGCGCACCGTTGGCTTTCGAGCCGTGAAGGCGTTTTTGTGGAGCCTGCTTCGGCTGCCGGTGTTGCCGGTCTGCTGAAGCACCACGCTGCTGGCAATGTGCCAACCGGCAAGAAGATTGTCATCACCGTCACCGGACACGGACTCAAGGACCCAGACTGGGCCTTGAAGCAGGCCGATGGTTCAGCAGTCACCCCAAAGAAGGTCGGCTTCGACGTTGTCGAGGTAGCCGGCGCACTGGGCCTGGCCTAGAACCTCTGCCGGATTTCGCCGGCTGAATATGGCCCGTCGCGCCTTGGCAAGTTCCCGTAGGGGAGTTAGGTCAACCGTGACGGGCCATTGTCCATTTTTCACATTTCCTGTTCTGAAACTGAAGGAACTATGACGCAGCAGATCGCCTTGGGCCAGCACGTAATTGTTTGCCCACCAGCCACTTCCGCCAACCTTGGCCCAGGCTTCGATTCCCTCGGCTTGGCTTTGGAATACCGGGACCGGCTTGTGGTGCGCACTGCGTCGACGAGCTGCGTTGAGATCACCGGGGAAGGTGCCGAGGATCTTCCCAAAGATGAATCACATCTGATCATCAAGGAGATGCACCGCTACTGGAGCCGTGCCGGTTTTGAACCGGTTGGTGTTCACCTCGAGGCAGAGAACAATATTCCTCACGCACGCGGTATGGGTTCCTCCGCGGCAGCCATTGTTGCCGCGTACGCAGCAGCCGATGCGTTGCTGCCTGAAGAATCACGCGGTGGCACCGAAGCAATTTTCCAAGCCGCGGCAGCCTGGGAGGGGCATCCAGACAACGTAGCGCCGGCGGTCTACGGTGGCCTGAGCATTTCATCAACGCAACCAGACGGTAGCTTTGCTTCGGTTCAGGTGCCGTTGCAATCACAGCTGCGTGCTGTACTGGCCATTCCTTCCAACGGGCTATCAACCGAGGTAGCGCGTGGAGCACTACCAGCGCAGGTTGATCACAGTATTGCGGCCGCCAATAGCGCCAGTGCAGCCCTACTTATTCATGCTCTCAGCAACGATCCATCGGTCTTGCTGGCAGGCACCAAGGACTATCTGCACCAGGATTACCGTGCTGTAGCTATGCCCGAAAGTGCGTCCTTGATCGCTTCATTGCGTGAGGCAGGACTGGCCGCTGTGGTTTCCGGGGCAGGCCCAACGGTTTTGACCTTGGTCGCGGGCGAAGAGCAGGTGGCCCAAGTCTTGGCCAAGATTGAAGAGTTTTCTGCGGAATCTACAGTGTCGTGGCGTGCTGAAGTTCCTGCGCTGGCTAACAACGGTGTTACAGTAGAAGTGCTGTAACACTATGGCAGGCCGGATTGTTGGGTAGTTACCCGGTTCAAATCCCATTGGCCAGTGTTGATACGGAATGGTTCGGTTCTTGAACCCTACTTTCTCCGTCCAGTCGTTCCGGTTCTTCCTGCCGTCGCAGCAACTTTGATATCCCACATTCATGCACAGCCTCGTGCCGTCGAGATATCAGTCTCCTTATATATTCCACCGCAGTTTAGTGACCTGCTTTTTGGGCTCGCTCGGTGGAATGCGCACTAGCCATGAAATCTTCGGCTAAGGCAAAACATTAACGGCATAGTGGGCCTGCCTTGAAGCGGCCCATCCTACGAGTCAGAAGGAACTTTCGTGACCGAAACCACGAGCCTCAACGAAGGCGTGGACACCAAGACTTCCGAAAACAAGAGTGCCGGTCTGGCCTCTTTGAAGATGACCCAGCTTCAGCAGCTGGCTTCGCAGCTGGGAATTACCGGCGGATCGCGAATGCGCAAAGCTGACCTGGTAAAGGCTATCGGCGAGCATCAGCGTGGCGGATCTGTCGCCGCGAAGGAAGCAAAGGCAGCTAAGAGCGAAGCAGCACCAGCTGCCGAACAGCAGCCAACCGAAACCAAGGCGCGCTCGCGCCGTGCACCAAAAACGCACCGGCAGCAGAAGCTGAAGTTGCACCACAGGCGCAGCCAGCTACCGAAGCAGCGAACGACTCGACCGCAGGACAGAAGCCTGCACGCACCCGTCGCCCATCGCGTCGAGTGACCGACTCGGGCAAGGCTCCAGTTGCGCAGGAGCAGACTGAAGCACCTGCACCTGCAGCAACAGTTGAAACTGAAGCCGCACCAGTTGAGCAGAAGGCACCACGCCAGCGCCGCAACTCGAGGGCCAAGGCTGAAGTCAACGCTGAACAGCCTGCAGCTCAGAACGCTGAGCCACAGACCGAAGCTACTGATAACAACGCTGAGCCACGCGAAGAGCGTCGCGAACGCAATAACAACCGTCGTGACCGCAACAACCGTCGTGAGCGTAACAACGACCGTGGCGAGCGCACTGAGCGTGGCGAGGCCAACGAGGCTGAGGCCAACGGCGAAGCACGCGAAGAGCGTCGTGAACGTGGCAACCGCCGCGAGCGCAACAACGATCGCAACAATGATCGTAACGAGCGCAACGAAGTCAGCGAGTCTGAGTCCAACGGCGAAGCACGCGAAGAGCGTCGTGAACGTGGCAATCGCCGCGAGCGCAACAATGACCGCAACGAGCGCAATAACGATCGTGGCGAGCGCAATGAGCGCAACAACGACCGTAACGATCGTAACGAGCGCAACGAAGCGTCAGAGAACGAATCCGATGAACGCAGCAACGATCGTAATGATCGCAGCAACCGTCGTGAGCGCAACAACGATCGTAATGATCGCAGCAACCGTCGCGAGCGCAACAATGACCGCAACGAGCGCAACAACGATCGCAACAACCGCAACCGTCGCAACCGTCGTGATGAAGACGAGCCACAGCTGAGCGAAGACGATGTTGTGTTGCCAATCGCCGGTATCTTGGACGTGCTGGAGAACTACGCATTTGTTCGCACCTCCGGCTACCTGCCAGGTCCAAACGACGTGTACGTCACCTTGGGCCAGGTCAAGAAGTACAACCTGCGCAAGGGTGACGCCATTGTTGGTGCGATCCGCCAGCCACGCGAGGGCGAGACCCCTAACCCACGCCAAAAGTTCAACGCACTGGTGCAGCTGACCAGCGTCAACGGCAAGAAGCCAGAAGATAACCGCGAACGTGTTGAGTTCAACAAGCTCGTTCCGCTGTACCCAACCGAGCGCCTGCGCCTGGAAACCGATCCAAAGCTGGTCGGCCCACGTGTTATCGATCTGGTTGCCCCGATCGGTAAGGGCCAGCGTGGCCTGATCGTATCGCCTCCAAAGGCCGGTAAGACCCTGATCCTTCAGGCGATCGCCAACGCGATCACCATCAACAACCCAGAAGTACACCTGATGATGGTGCTGGTTGATGAACGTCCCGAAGAAGTCACCGACATGCAGCGCACCGTCAAGGGCGAAGTTATTGCTTCGACCTTCGACCGCCCAGCTGATGACCACACCACCGTGGCTGAACTAGCCATCGAGCGCGCTAAGCGCCTGGTGGAAATGGGCATGGATGTTGTGGTTCTGCTTGACTCGATGACCCGTCTGGGCCGTGCTTACAACCTGGCTGCTCCAGCCTCGGGCCGTATCCTCTCCGGTGGTGTCGACTCGGCTGCACTGTACCCACCAAAGCGTTTCTTCGGTGCTGCTCGCAACATCGAAAACGGTGGCTCGCTGACCATCCTTGCCACCGCACTGGTGGAGACCGGGTCCAAGATGGACGAGGTCATCTTCGAGGAATTCAAGGGCACCGGCAACATGGAGCTTCGCCTCTCACGCCAGCTGGCCGAGAAGCGCATCTTCCCAGCGGTGGACGTCAATGCATCCTCCACCCGCCGTGAAGAGCAGCTGATGAGTGCCGAAGAGGTACGCATCATGTGGCGTCTGCGTCGTATGCTTTCGGGCATCGATCCACAGCAGGCTCTGGAAGTGCTGACCGGAAAGATTCGCGAAACCGAATCCAACGCTGAATTCTTGATGCTGGTCAACAAGACCACCCCAAACAAGGATTAGTTGCCCTACTCGCCATGGCGTCCAGCCAGTTTGCCCCACCCGGGCAGCTGGCTGGACGCCATCGGCGCGTAGTGACCGTTTAACCCACTAGAATTTAATCTCAGCAGCCCGCAGGCCCGAAAAGAGCCTGATTGTGCGGGCACCGCCGACAAGGAAAGCACATCACCATGTTCGAATCCGTCAAGACGCTACTAGAAGAGCATGCCCAGATTCAGGCGCAGCTCTCGGATCCGGCGGTGTACGCCGACCAGTCGCTGGCCCGCAAGCTCGGACGCCGCTCTGCCCAGCTCAACGGCATCGTTGAAGCCTACAACCGCTGGCACACCGCTACCGATGATTTGGAAGCTGCGCAGGAAATGGCGGATGAAGATCCAGAGTTCGCCGAGGAAGTCGAAACCATCAAGGCAGCTCTTCCGGAGCTGGAAGAAAAGCTTCGTCGCCTGCTGATCCCACGTGACCCTAACGATGCACGTGACGTGATCCTTGAAGTTAAGGGTGGTGAAGGTGGTGATGAGGCAGCACTGTTCGCAGCTGACCTCTTGCGCATGTACACCCGCTTTGCTGAGAACAAGGGCTGGAAGGTGGAGATGATCTCCTTCAACGAGTCTGACCTTGGCGGTTACAAAGATGCTCAGGTTGCGATCAAGGGCAAGTCCAATGACCCAGCTGAGGGTGTTTACGCACAGCTGAAGTTTGAAGGCGGTGTGCACCGTGTGCAGCGTGTTCCAGTGACCGAATCTCAGGGACGTATCCACACGTCGGCTGCCGGCGTGCTGATCCTGCCCGAGGTTGACGAGCCCGAAGAAGTCGACATTCACCCGAACGACCTGAAGGTGGACGTATACCGTTCCTCAGGTCCTGGTGGCCAGTCGGTGAATACCACCGACTCCGCGGTTCGCCTGACCCACATCCCGACCGGCATTGTGGTCGCCATGCAGAACGAAAAGTCGCAGATCCAGAACCGTGAAGCGGCCATGCGTGTGCTTCGTTCACGCTTGCTGGCTCACCAGCAGGAAATCATCGACGCCGAAAACTCGGCAGTTCGTGCAAGCCAGATCCGTACCATGGATCGTTCCGAGCGTATCCGTACGTACAACTACCCAGAAAACCGCATTGCTGATCACCGCACCGGTTACAAGGCGTACAACTTGGATGCCGTCATGAGTGGCGAACTGCAGCCAGTGATCGAATCATGCATCCAGATGGACGAAGAAGAGCGCTTGGCAGCGCTGGGCGAGTAAGCATCGTCTTGGAAGAACTGTCTGCCGTCCGCCACAAGGCGATCGCGGCATTGGCCGACGCCGGGGTGCCAAGCCCCGGCGTCGACGTCGACCTACTGCTTTGCCATGTCCTGGGCATTAGTCGTTCCGAACTCAAGCTTCGCGAGCTACGCGGGGATAGCTTTGAAGCTAGCCACCGCGAAGAGTTCACACAGCTAGTGGCTGCCCGGCGCACTCGCATCCCATTGCAACACCTCACCGGGGTGGCACATTTCCGCTACCTGGAGCTCAAAGTTGGCCCTGGTGTATTTACGCCGCGTCCAGAGACTGAAACGGTCGTGCAGTTGGGGCTGGATTTTGTGGTCCAACAGGCACTAGAAGCACCAAATTGCATTGATCTGTGCTCCGGCTCAGGAGCGATTGCTGCTGCATTGGCCAGTGAACTGCCCGGCTCCAAGGTCTGGGCGGTGGAGCTTTCCGATGATGCTATCCAGTACACCAAAGCTAATTGCCTGCCACATCAGGTTACCGTCCTGCATCAAGATGCCACCACGCTTCCTGAGGACTTGGAAGGCATCATGGATTTGGTAGTTTCAAATCCGCCGTATATTCCGCCTAACGCTATCCCGCGCGAGGCCGAAGTTCGAGACCATGATCCGGCCATGGCACTCTACGGTCTAGGCGATGATGGTCTGCAGATTCCGCGTGCCGTGGCAGGGCAGGCCATGAAGCTATTGCGTCCCGGTGGATATTTTGTGATGGAGCACGCTGAAGTGCAGCAAGACTCGGCGGCGACGATGCTCAGAGAAGCAGGGTTCACCCAAGTTTCCGGTCACGAAGACCTCACTGGACGAGCCCGCGCCACCTGTGGGTACGCACCACACCGCTAACCAGTACCACCTACTACGCACAGTGCATGAAAGAATGATCCCGTGAGCACAAGATTTTTGGTAAGCAACGAGCAAGAACACGCTGACGGCATCGCAGCAGCTAAAGCTGCCCTGGCCGATAAACGATGCATCGTTTTGCCTACGGACACCGTTTACGGGATTGGCGCTGACGCCTTCAGCGCTCAGGGAGTAGCCATGTTGTTGGCGGCCAAGGGCCGGAACCGCACCATGCCACCTCCAGTACTGATCGCGCAAAGCGCCACCATGGATGGGCTGGCTCGCGATATCCCAGATGCTGCCCGCAAACTTGCTGAGGCTTTTTGGCCTGGCGGACTGACCCTGATCCTCCAAGCGCAGCCCTCGCTGACCTGGGATCTGGGGAGACCCGCGGAACTGTTGGATTGCGTGTTCCCAACGATGACACCGCCCTAGAACTTTTGCGCGAAACCGGACCATTGGCCGTATCTTCGGCTAACCGCACCGGCAAACCAGCAGCCTTGGATATTGAGTCCGCGATGGATCAGCTTGGTGAATCGGTAGACGTCTACCTCGATGGTGGTCCGCGCGGCGAAACCGGCGAAGACGTAGCAGCGTCAACAATTATCGATTGCACCGGTGAACAGCTCAAGGTTGTCCGTGCTGGAACGATTTCCATCGAGGAGTTGCGCGTTGTAGTTCCTGAAGTGCTCGACTTGGGACAGGATGCCCCGGGCCAGGACGCATGAGAATATACCTACTGCTTATCGCCTTTAGCTTCACCGCTTCCTACCTGCTGACTCCGATTGTTCGGTCAGTGGGACACAGGTTTACGAACAACCAGATGTTGCGTGACCGCGATCAGCATCAGGTACCCATCGTGAAGTTTGGCGGCGTGGCAATTATTGCCGCTTTTGCCATGGGGTTATGGCTGGCCAGTAATTTCCACTTCTTCAGGGGAGTCTTCAGCGGCTACGTACCTCAAGGTCTGAGTTACGCCTTAATTGTCATCCTGATTCTTGGACTGGCAGATGACATGTTTGATCTGCGCTGGTGGATCAAACTCTTAGGCCAGATCTTCGTCGGATTCATCATGGCCACTCACGGTGTGCTGATTCAGTCTCTGCCTGTGGGGTCGTGGCATATCAACGCACAATGGCTACAGATTGTACTGACAGTATTTTTGATTGTACTGACCATGAATGCCATCAACTTCTCCGATGGGCTTGACGGTCTAGCTGCCGGCCTCGCAGCCATTGGCGCTGCCACCTTCTTCGTCTATTCCTATGTACTGGCCACACATGTCAGCGCGGATGATTACGCGAACGTTGGCGCCTTGTTGTGTGCACTGCTCCTGGGTGCTTGCCTCGGATTCTTGCCACATAATTTCAACCCCGCGAATATCTTCATGGGGGAGAGTGGCGTACTAGCCATCGGGTTGATCCTCTCGGTATCAGCAATTGCGGTCACCGGTGACGTGCGTGGGCTGGAAGCTCAACGGTTCAGAAACATCCCGGCGTACATGCCAGTGGTCTTGCCCATGGTTATTGTGTTCCTACCAGTACTAGACCTTGTACTCTCAGTACTGCGCCGGTTGGCTAACAAACGCTCACCCTTTTCTCCGGACTCCAAACACATCCATCACCGCATGTTGGCTCAGGGGCACTCAGTGCGCAGGGCAGTGATCTTGCTCTATATTTGGGCCGCCGTGATTGCTGTGTCCGTGGTCGCAATTGCCTTCATCCCAGTGGCCCTGGTGGTCCCTGTGGCCTTGGTACTCTTCCTTGCTGCGGCTATTGGTACATGGTGGCCATTGGTGTTGCGCAGAATCAATGCATTACTCAAACGATTGCGCAAGGCCTAACCCGGCCAATTGGCCAAGCAATTCGCGAGCAATGTCTTTCTATCTCGTGTAGAATTCAGTATGGATCTTCTTCCGGACGCTCTTTTGGGTGAGCGGAAGTTTCAAGTTTCATCAGCATCGTGGGTGCTTGATGGTTCCTCGGATTTGACGAAGAAAGGTTGCGGTCGTGGCTTCTAGTTCTGCCCGCATCAGTACTTCGTCAGCTCCGAAATCCATCTGGTTGCCGATTCTGGCTTTGTCACTGATGTATTCGTTGATCGCAACAGCCGCATTTTTCCTGATTTCGTGGTTGGCCGCCGATCTTCGTTACGCACAGTCGGGCGCATTGGCGGCAGTGATTGTCATTAGCTTTTTTGCTATTGGCATCCTGATCGCCGAAGTAGCGGGACGAATTCGCCGCACGTGGGCTATGCCCGCGTTTTTGGGCGCATATGTCATCAAGGTTTTTGGTATCGCCTTCGTGTTGTTGAACCTGGGTTTGCCCGAGTGGGTAAACCGACAGGGATTCGTTCTTGCAGCAGCAATCTCACTCGTTGCCTGGCAGATTGGTGAAGTGCGAGCCTTCATGAAGGCTCGGCTAGCTATCTACAACGAGGACTAGAGAGTTCCCGAAGGCGATATGTCTCAGGGGATGCTGTGAGTTTGATAAGCTTACTACGGGTCATTTTTAGCTAAGCGCCCAAAAGCGTGAGGCTGAATAGTTAATGCTGTCGCAGGGAAACTTGCTGATGGCTCCTCATCAAGGTTGATGCCTCCGGCAACAGCTGCGATGAGATCCCGTTTGATCTTTTCTTCACACGGTGAGAGGCAGTTTCCGCCAGTCACCGCCTTTTGCCCGTGACCGTTACTGCAGAGAGGACAGCGCGTTGTTCGCGTTTGCGCTCCCAATGGCCTCCGAAGAAGGCGGCTTCATTCCGCCAACCGTGCACGATACCCACCTCCCGGAAATTTTCCCATGGGCGGCTGAGTACGGCACTGGTTTCGGCAAGCAGATGCTCATGATCGCTTTGTCGGTTGTGCTTATCTCTTGGTTCTTCACCATGGCCATCAAGAACCCGAAATTGGTTCCAGGCAAGATGCAGTACCTCGCTGAATCCGGCTACGCCTTTGTGCGTAACGGTATCGGCCGCGACATCATTGGCGAGAAAAACTTCCGCCCATGGATTCCGCTGCTGTTCGCGACTTTCTTCTTCGTACTGCTCAACAACCTCTTCGGTGCGATTCCGTTCCTGCAGCTTCCATCGTTCTCACACGCTGGTTCTGCATACGCAATGGCCATCATTATCTACGGCACCTGGATTGCTGTAGGTCTGAAGAACCACGGTATCCGTTACTTCAAGTTGGCAGTCACCCCACCAGGTGTCAGCCCAGTGATGCTGATCCTGCTGGTGCCTTTGGAAATCATTTCTAACTTCATTGTTCGCCCACTGACGCACTCGTTGCGTTTGATGGCGACGATGCTGGCAGGCCATATCATTGTGATGCTGGCAGCCTCAGGTGCTCGTTACTTGATTGTCGTCCAGGATCAGCTGGCACTGAATGGTGTTGGTGTTCTGGTAATCGTCGGTTACGTAGCAATGTACTTCCTTGAATTGTTGATCATGGTTCTGCAGGCGTTCGTCTTTACGCTGCTGACCGCGATCTACATCCAGGGTGCAATTGAAGCTGACGCCCACTAGGCCATTTCTTATTTACTAAATCCCAAAAGTTCTTCCTTGGATCCTTCAAGGAAAACCTCACAACCTACCGGCTAAGAAGCACGGTATCTTGAAAGGAAAAATCGCATGAGCGGCTCCCTGAACATGATCGGTTACGGTCTGGCAGCAATTGGTTCGGCTATCGGCGTGGGCTTGATCTTCGCTGCTTACATCAACGGCGTTGCACGTCAGCCTGAAGCACAGCGTATCCTGCAGCCAATCGCAATGCTTGGCTTCGCACTTGCCGAAGCACTGGCCATCCTTGGCCTGGTTTTCGCCTTCGTTATCAAGTAAGTCCTTCCCGGCTGTAGTGGCCTCGCCACTATCGCGAGGCATACACACAAGTGGAAACTATTAGATAAGGAATGGTGAGAATGAATAGCACTGACTTCATCCTCGCTGCGGAAGAATCGGTCAATCCGCTGCTGCCTAACCCGTGGGAAATTCTCGCCACAGGCGTTGGCTTCGCGGTGCTCCTGTTCATCGTCATCAAGGTGATTGCTCCGAAGTTCGAGCAGGCCTATGAAGATCGCGTTACCGCGATCGAAGGTGGTCTGGAGAAGGCCGAAGCAGCGCAGAAGGAAGCAGAGGAGACCTTGGCACAGTACAAGGCTCAGCTTCTGGAAGCACGCACTGAAGCGAACCGCATCCGCGAGGAAGCTCGCAGCGAAGGCGCTCAGATCCTTGAAGATCTGAAGACCAAAGCAACCGACGAGGCTACTCGCATCAGCGAGCAGGCTCAGCGTCAGATCCAGGCTGAGCGCGTTGCTGCTCAGTCGTCGCTTCGCAACGACGTGGGCACTTTGGCCACCGAGCTTGCAAGCAAGATTGTTGACGAAGCTCTGAAGGACGATGCCCGTGCACAGCACGTGGTTGATCAGTTCCTGAATGATCTGGAGACTCAGCAGAGCGCAGGTGCATCGAACTAATGGCAACTGTATCGAGCGAGTCATTGGCAAAGGCCTTGGAGTTCTTAGAACCCAAGTTGGCACTGGCATCTATTGAGCTGCCAAAGGAACTGTTCGCGGTCCTGGAAGTACTGGATGCAAATGCCGGTCTTCGCCGAGCATTGACTGATCCAGCCCGTGAAGATGCCGAAAAGGCAGGCCTTTTGGCTCAGCTGTTGCGTGGAAAGGTCTCGGCTACTGCTGAGGAAACCCTCGCTCAGTTGGCTTCAACCCGCTGGAGCTCGGAACGCGGCATTAGCGATGCGCTTGAAACGCTGGCAGTTACCGCGGTTACCGCAGTAGCTGAACAGCAGAACGGCGCTTCAGGGCTGAACAAGCTGGAGCAGGATCTGTTCTCCTTCATCGAGGTAGTGCGTGGTAATCACGAACTACAGCGTGCGTTGGATGATGCACAGGCCCCAGTTGAAGCTAAGCGCGCTCTTGCGCTGAAGCTTGTGCCTACCGCGTCGCAGACCTCGCAGGTTTTGATCGCTCAGGCTGTTTCAAACCCACGTGGTTTGAAGCCTGCAACGTTGGCAGAACGTTTTGTTGAGCTTGTGGCCAAGCGCCAGCAGCGTTGGATCGCTTCGGTGACCAGCTCTGTAGAGCTTTCGGAACTTCAGCGTTCACGTCTGCAGACCAGCCTGAACAAGCTATATGGTCGTCAGCTAAAGCTCAACTCCACTATTGATCCATCGTTGATCGGTGGAGTAGTAGTAAAGGTTGGCGACGAAGTAGTCGACGCTTCCGTGGCATCACGTGTGGCCCATTTGCGCCGCACACTGGTTGGCTAGAACTTTTGCCAGGTGGCTTACTCCTGGCAGAGGTTCCGGCTTTCCGGGACCAACACAGACTTCATTCACATCGATCCACCGCTTTTGAGGGTGGATCACAATTTAGGAGAGCAGGGACTGCAGATGGCCGATTTGACCATCAATGCCAACGACGTCCGCAATGCCCTAAACGAGTTCGCATCTTCCTACGAACCGGGTAAGGCAGAGCGCACCGAGGTGGGACGCGTCGTCGCCGCGAGCGACGGCATCGCCAAGGTGGAAGGTCTTCCTTCCGTCATGGCCAACGAGTTGCTGAAGTTCGAAGATGGCACCCTGGGCTTGGCCCAGAACCTCGATACCCGTGAAATCGGTGTCGTTGTGCTTGGTGACTTCACCGGCATCGAAGACGGCCAGAAGGTCGAGCGCACCGGCGAGATCCTTTCGGTTCCAGTCGGCGACGGTTTCCTGGGTCGCGTTGTTGACCCACTGGGCGAGCCAATGGATAACCTTGGCCCAATCGAGGCTGAAAGCCGCCGTGCACTGGAACTCCAGGCACCTGGCGTAACTCAGCGCAAGAGCGTTCACGAACCAATGCAGACCGGTCTGAAGGCTATCGACGCCATGATCCCGATCGGCCGTGGCCAGCGTCAGCTGATCATTGGTGACCGCCAGACAGGTAAGACCGCCATTGCGGTTGACACCATCTTGAACCAGCGTGATAACTGGGCAACCGGTGACGAGACCAAGCAGGTTCGTTGCATCTACGTGGCAATCGGCCAGAAGGCATCGACCATCGCTGCCGTACGCCAGACCCTCGAAGAGCAGGGTGCACTGGAATACACCACCATCGTGGCTTCCCCAGCATCTGACCCAGCAGGCTTCAAGTACCTCGCACCATACGCAGGCTCGGCCATTGGCCAGCACTGGATGTACGGTGGCAAGCACGTACTGATCGTCTTTGATGATCTGTCCAAGCAGGCTGAAGCTTACCGCGCCGTGTCGCTGTTGCTACGCCGTCCACCAGGACGCGAAGCATACCCAGGCGACGTCTTCTACCTACACTCCCGTCTGCTTGAGCGTTGTGCCAAGCTTTCTGACGAGCTCGGTGCAGGTTCGATGACTGGTCTTCCAATCATCGAAACCAAGGCAAACGACGTGGGCGCGTTCATCCCGACCAACGTTATCTCGATCACCGACGGTCAGATCTTCTTGCAGTCGGACCTGTTCAACGCCAACCAGCGTCCAGCTGTCGACGTGGGTATCTCGGTATCCCGCGTTGGTGGTTCGGCACAGGTCAAGGCCATGAAGAAGGTCTCCGGTACTTTGAAGCTTGAATTGGCTCAGTACCGCGACATGCAGGCATTCGCTATGTTCGCTTCGGATCTGGATGCCGCTTCCAAGCAGCAGCTGACCCGTGGTGCACGTCTGATGGAACTGCTCAAGCAGGGTCAGTACACCCCTTACGCTGTTGAGGATCAGGTCGTTTCGATCTGGGCCGGCACCAACGGCTACCTGGACGATGTTCCAGTTGAGGACGTACGCCGCTTCGAAGCTGAATTCATCGACTACCTGCGTCACCGCACTGACGTTCTGACCGTTATCGGCCAGACCGGCAAGCTGGAGAACGAGACCCTGGAAGCTATGAAGGCCGGCGTCGCCGACTTCAAGGCTGGCTTCTTCGGTGCAGGCAGCGACCAGCTGGTTGCCGCCGGCCACGAAGAGCATGACGCTCTGAACGCCGAGTCCGTTGACCAGGAAAAGATCGTCAAGCAGAAGCGCTGACAATCTTCTTGTGTTGAAGTTGCGGCGCCGGTAACGGCGCCGTAACAACAGCACAGGGGATAAGGAAAGGACACACATGGGAGCCCAGATTCGGGTCTACCGCCAGAAGATCGGATCGACCAAGTCGATGCGCAAGATCTTCAAGGCGATGGAACTGATCGCTGCATCCCGCATTGGTAAGGCACGTACGCGTGTCGCGGCTTCACTGCCATACGCCAATGCGATTACCCGTGCAGTAACCGCCGTCTCGTCCCAGGCCGATGTCGAGCATCCACTGACCACCGAGCCGGCGCAGGTACGCCGCGCCGCGGTCTTGGTATTGACCTCGGATCGAGGACTTGCCGGGTCCTACTCCGCCAGCGTTCTGAAGCAGGCAGAGCACCTTGTCGAACTTCTTCGTGAAGAAGGCAAAGAAGTCAAGACCTACTTGGTCGGCCGTAAGGCTCAGGCTTACTTTGATTTCCGTTCACGTGAGTACGCACGAGTGTGGACCGGAGAAACTGATTCTCCGCGTTTCGAAACCGCACGCGAGCTGCGCGACGTTCTCCTAGAGGACTTCGACACCGATTATGAAGCGGGTGGCGTAGAAGAAATTCACGTCGTCTACACCCAGTTCAAGTCGATGGTCACGCAGGAACCGACGGTCATCCGTCTGTTGCCGTTGGAGGTTGTCGAGGATGAATCCGAGACCGCAACCGACGAGCTTTTGCCACTGTACGAGTTTGAGCCATCGGCGGAAGAAGTGCTTGACGCACTGCTTCCACGCTACATCGAATCTCGATTGTTCAATGCCCAGCTGCAGTCCGCAGCCTCCGAGCTTGCTGCACGTCAGCGCGCTATGAAGGCCGCAGGCGACAACGCAGGCGAACTAATCAAGAAGTACACACGATTGCTCAACAATGCCCGTCAGGCTGAAATCACCCAGGAGCTATCGGAAATTATCGCCGGCGCAGACGCGCTGAACGGCTAATTCCCCTAGTTCCGACCAGACAAGAAGTGAGAAAGATGACTGCCCAACTCAACGAGCAGGTTACCGCAGGGGCCATCGGTCGCATCGCGCGTGTGACTGGCCCGGTCGTGGACGTCGAGTTCCCAGCCGACGCACTGCCTGCTATCTACAACGCACTGACCGCTGAGCTGACCCTCAACGGCGAAACCAAGAAGATCACCTTCGAAACCAGCCAGCACCTCGGTGAAGGTCTGATTCGTGCGGTATCGCTTCAGGCCACTGACGGCCTGGTACGCGGCACCTCCGTGACCGACACCGGCGCTGCTATCTCCGTCCCAGTAGGCGACGGCGTCAAGGGCCACATCTTCAACGTATTGGGCGAGGCCCTGGACGTTGATAACTCGGAGATTCAGGTCACCGAGCGTTGGCCAATCCACCGCCAGCCACCTAAGTTCCATGAACTTGAGGGCTCGACCGAAATGCTGGAAACCGGCATCAAGTCGATCGACCTTCTTACCCCATACATCAAGGGTGGAAAGATCGGCCTGTTCGGCGGCGCTGGCGTTGGCAAGACCGTTCTGATCCAGGAAATGATCACCCGTGTTGCACGTAACTTCGGTGGTACTTCGGTATTCGCCGGTGTTGGCGAGCGCACCCGTGAAGGTAACGACCTCTGGGTCGAAATGGATGAGGCTAACGTTCTGAAGGACACCGCCTTGGTGTTCGGTCAGATGGATGAGCCACCTGGAACTCGTTTGCGCGTGGCACTGTCGGCACTGACCATGGCGGAATACTTCCGCGATGTTCAGAACCAGGACGTGCTGCTGTTCATCGACAACATCTTCCGCTTCACCCAGGCCGGTTCCGAGGTGTCGACCCTGTTGGGCCGTATGCCTTCCGCCGTGGGTTACCAGCCGAACTTGGCCGATGAAATGGGTCTGCTTCAGGAACGCATCACCTCGACTAAGGGCCGCTCGATCACCTCGATGCAGGCTGTTTACGTCCCGGCCGATGACTACACTGACCCGGCTCCAGCAGCGACCTTCGCTCACTTGGATGCAACCACCGAGCTTTCGCGTGAAATCGCGTCGCGTGGTCTGTACCCAGCGATCGATCCGCTGACCTCGACCTCGCGAATCCTTGATCCTCAGTACATTGGCCAGGCTCACTACGATGTTGCCATCCGCGTGAAGGCTATTTTGCAGAAGAACAAGGAACTCCAGGACATCATCGCGATTCTTGGTATCGACGAACTGGGCGAAGAAGACAAGATTGTCGTTGCTCGCGCACGTCGTATCCAGCAGTTCCTCTCGCAGAACACCTACACCGCAAAGCAGTTCACCGGTGTTGAGGGTTCGACCGTGGCCATCAAGGACACCATCGAAGGCTTCAAGGCTATTTGCGATGGCGACTTGGATCACATTGCTGAGCAGGCGTTCTTCAACATTGGCGGACTTGACGACGTCGAGCGCCAGTGGGCCGAAATCCAGAAGGCTAGCTAATTATGGCTGAGCTTCAGGTCGAAATCGTCGCGGCTGACCACTTTGTGTGGTCAGGCGCTGCGAAGCTGGTCAAGGCTCGCTCGGTTGACGGCGAGATCGGCGTTCTGCCCGGTCACGTTCCGATGCTGTCGGTGCTTGCCGCTGGGGATCTGGAAATCGATCCAGTTTCCGAGTCACGCTTCTCGGTTCAGGTTGATGGGGGATTCTTCTCCGTTGAATCGGACCGTGTAGTGATCGTTGCTGACAACGCTGTGCTTGGTACCGCAGCGTAGGCGATGAATTGTTTGAGATAACCGCACCAGTTCTGGTCGCTTTGCTGATCTTGATCGGCATCGCCATGTTCTTTGGAGCCATGGCTGTGCGCCGCATTCAATTGCGACGCACGCTGGGCACCTTTGATGCCTCCATCTGTACGCCTCAGGGCAAATGGATGATGGTCATTGCCCGCTATGGCGGGGGACATGTAGATCTGTTGCGGTTTTTCTCTGTTTCGCCGGTACCGCGGTTCCAGCTGAACCGTCGAGGTTTAGACATTACCGGGACCCGTAAGGCCACCGATGATGAATCTTCGCGTATTCCGCCAGGATTTATCATCGTGATGCTCACCCGAAACGGAGAAGAACTGCTGCTAGCCATGGATTACCGTGACTACACCGGTTTCTCGGCCTGGCTTGAAGCCGGGCCGATTGCCGGAAGCTGGCAGATCTAGATCTTCATAAACCAAAAGCCGTCGTTACCCAGTGGGTAACGACGGCTTTTGCGTATTTTAGACCAGGCTGGATTGTTCGTATGAGCAGGGTCTGACGCAAGTATTTAGGAGGGATGCCGCATCCTTGGGATTCTGCGGATCATCCGGGCCATTAAGTAGATCGCACAAGAAGGCTGACCGTAACGGCCTGCATCAACTGTGCCCTGTGCGAAAAGGCTAGGCGTGAAGCGCACGCGGTAGTTGACTGTAGCTATGAAACGAACCTTGATACTGGGAGGCACTGCCTGGCTTGGACGTGAGCTCGCCGGCCAGTTGGTGCAACGTGGTCATGAAGTGACCTGTTTGAGCCGGGGTAGGTCAGGTGAGGTGGTCGACTCCGCGCGATTTGTGCGTTCTGATCGAAGTCAACCCGGTGCTTATGACGCGGTGCGCAGTGAACACTTTGATGAAGTTATTGAGCTCTCCTTTGACCAGCGCTTTGTGCAGGAGGCGTTGGCAGCACTTTCGCAGAACGCTGGACACTGGACCCTAGTCTCCTCGATTTCTGTCTATGCCAATGAACAGCAGCCCGGGGCGGATGAAGAAGCAGAAGTGCATGATCCCGTAGATCTGAGCGATTACGCTCACGCCAAAGTTGCTGCAGAACGTGTCAGCACGGCCATAGTAGGGGAGCGACTGCTCATTGCTCGTCCGGGATTGATCGCTGGACCTGCAGATCCCAGTGATCGTTTTTCTTATTGGATCTCTCGCTTGGCTTTGGCAGGCGACGGGCAAGTTTTAGTTCCGCGAACCAAGAACCGCTATGTGCAGGTGATTGACGTGAGAGATCTCGCCTCATGGATCATCGATGGCGCAGAGCGCTCATTGACCGGTACCTTCAACATCGTCGGGAGCTCGTATAGCTTTGATGAATTCTTGCATCTGTCCTCAACGATTGCAGGCTTCAGCGGTGAACTGGTCACCGCCGACGATGCATGGCTACGAGAACGCGAAGTCAATTACTGGGCTGGGCCTCGTTCGTTGCCCCTATGGATACCGACAGAGGATCTTGGCTTCGCCCAGCGCAGCAATCAGCGGTATCTCGATGCCAATGGACTTGAGCGAGCACTTGAAGCTTTGCTCAGCGATGTCCTCGCCGATGAACGGGCTCGTGGCTTGAGAAGAACCAGACGTGCGGGGCTGAGCCGCAGCGAGGAAATGCAACTGCTCAGCGAACTTGTCACTGGCGCGTGAGTAGCACAAAAGCCATCTCATTTCGTTTTGAGATGGCTTTTGATAACAGCGGTTGTGTATGCGCTAGAGATACTCACCCTTGCGGATGGTCTGAGTCAGCTGCAAATGCGAGTCAAGGATCAACGCATCCGCTGCGAAGCCATAGTGTAGGGAACCGACCTCGTCGGCCAGACCGATCAGTGAGGCAGGAATGCTCGTAGCCGAGGTGACGGCCTGTACTAGTGGAACGCCTGCCTCAACGGTGCGCTGGACGATCTCAAGTAGGGTGCTGGTGCCACCTGCAAGTGAGTTATCACTGGCTAAGCGTGCTTCGCCACCACGAACGTTTACGTCCTGTGGGCCAAGGGTGTACGCACCATCTTCTAGGCCGGTGGCAGCCATGGAGTCGCTCACCAACAAGATATTGTTGGCACCAACCAGACGGTAGACCAAACGAACCGTATCGGGCGATAGGTGTACCCCATCGGCAATGAGTTCAACAAAGGCATTGTGGTTTGCAGCTTCTTCAAGGCATGCGGCTACCGGACCTGGCTCACGATGATGAAGCGAAGGCATTCCATTAAACAGGTGGGTGACTGTCGGTCGTTCGGTGAAACCGTCCACCCCGGCGCTACCAAGTTCCTCACTGGCGAAACGCAGTGAATCTGCAGCGACCTGCGCACTAGCGTCGGTGTGCCCAAGGGACGGAACAACACCGTGCGAAACGAGCTGCTCGATGAGCTCTTCGCTGCCTTCTAGCTCAGGAGCGTAGGTCATGGTGCGAAGCTGGCCACGGCTGGCGGCAACCAGTTGGGTGACAAACTCTGGGTCAGGATCCTGAAGGAAGTGCGGATCCTGGGCACCGCAACGTGCTTCAGAGAGGAACGGTCCTTCAGCGTGGATGCCCGCGATCTGTGCGTCTTCCGCAAATTCGGCCAAAACTTCGGCGGCCTCGATCATGGAATTTGGTTCTGCAGTGACGAGGGACGCCAGCAAGGTTGTGGTTCCTGCGCGGTGAAGGAATTGCACAGCCTGGGCGATATTCGAGTGATCTGGCGCTGAAAAATCTGTACCCAATGCGCCGTGACAATGTACATCAACAAGTCCTGGAATGATGATGGATCCAGCATCAAGCTCTCGGATCTCGTAGTCGGTTGAGTCAGAGAGGGCAGCGAAGTCATCTCTATTCCCAGCAAATCTGATGCGGTCACCATCAACGGCTAACACGCCGTCGGTCACCTCGAGCCCATCGGAAACTAAGGTGGCGAAAAGTGCATAGCGCGTCGAAGTCATGCTCTCAGCTTAGAAGACAGAACGCTCTGAGTCATCGACTGCGGGCAATTGATCTCAAAGAACGGTTAGAAAAGGCGCCCAGCGGAGTCATCGACACCGCGCATCGCGTCATAATCCAAAGTGAGGCAACGAATTCCACGATCCTCGGCCAGCGTGCGGGCCTGCGGTTTGATCTGCTGGGCAGCGAAGATTCCGGTGACGGGTCGCAGCAAGGGATCACGATTGAGCAACTCTAGGTAGCGGGTGAGCTGTTCAACGCCGTCGATATCTCCGCGACGCTTGAGCTCCACCGCAACGGTGGCGCCCTGGTGATCGCGCGCGAGGATGTCGACAGGACCAATAGGCGTCATGTATTCACGGCGGATGAGCTTATGACCGTCACCGAGCAAGTCAATCTGTTCGGCGAGCAGACGCTGCAGATCAGCTTCGACGCCATCTTTGATGAGCCCTGGGTCGGTGCCAAGAATGTGTGCCGAGTCGTGCTCAAAACTGTGGAAGTTGATGGTCAACTTGTCATCGGTCTTGGCGCTGGCCACGGTCCACGTGGCAATAGCGCCCATCGCGGCGGCATCTTCGTCCGGCTCAACCTCGTGAAGAGTCAACGGCGGGTTCATCCAGTTCAATGGCTTGTAACTACCGCCATCGGAGTGAATTAGTACCGAACCATCGGCTTTGACCATCACCAGACGAGTCGCCAATGGGAGGTGGGCACGAAGACGGCCCTCATAATCTACTGAACACTTTGCAACCACTAAACGCACTTCACACACTTTACTAGGTGGTTGCGTAATGCGCCGGGAGATACGGCATGATTAATGACATGCCTCGTTCAAATCGTCCACGCCGTCCCAAGAGTTCACGTCCGGGTAATGCGCGGAATCATGATGAAGAATCAGACTACGAAGCGGGCTCCGATGACTGGTTACAAAAAGCACGCTTTGGCGTGGTGCGACTGCAAGACGCCCCCGATGGTCAGTGGCACGTACGCAAAATCTCACCAATGAACGCGAGTAAGACTTATACCTGCCCTGGTTGCAATCGACAGATTGGCGTTGGAGTAGGGCATCTGGTGGCGTGGCGAGCGGACCACTGGTCCGGCGAGGACGCTGCAGCTACCGCGAGGCGACATTGGCATTCGCACTGCTGGGATACCCGTTCCTACCGTTACTAAGCTTGGCTGAAGTATCAGCAGACAAGTAACTAGCGGCGGTCCTGCCGTGCGATGAACACTTCACGCAAAAGAATCATGGCGCTGGCTGCAACCGGGATAGCCATCAACGCACCGGTGACTCCGGCCAAGGCGCCTCCGGCAATCACCGAGATCACCGCAACTGCACCTGGAACGGCAACGGCTCGACGCATGATGCGTGGGGAGACGAAGTAGGCTTCAACCTGCAGGTAGCCGAAGTAGCAAACCGCGTAAATTACCGCAGTCTGCCAACCCAGCGAGAGCGTCACCAAGGTGACTAAAATTCCGGCGATGACACCGCCCACTAGCGGTATAAAAGCGAGCACTGCGACAAGCAGGGTAAGCAAAGCAGTAAACGGAACGCCAAGTATGGTCATCAACAGCAGGGCAACCAATGCGTTCAGAACCGCCACAGTGGCCTGGCCCATGACGTAGTTACCTACCGAGCGGGTAATCCTTTCAGCTAACCCAGCGACCCGTTCTCGTTTTGAACGAGGGGCTAAGCGAAGCGAGAAGCCCATCATGCCTGGCAGTGAAGCTAAGAAGTAGATGGCCAAGACCAGAACAATCAGCACGCCAAACATCGACTGTGCAACGGTTTGTGACACGCCGAGAACGCCACCAAAGACGTTGGTTACGGCACCTGAATCACCAAAGAACCGGTCAACCTCTTCCGTCACTCGTTCAGTGAGCGCGTACTGCGTATCAATGTCTTGAACCCATTGCGTGTTCAAGAAATCGGCCACGATCTCAGGCGCGCGAGCAATGAACGTGGAGATCTGATTAACCAGTGTTGGAATGATCAGCGCCATGAAGCCACCAAAAATGATCAGCATCCCCACCATGGTTGCCACCACTGCTAGCGGTCGAGAAAGTCCCTTGCGCATCAGGAAGCGAACCACCGGGTCCAGACCCAACGCAATAAACAGCGCAATGGCGATCCAAGTTAGTAGGGAACCAACGTTGGTTAGCAGGTAAAAACCGCCCAGCGCCAAACCCACACCGATCGTGGCCAAGAAGCCCATGGAGATCGGGTGCAACGAGGGGAACGGTTCAAATGTTTCTCCCGAATGGTGCTCGGGCTCTTCGCCCAGTGCCGCGGCGCGCTGAGGCACGTTAAGTAATTTGTTCAGGGTGGTGATCAGCCGGGGGACCAAACCGTCTTGCGCCGAAACAGTGTGCGGGGCCGTCGGCATAGGCCCAGTTGCCGAAGACGCGTCAGGAGCAGACGATCCAGTTGATGGTGATTCTGAACCGGATTGTGGCGTACTAACAACTTCGTCGGTCTCGTTGGGATCGCGGTGCTCACGCGGCTGATCTTGCTCCATGGCACTGAGCATATCGCGGTAATAAGATGATTTTGTGTTTCAAGACACCGAACGCAATAGCTAATGAGTCACTTCACAAGCGAAGAACGGAACCATGAATGCGCTGGACTCGTTAGACTTGGGACAGAACTGCTGTGAGACGTAGGCGAATAGGTGAACTCGTGCGAAAAGTAATCTCCGTGATCGCGATGCTGCTAGGGGCTGCGGCCCTTGTAGTTGGCATCGGACAGAAGACCTTTTGGGCCCCGCCCGAAACGGTCACCGCTTCCATGCCGCAACTGGACGGTGAGGCGCCGCTGACATTGATCGAGCCATCGATCGATGATTCCAAACTGGACCCCATAGATCTGGTCATTAAGGGCAAGGGTGATTTCACCGCGTCTCTGGGCCGTAGCTATGACGTTGACGCTTGGGTTGACAAGGCAGCGCACGTTTCGCTGACCGGTATCGATACCGAGAACCATAAGATGATTGCCGAGTATGTCAAGGGTGATGCGCAAGTACCTAACCCTGCTGGTGATGACATCTTCTTCGATTCCCAGAGTGCCGATGGCACCATGACCTACCGCTGGACTGCTCCAGACTCCGGTGATTGGTCACTGCTGTTGGCTGCTGACGGAAAGGACGCCGCTCCAGTGGATATTTCCGTAACTTACGCCAATGACGATGCAATGCCATTCGCATTGCCACTGATCATTGCTGGCGCACTGCTGTTGGTCTTCGGACTGGCACTGCTGGTTATGCGTCCAGGTAAGCCAAAGACCAAGGGTACAAACACCCAGCACTCGGTGGCTGCTGCTGCCGTCGTTGCTTTGGCAATTTCTGGCGTGACCCTGCCAATGCAGCCTTCGGATGATGCAAGCGCAAAGCCTTCGGAGTCTGCAGATGCTAGCTCTAGCCCAGCCTCCTCGGCTCCTGCCGATGAGTCCGCTTCGGCATCTAGCAGCAAGAAGGAAACTACCGAGTTCCCTGTGCTGACCGAAGAACAGCTGAAGAATGTTTTGGCTGATGTGCAGAAGCAGGTCGCTGCTGCTGACGAGAAGAACGACTCCAAGGCATTGGAAGCTCGTACTGCCGGAGCCTTCAAGTACCTGCGTGGCAAGCGCTACGACATGCTGAAGGAGAAGTTCCAGGTTGATAAGCCAGAGGCCCTGAATACTCAGGTTTTGCGTTCGGCCGCTGTACCAAACGCTAGTGGTGCCAAGTTCCCTCGCGTAATCTCCGTGGTTACCGCAAAGGACAACGACGCCAACACCTTGCCACAGGCTTTGACCTTGGTACAGAAGAGTGCTCGTGAAAACTACCAGGTAGTCTTTGCCGGCCAAATGCTGCCAAACTCTTCCTTCCCAGGTATTGCTGTGGGAGATCCTGCTACCAAGCAGTTGACCGCTGACGCCAAGAACTTGCAGATGACCCCTGAAAAGGCACTGGACGCACTGGGCGATGTTTTGACCAACGAGAAGTCGAAGCAGGCGGACAAATTCGCTGATTCTGATTTCATCAAGGCAATCCATGCCGCTCAGAAGTCTGAGTCAAAGGATGCTGACCAGGCAAAGGTGAGCTACAAGCGCAGTGTCAACAAGGGTGATACCTACGTAGTATCTACCCCAGACGGCGGCGCCATTGTTGCTGGCAAGCTGGAGAACAAGGCAAAGTTCGAACGAACTGAAGATGCTGATCCGCTCAAGAGCACGGACAAGCTCACCCAGCAGTTGTTGGGTAAGAATCAGTCCAACGGTAGCGTAGAAAGCACTTACGCTGAACCAGTAATGTTCTACATTCCTGCTGATGGCTCTGACGATAAGATCCAGCTGATCTCAGCTGATCAGGTCCTACTCGGTGTAAAGGAAGTTGACTAGTACCCATGACTCAAGAGAACATCCCATCGACCCGCGGCGCGGTAGACCTGTCGGCCTTGGCTAACCAGGCCCCAAAGGCTGTTGACAGCTCGGCGGCTGCTACTGCTGCTAGCTGGACCATCAATGTGGACGAGGCGGCTTTCCAACAGTTTGTTGGCTTGTCCCAGAACGTGCCAGCCATCGTTTCTTTGGGTTCGCCTCGTGTCCAGGTGTCAGTTGATCTTGATGCACTGCTCACTCGTTTGGTCGATTCCAAGGGAGGCAAGTTTGTCCTCGGCTTGGTTGACGCAGAAACCTACCCGCAGATTGCTCAGGCTTTCCAAGCCCAGCAAATCCCGATGGTTGTTGCGCTGATCAAGGGCCAACCGGTTCCGCTGTTCCAAGGCCCAGCGGCCGAAGAACAGATCAGCCAGCTCTTTGTGCAGCTTGAACAGTTGGCAGTTCAGCAGGGTCTGAGCGGAACTGTTCCACCGTTCTCCGGAACTGCTACCGACACTGAGCCAGCACTGCCACCGTTGCATCAGAAGGCCATCGATGCCATTGATGCGGGGACTACGCTGCAGCTGAAGCTGCTTATCACGAAGCGCTGAACGAGAAGCCAAACGACCACGATGCACAGGTTGGTATCTATCAGGTTCGTTTGCTTTCACGCACGCAGAACCTTGACCTGAACAAGTCACGTGAACAGGCTGCGCAGAATCCAGAGGATATCGCTGCGCAGTTGGAAGTCGCTGATCTTGATGTCATCGGCGGCCACGTAGAAGATGCGTTTGCTCGTTTGGTGACGCTGATTTCTCGGTTGGTTGACGACGAGCGTGAACGCGTTCGCCGCCGTCTCATTGAGCTTTACGCGGTGGTTGGTAATACCGATCCACGTGTTGCAGCCTCACGTCAGAAATTGGCACGAGTGCTGTTCTAAGTCACAGCAATAAAGCGCCGCGATTCAAAGAGAAATCTTTGAACCGCGGCGCTTTACTGTCTGCGAGGATAACTCCAAAGGATGATGTGTTCTGACTAGGGCAATTGCTAGGCTAATTTTATGAGTCAGATCGCACTGGATATCCGCGGCCTCGCCAAGCAATTTGGCCCCAAAGTCGCAGTGAACAACGTCAGCTTGCAAGTTCCCACCGGATCTTTTTATGGTCTCGTCGGCCCCAACGGTGCAGGCAAAACGACAATGTTGTCGATGGCCACCGGCCTGCTTCGTCCGGACTCCGGCCAGGCGCTGGTCAATGGTCTGGACATCTGGGCCCAACCGCAAGAAGCCAAAGCGACCCTAGGTGTGCTGGCCGACGGGGTGAGGCAATTTGACCGTCTGACCGGCCGGCAACTGGTCAGCTACTCGGGTCTCTTGCGCGGAATGAACCGTGCAGAAGTTGCCCAGCGCACCGAAGATTTGCTGCGCGTGATGGACCTGAGTAACGACGGCGACAAACTGGTCGTGGACTATTCCGCCGGTATGACCAAGAAGATTTCCTTGGCCACAGCGATGATCCATTCTCCAAAACTTCTAGTTCTCGACGAACCTTTTGAAGCTGTTGACCCAGTCTCGGCAGCGAACATCCGAGACATTCTTAACGACTACGTTGCCTATGGCGGTACCGTAATCGTTTCCTCGCACGTGATGGATCTAGTGCAGCGTATGTGTACACACGTGGCAGTTATCGCTGGCGGTGTGCTCAAGGCGCAGGGTTCGGTAGACGATGTCCGTGGCGGCATGAGCTTGGAAGATCGCTTTGTGGATCTGGTTGGCGGACGCGGAAATAACGAAGGGTTGTCATGGTTGCGCACATCCTCAAACTAAAACTGAGATTGCTGGGCAACGGTTTTAAACGCTCAATCGGTCAACTGATCGGTGTGATCATCGGTGGCGTGTACGCCCTTGGGATGATCACGATGCTCACCATCTTCGCAGTGGTCTCGGCCGGTGAAACCACTATTGCTTCCGAAATCAGTATCATCACTGGATCGCTTGCCGTGCTCGGCTGGGCGATTATTCCGCCGCTACTGACCGGTGTAGATCTGACTCTGGAACCTTCGCGCTTTGTGCACTTTGGTATTCCTCAAAAAACCTTAGGCCCGGCACTGGTACTTTCTGGCTTCATCTCTGTGCCAGCAATACTCACCATTATCGGACTGATCGGCGCTTCACTGATCTGGCGCCTAGAGGTTGCCATCTTGCCGGTGGCTGTACTGGCAGCTTTAGCTACCGCGGTGATGGCTATACTGGTTTGCCAGTACCTGACCATCATGTCCACCGCACTGCGTGCTAAGCGCCGATTCCGCGAGCTTACCTTTGCCTTGTTGTTCCTTGTACTCATCTGCTTTGGCCCAATCATTTCTTCAGTAGCTTCAGCCGCCCAGAGCATGATGGATTGGCTTGCTCCACTGACCAATGTTCTGTCCTACACCCCATTGGGTGCCGCAGCTGCCTTGCCAGGAGCGCTGGCCTCGGGGAACTATGCGAAGTTTGCCATCTGTTTGGTACTGGCCATCGTTTACCTCGGTGGACTCTACCTCTTGGTCAACAAGGCCACAGCAGAAGCCACGGTGACCCCGCCGCCCGAACAACGCGCTGCTAAACAAAGTGGCCTCGGCTTTTTCAAGTTCGTTCCTGCCACGCCGACTGGTGCCGTAGCTGCACGAGCATTAACCTACTGGTTCAAAGATCCGCGATATGCAATTGGTGTGCTGCTGGTGCCGGTTCTTCCGTTGATTTTCTGGTTCAGCGGCAATCAGTCCGGCGATTACACCATGATGTTCTTGATCGGACCGATCATTGGTATCTTGCTGGGCTTCTCAATTTCTGCAGATATCTCTTATGACAACACTGCTTTTGCGTTGCACATTCTTACTGGCGTTCATGGCAAGGCAGATAGGGCGGGGCGTGCCGCGGCCTGCTTCACCCTTTCGATTATTCCGGTGCTGCTGGCCGCAATTCTGCCTGGCGCCATTTCCGGCCAGAGCTGGCGAATTGCCGGGGACCTGGGGCTTTCCTTGGCCGCGTTGCTCATTGCGTTGGGAGTGGCTTCGCTGGCTTCGGCCCGGTACACCTATGCTGTTCCATT
The DNA here is from genome assembly GCF_025452055.1 of Glutamicibacter sp. M10. Lineage (NCBI taxonomy): Bacteria > Bacillati > Actinomycetota > Actinomycetes > Micrococcales > Micrococcaceae > Glutamicibacter > Glutamicibacter sp. M10. The sequence goes on along the minus strand of NZ_CP104918.1, from coordinate 2,807,841 downwards.
GCCGGGGGATAACCCCATGAAAACACCTCCGGGCAACGGAGTACGCGTGGCATTAACGCAGCTGGGAACCGTTGGTTCCATGGCGGTCTTGCTGATCCCGGTGTTGATTCCTTATGTGATCGGTTGGATCCAAAAGTCTGCGGCGCTGGGTCTGGTGACCCTAGCGGTCGGACTAATCCTCGGAATGACGCTGTTGGTCGTTGGGATTATCGTTGGCGGAAAATGGTATGAGAAGCGGGCACCTGAACTAATGCAAGCTGTGATGCTGAACAAATAGCAGACTTGGTACCAGTACGACACGGGCACACCGATCAGACGCAATTTTTGATCGATGTTCCCGTGTCGTTTTTTGATGTTAAAACCCGGTGAATTCTGCGCCGTCCGCGCGGTCGAAACGAGGCAGGTGAGAGCGCCGTGAAGCGTGTTTTGGACGTGGAATGTGGACAAGCTCCCATGAGCTAACGACCCACGTACAGACCAATACGTATTAGACTTGAAGGCATGGTGGAACAGTCTGAAGAAACCCGTGGCGGCACAGCAACAATCGAACGTACCGAGACAACCCAGAGTGTCGAGGCCGGCGATCATGAGCGTTTTGCCCACTACGTCCAGAAGGAAAAGATCATGGAATCGGCGATGTCCGGTGATCCAGTGATTGCTCTGTGCGGCAAGGTCTGGACCCCAGGCCGTGACCCAAAGAAGTTCCCGGTATGCCCTGAGTGCAAGGAAGTTTACGAATCCTTGATGGGTTAGTGCCTAAGAAATACAGCACTAGTTCACACACAGCACGCGGCCGGGAAAAGGTATATGACCGAGACACTTTTTGATTTTGGTGACAAGCTTCCACTGGAAGACAAACTCCCTTTAGCGTATCCGGAGCGTACGGCCTGGGGCACCGGGCCTAAGCTTCGAGCTTGGCAGGCGGAAGCACTGGCTCAGTACTTTGATACTGAGCCCAAAGACTTTATGGCAGTGGCTACCCCTGGTGCGGGTAAAACCACGTTTGCACTGCGCCTTGCAAAAGTTTTGATTGACTCTGGCAAGATCAACCGCATGATCGTTGTTGCGCCTACCGATCACTTGAAAAAACAGTGGGCGGACGCAGCAGCGCGCGTGGGTATCGCCTTGGACCCCAATTACAAGAACTCAGATGGACGCCACGGTTCGCACTATATGGGTGTTGTTGTCACCTATGCGCAGGTTTCGCTGAAGCCAGCAGTACACCGTGCAAAAACTGAGGGTGCCCGTACCCTGGTCATCATGGATGAGGTCCACCACGCAGGTGACGCACTGTCCTGGGGTGACGGTATCCGCGAAGCATTTGAACCGGCCACACGCCGTCTTGCCCTGACCGGTACACCGTTCCGTTCCGACGCGGCACCGATTCCCTTCGTTCAGTACGTTGACGAAGGTGATGGCATCCGCCGTTCCAAGGCTGACTACACCTATGGCTACGGCAACGCCTTGGCTGACCATGTGGTTCGTCCTGTGCTCTTCATGGCGTACTCGGGCAATATGCGCTGGCGTACCGCCGCCGGTGAGGAAATGGAAGCAAACCTTGGTGAAGGGTTTACTAAGGACATCACGGCCCATGCTTGGCGTACCGCGTTGGACCCGCACGGTGACTGGATTCCTTCGGTGCTTCAAGCAGCGGATCGACGCCTGTCCGAAGTTCGTCGCACCGTAAAAGATGCTGGCGGACTGATCATTGCCACCGACCATGAAGACGCGCGCGGTTACGCCGCACAGCTCGAAGCGATTTGTGGCGAAAAGGTCACCACGATTCTTTCGGATGACCCTAAAGCGTCGCAGAAGATTGATGATTTCTCGGCATCTGAGGCACGCTGGATGGTCGCTGTGCGCATGGTGTCTGAAGGCGTGGACGTTCCGCGTTTGTGTGTTGGCGTTTACGCCACGAGTACTTCAACTCCGTTGTTCTTTGCGCAGGCTGTTGGACGCTTTGTGCGTAGTCGTAAGCGCGGCGAGGTAGCCAGCGTTTTCCTTCCTTCGGTGCCAATCTTGATGGCCCTGGCCAACGAGATGGAAGTTGAACGTGACCACGCCTTGGACCGTGAAGGTTCAAAGGAAGAAGACGGTCTTGATGACTCGCTTCTTGAAGCTGCCAACAAGGAAGACAAGGCCAGCGATGATCTGGTGCGCAGTAAGTTTGAGGCACTGAATTCTCAAGCTTCCTTCGACCGTGTGCTCTTTGACGGCGGCGAATTTGGTACCGGTGCAGATATTGGTAGCGACGAGGAACTTGGGTTCCTAGGCATTCCCGGTCTGTTAGACACCGAGCAGGTATCTGAGCTTCTACGCAAGCAACAGAACAAGCAGATCAGTAAGGGCGCTACCAAGCCTGAACCTGTCTCGGATCACCGACGGATGATGGATCTGCGTACCAAGCTTTCTAAGAATGTGTCCGCTTGGGCTGCTCGCACCGGAGCACCACACGGTCAGATTCACAATAAGCTGCGTAGCGTGTGTGGAGGGCCAGCAGTGCCTCAGGCCAACGCTGACCAGTTGCAAGCCAGAATTGATAAGTTGCAAGATTGGTTTGTTGGACGCAAGTAGCGCTTAGCGCAGATAACGCTCTGCGCAGACACTGACGTCATTTTTCCGGCCGCCCGGGTGCATTGTAGAGATCGCATCCGGGCGGTCGTCTCTGGTGCGGCGCAAGTATTCTCTGCATCATACGCAGGATTCATCGCAGCTGGTGCACGTCAGGACGAGACGCGGTCATAAACCAGAACCCGGACTCCGGAGTCGAGAAGTACCTCGCTGGTTGGTTGGTAGTCGTGGAACGCGAATGGGCCGTTGAACAATGGGATTCCCGAGCCGATAATTGAGCGGTTCACTTTCAGAACCAGCCTGTCGATTTCCGGTAGCAGGCTATGGGCAAGTGTTCCGCCACCGGCAAGCCATAGGTCTTTACCGTCCTCGGACTTCAACTCGCGTACCCGTTCAAGGCCACGTTCGCTGACGAGCTCAACACCAGGACCAACGCTAGTCAACGTAGTTGAAAATACTAGGTGGCGAAGATGCGGGTAGGCATCACTCAAGCCGGCGGCCACGCCCAACTCATACGATGATCGACCCTCTAAAACAGTGTCAAAATGCTCGCCCGGCGCAGACAGCCCCATGGCTTCACGAGCAGGCGCTGGCAAGGTTTCCGGGTAGTTCGTTACGATGAATTTGATGAGGTCATCGGTGATTGGGAAAAACTCTGAGCCGCTGGGGTCCCCGCCGTCTGGGGAAGCGATGAAGCCATCTAGAGTGGTGGCAACGTAGTACACGAGCTTTCTCATACGCAGTCCGTTCATCAACATGAAAAGTGTGCACCTAGCATGTCAATTGAACCGACGCTGGTCAATGGCTCATGGACTCTTAGGCTAGCTCGCACTCACAACGCTGACGCCTGCTGAGCGCAATTCTTCGTGGACGGTAGGTAAGTTTTCACCGTTCACGGCAGCGGTCAGGGTCGAGATGACAGTGGCTGTAAAGCCTCCTGCCACGGCGTCCAAGGCCGTGGCTCGAACACAGTGATCTGCGGCTAAACCAACGATGTCTACGGTGTCGATCTGTCGCGAGCGTAGCCACGGGGCAAGTAGTACGCCGCTTTCATCCGCGATATCGGCCTGCGTATCTAGCAGTCTTGCTTCAAAGCCTGAGTACGCTGCGGTGAAGCGGCCCTTGGCAAAGTGCGCATCCACGTTCAGCTGCGCAATCAGCGGATGCAACGCAGCCCCATTGGTTCCGGCAACACAGTGATCGGGCCAAGAGTCCACAAAGTCCGGCTGATCCGAGAAATGATCCCCGGGCTCAATGTGCCAATCCTGAGTGGTGATAATCGCGGAGTAACTCGCAACGCGCAAGGCAACATCCTTGGCGATAGCCGCAGCTACCGCGTTCCCACCAGCAACCGCCAAGGCGCCACCCTCACAAAAATCGGGCTGTAGATCAATGATCAATAGTGCTCGGTTCATTGCAGGCTCCTTGGCGGCGCGGTGGGTACTTTGCAGTTATTTAGGCTTGGATCATGATGGTCGGGATGACCGGTTCTCCACGCTGCAACTTGCGTGCCACACCAGGCAACTCCTGAATTGAAGTGCGGTGGCGTTCAGTAGCCAGCTTGACGCCCGAAGCGCCGGTGTAGGACTGATCAATTTCACCGTTTACAACCAGTGGTACTACCAATTCTCGCTCCGGTCCACCAGTGGTGTGCGAAGTTGTGGAGATAACCTCGGCAACTGCGCGCTGACGGTCGTTGAGCTGGCGCACTGCATGTTTACGTCCGCCAACGCTGGCCTTATTCAAGGCGGCCTTGGCCACTGGAATCCATTCGCCGGCGTCGTCTTGACGCGCCACCAACTTGTACACCATAGACGCAGTCGGATGTCCCGAACCGGTGACCAGTGCGGTACCCACCCCGTAGGAATCAACCGGTGCGCTAGCCAAGGCTGCGATGGCGTATTCGTCTAGGTCCGAGGTGACGGTGATCTTGGTATTCCAGTTACCCAGATCATCAAGCAGCTTGCGAACCCAGCCTGCCTGCTGCACCAGGTCACCAGAGTCAAGGCGTACCCCGCCAAGTTCCGGACCAGCAACCTCAACGGCGGTGCGCACACCATTTTCTACGTCGTAGGTGTCAACCAACAAGATGGTGTCCTTGCCCAAGGAAGCGACCTGCGCTTCAAAGGCGGCCCGCTCCGAATCATGAAGCAATGTGAAGGAGTGAGCCGAGGTGCCAACGGTCTTTAGCCCGTAGCGTGCACCGGCTTCCAAATTTGAGGTGGAGGTGAAACCAGCAATCATCGCTGCGCGAGCTGCGGCCACAGCGGATTCTTCATGGGTTCGACGCGAGCCCATTTCAATACATGGACGGTCGCCGGCCGAAGCAATCATGCGGGAAGCCGCCGAAGCGATGGCCGAATCGTGATTCATGATCGAAAGCAGATAGGTTTCAATCACGCAGGCTTCAGCAAAGGTGGATTCCACCGTCAACAGTGGTGAATTCGGGAAGTACAGTTCACCTTCGGCATAGCCAGAGATGTTGCCGGAGAAACGGTAGTTTTCCAAGTATTTGATGGTCTGCGCGTTCACTACCTTGTTATCGCTCAGGAAGCGCAATTGCTCATCATCAAAGTGGAAATCTTTTAGGCCTTCGAGCAGACGACCGGTGCCACCAACTACGCCATAGCGTCGTCCCTCGGGAAGGCGCCGCGCAAATGCTTCAAACACGGATGGGCGGTGGGCCGCACCGGACTCGAGCGCGGCTTGAAGCATAGTCAGCTCATAGTGGTCGGTGAAGAGGCTGGTGCGCATGGGACGCTCCTGAGGATCGAAAAGGGTCAACGGTGGCGCTGGTGATACCAGCGACCGGTTTTACTGTATAACGGCTCACGCTGAAGATGATATTTACCGTGTCCTGCGTGGCGTTGACGATCCAAGCGTAAAATGGAATTTATGACCGCAATGCCCGATGTACTTCCCGAAATCGAAACCGCCGCCACCAATGAAAAGCCATGGCGCTTGATTGTGTGGAATGACCCGGTGAATCTGATGAGCTACGTGTCGTACGTGTTCCGTTCATACTTCGGTTTCTCTAAGGAAAAAGCCGAACAGCTCATGCTGCAGGTGCACCACGATGGTTTCTGCATGGTGCGCAGCGGTAGCCGCGAAGCCATTGAATCGGATGTGCAAGCGATGCACGGTTTCGGCTTGAACGCGACCATGACCCAGGGAGCCTAAACGTGGCCAAGGCCTTCAAATATGGTGCGCACGGTATTACCGGCACCATCCATGCACCTGAACGCAAGCTACTGCGAGAGCTGTTTAATGACGTCATCTTGATGCTTGAAGATCGCGCCGAAGTGCATCAGCTACCCGAAGACATTGATCCGCTCTACGCGCTGACCGGCATGCGGCCGGAGTCCATGGATCTTCCTGCAGTTGCAGATCCTGCGCTGGCCCGTCTGCTGCCGGATGCTAGCGAGGATCCGGTGGTTGCCGCGGAGCACCGTCGACTGACCGAAGCAGATCTGATTACAACCAAGATCGGTCAATTACGTGAAGCTCAATTCCTGATGGAAACTGACAAGATTGTTTTGAAAAAGACAACGCTCAGCGCTTCGCCCAAGCACTTAACGACGTTCGTTTAGTTCTCTCTGAGCGTCTAGAGATCCGCAACGAAGATGATGCAGCCAGAGTTTCCGAGGTTCTTGATGCCGCCGAGGTGCAGAGCCCGGACGAATACTTGGCCTTGGTTTACAACTTGGTCTCGTGGATCCAAGAAACTTTGATCAACGCACTGATGGATGCGGAGCTTTAATCGATGAATTCTTATTTTGCCACCGGTCAGGTTTCGGCTCCCGATTCTGATACTCCGATTGGGATTTTTGACTCCGGTGTGGGTGGACTGACTGTTGCCCGAGCAATTATCGACCAGCTGCCTGGTGAGTCATTGATCTACGTTGGGGATACGGCTAATTCACCCTATGGTCCTTTGCCTATCGCGCAGGTGCGAGCCAATGCGCTGGGCGTTATGGACGAGCTGGTTGACGCCGGGGTGAAGCTTTTGGTGATCGCCTGTAACTCCGCTTCGTCAGCCGTTTTGCGCGATGCGCGTGAACGTTACACCGCGCGTTATGGCATTCCCGTCGTTGAGGTCATCCAGCCGGCCGTTCGACGTGCCGTGGCCGGCACCAAGACAGGCAAAATCGGCATCATTGGAACCCAGGCGACCGTCGGCTCCCGTGCCTATGAAGATGCTTTTGCTGCAGCTCCTGACTTGCAAGTGACTTCGGTTGCTTGCCCACGATTTGTTGAGTTTGTGGAATCCGGGATTACTGCTGGACCAGAGCTATTGGAGATCGCCCAAGAATATCTGGCACCGTTGCAGCAAGCCGGGGTCGATACGCTGATTTTGGGTTGCACCCACTATCCGCTGCTGACCGGTGTGATCTCCTACGTCATGGGGGACAGCGTCACTTTGGTTTCCAGTGCCGAGGAAACAGCCAAGGACGCATTCCGCGCATTGACCCGTCACTCCTTGGTTCGTGAAGACGGCAGCCCGGCGAGTCATGAGTTCCTTGCCACAGGCAACGCTGATAGCTTTGGTGTACTGGCTCGCCGTTTCCTCGGACCTGAGGTTTTGCAGGTGCGTCACGTGGACCATGTAGCCGCCCACTATCCGACCGGTGCCATCGCGCGGATTACTCCGCAGTTGATTGCCGCGTCGAAAGCGAGAAACGAATGAAGCTGACCATCATTGGATGTACCGGGTCGTTCCCGGGACCGGGCTCGCCTGCGTCCTGCTACCTGGTGTCTGCCTTTGATGGCACCCGCGACTGGAAGATCCTATTGGATTTGGGCTCCGGGGCTTTAGGCGTGCTACAGCGCTACACAGATATCAAAGATATCGATGGGATCATGGTTTCCCATCTACACCCAGATCACTGCATGGACCTCTGTGGCATGCATGTGGCCATCCGTTGGGATCCTAATGGGTGGGGCCGAGACCGCATGTTGGTCCACGGTCCAAAAGATACCGCCGATCGTATTGAGACGGCGTACTCGTTGCCTGACGGCGACACCATGGCCAAGGACTATGACTTCCAGGTCTGGACCCCGCGCAAGCCGGTGAATATCGGCCCATTCAAGATCACGCCTATTCCGGTGCGCCACCCAATCGAAGAGGCTTACGCCCTGCGCGTGGAAGCCACCGAGCCTGGTCCTGATGGCGAAATGCTCACCAGCGTGCTGACCTACTCGGGTGACACCGATACCTGCGACGGCCTAGTTGAAGCTGCTAAAGATGCCGACATGTTCTTGTGCGAAGCAGCCTTTGAAGAGGGCCGCGACGACGCCATTGACGGTGTGCACCTGACCGGCAAGCGTGCCGGCGAAATGGCGACGGCTGCAGGCGCTGAACGCATGCTACTGACGCATATCCCGGTATGGACTGACATCAACAAGGTGGTTGAAGAAGCCAAGGGCACCTACGAAGGCGGCATTGCCGTGGCTGTATCTGGCGTGACTTACGGAGTGTACTCAGGAAGCCTGAAGCAAGATCAGGAACCAGTGCAGTTCAAGGGGAGCGCGGCACCGACTACCTCAAGACGCGTACCGGTACCTTGCCAACAATTTCTTATGAAAAAACTCGAAAGTTCCCGTTACTCAAGCGCAAAAAGTAACGAACCCAGAGTACAAACAGCACCGCAGAATTGGACAGTCCAATTCTGCGGTGCTGTTCGTTTTCCACAAGCGAGGTGCATTTCACCGCAACTCTTGGCACATCGGCGCAACAGCTGCACTCAAGCGTGGTTAGGATGGAACTATGACTTTACGTGCTGACGGCCGAGGAGCCGCGCAACTTCGAGATATCACCATCACCCGCGGCTGGTCCGCTCAGGCCGAAGGTTCGGCTCTGATTGAATTCGGAAACACCCGAGTACTGTGTACCGCATCCTTCACCGAAGGTGTGCCACGCTGGCTCAAGGGCCAGGGCACCGGCTGGGTCACCGCCGAGTACGCAATGCTGCCACGCGCCACCAACACCCGTAACTCCCGCGAATCGGTCAAGGGAAAGCTGTCGGGACGTACCCACGAGATCTCCCGACTCATAGGCCGCTCCTTGCGCGCAGTAGTGGACACCAAGGCGCTGGGCGAAAACACCATCGTGCTTGACTGCGACGTACTGCAGGCCGACGGCGGAACCCGCACCGCGGCAATCACCGGCGCCTACGTGGCACTGGCGGAAGCACTGTCGTGGGCTCGTTCCCAGGGCATCGTGAAGGCTAACGCCCAGGTGCTCACCGACTCGGTCGCTGCCATCTCAGTAGGCATCATCGACGGCACCCCAATGTTGGACCTGCCTTACGAAGAAGACGTGCGTGCAGAAACCGACATGAACGTCGTAGTTACCGGAAGCGGTGATTTTGTTGAGGTTCAGGGTACTGCCGAGGGTGCACCGTTCAAGCGTTCCGAACTTGATGAGCTGTTGGATCTAGCTTTGAGCGGAACCAACGAGCTGGCTCAGATCCAGCGCGAAACTCTGAAGAACACCAAATGAGCAAGCCAGTTCTAGTCCTTGCTTCGCATAACCAAGGCAAACTGCGTGAACTACGCGAACTGCTGCGCGGACAAGTGCCCGGACTGGATGTTGATACTCAGGTCATTGACGCCGCAACTGCCGGCGCAAAAGATCCAGTAGAAGACCAAGTAACCTTCCAAGGCAATGCGCTAAAGAAGGCCCGCGAAATCTCTGCGTCTACCGGACTCATTGCGCTCGCCGATGATTCGGGTTTGAGCGTAGATGTGCTCGGCGGAGCTCCGGGAATCTTCTCGGCGCGTTGGTCCGGTGTCCACGGCAATGATGAAGCGAATATTGACCTGTTGCTTGCGCAGCTTGGCGATATAGCCGCAGAGCACCGTGGGGCACAGTTTGTCTGTGCCGCGGCGCTGGCCACCCCGGCCGGTGACGAGCACGTTGAGCTGGGTAAGGTTGAAGGTTCGCTACGCACCGAACGTGCTGGTGAACATGGCTTCGGTTATGACCCGATCTTTGAACCTGTGGGTGCTGGCAAGTCGATGGCACAGCACACGCCGGAAGAAAAGAACGCGATCTCGCACCGAGCACGTGCTTTTGCAGTCTTGCTCCCCGTGATTGTCGGGGCCGTTGACAAAGCCTTGAAGCAAGACTAAGTTCTTAGCGATTCTAAGCAGTCAGGCCAGCATCCCTGTACCGGGATGCTGGCCTGACTTTTGGGAAAAGTGATGCTTAGGAATCAGTAGCTGCTGAAGTTGATGCGCTTGGTGCGGCGTCATCCTCCTCAGATCTTGGAGCGGTTGATGGCTGCTGGGTCGTAGATGAAGAACTATCAGCCGAATCAGAGGTGAAGTGCGTGCGGATCGAATCTGCTTCGCTGGTCACCGTCGTTGAATCAACCAGATCACTGGCCTCGCTGGTCAGCAGGTCGGTCCACTTTAAGAATTTCTTCAGCGGTTCCCGAGGCGTAGAGCTTGTCGGAAAGCTCAGTTTTTGCTGACTCATACTGCGCCTTGAAATCTTCATCAGCCAAGAAGCGGGTTACCAGCGGGTTAGATTTTCCGCCCATCTTGCCGCCGCCCTGACCGCCAGCTGCTTTGTTATCGCCAGTGTCCGTAGACGTGGAGTCAGTGGCCTTGGAGTCAGTGGTTTTGGAATCATCCGTTGAATTCTGATCTGGGGGAGTCATGTTCCCACCCGGTGCACCACCGTCACCGTTCATCTCTGGACGCTGGCCACCACCGCCTCCACCAAAGGTGAGACCGTCCGGCATGTCGCCATCAACCAGATCCTTGAGAACATCAATGAGCTTGGTGCCGTCCTCAAGCTTCATCTGTTCAGGCAGTTCCATACCGTCAGGAACCGTGCCAGCAGCAATCTGCTTCTTGGCATCCGCTAGCTTGAGTCCATCAGGCAGCATGCTGGTCAACAATGAATCGGCGTCCATCTTTCCTGGACCGCCGCCGTTTCCACCCATTGCTCCGCCCATGCCACCTGGCATCGAACCGAAGGATAGGTTCTGGTCCCACGCCACGACGGTCATCTTCTTGGTTGCCGTGTCGTAGCGCAAGAACGAGTTATTGCCTGGGCCGTCAATGTCATCTGTGTTGGAGACCAGATCCTGCATGGCCAAGTAGGTGGCAAATTGGTCGGTGTCGAGATACTCGGAGAGCTTGCTGGCGAAGTCTTCATCTGAAGAGTTATTCACAAAGTCCAGGAACGTGGCGATGGGAGTTAGATCATCTTCACCTGCCTCAACTTCGAAGGCTGATTCGTAGTCGCTTGCTGAATCCCCTCGGTAGGAGTAGTCACCGTCAGCATCAGCCTTGTACGTGATGCCATCACCCTCAAAGGTTTCATCGCTGTAGAGCTCATCGGACGGGTTGTCGATCACCAAACGCAGTTCAGCGTCGGAACCATTGAGACTGAATTGTGTGGCCGCGGCGTGCTCGGTGGCAAGTCCTGCCTCGCCGAGCAAATCAAGGGCTACGGCCTCATTGAGTGAGGATTCACTGGAGTTGGTGCGAACAACAAATTCTGTTCGCCCTGAGTAGCTTTGGTTCTCTTCAAATTTGTCCAACCGCACAACCCACGGAAGGGTGGCAGCATCCGATGATTCGTCAGCTCCACGCAACGTGGAGTTGCCCTTGAGCTTCATGCCGACATTCTTGAAGGTCTGACCATCAATGGTCACGTCGGCCGAGATCCAGTCCTTCGTTCCATCAGCTGCGTAAGCCTTGAGTGCTTTGGTAATGTCATCAGGCTCCGCGGTCACACTGATCTCGTGCACCGAATCGGCATTAAAGAAGGCTGATGTTTCGGTACTGATATCCGTGTTGACTACGCTTTGCGCTTGGGCAGCATTGCTGCAACCGGCCAAGGCTAGGGCGCCAATGGACAATGAGGCAACGGCAGTTAAGACGCGTGGTGATTTCACGGAGAAACGACCTGGGGACTGCGCCCGATGTTTGGGTGAGTCAATCATGATGCTCCTAAGGATGCAGGGATACTGCGGTGGAAATTTTATGTGTGGTGGTGTTGTGCCAGCGGTTGGCTGGAAGATGCTTATGCAGCAGGCTCATACCGGTGGCAAACTTTGAGATCCGCGAAGGCCGGATTTGGCGGCTCCACAACAACTTGTCGGCAGGCCCAGCATTCATAGCTGATTTGGTTTCCACGATGATCTCGTTGCATTCAAGCTGGAAGCCTGACTTTGGATCCCGCCATACCAAGTTCTCGTCCACCGTCACCCGACTATTGGTTTGTGGCAGATACAAGGTGGTACGGGTATAGGAAGAATCGATCACTGGTGTCAGTGCACTGGGAAGGATGGGACAGCTTCCTAGCTCGTGGTCCAAAGTCTCTTGAATGTAGTTCAGCGAATTCTCGCTCAGCGCGTCCCGAGCGATAAACGGATGCTCGATGCGTTCTTTGACCGTTTGTGCACGGGCACCTTCGGTTTTCACTTCCAGATAGCACTGCTGGGTATCCATGTAGCTACGAGTGCGTACCTTGAAGCGACGTCGACGCGGGTGGGCGGCTAGATGGAAGCTGGCTAGGTCAGGGGTATCAAAGTAGACCGAGGTGTAGTCCGATGACCGGCGTCCATCAATGGACAGGACCAGTGCTTGCTGGGCTAGGAGGGGAAGTACCTGTTCTGCCTGCTGCTCGGTCAATATGTATTTGCGGTCGGTGCGGGTTTGTAAAGCGGCGGCCTCGTTGAGCTGTTCAAGGCTGATGGTTTCTAGACTGTCGGTGAAATTCATCGTGCTTGCTCCGAAATAACTTCATGATTTTCGACCGAACGGGTCGAAGCTGAGGTTGGTAGCGCATCGTTGGCCTGTGAATAACGGACCTTGACGATGGTTTTGTCATTGACCAAGTCCAGCTGCTGAACAACGGCCTGGTGAATGGTTGCTCCACCGAAGAGCAGGCTCAGGTGGGCAAACATCTCAGCGTCGTTAGCGATAGCACGGTCCAGAATGACTTCTTGGTGTCGGTAGGTAGGAAGAACCTTGGAGTGATCGGCAATGAGCATGGCGATAAGGATGAGCGCGACCAAGGCCAGTGGCAGCCAGATGGGGGTTGGGCCCATGCCGGTGATCAGACCGATGGCCAGAGCTGAGAAGTAGTAGGCGATCTCGTGCTGTTCCAGCTCGGTTGAGCGTAGGCGGATGATAGAGAGAACTCCGAACAAACCCATGCCCAATCCGGCGCTTACGGTGCTTCCGGCCAGTGCAGTGGCGACGGCGAAAACACCGATGTTGATTCCGATGTAGGACACCGCCAAATCTCGGCGTCGGTGGCGACGAAGGTAGAGGCCAAAGGTGAGGATCAGAATGGCAGCGATATCGGCAGCGGCAAAGAGCAAGACGTTCATGAATTTCCTTGATGTTTTCGGAAGGGGGCTGCAATAATCATTGAATTCATTACTGTGTGATTCGTAGGACGACCACTTGTAGAACCTAAGGCACAGGTCAAAGGGAACTCTCGGACAAGAAAAATGGATTGTTTTACAGCAGTTAAAAGCGCGGAATGCTGAGGAATTTCAACGAAATTTTGGCTTTCGTATGCATTGATTATGAGAATGCCCAGAAAGGAAAAATGGGTCACGGCTTGCGCTCTACCAGAATGGGTTCTATGGTTAGTTGCATGAGTAACTAACCCACTAACTAACCTGGTGGGTTTGAGCACGGAGAGGGGCCAGCATGATCGATGATTCGAAACCGATTTTCATGCAGATCGCTGAGCTGATCGAGAACGACATCATCTCTGGTGTTCTAGCTGAAGAAGCGCAAGTTCCATCAACCAATGAGTTCGCGGCTTTCTACCGGATCAACCCAGCGACGGCTGCCAAAGGCATTAATCGATTGGTGGAAGACGGGCTGCTCTACAAGAAGCGGGGGATCGGCATGTTTGTCACGCAGGGCGCGCCACAGCGGTTACGCGAAAAGCGCCGCGAGAAATTCCAACAGCAATTCATCGCACCACTGACCGCCGAAGCATCCAAGCTCGGCATCGGCATCGAAGAACTGGTATCCATGATCAAGACCGGTTCAGCAGGCTAAAAACCATCACGAGGTAGGGAGGAACGGCATGACTCGATCAACAGCGATCGCCACCCGCGAGCTGAGCAAGACGTATAAAGACGTACGCGCCCTGGACAATGTGACTCTGGATTTGGAACCTAACCGGATCTACGGGCTGCTCGGCCGCAACGGCGCAGGCAAGACCACACTGATGTCCATCCTAACCGGACAGAACTACCCTGATCAGGGCACGGCGCACATCTTCGGGCACGAACCATTCGAGCATGACCTGATCCTTTCGCGCATCTGCTTCATTCGCGAATCGCAAAAGTACCCCGACGATTTCAAAGTCCATCAAGCTTTCAAAGCCGCGGCGATGTTCTTCGAGAACTGGGACGAGCAACTTGCTCAAGATCTCGTTGAGGCCTTCGCCTTGCCTACCAAGCGCCGGATCAAGAAGCTATCCCGCGGTCAGCTCTCCGCTGTCGGCGTCATCATCGGCATGGCTTCTCGCGCCGAGATCACCTTCTTTGATGAACCGTATCTGGGCTTGGATGCCGTGGCACGGCAGATCTTCTACGACCGCCTGGTTGAAGATTTTGCCGAGTATCCGCGGACCATCGTGCTTTCCAGCCACTTGATCGATGAGGTGGCGAACCTGCTTGAACACGTCATCGTGATCGACAAGGGCCGGATCGTAGTGGACAGTGACGCTGAAGAGCTGCGTGGGGCCGCTGTTACCGTAACCGGCGATGCGAAGAGGGTCCAAGAATTCATTGAGGCGGCCGACGTACTGCACCGTGATTCACTGGGCGCGCTGGCCAGCGTGACCATCAAGGCCAAGCTCAGCGCGGACCAACGCGAACAAGCAAAGCTCATGGGGTTGGATTTGAGCCCAGTCTCACTGCAGCAGCTGGTGGTTCGCAGTGCGTTGAGCACCAACGAAGGAACTGATGAAAGAACGGAGGCACGAGCATGAACCGCATCATGAAAGTTGCGCGCATGCAGCTGATCAATAAAGCCACCTTTATCGGTATTCCGCTGATGATCCTGATCAGTGCGTTCCTCTTTACTGTGGCTATTTGGTGGTTGGTTCGCCGAAGCGGAGGGGACGGCGTGCTGTATGGCGGCGGAGCTCAGGCACCCATGTGGTACTTCCTGGCGCTTGGTATTCAAGCGCTGACGATGACATTCCCATTCTCCATGGCGATGAGCATCTCGCGACGTACCTTCTACTTGGGTACCCTAATGCTGTTCTCGGTCTGTGCCCTAGTACTCTCGGTCTTCTACTACCTCATGGGTTTGGTGGAAACCGCTACCGGCGGGTGGGGACTTGACGGACGATTCTTCGCACTGCAATGGATTGCCGACAATAACGGGTTCATCCAGATCATGTTCTACTTCGTGCTAATGGTCCTGCTGTTCATGGTTGGGTTCTTTATCGCAACCATCTACATGCGCTGGCGCCATGCCGGCATGGTGGTCTTCTTTACTCTGTTGGGATTGCTGATCCTGGGCATTATCGCTTTGTTCACTTTCACGAGCTTCTGGGATCAGTTCTGGAGCTGGGCGTTGACTTGGACTGCCGGGTCTGTCAGCCTGTGGGGTGCGCTCGCAGCTGTACTGATGGCTGCTGGTTCATATCTCACCTTGCGCAAAGCCACCGCCTGATCGCTGGAATAGAACGGGTACATCAATTGCAATGCCCTCGCCACTGGCGGGGGCATTGCTCTGTCTGGTCTAAGAGACTCTTGTTACTCTTTGAAGACTTCGACAATGCCGCCGCTATCGCGTAGGAGAACCGCCATGAGTATCCAAGGAACGGGGACGCGAGATCATTTGGATGTCTTGGAATTACGGCGCTCTTTCAGGATCAGGGCGACTAAATTATGGCGGTACCTCGTTAACTCGGACTATCTAGATCAGTGGTTTGGAACCTGGCAGGGGGAGCCCGCGAACCGGCGGGTACAGGTCACGCTCAGTGCCGAAGAAGGCTCACCCACAGAGTCGGTGGAGATTGTTGATTGCGACCAGCGCGCCTTGCTTCTGGAAGTTCGCACGGGTCAGGGCAGCGAAAGCTGGCAGCTGGAACTGCACATCGAGACGCGGGACGAGGGGAGCGAATTGGTCTTCCGGATGCCCGGACTTGATCCGCAGATGGCCTCTTCGGTGGGACCTGGATGGGAATTTTATCTGGATAGACTGGTCGCTGCCGTGAGTGGAAAAGACGCTGTCCTTGTGGTGTTTGAACCTAACTACTATCCGGGACTGAGCGAATACTATAAGACGCTGTTCAACTCATAAACCACGCACCACTCCAATGTGAGATGCCCTGCCTTGGTAGAACCTCCCAGTTTTCGGGCCATGGGTAATACGCGCACGTCAGCACTGACATGCAAGGAAAACGCCGGCCGGGTCGATGCAACCTGGCAGATTCCCTTCGAACCTAGCCGAGGTCTTGAATGCCGAGTCTTGAGCTAAGGAGAGTAAGCTATTGGGCGTGGCATTGGACTTCACAGCAGTAGATTTTGAGACAGCAAACGGTTTTATCGGCTCCGCCTGTTCGGTGGGTCTGGTCAAAGTCCGTTCCGGGCAGATCGTTGAAACCAAACAGTGGCTCATGAAGCCGCCTGTGGGCTTTGACCACTTTGACCCGCGCAACGTATCGATTCATCACATCACCCCAGACATGGTGGTTGATGCTCCGCGCGTTACCGAGCTACTGCCAGCGCTACTGGACTTCATCGGGCCTGACGTACTGGTCGCCCACAATTCCTCCTTTGATTCAGGTGTAATCCGTGCCGCGTCTGAAGCCAGTGGGATCCGCGTACCGGAAATCGCTCACCTCTGCACGGTGAAACTTTCGCGTAAGGCCTACGACCTACCGAGTTACTCACTGCCCTTCGTCGCTGAAGAAGCAGGGCACCCCATCGAGAATCACCACGAGGCGCTCGCCGACTCCGTAGCGTGTGCCTGGGCAATGATCGATATCGCCGAACGCGCAGGCTTTGAGTCACTGCTAGAGACCGCTGACCACTACGGTGTTCGCCTCGGACTGACCTCGGCCTGGCTGCCAGGCGACGAATACTCGCGGGCAACCCGCGACGCTCAAGGCTGGCTGGCATCGGGTCATCCCTTGCCTCCCCAAGATGCGTTTAATAATTGGCCGCAAGAAGGTCCTAACCCGACGCCAAACCACGACGCTGACCCAAGTCATCCATTGTTCGGGCAGATCATGGTGTTCACCGGCAACTTGGCATTGCCCCGTTCACAAGCCAAAGAATTGGCTGCGGAGAACGGTGCGCAAACTGCTTCGCGGGTAACCCGTGCCACCACGGCACTGGTGGTTGGTGACGGTTTTGTTCCTGAGGATCTTGCCAACGGCAGATTGACCAACAAGGCAAAACACGTACTGCGCCTGCGCGAAAATGGTCAGAAAGTTTCGATCATTTCCGAAGGCGAATTTATGCAAATGGTTGGCGGCTTCGGACTGACCGTCTAGTTCGCAACCCGTCAAATAATTTCAGCATTAACGAACTGAAGGCCGGCTCAATGAGCCGGCCTTCAGTTCGTCATGGTTCAGTGCAATGGCTAAGCGACTAGATCCATCCAACGATCGTGTAATTCAGAAATGATGTCATCCAACGCGCTGGCCGGACGATCTCCGACAGCTTCGGTTCCATAGATCGCAGCCAGCAAGGCTACGGCGTAAGCGTCAACCTCTGGATCCCGATCTTCTGGATCGGCAACGATCGACTCCGGAGCTGCCGAGACATCAGATTCCTCGGATTCTTCAACAGCATTCTCACCAAAGTAAGCGTCGTAGGCTGCTGAGGGG
This sequence comes from Glutamicibacter sp. M10, assembly GCF_025452055.1. Classification (NCBI taxonomy): domain Bacteria; kingdom Bacillati; phylum Actinomycetota; class Actinomycetes; order Micrococcales; family Micrococcaceae; genus Glutamicibacter; species Glutamicibacter sp. M10. The sequence continues at coordinate 2,790,425 of NZ_CP104918.1, read as the reverse complement.
GACAGGCTAATGTTCTCGCGGATCTTGGTGACCACTTCACGCAGGGCATCAGCCGACGGTCCTTCAAGGCCTTCGAGCAGTGACTCCCACTCGCCAGCGGACTCTTCGCTGCGCTCGATCGCGGTGCGAAGAATCTTTGCCGCGGCCACAGCGGTTTTTGCTGCTTGAACGTCGTGGGTTAGGAAGGCTGCGGAACGAGCCAAGGACTCGGTGGTGCCCACAGGAACGCGAGCCAACAACGCGGTAATGGCTGCACGAGGCAACACACCCGTGGAGTCAGCACCCGGCGCTGTTGGGCGGCCTGGATGGCCCATGTCTACGCTGTTTAGCCCAGCAATGTTCTTCGGGTCTCCGTCGGCGATCTTCTCGAAGATCTCGACCTTAGGGAATTCCTTATCAATCCAGCGGCTCAGGGGTTCCGGAGCGCCGGCCGGGAAGGACCCGGTAAGTTTTTTGTAGCCGCGAAGTGCAGCCAGCCACATGCAGGCGGCTTCATCGCTAGCAACACCGTCACGAGCCCACTCCAACGCTTCTAGCAGGCCATCGGCCATATAGAGCGGAAGGATTTCGGTGGCTCCGGGATCGATGTCGTCACGGGCGTGGGTTGCGCCGTCGGCTAGGCCGAGCAAGATCGCAAACACCTTGTCTGAGTAGTTCTCTGGCAGGACTGCAGATTCACCGGTTTCATTCACACCTCTATTCTAATGTCCAAGTTGTCCCTGTTATTGCATATGGTTGGAAACATGCGATTGCTTCACACTTCAGACTGGCATTTGGGACGGACCTTTCACGGTGCCTCCTTGCTCGAAGCGCAACGAACCGTGTTGCAAGAGATTATTAACATCACCATCAATCAGCAGGTTGAGGTGGTGCTGATCTCAGGTGACATTTATGATCGTGCTCTTCCGCATGTGGATGCCGTCCAGCTGTGCAACTGGGTTTTGCGAGAACTACGCGCCACAGGTGCCACCATCGTGATTACCAGCGGAAACCACGACTCAGCGTCTCGTCTAGGATTTGGTGCTGACCTTTTGGACAGCGCTGGGGTGCACATCATTGCGGATCTTGACCGCATGCTCATTCCGGTAGTTCGTGAAGCTGAAGACCACCAGGTTCTGATTTATGGGATCCCATATTTGGAACCACGAATGGTCATGGAGCGTTTGGGTGTCACCAAGGCCAGCCATGAAGCAGTGGTTCGCGCGGCCATTGGAACCATCGATGAGCATCTGAAGACGAGGACTGGCATCGACAAACCGGTTGTATCAATCGCCATGGCTCATCTATTTGCCGCGGGAGGAATCGGAAGCGACTCAGAACGCGAACTCAGCACCGGCAACCTTGATGTGGTACCGGTCGAGCTATTTGAGCATTTCAACTATGCCGCGCTCGGGCACCTCCACGGGCGACAGAAAGTCCGTGAGCATGTCCGCTACTCGGGCTCACCCTTGGCTTATTCATTCTCTGAAGTGAATCAAACCAAAGGTGTGTGGCTTATCGACACCAATGCTCAAGGCATTGAATCAATCCAAGAAATCTTGCTGACCGTGCCGAAAAAGTTAGCGGTGCTCAAAGGCAAACTGGCAGATCTGCTCAGTGATCCTGCTCTTGAATTCGCCACCACCGCCTGGTGTCAGGTCACGCTCACTGATTCGCAACGGCCAGCGGATGCCATGACAGTAATCCGCGAACGCTTCCCGGATACCGTGGTGCTGAACTTTGCGCCGGAGGGTGCAGATGACAAAGAAAAGCCGTCAAGCTATGCAGAACGAATGGCCAAGGCGGCCAGTACCGAAGAAGTAGTCAGCGACTTCATGGAGCATGTGCGTGAACGTTCTGTAGATGAACCAGAACGTGAAGTCATCACTTCGGTCATCCGTGCCACCCGAGAATCGCAGGTTAGCCAGTGAGAATCCATAAACTTCAAATTCAGGCGTTTGGTCCCTTCGCAGGCAGTGAAGAGATTAACTTTGATGAACTAGCTGACGGGGGACTCTTCCTCCTTGATGGCCCCACCGGAGCTGGTAAATCAAGTATCTTGGACGCAATTTGTTATGCGCTCTACGGTTCGCTGCCCGGTAGCCGAACTGGAAGCCGACAAATCCGTTCAGACCACGCAGCGTCAGACTTAGCGCCGGAAATTGTTTGTGAACTGACCATTGGTGATCGCCGATTTGAAGTCACTCGATCACCGGCATGGATGCGCCCGTCAAAGCGTGGCAAGAACAAGACAACTGAACAGAAGGCATCTAGCCTGCTGCGCGAGTTCACCGGTAGCGGGTGGAAGGAACTGTCGACGCGTAACGATGAAGTTGGCCATGTCTTGGGCAGTCTCATGGGACTGGACCGTGAGCAATTCACCAAAGTGGTCATGCTCCCGCAAGGTGGTTTTGCAGATTTCTTACGTGCCAAGGCCAAGGACCGCGAAGACCTATTGGCCAACCTATTCGACACGAGCGATTACGCGCGGATTGAAGAAGAGTTTGCCGCCAGGCTGGCCGAAGAACGCAAAAACACGGAGACCATTGAGGCACGTCTAAGCGCCAGCGAAGAATCCATTGCCGCTGAAGCCGCCGCGTTCTTAGCTGGTAGGGAAGTTCCGACGAACTCCGAAGAACAAGATGATGCGGCGCTACTAAGTGTCGATGACCGCTTTGCTGATTTTCACCGCCGCATCGATGTCTTGCGAGCGCAGGCGGATGAAGAAGCGCAAAAGCTGCGGGTACAAAAGACGCGAACTGCTCAGGACGCTAAGAAGTTAGAAGAGCAACAAAGAGTATTTGCGCGACTGGGCGAACTGCGCGCAACACAGACTCGTTATGCCCAACAGCATGAAGGCGCAACGATCGCAGCCAGCAAATTGGAACATGACGTCAAGGCAGTCTCGGTGCAGGCCTACCTGGCGCAGGTCAAAACTGCACAGACGACCAAGCACGAGAGCACCTTGTCGTGGGAAAAACATCAGTTGTGGCTAAACACTGCGCTTGAACTAGATTGCGGATCTGATATTCAAGCCCTCGAAGATCTTCGAGAGCGCGCGCTGGTGGCAGCCGAAGAACACGCCGTGGCCAAATCTGCTGTCGAAGAAGAACAGAAGCGCACGTTGCTGGCGGCTCAAGTCGGCAAAGCAGAACAGCTGGCAACAGAGCATAAGCAGACCCGGGACAAAGCTCAGGCTGAAGTAGCTCAGCTGAAAACTGAACGAGAAAAGCTGGAGGCCGAAGACCTGGACCAAGTGGCCGCGGGTGAAAATTTACAACAAGTCAAAGAGCGCCAGCAGCTGCTCGTAACCCAAATTGGGCATGCGACGGTCCGTGATGATTTAGAGAAAAAGGTTCTTTCAGCCCGCGAAAAGGCCAGTGCACAAGAACTGAAGATTGTTGACACCGAAAAAAGCTTGTTAGCTCTGCGCACAGAGCAACTAAACCAAAGCGCATTGCGACTGGCCGCGGCGTTGGAAGATGGGCAACCTTGCCTGGTCTGCGGTTCGGCAGAACATCCGGCACCGGCACAGGCTGATGCCGATGCTACGCTGATTGATGATGAACAAATCTTGGAATTTGAAGCCGCCGTGGCAAGTGCTCGTTCCCAAGGACAAAAGACCGCACAAAGCCGAGACATGCTCCTAGCAAAATTGGAGACGGCTCAGCAGGCAGCGGGCGAAAACACCGTGGAGCAGCTACGTCTTGACCTTGGGGAAACACAAAACACGCTGGAGCAAGCTAGCAAGCGCCAGACTGAAGTGGCTGCACGAGTGAAAAAACTGGAGCAGGTACGCCAACGCGTCGAACAGCTAACGGCCCGCGTTTCGCAGGTGTCGCTGGAGCACGCCACCGCTGTGCAAAACGCCCAATCGCTGGCGGAGCAGCTGAAGCAGTTGGACGCCAAGCTGACAGAACTACGCCAAGGTAAAGATAATCTCGCAGCCTTGGTCGCAGAACTTTCGCAACAATCCAATGGACTGTCTGGAGCCGTGCAGTCTTTACAGCTGCTTCATGACGCAGTCGCGGCTTTAAATAAAGCCGAAGCCACGTGGAATACACAACGAACTGGTGCAGGTTTTGCCACTCTGGCTGACTTTGAGGCCGCCTTGCTTGATGCACCAGAGCGTGAACAGCTGCGACAGATCCAGCGAACCGACGCGGATCTAGCCAGTGCCATTGCCACTCTCGAACAGTCTGAAGATTGCCGCAAAGCACTGGAACTTGAAACTGACGGTCTCCGAGCACCTGATGAAGAGCAGATCCTAGAAGCCGCCCAATTGGCCCGCGCCGCGGAGGAGCAATTTGAAGTGGCCCGCGAACGTGTTGTTCTAGCGCAAACCAGACTGGAACGCCACGACGAGTCGGTCGGTCAACTTGAGAAGTTGCGCGCGGATGCCGGACCGGTCATCGAGTCCTATCGGCGGTTGCGGTCCCTAGCTGAGGTCATTCGAGGTGGAGGCGAGAATCTGTACAAGATGACCTTGAGTACCTATGTGCTGGCCGCCCGTTTAGAAGAAGTGGCCATCGCGGCAACTGAACGTCTTGATGCCATGAGTGGTGGGCGGTATTCACTGCACCACGACGACTCCAAGCAAGGCAATTCAAAATCTGGTCTTGGATTGCGTGTCCTAGATTCATGGACCGGCAAATATCGCGAAACCCAGACCCTATCCGGCGGTGAAACCTTTATGGCTTCACTGGCGCTGGCCCTCGGGCTGGCCGACGTGATTTCCCACCATTCTGGAGCGGTGGATATGCAAACGCTCTTTGTTGATGAAGGTTTCGGTTCCCTCGATGCCGAAACGTTGGAAGAAGTCATGCAGGCCTTGGAAAATCTGCGAGCTGGTGGGCGGACCATCGGTCTGGTTTCGCATGTGGCAGAGATGAAGCAGCGCATTACTAATCGCGTCTCGGTGCTCAAAACTCAGTACGGTTCAACGATCCAACGTGAGGGGTTGCTTACCCTTAGTCTCTAGAACTGGACTTGTTCCGCCCGGCTAGCTATCTTGTAGGTAGTGCCATTAGGCATGCTTGGGAAATTTTGTACGTCGGGGGGCGCGGGACGACGTACGCTTCGTTATGGAGTTTTTGTTGACTCAATATGCGTTGTCCAAAGGAAACCGTGAGGATTCAGCGATGAAATCCGGTTACTCTGCACTCGTTCCCCTGGTAGGAGCACCGTTCCTACCGCTAACATTTTTGCTCGCCTTCCTCTGGCGATGCTTACCATCGGGTCCATGACCCTGGTGACAGCCACCACCGGCTCGTATGCCTTGGGTGGTCTTGCTGCTGCCATGGTTGGTTTAGGCTCTGCCGTTGGCGGGCCTAGCGTTGGTTACCTTGCTGACCGTTTTGGTCAGCGTCCCATCTTGGTGGCCGTCTCTCTGATCCATAGTGTTTTGCTGGTCTTGCTTACCCTCCTTGGCGCCAGCGGGCCAGAACTGTCTGTGCCGTTGCTGGTTCTTATGTGTCTCATTACCGGAGCAACGGGACCTCAGGTTGGCCCGATGTCTCGTGTTCGGTGGATTGCCATGACCCGCCAGCAGCAGAAAAATCCCAAAGTGCTTTCGGCTGCACTAAGCCTTGAATCCATGTTTGATGAATTGGGCTTTGTGTTCGGTCCGGTGGCAGTCGGCTTGCTGGCTTCGCTGGTTGATCCTGTGCTGCCGTTGTACTTAGCCGCCATTCTGACGCTAGTGCTGGTTCCAATTTTTGCCACGCACCGCACCGGAAATGTAGTGAAGCCGGTAGCTGGCGCGAAGAGTGCACCAAAGGTGTCAATTACTCGAGCTCAAGTTGCTGCTATCAGTGCGCTGGTCCTGGGCATGATCGCACTGGGAACTGTTTTTGGTTCCTCTGCCGCCGGTACCTTGGCCTTTGCCGGGGAACAGGGAAACTCGAACCAGGGTGGCCTGCTCTATGGTGCCATGGGATTGTCCAGTGCCATCGCAGCCATTTCTGTTGCCGCCTGGCCACAGTACTTTAGGCAGATCAACCGTTGGGTTCTCTGCGGTGCTTTGCTGACTATTTTGAGCTTCGGTCTTCACCTGGCCTCAAGCACACCATGGATGGTCGTGGCGTTGTTTGTTGCTGGCTTTGCCGTAGGACCGGTAATTGTCACGGTCATGACTCTGGGTGGGGAAGTTGCTCCGGCTGCCCGACTATCTACGGTGATGACTATGCTCTCCGCCGGCATTGTTGTTGGCACGGCCATCGGCAACGGCTTGGCCGGTGTCTTTGCTGATTCGCTGGGCTACCTCGGAGCGTTCTGGGTATCCAGCGGCGGTGCTGCCGTTATTTTCCTCGCGGCCCTGGCAATGAAGATTATCGTTGCCAAAGCTCCGTCGCTCTCGCGGGTGCGCTAGTTCCATTAGAAACTGAACAGGCGACCTCGCAGTGAATCGTGAAACACGATTCATCGCGGGGTCGCCTTTTGCCGTTGTGCCGATGATTAGGCAGAAAGCTTGTCGGCAATGCGTTGTGCTGCCAGTTTGAGTTCCTCGATGATTGGTTCGAAGCTATCAACAGTGCTGCTAGCAAAAACTACAGCCAAGGCGGCAGGGGTCTGACCAGGCTGGGCAATCGGGACAGCGATGGAAGTTACGCCTTGGATAACTTCATCCTCACTGGTGGCGTAGCCGTCGAGGCGTGCCTGAACCGCCGCGTCGCGGTAGTCCACGGTGCTTTCCAGCGAGTCCCATTGCTCTTTGCTGTAATGCGATTGAATTGCGATGCCTGCAGCGCCTACATCCATGCCGTGCACCGATCCGGGACGGTGGACAATAGCGCGCTGCGAATTTAGGGGTGCAACGGATTGCAAGGTGGTGCACAAGTCGTACTCCCAGACGGCAACAAATGCTGTCATAGACAGTTCATTGGCCAACGTGGTGAGTTCTACTGTGGAGATCGCTTGAAGGTCATGTTGTACCGAACGGGCAAGTACGGCAAGACCCGAAGCAGAACGGATATGCCCTGCGTCATCACGGTTGAGCAGGTGATGCTGTTCTAGAGTCCGGATGATTCGGTATGCAATGGAACGGTGCACTTCAAGCTTTTCGGCAATGTCCGCGATAGACAGATGCACCGGCGAATTGGCGACGATTTCTAGGACGCGGATTCCGCGGGAAAGCGTCTGAGAGGTAGGCATGAAACTTCAATCTGGCACACGGCATTTTCCAATGCCTCCACGCGCCTTCGCTGTGAGCCTTGCGACTGCTGAATAGTTGCTCTTATTCGAAATTTTAGTCGTTCTCTATTAGAACACCGAATTCTTTTCGAGCGCGGTCTATAGCTCTGCATTCAGAGTTTGGGCAAGAAACCTGCGATTGTTGTGATCTGCTTCACTCTGTGTTTATGATTGAGAGCATCATAAACCGTCCGAACGGTCGGTAAAGTAAGCTTCAAGGGGCGCCCATGACATCCACAGTCACTCGCACCCAGGAAGAGCGTCGCGTTCTCGCCGGCACTCTCGTGGGAACCACCATTGAGTGGTACGACTTTTTCATCTTTGCACAACTCACCGCAACACTTCTGACCCCGCTATTCCTCGCACCGCTCGGTGCATCAAATCCTGGACTAGCTCAGATTCTTTCCTTCGCAATGATCGGAATCTCGTTCTTCTTCCGCCCACTGGGTGCGGTGGTAGCAGGTCATTTGGGGGACCGCTACGGACGCAAGAGAATTCTTGTCCTCACCCTGATTCTTATGGGTGTGGCCACCGCATTGATTGGCTTGCTGCCAACCTATGCATCCATTGGCATTGCAGCACCAATCCTCTTGGTGCTTCTTCGCGTTATTCAGGGATTCTCGGCCGGCGGTGAATGGGGCGGTGCAGCTTTGATGGCCGTGGAGCACGCTCCCAAGAATCGTCGCGGATACTTCGGTTCCTTCCCGCAGATCGGTGTGCCAATTGGCATGATCTTGGCTACCGGTTTGCTCTACATTCTTCGAATTTCCATGTCTCCCGAAGCCTTCGGGGCTTGGGGCTGGCGCATCCCATTCCTACTCTCGGTCGTACTTGTTCTTGTGGGCTACGTGATCCGCCGAGCTGTGGAAGAATCCCCAGTGTTTAAGCAGCTGGCCCTACGCAAAGCTGCCGAGCACACGCCGCTTCGCGAGCTGATGGCAAAAAACACCAAGCAGGTAATCCAGGCCGCGCTGATCTTTATTTCCAACAATGCCGCTGGATATTTGGTGATCGCGTTCTTCATTTCCTACACCACTGCAGTGCTCAAAATGCCAGTGGCGCCGGTGCTCTTGGCAACCACTATCGGTTCGGTTGGCTGGCTGATCTTCACCTTGGTTGGCGGTTGGCTCTCCGACGTGATCGGACGCCGAGCAACCTTCGTGATTGGCTACGGTCTGGTGTTTGTTTGGATGATTCCAATGTTCATGCTCGTTGATACGGGAAATATCGTGCTGTACACGGTAGCAATCTTCGTTCTAACCGTCGGATTGGGACTGTCCTACGGACCTCAGTCGGCCATGTACGCCGAAATGTTCCCTGCACATGTGCGTTACTCAGGCATCTCGATTGGCTACGCACTCGGCGCTATTCTTGGCGGCGCTTTTGCTGCCACCGTGGCGCAGATTTTGCTCGAAACGACCAAGTCATCCATCTCCATCGCTATCTACATTATGGTTCTGACGGTCATCTCGGTCGGTGCCGTATTGTGGGCCGGCGAGACGCGTGGCCGAAACCTGAATGTGGAAGAGGTTGAGGGAACTTCCGCTGATCTGGAAGGCGCGCTCTAGAAGACACCGAACGACAAACTGCCCGGGTAGCGGCTGGATCTCATTCCAGTTGTTACTCGGGCAGTTTTTTGTACTATCGACTTCAGAAGAATTACTTACCGTAGCTCCAGGTACGAACAAGCTAAGAAGTAGGCTGCGGCTTCATGGTTGAGGAGCGTACAACCAGACGGTGCTCCAGTTCATGAGCTGCCGCCGGCTCCTGACCGCGAATGGCCCGAAGCAACATCGCGACAGCAAGATTTCCCTGTTCATGTGGACGCTGCTCGACGGTAGTTAGACCAAACATCTCAGCGAGGTCATGGTTATCCACGCCAATCACTGATAGATCATGGGGGACCTGCAACCCCAGATCACGGGCCGCGAGTATGGCACCGATGGCCATTTCATCACTGGCGGCTAACACTGCCGTCGGGCGAGCAGCCGGGCTGCCGAGCAATTGTTTGGCAATCGTGTAGGCCTGCGGCATGGTGAAGTCTGCACCAAGACACAAAGAATGGTCTACGGGAATTCCAGCATCTTTCAGTGCGCTTTCATAACCGGTGCGCCGATGGCTGGGGACCCTGAAGTCAACGTCGGTTTCTTCATTGCCACCAATAAATCCAATACGTTCATGGCCTAAAGCAATTAGATGCTGAGTGGCCAATGCGGAGATACCTTCATCATCAACATGCAAAGTCGGAACACCGGGAAGCGGTCCACCGACTCCAACCAAAGGCTTATCCACGGCGTGTAGCGCCTGGACTTCTTCAGTATCCAATTCAACGTTGACCGCGATCACCGCATCCACACGCTGACGGAGTAGGAAGTCCGAGAAGATCTTTTCGCGTTGTGCCCGGTCTTTGGTCAGCTGATACAGCGTGGTGTCATAACCTTCGTTCATCAGTGAGCTGGTAATGCCTTCCAGCACGCTGGCGTAGAACCAGTGATTGATGACCGGAACTAAGACTCCGATATTTCGGGTGCGTCCTGAGGCGAGGCCAGACGCCGAGGACGAAACTACATATCCCAGTTCCGCGGCAGCATGTTGCACTGCCTCTTGCGCGGAGGACGAGACGGAGCCGCGTCCCGATAAGGCGCGAGAGACGGTCGCGATAGAGACTCCGGCCGCTTCAGCGACATCTTTAATCCCTGCCACGATAAGTCCTTCCTAAGTGTTTGTGGCCGCGGTGGTGATGAAGATGAAATATCTCCAGACCGCGGCCACTTTTCAACAGTACCGGTGCTCTCAATAGAACAAGCACCATGTGACCTTACTAAGGCAGCAAGAACCAGATGGTGGTTTCCGCAGGGATGCTCCCGTTCTCCGCATCCGTTGCAGGCTGACTGCGCACTAGTTCTTGCGCGCCATTTGCCAGCTGCCCAAGATCCAACGGTGACTGACCGAAGTTGGCTATCGCCAGGATCTTGCCGTTGGTAAATGCCAACAGATCTGGCTGTTCATCGGTGACCCAGGTCAGCTGACCCGCACCTAGGTTGTGCGTCTTGCGTAGCTCCAGTAGCTTTCGGTACAGGCTCAGCGTGGAATCGGGATCATCACGTTGGACCGAGCGAGCGAAAGACGCCCACTGGGCAGGCTGAGGCAACCAGCTTTCGCCGTTGTCGCTAAACCCGAACGAGGCTCCCTCGGCTTCCCATGGCAAAGGAACTCGACAACCATCACGGCCGTAGCGTTCCTTGTTGGTGCGGAACCAAGTCGGGTCCTGGCGTGCTTCGTCGGGCAGATCGATTGCTTCCGGAAGACCTAACTCCTCACCCTGATAAAGGTAGGCGCCACCGGGTAGGGCAAGCATGAGCGCGGTTGAAGAACGTGCACGGCGCAGGCCGACCGCAGGATCCGGAAGGTTAGGGGTTTTTGGACCGATGCCTTCACCCTGAGGATTTTCGTCCGTTAGTGCCAAGCGGGTGGCATGACGGACCACGTCATGGTTGGACAATACCCAGGTGCTTGGTGCTCCGACCGCGCCAAATTCTTTCAGCGACTCATCGACGGTTTCGCGGATCTGCTGCGCGTCGTAGTCGCAAGACAGGTACGGGAAGTTGAATGCCTGATGCATCTCATCTGGGCGAACCCACTTGGCCATCAGCGAGAGTGGATTAACCCAAGCTTCTGCACACAAGACACGCTCACCGTCATATTCATCGATGACCTTGCGCCAGTCGCGGTAGATCTCGTGAACACCATCCTGACCCCACCATGGTGCAAGTTCTTCGGTGCCGCCCATGGAAGCTGCCATCGGATTCGGGGTGAAGTCCGGTAGGCCCTCAGCCTTGATTAACCCGTGAGCCACATCAACGCGGAAGCCATCGGTGCCACGATCTAACCAGAAGCGAAGGACATCGCGGAACATAGCCCGAACTTCCTCATTCTTCCAATTAAAGTCGGGCTGCGAAGAATCAAAAACGTGGAGGTAAGACTGGCCTACACTTCCGTCTGGGTTAGTGGTGGCGGTCCACATAGGTCCACCAAAGACCGATTCCCAGTTATTTGGAAGGCCCGTTTCCGGGGCGTCCTGGAACATAAAGCGATCTCGCTCGGGGAGCCGGGAGCTGCCGCAAGGGCTTCTTGGAACCATGGGTGCTGATCAGAGCAGTGGTTAGGAACAAGGTCAACAATGACCTTCAAGCCTAACGAATGCGCCTTCGCCACCATTGCGTCATAGTCCTGAAGGGTACCGAATAACGGGTCTACATCGCAGTAGTTGGAGACGTCGTAGCCGGCGTCCTTCTGCGGAGACGAGAAGAAAGGTGAGAGCCAGATGGCGTCAACAGAAAGTTCTGCGATGCTTTCTAGCCGTTGCGTAATGCCCTTTAGGTCGCCCATGCCATCCGAATTGGAATCAGCAAAGGAGCGAGGGTAAATCTGATAGATCACCGAGGAGCGCCACCACTGCGCATCTTTGGATTCAGCGAGGTTTTCAACGTCGGTACGTGTTTGAGTCATGACGGTAACGATAATAGATGACGACTTGATTGTAAACGCTTGCATTCTTGCTTTTCATGAATAACGTCCGCTGAGCGCCAGTATCTGTCTACTTTGCCTAAGAATCGGATTTTTTATCTTTTGTCTTGCCAAGTCTCGTGATCTGTGCCACTCTGGAAACGCTTACAAATTATGCGCACTCGCATTTTTAGACTTCACCGGCGGCTCTGCGGAAAACCGTAACGTCACCGGCCCATCGGACAAAGTTGTCACGAAAGGACATTCCATGAAGGTGAACAAACACCCTTGGCTACTTGGCGGAGCATTGACTGCAATTGCAGCTCTATCACTGACTGCTTGCGGCGGGTCCGGTTCAACAACCCAACCATCCTCTAGCCCTGCTGCCGCAGAATCCTCACCAGCTGCCGCCTCCGGTGGATCGCTAACCGTTTGGGTTGACGCAAACCGTCAGCCAGTGCTCAAAGAAGCAGCCGCCGACTTCGAGAAGCAGTCCGGCGTCAAAGTGAAATTGGTCGTCAAGGACTTCTCCAAGATCCAGGAAGACTTCCTGCGTCAGGTTCCTACCGGCAAGGGCCCCGACATCACCATCGGCGCCCACGACTGGTTGGGCAACCTGGTCAACAACGGTGTAGTTCAGCCAGTTGAGCTGGGGGACAAGGCTGGTGACTTCCAAGAAGTTTCCGTCGACGCCATGAGCTACGAAGGCAAGAGCTACGGCGTGCCATATGCCACCGAAAACTTGGCCCTACTGCGCAACGCAGACCTGGTCAAGGAAGCCCCAAAAACCTTTGACGACATGATCGCTGCTGGCAAAAAGGCAGACACCAAGTTCCCATTCCTGGTGCAGGTCACCGAAGTGGGCGACCCATTCCACGCCTACCCATTCCAGACTTCGTTTGGCGCTCCAGTCTTCGGAACCGATGACACCGGTGCGTACGACCCGAAGGACCTGCAGATTGGTAACGAGGGTGGCGTTGAATTCGCCAAGTGGCTGGCAGAGCAGGGTGAGGCTGGAACTCTAAAGACCAGCATCGACGCTGACATTGCCAAGGAAAAGTTCGCCTCGGGCGACTCACCATTCCTCTTGACTGGTCCATGGAACGTGGAAGCGGCCGAAAAGGGAAAGATCAACCTAGCTATTGATCCAATCCCAAGTGCCGGTGGAGAAGAAGCGCAGCCATTTGTTGCCGTTCAGGGCTTCTTCGTCTCATCGAAGACCGAAAACTTGCTGGCAGCTACTGAGTTCCTGACCAACTACATCGGTACCGAAGAAGTTCAGACCGAGCTGTACGAAGTTGGCAACCGTCCACCTGCAAATAAGGCAGCATTCGAAGCCGCCAAGTCTGACAAGACGATCGCCGCCTTCGGCGAAGTAGGCGCCAACGGTGTTCCAATGCCAAACGTTCCAGAGATGGCAGCGGTATGGGAATACTGGGGTGTTGCTGAAGCTGAAATCATCACTGGCAAGGCCGACCCAACCAAGCGTTGGAAGAAGATGACCGAAGATATCGAAAAGGCCATCAACAAGTAGGCTCGCCTGCTCAAAGTAGTACCGATAACGCTGGAGCCGGAACGGCCATCGCCGCCGGCTCCGGCGTCTATCTCCGGCCAGCACTGAACGAATTTTAATGACAGGCACATCTGGAAGATGACTATGACAGCCCCTGAGGCACCACCGAACAGTACTGAGGATCCCAAGCGTAAGCTGTCCCCAGCTGCACAACGCTTCGCTCATGCATCAAGCACGAGCCTAGGCTCAACGCTAATCAAGATCATTTTGGTCGCACTTGTTGATGCGACGGCGCTCTTTGCAATTTTCACTGCTATCGGCCGTGAAGCATGGTTGATTGCCTCAGTCATCGCAGTGATCACTGTGGTGATCAATGTTGTCTACTTCAAAAAGGGTTGGCTTCCTGCAAAGTACTTGCTTCCGGGCACCATCTTCTTGCTTATCTTCCAAGTTTTTGTCATTGGTTATACCGGCTATATTGCGTTCACCAACTACGGCTCCGGGCACAACTCGGATAAAGCCGACGCGGTGTCTTCACTCTTGCAGTCCAACCAGGAACGCGTTGCTGGATCACCTGGCTACCCTGTCACGATGTACAACGGTGCTGACGGTCTGGCCATGGTTATCGAACGTGACGGCCAACAGCTACTAGGCGACGTGGACGACGCCTTTGCACCGGTTGATCCGGCCAGCCTAGAAAACTACACACAGCTAAAATTCGCTGATCTTTTGGGCCGCCAAGAGGAAGTGACCTCACTGAAGGTCGCACTGAGCGATGATCCAGCTGAAGGCACCCTGCGCACCAGCGACGGACGAACCGCCTACCAGTACACCTCATCACTGAGCTACGACAGCAATGCTGACACGATGACGGATCAGAAAACGGGCACCGTCTACAAAGACACTGGCGTGGGCGCGTTCACCGCAGAGGACGGTTCGCAGCTGATGCCGGGCTGGTCCATCAATGTGGGCTTTGATAACTTCACCCGTGCCTTCACCGACTCATCCATTCGTAGCGCGCTCTTCTCGGTGACCGTATGGACCTTCGCCTTTGCGTTCCTTTCGGTAGCCTCCACCTTCTTCTTGGGACTTTTCCTGGCTATCGTCTTCAACGACATGCGAATGAGGGGGCGCAAGATTTACCGCGTCATCTCAATTCTTCCCTACGCATTCCCTGCCTTCTTGGGCGGTCTGGTCTGGGCAGGCATGTTGAACAAGGACTTTGGCTTTGTAAACCAAGTTCTCTTTGGCGGAGCGGAAATCCCATGGCTCACCGACCCCTGGCTCGCAAAGTTCGCAGTGCTCTGGGTTAACCTGTGGCTCGGCTTCCCATACATGTTCTTGGTCTGTACCGGCGCATTGCAGTCCATCCCGCAGGAGTTATCAGAAGCTGCCACCATTGACGGTGCCAAGCCTTTGCAGATCTTCCGTCTGATCAAGTTGCCATTGTTGCTGGTCTCAGTTGCTCCGTTGTTGATCAGCTCATTTGCCTTCAACTTCAATAACTTCAACATCATCTACATGCTCACCGAAGGTGGTCCGCGTTTGGAAGACGCAGGGCTGAACGTCGGCGCAACAGACATCTTGATTTCATTGGTTTATAAGGTTGCCTTCGTCGGATCCCAACGTGATTATGGTTTGGCCAGTGCGTTCTCCATCATCATCTTCGTGATCGTTGCCATCATCTCAATTATCAGTTTCAAGCAGACCAAGGCACTGGAGGAGCTGAACTAATGAGCGCCGACATGACATCAACACCAACTTTCCGTTCCATCCCGAAGCCCGCTCGGCGAACCTTTGGCAAGTGGTTCGCCACCACCGGATGGCGGCACCTGATTGGTGTGGCCCTGTGCATCTATGCGGCATTCCCACTGCTGTACGTACTATCCGCATCGCTGAATCCCGAGGGAACCTTGCTCTCCTCCAACGGATTCTTCAGCACCATCGGGCTACAGAGCTACATTGATCTCTTCCACAACGAGCAGCGACCCTATGCAGCCTGGTTCGCCAACACGCTGTTCATCGGGCTAACCACGGCGGTAGCTTCGGTCTTCCTCGGAGCACTAGCTGCCTACAGCTTCTCGCGTATGCGCTTCACCGGCCGGCGAGTAGGTCTGGTTAGTTTGCTCGTTGTGCAGATCTTCCCGCAGCTGCTGGCTGTAGTGGCAATCTTTATTCTGCTGACCTCCCTGGGCGATGTGTTCCCGGCCTTGGGAATTGATAACCAGATCGCGTTGATCATGGTTTATCTTGGCGGTGCCTTGGGTGTGAATACTTACCTGATGTACGGCTTCTTCAACACCGTTCCGGTGGAAATTGATGAAGCAGCCAAGATTGACGGTGCGAGCCATGCGCGCATTTTCTTCACGATGATTCTTCGCCTGGTTGCCCCGATTCTCGCCGTGGTGGGGCTGTTGTCCTTCATCTCTAGCACCAGCGACTTTGTTCTGGCCTCTGTCGTTCTGGTTTCTCCAGAAAAGCAGACTCTGGCCGTGGGGCTCTACTCCTATGTGTCTGAAGAATTCACTTCCAACTGGTCGGTCTTTGCCGCCGGTGCAGTGCTTGCAGCGTTGCCGGTCATGGCATTGTTCCTGTTCTTGCAGAAGTACATTGTCGGGGGATTGACTGCCGGCGCTGGCAAATAAAGCAGGATTAGACGCTAATAACTATTGACGATGCGGGGCACGCCACTGGCGTTGCCCCGCATTATTGCGCTCTAGCGCTGCCCGCTCCACGTAAAGTTAAAACCATGAGCCAGAACCTGCCACGTGCTGCCCGCAATTACTTGGAGCAACTTCGCCGTGCCTTGGATTTCCTCTCCGAGGATGAACGCAAGCAAGTTCTTGAACAAACTCGTGACGAGATTAAACGACTGCCCGATGGTGGACGGCGTAAGCGCGAACTAATTAGTCTGCTGGGGGAGCCTGCCGTCAGAGCGATGAAGTTCGAGCGCACCGAACCCGAAGATTTGGAAGTGAGCAGTGGTAAGCACTTCTTGACTCGAATTCTGGCTTGGCCAATTTTTGCTTTGTCGCTGATCACCGTAGTGGTGGTTCTTTTCTCCCCGCCACACGACGCGATGATTGGCCCGGTTGGTTTGACTGGTTGGCTGAATTCACCCGGCGGCTGGCTGGCCGAGCTTGAAAAAGTGATGGGTGCGCAGCTGATCTGGTTGGCGTTTATCCCGGCTGTGTTGAGCTTGATCCCATTGCGAATTAGCGGTGTGACGTCGCTGATTCTTCAGGTTATCGGGGCGTTGCTGATGAGCGCTGTTTGTATCAGCGGCGGCTCAGTTATGGCCGCGTATTTCATCCCGGTCACTGTATTGTTGTGGGCCCAGATATTCACACCACTATTGATGATGCGTGGTTCCATGGCCCGTCCAGACCCAGGATGGATGATCACCGCTGCGGTGCTCCTCACTGCTGCAGTTGCCTTTACTACCTTCCAGGGCTTGCAGGGTTTTGAAGGTCCGGTGTGGATGATTTTGGCCCCGGCTGCGTTGCTGGTGGTACTGGCCATCTTGCTTCCACTGCGCTGGAAGAGTGCACATATTGCCTTGGTCGTCACCGGGATACTGGTGATTGTCGCAGGCTTTAGCGCCTCGCTACCGAGTACCTATGGTGCAGTTCTACTGTGGCCTTGGCTAGCTGGCGGTTTGGCATTTGCGGCAGGCCACTTGGCCATGGCTGCGGATCTGTGGCACGAGCGGGCACGAAAGCTATTGGCTTTGTTCTAGTGCTATTGGGCGTGCTAAACGTATTTACTCCGATATTGCGTATATCCTCATGAGATGGCCGAAATTAAGGAAACTTCGCCCGTGCCGACGGCGAAGCGAGGACGCGGACGCCCCCGCAAAGATTCTGAGTTCACATCTTTAAGCAAAGATTTGTTGGCCGAAAAGGCACTGGAAATTGCTGGTGCTGAAGGGTACGGAGCACTGACCATGCACCGCCTGGCTTCCGACTTTGGTGTTACGCCCCGCGCCCTATACAACTACGTGGCGGACCGTCAAGAGGTCGTTAACCTCGCAGTGCAACGCTTCCTAGCTATTAGCCCGCTGGTTGAATTTGATTCTTCCAACTGGAAGCAAGGAGTCCGCCAGGCCTACGTCGCCACGCGGACTGCCTATCGCGCCTACCCACGTGCATCCCAAATGAGCTGGGACGACAAGGTAGATGTCGCGCCCGGACCACGACGCACCGAACTCATTGAGCGTGTACTACGTTTCTACGTTGAAATCGGGCTGACGCTGCAACAAGCGGTAACCATGGTTCGCGCGCTAGAACGAGACGTTTTGGGATTTGTCCTGCACGTTGATTACTTCTTTGACCGACGTGAAGCTGGGAACTCGGACTCCTTGAGCCACCTTGTCTCAGCACAACGTCTTGATGCCTACCCAGAGATTTCAGCACCGTTAGCGCGTCAGGCACTAGAACTGCCTGCGCCGGATAGTGACGAGCTCTTTGAAGAAGTTATCGAAACTCGGATTCTTGCCATTGAACAGTGCGTGTCGAAAAATCGTCAATCCGAGACTGACCAAGCATAAAACTTCTGGTCAAGGAATAATCCGCGACGTAGTTGCGCTGTAGGGACTAAAGCCAAAGGATCCTGTGGCTCGAAAAATGTGCTGAAAGTTGCCCACTATGTCGCAGAGCCCACCCGAAGCGCCACCTGAGTCCGGAGAACTATCACCGGCAGCCCGCTGGCGCTTGCTCGGTGTGCTGCTCGCTGCCATGTTCATGTCGCTGGTCTCGGTCAGTATCGTCAACGTCGTGCTACCGTCCATCGGTTCCACGTTGCACGCCAGCGAAGCCGATATGCAGTGGGTTCTAGCCGGGTATGCATTGACCTTCGGCGTGGTTCTTGTCGCCGCCGGACGGGTCGGTGACCTGCTGGGTCGAGGTGTCATCTTTGTCGCCGGTGTCGCGATTTTTACCGTGGCCAGCATCTTGGCGGGGTTCGCCGCTGATCCGCTGATGCTCAATGTTGCCCGATTTATCATGGGCATTGGATCAGGGCTGCTCAACCCGCAAGTTATGGGCATGATCCAGCAACACTTCCGCGGTGCCGCCCGAGGACGCGCCTACGGACTGTTGGGCACCGTGGTCGGATTCTCCGTAGCCGTTGGTCCGGTACTCGGTGGGCTATTGATCAACTGGCTGGGTGCGGATGCAGGCTGGCGTTCGACTTTCCTCATCAACGTTCCCGTAGGCGTAGTCGCCATCACCCTAGCTCTCTTGTGGCTTCCCAAACCACTATTCACCAAGCCAGCAGGAAAACTCGATCTGGATCCAGTGGGTGGACTGGTGCTGGCGATGAGCATCTTTGCGTTGTTGCTACCTTTTGTTCAAGGCCGCGAAAATCCAATGTTGTGGTGGTTGCTTCTCGCAGCCGCCGTGTTGCTGTTGGTGTGGATCTGGTGGGAAAAAATTACAAAGAACGTGGCCGTGAGCCAATGGTGGAACTGGGATTGTTCAAAATTCGCAGTTTCACCAACGGTACGCTCATTGCTGGACTGTACTTCATGGGTGTCTCCAGCGTGTGGGTGCTGGTGGCCATCTACGTTCAAGCTTCCCAAGGTTTCACTGCACTGGAAGCTGGCCTGATCTGTTTACCCGCTGCCTTGCTTTCGGCGTTTAGTTCTCATATTGCAGGCCGTTATGCCACCACGCTGGGGCGCAAGCTGCTGATCGGGGGAACGCTCAGTGCGTTGTTGGGCTTGATTGCAACGATTGCTGTGGTGTTCTTCGAAGATCGAGGCAACCTCAACGTCTGGTGGATGTTGTTGTCACTGACCTTTATCGGTATTGCTCAAGGCTTCATCATTTCCCCCAACCAGGCGTTGACCCTGATGGAAGTGCCCGTGGCCAATTCGGGCAGCGCCGGCGGTCTGATGCAGACTTCGCAACGTGTGGGAACTGCTGTGGGCATCGCGGTGATCACCGCAATCTTCTACGGTTTGAACCACGTTGCCGGCTACTCAGTGGCCATGGAATTATCCTTCGTCGCGATCTCAGTATTGGTGATTGCAACCCTGCTGGTGGCCATCGTTGACTTACGGCAAAGCCGTACCATCAAGCGCGTCTCAACGCGAGAAGAATACATCCCGGTTGAAGAAGGTGCGCAATGCACGGTGACTGGTGCGATCGAGGTTGTTGGACCTAAGAAGCCGAGCCAACCTGCCGACGCTCAGCCATAAGGGCAGCAAAGCGAAAAGCGAGAGGACAGACCAATTGGTCAGTGTCCTCTCGCTTTATTGGTAATGCCTGCAGATAGTTCTTAGCTCACGCGGTAGCCAGAAACCAAAGGGCAATCAAAAGGATCTCGTGCGGACAGGCCCACCTTGTTGAGGTAAGTGATCACCTGTGCGTAGGATTCGCGCATGCTGGCCACGGTGTAGGGGATCTGGTGATCTGCGCAGTACTGACGCACGATGTCGGACACTGCTGCAAGATTGGCACGCGGCATGGAAGGGAACAGGTGGTGCTCCACCTGGTAATTCAAGCCACCAAACAGGTGGGAGAGAATCCGGTTGCCCCACGACGAGCGAGCCATGATGTTACGGCTGGTCAGTACCTGACGTGAGAAGAAGTCAATGCGAGCATCGCCCGGAACCATAGGCATGCCCTTGTGGTTCGGTGCGAATGAAGCGCCCATGTAGATACCGAAGACAGCTAGCTGCACGCCGATAAAAGCGAACGCCATGCCAACGGGAAGGAAGACAAAAATCAGTGCAACATACAGTCCCACACGCAGTGCGATAGCCCAGATCTCACGCTTACGGCGCTTGGCGCGATCAGCGGTGAACAAGTAACGGATTGACTGAATATGAAGATTCAATCCTTCCATCGTTAACAATGGGAAGAACAGGTATCCCTGACGCTCGGTGATCCACTTGAGGATTCCACGCTGGCGCTGAGCATCAACCGGCTGGAATGAGATGGTGTCCCACTCGATGTCGGGATCCTTGCCAATGGTGTTGGGAGTCGCGTGGTGCTTGTTGTGCTTGTTCATCCACCACTGGTAGCTGATGCCCACAACGATATTGGCCAGGAACTGGCCCAGCTTGTCATTGGTCTTGCCCGAGGACAGGATCTGACGGTGGGCCGCTTCGTGTGCGAGGAATGCAAATTGCGTAAGTAGGATTCCCAGCGCTGCAGCAATCAGTAGCTGGAACCAGCTGTGGCCCAAGAGGATTGACCCGGCAATGGCTGAACCCAAAAGGATAACCAGCACTGATCCGAGGCCAAGGTAATGGGCGCGACGACGTCCGGACAAACCTGCATCCTGAACGAGTTTCTTAACGTGGAAAAAGCTCTTGGGGTCTCCGGGCCTGGTGGTAGGTGCGGAGTTCTGAAGAACGGAACTGCTACTCAAGTAATTTCCTAAGTTGAAGTAGCTGGCGACATCTCAGTCGAAAGAACGGAAAGTCTCGGCTCCTATGTCTTCAAGACTACGGTATGCGTCTGTGAACGAACCCTAAATGTCCTTGATCTTCTCCCGTATTAATAGACAACGGTGAGTTGGCCATCGGAGATTTCCCAACGGGTTGTAAGCCGGACATTCTCCAGCAACCTACGGTCGTGGGTGACCAACAGCAACGCGCCTTCGTAAGCTTCGAGGGCTTCTTCTAATTGCTCGATGGCCGGGACATCCAAGTGGTTCGTCGGCTCGTCAAGCACCAGCAGATTCACGCCACGCGCTTGCAGTAGAGCCATCGACGCGCGGGTGCGTTCGCCGGGTGACAAGGACTTGACCAGCGCAGTGGATTGGTCTGCCTTCAGCCCAAACTTTGCCAGCAGGGTGCGCACTTCAGCTGACGAATACTCGGGGACCGCTTGTTCAAAAGCCATGCCCAAGGCCAGATCCCCTGGCAGCTGGCTACGGGCCTGATCAATTTCGCCAATGCTCACCGAGCTACCCAACGAAGCACTGCCGTGATCCGGGGAGAGCTTGCCGAGCAACATGTTCAGCAGTGTGGACTTGCCGGCACCATTGGGGCCGGTGATGCCAATGCGGTCCTCGGAATTAACCTGCACGGAGACCGGACCAAAGTTATAGTCGCCCTGCTGTAGCGCCGCTTCGTTCAAAGTGCACATCACCGATGAGCCACGCGGTGCGGGTGCAATCGAGAATTGCAGTATCCACTCTTTGCGAGGTTCATCAACTTCATCCAGCCGGGCGATACGAGATTCCATTTGGCGAACCTTGGCGGCCTGCTTTTCTGAGGACTCGCTATTGGCACGACGACGGATCTTGTCATTATCAGGCGCCTTACGCATGGCGTTACGTACGCCTTGGGAAGACCACTCGCGCTGGGTGCGGGCACGGGAGACGAGGTCGGCTTTCTGATTTTCGAATTGCTCGTAGGCTTCCCGGGCATGGGTGCGGCTGATGGCACGTTCGGCGAGGTAGGAGTCATAGCCACCCTCATAGACGGCCACCTTATTTTGGGCCAGGTCCAATTCGATGATGCCGGTGGTGCAACGCGCTAAAAATTCGCGGTCGTGGGATACCAGAATGACCGGGGAGCGCAGGGAATTAATGAACTCTTCAAGCAGTTCGAGTCCGGCGAGATCTAGGTCGTTGGTGGGCTCATCAAGCAAGATGATGTCAAAACGAGAAAGCAGTAGCGCTGCCAGAGCGACTCGGGCTACTTGTCCGCCGGAAAGGGCTGTCATTTCCGTTTCTAAAGACAGGGTGAAACCTAATTTGGCCAGCACCTCAGGAATGCGGTCCTCGAGGTCCATGGCGCCGGAGGCCATCCAGTGATCAAAAGCGTTGGCGTAGGCATCATCGGCGCCCGGCTTGTCGCTACCTAGGTCTTCTGCCGTGGCTTCCATGCGTGCGGTGGCCTCGGCGCAACCAGTGCGACGAGCCAGATATCCGGTGATCGTTTCGCCAGGAATTCTTTCGTGCTCCTGAGGAAGCCATCCGATAAAAGCAGAATCCGGTGCGGTGCTGACCGTTCCTGCCTGTGGGGTTGCTGCCTTGGCTAACAGCGAGAGCAAAGTTGATTTGCCTGCGCCGTTGGCTCCCACCACTCCGTAAACATCCGAGGTACTGGCAGTGAAGCTCAGAAGAGAAAACAGGGTTCGGTGGGCGTGGCCACCAGAAAGGTCTTTGGCCACGAGTGTTGCAGTCATGGCGTTAAGTCTAGTTTGAAATCAGCTTGAACACAGACGAGTGGTTCGAGCCCTCATATTAGAAGAGCTCGAACCACTTTTGTGTGATGACTTCCTAGGCGGAAGCTTCACCAATGCGCTGGAACTTCAGCTGACGACGCGCCAAACGATGGGCATCAGGAATAGCCCGCGCCAACGAAATCTCGGCAGCAATTGCAGCGCCAAGTTCCTGACAGAATTCGCGAGGACGCTTCGCCGCATCGATCTGTTCCTCCACTACATGGTCAACTAGTCCGGCCTCGCACAATGAAGCAACACTGATCTTTTGTCCGCGAGCCATATCGGCCGCCTTGTCGGTGGTGCGGTGAATGATCGCGCTGGCACCTTCCGGTGGCAACGGCGAAAGCCAAGAATTTTCGGCAGCCAGGGTGCGGTCCGCCGGGAGCAGTGCCAACGCTGCGCCACCAGTTCCTTGGCCCAAGAGCACTGACACCGAAGGGGCGCGCAGGCCAATGAGTTCATTCAGCGATCGCGCGATTTCCCCGGCCAACCCACCTTCTTCTGACTGCACCGATAGCTCGGCTCCGGTGGTATCAATGATGGTCACCAACGGTAAGTTCAATTCTTGAGCCAGCTGCATACCTCGTCGTGCCTCACGTAACGACGCTGGACCCAAACTTGCTGTCTCCGGGTGCCGAGGACGCTGTTGCCCAATTACCACACACCCCTGGTCGCCAAAGCGAGCCAGGGCAAGCATCAAGCCGGGATCCTTTTCACCCTGGCCGGTGCCGTTCAGCGGCAAGGCCTCGTCAGCAGATGCTAACAGCATCCGAGTATCGGGCCGACGGGGGTTGCGACTAGCAATCACCGATTCCCAGACGTCTTTGCTTTCGCGCAGATACGGCTGACCTGCCGGGGCCGGAAATTCATTGCCCGACGGAGCTGCCTGCAAAATAGACAACGCACGATCTACCAAGCTGGAGAGTTCCTGCGGCGGAACGACAGCATCAATCAGTCCCTTACGGAACAGATTTTCTGAAACCTGCACGCCATCTGGGAACGTCTGATCATAAAGTGCTTCGTAGACGCGCGGGCCCAGGAAGCCTAGCAGGGCTCCGGGTTCAGCGACGGTGATATGCCCCAATGATCCCCACGAAGCCATGACACCACCGGTGGTGGGGTGACGTAGGTACACCAGGTAAGGCAGGCCAGCTTCCTTATGTCGACGCACCGCATCGGTAATGGAGACCATGC
Source organism: Glutamicibacter sp. M10 (assembly GCF_025452055.1). Classification (NCBI taxonomy): domain Bacteria; kingdom Bacillati; phylum Actinomycetota; class Actinomycetes; order Micrococcales; family Micrococcaceae; genus Glutamicibacter; species Glutamicibacter sp. M10. Next base: position 2,766,854 of record NZ_CP104918.1, on the reverse strand, counting down.
CCAAAAATGCCAGTGTGCCTTCCTGCATTCGGGTACCGCCGGAGGCTGGTCCGGCGAGCAGCGGAAGCTTTTGCGCGGTGGCCCGCTGAATCGCAGCCACAATGCGCTGTACCGCTGCCTGCCCGATAGAACCGGCAAGGAATTTGAACTCAGAAACGATGACCGCCACTTCGCGCCCGTGGATCCGACCCTTACCGGTAATAACCGCTTCGTCGGCGCCACTTTTAGCTTCGGCCGCCTGAAGATCTGCCGCGTATTCTGCGCTCAGCGGTGGCTGTTGTGGCTTTTTATCCCAAGATTCAAAAGAATCAGCGTCCAGCACAATATCAAGCAGGGCCGCGGCGTCGATGCGCAACGTTGGGGTACTCATCTAGGCTTCATCCTTTCGAGCCTGTAGCCATTGCTCAATTTCTTCGGCGTCACCGTTGAGTACTGGAGGTGCGCTGTGCTTGGTGCGTGTGGTTTCCTGATTCGTGGCCGGGTCAAAGAAACGCAGCGGGGGGCCAGGAAGGTTGATCTTGCCAAGGACCTCATGCTCAACTTCGACGATCAGACCTTGCGACTTGACCTGTTCCCACTCATACACTTCTTCGATGCTGCGTACCTTGCCCGAAGGAATCCCGGCTTCATCGAGTGCGACTAGCAGATCCTGCGCGGTGTAGCTAGCGAATGCTTCTTCGATCAAAACGTTCAGTTCCGGACGGTTTTCCACGCGGGCCGAGTTATCGGCAAAGCGTGGATCATCAGGAGGAAGACCGAAAGAGTTGGCGAAGTTCTGCCACAGCTTCTGGCTGCCGATGCTGATCTGAACCTTCGAGTCCTTACAGGCGTACAAACCGTACGGGGCGATCGAGGGGTGGTGATTACCGATGGCCTTCGGATTTTGTCCGGCCACGGTGGCACGGGTTCCTTGGAACGCATGCACACCGATGATTGAGGCCAGCAGGGAGGTGCGAACTACCTGTCCGCGTCCGGTCTTTTCTCGTTCAAGTAGCGCGGCCAATGCGCCGTAGGCTCCGTACATCCCGGAGAGCAGATCCGCGATGGGAACACCGACCTTCTGTGGATCTTCCGGGCCTGAACCGGTGATCGACATGAGCCCAGCTTCACCTTGAAGGATCTGATCGTAACCGCTGCGGTGAGCTTCTGGTCCGTCGTGGCCAAAACCGGTAATCGACAAGATGACCAAGCGCGGGTTCAGTTCGTGAAGAACCTCAACGCTGAAGCCGAGTCGGTCCAGCACGCCCGTGCGGAAATTTTCCATCAGAACATCGCTGTTTTTGATCAACTGAACCAGCTTGGCTTTGTGCTCTTCATCTTTCAGATTTAGTGACAGCGAGAGCTTATTGCGATTGCACGACAGGAAGTAGGTGGCCTGACGGTTATCTTCTGGTCCAACAAAGGGCGGACCCCAACTTCTGGTGTCATCTCCGGTACCGACGGTCTCGATCTTGATGACCTTGGCGCCAAGGTCGCCCATCATCATGCCGGCGTGGGGGCCGGCCAAGGCACGGGTTAGGTCCAGAACAACGTAGCCGCTCAGTGGTCCGGTGGCACCTTGGCTCGAAGTGGCAGCTGTTTGCGTAGTTGAACTCATGAGGAGCCTCCTTTAGATGGCAGGTAAGTAATGAGAATTAGTGTTTAGAGCCAACCGGGAAGTACCAGCAGCGCCCAAGCCAAGATTGGTCCTGCAACAACGATGATGCCGCCGTAGCCAAGCACCTGCTTGTAGAACCGGTCCTTGTCGGTGCCTTCCGGGGCATTGGCAAGAACCAGCGCACCGTTGGTAGAGAAGGGCGAGACGTCAACAACGGTCGAGGCGATGGCCAACGCGCAGATCAATCCGGTAGCGCTGATTGATCCGCTGTCAAGGAATGGAATGGCCAGTGGAATCAATGCTGCCAAGATGGCGGTGGAGGACGCGAAGGCGGAGACCACAGCGCCGATGTAGCAAATCAGTAGCCCGGCGAGCAATGGTGCCCCAAGGTTGGCCACACCGTCAGAAACGTACTTGATGGTTCCGGCTTCTTCCAGGACACCAACAAAGGTGAGCATGCCGCAGATGAGCAAGACGGTAGACCAGCTGATCTTGTTGACGGCACCCTTTTGTGCAGCCGGGTTGACCAGTGCGAGGAAGACAGCGATGGTGATCGAAACAAATCCAACATCAACCTTGAAGCCCAGAGCGATTACTGCCAGGGCGATCAATCCGATGATGGTCATAATCTGGCCAAAACGCTGGCCCGGAGCATGCGGAGCGGCACCGTCGCCAGCTGGGTCGCGTGGTCCGTAGGTTCCCGAGCCACTGGCCTTGAAGTCAACGTCTGCCGCATGGGCACCGGCAGAAACGCTTAAGCGTGCTTCGGCAACACGTTCAGCAATTGCACCAGCGCGCTGGCCGGCAAGCTTACGTCCACCCAAAACGAGGAAGAGGACAATGGCGATGGCCAGGTTGAAAATAAAGCTGGTCAGGAACAAAGCGGTCGGGCTGAATTCAAAACCGGCCTTGTCGATCAGGCCGTTGACGATGACGCCGTAGACGGCGATAGGGGAGAAGCCGCCGGCCTGGGCGCCGTGTACAACGAGCATGCCCATCATCAGTGGGTTGATCTTGTAGCGCTGCGCGAAGTTCAAAGCGATAGGTGCGATGATCGCAACCGCCGCTGGGCCCAAGGCGCCAATGGCGGTGATGGCTGCGGTGATGACAAACATGACCCAAGGAATCAGCGCAATGCGGCTGTCCACCAGTTTCACGGCTCTGTCCACCAAGATATCGATGGTGCCGTTATTTTGGGCTATGGCAAAGAGGTAGGTAACGCCTACCAACGTTAAGAACAGACCGCCAGGGAAACTGGCGAGAATTTCTTTGGAATCCATGCCAAGGAAAAGAGTGCCGAGCAGGAATGCTCCGACGAAGGCCAGGGCCCCCATATTGATGGGGAACATTGTGGCGACGATGAACATCACCGCCAGAATGATGATGGAAACTAATGCGACAGACATGTGGAATATCCTTTTCGTGGTGGCCGCAAAGCGAGGTAGTTTGTATGTGACGAGCGTCACTGGCTCACTGGCCTAGCCTCCTAGACTCTGAGTGTCTTGTCAAGTCAATTTTCGGTGTAGGTTGGTGCTAAGAAACATCAAAAAGGAGTGAACATGGCTGAGATCCAGAAGCCTAAGGGCTTTGCCAAAGTGCAGCGCCCTAGGCTTTATGAACAGCTCATGCAGCAGATCCTGGCCTTTGTGGAACAAGAGCAACTCGGGGCCGGTGACCACCTGCCAGCTGAGCGAGAATTAGCAGACCAGCTTGGGGTTTCCCGAGCAACGTTGGCTCAAGCGCTTGTGGCGTTGGAGGTCTTGGGCGTCATTGACGTAAAGCACGGAACCGGTGCCGTCTTGGTGTATCGACCGAGTGTGGCCACAGTGTTGCGGGAGCTACGCGAACACGAAAATAGGCTTCCCGAAATTGTCGAAGCCCGTAGCACCCTCGAAGTGAAGTTGGCATCGCTGGCGGCCGAACGACGTACCGAAGAGGACCTCAAAAGCATCAACCAAGCCCTGGATGTCATGGGTGAAGAAATTGCTAATGGCGGCCGAGGTGAGAAGGGTGACGAACTTTTCCACGAGGCAATTACGAGGGCCGCAAAGTCTGCGGTTCTACAGAAGCTGATGACTTTTATTTCCGAGATGGTGCTAGAAACGCGTCTGGAATCTCTGGGTCAGCCCGGGCGTCCGGAGCGGTCTTTGGAGTCGCATCGGAAAATTGCTGAGGCAATCCGAGATGGTGATTCTCAGGGTGCTGCGGTTGCGATGCAAGAGCACATCGAGATGGTTTCCGACGTTGCGTTGCTTAAGGATCTTTCCTAGGTCAGCGGGTTGTTGAGTATCTAATGCCGGCGCAGATCCAGACGGTCACCTGATTCGGATTTAGCGCGCGGGCTACAGCTCCACGTGCTTCAAACGCGAAGACTCCCGTGGGATAACGAGATGACGTTGTCTCACAGGAGTCTTTTGAATGATGTGTCCTATACCTGGTTGCCCAGCTTGAAGCCCTTCGACGGCTCACCTCGGTAGGTGCCGTCTTCATCTTTTTCGCGAGTGTAGGAGAAGCCGTCGGCGCCGACGGTCACCGCCATCTCCGAGTCATCGGTGCGGGCGATAACTTCCTGAACGTTGCCGTCCAGATCCAAGACTTTGGAAGCTTCGGTGTACCAGGACGGTACAACCGGGTTGCCCCACCAGTCGCGGCGCTGGTTATCGTGCACATCCCAGGTGATGACCGGGTTGTCTGGATCGCCGGTGTAGTAGTCCTGCGTGTAAATCTCGATGCGGTGATCATCTGGATCCAAGATGTACAGGTAGAACGCATTGGAGACACCGTGACGGCCTGGGCCGCGCTCGATGCGATCCGAGATGCGCAGTGCACCCATCTTGTCGCAGATCTGAATGATGTTGTGCTTTTCGTGAGTGGAGAAAGCTACGTGGTGCAGACGTGGTCCATCACCACCGGTGAGCGCGGTGTCATGCACGGTACCCTTACGCTGCATCCAGGCCGCGTAGGTGGTGCCTTCTTGGTCCTGAATGTCCTCGGTGACGGTGAAGCCCAAGTTTTCCAGGTACTTACGTCCGCGGGGCACATCTGGGGTGACCTGGTTGAAGTGGTCCAGACGAACCAATTCTCCAGCCGAGTACAGGTCGTAACGCATGTGTAGGCGCTCAACGTGGGTGGTTTCGAAGAAGAACTCGTAAGGGAAGCCCAGTGGATCTTCCACACGCACGGCGTCGCCGATGCCCTTGACGAAGCCTTCTTTGCGGCGTTCGGTGCGACAGCCCAGTTCCTTGTAGTAAGCCTCGGCCTTATCCACTTCTTCGGTGGAGCGTACACGGAATGCCATCGCTTTGAGCGCTGCCACCGGCCCCTTGGTGAGTACCAAGTTGTGGTGAATGAATTCCTCGAAGGAACGCAGGTAGATCTGGTTCTCATCTTCATAAGAAACATGAAGGCCTAGTACGTCCACGTAGAACTTGCGCGAGGCGGCCAGGTCGGTGACCACCAGTTCGGCGTAGGCGCAGCGCAGAATATCCGGCGCTGAAAGAGAAGGGGTAGGGATTGGGTTAGAAATCTCTTTGCTCATGTTGTTGCTCCTTTGCAAACAATCAAAGTACGAGTTAGACGCCGAACTTAGGGAGTGGGCTTCGTTCAGGGTGATCTGGATGGACTGCTGGGTGGTGTAGAAGTCCACCGAACGGTAGCCTCCCTCGCGTCCCAGACCCGAAGCCTTCACACCGCCGAATGGGGTGCGCAGGTCGCGGACGTTGTTCGAGTTCAGCCACACCATGCCGGACTCGATCTGGTGCGCGAAGTTGTGCGCGCGCTTCAAATTGGAAGTCCATACGTAGGCGGCCAGGCCGTACTTGGTGTTGTTGGCCAGCTCCAGCGCTTCCTCGTCGGTGTCGAACGGGGTAATGGCTACCACTGGGCCGAAGATTTCTTCCTGGAAGATCTGTGCATCAGGGGCGACATCGGCGAAAACGGTAGGGGCAACGTAATTGCCCTCTTCGAAGCCTTCGGCACGGCCGCCACCGGCCAGCAGGCGGCCTTCCTTCTTGCCGATTTCGATGTAGCTCATGACCTTCTCGAAATGCTTAGGGTGCACCAGCGAGCCGACCTCGGTCTTCGGATCGCTTGGCAGGCCCACACGGATGTTTTTGGCGCGTTCTGCGAACTTGGCAACAAAATCATCATAGATATCGCGCTGGACCAGCACGCGGGAGCCGGCGGTGCAGCGCTCGCCGTTCAGCGAGAACACGCCGAAGACGGTGGCATCCAGGGCCGCATCCAAATCAGCGTCGGCGAAGACCACTGCCGGGGACTTGCCGCCTAGCTCCAGGGACAGGCCCTTGAAGAACGGGGCAGCCGCGGTGGAGATGGTGGCGCCGGTGGAGGAATCTCCGGTGAAGGAAACCAGTGGCACATCTGGGTGCTTGACCAGGTAGTCTCCGGCCACAGAGCCGGAGCCGAAGATCAGGTTAAAAACGCCTTCAGGCAGGCCTGCTTCGCGGAAGATCCCAGGCCACAGGCCAGCAGAAAGTGGCGTGTAGCTGGCAGGCTTCATCACCACGGAGTTGCCGGTAGCGATGGCCGGAGCGAGCTTCCAAGATTCCTGCATGAACGGAACGTTCCATGGGGTGATCAGTGCGGCCACGCCAATTGGCTTGCGGTTCACATAGTTCATCTGGCGCCCTGGCACGCGGAAGGAATTATCTACCTGAGCCACGATCAGGTCAGCGAAGAAGCGGAAGTTCTCTGCCGCCCGGCGGGCCTGACCCTTGGCCTGGGTGATAGGCAGACCGGAGTCGTAGGACTCAAGCAGAGCCAACTCGTCATCGCGGGACTCAACGATGTCAGCGATCTTATGCAGTACCCGCGAACGTTCGCGCGGAAGCATCTTGGACCAAGGTCCTTCCTTGAAGGCCTTCTTGGCGGCAGCGACTGCCAGATCCACGTCTTCTGGCTGAGCAGAAGCTGCGGTGGCGTAATTCTGATTGGTGACCGGTTCTTGAACGTCGAAGGTTGCTCCGCCTTTGGAGTCAACAAATACGCCGTCAATGTAGTGCTGCAGGTGAGTTGGCAGGTGTTCTGGTACGAAGTGCTTGCTCATGGCAATTCCTTTCGTGCTGGTGAGTGTTGGTGTGTCGTGAAAAATCAGGTTCTAGATCGCGCTCGGTTCCATGCCCGCAGCCTTCAAATAGCTGTTCAGGGTATGGGCGCGGTGTTCGCGGCAGGCCGCTTCGATCTGCGCCGGGGTGGCGTGATCGGCGATCAAATCCAGGAGCGCATCGTGTTCCTTGACCGATTCGCGGGCACGGTACGGGATGTGTGTGAAGCTGCTGGCACGCATCGCTGCAAGTCGGCGCCATCCGCGCTGCACTAGATCAAGAATGTGCGGGTTGGGGCACTGGCCGTAGAGCAGCTGGTGGAACTCGGTGTTCATGCGGGTGAAAGCTAGCGGATCAAAATCTTCCAAGCATTGACGCATTTTTTCGTTCAGCTCTCGGGCCTTGGACAGCCACGCGGCGTCCATGGCATCGGCGGCTAGCGCGGTTGCCGCAGACTCAATAATCATCAGCGTCTGCATTGTGTGCAGGTAGAGGGTGGAATCAACCTGGGCCACCGTGGCTCCGACATTTCGAGTGAAGTGAACTAGCCCTTCAGCTTCTAGCCGGCGAATTGCTTCGCGTACCGGTACTACCGAGCAGCCAAGTTCTTCGGCAATAGTGCCAAGCACCAGACGGTACCCGGGGAGTAGGCGCCTGTGTTGATTCGCTCTGAAACCAGTTGGTAAGCGACCTCGGACTTCGAAGCAGTCATTAGAGTGACCATGAATCTAGCTCCGGGCATCCTGCTTCTTGCCAAGCGTTGTACTTGGCTTTCCACTCAGCATTCATTGGGAACAGGCCTTCAATGCCGTAGCCACGTTTGACCATGGCGAAAATGAATTCGTCATTGGACTCGGTGACTACCGCTTCTGCGGCAACTTCTTGAACCATTGCTGGTGGGATGACCACAATGCCGTCTGAGTCTGCAACGATCACATCGCCTGGCTGGACTGATACGCCACCGCAGGCCACGGTGATGTCTTTGTCCCAAGCCACATGTTTGCGCCCCAACACTGCTGGGTGGGCGCCGTTGTAGAAGACCGGGATATCTAGGTTGGATACCGCGTCAAGGTCACGCACACCACCATCGGAGATGATGCCGGCTGCACCAAGCTGCTGAGAGCGCAGGGCCAAAATATCGCCCAAGGTGGCCGAACCAGTCTCCCCGCGGGCTTCCATCACAAGAATTTCGCCGTTATTCAGTGAGTCAATGGACTGCTTCTGGGTGTTGTAGCCGGCACCGTGAGCTTTGAAGAGATCTTCGCGGTTTGGGATATAACGCAGGGTGCGGGCGGTGCCGATCACACGCTGCATGCCCTTGGTCGCTCCGGGAACTTCGATGTTGACGTTGTTCAGTCCGCGCTTACGCAAGGTGGCGGACAACGTGGCAGTAGCAACCGAGGCGAGTTGTTCGCGCACCGAGTCGGTGAGCACGTCTTTGCCGGTGATCACCGGTGGCAGGCCGGCCGAAGCACGGTCACCGTACGCGTCTTCCTTGTCTTGTTCGGTGAGCTTTGGCTGGTTTCCGAAAGGCGCAAAAGCTGAAGTTCCCTCGGTAGCCGTGGTCTTAAGCTTTCCGGTGGTGGTGCCGGTGATCAGATCAGTGACCTCAACCTCGACCACATCGCCTGGGAAGAAGACGGTAGAGCCGGCAGGGGTGCCAGTGAGGATGATGTCTCCTGGCCGCAGGGTCATCTGTTGGGAGAGATCAGCGATGATTTGTGCAAAGGAGAAGAGCAGTTCTGAGGTGGAGGCGTCCTGCGCGATCTGACCATTAACCAGGTTTGAACGCGTAGCTTAGCCGGATCCAGTGAGGCCGCTTCCAACAGGTTGGGACCAACTGGTGTGTATCCGTCACCGGACTTGGAGCGGATGTTGGAACCTTTGTCGGCGTACTTCATGTCATGGACACCGAGGTCATTAGAAGCGGTAACCCAACCAACGTGGCGCCATGCGTCCTGAACCGAAACACGGCGGGCAGCGGTGCCGATGATCAGTGCGATTTCGCCTTCAAAGGCCAAGAGCTCGGTGCCGGCAGGTCGCTCAACACTTCCGTTGGTGGCAGCTAAGGAGCTTGACGCTTTCATGAAGTAGCTAGGGAACTTCGGGGTGCGCCCGCGCTGGGCTGCACGCGAGGAGTAGCTCAGGTGAACAGCCAGAACTTTACCTGCCTGAGCGAAGGTCTGATCGGTTACTGGAACAGTAGTGGTCACCGTTGATCGTCCTACTTTCGTCATGGATCATGTCGTACATCAAATCGTATACGATCAGTGTGCGCTGAATCTCAATGACTGTCAAGCAGAGTCTCCGACGGGATGAATGCGATGTTCCTCAACAGGTAAAAATCGACTCAATATCAGAACACGCAAGAGCGCCGCCCAAGAAAAAATAATCTTGGACGGCGCTGCTGTTTCTGACGTGCGACGTGCATCAATGATGAGGATTCGTGGAGTAATCATCGAAGAATACGGTGCGCGGCGGTTTCCTGGATAATGTTGGAGGCTTGTGACTCACCTTTGTTGGTAAGTTACTTTGCCACCGAGTTGCTAGTGGTTGAAGCAGCCCAGCTGGCTGTCGGAATCGATAGGCGATAGGTCTTCTTCTTTGACTGAGTAACAGTCAGCTTGGCCGTGCCCTTGGTGAGCTTCACAGTTTTCAGCGTCTTCCACGAGGTGCCCGACTTGACCTGGAACTTGGCGTTTTTGGCGTTGTACTTGATGTAGCCGTAGCGATCCGGAGCGTAGACCTGAGCCTTGGCGGTCAGTGTGACCTTGCTGCCCCTGCGTGTGGCAGCCACCGAGCTCTTTGCCTTGCCACGTACGTAGAAGGTCTTGCTGGTTCGGTCCGTGTAGTCGGAGTAATCGGACCACATCATGTCGTAGTCGGAGCGCCAGTAACTAGAAGTCGCCCCAATATCCGCGGGACCAACCTTATAAGCGCCGAGCCCATCCCAACTTGGGCAGATGAACGCCCGGTCTGAAACCTTCCGATTATCAAACCAGAGTGAGTCAACTATACCGCCGCGTCGGGTTACATCGACAGTCCCGGAAGCGTCCTCGTAGTCCGACTTCACCTTGGTTGAAGCTTTCACAGTGACGTTGCGGCAATTTGTGTCGTCCACGGTGAAGGACGACACCGAATAACCGGTGATGTCGATTGGACGTTCGCTTGCTTGTGCTGGCATTGCGCCCAACGCCAGCGCCCCGGTGATAACCAGGCCCACGGCCGCGTTGTGAACACGGCGAATCGCGGAAACTTTCATGATGTGCTCCCATAAGAGTGCGAGTGAATATCCAAGGTGGATTCCTTGAATGAACTAAGAGTAAGTGACGCGGGAGACAATTTAGCTTTGACGGCAAATCATGACATTGCAGTCAATCGCGATCTCACAAAGTCCATGTGTTCGTGACTTTTATTGATGCGTTTTTCGCGAAGGCCTTTGTCTTTGGAATTACGCTGACACAATGGTTCTATGCGTATTATCTTGATCCGTCATGGTCAGACATCATCAAACATTGGACGTCATCTTGACACAGGCGAGCCAGGGGCGCCTCTAACTAAGTTGGGGCATGAACAGGCCAACTTGTTGCCTCGTACTTTAGAAAACGAGAGAATTGACGCTATTTACGCATCACCACTTTTACGAACGCAACAAACCGCGAAACCATTAGCCTCAGCGCGGGGGATCAGTGTGCAAACCCGTTCTGGAATATGCGAGGTTTCCGCCGGCGACCTAGAAATGGCTAACGACGAAAACTCAATTCAGACTTATCTCAAAATCGTCATGGATTGGGCCGACGGTTCGGAGGAAGCTATGATTCTCGGTGCTGGGGAAAATGGGAGCGATGTTCTGCGAAAGTTTGACCGTGTAGTTGATGAAGTACGTGCTTCAGCAGTGGACAGCGCGGTGTTTGTCTCACATGGTGCGATCATCCGTAGCTGGGTTGGATCGCGGTGCGTCAATATTGAGCCTGGTTTTGTTGCGCAAACTCCGGTGTTGAATACCGGTGTGGTTGTCGTGGAAGAAACCGACGGGCAATGGCGTGTTGTCCAATGGCAAGAGCAGCCAATTGGTGGTCCTGAAGTTCAGTCTCCTGAATCAGACGGGCCGGCCGCCGAAACGCCTGATGGCAATTAGAAATCAACACTAGTTGAGCCAGAAGCACTCCCAGAGCCTAGTTTCCAAAGTGTTTGCGGACTAAACGACGCAAGCCGGTCCTGCCCGAAGGCAGGGCCGGCTTGCGCGGCTTACTTTAGATTTTGGCTAAGCGTAAGCTACGCCCGAGCACCTTCGCGTGCCGCGGCGGCTTCACGCTCATCGGCTTCGCGCAGTGCACGCTCCACACGATCAACGTCGCGGACCGCACCCCTATCGGCGGACAGCGCCATAGCTGCATAAGCACGCAGCGCAGGGGAGACCACACGTTCGCGGGTTGCTGGACGGTAACCGGTGGTGGAGATCAAACGTTCGCGGCGTTCGGCCAGTACTTCCTCGGAAACGTTCAAGGTCAGCTCACGAGTAGGGATGTCGATGGAGATGGTATCTCCGTCTTCAACCAATGCGATCATGCCACCGGAAGCAGCTTCTGGGGAAACGTGTCCGATGGACAGACCCGAGGTACCACCGGAGAAGCGACCGTCGGTGATCAGTGCGCAAGACTTGCCCAGACCGCGACCCTTGAGGAAGGAAGTTGGGTAAAGCATTTCCTGCATACCCGGTCCACCCTTAGGACCCTCATAACGGATAACAACAACGTCGCCTTCCTTCACCTGCTTGTTCAAGATCTTTTCTACGGCTTCATCCTGTGATTCGCAGACAACCGCTGGGCCGGAGAAGGTCCAGATCGATGGGTCCACACCAGCGGTCTTGACCACTGCACCGTCAACGGCGATATTGCCGCGAAGCACAGCCAAGCCGCCATCCTTGGAGTAGGCGTGCTCTACCGAGTGGATGCAACCTGCTTCTGCGTCGGTGTCCAGTTCTTCCCACTGAGCCGACTGCGAGAAAGCGGTGGACGAGCGTACGCCACCTGGGCCTGCATGCCACAGTGCGAAGGATTCCTCGGTGGCTTTGCCGCCACGGATATCCCAGTCATCAAGCCATTCACCCAAGGTGGTGGCGTGAACGGTGTGGACGGTTTCATCAAGCAATCCGCCTCGACGCAGTTCGCCAAGGATGGCAGGGATGCCACCGGCACGGTGAACATCTTCCATGTAGTAGATCTTGCCAGCGCCTGCAGCGTTTGGTGCAACCTTAGCCAAGCACGGTACACGGCGGGACACTGCATCGATTTCATCCAAACCAAACTCCACGCCAGCTTCGTGGGCGGCAGCGAGCAGGTGCAGGATGGTGTTGGTGGAACCGCCCATGGCGATATCCAAGGCCATGGCGTTGCCAAAGGCTTCGATGGTGGCGATATTGCGAGGCAAGACCGTCTCATCGTTGTCGGTGTAGTAGCGGTTAGCGATGTCTACTACCAGCTTGCCGGCGTTTTGGTACAGGTCCTTGCGGGCGGTGTGGGTGGCAAGGGTTGAACCGTTACCTGGCAGTGACAGACCCATGGCTTCGGTCAGGCAGTTCATCGAGTTGGCGGTGAACATACCAGAGCAGGAACCGCAGGTAGGGCATGCGGCCTCTTCGATACGCAAGAGGTCAGCGTCCGAGATGTTTTCGTTCACGGCATCCGAGATGGCGTCAACCAGGTCCAGGGTACGTACGGTGCCATCGACCAAGGTGGCGCGTCCGGATTCCATGGGTCCACCGGAGACAAAGACGGTAGGGATGTTCAGGCGCAGTGCGGCCATGAGCATACCCGGGGTGATCTTGTCACAGTTGGAGATACAAATCAGTGCGTCAGCACAGTGTGCATTGACCATGTATTCCACGGAGTCAGCGATCAAATCGCGCGAAGGCAACGAGTAGAGCATGCCGCTGTGGCCCATAGCGATTCCATCATCAACAGCGATGGTATTAAATTCTCGGGGGATACCGCCGGCAGCCTCAATGGCTTCGGAAACGATGCGACCTACTGGCTGTAGGTGGGTGTGTCCGGGGACGAACTCGGTGAAGCTGTTGGCCACGGCGATGATCGGCTTGCGGCCAAGATCTGCGCCATTCACGCCGGCTGCGCGGAACAGTGCGCGGGCGCCGGCCATATTGCGGCCATGGGTAACGGTGTGTGAACGAAGTGTGGTCATTTTAAAATCTCACCATAGATTTGTTCCGAAACCCAGACGGTGACGATACTAGTAGTACTACTACCATGATATGAGGATCGGGATATGAACGCAGGTCAGCGTCGCCGCGAAGAATTGGCGGCCTTCCTCAAAGACCGAAGAGCTCGCGCCGACAGGGCTTCGCATGGTTTGCCCGAAGTGGGACGCAGTCGAGTGCGTGGATTGCGCCGTGAAGAAGTGGCCACCCTCGCTGGGGTATCTGCCACCTGGTACACCTGGTTGGAGCAAGCTAGAGACATCAATCCCTCACGTCAGGTGATGCAGTCTCTTGCGCGTCTCTTCCGCCTAAGTGCAGTAGAAACCAGCTACCTCTTGTCCTTAGCCGGCCACGGTGAATTGGCGCCGGAAGAATCCAGCCCAATGACTGACGCATTACAAAGACTCTTAGACGTCATGAATTTCCCGGCCTTCTTGCTGTCTGCAGACTGGGCCATCATTGGCTGGAACGCCGAGTATGCGCAGCTCTATCCGAGAATTACTTCTGTGGACGTTGAAGACCGGAACTTGTTGTGGCTCGTGTTCACCGACGCTCAATTGCGCGAGATGCTTCCAGACTGGGAAAAGCAGAGTCGTGGTTTTGTGGGAAGCTTCCGTGCTGAAACCAGAGGCTGGCTCAGCCCGTCGGGAGAGACTGGAATCGTCGCACGAGTCTCGGCGGCTTCGGCTGAATTTGCTGCGATTTGGAATGAGCGAGATGTTGCAGGATTCCAAACAGGGGAGCGGGTCTTCCGCCATCCAGCCAAAGGGCTAACCAAATATGAACAGCACAACCTGACGCCAGCTGAAGCCCCAGACCTTACCCTGTTGATGTATACGCCACTGTAAAGGAATCTCTCAGCATCCTGTTGTTCTCGAAGAGCAACGAGGCGGTCAACATCAATGTTCATCGCTGGAAATACCTACGAAATCTTCCCCTGCCACACTGGAAGCACCACATAGTTTGGTGGGGATCGCGGAGATCGGCAGGCAACCGTTGAGTCTCCCACGTTGAACCGGGCAGCGGCGCCCCTTGCACGAAGGGGCAGATAATGTTTGGGCTCGAGCTAGTTGTCATATTGGGAATCACCATCGTTGTGTGTACCGGGTTGGCCAGCCGGCTGCATATCGCACCCCCGGTGCTTCTGTTGCTTGGCGGTCTTCTGTTGGGTTTTCTGCCAGCACTTCGCGAAGTCTCCCTGCCACCTGAAGTGGTGCTGTTCTTATTCCTTCCAGCGTTGCTCTTCTGGGAGAGCCTGACTACCTCGCTGCGCGAGATTCGAGCTAATCTTCGCGGAATCATTCTTGCCAGCACCTTACTTGTGCTGGTTACCGCTGGAGTCGTGGCTAGCATTGCGCATGTATTCGGCATGGCTTGGGGCCCAGCCTGGGTGCTTGGCGCGGCACTGGCGCCCACTGATGCCACGGCCGTTGGTGCACTGACCCGCACCTTCACACGCCGAGACGTGACAATTTTGAAAGCCGAAAGTTTGATCAACGACGGCACAGCTTTGGTCATCTATGGCATCGTCGTCGGAGCTACGGTAGGAACCGAAAAGATCACTATTGCTCATGTCTCATGGTTAGTGCTTCTGGCTTATGCCGGCGGGATGCTGATCGGGGCGGCCCTCGCATGGACCATACTGCGATTGCGCGCTGCGATGGATAGCCCAACCCAAGAAACGGTACTGACCTTCTTGACGCCATTTCTTGCATACTTCATCGCAGAGACCATCGAAGCATCAGGGGTGCTGGCCGTAGTGACTGCCGGGCTCATCATGAGCCAAGCCAAGCCGCGCAAGTCACGTGCCGCATCCAGGCGTCAGTCCCATGGCTTTTGGAGCCTGTCCACGTTCTTACTGAACGCTTCACTCTTTGTGCTGGTTGGGCTTGAAATGCAAGCGGCCATGAGGTCACTGGACTCCAGTCTCATTGCACGGGGCTCGGTGCTGCTGGTTGTCATTTCACTGGCCTTGGTCCTAGTGCGCATTGGTCACCTCTTCTCGGTGACCTACATTATTCGCTGGATAGACCGGCGCCCGGCGCAGCGTCTTCGCCGAGTCAGCCACAAAACACGCATCGTTAATGGCATGGCGGGATTCCGCGGAGCGGTGTCTCTAGCCGCAGCACTTGGCGTGCCATTGCTGGTGGCCTCCGGTGATCCGTTCCCGGAAAGGGAATTAGTTATCTTTGTCACTTCAGGCGTCATCGGAGTGAGCATACTTGTCCAGGGTTTGCTACTGCCGGTGGTGGTCCGATGGGCCCAAATGACGAGGGATACTGCCATCGACGAGGAACGCTACTTGGCCGAAAGAACGGCAACCGAGGCGGCCCTTGTTGAACTGGACGAAGCCGCCACCGTCCTAGGCGCGGACAAAGCCGTGAGCCAGAAGCTACGCGAGGATTTCGAAACCCATCTGCGTATCCTCAACGCCGGAGCCACGGACGGTGAAGGCGACGACGAGGTACGTCGAGACCGGCAATACCGGGCACTGCGCCTGCACATGTTGGAGCGTAGGCGTGAGACCGTCATGCGTCTGCGCAATGAGGGGCACATCGATGACACTGTCCTACGGCTGATCCACAACGACATGGATGTCGAAGAGCTGCGGCTAGGACCCGAGCGATTCTATTAAAGCTCGGATCCCATTTTGCCGCGTGGGAACTTAGACGAGCGGATTGATACAAAATCTAGTCAAGGTCCAGCGTGAAATCAGAACCATCCTTGCGCGGAATGGTGATGGTTCCCAGCTCTTTCGCCGTTGCCGGTTCCATTGCTACCGAGACAATCCCAAAGTCGGTAGCTTTGAACTCCACCGGTGGACGTAGATCTTCGTGATTGCCCGGAATCTTCAGCAAGACGGTACGGACGTCTTTCTCTGCCACATCTGGTGGAAGCATTGCCAGAACAACGCCGGGCTTTTTGTCGCTGCCATCGATGTTCAGCGTCAAGCCGTCCTTCTGTACCTCAGCGGGAGCGTCGCATTCAGTTTCGGGACCGTTAATAGTTGCACTGCCGTCACCGTCTCCGCTTTGCGCCCAGGCAACCAAGCATAGGTCGCCCTCTTTATTGGTTGCAGCAAATTCTTGGGCGTAGGACAACGGTGCCAGGGCCCTAAAACTGGACTTCTTGATGGATGAATCGTTGAACTTCTGGGACGGTCGGTCCTCGTCCGTCTGCGGCTTGGCCAACGTGGGAATGATGTCTTTCGCGCTGACGGATGCCGGTGACTTAGATGCCGAGGCAGATGGTGATGCCGATGGTGTGGCGGATGATTTATCCCCTTTCTGCGACTGGCTAGTTGCAGAAACTGGCTCCGCCGAAGTGCCGGATTCTTCGCTTGTTGGGGACGCTGCCGAGCAGGATGTGGCCAGAAGAACGGCGCTGAGTCCAATGAGTAGCGGGAGCTTTGATTTCATCAGAAAACCTCGAAGTCTGTTGTGGATGCATCAACAAAGATGACGATCGTGCAGTCGATGGGGCTCATCGCGTTTGGACCAGCTGAACAATTGCCTGAGTAATTAACAGCACGTAGCTTTGCGTTTGAACCGCTCTTAGAACAAGACGCTAACATCAGTCGAATCCGCGGGGCAAGCATTTTAGTCAAGATAATTGTTGAAAGAGATCAATCGAGGACTGTCGATAGTTTGAAGGCGAAATTTAGGTGAAGACTGGCATGGTGAACCATCAGGACATGACTTGTCTTGATGGTCTTCACCGGTCTTCGCGCTCAAGTGCTAGTTGCCCAAGAAGTCCAGTGCTTTCTCCTTGAACTCGCGACTGGTCACCGCATTGGCATGATTGCGCCCGGCCAGCCACAACACCTCGTTCGCAGTTCCCGCGTCTCGCAGTAGTCGGCGCAACCGAGGCATGGTGGTTGCAAGGTCATCCTGGTCGCCAGCAACTAAAAGCGTGGGGACCGAAGGGATCTTCGCTGCGGGATCGTATGGCTCTGACTTGATGGCTTCGATCAACTCAAATAGGGTCGTGAGGTCATTGCTTGGTTCGGCGGAGGCAATCTTCATGATGGTTGCCGTGTAGTCATCGTTGATCGGTTCACCGGAAGTGACGTTGGCCTGAGCTTGCGCAAGATTAAAAGCGGCCAGCGGGTCGCCGGCTCCTGGGCCACCCATGATCAGGTGCTCCACCAGGTCTGGATTAAACGCCGCAAACTCCCACGCAAGGCGAGAGCCGAGCGAGTAGCCGATGACATCCACTGGTCCTTCATCTAGCTCCATGACAATCGCTGCCAGCGACTGGCGAATCTGGCTAGGTGCCCAGTTTCCCTCATTGCGGTGTGGGTCCTTGCCGTGCCCGGGCAGATCGACGAGCAGCACATTGCGCCCGGCATCAGTGAAATATTTCAGCCAACGCGAACGCTCCCAATTCAATTCGCCAGATGAGGCGAAGCCGTGGATGAAAAGCACGGAAGGGCCACTCACCTCAGCGTTTGTGCGAATCACTCGAAGATTTAGATCCAGTGTCATGCCATTGATCATAGGCCATTGTGTCCTGAATTCAGGACAGAGGTTAGCGTCAATCGAGACTTAATGTCAGAATGACTCTAACGAAATCTATGTAGTGAAAATGAGGTAACAACATGTCATCGGTACCCGGATGGGCCAACGTCAACGAGCGGCGCAACCTGCCGCCGGCCCTGGCAGTCTCCACGGTGATCCTTGGCATCCGAGAAGGACAAGACGGTGGCCCGGATAAACTCTGCCTACCGCTGGTGCGCCGAATCCGAGAACCACACCAGGGACTGTGGGCCCTGCCCGGCGGACCCGTTGACGCACAAGAATCCTTGGGCCAAGCCGCGGGACGCAACCTGGCCGAGACCACCGGACTGCGCCCTAATTATCTTGAACAGCTATATACCTTCGGTGATATCGATAGATCTCCAACCCACCGTCTGGTCACCATCGCCTACTTCGCCTTACTTAATGCCAACCAAGTGGGCACAACGGTTCAAGACGAAAATGTGGCGTGGTTCGACATCGATGATCCACAGATCGCGCAGCTGGCCTTCGATCACCGCAAGATCGTTGACTACGCGTTGTGGCGACTACGCAATAAAACCGAGTACGGGCAAATTGCGCATCGATTGCTGGGCGAGCGCTTCACCCTCACGGCATTGCGCGGCGTATATGAAGCCATCTTGGGACGACGGCTAGATCCAGCGAACTTCCGCCGCACGCTGAAGAACACCGCGACCATCGAGGTCACCGATGAGTACCTCGCTGGCGGACAACACCGACCTCCGCGACTCTACCGCTATGTAGGCCACGGACCTGACCCGCTGGAAGTCGATCCCACGCAGGCCTAGAACTTTTCACCAGCTTTATCTTTTTTGATTCGCAAGAAATGGACAACCCCATGAGCACCGAACTAACTGACAACTTTGGATCTGTCGCACAGAACATCACCCGGCTAAACCTCTTGGCTCCAGAATCCACCTGCTCCACCGACCTGGCCGCAAACCCGTGGGATACCCCAGCCGGTTATGGTCCCGGAGCTTCCCAAGAGGACAAGATTCCTTCCGGGTACCCGGTGCAGGGCTCCATTCCCGAAGAGTATCTGAAAGCCAGCGATGCTGAATTGGATGCTCGGATCGTGGCGGCCAAAGAAAAGCTGGGGGAGAAAGCAGTTATCCTCGGACACTTTTATCAGCGCGATGAAGTGGTGAAATACGCGGACTTTGTTGGTGACTCTTTCCAGCTGGCCAACGCAGCCCTGAGCCGTGACAAGGCCGAGGCGATCATCTTCTGCGGTGTGCACTTCATGGCTGAAACCGCCGACATTCTTTCCCGTGATGACCAGGCCGTTATCCTGCCCAATCTGGCTGCTGGCTGCTCGATGGCCGATATGGCTGATGGTCCCAGCGTGCAAAAGTGCTGGGAGGACCTCACGGCGCTGTACGCAGATGAAGAAGATGACGGACGGATGCCGGTTATCCCGGTGACCTACATGAACTGCTCCGCTGAACTCAAGGCTTTTGTGGGTCGCAACGGGGGATTGGTCTGCACTTCATCCAACGCAGCGACCGTCCTGGAATGGGCCTTTGAACGCGGACGCCGGGTACTGTTCTTCCCTGATCAGCACCTGGGTCGTAATACCGCCAAGGCTATGGGCGTGCCACTAGAGCAGATGCCAATGTGGACACCGCGTAAAGAACTGGGCGGCAATGAGTCCCAGACTTTACTCGACGCCAAGGTCATTTTGTGGCACGGTTTTTGCTCCGTGCACAAGCGCTTCACCCCGGCCCAAATTGCCAAGGCGCGTGAAGACTTCCCCGGTGTACAGGTCATAGTGCACCCCGAATGCCCAATGGAAGTTGTCGACGCAGCAGACTCTGCTGGCTCCACCGACTTCATCCAAAAAGCTATCGCTGCTGCTACGGAACCAACTACCTTCGCCATTGGTACCGAGATCAACATGGTCAATCGTCTGGCTGCCCAGTACCCACAGCACACGATCTTCTGCCTTGACCCAGTGATCTGCCCCTGCTCCACCATGTACCGGATCCACCCCGGCTATCTCGCTTGGGTACTAGAGGAACTGGTAGAAGGACGCGTAGTCAACCAGATCACTGTGCCAAAAGAACAGCAGGGTGACGCAAAAATTGCCCTAGAGCGCATGCTGGCAGCAAAGCCATGAACAAGGCATTAAAGGAAGACCGGAAGCTGGTGATTATCGGCTCCGGTGTGGCTGGACTCTGCGCAGCATTGGAGGCCGCTCGGTTAGAACTGCCAGTAGTCATGGTGACCAAAGAGCAACTAGGTGCCGGAAACAGTGCCTGCGCTCAAGGTGGACTTTCGGCGGTGACAGCTCAAGGTGAGGCAGTAGGAGATAGCGTGGCTAGCCACGTAGCTGACACCTTGCGCGCTGGTGCCTGGTACGGCGGTCAAAATGCGGTTCAGGAACTATGCGGTGCAGCTGCCGAGCTGGTCAGCACGCTGGAAAAGTATCAGGTCCACTTTGATACCGATACGGCAGGCAACTATGAACTTGGGCTGGAAGCCGCGCACAGTGCTAATCGGATTCTGCATGCAGGCGGAGACGCTACGGGCGCAGGATTAGTCGCTGCGCTGACACAGGCCGTTCGCGCCGCTGCCTATGAAGGGAAAATAGATCTTCTAGAACATGCTCTGGTCACCGAAATCGTTTCCGGTGATGATGGACAGCGCACGGTGAACTATCTACAGGGAAATCAGCAACAGTCTTTCAAGGCTGATTCGGTGCTCATCGCTACCGGTGGTATCGGCTCCTTGTACCAAGCGAGCACCAACCCGCAAGGTGCAACCGCTGACGGAATTGCGTTAGCTGCCCGTGCTGGAGCGGTGATTAGTGATCTGGAATTTATTCAATTCCACCCCACCTTGGTTGACCCAGCACTTCACCCGAATGCCGGCATGATCAGCGAAGCGGTACGTGGCGAAGGTGCCGTCTTGGTCAATGAACTCGGCCAGCGCTTCATGCTGGAGATTGATGAGCTGGCAGAGCTTGCACCACGCGACGTGGTGGCCCGAGCGATCCACGCCCAATACCAAGCAGGCCATCAAGTCTTTATCGACGCCCGCGAAATAGAGAGCCAGAGAGAAGAAGGGTTCCTCGCCAGCCGTTTCCCTTCCATTAGCGCGCGGCTGAAAGCGTGCGGACTGGATCTTGCAGTGGCCCCAGTACCTGTGGTGGCAGCCCAGCACTATGTCATGGGTGGAATCCACACCGACACCCATGGACGTACCAGTGTGCCAGGGCTCTATGCAGCCGGGGAATGTGCCAATACCACTGTGCACGGGGGCAATCGTTTGGCCAGCAACTCGTTACTGGAAGCGATGGTCTTTGCCCGCAAAGCCATCTACGTCATGAGTACCGATGCACCGACACGAGTCTGCGAGCTCAGCGACCTACAAGTTACCCAGTTGCCACCGGTGTGGACCAAAGCGCCATTGGACCTAGCTCAGCTACAAGCATTGGCTAGTGAGCACCTCGGCGTACACCGCAGCGGGCATGGACTTGAACAGCTAATTTCCGTACTGGATGCCAGCGTCCCGGTAGCTCAAGAGCAACGTGCCCAAATTGAACTCAACAACCTGTTCACCAGCGCACGAATCATTGCCTACGCCGCGCTGACCCGTAAACAAAGTCTCGGAGCGCATCACCGACTTGATGCGCCAGCTGGCAGTGATAACAACAGACAGCGTTTCGGTTGGGTCCTAGATACCGCGAAGCCAATAATCAATCAGTCTGAAAGCAAGGAAGTCCACGCATGAACCAGCCCATCCGTCCAGTACCGGCCCAAGCTATTGATCGCATCTTGGACATCGCTTTTGCTGAAGACAATCCACGGGGAGATCTCACTGCAGATTCCATCGTCCCGGTGGGCGCGGTGGCTACCGCAGTAGTCAGCGCACGTGAACCTGGAGTACTTGCCGGAGCCGAAGTCTTTACCCGGGCCATGAAAATGATCAATGCTCAGATTGAGGTCACTGCGCTGATCCAGGACGGAGAAAAATTTGAGGTTGGAGCGCAACTGCTCAAAGTTCACGGACCAGCAGCCTCGGTATTGACCGCAGAGCGGGTAGCACTGAACCTATTGCAGCGTATGAGCGCTATCGCCACAGCTACAGCGCAGCTGGTAGACCTCGTTGCGCACACCAAAGCTCGCATTGCCGATACCCGAAAAACCACACCGGGCCTACGGGTACTTGAACGGTATGCAGTGCGTTGTGGTGGGGGAGTGAATCACAGAGATAATCTCTCCGACGCATTCATGGCCAAAGATAACCATCTGGCATTGCTCGGTGAGGGTGAAGAGCTCACTAAAGCGCTGGTAGCGGTTCGCGCCCGGTTGGGACACACCACCGCCATGGAAGTTGAAGTGGATCGAATCGAGCAGATCCCCGCAGTTCTGGCAGCCGGGGTAGATGTGATCATGCTGGATAACTTTGATCTTGCAGACATCCCCGCAGCTATAAAGCTCATTGATGGGCAGGCCATCATCGAAGCCAGCGGCACGGTTAGCGCTCAAACTGTCGGACCTATCGCTGAAACGGGCGTGGACATCATCTCCAGCGGAGCCATCACCCACTCGGTGCGAGCCATTGACCTCGGTTTGGATATGGTTATTGCATGATCTACATGGACGCCGCCTCCACCGCACCGCCGAGACAAGAGGTTCTTGACCTCGTCACCCCGCTACTTACTAGCAACTACGGCAACCCGGCGTCCCTACACGAATTGGGCCACCAAGCTAAGCGCGCCAGCGACTGGGCCCGCGCTCAAGTTGCCGATCACCTCGGGGTAGACGAAAGCGAAATTTACTTCACCTCTGGTGGCACCGAAGCCGATAACACTGCAGTGATCGGTGCAGCCTTGGCCAATCCGCGTGGAAAAGTTGTCGTGACCAGTTCCATTGAGCACCCGGCTGTACTAGAGGCCTGCGCCTATCTGGTGCAGTTCCATGGCTTCACCCACCGCATGATCCCGGTAGGGCGTAACGGAATCGTGGACATGGACGCAGCCAATGACCTCATTGATGAGCACGTCGCAGTGCTATCGGTGATGGCGGTGAACAATGAAGTTGGAACCATCCAACCCATCAAGGAACTAGCTTCACTTGCACACGCAGCCGGTGCCTTGATGCATACCGATGCGGTACAGGCCGCTGGATGGCTGGACGTTGCGCTGCTCGCCTCCCACGTTGATGCACTGAGCATTTCTGGGCACAAGATTGGCGCATTAAAAGGAAGCGGAGTCCTGTACTTCAGCAACCGTCATCGCCTGGTCCCTTTACTGCACGGTGGGGGACAACAAGGCGGTGTACGCTCAGGCACTGAGAACCCAGCAGCTGCAGTAGGAATCGCACGAGCCCTGCAACTCGGCGCCGAGCAGCGTGAAGCATCAGTCGGTGATAGCTACTCGAAGTACCTCATTGAGCGCATCACCAAGGAGGTGAACGCAATCGCGCCAGGCCTAGTAGAACTCACCGGGGATCCTGAACAACGAATCGGCGGCATCGTTTCCTTCGTCTTCCCACGCACCGCGGGCGAAACAGTACTCATCGAGTTAGAACGTCGAGGAGTGCTGTGCTCTTCTGGTTCGGCCTGCTCGGCCGGAAGCACCGAACCCTCAGCTGTGCTCACGGCCATGGGGTACGAGGAGGAACTCGCACATACCGCCGTACGTTTATCCTTCACCCGCAGCACCAAGGAAAACGAGATCAGTCAGGTAGCCAGCGCGGTGGTCGCCACCATCAAATCTCTGGTGAGCTAAGCAGCCAGAGGCTTAGCGGTCAGCAGCTTACCGCTCAGCGACAAAACGCTTGGTGACGGAGATGTCTCGGTCGCCAAGGCCCGCATCAATGACTTCCTCAATGGCCGCACGTAGCTGGGGCAGTAACACCACATTGGTCTCGGTGGCTTCGGCGATCTCGTTGGCACCGTGAAGATCTTTACGCATGTACTTGATAGCACCAGAAGGTGAATCATCACCTGAGACCAGCCGATCTTTACGGCTATCAAGTAGGCGCGACGACGCGTACCCGTGACCCAATAGGTCCCACATGGCTTCCAGATCTAGCCCGGAACGCTCAGCCAACACCGACGCTTCACCCAAGGCAAAGATGGTGGCGCTGACAACCAATTGATTACACGCCTTAGCAACCTGACCGGACCCGAGTTCGCCTAGACGCACCGACGTGCCACAAGGTGCCAATGCCTCAGATGCTCGTTCACAAAGAGCTTGTGATCCGCCAAGCATGATGGAAAGCGTGCCTGCTTTGGCACCATCCTCACCGCCTGAGACCGGTGCGTCGACGACGTAAATGCGCTCGCCGAAACGTGCGGTGAGGTCTTCAGCTAGTTTGCGTACCCCGGGGCCGAGCACGTGGAGCCAATAAGAAGCAGTAGTGGTGGGGCTGTTTCGGATCGCTGTTCCAGCCCGGCCAAGAGTCCTTGGGGGCCTTCCAGGGTTTCGCTGATCTGTGGAAGGTCCGGAAGCATAAGTAGAACTTCATCGCATTCGGCCGCTAGTTGTGCCGCATTGGATGCCCACCGAATGTTTTCTGGGTTTGTGCCGTCTTCCAACTCTGATCGTAGGTCGGTGAGCACCTGGTCTTCCGGTCGGCTGGAAGTCACGGTAACCACTCCGTGGCCCTCGGCTAGCAGTCTGGCCATAGGACGTCCCATGGCTCCAAGACCGATCACGCCTACAAGAGGTGTGTTCTTTTGTACTGGTGAATTCATCAGCAACTCCTTTGTTGTGAAGTGGAACGACGTAAAAAAGGGTGGTCAATATAGAGAACTCTGTTCAATATACTGTCCAAGACGCTATGCTGTCACCAGACGGAAGGAAAACAGAGCAATGACGCC
This sequence comes from Glutamicibacter sp. M10, assembly GCF_025452055.1. Lineage (NCBI taxonomy): Bacteria > Bacillati > Actinomycetota > Actinomycetes > Micrococcales > Micrococcaceae > Glutamicibacter > Glutamicibacter sp. M10. The sequence continues at coordinate 2,742,608 of NZ_CP104918.1, read as the reverse complement.
TACAACACAACGCCTGCGCGTGGGAATCGCCGTAGATGTACCCGCAGCAGATATTGAACTCATGCAAGAACTCGAACCCCGCTTGGATTTCATTTATGAACCGGGGCTTTACCGGCCCCAGCGCTGGCAAGGTGACTGGGAGGGTGATCCGCAGTTCACGCGCACGGCCGAACAAGCTGAACGCTATCAAGAGATCATCACTTCATCACAGGCACTCTTTGGAATTCCGGACGTAAACCCAGGACTTCTGAAGAAGACCGTGGGCGAAAACTCGGAACTTCGCTGGGTGCACACCACTGCTGCCGGTGGTGGCGCGCAAGTTAAAGCCGCAGGGCTGACCACGGAAGAACTGGAGCGCGTCGCCTTCTCCACCAGTGCCGGAGTCCACGGTTCAACTCTGGCGGAATTTGCCCTCTTTGGTGTTCTGGCCGGTGCAAAGAATCTGCGCAAGCTTGAAGCTGACCAAGCCAATAAGTTTTGGCCCTCGGAACGCTGGGGTATGCGCCATCTAGATGAGATGACCATTCTTGTTGTTGGCCTCGGCGGCATTGGTACCGCAGTAGCGGAACGCTTTAAGGCCTGCGGATCTACCGTTTGGGGAACCTCGCGTAGCGGCCAACCGGTTACGGGTGTAGATCGACTGATTGATCCTTCCAAGCTGGCCGAAGTGGCTGGTCAGGTAGATGCCATTGTCGCCACGCTTCCAGGCACCAAGAGTACCGAAGGACTGCTGGGTGCTGACGTCTTTGAAGCGGTCCGCGAAGGAACCATCTTTGTGAACGTGGGACGTGGAACTGTGGTTGATGAATCTGCGCTCATCCCTGCATTGCAGGCCGGTCGAATCGGATTTGCTGCCCTTGATGTGGTGGCTCAGGAACCGTTGGATCCGAACAGCGTTTTGTGGGATCACCCGAATGTTTTGATCAGTCCGCATACAGCTGCGCTGAGCAGCCAAGAGACTACGCGAATCGCTCGTCTCTTCGCTCATAATGCAACGTGCTTCCTGGATGGTCAGGACTTGCGCAACAAGGTCGACACCGTAGAATTCTACTAATGACAAGCGAAATTGAGGTTACTGAAGGCACCGGCGAACGGGGTAATAGAGACCCTGCGCCGGCGGTGACCCGAGCCTTGGGAATTCTAGGTCTGCTTGCTGAAGCCGATGGTCGTGCGCTCTCACTTAGTGAGCTCGCACGAACCTTGGGCATTGCCAAATCCTCCTGCGCCAACCTTTGCCAAGCATTGGAAGACGGCGAAATGATACGGCGCACCAGTGACGGATTTGGACTGGGTCGACGCAATGCCGAACTTGGCGGAGCGTACTCGCTGCAGTTCAATCAGGTGCGCGAATTCTTCGGGCTCATCTCATCCTCACCCACCCTGCGTGGTGAGCTGGTGCAGATTGCCATGCTTGATGGCGCGGACGCGCTGTACTTGGCTCGTCATGAGGGGCGTATGCCTTACCGCTTTGGTGCTCCTCTGGGTTCGCGGCTACCGGCCGTCTTTAGTGCGGCGGGTAATGCGCTGCTAATGTCGCTCACCGAAGATCAGCTGACCGAACATATCGACCAGAATCTGCCATTGCGCAGTGGGATTGATGGTCTGGAAGTGACGCCGAAGGAACTTCGTCAACGTTTGACGCTGGCGCGTGAGCGTGGATTTGCGGTGGATGAAGGGCATTCAACCAGTGGCGTTACCGGCGTAGCCGTACCGTTGGCTGCCTGGTCGCCAGGTGATCCGCCATTGGCTCTTGGAACTGCTATTCCGATGGATCAGGCTGACCCGTTACGTGTGGCTGCTGTAGGTACTGCACTACGCGAAGTGGCTGCGCGTCTTGAAAATCCTTGGAGAGCCCGCGCCGCACGAGACTAATTGTCTCTAGCGAAAACTAAATAGTGTTTTAGAGCGTCACCTCGTTTCCCCTTGTGAAGGGCGTGCGAGGTGGCGCTTTTGTTTTCCAAGAAATATCAACCAAAAATAATGTGTCCAATATGTTGTACAGCGTTCGCTATGCTGGTATCTTCAATTCAGGTAGAAGTGATGTGCTTCACTCGTCAAAGGAGACCACCATGAATTCAACGCCAACGGGAGCCACCGGCTCCGGCGGTTCAGCACTTGATGCGAACTACGCTAAAAACCTGCAACGGGCCACCTTGGCCTCGAGTATTGGTAGTGCACTGGAGTATTTCGACTTCGCTCTGTACGGCTTGGCCACGGCGCTGATTTTCAATGTGCTCTTCTTCCCGCAAGGCGATCCGGCCATGGCCACGGTGGCAGCATTCGCCACCTTTGGTGTTGGATTTATTGCTCGGCCTTTTGGCGGCCTGTTCTTCGGAATGCTCGGTGACCGGCTGGGGCGAAAGATTGTCCTGATCATCACCATCATGCTGATGGGCGGCGCATCAACCCTGATCGGTGTATTGCCGACCTATCAGATGGCCGGCATCTGGTCCCCAATTCTGCTGGTGCTCCTGCGCCTCTTGCAGGGCTTCGGCGCAGGCGCCGAACAAGCTGGCGCTACCGTGCTGATGGCAGAGTACTCGCCAACTGCGCGACGCGGTTTCTTCTCGGCCTTGCCATTTATCGGCATTCAGGCCGGAACTCTGCTGGCCGCAGTGGTGTTCTCGCTGCTGACCATGCTTCCCGAAGAAGCATTGATGACCTGGGGCTGGCGTGTACCTTTCCTAGCATCATTCTTGCTGATCATCCTGGCCGTGCTTATCCGTTCAAAGCTGGAAGAAACCCCAACCTTTGTTGAGATGGAAAAGCGCGAGCAGGTTTCAGAGCACCCACTGCGTGAACTCTTCCGCAACGGTTTCCCCGGCGTGCTGGTAGGTATCGGTCTGCGCATGGCGGAAAACGGTGGCTCCTACATGTTCCAGGGCCTGGCACTGAGCTTCTTTGTCACCGTTGTGGGTCCAGAAGCCGACAAGGGCTTGCTTACCTGGGGTGTGACTATTGGTTCGCTGATCGGTGTCTTCTCGGTACCGTTTGCCGGAGCACTCTCTGATCGTTTCGGACGTCGAATCATTTATCGTGCCGGCGCGGTCTTCATGCTGGTGTACTCACTGCCAGCATGGTGGGCCTTGACCCTGGGCAGCCACGCCTTGGCCATTGCCGTGATCGCAGTGGGCATCGGCATTGGTGTTGCCACGATGCTTGGCCCACAGTGCGCCATGCTTCCTGAACTCTTTGGCAGTCGTCACCGTTACTTGGGTGTGGCTATGGCCCGCGAAATCTCTGCAGTGCTCGCCGGTGGTTTGGCCGGTGTGCTCGGTGCCTACCTGATTGCCATCACCGATGGCAGCTGGTTGGTCTTGGGACTGTATATGGCAGTGCTTTCGGCCATCACCGTAGCTTCGACCTTCTTGGTTCCTGAAACCCTGCGTCGAGATTTGACCCGCACCGACGATGCAGTCAAGATTTCCTCGGTAGAAGCAGGCGACGATGTCTGGCTCTCCGGCAGTCAAGGTATGGGTGCCTCGGCAGTTTCTGCTCGCACCTCCTTCACCGTAGACCGGGAGCCGGTCTCGATGGACGAACGGTAGATCCCAACGGCCACAAATGACCGTGGGTAGATAACCAAAACTCAAAACGCGAACCTCCAAGCAACTCGGTTGCTTGGAGGTTCGCTTTGTTCTGGGCAAAACACTAATTTTGTGAACCCTGCTACTGGGGGACTGGTTTAGTGGTCTGGACTACCCAGAAGTAGTAAAATGACGAAAAACTTGTTACTCGGCGTAAGTTTTGGCGCTGAGATGGCTGAATTTAGGTGCGCAGAGCGCCGCGATGTGGCAAAGTTACACTGGGCGCAGTCCATAATAGGGCGCGGCACCGGCGCAGTCTCGTGGCTGAGGCCAAAACTAAAGTCAACTCGCATCATTAGTTCGGGTAGCGCTAGACCACGCACATCAGGTGGCAAGCGACTGCACTGAGCCACAAACAGAAGGACCCTATGAGGATTCCTGGACGTAGTGCCGCCTTAGCGCTGGCCGTAACCATGACCATCGGAACAGGTGCACAGGCAGCGGTTGCAACCGCAGCCACCCCTGAAGTTCCCAAATCATTGCCTTCGACTAAGCTCAACGTCGCAGCTGCAAAGTCCACAGTCACCAAGCGCACCACGGCGAATCTGCGCTTGCGTGCCAAGGGCAGCACATCTTCGGCCACCTTGGCGGTCATTCCCAAGGGAACCAAACTCACCATTTTGGGCACCAGCGGATCATGGAGCAAGGTTCGATACGCTGGCAAGACCGGTTGGTCTTCCAACTCCTACCTAGCCACCGTCTCCGCGTCGCAAAACAACGGTGGCGCCGTGCGCTACACCATTGCCAATCTGAACCTTCGCAGTGGCGGTGGAACCAACTATCGCTCGCTGGGTGTGATCCCTAAGGGTGAGCGTGTCACCGTCCTGAAAACTTCAGGTGGCTGGGCCAAGGTTTCTTCTTCCAAGGGCACCGGCTGGTCCAAGGCCAGCTACCTCAAGTCCTCGGGCGGTTCCTCGACCCCAGAGAAGTCCACCCCGGAAACAACGAGCACTTCTCGTTACACCACAGCTAACCTGAATCTGCGTACCGGTGCTGGACTCAGCTACCGTTCACGGGGTGTGATCCCCAAGGGCGAAAAGGTCAAGGTCTATCGCTCCTCGGGCAACTGGGCTCAGGTTTCAACTTCCAAGGGAACAGGCTGGGTCAGCAAGTCGTACCTCGGCAATGCCGCTACGCCGCAGAAGCCACAACCAGCGCCTAAACCAGAGCAGACTCCTACCAAGACTGCCTACGCCACTTCCAGCGTGAACCTTCGTTCCGGTCCGGGAACTAACTACCAGATCAAGGGAGTTGTTCCGGCTAGTTCCAAGGTTCAGGTACTCAGTGCCGAGGCCGGCTGGTCAAAGGTTTCCGGCAGTGTTGGTGTTGGCTATGTCGCCTCTAGCTACCTGAGCACTTCGGCAACTGGCTCGTCAACCAGCGGGGTGCGCAGCGATACCCGACTGGTCATGAACACTGTCAGCAGACTATTCGCCGGCGATTTCACCTCACTGGGCACTCTGCGTTCAGGCTCTGTAGGCCATAGCTCAGGACGAGCAGTAGACGTGATGATCCGCAATTACCAGAGCGCCTCAGGCGTTCAGGCCGGTGACCGCATCGCTCAGTTCCTTCTGGATAACCGTCAGCAGCTGGGCATCAGCTACCTGATTTGGCAGGACAAGATCTGGTTGGGTGAGAGCAAGGGATGGGAGCCATACTCTACTTCAGGTAAGTACGGCACTCAGTTCACAAACAACTGGACTGACAACACCCGACACATGAACCATATCCATGTGGAGACCTTTGGTGATTCTGCAACCGGTGGGGCACTAAACTACCGCATGCTGAACGGCTAAAAGCAACGCACAAAGCAGTAGACGCTTGAATATTGTGTTCAAGCGTCTACTGCTTTAATAGGCCTCGGCAGCCGGAGTGCTGGCTCGTCGCACCGCAGCCGGGGCGTGAAGGGCAGCGGGCCAATGAAACCTGACAGAGCTTTCGCCCTTCAGCTCCAAGACTCTGGCGCCTGGCTACAGCGTGTTATAGGTTGGGCGTGTTGTGAACGCTGTCTGCGGGGAAGGACCTGACCCCGCATTTGATATGTGCTTCACCGAACCTTGGGCTCCGCCCCGCAGACGTTTCAGATATCTCAGGAGAACCATTGATGGCCTCATCCCGCATTGTCATTGCCGGTCCGGCCACATGGAATCATCTGATCAAGATGGATCACCTACCAGAACCGGTACCTCACACGCAGTTCGCACAGTCAGCCTGGCACACGGTAGGCGGAACAAGCGCGGGTAAAGCACTGCATCTGGCCGGGCTGGCAGCGGATGTTGAGCTATGGACCAGTTTGGATGAGGACACAGATGGCACTCGGGTAAAAATCCTGCTCGAAACCGCCGGAGTCCACGTTCAGGTCATCCCAAGCAAGGACACCGAACGGCACGTTAACCTCATGGCTGGTGGAAGCCGAGTTTCCGTCTATGTCTCTACGGTCTCTGCACCAACAGCCGCGTCGGTAGCAGCCCTTTGTGAGGCAGTAATGGGCGCACGTGTTGCGGTCATCGACCTCAGCGTCGTGGGCCAGCACCTCTTGGATTTGTTACCTGTTGAGCACCCGCCACTGTGGATGGATCTACATGACTATGACGGGTCCTCGACCTTCCACGAACCATTTCTGAGCCGGGCCAGCACAGTCTTCATGAATGACGACGGAACTGATGATCCCTGGACGCTCATGAAGTCCTGTCTTGAACGTGGCCCGCAGCTGGCGGTGTGCACCTTGGGTGCCAAAGGTGCGATCGCCTTGGAAGCTGACGGCACCCGGCACCAGGTTGCAGCCGCACCGGCAACAATAGTTGACACCAACGGTGCAGGCGATGCGTTCATGGCAGGGTTCCTCGCTGCAACTCTGAACGGTAACGACGTCCAGGAAGCGTTAAGCGCGGCCGCGCACCAAGCTACAGAAGCTCTAAAAACCAGGCACTTGCATCCGGTGCTCGCCGAGCTCTGGCAGCCGATTGATTAGCAGTTAGCTGACTATGTCCAAGGGCTGCGGCATTTTATTGTGATGATTTAACGCAAGTACTTGCCAGAGGCCCAACCGTTTTTACCGGCGTACTTCACTGGGTACCACCCCGATTTTTGGAACCGGTGACGCTCACCTTTTTACCCTTGGGGATTGTCAAGATGATTCGGTGGTTGGTTCCGTTACCGGATCGCATGTTCAGGTTTTCAGTCGTCTTAGCCGACTTTGCCTTGATGGTCTTGGAGTCATCCTTTTTGGAGTGTCCTTGGACGTATTCGATGGCATGGAGATGTTCTTTAGGTACTTGCCAGAAACCCAACCGGTCTTTGAACTGTACTGAACCTGGTACCAACCCGAATTCTTGGAACCGGTGAGCTTGACGGTTTTGCCGTTAGGAATGGTCAGCAAAATTCGGTTGCCGGTGCCAGCGCCGCTACGCATATTCAAATTTGCGCTTGTTTTTGCCGTTCCCTTGGCGCTCTTGGAAGGAGGAGTGGTGGACTTGCTTCCGGCAACACCGTAGTAGGCGTCAAGAGTTTTCGCGCCTGAGTTCTTGTAGCTCTTGGCCAGTGACGTTCCCAAGTAGCGGAAGTGCCATGGCTCGTACGAGTATCCCGTGATCGATTCTTGGCCCTTCGGATAACGAAGGATGAAGCCGTACTTATGTGCATTCTTTGCAACCCAACGGCCAACAGGAGTATCGGCAAAGCAGGCTTGCAGGCCGCAAGCGCTGTTGTTGTTTCCAACATCGATGGCCAGGCCCGTTTGATGCTCGCTGGTTCCGGGGACGGCCGAAATCTTAGATGCGTAGCTCTGACCGTAGATTCGTGTGTAGTAGTTGTAGAGCTCCGCCTGACGGGCGTAGGAACGGTAGCCGCTGACCGCACGAATCTTGACTCCGTCTTTGGCTGCTGCCTTGACCATCGTGGTGTAAGCAGATGATGCCGAAGATTTCAGGCGAACGTTAGTGCCTGGTACTGCAACTGTCTTAGGTGCGTATTTTTTGGGGCTCAACGGGTAGCTCTTGTTCACAAATACGTCGGTCCGGCTCGGATCACGCTGGATCTTGCGTGCAGCTATGTGTACCGCCGAGTCTACCGAGAGTGCTTGGGTGCTGATTTCGCTCGGCGCAGCAATGCTCGAAGTGGCAGAGGCTGGAGCTAACGGCATCAATGTTGCCATTAACGCAACACTTAGCGTCGTGGCCAGAGAAAGTCTAAGCATGCGTGGCGATTTCATGCGTGTGTCCATTCGGATCTCGAGTGATGTGCTGCTCATTTCATCACTAATCGCCCTCCGATTCAAGGTTTCTGCAATTGGTTGAAGATGAATGTTCTACTTGCCTGCGGTTTATCGAAGCCAGTCTTCATTGGTGTCAAAAGGTGAATGTCCCGGTCAGAGACAGGTGGATACGTCATCTTGTGCCGGCGGCTGCGAGTTCAATTATTACGATGTGTTCAGCCAGCGGTGGAAGCGATACCGGTAGTTATGAGCTGGCATGCACAAACGCTTTTGAATGAGGTGGTCGGCGAGCATATTGATCGGACCTGACGCCCCGAACGGGTTGATCAATCTGAGAGGAGAATTTTTCTTGCTCGGTGAGTTTTGATAAGTTTGCGATCATGCATATCCGTCCAGAAGTCTTTGATGACCGTGCTGCGGTGTATGCAGTTACGCATGCAGCCTTCGCCGGAATAGACCCGATGGTGGAACCTGAAGAGGTCTCACTTTTGCAAGAACTGTTCGACTGCGACGAGTATGACTCCAGGTTCTCGTTGGTCGCTTTGGATGGCACCGCTGTCATTGGCCACGTGATTGCCACGTGGGGGAACATCGCTGGCGTACCGACTCTCGGGTTAGGCCCACTAGCGGTAGCCCCGGAATACCAGCACCGCGGCGTCGGATCGATCTTGATGCAGAGCATCCATGATCAGGCCGAAGCAGAAGCTCTTGGTGGAATCGTCCTCTTGGGTGCTCCGGGCTATTACCGCCGATTTGGATATGAGCCGGCACTCGCGCGAGGAATCAACCCGAGCGACAGCACCTGGGGCGATCATTTTATGGTCCGGGTCTTTGATGAGCGGAAGCTGCCCACCGGTCATTACCAGTATGCCAAGCCCTTCGGTGTTTGACTCAGAATTCTCGGTAAAAAAGTAGCGAAGTGTTGCCTGAGCCTACCGCTACGCGTAGACATGAAACATGGCATCAGATCAAGATTTAGAGCAACTGTCCTTCACCGTCTCAGGATTTATCTCCAAAGAGATTTCCGAGGTTTACGAAGCCGTTGCTGATCCCGAAAAACTCTCTAGCTACTTCACCACTGGTGGGGCTAAGGGCCGTGCTGAAACCGGGGAAACGCTCACCTGGGATTTTCATGATTTCCCTGGCGCTTTCCCGGTCAAAGTCATTGAGGCGCAGTCCCCAAAGAAAATCGTGATTCAATGGGGCGCTGAGCACACCACCTCAGATAACGCGATGAACACCGTGACCTTCGATTTCACTTCCGTTGATAATGACACACGAACTAAAGTCGATATCACCGAAACCTCGTGGCAAGCCACCACTGATGGCGCCAAAGCGGCCTTTGGCAATTGCATGGGATGGACCGGGATGATGGCCGCGATGAAAGCTTGGCTGGAGTACGGCATCAACCTGCGTGAGGGCTTCTACAAGTAATCTCGACGAATCTAGCGGCGACGTCGGTAGTACAAGTGGGTGGCTAGCGAAGTTTCTCGTCGTGAGTAACGGTCCATATGCGACTCGATTGTTTCTACGGTGATCGCTTCGCCCTTGCCCAGCTGAATCGGCGCGATATGTAGGCGCAGTTCATCAATGAGTCCCTCGTTCAAGAACTGCACGATCGTGTTGGCGCCGCCAGCGATGGCTACCTGCCCTTCGCCGGCAGCTTCCTTGGCTTCGGAGAGCGCCTCCTGAATTCCGCGGGTGACAAACTGAAAACTTGTGCCACCATCAAGGCGAAGTGTGGGTCGAGGGTGGTGGCTTAGTACAAAAACCGGTGCGTGGTACGGAGGATTATCGCCCCACCAACCGCTCCAGCCGGACTCAAGGGCTTGTTCTGGTGGGCCAAACATATTCAGGCCCATGATGAACGCTGAGGCTTCGGTAATGGCCGCTATCTCGGCGGTATTTTCCTCGGTGCGCTCAAGTTGCCACCGATGCAGTTTCTCTCCGCCTTCGCCTAGCGGAGTTTCTAAGCATTGATTCGGTCCGGCGCAGAAACCATCAGAGGAAACCGTAACATCGCAAGTAACTAGCCCCATCACTAGACCTCAATTCATCATCGGAGAAACGCTTTGAGTATTGGTACTCCTACAGTGAACCGGTCAGAGAGTAGATGCAAGCAAATCACGCACGGAACGCGTCGAAGCTTAGGAATCAGCGTCCTTAGGAACACCAACAACATTCCACACCGTGGCGGCGTGCTTCTTTAGTAGTGCAGATTCCAAAACTACGGCGGCCTTGCGGTGCACACAAGTCACCCATCTGATCTCACCGTCCAGGCGGTCAATGGCGCGCCTTGCTACAGACTCAACTTTGTCTGCGGTTCCAGCTTCGGCCTGTTGGAGTAGTTCTTTCACCCAGGCGGGATCTGCCAGTGCCCGATCCATGGCATGTTTGCCTAGACCGGAGGTTGCGCCCTTGCCGGAAGAATAGATTCTTAACCGACCGCGCACACCCTTGCCGTTTCGTTCGCCGGCAGCTCCGATATACAGCGGTGGATTTGAGTCGCTGCCTTGCTGGCGAAACATGTAAACACCAGGAAGCGCCGGTGCTTCGTTGGCTGCCTGAGCAAAGGGGATCCACTCGGACCAGTCCAGCGAATCTAGGGTTTCGTCGCTGATAGGTACCAACGGTGCGTTTAGTCCCGGGGCGCCAGCGAATCCGAGCTGGGTGAGCAACGCGGGTTGCAGGTGCCAGTTGCCGCCGGGCTTATTCGGGATTTGGACACCGCCCTTGGGGCGCTGCTTTTGAAGGTAAGTTCTTAGATCCTTGGTAGGAACGCCAAGCTGGCTAGCTGCTACGTCTAACGAAAGTAGCTGCTCATCTTCTAACAATGATCTTCCTTCGGTGCTGGTCTAGGTCCGACTATTTTGTTGCCTAGTTCAATGGTGCCAGAAAACCCGGTAGGCGGGGCGCGAGCCTGACCTACCGGGTCTGTAATGATGAACTAGTCAATGGCGCGGTGCAACTTCGTGCTCAACCGTTCTAATTCGTGAAATTCTTCTTCGCTCAGTGCTGAACCCAAAAGCTCATGAAGATGTTTAACATGCTCACGGCCGATTTCCTGCTGAACTTTGAGACCTTGATCGGTCAGCGAGAGCCGTGAGGCCCGTTGGTCATCTGGATCTGCTTCACGGACTACCAAGCCTCGCTCTTCTAAGCGAGTGATCATTCGACTCAAACTAGGTTGGGTAATGAGCAGATGTTTGTTCAGATCAACCATGCGGCTTTTGCCTTCGGGGCAGTTGCGCAAATTGAACAATACGTCGTATTCGCGCATGGAGAGCTTGCCGAACTCGGACATCGAATTGATGTGACGCATGACCGCCACCTGTGCTCGGAAGAGTGACTCCCAAGCATCGGTGGTGCTCTTGAGCGAGGCTACCGGTTTACTGGTCTCGGTCACTTGCTACTGGCTCCTTGGTATTTGCAAAGTCAGCTTCCATTTTAGCCCGGCGAGCTACAACCAAGCGTTCATGGGTTGGAGCTGGAGTCAGGTCGTTTGGAGCACGTGACTCCATTTCTTTGCGCAGTTCTGGCAAGACGTACTCACCAAACATGTCCAACTGATTCAGCACGGTCTTCAGTGGGAGACCTGCATGGTCCACCAAGTAGAGCTGGCGCTGGTAGTCGCCAAAGTATTCCTGGAAAGCCAGGGTCTTTTCGATGACCTGCTGTGGGGAACCAACGGTGAGCGGAGTTTGTGCGGTGAAATCTTCCAACGACGGACCATGGCCATAAACCGGCGCATTATCGAAGTATGGACGGAATTCTTTCACCGCCTGCTGCGAGTCCTTGGCCATGTAGAACTGGCCGCCAAGACCAACCACTGCCTGATGTGCTTTGCCGTGACCGTAGTGCTCGTAACGCTCACGGTACAGGTTGATCAGCTGCTGGTAGTGCTCCTTTGGCCAGAAGATGTTGTTGGCGAAGAAACCGTCACCATAGTAGGCAGCGATTTCAGCTACCTGTGGGGTACGGATTGAGCCGTGCCAGACGAACGGTGCAACATCATCAAGCGGACGCGGGGTGGAGGTGAAGTTCTGTAGGGGAGTACGGAACTTCCCTTCCCAGCTCACCACATCCTCATCCCACAGTCGGCGCAGTAGGTTGTAGTTCTCAACGGTCAGGTTCACTGAGTCCTGCATGTTTTTGCCAAACCATGGGTACACCGGTCCGGTGTTACCGCGGCCCAAGACCAAGTCCACACGACCATTGGAAAGGTGCTGAAGCATGGCAAAGTCTTCTGCGATTTTCACCGGGTCATTGGTGGTGATCAGCGTGGTGGTGGTTGAAAGAATAATTCGCTCAGTTTGCGCAGCGATGTAAGCCAGGGTAGTTGTCGGCGAGGAAGAGAAGAATGGACGGTTGTGGTGCTCGCCGATGGCGTACACATCCATACCAATTTCTTCTACCTTTTTAGCGATAGCTACCGAAGCGTCGATGCGCTCCTTTTCGGTCGGGATACGGCCGGTGGTTGGGTCGCGGGTGATGTCGCTGACTGAGAATACTCCGAACTGCATTTCCACTCCTGAATCTATGGGCTGTTGCGATGTGCGCTTGCCTCAAATTTATATGCGTATGCATGTAATAACAAGTTGAAGCGTCAAATATTCCCTGAGGCTTAGAAAACTCGCCGTCAGTTCCGATGGCGCAAGAAGCGGTACCAGCTAAACAAGGCATCGTGCACAGCGATGCTGGATGGGGCTCGGTGACGGGTGCTGACCATGAGTAGTGATCAATCTCGCCGGGTTTCGCGACACCGGTGATGATTGGTTATCGTAGTGAAGATGAATCAATCTAGTAGCGTTGTGCGCCTCGGTCAGCGGAGGATTCCTCCGATGACCTTAGTACGCGTGGCGTTGCTCGTTGGTTCAGTTTTTATCGGCCTGCTTTCCATGCATGTGCTGCTGGCACCGGCCACACAACCTCAGCCAGTTCCAGCAACGAGCCATGAACAGATAGTTGCCCATCATGGGGCTCGCGCCTCTGCCGATGCCAAGAGCGTTCCAGAAAGATCGCACGGTTGTGCTGACTGTCCGATGGACCATGACATGGCAGCAGTAGGCTGCGTTCTCGCCTTGCTGGCGCTATTGCTACTTGTGCGCCCTCCGAGGGTTCTAGGTATTTCCGCTGTGGTGGAAAGTGTCTATCGACCAGTGAATGCCACCTCACGAGTATGGGCGACGAGGCCAGATTTGACCGCGTTGGGGATTTGTCGAACGTGAAATATTGGCAGGCGCTATCTTGACCTGCCGTTTCGCTCTTTTGTGCCAAGGCTAAGCCGGCACACGACATCTTTCACCCACCGTAGGAGTTTTTCTTGAAGGACAAAAATCTATATTTCAGCGCCCTGGCGCTAAGCACCCTGTTTGCATTCACCGCTTGCGCAGCCGAATCCGGGCAGGTGGCCGAACCAAGTTCCTCGGTTCACGACAGCGGACATCACGCTTCCTCGGCGCCAGCCACGGAATCGGGTGCCGCCAATTCGGCGGATATGAGTTTCGCCAGCGGAATGAAGGCCCACCATCAACAAGCTCTGGACATGTCCGAGGACCTGCTGAGCAAGGAAGATATTCCACAAGAGGTTCGGGAGCTGGCCGAAAAGATCAAGTCGGCTCAGGGCCCGGAAATTGAACTCATGAACAGTTGGCTAGCCGATTGGAAAATGCCTCAAGGCATGGATCACGGTCAAATGAACCACGGTGACGGCATGATTTCAGATGAAGACATTGCGGCCCTGAAAAAGGCCGAAGGAACTAGCGCTGCAAGGCTCTTTCTGCAGCAGATGATTACGCATCACGAAGGCGCGGTCGACATGGCCAAGACTGAAGTGGATCAAGGGTCAGATGCTGAAGCGATCAAGCTTTCAAAAAACATCATTGAAGATCAAAATCGTGAAATTCAAGAGATGAAAGAGCTGCTTAGCGGACTCTAACCTCGACGCTGTGCTGCTTGCCTTTGGGGCAGTGAGCATTAGATAAAACTAAACGGTGAGTGCCGCATGGCACTCACCGTTTAGTTGAACTTATGAGGTATTCAGCTCTTTGAACGCAACTGATCGCGGTCACGCCAAGCTCCGGTTCCCCAGAGTGCCAGTGCAACCAGCGCCGGCTGGAAGAACAGCCGAGCCAATCGCTTGCCATCGGTATCTAAACCGAAGGCATCGCGGTGATCCAGTAGCTGTGCGATATTGCCGGGGAATACTGCGACAAAAAACAGTGCCACTATCCAACCGACGTGAACACGCTTCTTGAGCAGGGTCAGTAGCGATAGACCTAGACCCACTTCTGCCACGCCGGACAATATAACCACTAAGTCAGGATCCAACGGAAGGCTCTGTGGAACTTGCGCCTGGAATTCTTGGCGTCCAAAGCTCAGGTGGCTAACGCCCGCGTAGGTCAGGAATGCGCCGAGCACCAGACGTGCTGTATGCCTTGGCTTGCTGAGTTGATTAGTCATCAGAAACGGTGACGGTCACGTCGATGTTGCCACGGGTGGCGTTCGAGTATGGGCACACGGCGTGAGCTGCATCAGCAAGTTCCTGAGCAGCGTCGTGATCCATTCCGGGGATGATAACTTCCAGCTCTACCGACAGCTTGTAGGCATCGCCATCGCGGTGCAGGTTCACTCGGCCACCAACGCTGGAGTCCTCAACCTTGATCTTGCGTGCACGAGCCACGGTGTTTAGTGCGGAGTGGAAGCAAGCCGAGTAGCCGGCAGCAAAGAGCTGCTCTGGGTTGGTGCCAATTCCGGTTCCACCCAATTCCTTAGGGGCAGTCAAAACCAGATCAAGACGGCCATCCGGGGTCTGTGCGCGACCTTCGCGGCCCTGGCCGGTGGACAATGCTTCTGCGGTGTACAAGGTTTCCATGGTTCTGCCTTTCTTAGGGGGAATACGTGCTGGTGGGCAGTAAATTATTTGCTGTCCATAGTTGGGATCTCTTGCATTGATTCGGTAAGCCGATGCAATGAGTTCACCAAAGCTTTGGCGCTGGCGATGTCGGGTAGGCCCGTGCCGCAAGCGATTTGTTCTGGGATATGCGCTAGTTCATTGCGTAGATTGTTGCCCTGCTCGGTGAGTAGAACGTTGACTACGCGAGTGTCTGTCTCGCTGCGTTGACGCTTGATGAATTCTTTGCTTTCCAGTCGGCGTAACAGCGGGGAGAGCGTTCCGGAATCCAGCTGGAGCATCTCACCGATTTCTCGTACCGGCTGCGATCCTTCATTCCAGAGGATCACTAGGACCAGGTACTGGGTGTAGGTCAGTTTCCACGGAGCTAGCAGCTCGGTGTAGGCCCTGGTGGTAGCTCGGGTTGCCGAGTACAGGGAGAAACAAACCATTTCATCAACTATCGCCATGCATTAATCATTGCACGTAATTAGATTGTGCGCAACTTAAATTTGTGGTGAAGTGCTTCACGCGGTCATGATGTCCACGCTGAGCAATTGGCGGAGACTCTGAAGATGAAAAACGGCGGACCAGACACCGTTAGTTTGGTGTCTGGTCCGCCGCCTAGTCGAGGCCGAGATTAATCTTCAGAAGCCTTAGGGGACTTATTGATCATCTCTTCAATCGTCCGTCGTTCGCGACGTGTGCTCGGGATCTGGCCGGTCATGGGATGAACCACTGGATCATTCGAGACAGGAGCCTTAGAAGTCTTACTTTCGACTTTGTCAGTTAGGTCGGTTTCTGACTTTTCAGGCTTCTCGCCTTGAACCGTCGACTCACTGGCCGGGGCAGTGATCTTTGCGGTGGCCGAATTCATCGCCAGAGCAAGATCAGCGGAATCGGTCTGTTGTTGTGAGGAGTGCTTGCGATTGGCACGACGTGCCGCACGCTTTTCCTTACGGGACTCAACCAATCGGTAGAGTACGGGGACCAGGATCAAGGTCAGCAAGGTAGAGGTCACCAGGCCACCGATCACCACGACAGCCAGAGGCTGTGAGATGAAGCCTGACTGTCCGGTCAGTCCAAGACCCATTGGAATCAGCGCAAAAATGGTGGCCAATGCGGTCATCAGAATCGGACGCAAACGTTGACGCGCACCATGGGTGATGGCGTCTTCTAGGCTCATGGCCGCACGCTCAGCGGAAGGCTGACGATATTGGTTGATCAAGTCGATCAGCACAATCGCGTTAGTGACCACAATGCCCACCAGCATCAACATACCAATCAGCGACGGCAGACCCAGCGGGATGCCCGAGATCAGCAGTAGACCGACGGCGCCGGTGGCAGCAAATGGAATGGATACCAGAAGCACCAGTGGCTGAATCAATGACTTAAAGGTGGCCACCATGATGACGTAAACGATGGCTACAGCAGCCAGCAATGCGAGGTAGAGCTGGTTGAACGAGTCTGCCTGCTCGGTGGCAGCGCCACCAATTTCTGCGCTGGCACCTTCTGGAAGATCGACCGAATCAAGCTTGGTCGTGACTTCCTTGGAAACCTTACCCAGCATGTTTTCATCCGGGGTCAGCGTCACCGTAGCGATGCGCTCACCGTTAGAGGTGGTGACCTGCTGGACTACCTTGGTGCGATCAACCTTGGCCAGATCCTGCAGCTTCTTCGGACCAGTTGCAGTAGGGATCTGCAGGTCGCGGAGCTTCTGTACGCTATCGAGCTTGAGCCCCTCACCAATCTGTACCGTCAGGTCGGTGTAATCAAGGCGAAGCTTGCCGGCTGGAACAGGGAGACCTGGCCAGCGACCATTCCGGCCAGCTGGGATTCGGTCAGACCCGCTGCTGCGGCCTTATCTGCATCGATGTCGATGGATACCTGCTCACGTTCAGCCGAGAGGTTGTCGGTAATACCGGAGACATACGCGGTGTCCTCAAGCGCCTCACGCATAGTCGCTGTGGCTTCCCGCAAGCTGTCTTCATTAGGAGCTTTGATCTCCACGGTGACGTCACTTGAGGTCATAGCCGAAGAATTGGAACCGTAGGTGACGGTCATGTCCTTGGACAGATCAAGGGAATCAACTTGCTCGTGGATCGTATCGGTCAGCTTTTCCTGATCTGCGTCCTTATCGGTAATGACGGTAAAGCTTGCGGTGTCTGAACCGGAAGCAAACATGGCCGCCATGCCGCTGGCGGTACCGACGGTCATCTGAACGTCTTCTACACCATCAATGTCGCCAAGCTTAGACTCAATCTTCTTGGCTTCATTAGTGGTTGTATTCAACGCGGTACCCGAAGGCATAGTGGCCTTGACCGTGATGGAGTTTTCGCCGGTAGAACCCAGCAGGTTGGTGTTCAGCAACGGGGTCATGGCTACGGTGCCAGCCAAGATCAGCACTGAGGCCAACAAGGTGATGACCGGGTGCTTCTGGGTAGATTTCAGCACTGGCTGATAAGCCCGCTGCATCCACGACTTATCTTCAGCAACGTGAACCGTGTGCGCCTTGGTGGTCCCTGGACGGTGCGGTAAGAACCAGTAGGCCAAAACCGGAACGATAGTCAAAGAGACCAGAAGTGAAGCGAGCAGTGCGATGGTCATGGTTAGCGCGAACGGGCTGAACAGTTCACCAGCCATACCGCCAACCATTGCGATAGGTAGGAAGACTGCCACCGTGGTCAGCGTTGCAGCCGTGATAGCACCGGCAACTTCCTTGACCGCTAGCAAGATGGACTGAGCCTTGGATTCACCAAAGGCAAGGTGTCGTTTGATGTTTTCAATGACCACAATCGAGTCATCAACCACACGGCCAATGGAGATGGTCAGTGCGCCCAAGGTGAGCATGTTCAGGGTGTAGCCAAAGACGTTCATTCCAATGAAGGTCATCATCAGCGACAGTGGAATCGAGATTGCGGTGACCAAGGTGGAACGCACTGAGAACAGGAAGATCAAGATAATGATGACCGCAAAACCAAGGCCCAGCGCACCTTCGATAGCCAAGTGGCTGATCGAGTCTTCAATAAATGGTGCCTGATCAAAGATCGTGGTCATAGTGGCCTTGTGGCCCAGCTCGGACTGAAGGTCCTCAACCATGTCAGCAACCGCGTGGGAGATGGCAACGGTATCGCCATCTGGGGTTTTGGTCACCGAGATGGAAAGAGTTTCTGCACCGTTGGTGCGGGTGATGCTGGTTGCTTCATCGGCCTTGACCGAAACATCTGCAACGTCCTTGAGCAGGGCTGGTCCATTATCCGTAACGATCGGGATGTTCTTGATAGCATCCAAATTATCCGGGGTTGAGCCGGCAATAACGGGCAACTGGAGACCGTCCACGTTCATATTGCCCACCGGAATTGGTGAGCCGGCGTTCTCGATGCCGTCCTTCAAATCGGAGACGGTCAGCCCGGCACGGGACATCTCAGCGTTTTTCGGTTTCACCGCAATGTGCTGGGTCGCACCACCAGAAACTGAGGCTTCACGGACTCCGTCAATCTTCTGTAGCTTGGGAAGTGCAATTCGCTTAACGTCGTCATTGAGCGACTCCAAGGACTCATCCGAGGAGACAGCAAGCATCAGTACCGGAAGATCTGCGATGGAGCCGGCCAGCGCTGTTGGCTCAACGTCATCAGGTAATTGGGACTTGGCGTTAGAGATCGCGCGGTCTACTTGAGAACGGGCACGATCCATATCGGTGCCGTACGCAAAGGTTAACGCAATGCGGGTGAATCCGGCCTGCGAGGTAGCGCTGGAAGATTCAAGACCCTCAACAGCCTGCAACGCCGTTTCAAGCGGAGCGGCAACCTGCTCATCGATGACATCAGGACTTGAACCTGTTTGGGTAGCCATGACGGAGATCTGCGGGAACTCCATGGAGGGGATTAGTTCCTGTTTTAGTGATCCCATGGAGATCACACCAAAGATGGCGGCGAAGACCGTAATTAGCGCAATGAGCGCTCGGTTCTTCAATGACAAGGTGGCCAAGCGTTGCATGCGGGTGTAGTCCTAGCTAGGTCGCAGTACGGATGAAGTGCTTGGAACCAATTCTAGTTTGTTGTGCATGCGCAACTGTCCACTAAAGAGTTAAAACGGTAAAGATCATCCGTGAGGAGTAGTGGCACAAACAAACCCCTCGCGGACTGTTGTCCGCAAGGGGTTTGTAAGTTCTTCAAGTGCGCGGGTTAGGCACGGACGTTGCCACCAGAAACGGCCGCAAATTTGTCGATTATTTCCAATTCTTCGGTGGAGAACTCAAGATTATTGACCGCAGCCAACGAGTCTTCCAACTGCTTCACGCTCGATGCACCAACCAAGGCGGAGGTCACTGGCGTGCCAAGTGGCTGGTCGCGCAGCAACCACGCGATAGCCATCTGGGCCAACGACTGCCCGCGCTTGGCAGCAATATCGTTGAGCCCGCGGATACGGTCCAGGATCTCGTCGGTGATTGCCGACTCGGAGAGGAATCGTCCCTTGGTGGCGCGCGAGTTTTCCGGGATTCCATTCAGGTACCGGTTGGTCAGCAAACCCTGGGCCAATGGCGAGAAGGCAATAGACCCAGCACCTACCTGCTCCAAGGCTTGGAAGACGTTAGGGTTCTCTGCTTCGGTCCAGCGGTTAAACATTGAGTAGCTTGGCTGATGAATGAGTAGTGGAGTGCCAAGTTCCTTGAGGATTCGTGCTGCCTCCAGTGTCTGGGCAGGGGAGTACGAGGAGATACCTGCGTACAGTGCCTTGCCTGAACGGACTGCTTGATCCAGTGCGCCCATGGTTTCTTCCATAGGTGTCTCAGGATCTGGGCGGTGGCTGTAGAAAATATCTACGTAGTCTAGGCCCATGCGTTCGAGGGACTGGTCAAGGCTGGACAGCAAATACTTGCGGGAGCCGCCATCACCGTAGGGGCCAGGCCACATGCGGTGACCGGCCTTGGAGGAGATGACCAATTCGTCGCGGTAAGGCTTGAAGTCTTGGGCCAGGTGGCGACCGAAGTTCTTTTCAGCGGTACCATCCGGTGGACCGTAGTTATTGGCCAGATCAAAGTGTGTGACACCTAGATCAAAGGCACGGCGCAGGATTGCGCCCTGCTCGTCAAAGCGTTTGTCATCGCCAAAGTTATGCCACAGTCCCAACGAAATAACGGGAAGCTTCAGACCGCTACGTCCAACGCGGCGGTAGGGCATGGAGTCGTAACGGTTTCCCGCTGCGGTATAGGTCATTGGTACCTTTCAGCATTCCGCGCGGGGTTGGCCGGCGCAGGAAATTTTGAGACTAAAAACAGTTAGTGTGAAGTAGACAACCTTTTTGAGGATACAGGAATTGTGATCTGTGGTTCTTGGTGTGGCCCGTGTGGAATTAAATTGTTCGGAGCAAGAAGTTCTATGGAATGAGGGAGGCTTCCAATGTCGGTCATAGACGAGCGTTTCGGGTTGGCAGACCGCCAGGTCGAGTCTTTTCGGTACCGAATGAGTTACCTGACGATTCTTGGTATCTAGATCTATACCGTGCCGTGGTTAGGGAATGAATAGCTTCAGCCCAAAGAGTCGCTTTTATGAAAATTTGGTACTTTCTGGTGGTTGCAAGATTTCTAGGAAAAGTATTATGCCTGCTTTACGTCAACGTTCTAATGAAGTTTCTGTTCAGTAACAATTAGAGCCGTAAACTTATTTGTCTGAATTTCTCTAAAATGTCGGAAGCTGGACGTACGCTTGGGGCTACTTGGTGGGGATTGATTGGGGCCATCAAGTTCACTCTCAAATCAGTTCCTAGGAGGACAAGTTGTCCACTCGTTTTAATCCACCGCCAGCCTGGCGGCCTTACCTTCCGCACGATTTTGTCCCTGGTGTCCAATGGACCCCAGAGCCTTCTTGGGGCGCTCCGCCAGCCGGATGGCCTCTGTGGGTTGACATGAATACCGGAGCTGCTGCTGAACCGCCGATCGAGTATTCGCAGAACCCGTTCCTGTTCATGTCTGTAGTGCCGGATTGGGGAGCAACAAATAGCGCTTCACTTGATTCCTCGCCGCTTGGGTTGCCTGTGTCTTCCGCCAAGAAGCGCCTTGGGCGAGGAAAGAAAATTGGCCTCGGCGTTCTAGGGGGAATCGTTGCCATTGTTGTCATCGCTGCGCTTAGTGATGGGGGCGAAGACGGGGGTGGTGACCCGGTAGTTGCAAGTCCAAGCGCCAATGTTGCTGCAAGCGCCTCGAATATCGCGCTGGCCGAGGAACCGTTGGCAAGTGCCTCTGCTTTTTCTGAAGCTGACGAAAGCTCTAAAGAAGCGGCGGAGGAACAGGCCAAGGAAGAAAAAGCTGCGGCAAGTTCAGCGGCCGCTGCCGAAGAGAAAGAAAAGGCCGCGGCGGAAGAAAAAGCAAAGGCTGAGGAAGAAAAGAAAGCTGAAGCTAGCGCCAAGGCTAAGGAGGAAGCGGAAGCTTCGGCGGAAGCGGAAGAAGAAGCTGGGACACTTAGCCAGCAAAATGCGCTGAATAAAGCTGCTGATTATTTGGAATATACCGCTTTTTCAAAGACTGGTCTCGCTGGACAGCTTGAATTTGAGGGTTTTTCAAAATCCGAAGCTGCTTGGGCGGTTGAACGCGTCACTGTTGATTGGAACGAACAGGCCGCGTTGAAAGCTGCCAGTTACTTGGAATATACGTCATTCTCAAAGTCAGGGCTGGTCAAACAGCTGGAATTTGAAGGCTTCACCCAGAAGCAGGCGGCATATGGGGTAAGCACAACGGGTCTGTAGCTACGATGCTGAGTGACTATCATTTTTGTGATGGCTGAGAGGCAAGTCTCGAGCTTTGTTGCTGGTGTCTAGTTGCTCATGGTGTGAGTTAACGTAAAAGGTCCGTCCACCAATTGGTGGACGGACCTTTGAACGTAGAACTAGATTAGTCCCAGAGCCTTATCGGTAGCAGCCTTAACCTCAGCGTAGAGCGCTGGGTTTTCATTCAGCTTCTGACCGTAAGAAGGAATCATGTCATTGAGCTTCGACTCCCAGCCGGCGAACTGCTTAGGGAAGCAGCGCGAGAGCAGGCCAACCATGATTGGGGTTGCGGTCGAAGCACCAGGCGAAGCGCCGAGCAGACCGGAAATGGAGCCGTCCGAAGAAGTGATGACCTCGGTTCCGAACTGAAGTACACCGCCCTTCTTGGCATCCTTCTTGATGACCTGTACACGCTGACCGGCGGTGATCAATTCCCACTTGGAACCATCGGCACCAGGGAAGTACTCGGTCAGCGCCTCGTCCTTCTTAGCGCGGGACTTGAGAACTTCCTTGATCAGGTAAGTAGTCAGATCTAGGTTGTCCTTGCCAACAGCCAACATCGGAATGAGGTTGTGTGGGCGCAGCGACAGTGGAAGATCAAGCTGGCTGGTGGACTTCAAGAAGTTCATCGAGAATCCAGCGTAAGGGCCGAACATCAGCGAGCGCTTGCCATCAACAAAGCGGGTGTCCAAGTGTGGAACCGACATTGGAGGAGCGCCAACCGAAGCCTGGCCGTAAACCTTAGCATTGTGCTGGTTCACGATGGTCTCATCGGTGCAACGCAAGAACTGACCGGAGACTGGGAAGCCACCGAAGCCCTTGATTTCATCAATGCCTGACTTCTGCAGCAGTGGCAGTGCGCCGCCACCTGCGCCAACAAAGACGAACTTTGCCTTGACGTTCTTTACTGTGCCGGAGGCCTTGTCCTTGACGGTCAGTTCCCAACCAGCACCGGAGCGCTTGAGGTTCTGAACCTTGTGACCGTAGTTCACCGAAGCACCAGCGGCGCTCAGCGAGTTGGTCAAATCTGCGGTGAGGCGACCGAAGTCAACGTCGGTACCCGAGGTTACGCGTGAAGCTGCAACCTTCTGCGAAGCGTCGCGACCCTGAGCAACGAGTGGAGTCCACTGATTGATGGTGTCTAGGTCGTTGGTGATTTCCAGTTCCTCAAACAGAGCGTTGGGCTTCAGTGCCTCGTAACGGGTCTGCAGGTACTTGGAGTGGTCCTCGCCGATAACAAACGACATATGAGGAAGCGGGTTGATGAAGCTGTTGTCAGCAACGCGCTTGTTGTCCACGGCCCAGGAGAAGAACTGGCGGGACATCTGGAACTGTTCGTTGATGCCAATAGCCTTGGCTGGATCAACCGAACCGTCAGCAGAAGCTGCGGTGTAGTTCAACTCGCACAGGGCCGAGTGGCCGGTACCAGCGTTGTTCCAAGGGGAGGATGACTCCAACCCCGCCTTGTCTAGGTTCTCAAAGAGACCAATAGACCAGGTTGGTTCCAGCTGGTTGATCATGGTGCCAAGAGTGGCACTCATGATGCCGGCACCGATTAGTACTACGTCAAAAGATTCGGTTGACGTTTCAGAAGGCACGAGGATCTCCATCGACAGTGATACTTTGCTCTATCCCAGAGTAGACCTAACCACCCTTGGGTTAGAAATCGTTAACTGGGTTAATGCTGATTAACTCTTTAGGGCTGGTGAATTAGTCATCTGCACATCGGCGTAGCATTCGTTGAGCATCGGCGATGGGGGATAGAAGGTGACGTTTCCGTTGAATGCCAAGGCTGAGATTGGGAAGACCAGTGGCAACAACGGTAGATCCTCATCCAATGTCTTCAGAATGCTTGCGTAGGCATTAGTGCGTTCTTCTCCCGAAGGAATGGAACGAGCAAGCAAGATTTGTGAGTCAAGTAACGCTGACTTGTATCCGAACTCATTAGCTTTATTTGCCAATATTCCGGAGAAGAAGTCATCTGCTGAGCGGTAGCCTCCGGAGAACCCGAGTAGGTGTAGCCCGTTAAATTCACTTGATTGCACGGTTTTCACATAGCCATCGGTCCACGCGATAGGACGAGGCTTGATACGAATGCCTACCTTGGCTAGGTCCTCTGAGATCTGAGCAAAGGTACGTTCAGGAAGTGGGAGATAGTTGCGCGATACCCGTAGTGGGTAGGCAAACTCAATTTCTTCTCCCTTGTAGTTGATCTCATCCAGAAGTGCCTTGGCCTTGGACTCATCATGACTCGGCGTATTTTCTGGACTGGGAATGTTCAGCGCTGGCGGCAAAATGGTGGCCGCGTACTTTGATCCCTGAATGAATAGTTTGTCAGCCAGTGAAGTCCTGTTAGTTGCATGGGCAATGGCCTTGCGGAACTCAGGCTTTGCTAGCCACTTGTTGCGCTGATCCATGCCGAGGTACAGCACGGAGAATGGGTCACGCTGAACAACTACCTTTGCATTGCGTACCAAGGTGCGCATGGTGTCAACGGAGACCATATCGAATCCATCAACTTCTTCGGCCAGCAAGGCGCCCTCCCGGTTATACGGGGAAGGTATGGAAGAAATGAGAACTACTTCTGGGTGTTGCTTATTGTCTGTGAGCCGCTTCTGATTCCAGTAGTCAGCAAAGATCTCGAGACGAACAACAACCTTGTCCAAAGAAACAAACTTATAGGGACCGGTGCCGACCGGTGCGGTAGCCAAAGATTCGGCAGGGTTATCTTCTGGTCCACCGGTCAGGCCGCTAGGTGCAGCAATGGCCATTCCTGGAAGAGTGAATGCCTCAATAAGATCTGGCAGGCGGCGGCGCAAACGTAGAGTGACTTCGTATTTGTCGGTGGCTTCCACCGACCTGAAGTAGCTTGCGCTCCCACCCTTTGACTTACCAGTAAAGAGGTTGGTGGTGAATTGCTTTTGCAGCTCCGTTAGCTGTTGAACACGTTCTTGCTGTGTGGCCAGTTGTTCTGCCGAAGCGGATTCGCCGTCCTTGACCTCCGGCTCAAGATCGTCGGCCTTAGGGAGCTTGGGAATGTCACAGTCGTAGTGGAAAACGTCAAAGAAACCCTGCGTCGACGAGGCGGTTTGGGAGCTGGACAGGGATTCCCAACGTTTGAAGTTGGCAATAACGCCGGCTGCAATCAGCTCGGTGCCGTCGTGAAAGAGCACACCTTCACGCAATTTGAAGACGTAGGTTAGTCCGTCTGTACTTTCACTCCAAGACTCTGCCAGTCCTGGAATTGCGCCACCGGTATCCAGATCAATATTAACGAGCGTCTCGTACACCTGACGAGTGACGCGGAACGACTCATTGTCGGCAACCACGGCTGGATCTAACTTGATCGGCGGAGCCGAGGCGGACAGGCGTAGGGTCCGGGGAATCGGGGTGCTTGAGGCAGAAGCATTGGAAGACGGATCGGCTTGAGTGCCAGATTTTCCAGTGCAGGCGGCCAATGCCAGAGCGGTTGTCGCCAAAGTACCGGTCAGCATTGCGCGTCGAGATACGAGACTTAGTGGCAAATCGGGCACTGGGATGGCTCATCTTCCTTTAGCAAGCAACGTTCTATGCCGCACGCACCAATAACAATGGTGGACTAACGGTATTTATCAAAGATAGCGCACCATCGCTATAGCCCCGGGGCTAAAACTCCCGGGGCGGATAAGTGTCACCTAATTGTTAGCTGCGGTGCACAACATTCTCGCCAAGATCTCCCTCGGACCATTGAACTAGCTGTCGCTTGAGGAGCTTGACCATACGCGGGAAGAAGGCTGCAGTATTTCCGCCGTTGTGGGGAATGATCAGCGCGTTGGGATGCTGCCACAAGGGGTGATCTTTAGGCAGTGGCTCCGGGTCGAACACATCCGAGGCAACGTTGAGGCGTCCAGAGGCGACTTCTTTAACCAAAGCATCGGTATCAACCACCGGTCCGCGAGCAACATTCACGATCGTTGCGCCGTCGGGCAGCTGCGCCAAGAGCTCAGCGTCAACAAGATGATGGGTGGAATCGGTGAGCGGCACAATCAAGATCAGTACTTCTATATCTGCAGCGTGCTGGGAAAGTTCGTTGGTGGAAAGGATTTCGCCGTGCTCATCTGCACGAGCTGTTGAACCAAAGCGCAGCAGGTTTACCTCAAAAGGTTCCAGACGCTTGCGAATTTCTTCACCGATTCCGCCAACACCTACCAGTCCTACGGTTCGATCAGCCAGACCAGGCCACTGCTGCGGGTTCCAGCGGCCGTCCTGCTGGTCTCGAACTGCCTGCGGGAATCCACGCAGGGACGCAATAGCCAGACCGATGGCCATCTCTGCAGTTGATGCTGCGTGGACTCCGGCTGCTGTGTTGATGTTTGCCCGGTCTCCAATCAGATCCACTAAGCCGTCAAAGCCGGTGGTCTGGGTCTGAACAATCTTCAAGTTAGGTGCCTTGCGGATGTTGTTCAGGGCGGCTGGGTTAGCCATATAAGGCATGACCGCAATTTCAATCTCGTCTAGGGGAGTCTGCGGGTCGTTGACCAGATCCCACAGCACTGGTTTGAGATTCTCGGGGAATGAGCCCACCGCATCAATCAAATCTTGGGAAGGGAAAGAAATTGTTTGTTGTCCACTCATGGATTCACTGTACAAACCGAAGCGATCCTATGGAAGTAACGCCTAGTCATATCCTGTAATGAAGGTCACCGGTCCGCGGTGGGTATCGAATTTGCGCTGGGGGATAAAGCTGGTAAAGTTTTATCTCGTTGCGAAAGCGCGGAGCCCAAAAGCTTCTAGAACATCGCAGCGGGCGCCTCTAGCTCAATTGGCAGAGCAAATGACTCTTAATCATTAGGTTTCGGGTTCAAGTCCCGAGGGGCGCACCAACATATTGATCGTTTCGATGAGCAATATGTTCACAAAAGAATAAAACGCGCCTCTAGCTCAATTGGCAGAGCAAATGACTCTTAATCATTAGGTTTCGGGTTCAAGTCCCGAGGGGCGCACCAAAGAAAATAGGTCAGACTTCGGTCTGGCCTATTTTTGTTTTCCCGGATTCTCGGGACCTAAATTCAAATTGCGTTCCTTCTGCCTGTAGGCCCGTGTTCTACGTGGCAACCACAAGGCACGGAAGGTAATGTGAGGCGCTGCATAGACAATATGGTGTGGCGTGAGTTACTTGGTGCTCAGTTGGCCTATCGTAAATCAGGGGTTGACTAGTAGCTACGCGCTCATTAGCGGCAGATTGACCGGGTTTTGTTTTTTGGTCGGTTACTGCTTATGATTATCTACGTTGCAAAGATAACTTCTTCAAAAGAACTAGTCAGAGCGATATGCGCCTCTAGCTCAATTGGTAGAGCAAATGACTCTTAATCATTAGGTTTCGGGTTCAAGTCCCGAGGGGCGCACAGTAAATCCGATCTGATTCATCAGGTCGGATTTTTTGTATACCGTGAAGAAAAGAGGTCCAGTAATGAGCACTTCCGAAACAACCGCACGCCTTGCCGTTGGCGATAAGGCTCCAGAATTTACCCTGACTGACGCGGCGGGTAACTCGTTGTCCTTATCTGATTACCGCGGTAAGAAAACCATCGTATATTTCTACCCGGCAGCTTCCACCCCAGGCTGCACTAAGCAGGCCTGCGACTTCCGTGACTCGATTGAGTCTTTGAAGTCTCTGGGCTACCAAGTTCTGGGTATCTCTCCGGACAAGGTTTCAAAGCTCGAAAAGTTCGTCGCAAACGAATCCCTAAACTTCCCAACACTCTCTGATGAGGATCACGCGGTGGCCGAGGCATACGGCGCGTGGGGTGAAAAGAAGAACTACGGACGTGTTTACGAGGGACTGATTCGCTCAACCATCGTTGTGGATGAAGAGGGCAATGTGGCACTCGCGCAGTACAACGTGCGTGCTACAGGTCACGTTGCTAAGCTCCGTCGTGACTTGGGGATTGACCCAAAGTAGGCCGCGTGACTCGCCGATTTCGTATCGGTGAAAACTTCCGCTACACTGATTGAGGTCGCCTTCGAGGATTTCGATTCTCGGTGTAGCGCTAGCGAGTATGGCGGAATTGGTAGACGCGCTGGATTTAGGTTCCAGTGTCTTCGGACGTGAGAGTTCAAGTCTCTCTACTCGCACCTGATAACCCTGCGGTCTGAGCAATCGGACCGCAGGGTTTTTGTCTGCTTCATGGCAAGCCAGTGAAGCGTAGTATTAAAGGATCATAGGCAGCGAATAATCGTGTTGCTGGGCCGGGCAAGGGCGTAGGGGAGGGTGTTATGGCAGTAGAGCGGTTGCCCACAACCTATGGGCTTGTAGAATCGGATCCAGAACAGTTATTGATTGACCGGCGGGGCATTTCCCCTTCTGATCTGGCGCAGATCGAGCGGATCATGGCCGAGATGGGCCGAATGCGGCAGGTTGAGCGCAAGATCATGCGCAGCTCGCAGCGCTATATGCAATTGAATGAGACCGACATGCGTGCGCTTCGGCAATTGATCGCCGCAAAGAATGTGGGCAGGGTTACTACACCCACTGATTTGCGCGCTTATCTCGGGATCTCCAGCGCGTCCGTGACGAAAATGATCGACCGGCTTGAAGCCAATGGGCATGTTAGGCGCAGCCAGCATCCGACGGACCGCCGGTCGCAGTGCATCGAAGTCACCGAGCAGGCACATCTGGCTGCGCGCGAGCAGATGGGGCGGCATCATGCCAAGCGCTTTGAGGTGGCCTATTCTCTGACCCCTGAAGAACGCGAGGTCGTGATCCGTTTCCTGGCCGAGACCTCCGATGCCCTGGACAGCAGCCTGGAGCAGTCAAACCCCACGCGTTCCTAGTCGCGCCTAGTCCCGGAAACCGCGCGGTGCCTGTTCTGCGTCCTTCGCGATGTTGGCGATTGTCGCCGGGAAAATGACCCCGTGAAACGGGTAGACCGCCCACCAGTAGCAGCGTCCCCAGAGGCCGCGGGGAAAGAAGACCGCACGCTGGATGAGCTCAGAGTTTCCGTTGGCTTGCTGGCCGATGGAGTATTCAAGCCAGGCCTGTCCCGGAACGCGCATTTCCGCTCGTAAGCGCAACAGGCGGTCCTTCTCCAGCGCCTCGACCCGCCACCAGTCAACTACATCGCCTAGGGCCAGGGTGCTGTGCGAGCGCCGGCCTCGACGTGACCCCACGCCGCCGGCTAGTTTATCCATCAGGCCGCGCAGCCTCCAGAGACTTGGGAATGCGAAGTATGGCGAATCACCGCCGAGTCGCTGCACCACCTGGAAGAGTGCCTGCGGGGTGGCTGCCGTGCTGATCCTGCGCGTATCGGTATAGCTTTTGCGCCCAGCCCATTGTGGATCCGAGGGCAGCGGCTCGGCCGGAGCTGAAATCGGATGGGCTGTCGCCCAGGTGGTTTCCACCGCGTCCGCATGAATCTTTTCCAAGGCCAAGTGCACCGATTTGGGGTAGTCGCACAAGCCCTGCGCAGGCGGCGCAATGAGATCGTCAATTTTTCGCGATTGCATAACGCAGTCGTGCTGCAAGGACTGGACGAGCGCGGTAGCCAAAGTGCGGGGCAGGGGCGTGACCAGATTGACCCAATGCGAGGCCAACCGCGGGGTCAGCAGCGGAAGCGCCCAGATCCTCGGTTCGCGTAGCCCGGCCACGCGGGCATAGATTTGCATCAGCTGGGCGTAGCTGTAGGCTCGCGGTCCACCGATGTCGTAGGCGCCTTGGACGGGCGCTCCCAGTTCGGCTGCGGCCACGAGATAATGCAGGGCATCGCGAATGGCTATGGGCTGGACCTTGTTGCGCACCCACCGTGGTGCCGGCATCACCGGCAGTACATCGCTCAGGTGCCGGATCATCTCGAAACTGGCGGATCCCGAGCCGATCACCAGTCCGGCCTGCAGGATCAGCGTGTTCACCGAAGCGGACAGGATCTCTCCTACGGCAACACGGGATTCCAAGTGCTCGCTGAGTTCTCCCGAAGGGTGCAGCCCGGAAAGGTAGACGACTTGGCCAACACCTTGCTGCAGTGCCGCCTGGGCCATGACAAAAGCGCAATTTTTCTCCTGTTCGGCGAAATTGCGGCTTCCGGACATGGAATGCACCAGGTAATAGACGACGTCGGCACCGGAGCAGAGCTGGGAAACGGCCTCAAGGTCCGCGAGGTCTCCTTCGATGATGTCCACCTCGGCATGCCAGGGAACGTCGCGCAAACGCTGGGCATCGCGGGTGAAGACCTTGACCTGGTGCCCTTGGCGCAGCAGCCGCGGGACCAGCCGGCCTCCGATGTATCCGGTGGCACCGGTGACGGCGATCATGCTCATCGGGAGCCCTCCTTTGAACTCGATGTGCGGTGCCAGGCGATTGCGCTGGCTCCAATCAGGACTGCTGCCGCGCAGCCGAGTGCGGTGATGCCAACCAGATTCGATGCGTTGGCCCCGCCCAGGCGCCCAACGCCGATCCATAGCAGACCCCAGCAGATAGCTGCTGGAGCAAAGATGTTGCGCGCATAGAAGCTGATGGTCAGAGCAATCAGGACGGCAACAATCAAAAGCGCGACGGCCAGCTTGGGAGCCCACGCAGCATCGACGCCGAAGCCCAGCGACAACAGCCATGCCGCGGTATTGGCTATGCTGGCAACGCTTACCCATCCCAGGTAGAGGCCGAAGGTCAGCCACATGATCCAGTATTCCAGCCCCGATGATGGCGTGCCGGCACGCATGATTGCCATCATCCACGCCAGGACGGCGACGAGGCCGAAAATAATGGCAACACTGAGTCCCAACCAGCCAAGTTGCACCACGCTGATCCAAGCCGCATTGAGCAATGCCGAGAGCACGGCCGGAGTTCGCAGGGTCGCTGCCCAGGAAGAGCGCCGGCCCGATGCAGTGAGCTGGAAAATGCCGTAGACCGCCAATCCGGCGTAGATCACGCTCCAGATCGAAAATGCCGGTCCTGCCGGCGCCAGCAGTGTCGCATCAGCGCTGAGGTAGCCTCCGGCCACCTGCTGGACCGGAGTGCCGCCCAGTGCTCCGCTGCCGATGAAGGATACGACGATGGCCGTGGCCAGCGAGATTGCCGTGACCACCGACCAGGTCCATCGCGGTTCGGCAACAGGGCTGACGCCCGGCTGCAGTGCGGGTTGGTGTGAGGGTCTCATGCGTTGCTCCTAGGATCGTGGAATCTTTTTGCGGATGCGGCTGGACAAACCTATCTCTACAAAACTATATTATTAAAACATCATGTATCTAGATAAGCTAAATATCAACATAGCGAGATAAAAAATCATGGCAAGTGCACCTCCCTTCCGTACTTCGGAACTTTTCCGCTCTCTGATCTCACTTCAGCGAGCGCATGCACTGCGCGAAGTTCGATTACGCGCTGGCCTGAATCTGAACGACACGGATCTCAAAGCGCTGAACCTCATCCGCAGCTTGAGCGCACCCGGACCCGGCGAGCTGGCTAAGGAGCTGGGCGTTTCTACGGCCGGCATCACCGCGGTGTTAGATCGGCTCGAGGTACGCCAAGTGATCGCGCGCCGGGAACACCCCACGGACCGGAGGCGCACTGTGATCCATGCAGGCCCTGCCTTTCCCGAGGCAACCGGCGAGGCGCTGGCGATCCTGCGCAGCCTGCACAGGTTCTGTGCGCAGCTCGATGCTCCCTCCCGACAAGCGCTGCGCACGCTGCTCGCGGAAATCCTCCTATCGCTGCAGGCCGCCAGCACTGGGCAAGACGATAATTCCACCCCACCAGATCACCGGAGCAGTGAACTATGACAACGCATGCCAGTACCGATCAATCTTCGCCGGCCGGCCCGCGCACGATGACCGGCGAGAAGGGGTTCATCGACGAAGTCACCCGGGCGGCCATCAGCGATCGCCTCGAGCAGATCGGGTTGCAGGCTCAGCAGCGCAGCGCGGCGTATTCCGCGCAGGCCGCCGTGCTGTGGTCGCAGATCACCGCCCGCCTGTCCACAGGCAAGCTGATGCGCCCGGCCTTGGTCATGCTCGGCTACCGCGCCTTCTCGGGCTGCAATGAGGTCCGTGCCATCGATTTGGGCTGCGCTTTCGAGCTGCTACACAGTGCGCTGCTGATCCACGACGATGTGGTGGACAAGGACTTCGTGCGCCGCGCAGAGCCAACCATCTCGGCGCTGTACCGCGATCAAGCTCTAACCGTCGGGCGCAGCCAGGCCGAAGCGGAGCATGCCGGGAATTCGGTGGGGATCATCGCCGGTGACCTGCTGATCAGCGAGGCGATCAAGCTCGCCGCACGGGCCGCCGCTGGCACCGACAGCGAGTCCGTCGTGGAGCAGGCCTT
This sequence comes from Glutamicibacter sp. M10, assembly GCF_025452055.1. NCBI lineage: Bacteria > Bacillati > Actinomycetota > Actinomycetes > Micrococcales > Micrococcaceae > Glutamicibacter > Glutamicibacter sp. M10. The sequence continues at coordinate 2,710,863 of NZ_CP104918.1, read as the reverse complement.
CTTCCAGGCAATCGAGCAGGCCGGAGCAGGGGAACTGGAGGATCTGCTCTACTCCCTGGGATCGGCCCCGGCGACCACCAGCGAAGTGCTGCGCATGGAGCAGCTAAAAACCGCATCGTACTCCTTCCAGTTGCCGCTGCAAGCGGGGGCGCTCTTGGCAGGTGCAACCATGGGCCAAGCTGAAAACATCGGCACCGTCGGCTGCCAGCTGGGGGTGGCGTACCAGGTCATCGACGATGTGCTTGGAACCTTCGGGGATCCTTCGTGCACCGGCAAATCCGTGGAGTCCGACCTGCGCGAATTCAAGAGCACGATCCTGCTGGCCCTGGCCGCCGAACAGCCTGAATTTGCCCAGATGCTAAATGGCCTCCGCTCCGGTCACGTGTCAGTCGGGCAGATCCGCCAAGAGCTGGTCGACCAGGGGACGGAGCAATTCGCCCGGCATCTGGCCCAAGCACTGTGCAGCCGCGCCACTGGATCGACGGCATTCCGCGACTTGCCCGAGGAGGCCCAGCAGCTGCTGCGCACCTGCAGCCACCTCATCCTGGAGCGACGCCGATGAACGCCATAAAACCGCGGGAGCTCAACCCGCGCACCCCTGCCCTGCACTTGTATTCCCGCACGGCACAACGCAGCGCGCAGGTGCTGCTTCGCCAGTACTCCACCTCCTTCTCGCTGGCCTGCCGGATGCTCGACACAGCTAGCGCCACCCATATCGCCAATATCTACGCCCTGGTGCGCCTCGCCGATGAAATCGTCGACGGCGTGGCCTTCAAGCCGGGCTCGAGCCGCGCGCGATCGCCGCGTGCCTCGATGACCTGGAAGCGGAAACGGAACGTGCCATGGAACGCGGCTACAGCACCAATCTGGTGGTGCATGCCTTTGCGCTCACCGCTCGTTCCACCAGCATCACGCAGGCGCTGACTGCCCCGTTCTTCGCCTCGATGCGGGCGGACCTGACCACCGGGCAGCACGATGCGCGCAGCCTCGAAGATTATATCTACGGCTCCGCCGAGGTGATCGGGCTGATGTGTCTTCAGGTGTTCCTGGCGATGCCCGGGGCCGTGCCGCTGGACGCGGAGCAAGCGGACCAGGCCAAACGGGCGGCCCGAAGCCTGGGCGCGGCCTTCCAGAAGGTCAATTTCCTGCGCGATTTGATGCAGGACAGCCAGGAGCTGGGACGTGCCTATTTCCCCGGCATCAACCCCGCAGCATTTAGCGAGCAGGAAAAGCAGCGCCTGGTGGCGCAGATCGAGCAGGATCTGGAAACGGCGCGTGCTGGGCTGCCACTGCTGGCGCCCGCCGCGGCGCGTGCGGTGCGCCTGGCCCACGACCTGTTCAGGGAGTTGAACAGGCAGCTGGACAAGGCTCCGGCAAAAATGCTGCTGCGCACCAGAATCTCGGTTTCCCCCGGGCGCAAGGCGATGATCGCGGTGCGGGTGCTGCTGGGCAGGCCGGGAAAGACGCAAACCAGTCACATCATGGAAAGGCGGCACTAGATGGCCAGAGAAATTCGGGACGTGGTAGTCATCGGAGGGGATTCTCGGGCTTGGCCAGCGCCGGTCTGCTGGCCGCGCGCGGGTGCAATGTCACCTTGCTGGAACAGCACGCCACGGTGGGCGGCCGGTCCGGCCGTATTGAGCGCGCGGGATTCCGCTTCGATACCGGGCCCTCCTGGTATCTCATGCCAGAGGTATTCGAGCATTGGTTCGAGCTCATGGGAACCAGTGTCAGCGCGCAGCTGGAGGTGCGCGAACTGGAAATCGGATACCGCACGTTCTTCCAGGGCCGCCAATCTCCGGTGGACGTGGGCACCGCACCGGGCATCCGCGCGCTCTTCGAATCCCTAGAACCGGGAAGCACTCCAGCGCTTGAGGATTACCTGCGCACCGCTCGCACAGGTTACGAACTGGCCCTGCAGCACTTCCTCTACGATGATTTCAGCTCGCCCCGGTCACTGCTGGACCCTCAGCTGCTGCGTCTGCTCCCACAGCTGGCCGCCTTGTTGGGCTCTAGCCTGGAAAGCTACCTAGCCAAGCGTTTCCAGAGCAATGAAATTCGCCAGTTGCTTGGCTATCCTGCCGTATTCTTGGGCTCCAGCCCGGAGCGCACCCTGCGCTCTATCAGCTGATGAGCCACCTGGACCTGACAGATGGCGTCAAGTACCCGATGGGCGGCTTCGCTGCGGTGGCCGAGGCTATGGCAAAGGTGGCAACCCAGCATGGAGCCAGCATCACAGTAGGAGCCACCGCCACCGCGATCGAAACCACGCCGGGCAAGAACCCGCGGGTGGCGGCGGTTCACTGGACCGATGCCACAGGGAAGCGGCAACACACCGCGGCCCAGGCGGTGATCGGGGCAGCCGATGTGCGCCATATCGACGGAAGCCTGCTGCCAGGGCACCTCCAAACTCATACGGCCAAGAATTTTGCGCGCCGGGATCCAGGCCCGAGCGCCATCCTGGTGTGCCTGGGCATCACCGGGAAACTGCCAGAACTGGAACATCACAACCTGCTTTTCAGCACGGACTGGAAAGATAATTTCGCGCGCATCCGCGACGGCCGCGAATTGCAGCCGGAAACCAGCATCTACGTCTGCAAGCCCAGCGCCACCGACCCTTTCGTCGCGCCCGCTGATTGCGAGAATCTGTTCATTCTTGTGCCTGCTCCGGCCCTGCCAGAATGGGGAAAAGGAGGCCCGGATGGTCATGGGGATCCCATGGTCGAGCAGATCGCTGACGCCGCCATCGACCAGCTGTCGAGCTGGGCCGGAATCTCGGATCTGCGCCAGCGGATCGTGGTGCGCCAGAGCATCGGGCCGGCGGATTTCGAACAGCAGTATGGCGCCTACCGGGGAGGGGCGTTGGGCCTGGCACATACCCTGGGCCAAAGCGCCATGCTCCGGCCCGGCAACCACAGCAAGAAGGTGCAGGGACTGCATTATGCCGGAAGTACGGTGCGCCCCGGGATTGGCGTTCCGATGTGCTTGATCAGCGGCGAGCTGGCCGCCAAGGCAGTTCTGGGCATCACTGCCCCTGGCCCCTTGCCCGATGAGCGACGAAGCGCCAACAGAAGGGAAGCGGGAACATGATCTATCTGGGTATTCTTCTCGGACTGCTCGGGTGCATGGCGCTATTGGATGCCAAATGGAAGCTCTTTGTCTTCCGCCACCCGCTGCGCGGGCTGGCGGTCCTGGGATTGGGGACGGGATTTTTGTGTTCTGGGATGTCCTTGCCATCGGGCAAGGGATCTTCCTGCATGAGCCATCGAAGCTGATGACCGGGATCATGGTCGGCGAACAGTTTCCGTTGGAAGAAGTCTTTTTCCTGGTCTTCCTGTGCTATTGCGCGATGATTTTAGTCACCGGAGCGCAAGCGCTGAACCAGGTCCGGGCGCGGCGATGCCGTGCAAGCTCAGAGCTAAGGGGAAGGCGATGACCTTGTTTCTTGAGATGAGCTTATGGTTTCTCGCTGCAGCAGGCAGCGTGTTCCTCCTGGGCGTCCTGGCCAGCCGGAAAAGGCCTGCCGCTATAGCGCTGCCGTTGCTGGCCGCAATGGCGCTGATGCTGCTGCTCACGGCGATCTTCGACAACCTGATGATCTTTGCGGGGCTCTTCGACTATGGGACGCACACGCTTTCCGGTCTGCGCATCGGGTTGGCGCCCATTGAGGACTTCTTCTACTCCGCCTGCGCTGTGCTCTTGGCACCCGGCCTCTGGTGGCTCTTCGAAGGCCAGGAGTCAAGGCGCAAGGGCAGCGGCCATTCCACTCTTGACCACGACAAGGCTTGAATATGCTTCATGGAATTATCACAACTTCGCGGCCGGTGTCTTGGGTGAACACCGCCTACCCCTTTGCCGCCGCCTACCTCTTGGCTGGTGGCTCAGTGGATTGGAAATTCGTCGTGGGTACCATCTTCTTCTTGTTTCCCTACAACCTGGTGATGTACGGGGTCAACGACGTCTTCGACTATGAATCGGATCTGCGCAACCCGAGAAAGGGCGGCATAGAAGGCGCGCTACTGGCCCGCCACAGCCACCGGATGATTTTGCTGGCGAGCACGATCACCGCCGTGCCCTTCCTGATCGTCTTGGCCCTCGCCGGTAACGGCATCTCCACTGCTGTACTGGCGGGGTCGGTTGCTGCGTTGCTTGCCTATAGCGTTCCGGTCCTGCGGTTCAAGGAACGCGCTGGGCTGGACTCCCTGACCAGTGCGGTCCATTTTGTCTCACCTGCGTTCTTCGGCTGGGTGCTGGCGGGAGCGCCGGTGCACCCCACCCAAGGGCTGGTGTTCACTGCATTCCTCCTCTGGGGCATGGCCAGCCATGCGCTGGGTGCCATTCAGGACATCCTTCCCGACCGTGAAGCGAAGCTTGGTTCGATCGCGGTAGCATTCGGTGCACGGACGACGATTTTCTTGGTGGCGGGCGCGTATGTATTCGCTGGGCTGTTGCTTCTGCTCGGGGTTCGCGGAGTCGGCTCGTTAGCTGGCTTGCTCGCCATCGCCTACATACTTAATGTGCTTCCGCATCTTGGGGTGCAGGATTCCACGTCCGGTACGGTTAACCGTGCCTGGAAGAGATTTCTGTGGATCAACTACCTATGTGGTTTCATGCTGACGATGTTGTTGATTTACACAGCTGTATTCACCCGCTAATCACCAAAGAGAAGTCGAGGATTTGATGGATGTCATCCTGCTTTCCGAGGACGGCCAGCCAGTTGGCGTCATGCCCAAGGAAACAGTGCATACCAGGGATACACCTTTGCACCAAGCGTTCTCCTGTCACGTCAAGAATTCCCTGGGCCAGGTTCTGATGACACGCAGGGCGCTGTCAAAGTCGACATGGCCCGGGGTATGGACTAATTCCTTCTGTGGCCACCCCAGCCGGGGGAGCAGATGGAAACCGCGATCCGTCGGCATGCTGGCGGTGAATTGGGCATGGCGATCCGCGATATCCAGGTGGCCCTGCCGGAGTTCCGCTATCGCGCGGTCGATGCCTCCGGGGTTGTTGAGAACGAGATCTGTCCGGTATTTACCGCCGTGATCGATGGAGAAATCACCATGAATCCGGAGGAAGTCATGGATTACCGCTGGGTTGATCCCGTGGAATTTGCGGTAGCGGTCCGAGCCGCTCCATGGGCCTTCAGCCCATGGCTGGTCATGCAGGCCAGCGAAATGCCCCAGTATCGCACTCAGTAGCGAGCCCGGCCAGATTAGCGGCTCTTAAAGCCAAGCGTGGTGAGGATGCTCAGCACGGTAGTAAGCCCACCGTATACAACAATATCCGACCCCGGTAATGACCCTGATTCCGATACCCCCGACCAATCCGTTTCAAGTTCTTCGCCGTCAAATTCACTGACTCACCCTTAGCGTTAGTGAACCGGGTACTCACAAACACCAACAACTCGCACCGCCAGGCAACCAACGTCCGGAACAAAGACTGCGCCTCCACCATTTTCGATGCTTGAACAGACTTCTCCAACACCGACCACCGGGAATGACACTCATGAACGTTCGTAGCCTGCAACAGCGTTCTCATATGCTCTTTAATCCCATAAACCACCGCGAGTTCAGTATCTGATTACAGGATCTCTTGCAGTCGTTCAATCTGAAGATGGGAAAGGTTCTCCAAGTTACAGGTCAACAGTTTCCGATACTTATACGCTGGATCAGTCACCCGGCCACGACGCTCAAAGACCTCATGAGACCGGCGTCGACGAACCTGGATGATCATATGATTCGCCCGCTGAATCAAATGAAAATGATCAACACTGATCTTCGCTTTCAGTAAGTTCTCCCGCACCGCTTTACGGAACTCTGAAGACACATCAACCGCCACATGCTCAACACTTTGACGCCGATACCGCGGCCGGGCCTTCAACCATTTCTTCACCGCCGCACCGCGGCGTGCGTCCACGATATCCAAGATTTTCCCCGTATCAAGCTCAGTGAACACAATGGACCACGGTTCAATCCGCACGAATTTTCCGGTCCTACCCCGGGCATAACGAACCTTACGAAATTGGTGTTCATCGATACCGAGGCGGCGAATAAACATCCGGTCCACATCCCCGACAACCTGACCTTCAACATTCAGCCGCGCCATGACCGTAGGCCACGACTCTCCGTGCGCTGCGGCGACCCGAGACACTGCCCGCAATTCGCAGCTCATCTCATCGACCAGACGCTGGAGAGCCGGCTGGTGATCCGTGCAAGGGAGGGCAGCTGGGCGGTGGTTTGCACGAAGGCACGGCGTGCACAGGCTGTTTCTTGGCAGGCCATACGGCGTTTGCGTACCAGGATCTGGAGGTCGTTTCCGCCGGTTGGGATGTCTTTGACTCGGTGGATTGGCCTGGCGTGGATGCGAGTGGTGACCACCCCCACACGAGGGCCGGCAGCTTCGAGGGCTTTGGGCTCGATGAGGACTTGTTGTCCATCAGCATCGTGGGTTGCGTTGATGACGCGGTAGTCAGTGAGGTTCAGAAGAATCGACGCAGGGTCGCTTCCACCGGTATCCGTGGAACACGGCTCGTAGTTCCTTGCGTAATGGTTTGTCTAGACGACATCCATTTTCTCAAAAGGGACTGCGAGCCCTACTTATTTTGGGGCCACCACGCTAAAACTTGAAGAGCCATTTAAAGATTTCTCAAAATTCCGTTTGGTGGAGCCCTGTACCGTGAGGAGTATGGGGCCGGTCATTTTGACCTGTTCCACACAGGAAGAGAGCAACACGTATGGGCTCGACAAAAAACCTTTCGCTAGGTGTCATTGCAACTTCGCAAAAGACTGACGAAAAGCGACTACCAATTCACCCGATGCATTTTGAACGCATCGAAGAAAACTCCCGCCAGAGCATCATGATCGAATCCGGATACGGCATTCCCTGTGGCATGAGCGATGAAGAACTGGCACCATTTGTCGGTAAAATCGCCTCACGAAGTGAAATCATCGCCAGCGCAGACATTGTGCTGCTTCCCAAACCGCAATTCGCCGACCTGGAAGAAATGCGTGAAGGGCAGACACTTTGGGGTTGGCCTCACTGCGTCCAGGACGCAAAGCTGACGCAGCTTGCCATCGACAAAAAGCTCACGCTGATTGCCTTTGAAGCCATGAATCACTGGGGTGCGGACGGTAGCTTTGGGCTGCACGTGTTCCACAAAAACAATGAACTCGCCGGCTACGCCTCGGTACTTCATGCCCTGCAACTTTGCGGGGTCACCGGAGACTATGGTCGCCGGCTGACCGCGACTGTCATTGGCTTTGGTGCTACAGCTCGCGGCGCTGTCACCGCGCTGCGCGCCCACGGCATTAACGATGTTCGGGTGCTAACTAGCCGATCGGTAGCTGCCGTAGCTTCCCCAATTCACGCCGTACAGATGGTCCAGTTTGAACATGAGGGTGGTCCGAACCTAAGCGAAGTCATCACCGACGAGGGCAAATTGCCATTGGCGCCGTTCCTGGCCGAAAGCGACATTGTCGTGAACTGCACTCTCCAAGACCCCAATGCTCCGTTGATGTACTTACGAACCGCAGAATTAAGTGCTTTCAGCCCGGGGAGCATCATTGTGGATGTGTCTTGTGATGAAGGGATGGGATTCGAATGGGCCAAGCCGAGCACCTTTGCCGAACCAATGTCGAGCATTGGTCCGAACATCAACTACTACGCGGTGGACCATTCCCCTTCGTATCTGTGGAACTCGGCCAGCTGGGAGATTAGCGGAGGCTTGTTACCATTCCTCGATACCGTGCTGGCCGGAGCCGAGGCCTGGAAAGAGAACAAAACTATTTCACGGGCCATTGAAATCCAGGACGGTGTTGTTCTCAATCCTGCGATTCTTGAGTTCCAAGGCAGGGGAGCGCACTACCCTCATGAACTCTCCGCCAAGTAGCAATACTTTCTTGAGATTCTCCGTTGGTAGCTAGGCGGCAGGTTCCGATACGCTTAGTTCCCAAAGGTTTTACCGGTGAGCGCCAATCAGAACAGGAAACAAGAATCTTCATGGATGTAGTTTTGCTGTCGGAGGATGGCCAACCAATTGGCACTTGTGCCAAAGAACTGGTGCACACCACCGACACCGCACTGCACCAAGCATTCTCCTGCCACGTGCTTAATGCAGACGGACAGGTTCTGGTTACTCGCCGTTCACTGAATAAGCTCACCTGGCCTGGAGTCTGGACGAATTCATTTTGTGGGCATCCGCAACCGGATGAAGTGATGGAAGATGCCATCAAGCGCCATGCCCAACACGAACTTGGTCTGTCCATCAAGTCAGTTGAACTGGCGCTGCTTGACTTCCGTTATCGAGCGGTAGATGCCAGCGGCATTGTTGAGAATGAAATCTGCCCGGTGTTCACTGCGGTGATTGATAGCGAGATTTCGGCTAACCCGAGCGAAGTGATGGATCACCGCTGGGTTGACCCGAATCAGCTGGGGGACTCCTTCGCCTGACCCCTTGGGCATTTAGCCCATGGGTAGTTTGGCAAGCGGAACGGATGGATTTATATCAGCGTGCCTGAGTTGAATCGAAACTGAAACTAATAACAAGGAAGCCTCCCAAACTCAAAAGAGTTTGGGAGGCTTCCTTGTCTTGTTCGGAGGTCGACGTTGACCTATACGAAGTTTTCAGTTCCTTCAACGGTGTTCATGAAGTGATCCATGAACTCAGCAAAGTCCTGAGCATCTGACTCTTGATCAATAACGGCACCAACGCTCACCGCGTCATCGATATAAAAATCAATGCTCGGCTTAACCGGGATGGTGAAGCGGAAGACTCGTCCAGTGGAGGTGGCGACTTCATAGCCGCCGTCTACAAGCTGGGCAAGCTGGTTCACATTGGTGTTATTGATATTGATGGCGTCTTCGGAGGCCCGCAAGTCACTGGAATTCACCGGAGCGATGATCAGTTCTGCTGGCTGACGCCGATAGCCGATGACCTTAAGTCCTCCAGAACCGGCAATACCGGTTCCAGCTACAAGGTTGTAGCTGGCGAAATTAGGGATCTGCGAATCGAACGCGTCGTGAAGACGCGCTTTGACCTGCTCGGCTGGATTTTCGTCTGGGCGGTTGTCCATGTCTCCTACTCTACCGATATCTTTGGACAATTTGATCAGTCATAACATTTATTGAAACATGTCATGGTTACGTCATGGGTTGCTCAATTGGTCATATTGACGACTAGAATGAAATTTATGAGCCAGGATGCTACGCCAGATATCAAACCACGTTCCCGTGTGGTCACCGATGGTATCCACGCCGCTCCGGCGCGCGGTATGTTGCGTGCCGTCGGCATGGGCGATGATGACTTCGCAAAACCTCAAATTGGTATTGCCAGTTCATGGAACGAAATCACTCCATGTAACCTTTCGCTTAATCGTCTAGCCCAAGGCGCCAAAGAAGGAGTTCACGCAGGCGGCGGTTTCCCTATGCAGTTCGGAACCATCTCCGTATCTGATGGCATTTCTATGGGCCATGAAGGAATGCACTTCTCACTGGTTTCACGAGAGGTCATTGCCGACTCGGTAGAAACAGTGATGATGGCCGAACGGCTTGACGGCTCAGTGCTGCTGGCCGGCTGTGACAAGTCGCTGCCGGGAATGCTCATGGCAGCTGCCCGACTGAACCTCTCATCAGTGTTCCTCTATGCCGGTTCCATCATGCCGGGCTGGGTCAAGCTAGAAGACGGTACCGAAAAAGACGTCACCTTGATTGACGCCTTTGAAGCTGTAGGTGCGTGCGCGGCCGGGCGAATGAGCGAAAAAGATTTAGATTCTATTGAACGTGCCATCTGTCCAGGCGAAGGTGCCTGTGGTGGCATGTACACGGCCAACACCATGGCATCAATCGGTGAGGCCCTGGGTATGAGCCTTCCGGGTTCCGCCGCTCCACCGTCAGCCGATCGACGCCGCGACATGTTTGCGCACCGCTCCGGTGAAGCCGTGATTGAAATGTTGCGCAAGGGAATTCGTGCCCGCGACATTATGACCAAAGAAGCATTTGAAAACGCTATTGCCGTCATGATGGCCTTCGGCGGTTCAACCAATGCAGTGTTGCACCTATTGGCCATTGCTAAGGAAGCTGAAGTTGAACTGTCGCTGAGCGACTTCAACCGCATTGGAGATAAGGTTCCGCACCTAGCGGACCTGAAACCATTTGGCCGTTACGTGATGAATGACTTGGACCGCATTGGCGGTGTCCCCGTAGTGATGAAGGCGTTGCTAGATGCAGGATTGATCCACGGAGACTGCCTGACGGTCACCGGCAAGACGGTTGCTGAAAACCTCGCGCACATCGCTCCACCAGATCCTGACGGCAAGATCCTTCGTGCCATGGACAACCCGATCCACAAGACCGGTGGGGTGACCGTGTTGCATGGTTCGTTGGCTCCCGAAGGTGCAGTGGTGAAGTCCGCCGGCTTTGATGCTGATGTCTTTGAAGGTACAGCTCGCGTCTTTGAACGTGAACAAGGTGCACTTGAAGCACTGGATGCAGGAAAGATTCACGCCGGAGATGTGGTGGTCATTCGTTATGAAGGACCCAAGGGTGGACCGGGTATGCGAGAGATGTTGGCCATTACCGGAGCCATCAAGGGCGCCGGTCTAGGTAAGGATGTCTTGCTACTTACCGATGGACGCTTCTCCGGTGGAACCACCGGATTGTGTATTGGACACGTGGCACCTGAAGCCGTTGATGGGGGGCCCATTGCCTTTGTGAACGACGGAGATAAGATCCGTGTGGATATTTCGGCACGGAGTTTTGACCTCTTGGTTGATCCCGAAAAATTGGAAGCTCGCAAGATTGGGTGGAAGCCCTTGCCAGCGAAGTTCACCACGGGTGTGCTGGCCAAGTACGCAAAGCTAGTCAATTCTGCTTCGACAGGCGCGTATTGCGGCTAAGCAGCAGAAAATTCATGGTGTGGGTGAGACGAAGCGTCCACACCATGGACATTCATCTCATATACTGAGATGAACGGGGCGTCTATTTGCTCTTTACCCTCGGGTAGAGAAAACTAGAGGCATGCAAACAAACTTCGATGTTCTACTAGTTATCAGGCGCGGAGCCTGAGACGCTGTCGCACTAAGCGGACAGAACATCGGTAACGCGCAAGCCCCCTTTCGTCAGTAGCGACGGCCGCGGGGCGTTTTTTATGCGCAAACGAAGAGATAGAAATGGAAAGGATCCCGATGAGCAACTCAACACCCGCCAATCCGGCGTCGGTTGCGAATTCAATCAATCGAACCAAGGATGCCGCCGCCGCTGTCTCTTCCGTTGTGGAAGCTTCGAACCCGGTACAGGGTCCGAATACTATCGTTGCTCCCACACAGATGACGGGCTCACAAGCCATCGTCCGCTCGCTGGAAGAACTAGGCGTCAAAGACGTCTTCGGATTGCCAGGTGGGGCCATCCTTCCCACCTATGATCCACTGATGGATTCGACCAAGATCAACCACGTCTTGGTCCGCCACGAACAGGGTGCCGGCCATGCCGCACAGGGTTTCGCCATGGCTAGCGGCGAGGTAGGCGTTTGTATCGCCACCTCCGGCCCCGGCGCAACCAACCTCGTCACCGCACTGGCCGATGCCAATATGGATTCGGTTCCAATGGTGGCAATCACAGGTCAGGTGCACAGTGCCTTTATCGGCTCTGACGCATTCCAGGAAGCAGACATTGTCGGCATCACGATGCCGATCACCAAGCACGCTTTTTTGGTCACCAAAGCAGAAGACATTCCCAAGACCTTGGCCAGTGCCTTCTACCTAGCTCAGACCGGTCGTCCCGGTCCGGTGCTGGTAGATATCACCAAGGATGCCCAACAGGCGGATATGACCTTCTCGTGGCCACCAAAGGTGGAATTGCCTGGTTACCGTGTGGTGACTCGTGGTCACAACAAGCAGCTACGCGAAGCAGCCAAGCTGATCGCCGGCGCAACTCGTCCGGTGCTCTACGTAGGCGGCGGCGTCATCAAGGCCAACGCTCACGAAGAGCTGAAGGAATTTGCGGAATTCATCAACGCGCCAGTGGTCACCACCCTGACCGCACGCGGTGCGTTCCCTGACTCCCATGTACAGCACGTGGGCATGCCTGGCATGCACGGTGCAGTATCCGCGGTGACTGCACTGCAGCAGTCAGACTTGCTGATCACCCTGGGTGCTCGCTTTGATGACCGTGTCACCGGTGTGCTCTCATCCTTCGCTCCTAACGCGAAGGTGATCCACGCCGATATCGACCCAGCGGAAATCTCCAAGAATCGTGTAGCAGATGTGCCAATTGTGGGCTCGCTGGATGAGATCATCCCGCAGCTGCAAGAAGCCTGCGCTACCCGCTTTGAAAACGAGCCTCAGGCCGATCTGACCGGTTGGTGGGGACTGCTGAACCGTCTGCGTGAAACCTATCCAATCGGTTACACACAAACCCAGGATGGACTCTCCGCGCCACAGAACGTGATCCAGCGTATCGGTGAACTCACCGGTCCTGACGGCGTTTACGTAGCCGGTGTAGGCCAGCACCAGATGTGGGCAGCCCAGTTTGTTAAGTATGAGCGTCCACGCTCCTGGCTGAACTCGGCCGGTCTTGGCACCATGGGCTTCTCGGTACCTGCAGCAATGGGTGCCAAGGTGGCCCAGCCTGAGCGTGTGGTCTGGGCTATTGATGGAGACGGTTGTTTCCAGATGACCAACCAAGAGTTGGCCACCTGCGTGATCAACAAGATCCCCATCAAGGTTGCCATCATCAACAACTCTTCACTGGGTATGGTTCGTCAGTGGCAGACCCTGTTCTACGACGGCCGTTACTCCAACACCGATCTGAACACCGGTCACGGCACTGCACGCATTCCCGACTTTGTGAAGTTGGCAGATGCCTACGGTTGTGTGGGACTGCGTTGTGAACGTGATGAAGACATTGACGCCACCATCAAGCAGGCTTTGGAAATCAATGACCGCCCAGTGGTGATCGATTTTGTTGTCTCGGCTGATTCGATGGTGTGGCCAATGGTTCCTTCGGGAGTCAGCAACGACCAAATTCAGATTGCTAAGGGCATGACCCCTGAATGGGAAGAGGAGGACTAAAACATGGCAAAGCACACGCTTTCGGTACTGGTAGAAGACGTACCTGGTGTACTCACCCGAGTAGCTAGCCTCTTCGCCCGCCGTGCCTTCAACATTCACTCATTGGCTGTAGGCCCCACGGAAATTGACGGCATTAGCCGCATGACCGTAGTGGTTGACGCCGAGGGCGATTCCCTAGAACAGGTGACCAAGCAGCTGAACAAGCTGATCAACGTCATCAAAATTGTCGAACTGCTGCCGGAAACCTCGGTGCAGCGCGACCACATCATGGTCAAGGTGCGTGCCGACGCGGCAACCCGCCTGCAGGTGACCCAGGCTGCGGAACTCTTCCGTGCCTCGGTGATCGATGTGTCTACCGACTCGCTGGTAGTGGAAGCTACCGGCAACGCGGCAAAGATTGAAGCGCTCTTGGCGATCCTTGAGCCTTTTGGCATTCGAGAGATTGTTCAGTCCGGCACCCTCGCGGTGGGACGTGGCGCCAAATCAATGAGCGACCGCGCACTAAAGTCCCTCTCCGCCTAAGACTGGCGAAGACATCAACGGACACGAACTACAAATTTTAGATACTTGGCACCTAGCTTAGAGATTGAGCTAAACGCCAGAGCACAAATAAGGAGAACTACAGTGGCTGATCTGTATTACGAAGACGACGCAGACCTCTCGATCATCCAGGGCAAGAAAGTAGCCATCATTGGTTACGGTTCCCAGGGTCACGCACACGCACTGAGCCTGCGCGATTCGGGTGTTGAGGTTGTTGTTGGTCTGGCTGAGGGCTCCAAGTCCCGCGCCAAGGCTGAAGCTGAAGGCCTGAAGGTCTCCAACGTAGCTGAAGCAGCTGCTTGGGCCGACGTCATCATGATCCTGACCCCAGACCAGGTTCAGGCTCAGGTGTACTCCGAGTCCATCGCAGAGCACCTTGAAGAAGGCAATGCACTGTTCTTCGGCCACGGCTTCAACATCCGCTTCGGCTTCATCCAGCCACCAGCCAACGTTGACGTTGCCCTAGTTGCACCGAAGGCTCCAGGTCACACCGTACGCCGCGAATTCGAAGCTGGCCGTGGTATCCCTGACCTGATCGCCGTGGAGCAGAACTTCACCGGTGGCGCCAAGGAACTGGCACTGGCTTACGCAGCAGGCATCGGTGGCACCCGCGCTGGTGTTATCGAAACCACCTTCACCGAAGAGACCGAAACCGACCTGTTCGGTGAGCAGGCTGTTCTTTGTGGTGGTACCTCGCAGCTGGTTCAGTACGGCTTCGAAGTTCTGACCGAAGCTGGCTACAAGCCAGAGATCGCCTACTTCGAGGTCTCTGCACGAGCTGAAGCTGATCGTTGACCTGATGTGGGAAGGTGGCATCGCCAAGCAGCGTTGGTCCATCTCTGACACCGCTGAGTACGGCGACTACGTCTCCGGTCCACGCGTTATCACCCCAGAGGTGAAGGAAAACATGAAGGCTGTACTGGGCGATATCCAGTCCGGCGCTTTCGCTAAGCGCTTCATGGAAGACCAGAAGGCTGGCGCTCCTGAATTCAAGGAATTGCGTGCCAAGGGTGAGTCCCACCCAATCGAGACCACCGGTCGCGAACTGCGCTCGCTGTTCTCCTGGATCTCGGACGCATCCTCGGATGACTACGTAGATGGTTCCGTAGCCCGCTAATCGCGAGCTGAGAACTAGCTTTATTATCTGAAAGCAGCTGGCTCTGAACGATAGGAATATCGTTTAGAGCCAGCGGTTTTCGTTTAAATGCATGTTGCGTCCATTCTGCGATGAGCGCATCGAAAAGGGAGCTGCACTCCTGCTGTGTGCTGAAGTGCCGCGGCCTGAAGGAACTTTAGTATTCAATCTTTTAGTGTAAGAATTGTTCCGGGCGAGAGCAGAACGAACAATGCCGCCGCCGCTGTTCAATAGCTGATAGTTCAAGGAGCAAAAGTGGCTAGCGAAGATATTGAGATCGTTTCTGATGGAAATGGCGTGGCAGTCCTTGGCGAACGCAGCGCCGTTGACAAATTCGTGGAATCCGTCGGCTTGATTTCCAAGGAACTGCCCTTGGAACGCGTAAGCAAAGCAGCTGGCCACAGTGCAACCGCGATGCAAGCCGGTAGCGGGATTGCGCAGACGTCCGGACGCTGGATCAAGCTCTCGGAAGACTCAGCACGGATCTTCAATGCCAAGAACCTGATGGCTGGATCGGAGAACGGCCTGGCGCGTGCAGTCGTCATGAAAGATGGCAAGATCAGCAATTTGCTTGAAATCGTCACCAGCCCAACGGCGATGCTTTCAAACCCGGCTGTTCTGGCAGGCGTGGGTGGAATTATAGCCCAATACGCGATGCAGTAGAGCATGGATGAGATCACCGATTACTTGAAGGTGATCGACGAGAAAATTGACGATATCCTCCGTGCGCAGAATGACGCGGTCCTAGCGGATCTTGATGGTGTTGGAATGCTCATCGATGATGCCATGGTCGTGCGCGACCAAGTGGGGCATATCGGCGAGACGACATGGTCAAAGGTTAATTCGAATGCCAAGACCATCGCAACGACCCAGTCCTATGCGCTGCGGGCCTTGGCAGGATTAGCTGAAAAGCTGGAAAACAAAACGAAGATGGGTGAACTGGCCAAGATCACCCGCGAGATCGAATCAAAGGCCACCCAGTGGTTGGCAGTATTGGCACGTTGCTTCCAACTCGAAGACGGCATGTCTGTTCTGGAACTGGACCGTGTGCTCAACGGGTCTCCTGACGAACTGGAGAATCATCGAATCGCGCTGCAGATCGCGCGCGAACGCAGAATCGCACACATTACGAAGGTGACCGAGCAGCTTCTTGAGCGAATCGCTGTCGTCGCCGGACTGGCGAATTCAAAGGTGCTGCTGCATCCGAAGTCATCGAGCGAAGTCGTGAAGGCGACGAATGCCGTCTCGAATGATCTAGTGGAATTCCAAAGCCGATTGGGAATCGAGAGCGCCTACGGGGCACTGGAGTCAAAGAAGTGGCTCAAGGCTGTCTCCGAGGTTCGGGACAAGGTGACTGATGCAGGCGCTGATGGCTTGAGCGCAATCAAGCAGTTTGGGGACGAGACGAAGAACCGTGCCCTGGACAAAGCCGAGGACGTAGCAACTTCATTTGCCGAGAATATCAAGAAAAGCCGCAGTGGGGAGTCCGCGAAGGATTCTCCAGAAGCCATTGAGAAGTAGGAGCTGGCGGAGCTAGATTCTTCCCTCGCACTTGGCTCCATTGCATTTCAAATAAATCGACCTCGGTTACTTCCGATATGGGAAGTAACCGAGGTCGATTTTTTAGTCTGCTGGGTCGGATACTAGCCAGGCAGGCTTAGAGCTTCGAAGCCCGGTAGCCGGCCTTGCGCGCATCAGCTGCAGTCTTGAAGCATTCTTCTGGCTTCGTGATGTTGTAGAAGCGCTGTCCCTTGACGTGGTACTTCCACTCCTTCTGGCTGCCGGTGCGGTTGCCCTTCACCGGGTAGCCTGCAGGGCAGTTCTTTGCCTTGCCGCTCATCTTCACGGAACGCTTGGCGGCCGCCTTCTTCACCAGCAAGGTCTGCGTCTTCTGAATGGTCGAGGTCTTGCCCTTGAGCTGGTACTTGACCGTGGTGGTGACCTTGTAGGTGCCCGCTGCGAGCTTGACGGACTTCTTCTTGCTGGCGACGGTCTTCTTGCCCTTGACCACCTTCAGCAACGCCGACTTGATCTTCACGTTCTTTGCCTTGGAATAGCTAGGCTTGATGGTTGCCTTGGCTGAACCCTTGACAGTCTTCGTGCCAATTTTCTTGATCGTTACCGCAGGAGCCTTTTTCTTCGCAGCAACGATGCTGGCAGATGAAATGCTGGTGGGCAACGGAGCGGCCGAGGCCGCGGAGACACCGGAGAATACAAGTGCTCCCGAAGCGATGACAGCGAGTGAACGCTGAACTAATTTATTCAATTTCTCCCCATGGAAAGTCGAGCGAGCATGGGCACTGATCGGTCCCATGTGCTGATTCTAATCTGGACTGGGAATAGAAACTATGGCTGGACGCGATTGTGATCGATTGCGGCTATTGCCGTCAAAGCGTTACCCGAGCAGTCGAGTGTTTTCCCAATGATTAGTTGAAGCCTTTGCTAGGCTCGGGCAAAACCATGCAAAGGAGGGCGCCCATGCCACAGGAAAGCAACTACGACGATTTCGCCCAGGACTACGCTGACGAGAACGAATTCAGCATGCTGAACGCCTACTATGAGCGGCCGGCCACCTTGGAACTGGCAGGAGAGGTTGCCGGCCGGAACATCCTGGATATCGGCTGCGGCGCCGGTCCGCTGTCGGAACAGCTCATGAGCCGTGGAGCGAGCGTCTCGGGCTTCGACACCAGCCGGGCAATGGTGGACCTGGCACGCCAGCGGCTGGGCGAAGATGCCGACCTGAAAGTGGCGACATTGGGGGAGAAGCTCCCGTATGCCGACAACAGTTTTGACGATGCCATCGCTTCCTTGGTGTTCCACTATTTGCCGGACTGGGACTACGCACTGGAGGAAGTCCGCCGGGTCCTCAAGCCCGGCGGCCGGCTCATCATGTCGGTGAACCATCCGATTCTCTACCCGTTCAACCACCGAGGCAAGGACTACTTCCAGCTCACCCAGTACACCGACGAAGTGACTTTCAAGGGGAAGCCTGCCGAACTGACCTATTGGCATCGGCCTTTGCATGAAACCATGAAGGCACTGATCTCCGCAGGGTTCGCGGTGGAGCGTGTTTGGGAGCCGCCGTATGCCAAGGATGCGCCCGAAGGCGTGATTCCAGAAGCCTTGCGTGAACGCGACGCGTTCTTGAGCTTCCTGTTCTTCTCGCTGCGCTCGACGCGCTAGCCAGCGCACTGCTTCCAGGTGCCAACGGCGTCCGGAAGCCGCGAAGCCCTCGAATGTCAGCTGATAGCCGGCATAGCGGCAGGACGCGTTGAATGATGGGGATCGACGAAACTGTTTTCTGCCAGCTGAAGCAAGTAAGCGCCATACCCGCTCTTGCCCAACTCCCGGCCCAAAGTGCGCAACTGGTCATCGCAGATGAACCCCTGGCGCCATGCAACTTCCTCGGGAGAACCGATCTTCAAACCCTGCCGCGCTTCGACAGTGCGCACGAAGTTGGAGGCGTCGTTGAGCGAATCGAAGGTTCCGGTATCAAGCCACGCAGTTCCGCGGGCCAGCACCGTGACGTTGAGGTTGCCCTCTTCGAGGTACAAGCGGTTGATGTCGGTGATCTCAAGCTCTCCACGGGCCGAAGGCTGCAATGTCCGGGCTTTGCCAACCACGGAATTGTCGTAGAAGTACAATCCCGGAACAGCGTAGTGGCTTTTCGGGTCCAGCGGCTTCTCTTCCAGCGATACGGCCCTTCCGGAGCTATCGAACTCGACGACGCCGTAGGACCTGGGATCCTTGACCCAGTAGCCGAAGATCGTCGCGCCGGTCTGGTCGGCGTAGCTTCCCAACTGGGTGCCGAACCCCGGTCCATGGAAGATGTTGTCACCCAGCACCAGCGCCACGGATTCCCCTCCGATGTGCTCGGCGCCAAGTATGAACGCTTGGGCCAGGCCTTCAGGCCGGGCTTGCACGGCATAGGACAGATTGATGCCGAACTGCGAGCCATCGCCGAGCAAGGACTTGAACTGCCCCTCATCCTGCGGCGTCGTGATGACCAGGATGTCCCTGATTCCAGCGAGCATCAGCGTGGTCAGCGGATAGTAGATCATCGGCTTGTCGAAGACAGGCACCAATTGCTTTGAGATGCCTCGCGTGATCGGGTGCAAACGAGACCCGGTTCCCCCAGCTAGAATTATTCCCCTCATGGCTATCGAGCCTAATGAAGCGGGCAGCGATCTTGTCAGAGTAGTCATACTCGAGAATTGCTAGGAAGCTGCTTGGCCGCGGTGCCCACTGGCTACATTGGTGAGATGAAAAGAATCCTTGTAACTGGGGGAGCAGGATTCATTGGGGCAAATTTCGTGCACCATATGATTACGCATTCCGACAGTGAAATCACCGTATTGGATAAGATGACCTACGCCGCCAACCGGCAGTCGCTGGAAGGCTTGGACAGCAAACGCGTCAACCTTGTTGTTGGCGACATCTGCGACTACGTGTTGGTCAACGAACTGGTGCCGCAGCATGATGCTGTGGTCCACTTCGCGGCCGAGACGCACAACGATAATTCCTTGCACGACCCGCGCAGCTTCGTGAATTCAAATGTCTTGGGAACATTTGAACTCCTGGAAGCTGTGCGCAACCACGGCGTGCGCCTGCACCATATCTCCACCGACGAGGTCTATGGGGACCTGGAACTCGATGATCCGCAGCGCTTCACCGAAACCACGCCCTACAAGCCGTCCAGCCCGTATTCGGCTACCAAAGCCTCCAGCGACCTGCTGGTCAAGGCCTGGGTCCGTTCCTTCGGGATCGAGGCGACGCTGTCCAACTGCTCGAACAACTACGGGCCGTACCAGCATGTGGAGAAGTTCATCCCGCGGCAGATCACTAATGTCCTTGGGGGATTGCGGCCCAAGCTCTACGGCAATGGGGCAAATGTGCGCGATTGGATCCATGCCAGCGACCACTCCTCGGCGGTGCAGCTCATTCTGGAAGTGGGCCAGGCCGGGCGCACCTATTTGATTGGTGCGGACGGAGAGAAGAGCAACCGCGAAGTGCTCGCACTGATTCTGGAGCTGATGGGCAGGAAAGCCGATGACTTCGATGCGGTGGCCGACCGGGCCGGCCATGACCTGCGCTATGCCATTGATTCCACGGTGCTGCGCACCGAGCTTGGCTGGCAGCCGCGGTACACCGACCTGGTGCAGGGCCTGGAGCAAGCCATTGGCTGGTACCGTCAGCACCGCTCCTGGTGGGAGCCGGCCAAGGCACAGACCGAGCAGCGCTACGCGCAGCAAGCCGATGCGTTCAAGGTTGCCAGCTGATGGGCGGCGCGGCGCAGCTACGGGTGGAGGGCAGCCCGATTCAAGGACTCGAGGTGGTCAGCCTACCGGTGCACCGCGATGAGCGCGGCTGGTTCAAGGAGAACTGGCAGCGGGAGAAAATGGTGGCTGCGGGTTTGCCGGACTTCCGCCCGGTGCAGAACAATGTCTCCTTCAATGGCCCGCGCGGGACCACTCGCGGATTGCACGCCGAGCCATGGGACAAATACATTTCGGTGCTGTCTGGAGAGATCTTCGGCGTCTGGGTGGATCTGCGTCCCGGGCACGGTTTCGGCAGCCTGTTCACCGCGAAGATGGGCGAAGGCCAAGCGGTCTTCGTGCCACGCGGGGTGGCCAATGCCTTCCAGACCTTGGCCTCGAACACCGTGTACTCCTACCTGGTCACCGAGCACTGGACAGAGGCAGCCCGGTTGGAATACAGCTACGTCAATCTGGCCGACCCGGATTTGGACATCCCCTGGCCCATCAGCTTGGATGAGGCCATAGTTTCACAGGCGGACAAGGAGCACCCACCGCTGGCGCAGGCGAAACCAGTGCAGCCCAAGAAAATTGCGGTGCTCGGCGGGAACGGTCAGCTCGGACGTGCCTTCGCTCAACTGGCGAAGTCAGATGAACGGATCGCTTTGTATACCCGCGCCCAGACCGACTTGCAGTCCCCGGGCTTCGCGGCATCGCTGGACCTTGCCAATTGCAGCCACGTGGTCAACGCGGCGGCGATGACCTCAGTGGACCGGGCCCAAACCCCTGCGGGCAGTGCCGAAGCGTGGCAAGTCAATGCCGTGGCCGTGCGCCAGCTGGCGGCACGATGCGGTGAGCTGGGGGTGCCGCTGGTGCATGTTTCCACCGACTATGTGTTCGATGGCGCGCAACGCGAGGTCGATGAGCTGCATCCGATCGCGCCGCTCGGAGTCTACGGCCAAAGCAAGGCCGCTGGCGAGCAGGCTGTGCTGGCTCACACCGGCAACTATGTGGTGCGCACCAGCTGGGTTATCGGGCAGGGCAACAATTTCGTGTCCACCATGCGCCGACTGGCCGAGCAGGGAATCGCGCCCAGGGTGGTCGATGACCAAGTTGGACGACTGACCTTCGCCAGCGAGTTGGCCCGCGGCATCATGCACTTGCTGGATACCGGCAGCGCCCCGGGGATCTATCACCTGCAGGGCGGCGGCGAACCCGCCAGCTGGTACCAGGTTGCCCGCGAGGTCTTCGCCTTGTGCGGCCATGACCCGGATGCCGTGCAGCCGGTTTCCACCCGGGAGTATGCCTTGGACCGGCCCCATCTGGCACCCCGGCCGGTAAACAGCACGCTGGACACCGCAAAATTGCAAGCGACCGGCTTTGCGCCGAAGCCGTTATCCGACTTGCTGGACCAGTTCCTTGGCCAGAATCGTGTGACGTCATAAAAACCGGGTAGGTAAAAATCGGGTGTGGTCCAAGTGGAGGGCAGGTGAACGGCAAGAAACCCTCAGTCAGGTTCGACCATCCTGCGCACGGTGAGAGTTGTTCCAAGTCAATTTCAGAATTTGCGGGGACGAATTCGTTGTTGCCGAGTGATGGCGAAGTGCTGTGCATTCACTGGGAAAAGAAGAAAAAGTGACTGAGCTTCATTTATCCTGCCGAACCCAGTGATCTCGCTGCCTTTAAGTCATAGGATGGGGAAATACGAGGAAGAGTCCAGGCGGATTCTTTCGCGGATAAGCGGTTAATTTGGGGGAACGAACCGATTGGGGCGGTTTGAATGATGGAATATTCACGAATTCTCTCGCTGGCGGGCACTCGCAATGCTCAAGCGCAGCGGGGAGATAGTAAGACAACTTCGAAACTCTCGCGGATTTCGCAAGGCATTTTGGGCAGAGTCCTGAACGACCCGCATTGCGCCGGAGCTGTGGTCTCCGGACCAGTGGGCAGCGGTCGAAGGGCGCAGGTGGAAACCGACTTGGGCCAGATGGCCGAGCCGCCGAAGCTGATCCGGCTGAACGGAAGCAACTTCGGCACGAAAGTGCCTTTCGGTGTGCTTTCATTCCTGCTTGCCCAAGTCGACGTGGCCGGAGCTTCGAGCCGTCATGAGCTGATCCACCAGCTGGGCCGGGTGCTGTGCACCGACCAGCGCCCGTCAATGGTGGTGCTCGGGCGGCCTGAATTGATCGACGAGCAATCCAGCTCCTTGCTCGCCCAGCTGGCCACGATGGGCAAGATCAAGCTTTTCGTGATCTGCGAACACGTGCAGGATCTTCCTGGGGACCTGTTCTCCTTGTACCGTTCGGGCCGGCTGGCGCACCAGCGCGTCGAGCGCATGGGCAGCATGGAAACGCACGCTTTCGTCCAGCAGGAATTGGAAGGGCGGGTCTCCGCCTACGCCTCGGCAACCCTGTGCTACTTGGCCGGGGGCAACCGCTCGCTGATGCTCAAGTTGATGCACAGCTGGCGCGAAGACGGCCATCTGCTGCAGCACAACGGTACCTGGGCCTTGCGGATAAACGCGCTCGATTCCGGGCCTGCGATGCAGGCCCTGCACGTTTCGCTGACCCATGGGCTCGATGACGGTGAACGCGAACTGCTCGGGGCCCTGGCACTGGGCGGGCCGGTGGAACTCAACCGCATCCGGCGTTCGGGCCTGACCTGCGAGCTTGACGGCTTGCTGAACCGTGGCCAGGCCAAGTACCTGACCGGCGCCGCCTACAAGGTAGGCATATCCAATCCGCTGCTGTCCCTGCTCGTGCGCGCCGAATCCAGCAATCAGGCT
Organism: Glutamicibacter sp. M10; assembly: GCF_025452055.1. Taxonomy (NCBI): domain Bacteria; kingdom Bacillati; phylum Actinomycetota; class Actinomycetes; order Micrococcales; family Micrococcaceae; genus Glutamicibacter; species Glutamicibacter sp. M10. Next base: position 2,688,084 of record NZ_CP104918.1, on the reverse strand, counting down.
CACCCTCACGGTGCGGAACTGCTGGCCAAGTTGCACAAGAACCCATTGGCTGCCCGGATCCTTGCGCAACTGAAATCCCTGAACGACCTTGGCGACTACGAATCGCAGCTCAGGGTGGCTGAAGACTTCCAGCAGCAGGGCTATCACGCCGAACGCTGGCCAACTGACCCGCGCACCCTGGTGGGCATCGTGGAAATGCACGTGCGCGCGCTGGCCATGCTCGGCCAGTTGTCCCACGGACTCGAAGCAATCGACCTGGCCAGGGCGGGACTGGCCCAGGCCATCAGGGAATCCGGCCCGCGCGAATCCCTGGATATCGCATTCCAGGAACTGGAACTGCTCAGCACGTTCGCGACCTTATTCAGCACCGAGATGACCAAAGAAACGAGCATCGCCGGCAGCAGCGAGTCACTGCTGTCTTCGTCAGGCTGGATGAGCGAGTCATTGCACCTGCGGTCCCTGTCGTTGCAAGCTGCCAGCTGGGCGGCGCAGTCGCGACAGGCCGATGCCATGAAGCTGGTCCGTTACGTGGACGGGGAACTGCGCAATATCCGCTTCAACGGCCCGACGAGCTCGAATTTCCATTCCGAGGACGCAGCAGACATAGAGTTCCAGCTGCTCCAGGCCGAATTGCTCTCCGGAGTCTGGAACGTGGCATCAGCCCGCGCCCAGCGCCTGGCCGAAGGGCAGTACATCAGTCCCTTGCTCATTTCCTACGGGGACATCATGCGGGGGATCCTGCTGGGACTGGGCAATGAGTACGACGCTGCCTTGCGCCTGCTGGAACCGAACCTGCACCAGATGCAAGTGGCCGGAGACCGGGGAACCGAAGCACTAATTGGGTCGGTCATTGCCTATGCGCTGGCTTGCTCCGGGAGACGGGTGGAGGCAGCCGCACTGGTATGCCCTGAATACGGGACCCCCGGATCCATGCAGATGCCGCTGAACTTCTACTCCTGGGCGGCAGAAGCCTTCTCCTGCCTTGCGTTGGCCGAACTCGGCTCGCCGCAGGCTGCAAGGCTGCGGCTGGCAACCTTCGCCCAGCGTGCCCGCGGCGGCCAGCACACCCTGCTCGAAGCGCTGACCTTGGGGTTCGCCGCACGGCTGGGAGACCAGCTGGTGCTGCCGCAGCTGCGCAGCGCCGCCAGACGCTGCGAGGGCCTTGTCGGACAGAACCTGGAGGCGCTCGCAGACGCGGCGTCGGCCAAGGACTCGCCGCGCTTGGCAGCGGCTCTGGACAGCATGGTCGAGGCCGGGCACTTGCTCATGTCCGTGCCATCGAACAACGAGTTCGTCGTATCAATGGAAACCAGGGACCAGCGCAAGCTTTCCCGGACAGTCAACGGCCGCAAGCGGGCCTCGGCTCCGCAGATCCAGCAGCACGACGAGCTGCAGTTTGAAGCCATCGAACAGCAGCCGGGCTGGATGCGCGAGCTGACCAAGCGTGAGGCCCAGATCGCCAAGATGGCCATAACTGGCAAAACGAATTCGGAAATTGCCAAATTCAATGGCGTCTCGATTCGCACCGTGGAGGGGCATCTTTACCAGGTATATTCCAAGCTCCAGGTCCGAAATCGCCAGGAGCTCACTGCGCTTGACCGCACCAGCCGCCGTACCGCAGGGCTGCGATGAAACAGCATCAACTGATTGCCAAGACCAGGACAACTGAATACAACCAGCTGCTGCAGATCCTGCAAGGGCCAGGTCCTGCCGGCGTCTTGCTGCTGGGCGAGCAGGGCGTGGGCAAGACCAGCCTCGTGGAGGCAGTGCTGGCTTCCCCGGGCATGGGCGAGCCGGTCATGACGCTGTATTGCACGCCGTCCTTGAGCACTATTGCCCATGGTGCCTTGTCGCCATATCTGGGGGCCCTGGAGAGCATCGACGAGCCGGTGAGCGTGCTGCGCGAGCTGAATCGGAGCCTGCTTTCCAGCCGCGGGCAGGTTGAACCGCATATCGTTGTGGTCGAAGACGCGCAGTTCCTGGACCCGCAGTCCTGCTTCATCCTCTCTCTGCTGGTGGAAAACGCCGACGTGAAGGTGCTGGCCCTGGGCAGCGGGTCGCTAGAAGCGGATAGCCCGCTGGGCGCGCTGGCCGAGCTGGGATCCTTCACCACCATGGCCCTGCAACGCCTGGACCGCAAGGGGTGCGCGCGGTGGCCGAAGGAGTGATCGGGCGCAAGCTCGCCGAGGGCACGGTGAGCCTGATCGATGTGGTCACCGGCGGTAACCCCAGCTTCGTTGAAGCCTATGCTGCATCCTGCCTGGAACAAGGCACGCTTTTCCACGATGACAGGCTGCCGCAGGGCCCGGGCTCCACGAGCCGGTATGGATCGTGGCCCGCGCACTTCCGGAAATCGATACGCCAATGTTGACGCTGGGCCGGGAAATCACCCGGTCCCTGTCCGTTCAGGAGCAGCAGTCGCTGTTGTTGCTGGCTTTGGCCGGACCGCAGCCTCCAGACGTGCTTGAGCAGTGCGGATTGCCCTACCGGCGGCTGCTGAAAATCGGCGAGCTGATGCGGCAAGGCCCGGCGATGGCCTTGAAGTCCAAGCTCATGCAGCGGAGCGTCCGCGCCTTGGCCACCGAGCAGGACATCGCACAGTTGCATGACCTGTGGGTTACCGCGGCGGTCTCGCTGGGAAAAGAGCCAAATGCCCGCGAGGTGCTGTGGTCCTTGGAAACCGGTAAGCAGGTGCCCACGAAGCTGGTCCTGGATTTGGCCGAGCAGGCCGCTCGGGAACTGAATTTCGGGTTGGCCCTGCGCCTATGCGTCTTGGGTAAGCTCGCCCGGCATCATGGGCAGGAGCGCTGCTCGAAGCGCGGATGCTGCTGAGCATGGGGCGGCACCATGCCGCACGCGCGCTGCTGCTGCGCCTGATCGATCAGCTGACGGATCTGGCGCTGCTGGGGCAGGCCTACGCCTACCTGCTGGAGGTCACCACGAATATCGGAACTGATGGCGCCGAATTGGAGCGGATCCTGGACGATTGGAAGCATCGTGCCCGGGGGCACGCGGACGCAGAAGAGGTATCCAGCTTCTTGGCCCTGCATAGTGCGGGGGCCAGAGTCCTGGATTTCTGGCTCAGGGTCAATACCGCCCGCGGTCCGCTGCCCAGCGTTTCCGAGCTGCAAGAATTCCTGGAAGACCGGCTGCTGCCCGCGCAGGTGCGCTTCATCGGCATGATCATGCTCAGCGACCTGCACACTTCCGCCGGCCGGTGCCAGCAGGCCTTGGATCTGATGGAACCGGCTTTGCAGGACCTCAAGGAGTACCCGGTCCCGCAGGCCATGTACGAGGTCCGGGTGTTCTTCCGCATCGGCTGGAACCTGCTGTTCTTGGGACAATACGAGCGCGCCGCGGCATTCATCGACTCCTATCGCCATGCCCGGCTCCGTTCCATCCAGTACTACCAGGGGGCCATCTCGCTGCTCGATGGCGTCAGCCACCTGCTGCAAGGCAGAGTCCAGCTCGCCATGGCCAAAATGGCCGAGGCCGTGACGGAGCTGCAGATTGCGGACATCACTCAACTGCTGGCCTTGGCCAATAAACTGTACCGGCTGCTGCTGGCCCGGTTGGGCTTTCCGGTGCCTGAATCCCTGGTGATCGGGCCCGGGTCCTCCAGTTCCAGCGGGACGATTTCGCTGAACGGACAGCTGGGCGAGGAGTCGTCGAAGCAGCGGATACTTGCACGGGCCTTCGCTGCGGGACTGGGTTATCCGTATCCGGGTGAGTCGCTGGAGTGCTTCCCGCTGGTGGAACGCGAATTCGTTTTCAGCATGACACGGCAGCTGGGGGACCAGGAGCTGGCCGACTCCCAACTGGGTGAAAGACTGCGCGCCTTGGCGGCGGGGCAGCAGGGATCGCGAGCGGCGTTTTTGGCGCGCCTGATGGACTTGCGAGGCTCAGAGCTTGGCGAGCCGCTGGAGCAGCTGGCCCAGGACGCCCTGGCCAAGAAAGAATACCTGGTGGTGATCGAGGCCTGGGCCCGGGCGGCCGAACGCTACGCCCAGTCCGGAGACCAGCGGCGCTGCGGCGCCTTGCTGCGCCGGGCCGCCCAACTGATCGACCAACAGGGGATGGACCCGGGAAAGTACATCGCCCGTGTCCTGGCCATGACAGAACTGACCGCGCGGGAAACAGAAATCGTCAGCCTGGCCCGGCAGGGATTGAATAACGCGCAGATTGCCCGGACCTTGACGGTCTCGCAGCGCACGGTGGAGGGGCATCTCTACCGGGTATTTTCGAAGTTGGGGATTACCGAGCGCGCGGAATTGGATCACGCAGGGCTTGAAGCGGGTACAACCGGCAGGTAGCACGTGCCGGTTTGCGCAAACTTGGGGTAGGTACCACCCGTGCCCGGCCCGGCACAGGTGAGTAATGTGATTTGCGGGAGCTGGCGAATTACGCAAGCGATCTTTTGCGAACGAGTGCCCGTCGGTCTGGCGCGCGCTTGGTGTTTTGCGGCGAAGCTCTTCCCAGAAACGGGGCCGGTGGCCAGCGAATCCGCGAGGATTGCCCCCCAGCGCGGCCGCCGGCTCCTTCACGAATAAACCCTGTGCCGGCAACCCCTCTGCGCCGGTGCAGGGTTTTTCTATGCACTGCCGGTCCATTCCAAGTAGTGATCGAGTAGGAACCAAGTGCCATGTGAGTATTTGCGGGTAATGCAGGCAATCTTTGGAGTGTTCCTCCACTCGTGCATCGGATGCTTTCGCATCCTAGGCTCAAGGTAAAGAACGGCAACCGGGCTGGTGGGACAGCTCGATTGCCATGTTTATTGGGGAACTCGCTTATTTCTTGGGGGAATACAGATGCTTGACTTTGTGTTGCCGACCAGCGACCACCCTTGCAGCGTTGAATCGCTCGCCAGGGTGGGAACAAGCCATGTCGCAAATTAGCAGCAAACTAGGCGAAGATCATGTGTCTTCGCTCGGAACCTGGACGCTGCCGCGTCCAGCAATCAAAGGGAAACCGGCACCATTGGTGCCCAAGGACGCGCCTATCTGCGCCGGCTATACGGTACTGATCTGCTGGTCATTTCCCTGGTGAGCTCCTTGCCGGCAATCGTGCAAGCCCAAAACTCGCAGATATCTCGATTGCTGCCAGGCAGCACGCATTACTATGCGTTGGCCGGCCTTCTGTTGACCATCGCCTGGATGACCAGCTTGCAATCCTTTAAAGCCCATCGCTTGGGCAGCGTTGCCGTGGGCATGCAGGAATACAAGATCATGGTCTATTCGGGGTTGATGCTCTCGGGCTTCGTCGGAGTACTTATCGTGCTCACCGGCCAAGAGAGCCTGAAGATCTTTCTCGTTCTTTCCTTGCCGTTGGGACTCTCCGCCTTGCTGGCCAGCAGGTGGACCTGGCGCCAGTGGCTGGGGCTGCGCAGCAGAAGCGGCTATGCTCTGAGCAATGTGCTGGTCTACGGCCAGCCCGCTGACGCCCCGTTCGCAATCCGCCAGATTTCCAAGAAGTCAGGACCTGCCTACCGCGTTGTTGGGGTGCTGATGGACGGTGCGGCGGATCCGGAAGCCGAACACGATATCCGCAAGGTTGATCCGGTACTTCCGCTGCTATATGACACCGGCTCGATCGAACAGGAAATTCAGCGCTTGCACGCCGATTCCGTGGTTGTCGCCGGACCTCTGCCAGGTGGGAACGAAGCTTTGCAGCAGTTGGGCTGGCGTCTTGAAGGCACCGGAACCAGGCTCATTGTGGCCTCCTCGCTGATCGGAGTAGCCAGCCGCCGCGTGCGCACCAGCCCAATGGATGGGATGCCCCTGTTGCATGTGGAACTGGCGAAATTCACTGGGACGCGATACTTCTTCAAGCGTGCCTTCGACATCGTCTTTTCGCTGCTCGCCTTGCTGGCCCTGTCGCCGGTTTTTCTCCTGATCGCCTTGCTGATCAGGCGTGATGGCCCAGGGAAGATCTTCTTCCTGCAAGAACGGGCTGGCCAGGATGGCCGTCCCTTCAAGATGTTCAAATTCCGCACAATGGTCAACGATGCAGAAGCGCAATTGGCCGCGTTGCTAGAGCTGAATGAAGGAGCTGGGCCCCTATTCAAGCTCAAGGACGACCCGCGGATCACCCGCGTTGGCCATTTGCTGCGCAAGCATTCGCTCGATGAGCTTCCGCAGTTCCTCAACGTCCTGCGCGGCGAAATGTCCGTAGTCGGGCCCCGCCCGCCACTGTTCACCGAGGTCGAAACCTATCGCGGGCACACCCACCGCCGGCTGCTGCTCAAGCCCGGAGTGACCGGCCTGTGGCAGGTCAGCGGCCGTTCAAACCTGGAGTGGGACGAAAGCATACGACTGGACCTCTACTACGCGGAGAACTGGACGGTGCTCAGCGATTTGCGCATCATCTGGCGAACCTTCCGCGTCATGATCAAACCCGATGGAGCTTACTGATGAGTGTTGCACCCGAGACCCTGGTCCACCCGGCCCTGCGCGTCGCCGTGATCGGCGCCGGCTACTGGGGCCCGAACCTTGCCCGGAACTTTGCCATGAGCACCGACTGGGAATTAGTCGCCATCTGCGACATGGATCTTGACCGAGCCGAAGCCCTGGCCCGCAAGACTGGCAACCCGGCTGTGGTCAGCTCGCTTGACGAGCTGCTGGCCCGCCACCAGATTGATGCCGTGGCCATTGCCACGCCGGCACGGACACACCACCAGATCGCCATGCAGGCGATCGCCGCTGGCAAGCACGTCGTGGTGGAAAAGCCGCTGGCGGACAACAGCGTGCATGGCGCCCAGATGGTTGAAGCCGCGGCTGCGGCGGGCACCATCTTGATGGCCGACCACACGTACTGCTACACCCCGGCGGTGCTCAAGATTCGTGATCTGCTTGCTGATAACGAACTGGGGGAGATCCTCTACATCGATTCCACCCGGATCAATCTCGGGCTGGTCCAGCCCGACGTCGACGTGTTCTGGGATCTGGCCCCGCATGATTTGTCCATCTTGGACTTCGTGCTGCCCGGCGGATTGTCCGCCCGCACCGTCACGGCGTTGGGATCAGATCCCTTGCACGCCGGAAAGTCGTGCGTCGGCTACCTGAGCATGGAACTGGAATCCGGCATCCTGGCGCACATCAACGTGAACTGGCTATCGCCGACCAAGATCCGCCGGATGGTTATCGGAGGCAGCCGCAAGACGCTGGTCTGGGATGACCTGAACCCGCAGCAGCGGCTGACCATTTTCGACCGCGGAGTCGATCTGGAACGCCAGGAAATGATGCGCGCCGATGCAGAAGACCGCAAGGGGGCCACGATTTCCTATCGCCTAGGCGATACATGGTCTCCGGCCCTCTCCGAATTCGAGCCGCTGGGCCTGATGGTTTCCGAATTCGCGGCCAGCATTCGCGGCGCACGCCCGGCACCCACAGATGGGCCCTCGGCCCTGCGGGTGCTCAAGGTCCTTGAGCACGCCGATCGCAGCCGGGCCGCCGCGGCGGCCACCCTGTCCACCGACCACAGCACAGCAGCAATGGAGAATGCACGATGAACGAAAATATCAAGAACCTCGCAGGCGGACGATTCCTGGTCACCGGTGGTGCGGGCACCATCGGCTCGGAAATCGTCGACCAGCTGCTGGCCGCGGGAGCAGCCCATGTGGACGTGCTGGACAACCTGGTCCGCGGCCGGCGCAGCAACCTCGCTGATGCCCTGGCCACCGGACGGGTCACCCTGTACGTCGGGGACATCACCGACCGGGCGATGGTCCGCGAAGTGATGGAGGGCAAGGACATAGTCTTCCACCAGGCGGCCATCCGCATCACCCAGTGCGCCGAGGAACCGCGGCTGGCCTTGGATGTCATGGTCAACGGCACCTTCAATGTGCTCGAAGCAGCGGTGGAAGCCGGGGTGCCCAAGATTGTGGCCGCCTCCAGCGCCTCGGTGTACGGCATGGCCGAGGAATTTCCCACCACTGAACGCCACCATCCCTATAACAACGACACCCTGTACGGAGCTGCGAAGACTTTCAACGAGGGACTGTTTAAGTCCTTCCGCGCCATGTATGGCCTGGACTACGTGATGCTGCGCTACTTCAATGTTTATGGCCCGCGAATGGATGTTCACGGCGCCTATACCGAGGTGCTGGTGCGCTGGATGGAACGCATCGCCGATGGCCTGCCGCCACTGATTTTTGGTGATGGTTCACAAACCATGGACTTCGTGGTGTCACAAGACATCGCCCGGGCGAATCTCTTGGCAGCCAGTAGCCCGGTCACCGAAGGGGTCTACAACATCGCCAGTGGCACCGAAACCAGTCTCAAAGAGTTGGCTCACAGCCTATTGCGCGTCATGGATTCGAATTTGAGTATCGAATACGGGCCAGAACGATCCGTGAACTCAGTGGTGCGGCGCCTGGCTGACACCAGCGCAGCGCGTAAAGACCTGGGGTTCGAGGCCAGTATCGGGTTAGAAGAAGGACTGCGCACACTCGTTGAGTGGTGGAAACCATTGCGTGAAGAAGTTGCCGCCGGACGTGCCTTAGCCACGCCCATCGGCGCAAACAAATAAGCAGATACTGATTTTTTGGGGGAAAAGAATCATGAATCGCATTAGTGTGATGAAACCTTGGCTGGGACAAGCCGAGACCGACGCGGTCGCCGAGGTAATTGCCTCAGGATGGGTAGCGCAGGGGCCGCGGACCGCAGCTTTTGAAGAAGCTTTCGCCGCGCATCAACAGGTGGATTACGCGGTGGCAACGTCCAGTTGCACCACCGCTTTGCACTTGGCCTTGTTGGTTGCCGGGGTGGGAGCTGGAGATGATGTCATCGTGCCTTCGTTTTCCTTCGTGGCCACCGCTAACGCACCGACTTATGTTGGTGCCCGTCCGGTGTTCGCGGATGTTGAGGAATTGACCGGGAACGTCACAGCGCAGACAGTCCGTGCGGTACTGACTGAGAAAACTACTGCCATCATTGTGGTGGACCAGGGCGGTATGCCGCTGGATCTTCAGCCGTTGCGTGAGCTTTGTGATGAGTTGGATCTGGTCCTCATTGAAGACGCCGCCTGCGGCGCAGGGTCAACTTATCGTGGAGCTGCGGTAGGAGCCGGCGCGGACGTGTCCGCGTGGTCGTTCCATCCACGCAAGCTCTTGACCACTGGCGAAGGTGGCATGCTCACCACCAACAACCTGCAGTGGGCCCAACGTGCGCGTCAGTTACGTGAACATTCAATGGATGTCTCTGCTGCCGATCGTCACAACTCCACACTGGCACCAGCTGAAAGTTACAAGGAAATTGGCTACAACTTCCGCATGACGGATTTGCAGGCTGCCCTTGGCCTAGTTCAGTTGGAGAAGCTGGACACCATGGTGGCTCGCCGCCGGTACTTGGCATCCCGGTACCAGCGAGCGTTTGCCAATGTGCCGGGACTGCGGTGCGTTGCAGATCCTGAGTATGGAACCTCAAACTTCCAATCATTCTGGATTGAGATTGGACCAGAATTTGGGGCGGACCGTGAGGCACTACTTGAGCGGCTTGCCGAAGACGATATTTCGGCCCGACGTGGCATTATGGCCTCGCATCTGCAATCGGCCTATGCAGGTCATTCTGGAATTGTCGCTGCCCTGCCGGCAACCGAACATCTGACGGCAAACACGTTGATTCTGCCGCTTTACCACCAATTGGAAGAGCATGAGCAGGATCGTGTGATCACCAGTGTGCTGGCCAACGTGCTTGCCGCCACCGGCGGTGAGTGAAATGTCGAAAATACTGCTTGTGGCGGCCAGCGGATTGGCCCGAGAAACCATCGCATCCATTGAGCAGACCGGTGACCATGAGGTCATTGGACTGCTTGATGACAACACTGCATTGCACGGAACGCTCATTGGCAAGGTTCGAGTTCTTGGGGGACTGGAAATAGCCAAAGAGCGTAGCGAAAAGCTATTGATCTGTGCAGGGAAGGGAAGCAGTCGGGCAGCTATTGTGAGCCGGCTGGGCCTGGATGATTCTCGCTATGCAACGCACATCCACAGCACGGCAGTACTTGGAAGTTCGGTGAGCGTGGGATGCGGAAGTATCATCCTCGCCGACTGCGTGGCGACCTGCGATATCTGGGTGGGACGGCACACGGTGCTCATGCCCCAGGTAGTGCTGACACATGACAACGTGCTTGAGGACTTTTGCACGCTGGCGGCCGGCGCAAAACTGGCAGGCCGGGTCACGGTGGGTCATCGGGCCTACGTCGGAACTAATGCGGCGGTGCGTGAAGACGTGCAGATTGGTGCCGGTGCGGTCATCGGCATGGGATCAGCATTGCTGCACGATGTCCCAGCGGAGCAGACCTGGGCAGGAAACCCCGCCCGACAGATCATTTCTTCATCAAATCTTGAATCGACAGGGCCTAGAGCATGAGTAACAAGACTATGAGTACCCAGACGCAGATTCCGCTGGTGGACCTGCGAGCGCAGCAACGTGAAGTGCAGCAGCAGGTTAATGAATCACTGGCACAAATCTTTGAGAATACCGCCTTCATTGGGGGAGCAGCGGTCACCGACTTTGAGCAAAGTTATGCAAGTTTCTTGGGCTCTGGACACTGCGTTGGGGTGGGGAACGGCACCGATGCCTTGGAGTTGGCGCTTCGCGCCAGCGGGATTGGGCCGGGTGATGAAGTGATTCTTCCAGCGAATACCTTCATTGCCACCGCTGAAGCGGTCAGCCTGACCGGCGCGACTGTTGTCTTGGTGGATGTTGATCCCGAATACCTGCTGATTGATCCGTTGGCGGTAGCAGAAGCTGTTACCGAAAAGACCAAAGCCATCATGCCCGTGCATCTTTACGGACAAACCGCATTTATTGAAGAATTATCGCCCATTGCCCGCGCGTGCGGCGCGGTGATCATTGAAGATGCGGCCCAAGCACAGGGCGCCACCCGCCACGGACGTAACGCCGGGACCTTGGGGGACATTGCCGGAACCAGCTTCTACCCGGGCAAAAATCTGGGTGCTGCAGGGGATGCCGGAGCAGTGCTGACTAGTAATGAACAACTGGCAACCCGGGTAAGGTTGCTCTCGGCTCACGGCAGCCGCACTAAATACGTACACGAGATCGTGGGACGCAACTCGCGGATGGATGCGGTGCAAGCGGTGGTGCTCAGCGCCAAGCTGGAACACTTAGCCCGTTGGAATGAACTGCGCCGCCAAGCAGCTGCTCGGTATAATGAACTCCTGGCCGGGGTTGAGGGAGTCATCCTGCCACAACAGGCCATGGGGAACCACGACGTGTGGCACCTGTACGTTGTACAAGTTCTAGACCGCGACCGCGTGGTGGCGGAACTCAACGCTGCAGGTATTGGCGCCGGAATCCATTACCCGCATCCAGTCCACCTGACCCAAGCCTTCGCACACCTGGGATACAAGGCAGGAGATTTTCCTGTCGCCGAGCGCGCTGCCGGCAGAATCCTATCCCTACCGCTGTACCCGCACATCACCGAAGAGCAACAACTGCGAGTCGCAGATGTGCTGATTTCGGTGCTGTGATCCAATGCGCATTCTCGGGAAGCGGACAAGGTCGACGGGCGCTTCGAATTCCGCCGGTAATGCCTTTAGCTGGAGCCTGGCCAATACCCTAGTTTCAAGGCTCGGAACTCTTGGCATCGGTATTGTCCTAGCTAGAGTATTGGGTCCAGAGCAATTTGGTACTTTTGCTATTGCACTTGTCGCACTCATGGCGGTACTTAGTTTTAATGAGCTCGGCGTCAGCCTTGCTATAGTCCGGTGGCCTTCGGATCCGGCACTTATTGCTTCGACAGTCAATACGCTCTCCGTTGTTGGCAGCGCAGTATTCTGCACGATCTCATGGTTTGCAGCACCGCGCTTCACCGAACTCATGGGAGAGCCTGAAGCGACGGGTGTAGTTAGAATTCTGATCCTTTCCGTGCTGCTCAATGGACTTGTGGCAGGTCCCGCCGCCTTGCTTCAACGTGCGTTTGAAGAACGTACGCGCATGGTCATTGATCAAGTCAACGTGTGGGTTGGGGCAATCCTCTCGGTCGTATTGGCACTTGTGGGCTTAGGCGCAATGGCTTTGGCCATAGGACGGTTAGCGGGTGGTCTGATTTCGGCGGTAATGTTTTTGAAAACCTCACCGCTGAAATACCGATTTGGCTGGAATCGGAACCATGCCCTGGAATTGATTAAATTCGGCTTGCCCCTAGCCGGATCTAGCGTCATCGTTTTTGCCGTCGGATATGCGGATCAACTAGTCGTAGGTGCGACGCTGGGAAGTGTCGCATTAGGTTTTTATGTCCTGGCGTTTAATCTTTCGAGCTGGCCTCTGAACATCATTTCGCAACCACTACGCCGAGTGGCACCCGCGGCATTTTCTGCCATACAACATGATCAGATACGACTGCGGCAAGCCATCACCAGTTTGTCTAAGGTTTTAGCCAGCGCAACCATCCCCGCTTTTCTTGCGATATCAGCGGTTGCGCACCCGTTGATCATATTTGTCTACGGCGAACCGTGGATTCCAGCCGCGCAAATCCTGAGCTGGCTGGTCATCGCGGCCCTGTCCAAGGTCTATAACGAGCTGGTCTATGACTATCTGGTGGTGGTGGGACGAACCAAAAATGTTCTGATCATTCAGCTAGTAGGACTCGGTGTGCTGATTCCTGCGCTATGGATTGGTGCGATGCTTGCAGGCATGGTCGGAGTAGCTTGCGCCTACGCGGTAGTGTCCGTGGTGATCCTCTTACCGGTATACCTGTGGCAGCTGCGCGGTGGAGGGGTAGGGATTGGCACAATACTGCGACAACTGTACCTTCCGCTTCTAGCTGGCGGTTTCGTATGGGCCGGATGTTCTCTGGCTACCAACTTCATCACGTTGCCGCTCCTTGCATTGTCCATTGCCGGCATGTGGAGCTTGCTGATCATGGCATTGCTGCTAGTGAACTGCCGCAATGAAGTCGGGCAGATCCGCAAAATTTCACGTACTGAGAGTTTGGAAACGAGCATATGAGGATCCTGATTTACCCCCACGATCTGTCCATGGGAGGCAGCCAGCTCAACGCCATTGAACTAGCCGGCGCGTTGCGTGAGCGTGGCCATGAAGTCATCGTTTACGGCTGGAAGGGGAATTGGTACAAAAAGTGCTTGAGCTGGGCCTTGAATTTATTCAGTCACCAAGACCACGGTTTAGGCCGACTCCTGCTATCGTTGCAGATTTACGACGGCTAGTTCTCGAGCGTCAGATTGACATTCTGCATGGATTTGAATGGCCTCCTGCATTAGAGTGCGCCCTGGCGGCTCTTGGCCTGAAACAGGCAAAAAGCATCGCCACCGTCATGTCGATGGCCGTGGCTGATTTCATCCCTCGAACTGTTCCACTGACGGTAGGTACCGAGCAAATTCAGGCCGAGCGGAAAACGCGTGGCTTCAACCGTGTTTCGCTCTTAGAGCCGCCGGTGGACGTTCACAAGAACAATGTGAACCAACAACTAGGGCAAGAATTCCGCACCCAATATTCGATCAACCCTGACGTGCCATTAGTCGTCGTGGTTTCACGGCTCGTACCTGAGCTGAAACTTGAGGGAATTCTTTCGGCCATCGATACAACTGCACTAATTGCTGACGAGCGTCCTATCTGTTTAGCAATAGTTGGCGGTGGCTCGTCCGCGGGGACCGTTCGTGAACGTGCCGAACAAGTCAACCTGAGATACCCCGGGAGTATTGTGCTTACCGGGAAAATGGCAGATCCGCGCGGTGCCTACGCTGCCGCTGACGTTGCCTTGGGTATGGGTGGCTCTGCACTGCGTGCTATGGCCTTCGCTAAGCCACTGATTGTTCAGGGGGAGAAAGGTTATTGGAAGCTGCTGGAGCCTGATTCGGTGGATGAATTTTTCTGGCAAGGGTGGTACGGAGTTGGTTCTGATGACCACGGCGGTGCCGAACGTCTCAAATCGATTTTGTTGCCACTACTTGACTCCAGAGATCGACAGAGCATACTCGGAGATTTTGGTCGGGAACTGGTGGACGCTAGATATTCCTTGGGGAGTTTGTCCCGAACGCTGGATGAGCTCTACCTGGCTGAGCTTTCGCATCACATTCGGACGGGGAATGAACTAGGTAGTTGGAGTCTTGCTGCCTGGGAATTCACAAAATACAAACTGGCTCGCTTACGCCAGAAACTGTGGCGCAAAACCGTGATTGACGACTTTAACAGCAATACCGTGAATGCAAGATTTGGCCCTCGCCGCCCGGGCAATGCAATCCAGCAAGTGATGTACCTTGCCGGCACCTATTGGGACGATGTCAAGGGCACCGATCACATGTTGGCGACGGCTTTGTCCGCCCAGACTGAAGTGATTTGGGTGGATCCGCCGCGAACGCTGAAATCATCCCTTACCGCGGATGGCCCTAGACCAGCGAAACTTCTCGGAACTTCCCGCGACCAGGTCACAGGAAAAATAACTCGGATTCAGACTTTCGTTCCGTTCGGCGTGCGCTATCCGCAACTGCGTAAAATCTACGACAAACTCACCATACGCACCCTACTGAGGGGTGCAAGTACCATCCCATCGGGAGCGCGTCTGATCATTCACTCGTCTGCCAGTGCAAGCTTCCCTGCCGAGATATCAGGTACGAAATACCTCTACGTGACCGATGATTGGGTTGCTGGCGAGCAGCTTATGGGGCTGCCCGCTGGCAGTGTTTCCAAACGCTTGACCGAGAACCTGGCCGTTGCCGACAAAGTTTTTGCCGTCTCACCGCATCTGGCTACCCTAATTGACCAACAGCAATCGAAGCACGTAACTCAATTGCTGCCAAACGGCTGTAAGATCTCCGAACTGAGTGCTGGCGACCGCCAACCGGTGATCGCGGTGTTGGGACAGCTCAACGAACGCCTAGACGTTGGGCTGCTTGAAGAGATTCGAGATCAAGGATTGAAGCTTCGGGTTGCTGGACCGCTGAAAAGTAACAACGCGCAGTGGGCTACGCGTATGCGGAAATTCCTGGAATCTCCCGATGTGCAGTGGGTAGGTGAAATTCCGCCCACGCGAGTTCCGGAATTTTTGGCTGGGTGCCGGATCGGTCTTACACCCTATACAGATTCGAAATTTAACAAAGCTAGCTTCCCATTGAAGACCCTGGACTACTTGGCGGCAGGGCTATTTGTGGTATCGACAAATCTCCCTTCCTCACACTGGCTGGACACCGAACATGTGGCGATAGGAAACACAAATGGCGAGGTCATCGACATACTCCGGCAGCGTATCGCCCATCCCACGTTGGATTCGGAGATCTCAGAACGCCGAGCTTTTGCCGCCAGACACTCGTGGGAGCAACGAGCCATAGATTTAATCGAATTATCAACTCTAAAGGAGATGCCAATCACGTAACATGAGGATTGTTGTCCTTATGGCGAACTAAGGGGGACTTGGTACGCAATAGTCGTGGCATCACTGGGGGAGTCACTTTTGTGACATTTTTTGGGGGAAAAATGGTTTTAAGCGACATGCTTCGAAGTCTTTTGCGCCGGTGGTACATCGTCGTGCTCGGAGCTATTTTGACAGCGGCCGGAGTGTACGGAGCTTACACCGTCACGCCGGTGACCTACAGCGCAACATCAACGGTGGTGTTATTGCCACCGGAAAAGTCGGTCAAGGATGGCGATAATCCGTACCTGTACCTTGGGGGACTTGGCCAAGCACTCAATGTCTTAGTTATAACAATGAATTCGGCGGCTTCACAAGAGGAAGTTATTGGATCTAATCCTGATCAATCATTCACTCTTGAACAAGATGCCACTTCAACCGGGCCAATTATCCAAATATCAGTGGCAGCGCCCACAGATAGCCAAGCAATAACTCTGGTAGAAAAGGTGACTTCTCAAGTTCCCATTACCTTGAATGCGTTGCAGGACGAACTGAAGGTACCAGCGGACGCCAAGATCGGCACAATGACTCTGGCTCAGACGCACGAAGCCGAAACCGAGAACAAGCGCCAGCTGCAACTTATGGCGGTAGCCGCTGGCGGCGGGTCTGTTGCCACGGTTTTATTTGTTGCCGCACTGGACAAGTTTTTAGCTAAACGGAAGCCGAAAAACAAGCGCCGGAAATCGGATGACAAACACGATGGCAATGGCTCCGCGGAGCCGAATCAGTCTCTACCCGACGTAGCTGCACGTCTTGAAACCACCGAAGCTAGGCTGACCGTTCAGCCTGTACGATTCGCTAACGGAACTTGAGAAATGCTCAAGTCCTCGGAACATCGTAGATTGGTACCGTTGCCACAACGGGCACCAGCCCAAGCAGATGCAGTGACCGGGCTGACGGTCTACGCCGTGGTGTTGCTACTCGTCCCCAGCGACAGAACTATCGCGCAGTTAGGCGGTGCCGGAACACCGGCCGTCCTGCTGTCAATAGCGTTAATGGTCTGGTGGCTCTGGTATCGAACCCGCCTTGCAAATCGAGTCAAGTTCTCAAATCCGGTGTACCTCACCTTTTTAGCATTTGCCGCGGCCGTGATGATCAGCGAGGTCGTCGCTGCCTCTTCCCATCTGCCACAGCCAGACCAGAATGCTGCAGATATGGGCATCTTGCGCTTGGCCGGGTTTGCCGGCGCCTTCTTCGTTGCCGCCGACGGAATTCAGTCCAAGGAAAGATTGGCCGTATTATGCAGACGTCTTGTTCTGCTAGGTGCTGTGGTGGCGGCACTGGGCTTGTACCAATTCCTTAGCGGCTCGGTACTCATCGATCGATTCCCAACGCCTGGTTTGGCAAGCGTTGACGCTGGCATCGATATGCGTAGCGGATTCATGCGCCCCCGGGGAACTGCACGGCATGCCCTCGAGTTCGCGGCAGTTGTCAGCAGCATGGTGCCATTGGCTATTGCCTTATGCATTGGGGATCGGAAGTGTGGTTTCCTCCGACGGTTTGTTCCGGTGGCTGCACTCGTGGGCGTTTCATTTATTTCCTTGACGCGCTCCGCGCTCGTCGGCTTGGTGTTGGGGATACTAGCGATGATGCCCTTCTGGGATGCGCGTTTGCGCCGCAGAGTCGTGGCGCTAGGTATTGCAGGAGCCGGCGCGGTGATGACCGCGCTTCCTTCGGTCTTACGTGCCATCATGGAAATGTTTGAGGGCGGGGATTCCAGTGTGGATTCTAGGACCGGAAGCTGGGACTTCGCTTTTCAAGTATTTGCTACTAATCGACTCTTCGGACGTGGTTTTGGTACCTTCTTGCCTAGCTACCGGATACTCGATAACCAGTTGCTGTTACTGGTTTTGGAAATAGGCATCGTCGGAACGCTGGCGTTTTTGGCGCTGCTGGTTACAGGAGTCTATTGCGCCATTGCAGGTAGAACCGCCGGTGAGGATTCGTTAGATAGTCATTTGGGTGTGGGACTGGCCGCGTCGATAATTTCCAGCGCCACACTCATGGCATTCTTCGACAGTTTCTCATTCCCGCAGGCGCCAGGCGTTCTTTTCCTCGTGTTGGGGATGAGCGCGGCATATTGGAGATTGTCCAAGGATTCTGAACGCCTGAATCCGAAGATTTCGGTTCCTAGCATTGGCAATAAAAAATCGCGGATACTCGCTGCCTCTGTTGCCGTGCTAGTGGTACTACTCGCACTGCCCATTGCCCAAGTAATCAGGCAAGCACCTAGCACTTATTGGACGCAACAGGATTTGGTGTTCCTGCCGCCATCCAGCGCGGTAGGAGGAAATTCCCTTCGCACCGATGCCCGGGATCTGATTCCTTTTGCCGCTTTGGTGAAAGAAACGTACACCGGAATACATGGGCCATCGACTATCGAACCAGTCTCTGCTCCCATTTACGGTACGGGCGTGCACAGTGGGGAACTGGTGCGTGTACCTAACGCTGGGGGGCAGTGGCAGACGTATCAGAGAGAAGCAACGATCACCGTTGAGGTGCTTGGCTCTTCAGCTCAAGAGGTGTCATCAACCATGGAGCAAACGATGACAGAACTGACCGCTCTCGCCCAAGAACCGCAACAACAAATGAACGTGAAACGTAGCGCACATATTATTACCGATGTTTACCCCGAAGAAGTGGTTCCCGTTCAGATACAGTCACGCGCCAAATGGGCACTTCTTTTATTGGGGTTCCTGACCATTATGGCCGCCGCGACAGCACACGAATTAGTTCTCCGAAAGACAGGCCAGTCATGACGAAGACATTGCACAAAGTGGACTTAGAACTACGTCCAGCAGGCAAGCTAGGTACCATCATTGTGGCCGGCTCTCTTTTGGCAGGATGCACGAATGCAGTGGGAGTCACAGAACAAACTTTCGAGACCACCGCTAATGATGGTGGGTCCGCTTACTATGCTCAATTTGCGAACCCCTTACCAGATGACCCGAATTATTTTCCGGTTGCGGTGTGGCATGAAAGCCTTATGGACGCACAAGATGCGGTGACTGATCGCTCCTTTGGCATCAACACCTATGTTGAACTAACCACTGAATCCAATCCGACGTTTGCCCATGACGCCGGATCATATGTACTGAGCAGCACGCCTCAAAGTAGCCTCAACGGTTTCGTTCTTCCCGACGAAGTAGACATGTGGGGAAATCCGGAGAGGGAGTATGGACAGGAGCATGGCCAGGAGAGGCTCCCATCTGCGAGCCAGAAGAGAGCCGGTGCGGTTACACGGTGCTGGAGGAAACTTTAGCGAAAGCTCCAGCAGGGGCAATGGTCTACGCGAACTTTGGTAAAGGCGTGACTTTCTGGGGTGATGACGAGGTAGGAACTCACTTCACCAGTACTTATGCTGACGTGGTATCTGCTGATAACTACTGGTATACCGATCCCAATATTTGTGACAAAACCGAGGGCGGAACACGCTTTGAAGAACCTCGTGATTTGACTGAGTCCGAATGCCGGCTAGCGGCCAATTATGGACATACGGTGAAACAAATCCGCGATTACATTCAGCCTGCGGGCAGTAAACCTGTTTGGGGGTTTGTAGAGTTGGGTCGACCCTTTAGCGACGAGAAACTACCGACGGTAACCCCAACACAAATCCGCGCAGCAGTGTGGCAGAGCCTCATCGCGGGGGCACGTGGCATCGTCTATTTCAACCACAGTTTTTCTGGACAGTGCGCCTCGCAACACGTCCTGCGTGACTGCGACGAGGAAAGTAGCACCGCCGTTGCACGGATTAACAACCAAGTTTCACTTTTGGCTCCGGTACTGAATTCGGATACCGC
The DNA here is from genome assembly GCF_025452055.1 of Glutamicibacter sp. M10. Taxonomy (NCBI): domain Bacteria; kingdom Bacillati; phylum Actinomycetota; class Actinomycetes; order Micrococcales; family Micrococcaceae; genus Glutamicibacter; species Glutamicibacter sp. M10. The sequence goes on along the minus strand of NZ_CP104918.1, from coordinate 2,668,897 downwards.
CGAGGGGATACTCAGCGCCGAGGGCGCCGTCAACGTTAGAGTGAAAGTCTATGAGAATCACTTTTACGTACTTGCCGGGTCAGCGCAGGCCACTAAGCAGACTGCATCATTCAACCTGCAATGTGTGGGTTCAACTGACGTAGAAGTGCTCAATGAAAACAGAACCCTTCACGCAACAGAGGGAGCCTTCGCCGACGACTTTGCCGACGGAAGCGCCATCCATGTCTACAAGATGCCCATCACCAACTGTGCTGCCAAATAATGAGCCGGATACTTACAACCGGACTCGGATCGAGGATTCATTGCTTCGGGAGGTTTAACTCTACGACGATGTGCCACGCAGAATCCGAAGAGATGAACTAGTGCCGAGTACTACAACGGGATGTAACGAAATATAGGTTGGGACAACCCGCGGATGCCGGAGTTCGCAAACTATATTTACCAGTAGCGGATCTTATTTCCAGCGTTGCATTGTCAGCGGACGATTCAAGCGAAGCCAGTTATGTGTGGATCACACAGTCAGCTTTTCCAAGCGACTATGCCGCCTGACGGCTTGAATCGTCTCGTTCCCAGATAGTACCCACGCTAGTGGCGATAGAGTTCTTTCTACCTCGGGCCAAGGTAACCATCCCGGCATATACCAGCGCATCCCAGGCAGAGACTGGCCCCGAAATTGACCTCGTCAACTGTCCAAATGTTGACCGCGTGGTAGACGTCGCTTGGTCTTGGCGCAAAAGTTCTTGCTGTCCCCGGTAGTTCCTGCGCAGTATGGCAAGCAGTGAACCGAGAGTACGCGGGGTTTTGACCTGCACAGGAATGGTGGGGAGCACCGTTTTCTCATCATCCCCGAACAGCTGATCAATAAAGAGATCATCGGCGACTACCGCGGGGAACTGTATGAATCGTGCACGTCCAGTTCGGCTTAGGCCGTAGGCCCCGGCACCCCACAGTGCGTTGTTAGTACCTGGTAAACGGCGCCGTGCACGGTAGAAAGCCCTCACGGTGTTAGAAGCTCCGGAAGTGTCATAGGTAAATGCTGGCCTTGCCGACAGCACGCCGGGTTGGCTGAGGTACTCAAAGACCATTCTTAGAGCTGATGCCGTGATGATGATATCCGCATCCAAATACAGTCTTGGATATCCTTTGGCTATTTCTTCCGCGGCATTTAATGCCGCCACCTTTGACGGCGTAGTTGTCTCAATGACTTGTATCCCGGAAAAGCTCCGAGCAATCTGTGTTGTGTCATCGGTACACCCATTGCACGAGACAATGACCTGGACCAGTCCTCGCTCAGCAAGTGACTGTAGGGGAGTCAAGGTCTGAGCAATGACCGCTGCCTCATTATGCGCAGGGATAATGACCGCACCGAAGGGAAAACCATCATGAGGTTGAGGGCCGTGGGTGGCCGCGGGCAGGGTTGGCCATGAGCTTTCAACGGCTACAGCACGCCACACGCCACCGCGTTGTGGCTTCCAAGAGCGCAAGACTTCGCGTCCAATGACGGCGCTCTGGAATATCGTGGCGGTGCGCGCTGGCAGCTGCTTACGGGCATACCTGATGCGGTTCACCGCCATGAGGGTCTCCAGCTGCACCGACGCCCCGGATCCTCCCATCTGATGAGTCATCGATGACTCTGGCTCATACCAGATTGAGGCTCCGGCCTGCCTGGCCCGCTTAAAGTAGTCAGTTTCTTCCGAGTAGAGGAAGAACTGCTCGTCCCAGGGACCAAGTTCTTGGGCCAGTGCTGAGTTGATGAGCAGTGCCGCTCCGGTGGCCCAATCAATTTGATGCGGATGGGCGTAGCTTTCCAGATTGTATTCAATTTCAGAACCCCATCCGGGGCGTCGCGAGACGCGCTCGCCGAAAAGCGCGTCCCCAGCGGCACGGAGCACTGTGGGCTCACGACGCAAGGACGTGTAGGTGGTTCCGTCTTCTTCGAGGAGCCGTGGGACAACAATCCCTGCCTCAGAGATCCACATTCTGTTGAGCAGTCGTTGGATGGATCCTGGACCAACAAAAAGATCTGGATTGAGGATCAGCACCGCTTCGCAGTCGCCGGTATATGGCCTCGCGGCGTTGATACCGCCGGCATACCCAAGGTTGGATCCGGTAGGAAGCACGATGACATCCTTGTGCTTTTCCAGCTGTTGTACCGTAGTGTCCGCTGAACCGTTATCTGCCATTATGACCCGCAGACGTAGTTCTGAGGCCTCAGCACGTAGCGAGGAAATCAGCTTCTCAACCGAGTCGGCATTGTTGTAGGTGACGACGATGACGGAAACATCTACCGGGGTTTTCCCTGTTACAAATCTTCCGTCACTAGGAGGCAGCAATTTCGGGAACTTGCGTGCAGGTTTTTGCACTAGGGGACTGGTCTGGGTATTGGAGATGACCCGGCTTTCTCGCTGTAGTGTCAGCAATCCCGGAGGGTCATCCACGAGGTAGCGCTGTGCTAGTCGGCGAGGCTCAAGGCTAAGTCTCCATGCCCATTCAAGTCCGGTAGTAGCCACCCATTGCGGCGCACGTTGCACGGTTCCGGCCAGGAAATCTACCACCGCGCCAAAAGCTAGAAGCACGCTAGCCCCGGTCAATGATCCGTAAGATGCCATCCATAGTTCTTGGCGTGGCTTGCCCAGTCCGACTACTAGAATGTCGGTGTTGCTTTCACGAATGGCGCTAGCTAATTGCATCGAGAGAGCTTCGTTTTCAATCTCGTTGCGTTCCGGCGCCCAGAATCCGGAGACGTGCAGATTGGGCCGTTGCTCTGCTAGCTGTGTGGCAAGCTCGGCTTGAATTTTAGGCTGGCCGCCGAGGAATCCCACACGTAGTCCATGAATTTCGGCATCGTCCAAGATGGGGCCAATCAAATCGCTTCCAGCGAGCCTGGGCCACAGCTTTCCAGTCAATTGTCTGGCGCGCAAGACCAATGGCGCCCCATCGATGAGATTCAGCCATGACATTGGTGGTGCATCAAAGGCAGAGGGTGCCTCCGGTAAATCGCGTAGCGGCCGGCTGGGATGTAGGGAGTCGCCCAAGACTCCTTGCCACCGGCTTCCATGGCCAAACTGCACGAGATGGTCCAGATTTGCTGAAACTACCGATAACGGTGGCAGCTTGGACTCCGGCGATTGCTTGGCTTGGTGTGCGTGCCCGATGATTTTGTCGATGGCGTCCGTTTGGGTGAGCAGATCCACCGTTATTCCGGCCAGCTCCACGCGTTTGATTGTGGCAGACATGATTTTCCTTCAACGAAGTGATCAGCACCATCAAGCCCAGTCGATGACACGACTGGTCCGAGAATGGTGGAAAGTACGAGTGATAACTGCGGTCAGTTAGACCGGAACCGAGAATTCGGAGCCGAGCTGGTCATAACGTTCACCGGTGGCAGGGCACTGCCACGCACCATCAGTGAATTGCAACCGGTGTCCGGCGGTGCCTACCCAGCCAATCTGCCGTGCCGGAACGCCTACTACCAGCGCATGCGCCGGGACATCACGGTTGACTACGGCGCCGGCGGCCACCATGGCCCACGCTCCGATATGCAGCGGTGCGATGCACACTGCACGCGCTCCGATGGACGCGCCCTGGCCTATGGTGACTGCAACTGCCTCCCAGTCATCATTTCCCTTGCGAGTCCCATCGGGATTAATGGCGCGTGGAAAGAGATCATTGGTCAGTACCGCGGCGGGTCCGATGAACACCCCATCTGCTAGCGATGCGGGCTCATAGAGCAACGCATAATTTTGCACCTTGCAGTTATCACCCAACACAACATCGGGACCAATGTAAGCGCCTCGTCCAATGTTGCAGTTTTTTCCGAGAACAGCTCCTTCGCGAACCTGTGCCAGGTGCCAAATGCTGCTCTCATTGCCAATGGTCGCCAAAGGCGACACATCGGCGCTTTGCTCGATGTGAGTCATGAATTTCCCCAAAAAATTCGGTTCACCACGAACCGTTGAGCCTACGGACCCCAATGCCGTATGCCTCTTCTTCCGAGCATAGTTCTGTGTCCAGCGAGAAAAGTTGATCAAGGAAGAAGAAGAGCGCAACTCTCTGCTGACCCTAACCATGCCAAGTAAATACCGAGTACGTCGCTGGGCTATTTTCGCTTATATCTCAAGGGGCCGAGGTATAGCCTAATGAGCGGGTTATCTCGTGTTCTTGGGGGAACAAGATAACTAAGGGGGAAAATATGAAAACCAAGATACTTGTGTCCATAGTGCTCGGTGCCGCCGCAGTAGTGCTGGTAGTCGCGCTCGCCCTAGATTTTGGCGGGCGGACTCCTAGCGCTGACTTGTCCGCGGAAACTGCACAAAGTCCCATGGCCACGTCCCCCTCGGCTTCTTCAGCCACGTCTGCGAAATCCTCGTCGAGCCCGTCTGAAACGGGCAAGGATTCTGAGCAGAAGAAACAAACGACTGAAGAAGAGAAAACGTCATCCGAACCCACAGCCGAAGCGACCCGTCCAAGTTGGGACCCGAAACCTAGTGGCTCGGAATCACGGCTAGAAGTACCTGAACAGCCCGAGGCCTCGCAGTTTAAGCTGCCTGATACACCGAAACGTGAGCCGGTACTGACGAAGGTCCCACAAACTGGTGTGGCCACCGGCAAGCTGACCAAAGAATTTCCAAAAGACGCGGTACCGGTGCCAAAATCGACGACTATCGTTCAGTCTTCGGTAGAGAAGCAAGAAAAACTGGTTTTTGTCGGCGTTGAAGGGCGTAGCAATGCGAGTGTAGAAGAAGTTCTTTCCTTCTATTCTGAGCACTTCGAGCAGCAACAGTGGCTGACAGCCCAGAGTGAACCGGCCGAGGGCGTCACCCAGTTGCTGGGATCCTTCGGGGAGGACTCCACCACGGTGACGATTCGCCAACTACCTACCGGGGCAACATCAATCGTTGCTGCCGGAGTTTTTGAAATTCAGGAGTAGCGAGTGTATCTGAGCCTCTCGGACTGGACCTCGCGCAAAGCCTCCGGTGCCGACCGTGCAAAAACGGTAGCGTTCATAGCCTCACCGACGGTTATTGCTCTGGGAATAGTCAGTATGCTGACCGATATTTCCTCAGAGTCGGTGGCTGCAGTCTTGCCACTTTATATAACTGGTGCGCTAGGTCTATCCATGGTGGCCTATGGATTCTTTGAGGGAATGAATCAGTCAATCAGTTCGCTGGTGCGCATTGGAGCAGGGTATGCGGCTGATCGAAGCAACAAACCGAAACCGATTGCCGTAGCAGGGTACGGGCTGTCTATGGCAGCTCGAATCGGATTGTTATTTGCCACAGGATTTGGTGGCATCCTTGCGGTCATTGGCCTAGACCGCATTGGTAAGGGGATCCGTACAGCACCGCGTGACGCAATGATTCATCAAGCTTCGCAACCTGAGCATTTAGCACGGTCATTCGGGGTCCACAGGCTGTTAGATACGGTGGGTGCCACCATCGGTCCGCTCCTAGCTTTCGCGGTACTCATGCTGGTACCGGGGGACTACCGGATGGTCTTCGTGGTGTCGTTGGCCGCCGCCGTATCAGGCGTCGCGGTCTTGGCACTGTTGGTGCCCAACCGGAAGCTTATCCAGCAAGAAGACGCCGAAGAGAACAGTGAAGAAAAAACCAGTGGTGTCCCGAGGCCGAAGTTCCGTGAATTGGTACGTGGACCATTGGGAAAGCTTCTGCTAGTTGCCGGCTTTCTTGGATTGCTGACCATTGGTGATGGATTCGTTTATCTGGCGTTGATGGAACATGGACAGCTGGAGGCTTCGTGGTTCCCGCTGCTTTTTGTGGGAGCCAACCTGTTCTTCCTTAGCTTTGCTGTTCCCTTAGGAAGAATTGCAGATAAGACATCCCGTGCCGGAGTTTTTATCCTTGGTCATCTAGCCTTGGCCCTGGCATACATTTGTGCCGGGGCCGGAGACTCCTTGCCCTTCCACATCTGTGCTCTGGCTCTTCTGGGTACTTTTTATGCAGCTACGGATGGTGTTTTGGCTGCGCTGGCAGGCCAACTGGCACCTCATGGAACAACTTCTACAGCCATCGGTGCTGCACAGACGGTGGTGGCCGTAGCCAGGCTGTTTGCCTCTACCGGATTTGGAGTGCTGTGGATTTTTCTTGGCAGTACCACCGCCATGCTGATTGTCGCGGCGCTGCTAGTCCTGCTGGTGCCGGTGGCGTGGCGTCTCCTGCTATCCAAAGACAAGGCCCCTGAAAGTGCGCTGACTTCATGACTAGGCAGGCAGCCGGAATGTCGGCTCAAATCAGGTGGCTCATCCTGGCAATTATTGCAGTGCTAGCACTCGGCTCTGTCACTGTCTATGCGGTGCAAGCCTTCGGTCGGTATCAAGCACGGACGACGGGGGCCTCTGCAGCGCAAGTTACCGACAAATTGGTTGACGGTAATCGGATAGTCTTTCGCAACACAGCCATGGGTCAAGGATATGGGCAGATCGCCTCGGTCGCTATCGCGGATCCTGCCGGTCCTAGGGAACTGTTCCAGACAGTTTGTGATCGGGTTGATGCGACGGCCCAATACATTTCCTGTATGCGCACTCAGCGCGGAATCCCGACAACTTTTGAAACGAGAATCCTCGATGCGCAAGCCAATAGCATCGATGAATGGCCGTTGTCTGGTGTTCCCAGCCGAACTCGAATTTCCGAGGTAGGCTTGGTAGCAACCACCGCATTTGTCACTGGGCATTCCTATGCCACCGACAGTTTCTCTACGGAGACTGTCATTAGATCTGTGCAGGGGCAGGACTTCGGAAACCTTGAGAACTACTCGATTTTCATTGATGGTCAGGAGCTGACTGCCATTGACCGCAATGTCTGGGGCGTAACTTTTGCCACTGAGAACAAGTTCTACGCCACTGTGGCTTCCGCAGGCAAGACATGGATGGTTGAAGGGAACTTAGAAGAGCGCCGGATGAACTCCATCATCGAGAATGCTGAGTGCCCTTCAGTTGCGCCAGATCAATCCAAGGTGGCTTACAAAAAGCGCCGGGCCCAGGGTGGACTAGCGCACTGGGATATTGCCGTCCTGGACCTAAAAACGCAGAAAGAGACTCTCCTCCCGCTGGAGCAAGGATTTGATGATCAGCTGGAATGGCTGGATTCGCAGACACTGCTCTTTGGAATGCCGCGCACCGACAGCGTGGGCGATAGCGATGTCTACAGCATCAAGGCCACCACCAACGCCCAACCACAACTATTCATCAAAGATGCGTGGTCACCGTCGGTAGTACGTATCGTCAAATAACCGCACACCTTTTTTGACCAAGTGTGCTTGCGGAACTATCTGCTGGTTGCGAATCAGTGATCAGGGAGCCGGTGCCACCGTCTTCGGCCCTTCACTCGCAGACCCCGTGCTCGGTGCTGTCTGACTGGCCGATGATTCAGCAGGAGTGGCCACCGGTTCTGTAGCTACAGGACCAGTGACGGTTGTTTGTAAGGATTCAGTGGCTTCGGATTCAGCTGTGCTGGGCGACTGAACTGACGGACTTTGTTCAGGTGTTAGACCGGATGTTGGGTCAGCATCTGAAACTTCGTAGAGTACGTCCACAAAGTAATTGGTACTGTTCCAAGACCTGCCGGGTTGGCTACTATTCCCATAGCGGAAGACGCCATTTGCCCCTTCGAGTCGCAGGTCATCATTAGATTTTCCATCCGCGAACTGTGCAGGAGTATGTACGTAACCACCGTTTGGTGCATGGTAGGAAACGGTGAACTCCATGCCTTCCGTGACCTCCACGGGGGTGCTCAGATAGGCGGTATGCCATCCTTGTTTACTGGTAGATGCAAAGCTGGCCGTAGCCAACTGAGCACCTAGGGAGTCCCACACAGTACTGGTGTGCGAACCAATGCCGCCGGGCCCTTGGTAGTAGCGGAGAGCGTGGAGACGTAAGTCTTTTTCCGCCACCATGCGCATACCTAATTCAACCGCCGCGGTATCTCCTGGATCCAGTACAGTCGGCGTTTCATCCAGCCCTAGGAATGAGACCGTGGGAGTAGCGAGACCCACGGTGGAGAACGTCCATGGAGCAAGAACTTCTTGGGTGCTGCCCACACCCAAGAGATTGACTGTATCCACGGTGATCACGCTAGCTTCGGGAAGTGGAGACGAGGGACTGAAAGTCAGTGTCTTATTCTCGTTGGAGATCGTGGTGGTGCCGTCAACCGTAGTGGCACCAACTTTCACTTCGATTGTTGCCTCGCTACTGACGGCTTGATTGAAGATCAGCGTGATTTCACTGTCTACGGCGACATCACTGGCACCGGCACTCGGTGACCTGTCGGTGAGTTGTAGTGGTTCTGCCGCTGGTTTGAACCGCACGTCCACGAGATAACTGGTGGAAACCATGGAAGCAGGGAAACCATCGTTATAACCATAGTGACCGGCGGAGTCGGTAGTCTTCAAAGGACCAACCTGTAACCCACTTCCAAGCACGCCCGGTGAAGCGGGGTAGGCGCCGTTACTCCGGTAGGCAGCAACATACTCGTTGTTGGGATCCAAGGGTACTGGCGCATCAAAAGCAGCATACTGCCATCCGGACACTGGAACATCTGGGAAGACCAACTCGGCAATCACTTCACCGGTGGTGGAGTAGAGCCAACCGTTGTGCGCACCGGTTTCGCCGACGCTACGGTAGAACTCCAATCCAAGGATTTCTCCAGCAGTGTCCGTGGAGAACCGAGTGCCCAACGTGACAGGCACTCCATCGTTTATTGCAGCCACGGTTGGGGTATCGGTATTGCTGAATAAACCACAGGGGCAGGCCGAAGGATCATCAGGTGCCAAGGCTGCGGTGCGGAAAGACCATTCAGCGACGTCGAGTACCGGTGACCCCGGGGAGCTAATGTGAGCCGGCGTCACGGTGATGATCGAATCTGCGGGCAGTGGCTCGGTAGCGGTGAATGTCAAAGTAGTGCCACCGGGGCTGATTGCGGTGGTGCCGGCAATCGTGGTCTCACCCGTCGCTACCGAAAGCGTTGCCGAAGCATCGATGGGTTGATTGAAGCTCACAGAAATTTCAGCAGCAGTCCCGACCCCTGAAGATTCGGCGGACGGCACCAATCCGGTCACCTGAAGTGGTTGCGCAGGATCTGTAGGAGCAATGGTGGGCCCGGTAGGAGTAGCCGACTCGGTTGGAATAGCCGACTCCGTAGGCTCGGCAGTTTCCGTTGGAGTGCTCACCGTATAGGCCAAGTCCACGAAGTAGTTACTGTTATTCCATGAACTGACGGGGACGCTGCCCGAGCCGTAGGTATAAAGCCCATTCGAACCAGTCAGTGAGAGCTCAGCATTCGACTTTCCATTGGCGAAGTCTGCAGAGGTAAAAACGTAGCCTCCCGACGGGGCCTGATAGGAAATGGTGAATTCACTGCCTTGCGTTATTGCCACTGGGCTGTCCAGATAGGCGGTTTGCCATCCTTGCTGTGAGGTTTGTGCAAACGTGGCCGTGGCCAGTTTAGTCCCGGTGGAATCCCAGATGGAACCAGTATGCTCACCGAACCCAGAAGGTCCCTGGTAATAGCGCAGCGCGTGTATCTGAATATCTTTTTGCGCACTGAATTTTAGTCCAAGCTCCACGGGAGCGTCATCGGAAGGATCCAGTTGATCCGGCTGCTGATCTTCAAGGAAGGTGGTCAAGGCTGGGCCTTGCCCCGCCGTCCTAAACGTCCACAAAGGCAATGATGCTTCGCCAGATTCTGTACCCACGATACCGGTGGGCTTGACGCTCACTACGGTGGCTTCGGGCAGGTCAGCGTCAGGGGTGAAAATCAGTGTTGTTCCGGATGCGTCCAGGGCGGAGCTACCAGAAATAGTTCCTTGGGAAGTACTGATTTCCAAGGCACCACCCGGTTCCAATGATTCGCTGAAGGTTGCTGAAATTTCGGTATCGACCGCCACATCATTAGCACCCGTGGCAGGTGTTTGTTCGGTGATACTGACAGGGCTACCCGCAGCAGTGAAACTGACATCTACGAGATAGCTTGCTGAGACCATAGATCCAGGGAATTCTTCAGCGTAGCTGTAGTGCCCGGCATTGCTCGTAGTATGTAGTGGTCCAACCTGTAACGGTTGACCAAGCCCACCGGGAGTTACTGGATAGATACCATTACTTCGGTAGGCCGCCACATATTCAGTATTGGCCTGAATGCTGACCGGCGAGTCAAAAGCGGCGTACTGCCAACCGGCGGCCGAGTCATCCGGAAACTGCACCTGGGCAATGGTGTCGCCATTGGACGAATAAAGCCATCCGGTATGTGCTCCAGTTTCTCCGGGGAGCGATAGAACTTTAAGCCGTTGAGCACGCCATCAGTGTCCGCGGAGAACCGTGTACCCAGGGTCACCGGCTTCCCGTCATTCACTACAGGTTCTGCGGGGATATCTTGGTCGTTGTACAGGCTGCATGGGCAAGCCGCTGGGTCTGCGGGTATTGGCAGTACGGTGTTGAAAGTCCACGTATTGCCACGGTTCACCGGATTGCCGGTTAGGTCTGTGGCGCTCAGGGTGACCGTGTAGCTGCCACCGTCACTTAGTGGTGCCTCCGGCTGGAAGGTGGCCCGCCGAGTGATCGCATCGTAGCTGGTGGTTCCGGAAACGTCCTGTCCGGAAGAATCCTGCACCTTGAAGCTGACCGAGGATGGATCACTTTGTTTGGACAGCGTGGCGCCTATAGACGTGGCCACAGGGACGCTGTTGGCCGTTGGGATAGGCGACTGCGCATAAGCACTGAGTTCTATGGACGCTCCGGTTTCAAAGACCGCATCCACATAATAGTTGCTGCGGTCCCACGCAGTGGTGGGGAATCCCGCAGAACTGTTGTAGAGACCCGCTGAAGGTGTGCCAAAACCGCCGGCTACCTTCACGGCAGACCAATCAACTCCACGGTAGGCAAAATCTTGGATTGCCACAGCGTAGTGTCCGTTAGGTGCGTAATAGGAGACGACAAATTCATCACCTGCGTGCGCCTCTACAGGTTCACTGAATAACGCGGTTTGCCAGCCGGTGCTGCTTTCGTTGCTAAAAGTGGTTGTCGCCAACTCTGTGCCGTTCAGGCTCCACAACGTACCGGTATGATTGCCGGTATTTGCAGCGCTCTTGTAGTACCTGACCCCAGTGATATAGCCCTCGGATGCGGCAGTAAACCGCAACCCCAGCTCCACCGAGGAATCATCGCCCGAATCCTTAATCTGAGGCTCTTGCTGGCCGAAGGCGCTATAGGGGCCCTTGACCTCAAAAGGTACGGGGGTTGGCTCTGTTGAGTAGTTTGCAGAATCGTCAACAGCCCGGACGAGCAGATCATTTTCACCGGTTCCGAGTTGAACAGTGTTGATTGACCATTGCGTGGTGCCTTCGGCCAGTTGCCAGGAAAGTCCTGAGTCAAAGGAATATTCAACCGCAGCGACCAGGCCTTGCGCGTCACTGGCGGTGCCTTCCACACTGACCATTTCGCCAAAGGAAACCGCGCTCGCCGGTGCCGAGGTTACCTGAACCGATGGAGCTTGAAGATCTTTGGGAGCGTCCGGATACTCTAAGTTGCTCATGAGCGTTGCAGGCAAGGCGTCCATGTCCGCCAGCAGATTCACCTGAGCCTGTTGCATCCGTGGATCTTCAGGCGCGCCATCACCGTCGTGCCATTGATCAAGTCCCCAAGTCCATTGCACACTACCGGCGGAGAAGACCGAAGCTCCACTTGATGCCATATATAAAGTGGTGTGGTGCGTGGTTGACCCCGGTGCGACTTGATTGCCGAAGTCTTGCAAATATTCTGGAATGTCCCCGGTGGTAGTGGACAAATGGATGAGCCCTGGAGGTCTGAAACCGTTGGGCAAGTCTTCATTAGATTCATAACCTACGGTATGCGGAGCAAGTTCTGTTTTGCTGCCCGCTGTTTGGCTGTCCAAAGAAGTATCGCGCCAGAGACGCATTTTTCCTTCTTCCGAGTTCACCGTGACCGGAAGATCTCCACTGTTCACCACGTAGGCTGTGCCAGTAAACCCGTTTTCGGGAAGACCACCACCTTGTTCTTGAGATGCAAAACGCGGATCACGCCAGGTGCCCGTCCACTGGGAGGAAGGATCAATCTTGGAATTGGACCAGGTTTCCTTGTAGCTAACCAACGTCCGGTAATTATTTCCACCGGTGGTAGAAGGCTCATAACGGGTACGCCAGTACACCTCGTTACCGGAGAGGAATTGCAAGTTCACGCCTGCGTCACGGGCGGCTTCTACATTGCTTCGTTGGGCGCCCGACCAGTATTCGTCATGGCCCACGGAAAGGAAGACATTATGGTTGGTGAGCAGGTCACCGTGCCTGTCGGTGTCAACGCCGGAGAAGTAGCTGACGTCGTATCCGTTGCGTTCTAGGAAACGGACTAGTGGGTATTCGGCCCCAAAATAGAAATCTCTGGCTTCAACGCCGTCACGCGTCGCGAAAGGTCTGTTGTAGCTGATCTTAAAGGCGCGGCCGTTGTCTGCTCCGGAATAGAAATCTGAACCACCGTAGAGGTTATATGCGTGCCATGTGGGGTCAGAGGTTTGGAAGAGTACCTGCGAGGTGCTGGATTCATTGCGCACGATAAAGGTGATGTGGCTTGAACCCCCGGTGTCGGTGCGGGTGAGCTTTGCTAAGTACACACCTGATACTGCATCACTGGGGACCTCCCAGGTTGCCGAGATATCCCATGTGCCGCAGTCGGTCAGTTCGGTGGCGACATCCGTCAAACATTCGGGCTGGATCTGCGGAAGCTGTGCGCTAGGTGATATAGAGGTGATTTTTCGTGCGCCGAGCCCCTTATACCAGCCGGTACGGTAAATATCGATGGAATATGCGGAGGCGTCAGTATCAATCTTAAAATCGATAGGTTCTCCGACATTGACACTGATATCGGCGGCAAATCCTTGGATTGAGTCATCACCGGCCCCGTCGATATCCCATTCGGTCCATGGAGAACCTGGTTTTGAATTTTCGCAGACAATAGCGTTGTCTTCTGGACCGCACTCTTCGGCGGCTCGTGCCGGTGCGGCTATAAGTAGGGAGAGTATTAGTCCTGTAAGAGCAGCGAATGCTGTCAAGAATCGAGATTTTTCCGCAGCACGGTGTTCTCTGGCTTCACTACTTTCAAATTGCGCCACGCTCATTACATCCCCCAAGGAAGCTCCCGCACAGGGGAGACGTTTTCGAGCATGAACTTAGCTAGGACATACCCGTACCCAGACTATGTAGGTCAACGAGCGGAAGACAGGGAATAGGTGTAAAACCAGAGTATCTTGGGTGTGCAGTTCTCAAAGTCCGGAGGGGCATCTTGAGGCTCTTGAGGCGAGCAACAGCGGCCTTGAAAATACGAGCTCAATCAACGTCTAGGACCGCAATTTATCGCGCTCGGCCTACCGGGTAATGCTCCAGCATATAGTCGGCAATGGCCATCGCTGACGTGGCCGCTGGTGAAGGTGCATTGCGTAGCAAGGTCACAGGGCCAACCTGGTCCACTGCGAAGTCGTCAAGCAGTGAACCGTCTCTGCTCCATGCTTGAGCGCGTACGCCTGCTTGACCTTTCGCGACGAGATCTGTTGATGCGAGCTCTGGAAGGTAAGCCTTGGACTGTTTCAGATACAGGGGTTTAACCAACGAGGCACCGATTTCGGTGGCACCCATCTTCCAGTATTTTTTGACTAGAGATGATGCGCCTGGCCAACGTAGCGACTCCATAGTGTCTTTGAAAGAAAATGTTTTCCAGTCGTAGCCTTCCCGAGCCAACGCCGGTACGGCGTTCGGCCCTACATGCACCTTGTCATCCACGCCACGAGTGAAGTGCACACCAAGGAAGGGAAAGCGTGGGTCGGGGACCGGATAGATCATGCCATTGACCATTGATGCCGAACTTTTGCTCAACACCCAATATTCTCCGCGGAAGGGAGGATCTTAGGTGAGGGATCAGCGCCGACCATTCGAGCGATGACATCTGACTGCAATCCAGCACAGACGATCAACTGATCAAAGCGGTAAGTGCTCTCCTTGGTAGAAACTAAACAAATCTGGTCTGAGACCTTGACTGCAGTGACTTCGGAGTTTAGTAAGATCTGCCCTCCTGCTGCCTCGATCTCTGTCGCCATACTGCGCGTTATGGCACCATAGTCCACTGCCGCGGTTTGAGGTGAATGCAGGGCGGCTACTCCGCTGACGTGGGGTTCAATTTGCACTAGTTCATCGCGACTTAGCCGCGCCAAGCCCGGTACCTGATTCGCTATGGCCCGTTGCTCCATGTCGGCAAGTCGTCCAAGCTGGTCATCTCCCAAAGCGACAACTAGTTTTCCCAACGCCCGGTATGGCAGTGCATGTTCCTGACAGTATTCGCGGGTTAGTGCCTTGCCACGTGCACACAGCTGAGCTTTGAGTGAACCGGGCTGGTAATAGAGGCCTGCGTGGACCACTCCGGAATTTCGGCCAGTTTGATGGCTTGCTAGGAGGCTTTCCTTTTCTATTACGCTAACCCGGTACCCGGTCTGCAGCGTGATTGCGCGTGCAATGGCTATTCCTAAAATTCCGCCACCAATGATGCCGATATGTTGTTCCATGAATCCCCAATTAGAACTTCAAGCTAACGTCCCGCGTACTCGCGTTGGCTTCAAGAGCGATCGTACCGGCCATACGAGACGAGGTCTATGGGGTGGGCGTACATGAGAAGGAACCTCAGTCAGGGCAGCCCTAAATGCTGACGGAGCTAATGGTTACGCAAGGCCTGTCACATTTTGTGTAATAAGTGAAAGTTTTCACAAAGTAGGGTTTTCTCTGCGTAACATGCGTGATTTCGCACCAAAACGCGGGATACATAGGGTTACGCTTGATTCAACGGCAGACGTTAAAAGCTGTCTACTTGCAAGCATCAGCCCAATGAAATCGCAAAGGTGCCACACCCGTGTCTGACATTAAGCCCATCGTACTTTTGGCCGAGCAACTCTCTCCTGCAACCGTTGCTGCTCTCGGTCCCGACTTTGAAATTCGTCAGACGGACGGTGCGGACCGCTCCCAGCTTCTTGAAGCTATCGCTGATGTAGACGCAATTCTGGTCCGTTCTGCTACTCAGGTAGACGCAGAAGCCATCGCCGCAGCAAAGAACCTCAAGGTTATCGCTCGTGCAGGTGTTGGTCTGGACAACGTGGACATCAAGGCTGCTACGCAGGCCGGTGTCATGGTTGTGAACGCTCCAACCTCCAACATCATCTCGGCTGCTGAATTGACCGTTGGTCACATCGTGTCTTTGGCTCGTCGAATCCCTGCTGCCAACGCCTCGCTAAAGAGCGGTGCTTGGAAGCGTAGCTCCTACACCGGTGTTGAGCTTTTTGAGAAGAAGGCCGGCATTATCGGCCTTGGTCGTATCGGCGCTTTGGTCGCAGCTCGCCTGCAGGGCTTCGGTATGGAAATTATTGCTTTTGACCCATACATCACTCCAGCACGCGCAGCCCAGCTAGGCGTAACCTTGGTGACTCTGGATGAACTGCTGGAACAGGCTGACTTCATTACCATCCACATGCCTAAGACGCCAGAGACCCTGGGCATGCTGGGCAAGGATGCTTTCTCGAAGATGAAGAACACTGCCTACGTAGTCAACGTAGCTCGCGGTGGCTTGGTCGACGAAGATGCACTATACGAAGCATTGAAGAATGAAGAAATTGCTGGCGCTGGCATTGACGTGTTCGTCAAGGAGCCAAGCACCGACCTTCCATTCTTTGAGTTTGAGAACGTCACCGTCACCCCACACCTGGGCGCTTCCACTGATGAGGCTCAGGAAAAGGCCGGCGTATCTGTGGCTAAGTCGGTTCGTCTAGCACTTGCTGGCGAGCTGGTTCCGGACGCAGTCAACGTTGCCGGTGGCGTCATTGATGAGAACGTACGCCCAGGCATCCCGTTGATCGAAAAGCTTGGTCGTATCTTCAACGCACTGACCGTTGGTTCGTTGACCAGCATTGACGTTGAAGTTGCTGGCGAAATCGCCTCACTAGATGTCAAGGCGCTTGAGCTTTCGGCACTCAAGGGTGTCTTCATGGATGTCGTTTCGGAGCAGGTCTCCTACGTGAACGCTCCAGTGCTTGCGGAACAGCGTGGCGTAGCCACTCGTTTGATCACCACCGCTGACTCGCCTGAGTACCGCAATCAGCTGACCATCAAGGGTTCAACCAATGAGGGCACGCAGCTTGCGGTGTCCGGTACCCTTACCGGTCCTAAGCAGATTGAAAAGCTGGTTGGCATCAATGGTCACGAAATTGAAATCCCAATTTCTGATCACATGATCGTAGTTCGCTACGCTGACCGCCCAGGTGTTGTCGGTTCCTTAGGCAACGTTTTGGGGGAGCAGGGTGTCAACATTGCCGGCATGCAGGTTGCGCGCGATGAGAAGAAGTCTGAAGCCTTGGCCGTTATCAGCATCGACTCTGCACTACCTAGCGGTGTCCTAGACGTAGTTGGCGCTGCTATCGGTGCGAGCGTTGCGCGAGAGATCAACCTCGCCGACTAAGCATCACTAATCTGAGGCAACCCGCTCGCTGAATAATTTGTTCGGCGGGCGGGTGCTTCTTGTCTAGGAGCCAGCTCAAATGCGGACGCGACAAAGTCGATTCCCATAGGTGTCGGCACTGGGCGATGACGGATATTAGAAATTTATGGATAGTCGCAACTAACGAGGATTCGAAAGATAAAGCTAAACCGACCTGTTTGGGCATCACTGCACAATGGCTAACCTTTGAACGCCCTGTGTATAATGAGTACATCCTATTTGCTTAGGCGCGATTGTCGGGAAATCTGTTTTATTGTCAAATTTCCCCATCGATTTTTGAACCGAATGAACAATGAATAACATTGTAGAGAAGTTTTGTTATTAGGATAACATGCCAATAAATATGAATTGGAGCCACCTAGATTGAAAGCCGAATTTTCGAGAGGTACCGATCTGGCTTCCGAGGAGCGAAGTATCGATCTCAGTTTCGATGGCGGCACTTTCGTGAATTGGAAGGTTTCCGAGCCAATTTCTTCTCTATCCTTGCGAGCTGAGAAAGCGACTGATATTGTTCACGGGTTTTCAAGCTTTGATTCAGAAGATGCATCATATGGGGTTATTGATTTAGCCGATCTCCGACCGGTGGAGTATCAGATCATAATCAATGGGGACATTGAAGAACTGAAAATCATAGATTTAGGCGCAACTGAGATCCATATCGGAACGCAGAATCAAGGAATTACGAACGAACATATCTGGGATTTTCGCCAGTCCGAAGAAGGCCAACTTTTTCTCTCTCCGATTCACAAGAAAGATCTGCGTCCAGCCGTCGTATCATTGGATGCAGGCCTCGGAGTAGTGATATTGGAGGTAAGCCCTTTACCTGCAGTTCCAACAGACCATAAACTATTTCTTCGCCATAGAAAACAAAAAGAAAAGCTTGTTGCGCTCCGGTCCGAATCCATCCAGGACGATCGTCACCGCTACGTAATTTCTGCTGATGTCTGGGAACAAATGAATATTCCTATCGACAGCGGACAGTCAACTTGGGACCTTTTCATCAGCGAAGATGAAAAACTAACCCGTGGTAAGCGGCTTACATGGAGAGGCAGTTCGACAGCTAATCCGCGCGAAACGGTTAGATTTAGGGCCACAACTTCTTGGGTAAAAAAGGACGTACTTTACCGAATTCGTCCATATTGGACCCTAGATCAATTTCTTGCGCTTGAGATTACCCATTCTTCGAATTCTGAGGGAAGCTACTAATGAAACTTAACTATCTACTGACAAGTGCCGATGCTCGGGCTGGAACAGAACGCGCGATTGCAGATCAAACCAAGGCTATGACGGCCAGAGGGTACGAAGTAACTGTCTCCAGCGTCTACCGACTCCCTCAGACTGGTTTCGACTTCGGCGAGGGTGTCCAAGTTGAGTACATTACGGATTTGAGTGAAAGCGATTCATTTCCTAGTTTGATCATTCCGGAAGAATGGGATAATCAGTTCTGCAGGGCGACGGATACTGCTCTAATGAACTTCTTGTCTAATCGTGACGATGACGTCTTGATTGCATCGACACCTGCGTTAGCCGTTTATGCGTTACTGAGCTGCCCGGCCTCAACGAAAGTTGTTCAGGAAGAGCACCGAAACACAATGGCTCGAGGGGTAACTGCTGAGCCGCTACTTAGGCATGGCGTAAATGTCGACGCTCTAGTACTTCTAACAGAACGAAATCGCGAGTGGTTAGAGATGCAGTGGGCATCGCAGGCCCCTCGGATGGACGTAATTCCGAACTCACTGTCGCTTGTTGCCCGTCCGCAGAGTAGCGGTACTCAAAAAGTAGTGATGAGTGCCGGACGATTGGTTCGGGGCAAAGGGTTCGTGAATTTGGTACGAGCCTTTGCCCGAGTTGCTGACGCCTACCCAGATTGGCGCCTTAGAATCTTTGGCGACGGACCGGATCGCGATAAGATTTTTACAATGGCGCGCAATCTTGGCGTGGCCCGGCAGGTGGAGATTTTCCCACCAACAGAACATATTGAAGAAGAATGGGCTCGTGCGTCCATTGGTGCTCTCGCTTCCGTGTCCGAGGGTCTGCCACTCGTTCTCTTGGAAGCCAGAGGAGCGGGATTGCCGCTGGTTGCTTTCGATTGTGAAACCGGGCCTCGAGAAATCATTGAACATGGTAAAGACGGGTACTTGGTTCCGCTAGATGATGTCGGAGCCTTCGCGGAAGCGTTACGCATGTTGATCAGTGATGACAGCAAGCGTCAGACGATGAGCGCCCGCGCGGAGGAATCCTTACAACGATTTAGCCCTGAGGCTGTATCTGAACAATGGGATCAACTCTTTCAAGAACTCGCAAAGAATCCACTATCGGCACGTAGCGGTGTTCAGGTAACTGAACCGGATACAAACGCTATAGGAACGAGCGATGGCGATTTGGCCCTGTCTCAATTAGAACGTGAACTCGATTCAGACTCTGAACAGGGCACATCAGCGACTGATTTTGATCGTGGGCATGGAAAGCACTCCGAAAAAACCGACTCCGCGGTCGCAAAGGAAAATGCGGATTTCAAAGAGTCTTCGATTGAAACAGATCTCCATGGCATGTTGCCTTCGAACGCGAGAGCAGAAAATCGTCGACTACTAGCCAAAATGTTTTCAACGTCGAGCCTCATGGCTAGGCCAATTAAATCTAACAGAGGATTTTCGTGGGCCCTCCGGATCGAAGACCGCGAGGAATTGCTAGCTCACCTTGCAAAATACGGCTCGGATGTTCTTGAAGTTCGTCTCTATGCTGGTCGAACTCGTTTGGACCTGGATGGGTACTCCTGGCGACAAGACTTGAACGAAGTAAATTGGGGCGAGGTCACTAGACTATTCCTATTCCACAATTTCAGTGTCCCGGGTACCCGTCGACACGTGGGTTTCGCGTCTGGAATCACGCTTGAAATCTGGGACCATGACGAACGAAGAGAACATCTCTACCGTGCACCCCGCGTCAACTATGAAGTGGATATGCTTAAGTCTGAGCAATTTGCCTCACCAATGTTCGCAGAGTGGAGTTCCCTGCGCGGATTGCCTTTGTGGTCGCAGGTCGATTTTCCTATTGATGCTGTTTATACCTGGGTTAACGGTAATGATCCTAAGTGGAGTGCAAAGAGGAAGGAAGCCACTGGCGATTTCTCGCCGAGCGGGTTGGCCGGGGGAGAGATTCGGTATTTGAACCGCGACGAACTCAGATATTCTTTGCGCAGCCTACATCAGCACGCGCCATGGCTTCGGCATATCTACGTAGTTACGGATGGACAGCGACCGGCGTGGCTGAGTGAACACGAAAAGGTAACGGTTGTCGATCATCGTGATATTTTTCCTGACGATTCTGTTTTGCCAGTTTTCAACTCGCATTCGATTGAATCTGTGCTACATAACATTCCGGGGCTATCTGAGCACTTCCTGTATCTAAACGATGATGTTTTCCTTATGAGAGATCAAGTACCGGAGAATTTCTTCACGTCCGTTGGCCAGGCCAAATTCTTCCCATCATCAACCAAGATGAACGAACTAGGCCAGGAAGCCGAGCCTCATGAGGCTGCCGGGATGAATAACCGTTTGTTGTTAGAGGCGGACTTCGGAGTAACGATCACTCAGGGGATGCTGCACACACCGCATCCGCACAGGGTCTCGGTTCTGCGTGAGATTTCGTCGCGATATTCATCTGCGGTCGAAGACACAAGAAGCCATAAATTTAGAGATCCCTCGGATCTCTCCATGTTGTCTTCGCTAGGTCAGCACTTTGGGTACTTCCAAGGAGCTTATGTTCAAGGGGCATTGAATGTAAGCTTCGTTCCCCTGGGGGCCCCAGACACCATGCGTAGGCTCGTTCAGCTTAAGTACATGCAACTTGATTGCCTAACTTTCGGCGAATCTGAGGACGATCCGAATCCAAAGTTAACCCATGAAATGGCGACGACATTTATGCGATCAACGTTCCAGATACCTGCACCTTGGGAGAAAAACTAAGAGTGCACGACGTTGGTATTCTGACAGCGCGTTTCGCTGAAATCGAGGAACCGCTTACAGGTGAGTAAGAAGCAAGCTAGATTTTAGGTCTAGATGAGGGCGAGGGCATAACACCGCGAACCTGCAGTGTCATGCCCTCATCTGTATCTAAATGTGGCGTGCGGTATAGTGTCGAGATCCAATTCAAAAGAACATATCAGGCTTCGTCACACAATATTCGCAGAACGACGGTTCCCACTTGTAGGATCTAGACACGCAGAACGTTGTGTAGACGCAGATTCATAACAAGGCTCACTGCACAATGCCTTGAAGCGTAGAATTCGCGACAGCGGTAGGCAAGTGGCGCACCGGAAAACTTTGGGCACACATACTACGAGCTGGCTTCACGAAACCTGGTGGAGTGTGTAGAGCCAACAATGAACGTGAATGGCTTGTGGGTACGGGCGCTTCACTGGATGCCAACGAGATCTGCCCATATGTGGATCCATGTTCGTCCGGTTTTAGCTACATCAGGATCTATATGTTTCGGCCGAGGCGGAAGGCCGAAAGAGTAGAGAAATGTGCGATAAGTTAAAACGTATCAATTTTAAAAAAGGCACCTATGATTGAGCAATATTTCAAGTATAAGGAAACTGTCGTCCCATATATGGAACGGCCAGCCACACGTGACACTCGGTCACTTCTGATCGTTTTTTCAGGAATCGTAGAAGATTGTGGATACGAGTTTATTGGAAAGTCTGTAGACTCGATATCTTCAAATATACTTTGGATTCGCGACAAGTTCGATGGGCAGAGTACATATTACATGTGCCAGCAAATGGATTTTTCAATCAGTGATGCAGTTCAATCGCTGATTCTGGAGCATTGCCATAAGTTGGGTATAAAACAGGAGGATTGCACACTATTTGGTATTTCTAAAGGTGGAGCTGGTGCCCTGTATATCGGATTGAAATACGGTTATAAAAATATAATAGCCTCCGTCCCACAGCTAGCTGTGGGTGATTATATTCATGAAACCCGTCCTTTAATACTTTCACATATGACGCGTACTGAATCAATGAAAGAGGATGTCGAACAACTCAATTCGCTCATTCCTAACCTAGTCTCTGAAGATGAACATATTGACCGGAATATTTATGTATTTTCTTCTGAGTCGGACAACGAATATCGCAGTCAGATCAAGCCATTCGTAGATTCCTTTAGGAAATACGCCAATTTTAATACAATTATCAGCAGTTCGAAATTAATCACCGGCCACACAGAAGTAACGCGTTATAATATAGGGCTCATAATATCTTTGATTAACTTTGCGGCTGAGGGTGTTTATCCGCGGCTAGGGGACGTCCGAACGGGTGGCCAGTCTTACGCGTCGAAACGCGAATTACGAGAAGAGCCGCAAGAAATCGATTTCGGTAATCCTGTTTGCGAGATGGACAAAAGCCTTCTCAAGGGTAGCGTTTGGTATCCTGAAGGTGCCGCATTTATTCGTGGACACGCGGTCGAGAAACATGCAGATATATCTAGGACATTAATTTTCAAGTCTGGTCAGGAAACTTCTGAAGTTGCACTCGGTGGATGCATGAACAGGCGTCTCAACGCAAAGTACTACGGTACGAAATTTAGGGACTACAGTTATTCTGGTTTCGCGTCCAGAGGACATGATGGCATCCCATTGAGTTCTCTCAAACCGGGAAAATACGACGTCCAGCTAAAAATTTCAAACCGTGAGATAGCAAAGCTTGTGCCTCTCACTTCTCGTAGAGAAATAGATTCGGCGACTGTATTCGATGGGTTTTTTGTTCGAGTTCTATCCAATCCGCGTGGTACCAATATTTACAAGAAAGAGATTGCAGTTACCGAAGGTGGCATGCAGGAGTTTGAACTTGCCACTAGTTGGATAAAAGGAGACTTGTTTCACCTTGAAGGTAGATTTGCGGTGCGTGGGTTATTTGGAGACACGATACATAAAAACAGATATTTTGTGACACTCAAATCTAGCGATCAAACCAAGAGCTACCGCCTTGGAAATGGGCGCCGGAAGCAACAAATCAATCTTTTCGGCGATCCCTTTACAAACTATACGTATTCATATTACGCGACTGAGGGATATTCAGGTGTTGACATTAGCGATCTTAATGACGGTTCCTTCGACGTGTTTGTGACTGTGATTACCAGTGGCATTGAAACCACAAAACGATTGCCAATCGTGGTATCTAAATCAATTGGTACCGCTGTGATTGTGACCCGTTAGTTCAGGGCTTCACTTGGGCCATGCTCAAATGCAAGGATGATCCCTAAGGCCTTGGTGGAGATTGCTGGATGGGTTCTCGGCCCGATGTACGTCCAGCGAGCCTGCCTCGGGTCTACAAAGCATCAAGAGTCACTAAATGCCATTTATCAAGTGGGTCTGCAGTGAGGTTCGGGCGATTGGGGATCTCTGTATTGCCGCGCATGCTTGGCTTGCTGCACGGATGGTGATGACTCTGTGGGCGGGTAGGTTGTTTTAGTTTAGGTGGGTTCAACATGTACTTGTCGACCAGAGTTTCCTGGTTGCTTTGATGACGTGCAAGTCACCGGTTGCTGAATAGGGTTTGTTGGTACCGCGCGTACGGCGACCTGGAATCCGGGTAGCATCTACATGGCCTAGCGGTACCAGCTATCCGTATTTGGCACTGGTGATTAAATAGAACTCGGGCGGATGCAGAATAGCGCTTGAAGGTACTTCTGTTCTTGTAAGCGAGGTGAAATCTCGTTACTTCGTAGACAGTGGAACTCATGACTTCGCACTATTTCTTAGGAACAAGAGTACCGTTTAGCGCTAGTCGGCAAGCGGGTGTATTGCTTCGGTATCCGCGATCACTGGCTTCACTTAATTGTCACGTAGGGTACTGGGGACACCTAAACTTCGTAGCCGACCTTTCGAACTTACTTCCTGTTCTTCGTCGAGGCAGTACGCCGTAATTCGCAAGATCCATGAAGTGCGCCGGCTCCCACCTGCACGTTGACATAATCACGAGGCCATGGCTTATATTTTGATTTCTAACGCACAGTATCAATCTTTTGAAGTGAAGCAAAGGGGACCTATTGGCTACGCAAAACAAATTGTTGATAATTTTTAGGTTAACATCAAGTGAACATATGGTTTATTCTTGCTGATTATCATTGATAAGTCGTTTCATAATTAGCTGACATCTTTTTATTGAGATAAAGTTGATTTGATATGAAGCCTGAACCAAAAGACAAAGCAGAGGTCGATACGACGAGTTTCGCGCCGTCGGATACGGCGATCGTGATCGTTACTTACAACCGATCGCACCTGCTTGATCGTCTTCTCTCCAGTATCCAAGTGATGAATCCGTCGCCAGGTCACGTAGTAATTATTGATAACGACTCTGCGGATGACACGCATGAGATTGTCGCCAAGCATACGATCGAGCTGGCTCCAACGGTTATCTACCAAAAACTCGCTACGAACACCGGTGGTTCAGGCGGTTTCCATCACGGTGTGAAAACCGCATATGAACTCGGCGCCTCATGGATCTGGATGATGGACGATGACGTAGAAGTCATCCCTGATTCTCTTGGCAAATTAGGCAAGTGGGCAGCGCGGTTCCAGGTTATTCAAGGACGCCGGTACGACTACGACGGTAGCGAGTTCTATTGGCAATATCGGATCTCTGACCGTCTTGCCATCCCGATTCCGTTTGCACCGAGCGACTTTGATATCACTGGATATCGAGAGATGAACTCCGGGTGCTTCGAAGGCATGTTCATCCACAGGGAAGTGGTCCGTCGTATTGGGCTTCCAGACCCACGGTTCTTCATATATTGGGACGACCAGCTCTACGGTTGGTTAGCTTCGAAGATCACCACTTCTGTTATTGTCAATGAGTTTGTTCTCAGGCGTACCCGAGACATTCGGCAACTCGACCTCGGAGTTAGGCACTTTAACGCGTCTAGCAACGGATACCGGTACTACATCATGCGCAACCGGGCGATTCTCAAACAGTATTATCGCGCTCACGGTGTGTTATTCCCCGCTCACTTCGCCTTGGGAACAGTGCTGACCTTCGCGAAGGAAATCTTGCGCTTAGTACTCGTTGAGAAGACTATCCGCGGAACTTCCAACCTCTTCAAGGGGCTGCGCGACGGGCGAAAGATAGAAATCGATAAGGCATGGAAACCGATGGCTCCCTTGGAATCAACTGACCATAGCAATCGGCTAAAGAATCATTAGACAGTAGGACTTGCCGAAGAGCCGGGCGCCCCTTGGGTTGGGGTGCCTGGCTGCTGGTTTAATGGCTGAAATTGTATGTCCCGGTGGATGATCCCGAGATCGACGCTTGTCGTCATTGCTAGGTTCCCAGTGAACAAGCGCTGACAAGGTTTCCCATGCCCCGTATCGGTGACTGATAGGCCAGAATAACCAGTATCAAGAAACGCCTTGTGATTGGTGCGGCATTCGTTGCGCGGTAGCCGTGGTCAGCCGCATTCGCAGCAAGCCGCCACGGATTACGTGCTGTTTGCGTACACGCTGTTTCTTTCTGATGCGTTGACAAAAAACGGGGTGTGTCCGCGTGTAAATCGCGAACACACCCCGAAAGCTTAGTGCTATCTCCTATTACTGCGAGACCTTTTGCTCCTCAGCAATCGCTGAGATCTGGTTGTCCCACATGGAAAGCGCAGAGCCGATTGCCATGTGCATGTCCAAGTACTGGTAGGTGCCAAGACGGCCGCCGAAGAACACATTCTGTTCCTGCTTCGCGAGGTCACGATAGGCGAGCAATCCGGAACGATCTTCTGGAGTATTGACCGGGTAGTACGGTTCATCTTCTTTTGTAGCGAAGCGTGAGAACTCCCGCATGATGACAGTTTTGCCAGTTGGGTAGCTGTCTTTGCGTTCAGGGTGGAAGTGCTTGAACTCGTGGATGCGAGTAAAATTCACGTCAGCATCTGGATAATTCATCACCGGTGTTCCCTGGTAATCGCCGACATTCACAACTTCTTCCTCAAAGTCCAGGGTTCGCCATGAGAGCTCACCTTCGCTGTAGTCGAAGTAACGATCAATGGGTCCGGTGTAAACAATCGGAATCTGGCCGGCTAGGTCGTCCTTGTTGAACGGTTGGCTTGAATCAAAGAAATCAGTGTTCAGGTGAACCGTGATGTTCGGGTGATCCGCCATGCGCTCAATCCAAGCCGTGTACCCATCCGTTGGTAGACCTTCGTACTTGTCGTTGAAGTAGCGGTTGTCGTAGTTGTAGCGAACAGGAAGGCGGCTGACAATATCGCCTGAAAGCTTTTCCGGAGAAGTCTGCCATTGCTTGGCTGTGTAGTGAGCGAAAAATGCTTCAAACAGTGGGCGTCCTACAAGGGCGATACCCTTTTCGTAGAAATTCTTTGCGGTATCAACGTCAAACTCCCCAGCTTGTTCTTTAACCAAAGAACGTGCTTCATCTGGGGTATATGCGGCATTAAAGAACTGATTGATCGTGTGCAAATTTACCGGCAATGAGAAAGTCTGTTCATTGTGAGTGGAGTACACACGGTGAACGTAGTTGGTGAAACTGGTAAAGCGATTCACATACTCCCACACACGCTCGTTTGATGTGTGGAACAGGTGAGCCCCGTAGCGGTGCACCTCAATGCCAGTCTCAGGCTCTGCTTCGCTGTAGGCGTTTCCGCCGATGTGTGACCTCCGGTCAATTACCGTAACTTTGAGGCCAGCTTCTGCGGCGCGCTCGGCAATGGTGAGACCGAAGAATCCTGATCCGACAACTAATAAGTCTGTATCCATACATGCAATTTATTCATTCGGCAGTAACGAGCTGTCGTATTGAAGGTTAACGGGAGGTGTACTTAATATAAACAAATTTGCCGGTGGGTCAATTTCAAAGGTGAAGGAATTGGTTTATTGATAATGTAGTTTTTTGCGGCCAACGGAAAGTCCGTTTCGGATCGCTCCAGCATAAGAGAATTCGCTGACAAATGGCATCCGGGCCTACAGAAGTACGACGTGGCAATGCGTTAGTTCATGCCTGATGCGTAAGACAAGGAATGAGGAATTTCCCCTTGGTGGATCCGAAGAATAAGTATGATGTGGCCGTCCTCGGCTGGTGGTACGGCAAGAATTACGGATCAATTCTGACCTACTACGGTTTGAACCGTGCCATCGAAAACCTCGGCCATTCGGTTCTCATGGTGCATGAACCTGTCGGCTACAACGGTTTCCGTGTGCAATGGCCAAACGAGATCCTGTCAATGGATTTTGCGCGCCGCACCGGATACGAATACACGGATCAGCTCCATTACTCAGATCTGGATCAGCTAAATGAGCTCGCTGAAACGTTTGTCGTTGGCAGTGACCAGCTGTGGAACCCGCTTATCGGGCGCGTCAACGATGATCTGTTCTTGGACTTTGTCGCACCGGACCGAAACCGAGTTGCCTACGGCACGTCTTTCGGCAATCGAGGAACTGATAAGTTCAAGCCGGACTTCGTTGAAAAGCACTCGCAGAATCTTCAAAAGTTCAAAGCTATCTCTGTACGTGAGAACTATGCAGTGAAGACGGCTAGCGACATCTTTGGCGTCAAAGCAGACCTCGTAGTTGATCCGGTATTCCTTCTGGACCAGGAACACTACAACAAGCTGGCTTCTAAGGCGTCGATCTCACCTGAGGGTGAATACTTGGCAGTGTTCCTTCTGGACCCAACAGAGGAAAAGAAGTCGACGGCAGTAGCCATCCTTGAAAAAACAGGCTTGGATAAAATCCTCGTGATTTGCAACCCCGATGAGGGACGCTCGGTAGCAGAAGAGATTTGGTCTGATGAACCTCGTGCAGAGATCATTGCAGCCGACTCACCAGAAAACTTCCTTCGTGCTTACAAAGATGCCAGCTACGTAGTCACCGATAGCTTCCACGGCACAGCGTTCTCGGTAATCTTTGAGAAGCCATTCTCATCGATCTACAACAACAAGCGTGGTGCGGACCGATTCAAGAATTTGCTTGCCTCACTCGGATTTGGTGACACCCGCCGCGTCTATGAAAGTGATACCACTGAGACCGTGAATGAAAATCCAAACGTGACTCGAACCATCGATTTCACCAAGGCCCGCAATTACATCAAGAACGGGCGTAAGACATCGCTTGAGTGGCTCAAGGCAGCTTTGAACCCCAAGGTAAAGTCGACAGCCGCACTTGTAAACGGCAAGGCCATTACAGCAGCCGCGGCAGCCAGCAAGAACAGCCACACCCTGGACCTAGACTTCTCCGCCAACAGCGACGTCTGGTCCATCGACAAGGGCGCAGAGGGCGTTTCACTGAGCGTCGTAAAAGACAAAGAACTTCGTGGAAAGCACGTTTGGACCAATCTTCCAGAGCCACTTACTCCAGGTTCAAAAAAGCGCATCAAGATTCAGTGGACACCAACCACGCAGACTAAGAGCATCAATGTGCACTTACGTAACCCTGAATCCGGAACTTTCCGAGTGATCGGCAAGGCGGCAGTAGCTGCCGGTTCGGGAGGCTTGCGCACCGATGAGTTCGAGTTCTCAGTAGCGGAGCAGGGGCTAAGCCAGATCATGCTTGGAGCACTGCACTTCACCGGTCCTAAGGCCGGAGCGCAAGTACACGAAATTTCGATTTCTGATGCAACGGGTAAAGTTACGACCCCCAGCGCTCCAGCGGCCAAAAAGTCAGACGAAATTGTGGAAGGATTCTCCAAGCAGGCACGACGGCTGGCCAACCATGACTTCGAGCAGCAAGTTCGTTCCTTTACTCGCGGAAGGTCAGCAGACTCTGTAACCGGGATCCGCGCGCGGATGTTCTTTCATGCGCACGCAATTGAAAAGGGACTGACCCATAGCAACTTCCGTCCGGGCTTCGGACGAATTGCCATCCCAGGTCTTGCAAAAGAGATGAATGCTTGGCTATCGCGTGGTTTGGGCACGGACGACACCATCGTTCAAAGCTCAGCTTCGGTGATGAAGGCCTACTTCGCCCGCAACGAGGAGACCAATACGGATGTCTCTCATTTCCGAAACTTGTTTTCGGTGGAGTCGCAAGAAGTAATCGCAAAGGGTCAGCTGGGGGAGGGCGGAGCGTTCCCGGCCTCGAAGCACCGCGAAGACCCGGTTGAAACGCCTAATGATGACCGTGCATTTATGGAAGTCGTTTACGGGCGTCGCAGCGTACGCGAATTCAACGACACTCCTGTTGATGATTCAGCGATTGCTTCCGCAGTTCAGATTGCCATGCAGTCACCATCGGTTTGTAGCCGTCAGGGAGCACGTGTTCACCAGTTTGATCATCCAGAGATCATCAAGCAGCTACTTGAAGTTCAGGGTGGATTCTTTGGATTCAATGCCCCGCCACGCCTGCTCTTGGTGACTGCAGATCTAGATGCTTTCCTCTTCGCACCGGAACGCAATCAGCCCTTCGTCGATGGCGGGCTGTTCATGATGTCGTTGTTGCTGGGTCTAACCCAAATGGAATTGGGGTCATGCCTGCTGAACACAGCCATGGGAGTCGAGAAGGAACAGAAGATTCGCAACATTGTTGATCTTCCTGAGAATGAAGTCTTCATCGCCTTTGTTGCTGTCGGTAACTTTGACCAAAGTGTCCTGGTTCCACGCTCAAAGCGCGTAGAAGCCGACAGCATCCTGAAGCGACATGGCTAACCAACAACTCATCGGTAAGGAGGGTGACACAAGCATGACGTTGCCAGCAACATTTGAATTGGAACAGACTGAAGGACCTGACATGGCTGATTCCACCAAGACGTACCCTGTACAGCCTGGGATTTGGCTACAGGCTGGGATTTCGACCGAACAAGAAGCACATTTTCATGTCTACGGTCCTGTTGGCATTTCACTGAGCCGTGGAGCGGCAGAGTTTGCGCCTGGTGGTTTGCTCTCTACGGGCACCTACTACAACGTGTTCAATTATGGGAAGTGGAAGCGGATCTGTGGAGATATCCCACTAGAACTTCAGCTCAAAGGCAAAGGGCACTTCCAACTGACCGTCTTCCAAGCTGACCGTCATAAGTCGTGGCACAAGTTGGTTAGCGAAGTGGTGACCTTAGACGGCATGTATCGCCATCCGGTCCTAGTAGACGAGGAGACACCGGAAGAATCGCTGCTGTTCTTTGACCTGATGGCATTGCAAGATGGCGAGCTTGAAGATTTTGCGTGGGCGACTACAGCGAAGCCAGTGCGAACCCCGGAGCTGATGCTCTCGGTAACTACCTTCAAGCGAGAAGCTGAAGTAGAAGATACGATTTCCCGTTTCCGTGAGTTCCTTGTGGACTCGGCAATCAAAGAACACATCAGCATGACTGTTGTGGATAACGGTAATTCGCTCAAAGTCGAAGACGGTGGCGGCGTCGAAGTCATTCCCAATGAAAACTTGGGCGGAGCTGGCGGATTCACACGTGGTCTATTGCGCGCACGAGAAATCGGCGCTACACATTGCCTATTCATGGATGACGACGCATCGATACAGATGGAAGCCTTGTCCCGCACATGGTGGCTATTAGCCTATGCCCGAGACTCCCGCA
This sequence comes from Glutamicibacter sp. M10, assembly GCF_025452055.1. Classification (NCBI taxonomy): domain Bacteria; kingdom Bacillati; phylum Actinomycetota; class Actinomycetes; order Micrococcales; family Micrococcaceae; genus Glutamicibacter; species Glutamicibacter sp. M10. Next base: position 2,638,832 of record NZ_CP104918.1, on the reverse strand, counting down.
CTGCCGTTGCAGGTGCAATGATCAACGCTTCACACCGTTGGCAGATCTGGGAAAATGGCGCGGAGTTTGATCTGGGATGTAAGCCTCGATACCACGGACTAGATCTGCGTTCGCGAGATGCCGTGTTCGAAATGGAATACGAGACGACTATTCCAGCTCCGGAAGATCTTTACGCTGGTTGGTGGTTCTTCGCGTTCCCCGTTGACAAGGTGGAACACTTGCCGTTCCCATTCTTTGTTCGTGGAGACGACGTGAGCTTCTCATTGGTCAACGACTTTGACATCGTTTCGCTTCCTGGCGTTGCGTCTGTTCAAGAGAACTTCACTGACAAAGCATCGCCTATGACCTGGTACCTAGATTTCAGAAGCCACTTGGTACACCACCTGTCATTGCCAGAAAAGCAACGTTCATGGGTTGAACTGCAACAGATGGTACTGAGCTTCTACCAACGCAATGCCATGAGATTCCACTACGACACTCTCTCGGCAATCAACCTTGCCTTTGAAGATGTCCTCCGAGGACCAAAGTTCTTCGATAAGCATGCGGATATGGCAAGACGACGTACAGACCTTAAGGCATTGACTAGGCAGGAAGCATGGAAGCCAGTCGTTGAACGACCTGAAGAACTTCATGGTGAAAAGTCGCGTCTTATTAGAGCGATACTCTTAGCTTCTCTGAATGGACACTTGCTGCCAATGGGCAAGAAGGCTGACGCTGACTTAACTTTGTCATCGTCATTTAGAGACGACTACCACGTGGCATTTGGTGCAAAGCAAATCACTTACCTCAACGCAGATCAGTCCTCTGCCTACGTAGTTCGCCGAAGTCAGAAAAAGTTCTGGCGCGAAACTATCAGGCTTGTACGAAACACGTTGCGGTTGCGGGCGACCTACGAAGAGAACCTTCGACGATGGCGTGACGGATACGACCAGTTGACTTCTGACGCTTACTGGACAGAAAAGTTGAAACTTGATCGTGACGTAACAAGCTAGGATAAATTTCTTCGCGTTGGTCTCTGTGAAATCAAATGAATCGGCTTCAAGCCAAAGCAAATGATTCCTCAGAGACCAACACTGAAGATGAGAAACTTGCCTTCTCAAACCTGGAAGGCAAGATCCTTGATGCATCTCCGATAATAATTTCGTGAACAGATACGCAATTACCACTGAGGCATTCGAAACAGAGTTTTGCCATACTGCTAATTTGACATCTGCGTCGAATCATAACCACACGCTATTTAAGCATGCCACCAGTAAGCGACGACTACCTAGTTCATGTTTCGTGCCACGCCTAGCAGTGCTTTCCAATGCACAAGACGAACTTCAAGTGAGTCGGTTACATGGTGGTCAAACTTCGAAGGGATAAATCGAGGATGAATCATCTCGGAGCTGGAATCGGTCAGCTGCTCGTTGATATCAAAGTAGCCGAAACCCAGCTCGTCGCATTTCTTTTTCAGTTTTAGATTGAATGATCTTGCCAGATCTGTTCTCAAGATATCAGACATGTAGTTTTCATTTAGGGCTGCAACTACAGCATCCTTGCGTTTCGCATCTTCAGTTGAGTCGGAGAATCTGTCCGTGACGATCCTCGAAATATATTTTATCGCCTTCTTCCAGTCGTAGCAGAGGACTGGCAAATTGATCCCCTTTACGATCAATTTTGCGTCGTTCAACTCTAGGCTGACTAGATATTCGAAATATTTTTCAACAAAATAATCTAGCCAGTACTCGGGAGTTTCTGATGAACCTTGTACGAACTGGCGAAATGGTAATCCAAGCTCTACATCGACCTGGCCGAGATTAAGAACGAGAAAGTCTGGATTTTCCTGCTCCTTCCAGAGCTTGATGTTCTCACCCAGAGCGAGCGTCGAATCGAGCTTCCCTACACCGGATACTGTAGAGGCGCTTACCACCTTAGCCGTAGATTTTATCCCTCGTAGCGTAGGCATAAATGCTCGAACTTGATTCGTGAGACCAAAATACTGAGTGTGCGAGTCGCCGACAATTAGGAATTTCATTTAATGCCCGTCCTTTGATGAGTAGCTCGAATTCTGCATCAAGGAGCGTGAGCTCGCGTCGTGCAAAATTCTTCTTTCTGTTCAAATCGGATTTGACAGCTGCTGTGACCGTTTAGTTCCTATTAAGGTGTAGAAATTGCGGGTACCGGAAGTGAGTTTCGAAGTTTTGATAAGTCGATCTCGAGAGCGGGCAGAGAGGCTTGCTTAGCTATTTCTTCTATTGGCAAGCTGGCCAGATCACTCTTTGATACTGACACTCTGGAGACAGCATCCTTATCGAGGCATGAGAAAAAGTCATTGAACTTGAAATCTTTGCCGGTTAATTGCTGGTCCTGAACATCCAACCACACCCAAGGAATGCCGTAGGCTTGAGCGGTGATTAGGCCGTGAAGGGAGGAAGAAACTACTGCGTTGCTGGCAGCGATAGCGGGAATAACATCACGAATGTCCCTGCGCACGTCAACAACCTTGGTGAGCTCACCATCAGGAGTTCCGCTCAGAACCGCATCTCGGTGAACATAGTGAGGGACAAGCGCAATTTCATGTTGTTTGACGTCGGGCTTTGAGATCATGTCAGGAAGTAGCAGCGCTGGATCACCGTATACGTCGGGTACCTCCCACCCGAGGGAATCCACTAGGTTTTTCTGGGTAAGCTTTCCCCTGACAGCGTGTACTTTTATTCCCTTTAGTTGGCGTCGCACGGCAATCTCGTCATCGGACAAAGGTTTGATCAGACCGCTACCCCATACGTCCACGTTATTGCGTTTGAACCAACCAGCAACCGAACCAACGGTGTAAAGAATCCGGGTTGACTGGCCTTGCCGGTTGCCCTGAATAGGCTGGCGACCTGTCATTTGTTTTAGTAGATGAGGGCCGACCCAGTCTCCAAAATTCAAAGTTCCGGATGACCAATAGGTATTGACTGTGGTCGCCGCAGGATATGTACCGCGCTCCTCTTGCTTACGGAAAGCTAATACCAGCTCGGCGGCCGAGATCATCTTTTCAACAAGAGACTCATACCGAACGTTCAAATCCGTGGCGTGAATTTCTTTTCCGTCGGTGGTGAACGAGATTCTCGTATCGACAACCAGAAAATCGTGGAGCCATCTCTGAGAGCCGGAATTTACCCCCGTGATTCCGACAGTAAAGTCATCACTTTCGTTCGCAACTGCCCTGACCATCACGTTGGAACCGATCATAGGTACCCGTGCCGATACGGCACGTGCCGACGAATCGAAACGGGTGAATAGCTGAGTTGCCCGACTGTCGTTGGCCAGCTTCGCCACTACAACTTTCATCGCAGCTTCGTTCGCGCTCATACTTGATTCCTAATCCTGGAAGTGGAGTTTTCGTTCGTGCATTTTGCTTTCGCAACAACACAAAGACTTTACCAAAGTCTTCGGACTATCCTGGGGTTGTTCCACAAGAACGGGTCTAGAAGTGAATAGGCTGCTAACAGTTTAGATGACGATACTCGGCCATCTATAGATTGTGATAGTCCATCCGCAGCCGTTGGAAGAGCCGGAAATACTAGGGTCAGTTTTCTGCGACTACACGCGAATGTCGCACGGGGTGCCGGGATATCATCCAACAGGTATACAGCAGGCTGGGATCGTCGAAAGATTGCCAAGGATTCAGAGTCTCGCCCCCTACCTGACTGAGACATGTGTGTGTGTCTAGTCGCAAAGTAGGACCAAAACGAAGTTCAGTCGTTGGTAAAACTATGTGGCAAAGTTTCCTCGCGAAGTTGCCCAGCTGTATCCTTGTGATCAGAGTACTAGTGTGACTGACCCAATCTGGTACGCCGAAGCTGTTGGAACTTATGCGACGAAGGAATAGATTTGTGAACGTAATTGCGAATAAAGCCAAAAGACTTGGAAATAAGATAAACCGTAAGGTGCAGTCGCGAATTGACGACGTAAGCCGACTACAGGGAAAGAAAAAGTCCCTACGGAAGCTTCGGGAATCAAACGTTCGATCCGATCTAATGTTGCTTCCCTCGGCTGGCGAACAAATGTTGTTCCGAGTAACACGCAAAATGAACTTGAGTGATGTACGAAAAGATTCACAAGCGATTATCAGTCAAGTCCTCGAAGAGGAAGGGATGCTGTACTGGGAATTGCCGACAAAGGCTAACGCTCCGGCCACCATCCACACTCTGGAAGACAACGGCCGTCGACTACTTACGGTGCTACGCGGCATACCTGAACTTTCACACTGGTATTTCCAGTTCGTCCGTGAAGATGGAAAATCTGCAGGAGCCCCTCGACTTCTGCGAGAAATAAAGTGGTCCAACAGGTACAGGGCGATACGTCTCTATGAGCGCGTGGCCTACAGCCCGACGTCCAATTTCCGTGCTGGAGCAACTCAAGGTGTCGTTCTTAATTTTTGGGTTGATTCTCAAATTCCGCTGAATGTTGAAGTGAACTCTGAAACAAGCGATGATGAGACTCCTCTAGTGTTTGAAGAAGTAATTGTGGCACCGGTTTGGAATGAAAATGCAACGTTGCTTCCGAATCCGGTCAGCAGAGATGCCGAGTTCCGTAGTTCGCTAGAAAAGGCGCGGAATCCACTCGCTACACAAGTTGATTTTGAGATAGATGCGGTCTACACGTGGGTCGACGGAGCTGACGATATTTGGCAGGCCCAAAAAGCTAGCGCACTGCATGTGCTCGACGAAGAACAATTTATAGACGACGCAGTGTCAGATGCGAGGTTTGCAGACCACGATGAGCTGAAATACAGCCTGAGGTCAATCGATCAATTTGCTCCGTGGATTAGAAAAATATGGATAGTTTCCGCGGGACAGGTGCCGGCATGGCTTGACACAACTAACCCCGAGTAGAAGTTGTGTCTCACGAAGACATTTGGCCAGACACTGAAGGCTTGCCGAATTTCAATTCTCACGCCATCGAGTCGAATTTGCACCGAATCAAGGGACTTGCAGATCATTACCTGTATTTCAATGATGATTTCTTCTTGACCAGGCCGCTCGATCCATCTGCGTTCTTCTTCGGAAACGGTCTCTCACGAGTATTCTTCTCGAAAGCAATGGTTGAATTTACACCTGTATCAGTGTCGGATAACGCTTCAAGTGTTGCGGCCAAGAATGCTCGAGAACTGCTCGATTCCAAGGGCTACAGTCCTTTCTCTAGAAAGTTCTTCCACACGCCTAGTGCAATAAATAGGAAGGTTGTTGAAGCTGCTGAGAACGAATTCCAAGAAGCTTTTAAAGTAACCAGGGCCGCGCAGTTCAGAGATGCGACTGATATCGCAGTTTCTGGATCGTTCTACTTTAACTATGCGCTAGCTGTAGGCGAAGCGGTTCCAAGCCAGATCAAGTATGACTACATCGATCCGGCGACACCAGATGGCCGTAGTCGTATGCAGCGTGTAATTAATCGTCGTGATAAGGACTGTATCGTCATCAATGATGGTTCAACACCTGAGTCCGTTGAGGAACGCACACGAACCGATGCTTTTATTCGCGATTCATTGGAACTCTTGCTACCCGTAAAGAGTAAATTCGAGCTGTAATCGCTTCTTGTAGCGTCAATTTTCTAGCCTACGGTGATAACATGTCACCGTAGGCTAGCTTTATTTTATTACAAATAGGATTCATAAAATATGAAGATATTATCAATTATTCCTGATATTGGCCCAGGCGGTCTCACAGGTGCTGTTTTAAATAGAATGTCTCTACTTGCTGAAGCGGGCAATGAGGCCGCCGTCTTTCTGTATCAGTTCATGCCTAATTTTGACCTGGAGATCGACGAGCAGAAGCAGAGTGGTAGGTTACGCCCAAATGTTAAAATCTATAACCCGTACGACTACTTCGATAAACTTTTTCATCCAGATCCGGCTATCGGCCGGAGAACTTCAATTCTCCGAACCAGCATGTAACACATAATTCCAATGAGATAATCGAAACATATTTCGACGAGAATCTCGTAATGCAAGCGAAAGTGTTTCGCGCGCTTGGAACTCGAAAACTGACAAAAATTCAATATTTTAATCAATCCTCTTCGCTCAGCAAGGAAGAGGTCTATTATAGTCGTTCGTCTCCATTTATCGTTCGTTATTTCGAAAATGGCCATCTGGTTAATGAAAGCTTTTTGAGTAAGAATGGGTACTGCTATCTTAAGCAGGAGATAAACCCGAAGACGGGCCGATATAGCGGTTTCTGGTCCTGGGGCGTAGATGGAGAGGTCAAGTTCTACAAAAGTATATGGGACTGGCGTCGAGACTTCGTCAGAGATGTAGTCTGCGCGAAGTCTACTGAAAATATACTGCTATGCGATGGCAATAACGTTCCTCCTCAATTTCTGCGCATGAGAAATGAGCGGTTTAGAGTATTCGCCGTTATTCATATGAATCATCGTGGGACTAATGATAAATTGCGGAAGCATTACGCGGCTTATTTTGATCGTTTAGGCGAGTTTGATGGTGTCATTTGTTTGACTGAAGAGCAGGCCCAGGAATTGCGCCGTGAATTCAGTGTCAACGATTCATTGTTTGTAGTTCCGAATCGGATTGCATCGTTAGACAGGAGCGTCGTGATGGCTGAACAGCGCATTTATGATGCGACGGTTATTTCACGATTGGAAACTGGCAAGGGCGTCGAGGATGCGGTTGATGCATTCAAATTTGTCGTGGACCGTTTGCCGTCAGCACAGCTATCAATCTTCGGCTCAGGAAGTGAACGGGAACGAATCGAAAAAGCTGTAATCAGGAACGGGCTTCGTGACAACGTGACTCTACGGGGTGTGACAAGCGCGCCTATGCTGGAAATGAGCCGTTCTAAAGTTTTCATGTTTACCTCTGAGAGTGAAGGCTTTGGACTGACTATCGCGGAAGCAATGTCTTCCGGTGCTCCAGTTGTTGCATTTGATTGTAAATATGGCCCCGCTTCACTTATCTCTAACGGCATGAATGGATTTCTGGTTCAGGGTAGAAGTAACTTCGAACTTGCTGATAACGTTGTAAGATTGTTGGATGATGATTTAATGAGATCTGAGTTCTCTCACAAATCCATGGAATGGTTTGACAACAACCTTTCAGATTCGGCAATTATGCAACGTTGGAATCTGGCATTTAATTTAAAGTGAAATGAAAATATCCCTGTTTTCTTAGGATTAAAAATTGATGAACCAAACTGCAATATTTGTTGACGCTGGATTCTTACTCTCACTTGGCGGTCACCGCGCCGCTGGTACAACCCTAAGATCAGCATTTACTACTCACTACGAATCGTTAGTACGGGGAATCGTTCAGACGGTAAAGAAAAATACCGGGCTGAATAATCTCCGAGTCTATTGGTATGACGCGTCCAAGGATGGACTCTTTACCGAGCAGCACAAACGCATTGGACTCATTCCTGGCGTGAAAGTTCGCCTGGGTCGAATTTCTTTCAACGGAGAGCAAAAGGGCGTGGACTTGCGTCTTGCTTTGGATTTAGTTGGTGTTGCTCGAAATCGCTCAGCTTCCATTGCCTACCTTGTCTCCGGCGATGATGATCTTGCTGAAGCTGTAGAAGAGGCTCAAGACCTCGGGATGAAGGTGGTACTTCTTGGCGTCGCTAAGTCCGATAGCAGGTTAGGCGTAGCCTCGGTGGCCGAACACTTGGCACTAACGGCGGATTACATAGAAACCATCCCTAACCAGTTATTGGATAGTGCGTTTACCAAGGTACTGGAATGGGATCAGCACCATTCGGAGACGACCTCGGCAATTGCGGGTGCTCCAACGGCTTCAGCAGTTCCTTCCGTGCCAAAGCCAGCTATTCCAACACCGGCGATGATGGCTCAAAAACCTGTGGTTCAATCGTCCGTTCAAGCGGAACCAAGCCTGGAAGTTGTGTACTCCAGTGGCGGTGAACGTCCTGGCTATAAGGGCAACGCTGCCTATGAGCAACAAGAGCTTAAGGTAGCCGAAGAGATTGGTGCAAAGGTCGCTGAGTCATGGCTTGCCTTTACCACGCAGTCTGAAGTGGTGGAATTAATGGCTGATAAGCCACAGTTGCCACCGGAGATTGATAGGACGCTACTCAAAGACTGTGCGCAGGTGTTGGGGGAGTGGAAGACTGATCAGCAGACTGTCCGCAGAACCTTAAGAAGTGCCTTCTGGGAGTACCTAGACAAGATCATGTGACAAGCAAGCAACGACTTGAAGAACTCTAAAGCACGCAAGCTAAGGTAAATTTGTATCGTGACTTCTCAGCAGAAACCTTTTTACATCACCACTGCCATTTCCTACCCGAACGGCACTCCGCACATCGGCCACGCTTACGAGGTTGTGGCCACCGACGTGATGGCTCGATTCAAACGACTTGACGGCCACGACGTATTCTTCTTGACCGGCACTGATGAGCATGGTCAGAAGATGATGCAGACGGCTGAAAAGCTGGGAATCACGCCGGGGCAACTTGCCCAGCGCAATTCGGATGCATTCCAGACGATGAATGATGATCTGGGAACAAGCTACGACCGCTTTATCCGCACTACTGACGCGGATCACCATGCTGCAGCTCAGGAGCTGTGGCGTCGGATGGAAGCCAATGATGACATCTATCTAGACAAGTATGCTGGCTGGTATTCCGTACGCGATGAAGCGTTTTACACCGAAGAGCAAACTGAAGTCCGTGAAGACGGAATTCGCTACGCCACTGAAACCGATACCGAGGTTACGTGGACTGAAGAAGAATCCTACTTCTTCCGTCTGTCCAAGTATCAGGACAAGTTGCTGGACTACTACCAAAACAATTCTGATTTTGGAGCACCCCGTACTCGATTTAATGAGGTAGTGCGCTTTGTTGAAGGTGGTCTGACCGATCTTTCGATTTCACGAACAACCTTCGATTGGGGAATCCCGGTTCCGGGTAACGAAAAGCACGTGATGTACGTGTGGGTTGACGCACTGACCAATTACCTCACCGGTGTTGGATTCCCAGACGTTGACTCCGCTTCGTTCCAAAAGTACTGGCCGGCTGACGTACACGTTATTGGCAAGGACATTTCTCGTTTCCACGCAATCTACTGGCCAGCGTTCCTGATGTCCGCCAAGTTGCCGTTGCCTAAGCGCGTGATGATTCATGGCTTCTTGCACAACAATGGTGTGAAGATGTCTAAGTCCTTGGGCAATACTGTTTCACCTGACGATTTTGTGAACCGTTATGGACTAGATCAGGTGCGTTATTTCTTCCTCCGCGAGGTACCGTTCGGTGCGGACGGAAGTTACAACCACGAAACCATTGTCGCTCGCATCAATGGCGACCTTGCCAATAACTTTGGCAATTTGGCTCAGCGTTCATTGTCCATGGTGGCTAAGAACTGTGGGGAGTCGTTCCGACTCCTGCAGAGTTTGTTGCCGAGGATCAGGAAATTCTTGATGCTGCTGGCAAACTGTTGGAGATTAGTCGAGATGCCTACTCGCGCCAAGAGTTTAGCAAGGCGCTTGAAGCTGTTTGGCACGTGCTTGGTGATACCAACGCGTACTTCGCAGAGCAAGAGCCATGGAAGCTCAAGAAGACAGATCCTGAGCGCATGGCCACTGTCTTGTACGTAACCATCGAGGTAGTCCGTAAGGTCGCCTTGCTCTTGCAGCCAGTTTTGCCTCAGACCATGACTGCCATGCTTAATTCGCTGGCTGTTGGCGAGGGTTCGGCTCGCACCTTCGAATACTTCGACACTGCTTTGGTTCCTGGCACGGAATTGCCAGCTCCGAAGCCAGTCTTCCCGCGGTACGAAGAAGAAAAGTAAATTTAGCTTCTGATAGAGAATGCCGGCCTTACAGGACTTCGGTCAATTGATTTCCTTGCAAGGCCGGTATTTGTCATACCTACGGGCTAACTACTCCGGTCTGGTAAGCGATGACAACGGCCTGCACACGGTCGCGGGCTTGAAGCTTTGAGAGAATGTGGCCGACATGTGTTTTGACAGTTGCCTCAGATAGGAACAATTCTTGAGCGATTTCTGGATTTGAGCGACCCCGTGCAATCAGGCCAAAGACTTCTCGCTCACGGCGGGTCAGTGAATCGACCAGACCCGCTAACTGTTCATTGCAAGGAGCCGAAGCCTTTTTCATCAATGGCGCCATATGATCCAGTAGTCGTCGCGTTGTTGAAGGCGCAATGACTGCATCTCCGCGATTGACCGTCCGAATTGACTCCAGAAGTTCTTCAGGAGGGGCGTCTTTGAGGAGGAATCCGCTAGCGCCCGCCTGGATGGCACTGAAGGCGTATTCATCCATGTCGAATGTGGTCAGAACAATGACCTTTGGTCCGTCTGCTGCTGGCTTTGATGGGCCAAGCAAACGCTGGGTGGCTTCTATGCCGTCCATCTCAGGCATGCGAACATCCATAAGGATGACATCGGCTTGTGAGGTCAGGGAGAAGCTATCGCTTCTCGACCGTTACCTGCTTCAGCAATGACTTGCATGTCATCTTGTGAATCGATGAGCATTCGAAATCCGCTACGAACCAGTAGCTGATCATCAACCAATGCGACTTTGATGGCATTGATATTTTCCATGTGTGTTTAGTCCTCAGAGTATGGGATGAATACTGCTACGGCGTATCCGCCGGATGGTTGTGCGCCGGAAGTACAAGTACCGTCGTACAAGGCTACTCGTTCTTTCATTCCGATTAGCCCTTGTCCATTGCCCTCTAATTTGATGGCCCCGGCACCGCGCCCGTTGTCTGTAATGCGAAGATCAAGGCCACGGTAAGTCCACGTGAGTAACACCTCAGCAACTACGTTGGTGCCGGCATGTTTCAGAACGTTGGTCAAGGATTCTTGAATACACCGATATGCGGTGAGCTCTGCTCCGGCGGGTAGGTCCTTGCGCGGTGTGCCAGCTATTTCCAGCTTCGCTTCGAGTCCGGAGTTCCTAGCTATTTCAACCAGGTCATCCACATCAGTTAAGGAGGGCAACGGACGATTTTGGAGTTCTTCATCCTTGCGAAGCACGCCCAAGAGCCGGCGCATTTCTTTGAGTGAGGCACGACCAGTATCAGAGACAGTCTTCAAAGTGTCGATTGCAATTTGCGGATCTTTGACCGCTGCATAGCGTGCGCCATTTGCTTGGGTAATGATCACAGAGAGTGAGTGAGCAACGATATCGTGCATTTCTCGGGCAATATGGTTTCGCTCGTCTGAGGCAGCCAAAGCCCGTTCCATGATTCGTTCGTTCTCCAGTCTGTCTGCGTGATCCTTCAAAGATTTCATAGCTAGTCTGCGCGTCCGCGCCAGGTCACCAAAGGTCCACGATAGGGTAACGAGCAGCGCCAAGCCCACGAAGGAAAAGATCATGTCAGCGGAGAACCCAGTTGAGACTTCTGGACTGTACTGAGATGGGCTGAAAAGCTTGAAGGTCGCGAGTATGGCGCCTAGAAACCCGAGAGCAAGCGTACCGAATGACTGCCAGCGTTTCCCGTACACGGCCATGGTGTAGATCATTATCGGCACTGAAATCTGAGACGGAAGAATCAGGCCATCAAAGGCCAGCTGCAGCAGGTGCCCCACGGCAATAACCAGAGTCACTGCCCATGGGAATCGTCTGCGGACCATCATTGGAGCGGATTGCAAAAGGGCAATCGCAAAAATGGACAACATTGCAGAGCCCGACATGGAGCCGGTTAGACCGATGGTGCCGGGCACGCAGAAAAGTGTGTAGACAAGCCCGGTGATGAAATCTACGCGTCGGGGATTCGCGCGGATCCAACCGTCAATGCGACGGTGGGGATTAGCAAGAAACAATGCTTCCTTCAATTCAGTGGTGTCAGTTGCGGACAGGTGAAACCGATACAGCGGAGTCCGATAGATCTAGGATATCGAGTCGTTGAGACAGTGCACGTCATGCTCAGGTTTGAAGTCTGCAGCTGAAAGTCGCAGGGTTCTCATAATATGAGACACACTCTCACATGTTGGACTTTGGTCGCTAGAATTGAACCATGGCAAATGAAATTGATATTGCGGTCATTCCAGGTGACGGGATTGGCCCAGAAGTTATAACTGAAGCGGTCAAGGTTCTAAAGTTCGTCACTAATGGTGGCAGGCAAGACGTCAAGCTCACTTACTACAAACTTGGCGCAGAACACTGGCTTGAAACTGGTGAGACTCTCCCAGATGAGACGCTGACTGCGATCAAGCAGCACGACTCCATTCTTTTTGGTGCCGTAGGCGCAGCTCCTGGTGATACTCGTATTCCTTCAGGAATCATTGAACGTGAATTGCTGTTGAAGCTTCGCTTCTCCTTGGATCACTTCGTGAATCTACGTCCATCCAAGCTCTATGCAGGCATCGAGAGCCCGCTGGCTAACCCGGGCAACATTGACTTTGTCGTTGTTCGTGAAGGTACCGAAGGACCATATGTCGGCAATGGTGGTTCGGTGCGCACCGGAACCGCGCACGAAATTGCCACCGAGGTTTCGGTGAACACTGCCTACGGTGTTGAGCGAGTGGTTCGTGATGCATTCCGCCGCGCTTCAGAACGCGAACGTAAGCACGTGACTTTGGTTCACAAGCACAACGTCTTGGTGCACGCAGGTCACTTGTGGAAGCGAACCGTGGAAGCAGTTGCTGAGGAATTCCCTGAAGTTACTCATGACTATCTGCACGTTGATGCGGCCACGATTTTCTTGACCACGGACCCATCTCGTTTTGATGTCATCGTTACTGACAACCTGTTTGGTGACATCTTGACTGACCAGGCCGGAGCCATAACTGGCGGTATCGGACTAGCTGCCAGCGGCAATATCAACATGGAGCGCACCTACCCTTCAATGTTTGAACCGGTACATGGATCCGCTCCTGATATTGCTGGCCAGCAAAAGGCTGATCCAACGGCTGCCATACTGTCTGTGGCTTTGATGCTTGATCATCTCGGATTGTCAGAAGAAGCGCGCACTGTTGAGCAAGCTGTTGAAAAAGAGATCACTTCGCGTCAGGAATTGACCGATAATCGCACCACAAGTGAAATCGGCGATGCAATTGTCGCTCTACTGGCATAAGCTGAAAACAGACGTTTCCGGTTAGTTTCTAACCGGTGGCAATTCCACGAACGGATGTTCCGCGTAAACGTGGGGCATCCGTTCTTTTGATTATTGAGCTAGGAAGTCCAAGAGTAGATGGAATTCACCGAAAATCTTTCAACAAGTCGCAAGAGCGCCCAGGAGCGCGCCAGCGTTTTGGCTAACCCAGGCTTTGGAGATTTCTTCACTGACCACACTGCAGTTGTCGATTGGACCTCCAATGAAGGTGGCCGCGATGGTCAGTGGCATGACGCTCGAATTGAACCCTACGGTCCAATCGCCATGGATCCTGCCGCCTCGGTGCTTCACTACGGTCAGGAGATCTTTGAGGGTCTGAAGGCATACCGTCACGAGGACGGCTCAGTTTGGAGCTTCCGTCCGCGGGCTAACGCTGCGCGCTTGAACAAGTCTGCACAGCGGTTGGCTCTGCCGCAGCTGGACGAGGACGTGTTTGTTGATTCCTTGAAGAAGCTTGTTGCTACCGATGTCGAGTGGGTCCCAACTGGTGAAGGTGAAGCTCTCTACCTGCGCCCGTTCATGATTGCTACTGAAGCTTTCCTTGGAGTGCGCGCTGCGCGAGAAGTTTCTTACCGCGTCATCGCCTCTCCAGCCGGTAATTACTTCGGGGAGAGCTCAAGCCTGTGGCCATCTGGGTTTCCAAAGACTACGCCCGAGCCGGGCGTGGTGGTACTGGCTCTGCTAAGTGTGGAGGCAATTATGCTGCTTCCCTGATTGCCCAGCTGGAAGCGGAAGAGCACGGCTGCAAGCAGGTCTTGTTCCTGGATTCGTTCAACGACAATGCTGTTGAAGAGCTTGGCGGCATGAACGTTTTCTTTGTAACAAAAGATCAGAAGCTCATCACTCCTGCACTGACCGGGACAATCCTTGAAGGTGTCACCCGTTCGTCTGTCATTCAGCTTGCCAAGGATCGTGGCATGGAGGTTGAAGAGCGCAAGATTACCCTTGACGAATGGCGTGACGGAATCGCTTCAGGCGAAATCACCGAAGCATTCGCTTGTGGTACGGCCGCAGTCATTACTCCGATTGGTGTGCTCAAAAATGGAGATGAACTTATCGGAAACGAAAGTGCTCCAGCAGGTGAAGTGACCATGTCTATCCGTGAAGAACTCTTGGGAATCCAGCTGGGTACCGTTGAAGATCGACACGGTTGGCTTGAGCGCTTGGCTTAGAGGCCATAACAAACGACTACGATGGTCTCGGGATTATTTCCCGAGGCCTTCGTTTAATTGGAAAAGGATTATTATGCACGTTCTGGTTACTGGTGGTGCTGGCTACATAGGATCACACACTGTCCTTCAGCTGTTGCAAGAAGGTCACCAAGTTTCGGTCTTAGATAACTTTAGTAATTCTTCGCCAGAATCGATCCGTCGGGTTATTGAATTGTCAGGTTTGTCGGTAAACCTGCATAAAGTGGATCTTTTAGACGAAGATCTGCTCAAAGCGACTTTGGTAAGCGCTAAACCAGATGCGGTAATCCATTTTGCCGGTTTGAAGGCAGTTGGTGAATCGGTCAGCCAACCGCTTAAGTACTACAGAAACAACGTAACCGGAACTCTTAATCTGTTGGATGCGATGGGTCTGGCCGGATGTCGAACCTTGGTGTTTAGTTCTTCTGCCACTGTTTATGGCGAGTCTGTCGCTCTGCCCTTAGTAGAAGCTACGCCACGGAGTGCGACCAACCCATATGGACGCACCAAGCTTCACATAGAAGAGATGTTAGAGGAGCTGGGTGCTTCAGACGAACGCTGGTCAATTGCGAATCTTCGCTATTTCAATCCGGTTGGTGCCCACGAATCTGGGCAAATCGGCGAGGATCCGCAAGGTGTCCCAAATAACCTCATGCCATACGTTGCCCAAGTTGCTATCGGGCGTCGCGACAAAGTGAGTGTTTACGGTGGGGACTACCAGACACCAGATGGAACTGGTGTCAGAGACTACATTCACGTAGAAGATCTGGCGGCCGGGCACTTGGCAGCGCTGGACTTCCTTCGCAAGTCCGTCGGAGTGCACGTTTGGAATCTTGGCACGGGCGCAGGCTCAAGCGTGTTGGAAGTTATCGATGCTTTTAGAAGAGTCTCGGGTCAACCTGTGGCGTATGAAATCGTTGACCGTCGACTTGGTGACGTTGCTGAGAGCTACGCTAACCCCGAGAAGGCCCGTCTTGAACTCGGTTGGAAAGCCGAGCGAGGGCTGGAACAAATGGTTGAAGACATGTGGCGTTGGCAGAAGCAAAACCCTTTGGGTTTTGAGGCTGACCACCTGCTCGAACCAACAGACGAAGAAATCGTCGCCTATCTCGGACGAGAATAGTCGTTTCGGACTAAACACGCTTGTGGTAGGGATATAGACTGGTAATTATGCGTATTGCTCGATTTGTAGTTGATGGCGACCCAATCTATGGCGTTGTTGATGGAAATGATATTCACGTTCTCGCGGGCGACCCGTTCTTCCAGGGAATCAAGACAACTGGTGCGACCCATAGCTTGGATGACGTTCGGCTTGTCGCGCCGATCATTCCTCGTTCCAAAGTTGTCGGATTCGGCCGCACCTATCGCGAACATGCCAAGGAGCTAGGTAACGAGATTCCAAAGGAACCGATCATGTTCCTTAAACCCAACACCTCGGTAGTTGGTCACGGAGACCCGGTCACTCTGCCAGCATTCTCTGAAGAAGTTTCTTTCGAGGGTGAACTGGCTGTGGTCATTGGCCGCATTTGCAAGGATGTTCCAGCAGACAAAGCTCAAGACGTTATCTTTGGCTACACAGTGGCAAATGATCTGACCGCACGGGACGCACAGCGATCAGATCCGCAGTGGGCACGCGCCAAGGGGTTCGACGGATCTTGCCCACTGGGTCCTTGGATCGAAACTGAACTCGCAGACCCAGACGACGTTGGCATTGTGACTCGCGTTAACGGGGAAGTCCGTCAGGACGGATCTACTAACGAGATGATCTGGCCAGTGAACGAACTAGTGGCTCGCGCCTCCGAGGCCTTCACCCTCCTGCCAGGTGATGTCATCATGACCGGTACTCCAGCGGGTGTTGGTTTGGTTGAAGCTGGAGACGTAGTTGAAATTGAAGTTGAGGGCATTGGCTCCTTGCGAAGTGTATTTAGACGTTAAGTATCGTCTACTAGGCAGACAGGCCCTCCCTAGCTATCCTGCCTAACTTGCCATCATCAAATTGGTGGAACCGCACTGGCTCTCGATCATTTATGTGATCGGGAGCCTTGCGGTTTAACTGCAACTTTCAGCTTCAAAGGCATAGAATGTAGACACCATGACTGATCTATCGCTGATTCCTGAAGTAACCGAAGACACCCCAGTACGCGTTCGCTTTTGCCCATCACCCACAGGTACGCCACACGTTGGCTTGATCCGCACGGCCCTGTTCAACTGGGCCTACGCTCGTCATACCGGTGGAAAGATGATTTTCCGCATCGAAGACACCGACGCAAAGCGCGACTCGGAAGAAAGCTACAACCAAGTGCTTGAAGCATTGGGCTGGTTGGGCATCGACTGGGACGAAGGCGTCAATGTGGGTGGACCACACGAGCCTTACCGTCAGTCACAGCGAGGCGAGATCTACCAAGATGTCATTGCAAAGCTTCGTGCAGCTGGACACGTATACGAGTCCTACTCCACCCCGGAAGAAGTAGAGGAGCGCCACAAGGCTGCTGGTCGTGACCCTAAGCTGGGCTACGACAACTTTGACCGTGAACTCACCGATGAGCAGAAAGCAGCGTTCAAGGCAGAAGGCCGCGAGCCAGTCTTGCGCGTTCGCATGCCGGATCACGATGTGACCTTCAACGACCTTGTTCGAGGAGAGATCACCTTCAAACCAGGCACTGTTCCGGACTACGTTGTAGTCCGCGCCAACGGACAGCCGCTTTACACGCTGGTCAACCCTATCGATGACGCGTTGATGGGTATCACTCACGTGCTTCGTGGCGAAGACTTGCTGTCTTCTACTCCACGTCAGGTTGTCCTGTACGCACTGCTCCACGACATTGGTGTTGCACAGTACATGCCACGCTTTGGTCACCTGCCATACGTTATGGGGCAGGGCAACAAGAAGCTTTCCAAGCGTGATCCAGAATCAAGCTTGTTCTTGCACCGTGACAACGGCTTCATCCCAGAAGGCCTGCTGAACTACTTGGCTCTTCTTGGTTGGTCCCTGAGCGCTGATGAAGATATCTTCTCGCGTGATCAGCTTATTGAAGCCTTTGACGTGACGGACGTGCTGTCTAACCCAGCACGCTTTGACGTGAAGAAGGCCGAAGCTATCAACGGTACTCACGTGCGCATGCTTGAGCCACAAGATTTCCGTGACCGTTTGGTTCCTTACCTTCAGGCTGCTCAGCTTGTTGGTGAAGAACTTACCGCGCGCGAAAATGAGATCTTGGATCAGGCTGCTCCACTGGTGCAGGAACGCATTGCCTTGCTCGGCGAAGCTACAGACATGCTTGAGTTCCTCTTCAAATCAGATGATCAGATCGTTATCGCTGACAATGCGCTTAAGGGCATGCCAGCTAACTTGGTCGAGGTCGTTGATGCATCAGTAGCCGCTTTGGAAACTGTCAGCGAATGGAATGCTGAACAGATTCAGGTTGCCCTGCGTGCAAAGCTCGTTGACGAACTGGAATTGAAGCCTCGTCAGGCATTTGGTCCAGCTCGTGTTGCCATCTCAGGCAAGCGAGTTTCTCCTCCGCTTTTCGAGTCAATGGAAATCCTGGGACGCGAATCGAGCCTGAACCGCCTGCGTGCATTCGGTGAAAGCCGATAGATAGCCACTGAAGGTTTTCTTGCTTTGAACCGTCGCTCCGAGGCGCCGCAGCATTTTTGTTGTAGCCCTCGGGGCGACGTTTTTGTGTCACGGACGCGTTGGTCTACCTGCGACGCAGAACTCTCTGTTTCGTTCTTGGCTAGCCGTAGGAAGAGTGCGTTAATTCACAGATACTAAACACTGGGTTCTGTGCTTGATAAAGGTCAACTGAACTGAGCTTTTCCGCACCATGTCGCGCAATATCTCCTTAGAAACGAACACAGTTCACGATTTGTGTTGATAATCGTAGAGCTGTATAGTTTTATCTCGTGCTGCGGGAGTGACCGGAAATCAGAAGTATCTGAATTCCCTAAACCTCCAAGTCACATTGGGATATGGTGTAATTGGCAACACAGCAGTTTCTGGTTCTGTCGTTCTAGGTTCGAGTCCTGGTATCCCAGCGCTTCACCAAAGCAATTTGGTGAGTTGAAGATCCGTCTTCAGCATACGGCCCCATCGTATAGCGGCCTAGTACTCCGCCCTCTCACGGCGGCAACACGGGTTCGAATCCCGTTGGGGTCACCATATTAAAACCACGGAGAAATCCGTGGTTTTTTCTTTTGCCCCAAAATTCTGCGTTGGGCTCTCCTTAATCACCGTTGTCATAAGGCAAGATGGTGCACATGGAGTCGAATTCAGATCAGAGCGAAAACGCAGCAAGTATTGTTGCCAGTGGTAGAGGATTCAGCAGCGTCGCCACCCAGAACCTGACTGAACTACGAGACACACTCGCCGAATTAGTCTTTGTTCACGGCCCTTCAGAAGCTGTGTCCCAAAGCGAAGAGCTGCGTGCCAAAACCTTGCACCAGATTGCTGATTACCTACTGCCTCGCGTATCAAACTTGGGAGCGCCGTTGCTCGCCGTGGTTGGCGGGTCTACCGGTTCAGGAAAATCAACTTTGGTGAATTCACTGCTGGGGGAGCAAGTCAGCGTTTCCGGTGCCGTGAGGCCAACCACTCGCACTCCCGTCCTTGCATTTAATCCTGCAGACCAAACATTTTTCGATTCGGAACGCGTATTACCGGAACTCATCCGAGTAACCGGGCAGGGCTTCGCTGTTGGCGGGGACTCATCTCGAAGTGATGCGCTGCTCATGACTCCACACGAACGCGTTCCGCAAGGTCTAGCAATTTTGGACGCGCCGGATATTGACTCGGTATCTGACGATAATCGAGCGCTTGCGGGACAGCTTTTGAACGCCGCTGATTTGTGGATTTTTGTCACCACAGCTAACCGGTATGCCGATGCTCTACCGTGGGATCTGCTCACCGACGCCGGCGTTCGAAACATTACTGTGTGCGTCGTACTCAATCGCGTACCTCTGGGCGCTGAGAAAGATATCGTCCCTGATCTACGACGACTGCTAACGGAAAAGAATCTTGATCCTGCGCTGCTTCACGTACTGAACGAGACGCAGCTAAGCGAGGACAAGCTAATTCCGGCAGACCAAGTAGCTCCACTATCTCAGTGGCTTAGCGAGCTGGCTGCGGATGCGACCAGACGACAGCAACTAGCCGCCCAGACGCTTGAGGGAGCAATGCGCAGAACCACAGCTGATGCAGGTGAGCTGTTGGCTGAAGTGCAAGATCAGGAGAGCCAACTTGCTGAACTTCGCAAACTAACTTCCGACAGGTTCGATCAAGCGCTGGCGAGAATTAATGAAGGGTTAGACGACGGTTCGCTTCTTCGAGGCGAAATCTTGTCCCGGTGGCAAGACTTCGTTGGCGCAGGTGAGCTACTTCGCGGGATTGAAGGTGCCGTTGGCCGCATGCGCGATCGCGTGAGTTCGTTCTTCTCTGGACGGCCAGCCGCGACTCATAAAGTGGAACAGGCGATTGAATCTGGACTCCATACAGTTTTCATTGCAGAAATTACCAATGCCTGCCACGACATAGACAGATCTTGGAAAAACACACCTCTGGGGCAAGTGCTTCGAGGCGAACTCAGTTCGCCTCGGCCCGCCGCTGACTTTAATGAGCAAGCTGCCGACAGTATTCGGCTATGGCAAAAAGACATTCTTGAGATGATCCGTGAAGAAGGTGCGGGCAAACGCAAGACAGCCCGCATGGCTGCATTTGGTGTTAATGGAGTCGCGGTGATCTTGATGGTGGTGGTCTTTGCCTCTACCGCTGGGCTCACCGGGCTAGAGATCGGTATTGCCGGTGGCTCTGCGGTAGTTGGCCAGAAGGTCTTGGAAGCGATTTTTGGTGAGGACGCTGTGCGTCGCATGGCTTCACGAGCACGAAAAATGCTTGATACGCGAGCAAAAGCACTCATTGCAAATACATCTGAGATCTACACAAATGAAATAGACGGACACTCGCAGCCTGAGGTTGTAGAGTCATTGAACCGTGCAACGGAGAGCCTGAACAGCAAGGGGGCCCGCAAATGACGGAACGCAAAGTAGTCCGCGCAGCCAATGGTCTTGATCAGCAGATCAACAGCGTCGTCCAAGCGATGCAACTTGCTGAACCATACCTGGACACGGAGAGTATAGATTTAGCCGCTGCAGTCATCAACAAAGCTGAATCACGTCGTCAACTATCAGCTGACCACGTAGTAGTTGGGTTATTCGGGGCTACCGGAAGCGGAAAATCCACACTCTTCAACGCACTCGTTGGCCAGAAGCTAGCAACCACAGGGGTCATTCGTCCTACAACAACAAAGACCGTCGCAGCCATTTGGGAGACCGAAGGTGCCAACGAACTTCTTGATTGGCTAGAAGTCACTGACCGCCACGTCATTGAGAAGTCTGCGGAAGGGAAAAGAAGGGTAACCAAGAAGTCCCTAGACTCAGGCTTGATGCTCTTGGATCTGCCCGATATGGACTCTACAAGAGTAGAACACCACGAAATTGCCACCCGGCTGGTTGGTCAAGTGGACTTCTTAGTCTGGGTGTTAGATCCCCAGAAGTACGCCGACGCGTCGATTCATCATGGATATCTGAATTCCTTGCGCAGTCAGCAGGGAAATATTGTGATTGTCCTGAACCAAATCGACAAGGTTGCAGAATCAGACCGCAAGAACGTCGTGCATTCACTGCGCGAGATCCTCGCGCAATCTGGTCTTGAACGGTTGCCGGTAGTTTGTGCTTCTGCAGTGACTGGCGAGGGTCTGGACGAGGTTCAGAAGCAGATTGCAACTGTCGCTAAGAACAAGGCTTTGTCTACTCGGCGTTTACGTTCTGACGTAGATCAAGTTATCCATAAGCTCAACGGTGATTTGAGTACCGAAAAGGTGCGTTTGCCGGGGCAAATGCATCAAGCAGAGCTTGAACAGACAATTGCCAATGCGCATGGAGCAAAGTACATCGCTGATGCTGTTGAAACTTCGTACAAGCTTCGTGGCGCGCAACGCACCGGCTGGCCACTGACCACGTGGTTGATCCGACTGCGAAATGACCCGTTGCAGAGAATGAATTTGGGGCGTAGTAGGCAAACTTCTGATTTGTCCATTACTTCGCGTCCAGAGCGTTCGGTCGCAGAATCCGCGGCTATTGATCATGGGATCGACAAGTACGTAGCAGAGGCTACAAGTCAATTGCCGGAGAGCTGGCATGAACCGATTAGAGATGATGTCAGCGCAAACGTTACTTCGTTGGACAGCGCAGTAGACTCAGCCATCGCCGCAACACCACTTGGGGTGGAACGTTCTTCTTGGTGGTGGCCAGTGATCAAGTTTGTTCAGTGGGTGGCACTGCTCGCTGCACTGGCAGGGGCTCTTTGGCTCGCGGCCTACCCGGTGGCCGGTTACTTCCAATTTGACCTGCCAGAAGCACCGCGCATAGAGGGCATAGCCGTACCAACGTTGGTTCTTGTCATTGGTGTGTTGCTTGGCGTGGTGCTGGGTATAGGTTGCTCGTTCGTCAATCGAATAGTGGCTAAAGTTAAAGGTAGAAAAGCGTTGAAGAATATTCAACGTTCTGTGTCGGGTTTGGTCCGGACGGCAATCGTTGATCCGGTTGATCAGTACCTGAACATTTACAACAGTTATGCCGAACTCATCAGCTCGGCAGCAAAGAAAGCCGAATAGAACTCCGTGACTAATTTTCAATCCGAAGCTACGGTTGGTGACCTTGGCGAGCAAGGAATACTTGACGCCATTTTGCCGCTTCTTGATTCAAGCAAAGCGAGCTTGGGTCCCGGTGACGACGCGGGTGCGTTGCGCGTGGCCGGGGAGAAGTTCTCGTTTCGGTTGACACGCTAGTTGAAAATCAAGACTTCAGATTGGTCTGGCCCAGCGGTCAAGAACACAAGGCTTATGACATTGGGTGGAAGTCAATTGCCCAAAACGTCTCTGATATCAACGCAATGGGTGGCAAATCCACGGGGGCTGTTATCTCGCTATCCCTTCCTGGAAACACGCTATTGGAGTGGGCCAAGGATTTTGCGCAGGGCGTTACGGATGCAATCAAGTATCTCGGAGCAGAGGAACTGACTATCCTCGGCGGTGATCTTGGAAAGGCATCAGAAATTTCGGTGACTACCACGGTGCTCGGTGAATCTGAGCATGGAAAAATTCTGCGTAGCGGTGCCAAGCCGGGTGACCTTTTAGCTGTGGCTGGCCATTTGGGTGATGCTGGTGCTGGTCTAGAAGTACTGGAGCATCAAAGCGACTCAGCAGCCTGGAACAGAGCTGTGCGTCGGTTAGTCGCTGGACAGTGTAGGCCTGTGCCTCCACTGGGCTCTGGACCTCGCGCCGCAGAAGCTGGTGTTCATGCACTAATGGATATTTCGGATGGGCTGATTCGTGACAGCACCCGGATGGCTAAAGCCAGCGGTGTGAGCGTTGATTTTGATCTTGAGGTTCTCAAGAAATTTGCTGAACGGTTAAAGCCAGCTGCCGCGTTGACCAAGCAAGAGCCGATGAAGTGGGTTTTGCACGGAGGTGAGGATTTTGGACTCCTGGCTGCTTTCCCGAAGGCTTCGGATGTGCCAGAAGAGTTCACTGTCATTGGCAAAGTCACTGCCCGCAGTGGCCGTCGGTCTGTAGTGGCTGTGGGTGGCAAGCCCGTCGTTGAAGGCGCGGGCTTTGATCACTTCAGCTAATTCAGCCTAGCGACCACAGCGTAGTGCAACTCAGCGCTTAGACGTGGTCGTTCTGAACGCGCAGTAGTTCGGAAAGTTCGTGGGTCGCGCTGGTCACCGCTTCATGGTGTATCTTGCCGGGCTGTCGGGTTAGACGTTCAATCGGGCCTGACAGCGATAACGCGGCGATGACTCTTCCAGACTGTCCGCGGACTGGAGCTGAAACAGAAGCGACGCCTGGTTCACGTTCGCCTAGTGATTGGGCCCAACCGCGTCTGCGCACGCCGGCGAGGATTGTTGGAGTGAAGCGGGCATGGTGAAGTCCATCAACCATGCGTTCATTGTCTTCCCACGCAAGCAGGATCTGGGCGGCGGAGCCTGCCTTCATGGATAGCTGTGTTCCTACCGGAATGGTGTCTCGTAAGCCGATAGGTCGTTCTGCGCTGGCAATACACACACGGAAGTCACCCTGCTTGCGGAAAATCTGAGTACTCTCACCGGTGATATCTCGAAGCTTAATCAGAATCGGTCCAGCGGCGCTCACAAGACGGTCTTCGCCGGCGGCGCTAGCCAGCTCTACTAACCGGTTGCCCAGCTCAAAACGTCCATGCATGTCTCGTCCAACGAGTCCGTGATGCACCAAGGATTGAGCAATTCGATGCACTGTGGGACGTGAAATATCGGTCAGGTCCACAAGCTGAGAAAGGGAAGTGGGTCCATTCTCAAGCGCGTTGAGAATAGCCGCTGCTTTGTCGAGTACGCCTACACCGCTACCAATAGTCATACAGTCAGTATCACGTCTCATTATTTGAGATTCAAGTCCGCATACTGGAAAAGACTCTCTGTGAAGTGTCAAAGTTGAACTACCACAATTACGTAGCTTGAGGAGTGTGTCGCATGTCCGTCATGCAGTCGCCCCAGACATTGGCAGAAAAAGTTTGGAACGCACACGTTGTGCGCCATGGAGAAGGCAACGGCGAAGCCCGTCAGCCTGATTTGATCTACATTGATCTCCACCTATTACACGAGGTGACCTCCCCGCAGGCCTTTGAAGGTTTGCGCTTAGCGGGACGTCAACTTCGTCGCCCAGATCTGACCATTGCGACAGAAGATCACAACACTCCCACGCTTGAAATCGATAAGCCTATTGCTGATCTCACCAGCCGTACGCAGATTGAAACCTTGCGCGAGAACTGTAAAGAGTTCGGCGTGCGTCTGCACTCGCTGGGTGACAAGGAACAGGGAATCGTTCACGTTGTCGGCCCCCAGCTGGGGCTGACCCAGCCTGGCATGACTGTTGTTTGCGGAGACTCTCACACCTCAACCCACGGTGCCTTCGGCGCTTTGGCATTTGGTATCGGAACTTCCGAAGTTGAACACGTCATGGCTACTCAGTCTTTGAGCCTGAAGCCTTTTAAGACCATGGCCATCAACGTCGAGGGCACTCTGAAGCCGGGCGTTACCGCGAAGGATATTATCTTGGCTGTTATTGCCAAGATCGGTACCGGTGGCGGCCAAGGTTACGTACTTGAATACCGCGGTTCAGCAATTCGTTCACTGTCCATGGACGCACGTATGACCATCTGTAACATGTCAATTGAAGCTGGCGCTCGCGCTGGCATGATTGCTCCAGATGAAACGACTTTTGAATACGTCAAGGGACGTCCACACGCGCCACAAGGCGAAGACTGGGATGCAGCAGTTGCCAACTGGAACACCTTGCATTCTGATGAAGGCGCGAGCTTTGACGCAGAAGTCTTCCTGAATGCTGATGAACTTGAGTCGTTTGTCACCTGGGGTACTAACCCTGGTCAAGGCGTTTCGCTCTCGCAGAGTGTTCCTTCTCCGGAAGATTATGAAGACGAGAATGACCGTAAGGCTTGCGAACGCGCATTGACCTACATGGGCCTGACTGGCGGAACGCCAATGAAGGACATTCGTGTTGACACAGTCTTCTTAGGATCGTGCACAAACTCCCGCATGGAAGATCTGCGAGCGGCTGCAGAAGTAGTCAAGGGCAAGGTTAAAGATCCAAACGTGCGGATGATTGTCGTTCCTGGTTCGGCTCGCGTTCGCTTGGAAGCCGAAGCAGAAGGCTTGGATCAGATATTCAAAGACTTTGGAGCAGAATGGCGTTTCGCCGGTTGCTCAATGTGCCTGGGAATGAATCCAGACCAGTTGGACGAAGGGGAGCGTTGCGCTTCGACCTCCAACCGAAACTTTGAAGGACGTCAGGGCAAGGGTGGGCGTACCCACTTGGTGTCACCCCTGGTTGCAGCTGCAACCGCAGTGCGCGGAACCCTGTCTTCACCTAGCGACCTGGCCAATACTCCGGCCGCAGTCTAGAAAGGATTACCATCATGGAAAAGATTCTTACTCATACCGGCATTGGTGTCCCACTGCGTCAGAGCAACGTGGACACGGATCAGATCATCCCCGCCGTTTATCTGAAGCGTATTACGCGTACTGGGTTTGAGGATGCCTTGTTTGCTGGCTGGCGCCGAGACGAGAACTTCATCCTGAACAAGGAACCGTTCAACGCAGGTTCGGTGTTGGTAGCAGGCCCGGACTTCGGTACCGGTTCTTCCCGTGAGCACGCAGTATGGGCGCTGAAAGACTACGGCTTCAAAGCTGTAATCTCAGCTCGATTTGCTGATATCTTCCGTGGGAACTCTGGCAAGCAGGGATTGGTTGCTGCCGAGGTTGCTCAAAGCGATATTGAGCTGATCTGGAAGGAACTGGAGAATAATCCAGGCACTACAGTGAGCGTTGATCTTGAAGCACGCACGGTTCAGTGTGGATCGATTTCTGCTCCATTCCAAATTGATGATTACACTCGCTGGCGCCTGATGGAAGGTTTGGATGACATCGGGCTGACCTTGCAGCAGGAAGACGCCATCACGGCGTATGAAGCCACGCGTCCAGGATACAAGCCAAGAACCCTGCCTGCTAAAACCGCCGGATAATTCTCACGCGCTATTGCGGAATAATAGGTCCGTTCTCATCTGTTCAAATAGGTGAAGAACGGACCTACCTTCTTTAAGGACGCACATACCGTGCGAGAAGGCTGACGTGGCTGAAAGCATGCTCACAATGTGTGCGCCACACGATGACCTGAACGTATCAACAGCCTGATAAGCGGTATGCTTGCTAAGTCCTGCCAGTTCGAAAGCTCAAAAGCTTCGGCGGGCGATAACGACTACGCGATGAGGTAATTCATACATGGGTAAGATCTTGACGATCCATGGTGGTGTCCCACTTAAGGGCACCGTACGAGTCGGCGGAGCTAAGAACCTAGTGCCAAAAGCCATGGTTGCAGCTCTGCTCGGTGACACTCCTTCGGTTTTGCGAAACGTACCGGAGATTAAAGATGTCGTTGTAGTACGCAGCTTGCTTGAAATCCACGGAGTCAAGGTTGATCAGGACCCAACCACCGGTGACCTCTCGCTGGATCCAACCAATGTGAAGACCGCGTCGAATCAAGCAATTGATGCGCACGCTGGTGATTCACGTATTCCTATTCTTTTCTGTGGCCCACTGATCCACGCACTGGGTGAAGCCTTCATTCCAGACCTTGGTGGTTGCCGCATTGGTGACCGTCCAATCGATTTCCATCTAGAAGTTCTTCGCGAATTCGGTGCAGTCGTAGACAAGGCTCCTGATGGCATTCGTATCTCGGCTCCAAACGGTCTTACCGGCGCCAAGCTGAACCTTCAGTACCCAAGCGTTGGTACCACCGAGCAGGTACTGCTTTCGGCGGTTCGCGCTAAGGGTGTTACCGAGGTCAGTAACGCAGCTATTGAGCCAGAAATCCTAGATTTGATCTCGCTGTTGCAGAAGATGGGCGCAATCATCTCTGTACACCGTGACCGTGTGATCCGTATTCAGGGTGTAGATAAGCTCAGCGGCTTTGACCACACCTCCCTGCCAGACCGCAACGAGGCAGCTTCATGGGCTTCGGCAGCGCTGGTGACCAAGGGTGATATTTTCGTTCAGGACGCGCAGCAGCGTGACCTGACCGCATTCCTGCACGTATACCGCCAGATTGGTGGCGAGTTCGAGGTCAAGTCCAACGGCATTCGTTTCTACCACCCAGGTGGAGATCTGAATCCGTTGATCCTCGAAACCGACGTTCACCCCGGCTTCATGACCGACTGGCAGCAGCCGTTGGTTGTTGCTTTGACCCAGGCTAAGGGTGTCTCGGTAATTCACGAGACGGTCTATGAAAACCGTTTCGGTTTCACCGACGCATTGGTGCGCATGGGTTCTACGGTTCAGGTGCACACTGACTGCCTTGGTTCCACTCCTTGCCGGTTTGGCCAGCGAAACTTCAAGCACTCTGCAGTTGTTGTCGGTCCTGCAAAACTCAGCGGCGCAGACATTGACGTTCCAGACTTGCGTGGTGGCTTCTCGCACCTGATCGCTGCTTTGGCAGCTGAAGGTACCAGCCGTGTGACCGGGATTGAAATCATCAACCGCGGTTACGAGCACTTCATGGACAAGCTTCAGGGTCTGGGCGCAAACGTCGAGCTGAGCAACTAACTAAGGGGATCTCGTACGTGGTAAAGATCCTGGCTCCCGGAGAGTCTGCTAGCACCAAACTTGTGTTTTCTGTCTTGGCAGGAATTGTCCGTTCAGGCATGAACGTGATGACAGGCAAGTCATGGAAGGGCTTTGATTCTCTTCCAAAGGGTGGCTACATTGTGTGCCCTAATCACTTGACGGAAATCGATCCGTTGGTGGTTGGTCACGCAATTTATAGTAACGGCAGGCTCCCACGGTGGCTGGCAAAGGAATCTTTGTTTAAGGTTCCTTTGCTTGGCTGGTTCCTGAAGAAGACCGGTCAGGTTCCGGTGACACGTAGTTCAGCTAGTGCTGGTGAATCTCTGAAATCAGCGCAAAAAGTTCTGGACGCTGGGGGAGTTATTGTGATCTACCCAGAAGGCACCCTTACCCGAGATCCAAATTTGTGGCCAATGGTCGGTCGCACCGGTGCTGCGCGTCTTGCGCTGCAGACCGGTGCACCGGTCGTTCCCATGGCCCACTGGGGTGACCAAGAATTACTGCCCAGGTATTCCAAAAGATGTATCTGTTCCCTCGCAAACACGTGACCGTCGCTGTTGGTGCGCCGGTAAACCTTGATGATTTGCGTGACGGTCCTCGGACTCGCACTGTTCTCCAAGAAGCAACGGACCGCATCATGGATGCAATTACCGGTTTGCAGGCTGAACTTCGTCAAGAAGAAGCTCCGGCGACTCGCTGGGATCCCAGTGAACACGGTCAAACTCAGACCGGGCGTAGTTTCGAAAAGCCAGAAAACTAATCGACTTCATCATCACTTTCTAGAGGACAGATAATGACTAAGCCGCTTCCACGTAAAATTGCCGTCATGGGTGCCGGTAGCTGGGGAACCACCTTCGCCAAAGTGCTTGCCGACTCCGTTGTGGACAAGGGGACCCCGGTGCAAATCTGGGCTCGCCGTGACGACGCAGCTGCAGAAATTAATGATCGCCACACCAATTCGCGCTATCTGCGTGAAACGAAGCTTCCGGCGAACATCTCGGCTTCCTCAGATCAGCGTGAAGTGCTAACGGATGCGGATTTGGTGGTTCTTGCCATCCCGTCCCAGTCGTTGCGACAGGAACTGAAGGCGTTCAAAGAACACTTTGCGCCTGGCGTGGTTTTGCTTTCGCTGATGAAGGGTCTGGAACGCGGCACCGATCTACGCATGAGCGAAGTCATTTCGGAAGTGACTGGATTGCCTGCCGAACAAGTAGCCGTGCTTTCAGGTCCAAACCTTGCAATGGAGATTGCCCGTGAGCAGCCAACTGCCTCGGTTGTAGCTTGCACAGATTCAGAAACTGCTGAGTGGATTGCAGAACTTTGTTCAGCACCATATTTCCGTCCTTACACCAATGATGATGTGTTGGGCGTGGAGCTTGGCGGAATCGTCAAAAACATCATTGCCCTCGCTGTTGGAATGTGTGACGGCATGGGCATGGGCGATAATACAAAATCAACTGTCATCACCCGCGGCTTGGCAGAAACCACTCGTCTAGTTCTCGCACTCGGTGGCCGACTAGATACTTTGGCAGGGCTCTCCGGCCTGGGTGACTTGGTGGCAACGTGCTCCTCATCATTGTCGCGTAATAACACAGCGGGCCGTTTGCTGGGGCAGGGACTTTTCCTTGAAGAAGTCAATGACCGCATGTCCCAGACTGCTGAAGGCATCAAGTCTGCACGTGCAGTATTTGATCTGGCGCAGACTCACAAGGTCGAAATGCCAATTACTGAAGCAGTAGTCATGGTTCTTGAAGGTACGCTAAGTGTTGAAAACATGGCAGCACGTCTACTTTCTCGTGAATTGAAGTCTGAAGGAGAACAGCACTAATGGTCGATCGTAAACTCCGAGTTCTGCTCCTTTTCGGCGGTCGTTCATCTGAGCACTCCGTATCTTGTGTAACGGCAGCCGGTGTCATGCATGCCATTGATCGTGAACGGTTTGACGTAATTCCAGTGGGAATTACTCGTGACGGTGGCTGGACCTTGCTGGACAAAGACCCAGAGGGCTGGGCTTTGGACTCCGGCCAACTGCCGGAGATCTCCTCCGTTGACCACCCGGTGCAGCTGTCTCCTGAAACCAATACAACATCTCTTCAGTCATTGACTGGCGCGACCATTTCTGAGGTTGCTGAAGTCGATGTGGTCTTCCCACTGCTTCACGGTCCTTTCGGTGAAGATGGATCGATCCAGGGAATGCTGGAAACTGCAGGCGTTCCATACGTCGGCTCCGGAATTGCAGCCAGTGCCATGGGCATGGATAAGCACTTCATGAAGGTTGTTTTCGAAGGCGCCGGATTCAACGTTGGACCTTACGAGGTCATCACCAATAAGCAGTGGCTGCGTGATAGCGAAGCTGCTCTAGAACGTTGCCAGAATCTTCAGTACCCACTGTTCGTAAAGCCTGCCCGTGCAGGTTCCTCTGTGGGTATCACCAAGGTGGATGTCCCATCGGAACTTCGCGCCGCAATCGATGTCGCTCGGGCCGAAGACCCAAAGGTGATCGTTGAGCAAGGCATCGTTGGTCGCGAAATTGAGTGTGGCGTATTGGAAGGCCGCGGTAGTTCAGCCGCACGAGCTTCGTTGCCCGGTGAAGTTGCCGTCGCAGCGAACGGACACACCTTCTACGACTTTGAAGCGAAATATGTGGATGGCACCGCAGCCCAGCTCAGTTGCCCCGCTGAACTGAGTGATGAAGCCACCACAGAAATCCGCGAGCTTGCAGTCAAAGCCTTTGACTCTTTGGACGCAGAAGGTCTATCCCGCGTTGATTTCTTCTACACGCCCGAGGGCGAGTGGATCATCAATGAAATCAACACCATGCCGGGCTTTACGCCGTCAAGCATGTACCCACAAATGTGGGACAAGACTGGTATTGAATATCCAGAGCTCATCAATGAGCTCATAGCTTTGGCGACTGAACGAAACGTAGGACTGCGCTAAACGACATACTGCATTTGCAAATAACAAAGCGAGGAGACGATTCGTCTCCTCGCTTTGTTATTGCTCAGTGGTTCTTGGCTACAGCTTTTCTGCCTTATCGACGCTAACACACGCCTTTTGGGCTGGAATCTTGGCCGCCGCGTCAGAAAGGGAAGCGAGCACCGTGCTGGAAGGTATGACGTTCGGATCAAGCACCACTTCTGTCGCAGGGGTGCGTCCGTAGGTGGTCAGTGTCCAGATCTTTGTCTTTTCATCTTCGTGAGCAACCCAATCAACATCATTGACTGATACGCACGGATCTGAAGTAGGCGTAGGAACTTGCACGCCGCAACGCAGTACTACTTGCGAAGGATCGCCCCAAGCTGAGGTAGCTTGAGAAGTTGTGGACCGTCGTTGTGAGTCCCCGATCAAATCAGGTAGCGCTACCATCATTTCTGCGCACGCAGGATTGGCCGCGTCAGGTGCAGCATCAACGGCGGCGACCGATGAACAAGCAGTGAGAGAAGCAAGTGCAACTACGCTTGCTGCCATGGCTGCAAATTTTTTTATATTTGCATAACATTTCGGCGACACTTCGGAATTCACACTGAGTTTAGACACTTCATAAGCCTACATCCCTACGCTGACAGATAAGATGTATTCAGATGAAACTGTGAAAGGTAGCATATGTCCTTCGATGCACATGCGAGTCAGCCAGTAAAGAAAAAACATACTGGCCGCGCGATAGTACTGAGTATTCTTGTTTTGGTCGCAATTGCGGCGCTTGTAGCCGCCGGCTACCTTTGGAATCTGGGGCGAACATTCGACTCTGAGAGTGGCAAGATTGCGGATGCTTTCCCTAACGAGGACACCCGTCCTGAAGTTAAGGACGAGTCCAAGGATGCAGTCAATATTCTTCTGCTAGGTACAGACACTCGGGCCACGCGAGACGCGTCTGAAGACAGCGAAGACTTTGGCACACTGCCAAATGGCGGTCGTTCCGACACGATGATGCTGGTTCATATCCCTTCGGATCACAAGAATATTTTCGTCACCTCCATCATGCGTGATACCTGGTTGAACATCCCAGGTGTAGGTGAAGCAAAGGTTAATGCGGCCTTCGCCCATGGTGGTGTCTCCAAAGCAGTTGAAACCCTCGAAGGTCTATTCGGTGTTCGCATCAATCACGTTGCGTCAATTGACTTTGAAGGATTCAAGGGACTCACTGATGCCGTTGGTGGCGTGACCATCAACAATCCACGTGCATTCAATTCAACATCTTTCAAGGGCAATAATTTCCCTGAAGGTGTTCAGACCCTTAACGGTGATCAGGCGTTAGCGTTCGTTCGTGAACGCCACGCGTTCCCCGAGAGCGACTACCAGCGCGTCAAGAACCAGCAGCTGTTCGTCAAGGCCCTGCTTGGTCAGATCATGTCTAAAGACACCCTGACTAACCCTGCAAAGGTGTCAGACGCTGTGGGACAGATTGCCCCATACATTGCTGTTGATGATTCGCTTGATTCTGCTCAGGTAGCTTCATATGCATCTTCCATGCTCAACATCCGTCAGAGCGACATGGAATTCTTCACCCTTCCAAATAGTGGCACCGGTCGATCCGCAGATGGTCAGTCAATCGTGGTTCCAGACATGGCAGCCATTGATAAGTTTGGTCAAGCGCTTCAGGACGATAAAGTTTCTGAGTTCGTGAACACCACTGATCTATCTAAATAGTTCAACTAAGGACTAGGAATCCATGACTCCCCAAAAGCTCGATACCTCCGTGCGCGCAATTCATGTATGGCTTGCGCGGAGCGTCAAGAGTCTCGGGAACCACTCTGATCGACTTAATGCCATCAACGTCTTTCCAGTCGCAGACGGGGATACCGGGAGCAATCTCTACCTCACCGCACGGGCTGGGCACGATGCAGTTAGTGAACTGAAAAGTGACGATATCGGTGGTTTTCTTGAAGTTGCTGCGCGCGCGTCCATGGAGTCCGCCCGCGGTAACTCAGGAACCCTTTTGCCGTCTTTCTTAGCGGCCTCAGTGAACCATGGACTGGCCACGAACGGCTGACCGCACCTCTGCTCGCTCTGGGATTGGAGCGGGCAAAGATACGCTCATGGTCGGCATTGAGTGAACCGGTTGAAGGCACCATGCTTTCGGTAATTAATGCGATAGCTCTAGCTGCCGGATCGACTCTTTCGCACATCAAGACTGATCTCGAAAGCCGTGCTGCATTAGACGCACTGTTGACCCAAATGACTCAGGCGGCGCAGCTAGCGGTCAAGGGTACGGAAACGGAATTGGAACCACTGCTTGAGGCCGGAGTTGTTGATGCCGGAGCAGTGGGAATGCTGATCATCATTGATGAGCTCTGTGCAGCGATCCGTAATGACGTCACTGATTTTGAATCTTATGAATCATTCCATGGCTACAGGGTTCAGGATCCGCATGTTCACCTGAATCGAGAAACCGAGTCCGGGGTTGAAGTCATGTGCACCGTTTCCTTAGATGCCTTGGGTGCGGCCACGTTGCGTGGTCAGCTAGACGCCATGGGCAATTCGGTGATCATGTCGCCGGTGAACCAATTGGAAGAAGATACCTATCGTTGGCGAGTCCATGTCCATGTTCCTGAAGCAGAGCCAGCCATAGAACTAATTGGGAAATACGGCGATCCCGTAAATGTCAGCGTCACCGACTTGTGCACGAATGATGACTGAACAGACCCTGGTTTCATTTGAGGCTTCAGAACTTTCCACCTACCTTGGCGACAAGAACGCCACGGCACTGGAAAAGGCTTTTGGATATACAACAGTAGGGGAATTGCTGTGGCACTTTCCGCGTCGATATGTTGAAGTCGGTGAGCTGACCCCTATCGCTGAGTTGCCATTTGATGAACACGTCACCGTGGTCGCTCAGGTTGTCAACGTTAGCCAACGTCAGATGCACTCACGCCGAGGCTTCATCTATGAAGTTACGGTTAGTGATGAGCTGAGCTCTGGCGGACAAGAACTGAAGATGACTTTCTTTAATGGTTATCAAGCGCGCACGGATCTGACTGTCGGTACTATCGCGATGTTCAGTGGAAAAGTTGGTTGGTATCAAGACCACTTACAACTCAGCCAACCAGACTACGCAGTATTGGACGAAGCCTCCCAAGCGGACCCTCGACCAATTCCTATCTATCCGGCATCGGCAAAGATGCCCAATAAACGGATACGAGATTTGATAGGGCTGCTTCTCCCACACGTCACCGAAGAGAACCTTCCTGAATTTCTCCCTAATGACCTTCTTGGATCAAATCATTACCCCCAGCGTTTCCAGGCGTACCTGCAGCGACATGCGCCACGCGAGGTGAAGCACGCGTACGTTGCCCGTCAACGTTTTGCCTATGAAGAAGCATTTGTATTGCAGCTGACCCTCGCTGAACGTAGTCGTCAGCTCGGTGCCCAGCACGCCGTTGCGCGTCCGCGTCAGTCCGGGAAGCTGGCTGACAAGTTTGAAGCGCAATTGCCTTTTACCTTGACCGAAGACCAGCTACAAGTAGGGGATCAGCTTGCGTCTGATCTTTCCCAACCACATCCAATGCACCGTCTTTTACAGGGTGAAGTGGGCTCCGGTAAAACGATCGTCGCATTGAGGGCAATTCTCCAAGTCATTGATGGTGGGGGACAAGCCGCCCTCTTAGCGCCAACGGAAGTTTTGGCCGCTCAGCACTTTGCGTCCATTACTAAGATGTTGGGCGGGCTTGCAGACCCAGGACTATTCGGTGAAGGCGAGGGGGCTGGCGTAGCTCTTCTGACCGGTTCTGCAAAAACGGCACAACGACGACAAGCCCTGTTGGGCATCGCCAGTGGCGAGATCGGCTTGATTATCGGTACCCATGCCTTGCTTAGCGACCAGGTGCAGTTTGCCGAACTCGGGCTTGTCGTTGTTGACGAGCAACACAGATTTGGCGTTGAGCAACGCGATGCGTTGCGAGCCAAGTCTGGTGACGCGGTTCCACACACTTTGGTCATGACGGCCACTCCAATTCCACGTACCGTCGCGATGACAGTATTTGGGGATCTAGACATCTCTACCATCAAGCGTTTGCCAGCTGGACGTGCGCCCATTCAAACGCATATTGTGCCAATGCAACTGACCAGTTTCCGGGAACGGTTGTTCTCGAAAATTACGGAAGAAGTGAGTCAGGGGCACCAAGTGTATGTTGTGTGCCCTAGGATCACTGACACCGCTGCAGAACAAGGTGTACTTCTATCGACATATGAAGAATCATCGGGCCAAACCATGAGCGTTGAAGCCATGATGGAGCTACTGGCCGGCATGCCAAGTTTCTCTAACGTACGGGTCGAAGCATTGCACTCGCAATTGGACTCAGAGGACAAGCAAGATGTTATGGACTCATTCGCAGGGGGCAACATCGATGTTTTAGTTTCCACGACGGTCATCGAGGTTGGCGTTGACGTCCACAACGCGACTCTCATGGTGATCATGGACGCTGAACGATTCGGAATCTCACAGCTACACCAGCTTCGCGGACGTGTTGGTCGTGGCGGCTTGCAGGGAACGTGCCTGATGACTACATGGCTGGATGCTGACCATCCTTCGGTGGGGCGACTGAAAACAATCGAGTCCACCATGGATGGATTTGAATTGGCTGAAGCGGACTTGGCTGAACGTCGGGAAGGCAATATTCTCGGTGCGCAGCAGTCCGGAAGTAGGTCAGCCTTGAAAGAGCTAAGCATTATCAAGGACCGTAAGCTCATTGAGCAGGCCAGGGCCAATGTTGAGGCGCTGATGAATGTATCCGAGTGGCAAAACAAATACCCAGAACTGCTGAAGATGGCTGGTTCCTGGGTGGACGAGTCATCTCAAGAATTTTTGAATAAGAACTAACTAAAGATTGAGGCTGGAATGAGCCGTATTATTGCCGGTGCAGCGGGCGGAAATCCGTTGAAGTCAGTACCCGGAGATGCGACGCGACCAACTACGGATCGAGTCAAGGAAGCACTGTTTTCCCGCTTAGAGAGCTGGGACGTGCTTTCTGGTGCACGCGTTCTGGACCTATTTGCAGGGTCGGGCGCTCTTGGCATTGAATCGGCAAGCCGGGGCGCACGCCAAGTTGTGCTTGTTGAAAAAGCGCCTAAGGCAGCGAGTGTTTGCCAGCAAAATGCGTCCATGGTTAACAAGGCGCTAAAGGCATCGGTGGTTGCTGTGCATCGAGGTTCTGTTGATTCAGTTCTAGACAGTTTCGTGTCAAGCAGTACGGGTCTGCCGAACCGAACATTCGACCTTGTCGTTTTAGATCCTCCTTACCCGCTGACCGAAGAAGAGCTAACGGTTACTTTGGGCAAGATATCCAAGATTCTGGCTGATGACGCGACAGTTGTTATCGAACGCTCGGCTCGTTCACCCGAACCAACCTGGCCCGAGGGCCTAGAGAATTTCTCAGATAAAAAATACGGAGAAACGCACCTATGGTTTGCTGAACCGGTCTAGGTCCAGCGAGTGCCGCACCTCTGAAGGATATGGCCCGGCTGCTTGGCATCGCTCAACCATGTCTTCGGGTAATGGGCTCTGCATGGCGGTGAGGATCAAGTTTCCCGGATAGCGTTGCGTAAACATCTCGGGGCTAGAACTGAGCATCACAAATCTAAAGACAGACTGAGCTACAACGACTTGAGACTTCGCAAAGTTCAACGGGGGATCATCGCCAATGTTAACGAATAGTAGTCCGCCCTCAGACAAGGAATTAAGAAGTTCTGAGTAGTAGTCAGCTGTAGTCAGGTGTCCGGGAGCTTCCGGACCAGAGAAGATGTCCAGAACTATGACATCAAATTTTTCATTTGCTAGTTGATCGCTCAAGACCGATCTTGCATCGGCGACAATTGGTCGCAGCTGGCATTGTGCAGGTAGCGGCAATTGAGTTAGGACAAAGTCCAGTAGCTCACGCTCAATTTCGACTGCAACATGGGTACTAGAAGGGTAGACAACGCTGGCCCACCGGGCCAGCGTTAGAGCTCCTGCACCCAGATGGAGCATCTTGAGCGGTTTATCCGGGGTGCGCAGCACCTGCAAATGATTAGCAATGCGGGCAAGATATTCGTAGAAGACCTCTTCAGGGTGCGCCAAGTTCACATGCGACTGCGGAGCATCACCGATGGCCAGTATTTTTGATCCTGGGATCAAATCGTCATCATAAATTGTTGCGTGCTCTTGAACGAATCCAAGCCAACGTTTTGCTGTTTTGCTCATCGGTTTAATACCTCTGGTAGGTGCTGGAGCTTTTCTACTGCAGCGGCGATCACCTGGGGTTGTTTGCAGAAAGCGAATCGTAAGAAGCCTTGATAGTGCTTCATGTTTTCGGGGCGCACAAACACTGACAACGGTATCGCAGCGACACCGACTTGTTCAGGCATCAATCGTGCTACCTCCACGGCATCCTTGCGCTTAAATTGATTAATGTCTGCCACAAGGAAGTATGTGCCCTTGGGCCTGATGACAGGGATGCCAGCCGCCTCCAGCCCTCGGGACAACGCTATTGCGCTTTCCTCTAGTGTCGCGGCGAATCTTTCAAAGAATGGAACTGGTAGCTGTAAAGCTTGGGCAATTGCTGGCTGAAAAGCTGGGCCTGAGGAGTAGGTGAGGAACTGCTTGACTGTTCGAAGCGCCGCGATCAGTTCTTTAGGACCAGTGGCCCAGCCGACTTTCCAACCCGTGAAAGAAAATGATTTACCGGAAGACGAGATCGTGAGCGTTCGTTCAAAACCGCCAGGCAGGCTTGCAATCGGAACATGCTTCGTACCAAAGGTGAGATGTTCATAGACTTCATCGGAGACGATGATGCAGTTGTGCTGATGAGCCAAGGCAATGATCTCATTGAGAACAGTGAGTGAAAATACCGCACCCGTAGGATTGTGTGGGTTATTGATAAGAATGATTCGAGTTTGGTCCGTGACTACACTGCGAAGATCATCTAGGTCGGGTTCATACGCGGGAGCCCGCAGCGGGACTACCCTATGCTGCGCATTCGTCAAGCCGATCATGGCCGCATAAGAGTCGTAAAACGGCTCGAAAGTTACTACTTCGTCGCCTGGTTCTATGAAAGCCAGTAGCGCCGCGGCGATGGCCTCGGTTGCACCAGTCGTTACAACTACTTCGGATAGTGGATCGATCTTCAACGAATAGAAGCGGTTCTGATGCTCTGAGATTGCCTCTCTGAGCTGCAGGGTTCCGGATCCCGGCGCATACTGATTGGCCCCGCCCATTATGGAATCTATAGCAATTTGGCGGACTTCCTCCGGACCTTCAGTATCCGGGAAACCTTGACCTAAGTTGATTGCATTATGTTTGTTGGCGAGTGCGGTGATCTCTTCAAAGATCGTCACTCCGGGTTGACCGGCAGAGTCCAGAAGATTCGCCCCGTGCGCTGTACGTTGCCAAGGAGTCATTGAAATACCCATAGGTTCATTATGAGTGCCTTGCAATGGTTTGTTGGCAATTTAGTCAACAAATGGTTGCATGACATTTACCTTAGAACCAACAATTGAGCTGAGTTCTTGATAGATTCAGTTCATGCGAAGAGCAGTATGCCCCGGATCCTTTGACCCAATCCACAATGGTCACGTTGAAATCATTGCGCGTGCGGCAAGCCTTTTCGACGAGGTGATCGTTGCTGTATCTACGAACTATTCCAAGAAGTATCGGTTTAGTGAAGACGAGCGCGTAGCAATGGTTGAAGAGACCGTCGGTGGGTTGCGCGGCGTAACAGCTGTCCCGATGGGACAGGGGCTCCTAGCTGATTTCTGCAAGGAAAACGGTGCCGAGGCCATAGTCAAAGGACTTCGTAGCACTGTGGATTACGCATATGAGATCCCAATGGCGACCATGAATCGACACTTAACTGGCGTCGAGACGGTGTTCCTGCAGGCAGATACTCGTTTCACTCATCTGTCTTCTTCACTTTTGAAGGAAGTTCAAGCACTGGGTGGAGACGTTGACGAGTACTTCCCTCGTTCAGTCAAAAAACGGCTCCTTGAATAGCTGATGCTTAACGCAATTGGTAATTACACAGGGTAGATATAAGATTAGGGTCTTGAAAGATCACTCTCACTTTTTCGGACGGTATTTCTAAAATGAATCCACGAGTCATCACTAAAGCAGTAATCCCAGCCGCAGGTTTGGGTACTCGCTTCTTGCCAGCAACCAAGGCAATGCCAAAGGAGATGCTGCCAGTTGTCGATAAGCCAGCTATCCAGTACGTTGTCTCGGAAGCTGTAAAGGCTGGCTTCACCGACCTTTTGATGGTTACCGGCCGTAGTAAGCGGGCTCTTGAGGATCACTTTGACCGTGTTCCATCGTTGGAGTACTCGCTAGAGGCTAAGGGCGACAAGAAAAAACTTGCTGCAATTCACGAAGCAACTCACTTGGGCGACATTCACTATGTCCGTCAGGGTGACCCAAAGGGGCTCGGCCATGCAGTCTTGTGCGCTAAGCAGCACGTCGGTAATGAACCATTCGCTGTCTTGCTTGGTGATGACCTGATCGATGAGCGTGACGAGTTGCTTTCGGTGATGGCTGAAGTTCAGCAAAAAACCGGTGGTTCTGTGATTGCTTTGATGGAAGTTGAGCCAGAGCAGATTAGCGCATACGGTTGCGCCGACGTATCAGTCGTTGAAGGCGAAGAATACGTCAAGGTCAACGGGCTTGTTGAAAAGCCGGCAGTGGACGAAGCACCAAGCAACTTGGCGATTATTGGACGTTATCTTCTTCACCCACGTGTGTTTGAAGTACTTGAGCACACCGCTCCAGGACGAGGCAACGAGATTCAGCTGACTGACGCTCTTCAAGTTCTTGCTGCTGCAGAAGGAGAGGGCGCTGGTGTGCACGCTGTTGTGTTCCGTGGACGCCGTTACGACACTGGTGACAAGCTGAGCTACCTTCAGGCAAATATCACTCTGGCAGTAGACCACGAAGATCTCGGCGCAGGACTCAAGACCTGGCTGAAGGACTTTGTAGCAGGACTCGACGACTAGAGAGCTCCCGGCCTGTTCCGGATGGCATAGACGCTATAAAAGCGGCGACCTAGAAAAATCTAGGTCGCCACTTCGATTTTGAGGGTTCAGGTTTCAACTTCGTGGAATCCAAAGGTTCAGCTGATCTGGTGCTGAAATGTGTCCATCGTGAAGCTGAATTGCCACTAGAGATACCAGAACGGAATGGGTCGCCTAACCCCAAATCTTATTTGGCCTGCAGCCCCAGTTCGCGGCTAAGCCTTTTCGCGATGGCCTGATGACCCAAATTATTTGGATGGAATGCGTCTGACTTCCCTTTCCAAGTGACGGCGCCGGCAGGCCCACGATTGGCTGGCTGATCAAAGATGTCGGAGATTTGAATATAAGTGCCACCGTTTTGCAGGCATGATTCGCGAATGATGCGATCTAGTGCTTGAGTATTCTTTGATTTTGAATCATGCCACACGCCTAGACAAACCAGTTTTACCTTTGGCGAGCTGGCTTTGATCTTTTTCAAGTATGCCTGATATTCACGCTTGAACACTTGGGCCGGTGTGCGTCCCCTTATGTCGTTGGTCCCCAGCTCAACGATCGCCAGGTCGACTTTTGAGGGCAGTTCCTTGCGCTCGGCGACGTACTTTAACTTCGCACCGGACTTGGCAATGGTCGTTATTGAATTCGTTCCTCCGCTGCTGAGCTTTTGCTCAACAAGTTCACGAAAGCTCTTGGGCAGTTCCTGAGCATCACGACCGACGGTGATGGAATCGCCCGCAAACAGCACACGGTCGTAAGTGTTGATCGTGGTGGTCTGTTGCGGATCGGTACTTGGCAGTGACTCATTGGCCTGATCTGAAGAGGTGGTGACGCTTCGAATTACCGGAATTGCTCCTACGGCAAGAACGATTAATATGATTAGTCCGATTGATAGCTTGCGACCCACGGATTTCCTATCGGTGCTGGGGTGGTCAGGCACTCGGCACTCCCACAAAGACGATTCTCTTACTTCTTGACGGCAGGACTTAGTTTATCGGTGGAGTGTGAATACTGGGTGTCGGTCAGCTTGGAGATCTGGTAACATGCATCGCACTTTGAGAAGTGTTGGATTCGCTCCATGGGAGTCTGATTCTGCAGGTTTGTTCTTGTTGACTCACCCAAACATCCGTATTGGACTTTCTTTTCAATAACTTCAGTTCTTGATTAATTCGATAGATCAGTGACGTATCAAAGCAATATTGATCGGCTTATTCTCTGATTTCGTGGATTAGTCGTGGTAATTATCACGAGCGCATCGGCTGATTTTGCTCAGGGTAAACACAACTAGCGTCGGTATTGTGTTTGCTTGCGCGAAGTCTCGCGGATCGTTGGTTTGCTTCGGTGTGTGTCATCCCCGTGGAGTTGGTTTGAAAAAGAAGTTCCTGAGTCGTCGGGTTTTGCGTCACGTAGTACGCGCAAAGCGGTTGAACGGAAAAAGAAGAAACGAACTAGAAGTGTCTTCTTCGCTGTCGTTGCAGTGATGTTGGTTTGTGTGCTCGGAGCCGGTTACTACGTCTTTGATCTTCAACGACAGTTCAACTCAAAATCTAATTCGCTGTCTTTGGCTTTTTCGGATGCAGACCAGCAGGCCCGTCCCGTGAAGGATCCTGAAGATAAGTCGATGAACGTCTTAATGCTTGGCGTGGATCATGCCGATGATGACAGTGACGGATCAGCTGCTTTGAGCGGTGCTGTCGAGCAGCGTAGTGACTCAATGATGCTTGTGCATATTCCGGAAGACCGTTCGCAGATTTACGTCATGTCCATGGTTCGAGACATGTATGTGGATATTCCCGGGCATGGTCAGAACAAGCTCAATGCCGCAGTTTCATTGGGTGGTGTTCCGCTTCTAATGCAGACTGTAGAAGGTATGTTTGATGCAAAAATTGACCATGTCGCCATGGTCGATTTTGAAGGTTTCAAAGAGCTCTCGACCGCGCTCGGGGGAGTGAGCGTGGAAAACGACATTCCTTTTACCGCAAATGACACGGACTACTTCTATCCAAAGGGCACAGTTGCCCTAGAAGGAGACAGGGCCCTTCGATTTGTTAGAGAACGTAAGTCGTTCTCTAACGGTGATTATCAGCGCGTAGTCAACCAGCGAAAATTCATTGCCTCGGCCGCCAACAAGCTCTTGTCTTCGGATACGCTGACGAATCCAGTCAAGCTTTACGACATTGTGGACACCGTTTCGCCTTACCTAACCTTTGATGAAGATTTTGATGCAGCAACCTTGGTTGGCCTTGGAATGCAGCTAAAGAACGTGGATACAAGGAATATGGCTATGTTTACAATGCCTACCGCGGGAAGTTCGGTCGATGCCCAAGGTCAATCTATCGAGCTTGCCAGTGAGCAGGCCGTCGCCCAAATAGGTGAGGCCTTACGTACGGATGACCTGGCGGAGTATCTCAAGGAAAATCCACCAGAGAGCGAATAATCTTGTGATCGGCGTGACAAAACGGCTGATAGTCAAGTCGAATCACGAGGTTCACTGATCCTATCTACTAGACTTTGAACATCTGTGCTTACGAACTGAGCCACAGTTAGCTTCGAGAATGAGGACTTTTGGGGATGACAGTTGCAGAGGAGGCCGACAAGTTCGGCCTGCACCGAGTAGGTGCGCGTCCGCCACTGGGCGACTATCTGAGGCAAACTTGGGAGCGCCGCGAATTCATTTATGAGTTAGCGAAGGCTCGGGTTCAGAAACAGAACCAACAGAATCGCCTCGGAATGATTTGGGTTGTTCTCAAGCCAACGCTGAACGCTCTGATGTATGGCGTGATTTTTGGTATTTTGCAAGGGGACAAGAAGGGGCCAGATTTCCCGGTCTACGTGGTTATCGGTGTTTTTCTTTTTGAGTTCTTCACCAGCTCGATGAACGGTGGTGCTAAATCAATAACCGGCAATCAAGCGTTAGTGCAGTCGCTCTCGTTCCCTAGATTGAGCCTTCCGATAGCTCAGATTACCCAAAATTTGCTGACG
Source organism: Glutamicibacter sp. M10 (assembly GCF_025452055.1). Lineage (NCBI taxonomy): Bacteria > Bacillati > Actinomycetota > Actinomycetes > Micrococcales > Micrococcaceae > Glutamicibacter > Glutamicibacter sp. M10. The sequence goes on along the minus strand of NZ_CP104918.1, from coordinate 2,596,398 downwards.
CTGATGCCTATGGTCGCAGTTATGTTCATCTACGCGATGATTCTGGGAACCACTCCAAAATGGACGTGGTTTGGGATCATTCCGTTGATTGCGCTATTCACAATCTTCAATATAGGTATTGCTTTAATCTGTGCACGAATAACTGTGCACGTTCGGGATTTTACCCAAATCCTGCCGTTGGTGACGCGTATGCTCTTCTACACTTCAGGCGTTCTTTTCAGCGTCGATCGAATTCTCAATAGCTGGCCGTGGCTGGTGACCGTTTTCGATTACCACCCTCTGTATCAGACACTACATCTTGCCCGAGCAATGATCATGAATGACGCTGAGTACAATCCTATGAGCTGGCTTGTCCTCAGCGTTTGGGCGGTCGTAGTCCTGACCGTTGGACTTGTTTACTTCTGGAAGGCTGAGGAGCGTTACGGCCGTGCCAATTAGTTTTGATGATCTGATCAACCCTGGATTGCATCCAGAGTATGAGCCTGCCCCAATTTTTTCGGATGACACGTCTTTCATAGACGTCGTGAAACCAGAGGACATTAAGCCTTCTGCGTTGAAGATCGATGAATTGCGCAAGCCTGTCGTGATGGTCGATAACCTCCACGTGAAGTACCAAGTGTTTTCCAGTGGTAAAGCCGTGGGCAACGCTGGCGCTCGTAAGCTCCTTCAGCCAAAGATGCGTGGAGTTAGGACCGTACACGCGTTGAAAGGTATTTCTTTCGTTGCGTATGAAAACGAGTCCATCGGAATTATCGGTTCCAACGGTTCCGGTAAGTCAACTCTGCTGCGTGCCATCACAGGGCTAACTCCGCCTGCCGAAGGTTCTGTGTATGCTCGCTCTCGTCCAAGTCTGCTTGGCGTTGGAGCAGCACTAATCCCGGATCTTTCCGGAGACAAGAACATCACTTTGGGTGGTTTGGCTCTGGGGTACAACCGTGAGCAGGTTGAGCAGATGCGTGAGGAAATCACTAAGTTTGCAGAGTTGGAAGAGTTTATTGATCTTCCAATGCGAACGTATTCCTCAGGTATGGCCGCTCGTCTGAAGTTTGCAATCGCTGCGTCCAAAGAACACGACATTCTCATCGTTGATGAGGCCTTGGCCGTTGGTGACGCTAAGTTCCGAAAGCGAAGCGAAGCCAAGATCCGTGAGATCCGCGAGAACGCCGGAACCGTGTTCTTGGTGTCTCACTCGATGAATTCCATTAAAGAAACTTGCAACCGCTGCATCTGGATTGAAAAAGGCGTCCAGAAGATGGATGGCGACCCGGACACTGTGATCAAGGCCTACCAGCAACATAAGAAGTAAGAGACGAATGACTGAACTTCCCGGCGTATCGTACGTCATGCCAGTGCTGAATGAAGCTGATTATCTAGAAGAAGCAGTCGGTTCAATTCTGACCCAGGATTATGACGGTGATAAAGAGCTGATTATTGCTCTGGGTCCAAGCACCGATGATACCGATGAAGTTGCGCAGCGATTAGCGGCCTCGGATCCTCGGCTGATCTTGGTCGACAATCCGCTCGGACGTACGCCGATTGCTCTGAACTTAGCTATCAGAAAATCATCTCATCCCATCATTATGCGTGTTGACGCGCATAGTGAGCTTCCCGCCAATTACACGAGTCGGGGTGTAGAAACGCTTTATCGCGTGGGCGCCCACGACGTTGGCGGGCTGATGGACGCGCGAGGAAAAACCCCTGTACAACGCGCTATTGCAGCGGCGTACCACTCCAAATTTGGTTTTGGGGGACCGGCATACCATTCCGGTGCGCCTGAGGGTGAAGCCGAGTCTGCTTACTTGGGAATCTTCCGACGCGAAGTATTTGATGAAGTTGGTTTCTACGACGAAAACATGTGGCGAGCTCAGGACTGGGAACTGTGTTTGCGTATCCGCCAGGCGGGACACAAAGTTTGGTTTGATCCGGAACTCAAAGTTGGATATTACCCACGAGATAATTTCGTGGCATTAGCACGCCAGTCCTTTGCCTCAGGAACTTGGCGTGGAGAGATTGCGCGCAGATTCCCGGAGGGGAAATCATTGCGACATGACATCCCGCCATTACTGTTGGCCGGTGTGGGCATTGGATCCGTTGCGTTGATCCTCGCGCCGTTGACGCGCGGACGTGTTTCACGTCCGGTGCAATCGCTCGTAAACCTTGCTGCCTCTGCGCCCATGGTTTATGCGGCGGCCACGGTGGCAGCTGGATTAGCATCCAAGGGTGAGAACTTAAAAGAAAAACTTCTGACTGCTGCGGCTTTCCAATCCATTCACCTTCCGTGGGCTGCTGGTTATCTGAAGGGCCGTATTTTTGGTGCCGCAGGTACCTTGGATAAGGGTCGTGTTAAGTGAGCGTTCAACGCCCAAAAAATCCAACGCTTGAGCAACTCCGCGCTGTTTGCCAGCCGCCGGAGGTCAAAGCAAGGAAAAATGCGGAGCACTGGACTGCTGAACTGTATTTGCGACACATCTCAATTTATCTGACCGCAGTTTTGGTAAGAACTCGAATCACAGCCAACGGCGTGACCGGTTTGATGATTCTGGCTGGTTGGTGCATGTCTTTGGCACTGTTGATCCCAGGCATCTGGGGGCCCGTACTTGCTGTAGTGCTGTCCCAAGTGCAGTTGTACTTTGACTGTTCAGATGGTGAGGTAGCCCGCTGGCGCGCTTCACAATCTCCACGTGGAATTTTCATCGACATGGTGGGTCACCACACCACCGAGGCATTGATTCCCATTGCCTTGGGTTATCGAGTGTTCAAGGAGCTGTCCGCTGATGGCATGCTCACTGAACAAGCCTGGCCGACCTTATTTATGGGGGCTTGCCTGTCGGTCTTGCTGGTCCTGAACCGTTCGCAGTCGCTTATGGTTCATGCTGCGCGTGGCATGGCGGGTCTAACTAAATTGCCAGATACTGCCGAAGCACGAGCTGTTTCAACGACCACTTTGATTGGCCGCCTGCGCTCGCTTGCACGCTTCCTTCCGTTCCACCGTCTATTGCACGCCGTGGAACTAAGCTTGCTCATTCTGGTTTGCTCCATTATTTCCGCTCTAGCTGGAGCTCCGGGTCTAGCTGAAAAGTGGATGATTTGGATCCTGCTACCGGCATGTGTGCTGGTGAATATTGGCCATTTCCTATCAAACATGGTGTCGTCGCGTTTGAAGGCTTAGAGCTTGGACGCAGTATCAATTCGAATAAACGGAAAAGGGAGTGCATGGAAAAGCGATTGGCTCCAACAATCGGTGTTGTCGTACTGACCATGGGCAACCGTCCGGTCGAGCTACGTCGGGCTCTTGACTCATTGTTGTCGCAGTCAGACGTCACCATTGATGCCGTAGTCGTGGGAAACGGTTGGGACCCGACCGATATACCTGCAGGCATCAAGACTCACTTTTACCGGAGAACTTGGGAATTCCTGCCGGTAGGAACGCAGGAGTAGGACAAGTTGAGGGCGAGTATCTTTGCTTCCTGGATGATGACTCCTGGTTCTTAGATGATGATTTTCTGATTGCTGCTGTGCAGCGATTCAAAAGTATCCACGCATGGGTCTTCTTCAGCCGCGAATTACTGATCCGGAGCACAGTGATCAAGATCCAACCCGTTGGATTCCACGTCTAAAGAAGCGCACTGCTGAAGAACCGAGCCGAGTATTCCACGTTGGCGAAACTTGCTTGGTCACGACTCGCGTGCTATTCGACCTCACCGGCGGATGGGCCGGCGGATTCTGGTACGCCCACGAAGGCATTGAACTGGCATGGCGTATTTGGGATACCGGAACCTACGTCTGGTACGCAGGCGATATGCGTATCGCCCATCCAGTAGTTGACCCACGAAGGCACGAAGAGTTCTACCGTCTTAATGCGCGTAACCGGGTGTGGCTTGCTCGCCGAAACCTGCCAGCTCCCTTCAGCTTTATCTACCCGACCACATGGATGCTGATCGAATGCCTTCGCATGCGAGACAAGCCAAACGCAGTCAAGCAGTATCTGGCTGGCTGGAAGGCAGGCTGGAAAGGCAGCCCGTGGTACAAGGAACCGCGGGCAAAGCTTCGCTGGATTACTTTGCTGAGGATGACCCTTTCTGGGCGACCGCCGATTATCTAACACAACTCAGCAGCTGGAATTATGGCATCATGGCGCTAAAGAGTCACTTTTATTTACCCTCAAGAAACGAAGCCGCATTCTATCCTGTTGGTACGATGTTTCTCACTGTGCTGTTCAAACTTTGGATGAACAAGCGGTAAGATGTTTTTGAACGAAGCATGGAACTGATTTTCATGCGTGTTACTTACGACTGCTGGACGGTGTGAAATTTGGGAATCCACGGGTGGAGAGGGCGGCTAAGCCGTAGTCTCCCTGATCCGTTCTGGGAAAAGGTTCTTGTATGGTCGACCAGCAACGCCGCGGATAGCGCGCTTAGCATCACTGACGTTCGGGATGCGAATATTGCCAGTTCACGTTCCGTAGCCAAGCGTTTAGGCGTCGAGTTTTCACAAGATCCTTTGCTTGGCATTTCCACTGTTTCAAAATCCGATTGGGCTCTACTAGTCGAGGGTTTCTCTGCAGATGGGTTCAGGCTCACACGCGCTGACTCTGTTGCTGCTAGCTTTGGTGCCTTGCAAGTTTGGTCTGTCCAAAGTTCTAATTCTATGCCAGGCATCACCCGTAGACGACAGTCCGGGGTTGGCGCTTTGTGGGCTGTCTATTCTGACGGAAAGACATTCGCACCGGACGTCCAGGACTTCACTTCCCCCATAGATGCCGTTTATACCTGGGTAGATTCTGCTGATCCTGAGTGGCAAACCTCGTATCGCGAATTCAAACAGTCGGTTCCAGCGGGAGAGGCGCATCCCACCAGCCGTGATCTCGGTCGTTATACGTCGAGGGATGAACTCAAATATTCTCTACGGTCCTTGGAAATGAACATGCCGTGGATCCGGAACATATATCTGGTCACAGCTGGGCAAGTTCCTTGCTGGTTGGACACGGAAAACACAAAGATCAAGCTTGTTAGCCATGCTGAGATCTTTGACGATCCAGAAGAATGTCTCCCGACATTTAACTCGCATGCGATTGAAACTCAGCTTGCGAATATCGAGGGTCTCTCATCACACTTCATCTACGTCAATGACGACATCTTCTTCGGGCGTCCAATGTCCCCAAATGTGTTCTTCACCGGAAGTGGTTCAGTGAAGTACTCGTTGGCGAAAGCCCACTACGCTGAAGCCGCCAACCCGCGTCTTGCAGTAAACCTAGCGGCTAAATTGAATGCAGGGCTGATCGAGTCAAAATACGGGAAAACAACAGCGCTGAAGTTTAAACACGTTGCTCATCCGCAACTTCGCAGTATCCACAAACTAATTAGGGAAACTTTTCCCAATGAAGTGGAAGCCACGGCAAGACACAAGTTTAGGCACGTTGACGATATTTCGGTGCCTTCCTCGCTCGCACACTATGTTGCTGCCGCCGAGGGGCTTGGTGTACCGGCCGACATTGATTATTCGTATGTTGACCTAGGCGGCGATCACTTGCCAATGAAGCTCTATCGACTTGTTCGAGGGCGCGGCATGCAGATGTTTTGCCTCAATGAAGTTGCCAGTGTCAGCGAGAAAGAAAAACGCGGTCAATTGGCAAAGAGGGTGCTGGACGCGCTGTTCCCCTTTAAATCTTCATACGAGAAGTGACGCGCTGCATTCAGTTTTCGTCCAGTTCAACATGACATGATTTTTTGAGACTCTCATACATCAATTACATGAGCAACCACAGGTCAGGCAGAATTGGACCTGTGATTTAGGCCTCGCCACCGAGGTGTTTTGCTCACTACCGCAGGAGAATACTAATGACTAAAACGGTTCTTACGTACGGCACCTTTGACCTCTTCCACGTTGGACACCTTAATATCCTCAAGCGCCTTAAGGGCAAGGGGGATCGCTTGATCGTCGGTGTTTCGACCGATGAGTTCAACGCCATTAAGGGCAAGAAGCCAGTGGTTCCTTTTGAGCAGCGTCGCGAAATCGTGCAGGCTATTGAGTACGTTGACTTGGCTATTCCGGAAGAGAACTGGGAGCAGAAGCGCCTGGACATCGCCAAGTACGACGCAAAGGTCTTTGGAATAGGTGAAGACTGGAAGGGCAAGTTTGATGACCTCGGTGACGAGGTTGAAGTTGTCTACTTGCCACGTACCGATGGAATCTCAACCACTGAGCTAAAGCGCGTTCTGAGTGAATTCGACGAGCGTCACGTGGCTTCATTGAAGAGTACTCTGGATACATTGAGCCAGATCGTTAAAGAACTGAGCTAAACGTAGTTCTAACCACCGTATTGCTGAAGCCTTTTATTGAAAGATTCTATGTCTAGCTTGAATATCAAGAGCTCTATCAAGTCCCGTGTTAAAGTCGCACTACGCAAAGTCGGACGCCGGCCTGAGGGTAAGCGTCTGACTCGGGCCATGGGCTTTGTTAATAAGCCGGCTGGCGCCAATGTTGGTGTATCCAACGTGCCGTTGCCTGGTTCCGTTGCTGTGTACTTTGGCGACGGTGCAGACAAGATCTATCAGGTGAACCAGTGGCTGCCTGTGCTTGAAGAGTTGCATGAGAAGGAACAAGTTCTGTTGGTCTTCCGCACCCTCAGCGCTTTTAATGCAGCAAGTAAGATGACGGATCTTCCTAAGATTTTTGTGCGCCGTTTCTCAGATCTTATGGATGCCTACGATGACAATGATCTGAAGCTGGTCATCTACGTAAACAATTCACGTAGTAACTTCCAGTCTTTGGATCATCCTCGTCTGGTCCATGTTCACGTTAACCACGGTGAGAGCGACAAGCTTTCGATGGTTTCAAACAAAGCCAAAGCTTATGACAAGGTCTTTGTTGCTGGCCCCGCAGCTATCAAGCGTCATGAGGCTATGCTGATTGACTTTGACTTCAACAAATTGTTGGTCACTGGACGCCCACAGCTGGACATTGACTTCAAACCTGAACTGGCCCCAAGCGAAAAGTTTGACGTCATGTATGCGCCAACGTGGGAAGGTGAAAACGAGGACAATAATTACACCTCGTTGGACCAGTACGGTGTGGCAATTATTGAAGCCCTGCTGGAGAAGCCGGATTTACGGATCATCTACAAGCCTCACCCTCGCGTGCAGTCAAGCAAGACTCCAGGCGTGGCTCAAGCACACCGCCAGATCAAGGAACTGCTCCAGATTGCCATTGAAGAAGGCAACGGGCATGTGATCTCCGAGCAAGGAAATATCCTTGCTATGTTCGAGTCCACCGATGCCTTGATTACCGACGTATCCAGCGTTGGGTTGGATTACCTGTATCTGCATCCAGAAAAGCCTTTGGTGATTTCGGACCGTCGGAACAACCGTAAAAACCTACATCGTGATGCGCCGATCGCTCAGGCCTGCCATGTTGTTGACAAGAAATCTGCTGAATCACTTCCTGCCTTGCTAGATGATGCGTTGACTGAAGATAGTCACCGTGGGCAGCGTTTAGAGATGCGCCAGTTCTACTTCGGTGACTTGCGCCGTGGTGATTCAACTAAGAAGTTCCAAGAGTTTGTGCAGGAACTGATTGTTGAGCGTGAAGCCAGCTTGGTTAATTTCCGCGGATGGCACAGCTAAATCTGAAATAGTCTTTCATCAACACCCCAAGTCTTCCTTCGGTTGACTTGGGGTGTTTTTGGTCCGCCACTAGTTTTGTCCGACGCGAGTCCAACACTCTCATCGCAATCGGGTAAATCACGAATAGATTAGGGCAGAATCGGTAGTTATGTGAGTACTCGTTGGTTGGTACTCAAGAGTAAGACCATGTTTGAAGGAAATAATCTGGTGGATGTAATTCGTACTCGTGTTGCTCTGGGGTTAGGGCGTCGTATTGAGCGCCTCGGACGCTACAAGATTGCCGCAAGGTACTACGAGCGGACGTTGTCCACCGGGATTTCGCAATCATCTGAGATTCAATTCCGCTACGGATTCAGCTTATACAAGTGCAAGCAGTACACCAAGGCCATGCACCAAATTGAAGCGGCTATCGCTCGTCAGCCCCATCGATACGGTTGGATTCAAACACTTGCTCTAACCATGCAGCGTCTAAAGAAGTATGAGCGCGCCCTAGAGCTTTTTGAAGCGGCATGCCAGGGTGACCCGAGCAAGATGACGTGGCGTATCCGCTGGGCCCGTTGTGCCCGCGTGGCCAGAAAAGGTGACCTAGCATCATCGGTCCTCGATGGGCTGGTCTCAGATTTCCCGGATGATCCCAAGGCGTCTTCGGCGATTGCCACGTTCCTACTGAATAACAGCCAGCGCTGGCGTGAACTAGATGTTCGCGTGCAACATGAAAACCAGCATGCCGATGATCCGAAGTGGTTCTTCCTTACTGCGCAAGCCGCAACGTACATGTCCAGGTTCGAGCAGGCAGAAAAGTATTATCGTAAAGCCTTAGAACTTGATGATAGCCATGTGAATTATTGGTACGGCTTGGGACGTAGCCTCGAAGAACAAGGCAAGCAGGACGAAGCTGAGGCAGCGTATTCAAATGCTGTACTTCGCTCGCGTGATAAGACTGTTCAAAGTATTGGCATCGGCAAGATTCACGAACGTGAGGATGACTGGAATAAGGCCTTAGATGCCTATGAAACTCAGCTTTCGCTCACTGAAGAAAACAATAATCTTTACCTTCTGAACTACCGGGCCGGCGAAGCGGCTACCCGTCTGTTTGAATTCCGCCAGGCAGCGGATTACTACCAGCGCGCGCAGAATTTAGCCGACACTGTTCAAGAACGAGTGCTTGCCGGCTACGCCCAAGGACGAGTTCTCTCTCGTGCAGGCGATTTTGAAGCCGCAGAACAAAGCTTTTCCCAGTTTGTTGACTTGTTGCCGGAGCAGAAGCACATTGAAAGTTCAGTTGCGCTCTTCCGTTATGCCCATAGCCTCCACCAGCTTGGCCGATTCGCTGAAGCAAGTGAACGTTATTTGCAGGCAGCTTCCGATTGTGGCTACCTCGGTACCTCGTTCAAGGGTTCGAAGGCAGCTGGCTTACGTGCCAATGAACATCGCCAACGTGCTGCCATTGCTGCGGCCACCGGTGACTGGTCAGTCGCTGCCCGGTCGTATTCCTCCGCACTGTGGCATGCATCCTCCACAGAACGTCAGTGGCAAGCTAGGGCCGGACAGGCCTATGCCAAGCTGGGAGAATTTGAGAAGGCGTGCCAGTACTTTGTTGGCATGATTCTTTTCACTGAGATCTCAGTAGCAGGACTAGGCGATGCGCTTAAGGGCGTGGGTCGTCGTCGTGGTGCTCTTGCCATTCATGCACGCGAAGTTGAAGAGCTGGATGAGCACCTGGTGCTCTTCGAATCTTCACACGGCAAGAATGTTCACTGCCATCCGTACGCGATCTACCGCGGCATGCGTCAGGATCCTCGCTTCGCAAACTTCCGCTACGCCTGGGTGTACAACGAATACTCCGAGGTTCCAGCACAGCTGGCCAATGATCCTGATGTTGCAGTGATCAAGCAACATTCTGACAAATACATCCGGTTGCTGGGCACGGCAAAATATTTGATCAACAATGCCACGTTCCCAACGTACTTCGCGCGCCGTGAAGGCCAGCAGGTATTAAACACCTGGCACGGTACACCGCTGAAGTTCATGGGTAAGCTCGTGAAGGATGGAGTGGCGGAGCACCGTAACGTGCAGCGCAACTTCCTGCAGACCACACACATGATGGTCCCGAACGCCCACACGCTCAAGACCCTGAGCACGGACCACGATCTTGATGGCTTGTTCCCAGCCCAGGTTGCGCTGACCGGAAGCCCTCGAATTGACCAGATGGTCAATATGACCGCGCAGCGACGGAATGAAATCCTGACCGAATTGGGGATTGATCCTAATAACCATCAGAAGATTGTTCTGTTTGCTCCCACCTGGCGTGGCCAGCTCAAAGACCAGTCCTACGATGTCAGTGGCCTGGTCGAGGACCTAGCCACACTCGCCCAAGGGGAGCACCACATGCTCTTCCGCGCGCACCGATTTGCCGAGAAACTCATTGGTGACGCAGAACTGGACGCGACCGTAGTCCCTTCTTCAATTGACACCAATGAACTACTTGCTGTCATTGACGTATTGATCACCGATTACTCGTCGATCTTCTATGACTTCTTGCCAGCGAAAAAGCCAGTGATCTTCTATACCCCTGACTTTGAAGCCTATGAGGCAGAGCGTGGACTCTACTTTGAGCGCTCCACGTGGCCTGGAGAAGTGCTCGACTCAATCCAGGATGTAGCAACAGAACTGCAGCGCCAATTAGCCGGTGCTGATGCACTACTGCACCCGAATTTTGAGACGAATCTGGAAACCTTCGCTTCCATGGAAGACGGGCACGCTGTCCAACGTGTCATCGAGTTCTTCTTCTTTGCTGACCAGAGTCATGTTCTTACCCCTGCAATAGATGAACGCACAAAGCTACTGTTCTTCCAAGGACCGTTTAAGCCCAACGGCATTGCCACGGCGTTTACCAATCTCATTGGATCCTTGGACCCAGAAAAGTACCTTGTATCTGTTGCGGTAGACATGGGCGCGGTAAGCAAAAACGCAGACTCAATGGAGATCCTGTCTTCATTGCCTGAACACGTGAAGATCTTGCCGCGCGCTGGGGCAACGATCATGTCAGCGGAGGAACGTCACGTCTCTGATGGCTATCATGCACATCGTGGATTTGATTCGCCGGGTGCTGAGAATGTACACATGCAAACCATGACCCGAGAGATGCAACGCTCCTTTGGCGATGCCAAGTTTGACGCCGCCATCAACTTTGAAGGGTACTCTCGCTTCTGGGCCAGCCTTTTTGCTGCCGCTCGGAATAACGCAGAACGCAACTTCATCTACCTGCACAACGACATGGTGGGCGAGTGGAAGCTTTGCTTTGGAACAATGCCAGGGCTGTTTGCCACTTATCGCCACTATGATCAATTGGTTTCGGTGACAAACAGTGTGGGGGAGCAGAATGAAAAGGAACTCTCAAGACTCTTCGGTATAGATCCAGAGAAGTTCACCGTGTCTGAGAATCTCTTGGATCTAGAAAAGCCGATAGTTTGGTCAACTCTAGAAGAGTCAGTTCATGTATTTGACGGTGTTGGTCTGACGGTCTTCGCCAACATGGCACGCCTGTCGCCTGAAAAGGGGCAGATGAAACTGCTTCAGGCTTTTGCGAAGGTTCATGAGCAGAACCCAGATACTCGTTTGTTGCTCATCGGTGATGGCCCACTGCGAAGTGACCTTGAAAATGAGATCAGGGCGCGAGGGCTGACCGGACATGTAGTGGTGACGGGACTTCTTGCTAACCCATTCCCAACGTTGAAAACTGCTGATTGCTTTGTCTTCTCTTCAGACTATGAAGGTCAAGGGCTGGCCATGATCGAGGCAATGATGCTTGGAATGCCAGCTATATCAACTGACGTTGTGGGCTCGCGCAGTGTCCTTGAAGGTGGCTTCGGGTTACTCGTAGAGAATTCAGCGGACGGTTTGGCTGAAGGCATGATCAAGCACCTGAACGGGTTCCAGTCTGAAAAGACCTTTAATCCCGAGGAATATCAGGCAAGTGCGCTGAGCCAATTTGAACGGCTAGTCGAGCCAGTCAAGGTTTAGGGTACGGACGCAAATAGTGGAGTGCGAATTTCTTCGCACTCCACTATTTCGTTAACGTTCTTCTAGCTGGTGACCTTAGGCTGCCTTTTTTATCGGCAACTGTTGGGTCTGAACTTCGCCAACAACAAGCTTGAGTGACTCGGTAATGAAGCGATGCATGCTGGCTCCCGCCGTCACGTCACCAAAGTAGTAGTCAACAACTTCTCGGAAGCTGGCGTTCTCTTCAGCTAGAGCGGCACGAATCAGCGAAGCCGCATCGTGAGAAGCGTCAGCGCTGAGCGACGGTACCTTGGCCAATGCTGGCGAATCGGTAACCGTGGCTTCCTTAGATACTGGCTTGGTAACAAACATCGGCTTACCGGTGGCCAAGAAGTCATAGGCAACTGCGGAGATGTCGGTGATGCACAAATCTGATTCGGCCCATTGCCACCCCCAATGCGCGGTGTCGTCAAAGAGCAACCGAGCACTCGACGTTGCATTGGCTGCTGCGAGCTTGTGGCGAATCTTTTCCACCATTTGCCCGTAGGCTGCGGAATTCATTCCGGAGCGTGGGTGCGGACGGAAGATCAAGTTGAAGCCACCGTCTTTAATGAGGGCATCAACCAGTTGCTCGCCGTGCGAAACAACTGATCCATAATTCATTGAAGGACGGTCACCCTCCCACGTTGGCGCGTAGAGCACCGTTGGCAGAGACGGGTTCAGCGAGTACGGGGCCAAGTAGGAAACGTCAATCTGAGGACGACCGATCAGACGAGTTCGTTCTTGGGCATCATAGTTACGTAAGTGCAGTTCCAGGCGATCGCGGGCGGCCTGGCCAGCGGAGAAGACATAGTCATAGGCCTTCAGCTGGTTGGACCACATGTAGGCCTTTTCGCTTTCACCATGGCTAATGAAGACGTGGTTGGGTTGATTGAAGCGCATCATCTGGAAATTACGGATGTTCTGGTTTACGTAGAAGACCAGACGCAAATCTTGGGAATCAACTAAGCGCTCAACATCTTCAATGGTTGGCGCGTAGTGAACAGGCAGTGGGCATTCTTCACGTAAAGCCAAGGCAGAATCCGGGCCACGGGTGATGACAACAACTGGCAGGAATTCAGCCAGGCGTTTCATCGGTTCGTACCATTGGCGAATCTGATAGGCGTTGACCATCTCATCTGCGAAGTACAGGGCGACTTTATAACGGGCGTCACCAACAGGAGTGTGGAATAGCTCTGTGGCATGACGAGTGATGAACTGTCGTTGCTGCCTAGCAGCAAGGCGTTGGCCGGCATAGTTTGCCGCCCTGTTCAGGGTGTTGAACACCTTCATCTCAAATCCTTTTTGCCGCTAGTAACTGCCTGTTCCCATAAGCATAAGGTCAAGATCTAGCTGAGGACTGTTGACATGCCTTGAAACGCCTATGTACATAGGGAATTTTGAGCTTATGACCTAAATTTGCTCAGGTAACGTGCAAGGCGGTTTATAAATTGCGATAGTTGAGCCCTTGGCTTGGTTTGGCTGTGTAGTGTTCTGTCTTTTACTGGACACTGCGATAGGCTGTGGTGAGTGCAACACCAACATCCGGGTTCTTTGGCTGGTTTCAGTTTGGGAACTTGGGTCGCGGTAAGCTAAGATGAAATGTCGGACTATGTTTTAGTAGGAGTCATCATTAGCGAAAAGCGTTCTGATCGATCGTCACATGACGCACTCGATCGCAACTCGCCTCTGGTTTTTTCAACCAGGGATCTCGGCCGTTCGCCGGGCTCTATGGAGACTCTAAACGAGCAGGTTCCGGCACCCACTGATGTGGGAAATGCACTCATCGGTATTCGTGGAGGATCTGAGCTTGACTTAGATCTTCGCCTTGAAGCCGTACATGAGGGAATTTTGGTATCGGGTACCGCTACAGCGCAAATTGCTGGGGAATGTGGACGATGCCTTGATCCTATCGAGTATGACTACGAGGCTGATATTCAAGAGCTCTTCTACTATGAAGAGAGCGAAGAATTCGAAGACGATGATGATGTGGATCAGTATTGGGTAGTCGGTGACTTGATTGACATCGATCCGGTATTGCGGAGCGCAGTGGTTACCGCCCTGCCGTTCCAGCCGGTTTGCCGGGAAGATTGCTTGGGGCTCTGCAACGAATGCGGAATCAACCTCAACGATGAACCTGAGCATCACCATGAGGTTCTTGATCCACGTTGGGCAGCGCTAGCGCAGCTGTCCGACAACGCCACTGAAGATGTGGCACAAAACAAAACGTTAGACTAGAGAGAAGAGAAGTAGTCGTGGCTGTTCCAAAGCGGAAGATGTCCCGTGCGAATACTCGTGCCCGCCGTTCTCAGTGGAAGGCTACCGCACCGAGCTTGGTTAAGACCGTTGAAAACGGTCGCGTAACCTACAGCCTGCCTCACCAGGCAAAGGTTGTGACTGACTCGGCTGGTACCGAATTGTTCCTTGAGTACAAGGGTCGCAAGGTCGCAGACGTCTAAGACATGTCTTCTAAAGAAGAACTAATGAAGCGTCTCGGAATCGATATTGATTCCGAGACGTTTCGTCTTGCATTTACCCATCGCTCGTATTCATACGAGAACGGTGGCATTCCAACGAACGAGCGCCTTGAATTCCTCGGCGACTCAATCCTTGGCTTCTGCGTAGCTGAATACTTGTACGCTACTTTCCCTGATCTGCCTGAAGGCGATCTAGCGAAACGTCGAGCTGCAATCGTCAGCACCCGCGCATTGGCCATCATTGCCCGTGACCTCCAAGTAGGCGAACACCTGCTTCTCGGACGTGGCGAAGCCCAATCCAACGGAGCAAACAAGTCCTCCATCCTGGCTGACACCATGGAAGCAATTTTGGGCGCAACGTACCTAGTGCAGGGGATGGACGCCGCGCGTGCATTTGTCCTGCGTTTTGTTACCCCGTTGCTTGAAGACCCTCGTCTGGTGGGTGCGACTACCGACTGGAAGACTGTCATCCAAGAAGTTGTTGCCTCGCAGAAAATGGGCGAACTTCGCTACGACGTTGCCGGTTCCGGGCCAGATCACGCCCGCACTTACGTAGCCACCTTGTGCATCGCTGAAAAGGGCTACGGCGAAGGCCACGGTCCATCCAAAAAAGAGGCCGAGCAAGAAGCTGCCCACCAAACGTGGCTGCAATTTAATCCTGGCGAGCAAGTTCCTAAGCGTTAGGTACTGCGCATGCCTGAACTTCCCGAAGTTGAAGTAGTCCGACGTGGGCTAGAGAAGTGGGTTCGCACCCGTACAGTTCAAACCGCTCAGGTGTTGGACCCACGTTCTGTCAGAAGACACCTTGATGGTGTTATCGACTTTGAGCAAACCTTGACCGGTTGCACCATTTCTTCTGTTGCCCGTAGAGGCAAATTTCTTTGGATGGGCCTTGACGGGCTTGCTACTCCTGCCGTCCTGATGGCACATCTGGGCATGAGCGGGCAGCTGCTGGTTGAGCAAACTGATGCACCCGACGAAAAACATCTTAAAGTCCGGCTAACGCTCAGTGATCACTTGGATTATCCCAGTGAGCTCAGATTCATAGATCAGCGCATCTTTGGTGGAATGTTTATCTCACCGCTCGTTCCAACTAGTGACGGTTTCCCTGGGGAGACGGAAGCGACCAGGCCGCTATTCCGCTAGCCGCCGCGCACATCGCTAGAGACGTGCTAGATCCATACCGCAGTGCAGAAGACCTTTACGTATCCCTGCGCAAACGCAGTACAGACCTGAAGCGTGCCATCTTGGATCAGGGAGTCATCTCTGGTGTTGGCAACATCTACGCGGATGAAGCCCTCTGGTTGGCACAACTCTCTGGGCTGCGTAAAACTGCAACGATACGGCGCAACGAAGTTCAACGACTTAATGATGCTTTGAAAGACGTCATGACTCGCGCGCTCGCTGCCGGTGGGACTAGTTTTGATTCCTTGTACGTCAACGTAAATGGAGCTAGCGGTTACTTTGCGCGCTCACTGAACGCCTACGGCCGCGAGGGGAAAACATGCCTTCGGTGCGTCGAACAGGGCAGGGAATCATTGATTCGCCGTGACCCGTTTATGGGTCGCTCTTCGTATAGTTGCCCGGTCTGTCAGCCGCGGCCACGTGCTGCGCGGGGTCGGTAAACGCACTTCGCTGGTCTCGGGCTGAGAGCTTTCTTTGGCCTGTATAAGGCCGTGCGCTTCCGCGCCCAGTCAGATAATGATCAGGCTCAGGATAGTGCCGGAGATACACGTCGAATGCGCAGCCATTCCTCATGGTCCCGAATAGATCCGCCGGCCGCTCGGGCGTCGCCGGCTTCGGGTTGGCAACCTCGATGCGTCGCAACCAGGGGACTCGCCGGTTTTGGCCAGTGGGCAGTCCCACCTGAGGTGATTCCACCTTCTCGCGGCAAGAAATCAAGAATTCTCGCACCTCTGACTTGTTACCCATGTCTATGTCGGTATAACGAAAACCGAGCTCAAGGGAGCCATTCTTTGTACCCCATGGACCTAGACCTGGTTCGATTCGTTGTGTAGAGATACAAACAGGGACTGCCAGAGCGATGAACAAATCGCTAGGGTTAGAGACCACAGAGCCCACGAGAAAAGATGTCTGATGAGTATCCCTATTGTTTGCACCGCAAATGACCGTTTGGCTCGGCGCCGAGCGGTGACCTTGTTGTCGCCCCTGCTCAGTATCTGCCTCTTGACTGGGTGCTCTGCAGATGCCAAGCCACCGGTAACCAGTCCTGAAGCCTCGGAAGCCTCGGAAATCTCGGCATTAACCACTGAGCTTGATGCGCCGTGGTCTATTGCTTTTCACGGTGAAACCACGTTGGTTAGTGAACGGGACTCCGGCAGGATACTTGAAATTGACGCCAACGGAAATCAAAGAGAAGCGGGCAATATTTCAGCAGTCTCCGGTGTCGGAGAAGGCGGGCTATTAGGAATTGCCGTTCACGAACGGTACCTCTATGCCTACTTCACTGCAGGTGAGGAAAACCGTATCGGACGCTTCACGCTCACCGGTGAGCCAGGGGCGCTGGAGTTAGGAGAGCCCCAGACGATTCTGGAAGGTATCCCCTCGGCGAGTTACCACAACGGTGGACGGATAGCCTTTGGCCCCGATGGCATGCTCTACGCGACAGTGGGGGATGCTGGGGATAGCTCGGTGGCGCAAGAGAAAAGCTCACTGTCCGGCAAAATTCTACGACTCACCCCTGAGGGCAAAGTTCCTGAAGATAACCCCTTTGAAAACTCGCCCGTCTACAGCTACGGGCATCGTAATCCTCAAGGGATTGTCTGGGACGCAAAGGGGATCCTCTATGCCTCTGAGTTCGGGCAGAATACCTCGGACGAACTGAACATTATTAAACCCGGCGGGAACTACGGTTGGCCAAAAGTTGAAGGAATCGCCTCGGATGATCAGTATGTTGATCCGATACAACAATGGGATCCAGCCCAGGCTAGTCCTAGTGGCATGACTATTGCCGGGGACTCGATTTGGATAGCCAACCTTCGCGGTGAACTACTTCGGGAAGTTCCGCTTCAAGACACTTCAACGTCCATAGAGCATCTGGCAGGCGAGTACGGCCGCTTGCGCGATGTTGCCACCGCACCGGACGGATCCCTACTGATCCTGACAAATAACACCGATGGGCGGGGAACTGCGAATAATGAAGATGATCGCCTACTGCGCATGGAGCTTGGCTGAGGGTTAGGCTAAGAGCCAACATCGCTTTCGCGCACTGGAGCTAATCAATGAAGACACTTCCCCTTGGTCACACCGACATTCAGGTATCCACGATAATCGCCGGCATGATGCGAATCGCGGGGGACACCGATGAGCAGATCCGAAACTTGTACGACACTGCGCGCCAAGCGGGGATTAACTTCTTTGATCATGCAGATCTGTATGGCTTCAACCATCCAGGTGGTGGATACCACCACTGTGAGCGTCGCTTTGCTCAAGCGCTACAGCTAACTTCCTCACAGCGTGAAGAGATTATCTTGCAGACTAAAACCGGCATCTTGGTTAACCCATCCGGTTACGACCAATCTTATGAACATATTGTTGGCTCAGCAGAAGAATCTCTCAAAGCCTTGGATACCGACTATCTAGACGTTCTGATGCTGCACCGCCCCGACGCGCTAGTGGAACCAGAAGAAGTAGCCAGGGCATTTGATCATCTGCGCGCTAGCGGAAAAGTGAAGGCCTTCGGCGTCTCCAACCACACAGCACGCCAGATTGACCTGCTGAAGACCGCGGTCACCCAACCGATCGTGGCCAACCAGGTTCAACTGTCCATCACCCACGCCCCGATTATCACTCAGGGTCTGTCAACTAATATTGCCGGTCATGATGACTCGATCGCCCGAGATGGCGGTGCGCTCTTGGACTACTGCCGGATCAACAAGATCACGTTCCAAGCGTGGTCACCGTTCCAGAAAGGCATTTCAGACGGAGTCTTCCTAGGCTCCTCAGATTTCCAGGAGCTCAATACAGAGCTGGATCGGCTAGCTGACGTTTATCAAGTGGATCCAATGGCTATCGCAGTGGCATGGATAACTCGGCATCCTGCTGGAATTCAGGTTGTTTTGGGTAGTACCAAACCACAGCGCATCCTGGATGCAGCCAAAGGTTCAGATGTTGAGTTGACCCGCAGCGATTGGTACACCCTATATAAAGCTGCCGGGCACAACCTGCCTTAAGCACCTCATTTGAAGAGACTTCACGACCCGCTATTGCCAGAAGCGCACATTCCACGATGTGGCCACCGAACGTGCCGCGCATCCGGTTCGAGTACTAAATAGCGCGAGACCGGTGAGTACAGCATGAAGTTAGTTGGCTGGTCTTAGCTAGTGAGTTCAGCGAGTAACTGCTCATTAAACGGAGTCCACGCATCAACGGCCCACTGGCCAAAGTTCTTATCGGTCAAGGTCACGCAAGCTAGCCGGTGTTCTGGATCCACCCACAGGAAAGTCCCGGACTGACCAAAATGGCCAAAGGTCGTAGCAGGATGATTAGCTCCGGTCCAATGTGGCTTCTTGGTGGAACGAATCTCGAAACCTAGACCCCAATCGTTAGGATTCTGACGTCCATACCCAGGCAGGATCCCAGCCAGATTCTCAAAATGAACGCGCGTTGCATCGTTCAAAGTCTGCAGAGCAATGAGGGTTGGGTTCAGCAGTTCAGCGGCAAACTTCGCTAAGTCTGCTGCGGTGGATCGTCCGTCTTTGGCGCAGCTACCAGCGATCGTAGTTTGGCTCATGCCCAAAGGCTCAAAAACAGCCTCACGAGCGTAGTCGGCCATACTGATCCCAGTTTGCGCCTCTAGATGTTCGGCAAGCTTCTCAAAACCAGTATTCGAGTAACCGCGCTTGGTACCAACAGCAAAGCGAATGGTT
This sequence comes from Glutamicibacter sp. M10, assembly GCF_025452055.1. NCBI lineage: Bacteria > Bacillati > Actinomycetota > Actinomycetes > Micrococcales > Micrococcaceae > Glutamicibacter > Glutamicibacter sp. M10. Next base: position 2,577,369 of record NZ_CP104918.1, on the reverse strand, counting down.
TCTGAATCGAAGTCGTAACCGGCGGTGTGCGCCAGTAGGTGATGAACGGTGGAACCTTCAGGCCCGGCGTGTTCATCAAGACTGATGGCTTCTTCTTCCAGAGCTATCAAGAAGGTGTAGGCACTGAGCAGCTTCGTCACTGAAGCCAATGGGTATACCCGGCCCGTATCGCCGTGCTGGTCAACGATGGATCCTTCGCCGTTGATAACAACGGATACGGCGTTATCGGATGGCCATTGCTCGATCTGGCTCAGAATGCTCATGAAATGATCTATCCCTCGATATTTCTTGACGGTATATGCGAGCAGAATCAGAAAAACCCAAGCACGCTTCGCTAGAATTGCGTGAAGGATTGAGTGTTACTACCCAAACCAACCATAGCGATCTGACCCAAACATAGGAACTTAACGCCGTGCATCTAAAGACTCTCACCGTTCGCGGCTTTAAGTCTTTTGCGTCGGCAACAACCTTAGACTTTGAGCCAGGTGTTACCGCGGTGGTTGGTCCCAACGGTTCAGGTAAGTCCAACGTGGTGGACGCACTTGCTTGGGTTATGGGTGAGCAGGGCGCCAAGACACTGCGTGGCGGCAAGATGGAAGACGTCATCTTTGCGGGCACTACCGGGCGGGCCCCGTTGGGTCGAGCCCACGTGTCTTTGACCATCGATAACTCAGATGGCCAGCTACCAATCGACTATGCAGAAGTCACCATCTCTCGTACGCTCTTCCGTGCCGGTGGCTCAGAGTACGCCATCAACGGGAATTCCTGCCGCCTGCTTGATATACAAGAACTCCTCTCCGACTCCGGCCTAGGCCGAGAGATGCACGTCATCGTTGGACAGGGTCAGCTGGACAAGATTCTGCATGCAACGGCCGAGGATCGCCGTGGCTTCATTGAAGAAGCTGCCGGTGTACTCAAGCACCGTCGCAGGAAAGAAAAAACCCTTCGTAAGCTTCAGGCGATGCAGGGAAATCTTGACCGTCTAGAAGATCTCAACGCGGAAGTCCGCCGTCAGTTGGCGCCATTGGGGCGCCAAGCTAAGATTGCTCGCCGTGCACAAACCGTCCAGCATGATGTGCGTGATGCAAAATCGCGTCTGCTCGCTGATGACTTGGTATCGCTGAACAATAAGCTAGCTCAAGACATTGATGATGAGTCGCAGATTCAGGCTCAGCAGCAAGAAGCAGCTTCACGCCTTGAACGCGTCAAGAAGCACATCAACGAGTTGAGCACCGAGCTTGAAGATGTTGCCCCACGCCTAGGGAAAATTCAAGACACGTGGGTGGCTCTGAGTACCCAGGCTGAACGTTATCGTTCGCTAGCTGCCCTGGCCCGGGAACGAAGCAAGCTGCTGGAAAGCAACGAGACTCATTTTGATTCAAGCCGAGACCCAGAACGCTTAGAAGCTCAAGCCCAACGGGTGAGCGAAGAACTCGAAGAGCTAGAAGAAGCCGTAGAAGACCGCCACGAGATTCTTGCCGAAGCGGTCGAAGCCAAGGAACAGGCTGAAGAAGAATCGCGCGCGGAACAGCAGCGCATGGCTGCAATGCTTCGCGCCGCCGCGGACCGTCGCGAAGGAATCTCTCGTCTTGCTTCTCAGGTAGCCTCCGCTCGTAGCCGTGTGGACGTCACCCGAGCAGAGATTGTGCGACTTCAGGAAAGTATTCAGTCCTTTGACTCTGACCTTGAACTTGATCAGCGGTCCCATGATGAAGTCTCCGTGGACCTCAATGTGCAGCTAGCCGGCGAAGCTGAACTAAACGATGCCTTTGAAACCGCGGATCATGAGTATTCAGAACTATCGCAAGCACAACTTTCAGATGCGCATCGAGAACGTGAGCTTTCGGTTCGCGTCTCTGGTCTGCGCTCGCGCCTCGAAGCGCTGAAGCTCAATACCAAACCGGATGATCAGTCCTCCCGGTTACTGCGTGATTCCTCTGAAATCTTGCTTGGACGCCTCGGTGAGCTGTTGACCGTGAACGCCGGCTACGAGCAGGCCGTCGCTGCAATCTTGCGCGATAACGCGGAGTCCTTGGTAGCAACGGATATGCACAGTGCACAGCAGCTGATTGAACAGTTGCAGGCGGATGAGGCTAGCGCAGTATTCCTGCATGCAGTTAATCCTGAAGCAGCTAAGACAACACCAAAGATTGCCAGTGCTATCAGTGCCCGCGAGGTAGTGGGCGGTCCAGAAAATCTGACCGCCCTGCTAGATAACTTGTTCGCCGGTCATTATGTGATTGAAGAGCTGAGCCAAGCTGCTGAGATATTGAAAGAGAACCCAACGGCTCAACTGACCACCCTAGAGGGGGCAACACTCTCCGCACTACGCAGTTCGGTCGGTGACTCTTCAGGTGCTTCGCTGATTGCTCAGCAGGCCATGGTGGAACAAACCGAAACCGAACTCACCGAATGCCAAGAAGAACTGGCACGAGTTGAAGAACAAATCGCTGAACGCTCCCCAATCCTCTCCGTAGCACAACAGGGCCGAGAAGACGCACTGGGAGCACTGGGCGAATCGGATGCCACCATTGATGAGCTCAGTTCGTACCTTGCCCGTCTGGGCCAGAAGCTGCGTAGTGCACAAGAAGACAAGCAAAAGCTCGTTGAACGCCTTGAAGCCTCAAGGGAAAAGCTTGAAATTGAGCAGGAATCTCTTGAAGAGATCACCGAGCGCATGGAACTTGCCTCTACTGACCAAGAGGAAGAAACCATCGATGATGTAGCACGCGCGGCATTAGCCGATGCTGCCGCGTCCGCTCGCCAGCAGGAACTCGAAGCTCGGCTAGCGCTTCGAAGCAGTGAAGAGCGCGTCACCGCACTACGCTCACGCATTGAAGGACTACGCCGTACCGCTGCAGCTGAAAGAAATCACCGCGAAGTTGCTGCGCGCCGGGCCGAACAACGTCAGGCGCAGGCCGCAAACGCGGCACGTATTGAAAAGGCCGCTGAACGAGTTCTGCGTTTTATTGAAGTCTCGGTTTCCATGGCCGGCCAAGAACGCGAAGAACTGTCCGCGAAGAAGGCCGAACTTGATGAATTGCTCAGCAGCCAGCGCACCGAAGCTGAACAGCTCTCCACCGAACTAGCTCGTCTAGCCGACGCGGTACATCGAGACGAGATGGCCCGTGCTGAGTTGCGGTTGCGCATTGAGAATCTAGAGACCAAGGCATTAGAAGAGCTAGGGTTCACCCCGGACCACCTCATTGCTCACTTTGGCCCAGATCAGTTGATTCCAGAAGCTATCGATGAAGACGACAAATGGGGATCACTGCGTCAAAATGTCGATGAAGATGGTAATCCAATCGGCACCAAACCTTTTGATCGTGTTGAGCAAGAGAAGCGTTTGAAAAAAGCTGAACGAGACCTCTCCGCACTGGGCAAGGTTAACCCGTTAGCGCTTGAAGAGTTCGCAGCGCTCGAAGAACGTCACAACTTCCTCTCTGGACAGCTAGAAGATCTCAAGAAGTCACGTGGAGACCTAGAACAGATCATCGCTGACGTTGACGCGCACGTAGAGCTCGTCTTTACCGAGGCGTACAACGATACTGCTGTTCAGTTCAAACGTATCTTTGACCGACTCTTCCCTGGGGGAGAAGGACAACTAGTTCTCACCGACCCTGAGCACATGCTTACCACCGGTATTGAAGTAGAAGCACGTCCTGCCGGTAAGAAGATCAAACGGCTGTCCTTGCTATCGGGCGGTGAGCGCTCATTGACTGCGGTGGCTCTGTTGGTAGCGATCTTCAAGGCTCGCCCTTCACCGTTCTATGTCATGGACGAGGTGGAAGCTGCCCTTGACGATATGAACCTGGGACGCCTGATCACCATCTTTGAAGAGTTGCGTGAATCTTCTCAGCTCATCGTGATCACTCACCAGAAGAAGACCATGGAAATCGCTGACGCTTTGTATGGCGTGACCATGAGAGGCGATGGCGTCACTACCGTGATCAGTCAGAAGATGGACCGCGCTGTTTCTTCGTAGCGGGTAAATCTCGTGTTCTGTCTGGATGCCGTGTACAAGCTAGATCAACAATCAGCTCGTGACTGCTAGCTTCTTTTTGGCCACGGCCGCTTGTACTGCCACAAGGCGCTTCTTCGAACGGTGATGTTTCGGTGCTAAGCGAACTGCCTCACGCATGGATGTCTGGGCGGCGTCCAAATTTCCGGCCTTCACCAGACATTCGCCCAATCTCAGATGAAATGCGGAAGTCTTAGGCGCAAGCTCAACCGCTCGCTCCATTGCGCTCGCCGAACGTTCATAGTCGTCTTGTGCGGCGAAGACGTAGCTGAGCCGAACCAGATAGTGGGAATTATCCGGCTCAAGCGTGATGGCTTGTTGCATCGACTTTTCTGCACCAACAAAGTCTTCAGCTTGCAGCTGCCACTCGCCTAAACGCAGGTGATACTTAGCCCGGTCAGGTGCAATAACGAGCGCCTGTTTCATTGCATCGATAGCGTCCACCCAATGTTCCTGAGCGGCGTAGGCATAGCTCAATCGAACGTGAGCAGCCGAGACTTTCGGATCAATCTTGATTGCCCTACTGATCGAGGCCTGAGCTTCCTTGGCTCTGTCGGCTTGTAGCAGCAGTACACCCAAACGCAGGTGGAAGTCGGCTTTGGAAGGGGAAATCTTGATGGCTCGTCGAATGGCCCTGATGGCGTCCGATATGCGGCCCTGGTTCTCAAAAATCTGACTGAGCCGAACGTGCGCCTTGGCCAACGCTGGTTCTCTGCTTAATGCCTGTTCGAAGGCTGTCTTTGCCTCATCGTAGTTTTCGGCTTTGAAAAGTAACTCACCGAGCTTATAGGGGAGTCGTGCAAGTTTTGTATTCAGCGTGACCGCGGTTCGTAAGCTATTGATCGCTTCAGTTAGATAGCCTTCGCGATTGAGTACGGCAGCCTGAGACTCATACGGATAGTGCGTGAGCGCAGTCTGGGTCTTCACGACTTCACGGAACTGGTCCACGTTGAATTCTTCGTGAGCAATTTCGCTGACGAGTCGTTTCAGTTTGTAGGTGTCGTTGAGGAAAAACGACACGGGGTGTCCGCCGTATTCGAGGGGAACCATTGTTCCGGCGGTCATTCGTTCAATGCAGCGTGCGTGTTCCGCATCGATGGTGTCTGGGCAGTAGAAAACGTAGCCTTTGGAATCCTTACATTCGCCAGTCCGGATGTAGTTGTGCGTGAAGTCAAGGATCTGTCCTTCGTCGCCCCACCTGTCGTCATCGACTTCGCCACCCTCAGCAATGTCGTACAGAGGGGAGAGGGCAATGAAGTATTTGGCGCCGAGTTTAGGTGCAAGACTAATCGCCGCCATACCTCCCATGCTTCCGCCGTAGGTGATTACGGTGGTTCCTTTGGCGCGATCCTTGATGAGCCTGATGACTTCTTCGATTTCATCGGTCTGATACCAATGATTTCTACTACGCTTAACCAAAAATTCATTTAAACCTAGTTGCGCAAATATACCGCGACCATATCCGTTTTCAAACGGGCTTGTCTCAACCGCACTGATGTATTTGTTTCTTGCCTCAAAAGTGACGATTGATATGGGAAAACCCCGTCGTGGTAGTCCACCGCAAGGTCTTCGCCGACAAATAGTTTTTCATGATTAATAGCATTCTTTTGCACAGATAAAACCTTAGCTGTGCGGCGCTGAATCGTTCAACATATTAAGGGGATTGGAGGGGCGTAGGATGTACCCAGAACTATTTTTCTCAGTTCGTGCAAGATGTGTCCCTAGTTACCGTTAGGTAGTCGACGAAGTGGTGGATATGGCCAATCTGGCTTACCGTTACCAAATCGTAACCGTACTGATCAGACCGGATTTATTATCCAGTGAGTCCGCCTCGCAAATCGTGTGTATCTGTATATAATTAGGGTAGACATACACTGAACCTAATCGGGTTCTGAAATTTGGGAATTTGATGGCGCTGTTTAGAAAACGTAGCAAAACTACTGGTGACAAAGCTCTTCAGGAGGCCGTAGCCCCAGAGTCGACGACCTCGGAGCCGCAAAAGACTGTTACTCCCGAGCCGCAGGCACCAGCGGCCGAAGCGACGGTAGCGCCGGACGAAAACATTGAGCCCGCAAAGCCTGAGGGTATCTTTGTCAGCGTCGTCATCCCTGTTTACAACTCGATGCCATATTTGACCGAGCTGCTCAATTCTCTAGAGCTTCAGGATCTGGACAAGAGCCTGTACGAGGTTATTGCCGTCAACGATGGTTCCACCGATTTTGGTGGAGAAATCTTGGACGTCTACGCCAAGCGCAATGAGAACTTCACCGTGGTCCATCAGGAGAACAGTGGCTGGCCAGGCAAGCCCCGCAACGTTGGAACTGCCTTGGCTAAGGGCGAGTATGTCTTCTACGCTGACTCCGACGATACGTTGGGTACCGAAGCGTTGCGCCGTATGCGCGACTTCGCGCTGGAGCACGACGTTGACGTGCTTGCACCCAAGCTGGTTCCAGTAGGCGGCCGCGTCATTCGAACCTCGCTGTTCTCTTCGACCCAGATTGACGTACCACTAGAGTCCATCTTTGCGACCTTGATGCCACAGAAGCTGATCCGTCGCCAGATGATCCTCGACAATGATCTGCGCTTCGCTGAAGAGAAGGTCCGTCTGGAAGACGGCATGGTTCTAGCCGGCTGCTACCTACACGCAAAACGTGTAAGCGTTCTTGCCGACTACGAGTACTACTACATTCGTGAACGTGGCGACGGAAACAACATCAGCGCCCAGCCATTTGAGCCACATGGCTACGTGCAGTCCATGACTCACATCAGCAATACCATTCGCGATAACACCAAGGATGATCCCGAACTGGGTCGTCGATTGATCGCCGGGTTGTTCAAGCGCAAGGGGCTGAAGTTCTTCGTTGGAGAACGCTTCTTGAAGTACCGCGATGCACGTGCCAAGTTGTGGATGACGGCCTTTGGCCCGTTCGTGCAGGAATTCCTGTCCGAACGCACCAACGAAGTGCTCAACGACCAGGACACTGCTAAGGCACATGCGATCATCGCTGGGGATCACGATGAGCTCAAGCGTCTGGCCGCTTTGGATGAACAGGTCGCAGTTCGCCCAGAACTGACCAAGTCTGCGAGCAAGAGTGATCACTTCGAACTGCAGTTTGTGGTTCCGACTCTTGGGCCTACGCCGCGCGCTGTGTACGTTGACGAACGAGAAACTGATCGTCGATTGGAATTCCCGGTTACCGAACAGGGTGCTGGAAAGTATGTTGCTCTGCTTCCATACGCAGCACTTTCGGCGCAGTCCCTGGCCATCACCGATGTTCACGTGAAGTATGACCATGCGGAGACCCGTCGAGTGCGCGTTCCCGCCAACGTCAAGGAAACTAGCTTTGCAGGTGTTCGGGTCTACCGAACTGTCAATGGTGCGTTGAGCATTGACCTACGTAAAGCCAAGTGGGCGTAAACAGCCTCGTTAGAGCAAAATAATGGCGCCACTACCCAATTATGGTAGTGGCGCCATTATTGATTTAACGCAGCCCGATTATCGCCTGGCTCTTATTTTGTGGTGTCGGTGTTCTGCGAACCAATGGCGTCTGTTTCATCGCCAATGGCCACCGGCCGGATGGTCCGGGGAACAAAGGACCAGCCGATCAGACCAACCAGAGCGACCAGGGCAGAGACCCCGAATGCGATTTCATAGTTGAACGCATCGGCGAGGAAACCTGCGAGCAGTGGGCCGATAATGGCACCCAGATCCTGACTCATCTGGAAGCCGGCCAGTGCCTTACCGCCGTTACGGCCGGTTCCAATCACGTCGGAGATTGATGCCTGCTGAGCTGGGCCAAGAATGCCACCGCCAAATCCGGCGAAGATTGAGCAGATGATAAATCCTGCGGCACTGGTGAATACACCCATCGAGCCGATGGACACCAGCAACAAAGTTAGGCCAACCATGACAGGGATCTTGCGCCCCACCACGTCGGTGAGTTTTCCGGAGAAAAGAAGCGCGAGGCCATTGCCAATAGCAAACAATGCCATCGAGAAACCGGCAACGGTGGTTCCTAAGCCTTGACCAAATACTGCTAAAGCAAACAGCGGGATCATGCTGTTGCGAATACCGAAGGCTAACCATCCATAGCTGAAGCCAGAGAAGAGGGCCGCACGGTACGCAGGTGAAATCAACGCCTCACGGGTGGTGACCACCTCGATGGCTGCACGGGTCTTCTTCGGATCTTCGGCGTCACGATCCAGATCTCGGCGACGTCCCAACGCGAAGTACACCACGGCTGCAGCGGCAACCAGCGCGGTGCCGTAAATGAAGAAGGGCACCCGCATACCCAGAGGTGCCAGCACGCTACCGAGCACCGGTCCGGCGACGTTGCCCAGCAGGAACGCTCCTGCGTACAAACCTGAGATTCGACCGCGAGATGCCTCGGGGAGAGTCGAGCGATGAGGGCCATGGCTGAAATGGTGAACATGGTCGAGCCAAAGCCACCCAGTCCGCGGGCAATCAACAGCTGAGTGTAGTTCTGCACAAATCCACACAGCAGTGTCGAGAGCGCAACCAAGAGCACACCGGTGACATAAATGCGCGGCTCACCAAGCTTGCCTACCAAGGCACCAGCCACGGGTGCGAAGATCAGTCGAGTGAAGGCAAAAATGCTCACGATGACACTGGCTGCCGCTGCGCCCACATCAAAACTAACTGCGTACTGCGGCAGGATCGGTGCGATCAGGCCAAAGCCCAGCGCGATGATAAAGGCCGCCACCAGAAGGACTCCGATTTCCCGGGGGATCGGGGCACTTGCCTTGGTATTGCGAGTGAAAATCTTGTTCATTGCCGATGGTCTGAGTTAGCTCAGACCTGCCAGCCTTTCTGCGGAGCAGTGAGTTGGGTCAGTAACTGACTAAGTCTATGTTCTCCACCTTGCATTAGACATCGCTAGAAGAGTGCTTTCTGCGACATCACAAGGCGTGGTAACTCACAGAAGGTGTGAGACGATTTAACCTGTGTCTGATTCGCTTACATTAACCATCATCATTGTCGCGGTTGTTGCCGTGGTGGCCATTGGCGTTATCGCCTTTGTCACCAAGGGTCGCAAGCCGAAGACTCCATATACTTCCGAGCGCGATGCTGACGACAGGTCAGCTGGTCAAGGCGAGGATGGCTCTACCGCTACGACGGAAGGTGCCACCGATACTGCCATTGCTGTTGAGGAACCAGTTTTCCCAGCAGCGCCAAAGCTTGATGTACCCGAGCCAGTTCAGGGTCGTCTTGCGCGGTTGCGTGCTCGACTGACCAAGTCCAACAACATGTTCTCTAAGGGTCTTTTGGCCCTGCTCAGCCAAGACACCATCGATGAGGATGTCTGGGACGAGATCGAAGAGAACCTGCTCATGGCAGACCTCGGAACCGAACCAGCCATGGAGCTTGTTGACGCATTGCGTGAACGAGTGAAGATCGAGGGCAGCAAGGATCCTGTTCGGGTCAAGGCGATGCTTCGCGAGGAGCTACTCAAGTTAGTAGATCCAAGTCTGGATCGCAGCTACCTGCCTGAACCTCATACTGACCGCCCAAGCATCATTATGGTTGTCGGCGTCAACGGCGTCGGCAAAACCACCACCATCGGCAAGATGGCCCGCGTATTTGTTGCAGACGACAAAGACGTGTTGCTCGGTGCTGCCGATACCTTCCGTGCGGCAGCTGCCGAACAGCTGGCTACCTGGGGCGACCGCGTAGGTGTTCCCACGGTACGGTCCGATATTGATGGTGCTGACCCAGCGTCGGTTGCTTTTGAAGCCGTCAGTGCCGGTATCGATCAAGAAGTCGATATTGTCATGATCGATACCGCCGGTCGCTTGCAGAACAAGGTCGGCCTGATGGACGAGCTGGGCAAGATCAAGCGCGTGGTTGAAAAGAAAGCCACCATTGACGAAGTCCTGCTAGTACTCGATGCAACCACCGGACAGAACGGTCTCCAACAGGCCAAGGTGTTCTCGGAAGTTGTCAACGTTACCGGCATCGTACTGACCAAGCTCGACGGTACCGCCAAGGGTGGAATCGTCGTTGCTATCCAGCGTCAGCTTGGTGTTCCAGTGAAGCTAGTTGGTCTGGGCGAAGGCCCGGATGACCTTGCTCCATTCAACCCAGAAGATTTTGTGGACGCGCTGCTCGAAGGCTAAGCGAACCAAAAATCTGTACAACTGTGGCCCCGCCTTTTGGCGGGGCCACAGTTGTCTGCGCTGACCGTCCAAGGCATCTCCAAGATAACAATTACGTCTCAGCGCTCCGTGCGCCAGGCACCGTGGCGCGATGGTTACTGGGAGAACGTGTCAATAAATAATAAACACGTCGTGAATACCTGCAAGTGGTTCAAGTTATTACTTGAGTGGCGCGAGGCACTTCATTGCATGGACAACCTTTGGTGCATTCGAGTTTCATAGGGCACGTGGGAACTTAAAATATAAAGAGTTGATAAAACGCTTGTGGCACCACCTCTTGGGCTCGATTCTTCAATTGAGGTAACCTCCCGGGCATTCCTTGCCCGGAACCATCAGTCGCATCTTTCGAATAGAAGATGAGGTCAAGGTCCGATGCACATGGCACAACTCAAACTTCGGTATGCGCTTGTCGCAACCCTTGGAATCATGTCACTCTTTGTCACGCCTTTAGTGGCCGTGGGCGCCAACTCGTCAGTTCCACCTCAGACAGTCCAGGTATCACTAAGCCCCTACGATCCTGAGAACGCTCCGCCGTCAAAGTACATCAAGAAAGTCACCGAGACGAAGACCACGGAAAATCTGAATCTCAGGAAGTCTCCCTCAACCAGTGCAGCATCCCTTGGTGTCATGCCTGAAGGGACCATCGTTAAACTGACCGGTCAGAAATCTGGCACCTGGAGCCAACTTACCTGGGGATCCAAGACCGGTTGGTCGGCAACCCAGTATCTGAGCACACGAACTTACTTGAAGGATGACTCGGTCCGGTACATGACTAGGTACTCAGGTATCTACTCCACCGCAGCGCGTACCAAGCGAATTGGTTCGGTGAACCTTCGCACTGAGGTAAGTCTGCTAGAGGTTAGCGGAACCAGTTCTCATATCAAGACTGCGTACTATCACGGTTGGGTCGATTCCAAGAATGTGGTTCGCACCCGTCCGGCAAAGCAGTATCGATACGTTCAAAAAAGCGGCAGCATCTACTCGACAATGAATCCAAAAACCGATGCCTATCTGGGCCGGATTCACCATGCTGAAAAGTATGAGTACCGTCGTTGGGATGCCGCAAACCGACGTGATGAGATCTACGTCAACGGTCGCTGGGTCTGGACCAGCACCACCAATCGCGACTATGTGACCCCGCAATACCGGTACGCACAGCGCAACGGATCGGTCTACAGCGCCGCATCAAAGACCAATTTGAAAGTGGTAGGCACCATTACCAGAGGCACCCGTGTTCGTTGGGGTGCTTGGGACTCTGCTAATCGTCGCGGTGAAATCAATGTTAATGGCAAATGGGTCTGGTCCTCGGTTACCGACCGCAACAAGCCGGCTCCAATCATTCCTCCCGCCGTGGACGTCAAGAACTACGCCCGTTTCAGCACCATGGGGCTAACCTTGCGAAAGAATCCGATCTCCGGCTCTGCTTCCGTTGGCAGCATCAAAAAGGGTTGGAAAGTTGTTGTCACGCACAAGGCCGAAGGTGGATGGGTGCATATTAATGCTGGCTCCATCTCTGGTTGGATCAAGGAATCGGGGAACCTGCGAAAGCACGGACCATATTCTGTAGCCGTCTACGGCACCTTGCGTACCGGACAATCTGCTTACAACGTCATGGGCGGGTTCCAGCAAAAGGTCAAGGACCAGCGGTTAGCCAACTCGTCCCTGTACCAATTGTGGAATAGGAATTGGACCTTCCTTACCAATGGTCCAAAAACCGTTGTGGCCGAGCAATTCCAATATTCGGATTCGGCCGGTCCAGGCATGCTGAGGAAGCTGGATATCTACGAAGGCCAGCTGACGTACCAAGGCAAGCCGATGTACACCAGGCAAAATGTTCCGCTCACCGACGGATCTGAGTCGTGGACGTACAAGACAACATCGTTCTCGGAGCAAGTGGTCAAGAATTCGGGCCGCTACATTTCCTCCGGCGGCTTCCTGAAGCGTTCATAGAAAAGGGGACTGGACAATGAACACACTCAATGAACAGAAGAATCCGTCCAACAGCCCAAAGCGCAAAGTCGCGCTGGCTGTAGGTTCCACTATCGCGGTGGCTGCAGTCTCGGTAGGGCTCATCATGAGCACCAACTACTATTCTGCCCAGGCAGGGCCAACGTCCCAGAAGTTGCAGGACGAGATGGCAGACGTAGCAAAGACCGACGCGGAAACTGGAGACGACGTCCACGTTGACACCCAAGCCCAAGTCATCAAAAACTTGGGTCAGGCAGGAAAGCTCACGATGGATGGGGCAACCAAACCGTCTTTTGAAGTGACCGTGCACAGCGTGAAGGTCTTGGATACCTGCACACTGCGTGGCTTCGGTGAAAAGATCGCACCAGAGCACAAGAAGTTCCTGTTGTTGGATGTCAGCGCCAAGCTCGCGGAATCAGCCGAAAAGGTAGTCAAGGAAGACATTGCGCTGACGCCATTGGACGCCTCGGCTTTCGGCGTCTCACCGGGGAGAACCGCACTGTTGTTTATGATCTGAATACCGTTGCGGCATTCTCTTGTGATGTGGATGATGCCTTAGATATCGCAGTCGGAGCAGGGGATGAAATTCGAGGCAAGGTCATCCTCGACTCTCCCTACGCAACCGGTGAGGTTGTTTACGACCCAGACAAGACCGGCGGATGGACCTGGAGCTACTATGGTCATTTCAAAACAATCAAGGCGCTTGGCTTCCACTGTCGTGGAAGTTAGGCGCCTTGTGCGCTCTACGGCAGTGTTTTGGTTTCTTGCTTGTAGACGTATTGCGACACGCCCAAAGCCCGACAGGGACGAGGTCTACGCGAATCAGCGCGTCAGTTCGTGGGCAGTTGAGAAATATCCCAAGTCAAACGTCAGGTAAACAAGAACTGAGCGAAATGTGAACCGACCCTAGAAGCGAAGCAGCGAAGGGATTTTCAGAAATCAACCAGAATTTCCGGTAATTATTGAATGCGAGCAACGGCGTTTGAACTCCATGGATGCCTGCTCCGTAAGCTAAACCAGCCGGTAAAGGATCCACCACGACGTGTCGTCAAATCAAGACTTGCCCATGCCTTTAAAAGGATCCTAAACCCGCGGGATTTCGCTCTGATATCCAGGGGTTACGTGCCATTGCCGTAGGCATTGTGGTGCTCTATCACTTCTGGAGTCACTATCTCCCAGGTGGTTTTGTTGGTGTCGACGTCTTCTTCGTCATCTCAGGATTCTTGATCACTTCCCACCTGATCTCTAAGCCGCCAAAGAACTTTGTTGATGTCGGTCGATTCTGGATGCGGCGCGTTAAGCGACTGCTCCCGGCGTCGTTCCTCGTTATTTTCGTTAGCGTGCTGGGTATTTGGATCTTCGCCCCGCAAACGGTCTGGCAGGACTGGGGTCTGCAAGCACTTGCAGCGACGTTCTACTTCCAGAACTGGTTCCTAGCACTCACCAAAGTTGATTACCTTGCTGAAGGTGACGCGCCAAGCCCCTTCCAGCACTTCTGGTCACTCTCCGCTGAAGAGCAGTTCTACTTTGTCTGGCCGGTACTCATCGGCCTGCTAGTTTTCGCAGCACTGAAGTACAAGAAGCAGATCAAGCACATTGTTCTGGCAGGCGTTGGCCTAGTCTTCGTTCTGTCCATTGCTTATTCGTTGTACGCCACGGCAACAGACCCGGGCGCTGCCTACTTCTCAACCTTCACCCGAGTTTGGGAATTCGCAGCCGGAGCATTGGTCGCCGCCCTCGGGGCAAAGGCTCACGCCGCCAAGAATGATCTAGCTAGCTTGATCGGATCCTGGGGCGGAATCCTCGCAATCGCCTTTAGCGCTTTTGCCTTTACCGGTGACATGCCATTCCCGGGCTACATCGCAGCCATTCCGGTGTTCGGTACTGCATTAGTCTTGCTGTGCAATTCAACGCACAAGTATTCCCCAAATATCTTCTTGAGCACTAAGCTCTTTCAGTTCTTCGGCGATAATTCCTACGCCATCTACCTCTGGCATTGGCCGTTGCTGGTCCTAGTGCCGTTTGTGGTTGACGACTTCAAATGGCCTCAAAAGTTTGCTGCCCTTGCGCTGACTTTAATCCTGTCAGTCTTGACGCAGAAGCTCGTTGAAGTTCGCTTCAAAAAGTTCATTGAGACTTCTGCACTTCTCACCGCTCCACGCTTCCTCGCCGCAGGCAGCCTGGTCCTTGCCCTATTTGCTGGCGCCTTCTACATGAACAGCGTCAATGTTGCAGATGAGGCCCAGGACATCAATAAAGCAAAGGCACAAGTTGAGAAAACAGTCGGTGAAGATTGCCTCGGCGCATCAGCACTGAGCGATAAATGCTCGTTGCCTAATGCCGCGCAAACGCCAGACCAAGAGATCGCCCCTGCGCCCGTAGCCGCAAAAACCGATAAGCCTGTGCTGTACAAGGACGATTGCTTCGCCAGCCAAGTCACCGACTTCAAAGAGCGCCCGGTCTGCAGCTACGGTAAGGGCAGGATCAAAGTTGCCTTGGTTGGTAACTCGCATGCCGGCCAGTGGTATCCAGCAATCAACCGCATTGCCAAAGAGCACGGCTGGCAAGTTGATACCTACGTAGCCAACCGTTGCGCCATCATGGGCGAAGGTCAGCGATTTGATGATGAAGCCAGCGTGCAAGGTTGCGAAGATCTAGGGGACTGGGTCACCGGTCAGATCAAGAAGAAGGACTATGACCTAGTCATCTCTTCCAACCGCCAGTCCGAGCCTCTTGCTGGACATACGATGGAAAGTTCTGAAGCTCCTGCCACTAAGGCCTATGAGAAGATCCTGAGCCAATGGTCCGACACCGGGGCTGAAGTAGCGGTCATCCGTGACACTGCGTGGCCTGGAGCCACGCTAGAAAATGCGCCTGACTGTGTTGCCGAAAACTCTGACGATCTTGATGAATGCAACGGCAAGGCCGAAGACTGGATCCCGATGGATCCACAGGCTGATGCCGCTAAGGCGCTGAAGGATCCAAACATCGGCGAGGTCGACATGAACGATCAGCTGTGCAAGGACGAGAAGTGCTACACCGTCATCGGCGGAATTTTGGCCTATTGGGACCACTCCCATCTCAGTGCTACCTACGCCGCGTCACTTTCGGGCACTTTGGATTCGCGTCTACAAAAGGCTGTGGGATCTTCCAAGCTGTTTCCAACGTCCTAGGAACGCAACAACAACTTAACTGAATAATCAAAGTTGCCACCGGTCCCGGACCGGTGGCAGCTTTGTCTGTGCGGAGACATCCGATAAAGCCAAAGTGTCCCTACCCACTGTCATGATCAGCAGTACCTGGATGCAATTGGGGGATCCGGGAACTCGCACCCACGAAATGGAGTAGGACCATGAAGAGGTTCTCATTGGCAGCGGTCGCTGTCGCTGTCGTTTTTTCCTTGAGCGCTTGTGGAGTTTCAAAAGAAGACTTTGAAGCTGCCCAGGCATCCGCTGCGTCCTTGGACTCACAGAAGCAAGCACTGGAAGCTGAACTTGCTGATACCAAGACCACCTTGGCAACGGTTCAAGACGAAGCGGACACCTTGCGCACCGCTGAGGAAGAACGCGTCGCAGAGCAAGAGGCTGAAGCATCTCGCAAAGCCGAAGAAAAAGAAGCCAAAGAAGCTGCCGAGAAAGCTCAGAAGGAGCAAGAGAACAAGGCAAAAAAGATCAGCAAGCGTGAACTTGATCAGATTGTGAAGAATCCAGATTCTCACATCGGTGAAAACGTCATCTTCTACGCGCGGATCACCCAGTTCGATTCCGGTACCGGACCGTGCATGTTCCGTGCAGAGCTGAGCAACGTTTTGGTGGGCAAATACGACTACGAACACAACGCGTTGTTCGCCGCTGGTGATGGAGTTTCCGAGTGCGCCGAGCTAGATGATTATGTGGCTGAGGATCTGGTGAAGGTCACCGCCACGGTGACCGGTTCACTGACCTATGACACCACTATTGGCGGCTCCACTACCGTGCCGAAGTTCCAGGTAGTGAAGATTAAGCGCTCCTAAAGACGGTGTGAATTCACAAAGGTTCGGGTCAGTCCTCGATTCAGAGACGCTCGCCCGAACCTTTTTTGCCCGTATTTAACCTCGTGGTGAAAGAGGGGAAACAGGCTCGAAACATAGCAGAGAACTAAACGTTACTTAAAGGGGTGACTTGATACACACGCGAAACGAATCCGCGAGTATGTCGAAACATCAGTGGCGAAGAATGGAGTCAACACCGGGCCAAGGACACCGTATTCCTGCAGTAGGGCCCGACTCGCCACCGATACACCGATACACCTTGAGGGGATGTGATCCAGATGGAGTTGGACGTTGCCAGCTTATGGATCCTGATAGCAGCCGCACTTGTACTGATGATGACACCAGCACTTGGAATTTTCTACGGCGGTATGACTCGTTCTACCGGCGTAGTGAACATGATGCTGATGAGCTTTTCTGCAGCAGCGATCACCGCAGTAGTTTGGGTACTTTGGGGGTACTCGTTCTCCGCAGGTGAGCCAACCATCGCAGGCATCGTGGGAAATCCAATCAGTGATTTCGCCATGCACAACACCGCAGAAGCGGATCTGCTTGCTGCCGGTTTCTCCGGCACCTTCGCCATGATTTCGGTGGCCATTATTTCCGGCGCAATCGCCGACCGCGCTCGCTTTGCACCATGGCTCTTCTTCATCCCACTGTGGGTCACCCTGGTTTACGCACCGGTGGCCTTCTGGGTATGGGGTGGCGGTCTTCTCTCCGCTGATGGCGCACTGGGCAAGATCTTCGGTGAAGCAATTGACTTCGCCGGTGGCGCAGTAGTTCACACCAACGCAGGTATCGCAGCTCTTGTACTCGCACTGAAGCTCGGCCAGCGTCACAACTTCCACGATCGTCCACAGCCACACAACACCCCACTGGTCATGCTCGGCGCTGGCCTACTGTGGTTCGGTTGGTTCGGCTTCAACGCTGGTGCAGCCACCACCGTTGAGCAGGCTGGTTTGATCTGGATCAATACTTTCGCTGCCCCTGGTGCAGCAGTTCTAGGTTGGGTCCTCATCGAGAAGCTGCGCGGAGAACGTGCAAGCTCGGTAGGCGTCGCTTCCGGTCTGGTCGCTGGTTTGGTAGCCATCACTCCTTCGTGTGCAGACCTGGCCCCATGGGCTGCATTGGTTCTTGGCCTAGTGGCAGGTGCCGGTTCGGCTTGGGCAGTAAACCTCAAATGGAAGCTTGGCTATGATGACTCACTCGACGTGGTCGGCGTTCACCTGGTCTCCGGTATCATCGGCACCTTATTCCTTGGCTTCTTCGCACTGCCAACCGAGGAAAGTGCTGGTGGCCTGTTCTACGGTGGCGGACTAGCCCAGCTGGTTGCACAGTTCGTAACCCTGGCCGTAGTCATGATCTTCTCAGCAGTGATGACCTGGATCATCGCAACAGTCATTGGAAAGTTCAGCCCATGGCGAGTATCGGCAGATATTGAAATCGCCGGTATCGACGCCGCAGAACACAACGACGCTGGATACCAGCTGGCTTCCAAGTAACGAGGTGGAATCTGAAAAATAACATGAACAAAATCAAGGGGTAGGACATCGGTTACGGTGTCCGGGAAACCGCCGGTGGGCCATGCAGCCACCGGCGGTTTTCTTTACCCTGGAGCGCAGCAAGCAAACGCACAACCAGTATTGGTGTGGAGCTGGTTAGATGCAGCCTCGATTCTTGATATTCTTATAAGTCGAGTCCTGTGCGTTTTTTATACGCACCACAAGACCTATCGAAAGAAGTGCCCGGCACGTGTTTAATTCACTTTCCGATCGCCTGACAGCAACCTTCAAAAACCTGCGCGGCAAGGGCCGCCTGACCGAAGCAGACATTGACGGTACCGTCCGCGAAATCCGTCGCGCCCTGCTCGACGCTGACGTTGCCGTCTCGGTGGTCCGCGCCTTTGTGGCCCAGGTGAAAGAACGTGCACTGGGCATCGAGGTCTCCGAATCTCTGAACCCAGGCCAGCAGGTCGTCAAGATCGTCAACGAAGAACTTGTTGGCATCCTCGGTGGCGAAACCCGCCGTCTGAACTTGGCCAAGAACCCTCCAACGGTGATCATGCTCGCCGGTCTACAAGGTGCTGGTAAGACCACCTTGGCCGGTAAGTTGGCTAAGCACCTGAAGTCTGAGGGCCACACCCCGATGCTGGTGGCCTGTGACCTTCAGCGTCCAAACGCTGTAAAGCAGCTACAGATCAACGGTGAACGTGCCGGGGTACCTGTTTATGCACCGCACCCGGGTGTCTCCTCGGAATTTGATACTCCAACCGGTGACCCGGTAGTAGTAGCCCGCGACGGTATCGCTGAAGCCAAGGCTAAGCTGCACGACGTAGTCATCGTGGATACCGCCGGCCGTTTGGGTGTTGACACCGAAATGATGGCCCAGGCTGCGAACATTCGCGCTGCCATCAACCCGGACGAAGTCCTCTTTGTTATCGATGCGATGATCGGTCAAGACGCGGTCAACACCGCGCAGGCCTTCCATGAAGGCGTCGACTTCACTGGTGTCGTTCTTTCCAAGCTGGATGGCGATGCCCGTGGTGGTGCCGCACTGTCGGTAGCATCGGTGACCGGTAAGCCAGTGATGTTCGCATCCACCGGTGAAAACCTGGACGACTTCGAGATCTTCCACCCAGATCGTATGGCTTCACGCATTCTGGACATGGGCGACGTCATGACGCTCATCGAACAGGCTGAGAAGAACTGGGACAAGGGCGAAGCCGAGCGTATGGCGAAGAAGTTCGCCGACCAGGAAGACTTCACCCTGGATGACTTCCTTCTTCAGATGGCCCAGATCAAGAAGATGGGCTCGATGAAGAAGCTGCTGGGCATGATGCCCGGTGCACAGATTTCTCGTCAGCAGCTTGAACAGTTTGATGAGCGCCAGATCGACCGTGTCGAAGCCATCGTTCGTTCGATGACCCAGCACGAACGTGTGGCTCCAAAGATCATCAATGGTTCACGCCGTGCCCGTATTGCTAAGGGTTCCGGCGTTACGGTGTCCGAGGTGAACCAGATGCTTGAACGCTTCACCGAAGCGCAGAAGATGATGAAGAAGATGGCCGCCGGTGGCGGTATTCCTGGTATGCCAGGTGCCGGTAAGGGCGCAGCTCGCAAGGCAAAGGCCAAGGGCAAGGGCAAAAAGCAGCAGAAGTTCGGTAACCCCGCCAAGGCTGCACAGGCCGAGTTGGAAGCTCAGAACAAGAAGCCAGCAGCACCTTCGGGTGCCGCGTTTGGTCAGAACGCCAATGCGGACTTCGACCCATCAAGCTTGAACCTGCCTGCAGGCTTCGAGAAGTACTTGGGTAAGTAAGCACTAGCGCGTAGAAATGGACCTGCGCCGATCGTCAGTAGACGATTGGTGCAGGTCCTTTCTCATCTCATGCCAGCGAGTCCTTTCAGCCAGTTGGTATCGGTTGTACCGAATGCACCGTAGGATGAGGCCATGGGGTACTCTCCCCATATTTTGGAAGCGATTAATGCTTCCGGCAAGGCGGCACATCATGTCCGACAAGTCACCACGCAAGGGCGAAGCGAAGAAGCCCACCAAATCCATCAAGGAAAAGCGCGCCGAGAAGCGGCTGAAGGGTACTGATTCGATCAGCGACCCGGTACGTAAGACTGCTAAATAAAATACAACCTTCCGCGTTTCCACCATGCGCTGAGTATGGTCTAGCGATCTGACAGCCAAGAGCCCAAGCATCATCGGTCAATGACCATCGATGCAAGGGCTCTTGCTGTATTCAGGCCGACCAGGTTGCCTTCCGAAGAGAACCTAACTTTTCGAATTCCACGTCAAGTGGCGGAGCGCAAGGGCTTCGGCTGGCTGATAGGCAGAAGTCTTGGAGCTGTTCTTCAGCGAGGTAACTAGAATTGACAGTAGCTAACCATTGCACAGATGAAAGGGATCAGACTTCGTGGATTCTTCAGAGTTCAACTACCTCAACCTTGAGTTCATTTTTATGGGTGATAAGCCGGATGCCGTTCAGGCTGTGCGCAGCGTTTTGGCCGACCGTCGTCTGCTCGGATTCATTGGCGGAGCTATCGAGCGAGAGAAAGCCACCGAAGTATTGGCTGAGGTTGCCACCGTCAGCGAAGCACGCGACGCGGTCCTCTACCGCATTGATGCCAATGGCAAACTGCGTGAGGGTTCCCGAGTGACCAAGCTTGTCCATGAGCTGAAGAACTCCACCGGTGCAAACTACGTTTTGGTTGATGGTGAAGAAATTGATGGTCCCACTCCGGATGAAGACATTCTCGGTGAACTTGGCTCCACCAACGAGTTGCTTCATGGTGCCACCCTCAAGGCTTCGGAACTAGTTTTGGCTGCCGGGTTTGAGGATAACCAGATCACCGTATGGAACAGTGAAGCCGGGCTCATGGCCATGCCTACGTATCCAGTCTTTGCTCCTGGTATCTCTCGAAGCAACCGTCCGTTCTTGTCGCTGACGCGCACCGGTAACGTCATCATGGCCACCATAGAAGCCAAACGTGCGCGCAAGGATCTTTTTGCTCCAGCCTTAACCATGGTGCTGGACCTGGAACGACAGGTGATTCTTGATCCAGGTGCTGAGTCGCCGGCTGCAACCCGGTTGGCAGAATTAGATGCGTTGTTGCGTGGTATCGACGACGAAGTTATTGAGTTGATTGACCAGTTGCTCAGTGATGACGCCCAGCGTCAGGAAGCATTAACACTGCTGCGCAACCCCACGGACGTGGCTAGCCTCAAGCGCTTTGTGGCCCTGTTCGGGTTCGACCCGCGCAGCGTGGACTACCTCACCGGCCGTCCCATCCCTGAAGACCGTCGGATTATTGCCACTGGCGGTCCGTTCAGAAGCCTGCGCGCTGCACTGAGCGAGCAAGAGCGCGAAGCCACCGGTATTTCACGGGTACTTTTCCGCGGTGGATGTAACCCCAAAGCACTGATGGCCTCCGGCGCCTTGGTTCTTGCCTCGGGCGCCGCTGCACACGCGGTTATGGCCAATAGTCAGAAATTTGCTTGGCTACCCAAGCCCGCACGTCAACTATTGATGTCCGCTTGGTATGCCGACGGCGCGTTCTACCTGGGCAAGGGAGTCGTTGACGCGGTCAAAGAAAAGAACAAATTCTAAGCTGCATTCTCTCTTTGTTTAGCGGTTGGTCGGAAGCTCTATCGAAGTCGCTTCCGACCAACCGTCGTTTTTTGCGGGGGACTGCCCCTAAATTAGGCTGAGCTCAGTTTCTTGAGATCGGGGAAATCGGTGTCACGGAATTCTCCAGCTGGAGTTGTGCCCGCAGCATGTTGTTCCGCCTCGGCAAGGCGTAGCTCAACTCGACGGATCTTGCCCGAGATGGTCTTTGGAAGATCTGAGAACTCTAAACGACGGATGCGTTTGTAGGGAGCCAAGTGCTCGCGGCAGAACCCAAGAATGTCCTCGGCCGTCTGCGCGTTAGGTTCGTATCCAGCGGCAAGTATCACGAAAGCCTTAGGCACCGAGAGCTTAAGCGGATCTGGCGAGGGCACCACCGCAACTTCAGCCACAGCGGGATGTTCCAACACCACGGATTCAAGCTCAAAAGGGCTGAGCTTGTAGTCACTTGATTTGAACACATCATCGGCACGACCAACGTAAGTGAGAACACCAGACTCATCGATTTCCGCAATGTCACCAGTGTGGTAAAAACCGTCTCGTAGAACCTCGTCGGTTTTCTCCGGGTCATCAAAGTAACCCTTCATCAACCCAACCGGGCGAGGATCAATTCGCAGGCAGATCTCGCCAACCTCAGCCAACTGGCCGGTGGTTGGGTTGCGAAGTTCAATCTCATAACCAGGCATCGGTCGACCCATGGCGCCTACCTTCACCGGGGAACCTGGAGAATTGGCAATCTGCACCGTAGTTTCGGTCTGTCCGTAGCCGTCACGAATCACCTGACCCCACGCATTACGCACCTGGTCAATCACTTCAGCGTTCAGTGGCTCGCCGGCAGAGATCAGTTTGTGCGGCGGATTCTTCAAGGTGCTCAAGTCGGCCTGGATTAGATAGCGCCACACGGTCGGTGGGGCGCAGAAGCTGGTGACGTTTTCCTTATCCATCTGATTCATCAGCGCTTCGGGGTCAAAGCGCTTGTAGTTGAAGACAAATACCGTGGCTTCGGCAATCCAAGGACCAAAGAAGTTTGACCACGCGTGCTTGCCCCAGCCAGGCGACGCGACGTTCAGGTGCACATCGCCTGGCTCCACGCCGATCCAGAACATCGTTGCCAGGTGCCCCACCGGATAGGACGTGTGCGTGTGCTGCACCAACTTAGGCTGCGAGGTTGTTCCCGAAGTGAAATACAGCAGCAGGTTTTCATCTGCACGGGTTGGAGTCTCAAGTGAGAATTGTGCTGGTGCTTGGTAAGAATCTGCATAATGCAGGGTGCCGGGTAGCGCTTGACCACCAACCTGAACGATGGCGTAGGTCCCGGGAACTTCTTGTAGCTTCTCCAGTTGGTCATCACTGGTGATGACCCAGTTGGCCTTGCCGCGATTAATGCGGTCAACCAAATCTTCGGAAGTGACCTGTGTAGTGGTCGGGATGATCGCCGCGCCGAGCTTCATACCGGCTAACATCGTCTCCCAGAGGGCCACTTCATTGCCCAGCATCAAGACGATGGTGTCTCCACGCTCCAGTCCTTCGTCGCTGAGCCAGCGCGCTACTTGGGTGGAACGGTGTGAAAGTTCGGCCCAGGAGTACCGGGCAGAACTTCCATCAGGTTCGGTCAAGATCAGTGCGGGTTCATTGGCACGCTGCGGATCTGCTGCGACGGCGTCAAACCAGTCGTAGGCAAAGTTGAAGTCGGTGAATTGGGGCCAAGTGAACTCTGCCCGTGCTCGCTCGTAGTCATCCCGAGCTGCCAACAGGAGGTCGCGGGCGGCTCGGAACTTCTCGGTATTGTTCATCGCAGTCCTTCATTTGTCGGGCGCCAATGCCCCTGAATCTGATCGTTGCTCTAACCCAAATATACGATAATGATCAGTGCAGACGAATTGTTGCGTCATTGTGCGTGGTGTTTTTGATTTGCAGTTCAGTATTTGTCCAATGATTGACCCCTCGATCTGTCATTGTGATGTCTGAGTCAAAAATAGTGAGCAATTGGACGGTGATGGTCCGATGGTCTAGCGTCTGAAATATGTCAAAGGATCAAGCTCCGGCAAAGAATCAGAATCAGCTTCTTGTGCTGGGAAAAATCAGCTCCATCCTTGATGCTTTTTCCTTACGCCAGCCGGTCCTTACCTTGACGGATCTTCGTGAGGCCACGTCCCTGCCTTCCTCTACCGTGCAGCGGTTAGTATCAAACCTCGTGGAGCAGGGCTTCTTAGATCGGGACGGAGACGGTTACCGCATCGGCATGAAGATGGCCTATTGGGCTGCTCCGGCTACCCGAGGCAAAGAAGTCCTCGATGTGATCAGCCCACTGCTTGGCGAACTGCGTGATGTTACAGGGGAGACCGCCTGCATCTTCCGTGCCGAACAGTCCTACCGGGTGTGCGTAGGTATTGCCGAAACCCGCCACGTTTTGCGTCGCGAAATGCATCTGGGGGAACTGGCTCCACTGCACGCTGGATCCGCAGGACGAGTACTTCTGGCCTGGAAGCCAGAACTGATGCAACGGCTTGTTGAAGGTTCCTTGGAACCCTTGACCGCCTCCACCATTACCGGTCTGGATGAATTACAAAGTGCAGTGGACACCACACTTGCCGATGGTTTTGCCATTACCACCGGCGAGCGCGAAAGTGGAGCTTCAGGATTGTCGGCACCAATTTTTGATTCTTCAGCCGGGTTGGTCGCTGCGGTAACAATCAGTGGTCCATCCCTACGCATGTCGCAAGAGGTCTGCGAGTCGTGGGTTGAACCGCTCTTGGAGACCGCAGAGCGAATGACTCGACTCATTGGTGGACGTTTCCCCGGTGAGACCCACCGCCCTGCAGGCTAGTCGTTCCTGCTCGGCTTTAGCTTTCTTCGCTGGGGATGACCCATTCGAACGCTTTGGCTTTAGACCTTGCCCCTTGGGCTGACTTTGATCGGTTGGGTTCACCCAGTTTGTTGAGCAGATGCTCGGAGAGCTGCACCAGAGAGCCGAAGCGTTCTGGGCTCAGCCATGCTGGGCGGGTGGCGAAGAGAATGTCTTCGCTGGAGGTGTTGCCACTGGCTCCCGGAGCGAAGGGACATCCACCCAAGCCGCCTAGGGCTCCGTCTACAACTTCGGCACCGGCGCTGATGGCTGCCAAGGTATTGGCAACTCCCAGTCCCCAGGTGTCGTGGCCGTGGAAGACGATTCTTCGTTGCGGGGAGTTTTCCTTAACGTTGCTGATCAGTGAGGCCACTTGAGCGGGGACGGCTTGGCCCAGGGTGTCGCAGATGACGATGTCGCAGGTGCCTTCGGCACGCGGGTCGTTGGCTATTTCTA
The DNA here is from genome assembly GCF_025452055.1 of Glutamicibacter sp. M10. Taxonomy (NCBI): domain Bacteria; kingdom Bacillati; phylum Actinomycetota; class Actinomycetes; order Micrococcales; family Micrococcaceae; genus Glutamicibacter; species Glutamicibacter sp. M10. Next base: position 2,552,744 of record NZ_CP104918.1, on the reverse strand, counting down.
GTACTCGTGCTTCTGGCACCTGACCCTCAAAAGGGCAGGTAAATGAGGTGGCCAAGCATAACTGGATGCGCCCGTTGACGGCCTGTGCATACTTGATGGCTTCGGGTAGTGCTTCAAGGCTTGCCTCGGTGCTGCGCGAGATATTCGCCTGGTTGTGCGCATCGGAGACGGAGAGGCAGTACTGAAAGTTGGTGATGCCGGCTTTGGCTGCCTTGGCTACATGGCCCGGGGTGGCCACCCAGATCCAACAGTGCGCCAGTTCTTCTGCGGTGAGCGCTTGAGCCACCTCAAGGGTGTTGGCCATGGGTGGGACCAAATCTGCTCGGGCCATGGAGCCCAGTTCAATCTCTTGGACGCCAAGGTGTAGTAGTTGTCTGACGGTGGCGATCTTTTCTTCCGTGCTTAACAGTTTGCCGGTCAGCTGTAGTCCGTCGCGCAAGGTGACGTCGCGAAGGGTGGCTGCTGGGGTGAAGTTGTAGCTCATGCTTGGCTCTTTTCGCTGGCGCTGGCGTCGTGGATCTGGTCTTGGTCGTAGCCCAGTAACTCACCAAGTACCCAGTCGGTATGTTCGCCGAGGTCTGGTCCGAGGTTGCGGATGGGTAGGGAAGTTCCTCCCATGACCGGGACGATGCCGGGGAAGCCGACGTTTTTCAGGGTTTCTTCGCCGGTGGAGACGTCGAGGTGCTGGATCATATTGCGGGCTTGATACTGTGGTTCGTTTTCAATGTCGGCCGCGGTGTAGATCGGGCCTGCAGGAACCCCTGCGGTATCAAGGATGTCCAATGCTTGCGCCGAGTCTAGTGTGGCGCTCCATTGACCGATGGCGGCGTCGAGCAGCTCTCGTTGTTCCCAGCGCTGCTGGTTGGATTGCAGGGTGGGGTCATCTGCCAGATCCGGCCTACCGATGGCTTGCATATAGCGTTTGTAGATTCCATCCCCGTTGCCGGCCACCACGATGCTGGCCCCATCGGCGCAGCGATAGGCGTTGGATGGCGCTATGCCTTCCATGCGTCCACCGGTACGACTGCGCGTTTCTCCGTAGGCGCCGTGATCCGGGATCAACGATTCCATCATGGAGAACATCGCTTCGTGCAGTGCCACGTCGATTACTCGGTGATCTAGTGGCAAGGACTTTGTCTCGGGACGATTTTTATCGCGCTCAAACAAGGCCATGACCACGCCGAAGGCTGCATAGAGTCCGGCGATGGAATCTCCAATAGAGACACCCACGCGTACCGGGGCCCGGTCGGGATCTCCCACCAGGTTGCGGAAGCCGCTGAAGGCTTCGGCGACTGCGGCGAAGCCTGGGCGCTGGGAGAGTGGTCCGGTTTGGCCAAAGGCGGAGATGCGGGTGATGACCAGATCCGGGTTGGCTTCACTGAGTACCTCGGGTCCCAGACCCCACTTTTCTAGGGTGCCGGGTCGGAAGTTTTCCAATAACACGTCGCATTCACGGACTAGGTCGAGTACTGCGGCCCGTCCGGCGTCGCTACGCAGATCAAGGACAACGGATTTTTTGTTGCGGTTGATCGTTCGATACAGCATCGAGACACTGCCCTTTTTTAGCCGCCAATTGCGTAGTTCATCCCCGGTGGCCGGGCGTTCTACCTTGATGACTTCTGCACCGAAGTCGGCAAGTAGTCGACCGGCGGTGGGTGCGGCAATGTAGTTGCCTAGTTCTAGGACGCGGATTGAGGATAATGGTGCGATCGTTGCTTGTTCGTTCATGAGTTAACTCCTTGGGTTGATCGGTTGCGCACTAGATGAAGATGCTCAAGGTCAGCACCATGCCTAGTGCAATCACCGAAGCCACCGAAACTCCCACGCTGACCGACTTCAGGGCACCACGCACGGTTTGGCCCAACAAGGATTGCAACAGCCAGAAGGTATTGGAGGTTACGTGAATCATGAACAGCGATCCTGCACCAGCGGCCAGGGCGATCAGTACCGGGTCGAGGCCTAGCGCCGGGGCTATTGGGGCAAGCATGCCTGCAGCGGTAATGGCCGAGAGGGTTACCGAGCCGACGGCGATGTGCAGAACGGCGGCGATCACCCAGACAACTACCAGTGGTGCTACGGCGCTGGCGCTAAAGAAGCCGCCGAGGATATCGCCTAGACCTGCAGCTGCCACGGTGGCTGCCAATGATCCGCCGGCGCCGGTCAGTAGCAGGATCTGTCCGCTGTCCTTAAAGCCGATGGTGATGGCCTCATCCAAACCCTTCTGACCCAGGGTGCGCCGTCCCACGATGGTGGTGCCGATCAGGCCGATCAGCAGTGCAACCACCGGGTTGCCGAGCAGCTCAAGAACACCGTTATGGATCTTGGCAATTTCAGTGACAGCACCAACGGCAATCAGGATCAGTGACAGTAGTAGGGGAGCAAAGAGTACCCACAGTGGTGCTTCGCGTTTGGCTTGCGGGTCAACCGCGAGCTTAACTGCGCCCGGTTCGCTGCGTGCCTCATCCGCATCATTCTGCGTTTTGGTGCCAGCGGTGTTGCGCAGACTTGCTTGGGGGTAATCTTCTTCGTCAAAGATATTTTGTTCATCGCGTTCGGGCTTCCAGAAGCCGCGACGGAACAGGAAGGACATGATCATGATTGCCAGCAATACCGTTGGTACCACCACGATCAGACCGCAGATCAGCATGGTTCCCAGGGGGACTTCGAGTACGCCAGCCAAGGCTAGTGCGCCGACGCCCGGAACCATGAAGATGATGCCGCACTCCAGCGAAATGGCCATGGCGGTAGCCAGTCGCGCGGTACCCAGAGGACCGATTTTGGGAGCCATGCGCCGGGCCAACGGGGCGGAGATGACCAGCAATACGTCAACAAAGATTGACTGTAGGACGGTACTCATGGCCACAGCCATGGAGTAAGGCAAGAACTTCGGCCCAAATACGCTAAGCAGCCGTTCAACTAGTCGTCGAATGGCTCCGACTTCGTTCAGGATGGCGCCCATCAGCACACCAAAGGCGATCAGCAACCCGACTTCCACCATGATGTCGCCAAAGCCCTGGGTGATGGTCTCAACGGTTTTGGTGATGCCCAGCCCGGTGCTGAGCCCCAGGTAGAGGGATCCAAGAACCAGTCCGATGACTGGATTGACCTTAAATTTCACGATCAATAGCACCGTGGCGAGTACTGCCACAGCGGTATTAATCAGAATCGCGGTATCTGACATGGTCGGTCCGATCTACAAAGGGGTGTGGGTCTTAGTGAGCTAGGTCACTGATCTTCGACTCATAGTATGAGCTGAAACCCACGATGTAAACTTCGTGTCTCAACTTGGTCATCTGGCTCTGTCACTACATAAAGCATTGGCGCCCGTAGTTGAACTACAGGCCCCAATGGTGAATGTCAGTTATGGATTCAGTTATGGCTTCAGATTCGGGAAGTCGGTGTCTCGGTATTCGGTTCCCGCAACCGCGCCGCCGGCGAAGCGCTGTTCTTCGGCTTGGCGCAATTCCACCCGTCGAATCTTTCCCGAGATGGTTTTAGGTAACTGCGCAAACTCAATACGCCGCACCCGCTTAAAGGCCGAAAGATGCTCGCGGCAATGCGCCAAAATGGATTCGGCCAGTTCTGCTCCTGGTTCATGATCGGCAGTCGGAACGATATACGCCTTAGGTACACTCAGGCGCAGCTCATCGGGAGCTGGCACCACGGCAGCCTCTGCGACCCCGGGATGTTCGATCAGCACCGATTCCAGTTCGAAGGGGCTAATCTTGTAGTCGCTTGATTTGAACACATCATCGGCGCGGCCCACATAGGTCAGGATTCCACGCTCATCACGTTCGGCAATGTCACCGGTGTGATAGACGCCGTCGCGGAACACCTCGTTAGTCTTCTCCGCGTTCTCGAAGTACCCCTTCATCAAACCCAGCGGTCGCTGCTCGGTAACCAAGCAAATTTCCCCCAGATCACCCACCTCGCCGGTGGCCGGATCGATGAGTACCACCTCGTAGCCCGGCATCGCTCGGCCCATGGCACCAATCTTGACCGGTTCTCCCGGTGGGTTGGCGATTTGTACTGTGGTCTCGGTCTGCCCGAAGCCGTCGCGGATCACTTGGCCCCAAGATTTGTGAACCTGATCGATAACTTCAGCGTTCAGCGGTTCGCCGGCCGAAACCAACTTTTGCGGAGCCGTCTTCAGCGCGCTCAGGTCTGCTTGAATCAGCAGACGCCAGACCGTAGGCGGAGCGCAGAAACTGGTGACCTTTTCCTTATCCATCTGATTCATCAGGGCGATCGGATCAAAGCGGTCGTAGTTATAGAGGAAGACCGTAGCCTCGGCGATCCATGGAGCGAAAAGATTGGACCACGCATGTTTGGCCCAGCCCGGAGAGGCAACGTTCAGGTGCACGTCCCCTGGCTCCAGCCCGATCCAGAACATCGTGCTCAGGTGCCCGACAGGGTAAGAGGTATGTGTGTGCTCTACAAGCTTTGCCTTGGAAGTGGTTCCCGAAGTGAAATAGCGCAGCAAAGTTTCATCGGAGCGGGTCGGTGAGTCCAGTTCAAAAGATGCTTCCGCCGTATGCGATTGTGCGAAGTCCAGAATTCCATCCGCCGGGGTGCCGCCGATCTGAATCAGCGTGTAGTCACCCGGCACGGTTTCAAACTTGGGCATCTCGGACTCGTTGGTGATCACCCAATTGATATGTCCGCGTTCGATCCGGTCCGCCAGATCTGTCGGGGTCAACTGGGTGGTACAGGGGATCAGCACCGCACCGAGCTTAATGCCAGCGAGCATGGATTCCCATAGTTCTACCTGGTTACCGAGCATCACCGCGATCGTCTCGCCGCGCGCCACACCCTGATCACTGAGCCAACGAGCTAGTTGCGTGGAGCGTTCGGACAGTTCAGCCCACGTACGCCGAGTGGAGGCTCCATCTCGTTCGGTGATAATCAGCGCCGGAGCCTGCGCACGGGCCGGATCCTTGGCTACCTGATCAAACCAGTCGTAGCCGAAGTTGAATTCGGTAAATTCTGGCCAGCTGAATTCGGCACGCGCCTTCGTGTAATCGGTGCGTAATTCTAGGAGTCGGTCACGGGCAGCTCTGAATTCTTCGGTAACGCTCACAATCAAACCTTCTGTCGCTGGGAAGATCTACACCTCTACAGCGACACAAACGACGATGTGAGGTGGCTCACTAGATAATCTACTTTGAAGTCCTAGTAATTGAAAGACCTTCTGGCTGCGTGCTGTGTTCTATGGAATCGAGCTCACGGATTGAAGGGGTGATGCCGCCACAAAAGACCGATTCCCGCACGGCCGAAGCCATACGGGAATCTAATGAGCATCAAACTGCTATTACGCGTCTGTGCTTCCGCTGCTAGCCACACGGCTTCCAGGATTTTCCACCGGGTGCATAGCATCGTGGTCCGGTGTATTTTTCTGGCACCGATGACTTTGGTGGCGTCCTCACCTTAGGAGCCACCGATTTTGGTGCCTTGTAGGTTGGTGGGGTCTTCTTGGGTGCAACATTCTTAGGCGCAACATACTTGGGTGCAACGTATTTGGGAGCAGCGTTTCGTTGCTGTTCAGCGGCCATGTCTTGTTCCGCTTTCTTTTTGGCGGCTAATTGCGCAGCTTCCTTTTCGGTGGCTGCTTGCTTCTCAGCTTCGCGCTTGGCTTGTTCCTCGGCCTTTTGTTTTGCCTTGGCCTTAGCTTCTTCCTCTTTGCGCTTCTTATCCTCAGCGACAAGATCATCGTGCTGCTGCGTGTGTTTTTGTTCCAGCTTTTGGGTCTGCGCGGTAACTTCGTTCATCGTTGTCACGGATTTTTTGAACGATGTCGCTAGCAAGATGGCCGTGACCGGGTGGGTGTCAGGAGTGATTGCCGCCAAAGCTTTGCCTGTAGCCAGTCCGGTAGTCACGGCAGCTGCAGCTTCTTGGGCCGCTGACTCCGCTTGCTCTACACTGCTGGCTGTTTCGCTCGGCACTTGTCCCAGTTCATCAAGTGCCTTGGTTACCTGAGCTGGAATTGTGCATGAGATGTCGGCGCTGAACAAGCCGGCATCATCTTGTTCCGCTTCTTGCTGCGCGTCGAGAATCTCTTGGTAGTACTTGACGTTGGGTTCAAACTTTACGGCGACCCCCAAGCCGTTCGCCGCGATGGAGCGATTGATGAACTCACCGTCTTTGTATACCGCCGCCAGTGTTCTGCCGTAACGATCTTCGCGCTCAACGTCGTACTTTAGATCAACCTTGTCGCCCGATTTGAGCAGCGACTTGAGGTTCTCTGATGCCTCTGGGCCCATGCATTCGACGGGTTTGTTGGGATCTACGGTTTCTGGCGTGTCAATGTTTAGAAGTCGCACCCTGGTTTCCTGGCCTGCAATTTCCATATCCATGGTATCGCCGTCGATAACGCGGGTCACGGTTCCTCGTGAGTCAGGCTCGTGGGTGCTTGCGTAGACCACGCCACCGGTCGCGAGGGTTCCGGCTAAGAGCGCGGAGACCCAGATAGTCGTTTTCTTCAATTGTGTTCGTTCCTTGATGTGCGAGTGCTAATTCTCTGCTCCCTGGCAGAAAATCGAGTGATTTCATCAGAATAGCTAGTTTTATTGAACTTTCAAATGACGCGTTTTTTATGGCAGAAACGAGGTCATAATTGACGAGGGTTTAGAAGGACTACTCCCGCTTCAGGTTTCAAGACGCAAAGATGGCCTGATTCCGTCAGCCTTCAGTTTCTTCGCGAAACGGAACTGTTTGGGGAACCATTGTTCGCTACGAATTTGAGTGGATATCTTCATGCTGGGTGTGCGGTGGGTCGGCGCACCCAACTACTACTTAAGTGTGATTGCACGCTAGACGAGCTGCGACTAGGCTATTTTTTGTAAGTCTATCGTCTAAGGATAACCGTGAAGATCAAAATAAAAATAGCGCTCAGTTCCCTTGCTGCCACACTCCTGGCCAGCGGGTTGGCATTGCCTGCTCAAGCGCAGTCTTTGGGGCCATCCGTTGAAGTATTTGCGGTCGTTGGCGAAGAGAGTTCTGTCCCATCAAAATCTCAAAAACTGAAGCTAATTGACGCGTTGGAATTCAGCTACAAGCAAGGTGCTGAACAGGGCGACGAGGCAGCTATCGAATCCCTTCGGAAATTGGACAGCTTGTCTCGTGCGGAACAGTTGGACGAAGCGGCTTCTATTCTCACTGGCGAAGTGGAATTCGCCGAAGATGAGCCGCAAGTGGCCACTCAAATTCCGTTCGCAACTCCAGCTGCCAAATCCACAACAAGCCGTCAGCCAGTTGCCTGCTATCTGCGTGGTGTGTCTCTAGGAGGGCTTGTGGTCGCACGAGTCAAGGTGTCTGGCGGTGTTTGGGCTAAGAACTTCGGGGCGACGCTAGTCCGCGTGGAGAACCCTACTGCCCGCATCACCACTGTGTACGACCCGACCCTCAAGATCGCATTCAGTGGGGACAAAGCGTGGAAGAGCAATAACCGTGCCCATATGGAAATTGACGCAACTTCAAACAGGACAATCGGCTGGGCTACCACCGGAAGGGCGGCAACTATCCAGTTTATTACTAACAGCTTTGGTATCACACAGTCCTGTAAGTGGGTGGCATAGAACTATGAATCCACTAGTGCCCAACGCATTTGAATTGGTATTTTTCATCATAATTCCACTATTGGTAACAGTAGGGCTTGCGGTTTTCTTGTTCGCCGCTCTCCGGAGAAACAATTCGAAGCCGTACAACAAGCAGGATGACGACAGTTCTGAGGCGGATCAGTAGCATTTCTTAGTTCAGGAGTCTGCAGTGGCAGTTCGGATAACCGGGCTGCCACATTCTTTTCCTATTGAACCTTGACGCCTTCCTTGATGCTGGAGCATGCCAGCTGCACTTTCGGAGAATTTGCTTATTCACCCGCAGGTTAGGGGGTCGAGCTTGGTTGAAACCTGATGGAAGTGGCCCTGGCACATGGCTCTCCGGAGCTCATTTTGGCAAGCGCTGCGCACCTTCGCGCAAGGGCGAGCAAGAGTCTCTTGGCGACGTCGTAAATTCACTGTGATGCACAGAGCTTCGAAAATTACTTGAAGCATCAACCAAATCGGAGTACGGTAGGTATCAATCAGGAACAATTGAACAGAAAACAGGGGACAGGTCATGACTACGCTCAAAGAAGATAAGCTCGCCGCCGAAACTCATATGAACGCCGTACAGCTCAAGGTCGGCGATATGAAGACCATGAGCGAGTACTACCAAAAGGCACTTGGGTTAGAGGTACTTGTTGAATCGGCCGAAGGCACCACGCTGGGCCGCGGGACTCAAGAGCTGGTCAACCTGCGTAATGCTCCGGGTCTGCAGCTGGCCTCGCGCAATGAAGCAGGACTGTTCCACACCGCACTGCTCTTTGACACTCAGGCCGATCTAGCAGCCACCGTACTCTCGGCTGCACAATTTGATCAGAGCAAATTTGTGGGGAGCTCAGACCACCTAGTCTCCGAAGCTTTCTACTTCACCGATCCTGAAGGTAACGGCATCGAGCTCTACTTCGACCGCCCGCGTGAAGGCTGGACGTGGAAAAACGGTGAGGTATCGATGGACACCATCTACCTGGACCCCAACGTATATCTCAACTCGCACCTGAGTGAGCAGGCTGTGGCAACCCAGCGCAAGGCCGCGGCCGATATCGGACACGTGCACCTGCAGGTTGGCGATGTTGCCACCGCGCGCCAGTTCTACGTGAACACCCTCGGCTTTGATGAGACGACCGCATTGGGTGAGCAGGCATTGTTTGTCTCCGCCGGCGGCTACCACCACCACATGGCGATGAACGTCTGGAACTCCCGCGGCGCCGGTCCGCGCAAAGACACCCTGGGCCTCGGCGAAGTACTGATCAATGTGCCCAGCGAAGAAGAAATTGGCAAATTGGCCGAACGCCTAAGCTTCGCGAAGGTAACGCACCATCACACCGGATCGGAACTCCGCTTTAACGACCCATGGAACAACAATTTGCGCGTCACTCTGGGCTAAGCGGTTAGTGCCAGCTACTTCAGGGTGTTCAGGTGCTCGTTGATCATTGGCGCGGTCAGCGGTTGGGTCACCAGCGGAACTAAACTGCCATCCTCGCGGCCGCGCATCACCTGGTGGGCAAACTCCTCGGGATTGCTGACATCAAAACGGGTCAGATCCTCCGGTGCAAACTCCCACCATTCTGAGGCTTGCAGTGCGTGCACGATCCCGGGGGCAAAACGTTCACGCAATACACGAGCTGGCACCCCGCCGACCACGGTATACGGGTCAACGTCTTTGGTCACCACCGAATTTGAGGCGATGACTGCACCGTCGCCGATCTTCACTCCATGGCCGAGGGACACTTTCTCGCCGATCCACACGTCGTTGCCGATGAGGATTTGGCCCTGGTCATAGTCAAAATTGGTCGATTCAAGGCTGACGCCACGATCTTGAGAGTAGGCTTGGGCCATCACGCGCTGGTTGTAAAAGACCGGACTGGTTGAGGCCCACTCCAGAGGGTGTCGGGCACCCATCACGCTCATACCCTTGGCGATCGAGGTGTAACGACCTACGCTCACCGACTTATGCAGCTTTGAAATCGTGTAGGAAAACGCACCCATCCGTGGCAAGGCGGTGCCTGCGGTGCCATAAAACGTCGTGTAAGGGTGTAGCTCTAGGTCTGCCTCAAAAGTAACCTGCGTGTTCGCAGCGTATGAGTCCCCGGACTTTTCCATCGTGTCCACGCCTTGGCCTGCGAGCAGGATTCGGTGGTGGCCGAGCAGTGGCTGCAGGTCAGACATCGCAATTTTCATAGCTTCAACTCTAGTTCGTGTTTCTGGGCGAGCGATAAGTGCGAGGCCGATGCGCGCTGGAAGCCTACTTCTCTGGTTTAAAGGACAGATTATTGTGGCTGGTGAAGTACGGTAGCACCCGCGAATTTTCCACACCCAAGCGCTTCATCAACATGCTGGAACCTACCCGCATACGCAAAAACACGTCGGTGGGCTTCTCTTGAGTGCGAGCTGCCTTTACCCCGGCGACGTCGATGGTGAACACGGCCTGTTGCTCATCAAATTCGCTGGCTGCATAGACCTTTACCTCAGCCTCATTGTCGCGCTGCACGATGACCAATTCAAAACCGGTGTCACGCGGCAATTTTGCCTTATGCGCAACGCTGATTTTCAGGGCACCGCGCTCCAAGAACTCCACCGATTTTAGTCGTGCGGAAAATTCTGGAACTTCTTGGCGGGCACCGAGCTGCTTGATCTTGGACGCGATGGACATGGTTTCCTCCCAGAGCGAGACCAGGTCCCGCGAAGCATACTCTTGAGCAAATTTTCGAGCGTTGGCCGAAAGCTGCGCCGCCAATTGTGGATCGGTCATTAACTGTTCAGCGCGATCAGCCATCCGGGTAATGTCACCGGCCGGAACCAAGAAGCCGTTGACCGAATCTTGGATGCTATCGGCCGGGCCAAAGTTGATGTCGAAGGATATCGGCACACAGCCCTGGGCCTGAGCTTCAAGCAACACCAAAGCCTGGCCCTCATTGCTAGAGGTAAACAACTGCGCTGTGCAGGTGGCAAAGAAGGTTGGCAACTTATCGGAGAAGCCGTGGAAAATCACCGCATCTTCAACGCCGAGCTTGGCGCACAGCTGCTCAAGTTTTTCCCGTTGGGATCCCTGGCCGACCACATGCAAGACCGGAGCATGTCCGCGGCGCACCAATTCGGCCACCACTTTAATGGCTGCCGCCACGTTTTTATTGGTGGTCAGCGATCCGGCGGCGATCAATTGCGTTGGCTTTCGTTCCGGTGCATCCTGGCCCTCGACTACCGGGGTGACCGCGCTGGATTTGAGCGGATTGGGGATCACAAACGTAGTATCGGCATCACCAAAACGGCGGTTATAAATGGCGCGTTGCCCCTCGGTGAGGAACACAAAACCGTCCCACAATTTTCGTTGGGCGATCACCGGGGAATGTGGATCGGACAGCTCACCGGTGAGCAGGCTTTCGCCCTTGGTCACGTGCACACTGTGGAAGGCGTACAACTTAGGCACGATCTTGGTTTCCCAGCTCCCGAGCATCGAGGCGGTGTACTTGCTGTCCACCACCACCAAGGTATTGTCGCGATCGGCCAACTGGCTTAACCAATGCCGGTACAAGGAGGCTGCGCTCGGGAAACGCGCGGTGATATTACCGGCACGATCAAGCACCTCGACGATGCGACGGTTTTTCCCGGTAGTATCGGTAAATCGGGTATCAAGTAGGAAGGTGCTGCCGTCCTTGCGCAAAAAACGTAACTGCGTGGTGGCCGCGTCCGGCCCGGCCGAACTGCTCTGGCTAAAGGCAAGCTGTGGCTCATCGCCGTAGTACACCGTATGTTGCAGTTCAAAATCCTGATGTTCCGGCTGCGCCTTGCGCTCCGGAATCCTATCCTGCGCGGTGATATCGTGTTGTGCCAAGAACGAGTAGATGTTCAGCACCTGCACCTTGGGATCCAACTTACCGCGCGCCACCAGATCCTCAACGGTCTGCGACAGCTTCGGGTCGCGATTAAAGGTGACGATAAACGAGCGGCCATAACGTTGCGCAAAAAGCCCAGCGCGTTGGGTGCACACCGTAGTCATGCCACCAAATTCGCGTTCGAGCTTCCACGTCACCATGTAGGCGTCAAGTTCTTCGCTGCGTTCTTCGCTGCGCAAAGCCACGGGGGTATTCCTTCGGTCGATCTCAAAAACGTCGAACGCAACCGGCCGACATCTAAGCGCCAGCGCATCCAACTTTTACCCTACAGTCGCCTAGCTCATTGTGCGCAGTGGATCAGCAACTTGGCACGAGTCGAACAGCGCCTATACAGCATCACACTTACCCACAGCCGGTATTTTTTGTGCCCGATCCTCCCGCCGCCGCACCATGACGTCCCCATGAGCATTCATCAGTTGGCCGCCGCCCTGGCAGCACTGCGCATCAGCCTCACCGGAAATTTCCCCCGTGGCGCCACCGCACTGCTGCTGGAAATCATGGCCGCCTGCTGCGCGCTCCTGCTCCGCCTTTCCCACACCCTGAGCACCAGCACCGACCCGCGGATCGCCGCCACCCACGCACAACTGATCGAAACCCTGCACCGCTACACCCTGCGCGAACAGGTGCACAGCATCATCGCGCTGGAATCCACCGGCGCACACCTGCTCGCCGATGAGGACCTGGCCGCCGTCCGCACCGGCACCACCGACTTTTCCACCCCCGCCCATCAGCATTCAGGCCGCGCGCACTACCTGAACACCGCCGACTTCGCCGCCAAATTTCTGGGGCTCAACGCCCACGAGGCGATGCGCCGGGTGAACGACGCACACCTACTAATCGCCCGCCGCGCCATCGACGGCAGCACCATGCCTCCGCGCCTGACCAAATTAGCCAACCTCTACACTTCTTCGGCCGATCTTGACCCCCGTATGGTGGCCCGCGCTGCCCGCGCGCTGGACTCCTTCGAGCCAACCGACACTTGTTTTGAAGGGCTACCTCTCGCGCCCACCGCCCTCCACTCCGACGGCCAGCTACTTGAAGATCACGCAGTGCAGCTTCTGGCTGAACCCGAACGCAACACCCGCGAAAGCCTACTGAACAACTTCATCTCCGCCGAACGCAAAGCGCGCAAAGAAACCACAGCTCCCGAATGCGGACTGTTTTTACAGAGCCAGGTGGGGGACCGCGACATCTGGAAGCTAGTTGTCGCCGGCGATCAGCGCGAGGAAATGCGCTCCCACGCCGCCCAGAGTGATAACCCGCGCACCGATGCCGGCAAATCTGCCCGCGCTGACCAGTCCGGCTCACCTGATGAAACGCAGGCGTCAAAAGATCAAGACCACCCGGCAGACGATGGACCCCTGAACAGCGATGCACCCTTGAACAGCGATGCCCTCTTTAACAGCAACGACCCGATGCCACCGTGGGCCCAAGACCCCACCCCCGAAACGCAGCCCTTGTTAAAGGAGGGAGAACAAAACGCAGGTTTTGTTAATCCCAGCGCGCAGGTTCCCGGCGACGGTAATATCTCGGTCGCTCAACGACGCCTGAACGCCCTGCTCGCGGCCATGAAAAATTCGGATCCGAGCAACACCGCCAAAACCGTCACCCCAAAGATCGCCATCCACATCAAGCTCGACGCATTGGCGGATCTAAAAAATCTGGACAAGCTCACCTCTATCACCGAACACGGACTAAAACTCGGGCCGGCAGATACGGGCCAACTAATCTGCCAAGGCGAAATTTACCGGGTGATTTTTGGCCCTAATTCTCAACCGCTCGACGTAGGCCGATCTCAACGCTTCTTCACCGAGGCGATGAAGCGCGCCATTTATGCTCGCGATAAAGGCTGCATCGTTCCGGGCTGCACCGCGCCGGTGGAAATGCTCGAATACCACCACAACAATTGGTGGGAAAATGGCGGCTGTACCTCGAGCGCCAATGGCAGTTGCCTGTGCCGCGCCCATCACCATGCGATCCATGCCGGATTGTTAACGCTGAGCACCATCGGGGGACTGGCGTACATCACGCTGCCCAAACATCTTGATCCGCTCCAGATCCCGGCCCGAAACCGGATCCACACGGTGTCCTGACCCAAGCCCTGAGCTAAACTAGTGCTACCGGCTAACTGCGTGAGTGATCAACCTCATGGCATCAGCGCCACGCGCGACCAAAATAGAGTTGGCCAGCATGCTCGCTCTCTGGCATAATTGCAGGGTACTCGATTTGATTCGGCCCCTCTCTCCGCTTCGAATCCTGTCCCTTTTAGAGTCCGATCAGTAAGGCCTGCCCCACAGGTGCTAAAAATTGGGCTCGACCATGTTGAGAAACAGGAGTGACCACTACAGTGGCCGTTAAAATTCGTCTGAAGCGCTTCGGTAAGATGCGCGCACCTTTCTACCGCGTTGTTGTCATGGACTCCCGCGCTAAGCGCGATGGCCGTGCCATCGAGGAGATCGGTAAGTACCACCCAACCGAGAACCCATCGATCATCGAGATCGATTCTGAGCGTGCTCAGTACTGGCTGTCCGTTGGCGCTCAGCCATCGGAGCAGGTTCACAAGTTGCTGAACATCACCGGTGACTGGCAGAAGTTCAAGGGCATCGATGGCCAGGAAGGCACCTACAAGGTTGCCGAGCCTAAGCCAGCATTCGTTGCACCTGACAAGGGTTCAGTGATCCTCCCAGAGGCAATCACCAAGAAGGCTGAAAAGCCAGCTGCTGAAGAGGCAGAGGCCGAAGCTACCGAGGCTGAGTAACAGTGCTCGTTGATGCGCTCGACCATATGGTTCGCGGAATCGTTGAGGAACCGGAAGACGTCAAGGTTGACTTGAAGTCCACCCGCCGCGGCGATCTGCTCGAAGTACGGGTCAACCCTGAAGATCTCGGTCGTGTGATCGGACGTCAGGGACGTACCGCACGAGCACTGCGTACCGTCATGGCAGCGCTGGCCAAGGAATCGGTTCGTGTTGATGTTATCGACACCGACCGTCGCCGCGGCTAAGCAACTGCAGCTCAACTTCTAGTTGGCTTCATTTCGAAAGGAGTTTCCGTCCTACAAGTGACGGGAACTCCTTTCGTGTTTCACCCAGATATTGCACCCCACCTCCCGGCGTATCCCCGGATCACCACGCAGAAAGAGCAGCAGACTATGCGATTGCAGGTTGCCCGTATTGGTAAGCCCCACGGTATCCGTGGCGAAGTCACCGCCCAGGTCCAGACCGACAACCCCGAAGAGCGATTCACCCCTGGGGTGGAGATCATCGTGGTCGATGGCCCGGTCAAAACCCTCACGGTGAAAAACGCGCGCTGGAACAAGACCATTTTGCTGCTCTCCTTCCAGGAGATCTCCGACCGCAACCAGGCTGAAACCCTGCGCGGCGCACGACTGGAAATTGAAGTCTCGGACGTGCCAGAGGATGACTCCGATGAGTGGTACGAGCACGAGCTGCTGGACCTGAAGGTCATGCTCGATGGCCAGCAGGTTGGCGTGATCACCGGACTACGCACCAACCCTGCCCAGGACCTTTTGGTCTTTGAGGACAACGACGGACAGGAAATCTACCTGCCCTTCGTCGACGAGTTTGTCCCGGATGTCGATCCGGAAGCCGGCATCGTCGTGATCACCCCACCAGCGGGCCTGCTCACCCTCAATAGCGACGACGCGGACGACGAAGCGCAGCTCGACAACGAGAACTCCAGCGATCAGGAAGAGCGCTAAGCCATGCGTCTTGATGTCATCTCGATCTTCCCGGAGTACCTGCAGCCGCTTTCACTGTCGCTGATCGGCCGCGCCGCCCAAGACGGAATTTTGGACCTGAATCTCACCAACCTGCGTGACTTCACCGAGGATAAGCACCGCAAGGTGGACGACACTCCCTACGGTGGTGGCGCTGGCATGGTCATGATGCCCGAGCCATGGGGCCAGGCCCTTGATTCGGTACGCTCTGCTAACGCGCAAGGCCCCAAGCCAACGCTGATTGTTCCTTCGCCTGCCGGCGCGGTCTTCAACCAGCAGATGGCCTACGATCTGGCCGAAGAAGAGCACCTGGTCTTCGCCTGCGGCCGTTATGAAGGCATCGACGAACGTGTCATCGACTACGCGCACGAGAATTTTAATGTCATCCCGGTTTCCATCGGCGACTACGTGCTTAATGGGGAGAAGTAGCGGTCATGGTGATGGTTGAGGCCATCGCCCGCCTGATCCCGGGCGTGATCGGCAACCCTGAGTCGCTGGTCGAAGAATCCCACTCCGATGTGCTGCTGGAATACCCGGTCTACACCAAGCCGTCCTCATGGCGTGGCCGCGAGGTCCCCGAGGTTCTGCTCGGTGGCAATCACCAGCGTGTGGGTCGATTCCGTCGCGACGAACAGATTAAGCGCACCGCCGCCCGTCGCCCGGACTTGATCGAGCAGCTCGACGTGCAATCGCTGAACCGTCGCGACCGTGATGCCCTCTGGCACAACGGCTTTGCCGTAGTTGAAGGGACGATCACCCCTAAGTCGCAGCTGGAGTGGGCCACCGGCGCCGGCGCCGAAACCAGTCCGGCAACCGCACCAGATCCGGAATCGGCCAGCTAAGAGGTCAACATCACGACGGCTTAATTTCTGGCAGACTCGCTTCCGCTAGTTAGATACGGCATAATTGTTTCTTGGTGTGTTTTTGTCCGGCTCCTGCCGCAGGGGGACGACTGGATATGAAAGAACCACCGCACCGATTGCTAGAGCCAATCGGTGGTATACGTTCCGGGAGTTCGCAAAGCCGATGGCTAGCGAAGAGCCCCGCTACGAGGATTCGGTGACCTGCGGCATTGATCCTAGGAGATGCAACATGCATTTACTTGACTCTGTTGATTCAGCTTCGCTGCGTTCAGACATTCCAGCTTTCGGTGCCGGCGATACCTTGAAGGTACACGTCAACATCATCGAAGGTAAGAACTCGCGTGTCCAGGTATTCCAGGGCTACGTTGTAGGTCGTCACGGCGACGGCATTCGCGAAACCTTCACCGTTCGCAAGGTATCCTTCGGTACCGGTGTTGAGCGTACCTTCCCAGTTCACTCCCCAATCATCGACAAGATTGAGGTTGTAACCAAGGGCGACGTACGTCGTGCCAAGCTGTACTACATGCGCGATCGTCACGGTAAGGCTGCTCGCATCCGCGAGAAGCGTGACTTCAACGCAAAGAAGTAATCTGCGTTCTTCGATGAACCAGACTGCCCGCTCCGAGCGAGCAACTTTGAAGCGCCGGGCCTTTTCATGGGTCTGGCGCTTCGCTGTACTCGCCATCATTCTCGGCCTGCTCTCTACCATTATCTTCCGCGCGAGCGTGATTGACCTGTTTCATATCGACTCCAACTCGATGCAGTCCACCCTGAACCCTGGCCAAAGCATCGCCGTTGACCGCCGAGCTTACAAAGACACCGATCCGCAGCGCGGGGACGTGATCGTTTTTGACGGCCGCGGCTCATTCCTGCCCTATGCCAAGGCGAGTTTTGCCGACGATCTGCTCGGAGCACTGAGCCTGACGGGCACCGGCAGCAAGTACGTCAAGCGCGTCATTGGTATTGGCGGCGATACTATCGAGTGCAAAGGCACACCCTGCCAGCTCACCGTCAACGGTCAGCCCCTAGAAGAGCCCTACGTTTTTGACGGCGATGCACCAAGCGAGCAATCATTCTCGGTGAAGGTTCCTGAGGGCCGGCTCTGGGTGATGGGCGATCACCGCTCCGCCTCCAAAGACTCGCGCTCCCTGCTTGGTGCCAGCGGTGGTGGCATGATCAGCGTTGAGCGTGTAACCGGCAA
Source organism: Glutamicibacter sp. M10 (assembly GCF_025452055.1). Taxonomy (NCBI): domain Bacteria; kingdom Bacillati; phylum Actinomycetota; class Actinomycetes; order Micrococcales; family Micrococcaceae; genus Glutamicibacter; species Glutamicibacter sp. M10. The sequence goes on along the minus strand of NZ_CP104918.1, from coordinate 2,535,454 downwards.
AGCAACCAACATCGTGTGGCCGCTGGACCAGAAATCCCAGATCCAATAAATGGCCCGTGCGCAACTGCCACAACGGCTGCAAAGTAGCGTCAGATGACGAAATCCTCGACATCTGACGCTATTTTTTCGTTTCTCGTGTATTTTTTCGCAAGTTCCCAGACTCGACCGGGAATCTGTGTGTTTAGTATGGAATTTCTGCGACAGTACACAGGTTTCAATAAGCTGACTAGGCGCTAGAAAGAGTACTCCAATCTTAAACCAATTGAGTAACGGTGCGAGATGTGACCTAGTCGAAATTCGACAGCGCGCACTGACTAGGCGGTTTGCGTTTTGATGTTTATATTTTCGTTGGATTCCTTACTTGAAACCATACATTGCACCCGCTATTGTTTCATTTTGGTAACAACACCTGTGCTGAGGTGTGCCCGGAGGTATGGGCCGCGCTAGCACTCGCACCAAAAATGTGGGAGAAGCATTAATGCCAAATCCAAATAAAAAGACTGCGCAACGAGGTCTCGTTGCTGCAGCCGCTACCGCTCTGGTAGTTGGCAGTAGCTTCATGCCAGCCGTTGCGGCCCCGGAGGCGACTAGCTCGCCGTCGGCCCCTTCGAGCAGCTCGGCAACCCCTAGCGCGACGCCTAGCCAAAGTGCAGTGGACACGACCGGACTGCCTGAAGCTATCGAACGCGACCTAGGCAAAACCGTCGAGGAATACCTCGAAGAATCGAAGACCAGCGAAACCGCCGCAGCCCTTGCAAAGCAGCTGAAGGCCAAGGGTATCGAGTCCCGCACGTCCGTCAAGGACGGCAAGGCAAAGGTTGAGGTCAGTAAGAAGGACGCGACCGAGGCCAAGAAAATTGTCGAGGTTTCCCCTGCGGCTGTGTCTCTTGAAATCAACAAGAACAACCTGTCAACCGTTGAAGGCGTTTACGAGGAAATCGTTGACAACGTCGATAACTCGCAGCTAAGCCGACTGACCGCGATCGTCAATACGACCGTCAAGGGCAAGAACGTCGTGAAGATCATTGCTTCGGGTCCTGGCTCCATTGAGGGAACCAAGCGTAAGACTGTCACCAAGAAGAAGGCCGCTGCCGGCGAGCTTTCCTTGGAAGAATTTGCCGAACATGCAGCCGCTTCTGACGTTGTCTTCGCGCCATCTAAGAAAGATGGCAGTGGAGCTGCGAAGCAGGGCGCTACCGAAGATATTTACGGTGGTATGGGCTACGCCATCGGTCAGGGCGGACAGGAACCAGGCGCTCGTTGCTCGATCGGTTTCAACGCGTGGGACTCGACTGGTAAGGACGCAATCCTCAGCGCAGGTCACTGTACTGAAGATGGCTCCATGACCGACACCTATGTAATTGAAGCAGAAGCTCCAAACCAGTTCCTCGGATACTTTGCGGAACTTGGTAATTTTGGTTTCGCTCAGTTTGGTGGACCCGGCAACTCGGGTTACCCAACGGATGCAACATGGGATGACGTTGACACTGAAAACCCAGGCACTGATATCTCGGTTATCGAGGGTATCAACGCAGATCTGAACCTGAAGCCAGCTGTTTCGCAGTGGCCAGCAGGTGGAGACGAGCGCGATAAGGTCATCAACATTACCGGTGCCGCTTCCGGTGCCGTTGGCGCCAACGCTTGTTCCTCGGGTTCAACTACCGGTTGGGGCTGTTCGGAAATTACCGGCGAAGGCATCTTCTTCGTGCAGGGCAAAGACGGAACCTTGCGTGACGTTTGGGGCTACACCGCAAAGAACCCAGGCCAGCGTGTTTTGGACCAGGGTGACTCGGGTGGAGCCGTGCTGATTGGCACTAAGGCTATCGGCATCAACTCTGCCAATGGTGCCGGAACCGACGGTGTGGAAAACACCAGTGATGACATCGCTATGTACACCGGGCTGACTGATGCACTGAACCGCATTAGTGGAGTCAAGGGTTACACCGTCAAGAAATTCATCAACGCACCAACCCTGACCACCAAGAATGGTTCAGAGGTTGACGCTGGAGATTCGATTTCCGGCAACGTAGAGGGTGCAGGCTCCGGTACCAAGGTTGACGTTATCGTCGACGGCAAGGTTGTGGAGACCATAACCGTTGATGGCAATGGCAACTTCAAGTTCACCGCACCGGATAAGGCTGGCGCTTACGCCTTCACTTTGCAGGCACGCAATGGGTTCGACAAGTCGGCAACCACCAAGGGCAGCGTAGTAGTTGTTGTAGCTCCAACGCCTACTCCAACCCCAACGCCTACCCCGACTCCAACGCCTACCCCGACTCCAACGCCTACCCCGACTCCAACGCCTACCCCGACTCCAACCCCAACTCCTACTGAGGAGCCTTCCGAGACCCCTACCGAGGAGCCTTCCGAGACTCCAACTGAGGAGCCTTCCGAGACTCCTACTGAGGAACCATCGGAAACTCCAACTGAGGAGCCTTCGGAGACTCCTACTGAGGAACCATCGGAAACTCCAACTGAGGAGCCTTCCGAGACCCCTACCGAGGAGCCTTCCGAGACCCCTACCGAGGAGCCTTCCGAGACTCCAACTGAGGAGCCTTCGGAGACTCCTACTGAGGAGCCTTCGGAGACTCCTACTGAGGAGCCTTCCGAGACTCCAACTGAAGAGTCGAGCGAAGCTCCACAGGATGAGACCTCCGATGAGCCAACCAACTCGGCTACTCCAAAGGAAACTCCTAAGAACGACGATCCTTTGGCAGACACCGGTTCGGCTAGCGCTCCTTTGATCGCTGCAGGTGGCGCACTGGCTCTGGTCGGCGCAATGTTCCTGCTGTTCCGTCGCGGCAACCGTCGTCACGGCTAAGCAACACACGGTCCAGCAATGAACCGCTAAGAGGTTCTAGCAACCGCTAAAAATGTCCCGCTACTTCATCATTGGTAGCGGGACATTTTTAGTAGGCACACATGTGCTTCACCGAATGCTTTACGAAAGGCGCGTTAGCCTGAATTCTAGGTAGGCTGTGGCAACGCAAAAAATACTGAGGTGGAAATAATGAATTTCAACGCCAAAACATCCCGCACCCCATTAGCTCTGGCGTCGACGGCGCTCATGGCCAGCCTGCTGCTGTCGGGCTGTGGCCAAGAAGCGGAACCGGGCACCAAAGAGTCAGCAAGCACGCACTCAGCCCACCCTTCCGAAGAATCGAGCGAGAACACCGTGGACCAAACTGCACTATTGGACACCAACGAGAAGCTCTCGAAGGAATTGGGCGAGGACTACGTGCAGGGCTGGATCAAGGACGGCAAGCTGCACGTGTCTACCACCAATGAATCGAAGACCATCATCATTGAAGATGCTGGGGCGATCGGTCATGTAGTGAAGTTCAGCAACAAAGAGCTACGTGCGGCCATCGGCAAGATCATGAGCTGGCAATCCAAGCAGGAGACCCCGATCAGTTCCTCGATCCACGCCTACTCGCTGAACCCGGAAACCGGCGGCCTCACGCTCTCAGTGGATAGCAACCAGATCGACGCGCTTCAAACACTGATCAAGACCGAGAAGCCGATCGGCGAGATTCCGGTGGACTTAGAACCTAGCGGCGGCATCGGCTCACCGGCGAGCAACTAACCACCACCAACCAACTACCACCATCCCGTCAGGGTGCGCACAGTGGCTGGTCCGAAAATTCGGGCCGGCCATTAGCGCGCCCAGCGGCGGGTAATTAACCGGTCGCCAGGCGCATCCCAAGGATCCGCACCACCCAATGACCGATTGAACAACTTGGGGCACGTAAGATGGGGGTGTTACGCGATAATGGAAGGTACAAATCGAACTGTGAGCGCCGCCCCAGCTGAAAATTCCCACGAATCGGGACCGCTATACAAAATATGGCGCTTTGTTCGCGAGATCGTCATCATCGTTGTCATCGCGTTGGTGCTCTCCTTCGCGATCAAGACCTTCTTCTTCCGCGCGTACTACATTCCTTCGGGATCCATGGAAAGCACCTTGGAAATCAACGACCGAATCTTCGCCAACTTGATGGTTCCCGGTCCCTTTGAGCTGAACCGCGGCGACGTGGTCGTCTTCCGTGATGATCTGGGCTGGCTGCCGCCCCTAGAGCAATCGCCCACCGCCTTTGAAAACGTGCTCTCCTTTGTCGGAATCCTGCCCGCAGCCGACGAGCAGTACCTGGTCAAGCGCATCATCGGCATGCCGGGGGACACCGTCTCCTACTCGCAGAGTGACGGCAAATTGAAGATCAACGGCGAAGAAATCGACGAGCCATATGTGTACCAGGGCAACAAGCCCTCAGATATGGAATTCTCGGTCACCGTGCCACAAGGCAAGATCTGGGTCATGGGCGATCACCGTGCAGCCAGCGCCGATTCACGCTTCCACACCGACATCCAGGGCGGATTTGTGGACCTAAACTCCGTGCAGGGTCGCGCGTCGATCATTTCCTGGCCAGCCTCGCGATGGGGCACCGTGGATTCCCACGATGAGGTCTTCTCCAACGTTCCCGAGCCGGCAGCCAACTAACGTGCCAGCAACTAAAATTTCGGCCAAAAACCAGCCCACCACCCTCGATCATGAACGTGCCTTAGCCGCGACGCAGCAGGTGCGCTTCATTGGCGCGGTGGATGAGGTGGGTCGTGGGGCCTTGGCCGGTCCCATCACCGTGGGCATGACCGTGATCGACATTCAGTCGGTCAGCGAGTTCCCACAACTACGCGACTCCAAACTTTTGCGTCCCGAAACCAGGGTTGATTTGGTGCCGCAGGTTCGTCAATGGGCGGTGGCCTACGGTGTGGGGCACAGCTCGGCCCAAGAAATTGATGAGCTTGGTGTCACCGCAGCCCTGCGTCTTGCCGGCTCCCGCGCCGCGGCGCAGTGCTGTGTCGCACCCGAGGCGATCTTGCTTGATGGTAGTTACGACTGGTTGACCGCCCCGGAGCCGGACCTCTTTGACCTATTGGCCGATGATCGAGAACCGGTGGGTTTACACCTGCCGGTGCGAACCATCATCAAGGGCGATATGACCTGCCAAGCGATCGCCGGGGCTTCCATTCTGGCCAAGGTTGAACGAGATGCGATCATGGTCGACCTGGCCTCAAGCTACCCGAGCTTCGGCTGGGAAATTAATAAGGGCTACGCCACGGCTGCGCATCGTGCGGCGATCGTGGATCAGGGCCCGTGCGACTACCACCGCAAAAGCTGGAACTTGACTTCAGGGGCCAACACAGCCCAAGGTGAAGCCACAACAAAGAAAGCAAAGTGATGGCTGGCGACGACCTGGAAAATTACGAGTCCGATATGGAACTACAGCTGTACCGCGAGTACAAAACCGTGGTGGGGCTCTTTAATTATGTGGTTGAAACCGAACGGCGTTTTTACCTGGCCAATCAGGTTGACGTGAAAACGCTGAGCAATGCCGGCGAGGTCTACTTCGAGCTGAACCTCATCGACGCCTGGGTCTGGGACATCTATCGGCAGGGCCGCTTTGTTAAAGCCGTGAAGGTACTGACCTTTAAGGACGTCAACGTCGAGGAACTGAACCGCGACGAACTGCAGATCCCCAAAGAGGGCATCGACTCCTAACCACTCGCTGCGCTTTATTCCCCACCGCAGTAATCCACAACCGGCCACAACACCGCACCATGGCGTGCTGATCAAGCCCAGGATGTTCCTTACAGATAGTTTGAACATCCAGGAGCGATCATGTGCACTGCTGCACAGCGCTTGGGGGCGGCCGGGGAACAAGCCGCCGCCGAGTACCTAAGCCACAACGACTATGAGATTCTCGACCGCAACTGGCGATGCTCGGCCGGTGAGCTTGACGCGGTAGCCCGAGCCGGAAACGGGCAGATCGTGGCCATCGAGGTCAAAACTCGCTCCAGCCAGCGCTTCGGCACCGGCTTTGACGCGATCAACGCGCAAAAGTATCGCCGGCTGCACAAATTACTGATCCTCTGGGCCCAAGCGCACGCAATGTTCATCGCCCAACCGCGCATCGACATCGTTGAAGTCTATCCCTCGGGCGACCAATACCTCTTTGACCTGCACCAATCGGTGCAACCATGAGTACCGCCCGAACTACCGCGGTGGCCATCCACGGGGTCAACGTGTCGTTGATCGAGGTGGAGGCCGATCTTGGCAACGGCATCCCCGGGTTCATCATCCTCGGCCTGCCTGACGCCTCGCTCAACGAGGCACGCGAACGCATCAAGGCCGCAGCCCGCAATACCGGGATCCCTCTGGCTAACCGAAAACTCACGGTGAACCTCACCCCGGCCACCCTGCCCAAATATGGTTCCGGTTTTGACTTAGCGATCCTTACCGCTGCGTTGGCCGCGGATCAACAGCTAGTCACCAGCCCCAACACGCTCTACCTCGCCGAGCTGGGTCTGGATGGCACGTTGCGCCCGGTGCCCGGGGTGCTGCCGGCGGTACAACTGGCCAAAGAACATGGACTCGGCCGGGTGATTGTGGCTGAAGCCAACGCCCACGAAGCCAGGCTCGTTGCGGGCATGGAAATCTTTTCCGCCCACCACCTCGGCCAGGTTCTTGAATACTGTGGGGCACCGCGAGAACTACTGAGCACCTATCTGCACCATCCACGCGCGGATCAAGTAACTGCCGGAACACAGAACGCCATCACACCGGCGGCCAGTGAAGAGGCGGATCTGCAACTAGTCAACGGGCAGCACGAAGCCAGGCTGGCCTTAGAACTAGCGGCGGCCGGGGGACATCACCTGATCATGGTGGGGCCCGCCGGTGCCGGCAAAACGATGCTCGCCAAGTGCCTGCCAACCATCATGGCGCCCCTTGACGATCAGCAAGCCCTAGAGGCCACCGCCGTCCACTCGATCACGCACGGTGCGTTGAGCGAAATGACCCAACTGCAACGCACCCCGCCGTTTATCGCCCCGCACCACACCGCCTCGTTATCCGCGTTGATCGGCGGTGGAACCTCCCAATTGATTCCCGGCGCCATCACTCGGGCGCATCAAGGTGTGCTGTTTCTCGACGAAGCCGCCCAGTTTAATTCTGGTGTGCTCGACGCGTTGCGCCAACCCATCGAGGAGGGCTACATCAACCTTGCGCGCGCTAAAGGGCACCAACGACTGCCTGCCCGCTTCCAGCTGTTGCTCGCTTCCAACCCGTGCCCCTGTGGACGCAACTTTGGCACCGGCACCGGTTGTACCTGCACTCCGATGGCTCGCCGCCGATACTTCGCCCGTCTTTCCGGGCCGATCCTTGACCGCGTAGACCTACAAGTGCGGGTTAACCCGGTGCCCCAAGCTCAGCTACTGCAAAACGCCCCGAACGAGTCCAGTGAAAAAGTGCGCGATCGAGTGCTGGCCACCCGCGAGCGTAGCCAAGGCAGGCTGAAAACCTTTGGCGTGAGTTGCAACGCGCAAATCCCCACTCGGGTACTGCGCCAAGAATTGCGCTACCCGGCGAAAACCCAAGTGGCCCTCGAACAGCTGGCCACCCGGCGTGGTCTATCGGCTCGCGGCATCCATCGCCTACTGCGCGTGGCGTGGACGGTTGCCGATCAGCAACAGCATGACGCACCCACCCAAGACGACTTAGCCATTGCCGCGCATCTGCGCCAAAGCCTAGAAAACAGTTAGGAACCACCCGATGCAACGCAACCAGAACGTCGAACTTCTCACCACCAATACCAGCGCGCAGCGGCTGGTCATCGCCCACCTCAACCAGCTCATCGAACCCAACGACTTCACCGCCACCGCATTACTGGAGCTAATGTCGCCGTCCGAACTACTCACGCTGATTCAGCGTCAGGACTTTGTGCCGCAGGGACTCAAAGCTCAGGTAGATCAGATCCTCGGGTTTAAACCTTCCTCGAATATGGCCCAAGATCTCAAAGTTGCCCTGACTCGTTGGCGCAAGCGACTTTCCCTGAGTAACCCGCAGGCGGTCCTAGACATGGCGGCGCGCCATGGTGGCGGACTCCTACTGAACACCGATCCCGGCTGGCCTAGCCAGGTTGATGAGCTGAACCTCGGTAGACCACTGTGCCTGTGGTGGCGAGCGAACAATCCCGAGTTGCTGAGCGGCCAACAGCTGTCGCGCAACGTCGCAATTGTCGGCTCACGCGATGCCAGTGACTATGGCGACCAGGTGACTTTTGATCTGGGGCGCACCCTTGCGTTGCGTGGCTACACCGTGGTTTCGGGCGGTGCCTATGGCATCGATGCCAGCGCTCATCGCGCCGCCCTGAGTGTGGATCAATGGGAGCACCCCAACCCTGCGACCATTTCGGTGATGGCAGGAGGGATCGACCGGCTCTATCCCTCGGGAAACAGCAACCTACTCAACCAGGTGATCGCTCGTGGAGTCCTGCTTTCAGAGGTGCCTCCGGGAACCACCTCGGCTCGATTCAGGTTCCTGAACCGTAACCGTTTGATCGCGGCACTGAGTCGACTCGTGATTGTCACCGAAGCCAGGCATCGCTCCGGAGCACTGAACACGGCAAGCCATGCGGTAGAGCTCAGTCGCGATGTGGCAGCCGTCCCCGGTAGCGTTTTTGCACCAAATTCGGCTGGCTGCCATCGGCTGATTTCTGAAGGCAGCGCCCTGTTGCTCACTAGTCCGCAGGATGCCCTGCGGCTTGTTGGTGCGGAAAGTGTCGCACAACCGGTGCAGGAGCAGTTGAGCATTGAACGTCCCACGGATCGGCTGGGTCGGGATGAAGGCATGGTATATGACTGCATGTCCTTCGCCCGCGGCCTTGTCATCGACGAGATCTCGGCTCGAAGCGGGGTCCCGCTGATTCAAACCTTGCAAGCGGTGGGCCAGCTTGAAGCACTGGGCATGGCGAGCACCGATGGTAGGACGTGGAAGTTGGTTCGTCCGGCCGCCTGAGCAGACTCAGGTAAGCTCGGTGGTGATGAAGCATGATCCTTCCACCACCGCACCAACGGGCCTGTCTGCGAAATTTGCCGAGCCTGTGGCCGATTATTTGGAATATCTGCAACACGAACGAGGACGCAGCGAGAATACCCTGCGCGCCTACGACGTTGACCTGCGAAACTTGGGGCAGTTCCTCAAGGACCGCGCGCAAGATCCGGGCCTGAAACAGATTTCGGTTGAGATGCTGCGCGATTGGCTCGCGTTGCTCCACGAGTCGCAGATTTCGCGCACCACTTTGGCACGGCGTATCTCCGCGGTGAAAAACTTCTTCGCTTGGGCGCTCAAACATGACCTCGTTGATACCGACCCGGCGCTGCGTTTGGCCGCTCCGAAAAAGGAACGTCGCTTACCGCATGTGCTTCAGCCAAGCCAGATCGATCGACTGTTGTCTTCCGAGCCTTCCGATCCCTCCGCGACCGCCGCGCAGGCTGAACCACCATCCGGTGATTCCGAAACAAGTGCCGAGGCGAAGCCTGATGATGCCAAAGCGAGGGCGGTCAAATCCCGGGACAAGGTGATTGCTGAATTGCTCTACGCCTCAGGGCTACGCATTAGTGAGCTTGTTGCGTTGGATGTTGCCGACATTGATTTTGAACGTCGAACCCTGAAGGTTCTCGGTAAGGGTAACAAGGAGCGGATGGTTCCTTTTGGCAAGCCAGCAGAGCGGGTCATCATTGACTGGATCAGGTCTCACCGTCGGGTTTTAGCCGTCGAACAGGCCGAGGATGCGCTCCTGGTGGGAGTCCGTGGGGCCCGGCTCAACGTGCGGCAAGCTCGTGAAGTGATAGCTACCGCCCTTCGGTCGTTGGGGGACACCTCGGCTAGTGGGCCGCACGCCCTGCGACATACTGTGGCCACACATCTATTGGACGGCGGTGCTGATTTGCGCGCAGTTCAGGAGTTCCTTGGTCACGCATCCTTGGCCACCACCCAGCTCTATACCCATGTTTCGGTGGAACGATTGCGGCAAAGTTACCGCCAAGCACACCCTCGGGCATGATTATTTGCTAGTTATCTGGGAAAAGTGACGTACCGGGTGGCGAAAAGTGCCCTTCATCGGGCAAAATAGAAGTATCGGCGGCAAAAGCACGTGTTCGATGTTGACGTAGGGGAAGACGATCAACACCGCAACGGAGGATGGCATGTCTGCACCGATGACCAGAGGCGTGATTTTTGTACATTCCGCCCCTGCAGCGCTGTGCCCACATCTGGAATGGGCAATTGGGTCTGTGCTTGGGACGCCAGTCAAGATGGACTGGACGGAACAGCAGGTAGCACCCGGTTTTTGTCGCGCCGAAATCCAGTGGGTAGGCCCTCAAGGTACCGGCGCTCTGCTCACCAGCGAAATGCATGGTTGGCAGCACCTACGCTTTGAAATCACCGAAGACCCGAGCCCCGGCGCCGATGGCAGCCGTTGGTCAGTCACCCCGGATCTGGGAATCTTCCATGCCACTATCGATGTTGCAGGCAACATCATGGTCAGCGAAGAGCGCATCCGTTGGGCCTATGAAAAGGGCGAAGGCAATCCTTCGATCTTCTACCAAGAGATGTCCGTGGCCCTAGGCGAAGCCTGGGACGAAGAACTCGAACCATTCCGCCATGCTGGGGACGAAGCTCCAGTTCGATGGCTTAACCAGGTGGTATAACAACTGGTTAATTAGTCTCTGGGTGAGTTTTCGACTGCATCCAGTTGAGCCCGGGTGGTGCGGGGTTGTTACCAAAAGAAGTAGGACCCAATACTAAATTGGGTCCTACTTCTGGCTTTTGCGCTAAATTTGCTCGCGCTAACCCCCGCAGCTCCTACCGAACAACATCAAATACGTTTTTCTGGACCCCGTTGGGGTAAGCCTGCGAGTCAACCAGCTTCAGCTTCTGTGCGTCCAAAGATTCCTGGCTAAAGAGCCGCTTGCCTTCGCCCAAGAGCACCGGGAACACCAAAAGGTTGTACCGGTCGATCAGGTGATGCTCCTGAAGTGAACGGACCAGCGTGGCCGAACCGTGAATGCTAATCGGCCCGCCCTCACCGGCACGCAAACGTGCAACATCAGCCACCGATCGCAAGATGGTGGTCTCACCCCAGTTCTGTATAAGATCCTTGTCATCAAGCGTGGTGGAAAGTACGTACTTGGGCATAGCGTTGTACAGCGGAAATTGGTCGTCCATGCTCGGCCACACCGGAGCAAATGCCTGGTAGCTGACTCGACCGAGCAGCATGGCGGTTGCCTCGCCCTGTTCGGTACCCTTGAGCTCGTAGGCGGCCGGATCGAACGCAACACTATTCATGCTCCAGCCCGTATTGCGGTAGTCAGCTTCACCGCCAGGGGCTTCAACAACACCGTCGAGGGAAATGAATGAAGTGGCGATCAGCTGACGCATAACGGTTGCTCCTTGGCTGGTAGTCAGTGTCGCGACGCGCAAAATGACCTGCAGGTTAGTTGCGCGGTCGCGAACGAAGAGAAATCAGGGTTAGACAAAGGTTAGCACCTGAAATATCGGGGTGAGCCGGGACAAGAGAGCAAAAATGGGCTGGCTCCGGAAATAAATTCCTGGAGCCAGCCCAAATGTGTTTAGCCGGAGAGAACTACTAGACGCTACGGATTGCTACAACGGCGTTGTGGCCACCGAACCCGAAGGAGTTGTTCAGTGCGACGATGGTGCCCTCGGCCCGAAGAGCCTGAGGAGCGCCGGTCACAACCTTCAGCGGGATCGCTGGATCCTGGTTGTCCAAGTTGATCGTCACCGGGGTGGTGCGGTGGTACACGGCCAGTGCGCAGAGCACGGACTCCACTGCACCGGAAGCACCGAGCAGGTGACCCATCTGGGACTTGGTTGCCGAAACCCAAACGTTTTCGAGCTGATCGCCCAATGCATTCTTCAAGGCGGTGTACTCAGGAGCGTCGCCCACCGGAGTGGAGGTGGCGTGTGCGTTTACGTGCACCACGTCCTCTGGCTGAATGCGGCCGTCGTACATCGCTGCCTTCAGCGCACGAGTTGCACCGGAACCCTCTGGATCCGGTGCGGTGATGTGGTGCGCGTCCGAGGTGACCGAGGAACCTGCAAGCTCGGCGTAGATGCGTGCGCCACGAGCCAGGGCGTGCTCTTCGGATTCGAGCACCAGGGCGCCGGCACCTTCACCCATCACAAAGCCGTCACGGTCCACGTCGTACGGACGCGAAGCCTTGGTTGGATCATCGTTGCGGCGCGAGAGAGCGTGCATGGAGGCAAAAGCAGCCATTGGCATTGGGTGGATGGCAGCTTCAGCGCCACCAACCATCACAACATCAGCCTTGCCCGAGCGGATCAGTTCCAGGCCAACGTGCATAGCCTCGGTACCCGAAGCGCAAGCCGACACGGGGGTGTGAGCTCCACCAGCGGCGCCCAGATCCAGCGAGACCGCTGCGGCTGGGCCGTTAGGCATCAGCATTGGTACGGTCATCGGCAGCACACGACGCGGGCCCTTTTCGCGCAGGGTGTCCCAAGCGTTGAGCAAGGTCCAGACGCCGCCGATGCCGGTAGCAAATGCCACGGCCAGCTTGTTCTGATCGATCTCTTCCTTGTTCAGGCCAGAGTCGGCCCATGCTTCACGCGAGGCGATGACAGCGAACTGGGTCGAAGGGTCCATGCGCTTGGTTTCGGGGCGGCTGAGGACCTCGGCTGGCTGTACGGAAGCACGCGCTGCGAAGGTGACCGGCAGGTCGTATTCCTTCACCCAATCATCCTCTAGGGTTGCGGCGCCGGAGACGCCCTTCAAAGCATTCTCCCAGAGGGTGGGGACGTCCCCGCCGATTGGGGTGGTGGCTCCGAGACCGGTGATCACTACTTTGCGCGCCATCATCAAACTCTCTACTGTGCGATTAAGAAATTTAGGGGGCCGGCTTTACGTACCGGCCGATGTGCACGGCGTACCCATGCAACGGTGGTGGCGATAAACGCCGAAGGCTTAGGCCTGTGCGCCGGCGATGAAGCTAACTGCGTCGCCTACGGTCTTCAGGTTCTTGACTTCTTCGTCCGGAATCTTAACGTCGAACTTCTCTTCGGCCTCTACGACGATGGTCATCATCGAGATCGAGTCGATGTCCAGGTCCTCGGTGAAGGACTTGTCCAGCTGCACGTCTGCTTCGTCCAGGCCGGTCTCGGAGTTGACGATTTCGGCGAGGCCCGCCAGGATTTCTTCGTTGCTAGCCATGGATGGCTCCTTTTCTTCAGTGACCGGAGGGCTCCGGTGTTCGTAGTGGCCGATCCGCTCCTGTTACCAGGATGCTTCACGAGCCGGTTTGCTAAAACCGTGGTGCATCAAATGCTCCGCAGTTTCATCGCTTTAAAGCTTAGGTCAGAGATGAGCCTGCCTGCCGCATCATTGCGGGTAAGGCGCACAAATCTTTGAGTTCGCGTAGCTAGTTGCTGGTGTGCTCGGCGATGAAGGCTTGGGCGGCCTCTAGATCAGCCGGGGTCTTCACCGCGAGAGTCTTTACACCCTTCAGGCCACGGCGGGCCAAGCCCACCAAGGTACCTGCAGGGGCTAATTCCAGCACACCGGTCACGCCAGCTGCTGCCAGGGTCTCCATGCACAAATCCCAACGAACCGGGCGCGAAACCTGGGCGACCAAAGAATCCAAGTTGGCCGATCCATCGGCGACCGGCTGCCCGTCGAAGTTGGAGAGCAACGTGGAGGCTGGATCCTTTGGGGTGATGGTCCCGGCCAGTTCTGCCAAGGTGCCTACCGCTGGTTGCATGTGCGCGGTGTGGAATGCGCCGGCAACCTTGAGTGGGATCACGCGAGCCTTGGCTGGTGGGTTTTCGCCCAGCGCTGCCAGCTGCTCTAGCGTGCCAGCGGCCACGATCTGTCCGCCACCATTGGCATTAGCCGGGGTGAGCCCAAAGCTCTCCAGTGCGGCCAGGACCTCGTCTGGATCTCCGCCAAGCACGGCGGCCATGCCGGTCGGGGTAGCCGCAGCAGCCTGCGCCATGGCGTTGGCGCGAACCTTCACAAAGTTCATCGCGTCGGCCTCATCAAGCGCACCGGCCAGAGCCGAAGCGGTGATCTCGCCAACCGAGTGACCGGCAACAATCACGCCTGCTGGCAGGCTGTCGCCAAACAGTGCACGAGCGGTCACCAAGCCGGCGGCCACAATCAGCGGCTGCGCGACGGCGGTGTCCTTGATGGTCTCTTCGTCGGAGACGGTGCCGTGGGCGGTGAGGTCGCGCTCGGTGATCTGACTCAGGGTAGCCAAGTGATCGGCTACACCTTCAACTTCGAGCCATTCGGCGAGGAAACCTGGGGTCTGGGAGCCCTGTCCGGGGCAAACGATTGCTAACACTCTTACAGCTTTCCAAATTTTAGGAGCTTTTGGCGCTTCATTTGCACACCAAGCTCATGGGAAGTGTTTGTAGGAACTCTACAAAAGCTTATCTTATGGTCGAGCAAAGTTCCCAAGTAATGCGCCATACGCGCAGAAACTAGTGTTCTGCGTCTCGTAGGTTCTTTGGGTGAAGCCTACAAGTTGACGCCTACAAGTTAACTTCGTGAAGTCGGCCGTAGAGCAGGGCCGATTGCAGCACAAAGGCATCGCGAGGGACCAATGGGTCCCAGCCGGTGACTTCGGTGACACGCTTGAGCCGGTAGCGCACCGTATTGGCGTGTACAAAAAGTTCGCGAGCGGTGCCTTCCAAGGAGTGGCCCAGGGCCAGATAGCTGGAGAGCGTTTCGAGCAACCCATTGGAGGCCTGCTGCAAGGGCTGGTAGACCTGTTCGATCAGCGCGGTGCGGGCCAGCTCGTCGCCATTGGCTGCGCGTTCTGGCCACAAATCGTCGGTGCTCACCGGGTTGGGTGCCTGCGGCCAGGCGCGGGCTGCGGCATATCCGGCCACCGCGGCCACCGCGGCATGGTGCATCTCTTTGACTGCCGGGGCCAAGGGGAGTAGACCAGTGGGCCGTGGCCAAAAAGCGGGTGAAGCGGGAGAGATCGACGTCCTCAAAATTGGTGTCGGAGAGCATTAATACCGAGCGATCCCCGAGCACCCCGATTAATGAGTCCCGGGAGTAGCGGGTGGCCACCCGGCGCAGGGTGGCGACGAAAGTTGCTGAGTTGGAGGACGGGGTGGTGCCCACCAAAATGCGAATGTTTTTTTGTGACTTCCAGCCGATGGCGGCAATGCGCGAGGCTAGCGAGTCATGGGGTTCACCGTGCAGCACCGCGTCAACCACGTGCGCTTCCAGCCGGGAGTCCCAGGCACCACGGGTTTCGGCTGCCCGCGCGTAAACTTCCGCAGCGGCAAAGGCGACCTCTCGCGAGTAGCGCAGCACCGCTTCACGCAGCGCCCCTTGTTCGGCCTCGGTGGCAATATCTGGAACCTGGGATTCGACCACGTCCACGATGGTGCGCAGTAGACCCAGTGCTTTTTGCAGCGAGATCGAACGGGTCAGTTCAGTGGGGGCGGCACCAAAAACGTCGGTGACCACCCAGGCCGGCGAGGACGTGGGATCCTCATACCAGGAGACAAAGGTGGAGATTCCTTTTGGGCGATCAGCCCCAGCGCGGCGCGTTCGTTGGGCTCCAGCGAGCGATACCACGGTAGCTGCTGATCCAGATATTTCAGCGCCGTGGTGGACAGAACCCCGATGTGGCTTTGGAGCCGTTTCAGCGTTTGGGCGCTGGGAGGCTGCTGGTGGCTGCTTCGGTTTTTCGACGCGGCGGCATCGAGTTCGGGACTCATACTTTAAGCTTAGTGACTTTTGTACAGGGATGTGAATGTGGCGGCGGATTTTTGGCTGAGGTGCTTAACCCCGGGATGTTAAGCGGCCAGCCCCGCTACGAAGAAAATCGTAGCGGGGCTGGGAGAAACCCGGGCACTGGGTGCCACAAGTGCGAGACTTACGCGTCGCCACCTGCATTGCCGGACTTGCCGGCATTTGGGTTGTTCAGATCGTACTTGGCGTGCGCCTTCACTGCGGTGTCCGCAGGGATTTCGCCACGCTCAACCAGCGACTGCAAGGTCTGGACGACCAGCGAGTGAGCGTCGATCTTGAAGAAGCGACGAGCTGCTGCACGGGTGTCTGAGAAACCGAATCCGTCGGCGCCTAAGGTGTGGAATTCACCTGGAACGTACGGGCGGATCTGCTCAGGCACTGCGCGCATGTAGTCGGTGGTCGCGATGACTGGGCCCGGGGTGGACTCCAGCTTGCTGGTCACGTACGGGGTACGGCGAGCCTTGGAAGGATCGATGAGTACCTCGGCGTCGGCGTTCATGCCGTCGCGAGCCAGCTCGTTCCACGAGGTGACCGACCAAACATCGGCAGATACACCCCACTCGTCGGCCAGGATCTGCTGAGCTTCCAGGGCCCAAGGCACGGCCACGCCGGAGGCCAGCAGCTGTGCGCGTGGGCCGTCGGTGGTAGCTTCCTTGAGCAAGTGGATACCCTTGATGATGCCCTCGGTGTCAACGTTTTCCGGCTCAGCTGGCTGGCTGATTGGCTCGTTGTACACGGTCAGGTAGTACATCACGTTTGGATCCTGGTGGGTTCCGCCATACATACGATCCAGGCCGGAGCGCATGATGTGCCCGATCTCGTAACCGTAGGCAGGATCGTAGGTGATCACTGCTGGGTTGGTCGAGGCCAGGATTGGCGAGTGACCGTCGGCGTGCTGCAGGCCTTCACCGGTTAGCGTGGTCCGGCCGGCGGTAGCGCCGATGATGAAACCACGGGTCATCTGGTCGCCGGCAGCCCAGAACTGGTCACCGGTGCGCTGGAAGCCGAACATCGAGTAGAACACGTAGATCGGGATCAGCGGTTCGTCGTGGGTCGAGTAGCTGGTACCGGCAGCGGTGAATGCTGCGACGGCGCCGGCCTCGTTGATGCCCGGGTGGATCAGCTGGCCCTGAGGGGACTCCTTGTAGGCCAAGACGAGGTCGCGGTCTACGGATAGGTAGTTCTGACCTGCTGGGTTGTAGATCTTTGCGGTCGGGAAGAACGAGTCCATACCGAAGGTGCGCGATTCGTCGGGGACGATCGGCACAATGCGGTGACCAAATTCCTTGTCGCGCATCAGGTCCTTGAGCAAACGAACAAAGGCCATGGTGGTGGCTGCCTGCTGCTTGCCCGAGCCACGCTTGGCGATGGCGTAAGCCTTGTCGCCTGGCAGTGGAAGCTTAACCGAGGTCTCCTTGCGGCGGCTTGGTACCGCACCGCCCAGAGCCGAACGACGCTCCATCAGGTACTTGTACTCATCCGAGTCCTCGGATGGGCGGTAGTACGGTGGCGAGTACAGGTCGGCTTCGAGCTGCTCGTCGGTGATTGGGATGCGCAGGTGATCGCGGAAGCCCTTGAGGTCTTCCATGGTCAGCTTCTTCATCTGGTGGGTCGCGTTGCGAGCCTCGAAGTGCGAACCCAGCCCGTAGCCCTTGACCGTCTTGGCCAGGATCACAGTTGGCTTGCCCTTGAACTCTACGGCTGCCTTATAGGCGGCGTAGACCTTGTGGTAGTCGTGGCCACCGCGCTTGAGGTTCCAGATCTCATCGTCACTCATGTCGGCAACCAATTCCTTGGTTTCCGGACGCTGACCGAAGAAGTGCTCACGCACGAAGGCGCCGGACTCAGCCTTGTAGGTCTGGTAGTCGCCATCTGGGGTCTGGTTCATGATGTCGACCAAGGCGTTGGACTTGTCGGCTTCGAGCAGTGCATCCCACTCGCGGCCCCAAGTTACCTTGATAACGTTCCAACCGGCACCGCGGAAGAAGGCTTCAAGTTCCTGCATGATCTTGCCGTTACCGCGAACCGGCCCGTCAAGGCGCTGCAGGTTGCAGTTAATGACGAAGTTCAGGTTGTCCAACTTTTCGTTGGCTGCAAGCTGAAGGAAACCGCGGGATTCTGGCTCGTCCATTTCGCCGTCGCCAAGGAAGGCCCAGACCTGCTGGTCGGAGGTGTCCTTGATGCCGCGGTTCTGCAGGTAGCGGTTCAGCTGTGCCTGGTAGATCGCGTTAGCTGGGCCAATACCCATGGACACGGTCGGGAATTCCCAGAAGTCTGGAAGCGAGCGTGGGTGTGGGTAGGAAGGTAGCGCGTGGCCTTCCTTGGAGTGTTCCTGACGGAAGCCGTCCATGTCCTCTTCGGACAAGCGGCCTTCGACGAAGGCGCGAGCGTACATACCAGGGGAAGCGTGGCCCTGGAAGAAGACCTGATCGCCGCCACCTGGGTGGTTCTTGCCGCGGAAGAAGTGGTTGAAGCCCACTTCGTACAGGGTGGCTGCACCAGCGTAGGTGGAGATGTGTCCGCCAACGCCGATTGCTGGGTTCTGAGCGCGGTGCACCATGATGGCGGCATTCCAACGCATAAAGGCGCGGTAGCGGCGTTCGATGGCTTCGTCGCCCGGGAATTCTGGTTCCTGATCTACAGGAATAGTGTTCACGTAGTCGGTGGTGGTCACATGGGGCACGCCCACGGACTTGGCACCTGCACGCTGCAGCAGCGAGCGGATAATGAACTGAGCACGCTCGGTGCCCTGGGACTCTACGAGAGAGTCAAATGAGTCCATCCATTCCTGAGTTTCCTCAGGATCCTGATCTGAAAGCTGGTAAGTCAACCCGCTACGGATCTGGGAGATGTGTTCCTCTACAGCCACGGAAGCTCCTTGATTGAATTGCGGCTCCGCTACGTTGCAGTTTTGCACTGCGATGCAACGGTATTGGGACAACGGGTGCAGTAACACTGGAGTGATGTGCACTGTCGGTTCATATGCAACTCTAGTGTCAATTGCCGGTGCGTGGGGTCATGATTACGAGCGAAAATCCGCTTAAGTATGACTTTTAAAGTGACTTGAGCAATATCGTATAGGTGCTATTGCTCCAATGACCCTGTCGGTATGATGTGGACCACCGGATCGTGGGTTATATTTGTTCGGCGTGTTATTGCCTTAGCGCTTGAATGGAACGAGAAAACCGTGTTTCGTTGGTAGTAACGCTTTGCACCAGCAGGAGGAATGAAGTGAGCGACGCCGTATCGGCAAACTTGGAGTCCGCTAAAAAGATGGGCTTCGTAAATGACAACCTTATTCAGGAACTGGGTTACGACGATGACGTAGATTACGATCTGCGTGACTCGATCGAGGAACTGATTGGTTCAGAACTGCTCACCGAAGAGGATCATGACGTTGTCGACGCAGTTATCTTCTGGTGGCGCGATGGCGACGGAGATCTAGTTGACGCATTGATGGACGCGCTCAACTGCTTGGACGAAACCGGCATCGTTTGGTTACTGACACCTAAGCAGGGCCGCGACGGACATGTGTCCCCAGCACTAATTCAGCAGGAGGCGCCTAGCGCTGGCCTGCATGTGACTACCAGTGAAGGTGTTTCGGAGGACTGGTCTGCAGTTCGCCTCGCCCCACGTAAGAAGAACTAATGATTCAAACAGGTTCGCGCCTGTTCGATTTCTCGCTATCAAATCAATATGGTGAGACGATTACCAGCACCGATCTGTCAAAGGGTCGTGTGCTGGTTGTCTTTTATCCTTGGGCATTTTCGCGAGTTTGCGGTTCAGAGCTGGCGGCATTTCAAGAAGAACAGCAATACTTCACCGATCACCAGGTGCGGGTGGTTGGCATTTCGGTCGACCATAAATTCACGCTGCGCAACTACGCTGAATCCCTTGGGATCCAGTTTGATCTCCTTGCTGACTTTTGGCCTCATGGTCAGGTGGCATTGAAGGCTGGCGCCTTCGACGAAAATGTTGGCGTTGCCACTAGGGTCTCACTGTGGGTAGTTGACGGGATTGTGCAAGAAGTTTTCAGCAGTTCGATGACTGCACCTCGAAGTATGGATGACTACCAATCCGCTATTGAGGCCCGGTAACTCACGGGAAATGGCATAGTGTGTGCCAGTTCACAAGAAATACCGGTCTCTCGATTTGCGAGAACCAAAATATCTATGTAAAGTTATTCCTCGTTGGCTTGCAAAAGCGAACATGGTTAGGGCCTTTAGCTCAGCTGGTAGAGCGTCACGTTTACACCGTGAATGTCATCGGTTCGATCCCGGTAGGGCCCACCAAATAAAAATCCTCGATCCACATGGATCGAGGATTTTTTGTTTCCACGCAGATTGTTCAGCTAGTGGCTACTGCTTGCTCAGGCGCATCGTAGTTGTTGTGCCCATGATCCCGGCCTCATAGGAAATCTCGCCGTTGATAAACGTAAACTTCTTGCTGTCGTCGCCCGAGGCCATAATTGCGCTATCCGTCGCCTTTTGATCACGCTGAGAAGTCCAGGTAAATGATTCGGCGCCAGCCTTCGGAGCCTTAAACGTGCCAACCCAGTAAATTGACTTTGTGTCTCCGTTGTTCGTCACCCAGTCAATGCTGATGACGTCCCCTTTGATGGTGGCCAGTTGGTAGGCGTCTTCGTCCATGGAATTTTTCTGTTTCCACTTTCCGCTGAGGTCTACAGGCTCTGCCTGCTGACCTTGCTGCGCGGTGCTGGATGTAGTTGTTGCACTTGTTGCACTTGGTGTGGAGGCCGGCGCCTGGCCGCCACAAGCGGACAGTGCAAAACATAGGGCGAGAGAGGCAACTGCCAGTGATCTTTTCATAGGGAAAGTATCGCAAAAGGTGCCGACAGTTTAGGGGTCGCCGTTAGTAGCCAAGGCAGCTTCCGGAGAGTGACGCTCGGCACTCTTTGCGAAAAATACCGTTCTCAATTTGCCAAGTCAGTTCGGCATGTACTAAATTATTTCTTGTTGCAGAGAATGAATGAAGCAAAGAAATTTGCTTGGTCCTTCACTGTAGGAGGGCCTTTAGCTCAGCTGGTAGAGCGTCACGTTTACACCGTGAATGTCATCGGTTCGATCCCGGTAGGGCCCACCAACGAAAACCCGTTGTTTTTGATCGTCAAGATCGAAAACAACGGGTTTTTTCGTATGCCGTGACTGGTGCTCACTCGTGGCAAACTGGAGGCATGAGTGCCCCGGAAGAAAATCTTTGGCTTGCGACCCGTCGCGCCAATCCAGATCACGCAAAAAACTATGCGCAGCGCTGGCGAAACTTAGTGGCCGAAGGAAAAGACATTTTTGGCGAAGCCCGCGCCGTTGATGCGTTGGCACAACGCGGCAGTCGAATTCTTGATGCTGGGTGTGGAACCGGTCGGATCGCCGGTTGGCTCGCCGAACAAGGGCATAACGTCGTTGGTGTGGACCTTGACCCCGATCTGATCGAGGTAGCCCGTCAGGACTATCCCAACGCCGCGTGGTTTCTGGGTAATCTGGCGAGTTTTAGTCCCCAAGACATTACCTCAGGTCCGGTTGATTTTGATGTCATCGTTTGTGCAGGAAACGTTCTGACGTTCCTGTCCGAAGCCGAACGCTTGCCCGCCTTAAAACGCCTGGGTCAATTTCTTGCTCCCGACGGTCGCTTGATTGTGGGATTCGGAGCCAACAGGGGGTACGACTTTGAGCAATTTGAAGCTGACGCACAGCGGGCTGATCTTCTGATTCAGCAACGCTACTCAACGTGGAACTTTCACGCGCCGGCCGATGATTTCCTCGTGGCTGTACTTGGCGCAAAGTAACGCTAGGTTGGCGAGCCTGAGATCTTGCTAGACCGGGGATTGACTGCGCTTAGGCCTTGACCTTCAGGCGCCACAAGGTGGTGATCTCCTTCGAACGAGCTGCGTGCAGGGGATCAGACTGATCATGGGCGCGGCCGTGTGTGGGACGTCCATCAATCTTCTCGACAACCCTCAGGCCAGCGTCGTCGATAGCGGCTAAGAGTAGTTCGCGGGTGCGCAGACCAAGCAGCTCGGCGAGGTCGGAGATGATGAGCCAGCCTTCACCGTCCTCGGTCAGGTGCTTAGGTAACCCGCGAAGGAACTGCAATAGCATCTTGCTGCCCGGATCGTAGATGGCAGCGTCGAGTGTGCTCGGAGCGCTGCCCGGTAACCACGGGGGATTGCAGATGATCAGCTCAGCCTGCCCGGCGGGGAACATGCTGGTTAATTCGGCGTGTGCGTCATCCTGCATACCCAAGCGGGCGAAGTTTTGATTGGCACAATCAACGGCTCGCTGATGGATATCCGTGGCCTTCACGGTCTTCACTCCCCGTGAGACCAACAGGGCAGCCAGCACTCCTGTCCCGGTGCCAATGTCGAAGGCGAGCTGCGCACCGTTAAGCGGAGCCTGGGCTACGAGCTGAACGTATTCTTGCCGGGTAGGCATAAAGGTGCCGTAGCGCGGATGGATGGTGGCCCCCAACGCGGGCACGTTGACACCGTTGAGGAACCATTGATGCGCGCTGAGCACCCCGGAGAGTTCTTGCAGGCTCACCACGGCTTGCGTGCCAGCAAAATCTTTGGCTTGTTCGTAGGCGAAGGTGATTGCTTCGGCTACCTGTGGGGAGCGCGCCAAACGTAGTTGTGCGGCATGCTCTGAATTCTCGAATGTCAGGGACACCAGGACCAAGGAGAGCATCCGGGAGCGGTGTGCACGAGCTTGACGGATGGCGTAGAACTTTTGACCAGCATCTTGTTCCTTCTTGGAGGACTTGCTGGTTTGGGTAGCGCTGAGCCGGCGGTCCATGGCCGAGATCAGTTGCTTGGCATTGTGATAGTCGCCCTGCCACAACATCGCGATTCCACGCGAAGCGTAACGCATCGCGGCGTCGGCGGTCAGTCGATCATCAACGAGGACTACCTTTTTGGGTGCCGGTCTATCGTTGGCCGAGAACCATGTGGCGCTGAAACTTTCCCCTCGTGGTCCCACGAAATAGATGGTTCAAGAGCACTGGGTGCAGTACAGATGGCCGAACGCCCTGTCGTTTCGCGGTGCTCACCCGTTGGAGACCGCGCATGAGCCATGTGTTGCGTGGGCCGGTGTTAATAAGTCTACCGAGGATTGATCAGGGTGCGGTGCGCGAAGATCATACACTTCATTGGTGGATTCAGCAGGATTTGCGAGATCTTTCAGCTGGCCTCAAGTTGCTGACCAGCTGGCTACCGAAATTGGCATGTAACGTGGGTTTTGTTCGTTGTTCGATCGACTGTAAAAGGAGTACGA
This sequence comes from Glutamicibacter sp. M10, assembly GCF_025452055.1. Lineage (NCBI taxonomy): Bacteria > Bacillati > Actinomycetota > Actinomycetes > Micrococcales > Micrococcaceae > Glutamicibacter > Glutamicibacter sp. M10. The sequence goes on along the minus strand of NZ_CP104918.1, from coordinate 2,512,521 downwards.
CTTATGGGTTTAGGCGATAAGTTCAAGAACAAGGCTCAGGAAGCATCCGGCAAGGTCAAAGAATCTGTCGGCGATGCAACCAACAATGAGGATTTGCAGGCTGAAGGCGTGAAGGATCAGGCCGCAGCCAAGACGAAGCAGGCAGGTGAAGCTGTCAAGGACGCAGCTAAGGACGTCCGCGACGACTTCAATAAGTAGCAAGTAGTTCAATAAGGGCACTCACCATTTTGGTGGGTGCCCTTGTTGCGTTAAGTTGCTGTTGCGTACAGCTTCTGATGCGTTGAACTTCGTGATCAGTAGCGCTCCAAGAACCTTGCGACCTTCAGCGCACTGTCCTCTTCAGCTGCTAGTTTCGTTGAGATCAATCTGGCACCCTGAGCATAGTTCTCGTTGCTCTCGGCTTCATTGATGGCCTGGGCCAAGGAATTAACGGTCAAATTTTTATAGGCGATAGGGGCAACACCTGCGCCCAGACGGTGAAGCCGAGAAGCCCAAAACGGCTGGTCCGTGAAGATGGGTACCGGCACCGCTGGAACACCGGCGCGCAAACCGGCGGCAGTGGTGCCGGCCCCAGCATGGTGCACTACGGCAGCTACCTGGGGGAATAACCAATGATGCGGGACTGCGCCGACACCCAGAACGTTTGACTCGGAAAATTCTCCCGCGCCTTGGATGATGGTTCGTCGCCCGGTACGGCGGGCAACGTCGATAAGGAAGTCAGCTTCGAGTGCCTGTGTGCTTCCAAAACCTAGGAACACCGGTGGCTCACCTGCGCTGAGGAAATCACGCAGTGAGGCAGGTGCGCTCCACGATGGATCGGCCGCCGGCCACCAGTAGCCGCAATTGATAATGTTTTGGTGCCAATCAGCGGGGCGCGGCACCACGGTTGAACTGAAACCATTAAGAACTGGACTGCTAACCTTTCGGCGCAGACGTTCCGAGGCAGCACGGCTTCGCTTGGGCAATCCCAATTCTGCGCGAATGCGTGCGGTCGGTGCATCGTAGGGTGCCTTGGACGCGGAAATCAGTTGATGCAGCGCTTTGTTTCCTAGCTTTCCGAAACTGCGGGCCGTACCTAGCACCATAGGGGAGTAGTCCCCGCTGGGCTCGGACGGTTGCAAATGGGCGCTGATCGCCGGGATGCCCAGTGCCTCGGCGACATCAAAAGCGAAGGGCGCTACCGAATTGGCTAGGATCACCTCGGACCCGTGCTCGGCTGCCTTTAATGTTCCGGCAGCGGCTTGTTCGAAGTATGCGCCCAATTCTGCGAGGTATTTCCGCAGGTCTTTGGGACTGGTCTTTGTACCAGGAGGCGCAGGGTTGACCAGCGCGCTCATGTCACCTGGCAGCTCGCGGAAGGTGCAGCCCGCTGAGCTCACAAGTTCTTGGTAGGCAGGGTTAGCAGCGATCGATACATCTAAACCTTGCGCGGTCAGTGCCTGACCTAGACCTGCCATCGGAGCAACATCGCCACGGGTGCCTGGGGTGATCATCAGTACGCGCATGGTTCTCCTGTAAAGTTAATTGCGAACAGTGTTCGCGTTTAACTATACAGCCTCAGGAGTTCGCGCCATGGCCAAAAAATCACCGCAGAAAACCACCGGTCCCAAGCCCCGATACTCGCGCGAAAAAATTGTTGAGCTTGCCGTTGATCTTGCCGACGCACAGGGAATTGAGGCCGTTTCGCTCAGGGCGGTAGCATCGAGTCTCGGCACGGGTCCCGCCTCCCTCTACCGATATGTGAAGTCCTACGATCAGCTCACCGAACTAATGGTTGATCGGATCAGCGCCGAGTATGACTTTGATGCCTGCACTGGATCTGCAATTGAGCAGCTGGTGAACATCGCTCACCAGGGTCGGGGAATCATGCGGCGCCATCCATGGGTGCCATTGATCGTCCTACAAAAACAGGTGATGACCCACAACTCCATGGCATACCTCGAGCGAGGATTGCTGGCCTTAGCGGATACGGAACTGAGCGCCGCCGTTAAGCTGCACACCATCGCGATGCTGAACTCGCTGACCGCCGCGTTTGCGCTTAACGATCAGAAACAAGATGAGCAACAGGAAGCCTCGGCCGTGAACGAAGCATTGCAGACGGGGGCCTACCCGCAGTTGCTGAGAACACTGAGCGAGCTGAAGCAGCCCCTTGATCGGGACGATGCCTTTGAGCAGGGAATCCGCACCTACCTGCACGGCATCGGGGTCGGGGTCGGGAAATATTAACCCGCATAGCCTTAGAATGAAATCTTCTATGCATAGGTGACTTGGTATGACAGCATGAAACCAGTGTAATTATGCCAAGTACTTAGGAGTTGTTGTGGCTGCACCGTCCGAAGCAAGCATGAAAGAAATCCGCGAGCTGATTGCCGTGGACACCACCAGTCGCGACACAAACTTGCCGCTGATCGAAAACGTAGTGGAAAAACTTCAAGCCTACGGAGTTGAATCCTCGCTGATCCATAACAGCGAGGGTACCAAGGCCAATCTGCTGGCGACCATCCCGGCCCATGATGGAACGCGTACCGGCGGCATCGTGCTCTCCGGGCACACCGACGTTGTTCCGGTGGACGGGCAGAAGTGGAGCAGCGAACCATTTAACGCAGAAGTTCGCGGAGATAAGCTGTATGGTCGCGGGACCTGCGACATGAAGGGCTTCCTCGGGGTGATCCTAGCCAAACTGGACAAGCTGACCGAAGCGAAACTAGCCGAACCAATCCACCTTGCCCTCTCTTACGACGAAGAGGTTGGCTGTGTTGGTGCGGTGAGCCTGGTTGAAAAGATCGTCGCTGACAAGTTGGCGCCGCGTGGATGCTTTGTGGGGGAGCCATCAAGCATGCGGGCTATTCGCGGGCACAAGTCAATGAACGTCTTCAAGGTGCAGTTTAATGGCGTGGCGGCTCACTCGTCCTTGCCATCGGAAGGCGTTAACGCCATTTCCTATGCGCTTCGCTTTGCGAACTTTGTGGAGCAAGTTTCCGCTGAGCTGCGCACCAGCGGGCCGAGTGATGATGCGTTCATCGAACCGACCACCACCATGAACGTCAACAAGTTTGATGCCGGTATTGCCGTGAATACCATTCCATCCCAGGCAGTGGTGTTTTTCGAGTACCGTTCGCTGGCAGTGGTTGATCGTGAAGCGTTGACCAATCGTTTCCGTGAGGAAGCCACAAAGCTTGAAGCGCAGATGCAGAAGAAAAACCCTGCATGCTCGGTGAGCCTGGAACAGCAGGCCGGGGCGCCCGGGCTGAATACCGAACTAGATGAGGACATCGTCGCTTTTGCTGCAGCTTGTGGCGCGCACGCCACCGACGAGAAGGTTACCTACGGCACCGAGGCGGGACTATTCCAAGCCGCCGGGATTCCTACCGTGGTGTGTGGCCCTGGCGATATCGCTCAAGCGCACGCACCAGATGAGTACGTGTTGCTTGATCAGCTCGTGGAGTGTGAGGACTTCGTCGACTCCTTGATTGCACAGCTGAGCCGATGAGTGCCGGGACGCAGGTTACTGCCCAACAGGTAGCGATGGCCCGCAGGGCCGTGATCTCCAGTTCCATTGGAGCGGCGCTTGAATGGTTCGACATCATCGTTTATGCCACCTTCGCGACAACCATCGCGAAAGTCTTTTACCCGGATTCGGATCCGACCTTCGCGCTGATTCTTACCTTTGCCACGTTCGCGATTTCCTATGTGATCAGGCCACTGGGCGGAATGGTGCTGGGCAGCTACGCCGATCGTAGGGGTAGGAAAAAGGCGCTCACCCTGACCCTGGCCATGATGATGGTGGGCACGCTGATCATGGCGGTGGCCCCGCCCTATGAATCGGTAGGTGTCGCCGGTGCCTTGATCATTTTGCTTTCGCGACTGATTCAGGGGTTCTCCGCCGGTGGTGAATTTGGCACGGCGACCGCATTCTTGATTGAAACTGCGCCGCATAAGAAGGCGTACTATTCCTCGTGGCAGGTAGCCAGCCAGGGTGCATCCATGATGCTGGCCTCGGCCTTCGGCTATTTCCTGACCACGGGATTGAGCGCAGAAGCCTTGGAATCCTGGGGCTGGCGCGTGCCGTTCTTTGTCGGTTTGCTCATCGGTCCAGTGGGCTTGTACATTCGCGCTCGTCTGGAGGAGACCGAAGAATTCACTTCCTCCATCAAGGAGAAGTTCCCGCTGGGTACGCTGTTCAAGCAGCACTACGGTCGTTTGCTGGCCGGCGTTGGGGTGATTGGCGTAGCGACAATCTCCGTCTACCTGATCCTGTTTATGCCTACTTTTGCCGTGAATAACCTTGGGATTCCGGGAGACGCGGCGTTCTTAGGTGGGATCGCCGCGGGCGTTATTACCCTGTGCGGGGTGCCGCTGGTAGGTCACCTGGCGGATCGAATTGGTCCGGCACACGTGATGACCTATGCGGCCATCGCCGCCTTTGTCCTGGCGTATCCGATGTTCAAGCTCATGACTTCTAAGCCGAGCGTTCCGGTAATGGTGTTGGTGATCGCGCTGCTCGGCGTGATCATGTCCTTCTACTTCGGACCGCTGCCAGCGTTGCTCTCCAACCTATTCCCGGCGGCCATTCGTGGTTCGGGCCTTTCGGTGGCCTACAACGTGGGTGTCACGCTACTCGGCGGAATTGCTCCGCTGGTGTTGACCTGGCTGTTGAAGATCACCGGATCCTTGGATGCACCGAGTCTCTACTACATGGCGATCGCCGTGATTTCTTTGGTGGGACTGTTTGTGGTTCGTCGCCGTTACGGACAGCGATAGACCAACCGAGAAAGCGCAGTGGCCGCCAGCTTGAGAAAGCTGGCGGCCACTGCGCTTTTTTGTGTGTGTTGCTGATTTCTAGATGGCTACCAAAAGCACTGCGGTCCAATGGCAGAGGAACGCGACGATGGTGCATGCGTGGAAGAGTTCGTGGAAACCGAAGATTGTTGGCAGGGGATTAGGCCGTTTGGTTGCATAGAACACCGCACCGACGGTGTAGGCCAGGCCACCGGCAAGAATCAATATCATGACTGCCGGATTTGTGGCCCAGAAGGTAGGTAGCTGCATCAGTGCGCCCCAGCCAAGCAAGATGTAGAGGCTGACGCCGACCCAGCGCGGGGCGGTAGGCCATACGGTCTTGATGACGATACCTGCCAAGGCGCCGCCCCAAATGATGGACAGAACAATGATTGCTTGTTTGGCTGGCAGCACAAGCGCGGCGACAGGTGTGTAGGTACCGGCGATCAGCAAGAAAATGTTTGCGTGGTCGGCTCGGCGGAACAGACCCATTACCTTATCGGTCCAGTTGCCACGGTGATAGAGCGCTGAAGTGCCAAAGAGCAGGATGGAGCACAGGGCAAATACTGCGCTGGTCCACTCGGCGAGGTCGCTGTCGGCAAGCACGATCAGAACCAGGTTCATGATGATGATTCCTGGTGTTGACCATGCATGAATCAGGCCGCGCCAACGAGTTCTTTCGGTACCGATAGACAGAAATTTCTTTGGTGCTCGAACTTCTGCCTCTGGGGTCATGGGATCAATGGCCATGGGCGTCCTTAACGTCGTGCTCGGGGAGTAATCCCCAGTTCTTGAAGTCTACGACAAATATCTGTTGTGAACCTGTGCTGAGAAGCGAACGCAGGACATACAAAAGCCCGCCGGTTGCCACTGTAAAATTAGCGGCAGCCGGCGGGCTTGTTGCTTAGTGCGAGGGACTAAAACCCGATGATACGAGCTATGCTCGCCTCTTGGTGATGAATCCCCAAATGACCAATACGATCAAGGCGCCACCAATGGCTAGGAGCCAGCTCCACAGGGAGAAGAATCCGCCGACACCCTTATCGAAGAGGGCACTGCCGATCCAACCGCCGAGTAGTGCGCCGACGACACCTAGCAGCAGGGTTGCGATCCAGCCGCCACCTTGCTTGCCTGGCAGGATTGCCTTTGCGATAGCGCCTGCAATCAAGCCCAAAACTATCCATCCAATGAATCCCATGATTCGCTCCAATGGTCAGAATCTGCAGCGGCCGGGTTTGACCACTCATTCGCGACAATACATGGCATTGAGCTGGGCTTCCAGAGTTGCCACGATGAAATTCATACTTTTCACACAGGAGTTTCGACTACTGGTTGAAGGTCGTGAAGGTTTCATCACCTAAACAACATCTGACCTGTCCTTTAAAGGAAAATGTTACTTCGCGCACTTGAAGTGGTTGACAGCACCCGATTGCGCTCTTAGTCTTGTTAAATCAGATTTTATCCAACCAAATATTCCTTAAGTCTGATATTAGGTTTGCACACAACGGAGTGAAAACATGAGTGAACTGGTCCCGCCCATTGTTGTTATGGGTGTTTCGGGTAGCGGCAAGTCGACCATTGGTCAGATGCTGGCGGATGCATTGCACCGCGAGTTTATTGACGGCGACAGCTTGCACCCAGATGCCAACAGGCAAAAAATGGCGGCAGGTCAAGCACTAAATGACCAAGACCGCGAGCCATGGTTGCGAGTTATCGGGCAGAAACTTGCCGACGGTACTGCACAGGGCGAACCTCTGGTCATCGCATGCTCCGCGCTCAAGCGCGACTACCGCGATTTGATCCGTAGTCTTGAACCAGCAACTCTGTTTGTGCACCTTGCAGGCGTTCCTAATCTGATTCGTGATCGAATGAACGCACGCTCCCACGAATACATGCCAACTTCGCTGCTCGACAGTCAGCTGGCCACTCTGGAACAGCCAGAGGCAGATGAAGCTGTGCTCACTGCAAACATCTCTAACTCTCCCGAAGACATCGTGCGTCAGCTCGTCGCTGACCTCGCCGTAGTCAACCACGCCTAATCCATCTGCCAGATGCTGGCATGGATAACCATTGATCAAGGACGACAATGACAACTGAGCTCGAAATGAATTGGACGCTGGGTACCACCGGCCTCCTTGCACTGGCGGTGGCTGCAGTAGCCCTGCTGCTGGTGCTTATTATCCGCTTTAGAGTCCACGCATTTGTGGCTCTGGTGCTAACAAGCCTTATTACAGCCATTGCAGCTGGTATTCCAGCAGGCTCAGTCATCACCACACTAACCGGCGGTTTTGGTTCAACCTTGGCCAGCGTGGCCTTGCTGGTTGGCCTTGGCGCAATGCTCGGTCGCATGCTGGAAACCAGTGGCGGCGCAGAGGTGATGACCAACTGGTTGATCTCCAAGTTCGGTGAGAAGCGGGCGCCACTGGCGTTGTCCGTAGCTTCACTGCTCTTCGGTTTCCCAATCTTCTTTGATGCTGGCCTTGTGGTCATGCTGCCAATTATCTTCACCGTCGCACGTCGCCTTGGCGGCTCGGTACTGTACTACGCGATCCCTGCAGCTACCGCCTTCTCGGTGATGCACGTCTTCGTACCACCACACCCAGGTCCGGTGGCGGCCTCGGGTCTGCTTGAAGCAAATGTAGGACTCGTTTTGGTCTTGGGTCTGCTTGTTGCGGTTCCTACCTGGTTCTTCGCCGGTCACCTGTTCGGTAAGTTCGTTGGCAAGAAGTTCGACATTCCTGTTCCAAATATCTTGGATGCCGCTCTGGGCAATGGCTCAAACAAGGATGCTTTCAAGTCCTCGCCTTCAGTAGGCACCGTCTTTAGCCTTCTGCTACTTCCACTGATCCTGATCTTCTTGAACACCGGATTGAACATGCTCGGCAGCGCCGGCGTTGTTGATCCAAAGGCTTCATGGGTTACCTGGTTGCGTCTGTTCGGTGAAACCCCAGTAGCTCTGCTGATCACCGTGCTGTTGGGCATGGTTCTGCTTGGCTTCCGCAAGGGCAAGGACAAGACCCTTATCGAAACCGTGGTCGACTCCGCATTGGGCCCAGTATGCTCGATCATCTTGATCACCGGTGCCGGTGGCATGTTCGGTGGCGTACTGCGTGCCAGCGGTATTGGTAACGCTATCGCCAATTCGTTGCAGGCTATTGGTCTGCCACTGATCATCGCGGGCTTCCTGATCGCTGCCATCGTTCGACTGGCTCAGGGTTCGGCCACCGTGGCACTGACCACCGCCGCTGCCATCGTTCAGCCAGCAGTGTTGGCAGATAGCTCGTTGAGCGCCTTCCAGATCGCCACCATGGTTCTGGCTCTGGCTGCCGGTTCGGTCTTCGCCGGACACGTCAACGACTCGGGCTTCTGGTTGGTCTCGCGCTTCTTGAACATGGACGTATCCACCACCCTGCGTGTTTGGACCGTTGGCCAGGCACTGGTTTCCGTGGTTGGTTTCGTCTTCGTGATGGTGCTATACGGTATTGCTACCGCAGTGGCGTAGCTACTGTTACTAGTAACCACAAAAAATCCTTCCTCTCTAACAATCGTTAGAGAGGAAGGATTTTTTGCTATCTAAAACAAGATTTTGGAGCTCGTGCTTAGCGTGTTTCCTTGGGTGGATCAACGAATATGCGCGCTTGGCCCTCCCATAAGCTGCAGATCTCGTTATGTGTACGACGCATAATGCTTTCCATATTCTTGCGTGCACTGGCGGAGTCAGAGTTGGAGATGGCATCAGATACCGATTGGTGCCAGAGCAGCGCTTCTTCGTGCGGGCGTTCGGGCATGAGCCCAAGCTCTGTGCGACCGCGCAGGATTGCACCAATAGGGGTGGCAAGGTTGGCAAACATCTCATTGCCGGAGGCTGCAAGGACTAGGGAGTGGAACCGGATATCCAGTTCCAAGAATTTGTGCAGGTCACCTTGGCGACCGTAGTGACTCATCTGGGCTGAAACCATCATGAGCTCTTTGCGCATTGCCTCAGGGGCAACCTCGGCAGCCAGTTCGGCGGCCATGGGCTCTACTGAGATGCGAAGCTCGGTCAATGAGCGAAGTTGTGTACCTTTTTGATCGCTCGCTAAACGCCAGCGGATGACATGGGAGTCGTACGGATTCCAGAATTCAGCGCCCAGAACACGAATGCCGACTCGTTTGGTGCTGGTCACTAAGCCCGATTGAGCTAGTACACGAATGGCCTCACGAATCACCGATCGGGAGACTTGGAGTTTTTCCTCGAGTTCAGCGGCCAGCAGAATCGATCCGCGGGGGATTTGTCCGCCCACGATGCGCGAGCCGAGGTGCTCGACCACATGAGCGTGCAGACTAGTTGACATACCGTTAGTTTAGCCAAGGACTAGTCTCATACCTTGATACGCGCTGTAGTTCGGTGGGATAAATATGTTTTAACATCCGCTATGAGCTGTGAAACGTAGGGTATTGGCGAGTAGGATATAGAGGTCACGTGGTCGTGATTCAGGGGCCACTTTAATTGGTCTCTGTTTACGGCACACCTCCCCGTAATTGATGGAGACTTATTTTTATGCCTGCACAGATTGGTGTCACAGGTCTGGCCGTTATGGGCGCGAACCTTGCCCGTAACTTCGCCCGCAACGGATACACTGTAGCCCTGCACAACCGCTCGGTCGGTAAGACCGATGCACTGCTTGAGGCGCACGGCGATGAAGGTGACTTCATCCGCACCGAGAGCCTAGAAGAACTGGTTGCGAACCTCGAAACCCCGCGTCGCGTCTTGATCATGGTCAAGGCTGGCGGCCCAGTAGACTCGGTCATCGACCAGCTTGTTCCTTTGCTTGATGAGGGTGACATCGTCATTGACGCTGGTAACTCGCACTACTCCGACACTCGTCGCCGCGAAGCTGCGTTGAACGAGAAGGGCCTGCACTTTGTAGGCGTTGGCGTTTCCGGTGGCGAAGAGGGCGCACTGCTCGGCCCATCGATCATGCCAGGTGGTTCCGAAGAGTCCTACAAGGCTCTGGGCCCAATGCTAGAAAAGATCGCCGCTAAGGCTGACGATGGCACTCCTTGCTGCGCATGGATCTCCACTGACGGTGCTGGTCACTTCGTCAAGATGGTGCACAACGGCATCGAGTACGCCGACATGCAGGTTATCGGCGAAGCTTACGACCTACTGCGCAACGCTGCAGGTATCGAGCCAGCAAAGCAGGCCGAAATCTTCAACGAGTGGAACCAGGGCGAACTCTCTAGCTTCCTCATTGAAATCACCGCAGAAGTTTTGGGTCACACCGATGCTTCCACCGGCAAGCCACTGATCGACGTCATCCAGGACTCCGCTGGCCAGAAGGGCACCGGTCGTTGGACCGTGCAGTCCGGCCTGGACATGGGATCGCCAGTTTCGGCTATCGCCGAGTCGGTCTTCGCTCGTTCACTATCTTCCCAGCGCGATATCCGCGCCGTGGGCCAGAAGGTTCTGGGCGCAGCAACCTCTGAGGTTACCCTGCCTGAGAACTTCGTTGAGGACGTGCGTCAGGCACTGTTCGCTTCGAAGCTGGTTTCCTACGCACAGGGCATCGATATGCTCACCTCGGCTGCCGGTGAATACAACTGGACGCTGAAGCTGGACGAGATCGCTGGCCTGTGGCGCGAAGGTTGCATCATCCGTGCAGCCCTGCTCAAGGACATCACCGCTGCCTACGCAGCCGATGAGAAGCCTGCGAACCTCTTGTTCGCACCTGCATTCGCTGAAGCGATCACCAAGGCTGTTCCAGCTTGGCGTCGTGTTGTAGCTGTTGCAGTTCAGCTGGGTATCCCAGCACCGCTCTTCTCCTCGTCGTTGGCTTACTACGATGGTCTGCGCAGCGAGCGTCTGCCAGCAGCCCTGACCCAGGGTCTGCGCGACTTCTTCGGTGCACACACCTACCGCCGTACCGACAAGGAAGGCACCTTCCACACCTTGTGGAGCGGTGACCGTTCCGAGATCGCAGCTGAGGACACTCACTAGAGTTTTCACAGCTAAAACCGGCCTTCTTCCTAAGGAATTCCTTAGGAAGAAGGCCGGTTTTTTCTTAATAGGAGCCGCGTCACAGAAGTTCTTTTTGCCCGAATTTATCGGGATTTATCTGGCATGAATTCTCATTCATGGAAAACACCTAAGTAGATCGAGATCTGCTGACAGGTAGCGTCTATATAAATTTTCACATGACGAATTCACCTGAAACGCAAAACACCAGATCCCAGCAGTTAGCCACCGAAAAAGCATCCAAGAGTAAAAAGCCATCACGTCGGACGGTGCTTATTGGCTCGCTCGCCGTTCTAGCTGGCGCAGGTGGCGGAGCCGGCTGGGCATTGGACCGCTTCGTTGTTGAGCACGTCGAGCAAACTGGGGTTACTAGTGCCGCAGCGGCGACTGCCAGCACCGCCTCTGACACGGCAGCCAAAATTACCGATACCAGCTACACCTCAGATCTTGCCAAAATCAATATCGCTAAGACCGTCACGGGCAGCGGCAACAGCCAAGTCACCTACTTCGCAGCCGATCTGAATCTCAAAGACGGCACCGTACTGGCCTCCGCTTTTGCAAAAGACAGCTTCGGCGAAAACATCACCGAAACCACCAGCGCCATAGCCGAGAACAACTCCGCAATCTTTGCAATCAACGGCGACTATTACGGTTTCAGGGACACCGGCATCATCATCCGCAACGGAGTCGCCTACCGTGACAAGGGGGCCCGTGAGGGACTGGCGTTCTACAAGGACGGCAGCGTCAAGGCGTACGACGAGACCAGCACCGATGCAGACACCCTAGTTTCAGAAGGCGTATGGCAAACAGTGTCGTTCGGGCCGACGGTAGTGAAAAACTCCAAGCAGGTTGACGGCATCGACGACGTTGAGGTCGATACCAATTTTGGTAACCACTCCATCCAGGGCCAGCAACCGCGCACCGCGATCGGCATCATCGATGATAATCACTACGTCTTTGTTGTGGTCGATGGTCGCTCAGAAGGATATAGCGTCGGGGTGACCATGCCGGAGCTCGCCCAAATCATGCTGGATCTTGGCTGCAAAACCGCCTACAACATTGACGGTGGCGGTTCTTCGACCATGTACTTCAACGGCAAGCTGGTCAATAATCCGCTGGGCCGCAACCAAGAACGTGGAACCTCCGACATTCTGTTCATCGCAGGACAGGGGTAAGACCATGATTCTCCTGATTCCCGCGTTTGAACCAGATGAAAAGCTCAATACCCTTATTGAGTCCCTGCAGCTGACGAGCAATGAAACGGTCCTGGTCGTTGTTGATGACGGCAGCGGACCTACGTCAGCAGAAATCTTCGCTTATGCCCAGCGTCAGGGAGCAATCCTCGTTCAACACCCGGTCAATTTGGGTAAAGGGGCCGCACTCAAGACAGGATTCAGCTTTATCGCTGAAAACTTCCCTGGCCACGATGTTGTCACCGCGGACTGCGATGGTCAGCACGCTGCTGAAGACATCTACGCTGTGGCCAGGGAAGTGGGTCAGAAGAAAAGCATTGTTCTTGGAGAACGTGAGTTCTCCGGCAAGGTACCGCTACGCAGCAAGTTGGGCAATAAGGCCACCGCGTTATTCTTCGCACTCTCCACAGGCACATGGCTCAACGACACCCAAACCGGGCTACGCGGATTCCCCGCAGAGATACTTCCATGGCTAGGCAAGGTGCCCGGCGAGCGCTACGAGTACGAACTGAACATGCTGCTGGATGCACTACGGAACAATATAGAGCTCCAGCGGGTGAAGATTCAAACCATTTACCTGAACGACAACGAAAGCTCACACTTCCGGCCCATCAGGGATTCGATAAGAATCTACGCCCCACTCTTGAAGTTCTCCGCTTCGTCATTGGCAGGATTCGCGGTGGACACGGTGTTGCTCCTGATCTTCACCGCGACGTTCCACCAATTACTACCTGCTGTGGTCCTAGCTCGTCTAGGCAGCGCCGCCGTGAACTTTTGGATCAACCGACAGCTGGTGTTTACCGAAGGTCGTACGCTTCCATTGCGCGCAACAGTAAGTCGTTATGCATTACTGGCCATTGTCCTACTGGCCCTGAATTACGAGTTGCTCACATTGCTTTCCTCGTCCGGGATTCCGTTATTACTCGGAAAAATCATTACAGAGATCGTGCTCTTCTTGGTGAGCTTTTCCGTTCAAAAGCGGTTCTTGTTCCGGAAAAAGTCGAGCAAGTCATCCCCATTTCAACATTCACAAGCGCGGCATTTGGTGAATACAGAGTCACCACAGGGAACTATTGAAAGATAGTCATATACCCTCAGATAGGCAAAAATAAATTGCCGACAATCCTATTATGAATTCAGAGAGAATGCTCATGAAACGCTCATTTCGAAACAAGGCACTGAGTTCAGTTGCCGCTTTATCGCTGGCGCTGACCATGGTTGGGTGTGCGACAGGCTCTGGCGGGACAACGGTCTCCGATGTCATCAACGCAACCAGCAACGCAAGTAGCGCATCCACGGTGGCAGAGAGCAGCAGCTCTTCGGGCAACACCTCAACTGCCTCAGCAACCGACATTTCGGAAGACACGCACTTTGATGAGGATGATCTGCAGTGGGACGCTGACAAAGAAACAACTGTGGACCTGGCCGATGGTGGCACCAAAGCTTCAGGAACTGACGCTGACAAGGTCTCGGTAGATGGGGATACCGTCACCATCACCGGTGCTGGTACTTACCGCCTGTCTGGCTCGCTCAGTGACGGCAAGGTTGTCGTCGCCGCCGGCGAGGAAGACGTTGTTCGAGTCATCATGGATGATGCCTCCATCACCAGTTCAACCGGTTCCGCAATCCAGGTTGATGAATCCAATGAAACCCTTCTTTATCTAGAAAAGGGCACCAGCAATTCTGTATCCGATGCGAGCACCTACGCTGATACCGCCGAAGATGCTGCCAATGCGGCAATCTACTCGATGGCTGACCTAACTATCGCAGGTGAGGGTTCCTTGGACGTGAAGGGAAATTACCAGGACGGCATCGTTAGTAAGGATGGTCTAGTTCTTGCCTCCGGTGACGTCACTGTCACCGCGAGCGACGACGGAATTAAGGGTAAGGATTACGTAGCCCTACTCGGTGGCGATGTGAAGATTACTGCAGCCGAAGATGGCATCAAGTCAACCAATGACACTGACGCTGATCGCGGCTGGCTACACCAGTACGGCGGCACGTTGAAAATTGACGCAGGAGACGACGGAATCAAGGCGGAGCAGATTTTGACGCTCAGCGGTGGAACCGCGACGGTCAGCAAGTCTAACGAGGGACTGGAATCGCCGACCATCAACCTAGCCGGAGCGACGGTCAACGTGAACGCTACCGATGACGGAGTGAACGCTACCGCTGGTAGCAGCGAGACTACAACGCAAGGTGGCGCAGGAGGAGGCATGGATGCCGCGCAGGATGCCCACCTGAACATTTCCGGTGGCAAGGTCACGGTCACTTCGGAGGGTGACGGGTTGGATTCCAATGGCGACATCTCAGTTACCGGTGGTACGACCGTAGTCAACGGTCCAACCAACGGCGGTAATGGCTCACTCGACTCTAATGGGGATATTTCGGTTGACGGTGGTGTACTTATCGCGGCTGGCAGTGACGGCATGGCTGAAGGTCTAAGCGATACTTCCAAGCAGTCCGGCGTTCAGGCTTCCCTTGGCACCACGGTTGAAGCAGGAACCGCTATCCACATCGTTGATTCGAGCGGAAAAGTAGTCGCTAGTTTTGTCACCTCAAAGGCCACCGCCAATGTCGTGTACTCCAGCTCCGAGATTGTTGACGGCGATAGCTACAGCTTCTACACCGGAGGTACCGTAGATGTTGATGCGGGTCTAGGTACCGGTAGCATCACCGACGCAACCGAGGTTATCACCGCAATCGCCGGGGAGTTTGAATCCGGAATGGGCGGCATGGGTGGCGGCATGGGCAGAGGCCCAGACGGTCAGTAAAACTAAATAAACTAAAGGGTTGTCATACTAATGAACCCCGCTGTCCCATTCATGAGCTGGGGCAGCGGGGTTCAGTGTCGTTTCCGGAAAGAACCTGTTGGCTTAGTGCTCGCAGATAACTAGCGTCTTGGCATCTTCAAGCAGGGTCCGGGCCTGTGCTGGAGCGATTCGCACCAGCGCAAAAGCGGCAACAACAAGACCTGTCACCGTTGAGGCCAATCGTTGTTGGACGGTTGGGTCGAGATCGCTTCGGGCAGCGCTAATCCCGCGACCAAACGCAGTTTCTAGCTCTTCTCCGTAGGCCTGGACCACTTGCGACACGTGGGAGTCGGCTGATAGGGGTGAATTGGCGGTGTTGATCAGCAAGCAACCATTGCTGGTTGGCAGCGCCTTGGGCTGACCAAATACGGAGATCAAACCATCAAGGTACTCAGTGAGTGCTTGCGGGCTAACGTCATCAGATATCAGTGGTTCTAGGCGCGGGCGAACAATCTCATCGAGGTAGCTCTGCACGGCTGCGTCAAACAAACCTCTTTTGGAGCCAAAGGAGTTGTAGATGCTGGATCTGCTCAGGCCGGTGGCTGATTCAAGTTCTGGGATGGACGCTGCTTCAAAGCCCCTAGACCAGAATAGGGAGCGAGCTTTTTTGATGACAGCGGTACTGTCAAAGGCTAGTGTTCTTGCCATCACATACCTTTCTACTTTCGGAAACGACCATTACAGTATATATTGAAATGGACGTTACAGAATGCTTGTTCTGCTAAAACTTTCAGGAGCTGTTAATCATGATCATCACCGCACTCGTGCTGGCCACCCTTGCTGCATTGCTTCACGTGTACATCTTCTTCATGGAGTCCCTATGGTGGACCACTGACAAAGTTCGAGCAACCTTTGGCTCGACGCCTGAAGATGCGGAAGCAACCAAGGAGATGGCCTTCAACCAAGGCTTCTACAACCTGTTTCTGGCCATCGCCACCCTGGCAGGCGTCGTCTTCCACATGGCTGGAGAAGCAACCATCGGCTCGACCCTGATCTTCACCGGAACCGGCTCCATGTTGCTGGCCGCACTGGTCCTAATCATTTCCAGCCCATCCAAGGCTTCGGCAGCAATCAAGCAAGGCGTCTTCCCATTACTGACGGTGATCGCACTGATCATCGGCGTAGCACTCTAAATTTTCAAACCCGAAAAAATTCGAAAAAGGAAAGGTACTCAACATAATGAGCGAAACCACCAGCACCCAGATCCACCTCGCCAGCCGCCCAACCGGATGGCCAACGAACGAAAACTTCACCGTTGAGCACGTTGAACTTGCAGAATTGAAGGACGGCGAAGTTCGGGTTCGCAACGAATTCATCTCGGTTGACCCTTACATGCGCGGACGCATGAACGACACCCGCTCCTACGTCAAGCCATTCCAAATCGGCGAGCAGATCGCCGGCGGTGCAGTAGGACGCGTCATCGCTTCAAATGACAGCTCCCTGCCAGTAGACACCCTGGTTCTTCACCAGCTCGGCTGGTCGGACTTGGCTCAGGGTCCAGCAGCTAGCTTCAAGGAAATCCCTGACCTTCCAGGTGTTCCAAGCTCGCTGCGCCTGCACATCTTGGGCATGACCGGGCTGACCGCCTACGTAGGTTTGAACGCAATCGCCGGCTTGGCTGAAGGCGAAACCGTCTTCATCTCCGGTGCGGCCGGTGCCGTTGGTACCGCAGCCGGACAGATCGCCAAGCTCATGGGAGCTAAGCGCGTTATCGGTTCCGCAGGTAGTGCTGAAAAGGTCGAACTGCTCACCAGCAAGTACGGCTACGACGCAGCCTTCAACTACAAGGACGGCGACGTTCGTGGACAGCTAGCCGCTGCTGCCCCTGAGGGCATCGACGTCTTCTTCGACAACGTTGGTGGCGATCACCTCGAAGCAGCACTGGCAGCTTTCAATGACGGTGGCCGTGCAGCCCTGTGTGGTGCTATCGCAAGCTACAACACCACCGAGCCAACCCCAGGCCCACTGAACATGGCCAACCTGATCACTCGTGGCCTGAAGCTTCAGGGCTTCACCCTGTCGAGCTACCTGAACTACGGCGAAGAGTTCTCCCAGCGCATGGGCCAGTGGTTCGCTGAAGGCAAGGTTTCCTACGATGAGACCATCGTTGACGGTGTAGAGAACACCGTTCAGGCCTTCTTGGACATGATGGCCGGAGCAAACACCGGCAAGATGCTTGTTCGCATCTAATTGATCTTGCACTAAGCAGGTACCAACTAACGGGTCCGACCGGAAAATTTTCCGCTCGGACCCGTTATGCGTTAATGATGACCTGTCGCGATGACGCAGCGAATCATTCTCAGACAGGCAAGCGCACCATGCGCAGATCAGTGATCAGCGGTGCGGTGGGGTCATCAAGCACTTGACCATCAAAGGAGAATCCGTTGCGCTGATAGAAGGCTATCGCCCGAGGATTCTGTTCGGCCACCCATAAGAGGGCCGGTTGATCCCCAAGTGCAGCATCCAGCAAGGCCTGGCCCGCACCGGAGCCGTGCTGATCGTTGAGCAGATACAAGTTGTATAGTTGCCGGTCAATTCCCGCCGGAACATCGACCGAGTCCTTGGTGCACGGTGCAGCAAACGAGAAACCAATCAAGTCTTCCTGCTCATTGCATGCCACAGCTAGAGAGAACGCAGGGTTCGGGTCAGCTAAAATCCGTTGCCACAGGTTGAGACGATGCTCAGCATGCTCTGTGCTAAAAAATCCCTCGGGCAACAGTTCCGTGTAGGTCTGCTTCCAGCATTCAACATGCAAAGCGGCCAGCTCAACGGCGTCATCAGCTACGGGTTTGCGCAAAGTGAAGCTCATTGACTGCCGCCGACGTATTCATTCAAGTGAATTCCGGTGAGCGTGCCAGATTGACTAAGTTCTGCTGGCGTTCCTTCAAAGACAATCTGACCGCCCTCATGCCCGGCCCCTGGTCCAAGGTCAATCACCCAATCAGCATGGGCAACTACCGCTAGATGGTGCTCAATGACAATGACGGTGTTTCCTTCGTCAACCATTTCGTCGAGTAGACCCAGCAAGTTTTGGACATCGGCCATATGCAGACCAGTGGTTGGTTCATCCAGTACGTAGGTGCCAGAACCCTTGCCTAAGTTGATGGCAAGCTTGATGCGCTGGCGCTCACCGCCCGAGAGCGTACTGAGGCGCTGCCCGAGCTTGAGATACCCCAGTCCTACTTGGTTCAGCCGGGTCAGCATGGCTTTGGCTTTAGGGATCTTGAGTTGTTCTAAGGCTTGCTCCATGCTCAAGTCCAACACTTCACCGATATTCAAACCGTCCAAGGTGTAGTTCAAGACTTCAGCGGTAAAGCGCGTACCTTCACATACTTCACAGGGCAGAGCCACTCCGGCCATCGAGGCCAAATCGGTATAGGTGAATCCGACGCCCTTGCAGTTTGGGCAGGCTCCTTCGGAATTTGCGCTGAATAAGGCCGGCTTGACCGAGTTGGCCTTGGCAAAGGCGGCTCGAATCGGATCCATGATTCCGGTGTAGGTGGCAGGATTTGAACGGCGCGAGCCTCGGATCGCTCGTTGATCCACCACGGCCACATCTTCACGCTTGGAAATCGTTGAGTGAATGAGCGTGGACTTACCGGACCCGGCAACACCGGTGATGGCACACAGTACACCGGTAGGGATATCTACGTTCACGTCTTTGAGGTTATGTGTGGAAGCGCCACGAACTTCTAGGGAGTACCCGGTGACCTGGTAGCGGGCTTCAGCGGAACACGCGTAGAAAAATGTTGACCGGTCAGTGAATCGCTGGCCAACAGGCCAGAAACATCTCCGCTGTAACTCAGCGTTCCACCGTGCGTTCCAGCACCCGGACCAAGATCAATCACGTGATCAGCGATCTTGATAACTTCAGGCTTATGCTCAACGACCAGTACGGTATTGCCCTTATCTCGCAGATCCGCCAACAGCCCATTCATGCGTTGAATATCGTGCGGGTGAAGCCCCACGGTTGGTTCATCAAAGACGTAGGTGACATCCGAGAGTGCGCTACCTAGATGACGAATCATTTTCACGCGCTGGGCTTCACCGCCCGAAAGTGTTCCAGCGGGTCGATCTAGCGAGAGATATCCCAAGCCCAACTCGACCATCGACTCAAGAATCGCAATCAAGTTCTTGATCAGGGAGCGGCGTCCGGGATCTGAAGTTTGTCTAGTTCCGCGGAAAGCTCAGAAACCTGCATGGCCGTCATATCGGCGATGCCCAGTGAATTCATCTTTGAGGCTCTAGCAGCTTCACTCAGTCGGGAACCGGCGCACACCGTGCACGGTGCCGTGGTTGAGATCCGGTCGATCCATTCACGAATGTGCGCTTGCTTGATTTCGCGACCAGAAAGAATGTAGTTGGACTTGATGCGGGTGATGAGCCCCGAGTAGCTCATGTTCGCCCCGTTGAGCTTGACCTTGCCATCTTCGGCATGAAGCATGCGATCAAGCATGTCCTTGGGCATATCTTTGAGCTTGATATCAAGATCTGGTTCGGTGCCTGCAGTCAATGTTTGCCAGAGCCACGCGCCAGGAGCAAAGTTTGGTGCCTTGATGGCGCCCTCGTTCAGGGTCTTATCCCAATCCAATAACTCGTCAAGGTCGATACTTGCTTCCGTACCAAATCCCTCACAGGCCGGGCAAGCTCCTTGTCCGAGGTTGAAAGAATATGCGCCCGCGCCACCGGCACTTGGAGTTGAGTAGCGTGAGTAAAGAACACGAAGCAATGAGTAGGCATCGGTGGCGGTACCAACCGTTGAGCGGGAATTGGATCCCATGCGCTCCTGATCAACAACGATGGCTGCCGACAAGTTCTCTAGAACCTCAACGTCGGGCCGAGGCATCGAGGGCATGAACGACTGAACAAAAGAGGTATACGTTTCATTGATCAATCGCTGTGATTCGGCAGCGATCGTTCCGAAGACGAGTGAAGACTTACCTGAGCCGGAAACCCCAGTGAAAACCGTAATGCGTCGTTTGGGGATGTCGACATCAATACCCTTGAGGTTGTTCTCTCGGGCTTGACGGACTCGGATCATATTGTGGGTATCGGCAGGATGCGCATTCATAGGCCCAACATTACTAAGAGGTATCCAGATCGGGTACTAGGCTCCTCTAAGCTTCAACAAATCAGGGACGTTAAGTCAGGGTCATGTTCAAGCGGTGGGCCGAACATGCTCAGGCGCTCGCCGAGAGCACCCACAACCGATCTTGTCAGTCGTCACGTTGCGCCACTTAATTCAGCAGAGGATTTCCCGCGATGCGGATCTCTCAGATCTTCCACTCGTCTGGTGTACGCGTGATCGATTTCGAATTTTCTCGAAGAAAACTTGTCCTGCGAAGCTAAACGTTCGAAATTTGTCGGTACTGTGGGAATCCCTGAGCGATTCACAATGTTTTCGGGTTGCCATGTGCCCAACTATCATTGTCGAGACGTGTGCTGCGACACATCGATGGCTGTTTAAGCGTCGCTATGATCCCGAACCAATGAAGGACCTTCATGAAGCTGTTGAAATCAATCCCACTGCTTGGCTGGGTGCTCATAGCAATCGTCTTAGGCGTTTTGCTTGGCCCAGTAATGCCGGTATGGCTAGGAAGCGTATTCCTGACCTATAACTCGATCTTCTCGGGCTTCCTGAACTTCGTTGTGCCACTGATTATTTTTGGTTTGGTTTCGCCAGCTATTGCTGAACTTGGCAAGGGTGCAGGCAAATGGTTGGGCATCACTGCGCTGCTCGCCTACGGATCAACTTTGGCTGCAGGGCTACTTGCGTACTTTGTCAGCCGCTGGCTATTTACCCAGTCATTGTCCGGTGGTGGACTTGAAGCCATCGGTGAAGGTGAAGGCTCAGGATTTAAGCCCGTCGTTTCCTTGGTTAGTAGTGCGGGGGACTCGGCCACCGAGATCGTCCTGCCACCAGCTTTGGACGTGATGACTGCACTGGTCCTTGCGTTCATCATCGGGTTGGGCATGACTGCTTTCCGCTCCACGGTACTTTTCCGCGGTGTTGTCGAATTCCGCACCATCATTGAGATGGTCATTCGTCGTGTTGTCGTCCCTGCCTTGCCGGTCTTCATCTTCGGCATCTTCTTGGATCTCTCCGCCAGCGGAAACGCAATCACTGTGGTGACCAAGTTCTTGTTGGTCGCTGTGGTTTCCTTCGCACTGACCCTCGTTGTTCTGCTGGCCCAGTACTCGATCGCTGGAGCCATGAACAAGCGCAACCCACTGAAGGCTCTCTGGGGTATGCGCGATGCCTACTTCACCGCACTGGGCACCTCGTCCTCGGCAGCCACGATTCCAGTGACGCTGGCTTCAACGAAGAAAAATGGTGTTTCGGACGCTGTGGCCGGCTTTGTTGTTCCACTGTGTGCGACCATTCACCTCTCCGGTTCAATGGTGAAAATTACCTGCTTCTCGATCGCAGTCCTTTTGCTCACTGGCGGAGAAGTCACCTTCGGTGCTTACTTCCCATTCATCTTGATGCTCGGAGTCATGATGATTGCCGCTCCTGGTGTTCCAGGTGGCGCCATCGCAGCAGCAGCTGGTCTGCTTGGCCAGATGCTCGGCTTCGGTGATGTTGAAGTTGGCCTCATGTTCGCCGCTTACATCGCACTTGATAGCTTCGGCACCGCGACCAACGTGACCGGTGACGGAGCCATGGCGATGATCATGCAGAAACTGACCAACGGCAAGCTGGGCACCGCACCGCAAAGCCAGGACGATGAGATCGTTGAGCTGGCTGACGGCAGCCGCACCGAAACTCATCAAGTCGCTGAGTAAGCGTTCTTACTTAAACTGATCGGGTCCGCACCAAATGGTGCGGACCCGATCAGTTTAAGAACTACGTGCAGCTAGATCCACATCGCAGGATCGATGTACTCAGCTGGGTCAACAGCAGGCTTGCGCTCTTCTGGAGTACGTGGACGATTCTGTGCAGGAATGCCGGTAACGATCGAGCCTTCTGGTGCATTCTTGACCACTACAGCGTTAGCACCGATGGCGGAATCGGCTCCGATGATGATCGGACCGAGGACCTTGGCTCCGGCGCCAATGACCACACGATCACCAATGGTTGGGTGACGCTTGACCTTAGCTAGGGAACGACCGCCCAGAGTTACACCGTGGTACAGCATGACGTCCTCGCCGATTTCAGCAGTTTCACCAATGACGATGCCCATGCCGTGGTCGATGAAGAAGCGACGGCCGATGGTGGCGCCAGGGTGAATCTCAATGCCGGTCAGCGCACGTGCAGCCTGCGAGATCAGTCGTGCGGCTCCCTTGGTGGAAGGGTTCTGCCACAACTTGTGAGCTGCGCGGTGTAGCCAAATAGCGTGCAACCCGGAATACACGAAAAAGTTTTCGGTATCGCTGCGTGCCGCAGGATCGTGCTGTCGAGCTGTGGCTAGGTCTTCACGCAGGCGGGAGAAAAACTCATGAATACTACCTTAGGGGTTGCAGTTCGCTGTGCAGGAATCCGAAGACGACACACAGCAAATCGGCGCGAGCTGCACCGATTAAGGTCTCTATTAGACCAACGGTGGCTCGCGCCGATTTATTCTAACTTTCCGAAACTGATTTAGCCGCGGATGTCATCAAAGAGCAGGGTGGAGATGTAACGCTCACCGAAGTCAGGGATGATAGTCACGATGCGCTTGCCAGCGTTTTCTTCGCGAGCAGCGATCTGCAGTGCACCCCAAACGGCTGCACCAGCGGAGATACCGCCGAGGATACCTTCCTTGACGCCCAATGCGCGTGCGGTAGCAACCGAATCTTCGATGCTGGCATCCAGAACTTCGTCGTACAGTTCAGTGTCCAGAACCTCAGGGATGAAGTTAGCACCAAGGCCCTGAATCTTGTGTGGGCCTGGCTTGCCACCGTTGAGGATCGGCGAATCCTTTGGTTCAACAGCAACGATCTTCAGGTTTGGGTTCTTTTCCTTCAGGAAGCGACCTGCACCGGTGATGGTGCCACCGGTACCGATACCAGCAACAAGGATGTCTACCTGGCCCTCGGTGTCATCCCAGATTTCTGGGCCGGTGGTGTCCGCGTGAATCTGAGGGTTAGCGGAGTTAGCGAACTGCTGAGCCCAGACGGCGTTCTCAGAAGTCGCAACGATTTCCTTAGCCTTTTCTACTGCACCGCGCATGCCATCGGCACCTGGGGTCAGTACGATTTCAGCACCGTAAGCGCGCAGCATAACGCGGCGCTCGGTGGACATGGTTTCAGGCATGGTCAGGATGACCTTGTAACCACGTGCTGCGCCGACCATGGCCAGAGCGATACCGGTGTTACCCGAGGTACCTTCAACAATGGTGCCACCTGGCTTCAGCGCGCCCGACTTTTCTGCAGCGTCGACGATTGCTACACCGATGCGGTCCTTGACGGAGTTTGCTGGGTTGTAGAATTCCAGCTTCACAGCGACGTTGCCGGCTAGGCCTTCGTCAAGTCGGTTCAGCTTTACCAATGGGGTGCGGCCGATAACTTCGGTGACGTTGTTGTAAATCTTGCCCATGTTTTATGCAGTCCTTACGTGACTCATTGCGGCCGCGATTGCTGGCGGCGAGTTACTTGCAGATGACCGGCTAAATGGCTCGGACATCTCGAGGTTCATTTCTAACCCTAGTAGGCATGCCGTCAAGCTAGGCTTCATTTAGCCATTGTGCGTAATATTTCCTGACTTTTGCGATCTTCGGGTCGATGATCACTCGGCAATATCCGACATCTTGGTTAGCTGCGTAGTAATCTTGATGAATTTGCTCCGCAGGATAGAAATCTTTCGACTCTTCTATTGTGGTGACAATCCGATTAGGGTATAAAGGCGCAAATTTTGCGATGGCCCCAGCGAAAAGCGTCCGCTGCTCTTCATCCAGCGGGAACATGGCCGAGCGGTATTGGGTGCCTACGTCATAACCCTGGCGATTGAGCGACGTTGGATCATGAACGGTGAAGAACATGTCCAAGATGATCTCGGCTGGAACAACTTCTGGATCAAAGATGACTGCAACACCTTCAGCGTGCCCGGTGGTTCCGGAGCAGACCTGATAATAGTCCGGGTCACTGGTGTGCCCACCGATGTATCCGGAGATCACGGCGTGCACGCCACGGGTTTGCTGGTAGATGGCGTCCAAGCACCAGAAGCAGCCACCTGCCAACACGAAGGTTGTCAGCTTGGCCCCCTGAAGCTCGATTGTAGGGCTGAATTGATGCGGTGATTGAAGGCTGAGAGTACTCACACAGTTCACAACGATGCGGCGTTGCATTCTGTTCCATCGATGTACCCAACGCGTAGGGTTGGTGACATGCAGAGCAAGGCAAATAACTCGCAAGAACCTGATAAGAAGCCGTCAGTTACGGACGCCGCTTCGCTCAAGCCAGTGACCGACGAAGAAGTAAAGCAGCCAGTTGATGGGGAACCGGCTGCAACTACTTTGGGCGATGTGCTTGAGGCAGTAGAAGAGCTTTGGCCAAAATCCTTGGCGGAGGACTGGGACGCCGTTGGTCTAGTGACCGGACGTAGCGCCCAGCAGATCACCAAGGTTGTAATGGCTGTAGACCCGACCCTTGTGGTGATCGAAGATGCCATCGCGCGTGGAGCTGACTTGCTCATCACTCATCATCCACTGTTACTTCGTGGTGTCACCCAAGTAGCAGGAACCAGCTTTAAGGGCGAAGCGATTCACCGGCTCATTGAGACCGGAACCGCTTTGCTCACGGCACACACCAATGCTGACAACGCCATTGGGGGAGTCAACGACGCCCTGTCCGACGCGTTTGGCCTCAAGGATTGTGTGCCTCTGGTGCATTCCAAGGACGGATTGCCAGAAGAAGGACTAGGCCGAGTCGGCTTCCTGGACAAGCCAATGAAGCTTGAAGATTTTGCTGAACGCGTTTACACCGTGCTCCCTGCCGTGGCCGGTGGCGTACGTGTTGCAGGTGACCGCACCGGGATCATCCGCAAGGTCGCCCTATGCGGTGGGGCCGGTGACTCGTTATTTGATGCGGTGCGCTCACACCAAGCCGATGTCTACGTCACCGCAGATCTACGCCATCACCCGGCCAGTGAAGCACGCGAAGCAGCCAACGGTGGCTTCCCTTACTTGATTGATGTTTCCCATTTTGCCTCCGAGTGGGTCTGGCTTTCAGCCGGCGCTCGCGCTTTGCAGAATGTGCTCAACGATCTGGGACATTCGGTAGAGATTGAAATATCGCAAATTAATTCGGATCCTTGGGACTTTGTCCTGACCCCATAGGCAGGGAACCGCATGCTGCATCATTTGGAAATCTGGGTTGATGACTTATCAGCCAGTAAAGCAACGTTGGGATGGTTGCTGACGCGTCTGGGTTACCGGATTGATTCTGAGTGGAGTAATGGGATCAGCTACGCCCATTCAAACTTTTATATCGTTCTTGAGTCCGGGCCTGATGTGCGCCATGGACGCCACGAACGCTTGAATCCAGGATTGAACCACTTGGCTTTTACTGTTGAGTCCAAAGAACTAGTTGAGCAAATTTCACGCGAGGCTAGTGACCACGGATTTACCTTGATGTTCTCGGATCAGCATCCACACGCTGGTGGAGAACAGCACTACGCTGCGTATCTGGAAAATGGCGAGGGCTTTGAAATTGAACTCGTCGCCGCTGATGGGCAAGGTGGCAGTTAGTTCAACCAACAAAAGTTCAACCAACAAAGAAGACTGCCATGGGTGGGATTCGGGAATAGTAATTCCCAAGTCTTGCCCACGGCAGTCTTCTTTTGCTTCAGTGCATTGTCAGGTTTTGCACTTTCAACCTACGGGGCGATGGATTGAGAAATCTCAGCCTGGATCTTGATATCGCCGTTGCGAGCGGTAGCAATTTTTGATTTTTCCTGTGCGCTTCGGCTTGAGGCATCAGCGCTAGTGCGAAGGCGTGTGATGGTTGCGCTCTTCGATTCGCCTGCGTCAAGCTCCTTAATGCTGAATTCCGAACCTTCTAGGGCGCTGAGTCGAACGTTTCCGGTATTTGTAACCGTGACTTCATAGCTAATCCAGTCACCGGCTTTAGGCGACGAATTCAAAGCAGGCTCAGCGGCAACTTGCTGTGAGGCCTCGACGGTAAAGCTAGGTTGGCGATCGACGAGGTCGACTTCTTGATCCGTGATTGTGTATTCATCCACGATGGCGTTGCTGCCGACCCGGCCAGAAGTCCAGTGCGTTTGAGGAATAAAGAATCCGTTGGCTAGCTCATTGCTGGTTACCTCATGGCGTGGAGTGGCGCAGGTGTAGCCAGCACCCGCGGGCAGGTTCGAGTAGCGGCAAGTGCCCGCCGGGCTGGGCTGTCCAATTGGGCTGGCGGCAAACGGTGAGAAGTTACCCGCAGTTGGTACGACCCATTGAGCGATGTTTCCAATGCTATTCACACGGAAGCTGTACGGAACTTTTTCACCGACCGCATATGGGTCCACGGCCAAGTCTCGACTCATATCGGTGCGTTGACCCGAAATGTTAAGTCCAGTGGTTTCTTCGCCGGTGATCTGAGCGGACACAGATACCTGCGAAGTTTTTCCAGTACTACTCGTGAACTGCAACGGTAGACTCTGGTTTCCAAGCGCGGTGGACGCGACAGTGACTGGAAGGTTGATGGTGGTGCTGGCGCCTGCGGCAAGATTGGTGACCGATTTTGCTGTGGCGCTGAATTGCGTTGAGGCGCCCACCGCGATGGCGCCCGAGAGCTCCTCGTCTTCCTGGTTCGTGATGGTCACTGGAACGTCAAGAGTGGATCCTGAGCTGGCGGTGAACGCTTCTGCCTGCATCGGAGCACAGACGTAGTTCAACCATTCTTCATCGAACGTAGCAAGCTGCATGGCGTCGGTGTAGTTAGCTTCGTAGAACACGCCAAATTTTCCATTGTCCAAGACATCGGCTACCGAGTACCCGGAGAAACCACGACGAATGGTGCGCAAACCTGGCCACGTTTTCCGTCATCGCAAGAAACTCGAGCTGAAACGTTGGAGCGCGAAGTTTGTGAATTGGCTCCGGTATACAGCAACTTTTTGGCCTGCGCATCCGGGAACATCTGGGTGATGTGTGCGTTATTTGTGGGATCGGGGAGGTTCTTATCCTGGGTGACCTCCGAGTAGCTGTGGCCACCATCATTAGAAATAGCTACCTTTCGATAGCCACCGCCGGCGTTGTCACGGGAATTGAGCATAAGCCGCCCGTCGGAAAGTTCAACCACTTTGTTCTCGTCCATGGCCTGTCCGGTGAATTCTCCATGTTTCCACGTCGCTCCGTGGTCATCGGAATACATCGAGAAGGCTTGAATCGCTCGGGTGCCATCGGCCTGCATGACATCTCCGGCGTATTGCTGAACGAGTCGCCCGGCGTATTGGCCGCGGGTTATCTGGATGCCTTGACCGGACGTGGCGAAGGTCGAACGTACAGTGCCGGGGACCGCGCTGTCTCCTGGTTTGACGACATCGGTAATCAGTCGAGGCTTGCTCCACGTGGCTCGGTCATCGGTGGATTCGACAACAGCTGCGCTGAGCACTTGCCGGTTGGCATCGTCATGGCCCCAAATGCTCCCTACGAAGCCTCGATCCTTGGAGTAGACAAAGAAGGCGAAGGTCTTTCCGCTTTCGTCATCCACCACATAACTGGGGTCAGAATAGCCGTGCTTTCCTTGTTCGGGGGAGCCGGTGAAGCCTGCCACGACAGTGGTTACTGGCCCCCACGTTGCACCGTTATCGGTGCTTTTGCGCTGCACGATGCTATTGGGGTTCGGTGCATCTGAGGCGTTTCCCGGACGGCCGTCCCACGCGGCGAGAACTACCCCGTCGCCCAAGTGAGCGAGAGCGGGGATGCGATAGAAGAAGTTGTTTTCGGTGCGGTCGGTTCCGAGATTTATTTCTTTGAAGGTTCCCGGCGGCACCGCAGGGTCCGCTTCCTCTAATGTGGTGGCCGCTAGGGCCCCGTTTGCGCTGAAAAGGGGAATGGTCAGGCTGACTGCCAGTGCAGCGGTCAGGATTCTACGGTGCTCGTATCGAAAATGGCTTCGCATGGGCTGGTTCCTCGCAGGGGTATGGTTCCTGAAAATTGGAAGGACGTATGACGTAGGACGTCATACGTGAAGCATATGTGAATTGAATCACAAGCGGAAGAGGGAAAGTTTGTTCTTTTGTCGTGTGCGCCAAGACGAGAGGCTGATTCTTACTACTTTGTGGTGGTGAACTGATGGTCTTCGGGGAGCAGAATATTTAGTGCTTGACCCTTTTTGTCGTCCACCAGGGTGGCCTCCCACTTAGATTGAATCAGTTCAAGCAATTCCGTCGCCGTCTTGGGCTCGACTTCTTGCTGAACCAAGAACCGGGCAACTTCGCCGCGAGTGTGTTTGGCGAAGTGCGATACGACCTTCGGAACACCGTTGCGTAACTGAAAAACATTGACGGCCACGCTATTTCCGTTGCTTGGCTTGTAGGCTGCCGTGTAGGTACTTGAGCGTGTGTCGATGATGAGCTGGTTCCCGGCCATCTCGTCCAATACTGGAGTTAATCGTTTCTTCCACCAGCTCCCGAGCCTGCCCAGTGGTTCAAGCTTGGTGGACATAGAAAGTCGGTACGGTGGGATCCGGTCATCAAATCTGACGGCGCCCCACAACGCAGAAATGACCAGAATGCTTTGATCTGCCCGCAGCTTTGCTGGCTTATCCAACGACGCGTAGTTCAAAGCCTCAAAAAGCACACCTGAATAAATATCGTGTGCCCTGGCTGCCGGTTCAGTGTGCAGTGAGATATTGCGAGCTACTTCGTTAGCTAGTGAAGCTCCAACGCCTAAGACTTCCATGGCGTCTTCGCGAGCAGAAACTTGCGCAAGAGAATCGATGACTTGGTGACGATCATCATTTAGTTCCGGAAACGAGAGTGTTTCCAATTCAAACGGAGCACCTTGAGTATGGGCTGTCTTGCCTTCAGAAGGCGGCAACAAAATAAGCACGCCTTCCAGCCTATCGGAATTCAACACTCAACCTTTGTCGATGAAGACTTGCTGATGCTTTGAGCTACGCGTGCATCCAGTGCGTATCAAATCGTTCGTGGTTAGGTATTTTTGGAGAATCTCCGTGTCGGACACCTCGCTCAGCGCGTTACGGCAGGCAAAGTCCCGGGGCTAGAATGGTTAACGAATGGGATGGCCAGACGGTCGCGTGGCAAGCAATTGTCCCGAGGAACGTCCGGGCTCCACAGAACAGGGTGGTGGGTAACGCCCACTCGGGGTAACCCGCAGGCTAGTGCCACAGAAAATAGACCGCCAGGTTTCCTGGTAAGGGTGAAACGGTGGTGTAAGAGACCACCAGCGTCCCGGGTGACCGGGATGGCTTGGTAAACCCCACTCGGAGCAAGGTCAGACAGACTGCGTTATGAGGGCTGTTCGCACCATGCAGTCGGGTGGACCGCTAGAGGCTGTCGGCAACGGCAGTCGTAGATAGATGACCGTCCCGCTTCGGCGCGACAAAACCCGGCGTATCGGCCATCCCATTCACCATATTTTTCCTCACTTCTCAAGTGAGATGATTCACAGATCTTGGTGCCCGGAAAATTTCTGCGCAGTTTAGAATGGAAAATGTACTTAGTACTTACGAGGATGATCCTGTGACCTCGTACCACCGCAAAAGCAATGGTGCTTCCCACGGTGCCAACCGACTTTATGGATCTGCAAGTCGGCTGAATTGGAAGGATTTTCCTTTGACCCAGCAGTCTGTCGTCGCCCAGCAAGAATGGAGCGGGCGCGAAGAGCTCGCCGAGGCCATGATTCCACTGATCGGACGTTTGTACCGCAAGAACAATGTGGTGCCCTCCGTATATGGCCGCAAGCTGATCAATCAGTCCTCAATCGACATCATCAAAGCACACCGCGTTGTGCGCCGCATCGATGGCGAAGAGCTAAGCCTGAAGGCAACCAAAGCAATTCTCGATGAAATCGAGACACTCAATGTTGGCTCGGTCGCCGTTGATCTTGGCCGCTTGAACAAGAAGTTCAAAGAATCTGGCTCCGTTGACCTGAACTCATTTATCAGCAACGAACTGGGCGAAAAGGTCGGCAAGGCCGGCGCTACCGACGCAGAACCAAAGGACGTAGTACTCTACGGATTTGGTCGCATTGGTCGCTTGCTCGCTCGTATCCTGATTGAGCGTGGCGGTTACGGCTTGCGTCTGCGGGCAATCGTTGTGCGCAAGGGCTCGGATGATGACATCGTCAAGCGCGCTTCGTTGCTTCGCCGCGACTCGGTGCATGGCCGCTTTGAAGGTTCGATCACCGTCGACGAGGAAAACAACACCATCCTCGCCAATGGAACACTGATCAAGGTCATCTACTCGAATGATCCAGCAACCGTTGATTACACCGAATACGGAATCAACAACGCGATTGTTGTAGACAACACCGGACGCTGGCGCGATGAAGCTGGCCTGTCCCAGCACCTTGAAGCTAAGGGTGTTGCTCGCGTTCTACTTACCGCTCCAGGTAAGGGCGACTTGAAGAACATCGTTCACGGCATCAACGATTCGTGGATTACTGCAGAAGACAAGATTGTCACCGCAGCATCGTGCACCACCAACGCCATCACCCCAGTGCTCAAGGCGCTGAACGACAAGTTCGGCGTTAACCACGGACACGTTGAGACCGTTCACTCGTTCACCAACGACCAGAACCTGATCGACAATTTCCACAAGGGCGAACGTCGCGGACGCGCAGCTGCACTGAACATGGTGATCACCGAGACCGGTGCTGCCAAGGCTGTTGCTAAGGCACTGCCAGAGTTCGAAGGCAAGCTGACCGGTAACGCAATTCGCGTACCAACCCCAGATGTCTCCATGGCCATCTTGAACCTGACCCTGGAGAACGAAACCAGCAAGGAAGAGTTGAACGCTTACCTGCGTGAAACCTCGCTGACCTCGAACCTGCACAAGCAGATCGACTACATCGATTCCCCAGAAGTGGTTTCCACCGACTTTGTTGGCTCACGTCGTGCCGGCATCGTTGATGGCCTGGCCACCATCGTTTCGGGCAAAAACGCTGTTGTCTACGTTTGGTACGACAACGAGTTCGGTTACTCCTGCCAGGTAGTGCGCGTGATCGAATCGATCGCTGGCACCCACCCGGTAGCTGTTCCAGATGTGAAGGCTGAAGCCGTCAGCGTCTAGAACTAGAGTTGTACGACTTTTCGGGACCATACTTCGCGCATGATGCGTGAGGTACGGTCCCGAAAGTCGTTTAAGCCTCAGCCCGTTCCTGCTACGCTCGGCTCTAGGTGCGAGAGATAGGGCAAAGACGTGGAACGAGAGCGGTTGTTGGCCGCACGGATGCGCAGTCAGAAATTACGTGAGCCTGCACAAAGCTTGCTGGGTGCAGCCGAGCATATGTTGGCGATTCAAGCTCAAGACTTCACCGCCGGACGTTATGCCTTGGCTCAGCGGGTAGCGTCCGAACCGAACCGAGCACAGGTTAATGAGCTGTTCAATGATGGCCAGCTCGTTCGTTCGTGGACCATGCGTGGCACCCTGCATATCTGTAGGGCACAGGACGCCAAGTGGATGGTGCAGGCGGCCAGAGAGCGTACCCTGAAAACAGCTGCGACTAATTTGCGCGCTTTGCAGATAGATTCGCAAACCATTGACCGCGCCTCTACCATCGTGACCAACCTGCTCATTGACTGCCAAAGAGCCAGTAGAGCCACAATCTTTGCCGAGCTAGAGAGTCACGGGATACCGACTAAAAATCAGCGCGGACTTCATGTGCTCTTGGTGCTGGTACAAAACGGGCTGATCTGCTTGGGACCGATTCCTGCGCAGGCCAAACTGATCGCCCAAGACTATGTGCTGGTAGATCGCTGGATCAGTGATCACCGTGTGCCTACAGATCCGATGCACGAATTGCTGCTTCGCTACCTAGGCTCCCATGCACCTGCGACTTTGCGTGGTGCCGCTTGGTACACGGGACAAACCCTGACAACGATGCGCAAGGCGGCCAATGAGGTGGCCGATCAGCTTGTGGCAGTAGGGCAAGACGAGCGGGGTGAGGATTACCTCGTAGTTGCCGGCTCTGCCACGCATCAAGAGCTTGAGAGCTCTGGCGAGGTGGAACTACCCAAGCGGTTGTTAGGCCCGTTCGACGAGTACTACCTGTCCACCGCGGATCGGCACCTGATCGCCGATGCACCCATGCAGAAAGCGATCATGCCAGCTACCAACGGCATGTTTAATGCATTCTGGATTGAACGGGGACGAGCCACGCAAGTGTGGAATACAAATGTAGCGCCGACCGATACACTCGGTGCGGCGCTACATCAGCGATATCTTGACTTCAAGACTGCAAACTAGGCAGCCAAAGCGTTAGTGACCAAAAGGGTCCTCGTCGGTGCCAGGCAACCAGGTAATGCCAGGTACGCCCCAGCCCAAAGACTTCTTGGCTTTGTTCCAACGCTTATCCCAGCGAGGTTGGAGCTTATCTACGTAGAGGAAACCATCAAGGTGATCGTATTCGTGCTGCATCACCCGGGCGAACCAGTCGTGAGCCTCGAAGGAGATCGGATTTCCGAACTCATCAAAACCTTCAACCTTGGCATAGTCCGCACGCTTGAGCGGGTAGTTCAGCCCAGGGACCGACAAGCAACCCTCGGACTCGTCATCAACGTCTGCCGGAGCTTGCGACACCTTGGACAGGGTTAGCTTCGGGTTGATGATGACACCACGCTCAGGAGCGGTGTCCTGGTCTGCGTAGACATAGGTGAATAGACGTAGACCGATACCAACCTGCGGAGCAGCCAGTCCCACGCCGTGGGCTTCGTCCATGGTCACGTGCATATCTGCAACAAGCTGGCGTAGCTCATCATCAAACTCGGTGACTTCTACTGCGCGACGATGAAGAACAGGTTCTCCATAAACTGTGATCTGCCGGATTGGCACGTGATCAGGTCCTTTCAAAAGTGCTTAAAGTGCTCGTCCAATAGTTTCACGCATGATCTCACTTGTGCCACCAAAGATGGTCAACAAACGAGCCGCGGTGAAGGATTGAGCAATTGGGTACTCCATGATGTAGCCATAACCACCATGGATCTGCAACGCCTTGTCCGAAAGCTTTTTCGCGCTCTCACTAGCCCAAAGCTTCACTTCGGCAGCTTCCTCAGCACTAAGTTCGCCCTCGTTAAACGCAACAACCGCCTGATCAACAAAGGTCTGGGTGACATGCGCCTCAGTTTTCAGGTTAGCCAGTTCAAAGCGGGTGTTCTGGTACTCGGTGAGGGCCTGCCCGAAGGTTGAACGATTGGAGGCGTGCTCCAGTGCTTGCTCAAATGATGCGCTGGCGATGGCAGATGCTGCTACCGCAATAGCCAAGCGTGCCTGAGGCAACTGTTCCTTGACGTAGGTTAGTCCCTGCCCGATCTCACCAATGCGATCAGCATCAGAAACCTTGACCTCATCGAAGAACAGCTCCGCGGTGTCAGAGGCACGCAGTCCCATCTTGTCGAAGGGAGTGCCGTTGCTGTAGCCCTCGGAACGCTCAACCATGAACAACGAGAACGACTGCGCCGTGGCGCGACCGCTTTCACCGTCAGTACGGGCAAGCACTAAAGCGGCATCTCCGAATGCACCATTACCAATAAAGGTCTTCTGACCGCTGAGCAGCCAACTCTCACCATCACGTACGGCCTTGGTGCGCACAGCGCGTAGGTCCGAACCAGCTCCGGGCTCAGTGAAGGCGCAAGAAGTGATCGTAGAACCATCCACCATGCGAGGAAGCCACTTGGCCTTCAGTTCATCGGTACCGTAATTGATCAAGTACGGCAGAACCAGATCATCGTGCAGATGGAAGGCCAAGGCAAGGGCTAGGTGCCCGGCACGGACGAACTCTTCATCAAGAACGACACGGAATCGGTAGTCATCGATTCCCATTCCGCCAAACTCTTCAGGAACAGCAAGCCCAAGCAAGCCGTTCTCACCGGCTGACTGCCAAACCTCACGTGGAATCTGGTGGTCCTTCTCCCACTGGGCGTATTTTCCGGAGACTTCACGAGTATTGAACTCCGTTGCCAATTCACGGAACTGCTCGTGGTCCTCTTCAAGAAGTGCGCGTTTCACAGGGGAGTACCTTTCGGTGGATTGGACGCAGGCAAAAAGCACAGAGGCCTGCCAAAGTACAACATCCATTATGGGTGGTCGAGCCAACTCGCGCCTATTTGAGCTGTAAAACTTTGCATCAAGTCGCAAAATAACGCTAGAAGTCTCGAAAAACAGGGGGATAGACCCCAAAAATCAACAGATTCGAACATAGTTTCGAATATGGTGTTGAATTTGCTGAAATGTGACAAGAAGGCAACAAGTGTTGGAGCGGAACGTCATGCGCTCGCCGAACCCCAGCCAGACTCAGCGCAAAGTGCGGAAGTCCGAAGCTGCGGTAAAACCTCCTGAGTCGGTCGGTTGATGCAACGTAGGGGCCTGAGTAGGTTAGTTCAGCTGTTCTATGGGGTGCCCCTGGTAACGACCAATTGTGCGCGAGTCAGGTGATCCGTATTTCGATGCGCATGAGTAGACAAGCGTTGAACGGGCCTAAGGGTAATGCGAGGCCTCGATGCTAGTTGGTTGGACTAAATCTCCTCTGCACCACGTGGACCTGTGCATCCAACTGGTATTGCTCCGAAAGGTACGGGCGTCAAATCATTCACGTTACATACTGTGCCCATTGTCGAAAGCATGTTGAGTGGGGGACCGAGCAACGGTTTGTGCGCCGCATTGAGCGGTCTGGGTGATCAGGAACGCGCTCGCCGTAGGTTCCGCGTCAGTGCCCACTGCTTTTGATTCAAAGTGAGGCAAACTGCGCATCTGCGGTTCTTGGGTTGCGTTTGTTGAACCCTGAATGGATGTAAGTACGCGGACCAGAGCTGCGTCAATAGGACTGAGAATGCAAAAGACTCGATTCGGAACCTAAGTTCTGAATCGAGTCTTTTGATATGGGGTGAGTAACGGGGTTTGAACCCGCGACCTTCTGGACCACAACCAGACGCTCTACCAACTGAGCTATACCCACCATGTTCACTTCAATACTAGTCAGACGCTCTAGAGCTGGTGACTAAGTATCGGGCAACGAGAAATACTATACACGTAGTTTGCCGTTCAATACTAATCAGGAAAGCGTGAGCCGTTGGTTTGTGACCAGAGGCTCATTTTCGAGTCGAAATGCCGACCGGGCGTCTTTGCAAGTGTGCCATTCATCCGAGCCTTGTGGGCAAATCTTGCGCGCAAAAGAAGCGGAAGCCTAGCGTGGGCAATGGTGTCGCCAGCCGATTACCGGATGCTCGCAAGAGGGTGAACGAAGAAAAGGCTTGATTTGAAACCTAAGTTTCGAATCAAGCCTTTTGATATGGGGTGAGTAACGGGGTTTGAACCCGCGACCTTCTGGACCACAACCAGACGCTCTACCAACTGAGCTATACCCACCATGTTTGCTTTATTACTAGTCAGAATGCATTTGAAAACTGATTTCGTATCTGGCAACGAGAAATACTATACACATATTTCTCACCTATTAGCCAATCGGGAACCCCAGGGGCGCTATGCAGTGCATCACTCTGCGCCCCAAGGGTTCCGGCGCGACTACTGGTCGTCGCTGGTAACGATTTGAGCTGCTACAGCTTTGGCCTCGTCAGTGCTTGGTCAGGGAGCTGGAACCATGATGGTCTCTCGGTAGTACCGAAGCTCATCAATCGAATCTTGAATGTCGCCTAGGGCACGGTGGTTGCCGGTCTTGGCAGGGGCCGCATAGTGCGCCTTCGGGTACCAGCGACGGCTCAGTTCCTTCAGCGTGGAAACATCGATGATCCGGTAGTGCAGGTGCTCAATCACTTCAGGCATATCCCGAGCCAAGAAGTTCTTGTCTGTCCCTACCGAGTTGCCACCGAGCAGCGCTTTATTGGCTTCAGGAACATGCTTCTTGATGTACTCCACCACGATGCGCTGGGCTTCATCCATGCTCAAACCCTGTTCCAGCTCTGGGAGCAAGCCACTGACGGTGTGCATGTTGCGCACAAAGTCGTTCATCTGTGCCAAAGCAGCATCTTCAGGCTTGATGACAACCTGAATTCCTTCATCAACGATTTCCAATTCGGAATCGGTGATCAGTACCGCTACTTCGATCAGTGCGTCGTTGACCAGATCCAGTCCGGTCATCTCGCAGTCGATCCATACAATTTTTTCTGAGTTACTAGCCACGTAACCAATCTACACTTGCACCGCGCCTGTGGGAGAGCGCACGCGGTGAAAGCACGAGTGCAAGCAGTGTCCTGCCCAAGCTAAGCGGAGAGACAATGCTAAAATCGGCAGAGAATTCTGGCTACCAAAAGACCCTCTGTCAGGGAGCTTTTGATACGACGTAGGCCTTGAAATTCACGAATTTTGGTCCGCTACAGCACGAGGTGTCAGTGTGTCAGCCAGCAACTTAGAAGCAGTGCGATCCCAGCCAAACGCTGGAGTGAACAAGACGCTGCTCAGTGGCGTCATTGGCGCTTCGCTGATACTTTTTGGCTCTTTCGGCACTGGCTGGCTAGCTAGCGTTTCCCCGCTGAATCGGGATCCGTTTTTCATTATGCTGCGCACCGAATCTTCGGGCGTGATCCTCTGCGTGATTCTCTTGGCGCTTGGTTGCTGGTTGCTCTTTCGCTCCTGGTGGCGCCTAGGGCAGAAGCTTCGCGACTGGGGCGAAGGATCACTGAAGATTGTTCGCCGGGCGGTCTGGCTGTGGAGCATTCCCATGTTTGTGGCCCTGCCAATCATGAGCCGCGATGCTTTTGCCTACCTTGGCCAGGGGCGACTGGTGGTAGCCGGTCAGGACCCATATGTTGATGGCATCTCAAGTTTGAACAATTGGTTCCAGCTGGGGACCGACACCATGTGGGCTCAAGATGGGACCCCGTATGGGCCACTCTTTCTTTCCATTGAATACTTGGTAGCCAAACTGGTTGGTGGCTCTACCGACGCCGCCATCCTCGCGTTCCGCGCTATCGCGTTTATCGGTGTTCTTCTTTGCTTGCATTTTGTGCCAAAGCTTGCTGAACTTCACGGGGTATCGGGGGCAAAAGCTACCTGGATGACTGTGGCAAACCCGTTGTTCCTGGTGAACTTTGTGGCCAGCGCGCACAACGATGCTTTGATGACTGGACTGTCCGTATGGGCCGTTTACCTAGCGTGCAAGCGTCACGGTTTCTGGGCCATCGTTGTGTTGGCCGCTTCCATCGGAGTCAAGCCGATCACGTTGGTTCTATTGCCATTTATCGGTCTGCTTTGGGCCGGGCCCGAGGCCAAATGGCCACGCCGTATCTTGTATTGGGTCTATTCAGGTCTGATCTTCCTGGCACTGATGACCTTCGTTGGCTGGTTGAACGGCTACTGGTTCGGTTGGCTAGATGTCATGCTTCACTACACCGGTTCTGGATTCTCAATCTTTGCCCCGCTGGGTTTGATGACCGTCGCAATGACGAGCATCTTCCACTCGTTTGGGCTTGAATCAACCGGAGTGCTCCCAACCATCAGCACCATTGGTCGTCTGCTCGGTGTTGGCGTAGCCATGGTGTTGATGTTCCGTGGAAAGTACTCACATTTGGTTCAGCGCATGGCCATTGCCTATTCGGCCATTGTGGTTTTGTCCCCAGTCATTCAGCCTTGGTACCTCTTGTGGCTTCTGCCGTTCTTCGCGGTCACCGGACTTCGCGATGACTGGCAGATGCTGTGGCTACACTTGACCACTATTTTCTTCTTGGCCTACCAAGCTGCCGACCAAATTTTCGTCTGGCAATTCTTGCAAGAATCCCTGGTGCCTCGCGTACAAATGATTTCTTGGGGAACCTCCATCGCTTGCGCCGTCTATCTTGTCTTCTTTGATCGGAAAACCAAGTCAATTGTCCCTGACCTCTTGAGCTCAACTAATTGGCTGACAAAGGAAAAGAAGGCCTAGTGACAGTGCTGGAAATTCGCCGGAAATTACAGGGGAAAGTCTGCGATCGCTTGGATGGCAGGGCTTTGCAGCGTCGGTGATGATCACCGTCGCGTCCTGGGGGATTGGCTGGTTTCCGCGCAATCAGCTCTCGCCGATAGCTCGGAGTGGATTCTTCATCGAATTTCGTACCGAGTCGAGCGGCGTCATTACCTGCATTGTGCTCATGGCCTTGGGCATGGTCTGGCTGACCCGAACGTGGGTTGTCACCCGTCCACGGGTTCAGAAGTCAACTGACATTACTTCAGGACAATTGGGCAAGCTCATCACGATGTGGTCAGCACCGCTCATGTTGAGTTTCCCCATTCTGAGCCGTGACGTATATTCCTACCTTGCTCAGGGACGAATGTTGCATGCCGACAAGTCTCCCTACGCTGAAGGGATTTCAGCCCTACCCGGCTGGTTCGATGGAGGATCAGACGGCCTCTGGGCGCAGTCTCCGTCGCCCTACGGTCCCTTCTTCTTGGTTTTGGCCCGCATCATCTTTTTTGCCTCGAATGGCATTCCGGAAATCGGAGTGGGCCTGCTTCGCATTGTTGCGGCCCTGGGTGTACTTGGCTGTTATCACTTCACCGCAAAGTTGGCCAAGAAGATGGGACAGAATCCTAACTGGGCCAATTGGGCAATTGTAGGTAACCCACTGTTCTTGCTGACCATGATTGGCGGCGTGCATAACGACGCACTAATGATTGCCGGTGTCTTCAGCGCGTTGGCCTATGCCTATGATCGGCGCCCTGTTGCCTCAACGATGGCCTTGGCGATGGCAGTTTCGGTTAAACCGATCGTGCTTCTGGCACTGCCATTTATCGGCTTGATTCTCCTGAACAAAAATCCATCCAAACGTGCTCGTTGGATGGTCTGGGCCAAAGTCTCTGTCCTGTCATTGATCTGGTTGACCATCATTGGTGCGGTGACAAACCTCTGGTTCGGTTGGATCCCTGCGATGTTCAGCGCCGGCGATGCGGCCTTCCCCTATGCACCGGTGGGCCTGGTCGGTTGGAGCCTTAGCAAACTGGCCGGACTGCTTGGTGGCAACGCGTTACTAGTGAACAGCATTGTCGTTCAGCTGTTCCAACTATTTGCCCTGGCCATTGTGGCTCGTCTTGCGTTGGCCAAGAACATCTCAAATCCGGTACGCCTCACAGCTTGGTCCCTGTCTGCAGTGGTCCTGCTGGCACCCATCATTCAGCCTTGGTACATTCTTTGGCTCATGGCATTTTTCGCCATCTCGCACCGGGTGTCTTGGACCTCCGAAAAATTGATGATCTATGCTTCCAGCCTCATTCTGGTTGCCGTTTTTGTTGACCAGCTTTCCATAGAGCAATGGCACACAGCATGGACGATGAAGACTTTTGCTGGTGTGCTGACTGTATTGCTGTTTGTCGGGCTCTTCCGCTTTGATTCGACTACGCGTCGGGTTCTTGATGGTCCGTTCGGGCCCTTGGACAGCGCGGAACACCGCAACAAAAAATCCTAGATAGTCAAGATCACACATCCGGGCACAGGGCTTACTGTGGAGCATCGGCTTAGATTGAACTATGCAAACGATGTTCTGGCCAGCGACCATAGCCATGCTTGGTGGTGCCCTCTTCTTGGGCGCTGCAGGCATTTTCCTATTGGCACTTCAGTACCGTCGGCATGGTCGACTGTCTTGGCGTAGGACCATTACCACTGCTGCGGCAGCGGTGTATTGCTTCGGTTTATTCAGTTACACCATGTTGCCACTGCCTAGCTCGCGTAGTACGGCCTGCGTTCCGGGGCGCGGTCTTCCGCAGCTAAACCCGGGGCACTTTGTTAACGACTTTCAACTAACTATCGCCGAGCAAGGGATGCGTGGTTTTGCGACCAGTTTTACCCTGTGGCAAGTGATCTTCAACGTCATTTTGTTCATGCCCTTAGGACTTCTGGCCGTGCGCTGGCTCAGAGGAAATATCTTCACCGCCATCGTGCTTGGCTTTGCAGCGTCGCTTTCAATTGAGTTGACCCAGTACACCGGCATCTGGGGACTGTACGACTGCGCCTACCGCGTAGCTGATGTTGATGACATAATCGTGAATACCGCCGGGACACTAGCTGGCGCAGTCTTTGCCTACTTGCCCGTGTTCAGCTTCCTGACTGGTCCAAGGGAAGGGGACGCGCGATTCGCAGCTCCACGCAGGGTTAGTCGTGCACGCCGAGTACTGGCCAACGTTTTTGATCTAGCGATCACTACCGGCGCCGTTTTTGTTATCTCAGGCGCACGCTCACTGGTAGAAAAACTAGGCGGGCCGGTGACCAACGAAAAGCTGATGAATCTGTGGATCCCAGTAGTGGTTGTCTTCTTCGTCTTCTTGCTGCCCAACCTCACCCCAGGGCGCGCATCGCTCGGACAGCGTTGCGCCTGGCTCATGGTTACCGGAGAAAACGGTGGCCCGGCGCCGGCCTGGCGAGCGGTACTGCGAAGCGTTCTTGGCTTCGGCGGGGTTACCTTCCTTTTCCAAATTTCCACCAGTATCACCGATCTAAGTCCCTACCCAGTACTGAATATGGTGCTCACCGCGTACATGGTAATTAGCACGGTATTCTTCCTTGCAGATTCACAATTGCGGGGACTGGCGGCCATGGTTAGTGGCACCGGATTTATTGATCGTCGAGCAATAAGACCTCCGGCGCAATAGCACTGATCATGTGGGGCTAAAATAAGAACTGATGGCTTTTTGACCAGTAACTTGGGGCTATCAAACTCGCTTTCGACGACATATCCGAATATTGAGAAGTTAGGTCTGCCCTGCAGCATGGAAGAAAATAAGCTCGACATCCCGAATGAACCGCACAAGGCAGTCCTAGGTACCGCTGTCGGCGCAACGGTTCTGATCGCCATTGGCGCATTCGTTTTGTCGTTCGCCGCACTGACCGACCTCGCCGAACGTTCAGGAATTAGCCCCCGCCTAGCCTGGATCTGGCCAATCATCATTGACGGTATGATCGTTGCCGCAACCGTGGCCATCGTCGCCTTGAACGGCTTTAGCCGCAAGGCCATGGTCTACCCATGGTCACTATTGTTCTTCGGCGCAGTGGTATCCACGGCCGCAAACTCAACCCACGCGATTCTTACCGTTGATTCCATCGAAAACGGTGTGCCAGCGGTTGTTTCGGCGCTTGTGGCAGCCATGCCTCCAATCGTTCTCTTGGCCATCACTCACTTGACCGTGCACATGTACCAGAAGAAGTCAGAAGCCTCGAAGCTTCGCGCTGAATTGGAATACGACGAAGAGCAGGCCAACGCCGAGAAATACGGTGTTGCTTACGATGATGGATACAGTGCAGCGTTGACCGATGCGCAGACTGCTGAGTCCGAGCGTTTGACTGAACTGGAACAGCAGCATCAAGACGCTCTGGCTCGTGCTCGCGCCGAAGGTATTGCCAGCGCACGCGCTGATGCAAAAACCGCCAGCGCACGCGCTGATGCAAAAACCGCCAGCGCCAAGGCAAACACCCAGACCGCCCAGAATCCGCAGACCGCTGCAGCGCCAAAGGCTAAGCCAGGCAAGCCTGTAGAAGATAAGGCCCCGTTGTTTGACGACATGGCCAAGCGTCTTTCCCGTCCGTAATTTCACATAGAGAATCCCGGCCGGCGAGAGCAAGTATAAGGACTAAAGCAACGAGCAGATCAGCACCTAGGAGGCAGCAATGACGGTTCCACAGCATGAACAGAAGGACGACGAGTTCTCTGAGAACATTGCGACCGCCGTTGAACAGTACAAATCTGTAACCGGCGAACTGAATACGGTTATGTCGGCCATGAAGGCCAAGATCCGTAGGCTATTTGCTCAAAGTGAAGTCCAGCCGTTGTTCATCACTGGTCGGGTTAAATCTGCTGCGTCATTTACTGCCAAGGCCTCGCGTCGGCTGCAAGAAACCTCCGAGAGCGCACCGGTACTGGAATTTCCGAATCCGTTGCGCGAAATCCATGACATGGTCGGTATCCGAATCATCGTCATGCTGCCTCACGAGATCCAACAGGTGGCTAGCCTGATCAAATCGCACCGGGATTCTTTCGATTGCCGAAGCGACCGGGAGAAGGATATTGGCTCGGTTGAATCCGGAACCTACGGATACTCCTCACGACACCTGCTGCTAAAAACCCGTAGCGAACCTACCGTACGCAAATTCCAAGAAGCGTTGGGCAAGCCTGTAGTAGCCAGCGGAAACTTTGTTTTTGAAGTGCAGATCCGCACCGTGCTCCAGCACGCGTGGAGCGAGATGGAACACGACATCCGCTTTAAGCACCCGGGCGAGGCAGCTTGGAATCCACAGATTGACCGGCATTTCACCGCCACTGCAGCCATGCTGGAAACCGTGGAAGATTACTTCACCGACATTGACGAGCTCTATCACCGACTTAATGGTTATCACGACCAACAAGGTGCCGGTGCTGAGCCGCTGACCAGTGAAAAAATTGGTGAGATCTGGCAAACCCTGTTGCCGCACGTTGACCGTAAGCGTGATGACGACTGGTCGTGGGCCGCAGAATTACTTGATGCCCACGAGATTAACCAGACGTGGCAACTCGCTCAGCTACTTGATGCCAATGTGGTGACCGACGTGCGTGCCGCACTTGATCACCGTTATTCTCCAGGGCCGGACCGTCTGCTTGATGATGTATTGCTGTGGAGATTTGGCAAGGAACATATCGATAAAACCAGCGGCGGAGACCTTCGCCGTGAAGGCTCGTTGCGCCGTCGTCTAATTCAGATGAAGGATTACCGCTCCCAGCTGGGTAGTTAGCCAAGAGGTGAACCACTGCGGATTGTTAGTTTATGCACTTTCCACCAGTGGTTTAGCTCTTGGCTAGTATACTAGTTAAGTTGCCCATTAACGGGCCATAATATTTTTTCCCGCGTGAAAGGGCCACACCATATGATTTCCGTAGCCAACCTTGAGCTACGCGTCGGCGCCCGCTTGCTGATGGACGAAGTAAACTTCCGCATCGACAAGGGCGACAAGATCGGACTGGTGGGCCGAAACGGTGCCGGAAAGACGACCATGACCAAGGTCCTCGCCGGCGAAACCCAGCCTGCGTCGGGCGAAGTAACTTACAAGGGATCCATCGGCTACTTGCCGCAGGACCCTAAAACTCCGGACATGGAGCAACTGGCTCGTGACCGCATTCTTGGCGCCCGTGGACTAGACGTTGTCCTTGGCAAGTTGGCCAAGAACCGTGACGAGATGGCAAGCGAAGACCAAGCCGTCTCCGAAAAGGCCATGCGTCGTTATGACCGCCTAGAAGCTGAATTCATCGCTGCCGGTGGTTACGCCGCTGAGTCTGAAGCTGCAGCAATTTGCGCCAACTTGGACTTGCCGGACCGTATCTTGGATCAGCCGTTGCGCACCCTTTCCGGTGGTCAGCGTCGTCGTGTGGAATTGGCCCGAATCCTTTACTCGGATGCCGAAACTCTGCTGCTCGATGAGCCAACTAACCACTTGGACGTTGACTCGATCATGTGGCTACGCGATTTCATCAAGAACTACGCTGGCGGCGTGCTGATGATCAGCCACGACACCGGCTTGATGGAAGAAACCGTTAACAAGGTGCTGAACCTTGACGCCAACCGTGGTGTAGTCGATGTCTACAACATGAACTGGAAGCGCTACAAAATCCAGCGCGAAACCGATGAGCGCGCTCGTAAGCGCGAGCGTACCAACATCGAGAAGAAGGCTTCGGTCTTGCAGGCTCAGGCCAACAAGATGAAGGCACGTGCCTCGGGCGCTTCGGCAGCACAGTCCATGCTTAAGCGTGTGGATCGTATGCTCTCCGGCCTTCAGGAAGAACGCTCTTCCGACAAGGTCGCAGCATTGCGCTTCCCGGATCCAGCACCATGTGGCAAGACCCCATTGATGGCCGAGGGCCTGTCCAAGGCTTACGGCTCTTTGGAGATCTTCAACGACGTGTCGCTGGCTATTGACCGCGGCTCAAAGGTCGTGATCTTGGGACTGAACGGTGCTGGTAAGACCACCTTGCTGCGTATGCTCGCAGGTGTGGCCGAACCGGATAGCGGCTCGATCATTCCAGGCCACGGCCTGAAGATCGGCTACTTCGCACAGGAACACGACACCCTGGATCCAGAAGCTTCGGTACTGGATAACATGCGTCGTAACGCACCTGATCACCTCAATGACGCCGATGTGCGTTCGATCCTAGGTTCATTCCTGTTTGTTGGTGATGACGTGTCCAAGCCTGCCGGTGTACTTTCCGGCGGTGAGAAGACTCGTCTTGCTCTGGCAACCATTGTGGCTTCCAGCGCAAACGTACTGCTTCTTGATGAGCCGACTAACAACTTGGACCCAGCGTCCCGCGCCGAGGTTTTGGGCGCACTGTCCACCTTCCCAGGTGCAGTAG
Organism: Glutamicibacter sp. M10; assembly: GCF_025452055.1. Lineage (NCBI taxonomy): Bacteria > Bacillati > Actinomycetota > Actinomycetes > Micrococcales > Micrococcaceae > Glutamicibacter > Glutamicibacter sp. M10. The sequence goes on along the minus strand of NZ_CP104918.1, from coordinate 2,468,341 downwards.
TTATGGTCAGCCACGATGAGGGCGCAGTCATGTCCTTGAAGCCAGAACGTGTAGTTATCTTGCCTGACGGCGACGAAGACTTGTTCAACGAGGACTACCTAGAATTGGTCTCGCTGACCTAAGCGTTTACCGCAAAGCTCGAATCTCGTAGGCTTGGCACAACACCACTAGATGGGATGTGCCAAGCCATGCGTTTATCTACAGAGCTTTTCCGAGTTGCTTGTGTTGGCCTGATCGTGGCCACTATGTCACTAAGTGGCTGTGCCAAGAACACACCGGATCAGATCAACGCATAATGGGAACTAGCAGACCCCGCGGCTCTGACCGCACAGAGCACCCACCTTGATTTGAAGGTGACTCGAATTGCTTGTGGCTCTGGGGTGACCGGAGAGATTACCGTAACGCAGGTGAGCTACTCCAACGAGGATGTCTTAGTTGGTTTAGTAGTTGAACCGCTGAAGGGCAACGCGCAAACCTGCCAATCAAATGAGGCCGTGCCCTATACCCTCACGCTTGATGAACCGTTGGGCCAACGCAGACTCGTTGATGCATCCTGTGCCCAAAACAGCGAGCAGGATAGCGCAACAGAAAGTTGCCAATCTGATGCCGTTCGCTGGACACCTTGAGCCGAATGGCTAGTGGGCTAGTTACTTCTGATCTGGGGAAGAACTCACTGGCTGATCCAGCATCGCGTCTTCGGTGGCCTCATCGGTTAGCGAACCGTCGCGCCTAAATTTTTTGTCTTCAGCCGAGCGGACCTTGCGAACCTTGTGAATAGGTTCGTCAAAACCCAGTGCCTTAGCTTCAGCTATTTCAGCTGCATCTTCAGCGTTGAGCCTCTTCTGCTGTCGTGCCGCGTACCAGAAACCGACAAAGGCGAGCACACCAAAGGCATACCACTGGAATTCGTAGGATAGGTGTGGGCCCTCATCCATGTCCGGTGCATCCAACGGCAGGGGAGCCGAAGCCGGGGCAGGATCTTCTTGATACATGATGCCGTAGGCACCCTGAGCGATGTCGTAGTTCAGGTGCTGGGCATAATCTTGCAACTGAATTGAAGCGATCTGTCCCTCAGGAGCACCGCGGTCAAGACGAACTTCAGAAGGCTTCAGCCGAGCGTTGATGGTGACTTTTCCAGAAGGTGGTGCTGGCACCGCGTCGGGATGACCACTTTCCTTGTCGCCAATAGGCAAATACCCGCGGTCAATAATCACTACTTCGCCGTTGCTGGTCTTAAAAGGTACGAGAACTTCATAACCAGGGCGGCCCGCTTTGATGCGGTTTCGAACAATGTAGGTGTCATCAGCGATGTAGCTACCGGTGAGTGAGACAGTCATCCAGGTCTTTTCTTCTGGAAGCTGTTTGAACTTGGCTAACGCCTCTTCTCCGGTAGCCGGGTCAGCAAAGTAATTGCGGTTCACTCGTTCAATACCGGTAAGAACTTGGTCTCGACGGTTTGCTTGCCAATTGCCCAAGCTAATGCACGCTGCGGCGAAGATCGCCACCAGTACCAACCAGCCAACCCAGCGGGTGCTTGCTAGAAATCGATACATCTACGCAGTGTCTCCTGAGGTGCTGGACAGTGGCAACGTCTCGCGATGAAGAAGGCGCTCTTTGAGGTAGGTTTCCAGCCACTGCAAATGTTCCGGGCAGGCCAGCCAAATCTTACGGCGCTCGGGAGTGTGGATTTTCGGATTGTTCCACAGCAGTTGATACTCCGCGTGGTTTCGGCATCCTTTACGCGAGCACTGAACTTCGGCGGGGGACTGAGGCTGTCCCAGTGAACCTAATAAATCCACTAGTCCTCCTTGTCGGTGCTGCTGGGCTGATCAACAAAAGTTCCGTCAATCACGTCATCGTTATCAAAGTTAGTTTCTTGCGTGGAGGCAGCTGCAGGAATCTGCTGTGGCTCTGGTGCTTTGTAGAACTCAGGAGCCGGTTCGCGCTTGGTTAGATCGGCACCGCCGTTGGCAATGACCACGGCGATATAGGGCAGGATCACTGCGCCAGCAATGAAGAACCAACGCAGCCAGTTATCAAAGAAAAATGCCAAGATGAAACAAACCATACGCACGGACATCGATATCGTGTACTTGCGCACACGGCTATCGCGCTCGGAGCTGTGGGATTCACGCGCTTCGGTGATGCGGTGAACGCCCGGCTCACCAGAATCATGATTCGTGGGCTGAGATGACATGTAAAAGACTTCACTTTGCTGTGCGGAAACTGCTTCCATTGTCTCACTTGTGGCGCGAAGAGCGTAATTTCTACGCGCTGTCGAAGCGGTAAAACCAGCCAGTAACTAATAGGATTGATCACGGAGAAGCTACTTAACTAGGCAAAGTGCGTCAGACGAGGCCCCGATCACATGATTCGGACACGCTTGAGTAGGCGCATGAATGGAGAAATACATTGACTACGGAACCAACCACTGGCCGCAGCGTCCTCGTGACCGGCGGCAACCGCGGCATCGGCCTTGCGATCGCTCGTGCCTTTGAGGCTAACGGCGACAAGGTAGCTATCACCTACCGCAGCGGCGAGGTTCCCGCCGGCCTGTTGGGTGTCAAAGCTGATGTCACCGACAGCGCATCGATCGATGAGGCGTTCAAAGAAGTTGAAGCAACGCACGGTCCAGTAGAAGTACTTGTTGCTAATGCGGGCGTCACCAAGGACACCCTGCTCTTGCGTATGAGTGAAGATGACTTCAGCTCGGTAATCGACACCAACCTCACCGGCGCCTTCCGCGTTATTAAGCGCGCAAGCAAGGGCATGATGCGCCTGAGGAAGGGCCGTGTTGTCCTGATCTCCTCGGTAGTCGGTCTCTACGGTTCGCCAGGACAGATCAACTACGCAGCATCCAAGTCCGGCTTGGTAGGCATCGCTCGTTCGTTGACCCGCGAGCTTGGCTCCCGTGGCATCACCGCAAACGTTGTTGCACCTGGCTTCATCAACACCGAAATGACCTCTGTGCTGCCAGAAGAAACCCAAAAGGGTTACCTGGCTAATATTCCAGCCAACCGTTTCGCCGAGCCAGAAGAAGTAGCCAACGTTGTTCGCTGGATCGCCAGTGACGAGGCTGCTTACATCTCCGGCGCCGTGATTCCCGTTGACGGCGGCCTAGGCATGGGCCACTAGAAGTTTTCATTGCCCTAAGTAAGGGCACAATCAATTTTCCCGAAGACCTAAGGAGAACAATCAAAATGAGCGAATACAAAGGTGCAGTAGTTACCGGTTCCTCCCGCGGCATTGGTGCGGTTACCGCACAGCTGTTGGCAGAGCAGGGCATTGGCGTTGTAGTGAACTACCGCGCAAAGGCCCCACGCGCAAACAAGATCGTTGCAGCGATCGAAGCAAAGGGTGGCAAGGCCGTAGCTGTTGGCTCGGACCTGACCACCGTTGAGGGCCCACAGGCTTTGGTTGACGCCGCAGTTGAGAACTTCGGCTCCCTAGACGTACTGGTACTGAACGCTTCGGGTGGCATGGAAACTTCCCTCGGTGAGAACTACGCGCTGCGTTTGAACCGCGACGCACAGGTAGCCATGCTCACCGCAGCATTGCCAAAGATGAGCGAAGGTGGCCGAGTTGTATTCGTCACCAGCCACCAGGCACACTTCATCAATGAAGTTTCCACCATGGGCGCTTACGACGAAGTGGCCAAGTCCAAGCGTGCCGGCGAAGACGCACTGCGCGAGCTGATTCCACAGCTGAGCGAAAAGAACATCAGCTTTGTAGTTGTCTCGGGTGACATGATCGAGGGCACCATCACCGCAACCCTGCTTAACCGCATGGAGCCAGGTGCAATTGATGCTCGCCGCGAGGCCGCTGGCAAGCTGTACTCCGTTGAAGAGTTCGGCGCTGAAGTTGCCAAGATGGTCTTTGCTGACGTTGAAACCGGACACACCGAACTGGTTGGCGGCGCAGGAGACTTCCTGGAGCAGGCCGGTAAGTAACCTGCAGCTTTAGCAACACCAAAGGCTGGTGTTCAGCATCTCTCACGGATGTTGGACACCAGCCTTTGTTTTGCACCCTTGGATCATCGGTAGGATTCTAAAAAATCGCCGGATGCCTTTGTTTGAAAAGGCATCCGGCGATAGTCAACTAATGGATTCTGTTATGGCTTTTCGCCACAAATGATCTTGTTCCATGGGCTGTAAGTCCATGTCTTCTTATCGGCTGGGAGCTTAGCGGAACCGTCAATGGACTCACGGTAGCGAGTGACATCGATGGTGAAGCCCTTTTGTCCGCCAGATTCTGAAACACACTTTTCAGCGCTGTTGTACTTGGTTTCAGGATTGGTCTTGTTGTACTTATCCGAGGTCTTCTGGGTGACCTTCCAGTACTTGGTGGACCACAGGCGGGTATGAACCGCATCGTCGTCAACCCAAGCCTGAACCATCACGCCATACTTAGTGTTGTTCTTCCAGATCATATCGACCTGGCCTTCCCACAAGGTAGCTTCACGACCAGCAGGGTAGCGGTCAAACCAGCGGGAGTGAGGCTTGTGGGTGATGTCGTCGTAGCCGGCCAGGAAGCCGACGTTGTACATCTGAGTGGAAATCTGCGACAGGCCGCCACCAACTGCTTCCGAGCTGAAGCCGTTTTCAACAACACCTGAAGTGAAGTAACCGTTAGCCTCGGTGATTGGGCCCAGGGTATCTAACAATGAGAATTGTTCGCCAGGCTTAACAATGACACCGGTGACTCGTGCGGATCCGGCCTTCAGGTTCTTGGTGCGGACCTTATCTGAGGCAGGATACGGAGTCGAGAAGTCAACGATCGGTTCCTTGATGCCCAACTCCTTGGCATCCGCGGTAGTGAAGTCCGGTTCAGTTTCGGTCATCTTCACGGTTGCAGTGCGGTTAGCAGCGGTGGTCGCCGCTAGCACCTTTGCGCCCAAACCATCGGTTTCCAGAGAAATGCCGTTGGCTGACTCGGTGATCGAAGGCTTACCGTCCTTCAAAGTGATCTTTGCATCCTTGGCGGTGCTGGAAAGATCCGTGCCCTTGGTCGCTGACTTGTACAACTTCTTGTCATCCAAAACAATGGCAGGCTTGCCATCCTTAGGTGCGTACGAAGCTGCGCTTGCGATGTCTGAAGCCGAAACGGTGGCCTTCTTATCGCCCGAATCAAGGGTTACGTCATCCTTGAGCAACGCCTTGACCTGATCATCGTAGAAGGTCTGCAGATCCTTTTCAGCGATCTGTGGTTTCTTCACCTCTGCGGGCAACTCGATAGCGGAACCGTCGATGGACCATTCATCACTGATTTTCTCGACGGCGTCGTCGGTGTTCAAAGCGACACCATCAACCGGCTTGGTCAGTTTGGCTTGTCCGTCAGCGAACTCAATGTTTCCCTCAGAAGCTTCGGCATTGGCCTTCTTAGCCAGAGCCTCTACCTGGGTCTTGAGCTTGTCCTCGTCAACATCAAGGTCAGGAGTGACGTTGTAGTCGTTGGTGAGTCGTTCATAGAGCTTGACCGGATTGACCTCGTAGGAGGTAAGGTCTTCGACCGTGTCAGCGACATTCAGGCTCAAGCCAGCCTTAGCTGGATCTAGCTCGTAGTCCTTGCCGTTAACCTTGAGCGCGACAGGCTTTTCGGCCAGCGGAGTTGCGACTTTGGCAAGTTCCGCCTGAGCCTCATCCTTGCTCATGGAACCGATAGTTACACCGGCCACCGAAGCGTTGGCCGGAACCTGCGAGCTGATCACTGCGGCAGCGCCGAAGTATGCCGCAGTAAGGGCTACCGCGCACGATCCGCCGATGATCCAAGGCTTAGCCTTGCTCTTCGACTTCTTCTTGTTAGAAGGCGTTGCGGGGTTAGTGTCCTGAGGTGTGGTCTGCACTGGTATTAGAGTTCTTTCGAAAGCGTAATGTTGATGCCGCTCGGTCGAGGTATCTACCACAGGCCATTAATGCGTCAGTCAAAATACTAACCGCTGGAGCAACTGAACAACGTGCCTAAAGGCCCGCATGTACCGAATTGTTATCTAGTTGTCGGGAAACAACTAGCTAAGATCATCAAGCACAAGATCAGCAATAACATCCAGACGACCAAAATCTAGACGCACATCGGCTTGATCACGCAGCGCTGGCTTCGCATTAAAAGCGATACCCAATCCTGAGGCTGAAACCATAGACAGATCATTGGCACCATCCCCGGCAGCGATAGTGGCAGCCAGTGGAATCTGGTGTTCCTCAGACCATTGACGAAGTTTCGTTTCCTTCATCGTGCGGTCAACAATCTCGCCGTGGACGGTTCCGTCCAGGATTCCGTCAGTGATACCCAACGTGTTAGCAAGGGCATGGTCCAAACCTAGCGTCGCCGCGAGTGGGTCGAGGATCTGCTGGAACCCGCCCGAAACCACTGCGACCTTGTGGCCGGCTTCGTGGAAGCGTTTGACCAGCGATGGTGCGCCATCTGAGAAGATGATGCGCTGACCGACTTCCTGAAGCACAGAATCGGGAAGATTTTTTAGTGTGGCCACCCGTTGAATCAATGACTGTGCGAAGTCCAGTTCTCCACGCATCGCGGCCTCGGTGACTGAAGCGACTTCCGCTTCGCGCCCAGCGTGCGCTGCGAGCAGTTCAATAACTTCCTGCTTAATCAACGTCGAATCAACGTCCATGAGAAGCAGTAGCTGCTTCGCGTCACTGATCTCATCTGGAACAACAGCAAGGCATACATCGGAATAACTGATGTTTCCAGCGCTCACCTGTGAATCGAGGAATGAACTGGCATCGTCTTGAAGTTCGCTACGCTCAGAATCAGGCAGATGCAACTTGGTAACTAATCGATCTTGGCTGGTCTTGATCGATTCCTCGCTAACCTCCGGAATGAGGTGTGCAGCTACAGCAAGTTCCAAAAGATTAAGGAACTGCGTGCGGGGCAGAGAAGGGCGAGAGACAAAAACCAGTGAAGAAGCCATGCAACCAATTTTCGTCGATTCTGTGATTACGACCAAACATGACGGTGCTGACCGGGAGATAAGCGGTGATTTGACGGTGATTCAATTAGTGAATTAGCACCGAAAAGTCTAGTCTTGAATACCATGAGCGAAGTGCTAACTTTCAAAGATGTCAGCGTAGTACGCGGGCGAAAAGAACTGCTCAAGGACGTGTCCTGGGAAGTTAAAGAAGGACAACGATGGATCGTGCTCGGTGCTAACGGCGCCGGCAAATCGACCCTCATGAATATTGCGGCCGCTCGGTTGCACCCTACCCGTGGAACTGCCGACATTCTCGGCGAACGACTAGGCCGGGTTTCAGTATTTGATCTGCGCCCCTGATCGGCTTGAGCTCTGCCTTGGTGGCGAATTCTATTCCAGCCAGTGAGACTGCACTGAACGTTGTGGTGACTGCTGCCTACGGTACTACCGGGCGTTGGCGTGAACAGTACGAAAAGCTTGATGAGCGTCGTGCTTTCCAGTTGCTACACCAGTGGGGTATGTCCACTTTCATGAATCAGCCTTTTGGCAAACTCTCCGAGGGTGAGCGTAAGCGTGTATTGATTGCTCGCGCATTGATGACTGACCCGGAACTGATGATTCTGGATGAGCCTGCAGCTGGACTGGACCTTGCAGGACGAGAAGAACTCGTCGCGCAAATGGCCGAATTGGCAGCCGACGAAGACGCACCTGCGTTGGTTCTCGTGACCCACCACCTTGAAGAAGTTCCTGCCGGATTTACGCACATCATGATGATGCGTGAAGGCGAAGTTGTTGCCGCTGGCGAACTTGAGTCCACCCTTACCGAAGAAAACCTTGAAGCGACGTACGGTCTCAAGCTGTCCCTTCGCCGCGAAGGTGGACGATTCTCGGCTTTTGCCAAGATCTAAGAGAACTATCTAAAGGGGATCACTCCGCGTGGTTGAATTTTGGCGTGAAGCCCTGATCTTTATAGGTGGTCTCTGGGCCGGAACCATCAATACCGTTGTTGGTTCCGGCACTCTGGTTACTTTCCCTATTCTTGTTGCCTTGGGTACTGCGCCGGTCAATGCGGTTGTATCCAACGCAATGGGTCTAGTCGCCGGAGGGTTCTCCGGAGCTTGGGGCTACCGCCGAGAAGCGGCAAGCGTCAAGAAAACACTGCTCAAGCTGATTCCCGTCTCACTTGTTGGTGGTCTGATCGGTTCGTTACTTCTGCTCAACCTTCCTGAAAGCGTTTTCGGGGTCGTCGCTCCGGTGCTGCTCATTTGTGCACTGGTCTTGGTGATCTTCCAGCCTCGACTGGCTACGTGGGCCAAGTCCCGCCAAGCGGCCCGAGGTGGCTCGGATCCTGATGCGGCAGACCGTGCCAAAATACCGATGATCTTGTATATCTTGGTCTTCGTTATCGGCGTTTACGGTGGCTACTTCACGGCGGCACAGGGCGTTCTGCTGATGGCGGTCTTTGGGGTATTCCTGCACGCATCGTTGCAACAGTCCAACGCGATCAAGGTAATTCTTTCGCTGATCGTTAACCTCATGGCCGCCGTGATGTATCTGCTGATCGCCCCCGAGCGCATCAACTGGCTCATCGTCTTGTTGATTGCGGTCGGATCACTGATCGGTGGCTTTATCGGCGCCAAGATTGGACGCAAGCTTTCGCCTGGTTGGCTACGCGGACTCATCGTGGTTCTGGGATTGATGGCCCTGACCAACATGATCATTAAGTTGCTGTAGAGCCATGAACGAGATTGTGAATCCTGAACGCATCTTGCACGTTGCAGATCTAGAAGATCCCCGTTTAGATGAATATTTGAGACTCTCCGAAGCGCATCTGAGGATGCGAACGGACGTTGAAAATGGACTGTATATAGCTGAAAGCACCAAGGTAGTTCAGCGCGCTATTAATGCTGGCCATGTTCCACGTAGCTTCCTGTTGGCCGAAAAGCATTTGGGCCAGTTGACCGAAGAGTTTAATAAGTTCCCGTCCGCCCCGATCTTCATCGGACATGACAAGCAACTAGAAGACCTGGTTGGATTCCATCTGCATCGCGGTGCAATGGCATCAATGAATCGCCCTGAACCGCTCGACTTGGATCAGGTTCTCGAATCAAGTTCGCGAATCGCGATTCTTGAAGACATCGCAGACCACACCAACTTGGGCGCGATCATTCGGTCCGCGTCCGGACTCGGTATCGATGCTGTGCTGCTGACACCTAAATGTGTTGATCCTTGGTATCGCCGAAGCGCACGCGTTTCTATGGGCACCGTATTTGATCTTCCGTGGGTTCGGTTGGACAACTGGCCCACCGATATTCAAAAGCTCAAGTCTCATGACTACGAACTACTTGCGATGGAACTGACCGATGATGCCGTGGCACTGAATGATGTCCGTATTAAACCGGGCGAAAAAATTGCGATGATCTTGGGCAATGAAGGCAGGGGAGTGACGCAAGAAGCGTTAGCTTTGGCTGACCGCACAGTCATCATTCCGATGCATCGCGAAGTTGATTCGTTGAACGTGGGTGCGGCTAGCGCTATTGCGTTCTGGCATCTGTGCTCCGCACCACGCTAACAGGGTTCTCCATAGGTGAAATAGTGCGATAGGATGTAATGTCTGTGTGTTTCGAGTTCTTCAATGATCTCTGCTGCATATGACTAAATTTCCGAGTAGGTAGCTGCTGGCAAAATCCAGTGGCCAATTAACATAAAGGTGTATAGCTATGAAAGCTGATATCCATCCAAAGTACGCCGCTGTGGTTTTCAACGACCTGGCATCCGGCGAAAAGATCTTGACCCGTTCGACCGCAACTTCGGACAAGACCATCGAGTGGGAAGACGGCAACACTTACCCAGTGATTGACGTTGAAATCTCGGCTGCTTCGCACCCGTTCTACACCGGTAAGCAGCGCATCATGGACACCGCTGGTCGTGTCGAGCGCTTCAACGCCCGCTTCAAGGGCTTCGGCGGCAAGAAGTAATACTTCGCCCCTCGCAAGCTTTATGCGACGTGCTTCCATTTTTGGAAGCACGTCGTTTTGCTTTAACGCGACGATTTTCAGCCCTTAATTCAGGATTCGCTGATTCTGTGATCTGCACGCTCGTGCGCTGTGGAAAGCGGTGGTCAGGGATAGACTAGTGGCATGATGCATCATGGTGAATACAAGGTTGTCGGTGGCAAATTAGTCGTTGTAGATCTCGATAGCAAAGATGGAAAGATCACCGACGTTTCACTCAACGGTGACTTCTTCTTAGAACCTGATGAAGCGTTAGAAGACCTCAATGCAGCGGTGCTGGGCCTGCCAACAGACGCCAGCCACAGCACCATTAGGGATGCAGTCACCAAGAACCTGCGGACCGGCGCAGTCATGTTCGGATTTGATGCAGATGCCGTGGCGCGAGTGGTTCGTCGAGCTCTCGGCCACGCAACCAAATGGGAAGACCACCAGTGGGAAGTGCTGGGTCCAGAGATCATCCCGATTGCTGAACAAGTAGCTCTCGACGAAGTCCTCACCCGGCAAATCGCTCAAGGTGTGCGTAAACCAACCATTCGCTTCTGGGACTGGAACGAAGGCGCAGTAGTTATCGGCTCCTTCCAGTCACTGAAAAACGAAGTGGATATGGAACAAGCACAAAACTATGGCATCAAGGTTGTGCGCCGCATTTCCGGTGGCGGTGCGATGTTCATGGAAGCGGGCAACTGCATCACCTACTCGCTTTACGCCCCAGAGTCCCTAGTTGACGGCATGAGCTTTGCCGATTCATACCCGTACCTGGATGCTTGGGTGATGGAAGCGTTGGAGAGCATTGGACTTAAAGCTCACTACAAGCCTCTGAATGACATTGCCACCCAGACCGGGAAAATCGGCGGTGCCGCTCAAAAGCGATTGGCCAACGGCGCTATGCTGCATCACGTCACGATGAGCTATGACATTGATGCTGAAAAGATGACTCAGGTGCTGCGCATTGGCCGTGAGAAAATTTCGGACAAGGGGATTACGTCAGCGGTAAAGCGAGTAGATCCCTTGAAGTCCCAAACAGAGCTGGACCGTTTGGAAATCATCAAGGTCATGATGGATACCTTCGCAAAGCGAACTGGTGCCAAGCCTGCGCAACTTGACGAGGAAACTCGCGCTGCAGCCAAGAAGCTGGCCGAGACCAAATTTGATACCGAGCAGTGGACTGCCCGCGTTCCATAACCGTATTGGTACAGGCAGACAAGGAGCCCGGACCCTCGGATGAAATAATCATCCAAGAGTCCGGGCTCCTGTGTTGTGGACCTACCGGCTGGTGCGACTGAACGCCTGAGCATTCAGCGAGCGTTCCAACTCAGCACGCTCTTCCAAAAGGATTCGCTTCAGTGCTGTAGGAGCTTGAGCATTATCTTCTAGCCATTTTGTGGCGCAGGCTAATGCCTGATTCTGTTCTACCGAGCCATCCAAGTCCTGATGTCCAGGGAACAGGCCCTCGATCACTCGGGTTGCGAATTCCATGCTCATCGTTTCAAAGACGGGCAAGATAGCTGCCCAGAAACGAGACTCGAATGGGGCCAGCAGAGAAGCCGAACCCAGCGAGAATCCCAAGGCTGTGGCGGAGAGAGCGTCATTGGACAGTTCTGACTTCTCGTCGCGAGCCATGAGTACGGTATCGAAGGCAGATTCCTTCACCTGTGCGTCTGGTCGCGCAGCTAGTGCCGTACGTACCGCGTTGTGCGCAATACTTGTTGGGTTCGCTTTGGCCACGGCATGCATTTGGGCTTCAGCTGATGCATCCAGCCGACCCGATGCTGCCAGAGCAACGTACGAGTTCCAGAGCAGCTGCTCATCGACAGTTACCTGCAGACGGTTAGGCTGTTCGCCCAGGAACGCATCAATAACCTCGTTGGCAACTCCGGATCGCGCGAGCCGGGTCAAGATTCGCGCGGTGGTCGTCTGCTGATCGCTGCCCGGTTCAAAGATGGCGAGCCAACCAGTGAGTACCTCAACGGCTTCACTTCGAAGCTCGACGCGCAATTCAGGAGCAACGTACTTGCTGATGGAATCAACCAACTGGTTGGTCAGCACGGTGAATACACCGGCATCGGTAACCGTATGTGCGTGAGCCAAAATGGCCTTGGCGTAGCTCTGTGCGTCCAAGGTCGCCGAGCGCACTGCGTCCCATAGTGAAGCCCAGCAGGTTGCTCGCGGAAGCGAGTCGGTCAGGCCCGAAAGGTTATTGAGCAAAGTGGAACGAGAAGCAGCATCAAATTCGATGAGCGCGTAGGTCTCGTCACCATCGTTGGGCAATAGCAGATCAGGAACTTTTCGGCCCACCAGGAAATCAAGGGCCACGGCCTGGCCTGTGAGTTCTACCGGGACAGAATCGGTACGTACCAGTTTGCCTTCACGAAGTTCGTACGCGCCAACGCTGAGCACATGCGGACGGATGATCCGCTGACCGGAAATGGGATCTGTGCCAAATTGCTCTAACTGAGCCGCTGAAATGAAGCCTTGCTCATCGGTGCTGTAACTGATCTTGAGCTTTGGTACTCCGCTGGTCTTTAACCATGCGTCGGCCCACTGGCGCATATCGCGACCACTGGCAGATTCAAGGGCCTGAAGGAAATCTTCAAGCGAAGTATTTGCGTAGGCATGCTTACGGAAGTAGGAACGTGCTGCATCGCGGAAAGCTTCTGCGCCGACAAAGGCCGCGAGCTGTTTGAGGACGCTGGCTCCCTTGGCATAAGTAATGCCATCGAAGTTCTGGTCGGCAGCCAGAAGGTCAGGGATGTCCGCAACGATTGGGTGCGTCGTTGGCATCTGATCGGCCACGTAGGCCCACGCCTTGCGGCGGGCCGCGAAGGTGGTCCAAGCGGTGGTGAAGTCGGTGGCTTCGTCATTGGCCAGGGTGCCAATGTAATCAGCAAATGACTCCTTGAGCCACAAGTCGTCCCACCACTTCATGGTGACCAGGTCGCCAAACCACATATGCGCCATCTCATGCATGATGGTGTTGCCGCGCTGCTCGTATTGAGCCTCGGTAGCGTGCGAAGTGAAAACGTAGCTTTCAGTGAACGTCACCAAGCCAGGGTTCTCCATGGCGCCGAGGTTGTATTCAGGCACGAACGCCGAGTCGTACTTGCCCCACGGGTAAGGGTAAGCAAACAGCTCATGATAGTAATCCAGTCCGCGGCTGGTCAGCTCTAGAATCTCTTGGCCATCAAAGTGTTCGGCTAACGAGGCACGGCAGGTAGCTGCCATTTCGATAACCAATTCTTCTCCGTCGGGCAATTCTTGGACATGCTCCGCACGTTCCACATGGTACGGACCAGCCAGCACTGCAGTGATGTAGCTGGAGATCGGTGGAGTGGGGGAGCATGCCACTGTTTTGGTGCCGTCGTCGTTAAACACTTCGTCAACGATTGGCTGATTGCTAGCCAAATGCCATGCCGAGGGGCCGGTGAGGGTGAAGCGGAAACTGGTTTTCAGATCTGGCTGTTCGAAGCAGGCGAAAACCCGCCGAGCCTCCGAAGGCTCAAATTGGGTATAGAGGTAGGTTTCCCCGTCTTGGGGATCAACAAAGCGGTGTAATCCTTCGCCGGAGCGAGAGTACAGTGCCTGACCGGTAATCCTCACGGTGTTGGGCGCATCGGTGCGCAAGGTATCCAGGTAGATACGAGCATCGAGTACCGCGCTGGAAAGATCAATAGCCGTTCCATTAACCAGGACTTCTTGAACGGACTCGTGAATGAAGTCGAGGAAGGTATCGGCTCGTTTTGAGGAGAAGTTTAAGGTAGTAATCGAGGTGAAACTGAGCGCGGAAGGATCACTCGCGTTGCCTAAGTCCAGTTGAACTTCAGCGAAGTGCCAAGTGATGTTTTCAGCGCGCCAAGCCGCCTCGTCGCGTCTTAGATTTTCATTGGGTGCGTAGCGTTCTAGTGTGTCCACCATCCCAGCTTAGCTGTGAAATGAATGTTTGAGACCTTGCGGAGTTTACTAATTCGCTTGGTCTTCTTACTCAGAGGCGCGTTTGGCCAGCAAGGCGCGGATCCCGTTGAAGTGTTCTGAAATCAATGACCGGGCAGTACCCACGTCACGGCTGCGAACGGCGTCGAGGATATCTCGGTGATCCTGTGCCGTCTTGGCTGGCTGGGTGATTTCCGTGTCGGTATCGATGGCATCGTAGATGGTCCGATAGACGTCCCAAAACACTCCGAGGAGATTGGTCAAAAGCTGATTTTCTAGCGGTTCAAAGAGGATGCGGTGAAAAGCCTTGTCTTGTTCAACAAAGGTCTCATCGCGTTCGGCGTGAGCTTCCATCTCGGTGACTACCTGCTCTAGTGCCTGCAAATGCTCTTTGGTCACCGACTGAATGGCCAATCCGATCAGTCCCGTTTCTAGTGCTTGGCGCACGTCCACCAGTTCGTTGGCTTCGTGCCCGTGATGCCGGAGAGAAAGCTGTCCACGGAAGGCTAGGGACTCCTGCAATGCGTTGAGGTTTTCCTTGGCTACAAACATGCCAAACCCATGGCGGGTATCAACAATGCCTAGTGCTTGGAGAACCTTGACCGCCTCGCGCAGCGAGTTGCGTCCTACGCCAAGCTCAGCCATCAGTTCTTGTTCTGTCGGCATCGGGTCGCCGGGCAACAAGCCGCGATCAAGGATCAGAGTTGTGATGTCGTTGGTCAGGGTGCGTAGTCGGGCGCGTGCATCTGGCCGGCGTACAGGTGGAGTGCTCAATGGATCCTCCGTTGTCCTTGGGTGCTAATTTAAAAATTGTGAAGTAGTTGACCATAGGGTGTGTCTCGCACTACAGTCTAAACCATAGATGGGACATCCTACGTCCTACAACATGCACTTTTGACCTTGGAGTTGGCACCGATGGCGCTAAAAGAAGTAGCCAATAAGCCCTTTGCACGTCGAGATTTTTTCGATTCACCGGAATGGTCGGCGCTGCGGCAGCATTTTCTGCCAGCTTGTAGGCTTGTTCCTCGGTTTCCACTAGTACCGGAGGCGGCACTGGCGCCGGCACCGGAACTATTGAAGCCGGCATGTCGTACGCACTTTCCACCGGCTTTGATCCGATGACATCTTCGGGCGCAACTCCATTTGCGGCCAACATGCACATCTTTGAGGGTCTAGTTGATCTTCACCCGGCCACTCGCGAGCCATTCCTCGCCTTGGCTGCAGCCGGCCCAAAGCAAGTTGACGACACTACTTGGGAAGTGGAACTGCGCGAGGGTGCGAAGTTCCATAATGGTGACCCGGTCACTATTGAAGACGTTGTCTACTCATTCGAACGCGTGCTGGATACCAAGAACGCGTCGCTCTTTGCTCAGTTCATCCCTTTCATCAAGTCGGTCAAGGCTAAGGGCAAGACGGCAGTGACGTTCAAGCTGAACTATGCCTTCCCACTCTTTGCCACGCGCATCTCGGTGGTCAAGGTTGTTCCTAAGTCTGTTGCTTCTAAGGATCAGGCAGCCTTCGATGCTGCGCCTGTGGGCAGTGGTCCGTACAAGTTCGTCTCGGCCACCAAAGACGACAAGATTGTCTTTGAGAAGTTTGACGGTTACAACGGCAAGTACGCAGCTACCGCTAGTGGCATGACCTGGTACCTGCTCTCGGATGCTGCCGCTCGCGTCACCGCAATGGAATCTGGCCGTGTCCAGGCTATTGAAGATGTTCCATACCTAGATATGGACCGTCTGGCTTCCAAGGTCACTGTGAAGACCGCGGATTCCTTCGGCCTCTTGTTCTTGATGTTCAACTGCTCCAAGAAGCCGTTCAACGATCCGAAGGTACGCCAGGCACTGCACTACGCCTTGGACACCGAGTCAATCATTAACACCGCATTGTTGGGCAAAGCGAAGCCGGCAAGTTCATACATGCAAGAAAGCCACCCACGGTACATCAAGGCTTCCACCGTGTACTCCCATGATGCAGAAAAAGCAGCCAAACTGCTTAAGGAAGCTGGTGTGGACAAGCTCGAATTTGAGCTACTCACCACCGACACCTCGTGGGTCAAAGACATTGCCCCGCTGATCCTCGAATCTTGGAACAAGATTCCGGGCGTCAAGGTCACGATGAAAAACCTGCAGTCCGGTGCGTTGTATACCGACAACGTTGATAGCGGAAAGTTCAGTGTTGTCGCGGCCCCTGGTGACCCTTCGGTCTTCGGCAACGACCTGGACCTCTTGTTGAGCTGGTTCTACCGAGGCGAAGTCTGGCCAAAGGCTCGCTTCCGCTGGAGCGACACCGCGGAGTACAAGGAACTGCAAAAGCAGCTTGACGCGGCTATCAAGACCGAAGACAACAATAAGGCCATGGAAGCGTGGGGCAAGGCAATCAATATTGTTGCCGATCAGGTTCCCCTGTACCCAATCCTTCACCGTCAGTTGCCTTCGGCTTGGGACGAAAATGCGCTGGAAGGCTTCCAACCATTGCCTACGACCGGCATCTCGTTCGTCGGCGTCAACCGAAAAGCCTAGCTGGCCCATAGCTCCGGTCCGCACCCCGAATCATCGTGGTGCGGACCGGAAACTACTGGCACATTGAACTGCACGCTTCGATAACCAACGGAGTTATTTCATGGGGAATTTCCTCAACCTGCTATTACGTCGCCTTGCTGCACTGCCGGTGATGATCCTAGGCATCTCAGCCTTGGTCTTCATCATCATGAAGCTTGCCCCAGGCGATGAAGCCACCAACGCCTTGGGCGACAGCGCATCAGAGGCGGCCAAAGAGGCCTACCGCGAAGAGCGGGGCCTGAATGACTCGTTGATCATCCAGTATTTCAAATTCATCGGACAACTGATCCGTTTTGATTTTGGTGTCACCACGCCGCCGGCCCAGTCCGTATCAGCAATGATCGCAAAGGCCTTCCCGCTGACCTTGCAGCTAACTTTTCTCGGTGTGATCATTGCCGTGATTATCTCGCTGGCATTCGGTTTGCTCGGAGCTCTATACCGTGACCGCTGGCCGGATCAAGTAGTCCGAATTTTCTCCATTGCAGCCATCGCCACCCCATCATTCTGGCTTGGCATCCTGTTAATCCAGTGGTTCGCACTGGGTAAAAACCCGCTGCTTCCATCCGGTGGTGCGGCTGCCGCCGGCTCCGGTTTGGGCACCTGGTTCATGCACATGATCCTGCCGGCCTTGGCCTTGGCAATCCCCGTTTCCGCATCCCTGACCCGCGTGGTTCGTACCTCGATGGTCGAAGAACTTGACCGCGATTATGTGCGAACCGCCATTGGTAACGGTGTGCCTCGGGGTGAAGTGATCTCCTGCAGCGTGCTACGCAATGCATTGGTCACCCCGGTAACCGTTCTAGGCCTGCGAATCGGCTACCTGCTGGGCGGTGCAGTAGTCATTGAAATGATCTTCTCGCTTCCGGGTATGGGGCAGCTGATCATGAACGGCATTACCAACAAGGACACCAGCCTAGTTCAGGGAGTCACCCTGACCATTGCGCTGACCTTCGTTCTGGTCAACACCATCGTTGACCTGCTCTACTTGCTGATCAACCCACGTATTAGGACGGTGTAGCGATGACCATCATGGGCTCCACGCAACAACCTGGTCACTCGACTCTCCAGCGGCGGCGCACGCTTCAAAGCGCTGCCAATTGGCTCAAAAATAGCTCTGGCCTTCTTGCTGATCATTGCAGTCTTGGCGGTCTTTGCACCGCTGATTGCTCCGCATGATCCGCTAGATACCGGCATTCCAGCCCAAAAGCCGGGTGCAGAACACTTCTTCGGAACCGACCGACTCGGCCGAGATATATACTCGCGCTTGCTCTACGGTGCCCAAGCATCCTTGATTGTCGGCTTGGGCTCCGTGGCCTTGGCGCTGGTCCTTGGTGGACTGCTCGGAGCGCTGGCTGCAACAAGCGCTAAGTGGGCTAATGAAACCATCATGCGCATCATGGACATGGTCATGGCATTCCCGGGCATCGCCCGTGCCGCTGCACTGCTGGCATCACTGGGAAATACTCTGCCGGTGATCATCTTGTCTATCGCCATCATTTACACCCCACAGATCGCCCGTGTTGTTCGAGCGAACGTATTGGCCCAATGGGGCGAAGACTATGTTCGCGCAGAACGAGTGATTGGTGCTGGACGATTCTTCATCCTCGGCAAGCACGTATTGCGTAACTGTGCGGCACCGGTACTTGTTTTTGCCACCGTGATGGTTGCCGACGCGATCATCCTGGAAGCTTCGCTGTCCTTCCTTGGCGCGGGCATCTAGGACCCGGCACCAAGCTGGGGCAATGTGATCTCTTAGGGTCGCAACCTGGTACTCAACGGTGCCTGGTGGGCTACCACCTTTGCCGGTCTGGTGATCTTGTTGACGGTTTTGGCGCTGAACATTCTGGCTGAAGGCATGACCGATGCTCTGGTGAACTCCAAGCGTTCAGGGGCAAAGCCGAAGTCGGATCAACCGGCAGTTCAAAAAGCCCGCCCAACCATGGACGGTGCTGCCAGCGAACGCCTGCGGACTGAATTGGATCTGCTCTCGGTAGCCGAAGCCAAGCGCAATGATCGTTTGGTTCTAGACACCTCCAACGGGGTCCCACGCACCATCTTGGAAGTTTCGAATCTGTCCATTCGCTTCCCCGAACGTTATGGGGATACACCAATCGTGCAGAACGTCTCCTTCTCGGTACGCGAAGGCGAAACCATGGCGTTGGTTGGCGAATCAGGCTGTGGCAAGTCCATTACCTCGCTGGCTATCATGGGTCTGCTCGGTAAGAGTGCAAAGCTGAGCGGTTCAATCACCTTCGACGGCAAAGAACTGCTTCCCGCCACCATCGATGGTGGGACCCTGGCTGGCGATGACAAGGTCTACAAGGGCCTTCGTGGTGAACAAATCGCCATGGTCTACCAAGATGCCCTCTCTAGCTTGAACCCATCCATGCTTGTTGGTGACCAGCTGCGACAGCTGACCAAGCGTGGCGGACGCAAGAGCCCAGAAGAACTGCTGAACCTGGTCAAGCTTGATGCCAAGCGCACCCTGCGTTCCTACCCTCACGAGCTCTCCGGCGGTCAGCGTCAGCGCGTCTTGATCGCTATGGCACTCTCGCGCAGCCCGAAACTGGTGGTATGCGACGAACCGACCACCGCACTGGACGTCACCGTTCAGAAGCAGGTTGTGGAACTGCTCAACGAGCTACGTGAGCAATTGGGCTTCGCTATGGTCTTCGTTTCACACGACTTGGCCCTCGTCGCTTCGCTGGCGCACCGCGTGACTGTCATGTACGCCGGACAGGTAGTTGAATCCGGTCCGATTAGCGATGTACTCAAAGACCCGCACCACGAATACACTCGCGGTTTGCTTGGAGCGGTACTGTCCATTGAATCGCAGTCCGAGCGCCTGCACCAGATTCCTGGGACCGTGCCAAGCCCGTACGACTTTGCTGACGGCGACCGCTTTGCGGAGCGATCCCTACGTGAAGACGCGGATCCATCCCGTCACTTGTCCTTTGTGCCGGTGGCTGCGGGAAGCGAACACCGATGGGCGAGCCATAGTGAAAGAAGTAGGAGCAGCGAAATGAGTCAAGTTCCAGTCATCGAACTGCAAGACATTCACGTGCACCACAAGATTCGTGGCGGAAAACTTTTCAGCCCGCGTTTGGTGAAGGCCGTGAACGGTGTGAACTTTACGGTGCACCGCGGACAGACCGTGGGCATCGTGGGCGAATCCGGCTGTGGGAAGTCCACTTTGGCCTCCGTACTAGTTGGGCTGCAAGAACCAACCAGGGGCAAGGTGCTGTTCAACGGTGAAGTGGTGGCAAAGCGCAACGCGGCCGGACGAAAGGCCTTTGGCCGTTCGGTAGGCGTGGTCTTCCAAGATCCCGCCACCGCGTTGAATCCGCGCATGTCCATTATGGATACGCTCACCGATCCACTGCGCGTACATGGAATCGGCAATGACAAATCCCGCCAAGCCAAGGCGTTGGAGCTGCTGAACGTGGTAGGCCTGCCTGCCTCGGCTGCCTCTGCGCTACCTAGTCAGGTCTCTGGAGGCCAGCGCCAACGTGTAGCTATCGCACGAGCCTTGGCCTTGGAACCGGACGTTATCGTGGCTGACGAACCTACCAGCGCACTAGATGTTTCGGTGCGTGCTCAGGTACTGAATTTGCTAACAGATCTGAAAACCCAGCTGAACTTGGCCATGGTTTTCATTTCTCACGACATTCAAACTGTCCGCTACGTCTCCGACGTAATTTGCGTGATGAATTCCGGAGAAATCGTTGAACGCGGCGACGCTGCGCAAGTTTTCGATTCACCAACCAATGACTACACCCGCACTTTGCTGGGTGCCGCTCCGGCCCTGCTGGAACACTAAAATCCATAGCCTGCCTAACGCAGGCTTCAGAAGAAAGATCCGATTTCCGTGGCTTATCAGAATAATCCAAAATACACCGGCGTCATCCCACCGGTAGTTACCCCACGCACTGCCGACGGAAGCATTGACACTGTTGGCCTGGACGCCGTAGTTGAGCACCTCATCAAGGGTGGAGTCAGCGGGCTGTTTGTGCTTGGCTCCTCGGGCGAAGTCCCATACCTGACCAATAGTGAACGCGATAGCGTATTGCGCCAGATCGTTGCCACCAATGCAGGACGAATTCCGGTACTGGTTGGTGCCAGCGAACAGACCACCGCTCGCGTAATCGACGAAGGCTCCCGACTCATCGCTTTGGGCGCCGACGCCTTGGTAGTGACCACACCGTTCTACGCCATCGCTAACGGTTCAGAAATCGAAGCTCACTTCACCGCAATTCACGAAGCGCTGAAGGTCGTTATCTTCGCCTACGACGTGCCAGTTCGTACGCACCACAAGCTGCCATTGGATGTGGCAATTCGTCTTGCTGAATCCGGTGCCATCGTTGGTGTTAAGGACTCCTCAGGCGACGACGTATCCTTCCGCCAGCTGATCCTGGCCACCAAGCATGTCCAGGGGTTCTCGGTCTTCACCGGACACGAAGTTGTTGTGGATGGCGCACTCTTGGGTGGGGCACACGGCGTTGCCCCTGGCCTTGGAAACGTCGACCCGGCCGGTTACCGTCGCCTCTTTGATCTTGCCCAGGCGGGTTCGTGGGCTGAAGCTGCCGCCGAACAGGATCGCCTCGCACGAGTCTTTGACATCGTTTACACCCCGGATGCATCACGAGTCTCTCCTGGCGCAGCCGGGCTGGGCGCGTTCAAGACCGCATTGGTAGAACTGGGTGTCATCTCCTCCAATGCGATGAGCGCACCAATGGTGAACCTGGACGAAAGTGAAGCGGCGAAGATCCGCGAGATCCTTGCCGAAACCGGCCTGCTGGCCGTGGCTGTCAAGTAGGTTCAAAACCAGTGCAAGAAAAACACAGCGGCACCGGCGCAGTGCTGGCCTTAGATGTAGGCGGCACAAAAATCGCCGGTGCCGTAGTCCACCCCGATGGCAGTACTGGCTTTCGTGCCCAACTTCCCACCCCAGCGCAAGCTGGATCTACGGCAATAATTGAGGCCATGGATTCAGTAGTTGCTCAACGGCAGTCGCACTGTGACAGCGTGCCTGTTGGACTAGGTATTGGATCCGCCGGGGTCATCGATCCACACACTGCGAAGGTGGTTTCGGCAACCGATACGATTCTAGGCTGGGCTGGAACAGATCTGTCGGCCGCTCTGGGTGACGCTACCGGGCTAGAAGTGCGCGCCGTCAACGACGTCCATGCGCACGGTTTAGGCGAAGCTCGATTCGGCGCAGGCCAAGGAGCCGACTCGGTCATGCTGCTGGCCGTTGGCACCGGCATCGGTGGTGCGTTTTTCACCTCAGGGCAATTAGTCAGCGGATTCCATCACGTAGCTGGCCACATGGGTCATATCGATTCGCCCTACGCCGCGGGACTTGAATGTTCTTGTGGTCGGTTTGGCCATGTTGAAGCAATCGCTGCAGGACCAGGAATCTATCGGCACTATTAGCGCTTGGCCAACAACCCTGACGTTGGTGACACTAAAGCAGTGACCACGCTGGCCAACTCCGGAGATCAACAGGCACATAAAGCCTTGTACATCGGGGGATTAGCGGCCGGAAGCGCCACTGGTTCTCTGGCCAACGTTCTTGATCCGCAAAGGATCATCATTGCCGGTGGCATGGCCGGAGCCGGCGACATCTGGTGGGATGGGCTGCGCGCAGGCTTCGCGGCTAGCGCCATCAATCTTGTCAGCGGCACCGAACTGAGCGTCGCCAAACTCGGAACTGACGCAGCACTTATCGGAGCAGCAAGCCTGTTCTGGACAGAAAGTTAGAGGAGTAAAAGTTGTTGTTATCAGCGACGGACCTAGAAAAACTACGTGGATCATTGATCGTCTCGGCTCAGGCATATCCGGGGGAGCCGACGCGTAATCCACAGATCATGGCGCAGGTGGCTGCCTCAGCGGTCATCGGTGGTGCCGCGGCGGTGCGAGTTCAAGGCATAGCTGATATTCAGTTCACCCGCTCAGCCGTTGAAGTCCCGGTGATTGGTCTGTTCAAGGATGGACACGAAGGCGTATTTATCACTCCCACCATCCACCACGCATTGGCTGTGGCAAACGCAGGAGCGCATATTGTTGCCTTGGATGGCACGTCGCGTGAGCGTCCGGACGGAAAATCACTTACTGAAACGATTACCGCGGTGCATGAACGTACCGGTGCCTTGGTGATGGCTGACTGCGGCTCACTAAATGATGCATTGGAGGCGGCCGAGGCCGGGGCCGATCTGATCGGAACCACACTGGCCGGCTACACCGGCGAACGAGAAAAGACCGAAGGCCCAGATCTAGAACTGTTGGCGCAGATCGCCGGGGCGCAATTGGGCCGTCCACTGATCGCTGAGGGACGGATCCACACTCCAGCACAAGCTAAATCAGCACTTGATGCCGGTGCTTTTGCGGTGGTTGTCGGCACTGCTATCACCCATCCGGCCAGCATCACCGGCTGGTTTGATCAAGCGATGCGAGGCTAGTTCCAATTTGGTGTCTCTCGTTTCGTGCAGACTAGGAACTGACCTAGGCTTAAGCGCAGAACCTTATTCCTGCACGATCGGAGAAAACCAGTGGACGCTTTCATCAAAGGCCCAAGCAAGCGCGATGTAGCCGGTATGAAAGCCGCGTTTGGTGACGTTGAGGCCGGCGACGTCCTTTCCGTACTCTACAAAACCACTCGATTCGGCAACTTCCTGATTACAGGTGCCGCGCACGCAACGGTTCTTGACGACGTGATGGTAGGCGGGCTCAACGCTGCCGCTGCCAAGAAAAAGCCAAGGACACTGACGGTGCAGAAGTGATGCAGCGTCAGCCAGATAAGGACGTTCGCGCTTTCCCCGCCATTTTTGAAGGCGACTTTGCGCCAGAAGATATCGAGGTCGCCCAGCTTTCCCACGGAGACTTGGTTGTTGCCTCCTTCAGCCAGAACCCTTATGGCGATTTTGTTGTCACCGGCGTCGTTACTGAAGCGCAGAACGATCACGAGTACTTGATGGTTGGCCCGTGGATCTTGCAGACCGCCCAAGGCCAGGGCTTGCGTTTGCTCTCGGTGCAGCGCGTGGCCGCCAACGGCACCCACGTGGCTCCGGTGCCTACCCGTCGCGGGCTGGTTGAGGTCGACGGGCTGGCTTAGCCGTACTGACTACGCAGGGCTTCGCCGAGAATTCTGGCGCCTTCATCAAAGGCGCCAGGATTTGGCCCCGAATAGTTGAGACGCAAAAATTGTCCAGATTCTTCGGCAGGGAACCAGCTTCCACCCGCAGCAATGGCCAACTTGCGCGTTTCGCAGTCTTGTTCCAACTGCCGCAAGTTGGTGCCATCGGGTAACTGCACCCAAAGGTTTAATCCGCCAGGCGGAACGGACTGCAGGTGAGCTTCGGGGACGTGCCGGTGGAGCGCGTTGATCAGTTGATCTCGTCTATTGGTCAACTGCTGGCGCAATGAACGCAGGTGCGTGCCCCACCCCGGCTGGGTAACAACATCCAAGGCCACCGCCTGCAACGGGCCACTGACGTACATTGACTGTGCCTGGTTATCTGCCAAAATCCGATCACGTGCCGGACCGCGAGCGATCAGCCCG
Organism: Glutamicibacter sp. M10; assembly: GCF_025452055.1. NCBI lineage: Bacteria > Bacillati > Actinomycetota > Actinomycetes > Micrococcales > Micrococcaceae > Glutamicibacter > Glutamicibacter sp. M10. The sequence continues at coordinate 2,444,353 of NZ_CP104918.1, read as the reverse complement.
GCCACGCGCACCGCCGGGGAGACACTCTTGGTCAGAGAACGCAGATAAACCACGTGCCCCGTGTCATCGCGGGCGGCCATGGGCGAAGACTCGGTGGAAATCCCGAAGTCCTTGGCCCAATCATCTTCGATCAGAAAAGCGCCACGAGCTTTAACAATCTCTAAAACACGTTCGGACACCAAAGGGGACCACTGTGCCCCTGTGGGGTTTGCAAAATTCGGGTGAGCGTAAAAAGCCCGTGCCCCAGTGCGCTCCAAGGCACGATCCAGTTCGTCGGTGTCTGGCCCGTTAGGCCCAGTTGGGACCGGCACCAAGCTCACACCGACTTGTGCTGCAGCCATAATGGCGCCCCAGTAGGTGGGGGATTCGATGAGCATTGGTTCGCCCTCACCGACCAACGCACGGAAGATAGAGCCCAGTCCGCTTTGGCTTCCAGGCAAAATGACAACATCTCTGGCAGTGGGCGCGCTCAGTCCGGGAAGCAGGTGTTCGTTTAGTTCGGAAGCGAACCATGCTTGTAGCTCGGGAAGACCTGCCGGCTCGGTACGCAGCAGTACCGACTCGGTGCGTGCTACTCGCGCGAAGGCCGACTTCACTAATCTCTGGGGCAACAATTCACGGTCTGGATAACCCGAGTGAAGAGCGATGACATCATTGGGCAACACCCGTTGGCTCGGATGTACCTGAGGCAAATGATTGCGCGTAGCGCCCAATGCTGCGGTCTGCCATCCGTAGTCGTTTGGTCGGGGTACCGGGATAGAGCGCACGAAGGTTCCAATACCCGGGCGTGACTCAATCAGCCCTTGAGTGATGAGAGTGCGTAAGGCTTTTTGAACCGTCACCGGGCTTAGCTCGTAGTCCGCAACAAGTTGGCGGGTGGAGGGAAGCTGGGCGCCGGTTGGTGCAGTGGAAATCCACTCACGCAGTTTCGAGACAAGCCGTTCACTGCTACTGTTAATCATGAAAGACAATAGTACCGCTACTCTGAAAACGCCTCAACCGCTACTGGGGACCTCAGCGGGTTTGATCTGGGGCATAGCTGGCGTCTGCGCCTTCTCGCTCACCGTCCCATTCACCCGAATCGCTGTTTCGGACGGAGGCATGGATCCCTTGTTTGTCGGATCTGGCCGAGCTGTTATTGCCGCAATTTTGGCCACGGCGGCACTTTTACTCACTGGGCAAAGGCCTCCGAACCGCACACAGTGGGCCAGACTGAGTGTTGTAGCCCTGGGCGTAGTCGCAGGTTTTCCTCTGTTGACGTCGTTTGCATTAACCTCGGTCCCGGCCAGCCATGGTGCTGTTGTCACCGCAATTCTCCCAGCAGCAACAGCTGTTGCATCGGTACTGCGAACCAAGGAACGACCTAGATTGCCTTTCTGGCTGGCCGCGGGACTTGGTGCCGTCGTTGCAGTCGTGTTCGCCGCCATTAATGGAGGAGGAATAGCCGGCCTACAAAGCGCAGATATTCTGCTCATTATCGCGGTGATCGTTTGTGCCATCGGCTACGCAGAAGGCGGACTGCTCTCCAGAGAACTAGGATCATGGCAAACAATTTCGTGGGCCTTGGTGCTCGCCTGCCCCATGATGGTTACCCTGACCGCCATCAGTTTGAGCAACAGTATTCCTGCCGGTGGAATTTCGAGTTGGGGTTCCTTTGCCTATCTGGGCATTGTAAGCATGTTCCTCGGATTTGTGGCCTGGTACCGCGGTCTGGCTATTGGGCCAATGTCGACGGTCAGCCAGGTTCAATTGGCTCAACCAGTCATGACGATGGGCTGGGCTGCTCTATTACTGGGCGAACATATCGGTTGGAAAACCCTCTCCGGAGGACTCGCAGTCATTGCGTGCGCGTTGCTGGCAGTCCGCACCAGAAACTCTGATCCTAAATCTACGTTCCTTCGACGCTAGGTGCGTTAGACGTATTTTGCACCTTCGTCTGTCATGATAAATTCACTAGCCAACTATTGGAGTCACATTGAAACTGTTCACCGGTCTGAGCGCATTCCCACTTACCCCGATGAAGGATGAACGAGTGGATGAAGGATCATTCACGAAGCTGATTCAACGATTGAACAAGGCCGGCGTTGACTCGATTACCGCGCTAGGATCCACCGGATCCTATATGTATCTGAGCCGTGAAGAACGCGCTCGCGTAGCGCGCTTAGCAGTCGAACATGCCGGCAACGTTCCTGTGCTTGTAGGCGTCGGTGCGATACGGACGGCCCACGTACTTGAACACATCGATGACGCAAAAGCCGCTGGTGCCGCCGGCGTACTTTTGGCGCCAGTGGGCTATCAAAAGCTGAGTGACGATGAGGTATTTGACCTGTTCCGAGCTGCCACGGAGCACAGTGAGTTACCTGTGGTTGTTTACGACAATCCCGGCACAACTCACTTCGAGTTCAGTATCGAACTCTATGCGCGCATAGCTGCACTACCGGGGATCGCATCAATCAAGATTCCAGGGGTGCCCACCGACCCTGTCGCTGCGAAAGCCCATGTGTCTGCGGTCCGAAAGGTGATTCCGGAGCACGTGAGCATCGGGGTCTCCGGTGATGGATTTGGAGCTGCTGGGCTGATTGCTGGCTGCGACGCGTGGTACTGCGTCATAGGCGGAACGCTTCCGGAACCGGCGCTTGCCATTACACGAGCAGCGCAATCTCAGGATGATGAAGTGGCCCTGCAACTTTCGGGTCAGCTGAATCCAATATGGGAACTGTTTGCTGAATTCGGTGGCAGCCTGAGGGTAACTGCAGCCATCGCCGAACACCTCAAACTGGTGAACCACAATTGCCTTCCGCTACCAGTTCAAGGGCTAAACTCTGAACAACGAGAAAGAGTAGCTCAGGTTCTTAAGGAGCTTCCCGCTAGATAGCCTTTACCTCTAGCCTGGAGCCAGATGAGCAGCTGTTAGCAATCAGAGCATTGGAAGGTTTTCTATCGTGGCACGCATCGTGAGGTTTGATCACATTGGTATCACCGTCGCGGATATCGATGAAGTCGCTAAGTTCTTTGTGAGCCTAGGCCTGAGCATTGAAGGACGAGCCGATGGACTGGAAGGCGAATTTCTTGAAACCGTCAGCGGAGTGCCCAATTCGCGTACGAATATCTTGATGCTCAAGGCCCCCGACAGCGAGGTAGGTATTGAGCTTTCCAGCTTCGAGAAACCGGAGCATGGCCCGGGACAACCGTACGCTATGGCTAATGAACTAGGCCTGAGATCTCTTGCCTTTGAAGTTGATGACATCGTGGCCGTGATATCCGAGCTAGATGCACAAGACTATACATTGATTGGCGGTCTCGGTGAATATGAGGGTGTCTGGAAGATGGCCTACATCAGGGGACCCGAGGGGCTAATTGTTGCCCTGGCCCAACGGCTTTCCTAAACAGCGAAGATCGCTTAAACAAATGTGGCGTCCACACTCATTTTGAGTGTGGACGCCACATTATTGTCTTTAGACAGAAGCCTTCTTTAGCGACTTCTCACTGATCGGAGCATTGTCGCTGGCGCGTAAAGCTCGGAAGTACTCCATCGCCTCGTCTTGACGCTGCGCTTCTCCACCGGAGGAGATGTCGGCACGCAGGTGGTCTTGGGTGTAGCCGAAAGCATCCACCAAGTCCTGAGCGTGTGGACGTAGGCGGGCGAGCAACCGGTTGAGGTAGCCGGGAAGGGTGCGTGCACGCTGCATCGACAGGTGTCCGTTGGCCAAATACCAGCCCAAATCCTCTTCGATCAAGGTCAGCGCAAATACATCGCGCAACCAGGTCACGACCTCTAGGGTTGCTGGATCCTCGATCTTTGCCAGTGCAGCTGTGAATGCTTCCCAACGCAAGAGCTCACCGTGATCTCGTGCCGCAGAAATGAGCAGATCCTGATTCTCGTTGAATGCTGCTGCACCCTTGGCCTTGTCCTTACCAGCCGCACGCAACGCATTAGCTACTTCAGCAACCTTGGCATTGATGCGTTCGGTGAGTAGCGCACGCTGGTTGTCAGCATCCTTGAAGAAGTTAGCGCTCTTACGCTCGTCAGAGGCATCCGCAAATGCTTGGCCAACCTTGCGTAGACCAGAACGGTACAGTGCGGTAGTACCAACCTGTCGAGCAGCGAACAACGCCATGGCACCGTTATCAAGCTTGCGGAACTCCGAAGCGTAGTCGGTCAGCAGACGCTTGCCAACCAACTGAAGCAACACGTTGTTGTCACCTTCAAAAGTGACGTAGACGTCTAGGTCTTGGTAGAGCTGGGTGAAACGGTTCTTTGCGATAAAGCCTGCGCCACCGCAAGCTTCGCGGCTCTCTTGAAGCGTATCCAGCGCGTCCCAAGTGCTCAATGGCTTCAGCGCTGCCGCCAACGTTTCTAGATCTTGGCGATCATCATCGCTGTCTGCGCGGCCGGAGAAGACAGCATCAAACTTGTCCAACAGACCATCGTGAGCAAAGGATGAGGCGTAGGTTCGTGCGATGCGAGTAATCAATCGGCGCTGATGACGCTGATAATCAAGCAACGTGGTCTCTTCGGTATCAGAGGTCGAATTGAACTGACGGCGCTGGTTGCCGTAGGTGACAGCGATCTGCAGAGCAATCTTCGATGCGCTGGTCGCTGCGCCGTCCAATGAAACACGGCCCTGGACCAGGGTGCCGAGCATGGTGAAGAATCGGCGGCCCGGCGAAGAGATCGAGGAGGAGTAGGTTCCATCTGCGTCGACATTGCCGTACCGGTTGAGCAGGTTGGTGCGGGGGACTCGTACGTTGCTGAAGTGCAGGCGTCCGTTGTCGATACCGTTCAAGCCGCCCTTGAGTCCATCGTCTTCGCCGCCAATGCCGGGCATGAAGTTGCCCTGCTCGTCGCGAATTGGAACGTAGAAGCAGTGCACGCCATGGTTGACGCCCTTGGTGATCAATTGGGCGAAAACGGTTGCGGACTTGCCATGCAAAGCTGCGTTGCCAAGGTACTCTTTCCACGCCGCCTTGAACGGAGTGTGAATGACAAATTCGTCGGTGGCTTCGTCGTAGGTGGCGGTGGTGGCCACTGCAGCCACGTCTGAGCCGTGACCAATTTCAGTCATTGCGAAAGCGCCTGGCGTCTGCAGGTTCATTGCATCCGGGAGCCACTTAGCGTGGTGCTCTTCGGTACCAAGGTGAAGTATGGCACCAGCAAAAAGACCCCACTGGACGCCGGCTTTGATCTGCAGTGATGGGTCTGCGGCCACGAGCTCCTCGAAAGAAGCGATGGATCCACCATGATCGTCGTAACCACCGAACTTCTTCGGGAAGGCACGCTGGACAGCTTCTTCTTCAACCAGCAAGCTCAACTGTCCCAGAACGCGTTCGCGGTGCTCATCCATCGCCAATGATGGGTCGCGCTGCAGATCTGGACGTGCGGCGCGTGCGCGAGAAGCCTTGCGAACTTCCGCGTAGGGGCCAAGCAACTGTTCGGCCAGGGCAGTGACGTTGATGCGGTTCTCGCTCATGACGTACCTTTCATTCCTTGATGATTCAGTGAATTCGTTTTTACGATCTTTAGGCATTGATCTCTACCGAAGTTGAGGTGATTCCGTAGGCAAGCCAGTTGGTTAGTTCGAGCGCCATCGCTTCGAGACTCGGCTTTGAATCGGATGCGGGTAGGCGAAGCCATTGTTCTCCAGCTGCACGAACCATTCCCAAGGCTGCTCGGGGCCAAAGGCTCAAGGCAGCGGGGGTGGCTTTTTCGTCATAGAGCTTTAACAGGCGAATGCTAATGAGAGAGGAGGCTTCATCGAAAAAGTCGTTGAGTGCTCCGGCTGATTCATCATCCGCTGATCGCTGTGCGCCTGTGACGAAGTAATACAGATTTGGGCTGTTCGTGGCCAGCTCAAGGTAGGCAGTAACCATGGCGTGTAAGGAGCTGAGTTCTTTGTCCTTGGCCAGGGCTGCGGCGATAACCCTTTCGCGGAAGTCGTTAATGACCTTGGCGCTGAGCGCTTGGCGTAGCCCTTCCTTGTCACCGAAGTATCGGTAATAGACAGGCTTGGAGGTCTTTGCGTGGCTAGCAATGTCTTCCATGGAAACTTGTGGGCCGAGCTTGTGCACGGCCTTACGAGCTAACTTAAGCAGTTCCTCATGGCGAGCGGTGCGATGCGCCTGCCAGCGGACGGCCCGGCCGTCTGTTTCACCTTCTAATACTTCAGTGATCTTGTTCACGTAACTCAGAGTATCATGTACTCTTGGTTACAGTAATACGTGTCACAACAATCTTTGTAGGAGCTTTTTGAACATGAGCCAGCAGTCTGCGCGCAACGCCGTGATCATCGGTGGCAACCGTATCCCATTCGCCCGTTCCAACACCGCCTACGTCAATGCATCAAACCAAGACATGTTCACCGCCGCACTCGAAGGGCTGATTGCACGCTTCGGACTGCAGGGTGAACGCATCGGCGCCGTCAGCGGTGGCGCAGTACTAAAGCATTCCAAGGACTTCAACCTGATCCGCGAATCTGTACTCGGATCCTCCCTGGACCACGCAACTCCTGCCTACGACGTGCAGATGGCTTGCGCGACCGGCATGGAAGCAATCGGTTCCCTGGCAAACAAGATCAAACTTGGTCAGCTTGAATCCGCAATTGGTGGTGGCGTAGACACAACTTCCGACGCACCAATTGCTGTATCGGAAGCCCTGCGTGGCATTCTGCTAGAGCTATCCCGTGCACGCAGCACCAAGGCAAAGCTTGCTGCCCTTGCAAAAATTCGCCCTGCACACTTGGCACCTAACGCACCAGGTACCGGCGAACCGCGTACCGGACTGTCTATGGGCGATCACCAGGCACAGACCACCAAGGCCTGGGGCATCACCCGCGAAGCTCAGGATGAACTAGCTTTGGCCAGCCACAAGAATCTGGCCGCCGCCTACGACCGCGGATTCTTCAACGACCTGGTCACGCCATTTAACGGCCTTGCCAAAGACAACAACATGCGCGCCGATTCCAGCATGGAAAAGTTGGGTAAGCTCAAGCCAGCCTTCGGCAAGAATCTTGGCGACGAAGCAACCATGACCGCCGGCAACTCAACCCCGCTCACCGATGGTGCATCGGCTGTTCTTCTTGGCAGCGAGGACTACGCGCTGAGCCATGACCTACCGATGCTTGCCAACTTTGTGGACTTTGAAGCAGCTGCTGTGGACTTCGTTCATGGCGCCGAAGGTCTACTGATGGCACCTGCGTACGCCACCGCTCGGATGCTCAAGCGCAACAACCTCACCTTGCAGGACTTCGATTTCTACGAGATCCATGAGGCGTTCGCGGGCACCGTCCTTTCGACCCTCAAGGCCTGGGAAGACGAAGAATTCTGCCGCGAGAAGCTCGGACTAGACGCGCCACTGGGCGCTATCGACCGAACGAAGCTCAACGTTAACGGTTCATCGCTGGCAGCAGGACACCCATTTGCCGCTACCGGCGGTCGCATCATCTCCAGCACCGCAAAGATGCTGCACGAAAAGGGTTCCGGACGCGCACTGATTTCTGTCTGTGCCGCAGGCGGACAGGGCGTAGTAGCAATTTTGGAGGCACGTAGCTAATGGCTGATAAGTACATGGAACTCGTAAACACGGGAGCCACCAAAAAGCTGGCCAAGCTCCTTGGCCTCCCACGACCACCGCGCCTACGCCGATACAGCGTTGATAGCCCACTGCTACCAGGCCCGTTGTTGGTGCTGGGTACCAGTGCTCGTGCTCAAGAGCTCAGCGATGTTCTGATCTCTTGGGGACTTGATGTGCGTCGCCATGATGCAGGGGACGCCAAACTTGGTGGTCTGTTGTTGTTGCTTGATGAGGCAGCGCATCCAGAAGAACTTTCACCAAACATGCTTGCCGCAGGTCGCGCCCTACGCCAGCTGCTGCCCGGCGCACGTGTTGTCTCGTTCTCCCGTCCAGCGCTTGCAGAAGATGAACCGGCTCTCGCCGCAGTACGTCAGGGCATCGACGGTGCCATGCGTTCGGTTGGCCGTGAAGTGCGTGCAGGAGCAACCGCCAACGGTATTGTGCTGGAAAATTCCACCAGCATCGTTAGCCCCAGTGCGCTGGCAGCACTTCGCTTCTTCCTCTCGGGTCGTAGCGCCTACGTGGATGGTCAGTTCCTGACCGTGCGTAATGAACAGGGTGTTCTTCCAGAAGACTTCGCCAAGCCATTAGCCGGCAAGGTCGCAGTTGTTACCGGTGCAGCACGCGGTATTGGTGCGGCTATTGCTAGCACCTTGGCCCGCGACGGTGCACAGGTTGTAGTGGTTGATATGCCACAAGCAGGGGATTCCTTGGCCAAGGTGGCGAACTCCATCGGAGCGACTACCCTTCAACTTGATGTCACCGCCGCTGATGCTGCACAGCAGATTATGGATCATGCCATCGGCCGTCACGGCTCATTGGACCTGGTGATCCACAACGCCGGCATCACTCGTGACAAGCTGCTGGCCAACATGGACGCAGCGCGTTGGGATTCGGTCATCGCTGTGAACATCGCGTCTCAGTTGCGTATGAATGAGGCGTTCCTGGCCGCTGGGTTGCCAAACCTTCGTATCGTTTCGTTGGCGTCGACTTCTGGCATTGCTGGAAATCGTGGGCAGTCCAACTACGCTGCATCTAAGGGCGGAGTTATTGGCATGGTGCGTTCCAGCGCCAAACTATTCGAAGCCAACGGCGGCTCCATTGCAGCCGTTGCACCGGGTTTCATCGAAACGGACATGACTTCGAAGATTCCTCTTGGTACGCGCACCGTGGCACGAATGGTGCTTCCATCCCTGATGCAGGGTGGTTTGCCTCAGGACGTGGCCGAGGCGATCAGTTTCTTGGGTTCAGATTCTGCTGCTGGACTCAACGGTCAGGTACTGCGCGTTTGTGGTCAATCGCTGGTGGGTGCCTAAGGTGAGTGCATTGATCGTTTCTGAGATTCCTTCGATGGCTTCGGTGTATACCAAAGCCGTGAAAACTTTGGGACGTAAGCCAAAAAACCCTCAACTCCCGCAGACCGTGTTGGTGTATCAAGGTGCCAAGGCGGATCCGGCGAAGCTCACCGAGTTCCGCAAGGCGGTGAATGCACCAATGAACACGGTTCTGCCCAGCCTCTATGTGCATTCGTTGGCATTCCCGCTAGCCATGTCCTTGATGCTGCGTAACGACTTTCCATTGCCGCTGTTAGGGATGATCCACCTGAGCAATCAGGTCAGGGTTAACCAGCCTCTGGGCGAAGAGGAAGCCTTTGATATTGAGGTGCACAGTGAGAATCTCACCGCTCATGCCAAGGGGGCCACTTGCGATTTGGTGATTCGAATTGTTGTTGAAGGCCAAGACCGCATGCTCTTGCGCAGCACGTTCTTAGCTAAGGGAGTTAAACTCCCTGAATCTCAACCGGTGGCAACAGAGCATCCAGAGTTCGTTGCCCCAGTGCGTACTGCTCAGTGGAAACTTGATAGTGGCACCGGTAGGCGCTGGGCGAAGGTGGCGGGGGACTACAACCCAATTCACCTTTCCGCGTTGAGCGCGAAGGCCTTGGGAATGCCAAGTGCCATCGCTCATGGAATCTATCTGGCCGCTCGTGCCTTAGGTGGGATTGAACCCAGCTCTGGCGACTATTCGTGGAACATTGAGTTCAAAACTCCGGTGGTTCTACCTGCAACGGTAGACCTGGCTTTTGAACGAAATTCAACGGGATATGTGGTTAATGCTTGGCATGCTCGAAAGGGTAAGCCGCACTTCGAACTGGAACTAGCGACGACTGGTCACTGATGAGAAAAGCTCTGGTCTCTGACTCACCAATACGTGAGTTGGAGACCAGAGCTTGTTGCTGATTATCGCTGAAATTGTGATTGCGCCTGGCGATAACTGGCCAGCGTGGCGACACCTGCTCGTTCCCAGGTGAACAATCCGGAATGTTCCAGAGCGCCGTGCCCAGCAAGCGTGATCAACTCTGGGTTTCCGGCAAGTTCGATAAGCTTTTGTGCCCAAAGCTTTACCTCAGGTTCGGCCATTAGCCATCCAGAGACGTTGTTGTTGACCGCATAGGCCAACCCTCCCACGGCGTTAGCTATCACTGGTGTTCCGCATGCTTGAGCCTCCGCCGCCACCAGACCAAAAGTCTCCGAGAGGGAGGGCACAGCAACAACATCACCGTTGGCAAAGGCGAGAGCGAGTTTGTTTGGCTCCAACGGATCATAAAAACGGACCACGTCTTGTAGGCCTTCAGTGCTCACTATCGATTTCAAATCGTAGTCTGAGGATCCGGATAGGGAGCCGAAGAGCGAAGCGGTGATACGCAGGTTTGGAGCTTGTCGTTTGGCCTCACCAATTGCCTGAAGTAAGAGGTGGGCACCCTTCAGCCGTTGCATGCGCCCTGCATAAACTAGATGCAGGTCGTCTTCACCCAGCGGTCGACGCAGCTTGTCTTGGTTTGGGTGGAAGACGCGGTGGTTAACGCCGGGCAGAACTACGTCGAGTTTGTGGGAATCGACTGAATAGAATCGCTCTAGCTGATTCGCCTCAACAGGGGTATTGGCAATAATGCGTGAGCACTCTAGTAGCAACTGTTCTTCGGCAATTTTTCGATTTTCAGGTTCCGCTATTCCTGATTCATGTTCCTTGGCTGCAGCTGAGGTGTGCATCGAAACTACGAGTGGAACAGACCATTGTTTTGCCAGGCGCAGGCCCACCATGCCCGATAGCCAGTAATGCGCGTGAACAATGTTGATCTTCAGCCCGTGCAGATGTTCTGTGATGGCGCTAATCGACGGATCAATAATCGAGGGCAGTTCTTCTTTGGACAACTCCTGCCCGGCAGCGATTTGAATTTGATGCATCCAGACACCTTCACCAACCTGAACGGATTCAGATTCGCCCGCGGTGCGCGTGATCATGTGCACCTCATGACCCAAGGCGCCTAATGCGAAGGAGAGATTCTGAATATAGACGTTCATGCCACCGGCATCGCCTGAGCCAGGTTGTTGCATCGGCGAAGTATGCAAGGACAGCATGGCTATACGCATAGTTTGTGGCTCCAGAAGAGTAGGGGAGTGACCGAAATTTTCCGTCAAAGATCCGTCTTGATGCTATCAAGAAGCGCTATTGATCATTTTCAGATTGGCAGCAGTCCAGAGCTGCACCATTTCTTCGCCTCCGTGTGCATCCCTTTCGGCGATTATCAGTTCCGAATGAGCCCAACCTTGATGCAGTTTCCATGCAGTGCTCACTGGGCTTGAGACGTCGTATCGACCATGGATGAAGACTGCTGGAATATGTTGGATGCGGCCCAAGTTTTCCAAGATCGGAGGATGGCAGAACCCATCGTTGGCCCAGAAATGCGTGGTTAGCCGGGTCATCGTGTGTCTGAATTCTGAATCATTCCATCGTGGGTCGCGCGTGACTTCTTTGTGGCCCAGCGAGATATGGGTATCTTCCCACAGCGCCCATTCATCGGATGCCTGATCACGAAGATCTGTGTCCGCTGACCAAAGCATCGCAGCATACGCCTCCACTAAGCTGATTGTTCCTGATCGGTAGTGCGGCACATGCGCCCCGGCGAACGTTGAGAGCCGATCCCACGCTTCAGGGAAGATCGAACCGACCCCTTCGGTGATCCATTGGATTTCGCTTTGGCTGGTGGTTGTCACCGCGAACAGTACGAGACCACGAACTCGATTCGGATGGGCCAGAGCATAGGCTAAAGCCAGTGTGGAGCCCCAAGAAACGCCGTTGATGATCCACTGCTCAATACCCAGATAAATACGAAGCGCTTCAATGTCGTCGATGAACTTCTGGGTGGTGAAATCATCAGCAAGGACATGCGGATTTGAGGCGGACGGCGTGGAACGCCCACAACCACGTTGCTCAAAACCCACCAGACGTGTGCGGCTCAGATCCCATCGATGACGATAACCCGAAGAGCCTAATGTGCCGCCCGGCCCGCCGTGTAGGTGCAACGCTGGTATTCCATCAGGGGCGCCGAATTCTTCCCAATACAAGCGATGACCGTCATTGACGGTGAGGAAGCCGTGGTCGGACGGTGCGGCTGATTCAGCGGTAGAAGACACGTTCAAATCATAGGCCAGCAGCGCCTGCTTGGTGGATAACCCTGGATCCTCAGAACCATGAAACAAAAAAGAAATCCCGATTGACCTTAGTCAACCGGGATTTCTACCTGTGCGCGAAAGGGGACTTGAACCCCTACCCTCTTTCGAGGACTAGCACCTCAAGCTAGCGCGTCTACCTATTCCGCCACCCGCGCAGGTTATTCGTTGTTCGCGTTGTTATCGCTGGCAACGAAGTAAAACATTACCATCCCCTGCCGATGTTTTCCAATCGGGCAACTCTGCGCCAAATGTGCTGAAAATTCCCGTGAACTCGCGGAAAATCATGGGCTGAGTAGTCCGTTAAGGAGAATTTCTAGCATTTCAGTGTCAAGCGTCACATGATATTTGCATTGCTGACCTAGTGAAGTGGGGTTTTTGTCGCCTCAACGGCTAATTTTTCCGGTGAGTCTGCGCGTAAGCTCATCCACGCCCAGAACTTCATTAAAAATCTCTCCGCCGGGCTCTAGGTGCTTGCCTTCAGCTAGGCTTGAAAGGATTACCGGAAAGAACCCGAGCTGCTCAATGAGGCTGGCAACGACTTTAGCGTCTTGAGCATTGTTGGAAGCCGTGCCAAGGGCGCGCTGAGAAGTCGCTTTTGCCACGCTGTCTGCATCCAAATCCCAATGGCTAATGTGATTCAGCGCTTTGACGAGGCGTGCCTGCGCGAAGCGCTCTGCCACTGCTTCAGAGCTGGACAGGCCCCGCGATAGTGAGTCTTCGAACCATTGCGGTAGTGGCTCATCTTGCCAGCGGTTGGTTGCATCCACGAGCAGGGAGCCTGAAGGGATATCGGGGTCCACCTCGTCCAGTTCTTCTTGGGGCACCATGAGTACAACCAATTCCACGTCGTTAGCGACGTCTTCGGCCGAAACTGCAACGGCCTTAGGAGCATACTGCGCCAAATGGTATTTCATCATCCGTGGAGGACGAGACCCGGCAATGTTCACATCAATTCCGCTGGAGGCCGCTGCTCTGGCTAATGCTGTGCCGGCGCGGCCTGCCCCAAGGATTCCGATTTTTTTGATGCTCATTACCTCAGCTTAAGGGCCTAAGCCGTCGGCCCATGCCAATGTTGCGCATGAATCGACGGCTTAGCGAAATAGTTGGAAAGTCTATCCGGCCCACAATGGAGACAGTGACTTATAAAGCTGCTGAATGCCGAGAATGATGAACAACGCGGCAGTGATAGCCAGAGCGGTATTAGTGTGCCAACGGTTGGCCCACTGCTTGGGAATTCGCTTGCCATTAAGCAATCCCAGAAGCGTCACGGCCAGGAATGGCATGAACAATGCGCCCAGGACACCGTAAGCAAGGATCAGTGCAATCGGCTTGTCCAAAAGGAATAGCACCATCGGTGGGAACGTAAGCCAGAGGACGTAGAACTTGAAGTACTTGCCGCCGGTCATCGTGTCTGGGTGATTGGCCGGACGCTTACGCATGTGGCCCCAGAAGTCAGCGAACATCAGCGATACGCCGTTCCACACGCCGATGATCGAGGAGAAGGAAGCAGCCCAGAATCCAACGAGGAATCCGTTGCCTACCAGAACGCCGTACTTCTGGCGCAGAACTTCTGATAGATCCAGCAGCCCTTCGTCGCCACCGGTGATGGCGACGCCCGCGGACTGAACTACTTCGGCGCCAACGATCAACATGGCAATCACGAAGATACCGGTCATCACGTAGGCCATTGAATTATCAATGCGCATCACGCGCATCCATCTGGGGAGTACCAGCCCTTTTCGCGCAGCCAGTAGCCGTATGCTGCCAGGGTGATCGTTCCGCCGACGCCGCCGGCCAGGGCCAAGGTGTAGACCACGCCACCAGCAGGGATCATCGGAATGAGGCCCTTGAGCATATTGGGCACGTTCGGTACGGCGATGACCGCAAGACCAACAACGGTCACAAACATGATGCCCACGAGCACCGCGGTAATTTTTTCGAAGAACTGATAGCGGCCGAACCAGACCATCACAAAACCGAGCAGGCCCATCAGTACGGCCCAGATCTTCAAATCGATAGCAGGCATGAGCGCTGCCAACGGTAGTGCTGCCGAACTCATGGCGGTAGCACCGTATACAAATCCCCAAATGATGATGTACGGGCCGAAGTACCAGGTAGTCCATTTGCCCAGGGTCTTCCATCCTTCAAAGATGGTCTTGCCGGTCGCTAGGGTGTAACGCCCTGCGCCTTCAACCAAGACAATCTTTAAGATGACACCGAGGATGACCGCCCAGAGTAATGCGTAGCCGTATTGGCTACCGGCAACAAGGGTGGCGACCATGTCGGCTGCGCCAACGCCCGTGGCGGCAACAACCAGTCCGGGGCCAATAATCTTCCAGCGCGGAGGTCCGTCGCTTTCTGATGAGGCGCCGGGCGCCTGGGTGCTTTCGCTCATGAAGTCTTTCCTTTGGTCACAGTGCGAGTCGCTTCGGCTTCCATCGACAGTGATGCGTGCCACAAGCGCAGGAGATCGTTATCCATACTGGTAGTGATTTACGTTACTCGCAAACTGAAGCGCAACTACTTACACTTTCTTAGGATTTGGGGAGCTCAAAAAGGATTTGAGTCCGTCAGCTTGCTAGAATTGACAGGTCATGGAGGATTCAATCCTCGTCTCTGAACGCCAAGGGTGGTGCCGTGCAGCTATTGATCGTCGAAGACGACCAAGCCCTAGCGAACGCGCTCACCGACGCAGTCACAGCTTCTGGGCATCAAGCCAATCATGTGGCAAATGGGGCCGACGCACTCTTGCGGCACCAACAAGCTGAGCTGATTCTCCTAGACCTTGGTCTGCCTGATATTCATGGGCTCGAAGTCCTGCGCAAACTCCGACTGGTGAGCGACGTGCCGGTCATCATTCTTACCGCCCAAGATGATGAACGAAGTGTGGTTCGTGGACTACGGCAAGGCGCTGATGACTTTCTCATCAAACCTGTAGGGCTCAGCGTTCTCTTGGCGAGAATTGAAGCGGTAGCTCGTCGCTCCAAGGCGAGCCAGGGAATCTCGTCACAGCGCATAGTTGCCGGACCGCTACTGATCGACCTAGATAAGCATGAGGCCACGCTCTTGGGGCGCAGCCTTGGCCTGACTGCCAAGGAGTTTGACCTCTTGCATCTGCTGGCACAGCATACTGGTTCTGTGGTGACTCGCGAACAGATCCTTGATCAGCTCTGGGGTGATGCGTTCTTAGCCGTTTCACGCTCGTTGGATGTGCATCTAACGGGACTGCGGTCAAAATTGGCGAGCCCGGGGATGATCATCAATGTGCGTGGTGTTGGTTATCGCCTTGAAGTACCTAACTCGTGAGGTTCAGGGTACTCGGAGTGTTCGGAGCGCTCATTAGTGTAATTGTGGTGCTGCTTTGCGTAGTGCTTGTGCAAAGCGCTAGTCGAGATGTGACTGCAGATGTCCAAGTTAACAGGTTGGCGTCGCTCAACCGGTTCGTCCAGCTTTCATCCCAAGCGCAAAGCAACGACGAATTGAACATGTTGCAGATTGAAATGGACACCTACTGCGAACTTTATGGCGAAGGCCTGCTGATCATTCGGGATGGGAAACGACTTGTTTCTGGAGGTATAGACCCGAACAATTCCCAAGTTCAAGAAGCTGTTTACGCCGCCGGACTCAACTTAGAACAAAGCAAAATTTCCGAGATTAGCCCCTTCTCTAAAACTCAGACGTTGATCACGCGACCCTTTGGAAATTCAGCGCAGGTGCTGGGATCAGTGACGATGCAGGTGAACCTTGAACACGCACGATTGCGGGTTCTGCATATATCGACAGTTCTTGTGCTGATTACACTGAGCATCGGTGCCGGATTCCTGCTTGTGGCCGACCGTCTCACCACTTGGGTATTGCATCCTGTTCACCACCTTGATGATGCCGTTCAACTACTATCCAAGACTCAACGTCCGGTCACCATGGAAGAAGAAGGGCCACCGGAACTACGCAAGTTGTCCCGTTCGGTCAGCCTGATGGCACAAACCATGGCGACAAGTTTGCAACAACAACGAGAACTGATTGCAGAAACTTCGCATCAACTGCGCAACCCCGTAGCAGCCTTGCGACTTCGCGTAGATCTGCTGAACCTGCGTCTATCTAAAGACGAAGATATTGCGGGTTTGAAACTAGTCGAGTTGGAGCTTTCGCGAGTGGAGGCCTTATTGGATGGGGTGCTTCGACTCGCTACGGCAGAACATCGGCTTAATGAACAAGGAGCCGAAGGGCCACTGCCACAGGTTCAGCGACAACCCGAACAGATCAACGTGTGGCAAATAGTTGTTGAAGAAACCGAACGGCAATCATTGGCTGCCGTCGAATCAGGCAATCAACTCTCTACCGCTGTTCCGGAAGGTCCAGCAGGAGAGCTGATGGTGTGGTGCAACAGCTTCGAGTTGCAACAAATATTGGCTGAGTTGCTATCCAACGCCTTTAAATACGCGCCAGGAACCCTGATTACGCTGAGTGTTAATTCACTTCCTACCGCTGTAGAAATCGTCATTGAAGACCACGGCAACGGAATGAGTGAAGCCGACCTCGCACACGCTGGCGAACGGTTCTGGCGAGGAAACAACGACACGACGAGTCCAGGCACTGGGCTCGGTATCGCCATTGTCGATCGTTTGGCAAGGGCCAATTTCGGAGAGCTGAAGCTAACGTCGGATCACGACTCGGGACTACGTGCGGCCATAACCCTACCGCGCGTATCGACATCGGAGGAGGGCCGGCGTGAGTGAAAATAACGGGATAAAGCGACGCACGCTTCTTCGCAGTCTGTTGGGTCTTCCGCTGGCGAGCACACCGATAGTACTTAGCGCCTGCAGCTCACCGAGGCCAACATCAAACTTGGTTATTGCCTCCGGAGAAGAAGGAGGCATGTACTACGAATTTGCGCAGCTCTTGTCCACGGCCATCGAGGATGCTGGCCTTGCTGAAGATGCACAAGTTCTCAGGACGCAGGCAACAGCCCAGAATCTACAGCTTCTTGCCGACGGTAAAGCTCAACTTGCACTGGGTCTAGCTGACACCGTTGCGCAGTTTAATAACGCGAGAGAAGTAGACCAGCAGTTATTGGCGCTCGGCAGGATCTATCAAAATTATTTCCATTGCATCGTGAACGCAGATAGCAGGATCAACACGCTTGCAGAACTGGCCGACAAGAGAATCGGGACAGGGGCACCAGGGTCCGGAACATGGGTAACCGGACAACGAATTTTGAAGGCATCGGGTCTCAAAGACGTTGATCAACCGCCCGTGGAAACCAAGCTTGGATATAGCGCTGGGATTCACGCGCTAGGTCAAGGAAAGATTGACGCACTGTTCCTCTTCGGAGGAATGCCAGTGACGGCACTGACAAAATTAGCCAGCGAGCGGAAGCTAAGACTCCTCGACGTTTCAGCAGTTCTACCTAAATTACGTGAGGCCGACCCGGGCCTGTACGACCAAGTGCTGATTCCTAAAAACACCTATCCAGGCGTTGCGGAGGTCAACACCATTGGTGTGAGCAACCTACTGATGACCCGTACGGATCTACCCAACAAGACTGCTTCAGCAATCGTCAAGATGCTTGCCACACGGTCAACTATGCTCATCCCGTCAGGCAGCGCAGGAATTCAAAACCTGACCGCTGAGACCTTAATTAGCACCGCGGGCCAACGATTACACCCCGGCGCCCGCGAAGCCTACGAACAATTACACGGATAAGTGTTTCATTCGCTCTACCAGCGACGAATTGAGTTCTGCGCACTAGGGTGGTTACTAAAATAACAGCTGCGAAAGGTACTTGCCCGATGACTACTGCTACTGCCATTGAACGTATGGAACAAGAAGCTATAGACATCTGTCGAGATCTGATCAGAATTGATACAACCAACTTTGGTGGCAATAAAGGCGCCGGAGAACTTGAAGCCGCCCAATACGTAGTGCGGCGTTTCGAAGCTGTAGGACTAGAAGCAAAGATTTACGAGTCAGTGCCGGGCAGGGCCAACGTAGTTCTGCGTATCCCTGGAACCGATTCAACGCTGCCAGCACTGATTGTTCATGGGCACCTCGACGTTGTTCCAGCCATTGCTGAAGACTGGAGCGTTGACCCATTTGGGGCCGAGATCATTGACTCAATGATTTGGGGCCGCGGGGCAGTGGACATGAAAAACATGGATGCCATGATCATTGCTGCAATCCTTCATCTACACCGTGAAAATCTCACTCCACGTCGAGACCTCATTATCGCTTTCTTTGCTGACGAAGAAGCTGGCGGAGACTACGGTGCGGGTTGGATGGTAAAAAATCATCCGGACCTGTTTGCCGGCGCCGAAGAAGCGATTAGTGAGGTTGGCGGATTCTCTGTAGACATCAATGGTCGCCGAGCCTACATGCTGCAAACAGCAGAAAAGGGCATCGCGTGGCTCAAGCTCACTGCACAAGGAATGGCAGGTCACGGATCGCAGATTAACGCTGACAATGCGGTGACCAGCTTGGCCGCAGCGGTTCATCGTATTGGCGAGTATCAATGGCCGTTGTCCTATACGAAGACCACCACGTCGTTGATGGAACAAGTCGCTGAACTGACCGGTTTGGAATTTGATCCCGCCAACCCGCAGCCACTGCTTGAAGCCATGGGAAACGTCTCCCGGTTTGTCGGCGCAACGTTGCAAAACACGGCCAACCCATCAGCCTTGCAAGCAGGATACAAACACAATGTCATCCCCGGACAAGCTGAAGCTCTCATCGATTGCCGCACGTTACCGGAAGAACATGAAGCAACATTGGCTACCTTGCGCGAGCTGGCAGGAGACCGGGTTGAGCTCTCCATGGTGCATGAACAAGATTCCTTAGAAGTACCGTTTGCCGGAAAACTCGTGGACAGCATGGTGAAGTCTTTGTTGGATGAAGATCCTGAAGCTATCGTTCTGCCGTACATGCTCTCGGGAGGAACCGACAACAAATGGCTGGCGACCCTAGGCATTACCGGATACGGTTTTGCGCCGCTACAACTTCCACCGGAACTGGACTTCACGGGAATGTTCCACGGCGTAGACGAACGAGTCCCAGTAGATTCGATCAAGTTTGGCGTCCGGGTTCTGGAGAACCTCTTGCGTAGCTACTAATGCTTTCGCGCCTCACTCATCAATAAGTTTCAGGAGAAGTTAGTTGTCAATTGAGTCAGTCCTATCGGAGCAGTTGCTCGAACGATTCCGGGAACGCGCCACAAAATACGATGCAGAGAATACGTTCTGCACCGAGGACTTTGAAGAGTTAGTTTCCCTGGGATATCTCAAGGCATTGATCCCAGTTCAAGATGGGGGACTGGGATGGAATTTTGAGCAGCTTGCCCTAGCACAACGCCGGCTTGCCACCGCCGCACCAGCAACCGCCTTGGCCATTAACATGCACCAGGTTTGGGCTGGTGTTGCCTATCTTCTTTCGGCACGAGGCGATACGCGCCTACAGATGGTGACTAACTGGATTGCTCAAGGCGAGGTGATGGCCTTCGGAATTTCGGAGCCAGGCAACGACTCGGTGCTTTTTGATTCCAAGACCAGCGCCGTCAGTGAAGCAGACGGATCGGTGACCTTTAATGGAATCAAGATTTTCACTTCACTCTCACCGGCATTTACCCGCCTAGGCGTATTCGGCAAGGATGAAGCGAACAATGAATTGGTGCATGGCTTCGTAGCTAAGGGCCAAGGCGTTGAATCCCTGGGGGATTGGAACACCCTAGGTATGCGAGCGAGTCAATCACACACAACTAAACTGCGCGATGCCGTGGCACCTGAAGAATGGGTTCACAGCCGACTTCCCATCGGTCCCAACTCAGACTTGCTCGTCTTTGGAATTTTCGCCTCATTCCTGACGCTGACCGCAAGCGTTTATGTGGGTATCGCTGACCGGGCTGTGAGCATGGCGCAAGAAACGCTGAACAAAAAAGTTCGTCACGACGGAACAAAGTACTCACAGGACGTTCGATCTCGCGGGCTACTAGCTGATGCGGCCATGCGCCTAATTTCCTTAGACGCGCTACAGCGCTCAGTGGCTGGCGATTTGGATTCTAAGGTGGACCACCGCGAAGAATGGTTCCCGAAGCTGGTCACGTTACGCACTATTGCTGGTGCGAGTGCGCGGGAGAATGTTCAGGTCCTTGGACAGCTCGTTGGTGGCGGGGGATATTTCCGAGGATCAGAATTCGAAAGACTGTGCCGCGACGTTCAAGCCAGCTGGTATCACCCCTCTAATGCTGCCTCCGCTGCCAACACCGTTGCTTCTTGGCTCGTTGGCCCGCTAGAGAGCTAGTTCATGGGTGGCAGGGTACTTCGAATGCGCATAACCCTGCGGCGTAGCCAATACTTGTACACCCCGCCCTCGTAACGGCATGTGCGCATGAGCTCCCATTTGCCGTTGTCAGCATGCTCGCGTAGCGCCGCGCGGGCTAGGTGCACTGGTTCGGTGGGGAACGACGTGATCACCAAATATTCGAAGCGCTGTTCATCGGAATGATGTAGCGATGGCTTAATTATTTCTTGAAGCACCTTGCCCCCTATCTAAAGAACCCTTTGCGTTGTAGCGTAATGCCATGAGCACTGATCCCAGTTTTGCACTGCAATCATTGATTGCCCGGCTTGAGCAGCATCTGGCTGTTGTCTCGCAGAGTCGTGGCGCCGCCGAATCTTCCGTTGATGCTGCATTTGGTGTACTCGCGGATGCCTTCGAAGACTACGAAGACGCTCTCTATGACCAGTATTCCGAACTTTTGCCTTTCACCATACCTTCAGACGATCAGTGAGTACGACCACGGGGTGAATTTCGCCCCAATCGTGTTTTTTAGACACGATCCTCGTTGGCAGTGAAGTAATGTCAAGGGGTGAATTGGTTTGAAGCAGCATTCCTCGGATTGATCCAGGGCCTGACCGAGTTCCTCCCGATCTCGTCCTCAGCGCACCTCCGTATCGTTGGTGAACTCCTACCCAACGCCCAAGACCCCGGTGCAGCCTTTACGGCTATCACCCAGCTTGGTACCGAAACCGCAGTGATCTTGTTCTTCTGGCGAGACATTGTGCGCATCATCGGCGCCTGGTGCAAGGCACTGGTCGGTAAGGTTCCGCATTCGGATCCCGACGCCAAAATGGGCTGGCTGATTATTGTCGGCTCCATCCCCATTGCAGTTTTGGGAATCTTGCTCGAAGACTACATCGATTCGAACTTCCGTTCGCTGTGGATTGTAGCGACCACGCTGGTTGTCTTTGGTCTCTTCTTGGCAATCGCCGACCACTACGGCAAGCAGAAGCAGGGCTTGGAGGACCTTACCGTCAAGCACGGCATCCTTTATGGTCTTGCCCAGGCTATGGCGCTGATTCCAGGCGTCTCGCGCTCTGGTGGAACGATCACCGCAGGTTTGCTCATGGGCTACACCCGTGAAGCGGCAGCCCGCTACTCGTTCCTCTTGGCTATCCCAGCGGTCTATGCCTCTGGTCTATACAAATTGGTGAAGACCTTCGATGAGCCAGGCGTTTATAGCCTTGGCCAGACCGGCTTGGCTACGGCCATTGCCTTCGTTGTTGGTTTCTTTATTGTCGGTTGGTTCTTGAAGTTTGTCTCCACCCACTCGTACCGGTTCTTCGTCTGGTACCGCATCTTGCTGGGTCTAGTACTCTTTGTTGCTTTGGGCTTCGGCCTGATCAACGCATAATCTGCATAATTGGAGATGTCCGTGGAACGCTTCACGGACATCTCTGCGTTAACGGGAATAAACCTAGTCCTGCTTCACTTGGACTTAAAGGAACAAAATCGTCGCATCTGCGAAAGGACGTACATCAGTGCACGCGTGGAAAAACCCTGAGGTACCTCAGGTGGTTGGTTCAGCACCAATACTGGAACTTTTTAACACCGCCACCGGTAACCTGCAGGCCACCGCATCCGCGGACGCTGCCAAGGCCGATGCAAGCATGTACGTCTGCGGGATCACCCCGTATGACGCGACCCATATGGGCCATGCTTCCACCTATGTCACCTTCGACCTGGTGCACCGCACCTGGCTCGATAGCGGTCGTAGCGTTGCCTACTCGCAGAACATCACCGACGTTGACGATCCACTGCTAGAACGCGCAGAAGCTACTGGCGTTGACTGGCGCGATCTAGCCGAGGAACAAGTTCAGCTCTTCCGCGATGACATGGAAGCGCTGAACGTCATTCCTCCGCAGAACTACATTGGCGCCGTGGAGTCAATCAGCTGGTTGGTACCTGTAGTTGAGCAGCTGCTTGAGTCGGATCTGGCCTACAAGGTGCCAGCGGGCCCGGACGGTGTTGAAGGCGACATCTACTTCGACACCTATGCTGCACAGAACGACGCCTGGAAGTTAGGTTCGGTTTCCAACTACGACCGCGAAACTATGCTTGGCTTCTTCGCCGAACGAGGTGGCGACCCGCAGCGTGTTGGTAAGCGCGATTCGCTGGATCCACTGCTGTGGCGCGCGGCTCGCGAAGGTGAGCCGTCGTGGGACGGCGCAAAGCTAGGTACCGGGCGCCCGGGATGGCACATTGAGTGTTCGGTGATTGCTCGCAAGACCTTGCCAGCACCATTCACTGTTCAGGGTGGCGGATCAGATTTGATCTTCCCTCACCACGAATTCTCTGCCGCTCACGCTGCCGCCGGCGACCACCACGAGCTAGCTCAAACCTACGTTCACACCGGCATGGTCGGCTTGGACGGAGAAAAAATGAGCAAGTCTCTGGGCAACCTAGTCCTCGTTTCAAAGCTCCGTGCAGCTGGCGTTGAGCCAGTGGCAATTCGTGCGGTACTGCTCTCACAGCACTACCGTACCGATTGGTTCTGGACCGATAACCTGCTCGCTACCGCTCAAGAGCGTGTGGCTTCCTGGCGCGAGCGTCTAGAAACCACTTCGCAGCACGAAGCTACAACGCTGCTGGACAGCATTCGTTCCCACATGGCGAACGACCTCGACGCTCCTGGCGCATTGGATGCTATCGATCAGTGGGCTGCGCAGCCTGCCGGTACTTCCAACGACGGCGCTCAGCTGTTGCGCGAGGGTATCGACGCGCTGCTAGGCCTCAAGCTTTAGGCCACAACGCAGTACGTAGATGATCGGATGATCATTGCAGGGATCGACTTCAGAATTCGAAGTCGGTCCCTGATCCATCTGGACGGTACTTTCCTCGTCGGCGCAAGTAGCGTTCGAACTCTCGAGCGATTGATTCACCGCTAGCTTCAGGAAGATTGCTGGTATCGGTAGCCTCTTCGAGCTGCTTCACGTACTTGGCCACATCGGGATCCGCCGCGGCCAGCTCATCAACGCCATGCTTCCACGCCAGGGCATCTTCGCGTAGTTGTTGATCTGCCACGGTGATGGGCAGCAACTCTTCGAGTATTTCAATGAATGCCAGCTGCACCCGAGGGCTAGGGGACTGGGCCACATAGTGCGAGAGCTGGGCCCAGAGGGAGAGGCAAGGGATCTGGCGACGCTGAAATTCAATACCCAAGATAGAAGGTATTCCGGTGGGACCTTCATAATCCGAAGGATCTACTTTGAAATACTCCTGGAACCGGACATCGTCGCTGCTCAGGGACGTCGGGACCGGGCGAGTATGCGGAACATCAGCCAATAATGCTCCAAGCGTCAAAATCGCCTGCGCATTATGTTCTTGAGCTATGTCTACGATTTGTGCACAGAAGTTTTTCCACTTAAAAGTAGGTTCCACGCCTATTACGACCAATAGGTCTGCGGCAGCTTGCGGAAGCGCTACCTTAAATATTTCAGTGCGTGGCCATTCCACCACTGCACCTTGATCGGTGCGTCGAGTCTTGGGACGGGAGAACTGGTAGTCGTAAAAGTCGTCTTCACCGATGGTGGCGATCAGCTCAAAAGTGTTCTCTTCGAGTAATAAGCGCACCGCATCGCTGGCAGCTGAACCGGCATCATTCCATCCTTCAAAGGCCGCCACGACGATAGTGGGGCGAATCTCATGCTCACTCTGGGCAACATAAGTATTCAGCGTTGGGGTGTGGAAATCCTTGGTCAATGCAAACTCCTATCCAGCGTTCTAGCCCACGGCGTGGCTTGCCGAAGCGGCTTAGCCCCACTCTTCCATCTAGAATGGACTCATGCCAAGCACCAGTTTTGACTTTAATTCCGGCTCACACCCCAGAACACCGCAAGCGGTCCTCTGGGATATGGACGGCACCTTGATTGACACCGAACCTTATTGGATCGCTGCCGAGGAAGAACTGGTGGCCGCACATGGTGGGCAATGGAGTGAAGAACAGGGCTTGTCGTTAGTTGGCAGCGCGCTTCCTAACTCGGCTCGCGTTCTCCAAGACGCTGGCGTGAAACTTGATGTACGTCAGATTATCGATCTGCTCAGCGCTCAGGTGATTGCCGGTCTTAAGCGTGAAATTCCTTGGCGCCCCGGGGCCCGCGAATTGCTGACGGCCTGCAATCAAGCGGGAATTCCGCAAGCTTTGGTCACCATGTCTGAGCGCAGCATTGTCAACGAGCTATTGGAACAACTGCCAAAAGACACTTTTCTTACCTCCGTAACTGGCGAAGAAGTCAGCAAGGGCAAACCCAATCCGGAACCCTACCTTCGTGGACTTGAACTCCTTGGTGAAGCACTGGACCAAAGCCTTGACGCTGAAAAGTGCATCGGATTTGAGGATTCAGTACCCGGTATCGCTTCGGCTTCGGCTGCAGGGCTGCATGCTGTACTGATCCCTAACGCCATTGATCCAGGCGACGGCAACTGGCGCCGTGTAGATAGCCTAGAAAACGTAGACGTAGCAGAAATGACTCGATGGTTGGTGCAGGTTAGCGCGTGAGCGAATCTTCAGAACAAGCTCCCGGAATTAAACTCGGCCGTATTGGCGGGGTTCCGGTATATCTTTCGAGCTCGTGGTTCATTATCACCGCTGTGATCACCATTTCGGTGGGACTGCAGCTGTCTCGGAGCCAATGGATCCCGGCGCTGAACGCCTACCTTATGGGTTTTGCGTGCGCTGTGGTCATCGCCCTAGCGGTATTGATCCATGAGGTCGCCCACGCCATGACGGCGCGGGCCTTCAAGTGGCCAGATGCCCACATTGTGCTCACCCTGATGGGCGGTCACACCCAATTTGGTTCGTTCAAGGCTAAGCCTGGCGCCTCCCTCTGGGTAGCACTATCGGGACCTGTCTCGAACTTTGTCCTAGCTGGCATCGGCTGGTTGGTTCTTGAGAATCTCGAATTGAACGTCTACGCCAAACTTCTTTTGGACTTCTTTGTCTACGCGAACCTGTTGCTTGGTGCCTTTAACGCTTTGCCAGGCCTTCCACTCGATGGTGGACGGCTTGTTGAGTCGATTGTTTGGAAAGCCACCGGGTCCCAGTTCAAAGGCACTATCGCTTCAAGCTGGGTAGGTCGTGTGATTGCGATCGGCGTGGTCTTCTTCTTCGTGGTTTATCCGTACCTTCGCGGACAAGAAGTTCAAATCATCACCGCGGTGGTTGGGCTGATGGTGGCAATCTTCATGTGGCAGGCCACAACTTCGTTGATTGCCCACTCCAAGATGATGCTGAACCTTCCCACCGTGATCGCCTCAGATCTTATGAGCCCGGCCTCGGCCATGGTCTCCCAGGCCATGGTCTCCGACGTACTGACGCGGCAGAATCAACGCGAAGGCTCCATTATCCTTGTTGATGCCAAAGGCATGCCGGTGGGAGTCGTGGATATTCAAGCTCTTTCGCGTGTTGACCCAGCGAACGCTACGACGGTCCCCGCTCTGGCGGTCTCCAGGGCCCTGGGCCAAGGAGCCATCGTGTCCGAGGAGTCGGATGGCCGAGCATTGATCGACTACCTAGCAAGCGTTGACTCTGCAGAGTACGCGGTCATCAACGCCCAGGGGCAGGTTGTAGGACTGCTGCACCAGCGCGATATCGTCAAAGCCGTTACCGGCCGACGCAAGTAAACTTTTAAAGACTGTATAGAGCATTAAGAAAAGGATCACTCCAGTGAGCGAAGCCATCAGCCCGGCACCCCATGGTGCGGCAGCCCGACGTGGACCATTCCGCGTAGGCGACCGCGTGCAGTTGACCGACGAGAAGCGTCGAATCAACACCATCACCTTGCAAACCGGTGGTGAGTTCCATACGCATAAGGGTATGCTCCCGCATGAGGCCATTATCGGCTTGCCCGAGGGCTCGGTTATTGAGAACATCGATGGTTTTCGATACCAGGCGCTACGCCCACTGGCCAAGGATTTTGTGCTCTCCATGCCACGCGGCGCCACGGTTGTTTACCCCAAGGATGCTGCTCAAATTGTCCAGTTTGGTGACATCTTCCCGGGTGCACGCGTGGTGGAGGCCGGCGTAGGATCTGGCGCACTGTCCATTTCGCTACTGCGCGCGGTGGGCGATGATGGTTACCTGCACTCTTTTGAACGACGCGAAGAATTTGCAGATATTGCTCGCGGTAACGTCTCGACCGTTTTTGGCGGGGACCACCCTTCGTGGAAAATCTCCATCGGCGATTTCCAAGACAAAGTAGTTGAACTTGAAGAGCCAGCCAGCGTTGATCGTGTGGTGCTGGATATGCTCAGCCCATGGGAATGCCTTGAAGCTGTGGCCACTGTTCTTGCTCCTGGTGGCGTATGGACCAACTATGTTTCTTCGGTGACTCAGATGTCGCGTGTGGTTGAGGCTATTCGTTCTTCCGGGCAGTTCACTGAGCCTGAGTGCTTCGAAACCCTGGTCCGCGGATGGCACGTTGATGGTCTGGCTGTTCGTCCGGATCACCGCATGGTGGCACACACGGCATTCTTGATCACCTGCCGCCGATTAGCAGATTCCACTGATGCGATTCCAAAGGCTAAGCGCATCAAGGAGCACTCGTACTCTTCTGAAGATTTGAGCGCTTGGACTCGAGATCATGATGAGCAGCAGTGGAGTGCTGAGGCACTAGGCGAGCGTGGAATCTCCGATAAGAAGTTGCGTCGTGCCAATCGGGATGCCCATCAGGCTGTTCGTGTGCGTGAATCCCTGAATTCAGAAGAATCAGCAGACGACTAACTAGCAATACTTTCACATACTGAGACAATGCGTCTCAGTATGTGACTTCGGGCCCTGAGTGTTCTGCACTCGGGGCCCGAAGTTCTTAGGATGGATACAAGACGGTGCGCCAAGCACTGGAAAGCCTCGCTGTTGCTTTGATAGCCAGCGACGTTGCAAGTTGGGAGTTGGAACGTGAACGAACATCACGAGACAGAACAAATGGCCGAGCGTCTGCAAATGACCGAACGCCAAGTTAATGTACTGCGCGATAAGAATCGCAATCTCGACAATCAACTTTCCGGGCTTAGCGGCAATAACCAGCGACTGGTTGCACTGCTGGAGACTACGCGTGAGCAGATCATTACCCTAAAGTCCGCGTTGGAAAGAGATGGGGACACCCCGTTCAGCTATGGCACGGTCGTAGCCAAGCACCCACGTAAACACCCCGAAGCAGGTCAAGGAATTGAGTCAACGGGTGCCCAAGGCGTTGACGTTGTCTATTCTGGACGCAAAATGCGAGTCGCCGTTAGTCCCTTGATGGACTTCGACTCAGTGCTTATCGGCCAGCAAGTTTTGCTTAACGAAGCGCTGGTTGTTGTGGCTGCCTTAGGTTTTGAAGAAACCGGCGAACTGGTCACCGTCAAGGAACTGTTGGACGATAATCTTGCCGTGGTCATGGCACGAGCCGATGACCAACGCGTGATCGAACTAGCGGACCCGTTGCGCAAAACGCATTTGCGGGTTGGTGACCAGCTCACCGTTGACTCACGCAGTGGCATGGCGGTTAGTCGCGTGCAGCTGACCGACATGCAGTCACTGGTTCTTGAAGAAGTTCCGGAGATTGCCTACTCCGATATCGGTGGTCTGAACTCGCAAATCGAGGCCATCAAAGACTCGGTCGAATTGCCCTTCACTCACCCAGAGCTGTACCGCGAACACGGGTTGAGCGCGCCTAAGGGAATCCTGCTATACGGGCCTCCAGGTTGCGGTAAGACGCTGATTGCCAAGGCTGTGGCACACTCGCTGTCCCAGCGTGTGTTGGAGCGTAAAGAGGGCAACAGTTCCCGCAGTTACTTCTTGAACATCAAGGGGCCAGAGCTTCTAGATAAGTACGTGGGCGAGACCGAGCGTCATATCCGGTTGATCTTCGCCAGGGCCCGTGAAAAGGCTCTGCATGGCGATCCAGTTGTTGTCTTCTTTGACGAAATGGAAGCGTTGTTCCGTACCCGCGGTACAGGTGTCTCTTCGGATGTCGAGACCACTATTGTTCCGCAGCTGCTGGCAGAAATTGACGGTGTTGAACGCCTGGATAACGTCATTGTTATCGGTGCCTCGAACCGTGAAGACATGATCGACCCAGCCATTTTGCGTCCAGGTAGATTGGACGTGAAGATCAAGATTCGGCGCCCCGATGCAGCTGGTGCGACAGAGATCTTCAGCAAGTATCTAACCACCAAGCTTCCATTGCATCAGACCGAACTGTCAGCTGACTCAGGCGATGCATCAGCGACCATCCGCCGGATGATTGATTCAACGGTGTCCGCGATGTATTCAACGGAGCGGATCAACGAATTCCTAGAGGTCACCTACGTGACCGGCGACAGCGAGATTCTTTACTTCAAGGACTTTGCCTCGGGCGCAGTGATTCACAACATCGTTGACCGAGCAAAAAAGCATGCCATCAAGGCACTGATAACCTCGGGCGAACGCGGTCTGAAAATGGAGTACCTGTTGCGTGCGGTTCGCGAAGAATTTGCTGAACACGAGGACATGCCAAACACCACCAACCCGGATGACTGGGCCAGAATTTCAGGACGCAAGGGGAGCGAATTAGCAACATTCGCTCTTTGGTTAACCATCAGGCCGCCTCATGAGTGCGCGCCGCCTAGTAGGGCTAGAAACCGAATACGGCATTATTCGCCCGCAGATGCCCAAGGCCAATGCCACGGTGCTTTCGGCGCAGATTGTTGATGCCTATGCGCAGTTAGTTGCCGAGCAGAGCACAAGTGCCACAGCAGCCCGTTGGGACTATGCCGACGAATCCCCATTGCAGGATGCCCGTGGTTTTGCCATGGACCGAGATCAGGCACATCCAAGCCAGCTCACCGACGCTGAACCGGGTTTGGACGAGCCTGGGATCTGGACTGCCGAGTCCATCGCTTTAGATGGAAATGATGCGCGCGTAGGGTCAACTCTGTACCAAGAGAAAGATTCCACCGAAGTTGTCATGAACATGGTTCTTGGCAATGGAGCAAGGCTCTATGTGGACCACGCGCACCCCGAGTACTCCAGCCCTGAATCCTTAACTCCACGTGCGGCAGTCTTGTGGGATCAAGCCGGCGATGAGGTGATGCGACGCGCGGCAGTGACGGCGCAACGCTTAGGTGGCGGTGAACTGTTGCTCTACAAGAACAACACTGATAACAAGTCCGTTTCCTACGGTTCGCACGAGAACTATCTCGTTCCTCGCGAGGTCGAATTCTCCTCCATTGTCAAAGGTCTGACCCCGTTCTTCGCCAGCCGACAAATCTTCTGCGGTTCCGGACGAGTAGGGCAGGGCATGCTTGGGCAAAAACCAGCCTTTCAGATCTCGCAACGTGCCGACTTCTTTGAAGCTGAAGTCGGTCTAGAAACGACCATCAACCGTCCAATTATCAATACCCGCGATGAGCCCCATGCAAACTGGGACAAATATCGTCGACTGCATGTGATCATTGGTGACGCGAACCTCGGCCAAATTTCGACGTTGCTTCGAGTTGGAACAACCAATCTGGTGCTCTCGCTGATTGAAGCAAATATGGCTCCGGATCTTGAACTGGCCGAACCAGTTGACGCACTTCAGCAAATTAGCCACGACCCTAGCCTGAAGGCAAAGGTCAGGCTCCGAGGTGGACGTGAACTCACCGCCATTGAGATTCAGCGGCTCTATCTAGAAGCCAGTCAAAGGTATTGCACCGAGCGTGGAATCGACGATCCAGACACTGCCGAAATCTTGGAGCGCTGGGAAAATATTCTTGAGCTCCTTGAGCGTGATCCATTTTTAGCCGCGGATCAGGTCGATTGGATTGCCAAGTACAAGCTCATCAACGGGTTTACCCAACGTCACCAGTTGTCATTGGCTGACCCTAGAGTCGCAATGATGGATCTACAGTGGGCTGACTTGCGCACCGACAAGGGTCTGTATTACCGAATGGCAGCCAGAGGCGCGATGCAAACCCTGTTTAGCCAAGAACAAATCAATCAAGCAGTAACCAACCCGCCGGAAGACACCCGCGCATATCTGCGTGGAATGGCCCTGCAACGGTATGCCCCGTATGTGATTGCCGCGAACTGGGATGCATTGTCTTTCGCAGTTCCAGGCGCTCGGCAGATTAGTCGTTTCCATATGGCTGAGCCGCTGTACGGAACGCGAGAGAGCGTGGGCGACTTGTTTGATGCGCAGTTGCAGATTTCAGATTTTATTGATGAATTAGCTCGTCGTCGCTAAACAGCGCAGAATAGACATGAGTCTCAGGTCTTAGTCGAGATTCAAGATTTTAGGAGATAGTAATGACTCAGGAAAGCTTCTCAGCTCGCCGTTCAACTCAGAATCAGTCGCAGGAAACTGAACAGATTCAGGTAAATACCAACGCTCAGTCCGCTGGGGTCGATGACCTGCTTGATGAGATTGACTCGGTTCTTGAATCTAACGCCGAAGAATTTGTTCGCGGTTTTGTGCAAAAGGGTGGTCAGTAGAGCCTTAATGCCCATGGGGCATAGCTCATCTGTCATCAACTCCAAGTAACTGTGCAGTCGAGGGGAAGTAACCACGCGTGGATCGCAGAATTTTCGGTCTTGAAACCGAATTCGGACTGACCTATGTCCCATCGGACGGACGTCGGCTGACCCCAGAAGATGCCGCCAGGCACTTATTTAAGCCAGTGGTGAACTGGGGGAGAAGCTCGAACGTTTTTCTCGAAAACGGGTCACGACTGTATCTGGATGTCGGCTCACACCCTGAATATGCCACGGCCGAATGCGATCAGCTCAAGCAGCTAATTGCCCATGACCGTGCCGGCGAAGCGTTCATGCTTGATTTGGTAGATCAGGCCGAGGACCAGCTGCTAGAAGAAGGCCACGAAGGCCGGATCTACATGTTCAAGAACAACGTTGACTCGGCTGGTAATTCTTACGGTTGCCATGAGAACTATCTGATTCCTCGGAAGATCGAGTTTAAGCGCCTAGCCGACATGCTCATTCCGTTCTTGGTTACTAGGCAGTTGCTCTGCGGTGCAGGTCACCTGATCACCGAAGACGATCAGACAAAGTTTGTCTTCTCTCAACGTGCCGATCACATGTGGGAAGGTGTGTCCTCAGCGACCACCCGTTCTCGCCCCATCATTAATACCCGTGACGAGCCACATGCCGATGCTGAGTACCATCGTCGCTTGCACGTCATCGTGGGCGATTCAAGCATGAGTGAGACAACGCAGTTGCTTAAGATTGGTGCCACCGATCTTGTGCTTCGGCTCATTGAATCTGGCGAAATTTATCATGACCTTCGCCTTGAAAATCCGATTCGTTCGATCCGTCAGATTTCCCATGATTTTGACGGAAAAACCGTCGTCAGGCTGATGGGTGGCGACGAGCCGACTGCACTGCAAATTCAGTGGATCCTTTTTGAGTCAGTCAAAGAATTTGTGGCACGCCACGGCGCCCACCATGATCAAGTGGATACAGTTCTTGAGCTCTGGGAGCGGACACTGACCGCCATTGAGACTCAGAATTATTCATTGATCGACAAAGACATTGATTGGGCCATCAAGCACAAACTCTTGACGGGGTATGCTCAGAAGAACTCTCTGGAGCTTTCATCCTCGCGACTAGCTCAGCTGAATCTGACCTATCACGATATTGACCCTGCACGCGGTCTTTTCCACCTGCTTAAACGCCGGGGACTGGCCAATAGTGTGGTTAGTGATGCCGAGATTCGTCAGGCAGTGGAGAACCCACCTGCAACGACACGCGCTGCGATTCGGAGCAAATTCATTCGCGCAGCACGTGCCAACGGACGCCGTTACAGCGCCGACTGGGTTCACATGAAATATGAGGATGAACCCGGGGGAATAGTGCTGTGTAAGGATCCATTTGCGGTCAACGACCCTGAAGTGGATAGGCTTATTGACTTGATGAGTCAGCGAGCGTAACCAGCGGGCGGAAAGACTTTTCACAGCTACCCTACCTAGGGTGGTAGGCAGTGAGTTTGATACTTGCAGAGCGAGTATCTGAGTAAATTTTCATTTTTTGATTTCAACGAAAGTAGATTCGTGCGAAAAGTATTGGCATTGTGCGCAACCGCTTCGGTTCTAGCCTTAGCAGCTTGCGGTTCAGGTTCCTCTTCAGATTTGTCCAAGATTTCGGTCAAGCCAGCAGCCGACGACAAGACGGCACCTGAGGTTTCCTTCGATACTCCATTTGTCACGGACAAGGACGAGGCAGTAAATATCAAGAAGGGCGACGGCGCTGACGTTAACCCTGGCGATACTGTTTCAATCAAGTCGGGCCTGTACAAGGCGATTGACGGGTTGTCCGCTGGCGAAAACTTCACTGGTGCAGCGACCGACATGACGGTTGATGACACGATGAAGGAGCAGATGCCGGAGCTCTACGAGCGTTTGTCAGACTCTAAGGTAGGCGACTGGATCGCTTACTCCACCGTTGAAGGCACTCAGCAGGCTGATGGTTCGGTCGCAGAACCTGCAGAAGGCGCCAAGGCTGAACGCATCATCGTCTTGCATGTTGAAGACAGCACCACTGCCAGCGGCACCATGAGCAAGGATGACGTCGCCAAGCAGAAGAAGGAAGGCAAGCTTCCTACCGTCAAGGTCACCGACGACAAGCCGACCATCACCATTCCTAAGGACACTGAAGCTCCTAAAGATTTGGCAGTAGACGTCCTTGAAGAGGGTAAGGGCGAAGCAGCCACCGCTACCTCTAAGGTCAAGGCCAAGTACTCGGGTGTTACCTGGGCAGACGGTAAGGAATTCGACGGCAACTTCGGCAAGGATTCCACCGAATTCTCACTTGATCAGGTGATCAAGGGCTGGACCGAGGGCATGACTGGTCTGAAGGCCGGTTCTAAGGTTCTGCTGACCATCCCAGCCGATAAGGCTTATGGAAATACCTCGAGCAACGGTTCGCCAACCGGACCACTGGTATTTTACGTAGAATTGGAATCAGTTACTGCTGCTGACAGCAAGTAATCGTCTTAACCACGACTGAGAAAGGCCGTGACTATGTCGTTCGGAGAACGCAACTACGACCGCACCAAGCCGGAAATCGACTTCCCAGGCACCGACGCTCCTGAAGAACTGGTCATCACCGACCTGGTCGAGGGAACCGGCGCTGAAGTTACTCCTGGCACCACCGTTCAGGCACACTATGTTGGTGTTGCCTGGTCCACCGGCGAGGAATTTGATTCCTCATGGAACCGTGGCGAGACCTTGGACTTCCCAGTTGGAGTCGGTATGGTCATCCAGGGTTGGGATCAGGGCCTGCTGGGTATGAAGGTTGGCGGTCGTCGCCGCCTGGATATTCCGTCCAACCTTGCCTACGGTGAGCGTGGCGCCCCAGGTGCCATCGGTCCTAATGAAGCATTGATCTTCGTAGTGGATCTCGTCGGAACCAAGTAATTCGACGACGTTGTTATGGCCCCGATATAACAATCGGGGCCATAGCTGTCTTAAAAGCTCTCAGTAAGGTAGAAAGTTGGTTAGTCTAAGCACGTGAGCACAAAGCAATCCAGCGGACCAAGCAAGGCAGAACGCCTAACCAGCCTGATCTATGCCCTGGCTACCAAGTCCCGGAAGTTCAACGCCGATCTAATCGGCGAGTACCTCGTGCCAGACGGCTCAGCCGATACCCGCGAGAAGGCCTTAGACCGACTCAAAGACGAGATTCGCAATGACTTTGGTCTGCAGCTGAACAAAGAGTCTATTGACGGCGTGCCGTACTACAGCCTAGATACAACTGACTGGTTCTTACCCCCAGTGAAATTCAGCCCTGCAGAGGCCGGCATGATTGCCCTGGCTGCGAGCCTATGGAAAGACACCAAGCTACAGGCTCTGGGTCTGAACGCGGCGGCACGAGTCACCGGACATCTTGAATCGACGCCACCGGTTTCTCCGCTCGCGGGCTCGCTGGTGCCACGCTTGTCCATGGACGAACCAAATTTCAAAGAATGTGCGCTGGCGGTGTTTAACCGCAAGACCCTGAAGTTCTCTTACGTTTCTTCGCAAGGCACTCAGACCGAACGCAACGTGGATGTTTGGGGGATCGGGCAGCGCTACGGTAACTGGTACTTCACCGGATTTGATCACAGTCGTGAGGACGTCCGTGTTTTCCGCCTGTCACGAGTGCAAGGAAAATTCACAAATTCCCGGCATAGCGGAACGACGAGCGAATATCATCAGCGGCCCGTTGAATTTTCGATGAATCAGGTGCTGCAAGATTTTGATTTGAAGCACCCGGGACATATTGCCACCATCAAGCTGCACAGCGATGAGGCGATCCCACTACGTGCACAGTCGCTGAACGGGAACAGTGATAACCCGCAACTTCAGATTGGCTATTCGGACCCACAATCATTTGCCGCAGAACTTGCCGCTTATGGGCCGGCCGTCCAAGTCCTCTCACCGGCGCACCTAGCGGAGCAGGTTCAGCTGTGCTTGAGCGCGGCTCGGGCCACCCAGGTCGCACAGCAGGGGATTGATAGCTACTCGCAGGCGAAGTTCCGCCCCAACAGGGCAACCGGGCGTGGAACTACCACCACCCAAGTCATGAGAAATATCGACATGATTCAGTATGTCGCGGCCCATGGTGCGGTAGGAATCGAAGAACTGGCAACACGCTACTCCATGAGCGTTGCCAAGATCCGCGAAGAATTGGCCATGATCATGATGTGTGGTGTCCCGAACGGACAGCACGACGAGTTGATCAACGTCAACGACGGGGATTTAGAGTCTGACACAGTCACTATTTCCAATGCGGCGCTGCTGGCTGAGCCACAAAAACTTGCGCCCATGGAAGCAGTTGCCGTGCTTGGCGGTTTGAACGCACTGGCGAGCATCCCAGAGTTTGAGCATCAAGATGTTCTGGCTTCTGCCCTGGGCAAGGTTAATTCGGCGGTGGCCCGTTTTGAGGGGTGGAACGGCGCGTTGGGCTTCGCTCTGTCCAAGGCTCGTGAGAATGACATCCCGCAACAACTGGTTCAGGCCGTCAAGAAGCAAAACGTAGTTCGCATTGATTACTACTCCGCTAGTTCTCGAACTCACCAACTGCGCGACGTGGAACCTGTACGAATGATCGAAGATGGGTCAGTTCAATACCTGCGGGCGTGGTGCCGAACTCGTGAAAGCATGCTAACTTTCCGTGTCGATCGAGTATTAAGCGCAGAAACGCTTGATGAACAGTTCGACGTCACGCCGCGACACGATGATCAACAAGATGTGCAGCTTCACTATCAGTCACAGGCCGAAGATCTAGAGGTAATTCTCTATGTTGATGCTGATATTCTGCCGGTGATTGAGGCGTTCCATCCAGTTTCATGGTCCACCGGTAAGGTCGAGAATGGCTATCTGGCCACCGTCCGGTTCTCAGATCATCAGGTCGCAGCGCCATTGATCGCTCGCCATGGCGGTAAACTGGCTGTGGTCTCTCCTGACGCTACGCGCGAACAAGTTGTGCTGTGGCTGGACGAGGCCATCGGAATGTATGAGGATTGATAGATGCTTCCTTGGTGGTTTTGGGTCCTATTGTGGACTGTCCTAGCTTTGGCGACATTGCTACTTGCTGTGCTCGCAGGCTTCAGGCTGTTCAAACGCGGCATGTCAGTAGTCGACGCCTTAGGCGCAGCTGCAGATCATGTTAGTGCTGGGCTGAGCCAGCCTGGCACGGTCGTTGCGTACACCGAGAACACGCGACGCTATCCTCACGGCACCGACGCCACGCACGGTGATCCAGAGGAGATTCGTGCCCAGCGCAGCATAGGTAAGGTCGAACGGATCGAGGCCCGCCGGGTACGTCGGGTCACCCGTCGTGCAGAACGTGGCCAAGCTCAGAACATGCGCGATCTTCGCCTGTTCTGACGTAGACTTTAGTTTGAGAGAAGGGAAATCACATGGGTGGTTTACAGGGATGGCACTTAGTCGTCATTATCGTTTTGGCACTGCTTCTTTTCGGAGCTCCAAAGCTTCCAGGTTTGGCTCGCTCGATGGGTCAGTCGCTTCGCATCTTCAAGTCTGAGGTGCGCCAGATGAAGGACGACGATCCCAAATCTGAGACTGTTGACGGCACCGTCAACGAACAGAATCCAAACGAAAAGAACAACTCGTAGACTTCCTCAGTGGCAATAGATAAAGACAAGACACCGCGCACTAAGAAAAAGCGGGTCAAGGACGAAGAAGGGCGGATGTCTCTTAAAGAGCATCTGATTGAAGCCCGGAACCGCCTTTTTATATCGCTCATCGCATTGACGCTGGGCACTGTCGCAGGATTCTTCCTTTACGACTGGCTTCTTGAGCTGATTATCGCTCCGGTTGAGGCCGCTGGCGGGTCAGTGAACTTCACGGCCGTGATGTCGCCATTCGACATCATGATCAAGGTTGCGCTGTTCGTCGGAATTCTGATCTCATCGCCGGTCTGGCTCTATCAGCTCTGGGCGTTTATCGTTCCAGGTCTAAAAAGAACGAGCGACGCCTCAGTTACAGCTTCGTCGCAGTCTCGGTTCCGCTATTTATCGGCGGCGTTGCGATGGCTTATTTTGTGCTGCCATTCGCCCTGCACTTCTTCATCAGCCTGGCTCCGGAGAACTCGCTTAACCTGATCAACATCAACGAGTATTTGCCGTTCATTATTCGGCTTCTGCTCGCTTTCGGTTGCGCAATGCTTGTGCCCGTGCTGATGGTTGGACTGAACTTGGTAGGCGTGCTGCCGGCCAAGGTCATTCTGAAGAACTGGCGTATCACTGTCTTCCTGATTGCCTTGGTCGCCGCAATGGCTGCTCCTGGTGGCGACGCGATTACGATGTTCGCTTTGGCCGGTCCGCTCTTCTTGACCTTTGCAGCAGCTACGGTCTTCTGTCACTTCAACGATAAGAAGCGTGCCAAGAAGCAAGCGGCGTTAGACGCTGAAAACGAGCGGATGGCGCAGGGAAATTCCTCGAACATCCAAGAACCTAGTCCTCTCGACGAACCCAACTCACAGCTGTAATTCATCGGCGAGAAAGAGAACGGCCACAAGTGACTTCACCCGCGGAACGATACGCGATTTCCAAGACACGGCAGGTCGAGCAGGGCACTGCATTACCTGATTTTCGTGCCAGCATCTCTTTCGAATTGGATCCATTCCAAGCCGAATCCTGCCAAAAGGTCACCGAGGGGCACAGCGTTCTTGTTGCTGCGCCAACCGGTGCCGGCAAAACCGTAGTCGGTGAATTTGCCATCTTCCAGGCATTGCGGGAAAACCGTAAAGCCTTTTACACCACCCCGATCAAAGCCCTGAGCAACCAGAAATATTCGGAACTGGTCAATCGTTATGGTGCGCAAAGCGTTGGCCTGCTCACCGGTGATACCTCAATCAATTCTGAAGCTCAGATTGTCGTCATGACCACTGAAGTCTTGCGTAACATGCTTTACGCCGACTCTCAGACACTGGACGGTCTTGGCTACGTCATCATGGACGAAGTCCATTACCTAGCGGATAAATTCCGTGGCGCGGTGTGGGAAGAAGTGATCATTCACCTTCCGTCGAACGTGCAAATCATCTCCCTGTCAGCCACTGTCTCCAACGCCGAAGAATTTGGTGGATGGCTAGATACCGTGCGTGGACAGACCGACATTATCGTTTCGGAGCACCGACCTGTTCCGCTGTTCCAACACGTCATGGTGGGCTCCAACGTAGTTGACCTATTTGCCGAAGACGTTTCCTTCGACAAGGTGGCAGAAGGCGAAGCGAAGGCCAGCGTTAACCCTGAACTGCGCAAATTGGTCCGTACCCACAATTCCGGTGGACGCGTTCAGCGCGGCCGCGGAAAAGGCAGTCGAGGACCGCAGCGTGGTTCTGGCTTCGGCCAAAGAGTCAACCGTCCCTCGGTTATTGGCAAGTTAGACCGTGCATCATTGCTTCCAGCGATCTTCTTCATTTTCTCTCGCAAGGGCTGCGATATGGCTGTGCAACAGTGCGCCATGGCCGACCTTCGCCTGACGACTAATGAAGAAGCAGCAGAAATTGCGCAGGCGCTCGAAGAAGTCTCGTATCGGATTCCGAGCGAGGACCTCGACGTTCTCGAATTTTGGGCCTGGCGAGATGGTCTGGTTCGAGGCTTCGCTTCACACCACGCCGGACTACTGCCGATCTTCAAAGAGATCGTGGAAGACCTCTTTGCACGAAACCTCATCAAGGTTGTATTCGCTACCGAAACCTTGGCGCTAGGCGTGAACATGCCAGCCCGTTCAGTGGTCTTGGAAAAGCTAGTCAAGTTCAACGGTGAATCCCACGTACAAATTTCTTCCGGCGAATACACCCAGCTCACCGGGCGTGCAGGACGTCGCGGTATCGACGTAGAAGGCCACTCCATCGTTGTATGGAATCCGGAGCTTGAACCAGAATCCCTCGCAGGTCTGGCCTCAAAGCGTACTTATCCACTGAATTCTTCGTTCCGCCCGACCTACAACATGTCCACCAACCTGCTGGCGCAGTTTGGACGCGAACAAACACGACAAATCTTGGAATCGTCCTTTGCACAGTACCAAGCCGACCGTTCGGTGGTTGGCATGGCACGACAGGTCCGCTCCAAGGAAGAGTCACTGGCCGGCTACGCCAAGTCCATGGAATGCCATTTGGGCGACTTCACGGAATATCTGAAGTTACAGCGCAATTTAGCCACCATGGAAAAGAACGCCGCAAAGAGCAGGCGCACCGAGCGACGCTCAGCTGCCGAACGCTCCTTGCAGGCAGTAATGCGCGGTGATGTGGTAGATCTGCCAGGTGGCCGTCGATTCGGCCGAGCCGTAGTGATCGAACTTGATACCGCCATGTACAACCCGCGCCACACCGTTCTCACCGAAGAAGGTCAGCTTCGACGTTTGTCCGTTGATGACCTGACCGGTCCGGTAGAGATCATTTCTCGGATTCGCATCCCTAAAGGTTTCAGCGGACGTACGCCCAAGGAGCGTCGTGATCTAACGGCCTCCCTGCACAATGCTGTCTATGAGGAACGTCCACCGCGTCTGGATGCGCAGGGGTTCAATTACGAAGGTGCGGACTCAACCGAGCGCGAAATCAATGAGCTGCGTCTACAGCTCAAAGATCATCCTTGCCATTCGTGCTCCGAGAAAGACCAGCACATGCGTTGGGCTGACCGGTATTGGAAGCTGAAAAAGGATACTGAGAAAGCTCGTCGAGCGATCCGCGGGCGGACCAATACCATTGCTACGGAATTCGACAAGGTCTGCAAGGTTCTGGAGCAGTTCGAATATCTTACTCCTGATGAAGATGATGAAGGTTTCACGCTGACTGATTCCGGCCGGCGTTTGCGAAGGATCTACGGCGATCGAGACTTGCTAACCAGCCAGATCCTAGAAACCGGCAAGCTCACCAAGCTCAACTCTGACGAATTGTGCGCAGTGGTAGCCAGCTTGGTCTATCAGGCACGTCGTGACGGGGACCGTGCAGATCCAAAGATGCCTACCGACAAGATCGCGGACATCTGGAATAGCACGATCAAGATTTGGGGCGAGCTCTCTGACGCAGAGGAAGCATTAAGCCTTGATCCAACTGCGCCACCTGAGTCGGGCTTGATCTGGCCAATGTACAAGTGGGCCAGAGGAGCAAGCTTGAACAGCGCATTGCGTGGCACAGATATGGCGCCCGGGGACTTTGTACGCTGGGCAAAACAGGTCATCGACACCCTGGATCAGTTTGCCAAGAACCCTGAGTTGCCTCCGATGCTTGTGCGCAATGCCTATAAGGCTGTCGACCAGGTCAAGCGCGGAGTTGTGGCCTACTCAAATGTCTTGGCCTAATACCCACGCGGTTTAGGCGAATCAAAACTTACTAATCGGTGCACAAGAAAAGGGAGCACACTGATGGCAAAAACACTGTACCGAAACGGGGCAGTTTATTCAGCCGCGGATCCGTTTGCGACCGCCATTGTTGTAGATGGCGACACTATTTCATGGCTTGGCGGTGAGGACGCAGCAGACCGCCACGCCGAGAATGTCGATGAGGTCATCGACCTGCGAGGCGCATTGGTGACTCCGGCCTTCGTTGAGTCCCACACCCACCTGGCCGCCTTAGGACGCACTCTTTCGGGTGCTGACTTAAGTTCAGCAACTTCGGCAAGCTCTTTGCTGTCCTTGGTTGCCGTTCAGGGTCAGAAATCCAGCAAGGTAGTTCTTGCGCAGGGTTGGGACAATTCCGATTGGGAAGACCAAACTCTGCCAGAGGCTAACGACCTCACCAGCGCCGCCGACGGTCGTGCCTACTATCTTTCGCGCCGTGATGTTCACAGTGCCTTGGTCAACCGGGAACTGCTTGATTTCCTTGGGCTGGGTCACCTGAAGCCAGGCGTGGTAGCCGGAGCTGATCACGACGACGTACGTTTGGCGATTGCCAAGGCACAAAAAGCGGATCATGAATTCCAGCGTTTGGCACTGGCACACTATGCATCGCGTGGTTTTGCCACCGTCGTGGAGATGGCTGCCCCGCACCTTGAGGGTCGCGCTGCCCTAGATCAGCTACTGGCCGATAACCAGCCAAAGCTTCCGCAGGTTTATGCCTTCTGGGGCGAAGCTGTTAGTGACGCAGACACCGCAGACGAGCTCTTCAGCTCGTTCCCTAAGGGACGTTTGCTAGGTATTGGTGGGGACCTGAAAGTTGATGGCTCACTAGGTAGCCACACCGCCTACCTGCGCGAAGACTACAGCGACAAGGCCGGGGAACGCGGCACGCTGTACCTAAACAAGGAAGAAATCGCCGCTCACCTTGTGGCTTGTAGCAGCCGAGGTATCCAGGCTTCCTTCCACGTTATTGGTGATGGTGCACTGGATGAGGTGCTGGACGGATTTGATCTGGCCGCACAAGAAATCGGTGTTCCTAAACTCCAGATGGCCCGGCACCGCCTGGAGCACGTCGAAATGGTTGATGATGTTACGCGTCAGCGACTGCTGCAGTATGCGATCACCGTGTCCATGCAGCCAGTTTTCGATCACGCTTGGGGTGGTTCGAACGGCATGTACGCTCAGAGGCTGGGGCAGCGCGCCGAGTCCATGAATAACCTCTCGGCAATGCTTTCTGCCGGCGTTCCCATGGTCCTTGGCTCTGATGCACCAGTCACCGAGGTTGACGGTTGGCAGGTGGTGCGCGCGGCCATGAATATGTCTAACACCCAGGGACGGGTTTCGGCTCGTGCAGCATTCCTTGCCCAGACTCGATCCACGTATCGTGCGATGGGGGAGATGAACCCGTTGGCCGGACAACTAGCCATTGGCGCGCAAGCAACCTTCGCCGTGTGGACCGCATCAGAACTGGCCGTGCAGACCCCGGACGTTCGCATTAGTTCGTGGAGCACAGATGCCCGCGCTGGTACGCCTATGCTGCCGGTAGTGGACGAGGAAATCCCTGAGTGCCTGCGTACGGTGCGTGCCGGCGTGACGATTTTTGACAACCTCGAAACTCAAAATTAGCTTAAAGTAAAACTTTGACTTCAGCCTTAACATTTTTAGGAAACCTACGTTGACTTGAGTCGTCTAGATAAAGACTGAAGTCATTAGACGGTTGACAGTGTGGGTGGGGTAACCACTAGGCTGAACTAAGCGCCTCTTCGTGATGCACAAGCATTGCGTTCGATACGACGCAAGTTGAACAACGATCCTCAGTGACCTTAGATAACATTTTGCGTGCCTATGGCGCGCGAGATAGGGCCGAAGTCACTGAGGATCGCTGTTTAATCCAGTGTCTACGCCGGCTTCACGAGCAATTGATGACTATACTTTGAGTTTGGACTATCTCTATCCGTAGCAATATCTGACAATGTTTTGTCTCAGCTGCCGGGCAGGGAGAACATTCTTGTTGCATACCCAGAAAGGTGCCGCCGAGTGCGCGTCATTACCATCATCCCGACCTATAACGAGCTGGAGTCGCTCCCGCTAACAGTAGGACGGTTGCGGTCCGCCGTTCCGGATTCGGATGTATTGATCGTCGACGACAATTCACCTGATGGCACCGGTGAACTAGCCGACAAGATGTCAACTGATGACGCAAACATCCATGTGCTGCACCGTACGGGCAAGGACGGTTTGGGCGCTGCCTACATCGCTGGTTTCGAATGGGCCTTGGCTCGCGACTACGACGTTTTTGTCGAGATGGATGCTGACGGCTCGCACATGCCTGAGCAACTTCCGCGCCTGCTCGAAGCAAGCGCCGCTGGCGCAGACCTGGTGATCGGTTCGCGTTGGGTCAAGGGTGGAGAGGTTGTGAACTGGCCACTGCTGCGTAAGATCATTTCCCGTGGTGGTAGCTTCTACTCCCGCACCATGCTTGGTTTGCCACTGCGTGACATTACCGCAGGCTACCGAGCCTTCAAGCGTGAGACGCTTGAAGCCATTGACTTTGACGCCGTCGAATCACGTGGCTACGGCTTCCAGGTTGATATGACTTTCCGCGTAGCCATGCTGCGCAAGAGAATCGTTGAGGTTCCAGTAACCTTCGTTGAGCGTGAACTTGGCGCTTCGAAGATGAGCGGCAATATTGTTTTTGAAGCAATGTGGAACGTGACTCGCTGGGGCATGGGTGCACGCTGGAAGAAGCTCACCTCAAAGAAGTAAATTTGTAGAAGTTGGTGCGCGCCCGGGTAACGGGTGCGCACCATTTTCTTTTAAGCACAGCGCATTGTGAGTGCTAGAAACATCTGAGGGGCCGGTGCTGCAACTATTAGTTGCGGCACCGGCCCTCAAACGATTCCGAAACGGACGCTGTACTCGACGGTGTCCGTTGCTGGGGGAGAAGTTAGGCTGATTCCCCGCGAGCAGCGCGAAGCTGCGTCAGGCGGTCTGCCAGAGTCTTTTCCAGCTCTTCTTCACTGCGACGCTCGAGGAGCATGTCCCAGTGGGTACGAACTGGCTTTTCGTTGCTAGCTTCTTCTGCCCTAGCTTCGCCGTGGACAAGCTTGGCTTCCTTGCCCGTTTTGGTGTGCCAAACGGCTGGAATTTCAGCTTCTGCTGCAAAGACAACGAAGACGGTCTCGCCGTCCTCGGTACGGTATTCCACGCGCTGACGGGCAGCCGGCTCCACACCTGCCTCAGATTCCATGCTCTGTGCACCCAGGCGCATGCCTCGTAGGCTGCGATCGCTCATGTTTTTTCCTCCGCGATGTTTAAAGAATTCGCTACACGTACCAACGTTTGATATCCGGAAATAATTCCAGCCGACAAGCAGCTGACTTTCACTAAGTACCAAAACATCCATTATACGCGTCTGCGGCGAGGCGCAAAGCATGCACCTCGCCGCAGAGCGCGATCTAGTTATTTAAGCTGTTACTACTACACGTCAGTGCGTGGGGCAGCTGGGGGAGTCGGAGCTGAAGCAGCACCGTTTCCACCTAAAGCTCCGCCGATGCCCTTCAAGGCCTCGGTGAGCTCACTTGGGATAACCCACAAGGTGTTTGAGGTACCTTCGGCAAGCTTGGGCAGGGTCTGCAGGTACTGGTAAGCCAGCAACTCTTGATCCGGACGGCCCGCGTGGATTGCGTCGAAGACCTTCTGAATAGCCTGAGCTTCACCATCAGCACGAAGGATGGAGGACTGCGCGTCACCTTCGGCTCGGAGGATCTCAGCCTGACGCTGACCTTCGGCGGTAAGGATCGAGGACTGCTTGGTACCTTCAGCGGTCAAAATCGCAGCACGGCGGTCACGCTCTGCACGCATCTGCTTTTCCATGGAGTCCTGGATCGACAGGGGAGGATCGATAGCCTTCAGCTCAACGCGGGAAACACGGATGCCCCACTTGCCGGTAGCTTCATCCAACACGCCGCGAAGCTGACCATTGATCTGGTCTCGGCTGGTTAGCGCCTGTTCCAAGTTCAAGCCGCCGACCACGTTACGCAACGTTGTGGTCGTAAGCTGCTCGACAGCCTGGATGTAGTTGGCGATTTCGTACGTAGCTGCACGTGCCTCGGTGATCTGGAAGTAGACCACGGTATCAATGGAGACAACCAGGTTATCTTCGGTGATCACCGGCTGTGGTGGGAACGAAACAACCTGCTCGCGCAGGTCCAGCAGGGGCAAGAGGCGATCCACAAATGGGATCAGAATCGTCAAGCCGGGGTTCAAAGTGCGGTTGTACTTGCCGAGACGTTCCACAATGCCAGCTCGTGCCTGAGGCACGATTCGTACGCTGCGCAATAGAACGACAATCACGAAGATTGCCAAAACGACAAGCACAACAGACAAGCCAAAACCATTGTTATTCATGGTCATACTCACTTTCATTGTGCTGGGTGATGAGTGGTAAATAGCAGTTGAGCTAGCTCTAGACGTCCGCTTGATCAGCGGGCTTCG
Source organism: Glutamicibacter sp. M10 (assembly GCF_025452055.1). Taxonomy (NCBI): domain Bacteria; kingdom Bacillati; phylum Actinomycetota; class Actinomycetes; order Micrococcales; family Micrococcaceae; genus Glutamicibacter; species Glutamicibacter sp. M10. The sequence goes on along the minus strand of NZ_CP104918.1, from coordinate 2,399,644 downwards.
ACGTCAGGAAGGCGGTTGCTCCGTCAATACGTGAAACTACGGCATAGGTACCAGGCGACATTGTCGGCACACTTGGTTCTGCCCGTGCCGTCCAGGTTTCACCTTGAATTTTTGCCGAACCTGACAGGCGCGAAGTTGGTTCAAGGATGAGAGCGTCCGCACCGATAAGTCGTTCGATGTTGGTTCGATAACCGACAGGTGACTTTTTTATGTGTTTCATCGCGATGGGGCGAACGAGCAAAATCATGAGGAGAGAAACAAGGCAGAAAACAACTACCTGCAACCACAACGGGCCACTAAGCAGTGCAACAGTGACACCGCCGAGGGCTCCGACGCCAAGCATGATGAAGTAGAGATCTAGAGAGAGCATCTCGATGATGGCCAGCAGCAAGAACAGCGCGAGCCAAATGACCCACGCGTTACTTATGATCCATTCCGCTGTAGTCATGGAATCCACCTAATTTCTCATAAGACAAGGACCAGAAGCTTTGGCCTTTCTTATATTCTGCCGTACACGCTCCCATAAATGAGTAGTCATTTTGGGGTATCTTCTAGGCGCTCGGAGCGAAAATGTGTACTCCAAAGGATGCGGTGACTTCTTGAGTGCCCAACGCTTCAGCTTTGTCTCGCAACGTATCGGGGGACAGATGGTGGCCTGCCGGTCCCATGAAGGCCAGGTTGAATAGGTCTGAAGAATCCAAGCTCATCGTGTAGCTCAGATTTTCGGATGCGATATGGCGCAGCTGTTCGGAGCCGAACTTTTCAGTCAGGGATTCTTGCTTTCCCTCGGCAACAGAAAGCATGCCTAGCGGCTCAATGACTTCTTGGAGATGTCCAGGCTCTCCGGTAACTACTAGGCACAATCCATTGGCCCGTAATACCCGGCGGAACTCAGCAGGATTGTGCGGGGCGAAGCAATTAAGCACGACATCGCGTGATGCGTCGGCCGTTGGGAGCTTACGCCAAACGTCCCAAACCATCGCCAAAGTAGCAGGCACCTTCGCCGCACGACGCATCGCGTATCGCGAGATATCCAGGGCAAGAGCATCCTGATGAGTGCTTGGCGAGGCTTTGAGGATTTCAGCTAAGTAGTAGCCGGTTCCGGCACCGGCATCGAGGATTTCCAGTACGTCGCTGTGATGATGCTCGTTGATCAGCGCTGCTAGTCGTTGCGCTAGCGGAGCATAGTGTCCCTTGGACTGGAAGGCATCGCGTGCCTGAACCATTGGGGAAGTGTCTTCAAGGAAGTTCGTCCCCTTCCCGGTAAGGAAGTTGAAATACCCTTGCTTGGCCGCATCAAATCGATGACCGTTTGAACAGATCAACGTCTTACGCTGTTTGCCACTGAAGACCAGCTCTAGCTCGCAGACAGGACAGGTTGCGGTGGTTGAGGTGTTGGTCATTAGAAATTTAGTACCCGTCGGGCAGTAGCGACATCTAGATCATCATGGTGCCAAAGCTCGCTCTCATTGATGAGCGAACGAGTTTCGACTTTGTCTACATAGACCGTGCCAAAGAGGTGGTCAGTTTCGTGCTGAACGATACGTGCCTGCCATCCGCTAAAGGATCTCGACTGTTCTTTCCCCTCACGATCTTCGAAGCTGGCAGTGATGTCTGCCGGCCTGGTTACGACTCCCTGGAATCCGTCGAAGGATAGGCAGCCTTCAAAGAATTCAGCTTGGCGGTCAGAGGTAGCTACGAAGCTCGGGTTGAAGATTTCAAAGTACTCCAACGGTTCCCGCTCACGTTCTAGCGCGCTGGATTCTGGAATTGGATAAAGATCTTCCAACACAGCAATCTGCAGAGGGATTCCAACCTGTGGCGCGGCTAGCCCTACGCCAGGCGCGTCATACATTGTCTGGCGCATCGCCTCGAGAAGTTCTTCAAGCATTTGCGTTGGAAGTTGACCGTTGTAGGCGGTAGCGCGTTGTCGAAGAACTGGATGTCCCAGCTGAACAATCGGCAGTACGCCGTTTTCATCCGCTGTCTCAAGTACTTCGCTAACGAGGTCTTGGATTTCCTGAGCTGTGTAGTCGGTGTTCATCGAGAAGCGCTTGTCCGTTCGTGTTCGCTGCGTTTGAGTTGGGTTAGACGGGAAGTCAGTCGGGCCTTTTCGGTGTCGTGAAGCATGTGGCCAAGCCCGGATAAATCATCTTCAGCGTACAGATGTACTTCGACATCCTTGTCGTAGAAGACGTCTATGAGGTTAGCGAGCCTGCGTTCCTCATCCATTGCCATAGTGTCGCTCGATGGAATCTCACTGATGTGCCAATGCGAGTATCTATTGGCGAGTTCTAGATAGTCAGCGGTGTTTCGACGGGTGCGGCACATTTGATCAAAACTGATCCATATCGTGTCGTCCTCGACTCCAGTGGCTTGGATACGGTCATAACCAATCTCAACCCATGTGGCCTGTTCAGAGGCAAGAATTTCCTGGGGGAGTAAGGTCAGTGAGCCGGCTCGGAATCCGGTGCGCTCACCTGAGTGGCCGTTGTCCACGAGCCTATAGTCCAATGAATTATCGAGTTCAAAGACCTCGAAGTTCAAGCGGATGTTCTCGATAATTGGTTTAACTAGATGGTGGAAGGTGTCATCATCCAACAACTTCTCGGGTTCGTAGTTTGAGGTGGTGACCAGTCGGATGCCGTGCTCACGGCAATACTTGACGAGTTTGCCCATGAGCATGGCGTCGCCTGGTTCGGTGCAGTGAAATTCGTCAAAAACGAGCAACTCGACGCCAGCTAATTCTCGCTCGAGTCCTTGTGAGAAGATGGCTCCCATCGGCTGACCCGGGACTCGATTGACCGGGAATTCAGTTTCTGAAAGAACTCATGGAAGTGAAATCGCTTGGTGGTTCTGGACGATTGAAGCGCGACAAATGTGTTGGTGATTAGTGTCTTGCCGCGGCCTGGTGGCCCGTAGATATATACGCCCTGTCGATCATTGCTGGTATCAGCGTGAATGAATCGTCCCAAGATTCCAACGAGTTCGCGTTGCGCTTGGTCAAGGTCAATTCCTTGAGCGTTGAGGGCATGGAGGATACGGGTGACGCCGAGTTCGGTCACGGGAACATCAGGCAACGAATCGGGCATAGCTAAATTTTGCCACCCTCGCGCTTAGCATCCAATTTCGCAGGTTCGGACGGTGGCGATCCAATCGGTGAAAAGCGCGTGACCAAGTCAGTGGGTCTGTAAAATCTCTAGTCAACTTACCTTTATGTTATGTCATACAGGTTGATTTATGCAGGGGAGTGCTGGCGAGTTTAGTGGGGTGAGCGGAGACTCTAGGCGAATTTCGGCAAGACCTATCGCTTTATCGGCGCGCGTGACCATAATGGACGGACTCGAAAGGACTACCACCCACGGCTCAACGGTGATGATCCTAAGGAATGAATCTAAGGGGTGAGATCGATGACCAGTGACTTTGGTGTCCTGGAGACACAAGAAGGAATGATCCCGAGGGATCTATTGGAAATGAGTGTTCTCGTGCTCAAGACCATGGCTGATCCGTTGCGGCTTCAAATGCTGTGGGTGTTGTGTCGAGGTGACATGTCGTTACCAGAACTGGCTCAGCAAATTGGTGTGAGTCCAACGGTCGCAGGTCAGTTCTTGACGAAGCTTCGTGCTGCTGACGTTCTGCAAACGTCAAAGGTTGGTCGACACACAATCTATTCAATGCATGACGAACGAACCCGCCAGTTCATTTATCAGACCGTGGACTTTGCTGGTCATCGGCTCGCACTACAGGATTCCGAAGCGTAAAAACTTGTTGCTCACGAAGCGTCGTATCCATGTATCTGGGCGGGTGATCACGTACTTCTGCGCAGGTTATCAATAAGCCGATAATCTACATTATGTAAAGTAGTGGAAAACTGGCTGTTCCCCATTGAGGGTCATCTAGGCGTTCAAACGTTGATAAAGCATCTAAACACCGATCACTCAATACCTTCCTCGCGACTGCCTGACGTGTTGGTGAACCTAGATACGCACATGTCCAACGAACGTAGGTCTTGCTGCGCTTGATTCGTGCGGCAGCTCATCGGTTACGACAGTGGTGTGTGCCCGCCAGTAAACGAAACGCTGAACCAGCGACTGAAACCCTAGATCCTTGCCAGTTCACAATCTGGGAGTCGAACGCTCGACAACACCGATCCGGCGACGTATGGGTATGTGTTCGCGGGCCCACGTTAATTGCACTTGCAATGACGTGCACGAGATTGAGAATCTGAGAACTCATAACCAAGACAGTCCGGAACTTACCTCAGCCTCGAGGTGTTGGTTGCTAGGCAGCTATGTGACGGGATCTCTCACAGTCGTTTGATTCAAAAAATTTGTCTCATTCAAAGGCGAGGAGTTCACGCGATAAGGTTGTTGAGAACTCAAACTCGAGTAGTACTCCCCTATCTTTCAAGGACTGACGCCAGACCATGTCACCTAGCGCTCTATACAGAACTGTCGCGCGTGCAGAAGCGATCACTTGGACTCTGTTAATTCTGGCCATGATTCTCAAATACGGAATCAAAGTCGGTGATTGGCCGGTATCAATTGCCGGGTTCATTCATGGATTTGTCTTCCTGTCCTACATCGCCACTGCAGTTCTTGTTGGTATGAACCAACGTTGGAGGAAGCGCCTTATTCTTGGCGCCGCCGCAACGTCCATCGTTCCGTTCCTAACTATCCCCTTCGACAAATGGCTTGAACGCAACGGTAAATTGGACGGTCAGTGGCGCACTACCGCCACGGATCACCCGGGCGATAAGTCCTGGATGGACTCGCTCATGAGGTGGTTAGTGGCCCGTCCAGTTCTCACCGCCGTCATCTTGTTCGTAGTCATCGTTGGGGTGTTTTCCTCCATGCTGGTCATGGGGCCTCCTGGCGGACGCAGCTAATCATCAGTTGACACTATGGCGCACAATTTATGAAATGTGCCCTCATTGCCTCTAGATAAACAGGAAGTGACCTGTCTGAACGCCGTTATGACGTTCAGGCAGGTCACTTCCTGTTTAACGCTAGTTATTTGTTCATGAAAGCGTTCATCTAGATCATTCGAGGAACTATTTTGATCATCAGCAGCATGGCCATCAGCTCTACGAGCGTCTGTGTGACTACAACAGAAGAAGTCAATGCGAATTCAGCGGGCAACGCTAGGGCAATCGGGAGCACAACGAGAGAGTTTCGAGTAACCCCACTGAATGTCAGCGCGCGTAGCGAACGGGTAGTCAGACCGAACGCTTTGCCAGTCAGTACTGAGAGGATCCCGGCTACAAGGGCGAATAAGGCGAAGACGAAGATCGGTGTCAGCAACTCCCCGAGCTGGGATGAAATCGAATGAAATTGTGAAGCAATAACAGCCAGTAATGTCATCATCATGATTGGCGCCATGAGGTAATCGGCAAGTGGTGCGACGCGGCCGGCCCAGCTGAATCGTGAAGCTAATAGTTGCATGGCACAGGCGAGGGCTAGCGGTAGCAGGATTAGCGTGACGAGCGCGTGGAGAAATGGACCCGGTGTGAAAACGGTCAACGACGTTTTCCCAACGATCAGATACATGTAGATAGGTATCAAAAGCATCTGCAGCACGAGCAGCAATGGTGCGGCGGCCAGCAGCTTGTGGTTATCTCCCCCGGCAATGCCAGAAAAGACGATGACGTAATCAACACAAGGAGCCAGCAGCACCAGCACAACACCGATGAGCACAGCAGTCTCGATATGAATAATCCGGGTCACCAGCAGCACAAGGCAGGGAACGAGTACAAAGTTCACCAATAAAAGCGAACCAATGAACTTGATGTCTCGAAGACCATCAAGCAGGCCAAGCAATGGAATGCCCAGAAACGTTGAAAACATTAGGATGCCAAGAAGCGGATTGACGGCTAAGGAAAAGGCTGACGCTGAGCTTGGTGCTACTTCCCCAATGAGACATCCGGCGAGGATAGCAATGAGATAGAGCGCAATCTGATGCTGCTGTATCCACGCGCTGCCCGGCCATGCCTTCATGCTACTAATGCTAGTTGACGTGGGGTTCGGGTATGGCGCCGTAGTCAGCCGCAATGAATCCGCGTCTCGTGTGTCTGAGTCAACAGGCAAGTCTTCGCCATGGCTTTCTTAGCGAAGTGGCTACGACTCTAAGATGAGTGTATGAAGCAAAATCTCAGCAAATGGCCGATGCTGGCCGTCATTGACGTTGTTCTCATTATTCTTTTCGCGACGCTTGGGCGCCGTGAGCATGAACATGGCTTGGGCCTCGGCGGGATCCTGCTGACTGCGTTGCCGTTCCTGATTGCTTACGTCATCATGACGCTTGTGTCCAAGCCTTGGCTGACCATCAACAAGCTCTGGCCCTCGGGAATTCTCGTGTGGCTGGGAACGGTAGCCATAGGTATGGTCGTACGGATCATGATGGGCAAAACTGCGGCGTTCTCGTTCGTCATTGTGACCCTGATTGTCCTCGGGGTCTTCTTGATTGGGCGTCGCGCGGTAACGTCATGGATCGCTAAGCGATCACAACAACAAAAGGCCTAGCCCGTAAGAACCCGCTGCGATCAGCCCGCTGGCAAATGTACCCAGGATGAATTGCTCGGCGGCTCGGTGATCCTTCAATTCTGAGAATCGTCCCAGCCCCTTGATCGCCATGACGATAGCGATGCCTTCAGGCCAGCTAGCCCATAGGGTACTAACAATTGCGGCGCGTTCTAAGAGTCCGATCCATAAACCTCCTCGTAGTGGTGATGGGTCGGATTCGTCTTTAACAAGTGTTGAGTCATTCTTGGCTGCTAGGCGGAACACGAGCTCCGTAAAGGGTCCACCGAAGCTGATAGCAAATATTGAGGACAGGACGATGACGTAGAACGCCGGAACGTTTGAGGCCTGTGCCACTGAGTCGGTTACGGCCGCAACGACAGCGGAAACGATTGCTAGGATTCCGGCCGCGACGACCAGAAATTCTCGCGTGCCCGCGCGTTTGCCGATAGATGATCCAAAGTAGGCAGCCAAGCAGGAAAGAATGGTGGCCAGTCCAAGGCTGCTCCACGCGATCCAAAACATCTAAGACTCCCCCAGCATTTTCAGTTGCCTTGTTAGCGACTTGGCCGCTTCATCCATCATGCGGTTAGCTTCAAACCATAACGCGGCAGACAGACGAGATGAGACCGCTTGCTGGGTGATGCCCAGTTCCTTTGCTATTTGCTGTTGGGTTAGACCTTCGTCAGCCAAAGTACCGGCCTCCCAAGCGGTCGCTCGTCGCTTGGAAACGATGCAGGCAGTTAGCTGAAGTTCTGCTTCAAGTCGAGTGGCTTCGTGGGACGGGCCATGTACCGCTACGTGAGCGTTGGTATTTTTGCTCGCTCCACGGCGACGCGGGCGAATTCAAAGGCAGGTCCGCGGCCGGCGCGAGTTTCCTTAGGAAGCGGGGTCTCCACTTGGCCGAAACCTAGTCCGACACTCCAGTCCCCCGAAGCTGCCATCATGACTGCCAGCCTGATTGCTTCGGACGCGTCATCCAATACAGCCTGAACTTCATCACCAGCGGTACGCTCAAATTGGCGGACAACCGCAACGGTGGCGTTCGCCTGCTCGATGAGTGTTTGAACCTTGTCCTCGGAGGATCTGGAACGCCGCTGGTCAATGGTAAGTACAATCATGCAACAATCATATAACTTTGTAAGTGGATATACCAATTTATAAGCCTGTAAAGAGCTTTCGATTCGAGTCGGTGCAGGCTCGCTGATTATTCATTTTCGACTAGAGTTGAAACTAAGTAATGGGTCTTCACGATGGAGACCACGTAGTGAAAGGCGCAGCAATGGTCACCGCATTCGTCATGATTCAGACGGCAACTGACAGCATCCCAGAGTGTGCACAGCAGATCTCCTCCATTCCCGGGATCAGTGAAGTTTATTCAGTCGCTGGTGACTGGGATCTGATCGCGGTGGCTCGGGTGCACAAGCATGAAGATTTGGCTGAAGTAATCGCCAATAAGCTCTCCAAGATTCCCGGCATTCGAGGCACCCAAACGCATATTGCCTTCCGCGCCTACTCGGATCACGACCTTGAAGCGGCGTTCTCCCTGGGTCTTGACGACTAATCACAACGCACAAAGGACGCCCCTTAGTTGTTTGTAAACCAAACAACTAAGGGGCGTCCTTGTATGTAGAAGGTGTGGTTACTCCCCTACGATCTCCTGAGTAGTTTTTGACCATGATTCCAGCACGGCCTTGGCTGCGCCTGAATCGATAGAATTGGCTGCCCGGTCCATGGCAGTTCGCATCCGTTCAAGGAAGCTGCCCTCGCTAGAGCTGTCGTAGGCAACCATGCCGGCTGCTGCATTAAGCAATACTGCATCGCGCGCTGGACCAGTGGAACCAGAGACAATGTCCTTTACAACCTGTGCATTGTGTACAGCGTCGCCGCCGCGTAGCTGCTCGATAGTAACCCGGTCGATCCCTAGGTCTGCAGCGTCAAAGGCAAACTGGGTGACCTTTCCATCGCGTATTTCCCAGACCTGGTTAGCTGATGTTGTGGTCAGCTCGTCGAGTCCATCCTCTCCGCGGAATACCAGGCCACGTGAACCTCGGCTGGCTAGAACACCGGCCATGATCGGCGCCATGACGAGGTCCGAACAGCCGACCGCAGAAGCTGAAGGTAGTGCTGGATTGGTGAGCGGACCCATGAAGTTAAACGCGGTAGGGATGCGCAATTGTCGACGGGCCCCGGCCACGTGACGCATCGAGGGGTGGAATACGTTGGCAAAGCAGAACGCAATTCCAACCTTGTCATACACCTCTACAAGGCGCTCGATTGGTACGTCGAGGCGAACGCCTAGAGCTTCCAAAACATCAGCGGATCCTGAGGAAGAAGAAGAGGCGCGATTGCCGTGTTTAACTATGTTGATACCGGCACCGGCGCACACCAGGGTGGCCATGGTGGAGATATTTACGGTGTTCTGACGATCCCCGCCGGTTCCAACAATGTCCAGAGTTTGTTCGACAATATTTAATGGCCGTGCATTGGCCACCATTGAGTCGACCAAACCGGTCAATTCGGCAACGGTTTCGCCTTTTGAACGCAACGCAACGAGGAAGCCGGCGATTTGAACATCGCTGGCTTCGCCGCTCATGATCTCATTCATGGCCCAAGCGGCCTGCTCGCGACTGAGATCGCCACCGCTGATCAGGGTAGCCAGAAGATCTGGCCACGTTGGGAACTTTTCGTATTCAAGGCTCGTTGACACAAATGAAAGCCTATCTAGCTAGCCGGTAGTAGCCCAATTCGTGAAGCCAGATGGTGTGGCATAAGTCGCTAAATCCCTAGAGGGATCAGGGATAAATAGGACACGCATCTGTTGCTTAAGCGATTGTTTCGCCAGACTCGCCGGTTCAAGCTCTACGAATTGTAGAAAGAGTTTTCTTGATACTTCCGCGTGTTTCCGCGGATGTTGTCCCTATGCGGCGCAAAAACCTCCGACAACGCCTTTTTGCATTGGTATCTGAGGGGCATTTAGAGACATAATGTCAGTGTGACAACTGCGACTCATGCCCCAAATACGACGGCGCCACATGCGCCGAACCGCCCAAACATGGTGTCGGTGGGAACGATGGTGTGGCTCTCCAGCGAGCTCATGTTCTTCGCCGCCCTCTTCGCCATGTACTTCAGCCTCCGGGCTGCCGCGCCCGAACTCTGGGCGAATGAAACTGCCAAACTCAACGTGCCGTTTGCGCTGGTTAACACCTTGATTCTGGTGTCCAGCTCATTCTCGTGCCAGCTTGGTGTGTTCCGTGCCGAAGAATTCAAGCCTCGTCGTTCCGGCGGACTGTTTAACTTCAAGGAATGGGGAATGATTGAATGGTTCATTCTTACCTTCATCCTTGGTTCCATCTTCGTCTCGGTCCAGGCTTTTGAATACGTCACCCTCGTTCACGAGGGTGTAGCACTAAACTCGAACTCCTACGCTTCGGCCTTCTACATGACCACCGGATTCCACGGTATTCACGTGACCGGTGGCCTGATTGCTTTCTTGCTGATCATTGGTCGTGCAATGTTGGCTAAGAAGTTTGGTCACTTTGAAGCAACGGGTTCCATCGTCGTGTCTTACTACTGGCACTTCGTTGACGTTGTTTGGGTCGCGCTATTCGCGATCATCTACTTCTTGAAGTAGCAGCTTTTAGTAATAGGTTGCCTCAACAAGAAGTACGGCAACATCACACCTAAGAAACTAAGTGAGGAACCAGCAAGTGAAGGCTCTTTCGAAAAAGCGCCGCCACCCGCTCGCCGCTGTGGCCCTGCTTCTGTTTGGATTGCTGATTACCGGCAGTCTCTACACCGCAGCAGGAAACATTAGCGAAGCGAAGGCCGCGGAGACCACCGCAGCATCGCAGTCCGATGTTGACTCTGGTCAAAAGCTTTTCGCCGCCAACTGTGCTACCTGCCACGGCATGAATGCCGAAGGTTCTGACTCCGGTCCTTCGCTGATCGGCGTAGGCGCGGCGGCTGTTGACTTCCAGGTCGGCACCGGCCGTATGCCAATGCAGATGCAGGGCCCACAGGCTCAGGCCAAGCCAGCTCAGTTCGACGACAAGCAGATCTCTCAGTTGGCAGCCTATGTTGCCAGCTTGGGTGCAGGTCCGTCTGTCCCGGATGAAGAGTACCTAGACACCACCGAGGGCGACGCCGCTCACGGTGGAACGGTATTCCGCGTGAACTGCGCAATGTGCCACAACGCTGCTGCAGCCGGTGGTGCACTGACCCGTGGTAAGTTCGCTCCGACTTTGACGGGCGTAACCGAGAAGCACATCTACGAAGCGATGGCTACCGGCCCACAGAACATGCCAGTGTTCAACGACTCCAACATCACCCCAGACGAGAAGCGTGACGTAATCACCTTCCTGAAGACCATTGAAGCTAATGGTTCGGCTGGCGGCGCTGCGTTGGGTTCCTTGGGCCCGGTTGCTGAAGGCCTGTTCACCTGGACCGCTGGTCTGGGTATCATCATCGCCTTCACCATTTGGTTGACCTCGCGTCCTTCCTAAAGCGCGGCGCAAGCCGCAACATCACTACGTACATAAATTCCTAACAAAAGGATGAGAGAGAAACATGGGCGACCATAGTCACGGCAGTCCCGAAAACTCGGGCACCGTTGCTAAGGCTGACGATGTAGCTCAGGATCGTTTCCCAGATCCAGGCTTACCACCCCATCGTCCGCGTCTCGCAGATCGCGATCCGCGCGCAGCCAAGCGACACGAGCGTCAAGTAGCGCTCCTATTTACCATCTCCATCATCGGCACGCTCTTCTTCTTCGTGGCCTACTTCGTCCTGGGCCGCCTAGGCGAGATGTCCTTCGCTGAACTGCGTGTGCAGAACGCTGCTTTGGGCCTCGGCACTGGCTTCGCGATGCTCGGCATCGGTGTGGGTATTGTCCACTGGGCAAAGACCCTGATGCCAGATCACGAGCTCATGGAAATGCGCCACGAGATCACCTCTGAGGCTGACCGCCAAGATGCCGTTGAGATCGTAGACACCATCATCGAAGAATCCGGTATCAAGCGTCGTCCGCTGATCCGCAACACCCTGATTGGCGCCATCGCTTTGGCTCCAATTCCAGCCGTGTTCATGTTCCGCGACCTGGACCGTACCGGTAAGACCGCTCACCAGATGATTGACCAGATGCGCCACACCATGTGGGACACCGGCATTCGTCTGACCCGCGATCCATCGGGCACCCCGATCAAGGCATCGGATGTTCAGATCGGTTCGGCATTCCACGTTGTACCTGAAGGCATCAACGAGACCGAGAACCCTCTCAATGAGAAGGCTAAGGCCGTTGTACTGCTGATGCGTATGGATCCAGCTGAAATGCAGATCTCCGAGGGCCGTGAAGACTGGAACGTTGACGGTATCGTTGCGTACTCCAAGATTTGCACCCACGTTGGTTGCCCAATCGCACTGTACGAGCAGCACACGCACCACCTGCTATGCCCTTGCCACCAGTCGACCTTCGACCTGACTCAGGAATGCAAGGTTGTCTTCGGACCGGCTGGACACGCTCTACCTCAGCTGCCAATCACCGTTGACGCTGACGGCTACCTGGTTGCACAGAGTGACTTCCACGAGCCTGTTGGCCCAGCCTACTGGGAGCGTGGCTAATCATGAGTGCATCTAACGAATACACCCCAGCGACCACCACCGGTCGTATTGCGAATTTTGTTGATTCCCGCGTTGGTGCCTCAGGCATCGTCAAGGAATTCGGTCGCAAGATCTTCCCAGATCACTGGTCATTCATGTTCGGTGAAGTGGCAATGTACACCTTCGTACTGTTGCTGCTCTCGGGTACCTTCCTCACCTTCTTCTTCGATCCATCGATGGCCCACGTGGTCTACGAAGGTTCGTACGTGCCAATGAAGGGCCTTGGAATGTCCACGGCTATGGCATCCACTATGGACATCTCCTTCGATGTTCGCGGTGGCTTGTTCATGCGTCAGGTACACCACTGGTCGGCATTGCTCTTCGTAGCTTCGCTGTCCGTGCACATGCTCCGCGTGTTCTTCACCGGTGCATTCCGTCGCCCACGTGAATTGAACTGGGTTGTTGGTGGCGTTCTGCTGATTATGGGTATGGCCGCTGGTTTCACCGGTTACTCCCTTCCCGATGATCTGCTTTCCGGTAACGGTCTGCGCATTATCGATGGCGTTATGAAGGCACTGCCAATCGTTGGTACTTACCTGTCGATGTTCTTCTTCGGCGGCGAGTTCCCAGGCGAGCATGTCATCCAGCGTCTTTACTCACTGCACATCATGATTGTGCCTGCAGTGATCATCTTGCTGATCGTCATCCACCTGTTCATGGTTGTGACTCACAAGCACACTCAGTACCCAGGCCCAGGTCGCACCAACGACAACGTTGTTGGCTTCCCAGTTGGTCCGGTTTACGCTGCAAAGGCCGGTGGATTCTTCTTCATCGTCTTCGGCATCGTTGCCCTGATCGCTGGCCTGTTCCAGATCAACCCGATTTGGAACTACGGACCATACGACCCATCCCCTGTTTCGGCTGGTACCCAGCCTGACTGGTACATCGGTTTTGTTGACGGCGCCCTGCGCTTGATGCCAGGTGTTCTTGGAAACTTCAGCTTCGAGTGGAACATCCCATTCCCATGGGGTACCAACACTCTGGTTCTTTCGGTTCTGTTGCCTGCACTGGTTCCTGCTGGCGCAATCTTCATGGTGATGTTCGCATGGCCTTGGATTGAGCGTTGGGTAACCAAGGACAACCGCGAGCACCACTTGCTGGATCGTCCGCGTAACGCTCCGTTCCGTACCGCCATGGGTATGGCCGGTGTGACCTTGTACAGCGTGATGTGGGCAGCTGCATCCTCTGACTTGATCGCAACGCACTTCCATGTGTCGCTGAACGATGTGACCTACTGGTTGCGTACACTGTTCTTCCTAGGCCCAATCTTCGCCTTCTGGTTGACCCGTCGTATCTGCCTCTCGCTGCAGCGCAAGGATCGTGAGATCGTATTGCACGGCCGTGAAGCTGGCATCATCCAGATGTCCCCTGAAGGTGCATTCACTGAGAAGCACGAAGAGGTTGACGTGTACAAGCGTTACCTCTTGACCAACTTCGTGGATCGCCAGTACATCCCGGCAGAGCCTGACGCCGCTGGCCACGTCTCCGGTTCGGAGAAGCGCCGCGCAATGATCTCGAAGTTCTTCTTCGAAGATCGTGTTGCTCCTGTTACCCCATCGGAACTGGAAGCAGCACATGCTGCTCACGGCCACCATGAGGTTGAGGGCAACAAAGCAGACTCGATCGAGAAGTAATTCCGACTCGCGTTAGTCACTAAATGAGGGACACACCAAACGGTGTGTCCCTCATTTATTTAACTCCCAAAGCCACAGCGTCCCCCTGCGCGCCGGTAACGGGGATGCATGAGCCACCGGGTGCTTCGGTGTCTGCGCAGGCTCGTGAAGCGGACCAGGGGCGTCTGAGGAACTGGTGAAGGCTGACCCACCTGCCTCAACGCGACACGGATGCTAATTTCAGGCAGCGAGCAAGTCTGGACCAGGGCAACAGTCCCGATTGGACGTGATGACCAACTCGTCCGTAGTTAGTCCAGGGTGAGCCCGGGAGCAGGCAGCTGAGCCAGACAGTTCTCTCAGCGTGACTCCCCCAGCTGATTCATCAAAAGCAGCCCACAGCCTTCTAGCTACGAGACGGGAAAGTTTTAGAGCAGTGGTGTCAGTACGCCTCGGTGTAACGCGGCGTACGGGTTCCAACACGCTGTAGCGGTACAAAGAGCTTGTAACGGTCCGAACGGTAGAGCGAGACCGAGTAGTCGGCCAGTCGCTCGCCAATATACGCATAGCGGGTGATCTGCAACAGTGGGAAGCCTGGCTCTACGCCCAGCAAATGCGCCTGTGACTTGCTTGCTGCTGTACTTTCGACCTGATCCTCACCCCACTCCAAAAGGATGCCGTAGCGCTCGTGCAGCGCCTGATACAACTTTGATGGCGGTTCGCCGTCGACAAAGCCTGGAACTAGATCCGCCGGCATATAGTTTTCGTCCAAACTCATGGGAGTACCGTCGGCCAACAGCAGGCGCTTAAACTGCACCACGGGTGCCCCCTCCTCAACCATGAGTTGCAGGGCAAGGTTCGGGCTGGACTTGATCTCCGCGAATGCGAGAACGTGAGCATCCGGGACCATGCCACGGCGCATCATGTCTTCGGAGTAGGAATGCAGCCTGACCCGTAAATCCAGTTTCTCTGGCACAACAAATGTTCCAATGCCAACGACACGCTTGAGCACCTGTTCATCAACTAGGGCATCAATAGCTTGCCTGATGGTCTTACGGGCCACCGAAAAGTGTTCAGCGAGTTCTCTCTCGGGCGGTAGCTTGTACCCTGGCTTGCAGGCTTCGCGCGCGTGGGTCCGCAGGATTTCTCTGATCTGCCGGTATTTGCTCTGCTTGCTCTGCGGATCAAGCTGAGCCTCAACTTTCGGCTGTGGTGCATGGCGCATGCTTGACCCTTCTATTCGAGCTAAGCCGAGACTGTGGTGTCGACCCTACTGATGTTAAAAGACTAATGGGGTGACAAGCAATTGCTTGTCACCCCATTAGAGTACTGCTTAGTGTGCGTGGTCTCCACGGCTGTATTCGTAAACCCAGCCGGTCAAACCTACGATCGACAAACCTGCGCCGATGAAGAAGACCCACCAGCCAACGGCGACGCCCAAGAAGGCGATCGCTGCGGAACCGGCAAGTACCAGTGGCCACCAGCTCCATGGCGAGAACATTCCGATGTCACCGGCGTTCTCGTGGATCTCACCATCAACGCGGTCTTCGGGACGAAGCCCGACGCGCTTGGCGGTGAACATCAGGTACCAACCAACCATGGCGGACAGGCCCACGAGCATTAGCAATGCCATGAACCCAACCCATTCGCTCCAGTTGGTCATGTAGCCGTAAACGACTGCAATAGGGGCGAAGAAGAAAACGCCACCTAGGAAAATCCAGGATTCAACTTTCATCGTTACAGATCCTTCTGGTCAGCAGGGCCAAAGATCTTTGCAGCCGGCGATTCAGGGGTAACTCGACCGCTCAGTTCCGGGTGGTGCAGGTCCAGAGCTGGACGCTCTGAACGGATGCGTGGAATCGAGTGGAAGTTGTGACGTGGTGGTGGGCAAGAAGTTGCCCACTCCAGCGAAGCACCAAAGCCCCATGGATCGTCTACGTCGATCTTTGCACCATTGCGGAAGGTGGTCCATACGTTCCAGAAGAACGGAATCATGGAGGCACCAAGAATGAATGCAAATACGGTCGAAACCTGGTTCATGGTGGTGAAACCATCTTCAGGCATGTAGTCGGCGTAACGACGTGGCATACCCATTACACCCAACCAGTGCTGGATCAGGAAGGTTCCGTGGAAGCCGATGAACAGCATCCAGAAGTGAATCTTGCCAAGACGCTCGTTGAGCATCTTGCCGGTCCACTTTGGCCACCAGAAGTAGAAGCCAGCGAACATTGCGAAGACAACGGTACCGAAGACTACGTAGTGGAAGTGTGCCACCACGAAGTACGAGTCAGAAACGTGGAAGTCCAACGCAGGTGCCGAAAGGATAATACCGGTCAAACCACCGAACAAGAAGGTGATCATGAAGCCGATGCTCCACAGCATTGGGGTTTCGAATGTAATCGAACCGCGCCACAGGGTACCGATCCAGTTGAAGAACTTCACACCGGTTGGTACAGCGATCAGCATGGTCATGAAACCGAAGAACGGAAGCATTACCGAGCCAGTGACGTACATGTGGTGTGCCCACACGGACACCGAAAGGGCTGCAATCGAGATGGTCGCGAAGACCAGACCCTTGTAACCGAAGATCGGCTTGCGGCTGAAGACCGGGAAGATCTCAGAGACGATACCGAAGAACGGCAGCGCAATGATGTAAACCTCTGGGTGTCCGAAGAACCAGAACAGGTGCTGCCATAGGACTGCACCGCCGTTGTCAGGGTCAAAGATGTGAGCACCAAAGCGACGATCAGCACCCAAAGCGAACAGCGCAGCTGCCAGCGGTGGGAAGGCCATCAGGACCAGCAATGAAGTGATCAAGGTGTTCCACGAGAAGATCGACATGCGCCACATGGTCATACCAGGTGCACGAAGGCAGATGATCGTGGTAATGAAGTTGACGGCACCCAAGATGGTACCGAAGCCCGACAGTGCTAGGCCGAAGACCCAAAGGTCTCCGCCGACGCCTGGCGAGAAGGTGGTGTTCGACAGTGGAGCGTAAGCGAACCAACCGAAGCTTGCTGCACCCTGTGGGGTGAGGTAGCCGGCCAGCGCGATTGCCGAGCCCATGGCGAAGAACCAGAAAGCCAATGCGTTCAGACGTGGGAAGGCCACATCTGGGGATCCAATCTGCAGTGGCATCATGACGTTAGCAAAACCAGCAAACAGCGGAGTTGCGAACATCAGGAGCATGACGGTGCCGTGCATGGTGAACAGCTGGTTGTATTGTTCCTTGGTCTGCAGGATCTGCATACCTGGCTGGAACAACTCTGCACGAATCAGCAGCGCCATAACGCCACCTACACAGAACAGAATGAACGAGCTGATCAGGTACATGTACCCGATCTTCTTGTGGTCAGTCGAAGTAATGTAGTCGACGAAGATGCGACCCTTCGACTTTGGAACCACGGCCGAGGTAACCGACTTGAAGTCGTCAGAAGCGTATTCAAATGTTGACATAGCGATTACTCTCCTTCCCCGTGCTCTACAACTTTGCCGTTTACTGCGTCAGGCTGGCGGTCGTACTCTTCACCGATGTGTCCATCGTCCATCTTTGCAAGCTGAGCCTTGAACTCGGACTCGCTTACAACCTTGACGTTGAACAGCATTTCGGAGTGGTACTCACCGCAGAGCTCGGCGCACTTACCGTCATAGTTACCTTCAACCTGTGGGGTGAGGTAAATATGGTTCGTCTTGCCCGGGATCATATCCAGCTTCTGCAAGAAGGCTGGTACCCAGAACGAGTGGATGACGTCGCGGCTGTTCAGATCTAGCTGTACCGACTTGCCAGCTGGCAAGTACAAGGTTGGCAGCTCTTCACGAGCACCTTCCGAACCGTCGGTGGGCAGGTGAGCCTGAGTGCCGGTGAAGTGCTTTTCAGATCCCTGGTAGGTGTAGTTGAAGTCCCAAGACCACTGCTTGGCACGAACGTCTACGACGAGCTGAGAATCAACCGGCTTGTTGATGCTCTTCTCAAGGGTGTTGTTGAAGCTAAAGAAGACTAGAACAAGGACCAAAGGAATGGCCGTGTAGAAGATCTCCAGTGGCATGTTGTAGCTCAGCTGACGTGGGTAACCCGTGTCAGTCTTACGGCGGCGGTAGGCGACGATGCACCAGAGCATCAATCCCCAGGTCAAAACACCGATGACTACCACGGCGATCCACGAGTGAACCCAGAAATCCTGGATTGCACCGGTGTGGTTGGTGGTGTCGCGCTCCACGTTGGGGAGCCAACCGCGTTTTGCCTCCGCTGAACATCCCGTCAAAAGCAGTGCGCCAGTGCCGACTAAAGCCAAAACTTTGGCTTTAGCAGACCCGCGACTGCCGGTTCGGTCTTGCGAACTCACAGACGGCCCTTCCTCTTTGTTGGTGCAGAATGTGGTCTTCATAAGTCACCTCGTGGTTAAACGAGTTGCACAGTGAGGTGGCTCACGAAGAGGAAACATAGTTTTACTACTTAACGTAGAGCTTACCCTCTCAGGGGTCAGAATGCCGAAAAACGCCGCTGTTCTAACGAGAAATTTCTTCAACGTTTGAACAGCGGCGTTAGTTCCCTAAGACCTAGTGGAAGGAGTCTCCGCAGGCGCAAGAGCCGGAAGCCGTAGGGTTATCGATGGTGAAGCCCTGCTTCGAGATAGTGTCCTCGAAGTCAATGGATGCACCAGCAAGGTATGGGACGCTCATCTTGTCTACGATGACCTCTACGCCATCGAAGTTACGCACAGCGTCACCATCGAGCATGCGCTCATCAAAGTAGAGCTGGTAGATCAGGCCCGAGCAGCCGCCTGGCTGAACGGCGATGCGCAAACGCAAATCGTCGCGGCCTTCCTGCTCCAACAATGAGCGCACCTTGTCTGCGGCCACATCGGAAATGTTTACCTCATGGGTTGGCAACTCGGTTGGGTCACCCTTGGTCTGGTCAACAGTTACAGTCATGATTTCCTCCCATTACTGCTAGTTATGGCTTCAGCTTCAAGGATTGCCCTCAAAGTTCAGCCTCTGCTCTTGGTTCTATCCTACGTCGCAACAGCTAAGATTTCTCCCCCTGTGTCACTTCGTATGACGCGCCTCATAGCCCTTCGACGTTGATCCTTGCCAGTAGAAGCGCTTCGGCCTCGATAGCGTGCTGGAAGTCTCCGATGTGCAGTGACTCGTTCGCGGAGTGCGCCCTTGAATCAGGGTCCTCAACACCGGTCACAAGAATCTGCGCCTTCGGGAAGACTTCGAGCAAATCAGCGATGAATGGGATTGAGCCACCTAAGCCCATATTTACCGGTACAACACCCCAAGCTTGTTCCAACGCCCATCGGGCGGTGTCATTAGCCGAAGCATCAAGATCAGCCTTATAAGCATTGCCGGCTTCGGTTGCCTTGAAGTCCACCTGTGCACCGCGGAGATCGACACCCATTACGTGCTCTTCTAGGGCGGACAGAGCCTTTGCTGGATCTTGTCCCGGAGCCAATCGCATCGAAACCTTAAAACGCGTTTGCGCAATGAGGGTATTCGACGACTGATCAACGCTAGGCATATCCATTCCAATGACGCTCAGCGCTGGTTTATTCCACAGGCGATCGGTGATCTTCCCGGTACCGGCCAATTCGAACGAATCCAGGACGCCCGAGTCATTGCGGAACTGCTGCTCGTCGAAGTCAACGTCTGCAGTTTCATTGGACACCAAGCCCTGAACGGCGACCGAACCATCTTCATTGTGGAAGGTGGAAATGAGCTTTGCGGCGAGTAACGGCGAGTCCAGCACTGGACCACCAAACATGCCCGAATGAACGGCGTGCTTCAGCGAGCGAACGGTAATTTCTGCTGCGCACATACCGCGCAATGAACTGGTCAACGCAGGAGTACCCACGGCCCAGTTACTGGAGTCGGCAACAACGATCACGTCGGCTGCCAGCTTGTCCTGGTGGGCTTCGAGGAAGTTGCGGAAGGACGGCGAACCGGCTTCTTCCTCACCTTCGAAGAAGTAGGTAACGCCAACACCAAAATCGCTGACCAGATCAAGCACTGCGCGCAAGGCGGCGATGTGAACCATGATGCCGGCCTTGTCGTCGGCAGCGCCGCGGCCAAAGAGGCGGTCCCCTACCTTGGTAGCTTCGAATACCGGAGTGTTCCAATCCGCGTCGTTGCCTGGAGGCTGCACGTCATGGTGGGCATAAAGCAGAACGGTTGGCTTGCCGGGAGCAGCCTTGCGTCGAGCGACAACTGCAGGAGCGCCCATCGTGCCATCGTCGGCTGGTTCGCGCAGAATCTCTACCGATTCCATGCCTGCGTTCTTAGCTAACTCAGCGACCGCTTGTGCGGACTTCTCTAAGTTCTGCGGATCAAAGGACTCCCAAGCGATGCTCGGGATAGAAACCAAAGTCTTGAGCTCTTCGAGGATCTGCTCGAAGTTTGTATCAATGTGGTTCTTGAGTGACTGAATATCGACACCATTCGTTGCGGCGTCGAAGGTTGAATTTGTGCTCATGTCTTCAGCCTAGCAATTCCTCGCGTATCGAATGTCACGTGGTTAACTATTTCCGGCTAAGATGGTGGGGTGTTTGGACGTAAAAAGGATGATCCTCAATCCCCCGTAAATGTACAGCCCGCAGAGCAGGCTCCGGATTCAACGGATGGCCGTAAAGCGGGACCAACGCCCAAGCGCAGTGCGCAGCAGGCAAACCGTCAGCGCCCCTTGGTGCCTACTGACCGCAAGGAAGCCAAAGAAGCAGAGCGTCAGCGACGCATTGAAGCTCAGAACCGCCTTCGTTTGGCCAATGAGACCGGTGAAGAGCGCTACCTGATGCCACGTGATCAGGGTGAGCAGAAACGCTACACGCGCAACTTCATTGATGCTCGTTGGATGTTCGGCGAGTTCATGATGTTTATCATCCTGGCCTTCTTGGTGATCTCGCTGGTATTCCAACGGAATCTGCCGGTTCAGATGATCGTTCAGATCGCCCTCTGGGTTGTCATCGCCTTGATCATCCTTGAAGCGATCTTCACTTCAATCGTGCTCAAGCGTCGCCTAGTGGCAAAGTTTGGCCATATGGAACGCGGTATCCGCATGTACGCAGCGATGCGTGGAATGCAGTTCCGTAAGCTTCGTTTGCCGAAGCCACAGGTCGCCCGAGGCGCCAAAATCGACTAATTTCGGCTGTACCAGCCACTAAGGGACAAGCTCAATAGAGCTTGTCCCTTTTCTAATATCCTTTAGCGGCAAGTTACAATGTTTAAAGTGTGTATCTATTTTTACAAGGTTTCACTGACTGTTAGTGGCCTGGCCCCAAAAACCTTGTACTCCCCGGGTTGGCGCAATCCCTATCGACTTGTAGTCGCGGATACAAAAAGCAGTGGGGAACAAGTTCAAGCTCGTTCCCCACTGCTTTATAGAATCAGGCTTTCATCAGCGCAGCTGATTACAGAATGCGCTCTAGGCCCTTGTTGATCGAGCGCGCCCAGAACGGTCCTTCGTAGAGGAACGCCGTGTAACCCTGAACGAGGTTTGCGCCTGCGTCCAGTCGATCCTTAACGTCTTGAGCATTCTCAACACCGCCCACAGCAATCAGTGCCATCTGTTCAGGAACCAAGGAACGCAGCTGGCGAAGTACTTCGAGGGAACGCTGCTTCAAAGGAGCACCGGATAGACCGCCGGCGCCAATTTCCTGAACCTTCGCAGAATCGCTCTTTAGCCCATCGCGTCCAATGGTTGTATTGGTGGCGATAATTCCGTCGAGCTCAAGTTCCACTGCCAACTGGGCAACTTCAGCAACGTCTTCGTCACTCAGATCCGGTGCAATCTTGACCAGCAACGGGATATGACGACCGGCTACGTTATCTGCCAGCTGTCCAACTTCACTGAGCAGTGGTCGCAACGACTCCACACTTTGTAGCAAGCGTAGACCCGGAGTATTTGGGCTGGACACATTAACCACGAGGTAGTCCGCGTGGATGGCCAGCTGACGTGTTGACGCGAGGTAATCCCCCACTGCATCTTCAAGTTCGACAACTTTAGTCTTGCCGATGTTCACGCCGATCACCGGACGGGTAGCGTCGTAATCACTTTTCAGTGCTTGACGAGCATTGGATACTCTCGCTGCAACGCGTTCGGCGCCTTCGTTATTGAATCCCATACGGTTGATCACGGCACGGTCTTCAACCAGACGGAAGAGTCTCGGCTGCGGGTTACCTGGCTGCGCCTGACCGGTAACCGTACCGATCTCGACGTGTCCAAAACCAATGTCGCTGAGCGCAACGATCCCGGTAGCGCCCTTATCAAAACCAGCCGCGAGTCCAAACGGTGATGGGAAGTCAATGCCCATGACGGTTCGCTTCAGCTTAGGTGCCGGCGCGAAGAATTTACGCGTCACTTTGGTGAGCCCTGCGCTTTGCGCAATCTTGATGGCGTTGAATGCAAAATGGTGTGCCTGTTCAGGATCCATTTTGGTGAACACATGTTTGAAGACCAGAGGGTAAATGCGCATAAAATCATTTTCCCGTGAAGAACCTCAAACAGCCAACTCGAGATGGGTAGTATTCAAGATATGAAGTTGCCGACGAGTCCCTCGAGCGAATCGTGGCCCGATTATCTTTCCTCAACACTTTCGGGCCAATGGACCGCAGATCCTATGGGAGAAGACTTTGAGCAGCTCACTTTAGATTTTGGTGTTGATGACGAAGGTCCGGCTGTTGCAACTCTGGTTCGCTACGTTCCACCAGGGCGGCGACATAAGCTCGGCAGGAAAGCCCAAGGCATTGTGCTTAGCATCCACGGGTGGAGCGACTACTTTTACAATCGAGAGCTGGCAACTTTTTGGCACGCTCATGGTTACCACTTTTACGCGTTGGACCTACGACGGCACGGCCGCAGCCTGAGGTCTGAACATCAACTGCCAGGGTACGTGGATGATCTTTCGATCTTCGACCAAGACATCGAAGCGGCCCTAGACCTAATGAGTACCGAGCATCACGGCCTTCCGGTGGTAGCCCAGGGCCACTCAACCGGTGGCCTGATCCTGAGTTTGTGGATCGCTCGAACCAATCCAAAGATCAAGGCACTTGTACTGAATTCACCCTGGCTCGAATTTCAGGGAACCGCCTTTTTGCGCATTCCTATTCATGGGCTGATGGAAGCGCTCACCAGAACAAATCCACGTCGAAAACTGATGGGCCCAGAATTTGATCACTACTGGCAGTCGCTGAGCACCCAGGCGCAAGGGCAATGGGACGTTCACCGGCTATGGCGACCTCGGCTCGCTTTTCCCAACACGGCAGGATGGCTCAAGACGATCTTTGAAGGCCACGCCATGGTCGCCAAGGGGCTGGCGCTAAAGCTGCCCATCTTGGTCATGACATCGGACCGGACGCGCATCGGCACTAGTTACTCCCCCGAGATGCAACATTCCGATTCAGTACTCGACGTTCAACAGACAAGACTCCGGGCCGCAAAGCTAGGTAGCTTTGTCACCCTCTGTGAAGTTCCCGGTGCCATGCACGACGTCTTTACCTCGGCCGAGCCTGCACGAGCTTGTGCCTACCAAGACCTTGGTCTGTGGCTTCGAATGGTTGGTACTGCTCGGGCATAAAACCTAGCTCTGAGGCTTGTCCACTGCGCCGCCATAACGACGATCGCGTTGGGCGTATTGCTCTACCGCGGTAAAGAGGGTGCGGCGGTCAACATCAGGCCAGAGCTGATCCAGGAACACCATCTCGGCGTACGCGGATTGCCACAGCAAGAAGTTACTGGTTCGCTGCTCTCCGCTGGTGCGTAGGAACAAGTCCACGTCAGGTAATTCAGGGGCATACAGGTACTTGGCGATAGTCTTTTCGCTGACAGCGCTGGCACGAAGCTTTCCGTCAGCAACATCCTTGGCGATTTCGCTCATCGCGTCGCCGATCTCAGCGCGTCCGCCGTAGTTCACGCACATGGTCAGCTGGCAACCTAGGTTTGCTTCGGTGGCTTGCTCGGCAACGCGCAGTTCATTGATCACTGATTTCCACAGTCTAGGTTCGCGACCGGACCAACGGATTCGTACGCCCCACGAATTCAGGGTGTCGCGTTGGCGACGAAGCACATCGCGGGAGAAGCCCATGAGGAAGCGCACCTCTTCGGGACTACGCTTCCAGTTTTCGGTGGAGAAAGCGTAGACAGAAACGTACTTGATGCCCATTTCCACGGCACCAGCAATAACGTCCAGCAGGGCAGCTTCGCCAGCGCGGTGTCCCTCGGTACGAGGCAGTCCACGTTCATTGGCCCAACGTCCGTTACCGTCCATCACGATGGCAACGTGTTCAGGAATCAGCTCACGTGGAACCGTTGGCATGACCGGGTTCGCAGGGTGTGCATAGGGTGCGACGGGGCCTGGTCGGCCGGTAATCTTGGGAAGTTTTTTCAATTTCTCTCCACGAGACGTAGGGAAGTTACTGCGCGCTCAAGGTGCCACTGTAAATAGTTTGCCACGATGTCCGCGGCCTGCTTGCGTGCGCGAGGTCCGGCTTGGTCAACGGTGTCCCAATCGCCGGTCAGCAGAGCTTGCAGGTATTGGATGGTCACTGGATGTGGGGACAATGAACCAGCCGGGCGGCAGTCGGTACAAACGACCCCGCCTAGCTGCACATGTACCGCTTCATGCGGCCCCGGCTTGCCACAACGGACACAATTGGTGAACGACGGCGCCCAACCTGCAATTGAAAGCGCCCGCAAGATGTAGGAATCGAGCACGGCTCCGGAATCCACCCGCTGTTTGGAGAGCAACGCAATGGCACCATGGAACAGCCGGTACTGTTGGGCGATATTATCGCTTTCGGCCTCAAGAAGTTTTTCAGCGATCTCGGCCATCGCATTAGCTACCGTATAACTTGGATAATCTGCCACCAGCAGGTGCCCATAGGAGTTTTGAAGCTGGGCCTGAGAAACGATATCTAGGTTTCTACCCATCACCAGCAGCGCCTCGACCTCCATAAAAGGCTCGAGTGTTGCGCCGAGTCGCGAGGAAGTACGACGAACGCCTTTGGCAACGGCTCGCACGATCCCCTTGGGCGTGAGCAGGGTGATAATTCGGTCCGCTTCACCCAGTTTGTGGGTACGTAAGACCAAACCACGAGTGTGGTAGCTTTTAGAAGCAAAACCTGATCTGGACACGAAGAATATTCTCCCACTACCCAGATCAAACTGCGCAATCAGCAAAGGTGCGAGTGTCGCAGGCAATTAAAACAGCGCACGGCGGGCACGAAGTTGTTTGACTTCGTGCCCGCCGTGCGTTGAAGAGGCTTGTGGCTAGGCGGCGTCGCGGATTGCGCGGTTCACTGCCGAAACCACTGCCTTCAGGGCAGCAATGTTGGTGTTGGTGTCCATACCAATGCCCCACAGGATGCGATCTCCCACAGCACATTCAACAAAGGCTGCTGCGCTAGCATTGCCACCTTCGCTCAGTGCGTGCTCGGTGTAGTCCAAGACGCGCAGATCCACGCCGTCTTCGTTGAGCAGCTTGACCAGGGCGGACAGTGGACCGTTGCCCTGAGCACTACGCTCGTGAGCTACACCGTCGATAACCAGCTTGGTATCCAGCTGGAAGCTGCCGTCTTCAGCCGAGGTTGCAATGACTGAAGCGATTTCGTAGTAGCCCCATGGATCCAAATCTGAATCCTTGGATACTGGCAGGTACTCATCTTGGAAGACGTTCCAGATGCGCTCCGAGGAGATTTCGCCACCTTCGGTATCGGTGGTGCGCTGGATGACACCAGAGAACTCGATCTGCGCACGACGTGGCAGATCCAGGTTGTAGTCGTTCTTCAGCAGGTAGGCGACGCCACCCTTACCGGACTGCGAGTTCACACGAATCACAGCTTCGTAGGAACGACCAATGTCCTTCGGGTCGATCGGCAGGTACGGTACAGCCCAAACCAAGTCGTTGATGTCCTTGCCCGCGGCATTTGCCTTGGCTTCCATGGACTCCAGACCCTTCTTGATCGCATCCTGATGTGATCCAGAGAAAGCGGTGAACACCAGGTCGCCACCGTAAGGGCTGCGTTCTGGAACTGGCAGCTGGTTGCAGTATTCAACAGTGCGACGGATGTGGTCCATGTCGGAGAAGTCGATTTCTGGGTCAACACCCTGACCGAACATGTTCATGCCCAGGGTCACCAGGTCCACGTTGCCGGTGCGCTCACCGTTACCAAACAGGCAGCCTTCGATGCGGTCTGCGCCGGCCAGGTAGCCCAGTTCAGCTGCGGCAACACCGGTGCCACGGTCGTTGTGTGGGTGCAGTGAAAGAATGATCGAATCGCGGTTAGCCAGGTTGCGGTGCATCCACTCAATGGAGTCGGCATACACATTAGGGGTGGCCATTTCCACGGTGGCTGGCAAGTTCAGGATCATCTTGTTTTCTGGAGTGGCCTCCAGTACCTCGGCCACCGCCTCGGAGATGCGCTTTGCAAAAGCCAGCTCGGTACCGGTGTAGGACTCAGGCGAGTACTCGTAGGTGATCTTGGTGCCGGTCAGCTGCTCTTCGTACTTCTTGCACAGACGCGCGCCCTGAACTGCGATGTCCACGATGCCGTCCTCGTCCTGACGGAAGACTACTTCGCGCTGCAGGATCGAGGTGGAGTTGTACAGGTGAACGATGGCCTGCTTGGCGCCTTCCAGCGCTTCATAGGTGCGCTCGATCAGGTGCTCGCGTGACTGGGTCAAAACCTGGATGGTGACATCATCAGGGATGCCGCGTTCGATCAGCTGACGCACAAAGTCAAAGTCGGTCTGCGAGGCGGACGGGAAGCCGACCTCGATTTCCTTGTAGCCCATCTGGACGAGCAGGTCGAACATTTTGTGCTTGCGCTCAGGACTCATCGGGTCGATCAGCGCTTGGTTTCCATCACGTAAGTCAACGGCGCACCAGCGCGGGGCCTTGGTGATGTACTTATCGGGCCAGGTGCGATCGGGAAGGTTTACTTCGATCTGGTCCTGGAAAGGAACATACTTGTGGATTGGCATGTTCGAAGATTTCTGCATGTTCTGCATTTCGGTGTGTCCCCTAGACAAAAATAGTGCTTAGTTTGTGGGGCCAGACAAGAGCTACTCCGCGACGAGGGGTCGGCCTGTAGACCACTAACGGTCCTTTGGATCCTCGCAGCGGCACAGTAGAAGTAGAAGCTCGAAATGCACGATTTGAGCATAACACCGAGCGTTCGGCAGGGTTCAAACTTATGTCGGACTTGTGTCACATTGTGGACACGATGCCTCCGGTTGCCGGGCTTAAAGACTTCATCCCTGCCGGTCCAAAGACCGACAGGGATGAGAGTAAGGATGAAGATTTCTAGCTATGCCTAGAAGCCCAAACGTCCCAACTGCTTAGGATCGCGTTGCCAGTCCTTGGCCACCTTGACGTGCAAGTCGAGGTAAACCTTGGTGCCAAGCAGCTTTTCGATGCCCTTGCGCGCGTTGGAGCCAACCTCGCGCAGACGCGAGCCACCACGGCCAATAACGATGGCCTTCTGGCTGGAGCGCTCAACAAACAAAGACACGTGAATATCGATCAGCGGGTTGTTCTCGGGACGACCTTCACGAGGGATCATTTCCTCAACAACGACTGCCAACGAGTGTGGAAGCTCGTCACGAACGCCCTCGAGTGCTGCCTCACGGATCAGTTCGGCGACCATCTTGGCCTCAGGCTCATCGGTCAGCTCGCCGTCTGGGTACAGTGGTGGGCCCTTTGGCAGCTGCTCAACAAGTACGTCAGCGACTTCCTGAACCTGGAATTCCTTCACTGCCGAGACCGGGACGATGGCCGAGAAGCCGTTCTCCCCAAAGTTTTGGGTTCCCATTTCGGCTACGGCAATAAGCTGCTGCGCCAATTGTTCGCGGTCTACCAAGTCAGCCTTGGTGACCAGGGCGACGATGGGTTTGCGCTGCAACTGCGCGAGCTGGGTGGCGATGTAACGGTCACCGGGGCCAATTTTTTCGTTGGCTGGGATGCAGAAGCCAATCGCGTCAACCTCGGAAAGGGTATCTGCTACCAGATCGTTCAGGCGCTGCCCGAGCAGGGTGCGTGGACGGTGCAGGCCCGGGGTATCAACCAAGATCAACTGGGCATCTTCGCGGTGCACAATGCCACGAATGGTGTGTCGAGTGGTCTGTGGTTTTGCCGAGGTGATGGCAACCTTCTGGCCAACCAACGCGTTGGTCAGCGTCGATTTTCCGGCGTTAGGTCGTCCCACAAAGGAGGTGAAGCCCGAACGGTAGTTCTCGGGCCACCCACTGGTGGAAAGCAGGTTATGGTTTTCGCTCATGTGCGGAATCCTCGTTGTTCTCATTATGGTCGGATGCGTCCGTCTCCAGACGCTCTACATGGATTTTGCCAATGCGGTTTCGTCGCCCGGCGAGGGCAACTACGGTCAACCGCAGACCGTGCACATCGGCGGTGGAGCCGAGTACCGGCACCGATTCTAGCGCCTTGGACAATAGACCGCCGACCGTGTCGACGTCTTCCTCGTCAATGTGCATTTCGAAGTGATCGGCGATGTCATCGATGGATGCGGTAGCTACAGCAAACAACGACCCATCTGGGTTTTCGATCAGTTCGGCCCTCGATCGATCATACTCGTCGTCGATCTCGCCGACGATTTCTTCCAGTAGATCCTCGAGCGTGACCAGTCCGGCCGTTCCACCGTACTCGTCAATGACCACGGCAAGATGGATTGATTCTTGCTGAAGTTCTTGAAGTAGCTCAGCGGCCGATTTTGACTCCGGAACAAACCGCACCTTGCGGGCTAGATCGCTCAGCGTTTGGGCTTGTTGCAGTCCGTGGATCTCGCGGATCAGGTCCTTGAGGTAGATGATGCCCAGGATGTCGTCGGTATCTTCACCAATCAATGGAATGCGTGAGTAACCCGAAGCGATGAACAGGTCGATCGCGCTATGCAAGGACTGTTCTGAGGTGAACACCACCATGTCGGTACGTGGGACCATCACCGAGCGCACGCTGGTTTCTTCCAGGTCGATGACCGAAGAAATCAGCTCGGCTGATTCCTCATCAAGGTCTTCGCCTTCGGAGGCACGATCCACGAGGTCCCGCAATCGTTCTTTGCCAAGGTAGCCTGCTTCATCGGTACCGCCGGGGCTTAGCGCTTTGGCGATTGAAGCCAGCCAGTTGGTTACCGGGCCGAGAGCAATACGTAGCAAGCGCACCAACGGCGCGGTATTTTGCACCACGCCTTGAGCGTTAGAGCGTCCGTAGCGTCGAGGTGAAACGCTGACCAGCACAAACCCGAGGGCAGCCATAACAATGGTTGAAAGCAATCCGATGAGCCAGACGCTGTCGATCCATTGGGCAACGAGCAACGCCACGGCAACTGCTGAGGCTGTTTCAAACCAGATGCGCCAGAACTTGATGGCTTGCGCGTGTGTTTCGGTGTCATCCAAGATCGCCGAGAGGGCCTTGGAATTTGATTCGGAACGTAGCCGTTCAGCTGCGTGCCGAGATAATGCGTAGAAGGCTGAATCCGCGGCGGTCAGCACGGCAGAGCTTGCCATAAAAACCAGGGCGAGAATCAGCAAAAGTATCTCCACGGGGTTATTCCACCGTTTCCTTCGGTGCAGGGCGTCCCGTGTAGGCCTCGAGCAAATTGCGTTGCAAGGTGAACATCTCTTCTTTTTCTTCTGGCTCCATGTGATCGAAGCCCATCAAGTGCAACAGACCATGGGTGGTAAGCAGCAAGATCTCATCGTGCGTGCTGTGCCCGCCGGCTTCAGCCTGCGCTTGGGCCACGGTAGGGCAGATGACGATATCGCCGAGGATGCCGTTCTCCCCCGGTGCCTTCGCGGTGCCTGGACGTAGCTCGTCCATCGGGAAGCTCATCACGTCGGTGGGACCTTCAAGGTCCATCCATTCCACGTGCAGAGCACTCATGGCATCTTCGTCGATAAAAACGACAGATACTTCGGTCTCAGGATGCAGGAACATTGACTTGAGCACCGAGTCCGCCAAGTTGGATACGTCTTGCAGGTCAACGTCGTACTCAGTTTCGTTATTTACTTCAATGCTCATTTGCTGCGCCGTCCTCGGTTGTGGTCTTTGCGTCGGGTGTCATCCCAACTGTCGTAGGCAGAAACAATGTCTGCGATCAAGCGATGGCGGACAACATCTGATGCATCCAGACGGCACATGCTGATGTCGCCGATGCCTTCAAGTACTTCGCTGGCCATGCGCAGACCGGAGACTGTGTTACCAGGCAGATCTACCTGGGTGATGTCTCCGGTCACTACCATCTTGGAGCCGAAGCCCAGACGGGTGAGGAACATCTTCATTTGTTCGCTGGTCGTGTTCTGCGCTTCGTCGAGGATTACGAAGGCGTCGTTCAAGGTGCGTCCACGCATGTAGGCCAAGGGAGCTACCTCAATGGTTCCCGCCTCCAACAGTTGTGGAATCGTTTCAGGATTCACCATGTCGTGCAACGCGTCGTAGAGCGGGCGAAGATAAGGGTCGATCTTGTCGGTTAATGAACCGGGCAAGAAGCCTAGCTTCTCCCCTGCCTCAACGGCTGGACGAGTCAGGATGATGCGGCTTACCTGCTTGTCCTGCAGCGCAGCTACTGCCATAGCCATGGCGAGGAAGGTCTTGCCGGTACCGGCTGGACCAATACCAAAGGTGATGGTCGAGTCTTCAATGGCATCGACATAGCTTTTCTGATTGACCGTTTTTGGTCGAATGGCTCGGCCGCGTCCGGAAAGAATCTTTAGGCCTAACACATCGGTAGGTGCATCGGGATTGCCAGCGCCGAGCATCTTGATGATCTGCTCAATGGTTTCGGCGCTCATACGTGAGCCACGCGTAGCCAGCGAACGAGCTTCTTCTGTTACTCGTTGAGCTTTGCGGACTTGCTGAGGATCACCAACCAGAACCAGAGTCTGGCCATTGGGGCGGAAACCAACCTGAGGATAAGCACCAGAGAGAATTCGCAAGAGCTCATCATTTGGTCCCAAAGTGGCGATCATGAGTTCAGCTGTTTCAAAACTGATGGTCAGCGATGCGGAATCGATTTCCGCTTGCGTCTTATTCTGTTCAACCTGCATGCAGTGCTTGCTGCCCCTTTTGTGAGCTTGGCGGTGGTGCTACTTTGTCCTTGGTACCATTCTATCCAGTCATCAAGAATTCGGGTGAAAATTCAGGTCTCAGCGTAAGTGTGAGACCTGAAAGTACCCTTGAATGAATCTATTCGGAGCAGGTCGCGAAGATATAGATTTGGTTACGGATTAGTAGGGAGGGTACTTTTTGGGTCGTTTTGGACAAATCTTATGGCAAGCTATGACAGCGGCTCCAAAATGTTTTGGTGCCCCATAGACAATATTCTCTTCTGGATTGGTACGTAGTGCAGTCAAAGTTCACGCAGAAGATTCCACGCCGGATCGGCATTCTTGGAATCACTGCAGCTCTCGTCGTCGCCGCTGGTTGCGGTCTGGCGAATCGTGAGAGTTCTTTTGAGATGCCTGCCAGTGCGAGCTCGGACTCACTGAATCTGCCGGTATCTACCGACGCCAGTGAACAGATGGACGTACTGACTCGTTTACCGGTCTACTGGTTAGAAAATACAAAGTCCGGCGTGTTCTTGTACCGCGAGTACATGGATGACACTCGGCATAACGAGCCGATCGGTGATGCGATCTGGACCTTGCTCTCGGCCGATCCCGCTGGTCCCCACCGATACACCCTGATGAAGCCCTCAGATGAGGTCGGTGTATCGATCAGCAATACCAATGTCATCACCTTAGATTTGCCGGCGAAGGTCTTCAACGCCCACCTGGACGAGGGTTTGTCTGAACGCTCCATCCAGCAGTTGGTCTTTACCGCAACGGCGGCCGCGGCCAGCTCCGGACTCCTCGTAGGAGAAACACCGGCGACGGTGAAAATCCTTGTTGATGGCAAGCCGAACGCCAACGTTTTTGGTGGACATCGCCTCAAAGACGTTTATGAACGCAATGCCAAATTCATGGCACCAATCTGGGTGATCGACCCACAGTTCGGCACCAGTCTGGAAGACGAAAAGGTCACGATCAACGGTCGCACCACAAAGTTTGATATCGGTACGTTCTATTCGCTTCAGAAAAAGGACGCCGACTCAAAGCTCACCGTGATCACTGCGCAAAAGCAGGTCATCGCCGGAAAGATCCAAAAGGATGGGTCATTTAGTATTGTTGAACGGCTTTCGGCTGGCTCTTACAAACTCAATTTCTGGGGCATGGAATCCGGTTCGGACGACAAAGTTGGCGAAGTGTCCAGCGAATTCACCGTCAAGTAGGACCGAACCATCTTTGGCTTGAAATAACTTGACCTAGCAAAAAATTATCGCGAGTACCTGTTGGTACTCGCGATAATTTTTTGACCTAGATTTCGCCGAGTAAATGCCGAATAAGCACCAACGCTGCCGGCCCAGCTGTGGAGGCACGAAGTACGTGCTGCCCCAGCAAAGCCGCGTGGGCCCCAGCTTTCACGAAGGCCTGCAACTCGGTGTCCGAGATGCCACCTTCTGGCCCGACAATCATCAGCACCTTTTGGCCTGGCTGCGCAGTTTCCTGCCACTTGGACACATGAACTGCTACCGACTGCTCCGCCTGTTCGTGCAAAACCAACACGAGAGCACCAGCGCTGGTTTCAACAGCGATATTCTTAGCCAGCTCCTTAGAGCTAACCAGCGACAAGACCTCAGGCTCGAAGGCGCGCCGTGATTGCTTCTGTGCCGAACGGACCTGGGCTTGCCACTTAGCTAAGGCCTTCTCGGCCTTTGCCGCATTCCACCGCACGATGGATCGATCAGCTTGCCACGGGCGAACCGCCAGCACACCAAGCTCCACGGCCGATTCAACGGCCTGCAAGTCACGATCCCCCTTGGACAGAGCCTGCACCAGGGTCACCGGGTGATCGCTGGTGGCCTCTTGAGATCTGCTGACTACCGTAGCGCTGAGGAAATCTTTACCCGTGGTCTGGACTTCTACGCTTAAGCGCAGACCGCGCCCGTCAAGCAGGTCCAGCTGTTCACCGGCGGTGACCCTCTTGACGGTCACCGCATGGTGGGCTTCGGGTCCGGTGAGTTCCAAAGTGTCACCGGGCACCGCGTTTTGTGCCAGATCAGCGTCGATGACAAAGCTGTGGTTGCTCATCTTTAGCGCTGGTTCAGCTTGTCACGCAGACGCGAGAACATGCCGCCGGAGTGCTCAACACGTCCTGCGCTCATTTCCTCACCGCGCAGCTTTGCCAGCTGTTCGAGCAAGTCGCGCTGGGCAGCGTCAAGCTTGGTTGGCGTTTCTACCTGCAGGTGGACGATGATATCGCCGCGCTTGCCACCGCGTAGACGAGGAACACCAAGACCTGGAAGGGTGATGGTGTCGCCGTCTTGTGCACCGGAGTCAACATTGATCGGCTGTTCGCCATCAAAGGTTTCCAGCTTCAGTTCTGAACCGAGTGCTGCCGCGGTCATTGGCATGGTGATCTTGGCGTGAAGATCACTCTGTGCTCGCTCGAAGATCTTGTGGCGTCGTACATCGATCTCAACAAACAGGTTGCCGTTCGGGCCACCGCCCGGGCCAGCTTCACCCTGTCCACGCAGCTGGATACGAGTTCCCGAATCCACGCCGGCAGGAACGTTCAGCGACTTCGAAACGTGTTCGCGAACGCGACCTTCGCCGTTGCACTCCAAGCAAGGGTCCGGGATGGTGGTACCGAAGCCGCGGCAAGCAGCACAGGTTTCCACCGTCATCATTTGGCCCAGGAAGGAACGCACTGGGCGCTGAACCTGACCGGCACCATGGCAGATGTCGCAGGTGACCGGGCTGGTTCCCTCGCGGGTGCAAGAGCCGTTGCAGGTCTTGCAGGTGACCGCGGTTTCCATCTCCAACGGGTACACGGTGCCCTTGACCGCATCTTCCAGATCGATGGTGATGGTGATCAGTGCGTCTCGGCCTGGCTGGGTGCGCGATGCTGGGCCTTGGGCCTGTCCGCCACCGAAGAACTGTTCAAAGATGTCGCCGAATCCGCCGAAGCCCTGTCCGCCGCCACCACCAAAGCCTGGGTGGCCATTACCGTTTTCATCTCCGGTCGAATCGTAGTTCGAACGCTTGGTCTGGTCAGAAAGGACCTCGTAGGCGTGCGTCACAGCTTTAAACTGCTCGGAGGCATCCGCGCTTGGGTTCACGTCCGGGTGTAGCTTACGTGCCAGCTTGCGGTAGGCACTCTTGATTTCCTGCGGGGTCGCGTCCTTGGCAACGCCCAAGGTCTCGTAATGCGAGCTCACGTTGTTCGCCGTGTCCTTTCCTAAAAATGCAAAATTCAAAAAATGCTGGGTGTGATACCAGCGTTGTTAGTTCGCCAAAATCTTCGACAGGTAACGGGCTACAGCCCGCACCGAGGCCATCGAGGTCGGATAGTTCATTCTGGTTGGGCCGAGCACTCCAAGCTTGTTGCGCACGTCCGAACCATAAGTAGTAGCAATAACCGCGGCCTCAGAGAGCTGACCATAGTGGTGTTCGGTGCCGATGGCTACGGCCAGACCACGAGAATCGGCTTCTAGCTCAGAGAACAATTTAAGTAACACTACTTGTTCCTCCAGCGCTTCAAGCACTGGGGTGATGCTCAGCGGGAAGTCGCCTTCCACTCGGGCCAGATTTGCCGTTCCCGACATGATGATGCGTTGAGTATTGGCAGCTTGAGCCATTTCCTCCAACGCAAGCAAAACGCTGTCCACCAATGGATCCGACTGTTGCTGGGCGCTAAGCCCTGCACGGGTTAGTTTTCCACGCAACTCTGCCAGTTGCACACCCTCGAAGCTGTTCAATAACCACAGCTTCAAATCGGCCAGTTCAGTCTCCGAGTACACTCGCGACACAGCCAGCATTCGCTGATCCACGGTCCCATTGGACGCGATCATGACCATCAATACCTGAGCACTGCCCAAGGCAACTAGTTCAAGATTTTTCAGCGAAGCCATGTCGTAGTGCGGCACCTGGATCATCGCGACCTGGTTAGTTAACCGGGCCAATAACCGAACGGTGCTCTTGAGCATCTCGTCGAGGTCATTGGAACTATCGAGGATCTTGTTGATCGCATCGCGTTCAGCCCGAGAGAGCGGTTTAAGTTCGCCGATCTCGTCCACAAAACGCCGGTAGCCCTTTTCGGTGGGGATGCGTCCCGAAGAGGTATGCGGGGCAGCAATCAGCCCCTCCTCTTCCAGCAACGCCATGTCATTTCTGATGGTCGCTGCGCTGACGCCGAGGTTGTGCCGGTCGAGCAGCGCCTTGGAGCCAACTGGCTCCCGGGATTGGACGTAGTCTTCTACGATTGCTCGCAGAACATCCAAACGCCTTAGCTCACTCACCACAGCACCTCCTAACAATCCCCATGTGAAGGGTTTGGCACTCTAACCTGTCAAGTGCCAAGTCTAATACGTTCAACGGTTGCTAGCATTGGTTTTTGAGCGTATTCGATCACAGCGAAAGGCCGTACGTGGCAAATTACTCCTGGGGACCGCAAGATCTGAGTGCACCAGCACCCAAAAACTCCGCCAGGTCCCCATTGAACTGGGCATGATTCTCGAAGATGTCTCTTCCGGCTGGGTGGGTGAAGTCATACGCACCGAAAAATCTGGTGGCATGCGAATCATTGTTTTGGAGGACCGCCACGGCAAGTCTCGCTCATTCCAAGCAGGGTTTGGCTTTTTCCTTGAGGGCGAACCCGTGGAGATGATTGACCCGGTAGCAAAAGTGGCCGCACCTAAAAACCTGGTTTCCGCTTCTGGCTCCCGAGCCGTGTCCGGGCTCAAGGCAAGAGCGGCTCGTGCCAGTCGGATTTGGGTTGAAGGTAAACACGATGCGGAACTGGTTGAAAAGGTTTGGGGCCACGACTTACGTGTTGAAGGCATCGTTGTTGAGCCTCTGCATGGTGTGGACGATCTAGCCGGTGCGATCCGTGACTTCGCCCCATCCCCCGAACGTCGCCTTGGTATCCTCGTGGATCACCTCGTGGCCGGTTCCAAAGAGTCCCACATTGTGGCGGAAGCGCTAAAAGTTCCCGGCGCAGCAAATAACGTTTTGATTCTCGGCCACCCCTACATCGATGTGTGGCAAGCGATCAAACCCGCCACGTTGGGGATCAAAGCGTGGCCGGTGATCCCGAAGGGTACCGATTGGAAGACCGGTATCCTCAAGGCCTTCGGCTGGCCTCACGAAACTGCCGAGGACATCGGCATTGGTTGGCAGCGGATCTTGTCGACGGTTTCACACTATGGGCAGCTAGAGCCTCAACTGTTGGGCAGGATTGAAGAACTAATCGATTTCCTCACCACCGAAGATTACGGTTACCTTACAAATAACTAACAGTTGGATTAGCACGTCGTAAACTCCCAGCCTGCGGCGCAGACCCGGCTATGATTGGTATGACCAACAACCCCACAGCAAGGAACAATAGTGACTTCACGCCAGACGCAGTCTTCGGATGACTCCCGCTTTGAGGGCTCTCAAACTTCTGCGCAGCCATTGACTCCCACTGAGGATCGTCTGTGGTCAACGATGGCTCACTTCGGCGCAGTTCTTGGCTGCATCCCGGCTGCTATTATCTTCGCTGTGTTCCGGGATCGTGGTGCGTTTACCGCTCAGGAATCCAAGGAAGCATTCAACTTCACCTTGCCGCTGACCGTTCTGGCTATCGTGTTAAACGTGCTGACCATCGTGCCGATTGTTGGCTGGTTCTTCTCTGTACTGGCCGTAGCGCTTTGGGTATTCATGACGGTTTCGGGTGCCCTTGCGGGAATCCAAGCCAACAAGGGCAACCCTTACCGTTACAAGTACAACTTGCGCTTGATGAAGTAGAACTTTGCAGATTTAGAAATCGAGAAGTTCGCGCACTACGAGGTCGGCTAATAGCCGGCCTCTTTGCGTTAACACCAAAGTTCCGCCAAAGGCAGCCTTAGGATCGATCAGTGAGTCCGCGATCAAGCCAGCAATCTTTTTGCGGCCAACTTCATCTAGATCGCTGATCTGCATACCGGAACTCAGGCGCGTCAGCAGCATGGTGCGTTCTAGCTGAACTGCATCGGCATCAGGGTACTCTCGACCGTGGCCTGGAGAGATCCCGGCATCCATGCGCTGCTGATAGGCCGCAGGATGCTTCACGTTCCACCAACGCAGACCGCCAACATGGGAGTGAGCGCCAGGGCCTGCTCCCCACCAGTCACCGCCCGTCCAATAGGCGATGTTGTGCTGGCATGCATTGGCTGGCGTTTTAGCCCAGTTACTGACCTCGTACCAAGAGAAACCGGCGGCCGCGAACATGTCATCGGCCATTTGGTACTTCTCTGCGTGGTCATCGTCGTCAATATTAGGTACTTGCCCGCGACGAATCTGCGCCGCAAGTTTGGTTCCTTCTTCGATGATCAGCGCATAAGCCGAAATATGATCTGGCTCGTAGCTCAGTGCTGCCTCGATGCTGGTGCGCCAATCCTCCAAGGACTCCCCGGAGTTCCATAGATCAGATCAACACTCACATCTAGACCGGCTTCACGAGCCCAAGCAACAGCTTGAGGCACACGCTTTGGGTCGTGGGTGCGTTCAAGGACCTTGAGTACATGAGGAACTGCGGACTGCATGCCGAAGGACACGCGGGTGAAGCCGCCGTCGGCAAGCTCCTGCAGGCTTTCACGCGTCACCGAGTCTGGGTTAGCTTCGGTGGTGACTTCTGCGCCCGGCTTCAGACCAAAATCGTTGCGGATCTGTGCGAGTACCGAAACCAAATCGCTCGCTGGCAACAAGGTTGGTGTGCCGCCGCCAAAAAATACTGTTTCGATCTCGCGGTGAGGCTGGCCGGAACGGTCCATCACTTCACGAGCAAAACTGATTTCTTTGCCCACGGTCGCAGCGTAGGTTGCTTGGCTAGAGCCAGAACCGAGTTCGGTGGCGGTATAGGTATTAAAGTCGCAGTATCCGCAACGAACCGTGCAAAACGGAATGTGCACGTAAAGGACATGGTCCGCTCCTGCGCCCCATGAGCACATGAGGCGGGGAGCAGACCATCGGCCGGAGCCGGATCGCCGTCAGGTAAAACTGAAGGCATTTACTTCTTTTTCGGTTCGTCGGTGGACAAAGCGGCGATGAAGGCTTCCTGTGGAACTTCCACACGGCCAACCATCTTCATACGCTTCTTGCCTTCCTTCTGCTTTTCGAGCAGCTTGCGCTTACGGCTGATGTCGCCGCCGTAGCACTTGGCCAGAACGTCCTTACGAATAGCGCGGATGCTCTCACGGGCAATAATGCGCGAACCGATTGCGGCCTGGATCGGTACTTCGAACTGCTGGCGAGGAATGAGCTCACGCAACTTTGAAGTCATCATGGTGCCGTACGCGTAGGCCTTGTCGCGGTGCGTAATAGCGGAGAATGCATCCACCTGATCGCCCTGCAACAAGATATCGACCTTCACCAGATCGGCGACCTGCTCTCCGTCAGCCTTCCAGTCCAGTGACGCGTAGCCACGGGTCTTGGACTTGAGCTGGTCGAAGAAGTCGAACACGATTTCTGCCAGGGGCAGGTGGTAGCGCATTTCAACGCGGTCTTCAGAAAGGTAGTCCATACCGCGCATGGTGCCACGGCGAGACTGGCACAGTTCCATAACTGAACCAATAAACTCGCTGGGTGCCAAAATAGTCGCTGCGACCATCGGCTCACGGACTTCCAAGATCTTTCCATCAGGGAATTCCGAAGGGTTGGTCACGGTGATCAGCTGCTTGTCATCGCCCATGACCTCGTACACCACGTTGGGTGCGGTGGAGATCAGGTCCAGATTGAATTCATTTTCAAGTCGCTGGCGGGTGATTTCCAAGTGCAGCAGGCCCAAGAAGCCGACGCGGAAGCCGAAGCCCAGCGCGACGGAGGTCTCTGGCTCGTAGGTCAGCGCAGCATCGTTGAGCTGCAACTTATCTAGTGCGTCGCGCAGTACCGGGTAATCGGTACCGTCCATTGGGTACAGGCCCGAGAAAACCATTGGCTTGGCTTCGTCATAACCGCCGAGGGAAGTCGCGGCCGGCTTGTGGAAGTTGGTGACGGTATCGCCAACCTTGGACAAGCGAACGTCCTTCACGCCGGTGATCAGATAACCTACTTCACCAACGCCCAGACCCTTGGTTGGCTCGGGATTTGGTGAAGAAACACCAATCTCCAACAGCTCGTGGGTGGTGCCGGTGGACATCATCTGGATTTTCTCGCGAGGAGAAAGGTTGCCATCAACCACTCGGACGTAAGTAACCACGCCACGATAGGTGTCATAAACGGAATCGAAAATCATGGCACGAGCTGGAGCATTTGCATCGCCCACAGGAGGTGGAAGCTGCTTGATCACTTCGTCAAGCAATGCCTCGACACCTTCGCCGGTCTTGCCAGAAACCTTCAGTACGTCCTCTGGCTCGCAACCAATGAGGTTGGCCAGTTCGGCAGCGTACTTTTCAGGCTGCGCGTTAGGTAGATCGATCTTGTTGAGCACCGGAATGATCGCCAAGTCGCCTTCGATGGCCAGGTACAAGTTCGCCAGCGTCTGGGCTTCGATACCCTGAGCTGCGTCAACAAGCAGGATGGCACCTTCGCAGGCAGCCAAGGAGCGCGAAACTTCATAAGTGAAGTCAACGTGCCCTGGAGTGTCGATCATGTTCAGCGCGTAAGCGGTCCCATCTTCGGACTCCCATGGCATGCGAACAGCCTGGGACTTGATGGTGATGCCGCGCTCGCGCTCAATATCCATACGATCCAGATATTGGGCCTTCATGTCGCGGGCCGAGACAACGCCGGTCAACTGCAACATACGGTCGGCCAAGGTCGACTTACCGTGATCGATATGGGCGATGATGCAGAAGTTGCGGATAAGCGACGGATCGGTCGCGGCAGGCACCTGAGCGGCGCGGGCCAATGGAGACACCTAAACAGACCTCACTAGCTGACTAAAAGACGTAGTTGGATTAGCTTCCATTCTGTCATGATTTCCGAGTCATCACGTATTTCGACGTTCCACAGCTGGTAGTTTGTCGTTCATGGCACTGAATCCAGAGAAAATACTCCGTCTTGTAATGCGCGTGATCAAGCAGATCAATAGGACTCGCGCACGTACCTCAGGAAGCAATAGCAACTCGAATTCCGGCTCACGCAGCAACCACACCACCACAACGCCACGCAACCAAAATGGTGGCGCGGCAATTGCCGGCAGTTACCCCGGTGACTACCGAGGCACAATCAATTACGAGTACCAGCCATCGATGGACGGCAACGCCGATCCAGGCGAGATCGTGTGGGGTTGGGTTCCTTATGAAGAGGACTACTCGCAAGGTAAGGATCGCCCAGTGCTGATCGTCGGACGCGATGGCGGATGGCTCTTAGGCCTGATGCTCACCAGCAAAGACAGGAACAACTCGGGCCGACAGGACCCTGACTACCTCGACATCGGAACCGGCGATTGGGATCGTGAACAGCGCCCAAGTGAAGTGAAGCTTGATCGCATCATTCGTTTGAAGGATCAGTCGATTCGTCGCGAAGGCGCAATCTTGGACAAGGAACGATTCACCATTGTGGTGAACGCCCTAAACGAACGTGGCTAAGTACTCGTTGTGAAGCTGTACTTCTGGTAAAGTTAATCCTTGTGTGTCGCGCAGGTTGGGCGACACGCCCCTTCGGGTCGCCATAGGTGCCCCACACCGCTCAGTCGATGGCCTGAAGGATGAACCCTCTACCGACCGTATTTCGCGATAAACGAGAGAGTTTATTAAAGTGGCAAACATCAAGTCCCAGAAGAAGCGCATCCTTACCAACGAGAAGGCACGTCTGCGTAACGTAGCTGTCCGCTCGGAAGTAAAGACCGTAATCCGTAACGTCAACGAGGCAGTAGTCTCCGGTGACAAGGAAAAGGCAACCGAGGCATTGCGCCTGGCTGGCAAGAAGCTCGACAAGGCTGTTAGCAAGGGTGTTCTGCACAAGAACAACGCTGCAAACCGCAAGTCGGCAATTGCCAAGAAGGTTAGCGCCCTCTAAGCCACGCTTAGACTTCAGCTGGCCCCTCGAAACTTCCGAGTTTCGAGGGGCCAGTCTTTAACCTGTCTTGTTTAGCTACCGCTCCCCTAACGTCCGCTACCGGGCGCAGAAAAGTCATCAAACCTACCGGGAGCGCCTCAAGAGGTGAAGCGAAAGTTAGATAGGTAGTTCTACGTTTTAGCGGTTGGGTGCTTTGCCTGCGATGAACATAATGGCGTGTTCCAACGCGTAACCCGGCGAGCGACTTCCACCCTTGACCATTCGATCAGTGTTGGCGATTTCTTCAATGCACAGGGCAAGATCGCTACGTTTCCAACCACGAGCTTGCTGTTGTGCCTGTTGAACCTGCCAAGGAGCCATACCTAGCTCAGAGGCCAAGGTCGCAGCAGGCTCATTCACGCCGAGCACTTTGGCCAGCTGGCGAACCTTCATCGCCAGCGTCGCCACAATGGGGATCGGATCCGTTCCCGTGCCCAGCGAATGGCGCAGAGTGCGCAGTGCGGCTTGAGCATTACCGGAGATCGCAGCATCGGCGACTTTAAACGCCGTCGCTTCCACACGACCGCCGTAGTAACGATCCACGATGTCCTGGTCAATGGTGCCAGTCGTATCCTGAATCAGCTGAGAACAGCTCGATCCAAGCTCTGCCAATGAGCTACCAACCGCAGAGACCAAGGCCTTAACCGCATCATTGGTGATTCTGCGCTTCGCTGCCTTGAACTCTGACTGGACGAACTCAATTTTCTCGGCGTCTTTTTTAACCGGCTGACAGTTCACAATCAACGCGCCTGCTGCCTTGATGGCATCGATGAGCTTCTTACCGCGTGTGCCACCCGAATAATGCAGGATCAGTACGTTCTCTGGAGCCTGATCTTTAAGATAGTTGGTTGCATCCTTGAGGAAGTACTCGTTCATCTGAGCCAGTTCATGAACTTCGACCAAGTTGGCGCTGGAGAACAGCGAGGAGCTGGTAGCCAGTAGCAGTTCGCCTGGCTCGTACTTTGCTGCGTCGAGCCGAGTGACTTGAATATCCTCTCGCTGTGCAGCTTGGGAGCGGAGCAATTCAAAGGCGCGCGCAGC
This sequence comes from Glutamicibacter sp. M10, assembly GCF_025452055.1. Taxonomy (NCBI): domain Bacteria; kingdom Bacillati; phylum Actinomycetota; class Actinomycetes; order Micrococcales; family Micrococcaceae; genus Glutamicibacter; species Glutamicibacter sp. M10. The sequence goes on along the minus strand of NZ_CP104918.1, from coordinate 2,357,753 downwards.
GAGGTAATCTTCGGAACCGGTAAGTAAGATTAGCGGTTGCGGCGTGATATCTCGCCATGAGATTCCGGGGTTTGCTTGGGCGCGTGCCATCGAGCTCCTTCGTACTTCGGTCGATATATTGATCCTACCGAACTGGTGAACCTAAGGAGGAACTCAGAACACCTTGCTCCGCAAATGTGAGAAGCACGGTACCTGACTGGTCAGTTCTAAAAACTTTCGCGCCTACTTCTTGGGCCGCCTTCAGGGTTTCGGGATGTGGGTGTCCATAGGAGTTGTCCTTGCCATCAGAGATGAGTAGCACCTCAGGAGAAATGTCCTCAATGATCTCGGTGCCACCGTTTCGTGCCCCGTGGTGGGACGCCTTAAGAACTGCAGCCGGACCCTGTGGAAATTTCTGCAACAGCTGATGCATTGCTTCCGTCTCCATATCTCCGGCCGCGAAGAAATCTATGTTCCCAGTTGCCCGATGAAAATGGAACCGCATAACAAGCGAAGTGTCATTGGGCTCGGCCGTTTTTGCCGCTCTGGAATCTGGGCCAAGTACCTGGTAACTGATGCTTCCGTAGGTCTGCGAGAATCCTGACGCGATGACTTCTGCTCCGGGCCACTTGTTAATATCGAATCCGGCCGAAACCACCCGGCGACCGATCTTGATGCCAGATGACTCCAATTGCACGACTCCCCCGAAATGATCAGCGTGCGAATGCGTGATAAACACTGTTGGTAGTTCGTTGATGTTCAATCGTCGCAAGCATTGAACAACTCCACTGTCTGGCGGGCCAGCGTCTATTAACCAGCCTTGGTGATTGCCTAGATTGATCACCAGGGCATCACCCTGACCAACGTCGCACATGGCAATGTTCCAGTCGGAATCCACGGGAACGCGGTAGAACAGGGTCGCAGGAAGAACAAGGGCTGCGACAAAGACCAACAGTGCACCCGCGAGTCCCAAAGAAACGTGGCGGATCCTGACCTGCTCAGTCTCCCGACCGGTGATGAGCAGGATACACAGCACCGTGGCTAGGAATATTGCCAGAATGATTCCGGGTAGGCCTGTTGGCCAGGGCCGAGCTGCGCCAGGAAGTTGGGCCGAGAAGTGGGCAGTTCTGCCAATTAGCTCAGCTGGTAGCCCTGGAACCCATAGCAAAATATGTGCGACGGACGGCAATGGAGTACACAGCAAGAGGCACACCATGCCAACCGCAGTGATCAAGGGCAGCAATGGACCGACCACCAGGTTTGTAGGTAGCGAATACAGGCTGAAGTTTGAGTTCAGGGCGATGATCACCGGCAGACAAGTGAACTGTGCTGCGCAACAAATGGCGGTGAGCTCGGCTAACCAGGACGGAAGGAACTGAATAAATATTTCGGTCAGGGCCGGCGAGAGCATGATGATACCGAGCGTCGCCAACACTGACAGGGCAAAGGCTGGTTCCACGCCTAACCCGGGGTCAACCAACAACAAGATCGTTGCACTGAGCGAAAGGATTCCCAAGGAAACCTGTCCCCTGCCGGCCAGCAAGGAAAGCACCGCAATGCTGCCCATCAAGCTGGCTCGAAGCACACTTGGATCCGGGCCGACAAACCAGGTGAACAGCGCCACCGCACCAATCATCAGTACGGCGCTAGGTATCCGAGCAATCGAGAACACCCGGAGCAGTGACAGGACAATGGCAGCGAGCAATGCAATATTTGACCCGCTTACTGCCGTCAGGTGGCTCAGGCCACTGGTCTTCATCGCGGTGGACAATTCCTCGTCTTGCCCCGAGCGGTCTCCGTAGAGCATGCCCGGAAGCAAGGCACGAGCGTTGCTGGGCAAATCTTGCAACGAGTGTGTGAATCGCTGCTTCAGGTAGTCTGCCGCAGTTAGTTTTGCTAGCGATATCACCTTGGGTTCGCTGGTTGCTCGAGCCCACCAGGCAAAGGTTCCAGCGTCGGCCGGCTGAAGGCTCACGATGGTTTCAAATTCTCCGGTCTGCACTGGCATCGGGTACTCAACGGTGAGGTATACCGGCACTTCACATTGCACCCACGCATCATCGCGCCAGTAGCGTTGGATGCTGGCGCTGCCTCTAAACACGCCTTCGACGGGTTTAGGCGAGCTATCTTCAAAGCTGAGAATGGCGCGACGTTGCTGTTCGGAACCGCTCGGAAGTGTGCACGGGCTACGGGTGGTACCGAGAAAACTTACGGCGAGCAATCCGAGCAGCAGCACGATTGGTCCGGTGAACCACGGAGTGGAATGCGCACCGTCATGTCGCCGGCGCAGCAACAGAGCCAGCAGCAAACCGAGGACAACGATCAACGCGACCAGCAACGCTGGCGGCATCGTGAAAGAGGCGGCCATCCAAGCGCCTGCCAACAACCACAGCCCACGAAAGTCGGTATTCACGGCACCACCAATTCCGTGAGCTTTTCGAGCATCGCCGGCCCAATCCCAGACACCGCATCCAGCTCTTCTACGGTATTAAACGGTCCGTTTTTGGTGCGGAACTCAATAATTCGCTCCGCCAAGGCCGGTCCGATGCCAGGTAGTTCTTGCAGCGCCTCGGAGTCCGCACTATTGATCGAAACTTTGGCGTCTTGGGATGGCGCAGGAAGTTGTTGAGCGGAGGAATCCCCACCGGTGCCGGGCATGATAATTTGCTGGCCGTCGACGAGCTTGGCAGCAAGATTCACCAGTTGCGGTTGAGCATTGTGGCTCAGGCCGCCAGCTTTTTTCACCGCATCGGTGATCCTCGAGCCTCCAGGCAGCTCGTAAACCCCCGGCTTATTGACCGCACCGACCACATGCACGGTGACTTTAGGACCAGCAGGACTTGAGGATGCGGTCGAGGTGGTGGAGCCACTGGCGGTGGGGTTGGCCTCAAGTGGAACGGTCTCTAGTTCATGCGTAGCCGGTGGCGGGGCCAGAAGGATCGAGATCGCGATCCAGCCAAGCACCACGATGACCAGGGCAAGCACCGCCACGCGCGACACAGCAAACCGCAGGCGGCCCGGACGCGGCGCGTACTTGCTGAAAAAATCGTGACGGCCCATGCCCCACAGTATGGGTTAGGGCGTCCGGTCCCCCGCAGCTTCACTATCCGGTTGTGGATCAAGAGCTGCGACGGCCACAGCCAACACACCCATGCCGGTATGCGCGGCGAGGACCGCGGGCAAGGACTCGATCACCACTGGCTGGCAGCTAAAGGGGGCCAGCTCGGTGGCGATTTCGGTGGCTAGTTCTTCGGCGCCAAAATGCATTACCCCAAGCCGCGCGTTGCTACCCACTTCGCGAGCATCGCGTAAGGCCAAGGAAACCAGGCGGGCCTGCGCACGAGCAAAGGACCGAGGTTTTTCCAGCGCGGTGATGCTGCCCTGATCAATGGTCAGGATCGGTTTGACGTTCAGCAGGTTGCCAAGCACCGAGGACAGCGCGCTAATCCGGCCACCGCGGCGCAATTGCTCCAAGCTGGGCACGGCAAAGTACACAGTGTTTAGGGTTGACTGTTCGGCAATGGTTTTTAGCACCTCGAGCGGGGCGCCGGCATCCCTGGCGTCGAGTACGTCGGCCAACGCAAATCCCAACGGCAGGGCCACGGTTTGTGAGTCCACCACGCACACCGCAGAGCCAAAACTTGCTGCGGCCAATCGGGCAGCGTCGGCGGTTCCGGATAACGCGCCAGAAAAGTGAATGGAGAGCACTTGATGACATCCGGCATCAAGCAGGGCGCGGTAAGCGCGAGCAAATTCGCCAGGTGCCGGGCGCGAGGTTTTGACACTCTTGCCCATGGCCAGACCCATCATCAGCGCCTGCGGGTCATCACCCTGCAGGTGGTTGTCCACGATGATCGGGACGGTGACTTCAATTAGGCCGGCACGATCGCGGTAAGACTGCGGAAGGCAGGAGGCAGAATCGCTGACGATGCCGATCAGCGGACGCGAAAGCCCGCGCGGGGCCAGCCATTTAGGCAGCCAACCCGCGCGCGAGCTTTTCTGTCGTTCGTTCATGTACCGAGCCTACGGTGCAGGAACCACGTTCACCAGTTTCGGCGCACGCACAATGACCTTCAGCGGTGCCTTGCCATCAAGCATCTTCACCACTGCTTCATGGGCTAGCGCCTGCTCGCGCAGTTCATCTTCGCTAATGTCTACCGATACCTCAAGACGTGCACGAACCTTGCCCTTGATCTGCACGACGGCGGTGACGGTGTCATCTACCAGCAGGTTTTGATCAACGGTTGGCCAGGCGCTAGTGACAACGCTTGGGGCGTAACCCAAGGCTTCCCACATGTCCTCGGCGGTGTACGGTGCGAACATGCTCAGCAGCTGAGCAACTACGGTGGCTGCTTCACGTACTGCAGGATCCGCTGCCCCGGCACCGGAGTCGATGGTTTTGCGCGTTGCGTTGACCAGTTCCATGGTCTTGGCGATCACCACGTTGAACTTGCCCGAATCAAGTAATTGCGCCGATTCGTGCACGGTGCGGTGGGTGATCTGACGCAGGGCCTTGTCGCCCGAAGCGTAGTCCACGCCGGCTTCGCTGGTGCTGTCCTGGGCGATGCGCCAAGCGCGAGCCAGGAACTTCTGCGAACCCGATGGGGATACGTCGGCCCAGTCCACGTCGTCCTCTGGCGGCGAAGCGAAGACCATGGTCAGACGCACTGCGTCCACGCCAAACTTGTCCAGCTGTTCGCCCAAGTCAACGCCGTTGCCCAGCGACTTGCTCATCGCCTTGCCACCGTTGAGCACCTGGCCCTGGTTCAGCAGCGCGCTGAAAGGCTCGTCGACGTCGATCAGACCCAAATCATGGACGACCTTGGTGAAGAAGCGCGAGTAGAGCAGGTGCAAAATTGCGTGCTCAACACCACCGACGTACTGTCCCACTGGCATCCAGTCACGCACGGCCTGCGGATCAAAGGGTCCCTCGGTGTAGTTCGGGGAGACAAAGCGCAGGAAGTACCACGAGGAGTCCACGAAGGTATCCATGGTGTCGGTGTCGCGCTTGGCTGCGCCGCCACACTTAGGGCAGGCCACGTTGACCCACTCTTCAACGGCAGCCAGCGGGCTGGTGCCCTTAGGAGCCAACTGCTCGCCGCGCAGATTATCTGGCAGGCGAACCGGCAGCTGGTCATCGGGAACCGGAACCTCGCCACAATCAGCACAGTGGATGATCGGGATCGGCGTACCCCAGAAACGCTGGCGGCTCAACAGCCAGTCACGCAGGCGGAAGTTGATCGTGTGCTTACCGGTACCGGCAGCTTCCACGATGTCGATCGCCTTGCTGATGGCTTCGGTCTTGCCCAGTCCGGAGAGTTCACCCGAGTTGATCAGTTGGCCTTCGCCAGTGGCGGCGATGCCGGTTTCATTCGGATCGTCCAAACCGGTTTCAACAACTACACGCACTGGCAAGTTGAAGGTGCGAGCGAAGTCCAGGTCGCGCTGATCGTGCGCAGGAACCGCCATGATGGCTCCGGTGCCGTAGTCGGCCAGCACGTAGTCGGCAGCCCAGATTGGCAGCTTTTCGCCCGAGAGCGGGTTGATGCCGTAACGGCCGGTGAACACACCGGTCTTCTCACGCTCGGTGGACTGGCGCTCAATTTCGCTCAGCGCCTTAACCTGCTCCTGGTATTCCTCCAGGGCGCCACGGTGCTCATCGGTGACCAGCTCACTGGCCAGATCGGCATCCGCAGCGACCACCATGAAGGTTGCACCGTAGAGGGTGTCCGGGCGGGTGGTGAATACCGGAATCTTCACCGCGGCCTTGGCTTCGGTGGCTTCGATCTCGAAGGTCACTTCTGCGCCTTCAGAGCGGCCGATCCAGTTCTTCTGCATCAACAGCACACGCTCAGGCCAGTGGCCTTTGAGCTGTTCCATGTCGTTGAGCAGCCGATCGGCGTAGTCGGTGATCTTGAAGTACCACTGGTTCAGGCTCTTTTTGGTCACCGCGGTGCCACAACGCTCACAGGCGCCATTAACAACCTGCTCGTTGGCGAGCACCGTCTGGTCCTTAGGGCACCAGTTCACCGGGTGATCCTTGCGGTAGGCTAGGCCCTTTTCGTAGAACTTGTTAAACAGCCACTGGGTCCAGCGGTAGTACTCAGGATCGGAAGTATGTACTCGACGATCCCAGTCGGCCGAGATGGCATAGCGCTTAAAGCTAGCGGCCTGGGTGTCGATGTTTTTGTAGGTCCACTCTGCCGGGTGGGTGTTGCGCTTGATCGCAGCATTTTCTGCTGGCAGGCCGAAGGAGTCCCAGCCGATCGGGTGCATCACATCGTAACCGCGCAGGCGCCAGTAGCGCGAGACCACATCGCCCATGGCGAACGCTTCCGCGTGGCCCATGTGCAGGTCCCCCGATGGGTAAGGGAACATGTCCAAAACGTAGCGACGTTCCCGGCTGCCATCATCGGCGGGCTTGAACACTTCTAGCTCGTCCCATACCGGCAGCCACTTGGACTCGATGTCCTTGAAGTCGTAGGTCCTAGGTTCGTTCGTCGATGATGTCACGCTGCTCTTCTCACACGCCTTGCAGAAAATTTCCGATAGGAAAAAACTTGTTTTTGGTTCCAGACATAACAAAAGCCCCCAAATTTCCACTCGGGGGTACGGCCTGTTGGCCGTGCTTAGGCTAGGTTGTGCTGGCAATTCATACCGCGATTCTATCGCATTGGGCCCTGTCCCGGGTGCATCGGTGAAGGGCAAGATTGAACACAGCTGAATTTTCTGGGCCGCACTGCTTGTCCACAACCGGTGCCCGATCGCAGCCGCGCTGTTTTTTGAGTTCGATCATGGACCCATGAACAGCTCAGCACTCATCGCCGCACTACGCACCGCGTGTCGCTCCTGCCTCATTTTCGGGCCGGGGCTCACCGCGGGGATGTTGCTACGTGTGGGTTACCTACTGCTTGCGTTGTTCACGGCGTTAGGGTCGCTGGTGCATCGCACCGGCGATCCGCGCTTGATCCTGGCCCACGGCGAATTGGTGGAGCGCTTCGCCCAGCAAATTCACCTGTCTCAGCTCACGTTCGCCCTGGACGCCGAGGTCAGCGGCGCCCATGCGTTGAGCCTGGAAACTTATGCTGCGCTAAGACGCGCCGCGCCGCCTAATTCACCGGCGACTTCACCGATGGCTACCGCGCCGGATGGGGTGTTTGAGGGTGACTTCGAGGGATGTTTCGACGACGAGATTTTTGCTGGCGAGCCGCACTTTATTGCCGGCCGTCCCTGTTACAAAAACGCGGGCGAACTTCTGGCGGCGTGGACGGGTATTAGTTACTTTGAAGCGCAGCAACGGATCGACGACGCCCACCTGCTGATCGGTCGACGAACCGCCGAGGGCACTATTTGCGCTCCTCGCCTGCCTGAACTAGCACAGCTTTACAGCCAAGGGAGAACGAACCGACGAGCAGTGGTGTCTGTGGCTCGCCAACTTAACAGCTTGGAGCCATCGGACACCACCTTCGAAGGGACCGAATGCGAAATCGTGGCGCGAGGTACCGATGGCAACACGCTTGATGCGTGCGCTGCCAAGCACTTGAGCGGGCTTTCGCCGCTGGAAGCTCGCAAGCAGATCAACGCCGAAATCAAGATCTACAAAGACCTCAATGGCAAGAAGCTACCACCAAAGCTTGGGCTGTTTATTGGCTCGGTCGTCAATGGGGTGCATTGTTTTTCGCTACGCACCAACGCGAGTGACGCACAGCTGATCCGTTCCATTGCAGCCCGCGCTGGCAACCCGCGGACCCAGTCTGGACGAGCCGATCGCCAGTCCGATCAGGACCGGACGGGGAAAAACCAGGACGGCGCAAACGGGTCTGATGCCAATCACGACGTTCCAGACCCCGCAGCCGACGACCTTGGCACACCAGATTGGCTGCGCAGCGAGGAACCCATGCCACCGTGGGCCGGTTCCGACCCCGAGGCCGACACCGCTGATACCGCTGATACCGATTCAACCGGTTCCACCGAGACTCAGGAATCAGCAACCACCGGTCCCGACGTTCATGTGCGACGACTCAACGCGCTCATGTCCCTACTCGCTGCACCCTACGTGGGCGGAAAACGAAAAGTCGTGGTTCCTAAGTTTGTCGTTTACCTCTGGCTGGCAGATTTGCAGAATTTGGCCGATGCTCATGGCATGACCGCCAACGGGGTGGACATTCCGCCCGGCGAGCTGCGGCAGTTGCTGGCCAAAGCGGACATCATCCCGCTGGTGCTCGGCGGCAATAGCCAACCTTTAGATATGGGGCGCAAGATGCGTTACCACAAGGGCCCGATTCGTGAAGCGATCATGGCTCGCGATCGCGGCTGCATTGTGCCCGACTGCACCGCGCCCCTGATCAAGTGGAGACCGATCATTACGAGATTCCATGGTCCGAGGGCGGCGAAACCAGTGTCTGGTCCGGAGCCGGAATGTGCACCGGGGATCACCACAAGCGCCACGCTGGGCAGATCAAAGTCATCAACGTGGAGGGGCTTCCCCATGTGATCCTGCCCGAGCATGAGGATCCCGAGCAGAAGCCACGTCGCAACACCTATTGGGGCGCCCGCCAAGCAGGTGAGTCTCCCCGCGCCGTCAAGCGGATCCTGCCGACCAGCTAGACCATCCCGACCACCATGCCTGAAGCCAGACACAGAACCCTGGCTCGGGCGCGCAATGCGCATAAAAGTACGACGCTCGAACCAGCAAATGTGGTTCGAGCGTCGTCGTTCTGCTCCGGTAAAGGTCAACCGTTGGCGAATTACGCCTTCGTGTCTTCGTCTACCCAATCGAAGGTGCGGGTTACCGCTTTCTTCCAGAGGCGCAGATTACGTTCACGGGTTTTTTCATCCATTTCAGGCTCCCAGCGCTTGTCCTCAGCCCAGTTGGACTCCAGCTCGCCGAGGTCCTTCCAGAACCCAACTGCGAGACCTGCTGCGTAAGCTGCACCCAGCGCCGTGGTTTCAGTGACCTTCGGGCGAACCACTGGCACGCCCAAGATGTCTGCCTGGAACTGCATTAGCGCTTCGTTGGCAACCATCCCACCATCAACCTTGAGTTCGGTCAATGGCACCTCGGCATCGGCGTTCACCGCATCGAGTACTTCGCGAGTCTGGAACGCGGTGGACTCCAAAGCTGCACGAGCGATGTGGTTTTTGTTGGCGTAACGAGTTAGGCCCACAATCGCACCGCGTGCGTCCGAACGCCAGTAAGGGGCGAACAAACCCGAGAAGGCAGGGACAACGTACACGCCACCGTTGTCATCAACCTTGGCTGCGAGCTCTTCAATTTCTGGTGCCGAAGAGATCATGCCGATGTTGTCGCGCAACCACTGAACCAACGAGCCGGCCACCGCAATCGAGCCTTCCAGTGCGTACACCGGAGCTTCATCACCCAGCTTGTAGGCCATGGTGGTCAGTAGACCATTGGTTGAGTTCACGATTTCGGTGCCGGTGTTGAAGATCAGGAAGCAACCGGTGCCGTAGGTGTTCTTCGCGGTACCGGCGGTAAAGGCTGCCTGCCCAAAGGTTGCTGCCTGCTGGTCACCGAGAATGCCGGCAACGGGCACTTCACGAAGCAACTGCTTGGTGTGCACGGTGCCGTACACCTCGGAGGAGGAACGAATCTCGGGCATCATGGAGGCCGGAACACCAAAATCAGCGAGGATCTTCTCGTCCCATTGCAGGGTCTTCAGGTCCATGAACAGGGTGCGCGAAGCGTTGGTCACGTCCGTGACGTGCACACCGCCATCGGTGCCACCGGTCAGGTTCCACAAAACCCAGCTATCAGTGGTGCCGAACAATAGGTCGCCGGCTTCAGCCCGCTGACGAGCACCGTCGACATTATCAAGAATCCACTTGATCTTGGTGCCAGCGAAGTAGGTTGCCAGCGGCAGGCCCACGGTCTGCTTGTAGCGGTCCAGCCCACCGTCAGCAGCTAGCTCGTCGACGATGTCCTGGGTGCGCGTATCCTGCCAAACGATCGCGTTGTAAACCGCTTCGCCGGTGTTCTTGTCCCACACAACGGTGGTCTCACGCTGGTTGGTGATACCGACGACCTCGATGTCGTGACGGGTCAGATTGGCCTTGGACAGTGCCTGGCCGATCACTTCGCGCACGTTGTTCCAGATTTCAGCGGGATCGTGCTCAACCCAACCTGCTGCCGGGAAGATCTGTTCGTGCTCTAGCTGGCCAACCGAGTGCACATCACCTGCATGATTGAAGACAATCGCGCGGGAGCTGGTTGTGCCCTGGTCAATGGCGATCACAAATTTTTCGCTCATGATTTACTGCTCACTTTCTAGAACATTAGAGCGGCAACAAGACCGCCAAGAATACCGCCGACAGCTGGCCCGGCCAATGGAACCCACGAGTAGGCCCAGTCCGAGGAGCCCTTGCCCTGAATTGGCAAGATGGCGTGGGCAACGCGTGGACCAAGGTCGCGGAACGGGTTGATGGCGTAACCGGTGGCACCACCCAAAGACAGGCCGATGGCTACAACCAACAACGCAACTGCCAGTGGGCCAAGCTCATGCGGAGTGTGTCCCAGACCGGCGATCACAAAGACCAAGACGAAGGTACCAAAGATCTCGGTGACCATGTTCCAGCCATAGGAACGAATTGCTGGACCGGTAGCGAAGACACCCAGCTGGGTGCCCGCGTTCTGTGGATCATCCAGGTGCTTCTTGTAGGTAAGCCAAGTGCCTACGGCGCCAAGGAAGGCACCGATGAACTGCGCCAAGAAGTACAGCAAGGTGTTGGCCAAGGTTTTGGCAACGCCGGGTGCGTATTCTGCAACATCGGGGTTGACCAACAGACCCAAGGTAACAGCCGGGTTCAGGTGGGCTCCGGAGATCCCCGCGATCCAGACACCACAGTAAACGCCAAGGCCCCAGCCGAAGCTGATAGCGACCCAGCCTGCGGCACTACCGAGGGTTCCTTTGAGGGCAACGTTCGCGCAGACGCCGCCACCCATCAACAGGAGAATAAATGTGCCGACAAGCTCGGCAAGAAACACGTGAGTGGACATCTTTGACCTCTTAGTGATTTCGACTGCCGGCGGCTCCTTGCCGCCGACCACGTGGCAGATTAGCTCAGGATGACTCCATGGCGTTCTGCGAGAACCGAGAGCGAATGGTCGATTTCGGCTTGTAGTTGAGATTGATCCCAACCCATTGGGTCAGCTAGGTAATGTGCTACCTCGTTGACCAAATCCTTTGTCACCAGGCCACGGAAGGCCAGGTTGGTGCGGCGAATAAATACGTCAATCAGGCGTCCGACCTGCTCGTTTTCAGCCAAGTATGCGATTTCTTGAACTGAGAGCTCGTTGGTGTTTTCCAGCAGTTGCTCATTGTCACCCAATTGTGCCATCACCTGATCAGCACGGGTACCGTAGCGTTCAAACAAAATGCGCAGGCGGTCATGCGAAGCCTTTGACTCGCGAGCTGCGTACCATGCCGACAGAGCCCCATCGTTCATCGGGAAGTTCTTACCGCCGCCGATGGCAACTCCAGCGGTGGACTGCACCTGGCGTTCACCCAAGAACTCTAGCGCCTTGCTACCAAGGTTCTCGCTCAGCGCGCGGAAGGTAGTCCACTTGCCGCCGATCAACGAGAGCATCGTGGTCTGGTCTGTCAGGCGAGTTTCCTTGACCTGGTAGTCGCGGGAGACAAATCCTGGCGCCGTGTCATCGTGGTTCGGCAGCGGGCGGACTCCGGAGAACTTGTAGACGATGTCCTGCTCGTTGACCTTGATGGTCGGGAAGACGTGGCGAATCAAGTCGAAGAAGTACTGGACTTCTTCGTCGGTGCACACCGCTGGCTCGTTCATGTCGTGCTCGAGGTCGGTGGTACCAACCAATACACGGCCGAGCATTGGGTAGATCAAGACAACGCGGCCATCTTCGTGTTCGAAGAAGATCTCACGCCCGCCGGTAGCCTCAAGCAGCTCAGGGTGATCGAGCACGATGTGCGAACCCTTGGTGCCACCAGTCCACTTGGTCTCTCGGCCCAGCTCCTTGTTGGTCAAGTCGACCCAGGCGCCGGTGGCGTTGATGATGACCTCGGCGTCGAAGTCGAATTCTTCGCCCGTGAGTACGTCGCGCAACTTCGCGGTACCACCATCCACACCAGTAAGTTCGATGTAGTTGCTGGCACGGGCGCTCTGGTGAGCATCCAGACCTTCACGCAGGACGTCCAAGGTCAGGCGCTCAGGGTTGTGTACCGAAGCGTCGAAGTAGGTGGCGGTGTACTTCACGTCGTTGCGAAGCTTTGGCAGGTCCGCGCGGGCGGCCTTGCCCGACTTGAATGTGTGCCATGGGGTGTTGCGTCCACCAATGCCGGCGAACACGTCGTACATGATCAAGCCGGCTTTGATGAGTGCGGCGCCGCGCTCGGTTGGCTTGCCGGACTTGTGGGTGAGGAAGCGCGTCGGCGCGCTGAGGATTCCGGAGAAGGTGGAGAAGATCGGGATCGTCGTCTGTAGCGGCTTCACGTAGTGTGGTGCGATTTCCAGCAGCGAGTTGCGTTCCTGAACGGATTCGTGGACCAGGCGGAATTCGCCGTTTTCAAGGTAGCGAATGCCGCCGTGAATCATGTGCGAGCTGGCCCCAGAAGCACCTTGGCTGTAGTCACCACGCTCGATCAGCGCCACATCGATGCCCTGCATCGCGAGGTAGCGGAAGGTCGCTACGCCGTTGATGCCACCGCCAACAACCAATACCCGCGCCTGCGGGCGTTCGCGCAGTTTGGATAGCTGTTCACGAATCACGATTTGTGCCCCTTAGTAACAATTGAATAAGTCTGAGGCTAGTCTTGTAACAGAACGGCCATTCGGTCAAACAAATTGCACAAATGTGCAGAAACGGTCAGATTGATGATGAAAACACCGTCCGGAGGAACCTATAAACGGGGTGCGCCTGGCACATCCGTGCACACGACTCCCCGAGCCAAGGACGCGCTGCGAGCAGCCCAGCTGTATTACCTGCAGGATATGAAAATGGAGGTCATCGCCAAGGAGCTGGGCACCTCACGTTCGACGGTGTCCAGATTGCTGACCCACGCCAAGCGAACCGGCATGGTTTCGATCAGCATCACCCCCAGCGCAAATATGTCCGCACTTTTGGGCAATCAGCTCAGCGAGCATTACGGCATCAACTTCAACGTGGTGCCAACTGATGGCTCAATGGATGACTCCGAGCTGCTCTCTCGTGTGTCTGCTCATGCCGCATACCTTTTGGCTGACATCATTTCCTCGTCGATGACCGTCGGGGTGGCCTGGGGTTCAACAATGCAGGCAGTGTCCACAGCGCTCGCTCCCCACCCGACACATGACACCAAGATCGTCCAACTTAATGGGGCGGCAAACCCGGTGACCAGTGGCGTGAGCTACGCCAGCGATATTCTCACCCGCTTCGGCCATGCGTTTACCGCCCGAACCGAACAGTTCCCAGTTCCGGCCTTTTTTGATCGCGCTTCGACACGCGAGGCGATGTGGCAGGAAACCTCCATCAAGCGCGTGCTGAAAGTGCAGCAGGAAATGAACGTGGCCGTGTTTTCACTCGGTTCGGCTGGCTCCGCGGTGATCTCGCAGGTTTATCGCGGCGGATACCTGACCAAAAATGAGACTCAGGAGCTACGCGTCATGGGTGTCGTGGGGGACGTGGCCACGGTGTTTTTTGACAAGGACGGCAACAGCTCGAACATTTCGCTTAATTCCCGCTCCACCGGCCCGACCCTGGACTCGCTACGCAAAGTCCCTACACGCTTCTGCGTTGTCGCCGGTCGCGGCAAGCTCGAGGCGGTGCGCGGAGCGCTAAAGGGTGGGCTGATGACTGACTTGGTCATCGATGAGGGCACCGCGTTGGCGTTGCTCGACGGGTAGGATTTCACTTATGCACCAACGACAACAGCTAATATCCACGCACCAGATTAATGGTTCGACGCTCAAGGTCTTCATCACCACGGCGCGCAAACCGGCACAGGGCGTAATTTTTGCGGTACATGGCTTCCGCGGGGACCACCACGGTCTGGCCCGCATCGTCTCCCACCTTGAGCACTACACGGTGATTGTGCCCGATCTGCCCGGTTTTGGTGCGTCCACCTCAATGCGCGACATTGAGCACGATGTTTCTGGCTATGCGCAGATACTCAATGAGCTGGCTTCGCAATTGCACCTTGATGGCCGGGTGCACTTACTTGGGCATTCCTTTGGCTCGATCGTCGCCGCAAAATTGGCTACGCAGCGAGAATTTGCATCGCTGGTTTTGCTTAATCCCATCTCCGAACTCGCACTGGATTCTTCGCAGGCGCTGCTGGCCAAGCTCACCAGCGCTTACTACGAGGTGTGCGCCAAACTGCCCGCCGCCGTGGCAGAACCTGCGCTACGATCGAAGCTTTTCAGCGACGCCATGAGCCTGGTGATGACCAAAAGCAAGGATCCGGCGATCCGCGCCTATGTTCGCGATCAACACCGCGCCTACTTTGGTGGATTCCAAACGCGCAGCATCCTGGCGCAGTCCTATCGTGCGTCGATCACCGCCACTGTTGGGGACTACTCCCCCGAGCTTAAACTGCCGACCCTTATGGTGGGCGGGATGCAGGACGAACTGGGTACCCCGGCAACTCAAGAACAGCTGCGGCGTAGTTTTGCCAACGCGTCGTTGGTGATGCTGGAAAATGTCGGGCACCTGATCCACTACGAGAAGGCGCCAGAAACCGCCAGCGAAATCGCGCGTTTCCTAGCGGCGTTGGCCACAGCGGATTCCGTGCCCAGCGGCGAACCGCTCGCCTAGAGCACGTCGTAGGGGTCGATCGTTATAGTCACGATCGGGTCCTTCGCTGCAGACATGCTCGAGCGCAGATGGCGCAGGGCGCCAGTGACCTCGTGTCCATCGGCGTAGGAGAAGAACAGTACGTAGCGGTGCTGAATTGGCGGACCGTCGATCACCGTCGGGCCATGAATTTGCACCCGGGCACGGGTTTCAACGTCGAGGGCCGCGATCAGGCGTTGCGCGCCAGGACCGGAAATGATCGCACTGCGCACCGCTGGCGGTAAACCAACCTCCCGGCGTTCAGCCAATTCGCGATCGGCAAATCCGGCCGGGTCATAACGTACCAGCGAGGCCCCGGCAGGGCTGGGGTGCCCGGTGAGGACTACAACGCCGTCGCTTCGGGCCATGGAGGCGGCGGTAAACCAGCGGGCGAGAACTTCTTCGGAGTTTCGCAAGGAGTCATGGGCGAGCATCTTGTCGGCGTCGAGCAATAACACCGCTGCGTAGCCGCCTTCAACCAACGGTTCTACTCCTGGTGTGGCCACCACCAGCGCCGGTTTATCAGGTATTTTTTCGACCGGTTTTGCTCCGGTGGAGGAAATAACGCTGACCTTCGGGAAGGCCAACCCGAGTTCGTCGGCGGTGCGCTCGGCCCCGATGCTGGCTGCTCGGATGCGTGGTGATGAACAATTCTGGCACCGGTAGTCGTGGAACTGCTCGCCACACCAGCGGCAGGCCACATGAGAATCCTTGCCGGCGATGTGTAGCGGACCCTGACACCGAGTGCAGCGCGCTAGTGTGCGGCAGTCCTGGCAGGCCACGGCCGGGACAAAGCCGGTGCGTGCTACCTGCACCAAAACCGGACCGGTTTCTAGCGCCTTGCTTGCTTCCCGCCAGGCCAGTGACGGAATTCTGGCGCGGGCTAGGGTCGGATCGCGCTCGAGTTCAAAATCGTTGGTTGTTGCCGTGACCCGTGCGGTGAGTTCCCGCAGCGCTGCTCGCGGCATTTTCAGCTCGGTCGCCCAGCCCGTGCTGACCAATCGCTGTGCCTCAACCGATCGGGAGGCACTAGCGATCAGCAGAGAAATGCCGGCTTGGGTGCTGCGCAGTAGCAACACCTCGCGGCTGTGCTGATACGGGGCGCGCTGTTCGCGGTGCGACTGGTCCGCATCCTGCCACAGAATCATCAATTCGAGCTCTGGCACGTGGCAGAGCGCCGCCGAACGGGTGCCGATGACGATCTGCACGTGTCCGCCGACGGCACGCAGGAAGTTCCGGTAACGCGGGGTTGGCCCGTCGTCGGCTTGCAACCGGGCATAGGACTCCGGGCCAAAATGATCGTCGAGGTACTGGCTGAGGATTTTTACATCGCGCGCATCGGGCACAATGAGCAACACCCGCTTGCCGCGTTGAAGCACAGGCCGGGCCGCGTCCATCAAGAACCCGGGCCAAAAACCGTGCATGTTGGGTACCCAAGTTGCCACAGCTCGCAGCAGCTGCCCACTTGACCACGCCTCGATCGCCCTAGGCCCATTTTCGTAGCGCTCGATCTGGTTCTGCGTCTCCTGCAGTTCCGGGTTAACGGTGGCCAGTTCCTCTTTTTCTACCTTTGCGGCGCGCGCGGGAACCGCCGAGCGCACCACATCCCACAAAGTTCCGGCATAGCGGGTGGCCACCTCGCCGGCTGCGTGGAGTACTTCAGGGAACAGCGTGACTTGTTCGCTGACGATTTTGCTCAGCGGCTTAAGGTTCATCGCCGTTGCATGGTCCTCGAGAATTTCGACGATGAACCCGGCGGGCTGTTGGTGCCCAAAGGGACCTTGACCCGGATACCCGCAACGGCCTGGGTGGCCATGGAGTCGGGAATTTCGTAGTCGAAGAGCCGGTCCAAATGTGGAACCGAAGAATCAATCAGCACCCGAGCAACCCGCGTACGGCGGGTCAGCTCGGGTGCTGCGATCAGAGCGTCTTGCTGCACTGCGTAGATCCTAGGCGTTGAACCAGTTGCGCAACGCGTCCACTCGGTCCAGCTTCTCCCAGGTAAAATCGTTGTCGTCGCGGCCAAAGTGGCCGTGGGCAGCGGTTTTGCGGTAGATCGGGCGCTTCAGATCAAGATCTTCGATGATGCCCAGTGGGCGCAGGTCGAAAACCTCGTTGATGGCCTTGGTGATCTTCGCCGGGTCAACGGTTTCGGTGCCGAAGGTCTCGACGTAGAGTCCGACAGGGCGAGCCACACCGATAGCGTAGGCAACTTGGACCTCGGCACGCCGTGCCAGGCCGGCAGCGACCACGTTCTTAGCTACCCAGCGCATGGCGTAAGCGGCCGAGCGGTCAACCTTCGATGGGTCCTTGCCGGAGAAGGCGCCACCACCGTGGCGAGCGAAGCCGCCATAGGTGTCAACGATGATCTTGCGCCCGGTCAAACCGGCGTCTCCTACCGGACCACCAATAATGAATGGACCCGATGGGTTCAAGATGACATTGGTCTTGGACACGTCCAGGCCTGAGCGTTCCAGGATCGGGGTGACCACCTCTTCGTACAGGTCAGCCTTGAGGGTGGCCAGCTCGTACTCAGAGGCATGCTGGCTGGAGACAACCACGGTGTCTACCGAAACCGGCTTATCACCGTCGTAGCCGATGGTCACCTGGGTCTTGCCGTCCGGGCGCAGCAACGGCATGCGACCGTTTTTACGCACCTGGGTAAGACGCTCGGACAGACGGTGCGCGAGGAAGATCGGGGTCGGCATCAGCGAGTCGGTTTCATCCGAAGCGTAGCCAAACATCAGGCCTTGGTCCCCGGCGCCCTGCAGGTCGCGCGGGTCCTTAGCGGTACCTTCGCGCGACTCCAGCGAGTTGAAGACGCCGTCGTGAATCTCTTGGGATTGCTGGCCGATCGACACGGAGACACCGCAACGCGCGCCGTCAAAACCGTTGGCCGACGAGTCGTAGCCGATGTCCAGAATGGTTTTGCGGACGATCTCAGGGATCTCGACATAACCGTTGGTGGTCACCTCACCGGCCACGTGCACCAGTCCGGTGGTGGTCAGGGTCTCGACGGCGACCTTGGAATCGGGGTCCTGCGCCAGCATGGCGTCGAGGATCGCATCCGAAATCTGATCGCAAATCTTGTCCGGGTGTCCCTCGGTCACGGATTCCGAGGTGAAAAGACGAAGTTCAGGGGTTGTTGAAGTCACCTTGTTACTCTATCTGGTCTGGTGGACCGTTAAGCAGTTGTTGCGACAATACGTGACCAAGCCGCACATGGCTCAGCTCACTATTCTTGCGCAGCATGTCCTTTTGTTGCGTGGGAAATCTGTTCGATGACGACCCGGGCCACCTCTAATTTGCTTCCGGCAGCATGGACCGAGTCGCTCGAGCCGGCAAAAAGCACGTGAATGCTGTTGGTGTCCTGGCCAAAGGTCAGCGTGGCACCAACTTCATTCACGACCAGCATCTCGCATCCCTTACGGGCGAGTTTGGCGCGTCCATAGTCAAGAACCGTGCCCTGCTCATCGCCCGTTTCAGCGGCGAATCCCACGATGAAGGGCGGAAGCTGGGCGTTGGTGGCACGTTGCGCCACCACTTCGGCCAAAATATCTGGGTTCCGCACCAGTTCGACGACGGGGGCGGAATACTCATCGCGCTTCTTGATTTTCGAATTTTCGATCGTTGCCGGTCGGAAGTCAGCGACCGCGGCGTTCATGATCAGCACGTCCTGACCAGGTGCATGGGTGAAGACCGCCTCATGCAAGTCCTGTGCGCTGGAGGCTTCGATCAGCGTCACCCCGTGCGGGGCGGGCACCTCCAAATGGCAGGCGATCAGTGTGACTTCGGCGCCAGCTGCCCTTGCAGCTTCTGCCAGAGCCACACCTTGGCGTCCCGAAGAACGGTTGCCCAAGAACCGCACCGGGTCAAGTGGTTCACGAGTACCGCCGGCGGTAATCAGCACCTTGGTCCCGGCGAGTCTCGCATCGCCGAGTAGGTCCTGAACGGAAGCGAAAATTTCTTCGGGCTCAGGCAGGCGTCCGGGGCCAGAATCCTTGCCCGTGAGGCGCCCGGTGGCCGGATTAATAATCCGCACTCCCCTGTCGCGCAGGGTTTGTACGTTGGCGACCGTGGCTGGGTGCTGCCACATCTCGGTGTGCATGGCCGGAGCCATCACTACCGGAGCGCGGGTAGCCAGCAAAGTGCCGGTGAGCAGATCGTTGGCCAAACCGGCGGCGGCCTTAGCCATAAGGTCTGCGGTGGCTGGGACAACAAGGACCAGATCGGCCAGCTGACCTAGTCGCACATGGTTCACGTCCTGAACCCCGTCAAAAACGTTGGAGGTCACGCGGTTGCCCGACAGTGCTTCCCAGGTGGCGTCGCCGACGAAGTTTTCGACGTTGCTGGTGGGGATCACGTCAACGTGGTGTCCGGCTTCGCGCAGTAGACGCAGGAGCAGGACCGACTTATAGGCAGCGATTCCTGCCGAGACGCCTAGAACGATTCGCTTCACTAGGGACTTCCTTGAAGTGTCGGTGCTAATTGACGAGCCGCCGGCTGGCAGAAACTGCCACGGGACTCAACGGCTTGTGCTTAAAGGTGCTTAACCAAAAGAAGGCGCCCTAATCAGGGCGCCAACTTTTGAATTAGTCCTCGACGACCTCTGCCGGAGTGACCTTGAGTAAGGTTTCATCCAGTTCGCGCAAGGCGATGGTCAGCGGCTTCTCGTTCAGCTTGGTCTCGACCAATGGACCAACATACTCGAACAGGCCTTCATTCAGCTGTGCGTAGTAAGCGTTGATCTGGCGTGCTCGCTTAGCCGAGTTGAGCACGATGGCGTACTTCGAGTCGTTGGTCTCAAGCAACGAGTCGATCGATGGGTTAATGATTCCCTCTAGGTTGGACACAGGACTCCCTATTAGTCGTTCTTAAGCCCCATGAGGGCTACAAGCTCTTCGGCGGCACGTGCCACATCGTCATTAACGATGGTCACGTCGAATTCAGATTCCGCCGCAAGTTCTAGTTTAGCGGTTTCTAGGCGACGTTGCTGTTCTTCGGGCGATTCAGTGCCACGCCCCACAAGGCGACGTACCAATTCATCCCACGAAGGCGGGGCCAGGAAGACAAATTTTGCCTCCGGCATCGACTCCTTCACCTGACGTGCACCCTGCAGATCAATCTCTAACAGGACCTTTTTGCCGTCAGCCACTGCATCTTCAACCGTCGATCGGATGGTGCCGTAGCTATTCTGGCCGTGGACTACAGCCCACTCCAGCATCTGCCCATCTTCGACGAGCTCATGGAAACGATCAGGGCCCACAAAGAAGTAGTGAACTCCGTCCTGTTCCCCTGGTCGAGCGTTTCGTGTCGTTGCGGACACCGAGAGCCAGACATCTGGGTAGTTGTCACGGATGTAGGTGGAGACAGTTCCCTTACCTACGGCCGTGGGGCCGGCTAGAACAGTTACCGACGCAGCGGTCATTGACTACACTTTCGTTTTTGGCGGGCTTTGCTTGAAGTGCTCGGTGATTGCGGTGCGCTGCTTGCGCCCCAGTCCACGCAGTCGGCGGGATGGGGAAATGCCAAGGCGTTCCAACAAGTTTGCCGCGCGTACTTCGCCGACGCCCGGCACCGATTCCAGAAGGTCCATGACACGCATGCGTCCCACGGCTTCATCTTCGTATACCAAGTCTAGTACGTCGGTGATGGAAATTTTGCCGGCGCTGAACTCAGCCTTGATTTCCGCACGACGTGTGCGGGCAGCAAGGGCTTTGGCGCGGGCCCGGATACGATCTTCGTCAGAGAGTTCTCGCAGTACCATCGTTCAGCCATCCTTAATGTGTAGTTGACTAAGGCTATGTTGAGAAACATAGCTTTCAAACGCTGCTTTTGCAAGACTAAACGCGTCGTGGCTACCAGAAACTCTAGTAGCCACGACGCGTTTGTGTCACGAACCTATTTTTCAACTACCCCGCGGCGATCAATTCATCGCGTACGCTGCGTGCTTTCTCGCGAAGGGCCGCTACATTCGGCCCGACTTTGAGAATGTCTCGACTGCTGGTGCCCAGCACCTGCGAGTAGCTCGAGGCGAATGACTTGGCGATATCTTTCGCGGTCGCACCCTGAGCCCCGAGGCCCGGAGTGAGCAGCGGAGCTTTGCTGGCGCTCAGGTCGATGCCCAGTTTTTGTGGTGCGTCCCCGATGGTGGCGCCAACTACCAAACCGACGTGACCCAAATCTACTGCAGCAGCATTTTCCCGGGTGACTTGGTCGATAATTGATTTAGCAACCGAGTTTTCACCACCAACGTGCTGCACCGAGGGGCCTTCTGGGTTGGAGGTCAGCCCGAGGACAAACACTCCCCGCCGGTGGCGGCAGCCAGATCGAGCGCCGGACGCAGGGACTCGTAACCCAAGTATGGGCTCAGAGTTACCGCATCGGAAGCCAGCGGAGATTCATCATCGAGCCAAGCGGTCGCATAGGCGGCCATGGTCGAACCAATATCCCCACGTTTCGCATCGGCCAAGGTGAGCAGCCCGGCAGCCTTGGCCGCAGCCAAAGTTTCCTCGAGGGCAGCAAAACCGGCCGAACCGAAACGCTCGTAAAGGGCAACCTGCGGCTTGAGGATCGCGGCGGCACCGGCCATGGCTTCCACCACGGTCAGTGAGAAAGATCGCACACCTTCGGCCGTATTTTCCAGCCCCCAGGCTTCCAGCAACGCCGGATGCGGGTCGATTCCCACACACAGCGGGCCGTAAGCCTGCATGGCAGAACGCAGGCGGTCACCAAATAGGATCGGGCTAGGCATTGCGCGCCGCATTCAGGTGAGCCTCGTGCTCCTGCAAGCTGGTGACATCCCACGCGTATTCGCGCAGGGCGTCAATCGCCTGAACCGAGGCGCCAAATTCGGCCACCGTGGTGATCACCGGGGTGCCCACTGAGGTAGCTGCAGCGCGGATCTCGTAACCGTCGCCACGGGCGTCGGAACCCGAAGGGGTGTTCAGGATGAGTCCGATTTCGCCAGCGTTGATCAGATCGACGATCGAGTCGCCACCTTCATGCAACTTGCCCACAACCTTGGTTGGGATGCCGTTGCGACGCAGAACCTCGGCGGTGCCACCGGTGGAGATGATCTCAAATCCGTTGTCCGACAGGTGCTTGACCGGAAGGACGATCGAACGCTTGTCGCGGTTGGTCACCGAAACGAAGACCTTGCCGGAGGTTGGCAGTGGGTTGTTCGCGGCGGCCTGGCTCTTGGCGAAGGCCGTGTCGAAGTACTTATCGATGCCCATCACTTCACCGGTGGAGCGCATCTCTGGGCCGAGCAAGGAGTCAACTACCTTGCCCTCTGGGGTGCGGAAGCGAGCGAATGGCATAACCGCTTCCTTGACCGCGATCGGCGCCGAATCTGGCAGGTGTGCGCCGTCGCCCACCGCTGGCAAGTAGTTGCCACGCAGTTCGGCCAGGGTCTTACCCACGCCGATCAACGCTGCAATCTTGGCCAGCTGCACGCCGGTAGCCTTCGAGGTGAACGGCACGGTGCGCGAGGCACGTGGGTTCGCTTCGATCACGTACAAGATGTCCGATGCGAGCGCAAACTGGATGTTGATCAGTCCGCGCACACCAACACCCTGGGCGATAGCCAAGGTGGCGGCCTTCACGCGGTCGCGCACATCTGGGCCGAGGGTGATCGGAGGCAAGGTGCAGGCCGAGTCGCCGGAGTGAATACCGGCTTCCTCGATGTGCTCCATAATGCCGCCGACGTACAGATCGGTTCCGTCGTAAAGTGCGTCAACGTCGATCTCGATGGCGTCTTCGAGGAAGCGGTCAACCAATACCGGGTGGTCGACGGTGATTTCGGTGGCGTTGGTGATGTAGCGCGAGAGGTTGGCCTCGTCGTACACAATCTCCATGCCGCGCCCGCCCAACACGTAGGAAGGGCGAACCAAGACCGGGTAACCGATGGAGTCGGCGATGGCCTTGGCATCGGAGAAGGATACTGCGGTGCCGTTCTTTGGTGCGATCAGCCCGGCGTTATCCAGTACACGCTGGAAAGCGCCACGGTGTTCGGCCAAGTCAATAGCCTCAGGCGAGGTGCCAAGAATCGGAATTCCGGCAGCCTTCAGCTCAGCAGCAAGCTTCAGTGGGGTCTGGCCGCCCAGCTGTACAAACACGCCCAATACACCGCCGGTCTGCTCTTCGGCGTGAATTACTTCCAGCACGTCCTCTAGGGTCAATGGCTCGAAGTAGAGGCGATCGGAAATGTCGTAGTCGGTGGACACGGTTTCCGGGTTGCAGTTGACCATCACGGTCTCGTAGCCTTCGGCGCGCAAGGCCATCACCGCGTGCACGCAGGAGTAGTCAAACTCGATGCCCTGGCCGATGCGGTTTGGACCCGAGCCGAGGATGATGACCGACTTCTTCTCGTGCGCCACCACCTCGGTCTCTTGATCGTAGGTGGAGTACATGTACGGGGTGAAGGCTTCAAACTCGGCCGCGCAGGTATCAACGGTCTTGAACACCGGGCGGACACCTAGTGCGTGGCGAATACCGCGAACCACGGCCTCGGACTTGCCGGTCAGCTGTGCCAGCTGAGCATCGGAGAAGCCGTGGTGCTTGGCTTCGCGCAAAATGTCTTCAGGCAGGTGCTTATTGGCGGCAACCAGCTGTGCGGTCTCGTTGATCAGCGCCAGCTGATCCAGGTACCAAGGGTCGATCGACGTCACTTCGTACAGGCGCTCGATCGAAAGACCCGAGTAGAGCAGGCGCTGGACCAGCGACAGGCGCTCGGTGGAGCCCTTGACGATGGAGGCCAGTACGGCTTCGTGCTCGGATTCGTCAATGGTCTCGAAGCTCAGCTCCGAGCCCTTCTGCTCTAGTGAGCGCAGGGCCTTTTGCAGTGCCTCGGTGAAGTTACGGCCCAGGGCCATCGCTTCGCCGACCGACTTCATGGTGGTCGTCAGGGTCTTATCCGCTGCCGGGAACTTCTCGAAGGCAAAGCGTGGGACCTTGACCACAACGTAGTCCAGAGCCGGTTCGAAGGAGGCCGGGGTCTTCTGGGTGATGTCGTTCGGGATCTCATCCAAGGTGTAACCCACGGCCAGCTTGGTGGCGATCTTGGCGATCGCAAAGCCGGTGGCCTTGGAAGCTAGTGCGCTGGAGCGTGAAACGCGGGGGTTCATCTCGATAACCACTACGCGGCCGGTGTCCGGTTCAATAGCAAACTGGATGTTACAGCCACCGGTGTCCACGCCAACTTCGCGGATGACGGCGATCGAAATGTCGCGCAGGTTCTGGTATTCGCGGTCGGTCAGGGTCATCGCTGGGGCGACGGTGATCGAGTCGCCGGTGTGTACACCGACCGGATCGAAGTTTTCGATGGAGCAGACGACTACAACGTTGTCGTTCTTGTCGCGCATCATCTCCAGTTCGTATTCCTTCCAACCCAGGATGGACTCCTCCAGGAGCACCTCGGTGGTTGGCGAATACTGCAGGCCGGCACCGCAGATGCGGCGCAGGTCTTCTGGGTTGTAGGCCATGCCCGAACCCAAGCCACCCATGGTGAACGATGGGCGGACAACAACTGGGTAGTTCAGTTCCTCGACGGCAGCAAAAGCCTCGTCCAGGGTGTGTACGATGACCGACTTGGCCGATTCGGCGCCGCAACGCTCCACCACGCCCTTAAACTTCTCGCGGTCTTCACCGAGCTCGATGGCTTCGATGTTCGCGCCGATCAGCTCCACGTTGTACTTTTCCAGGGCGCCGGACTTATCCAGTGCGATGGCGGTGTTCAGTGCGGTCTGGCCGCCCAGGGTTGGCAGGATCGCATCCGGGCGTTCCTTGGCGATGATCTTTTCGACGACCTCTGGGGTGATCGGCTCAACGTAGGTGGCGTCGGCGAATTCCGGGTCGGTCATGATGGTGGCCGGGTTGGAGTTCACCAGAACAACTCGCAGCCCCTCTTCCTTGAGCACACGAAGTGCCTGGGTGCCGGAGTAGTCGAATTCAGCGGCCTGTCCGATAACGATCGGGCCCGAACCGATGACGAGAACTGATTTCAGATCGGTGCGCTTAGGCATTACTTGCTGTCCTTTTCTGCGGCGGAATCCAACGCGGTGATGAAGCGGTCAAAGAGGTAGGCGGCATCGTGGGGGCCAGATGCGGCTTCTGGGTGGTACTGCACTGAGAAGGCTGGAATGTCCAAGCAGTTCAGGCCTTCCACCACGTGGTCGTTCAGGGAGTAGTGCGAAACTTCGACCTTGCCAAAACGCTCAACCGGGGCCAGCTGTGAGCCCTCGATCGGCGCGTCAACGGCGAAGCCGTGGTTCTGGCTGGTGATTTCTACCCGACCGGTGGACTTGTCCATGACCGGCTGGTTGATGCCTCGGTGGCCGAAGCGCAACTTGTAGGTATCAAAGCCGAGCGCGCGGCCCAGCATCTGGTTGCCGAAGCAGATTCCGAAGTATGGCAGTCCGGCGTCGAGCACCGAACGAACTAGCTCCACCTGCTTGGTGGCGGTGGCTGGGTCACCAGGTCCGTTGGAGAAGAACACGCCGTTGGCGCCGGTGGCCTTGATATCTTCCAGGGTGGCATCGTGCGGCAAGACGTGCACACGCAAACCACGCTCGGCCAGGCGGTGCGGGGTCATCGACTTCATGCCCAGGTCGATCGCGGCCACGGTGTGCTTGATGGCACCGGTGTAGCCGTGATCGGCTGGCTCAACGATGTAGGCCTGCGCGACGGAGACCTCAGCGGAGATGTTTCGGCCGGCCATCGGTGGCTGTGCCTTGACGATCTCGATAAGCTCGGCGTCGGACTTGGCCGCAGCATCGCCGGAGAACACGCCGGACTTCAGCGCGCCAACTTCACGCAAGTGGCGAGTCAGTGCACGGGTATCCACACCGCGGATGCCCACGATGCCATATTCTTTTAGGTCATCGTCCAAGGTGCGCTCGCTTCGCCAGTTGCTTGGTCGACGAGCAGCATCGCGCACTACATAACCGGCAGCCCACATGCGGGTGGACTCCGGATCCTGCGAGTTCACGCCGGTGTTACCCACGTGTGGGAAGGTCTGCACGATGATCTGGTGTGCGTAGGAAGGGTCAGTCAGGGTTTCCTGGTAGCCGGTCATGCCGGTGGTGAACACTGCTTCACCCAGGGTTGTGCCCACGGCGCCATAGCTGCGCCCGCGGAAGATGCGGCCATCTTCGAGTACCAACACGGCTGGTAGGTTGCTCAGAGAATTCACTTATTTGTCTCCTGCTCGGCTTACGTCGGTGTGCGACGCCAGCAACTGATAAATCTTTGGGGTGTCCTCGGCATAGCGGGGACGGAATCCGGTGTCGAAGGTGAATCCTTCGCGATTCCAGGTGATCACGATCAGCCCGTTCTTCTCGACAAATTTGCCGATCATCCCGCTGGACCGCTTAACGTTTTCGAAGTGCTCCCACCCGATGTGCAGATCGCGGCTGCCGGATCGGATCAGGTGAATGCCGTGGCTTCCCAATTCCAAGGTGGCATTGGTTCGCACGCCCAGATCATGCACGGCAATGCGGTCCAGCCAGTCATCAAACTTGGTGGTGGCCACATACATTCCGGTGAAGCTGTGTTCGAGCGTATCGGCAAACTCAGCGTAGGGCTCCGGGATGTCCGATTGGCGGGCTTTGAGGTTCCGCCAGCCCAGCAAAATCATGGTGATGCCGGCTGCGATGATCAGCACCGTAATGATGATCGGGCCTAGTGCTCCCTCAGGCATGGACCGGCCTCGGGCTAGCGAGCTTGGAGTCGAGCACCGTGGCGTGACCGTGCAGGAAGGTGGCGCGTACCGAACCCGGTAGCTGCATTCCGGCAAACGGTGAGTTCCGGCCCTTGGTGGCCATAACGCTCGGGTCAACCGTCCAGGTAGCAGCCGGATCAACCAGAGTCAGGTTGGCTGGCTCCCCTACCGCGATTGGTCGGCCCTGATCGGCAACACGGCCGATCTGCGCAGGCACGGTGGAGGTAATCCGGGCCACATCGGCCCAGGAGAGCAACCCGGTATCCACCAGCGTGTGCTGGACGATGGACAGCGCGGTCTCCAGACCGGTCATGCCCATGGCCGCAGCTCCCCATTCACAATCCTTGGATTCGGAAGGGTGCGGGGCGTGGTCGGTGCCGATCACGTCGATGGTGCCATCGGCGAGGCCCGCACGGAGTGCCTGCACGTCGGCTTCGCGGCGCAATGGCGGGTTGACCTTGTACACCGGATCGTAGGTGCGAACCTTTTCGTCGGTCAGCAACAGGTGGTGCGGGGTGGCTTCGGCGGTGACGTTAATTCCGCGAGCCTTGGCCCAGCGGATAATTTCTACCGAGCCGGCGGTGGAGACGTGGCAGATGTGC
This sequence comes from Glutamicibacter sp. M10, assembly GCF_025452055.1. NCBI lineage: Bacteria > Bacillati > Actinomycetota > Actinomycetes > Micrococcales > Micrococcaceae > Glutamicibacter > Glutamicibacter sp. M10. The sequence continues at coordinate 2,330,656 of NZ_CP104918.1, read as the reverse complement.
AGGCGCGCACCCACATGCTCGGCAAGTAGTACGTCGCGTGCGATGATCGACTCTTCGGCGACCGCTGGCCAGCCTGGCATGCCCAAGATGGAGGAAACTTCGCCCTCGTTCATCTGGGCACCCTCGGTCAGACGTGGTTCCTGGGCGTGCTGGGCGATCACTCCGTCGAAGGCCTTCACATATTCCAGTGCACGGCGCATCAACAGTGGGTCCCAGACGCAGATCCCGTCGTCGGAGAACATCTTCACGGCAGCGCGCGAATCGGCCATGGCGCCGATTTCGCTCAGCTGCTTGCCGGCAAGGCCTACGGTGACCGCACCTACCGGACGGACATCCACCCAGCCGGCCTGACGGCCCAGTTCGTACACTTGCTCAACCACGCCGGCGTTGTCCGCCACCGGGGTGGAGTTGGCCATTGCGTGCACGGCGGTGTAACCACCAAGGGCAGCAGCTTGAGAACCGGTTTCCACGGTTTCAGCGTCTTCGCGGCCTGGTTCGCGCAGGTGGGTGTGGGTGTCAACCAGACCTGGCAGGAGCACCAGGTTCTTCGCGTTGATGACCTGTACGTTCTCGGTGGCTTCGATGCTGCCGATCTGCGCGATCTTCCCGTCAACGATGAGCACATCTTGCACGGTGTCACCGAGTACGGCGGCCTGTTGGATCAAATAGTTCATGGGGTCTTCTTTCAGATCAGGTCGCCGGAGAGGAGCATATAGAGGCTGGCCATGCGCACGGCCACACCATTGGTGACTTGGTCGAGCACCGTGGAGCGCGGTGAATCGGCGGCAGCCGAGGAGATTTCCAGGCCACGGTTCATCGGGCCCGGGTGCATGATCAACGTTTCGGCGCCCGAAGCGTCAAGGGTGGCCAGGCGGGCATCGTCCAGTCCCCAGTAGCGTGAATATTCGCGTGGGTTCGGGAAGTAGGCAGCGTTCATGCGCTCACCTTGGACGCGCAGCATCATCAGTGCATCGATCCCGGACGCGATCACTGCGTCGAGGCCGTAGCTGATGGTGCACGGCCAAGCGTGGGCGCCCACTGGAAGCAGGGTTGGCGGGGCCACCATGGTGACCTCAGCGCCGAGGGTGTTCAGCAGCCACAGGTTGGATCGAGCCACGCGGGAATGCAGAATATCCCCGACGATCGCGACCTTCAGACCATCAAGGCCTTTGCCCAGCGGGTTAACACCTTCGCGTAGTGCCACCTGGCGGCGCAGGGTGAATGCGTCCAGCAGCGCCTGGGTGGGGTGTTCGTGGGTTCCGTCGCCAGCGTTGACGATCGGCAGGCCGATCCAGTCGGTGGCAGCAAGTCTGGCCGGGGCACCGGAATCTGGGTGGCGGATGACTACTGCGTCGGCACCGATAGCCAGCAGGGTTTGGGCGGTATCCTTCAGTGATTCGCCCTTGGAAACGCTCGAACCCTTCGCAGAGAAGTTGATGACGTCAGCGCTCAATCGCTTGGCGGCAGCTTCAAAGGAGATGCGGGTTCGGGTGGAGTCCTCAAAGAAGAGGTTGACCACGGTGCGTCCGCGTAGCGCGGGAAGTTTTTTGATGGCTCGGGTGCCGGATTCGCGCATTTCTTCGGCGATATCCAAGATTGAGATGGCTTCTTCGCGGGTTAGATCCGCGGTGGATAGCAGGTGTTTCATGCGGCGCCCTCGATAATCACTTCGTTCTTGCCATCAATTTCTGCAAGGTGCACACGCACCTTTTCGCTCTTGGCCGTGGGCAGATTCTTGCCTACATGGTCAGCGCGGATGGGTAGTTCACGGTGGCCTCGATCAACGAGGACTGCAAGGCGCACGATGCGCGGCCGTCCCCAGTCGGAGAGGGCATCCAGCGCTGCACGAATGGTGCGCCCTGAATAGAGTACGTCGTCGACCAGGACCACAACTTTTCCGTCGATCCCACCGGTCGGAAGGCGGGTTGGGGCCGGGGTGCGTGTGGTGGAGTGGCGCAGATCGTCACGGTACATGGTGATGTCGAGCTGACCTACAAGAGTTGCTGGGTCCAAATGTTCAGGCGCGGAAGCTGCGATGCGTTGCGCTAAGCGCTGCGCCAGCGGGAAACCACGGCTGGGAATGCCCAGGAGCACAAGGTCATCTGTGCCCTTGTTGGCTTCGATAATTTCGAAAGCCACACGAGTGAGTACACGATCAATATCGTCGCCGGTCAGAACCGTGCGCGACACATCTGGCACTGAATTTTCATTCATGCTGTGCACCTCTCCCTTCTCCGCCTCACGGGACGGCATTTAAAGGAATATTGCTAATTCAAATTATCACGATCCGGGGCCGATTCCCTAGCGGAAAGCTATGCATGACACTGAATGGCCAGTGAAATGCATCACTCGATGTATAGCTCTGCGCCCACGCACCCTGAGAATTAGGCACCTTAGCCCCCGCAGCAGCTAAGTGAGGCTGCCAGTATTGGCCTTGGCACACCGTGATCGAGAGATTAATAGAAGCTCCATGCGGGTAATAAAGCAGCGGTGTGATGCTCCTCCATCGCAGCGTGAAATGGGCGCAAAAAGCCTGGGCCCGATCTCACAATGGAGATCGGGCCCAGGCTAGAAAACTGAGGAACGCGGTTAGTTGACCAAAGTATTAGTCAACCAAGGTGTCCTTGACGCTTTGGATTCGACCCAAAACGCCGTTGACGAATTCAGGTGACTCGTCGGTGGATAGCTCGCGAACGTTAACCAAGGCTTCTGCCACGGCTACGGCGTCGGGAACATCGTCGTTGTAGAGCAATTCCACACACCGATGCGCAGGGCGCAACGGTCAACGGCAGGCATACGCTCAATGGTCCAGTCCTTGACGTAGCTCTCTAGAACTTCGTCAATACGGTCCAGATGGGCCATGACGCCTTCGAGGATCGTCAGCGAGTACTCGTTGAGTACGATGTCCGAGTTTTCCCGGCGAGAGATAGCGACACTCATTGGATCAACGTCACGGGCTTCAGCTTCAAACAGGAATTCCAGGGCTCGGCGACGGGCTTTGGCGCGGGCTCTCACTAGTTGACACGACCCAGGTAATCGCCGGTGCGGGTATCAACCTTGACCTTGGTGTTCTGCTCTACGAACAGTGGAACCTGAATTTCCTTACCGGTTTCCAAGGTAGCTGGCTTAGTGCCAGCCGAGGAGCGGTCGCCCTGCAGGCCTGGCTCGGTGTAGGTGATTTCCAAAACAACCGAAGCCGGCAGTTCCAGGTACAGTGGGCTGCCGTCGTGCATGGCGATGGTCAGTTCCTGGTTTTCCAGCATGAAACCGGCGGTCTCGCCTACGGTCTCGCCTGGAACGGTGATCTGGTCGTAGTCTTCCAAGTTCATGAAGACGTAGTCATCGCCATCTTGGTAGAGGTACTGGTAGTCGCGACGGTCAACAGTTGCGGTCTCGATCTTGGTACCAGCGTTGTAAGTCTTGTCGACTACCTTGCCGGTCATCACGTTACGCATCTTGGTACGGACGAAAGCGCCACCCTTACCTGGCTTGACGTGCTGGAAGTCAATGATGGTCCAAAGCTGGCCCTCAATCTTCAGCACCACACCATTTTTGATGTCAGTTGTATCCGCCACGTTTCCTCAATCCTCTATTTACACCAGCATGCACTGGCATTATCAAAAAACCATCTATAACTTTACCCTACCGACCGCTTCTGCGTTAGGGTTTGACCCGGTGGCGCTCGTTACTGCCTGGCTTACTGCTCGACGCGCTCTTCGGCAATGTTCAAACAAATGCTCGATGCATTCACCAAGTAGGCGTCGTCGCCGAGCTCGAGGCGAAGGTCCATAGCCTTACGGAAACGAGTCGCCGCAGCCTTGTAGTCGCCCTTGGCGTAGAACGAAAGTCCCAAGTGGTGATGCATCAGTGGCTCGTAATCGGTGCCAGCAAATTCTTCGGCCAGCTTGCGCAGGCGGTTGATCGCACGATCAAAATCACCCTGCATGCGGGTTAGCTCGGTGTCCAATACACGAAGGTGTGCGTTGGTTGGGTCAATCAAGCGGGATTCGGCGATCAGCTCGCCGGCTTCAGCCAGGTGGCCTCGGGCCAGCAGGATCATGACCTGATCGGTCGGCGAACCAACCTGCATCTGGTGCTCGGCGGCCTGCTCGTCGGCGACATAGGGCTTGAGGGTTTCAGGATCGACCAAAACGCCTTCGACCGAAGTTCCGACGCCCTGACGGTTTACCGATGCGACGTCAATGGCGTATGCGGTGTAGTCACCCATTTTCATTCCCCGATTTCCTGGTAGGCCGCAAAGAGCAGCGAATTATCCGGTACTTCGTAAATCCGTGGCTTGCCAATGGCTTCAAGAACAACAAAGCGCAGCTGGTCGCCACGGGCCTTCTTATCGCGCTTCATTCCATCAAGCAGTGCTGCCCAACGGTCGTTGCGGTAGGTCGTTGGCAACCCCAGTGACTTCAAGATGTTCACGTGGCGATCGGCAACCTCATCGGAGGTGTGCCCCACCGAACGTCCCAGTTCAGCAGCGAAGCACAGACCGATGGATACGGCTGCGCCGTGACGCATCTGGTAGCGCTCGGCAAGTTCGATAGCGTGGGCCAAGGTGTGACCGTAGTTCAAGAACTCACGATCGCCAGCTTCCTTCAGATCCCGGCTGACCACGTCAACCTTGACCGCGATGGTGCGCTCGATCAGTTCACGAAGGCGTGCGCTGCCTGGCTCGATAGCCTCGGCTGGGTCTTCTTCGATCAATTCCAGAATGCGTTCATCTGCGATGAAGCCGGTTTTGACGATTTCGGCCATGCCCGTAACCAGTTCGTTCTTAGGCAACGTCGCCAAAGCATCAAGGTCAGCCAATACGGCGGCAGGTGGGTGGAAGGCGCCAACCAGGTTTTTGCCTTCTGCTGTATTGATTCCGGTCTTGCCGCCCACGGCTGCGTCAACCATCGCCAACAGCGAGGTAGGAATGTGGATGACCTTCACGCCGCGAAGCCAGGTGGCGGCAACAAAGCCAGCGAGGTCGGTCACCGCGCCACCGCCTACGGAGATCACTGCGTCGGTGCGGGTGAAATCGTTCTTGCCCAGCACCTCCCAGCAGAATGATGCAACCTGGATGTGCTTGCCCTCTTCGGCATCCGGGATTTCAGCGGTTAGTGCCTCAAGGCCAGCATTGGCCAATTCGTCACGAACTACGTCGCCGGTGGTGCGCAAGGCGCGGGGGTGAATAACCAAAACCTTTTAACCGAAGATCCAAGTAGCTCTGGCAAGTGAGACAAAAGTCCGTTGCCAACAAGTACTGGATACGATTCGGCGGGGGTGTTTCCCGAGACCTTAAGAGTGGTCGGTGCCAATGGCATCAGTCTATTCCTCCTGATGGTGATGATTTTTCTAGCGTACGCGTGCAAATGAGCAGAACTTGCATCTCGTGGTCCTAATCACAGTTGCTCAAGTTGCGGCAAAATCTCTTCGACAATTTGTAGAACGGACTTGCCGTCCACCACAACCTGCACGTCAGCTAGCATTTCGTAAATGGGGCGACGCTTTTCGTAGACCTGTGCCCAGACGGTGAGTGCTTCGTCACCTGCCAGCAATGGCCGGTTGGAGTCTTGGCGAATCCGTTCCGAAGCGGCCTCTTGGCCAAGCTCGAGATAAACCACGGTGCCTCGGGAAAGTAGCTGCTGGTTTTCTTCACGCAACACCGCGCCGCCGCCGGTAGCGACCACTCCGGTGAGTAATCGGGCCAGGGCCTGAACCTCTAAGTCGCGGAAGTGCTGCTCACCGTGTTCGGCAAAAATTTGCGGAATGGTCCCGTGATGGGACACCACCGCAGCATCGGAGTCGGCAAAACTAGTGGATAAGGCCGTGGCCAGCGACCTGCCCACGGTGGACTTGCCACTGGCCATCGGACCAATGAGGTAAATCATTACCGAATGCTTCCTAGACGCCGGTCGATCCCAGATTATCCGGGATGTTAGCTAGGTAGGAGTCGATATTGCGCTTGGTTTCGGTCACCGAGTCGCCGCCAAATTTCTCCAGCAGGCTCTGTGCAAGAACCAGCGCGACCATAGCTTCGGCAACAACACCGGCGGCTGGAACCGCGCAGACATCCGAACGCTGGTGGTGGGCGGTGGTCTCTTCGCCGGTGGCCGTATCGATGGTGCGCAACGCACGTGGAACGGTCGCAATTGGTTTCATACCAGCGCGTACACGCAGTACTTCACCGATGCTCATGCCACCTTCGATGCCGCCTGCGCGGTTGGAGTTGCGCTTGATGCTGCCATCTTCGGCGTAAACAATTTCGTCATGGGCAGCGCTGCCACGTCGGGCTGCGGTAGCAAAGCCGTCGCCCACTTCAACACCCTTGATGGCCTGGATGCCCATCAGGGCTGCGGCCAAACGGGAATCTAGTCGGCGATCCCAATGTACGTAGGAGCCGATACCCGGAGGCAGGTTGTAGGCCAAAACCTCAACCACACCACCCAGGGTCTCCCCTGCCTTGTGCGCGTCGTCAACTTCGGCAACCATAGCTTCGCTGGTCGCGGCGTCAAAGCAACGCAATGGATCGGCGTCCAGTGCGGCAACATCGGCGGCGGTAGGCAACGGAGCACCTTCTGGGGACGACACAGCACCAACAGCGGTGGTGTGCGAGACCAGTTCGATGCCAAGATCGTTCAAGAATCGTGAGGCGACCGCACCCAGGGCCACACGGGCCGCGGTTTCACGGGCGCTAGCACGTTCTAGAATCGGACGAGCGTCCTCAAAACCGTACTTCTGCATGCCAGTGAAGTCGGCGTGGCCTGGACGGGGGCGAGTCAGTGGCGCGTTGCGCGCCATGGATGCCAGCTCGTCCAGATCAACGGGGTCAGCGTTCATCACGCGTTCCCACTTAGGCCATTCGGTGTTCCCGATTTCGATGGCCACCGGGCCACCCTGGCTCTTACCGTGGCGGACTCCGCCAAGGAAAGTAACCTGGTCCTTTTCAAACTTCATACGCGCACCGCGGCCATAGCCTAGACGGCGACGCGCCAACGCTTCGCGTACTACTTCGCTATCTACCGATACTCCGGCAGGTAGTCCTTCGAGAATTCCAACAAGTGCCGGGCCATGCGATTCGCCCGCGGTCAACCAACGCAACATGTCCTCTATTTTGCCATGACATGACGTATTTACTGGTGTCGAGTCAGGCCCAGAGAGTCAAACATCGCATTTGTGACGTCAACACGACGCTGCTCATCCCATGCCTCGTGCGCAAAGAGGCTGACTTGTTCCACTGCTTGATGCACCAACATGTGCAACCCGGAAATCACCGGTCCAGCCCAGTTTTGTGCTAACTGCGAGGGCCACGGATCGTAGGCGACGTCTAGCAGGATGCCGGTTCCCGGACCAAGGGTTGAGACCCAAGTATCGGCCGCGCGTGGCGGCAGGGTACTAAAGACCAGCGGCAGTTCTCGGAGCTGAGCTCCAACTTCTTCGGTGATGCCTGAGATTTCGTGGATGACCGGGTTGAGCGACAGCTCATTAGCTAAGTTCAGGGCCCGGGAGGCGCTGCGAAGAGAGCGAACCACCAAAAAGACTTGCTGTACGCTCAGCTCAGCGCAGGCCTGCAAGGCTGCCAACGCGGTATTGCCCGATCCGAGGATCAGCGCTTGACCAAATGGCGCTTGAGAAAAATCCCGAACCGCGCGGATAAGCCCGTCAACGTCGGTATTTTCCCCAAACAGTGTTCCGTCGTCACGCACCACAATGGTGTTCAGTGCACCGAGGCGTTGGACTCGGGTGGAAACTTCGTTCATGTAGGGCAGGAATACGTCTTTGAGCGGCATGGTCACCGAGCAGCCGGCCCAATCTTCAGTACGCAGTCGAGCTATGTGCGCAGCGCTTTGGCCAGGCTCCAGATCGATCGCCTCGTAGCTCAGATCGGCCCCGAGAAGCTGGTAGGCACGCTGATGCAATACTGGTGACTTCGAGTGGCTCACCGGGTGGCCCAGAACCGCAGCCTGCTTCATCTTTTCCTGCACTTTCTGCTGTGGAGTTACTGCGGGTGGTGTCTAGCAGACGCCGGGATTTTCTGAGCACCAGGTTCGGAACTGTGCCTGGTTCTGCTGGTGTTCTGCATAGGTGGAGGCAAATTTGGTTTCGCCGGTACTGATATTGACCGTCACCCAGTAGTAGTAACCGTTATCTTCCGGATTAGCTGCCGCCTTGATCGCAGCATCTGCGGGAGAGCCGATCGGCGTCGGAGTTAGGCCGGTATGTACATAGGTGTTGTACTTGTTGGCCTTGTCCTTTTTCTCCGACGGACTGAACTGCAGGCTGTAGCGCTTGAGACCGTAGATGACCGCCGAGTCCACCTGCAATAAGCCGTGGGTTTCCTTATTGCCTGGGTCCAAACGATTTTCGATCGCTCCGGCTACGGTGGCGTAGTCCTTCTCGCGCGCCTCGGCTTGGAGGATGGAGGCAACGGTTAAGGTCCGGTAACCCTGTTTCAGATCGGTGATTCCAGCGTTTTTCAACGTTGTTTTGGTGCCCTTAACCATCTTGGCGAGAACGGTTTTGGCGTTGGTGCCCAGCTCAAAGCGGTACTCCCCTGGGTGCAGCCAACCTTCAAGGTTGGGCACAGATGAGGGAAGCCCGAACTTTTCTGGCTGATTGGCCAGCTTTTTCAGGTCCGCTAGTTTCAACCCAGAGCTCTTAGCGATCTCGCTCAGTGCTGCGTCAAGGCGGAGGTTAGCTTTCAGCCCAATGTAGAAGACCTTGCCCGGCTTGTTATTAACCAAAACCTTGGCCGCGTCCGCTGCCGGCATCTGCGACTTAAGCAGGTAGGTGCCGGGGTGAATGAACTTGTTTGTGGATTCGGAATCCTCAACTGCTTTAATGAGCAGCTTGTCGTTGGAAATCACGTCCATCTCTTCAAGCTTGCGCGAGATCACTCCCACGCCCCAGCCATCTTCGACGGTGAATTCCACGGCGGATCCGCCTGGGCCCGGATAGTCGTCGGGATTAAATTGCTTAACCAGAGCCTTAACGAAGAACAGCGACCCTGCGACGATCAGGGCAAAAATAATGACGGTGGCCAGCATGACGACGTTGCGCTTGCGCCGGGTTTTTTGCGTCGTTCGCGCTTAGACACGGAAGGGATTTCGCCGGTCAAAGAGCTGGCAAACATCGTTTCTGATGCTTGCTCTCCCGTGGTTTGGGTGCCCTGCGCAGGTGCCAAGGCGGGGAGGAACCGGGTGTTGGTATTCTCCCCGTCCTGGCTTTCTGGTGCGCTCGTGCTTGCCGAGGCAGCGGCGGTTTGCTGTGCAGCGCCACCGCTGTAGTGATTCAGGCCGGTTAGTTCCGGAGCCGAAGGTTCTGCGATCGGCGGACGTTGGCCCGCCGAGAAGCTTTCGTATAGCGCGCGATGTGTATCGCGTTGGCGCTCATGACGGGCTTCTTCTCGCATTGACTCTCGTTTCTCGGGGCGGTTCGTACTAAACCTAGGATCGCTAGGTTTACTTCAGTACGATCCGGCTGGCCTGCACGCGGACGTTGTTCCGGCGCATTTCCAGCACCTGCTGCAGGATTTCTGTGGCTGCGACTTGGTCGACAACCTTGCGATGATCCTCCATCTTACGTCCCGAAGCATGCAACGCGCGGTGCGCATTAACCGTGCTCAAGCGTTCGTCAATCAGAAAAACCGACAGCTCGATATTAGCCTCTGAAGCTTCTTCTGCCAAAGCAATAGCGTAGTCACGAGCCATTTTGGTGGATTCTGTGGTGTTTCCGGCCAGCGATTTTGGCTCCCCGATGAACACCTCGGTGGCATTTCGATCGGTGATGATGCGCAAAAGCATTCGACGGTCCGAATTTTTCTTCACATCGCGTCGAAGGGTCATCACAGGGGTCGCCAGAATGCCCGATGGGTCAGACGCGGCAACGCCGACGCGGGCTAGGCCCACGTCGACGCCGAGTGCAACATTAGCCATTAGCTAGGGCCGCCCGGATAGCATCCAGTGCTTCGTCAATCTTCGAAGCATCCTGGCCGCCGCCCTGAGCCATATCGTCCTTGCCGCCGCCACCGCCGCCGAGTACACCGGTCGCGGTACGGACCAAGGCCCCAGCCTTAAATCCATTGGCACGTGCGTCATCGTTGGTCACTGCTAGCACCAGTGGACGGCCGTTGGATTCGCCGATCAAGACGATCACCGCCGCTTCACTGCCTAGCTTGCCGCGCAGATCCAAAGCCATGGTGCGTAGCGCATCAGCCGAATCGATCTGGCCGGCGTTGTGTGCCAGCAGACGGGTCGAACCGATGGTGACGACCTTCTCCAACAGCGATGCGGACTGTGCAAGCATTGCCTGGCTCTTGAGTTCAGCGATCTGCTTTTCAGCCGCCTTGAGCTTGGCAACGGTGTCGTTAACACGCTCGGAGACCTGGTTAGAAGGCACACGGAACAAGCCCGAAAGCTCAGAAACCAAAGCACGCTCAGCTGCGCCGTGACGGAATGCTTCCATACCGACCAGCGCCTCAACACGGCGGTTGCCCGAGCCCACCGAAGCTTCGGAGAGCAAGGTCAGCTGACCAATGCGGGCGGTGTTATCCACGTGGGTACCACCACACAGTTCGCGCGACCAAGCACCGTTCATTTCAACCACGCGAACGTCGTTGGAGTACTTTTCGCCGAACAGGCTCATAGCGCCCAGCTTCTTCGCCTCTGCCAGAGCCATTTCGTTGGTGACAACCTGGTAGTTCGAAGCAATTGCGAGGTTCACAACCTCTTCAACTTCGCTGCGAGCTGCTGGCGAAAGCGCCTCTGCCCACGAGAAGTCGAAGCGCAGGTAGCCTGCCTTGTTGAAGGAACCAGCCTGGGTGGCCGTTGGGCCAAGCAGCTCGCGCAGTGCAGCGTGCACCAAGTGAGTGGCGGAGTGTGCCTGCTCGCCGGAGCGACGGCGTACCGCGTCAACTTCGGTGCGGACCAAAGCCTCGGCTGGAAGCTCGCCCTCACGCACGATCACCTTGTGTACGTTCAGACCCTTAACCGGAGCCTGCACATCGGTGACCTCGAGAACAAAGCCATCACCGGTGATCAGACCGCTGTCGCCAGCCTGTCCGCCGGACTCAGCGTAGAACGGGGTCTCGTTGAGCACCAGGTCAATTTCCTGACCCTGCTCAGCGTAAGGAACAACCTGGCCGTCGCGGATAATGCCACGGATCGACGACTCGCCCTGAAGGGTGTCATAACCGGTGAAGTGCACATTGCCGGCCTCAGCCAGCTGGCTGTAGACAGAAAGGTCAGCGTGGCCGGCCTTCTTGGCCTTAGCATCCTTCTGCGCGCGGGTGCGCTGTTCTTTCATCAGTTCGCGGAAGCGCGGCTCGTCAACGGACAGACCAGCTTCTGCTGCGATCTCTAGGGTGAGGTCGATCGGGAAACCGAAGGTGTCGTGCAGGGTGAAAGCGTCGTCACCTGAAAGGTTCTTGCCCTCGTCCTTAGCGTGACCCAGCGCTTCATCAAGACGGGTGGTGCCCGAAGCGATGGTGCGACGGAATGCGCGCTCTTCAGCGTAAGCAATGCGCGCAATACGCTCGAAGTCGTTGGCTACCTCTGGGTAAACACCCTTCATGGCATCGCGCGAGACTGGAAGTAGCTCTGGGAGTACTTCGGTATCCACGCCCATCAGGCGCATGGCACGCACGGCACGACGAATCAGGCGGCGCAGCACGTAGCCGCGGCCTTCATTGCCCGGAGTGACCTGGTCGGAGATCAGCATCAGCGAGGAGCGGATGTGATCGGCGATCATGCGCAGGCGCACGTCGGTGGCGTGGTTAGGGTCAGTTGGATCCTCGGTGGAGGTGTAGGTGACGCCAGCGAGTTCTGCAGCCTTGTCGAGCACCGGACGGACCTGATCGGTCTCGTACATGTTCTCCACACCCTGCAAGATCATCGCAAGGCGCTCAAGGCCTAGACCGGTGTCGATATTGCGCTTTGGCAGTTCGCCGGCAACATCAAAATCGGTCTTGGAGCGTACGGCCGAAAGGCGGTACTGCATGAACACGAGGTTCCAGATTTCGATGTAGCGGGTCTCGTCGACAGCTGGGCCGCCTTCTTGACCGTACTGTGCACCGCGATCGTAGTAGATCTCCGAGCAAGGACCGCCGGGACCGGGCTGGCCGGTGTTCCAGTAGTTATCTTCCTTACCGGTGCCTACAACGCGCTCGGTCGGGATGCCGATCTCTTCTTCCCAGATCCGTCGTGCTTCAACGTCCTTCTCATCGCCGTCTTCATAGACGGTGACCCAAAGGCGTTCCTTGTCCAGACCGTAGCCACCATCCTCGAGCGAGTTGGTCAGCAGTTCCCAGGCGTAGTGAATGGCTTCATTCTTGAAGTAGTCACCGAAGGAGAAGTTACCGCACATCTGGAAGAAGGTGCCGTGACGTACGGTCTTACCTACTTCTTCGATGTCGCCGGTACGGATGCACTTCTGCACCGAAGTCGCACGGTTGTACGGAGCCTCTTCACGGGCGGTGAGGTACGGAATGAAAGGAACCATACCGGCCACAGTGAACAAGAGTGAAGGGTCGGCTGATACCAGCGAGGCGCTGGGCACCGCGGTGTGGCCCTTCGAGACGAAAAAGTCGACCCACCGACGGGCAATTTCCTGCGTTTTCATCGTGTTACGGATGATCCCTTCACTTAGCGGCGTCCACGCCCAAGGCGGAACGTAATTCTTCTTCGCGGGAGCTCATTCCTTGATGGAAGGCTTCCAAATATTCCGCGACGCGGTCAGTGTATTTGCTGACCTGGCGATTAAGCGCTGCCCCGGACTTTACTTCAGCGTATTTCTTGGTGGCGAGCATTCCTACGCCCACACCAATAGAAACCCACAAGAGCTTTTTCATTCTAGTCTCCTTGGCGGCCATCAGCTGGCCGACGGTCTGATCAAGCATCGATACGTGTTCGATCGAACAGGCTCTGACTTAGCGGCTGCGACGTGCCTTGCCACTTGGCTTGGTGTTCATTGCAACCTTCACGCCTTCGGTGAACGCGGCGACCTTGATCAGCGGCTTGCCTACGGTGGCAGCAACTAGCGAGGACAGCGCGGAAACATTGGCACTGGTATCAGAAACGTTACTGGTGATCGTGTCGACCTTTTTGAGCTGGTCATTGGTGGTGGCGACCGTGTTGGCGACCTCCCCTAGCAATGGGGTGGTTCCGTCTGCCACGTCTTTGATCGTGGTGCGAAGCTCATCAAACACCTTGCCCAATTTAATGATCGGCACTGCCAGCAGTACGACCAGTACTACAAACGCGCCGGCGGCGATAAGCCCTGCAATATCCGAACCCGACATGTGCTTCCTCTTCTGCTTTGGTTTTTGGTGCCAGTCCACCTTATCGAAGTCTGAGCTCCAACAGGTAGTTAAACGACAAGCCCGCAACCGAAATCGGTTGCGGGCTTGGAACTAGCGCACGGATTTAGCGTGCGTAGTCTGACGTGTATTAAGAGGTATAGATGCTGTGGCCTGTGTTTACGCAGAATTCCGGGGAAGGTACTGGTCTCACCGAGTTTTGTGAGTGGTCGTTAGTACAGCGTAGAAAAGCCTAAAAGTACTGTCTACAAGCAGTCAACAGCCACAAAACAGCCACAACTCCCCTACTAACCCCGATCAACCATGATGCTGATGACTTCGGCGCCTTCGGGTACTAGTTCGCGGGCCTGCTCACGTGCTGTTTCGTAGACATCTCCGTTGACTGAAGACGATCCGAGTTCGCCGTTTTGCAGGTAGTTCACTTTTACTTTCACAAGCCGAATTCTAGTCGGATTCGGGGAGGCTTGCGGTCCATGGGTCTGCCCAGTAGCTGATCTTCGCGTCTTCGCGTTGGTGCCAGGTCGGATCATCTTCAGTGCCACGCCAGATGCTATCTGCTCGCCTGATGCGTGTTGCTGCCAGTGTTGGTACCCACTTCACGTCTAAACGCCCGTTGTAGACCAGCCGTGCGCCGTTCGGAGGGTATTCAATAAAGAGCTCACCCTGCACCCAGCCGCGTACCCTAGCGTGGATCTTCCCCAGCTCAAGATCGAACACCTGCACGTACGGGTACTCGCCAGTCATATACGTACGCATGTGTTCGAAACGCGGGTCGGAGAAGTTGGGCATGACTCGATTGTCTCTTAACGCAGAGAACCGCCCCACCCTCGATTGAGGATGGGGCGGGGCAAATTTTCACGAATCATCAGCGCGATTGCTGGACTCCGGGAATAGGTACTTTGCCATAATCTTCAAGATTGCGATGATCTCAACAACAACCGCAGTTATCCAAGTAATAATGACGCTCTCGGACATTTGGGAACCCTTGAGAAAAATGTATGCACCGATTCCTACGATGCTTGTTCCTACAATAACAAACGTAAGCCAAACTGCGACCTTGAAAAACTTGTCCCTAAGGTCGTTTTCTTGCTCTGCTTTGAATACAGAGGCTTCCCGTAAACCCTGATTATAGGCCTCGGTTTTAGCGCGTTCGCTCGCAGCACCATGTGTGGCAGGTCCAATCTCTTGGAGTATGTCAGCCTCTGACACGCTTCGCGCTACATCCTCGGTTAGCCGTTCTACACTTTTTCTTTGAAGCTTTATGAACGGGAGTCCCAATTACACAAGCCCCAGTCGCTCAGCACGCTTCAGCACCGCGGAAGGAGTCACTGAAAAATGTGCAGCAGCCGCTAGCTCGTCACCTTTACCTCTGTAGATCCTGCGAAAAGAACTTTCTGGCATCAGCACATTTCCGGCAAACTCGTCAGCATAGAACTCATGTAGATCATATTTGGCCCCGCGCTTCTCCACGAACGAATATTCGTCATCCCCGTTTGCTCGTCGCTCAATCAGGTGACCGAGCTCATGCATTATGGTGAAGCGTTGACGCCCAGGAGAGTCGGACTCTTCAACGTAGATCACTGGTTTCTTACCATGCTCTGCGATAATTGCACCTGAGATGCCGTCTTTTAGCGCCCCAAACACGACCTTCGCACCTTGAGACTCAGCAAGATTAACAACATCCAAGGCTCCTTCGCATGAGCCGAAGCTATCAAGAACTTTTTCGGCTTCGTTCTTTGCGGCGTGCATGACAAGCATTTTTGCCACCTCCCGGCGGTTGTCTGATCTCTACAAATGAACCCACACTATTTGTGGATAAGTCTGTTGATACTTGCATTCTATGTTATCTGGTTTTCAAAAGACTATAAGCACCCACCGACACGATGGCCTACATCTGCGCGGATTGTCAGTTAAACACAGTTTGGCCCCGCTCCATCCAGTGGGATCGAGTGGGTCGGTTTTCTGCATACTCGACTATTTGCCAGTGGCTCAGAGGCGAACACAAGCATGTGTAGTAGCCAAGTAACCAGCTAGCTTTAGTTGCACCTTCAACTTACACTGAGACCAACTCGCAACTTGATTGGGGAATCATGAAAAAACTTTTTCCGTTGGCGGTACTCGCTAGCCTGGCACTGAGCGGATGCGGATCCACGGCGTCTGATGCGCCATCATCCACAGAACCTTCCGCTGATGCACAGATGCCTTCAGGAGAGAATCAAGAAGTTCTACCTGCCGAGGACCTTGACACACCAGAGCTCATGGAAGCTGGCGCGTTCAAATTGCTAGCAATGTCTGGCGCCGACATCTCATTCGACCTGCCAACACCTACGACTGACAAACGTCTCTCTGAGATTGAAGCGTACCGGAAGGACACTGGGGCCGATCCCGTCACCTACCTCATCGCCGAAGTTGATAATCGCAAGGGAACCGAGTTCGTCAATATGTACGAAGTTAGCGCCTACGACGAAGAAGGTAACAAGTATGAGTTCTCTACAGTAAGTGAGCACATCAGCGAATGGGGTCCAACGTATACTGCCGACTACGAGTATGTAATGCCTGATGGTTCCGAGCTGAGTGAAACCGAGGGGCAGGCTCTGAACAATCGCGGCGTGGATCTTCACAATAAGTTCTTGGACGGTGTAGATCCTGCGGAGCGTGGAACTATCGTCATGCTCTCCGAAGACGTTGATCTCCCTTCGGAATTCACAAGAGTCGCCGTTCACCCAAGCGGTGGAATGAATGAAGCTGAAGAAGCTTTCCCCGCTTCATGGGAAAATGCGGACTAGAGGTTAACAAGAAAACCGCCCGATCACTTTCCTCACGAGGGAAAATGATCGGGCGTTTACGTTTGTGCCAGGCTCCCGGGGAGCGGCCGTCTCCGGGAGTCCAGCATTGCGGCGGTCGTTACCCTGCCACCGCGCAGGGGCTTATTAGGCTTCGTGCTTTCCCTGCTGGTCCTTCGAATAGGAATCCGGGGTCTTCGCATAACCTAACAGCCAGCCGATTTTAGGGCTGATATAGGTTTCGAAGAGTCGCACGGCCACGTAGTATGCCGTGGTCAGCAGGAGTGTGAGCAGTACGGTGAGCGCGCCCTCAAACTCCGGATCCACTGGAATGTTCACGGCGGTGAACCAGCCAAGCACTGAGCCGACGATGATCGGCACGACGGTGCGAACGATGGAAGCCCAAAGGGCGGAGAAGGTATCAGACATGGTGTCTCCTATTCGTCGTTGTTGTCGTTGAGCCAACGCTGGATGCCTTCGTAGGTCATCTTCTTGGGGTCACCGTCGAGGACGCCCTTGTAGAACTTGCGGTCCTTGAGGTAACGCTGGAATTCGTACCAGAACCATTTACCAGCGCCGCCATCAACCTTGAGCAGGGTTCCCTTCGGTACGCCCCACTTAGCGACAGGAGTCTTCGTGTAGTACGGGATACCTTTCGGGTCGCGCACGTCCTGTAGCCAGTTCTGCAAGTCGGTGTAGCCGAGCTTGCCGATCTTGCCATCCCACTGCTTGTTCGACTTGTAGCCGAGCTGGTACATGAGGATCTGGATCGCGCCCTGCTCCCATGACTTGAAGTTGCCGTTGATCTTCAACTCGGCATAGTCAGTCGGGAACGTGGTGGAGCCGTTCGGAACGTTGTCCGGTGACTGGTCCTTGACGTTCTTTACCTTCACCGTCTCCGGGTTTGCAACAGGCTTCACAGCACCCTTAGAAAGACCCCACGAGCCGGACTTCGCGCCGGCCGTCGTGTGCTTGATGGAGACGTGAACATGCTTGGTGTGGGCGTTCGCGCCCTCGTACTTGCGCCAGCGAGTTCCACCCCAGATGCGGTAATTGTAGATGCAGTAACTGGTGCGGTTGTCGTAGATGACGGCGTTCAGGAAGTCGGTAACGTTGATGCCGTCTTTGTCCACGTCGATGGCACGGACGATGCCACCGTCGGCATAGTCGGGGTTGTGATCGGAGACTCGTGCCTGGTGGGATGTGTCGCCTACCCATCCGTCTGAGGCTTTGTCACGGTTAGGCCAGCGGGTATTGGTTTCGCTGCGGAGATCCACGAGCGAAGGGGCAAGATGAAAGCTCATTGCCAAGTCCTTTCGGGCATAGAAAAGCCCAGACACCGTTTGCGCCTGGGCATAAGAAAAGGACTAGCGTTTGCTAGTCCTTGTTGTGTCGTTGCTGTTCTCGGAAAATTGTCCAGCCGAGCCAGCCAAGCACACCTATTAGTAGGGTGTACAGGGTGATATAGACCCATGGTCTGCCGGGGAATGTTGGGGCGAAGCTTGAGAAGGATGCGAGAGTGAGGATCGCTGCCATGACTGCGAGTAATCCCATGAGGACGCGACCAGCAGGAAACTTAGTCCACGTGCCACCGGTCAGCCCATGCCAGCCGATCATGACGATCACGGTTTCAAGTAGAGCCACCGCCATGAGAATGCCGGTGAGTGGTTGGATGGTCATACGGGCTTGCTCCTAAATGATCGCGAGAGGCCTTCGCTGAAATGGTTTTGTTTGTTGATTTCGCGAAGCTTCTCGGACTGTTCGGCGACTTGTGCCCGTGTCTGCTTGACGGCTTTCAGTTCAATGTCGGCTTGAATCTTTGCGGCCAAAGCTTCTTCAGCATCCCGTCCGGCTTTCTTGTGGCGTTTCCAGAGGCTCATGCATCATCACCAGATTTGTTCGCTTCCTGAACAGCTGACATGACCTTGATGACGGTCTCGGACACTACCGACTGCTCGTTGATCGCTTCGGCTTGCTCGCGGATGATCTCTTGGTTCTTCGTTGCGGTATCCCGCCAATGGTCACCACGCGTCGTCTCCCGGTCCAAGGTTGCCTTAGGAACAAGCTTGCCTGAAAGGATCAACCAGATCGTCACCATCAGTAGCCCGTTCGGTGTGAACGCCCCTATCGTCGCCCATGGGATCGACTCAATCATGACGCACCTGCGAAATCAGGTATGGTGCTGGCACTGTTTACCTCGTTTGGTTTTTTAGGCTGAAAGTAGGACACTGTTCGCTTCGGTCACTGTTGAGCCTGATTGAATGTTGTTTACCTTGGTGAACCCACGCCCTTGGTTTACCAGTGAGCTTGAGCTGGAAGTGTTGCCGTACCAGTTCATGAGGTATTTCAAAGGTGAGCCGGTTGGAACTTTGCCACGGTTGCCGGATGTGGCAACGTCGGTGCATCCGGTGATCCCCCAGAAATGCTCAAATGGTCCTACTCCTACGAACGTAGAATCTGACGCGTTGTTGTGTAGATCCAGGCCGATGATTCCGCTCAAGTATCCAGCGGATATGACCTCGTTCATGTTGGAGTTGTTCACGACAACGCCGAGCGAGTTTTGGATCTGAAGCACGTTCCTGTGGATCGTACGTGCTTCTAGGGATTGGATCGTTAGACCGTTGCAGTTGTTGGCGTTAACTACGCGCATTGCTTTGGAGGCTCGTAGGTTGAGTTTCACCGTGTCCGCGTAGCTAATGTAGGCGAGCGTTCCACCTGCGAGGAAAGTTGTGTCCGTTGCGGGCGATAGGTTCTCAGCGTTGGCTTCGATGGATAGCCCTTCGAGTGGGTAGCCTGCCCAGCCGCGTGCGCGGATAGCCGAGTATTGGGCTGTCCCTCCTGCGCCATTGATTTTTACGTTTCGGATTCTCACGTCTTTGCAGGAGACTGGCCCGACGGTCATATCTGCTGCTGGGCTTGATTGTGCAACGCTGCTCAGTGGGTACGTCTGATCTACTGCACCGATGCCAATAAATATTGTGTCGCCATCGATACTACTGTTGATCGTAAGGCCGTCAATCAGCACATCTTCGGCGTGAATCAAGTGAATCCAGCCTTGGTAGTTGCCGTCATTTGTCGTGATGCCCGAGTCGGTGATTTCGCACCCTAGGATCTTGATGGTTTTGTGTCGCAACCGTTCAACGCGTGAATGTGAGCCGATCAGTCGTGGCGCAAGGTATGTGGTCCCGTTGAGTTCCAGCGGGTACGTTTTTGAGTCCTCCATGATTACATCTACGCAAGGCAGTCCATCCCATGCGGTATCGGCTTCGGCTAGCTCGCCGCCAGCGCCACCCTTGGTCGAGTGGTCGATTTGCATTAGTTCAACGTAAGCGCGTCCTGCTACCTCGTATCGGCCTGCGCCCGTGACTCTCTTTGCTCGTACTTTTCGGCAGCCCATGATATCTAGGCCGTGCCCGTTGACTACTGCCTGGTCGAAATGTAGATCTTCGAGGATCAGTCCGTCTACGTGGTGGAAGATGTTATTGAGCGCCCGTCCGTTGGTGAAATCTCCGTGGAACCTGATGCGCTTCAGCGCTATGTTTCGACCACCTGAACCGTACCCGGCAGCCCCGCCACTGTACGCACAGAAAGCGACATATCCGGCGTCGGCGGTGCGACGAACGTGCGAATACTCTAGGTCGACTGTCTGATTCGAGAACAGGCGGACTTGGGAGCCTAGGTTGAAGTCTCCACTAGGGCGAGCAACAATAGTGCCGCCGTCATCTTGACCGAATGTTCCGCGTAGGTATAGCGCTGCTTGCCTGAACGCCTCGGAGTCATCGGTGATGCCGTCGCCCACAGCACCGAAGTCCCATACGTTTGCGTAGAGTTCCCCTCGGCGTGTGAAGTGCTGCTCTAGTGCTATGCGTGGCGCTGAGCCCTCGGTGTTGATCATGGTTTCAACAGCGGCAGACGAGGGTGCGGTGACGAGAGTTGCAGCGTCGATAGCTGCTTGCTTGGCTATTGCCGCGTCGTTTGCTGCATCTCTTGCGAGGTCGGCAGATATGCCCGAGTTTTCTTCGGCGGTAATTGCCATGTTTCGCACGCCGTCGAATGATTGCTCTAGCCCTACGAGTTCACCCGCCACCCATGAGACTTGATCTAGGTCTGCGTAGAAAGCGCCAACGAATCCCCATTGGTTTGTCGTGAGTGGGTTGGCCAGCTGAAGCCCCTCTGAGTCGGTTAGTAGGATAGGGGTCTGTGCGGTGTCTGCCGGGTCGAAGATGGTGAGGGTTGACTCGATTGCGACACCGCTAGGATTGTTTGGGTCAATGGCGAAAAAGCCGGGGTACGGGTAGGCCATATGGTCGCTCCTTAAATAAAAGGAGAGACCATCTCTGGTCTCTCCTTGGTAGTGAGGTTATGCCTATGAGTTATCCGTCTGTAACGGCTTGAGGTTGTCAGTGAGTTCTTGAACTTGCGCCCTTAGCTCTAGAATTTCCTGCTGTTTCTCGGCGAGTATGGTGATGATTAGCGCGTTGTAATCGCTCATTTTGAATCCTCTAGGGTTGAAACCCGGTCAGCTACTTGCTGGATAGCTTTGATCATTGGAGCTATTAGTTCGTCGTACCCAACAGTGAGTATGTCTGAGCCGCCGTTGATGCTGTGGTCTTGGAGGCCGCCAAAATCATTGCCGGTGGACTCTATGACTTGCTGTAACTCTTGGGCGATTAGGCCGTGGTGGTAGCGTGCGCGTTTCTTGGAGCCGTCAGGCGTTGCGCCTTCGTAGTCATCGCGCATGTCCCATCGGTAATCGACGGGACGTAGTTGGTTGATGAAATCCAGGCCAAGTACGGTGTCGCGAACGTCTGCTTTGTCGCGTGCGTCGGAACGGTTTTGTACAGTGCCGTAAACATAAGTTGTTGTTGCACTGTTTCCGAGTTGGACTTGGTTGTCTCCGCTGATCGTGGCGCTTGCTCCGATTGCGGTTGAGTTCGTTGCCGTATCTAGTGGCGACGAATCGAGCTTTGCGTATCCCGCCAACCTGCCTACAAAGGTGTTATTTGTTCCAGTGGTCAGGTTCAATCCTGCGCGATAGCCGACAGTGGTATTGCCAGTCATCCCATCCGAGAGCTTGAATAACGTGCCTTGACCTAGAGCAGTGTTGTCGGAAGCGTTGATCGCGGCGGCTTCACTGATGCCAACCATCGAGTTATGCCCGATGCCAACGTTGTTACTGCCACCCTTGATGTTTCGGCCAGAGTTAGCGCCTGCGAAAGTGTTAGCGCCTCCCCCGTCAAGGAATGCTAGTGAGCCTGAACCGACAGCAGTGTTTTCGTTTGACCGTACCGGGGTCGAGCCGGGGATGGAGTACCCGCGGAGTGAAGCTGTGCCACTGGAAACAGTTGGTTTGGGCGCGAACACTTCGAACGTATTCGCGTCAACAACGGCTGTAACTTTGGCGAATACATCGTCACCACCAAACGAGGTACTACCTCCCGTGTTGAGCCTAAAGATTGCAACGTAATCGACAGACATTCCGTGACCGGTTGCGGTAATCAGTAGGCTCGTGCCATCTTGCGAGTACGTGCCCTCAATATTCTTAGCGACATATTGCGTGCCATCTAGCCACGTCTTTTCATCAACGCGTCGCAATGCGTTTGTGCCGATACCAACATTGGCGTTAGATAGCGTATTGCCCGCCAGAGCGTATGCGCCAAGGGCAACAGTGTCGGCAGCGAGGTTGCGACTTCCAGCCCATGCGCCAATAACAACCACGTTATACGCTGCGGTTCCGGCAGCCTGGGCCGGAGCCCACATTTCAATCTCGCCGCTAATACCAACTGGGCAACGTGAAGCGTGCGCTCCGTTGCCAATAGCTACCAGGCCGCTACCGCCCACCATGTTTTGGCCGGCGTTACGCCCGATCATTACATGGGCGACACCTTGCTTGGTGAAGCGTCCGGCGTTACCGCCAATAGCAACGCTTCGAGTCCCGCTAGGGTCAGTAGAGTAGTCCGACGTAATAGCGTTGACATACTTGAGTGCGTCCTCGCCGATGGCTACGTTATCCCGTGTATGTTGGCCCTCCGACTGTGCGCCAGTGCCGATGGCGATTGATTTCTTCGGATCAACCATGTTCGCCATCGCGTTATGCCCTAGCGCGACAACAGTTCCAGTTGTACCAATGTTGAATCCGTCAGGCATGGCCGCGCCAGCACCAGTGCCAGCGATCAGCGTAGAGGTGTCCTTGACTAATGCAACACTACCGAGCGCTTCGCGAGTCAAGCTGTCACTGGAAACTAGGTTACTGACCGCTTCATCTGCCGGAGCACCAACTAGGGCTGCTGCTAGTTCCGCTGCCTGTCGGCTCAGCTCGGCCTCAGTCATAGAATCGGCAGCGGATTGTGCGGCGCTAGCGACCTGCTCTTTGATGCCTGAGAATGATTGCTCGTATCCAACGAGGCCGGACGCTTCCCATCCGATGTAATCCACGTCAGCCCAAAAAGCGCCGATGAATCCTTTGTCGTTGGTAGTCATTGGGTTAGGGATGGGCAAGCCGCCCGAATCGCTCAGTGCAATTGGAGTGAGGGCGGGATCAGCAGCGCTAAAGATAGTGATCTCAGCGTTAGTTGCGACATTCGCGGGATTCAACGGGTCAATAGCGAACAAGCCAGGAAATGCGTAAGACACACTGTCTCCTTAAATAATTAGGAGATCCACAAGAATGCGGATCTCCATAAGATGCGGTGCTTCTAATCAACGAAGTACATACCGTTGAGTGAAAACTCTGTCCCGTTTTTGATTGAAAGGTTTGGTGCAACGGCGGTTAGGTTCACACTGCCTGCCGGGGTGATCGTTCCGGCTGCAAGCCCACCTTGAGCACCTGCATGTAGGGCCATCCAATCATCGGAAGGGCGTGGTGGTGTTGGAGCTGTTGCGACTTGGACGTTAGCAAGGTTGCCGTCGCTTGGGTAAGTGATCGTGCCGCCAGTGCGGTTGAAGCGAATCCTGAAGTAGCAAACCTTGTCAACGATCCGGTAGCGCATGTATGAATCCGCGCCACCCCAGCCGGATAGGAATCCGCTGGTTGTGCGAATCCAACCGGTATCTCGGCGTAGCCCATGCTTGGTCCACACTGCAACGTTGTTAGATCCTACGGTGCGTTGCCATAGCGTGCCGTTGATGTTGATTTCAGTTCCGATAGCGTCTATGTATGAGCGCACAAGGTCATCTTTTGCGAACAACTGACCACCGTTACGCCCCCAAACGCGGAGGTCGATAACCTCGGGGATAGCCGACGATCCTGCTGCGACTCGAACAAGTGCTAATGGCTGATCGTCAATCACCCCCGGGTTCTTCTGCCGCCCTGAAGGGATTCCCTTACTTGACGTGCCTTTGATGACAACGATCTCAGTAGGACCACCGTTGGCTGGTCCCCATGTGCGTCGTAGGGCGATTAGATCATAACGAGAGCCGGTGGATACTGAATCCAACTGGATAACGGCCGCAGCGTCGGAAATATCCATCACGCCACGACCCCACGCTAGCCCTGAAGCTACACTCACCATTCGAGTGCCAGCAGATTGTGATACGGCGAAATGGTTTGCGCCATCCACCCCGTACTCATAACCGCCTACCTTGGAAACCATAGAAGCCCACTGAACTTCATCTACTGTTCCGTCGTAACCAACAGATGTGATTGCCATTTACTTGCCTGCTTTCAGAATGCGTAGTTGGCGGCCTAGGGTTGCTATGCGCTTCACCATTTTTAGTGTTGGATCAGGATTTTCTTCGCCTACCTGCTGGCTAATGACCACACCTTGATCGGCGGTCCACGTTAGCGGCGCTTCTTTGAGGGTGTCCGCAATGATTAGCCCGGGCCCGACTTCGAGAGACACTTTGTCGCCCACGTGCAGGCCATTTGTGCCACCGTATTTGAGGTGCTTGGACTCCTGAAGTGTGACTGATAGACCGAGTGCTGGCCCATGGGTGGATAAGTATTCCTGGCCGGCTTTGTCTAGCTCGGTGCTGTCGGTGGTCTCAAGTCCGTCCGTGTAGTGTTCGCGGATTCTCCTTGTTCCTGCTTCGGTTGCGGTGCTCACGACTTGTCGGAATGTTCGCAACTCCCTAGCCCCCGAGCCGCCAACGATGACGCGAGATGCTTGAGCTGCGTTCTTTGACCAAGCCCAATCAATGACGCTGCCGGATGTCTCGGTGAGCGTGCGCCCCCACACGGTCGAGACGTAAGCCTCGACCCGGTACCCTGCGCTAGCTTGA
The DNA here is from genome assembly GCF_025452055.1 of Glutamicibacter sp. M10. Lineage (NCBI taxonomy): Bacteria > Bacillati > Actinomycetota > Actinomycetes > Micrococcales > Micrococcaceae > Glutamicibacter > Glutamicibacter sp. M10. The sequence goes on along the minus strand of NZ_CP104918.1, from coordinate 2,306,341 downwards.
ACTACACGCAATCCGATGCCTGCTGATTCCAGTTTTTCAAGTAGCACGTCAGCTAGTGAAGTGAATCTGGCTTCAATTGTGATCGTCGCACCGCGTCCTAATGTAGGCTCCACATCAACCGGTAAACCTAACCGTGCACAATTGGCGACGATCAGGTTCTTTGCTACCGTCTCTGCTGGCCCAGTAGCCCTATAGAACCCTTCATCGCCACCCTGCGCGGTGATATTTCCTGTTGGGTTGGGCCACGCCAGAATGTCATACAGTAACCCGAAGTACCCATCAACCTGCACTGTGAGTTGCGCCGAATGGGCTGGACCGAAACCTTTCACGGAACCTACCCAACCGGATAGGATCTCCTCTCCGCGATGCTCAACAAGAATCCTTGGCCCTACCGTGTTATTAGCGTCCACTAACGCTGATGCAAGTCGGTGACTAGCTGGCAAGGTGATAGTTCCCGTGCCAGCTAGCATATGCCGTGGTGTTGCAGTGAGTTCGGTCGGTGCTCCGATTTCACCAAGGCGAACGAAGTCCTTATCGAAAACGAATATCCGTGGAATGTCCATGCTCACCATGCCCTCAAATATCGTGGGTTGATAGTCACTTTCACAGTGCCGGTGCCAGACAAAGACAATGACAAGGGGCGGGATTCCCCTGGTGGAATCGGCGCGAAATCCCACGAGGCAAGATCCCTATAAACGTCTGCGGCATCATCAGCAACACCGCCCTCGGGTAACGGGTCACCTAAGAGAACTTCACGCTTTGTAGGATCACTGTCGATATACAGGCGTTGCCCCTCAGGGATGATGAAGTTTCCGATAACCTGACGGCCGTCCACACCAACAGCGAACGAGGACACTTGCCCCTCAATCTCCCAGATGGGCCATGCATCCACACCACCCTCGTTAGTCAGCGTTGCCGAGTCCAGGGCTGCCGCTGACATAATATTGAATACTGGCGCTTTACTAGGCCCGTTGAAGAACTGGACCGGCTCCGCTGTGCCCCATGATTGAGTTACCGCTTCGCCGTACCAGAACGGATCGTAAGCAGTGAAGTACGCTTCGTACTGTTGCCAACCGAACAGGGTTGGCATGTACTCCATCGAATGATCGCCGTCACTACTAACACGCAAACGCATAGTGCGTACACTGTCCGGTGTTTCTACCGTCCAAACGCCTTCTCGGTCGGGGTGCAACCCATCCCAGAAATCCCGGTCGTGCTTCACCCATTCCTCGGCTGACGTGTCATTGAATATCGTGATCGGCCAGAACACTTCACGCTCAGACGCACGCCAGCCACGATAGGTTGCCCCATGTAGGGCTGGCGAAGATAGAGAGTGGTGTGTGATCGGTGGCAACGTAAAGCCACGAACGCCCGGTCGCAGTTTCACGCCCGACTGCCCGCACATCTGCCAGATCCGCCCCTTGTAGTCGGTCCATGTGATTATCATTGACTCCCACGGATTAGGCGGGGCGGGTACTGGTAGTGGCGGTGTGGCATACGCAAGACCTAGCACACAACCACCCCTCTCTATTTAGTTGATTCCGTACGCGGCCATCTTGTCCCCGACGCGAGTCGAAGTCTGATTAGCTACGTCCTTTGCGTACTCATAAGCAAGCCCAGGCTTAGCGTCGATGTGGTAGTGGTTTTCCGTGGTGCGAGACGGTTGAGCCTGCGCATAACGGGCCACTTCCATTGACGGTGGAATCATGAACGCTGGCGGCGACATCAGCTGTTCAGCAGCTGATTGAACATCGTCAACCTTGGACAGAATGCCAAGTTCTGCACCCTCGCCAACGTTGATGCCAGCAGCTTTCATAACCTTTGACGGCGACTTGATACCCAGTGAACGTTTGAATGCATTCTCCGAGCTCTTGCCGAGCTTGTAGAAAGCATCTTCAACCGTCTTAGTCTTGGATTCCAGACCGTCAACTAGACCCTCGGCCGCGTCAATTCCACCCTTATGCATGGCCTTAGTGACGCTCTCACCTGCGTCGCCTGCATACTTATCCATGGACTTGTAGGCGCTGTTGAACGCTTTCATCTCCGAGTTCGTTGCAGACAGCAGAATGTCAGCCATGACGGTTCCGTCATCTATGCCGTAGCCTGCAACTTCTTCGATGATCGCTGACGAATAGCCGCGGTTGCGCAACTTATCAAGCTTGCCACCAAACGCTTTCATCTTGCTCGCCCGACCGCGCACGTCACCCAAAAGCGCCTTAGCATTTGGCTTCTTGAACTGACTACTCTGCACGGCATCCAAAGAGCTTTGCAACGAGAAGCCACCGCGCACCGAGTTAGCAACATCGTTCTTGACTGCCAGCAGATCGTCACGCTTTTGAGTCGCCTTATCCAGCGAGCTAGCTAACGAGTCTGACCGCTTCTCGAGATTGAGTAGCTGAGCCTCCATAGCGTATGCCGTCGAACGTAGACGCTTACGAACACCCTTGGACAAGTCCTTGTTGAACGATTGATCAAATAGCTTGTCAACAACACCCATGCCTGAGCCCGACGTAAAGCTGTCCGTAATGTCTCCACGCTTTAGGTCGCGACGTAGATCAAAACGAGACTCGGACAAACGTGCTTGCTTCTCACGCTCGGCCTTAGCTTCTTCTTCAGCTTTCTTCTTGGCTGCGTCAGCCTTTTTCTTAGCATCATCAGCACGCTTCTTAGCTTCGCGAGCTTCCTTATCAGCAGCTTTCTTGGCGGACGCACTAGCCTTATTGGCCTTAGCCTGCTCAGCCTTGAGTTGTTTGAGCTCGTACTTAGCGTCATACAAGTCAGCTTTCAGCTCAGCCTTGCGCGCCTTGTTCTTTTTGTCGCCAGGCATCAACGAGAACTGACGTTGCAAACGGTCAACCTTCGACTGAGCCGAACCAACACGACCACCTGATGCGAGGCCAGCAAGGTGCTGTACTGCAGGGTCGTCGCGGTTGATCGCTGACAGGATGCCGTTGTATTTGTCGGAGCTCTTGTTGTTGATGATCCATTCGCGGTCATCCACCCAAGCGATTGGGTTTCCCTTGGAGGTCATCGCTAGGATTTGGTCAGTACCCAGCCCGGTGGAGGGAAGTTGCCCGCCCTCGGTGTAGCCAGGCAAACTTGCCCGACCGCCGTTAGCGTTCTCAGTCAACCCGCCACGACCACCGCGACCAGTGGAAGTCTGACCGCCACTGATGACTACGCGGGTGTGAATGGTTGACCAACGGTCAGCGGCGGCAGCGTTCAACGCCGCAATAGCTCCACCAACAATAGGGTTAGCGGTGATCGTTGCAGTTCGAGCCGCGGCGGCTGCGTCAAGTTGCCCGTCTGCCGTACCAGTGTTCGTAGCTTGCGCCTTGATCTGAGCTTCACGGTACTTATTAGCGACAGCGTCAGCTTTCTTACCTGTCACCTCAGCTGTACCGTTGTCAGTCACTTCGATGCGACCGTCAGGCAACGTGGTGACCTTGTAACCCATAGCTTCAAGAGCAGCAATAACTTGCGGGCTGTTCTCGTCGATCTGGATCTTGCCGTCCGGTGTTGCCTTGACGAGCTCGTGAATACTGATCAGCTTGGCGCCGATGTCGTCAGTGTTCGAATCGAAGCTGATGTAAACGGAGCCGGGGATCAAGTTCAGCGAGTCAGCCAACGCGGCGGCCTTTTCGCTACTCATACCCATTGCTTCAGCATTAGCTATGAAAGCTTCGCGACCTGCAGCGATGGTTGCCCCGAGTTCGCCGGCGCTTGCACCTGCTTCTCGTTGCGCTTCCATAGCTGACAGTGTTGACGACGCGATACCGTCGAGGGCTGACTGGTTGGCACGGCCCTTCTCAGTGGTGATGTCGAGGGTCTTGCCGTTCTCGGCTATAGAAGCTGTGGCGGCATCGAATGACTCTTGCATCCCGCGGAGTGCTTCACGCTCGTTGAGTACGACCATGCCAGCGTTGACCAGCGCATCGTAGAATTTGTCGACAGCTTGCGCCGCAGCTTCAGCATCCGGAACAATGTCTCCGAGCGCGCCTTCAACACCTGCCATTCCTTCGGAAGCACCGGGCGCGGATGTTTGGATTCGACCGAGAGCCAAGTCAACCAAACCAAGTTCGTTGTTAGGGTCAATCTGAATACCGTTCTCGGTTGCCAGGTTAGTCAAAGCGGACTTCAGCTCAGGTGAGCTATTGATCAGCGTTGCAACGTTTTCATCGGTGAGCTCTAGCTCAGACTGCAACCCTTTCAACGCTTCGATGCCTAGATCGGATTCGCCCATGTCGAATGCGCGGGCGATACCCTTCGCGGCTTCTTGGAGCTGTAGCGCATCTTCAGTAGCGGCGCGAACGTCACCGAAGGAAAGGTTCTTTGAGAACCATCCGGTGATACCGGTCATTCCGTCGGTCATGTCTAGTGCTTCAAGGGCACGCTTAGCGTTGGCGGCCTCAATGCTGACGGTGCCGTAGTAGTCCTTAGCATCCTTGGCAGCGTCACCAAAGATTTGCCCTGACAGCCCATCTAGTTCGTCAAGGTTCAGCGCGTCCTTGACGTTACCGCCGGTAGCGATCAGGTTGAAGTACGCCTCAACGTCAGGCTTTCCGGAGCGGACAGCATCGTTGATGCCTTCAATGACTGTCTTGCCGATAAGGATGCCAGCACCGACTGCGGTGATACCGCCGAGCGTCTTGCCGAGCAAACCAACGGCTTTGGTAGCGCGTGGTGTGTCAATACCAAGGGCCTGCATCTTAGGGATCGTGTCCCCCAAAGCGCTGACGAGCTTCATCATTCCGCCGGTAGCCAGTAACCCGACACCACCCACACCACCAAGGACAGTTAGTGCGGTCTTCACTGGACCAGGCAGATCAGAGAACCCGCCAGCAAGGTCAGCAATTACTTCAGCAATGCCAGAAACTGCTGGGAGGATCACTGCGCCAGCTTCGATGGCTGCGTCCTTGATGTTGTTCCAAGCAATCTTGATCTTGGATTCAGCGGTTTCGTACCGCTTGTTTGCTTCGTCAACGAGGGCAGAGTTCTCGCTCCACGCCTGAGCACCGAGGTTTAGGGAGTCGGTGAGTAGGTCCCCGGAGTTGGCGAGGGCGAGCATGACCTGAGTTTCCTCAGTGCCCTTGATACCCATTTCCTTCAGTGTCGCGGTGACGTTGCCACCGGATTCGTTGACACCGTTGATGCCCTTGGATACCAGATCCAAGGCTTCGACAGGCGAGGACTTGAATTTGGCAGCGAACTCGTCAGCGGAGACACCTGCAACCTTGGCGAATGACTCTAGGCTGTCTCCACCTTCATCAACAGCGGAACGCATCTTCAACAGGACACGAGTCGTTACACCGCCACCGAGCTCAGCCTTCACACCCATAGACGCGAGCGTGTTCGACAGGGCCAGCACATCAGCTTCAGACGCTCCAACGGTTGCACCAGCACCGGCGATACGCTGAGCCATAGACAGGATGTCGGACTCAGTCGACGCGCCATCGTTACCAAGAGCAACAAGTGCCGAACCGAAACGTTCGACACCCTTGGAGCCCTCGCGCTCCATCGTTCCCATGACGTTAGAAATCTGGGCGATGTTCGTTGCCGCTTCTTCGGCGGTCAGGTTCGTGGACTCGCCCAAGTCGATCATGGTCTTGGTGAAACCTGAAACGTCCTTGCGTGCGACACCCAACTGGCCGGCTGCTTCAGCGACCGCGGCAATCTCCGTGTGAGTCGACGGCAAGGTCTTCGCGAGGTTGCGAAGCTCCCCTCCAATTGCGCCATCTGCTGTGGAGAACCGTCAACAGTTTTGGTTACACCAGCCCAAGCTGATTCCCAATCAATCGCGGCCTTCGTCGATAGTGCTAGTGCTCCGACGATTGCGGCGCCACTGGCAACCATGCCGTTCGAAACTTTGTTCCACGCTTGATCGTGTGTCTGCGCGGTCTGGGATAGGCGACCGATTGCTGACTCTGACTGCTTGCCAGCCGCTTCTGTTTCTTTGGCGGTCTTCTTGGCGGCGTCTGCGGCGGCTGCCATATCGCGTTTGAAAGCGCCAATTTCGGCTTTGATTCTGATTACGACATCGCGCTCAGCCACACTGGCACCGCCTATTCAATTAGAGTTTTTGGGCATAAGAAAACCCGCCAGACCCCCACAAAAAATGTGAGAATCTAACGGGCTAGATCTTTGCCGTCAGTGTTACTGCGTGGAGGTTTTACCCTCCGCTTCATGCTTATCCAACGCCAGAATGTATGACGCTGTCGTTGCTGCCGCGATCTGCTTCAAATACCCGGTAATAGCTACTAACAAGCCGATAGGGAGAAGACCAATAAATACCGGAGACCCATCATTGATGATGACGATACCGCCGATGAGCAGTCCGATGACCGCAACTATGACCCCAATTGTTTGGAGTGCGGAGCCCTCATTTTGTACGTACTGACTTGAAGGGTGAGTGATGAAATTTGCCATGACAGAACCATAACAGCACGTTCAGACCTTTTAGTTGAAAGTCACATTATGACTATTCGGTATCCCATACGGGGTAGAAAAGTTGTCCTGGGTATTGGTTGTTTTTGTGGTCGTTGTGTGCGGCTTCTTTGGCTTCGCATGCGTGGCATATCGTTTCTTGCCATTCGACACGGCCAACGTTCTCGTCGCCGAAACCGACCGAGGATGGCACACCACAGGAGTGGATGCTGTCCTCGTACTGTTGCAACGCCAACGCCATAACACGGTCTTGTTCTAACCATCGCCCGGTGTCTGCACGGAAGCCGAGCAACACGGTGACGGGGATCCTCCACGACCGGGCAGTCTTAGCCCAGGTCACGAAGTGCCCCCATCGCCGTGTCGCCATGGCCGCTACGATTTTGGGACGGTAACCTCTGGGGTCTCGTTGTTCGCCTTGTATGCAGCATCTGCGAGTAACCCGATTTGGGATTCGCCGAGCTTCTCGTACAAGGTGCGGGTCTGGTCGAGGGTGAGTTGCTTCCACCCTTCACCGACCTGCATTTTGGTTGCTTCAGCGATCATCCGCAACGTGGTTTCGTGGTTGATGACCTTGTCGGTGAATTCCTTTACACCGATGCGGAGGTAGGCGTTGATGTCTGCGGGCACGGAGATTTCCATGCGCTTGCAGGTTTTCTTCGCTTCGGTCCGGCCCATGGCGGCTGCTTTGTCGATCTTGTCGGAGCATTCGTCCAAGACTTTTTCGCGGATCGCGTCTGTTTCTTGCTTGGTGAGTGCGGTGACGCGGAAGACACGCTTGGACTGATCGATACGGTTCCACAGGTCGTCGATCTGCGCTTCGAGTTCGGCGTTGGGGTTGTTGGTACCGCCTAGTGCTTCATCGCCTTCAGCTACTTGTTCTACAGGCTGTTTCTGGGCTTCGAGTGCTTCGACCTCGGCGATGAGGTCCATGCGTGCGTAGAGGTTGACGTTGTGGGTGTTTCGTTCGCCGGTGGCTAGCCACTGGTCGAGGTCTAGTTCAGCGTTTGGTGCAATGTTTTCAGACACGATTGACTCCTAAAGGTTTGGGAGACTCCCTAAAAAGGTTTAGAGTCCGGGTAAGAGCGGGAGTCAAGCACCCCTACCCGGACTGGTCTTAGTTACGCGGTAGCGACAACGGCGCGTTCGTCCACGCCTTCTTGGATCGAGAACACCTGACGGAACTTCTCGTAACCCGCATCAGCTGGCGACAGGATCTGCGGAGTGTTAGTCAACACCTCGTAAACCTGCACCTCATCCGCTGCAGTGAACGCAACAGTGTGGGCCTTGGTACCCTCAGGAACCTGACCGATACGCTGAACGAGGTAGCCGTGGAGACCCTTCGAAGTGAAGGTTTCCCATGCAGTGTCGTCAGCGGTTTCACGCCAACGGAAGAAGTCCATGGCACCCTCGAAGTTGGTACGGCCAGGAACGGAAGCGTTCGAGGTTGCGCACAACGCTGGGTCGGAGATTGCGTCATCGCCAGTAGCGCCGAGAGTGAAGTTCGCTGCCGTAACAAGGCAGGAAACATCCAAGACGCCAACGCCAGTCAATTCCGTAACGGTTGGTGCGGCGATGTTCGCGATGGTAGGGACAAAGACCAGCTTTCGGCTGGCATCAGTGAGTAGCTTTGGACCGGCCATGATCACTTACCTTTCTTGTTGGATGGAATTTCTTTGAGTTGCGGGAATCGGCCGTCAAGCCAAGTCCGCGGAACCCGGTTCGGGAGGATGTCCCCGGTTTTTGCGTCGCGGACGCGGACCAGTTCTCCTCGGTCTGCCGGGTTGGGGATCCGGTATTTAGGTAGTTCTGGTTCGGTCACGGTGTTGGCCGGCGCAGTGGCTGGCTCAGTGACCTGTTTGGGGGTTGCCAAGGGTTGGCCTCCTAGTTGGTGTTGAGCCGCCATGAGAGCGGCAGATAGAACCGGGCCGGTGTGACCTGGTTGTCTGGGAGTGGCGTTGCGACCCGGAATGCGTCTGCGTCGGGTTTTAGCCAGTGGTTCCCTATGCGGGTGTTGGTGAGTGCTTGTGCGACGAGTTGTGCGCACTTGCGGGCGTGGTCTGGTGTGGGGCCGACGCAGTTGGTTTGTGGCGTCCAGCCGTGCACGGTGGTGTCGACTTGTCTGGTGAGGTCGCGTTCTTCCGGTAGGTCTGCTGTGATTCCGGAGAGCAGTAACACGTACGGGAGGATGTAGCCTGCGCCGTCGGTGGGGAGCTTTTCGGGTACGTACCCGTCATAGATACGGCCACCCAAAGCGGGGATCGCTTTTAGGGTGGCCGTGAGCTCTGTATTCAGTTGTGTAGCGTCCACTTACTTACCCGCCTATTGCTTTTGCTGCGAGTTGTGCCATTGCCTGCGCGAACGCTGGTTCGTGTTTGTCGGCTGCGGGCACCATGAATGGTTGGGCTGCCATACGGCTCGTGCCTAGCTCGACGTAGGTGGCGTAGTTTGCTGATGCGCGAACCTCGGCTGATGGTGAATCTTGGGAGACGCTCCGCAAGTCGGACGTGCTGATCGATGAGCGCAGGTTTCCGGTATCTACCGGGGATAGTGTCTTAGCCGTGGCTTCGATATCCTTGGCAGTCTTTTTCACTGCGACTTTTGCTAGCTGTCCGGCGATCTTAGGGACAGTGCCAAGGTCTACAGCGAGGGATCGCAGTTCCGATGCATCGAAGCTCATGGGGTACCGCCTAAGGGTTTTGTTGGGTTTGGTTTTCCCATGCGATGAAGTCGTTAGCCCACAACTCGGATCCGGTCATGCGCTGTTTGAGCGTGTATTCAACCCCGTTGCTGGTGACGATGTCGCCGCGCTCCCCCACGTGAAGCGGTGGAAGCGGATTCGCGGCAAGCATCGGGAGCTGAATCAAGTATTGGCGTGACTCAGTTGGCTGGTCTGTTGGGAACGCTGTGGATTCACGCTTCAGCTCCTGAATACGTGCCATTCCAGACCAGACCGCCGTGCGCCCCGTCCACCCGTCAGGCAACGGGAACGGTGCAGGCCCATCAGTAACACGCTCAATGACACAGTCCGCGGTCATGCCACCAGCAACCACCGGACGATGATGCTCAGACCAACCAGGCGGGATGATGCCGGTTCCGGGAAAAGGCATTAGAAGGCCCTCCACGATTCAAGCTCATTCAGCCCGGATCCTGTGTCGATAATTTCAAACACGCCACCAAAGCCTGGGTCTTCATTGTCAGCTTGATCGCGTAACCCTGCAGCAAGTTTCCGCAGTGCTTCCGCGACAGCGGGACCGTCCGTGGACAAGTCCTGTGTACGGATCTTCTTAGAGACCAGAACCTCAGACACCGCGATTGCTTCAAGCGCGTCGGCAGCCGCACGCTTCACAGCCCACCGTGCCCCGTCCGCCCAGCCCTGCAACTCCAAATAGGTTTGCAGGGTCTGGTCGTCGAGTAGTGGAGGGGTGGCCATGTCTGCGATCAGTACACGCACGTGCTTGATTGGTGTTTCGTAGTCCATGACCACCACTCCCCTATCCGATGTGTTTAGACCGTGCCGTTCGAGGCGTAAACGCCCGAGGTGAAGCCCTTGTCGATGCCGTAAACGTCGCGGCCACGGAACCAGATGGAATCGTCGTTGAACGATCCTGCATCAACCGGCACGGTGCCACCGCCTGGGCGTTCGCCCTGATCACGCTTGACGCGGATGTCCACGTTTTCCTCGCCCGAAAGCAAGGTGCGGATGATTGCTGGCAGATCCGAGGAACCGGCAGGAACCAAAGCCCAACCGGTGGACTGTACAGCGCCGAGGCGCTTGCCAATCGCACGGGATTCCAGTGGGGTGACAACACCCTTGAATGGGTTCTGAACGCGGGTCTTGGTGACCTTCGCGCCGTCGGTGACCTGCATTTCCAGTTCGTACGCGTTTAGCACGCGCAGAACCTCGGAGCGTAGGCCAGCCGAGTGAACCAACACGAGGTTGGACACGTCGACCAGGTCGCCACGGTGGTCAACAACCTGTGACAACTGCTTGATAGCAGCATCCAAGTTGTCAGCGGTGAACTTCTTGGTGTCCACGGTGCCGAAGAAGTTCGCACTCCAGTTGCCGGCGGTAGCGTCGACCAGCAGGTCTGCTACACGGCTGTTCTGGCCCTTGACCGAGCCATTGCCCAGTACTACAGGGAAGTTGGCTAGTGCGGTGAACTGGCGGGAACGGCGAAGCTCCCACGACAGGCCATACGTCTTACCGTGCTTTTCAGCGCCGTGAGTCAGTTCGGTTTCGTTCATCGAACCGGACTTGTACTCTTCGAGTTGCTTCACGGTCTCGAATTCGTCCGAGCCCCACAGGTCAACCAGCTTGTGACGGTTGAAGTCGTCAACGGTGATGTTGGTGAGGATTGGTTCGAATTCCTTGACCGCAGCTTTCTGGGCTGCGATGGCCTTCTTGGTGAATGCGTCACCGAGCAGGATTGGGAAGTCGTCGGTGCTGAATGCTTCGAGCAGGCGTGCCTGTGCGAATGGGTCGGATCCGGTGCGGCCGGCACCGAACAGCTTGGCGGCTTCGTGGACGCGCTCTTCGTGGGAGGATGCGCGGCGGAAGCCTTCCTGTGCAATTTCGTGAGTCATGGTGTTGACTTCCTTTCTTAGGCGGTTGCGCCAGCGGTGTAGCCGAGCGGCACGACCTCAACGGGTGCGGTGCCGGTGGTCTTCGATGCGAGCGCTACGCCCCAAGGGGTGTTGCCGGTCGCGGTGGCGGTAAGTACGCCAGCCGAAGTGATGTAGACGGGCAGGCCCTGGGTCGCGAGAGCACCGGTAACGGGGATGTCCCAGGAGCCGTCCAACCAGATGGTGACCTTTTCGCCGATGGCAGCATCAATCTGTGCTACGCCGGAGATCTGGCCTACCTGTACTGGGTCGCCTGACTTGATCGCCTTGGTGGCGGTGAAGGTGATGTGTAGGGCGTTGGTGTAACGCTGGTTCTTTGCCACGGTGTTGCCTCCTTAGAGTGCGTTGATGATGTCTTCGTCGGAGACAGAGGTCTTCGACTCGGTGATGGTCTGGGAGCCAAGTCCGCGTGGCTGGCCTGCACCTTGGTCGGCTTCGTTCTTCGCTGCGGCTTCGGTGACTTCTGCACGGAACTTGCCTGCGTCGAAGTCGTCCGGGGCGGCTGCAGATTCGGCCAAGCGGGTGTAGAGCGCTGGTGCGTCCTCACCGAAGGCTTCTACGACGATGCGCTTCGCTTCTGCGATGCGGTTCGCGGTAGCTTCGGTCGCACGCTCTGCGGCTTCCTGTGCTCGTGCGTCCTTTTCGGCCTGCAGTTCCGCTTCCAGCGCGGTGGCCCGGCCGGCGGACTCGCGGAGCTGGGTCAGCTCTGCTTCCTCAATCTGGGTGGTTGCCATGGAGGCTTCCTCCTTCTTGTTTTCGGTTACCCCGGCCGGAGTGGCGGGGAGAATGACGGGGTCGTATTCGACGCGTCGGCGTACCTCAACTGGGTCGCCGGTGAGGGTGACGTTTACGCCGGTTAGCTCGTAGGCCTGCCGGAAGTATTTGTCGCCGATTTCGTAGTAGACGTAGGTGTCATCGTGGTCAGCTACCCAGGCATAGTTGTCGTGGGAGGCGCGAACTGTGGCTTGCAACCACATGCGCACGTCGCTGGCTGTTGCTTCAGCGATGATGGACCGTGACTCAATGGCCTTGGCTGCTTCTAGGATTTGGTCGACTTTTCCGCCACGGCCTGCCACGGTCACAAGGTCGGCACGGTTGAACGGGTCGGGAATGATTCGTTCAACGACTTTTTGCCCGGTCTCGTCCGTACTAATCTCTGCGCTGGCGAAGATGCTGGCACCGATGTGTTCGTGGAAGTCTTCGACTAGGTCACGCCATGCGGAAGCTACTTTGGCTTCGGCCTGTAGCGCCCCGCCTTCGCCGATGTATGCGTCTTCGTCGAGGACGATGGCAAGGTTTCGTAGGGAACCTTCGGGGCGTTCCATCATCTCGGTGGGTGTGTCGTGGTCGATCATGCCCAACGTGCCACGAGGGAACGCACGCTCCTGAGCGGCGGTTGCCAGCACCTCTGGGGTGTAGCCACCACTAGATCCCTGACCCGGCGTGATTAGGGTGAGCAGGATACGTCCGGGACCGCGCCGGGTAGCGGTGGCCGCTTCACGGATTCTTTTAGGCACGGGGCCTCCTATAATCATGGTCATGGGGTTAGACAACGCGAATGACACACCAGGTGAACCGGGGGCATGCCCGGGCCATGAGTGGCGGGTCGGCAAGGTGTACTTGCGTCCGACCGGCGGATCTATGTCGGTTGTCTGTAAGTGGTGTGGGACGGTGCAGTATGAGCCGTCACGAAGCGATGGCTTGTAGGTCTCTTACTGGGGTTTGTGTGTAGGAGTTTCGCCATGCGTCTGATTTGCGGAGTGTGGCGAGGTCTTCCCAGTTGATGGCGCCGTCTGCGAGTAGTTGCATCCGGGTTGGCCCCATGATTGCTAGCTTGGAGTCGTCGGTGAGTCCGTCGTACCAAGTGCGTGCGTCGGGGAAGGTGTCGGCTGGTTCGTCAATACCTGTGAAGCCAAGCTCAGCCCACGACTTCGTGATGTCAATGCGTGCACACCGGCCGTTCTGATGGTCAATCGGTCCGAACTGGTCTACCGGGTACAAGGTGCCATGCTTCGATAGGCAGGACGGGCACGTGCGCCGATCTAACGTGCACTGCCACTTCCAACCAGTCAGCAAGTCAGTGTTGGCTTTCGCTGCAGTCTGAGAACCTCGCCGATGCGCATCCAACATCTCAGTGCGGGCGATCCTGGTTGCACGGGCTAGTCCACCGTTGAAGTGTCCTTCGGTAGCTTTCATCAGCTTGCGGGCCACTTCACGAGGATTGTCACCGACTGCTATGCCTCGCACCAGTTCTTGGCGCATCGCTTGAACAACCCACCCAGCCAACGGCTTGCTTGCCGCATGAACCTGTTGGGTCGCTCGGGTAACGATTGCGTCCAATGCTTCCGGCGCGGGTGCATCCAAGTCGAACGCGACACCAGCGCTGTCCGCGGGTAGTTGACTACGAACAATCGACTGGTGCGAACTGACAGCGTCGAGCACTGCGTCAGCGAGACTGTTTTCGATGACCTCATTAGCGCCACGTGTCAGCTCATTGAGTGTGGCACGTGCTTGCCTGAGAGCGGACTGTAGGCGCCGGTTACGTGCGACTACTGCACGGGGCAACCGGTCAGGCGCACCGTGCAAGAGATCCAATAGGGCTTCGTTGAATAACGGTGTGAGTGAATCCCACGCGTCAACCCATGACCGGGTAAGCTGAACAACTTGTTCGTCGGTCATGCGTTGCAAGCGCCGGCGTGTGTCGGCGGCTATCAAGAGTGTTTCGTCTGTGACAGCCACCGATCATCACCGCCTTATACTTCTTCTGCTGGGTCTTCGCCACGGCGGAATGCATCCACAGCGGCTTGACCGGCAGCACCAATCGGGTCAATAAAGTTGCCGTCTTCGTCCTGCAGTTCAGCCAACCATTCGTCAACATCACGCACGTTCAACGCACGCATGACCAGTTCAGCAAGAAGCAACGGTGGGATGTGACCGTCTGCCTTATCCAAGGCTTCCATCATCGTCTTAGCGTCGATCTTGGAGATGTCCGGGAACGTGATCGTTAGCGTGCGGTCTTCCTCGTTGTTGAGGATGGTCTCTAGCCGATCACCGTCACGAACAGTCTTACCCTGGCCACGCAGTAACCCACGTGGTGCGATGACTGCTTGGTCGATGACGTAGCCGAGGATCTGACGGCGAGCTTCACGCCACACGTCCTGCCGGCCCTGCATGGTCAGCTCGGTTGGCTTGTCCAATGTTTCCGCCACAGCTCGTGCACCGGTCTGGCCGGGGTCAGCCAGGAGCATGGTCACTGGGATACCCAACGCAGTAGCTACCATGGCAGCCAGGGGTTTAGCCGACTCGGAGTCGATGGTCGCCCCAGTCTTAGGGATCGCTTCAAGCTTCGTGTCATCCGTAGCGTTCACACTGCCACCAGCTGTCATGCCCGGAATCTTTTCCAACTCGCGACGGGCATTAGCAGCAGTACGTTTCCCGGACTTGCCGACACGTTGCCAAACAATCTTGGACAGCGCATTCATCATGACAGCCCATGATTCAAGGAATTCCTTGTAACCGCGAGCCCACGGGATTGCTGCGTATGCGTCGCCGATGCCGTACTGCCAACCGGTGAGGGCGTTGACCTTCACATGGTAGATCGGGGCATCCCACACGATTTCGTGCTGTTCGTTTGAACCGGCTGGCCGGTAGAAGCGTTGTCGGATCTGTGGGCGGTAGTCGTAGCGCGGATGGTAGGTGACGATTTCTTGTTCGTCGCCTGTGGTGGTGCGTCTGTTGTAGACCCGCTTGTAATAGCGGACTGTCAACGAGTCTTCAGGGTCAGTGACCTGTTCTTGGATTTCTTCGAACTGGATCACTCGCGGCTTCACACGCCCAGTGAGCGGGTTGGTGAAGAGTGCGAAGAACACGTTTCCGTCAGTTCCCAATGCGAGCTCGTTGCGTGCCTGGGCTTGCGGTCCTGCGAAGACTTCGCGTACTTCGGCGTCATCCAGCCACGTTTGAACGATGTCGTTGACTTGGTCGCCTGTGGCTGTGGTTCCTACACCTTGTCCGAAAACATAGGCTGCACGCAGTTCTAGTCCACGCTTGATTAGCGGGTTAGCTATCGCGAATATGCGGCATAGTTCAGCGTTGCGACGGCGAGCCTCCGAGGTGAGTTCTCGTTGCCCGTCCTGCATGATCCGTTCCCAGCCAGCGTCTTCACGCGCCAAAGACAACTGCGCCATGGACTCGGTAAGGTTCTCGATCTTGTGTTCGAGTGTGCCCACGGTGCCTACAGGGACTGTCTCAGTTGCCGTGGTGGTGTCTGATTCTTGGGTGAATCCAAGCCAAGTGCGTAGGCCCATGGGTGACACCTCGTTTCGTTAGTACTGGGATAGGTAGTAGCCCTGTTCGTCCAGGACGTCGTATTCGTCAGGTTGGACTAGTTCATCTTCGACACTGTCTATCCGGTGTAGGAGCAATTGGTTGACTGCTTGGGACATGGTGTCTAGCTGGTCATCGTTGGCGCCTGCAGGGAATGACAGTGCTTCTTGGGTGAAGTGTTCTATCCACGGGCATAGCGTCGTGGATGGGAGCACAATGTTCTTTGAGAACGCCAATGGTGAAACTGCGGATACGCGTGCGTATTTGGATCCGACTGGTTCAACTGGGATCAGGCCGATGATGGTCTTGTTCAAGGCGTTCATTACTGCTGGGCCGTTGGCTTTGTCTTCGACGAGTTTCGCGGTGGCTTCTGGCCATTTTGCTGTGAGTGCGGTGATCGCGTCACAGGTCTCTGAGAAGTTCATCCGCCGGCGCACTTGGTCTAGCAGGTAAGCAATGTTGCCGACGCGCAGCCAGACTTGCCCAACAACATAGTCGCTGGTGTTCTCACCCTTGAATGCGAGGTCCCAGGACTGTATGAGTTCGTGGTCGTCGCGGTCGATACCGGGCACTGTGTGCCTGCCGTCGGGGTGTTCGATCCATAGTGGTTGGTCGTAGCGTGCCCATTCGGTGGGTAGTACGCCGCCGTCGTCCAAGGTTGGGTTGCCCTGGTAGAGGGATTGCCAGACTTTGGGGCCGACAGAGACTTTGATCTGTTCCCACTGCTTCGGGGTGCGTTGGCGGGCTGATTCGAGCCATTCACCGGGTTGGCGTTGGAGCGGGTCACCTTCGACAGCTTCGGCAGGAATGTTGAGTACGGTCCAACGGTCTGCGTCTTCACCAGCTAGGAGTCGGCCTGCGAGGTCGTCAGCATGCCAGCGAGTCAACACTAGAATCACTGGAGCCTCGGGTGCGAGGCGGGTGATGCCGACGGACTGCCAGAACCCCCACGCTTGCTCACGGTAGGTTTTGGAGTAAGCCTGTTCGAGGTTGCTGATGGGGTCGTCGATGAACAGTGCGTCCACGGCGCGACCGGTTAGGCCGCCGCGGATACCGACTGAGCGGACGCCACCCTTTTTGTCTTCGAGTTTCCAGCGTCGTGCGGCGCCGTTGTCTTTGGCGACGCGTAGGCCGAGGTCGAGCGTTTCATCGTCGCCGTCGTTGGATGCGATGTGGTTTCGGATATTGCGCCCGAACTCGTCGGCAAGGTCTTGGGCGTAGGACACGATGGCGATACGCCGGTCCGGGTTGCGGGTGAGGAACCAGAGCGGCCCAATCGTCGTGACGCGGGTGGACTTGCCTTCCTGGGGTGGAAGGTTGATGATCAGACGATCAATCTCCCCTGCTTCGACCTTGACCAGGTACTCGTCAATCAGATCCAGTGCCGGGGTCTGCAAGGTGGTTGGCTCAATAGCTTTTGCCAACTGGCCGGGGGTCTCCCAGTCATGCTCTGGTACCTCGAATGCGCGGGCCGCGTATTCCGCCCAGTCATAAGCGGCAGACACGGCAGCACCTCCATAATGTCGCACAGATCACATATGATGAATATGGGCCGACAAACTTGTGTTGGCCAGTGATCAGTTAGGAGAACTGGTGTACTACCCAATCCTTAGGGGCAAAGCGGGCGAATTCGAAGCCTGGAAAAATGTTGGCGGCAAACATCGGGACAAGATCGAGCCTCTTTTCGAGCTCGTAGCTGAAAATGGTGTCAGTCGTGACTTGAAGAAGTTCCGAGATGCGCTGCATCGTTCAGCTGGCTCTCGGGAGCTATATGCAATCGACCTCGGGGCACTCACGCCCGGCGAGAAGGAAGAATCGACCGGGCTAATGCCGTTCACTTGGCTGGCCGCGGAGCTGTCGAGTGAAGACATAGATTTCCACGCGGTAATCCACCTGGATGACACTCAGGCTCAACTCGATGACGCCATTTTCGCCGTTGGATCCGAGAATTTACTTTTGAGGATCCGAGGGGACGAACTTGACCCAGATCCAGAAGATAGTGATCGAACTCTCCGCGACTGGTGCACAGCTCATAACATACAACCCAAGGACATAGCAATTATGGTCGACCTTGGAAGCATTTATGGGTCTGATATTTCTTCAGTGAACCGACTAGCTGATGCGTCTCTACGATGGGTTTCAAGCAACGGCCCATGGGATTCGATAATTCTTGCTTCAGGGGCCGCGCCTGAGCAAATATCCGACGTGCAGAAGCAAAAGTACCACTACATCGAACGCAACGACGCGGCACTCTGGAACCAAATGATCAAGACTTACCCGACGTTGGATTACGCAGATTACGGAACCCGTTCGCCAGAGCAGTCTGACACCCCCGGCTTCCAGGGCCCGTTACCCTATCTGAGATATACAACAGCCGATCACTGGGTGGTTTGGCGTGAACCCAAGGACCCGCAACGCGGGCATTCGACGTTCTACGACGTTTGCAAGAATATTGTTGCACATACAGATTTTGCCGGAGCAAACTTTTCATGGGGTGACAACTCTATTGCAAATCCGCCAGGTCCAGGTACAGCTACACAGTGGATCTCGTACGCTCAGAACCACCACATGGAGTTGGTAAGTGACCGCCTGTCCACGCTTGGCGTTGCTTGAGTCGACTCAAGACAATAGAGCGCAATTCTTTTTAGGAACTACTTCTGATAGTCGCTGCCAAATCGTGTATCTGGGTTTCGCACTAAGCCCCCGAGCTTGCCCTCGCAGTTTGAGCTCATCCAAAGCTTCATCGCGCCACAGCAATTGAGCCATGGAGAAAGGATCTGTCTGTCGATTTATTTTAGGGGCCCTGCGGGTGACAATCCGGATCCCGCCGGGCCCACTAATTGCTTCTTGGATACCCCAGTGCGGCGGAACAATGGCTGCGCACTTATCTAGATGCTTAGAAGTGGTCACTATCGTGAGATAGTCCATGACCCTCGAAAAGGCCTCCGCTTGTTCCGGCAATCTCTTTAGAGTGTCTTTATCGCTCTTGATTTCCCACCCGGCGAGGTGTCCATTTAGAACGGCGAGATCGATCCGCCTATTTCCCATATCTACGCCGAGCTCGTGTCGAATAAGCACGTCAGGATTTTGCCCATGTTTGCCCTGCAGTTGTGAATCAAGAGCCAGGCGAATGTCAATGTCGCTGGTCAACACATTTCCTCCTACGCTTGATTGCTGCTCACGCTATGTTAGCGCTTTGCCGGACGATAGTTGGAAATCTGTGACTGGCGTTTCATTGACGGCGGCTGGCCTACTCGCATCAATTTTTGGTTAGGGGTCGCGCCGTCAAGAGTGTGTGGGGCAGATCTGGATACCCGTTCGAACTTTTACAGTTTCGGATCTTGTCCAGTCTTAGCGCCCTGCGCGACTATTGGAGTCGTGCGGGTTGGCAGGGACCCCTCGTGCGACTGGCAGGAGTTGCACCTGCGCACCTTGGCTCTACTCCTGAGCTACAGTCGCTCCCCTGGGTCTCGTGTTCCTCAGGGGCTATTTAGTTATTGGTGCCGAAGCTGGCGCGGGTCATTGTGTCGGCCTGAACAGGATCAATGTTCGGCTCACTCGCCACGGTATCGGTTTGCAGCAGATTCCAGCTTTGACACCGTTTTGCCCACCTGTGGGGGTGTGAGCAAATCTTTGGGTTCTTACACTGCTCCGATCTTGATTTCATCCTAGGGACAATTCGCAACTAAATCAACTTTCGGTTGGTACTTTAACGCTTATCACGCGGTATTGATCGCAAAACGCCGAGAACCTCGGCCGGCGAGTGGCCCTCCTGCCGTGTTGTGAGGTCGCACCTTGGGTGCAGTTTGCCGCGTTGAGCCCACTTTTTAGCTTGTTCGTAGTTGATCGAGTAGCCGGCATCTTTCAGCGCTCGGACTACGACGGCGAGTGGTGCGACATGGTGCCAAGCTTCGGCGAAGCGTTCGGTGATGCGGTCGGTTAGGTCGTGTTCGCGGTGGCATTCTTTACATCGGCCTGTGGTGGCTGTTTCGTGGCCTTCGACAATGCCATCACAACGGG
This sequence comes from Glutamicibacter sp. M10, assembly GCF_025452055.1. Taxonomy (NCBI): domain Bacteria; kingdom Bacillati; phylum Actinomycetota; class Actinomycetes; order Micrococcales; family Micrococcaceae; genus Glutamicibacter; species Glutamicibacter sp. M10. The sequence goes on along the minus strand of NZ_CP104918.1, from coordinate 2,286,928 downwards.
TGACGGTACCCTCGGTGTTCAGGTTGAGCGCCCCGCACTCCCCCAGTGGACGCTTCACAAGTGGCCTGTCTGCTGCGGAGAGTACCCGCCGTTCAAGGTCACGCAACTCTAGATAGATGTCGCCAACATACTCGCGTTTCCGCATCGTGTGCGCCACGGCTCTGAGGTACTCGGCAGCGTGGAACGTGGTGGTGAAGATCCGCAAGCGGTTCGGTTCCTCCCGCCCGTTCACCCAGTGCGCGAGCTCGGTTAGCCGGCGTTCGTACTCTCCGAGGCGTTCGGCCATGTCCAGGTTCAACGGCGCACCCGGGGCGCTAGTGCCAGCGGACCCGACCCGCGGCTGCACGCTCATGTTCGACAGCGTGGCCTGCGCAGTCCGCAACGTCGCAGGCACACGATCCAACACTGCACGGAATCGGGCATCACACTGATTGCAGAGATGCAGACCCTCAGCGGTCATGTACTCACATGCTAGGCACGTCATTTATTACCCCGATCTTTTTTCGAGCCCTCAGTGAGCTGACTCGCCAAACTCGTCGCCCGACGTTCAAAGAAGGACACTCTTCCTTCCTTGGTCTCTATGGATTCCACATTCATGACCACGCTAAATGCTGACTGCGCTTGCTCGGCCACGGTTTCTATCAAGCTCCGGGCGCTTGAAATCCTGACCTCATATCTCACTTTTTCAGCATCCGTCGCCCCTTCAAACGGTTCCAATGCCCACACAAGGTCGTTGATTATCGGCCCTGTGACAATGTTTAGTGATTCCGCAAAGCGTTTTTGGTACATATCTCCGTCGGCTAACAAATTAGAAAAATCGAACAGTTCACGGTGTACCGATCCGCCTGCTTTGAATCGTTCCCCTTCAGATGCCTCGACTAAGTTGCTCAATGCTTCGAAGTACCGTCCAGATGCATTGCGTAAAGTGTTTTTCTTGTCTAATCTGTCAGCCCGATCGCGCTGTTTGAATGCCTCGTAGACGCCGTACACGGCTGCGAGTGCTGCCACGAGCGTCCCGAGCGCCGAGCCAACCCCAGAGAGTATTTCTATCCACGAAGCGTCTGGCATTTGGCATGCGACCTGCAACGGGTCTGTAGTTGAGATCTCGCAAATCAATTTGTCTGTGGAGGCCATGCCCCAATCCTATTCGTTCTGGTCGAGTACTGATCGGTGTAGGTCTAGCCCTGTTGGGGATGGTTCGCCGGTGATGGTGATGGGGTGGTCTGGGCTTAGGTTGGCGGTGATGAATGTTCCTGCGCTGAGCAGTTCGATTCGGAAGGCTGGTTCGCCAAGGCTGTAGGTGGGGTGCGGGTCGCAGAGACTGGTGTCTTCGATGAGGTTCAGTTGGTGGTCTGCTTTGACCAGCCGCCCGGTGTGGGTGATGGTTTCGCGGGTTTCTGGGTCGAGTATCTTGTAGCTGATGGTTTTGCCGAGGTCTGCGCCTGATAGGTGGCGGGCTTCGCGGGTGGTGCTCATGGTGTTCCTCCGGTGAGTTGGCGTAGGGCGTTGGGGACGATGGTGGGGAGCATGTCGGCTTGGATCTTGGAGAGGTTCAACGCGGCGAAGATCTGTTTCAACGCGACCACGACGAGTTCGGCTTTCTGCTCTTCCAGTTCGATGCGACGCTGCTCGATACCAGCTTTCAAGGCCAAGGTGGTGAGCTTGGCGAAGTGCTCACGCTCTTTCGTGTAGAGCGTGTACCAGGTATTGAATCCGGCTTCCTGAACGGTCATATCCACTGGGCCTTGGGCACCGATACCGACCTCAGTCTTTGTTATCCCCCATACAAGTTCGTTGGGTTCGACCTCAGCTACCTTGGTGCGAAGCCATTGGACGTGCGCGTGACTGATCCGGATCTCTTGGAGCAGTGCTTGGGCTGGGTCGACGTCAGGGTATTTGTCGGTGATTCCGAGCGTGCCTATGGCGTGGTTCAATTCTTGTTCCGCGATCCTTGCTTCTGCCGCTGTTTTAGCTTTCGGGCTATTACCACCGTGTCGTCCGCACCGTACTCCGCCTTGGATTGGTGAGGATCCGCAAGCTTCGTCTTTGCCGCGCTTCTTGGCGCCGCAGATCAGCTTCCCGCCGCGCTCTTGCCCTGGGGCGTAGGTGGGGTCGCCTTTGTATCGTTTGATCGCTTTGCCCAGGTTCTCAGCCGTAACTCTAACGACCATCGGCTGGTTCCTCCTTGTACTGGTTAGCGCGAGCACGGAGCCATGCCGTGATTGGCTGAGCAACGCGCAACCGGTCTTGCAGGCTGCCCTGGATCAGTTCGTTCCATGCCTTGTATTGAAAAGCGTTGGCTACCTCGTTGAGCGCTTCTGCTTTTGCTTCGGCGCGAACGGTTTCAAGCCAACGGTCGAAGTCTGCGCCCAAGTCGGTTCGTTGCTTCACGCTCGGCAACGGGTAGTGCCCGAGTATGCACGCCTCTCGCACCTGCTCAGTTGTCGGCGTGTATTCTCCGCAGTGGTAGGTGGCTGCGTGCTTCTCATTAGCGCTCATGGGAATCTTCTCCTATGTTTTTGATTAGTAATTTCTGTGCTTCGACCTGTATTGTTTTCCCTTGTGCATCTCAGTCCTGATGCTGAACGAAGTCACTCGATCCCAACAGGAGGAAGTTATGGGTTTCATTGGTTGGATTGTTTTAGGCCTTATTGCTGGTGCGATCGCTAAGGCGATCAAGCCTGGTGAGCAGGGTGGCGGCTGGCTCGCTACCCTGGTGCTTGGTGTTGTTGGTGCCGTTGTGGGTGGTTGGATCGGCTCCGCTTTGTTCAACGTGGATATCAGCTCGTTCTGGTCGCTTTCGACTTGGTTGCTGGCCATCGGCGGCTCGCTGATCGTCCTCGTTATCTGGGGACTGATCACACGCAAGAAGGCGTAATTTGCGCGACAGAACGGGGTCTTACCTTTCGGGGTGAGGCCCCGTTCGCTATGCCTAGGCATCGTTCACCGTTGGGCGGTTCTTGGCCCGTTCAGCGTCAGCTTCGCGCAGTGCCCGCATGATGCTTTCCTCGTGGCCCCGGTAGCCTTTGAGCGCTTCGGATTTGGTGGCGCCGGTGAACTCAGAACCGCACCACAGGCAGGTGAGCGTCCAGCCCTTGCGCTGCGTGTAGACGTCTCCGGTATCCCGCCATGCGTCATAGTGACCTTCCGGGGTGGACTGAGAGTCCACACTGTTCACTACCGGCTGGGCGACGCCGAGATAAGCGGACACGGCAGCGGTAGCGAGGTCAATAGGCGCTTCCGGCAACTCTTGGCCGAAAGACGCATCAATTACCGCATCACACGCCACTTCGAGCGCGTCCGGGTTTAGCGGGATGCTAGTCATTTGTTTTCTCCTTGGTTGGTTCGTGCCATACGGTCGGCGTAGGCGATAGCTTCAGTGTGGGTCGGGAAATACTCGGGCTCCCCGTATTTGGATTCGATAGCCACCCAGTCATATCCGCCGTCTGGCCGCTGATCCCATGTCTGGATGACAATGGGGCGACTCGGGTTCTCGATTTGGAATTTGTGAAGCTTGATCATGCTCGTGCGGTCCACTCCGTCTGACCATGTGCCGTCATCGAGACGATAAGGGGTTTGCGGAAGTGTTCAGGGCAATCCGGGTTAGGTTCATGCGTTGAACCGGGCTCCACTGCCCCGTAGTGCGTAGTCCACATCTCAGGTGGCAACTCGAAACAGGTGCACTTAGCCACGGGTCTCACCTCCGAGTCCTTCGTCGGCCAGCTTGCGAGACGGGCAAGGCCAACCATGTGCGCAATTTCTGCACATCATTGGGTACCCGTAGTCACTGTTTGGATGGTGCAGTTCTTGGATCGCTACCAACGCGGCACGCATGGCCGGGATCTTGTGCAAACCGTTCTCACTCATTGCTGTACTCTCGCCAGCCGTCATCTACTTCAAAGTGGATCGTTTGCATAGCTTTGGTGACTTCTTCCTCGGTGAAATGGCCACGCACAAGGTAGTCATCAATCGCGGAGAACGCAGACTGCAAAGCGTCTTCGATTTCCTGCTGTATGTGCCGCTCGATCCTGTCGGCACGTGATTGGTTCAAGATGCTGATGGAGTGGCCTTCACCGTCGCCAGCCCAGTGCTTTCCTTTGTCATCCTCGGTGGGGATCGGCTTGTTGCAGGTCTTGCACAGTCCATAGTCTTGGCCTGGCGTTGGGTCGAAAAGGTTGCTCATTCGTCGTCCTCGTTTTCTTTGGTTTCTTCGTTAGTTTCGGCTAGCCAGTCGGTTAGGCGGAGGATCAGGCGTTTCACGCTGGTGATGAATGCGTGGATGATTGTCATCACTGCCCCCTTTAGACCAGGTAGATGCCGACAGGGAAGCTGTCGTAGTCGGGGTATTCGTGGCGGTAGTAGGCGAGCATGTCGCCGTTGATTGGTGCGCACCAGTCAGCGTCATCGGTGTAGTTGTCCATGATCAACTCGACTGATTCCGTCGGATAGACACGCGGCTCACGCTGCACGATTTGATTGCTCATGATGGTTCCCCTTGGTGCCCCACGCTCAGATGGTGGGACGATCAATACTTCTGCTGCTGGTTGTCAGACTACCGTCTGTTAGTTGGTATAGCAACCATTGTGAAGCGGTTCCAGATTTTTGATAACTAGCACCAGCTTCTCGGTCCCGTACCCGCCATGGTGGATGAACGGGCCGGCCAGGTGGGTGGTGTTGTCGTCTGGAATCAGCCCATAGTCGACGAGGCCATCAACCACGGGCTTCAGCGTGGGCATCAGGTTATGTGGGTCATAAGCGCGCTTCGATGACTTCCACACATAAGCGTCAATTCGTACGCGCTGCAGGCCTTTCGGGAGCTTGGCCTGCCGGGACATAATGTGCGCACCATGTCGCCAAGCCTGGACACGCTTGTTCCGTGGCGCCCAATGGAGATTCACATTGAGGTTGAGCCAGTCGGCAAGCTTCGGAAGTTCCAACCGGAATTCGCCGGAGGGCACAGAATCCATTTTGAGAGCCTTTCAGGAGGTTGAACGGGGAAACCACCCGCCCAGGGTGTCACAATCACGCCTAGACACGATTTCTGCCCGAATAACGGTGGTTCACCGTCTGTTGGTTGGTGTTGGTTGCAAATAAAAGTTTTAGAATGGGGCTACGCCCCGGGTTGTTTCGGATGCTTCAACATCGCTCTCGGGGCTTTTGAGTGCTTGGAGTGCGTGTTTGACGGCTTGGACTCCGAAGGCGTTGGGTTTGCCTGCTGGGTGGATTCGTTTGCCGATCATGTGTGGTGGCCGTTCTCCGAGGAGGATGTCTGCTTGGCAGCATCGGCAGGTGTGTGCGTCTTCGCCGGCGTGCTCGGCGCATGGAGGGTTTTTTGGTCTTTTGGTGTTTCTTCCTAGGTTCCAGTGTTTTCCGTCGAGGAAGATCACGTTGGGTGATTTGATGTCGGGGTTGTTTGCTGCTCGGATGGCGACTTCTGCGATGTCGTTGAACGGGTGGGTGGTGGTGCGGTGCTCGTAGAACAGGTCTGTGAGTTGTTGTGGTCGCCAGTCGCCTGGGCGGATCATGGCGAGGAGGTTGGCTAGGGTGATGGCTTGTTGTTCGGTGATCATTTTTAGGTGTCTCCTTACGGTCGATCGTTTTGGCGTCTCGCGTTTAAGTACTCAACGATCGACGATTTTCTTTAGCCATTTCTTTTAAAACTGAACCAAGAGTGTCCGTTGGTTTTGCCACCTACGTAAGTAGGTTCTTAACTTCTTAAGTTCTGCCACTGTGTTTGCTAGTTGGCGACTTGGGGTTTTGTGTCTAGCCAGGGTGGCATTTGCTAGAATTTTGCTACTTTTGCTAGGCGGTTAGAATGGTGGTTCTTCTGGGATGACTTGGGATTTCTCTCGTTCTCCTGTATCTTCTTGGCAGTACTCGCAATCTGTAGCAAAAATCCCCTTGTTTTTGTGGTTCTTCGTGTGCCCTCCACGGGCGCCTGAAATGGCCCGTTTTTTGGATAGTTCGTGCACGGTTTGGTGCTTCTCGTAGTCGTGGATCCGATAGGTTTTTGCGTCTTCTTTGACGAGCAGTTTTCCATCGGTGAGTTCTTTGAGCGTGATCTTCCCTCGTTGCTCTGCGACTCGTGCTGAAACCTTCCCGCCGGATCGTTGTTGGGCTGCTCTGAGCATAAGAGATAGGTGCAAGAGGATTGCCTGGTCGCTGAGTCCGTCGATCTTTGGGTTGTCGAGATAGTCGATGGATAGCTTGATCCAGGGCCGTTCGTCCTTGGCACTCATTTTGTCGTCCCTCTCTGGCATGATTGAGGTCATCATTGTCTATTCATTGGGGGGTTGATCGTGGCTGTTGGCTTGCGAATTGATATCGAATTTTTTGAGGAGAACGGCGAGGGCAGGGCCACGGTCGGAGACATTCGTCGCTGGCTAGCGCTTGCGGATAAGAATGGTGTTACAGACGAAGAAGAGTTGTTCATGGTAATGGACTCCAAAGAAGAGATAAATGGCTTCTACGTCTATGGAAACCTTGACTAGATTGTCCTAAATCTTGCGCTTTGAGCGGGCCTATCAACTTGCCTGGTCCAGTGCCAGCCGCCGGCGTGTTCGTAGTATCGGACAGGTTCGGCGGCTGTTCTTTTTCGGCGATGATTTCTGCTCGGAGTTGTTTGGCTGTGCGTTTGTCTGGTGCCCAGACTTTCTTGCAGGAGGGGTCTGGGCAGATGGGGCGTGGGGAACAATGCGGATGCGGTTGAGCGGTCACTTCTCCCCTTTTGGTTGTGCTGCTCGCAGTCCTGACTCATTGCTACCTGGTAGCCTCCGAACTGGTTACCGCCGGGCACGTCGCGTGTTGCCGTTCGGCTATTGCCTCGGCAGTCCAACAGAGGTGCTCCGGTGACCATGAATTCCTTGGGATAGTCAGCCGGGAGGTTGAACTTCTTTTGGTAACCAACCGTTTTTCCCTCAAGGACTGGCAGATCCCGCCATCCCGGCCAGCAGTGATCCAAGTACTCATGCACCGCGTCACTCGTGCTTACGTGAATCCCTGACCACCAATTGCACCCAGCGCAGTAGACCCGAGATACGTGCCACTTCACGCACGAGCACCAATCCTCTACGTTGTGGGGACAGTGAAGAATCGAGCTGAACTTTGCTGACTTGTGATCAGATCCCACACCTGACGTTTCGTAATACGTCGCCCAGCCGACATAGGTTTTCCACCTGAAGCCACGCTTCTTGTGATCCTCTCGGAACGCCAGCAACTTTTCTTCGAGCGCCTCGGGCGTTCCAGGATGATGAAACGTTCCAGCGTCGATAACCGGTTTGAGAGCATCCAGCGGAATGACGGTTGGCTTGTCAGTTTCGATCAGGTCGAAGATGTCTAACTGTCCGGCGATCATCAGAACAACCTCCCAAGTTCTTCGGCGGCGGGTTCAACGTCAGCCCAATCGGATTCGGTCCACGAGAAACGCGATTCGTCATTAGGCCGGCGAGGATCAGCCAGCCAGTATCGAGTCAGATCCTGCACACCGCGATAGTTCTCAGTCACGCCACGAACCAACATGATTGTGGTCGGCTTGTAGATCTGCGTCTTAGGCTCAGCATCTGGTTGATAGACCGTGTGCTTGACCAGATCCCCAACGGCTGGCATATAGTTCACTTCTTCCACCTGGACTTCATAACCGACTGAGCACGCTCAACCTCAAGCGCAGTCAACCGCTCATAAATCGACTTCTCACTCATATGGCAACTGCATTCTTTTTTGGTAGCGCACACTTGAAACGGAGTCCAGCAGCATGATTTCTTGCATGCGCTCATGATGCTTGCTCCAACCAGCCGTCAGCCTTCACAAACCGCTTGCAGTCCTTGCAGAAGTACTCGTCCACACCCCAAACAGCGTTCTTCTCAACCCCGCACCGATCACACGTGCGAGCAAACTTCACATCCAAAACTTGAATAGGCGCCGGATCAACGACCGAAGACTCAGCAACCACAACGAGCTTCGCCCCAGCCGTACCAGGCATCTCACTGCCCTGTCGGATATCGACCCGTGGCTTACCAATCGTGATTACCCCATGCCGTCGTGCAACCTTTGGTAGGTCTTCGATAGCTTCAGCAAGCAAATCTTTCTCCGGAATCTCAGCGTCTAGCACTGGCCATACAGCTTGAAAGACACCCATTACGCTGCGTCCTCGTCTCGTACTAGTGCAAAGTCAGTGATCTTTCCGGGTTGGAAACCGAACCAGTCAGCGATTAGTTCGTTGTCGTCGTCGTACACGGTCACATAAGGCATGGTCGCTGGTACGCCGAGCTCGTCAGCACGTCCACGAATAGCTTCAGCAAGCTCATGTGCGTCAGCTGCGTCTGCTTGAACTGTCACGTATTCGACGCTGGATTGGTCTAGGACCCTTTTGGTCCCTCGGCACTGCTGGCAGTTCTGGGTGGTGTACAAGGTGATGGTTCGCATTGGTTCTCCTGAGTGGTGTTGGTTGGGTGGCCTGGTCCGACTACTGGCCAGACCACCCTGTGTTTTACTTCGGGTTAGTGCTTCGCTGGAATCTCATAGGTGAGTGAGCACTTTTTGCAGATCAACCAACCGCACAAACGCTTTGTGCAGTGCGGGACTGAGTGGTTGGCTGCGGGGCGTTTACAACGTGGGCAAACTAGTTGCTTGGCCATTGGTTTAGAACGGTGGTTCCTGTGCGGGTGGGTTGCCCCAGCCACCGCTACTGTTGTTCCAGCCGGCATTGTTGTTGTTTGGTGTGCGTCCTGCAGCGCCTTCACCGTTTCCTCGTGCCGTACGAGTGACTTTCGCTGACGCGTACCTAAGGGATGGGCCGACTTCCTGAATTTCCAGTTCCATGACGGTTCGGCGTTCGCCTTCTTTGGTGTCGTAGGAACGTGACTTCAAGAAGCCTGTCGCGATAACACGCATCCCCTTAGTTAGGGTTTCCGCAGCGTTCTCGGCTGCTTCCTTCCACACTGAACACCGGAGGAACAGTGCTTCGCCGTCCTTCCATTCATTCGATTGGCGGTCAAAGGTACGCGGAGTCGAAGCAATCGTGAAGTTAGCTACCGCACTACCCGAAGGCGTGAAACGCAGTTCCGGATCCGCCGTCAGATTGCCGATTACAGTGATAAGGGTTTCGCCAGCCATGGTTAGGCCACCTCTCCGTCGATGATTGTGTATGCGTCTTCGATGTCGTCTCCGACTACTTCGAGCCAGATTTGGTATCCGTGCTCCTGTGCTGTTTCCTCGATCAGTGCGAGGCTGTCAGAGTCCAGCAAGGAACCGTCCTGAATGCGGATGACCTTTAGCTTTGGGTTCAGTGCGATGGCCATTGCCATGGATACGCGGATCTGTTCGGCGCTGGATGCTTGCTTGAACGGCACGCCCTGGTAGGTGACTCCGTCTTCGGTGAAGCCGAGGCCGTCCACTGGGAACGATGCACTTGCGAGGCCGTCGGCTTTGGTCTTGGCGATTTCGTCGAGTTTCGCGGTCAATGAGTTTGCTTGGCCCTTGGCTGCTTCGTGCTGGAATGACAGCGACCCGCGTTCTTTGGCTTTACGCACGAGACGGTTGGTTTCCTCCGCGCCGTCGATCTGCGTTCGCATGCGCTCTAGATCTGCCTTGTAATCGGACTGGTTAGCCACGAGTGCGGACACATCATCGAAGTGCTTTCGGGCTGCCGCGAGTTGTCGTTCAAGCTCCTGCACCTTGTATTGAGATTCATTGAGGTCGGTCAGGTACCTGTCGCTCTCCTGCTGAGCGGCTTCTAACTTCCGGTATTCCCCCAGCAGTTCGGAAACGCTGACTTCATTTGCCGGCACAGCGTCCGGCAGTTCACCGAACTGTGCGAGAGCAGATTCGAATTCCTTTACCCGTCGGTTCACTGCGGTGCGTTCGTCAAACGCCTGCTTGCGTTCGACTTCCAACTGGTCCGGGTCAAACGGCAACTCCACCAGTTCCAAAAGCTGTGCCAGTTGCTTCTTGTCATCCAGCAACGTGAAAGCGAGCGGATCCATGGACAAATCACCCACGAGCTCGTCCAGCTTCGCCTGCGCCTTCGGGTACTTCGCGCCGTCCTTGCTAGTCAAGGTCAGTCGGGAACCAGATGGGGTGAAGACACGGGTGACCGTCAATTCCTCAGTTTCAAGCACGATCTCTGCCCGATCTTCACCGTCACGGATTGGCTTCGGCGTGGTCTTGCTGTTGGCGCCACCAAGTGCTGCAGAGATGCTGTCCAAGACACTGGATTTTCCTTGCCCGTTCTTCCCGGCAACGATGACCAGGTTTCCCTCTGGATCTGGTTTGATCTCTACGTGCTTGGCACGCTTGTAGTTGGTTGTGGTAAGGCTGATGACCTTCATGATGTTTGACTCCTACTTGTTGTTGGTGGGTGCGCAGCCCGTCAGACTGGGCACCCACCGGGTGTTGGTTTGGTGTTACTGCTGGATGGTTTTGGATCCGGCTTCGGTGATCCGGTCCACCACCTCAGCCGGGGCGCCCTCAGCAACCGCACGGTTCCAAAGGGAAATCAAGGCGTCTCGGTCCCCCTCGGTCTGTGCAAGCTCTGCATCCCAGTCAGTTTCGAGAACCGCTGCTGGGCCGTCGTCTTGCATCTCGCCTGTTGATTCGTCTGCCACCGGTTCGGCCACCGTCGTAGGTGCTGGGTCAGGGTTCTTGGTTGCAGGCTTGCGAGTGAGCTTTCGTGTCTTCGCCGGCGCCTCGGCAGGCTGTGTAGTCTCGCCCATGTCTTCCAGTTCCATCTCTTCGGCGCTGTACGGCATACCTGCCAGCACGTCAGGGGCGATGACTCGGCAGGCTTCGGCCTGAGCCTTGGCAGTGAGCATGGCGATGGGGTCGGTCTTGTACTTCGCGTTACTCGTGTATCCGGCTTGACTGGCACGCTGAATGGACCAGGTGAAGTCGCTCCACCGTTCCTGTCCTTTACGGCGTGCGCTGATGGTCACAGATTCGTTGGTTGCTTCGGTCCGTACGATCTCGTGCCCCTGCGCCATGACCAAGGCGACCATTGTGCGGGCGTACATTGCTGGGCGACCGTGAACAACGAAGATGTTTGCGAGGGCATTCATTGGGTCGAGGCCTACGGACTTGCCGGTGAGGATTGCAGCGGCTGCTGCTTCGGGCTTGCCCACGAAGTCCTTGGGAACGAATGCCGTCTTGCAGAGGGCGGTTCCGAGCTGGTGAGCTGCACCGAGTTCTGCAGCCCATTCAGCGAGCTGAATGGTTCCCGCGCTCGTTGGTAGGACTGCAGGGTTGGCGATTTCGCCGGCTGGGTTGAATGGTTGGATACTCATTTGGGTTGACTCCTAGATGTGTTGGTTAGGCTGCTCGGGCTTGTCGTGCCCGAATTTCGGTGATCATGTCTTGCAGGACCTTGACCATGTGTTCAGCGCTGTCGACTGGGATGATGACTTCGAATCCGGGACGATCCAGTTCGGGGAGGCTCCCCACGTCCGGTTGTCATCGGTGGGTCCCATGTCGATAGCGATAGCTTCGTCCTCGTAGTAGAGGTCGAGCTGTTGGTCTTGAACTTCGCACTTGAACTTGTAGGCACTCATGCTGCGACCTTCATTTCGGTTGGGCGGTTGATCGGTTCGAGCTTCTTCTTGCCTCGCGCTTTCGCGTCCTCGTGGACTGCTTTGGCGTGGAGGAACTGTTGGAAGTGTTCGTCAATCTCGGCGGGAGACGTTGCCAGCGGGTAAAGGCTCGTACCTAGTGGGCTACCTTCGTACCGGGCGTTGATGCCTTCCCGGTCCATCGGTGTTACGTGAGCGACGAACGTCTTCACAACCTCAGGCATGGGGACTTCCTTGTCGCCGTCCATGTAGAACTCGGCACGGGAGTACGCTGCGGTCTGCAACGCGGTCTCGAAATACACGCCCTTGGATGTTTTCAGGTCAATCTGGATCAACTTGCCCGCATCAATATCCGGTTGGGACATGAGCAGTGGCGACGTAGCCAGGAGGTCGACCTTGCCGGAGAACCAGTGCTCACGACTTGCCAACACAACTTCGACAAGCACTGGCGTGATCTGCCATTCGTCCAAGAAGTCCATGTATCCCTCGACGAACCCCACGAGGTCCTCGGGTGCTTCGACTTCGCCTGTGGTGGCGAGCTTCTCAGCGAGGTCGTGCACTTCAGTGCCACGCTCGGCAGCGATGTCACGTTCCTTATTAGGGAGCGCCTGCATAAACTTGACCGACTGATCAGTATCGCCGGCGAGTAGCTCGGTGAGCTTGTCAGCGTTGGCAGGGTCAGTAACCCATTTGGCAACTACGCCTGGCGCCCACCAGACCAGTGCTGGTTTCGGAATGCCTCCACCGAGGATGGTCGTGACACCGGTGACCGGTTTGCTGTCGAGCTTGTAGCGGTGTGATGCTTCGTTAAATGTCAGGCTCATGACCTATGCACCTATCTGAAAGTTGATGACTGATTCGATAAGGAATGCCGTACCGCACATCGCGATGATTCCTAGTCCGATCATTGAGACCAGCACCCGCTCCCCCAGACTGGTGAGCTTCAACCCTTTGCGTTCCATCCACCGGCTCATGCTGCGTGCTCATGCCGGCGAAGGAACCGTTCAATACTTGATTCGCGGATCTTCCACGTACCGCCACGATTAGCCGATGAAAACTTGATTCCGACCAGGTCGCCACGACGTAGCATCTTCCGCACCGTTTCCGGGTGAGACCGCAACCGGTCTGCTGCCTCCGGAACCGTGAGTAGGTCGTCTCTGTTAGCCAAGGTGATCCCTCCAGGTCTTTCCGATCCATTCGTATTGGTGTCCGCCATTGCGGGATTTGACTCGGCTTGTGGCGTTAGCGTGTTTTGCGATCCATCCGCGTCGCTGAGCCGTGGTGAAGATTGAGCCGACCATGTTCTTGTGCGGTGCTGGACGCCGCATTTCCTCGCGGAGGTCGTCTGCTGTGAACCGCCGGCCTTGCGTGGCCCAGCGTTCAACGATGTCCAGTGCGTCTTCGCGCCATGTGGTGTCTTCGAGTGCCATTGGTTGTGCAGTCACCGGCGTGTCCTTTCTCTATGCGGCTACCGTCTGCTGACGTTGGTTACTTTGCCGCCTGACAGTTGGTTCTTCGGGTAAAAAATTACATTCACTGGCACACCAAGTGCTTCAGCAATGCTTTCGGCAGTGTGTGGTTCGCAAGATTTCTTGCGGCCCGAGGTTAGGTGATTGATGAAACTGGGGTGAACATTGACCTTCTCTGCCAGGTGGCGTTGTGAGATTTTCTGCTCAATTGGCTTGCCTGCCTTGTATGCCTCGATGTCTTCTTTTGTGACAACGAACGCTCGCAGTAGGTCGACTGATTTGAGTCGCATATAGCTTCCTTTCGCATATCGTTTGCGTTGCTTCCAGGGGGACATCTGGGATCCTTTCGTATGAGCCGGTAGGCATCGTTTTGGTTTCTGCTGCAAAAACAGTATTGCCTACCGGTAGGCGGTGTGTCAACAACCAATAGGCGTTTATTTGCTTATGCCCTCAACCTAGAGTCGGAAACTGACGATTATTTGGTAGGCGCAAACTAGAATTTTGAGTACCGCCTACCGGTAGGCGCATTGCCCTCCGATACGTTTGAAGTCGCTAGGAACCAAAGGAAAACTTGAAGCCATGGATCACAACCAAGCCGAAAACTTCCAACAACTAGTCCTCCGACTGAAGGCGGACAAGAGCTACGACGCCATCGAGAAATTATCTGGCGGAGCACCCACTGGTAGGTCACTTCAGAAGCTCTTGACTAAAGGGTTTACCCGGATGCCTGACCCCGAAACATTCCAAGGACTGTCTCGCGCACTAAATGTCCCTCAAAGGGATCTAGTGCTTGCTGCAGCTAGAACGCTTGGAATCTACATCGAGGCCGAAAACCCGGCAGACCTTACCCTGGTCGGCGCCGGTCGTCTCCCCTACGAATCACAAGAGCTCCTAAGATCAACCTCCCGTGAGTTGCAACGATGGTTAGAACGCGACCAGCAGCACACAGTAGCCACAGATGACTCGAAACAGGGTGCGACAGCAGATGTCCATGAGCTTTTCCCGGTTCATCGCGCCGCAGCTGATAAGGGTGACCAGGGCATCGATCCGGAACAGTTGCCAGAGTCGTAACATCCGCTTACTTGAATCCTAAAGTGTCGTAGGACTCAACTATATTCGAACACATGTTCGAAGAAATTCTTTCGCGGATACGCCCACGAGTCATAGAGGCGAACCTCCCCAATAACCTCTGGGGAGCCTACGACCTAGTTACGCACACCATCGCACTCCGACCGCGCCTCGCACCAATTCAACGACGCTCCACGCTCTCTCACGAGACCGCGCACGCAGTACTTGGACACGCAGGTTACTCGCCTCGCCAAGAACGCGCTGCAGAGGAACTCTCAGCGTCCTGGCTAATACAACACGACCAGTTCACCCAAGCATCACTGATCTACGGCACAGCAACCGCCCTAGCCAACGAACTCGACGTGCTCCCCCGAGACATCCACGCATACATGCGCCTACTAAAGCGCACCCAAAAACAGGAGACACCATGGCAACCGGAAGGATAAACGACCTCTGGCACCGAAAAGACCGAAGCCGAACCACGAGGTATGGATCCGGAAAGCGCTGGCAAGCCATATGGACCGACGGCACCGACAACGTGACAAAGCGATCCTTCGACTACAAAGACGCAGCCCAAGCATGGCTCGACAGCAAAACCACCGACTACACCCTGAACCCACACGGGCTCAAAGCCGACATGCTGTTCAAAGACTTCTGGGATAAGTGGCGTCAACAACAAACACACCAGCGGGCCAGCTCACTTCGCATGATCGACTCTGCCGGCCGCAAAAGGATTCTCCCCGCCTTCGTTGACCGCTACCTTACGGAGATCAAACGAGAGGACATTCAAGCCACCATCAACTCATGGATTGCAGACGGGATGGCTCCGTCAACCGCACGGCTCTACTACACGTATATGCGCCAGGCATTCAAAGAAGCCGTATTCGAGAAGATCATCCGCGAGTCCCCGTGCGTGAAGATTAGCTTGCCGCAGGTGGAGAGTAAGAATTTTCAGTTCAGCAAGGAGACTCTAGATCAGTTGATCAAACTGGTTCCGGAGCCGTACGCCACGGCCATGCGCGTCGGAGCGGCGACGGGGTTGCGACCGAGCGAGTTGTTTGGCTTGTCCAAGCAGGACATTGATTTTCCGAATAGTGTCATTCGTTTGACACTGCAAGACGCAAGCCGTCGAACCGGAGAACTCGTCCGTGGGCCACTAAAGACCAAGTCTTCGCGACGGAGCGTGAGTTTCGGACCGGTGATGCGGAATATTCTTTTGGAGCTCTGCAATGCTTCCGGGCCGGAGGGGCGACTGTTTCACGCCGAGGGGTCGTGCAGATTTGGAAGTACGAGGCCGTGTGGGTGAAGGCGCGCAAGTCGCTACCGGAGATCGGGCCAGGCTGGCATCAGCTACGCCACTACCATGCGAGCGTACTGATCTCCCATGGCTTCTCGCCTGTGGCTGTGGCAGCGCGTCTGGGGCATAAGGATGCTAACGAAACTTTGCGGACTTACGCGCATATGTGGGACAGTGACGGGTCGGCAATGGCTGCTGTTTCAGATACAGTTGTGGCGGCCTAACTAGGTTAGACCGCCACGAAACCGCCACAGCTAAGCTGGATCCCTTTGTTTATAAGGGATCAGGTATTAGCGTGCGTAGTACTCGACCACGAGGTTCTCTTCGCAGGTCACTGGGATCTCTGCACGCTCAGGAGCGCGCAGGTAGGTAGCCTGAAGGGCTTCCAGCTTTACGTCCAGGTAGCTAGGAACAGCTGGAAGCACCTTTGCGTGCTCACCTGCTGCAGCCATCTGGAAAGGAACCATCTTCTCGCTCTTCTCGTGTACGTGGATCAGCTGACCCGGCTGTACCTTGAAGGACGGACGGTCAACACGCTGGCCGTTGACCAGGATGTGACGGTGCACAACCAGCTGGCGAGCCTGCTGGATGGTGCGAGCGAAGCCTGCACGCAGAACCAAAGCATCCAAGCGGGACTCGAGCAGTGCCAACAGGTTGTCACCGGTCTGGCCGCCGAGGCGCTTAGCTTCCTTGAATGCGTTCAGCATCTGAACTTCGCGGATGCCGTACTGGGCACGCAAACGCTGCTTTTCGCGCAGACGTACTGCGTAGTCGCTGTCCTGCTTCTTACGGGCGCGGCCATGCTGGCCTGGACCGTATGGACGGCGCTCCATGTACTTTTCAGCTTTAGGGGTCAATGCAAGGCCGAGCGCACGCGAAAGGCGTACGGTGCGGCGGGCACGGGCGTTAGCCATTAATGTGTCCCTTTCGATCAGCGACGGTATCTACTGGCCTCCAGGATGGAGAGTGTGTGGGCGTCGCGTCCCTGCTACACTGCAACCCTGCTCCAGTACGCGATCGCTCGCATTCTGGGCATGGCTTGCCAGCCAAAGATCAAGTCTACACGAAACCAGTACGCCTGGCGCTGAGTTCTAGCGCACAATTAACGCTGCTTTTTACCTCGTACCGGGTCCTTGCCGCGAATGATTTCACGCAGCCGGGTGAGCCTGGCGCCAATGGTTTTTTCGGCCCCATTAACTGTCGGCGTGTAGTAGTTGGTGCCGACTAGATCATCGGGCAAATACTGCTGGGTGGCGATGGAATGTGGCGCGTCATGGGCGTAGATGTAGCCCACGCCGTGGCCCAGTTGTTTGGCACCGGGATAGTGTGCGTCGCGCAAATGATCTGGAACCAAGGATCCCTTGCCTTCGGCTACATCCGCTAAGGCGGCGTTGGTGGCGTTGTAGGAGGCATTGGATTTTGGTGCGGTCGCCAAATGCACGGTCGCTTGGCCCAGCATGATCCGCGCTTCGGGCATGCCGGTCAGTTGCACCGATTGGGCCGCGGCGACGGCCAGGGGAAGGGCGGTGGGATCGGCCATGCCAATATCTTCACTGGCTGAAATCATCAGTCGCCGGGCAATGAAGCGGGGTCCTCCCCGCGGAGAGCATACGTGCAAGATAGTGCAGGGCGGCATCCACGTCGGAGCCGCGGATGGACTTGATGAATGCGGAAATGATGTCGTAGTGCTGGTCGCCGTCCCTGTCGTAGCGCTGGACCGCTTGGTCCATGGCCAGCTGGACGTGATCCGCGGTGATCTGCACCGGCGGGGCCACGCCAGCTCCGGCGGCGTTCCAGGCCACTGCCCCGGCAGCTTCCAGCACGGTCAGCGAGCGGCGGGCATCGCCCTGGGCCAGCCGGACGATGGCATCGCGCTGCTCCTCTTCGAGGATCACCTGGTCGTTGAAGCCGCGTTCGTCAGATACGGCGCGTTCAAGCAGGGTCGACAGGTCACCGTCGGTCAGCGGACGCAAGGTCAGTAGCAGCGAACGCGAGAGCAGCGGGGAGATCACCGAGAAGGACGGATTTTCCGTTGTCGCAGCCACCAGCACCACCACGCGGTTTTCCACCCCGGGCAGCAAGGCATCTTGCTGGGCCTTGTTGAAGCGGTGGATCTCATCGAGGAACAAAACGGTGGTGACCCCGCGCAGGTCGCGGTCGTCCTTGGCCTGCTCGATGACCCGGCGTACGTCCTTCACCCCGGCGGTGATCGCCGAGAGTTCGACGAATTTGCGGTCGGTAGCGCGGGCGATCACATGGGCGATGGTCGTTTTGCCGATGCCCGGAGGCCCGTAGAGGATCACGCTGGCCGGACCGGCCAAGCCGGTCTCCGGGTTTTCGGCAAGCTGGCGCAAAGGCGAGCCGGGACCGAGCAGGTGCTGCTGGCCTACCAGTTCATCCAGCGACTTGGGGCGCATGCGCACCGCAAGAGGCGGACGCGGCCGGTTGACTTGGGGCTCGCGTGCTTCGCGCGGATCATCGGACAGGGAATCGAACAAATCGCTCACCTGCTAAGCCTACCGATATTCTGGGAGTCGCGCGGTGCATGCCAACACGCCACCGCCGACACCTATTGCCTCTTGAAAGGACTTGCTCCATGCGCGCCGTCGTCCAGGTCGCCAGCACCGCCCACGTCGAAGTTGAAGGGGAGATCACAGGCCGGTTGGACTCCCCGGGCTGGTGATCCTGCTGGGCGTGACTCACGATGACGATCAGGCCACCGCGCGCAAGGTCGCCCAGAAGATCTGGCAGCTGCGCATTTTGGAGGATGAAACCTCCGCTGCCAGCAAAAATGCCCCGCTCTTGGTGATCAGCCAGTTCACCCTCTACGGCTCGGTGCGCAAGGGGCGCCGGCCTTCGTGGTCCAATGCGGCACCAGGGCCGGTGAGCGAGCCGTTGTACGAATACTTCGTGGCTTACTTGCGGGAACTGGGCGCGAGCGTTCAGACCGGCGCATTTGGCGCGATGATGAATGTCTCGCTGACCAATACCGGTCCGTTCACGATGATCGTCGACTCGGCAGACCTCCCCTAGCGGCTGGTGCTCTGTACCAGTTTGGTCAGTTGCTCGAAGCTGGCTCGTTGCTCGGCTAGTTCTACCCGACCGGCGGCGGCTAGTTCGTAGACCTTGCGCCCCGGCCCGCCTTGGCCTTCTTGCCACCGGGTTTCCACGAGACCCGCGGCTTCCAGCTTCGCCAATGCGGGGTACAGCGTTGCGCCTTTGAGCGGGCCGAAACCGCGTTCTTGCAGGGACTTGGACAGGGCATAGCCGTGAGCGTGGCCGTTGGAGAGCTCAGCCAGCAGGAGCATCGGGAGCATGGCGCGTTGCCAGCTGCCAGGAAATGGCGAGTCCTTACTCATCGCGGCCTTCTTCCATACCGCGGACTTGGGCGCGCCTTTCAGCAAGCTTGGATTCTACGTATTCTGCGCGATTCGCCGGGCGCAACTCGTAGAGGGTCACCGCAACAAAAATCAGAAGGCACGCCGCGAAGAAGATATCCCATCCGCTGCGGTCTGGGGCGATCGCCTCCGGCACGAGGCTGAAGCTGTAGAGGCCCACTACGGCTAGCGGTAGCAGGCGGCGTAGTAACCAGCGTCGCTTCAGCGCTGTGCCGGTGTTCACTGACAGGCCGATAGCGAATTCGCCCGGCGTGCCGAACTCTTGCGCAATGCTGGCCCCGCCGCCCTCCATGCTCATATTCGACCAGTGCTCGCGGGCAGGTTCCAGAGCGGACGCCGCTTCCTGCTTCGCATTCCGTAGCGCCCGCGCAGCAAACGAGTGGTTTCGGCAAACCACGCTTCTGGATCCGTGAAAGCGCAGGCGCCACCGCGTACTGGTTCAGACTCATCATTCCATGGCAGCCAGAACACACCGACAGCCAGGGCGATGCCGAGAATCGGCGCCAGCCAATTGGGCAGCGGCATGACCTCTCCACCGCCGAATACCGCGATCAGTACGGCTGCTGCGATGGAAACCGCAATTCCGGACAACCCCAGCACCCATGATCGCGCGAATTTGCCTTTCAAACGGTAGAACCACCACAGGTGCCCGGATAAGGCGATTCCCGTGCCTGCA
The DNA here is from genome assembly GCF_025452055.1 of Glutamicibacter sp. M10. Taxonomy (NCBI): domain Bacteria; kingdom Bacillati; phylum Actinomycetota; class Actinomycetes; order Micrococcales; family Micrococcaceae; genus Glutamicibacter; species Glutamicibacter sp. M10. Next base: position 2,267,462 of record NZ_CP104918.1, on the reverse strand, counting down.
GTCAGCGCCGCCAGTTGCCAGAAGTGCCACGAGTTCGACGTCCATCCGTCGCGGAATCCGACCCACGTGCCAAAACCGGTGCACAGCAGGCCAACAACGAGCCCGATGCCAGCCAGGAGCAGCAAACTGCTGTTGATCGGCATCTCCGAATCCGCAAGCTGCTGCGGATTCAGGCGCGCGAAAGCCCGGGCTTCGCCGAATTCAGCGGGATCACCAAAGAGTTCTTCTGCGCTTTGACCGCTGTCGCGGAGCGCATCCAGCACTTTGCCCAGTTCCGCTGCGCACTGGGAATCGTTCAGCTCCTTCCACCACATCGCGATGTTGAAGTCCTGCGCCCATTGTCGGTCGCTTTCAGGGTAGAGCTCGATGATGTCATTGGGTTCTGCCGAGGCCAAGTGCTCTCCTGGGATCTAAAAGTCTAGGTTGAAAACCAACCTAGTATTAAAACCAGCTTTAATCTACTTTTTAGCCTATTTCATGCAAAAAAGTAGCCGGATCGAACGCATGAATACGTTCAATTCGGCTACTTGAAGCTGCGAAAGCCTACTTGGCTTCGGCCTCTTCGGCCTTCTTCTTCTCAGGCTTGAAGTCGATGCCAGCTTCCTTGCGCTGCTGCGGGGTAATTGGCGCAGGTGCCTGGGTCAGTGGATCGAATCCGCCACCGGTCTTCGGGAAGGCGATGACGTCGCGGATGGACTCCGAGTGGGTCAGCAACTGCAATACGCGGTCCCAACCCAGTGCGATGCCGCCATGTGGTGGGGCGCCGTACTTGAAGCCTTCAAGCAGGAAGCCGAACTGGGTGTCGGCCTGCTCTTGGGTCACGCCCATGAGCTTAAAGACACGTTCCTGAACGTCACGCTGGTGGATACGGATCGAACCGCCACCAATTTCGTTGCCGTTGCAGACGATGTCGTAAGCGTAGGACAGTGCCGAGGCAGGATCGGCGTCGAAGGTGTCCATGAACTCTGGCTTAGGGCTGGTGAATGCGTGGTGCACAGCGGTCCAAGCGCCAGCGCCCACAGCCACGTCGCCCGAGGCAACAGCGTCGGAGGCAGCTTCAAACATTGGTGCGTCGACGATCCAGACAAACGCCCAGTCGCCTTCCTTGATCAAACCGGTGCGGTGACCGATTTCAACACGGACCGAACCGAGCAGTGCGCGCGCTTCGTTCTTCTTGCCAGCGGAGAAGAAGATGCAGTCGCCAGCGCTTGCGCCGGTAGCTGCGGCCAGGCCGGCCTTCTCTTCATCGGACAGGTTCTTGGCTACTGGGCCAGCAAGCTCGCCATCTTCCTTGATCAATACGTAGGCAAGGCCCTTGGCACCGCGCTGCTTGGCGAATTCCTGCCAGGCATCCAGGGTGCGGCGAGGCTGCGAAGCGCCGCCAGGCATGACTACGGCGCCGACGTACTCGGACTGGAAGACCTTGAAGGAGGTGTTCGCGAAGTACTCGGTCATTTCGGTCAGTTCCAGGCCGAAGCGCAGATCCGGCTTGTCCGAACCGTACTTGGCCATGGCCTCCGAGTACGCCATGCGGCGGATCGGGGTCGGCACCTGAACGTCGATCAGGTTCCACAGTTCGGTAACCAGCTTTTCGCCCAGCTCGATGATGTCATCTTCTTCGACGAACGAAGCCTCGATATCCAGCTGGGTGAACTCTGGCTGACGGTCCGCACGGAAGTCCTCATCGCGGTAGCAGCGAGCGATCTGGTAGTACTTTTCAAAGCCACCAACCTGCAGCAACTGCTTGAACAGCTGTGGGGACTGAGGCAGCGCGTACCAGGCACCCGGGGTCAGGCGTGCAGGAACAACAAAGTCGCGAGCGCCTTCCGGGGTGGAACGGGTCAGCGTTGGGGTTTCGATTTCGATGTAGCCCTGATCGTGCAACAGGTTACGTGCTACACGGTTAGCCTCGGAGCGCAAACGGATGTTGCGTGCCGGGGTTGGGCGGCGCAGGTCAAGGTAGCGGTGACGCAGACGCGCCTCTTCGCCAACCTCAACGTGCTCGTCAACCTGGAAAGGCAGGGGTGCTGCGGTGTTCAGCACGGTGACGGTATCAGCGATAACCTCGATCTGGCCGGTTGGCAGGTTCGGGTTTTCGTTGCCCTCCGGGCGGCGCTCGACGTTGCCGACGATCTGCAGCACGAACTCATTGCGCAGCGGGTGGAAGTCCTCTTCGTCGCGTACAACAACCTGGGCTACGCCCGAAGCATCACGCAAATCCAAGAAGGCAACACCACCGTGGTCACGGCGACGCGCGACCCAACCGGTGAGGGTAACCTGCTGTCCAATGTGCTCAGCGTTCAAGACGCCCAGCTGATGAGTGCGTAGCACTACGATCCTTTCGGTCGGTTGGGAAAGTTTCTCCCCATGAAGTTTAGTGCACCTTGCCAAGGTGCGTGTGCGGGCCAGTTGGCCGCAAGTATTAGCTGATGGCGATCTTTAGGTCAGACTCGGCCGGCATCCAGGTGAGCGGATCGGCAGTTACCTGCTCACCGGAGCGAATGTCCTTAACCTCGTGGGTGCCGTCATTCTGGGTGAACCAGACAAACGGAATCCCGCGTCGATCAGCAAATTTGATCTGCTTGCCAAATTTCTCGGCACTGGCTGCTACCTCGCAGGCGATTCCGCGTGAACGCAGCTTCGAGGCCACATCCTGAGCTTCGTGCCAGGTGTCATCGTTGGCCAAGGTGACATATACCACTGATGGAACGCTGCGGCTGGCGGTGACCACTTCTTCGGCCAAGATGCGTGAAATCAGCCGGGTGACGCCGATGGACAGGCCCACACCTGGGTAGTTCTTTTTGCCCTTGGACGCCAGCGATTCGTAGCGTCCGCCGGAGCAGATCGAACCCAAGGATTCGTGGCCTACCAACACGGTTTCGTAGACGGTGCCGGTGTAGTAGTCCAGGCCGCGGGCGATGGAAAGGTCAGCCATCACCTTGCCTGGCGCACGCTTTGAAGCAGCATCGATCACCTGGGAGAGCTCATCAAGACCGGTGTCCAGCAACTCGTGGCTTACCCCGAGTGCTCGGACTTGTTCCACGAATGAGGTGTCAAGGGTGCGAATTTTTGCCAGTGCCAGTGCCGCATCAGCCTGCTCGCGTGTTGCGCCGACTTCTTCAACCAGAATCTTGGCGACAGCTTCATCGCCGATCTTTTCCAGCTTGTCGATGGCGCGCAATACCGCATCCGGATCTTGAAGACCCAGTCCACGGTAGAAGCCTTCAGCTAGCTTGCGGTTATTCACTCGCAGGCGGAAGTCGCCAATAGGCAGGGCAGAAAGCGCATCGGCGATGGTCAGCGCGAGCTCCACGTCGTAGCTAAATGGCAAGGTGCCATCGCCAACCACGTCGATATCAGCCTGGGTGAACTCGCGGAAGCGACCGTCCTGTGGACGCTCGCCACGCCAGACCTTCTGCATTTGGTAACGACGGAATGGGAAAGCCAAGTATCCGGCGTTCTCCACGACATAGCGTGCAAAAGGCACGGTGAGGTCAAAGTGCAGGGCCAAAGCGTTGGGATCGTTTTTATCGTCTTCGGCAGCCAAACGGGACAGCCCGTAAACTTCCTTGTCGATTTCGCCCTTGCGAAGCAGCTGCGCACGGGTTTCCACGGCGCGGGTTTCAATATTTGCGAAACCATGCAGTTCAAAAACATGACGCAAGGTGTCCAGCACGTGCTGTTCAACAGCCCGTTCAGCTGGAAGCCATTCTGGGAAACCTGATAGTGAGGCCTTGCGTGCCATGAAACTCCTTAGTGCAAATTGGGCTACCAATACATCTTAAGCCTGATTTGCAAGAAACCTGTGCACGTCGGCTTACTAAGAAACGGAGGTCACAGGTAGAGTTGGCTACAGCAAGTGCTCGTACAGTGAAAGAGTTTCAGCGGTGACCACCAGTCAGCAATCCGACGACAGCCAGAAGACCCCATTGCCGCAGGCGCAGAAGCCTGTAGCAAAGCCGGTCGTAGCGCCTAGCGTCGCACATACCACTCCCCTCGACGAAGCGGCTAAGTTTGCCCGCGTTACCGAAGATGGACACGTCTTCGTGATCATCGATGGTGCCGAGTTCCCAGTGGGTCAGTATCCCGACGCCACGCAGGAGGAAGCTTTGAGCTACTTCGTGCGCAAATATGACGACGCGATTTCCCAGCTCGTGCTCCTAGAGCAGCGTGTTGTAGCTAAGGCTCCGGCCGGTGAGCTGAGCAAGGCTGTCTCCACCCTCTCGGCCACCGTCGCTGAGCGCCACATGGTTGGCGATATCCCAGCGCTGGAAACGCGTCTTGAAAACGTTCGTGTTGCAGTCGAGGGTCTTAATGGCGAACAGCGCAAGGCTCACGATGAGGCTCGTGCTGAACAGCAGGCTGCTCGTGAAGCCATTGTTGAGCAGGCTGAAGCGATGGCTGAAAAGCGTCCAGAGCAGATTCAGTGGAAGACCGCTTCGGCGTCCATGAACGAATTGTTCGAAGCGTGGAAAGCCTCCCAGCGTTCTTCCGTTCGTTTGCCTCGGGCTACCGAAGATGCTTTGTGGAAGCGGTTCCGCGCTGCTCGCACGATATTTGATCGTCACCGCCGCGCCTACTTCTCGCAGCTTGATTCCACTAACGCCTCTGCGAAGGCTGTTAAGGAAGAGTTAATTGCTCGCGCCGAAGCTTTGCAGACCTCAACGGACTGGGCTGCTACGGCAGCTGAGTACCGCAAGCTCATGGATGAGTGGAAGAAGTCGCGCCGTGCTTCGCGCAAGGACGACGATCAGCTCTGGGGACGCTTCCGTGCCGCTCAGGATGTTTTCTTCCAGGCTCGTACCGAGGCCAATGCCAAGATTGATGCTGAGTACTCAGAGAATCTGGTAGTGAAGGAAGCCCTGTTGGAAGAAGCGCGTGCGCTTTTGCCAATTAAGGATTTGGCTACCACCAAGACCAAGCTTGAGAAGATTCGCGATCGTTGGGAAGCTGCTGGCAAGGTTCCACGCAACGACCTACAGCGCGTTGAATCAGCTCTGCGTCAGGTTGAAGATGCCGTCAAGGGTGCCGAAGATGAGCAGTGGCGTCGGTCCAACCCAGAGACCAAGGCTCGTTCAAACTCGATGCTTTCCCAGCTCCAGGACACCATCTCTGCATTGGAAGATGACTTGGCTGCAGCTCAGGCTAAGGGCAACGCAAAGCAGATCGAAAAGGCTCAAGAAGCTCTTGATGCTCGTCGTATGTGGCTGAACACTTTGGAGAAGTCGGCAGCCGACTTTGAGTAAGTAATCCACAGATCGTCAGTACACCGTCAACGCGACGGCGCTTACTGGTTCAGTAGCTACATGGAATCTAGAAATTGCCAGGCTACCGAATCAGGCGCCGTCGCGTTGCGCATTCCGGAGGATCTTTGGATCGCCGGCCAAATGTTTAGTCGCAATGAACTACAAGCTATGGCCTCTAATGGGCTACTACGTGAAGTATTGGGCGATTGCTTCCTGCCCAGCAATATTCGGATCACGGCTTCACTCAGAGCACGTATCGCCGCGTTTGTCTGCGGACGAGAGTTGAATTCCAGCACTGTGCTGGCCAGACAAACGGCCGCGTGGATCCACGGCTTACTGCCCGAGGTTTATACGCTGTGTATCTATACACGCAGTTATCATCGCCCGTTTCAACCGGGCTTCGGGCTCAACGTTCAATTTATGCAAACCAGGGTGCCCGATACTCAGATGGTTTTTCGCAGTCGAGTCAAAGTGACATCGGCGCTCAGAAGCGTTTGTGACTGCGCACAGTTTGACCCACTACCCGTGGCAAGTCGGGTACTGAGCAACGCGATAAGCTTGCACGACCCGTACCTGAACTTAGAAACGATCAGGGATTCATTACAACGCTACGAACCATCCCCAGAACGCTCACGCGCCCTGCGTCTGGTTGATTCCTTCGATGACGTCGCGCAAGCGGCCTAACGTCGTGAACCTGCGGTCGTGCGGTACACGTCGTAGACACCGTCGATGCGACGCACCTGATTCAGTACGTGGCTCAAGAACTTAGGGTCGCCCATTTCAAAGGAGAAGCGGGACAGTGCCACACGGTCCTTGCTGGTCTGCACTGAGGCGGACAAAATGTTCAGATGGCTCTCGGACAGGATTCGAGTGACATCAGAAAGCAACGATTTTCTATCCAGCGCCTCAACCTGAATCTCGACGAGGAACACGCCGTGGTGCTTGGCGGCCCACGTGACATTGACCAGACGGTCAGGCTGGGTCGAAAGCTGTACCAGGTTCAGGCAGTCTGTGCGGTGCACCGAGACACCTGCCCCGCGAGTTACGAAGCCTTGGATCTCATCCGGTGGCACAGGCGTGCAGCAACGTGCCAGTTTAACCAGCACATCTCCGACACCTTCAACAATCACACCTGCGTCGTTGCCCGTAGTCGCGCTTGGAGCGTTCGGGCGAACTACGACTTCCTCATCAACCTGTTCGGCCTCTGGAGGGCCAATGAGGGCCGTCAGGTGCTCAATAACGTTCTGTGCACTCGTATGACCGTCGCCTACCGACTGGTACAGGGCAGAAATGTCGGTGTGGTGAAGTTCGTTGGCAACGGTGGTGAGCAAGTCATGGGTCATCAACTTCTGCAGTGGCAGATGGTTGCGACGAAGCTCCTTGGTCAGAAGCTCCTTGCCCTTTTCAATCGCTTCTTCTCGACGTTCCTTGGAGAAGTAGCCACGGATCTTAGCCTTGGCTCGTGGCGACTTAACGAAGTTTTGCCAGTCCTGGGATGGGCCAGCGCTTTCAGCCTTCGAGGTGAAGACCTCAACAACATCGCCCTGTTTAAGTTCAGTGTGCAGCGGTACAAGCTTGCCGTTGACTCGGCTACCAATCGTGCGGTGACCAACATCAGTGTGAATGGAGTATGCAAAGTCCACGGGAGTCGCACCCACAGGCAGAGACATGATGTCGCCCTTGGGCGTATAAACGTAAACCTCGGCCGAACTGATGGTGTAGCGCAGTCCGTCAAGGAACTCTTCTGAATCAGTGGTGTCGGCCTGCCACTCCATCAGGGAACGCAGCCAGTCCATGTTCTGCTCAGGCGAGAGCATGGAGTTAGCGGATTGTCCGTGCTTGTACTGGAAGTGCGCGGCAACACCGTATTCGGCACGCACATGCATGTCGTGTGTGCGGATCTGGATTTCAACCGGCTTGCCTTCTGGACCCATGACCGTGGTGTGTAATGACTGGTAAAGGTTCAGCTTAGGGATAGCGATGTAGTCTTTGAAGCGGTTTGGCAGGGGGTTCCACTCAGAGTGGACCACGCCGAGTGCGCCATAACAATCTTTGACCGTATCGACCAGAATACGAACGCCCATCAAGTCATGGATGTCGTCAAAGTCTTTTCCTCGAACAATCATCTTCTGATAGATCGAGTAGTAATGCTTCGGACGGCCCGAAACTGAGGCATGAATTTCTACATTGCCCAAGTCGCCGTTCAAGGTCTGTCGGATAGCGGTCAGATACTTTTCGCGTTCTGGTGTTCGGTCCCCCACCATGCGCACGATTTCTTGATACACCTTAGGATGCAGAGCGGCGAAGGAAAGATCTTCCAACTCCCACTTCACGGTATTCATGCCTAGGCGGTGAGCCAGTGGAGCGAAGATCTCCAAAGTTTCTTTGGCTTTACGTGAGGAAGACTCTGCTGAAACGTAACGCCAAGTGCGGGCGTTGTGCAGGCGGTCCGCCAATTTGATGAGCAATACTCGGATGTCGCGCGACATGGCAACAACCATCTTGCGAACGGTTTCGGCTGGAGCAGCTTCACCGTAAGTGACCTTGTCCAGCTTGGTCACGCCATCAACAAGCATGGCGATCTCTTCAGAGAATTCTTTTTTGACCGATTCGAGTGAGTACTCGGTATCTTCAACGGTGTCGTGCAATAGGGCGGCGGCGAGAATCGCTCCGGTCATACCCATCTCAGCAAGGATTGTTGCTACGGCTACCGGATGGGTGATGTAGGGATCGCCACTCTTACGCTTTTGCCCCTCGTGGTATTTCTCGGCTACCTCGTAAGCATGGACCAGTAGGTCCAGATCTGCCCGCGGATGCTTAGATTTGACGGTGCGAAGCAACGGCTCAAGCGTCGGCGAGGTGCCCGGAGTGCTACCGCGTCCAGCAAAGCGCACTAAACGGGAGATTGAGCGTCGTTTCGAATTGTTCAGGTTAGGCGTATTAGCCATGCCCCGCTCCTTCCCCATTGCCACCACACTTCGCTGGCAGCTGTGATCTTGCCGCGCGTCGCGTGCTGGTAGTTTTCGGTCGTAGACACCTCTACGACCTTGCACTTAAAAACACCTTGTTTGGTTCATTTGTTATAGCACGTTCGGCCGGTGACAACTAATTACACCGCTTCACGCAGTTGCAAAGAGGCACCTCCAGCGAGTGCTGGAAGTGCCTCTTTTAAGCTACTGCGGACTATGCCTGAGCGATCGACTTTGTATGTTCAGCAACATCTGCATCATTGCGTCGCAGCCATTGGTACAACGGCGCTTGAACGAACAGAGTGGACAGTGCCGAAATGATAATGCCGACGAACAAGGCCAACGAAAGATCCTTGAGCGTACCTGCACCAAGCATGTAGGAACCGATGAACAGAATCGACGCAACTGGAAGAACAGCAACAACCGAGGTGTTGATGGAACGAACCAGCGTCTGGTTTACCGCGAGGTTCACCAACTGTTCAAAGCTTCTGCGTGACTGTTTGGTGAAGTCCTTGGTGTTCTCTCGAACCTTATCGAACACCACCACCGTGTCATACAGTGAATAGCTCAGAATCGTTAGGAAACCGATGATCGCGCTTGGAGTAATCTCAAAACCGGAAATCGAGTAGATTCCGGCGGTCACGATGATGACAACGAACAAACCAACGATTGCAGCCAACGACATCTTCCAGGTGCGGAAGTAGACAGCCATGAGCAACCCGACAAGCACCACGAAGGCAACTAGTCCTACCAAGGCTTGACGCGATACGTCTTGGCCCCAGGTTGGACCGATGAAGTTACTGGTTACTTCCTTAGCTTGGACTTGGTATCCGTCAGCCAAGGCCCGTGCAATTTCCAAGGTCTCGTCATCGCTTAGGCGTTCGGTCTGAACACGCATAGTGTTCTGCGCAATGTTAGTAACTGTCGCTTCAGAACCCGAAGCCACAGAGGTAACAGCTTCTTCACCGATTTTGATGTCAGTGTTCTGCACGCCCGAAACGGTAAATTCTGAACCGCCACGGAAATCGATACCGAGGTTGAAGCCGCCCTTAACCACTGGAATCAGAATGGAAAGGATCACCAACGCGCCAGCAATGGCGAACCAGAGGCGATGCTTGGAGGTGAACGGGTAGGAACGCTTGCCGGTGTAGAGCTCGTTGCCCCACGTCACTAGCTTATTCATTGTTCTCCTCCTGCGCCTTGGACTCCTGCTTGCCCGGCTGTGAAGACTGTAGCGCCTCGGCGCGACGACGCTCGGCAATGGTCATGCGCTTTGCTGCTTCGCCTGAGGCCTTCGCGTTCTTCTTGCCACGGTTAGCCTCAGCATTTTCGCCGAATCGACGGATCTGCCCGGCGCCCTTGTACAGTGGCTCAACGCCCAACAACGAAGGGTCCAGACCGGATAGTCGGTGTCCGTCAGCGAAGAATCGGGTGCGGGCCAGCAATACCAAGGTCGGGTGCGTTAGTCCGTAAACAACGACGAGGTCGATGAGTGCGGTTAGACCCAAGGTGAAGGCGAAGCCTCGCACGTTACCAACAGCCACAATGTAAAGCACCACGGCGGCCAACAGGTTCACTGCCTTGGAAGCAAGGATGGTGCGTTTGGCACGTCCCCAACCAATATCCACGGCGCTTGCCAACGGACGGCCGTCGCGCAATTCATCTCGGACACGTTCGAAGTAAACGATGAACGAGTCAGCGATCAAACCAATGGCAACAATCAAACCTGCAACACCAGCCAGCGAAAGCCGGTAGTTCATTCCCCAACCGAGCAGGACCAGGGCCAAGTAAGTCAGGATGCCTGAAACCAACAGAGACGCAATGGTGACAAGGCCCAGTGCGCGGTACTGGAACAGCGAGTAGATGAAGACCAGAACTAGACCGATGACGCCGGCAATGAGGCCAGCCTTCAGCTGGTCAGCACCGAGAGTAGCGGAGACCTGACGCTCGGACTGGATATCAAAGCTGATCGGAAGCGCACCGTATTTGAGCTGCTCGGCCAGCGCCTGGGAAGTCTCCTGCGTAAAGCCGCCAGAGATCTGGGGGCGACCATCGGAAATTACGGCGTTGGTGGTTGGAGCCGAAATGGTTTCGCCATCAAGCACAATCGCAAACTGGTTCTGTGCACCCTGAAGTGCCACCAGTCGCTGAGTGGTATCTGCGAAGGTCTTGGTGCCCTGCTGGTTGAATTCAATAACAACAACCCATTCACCAGTCACCGATCCATTGGATCCACGTGCCAACTGAGCGTAAGCGTCAGAGATCTGGTCGCCAGGGATTTCCTGAGGGCCAAGAATGTACTTCGCCTGCGTGCCGGTATCGCAAGAAATCATTGGCTTTTTAGGATCAGCGTCTTCGCCGCTACCCTTGGCCAGCTCGGTCTTGCAATCGTAGGCTTCAAACTGCTTGTACAGATCCGCGGTGACCCAGCTGGTATCCGAAGCATTCTTCGGCTCATCCTTCGGGTTTGGCAGCTCCGCCTTAGCAGTCCGCTTGTCCTTAGGGGTCGCCTCGTAAGCGCCCGAAACCAAAACTGGGCGGAACTCCATTGCGGCAGATGCTTGGATCAGGTCACGCGTGGCCTGATCAGGAGTACCAGGCATGGAGACTACAACGTTACGACCGGACTGGGTGGTGATTTCAGATTCTGAAACACCAGATCCATCCACACGTTGGCGGATAATTTCTACCGCTTGGTCCAGCTGTTCCTGATTAATCGTTTGATTACCTTGAACCCGGGGGCCAAGATCATCTCGGTGCCGCCTTCAAGGTCGAGGGCCAGCTTGGGCCCCCACGCGGTTTTACCTGTCGCTGCACCAGCCACCAGCACGCCGGTTGCGATGATGAAGACGATCAGTAACCACAGCAACGCCTTGCGCGCCTGCTTTACTGGTCTGATTGATGACATCTATTGTGCTTTCTCGTTTTGGTGGCTGAACATTCGGGCCACCGCTGCCAACCCCGGACTTAGGAGTTGCGTTCGTCCTTACCCTGGTCGTTAAGACGACGCAGGGACTCTTCAGGGGTTTCAGCGACATCGCTGGTTGCATCAGCATTTTCTACGGCAGGAGCGGCATCAGTTGCGGTTGCAGCTGGCTCGTTGTCCAAGAAAGTGGAGATGGCCTGGCGGTGCAAGGTCAGCACAACGCCGTTAGCAACCTCAACCTGTACGTGATCTTCTGCGTCAACGCCCACGATGGTACCGAAGATACCCGAGTTGGTCATGACCTTGGCACCTGGCACGGTGTTGGTCTTCAGCTTTTCCTGCTGAGCTGCCTGCTTTTTACGTCCGCGGAACATCATGAAGATCAGCACTGCGAACAGCGCCACCATCAGGATCAGCGATGGGTTGAAGCCGCCACCGGCGGCCTGAGCGATTACGAGGGAATTCACGTATTTACCTGCTAACGATTCGATGCGTTTTAATCAAAAGTTCTGGGATGCCGAAACGCCCTACTGCGGACGTTAACGACAAAGACGCCCACCTGACCCGTATACGGGCATAGGTCGGGCGTCTTCAGTCTAATCGGTTACTGTCTACCGGCAGACCATTTACGCGAGCAGTGAAGCTTTGCTTGCCTAATCCTCATCGTTTTCATAGCTTTGTGCGTTGGCGAAGATTGCATCCTTGGGCATTTTTAGGCCCAGATGCTCCCATGCTCCCGGCATTGCAATACGTCCACGAGGCGTACGGCCCATCAGCCCTTCGCGCACTAGATACGGTTCGGCAACGGTCTCGACGGTTTCAGTCTCTTCACCCACGGCAATAGCTAGGGTCGATAGTCCTACCGGTCCCCCGCCAAACTTTGTGCACAACGCTTCCAATACGCCGCGGTCCAGACGGTCCAGGCCGCGGGCATCAACTTCGTACATATCAAGGGCAGCGGCCGCAGCCTTGTGATCGATCTCTTCGAGTTTGTGCACCAAGGCCCAGTCGCGGACTCGGCGCAGCAGGCGGTTGGCGATACGCGGTGTTCCACGCGATCGACCGGCAATCTCGGTGAACGCTAACGACGTCACGCTCAAGTCGAGCATCATCGCCGAACGGCGCAACACCAACTCGAGCTCTTTTGCTGCATAAAATTCTAGGTGGCCGGTGAATCCAAAACGGTCACGCAAAGGACCAGGCAGCAGACCGGCACGCGTGGTTGCGCCAACGAGCGTGAAGGGTGGCAGTTCCAGTGGAATGGCCGTTGCTCCGGCGCCCTTACCAACGATGATATCTACGCGGAAATCCTCCATCGCCATGTAGAGCATCTCCTCGGCGGGACGCGACATGCGGTGGATTTCGTCCAGGAAGAGCACTTCACCTTCGGTCAGCGAGGAAAGAATTGCTGCGAGGTCACCTGCGTGTTGAATAGCTGGTCCCGATGAGATGCGTAGAGGTGCGTTCATCTCGGCGGCAATAATCATGGACAGGGTGGTTTTTCCCAACCCTGGAGGACCAGAAAGTAGAACGTGGTCTGCAGTTCGTTCGCGAATTTTTGCAGCCTCAAGAACCAGCGAAAGCTGCTGGCGAACCCGCGACTGGCCAACAAAATCGTCGAGATTTCGTGGGCGAAGGGCCGCTTCTAGGACGCGTTCCTCAGGCTCGCTGCCCGCATTGGTGAGCCCAGTGGAGTCATTCTTCATGATGGTCCTCTCGACCGCCGGTTAGGCCCGGGTCCCGCTAGACATGCTGCGCAGAGCAGCGCGGAGGATTTCGGCGACATTTCCGCCCGAAACAATTTCAGGTTCAGCCTTGGTGAGCGAATTAAGCGTGCTGGTGGCATCCTTCTCGCTCCAACCCAGACCGGTCAACGCTGCAATGACCTGAGGCTCCCAAACACTGGCGTTACCAATGGTGGTCGTTGATGACACGGGAGCACCGGTTGGCACCAGCTTGCCGTTCAGTTCCAGCACAATTCGGCTGGCACCCTTGGGACCAATGCCGGAGACCTTGGTGAAAGCGGCGGTGTCTTTGGTGTTTGCAGCAATGCGCACTTCTTCGGCACTATGCACGGCAAGGATGGCCAAACCGGTGCGAGGACCAATACCGGAGACCGAAATGAGAACTTCGAACACGTCGCGTTCATCGGCGCCGGCAAAGCCAAAGAGTGTCATTGAATCTTCGCGGACCACCATGGAGGTGAAGACGGTAGCTTCACGTCCAACGTGCAAAGTTGCCAGCGTTCCGGGGGTGGCGTTGATCAGCATGCCGAAGCCCTTGACATCAATTACCGCGGTATTCAGGGACACCAGTTGAACGGTGCCGGTCAATGAGCTGATCATGCCACTCCTTGGGATATATGTTCGATCGAACCTAGCTTATCGAAGATACTTACGAATAGCGACGTGCGCAATGCGCCGGTGGGTCGCAGCTACTACCGTCGGACCGCTCGTCGCTTGGCCGATGCCTCAGCGGCGATCCAGGCTTGCTGCGCACCGGTGAGTTGCGATGAGCCGGTCGCACCAGCTGCAGAGGCTGAAGCATTGGATCCAGAAGCTGCACCACGCCATCCGTGGGCGATAGCCAAGGCCACCGCATCGGCGGCATCAGCAGGTTTTGGAGCTTCCTCCAGGCGACAAATCTTCGCAACCATTTTGCCAATGGCTGTCTTGCTTGCTTGTCCAGAACCGGTGACCGCTGCCTTGACCTCGGTGGGAGTATGCAGAGCAACGGGGATTCCGCGACGAGCCGCAGCAGTGATCACTACCCCGGTAACCTGGGCGGTACCGATGACTGTGGACACGTTTGCCGAAGCAAAAACGCGTTCGATGGCCAATACGTCCGGCTTGTGAAGATCAAGCCATTCATCAATGGCGTTGGCGATCTTTAGCAGTCGGGCGTCCAGTGGAGTTCCTGGTGGGGTGCCGGCGACGGTGACATCAACCAGCGAAACTTGTCTGTTTGCGGCGACGTCGACCACGGCCAGACCACAACGGGTCAGTCCGGGGTCGACGCCGACAACGCGAAGGGACAAGTCCTACTGCTCTTCGTCCAGCGCGGCGCGAACCTCGTCGGATAGATCAGCGTTGGTGTAAACGTTCTGCACATCGTCAAGTTCTTCGAGAGCGTCGAAGAGGTGAAGGAACTTGCGAGCACCCTCAACGTCCAGATCAACCTTCATCGAAGGGATGAATTCCATTTCGTCGGACTCGTAGGCAATTTCTGCCTCGTCCAGCGCAGCGGCAACAGCACGCAGATCCGATGGATCGCAGACAATAGCGAAGCTGTCGTCCTCGTCCAGAATCTCGTCCGCACCGGCGTCGAGAACGATCATCAACAGGTCGTCTTCGCTCAGCTCGCCCTTTGGCAGGCGGACTACACCCTGACGGTTAAACAGGTACGAAACCGAACCTGGGTCTGCAATGGTTCCACCATTGCGGGTGATGCCAACACGAACCTCAGAAGCTGCGCGGTTCTTGTTATCGGTAAGGCACTCGATCAGCAAAGCCGAGCCCTGTGGGCCACGTGCTTCGTAAATGATCTCGGTGTAGTCAATAACTTCGCCGGTCAGGCCAGCACCACGCTTGACTGCGCGGTCGATGTTATTGATTGGCACGGAGTTTTTCTTGGCCTTGCTAACAGCAAGTTCCAGTGCCGGGTTGCCGGACATGTCGGCGCCGCCGGCACGGGCTGCAACTTCGATACCCTTAATGAATTTTGCAAAGGCCTTGGCGCGCTTGGCGTCAATTGCAGCCTTCTTATGCTTGGTGGTTGCCCATTTGGAGTGGCCTGACATGCTTTAAGCGTCTCCTCGCGTGAGTTGGATGAAAAATTCGTGGATCGCCGTGCTGCCGGTGACTTCCGGGTGAAAGCTGGTTGCCAACAAATTTCCCTGACGTACTGCAACAATTCTACCCTGTTCGCGCTCATCCTCAGCCGGAACCATGCTGATCACCTGCACCTCGGGTCCTACTTGCACCGCTTCGGGTGCACGGATAAAGACCGCTTCGAGATTTTTACCGTTGAAGTCCAGCTGGTATTCGAAAGAATCCACTTGTCGGCCGAAGGCATTACGACGCACCGTCATGTCGATTCCACCAAAGCTTTGCTGCACTGCGCCGGCACTGGAGACCGCAGGGTTTTCAATCCGGTCAGCCAGCATGATCATTCCGGCACAGGAGCCGTACGCCGGCATTCCTGCCGCTATGCGTTCCTTGATCGGTTCGGCCAGCGAATAGTTACGTGACAGCCGGTCGATGACAGAGGACTCTCCCCCAGGGATGACCAACGCGTCGACCTGCTTAAGATCTTCAGGGGTGCGTACTATCTGTGCTGCTTGGCCCAAACGTTCCAAAGACGCAAGGTGTTCACGGAAATCCCCTTGAAGGGCGAGGACGCCAAATTTCGGCATGGGTGTGACCTTTAGAGTTCGAGGGCTACATGGCGCACTTCGCGCCGAAACAACGTTAGTACCCTTGCTCGTACCAGCTAATTTTGTTGCACGGTGTGTCGCCTTTTCCTACGCCATGATTCGACGGCGACGCCATCCATTGACATCATCACTCCCAGTTTTTGGTTGTGGCCAACCGGCCAGAAGCCACGCATGGCGAGTCAAGGCGATAGCCTGTTACTAACCACGTCAAAGCAAGGGTGTTGTCAATGCTCCACGGATACCAACGACCGCAGATCACCATTGCGGATTTTCTTGACGCTCGCGGTCTGCCGATTGAGTATGGAAACCGCTGGGATTCCCAGCCACCGGAGGACGCGTATACCCAGGTCGCCCACCCGCACCGTTTTGCGCCGGTGCATGAGGTGGCTCAGGCGCTGCTGGAATGGATGTGCGCGCGTTTCAAAGTGCGTCGCTACGAAGATCCCGGACTAGCTAGGCTGCTTCGCGTGAATGATCAAGATCTGATTGCTTCGGTTCGACTTTTTCCTGAGGATTCACGGTGTGCACCGATGGCTTTGGTTTTCACTAACTTTCCTAGCGTGCATCTTGAATTCGGAGCCTTATTCCGGAGAATCACTCCTAACTGCGGTTGCGATGGTTGTGATGAGTCAGTTCCCGAGATGCTTGACGAGCTTGAGGAATGGATCGACGCAGTAGTCTCCGGGGCCTTCGTCGAGATCATGAACTGGGAGCAGCAACTAGTAACGCATCTGTTTCATGTCAAGGCACTGGGATTCGCCGAGGAATCGCGCAGCTTCGAAGATATTTCGCCCGCACGCTTGGCCAGGGCCCGTGAAATTCTTCCGCACGATGGCCGCTGGGCTCCTTGGCCAGTGCGCTAATTTAATCCAGACGCCATGGCTGAAGCCCATCTTCAATGGCACCGTACGCGTTCATCGTGGCCTTGGTCCTTGCTAAAGACGCTTTGGAATCAGCAGCAGGCAGACAATCGGAGACGTCAAAAACTTCGCACCATTTCACTGGCGACTTAGAGAGCTGATGCGGAACCCATTCAAGCTTGCTAACTTCCCAGTCCCCGGACTTTTTGCCTTCGCTAAATGTCGCTTTGACGCTGATGCCTTCGCGGTTCAGGATGGTCTTGGTCGCGTGCTTGGCTACCGAGTTTCCCAGCCCGTAAACAATCCAGGTGCCGTCGTACTTTTCAATAGGAAGCACCGAATGCGTGTGGTGCATGTAGATGAAGTCGAAGGCCCCGGAGTCAGCCAGCGCATGGCCAAGATTTTGTTGCTCGGCGGTGGGTCGGTTGGTGTATTCGGTTCCGTCGTGAATCGCGGCCACAACAATTTGAGCCCCGGCCTTTTTCGCCGCTTTGCCCCGGTTGATTAACCTTTGTGCGTCAACACCGGTATCGACCTGCCAGTTTGCATCGGCAGCTAATCCATTAAGCGAAAAGGTACTGGTCACTACCCCGAGCTTCACGCCATCAATTTCCATAATCGGTGGCTTCTGAGAATCCTTGTGTGTGCGGTAGGAGCCAGTGGCAAAAAGTCCATGCTCCTCTAGCGCATCCAGCGTCCGGTTCACTCCGGAGGTTCCGGCATCCACGGTGTGGTTGGTCGCCGTGGTGCAACCGTCGTACCCCACGTCTTTCAAATCAGCGAGAATCTGTTCAGGGACAGTGAAGCGCGGGTAGCCCGAATATGATGGCTTTCCTATAGGTGTTTCAAGATTGCACAGGGCTGCGTCCGCGTCCTGAGCGTATGGCTTGAGCCCGGCTAGTAGCGGGGAAAAATCATAATCTTCACCGTTGCCCGATTGTGCTTGGGCGGATGTTTTCGCCTCGTCCAAAAGCGCAGGATGCAAGAGGACATCGCCGGTGACCATCAGTGAGAAGTCTTTTGGTTGATCACGATCAACATCGGCATTCTCCGCACCGGTACTGTCCGGATTTGATGCAGTGCCTGACGGCGTGTGCTGCGCGGAAGACTGACTGTTCTGGTTCGGGGTGTCGGTAGCCGAACAGCCCGAGAGCAGAGCAATACCAAGCAGGCCGGCAGTCAGGGATCGAGTAACGAGGGCCACACGCTGATGCATGCTTTGAGCCTAGCCCAGTATGACCTCAGGGGTGTTAATGCAAGCTAAATCACGTTGCTTATGAAAGCCTATGCTTATGCAAAATCCGCTCTTGACACCAAGTACCCGCCCTTACCAATGGCCGGCCTTTGACTCGATTACTGCCGATCACTACTTGGAAGCGGCCGAACTCGGTGCCGCGGAACAACGCGAAGAATTACAGCGCATTGCCTCTGAACCTGGCGAGCCAACCTTCGCCAATACCTTCCAAGCGCTTGAAAGCAGCGGACAAACCCTGCGTCGGGCAATGATGACGTACTTCAGCGTCTTGTCCGCTCATGGAACTGAACCAATCAGAGCCATCCAATCCCAGATGTCGGCAATCTACAGTGCGCAAGAAGACGAGATTTACCTAAATAAAACCTTGTACTTGCGTTTACAAACCCTTAATTGTTCACAGCTGGAGGGCGAAGACGCTCGTCTAGCGAAACAGACCCTAAAGGACTTTGAACTCTCCGGCGCGGCGCTGGACGAATCCGAAAAGCAAAAGCTCAAAGAACTCAACGCACAGCTATCGGAGCTTTCGAGCCAATTCGGCAATCGTGTGTTGGAGAACCAAAACGCACATGCGGTGCTCTTTGAATCCACCGACGAACTTGCCGGGTTGAGCACACAAGCCATCGACTCGGCGGCTCAGGCTGCCAAACAAGCCGGGCATGCTCAGGGCTACCTTCTGCCCTTGGTATCTCCGACCCAGCAGCCACTGCTTGAATCGCTGACCTCTAGCGAGTCTCGTCGTAAGGTCTTCATGGCCTCGATCTCCCGTGGAACCGACGAGAACCCAACGATCTATCTTGCTGCACAGATGGCTGCTCTTCGCGCCGAGCGTGCTGAGCTACTCGGCTTTGCCAACCATGCCGAAACGGTCCTCGCCCAGGCAACCGCCCCTTCAACTGCGGCGGTCCAAGAGCGACTGGCTGAACTTACCGCAGCGGCCACAGCCAATGCTCGTAAAGAAGCCGAAATTCTTGCCAAGGTTGCTGGCCATGAGCTCAACGCATGGGACTGGAAGTTATACTCTAACCAGGTGCTACGTGACGAATACGCGGTGGATTCCGAAGAGCTGCGTAACTACTTTGAACTTGATCGAGTTCTGATTGATGGCGTCTTTGCTACCGCTACCAAGTTATATGGCATCACCTTCACGGAACGCTTTGACCTACCTACCTATCACGAGCAACTCCGCGTCTTCGAGGTTTTCGACGCTGATGGCAGCCCACTGGCTATTTACACCGGCGACTACTTGGCCCGTGAAACCAAAAAGGGTGGCGCTTGGATGACAAGCCTGCGTGATGCTGCATCTTTCTTTGGTGAACTGCCCATTGTGACCAACACGTTGAACATCTCGGCTCCAGCTGACGGTGAACCCGTCTTGCTGTCACTGGATGAAACCAATACGTTGTTCCACGAGTTCGGTCACGCGCTGCACGGCATGTTCTCCAACGGTAAATATGCTTCTCTTTCAGGCACCTCGGTCCCCCGCGATTTTGTTGAATTCCCTTCACAGGTCAACGAGATGTGGGTTTTGGATCAGCAGGTCATACCCGGTTATGCCTTGCATCATAAAACAGGTCAGAAGCTGGATGAAGCAACCATTAGTAAGGTGCGCGACGCCGGGCTATGGGGTCAGGGCTTTTCTACCACCGAATATCTTGCGGCCAGCGTGCTGGATTGGGCATGGCACACGATTCGCGCTGGTGCCGTCATCGAAGATCCACTGCAGTTCGAACAGCAGGTTCTCAACGATGCTGGTTTTGATACAGAACTGATTCCGCCACGATACCGGACCGGTTATTTCCAGCACATTTTCGCCAACGGATACTCAGCTGGCTACTACTCCTACATATGGAGTGAAGTACTCGACGCCGACACTGTGCAGTGGTTCGAGGAAAATGGTGGCTTGATGCGCGAAAATGGAAGTCGGTTCCGTCAGGAACTACTTTCGCGCGGTAACACGCGCGATCCCCTAAAGTCCTATGAATTGTTCCGTGGCCGCACCGCTCGGGTAGAGCCGTTGCTGCGCCGTCGAGGATTGGTGAACGCAGAATAATGACGACGATTGCCTCCGCACAGGAAGCACTGAGCCACTGGCATCAGGCACTAGCAGTTGCCACAGGCGGCAAGATTTTTACCACCCACGGGTGCTCATGGGCATGGCAACCGGTGCGCAAGCGCTTGATCTTGCTGTTCCCGGAGAACCCGGAGCCCTCAGGGTTGCGCCCAGCACTGGCCGAGGGCCAGCGTTTAGGCGCCCGCCGGGTGGAAGCTTGGTTAATGCTGGGTCTGACTCCGCTGAACTGAAGGCCGCAGGTTTCTCTGACAACGCACAAGTATCTTGGCACGCTGGACCGTTGGCTATTCCGATGGATCGTTGGGCCGGCAAAATTCGCCTGGGCAATAACGTTCCTGAAGCCACCGGTGCCGATGCTTCCGAGCTGAACGTCACTAATTTGTGGCGAGATCTCAGCAGCCAGCTTTCTAGCGGGCATCCGGCCTTACGCCGTGTAGAGCACGCTTTGGCACGAACCGATGAAGGCGAGATCGTTGGTCGCGGTTTTGCTCAGCAGGGTTTGGGCGGTCAGCTGATGATTCATTCGCTGGCAGTGGGCAAGGAATACCGCCGTCAGGGTGCTGGCACAGCACTGCTTCAAGGGCTTTCGCGCTCCATGATCAATCCGCTCTCACCGCCTGACGAAGAGACTGCGGTGGAGCTGCTTGCTGCAGCGACGCCGTCAAGCGCTGATTTCTTCACGGCCAACGGTCTGAAATTACTTGGTCGCGGTCGCCACTTGGTTCTTCGGTCTTGGAACTAGTAGCAAAACTATAGCCAGGTAAACAGGTGCGCGGTGCACAGAAAATATTTTCTGTGCACCGCGCACCTGTTTGTTTCTTGTTTATTCGGAGCGAAGCACTCGATACACCAAGCGAGCAAACGCGCCCGCCTTCCTTGCCTCGGAAAGTTCTAACCGTTCGCTACCAATGGTGCGAGGTAGTGAGGCAGCCCCACCGGACAGTGCGGCTGGCGCGACGGTCAGGGCCAACGTATCGATGGCGTCAATATCGAAGAATTGTCCAAGAAGTTCGCCACCACCGAGCACCCAGATGTTCTGTTCGCCGGCGACTTCTCGAATGTGTGGCAGTATCTCAGCAACGGACGCGTTAACCAGTCGTACATCGGCGCCCTGCGGGATAGGAAGATCCCGCGAGGTAAACACGTAGGTCGTGATACCCGGATAGAATTCCTGCCACTTTTGTGGATTTTCGATTAGTTGCTCATTTTCAAGCATCCACATATACGTATTGGCACCTTCAACGTGGACGCGCACGTTCTGCGGAAGCAAGTCCGGGTCTGGCTCTTGGGCTCCAGGGACGTTAAAGAGCCATTGCAAGCTGTGGCTCTCGTCGGCCAGGTAGCCGTTCAGGGTCACTGCTGCATCAAAAATGATCTCGCTCATGCACTTCAATTTACTACAGCGGCTTGCCCCGAACTCTTTCTTCTCTTTCGTCGAGATCGCACCTAGTTGGAATTCGACCTCGGCGAAGGATCGGCAATCGAACGAGCGGAACAAACGAGTTCGGCTGCTTACTGCTCCCCTGATTTAGGCAGGGTCAACAATCGGAGAGTAATGCGAAGCGTCACCCTCAACCGAGTAGCTTGATTTTCCTTCAACGCTGCGTGGAATGTCGCCAGCAACGGTGATGCGGTTGAGCTTGCGAGGTGCGCGGCCATAGTTGTCGATAGCGTAGTGCTGGGTGATGCGGTTATCAAAGAGCACCAACTGGTTCGGCTCCCACGCTACGCGCAGTACGTTCTCCGGGCGAGTCACGTGGCTCTGGAGCAAACGCAGGATGTCGTGGGACTCGTATGGTGAGACGCCAACAATCTTCAGGTGCCTGGCAAAGGTACCGATGAACAGCCCTTTCTCTCCAGTCAGCGGGTGAACGCGAACTACCGGGTGGATCGTACGGTACTTTTCCGAGACGAAGGCTTCTTGGTACGCCTTCTCCTTATCGGTGTTTACCGTCCGCGGCCTCACGTAGTCGGAATCGTTAGAGTGTTCAGCCCACAGCCCGTCAGCAAGTTTTTGAATCTCCGCAGGTAGGCTGCGGTACGCGGCAGCCGCGTTAGCAATCAGAGTCTCTCCGCCGTACGGAGGCAACGTTATTGCACGAAGCGTAGAAGCTTGAGGTGGATTAACAATGAACGTGACGTCGGTGTGCCACTGATTGGCGATGGCTTGTTCGCTATCTACCGGTAGTACCGTCTTCTTTTCCTGCTCGCTGAAGGTCACCGTCGGGTGGGCAGTAGTCAACGGACCAAAGTGCGAGGCGAAGAGTTCTTGCTGCTCGTCCGTTTCGATTCCCGACTGGCTGAAAACTAGCGCCTTGTGTTCGTTCAGCGCCGATCGGATCGCATCAACGGTCTGGGAGTCCAAGGGTCCGGAAAGGTCCAGGCCTTCAATGCGAGCACCGATATGTTCGCCGAGCTTTGTAAGTTTCAGGCGGGTGGCGGTGGTGGTAGTCATGTTGGCCTCCTAAGCAGCAGTGTTGACGCGGCTGCGTTGATCTCTTCGATGATGCTCCATCTGTGGAACACACCCTCAGCCTAGGGGCGAAAAAACTCCGGCAAAATAGGCCCGTCACACGGCGATAAGTATTGCTTCGAGTGTCGTTTGCGCACGACCGAACATTGCGAAAAGCGTCGAGAAGGAAGAGCAACTGGTCGCAGATGTCTTGGAATGACCTAGATGAATGCTCATGAATAGGCTCTCCAGCATCGCTCGTCGGAATCTACAATCTTGCCGTAGAACGCAAAGCGGCCCGCCAGAAAAATCTGACGGACCGCTTTGATGCGCCTCGTGTCTAGTTTGAGAATCAAGGCCAGCAATGCTGAGGTGAGAAGTTCTTACCAGCCGCGCTCGGAGAGGCGGTGTGGCTCTGGCAGTTCATCTACGTTGATGCCAACCATGGCTTCACCCAAACCGCGGGAGATCTTGGCCAGTTCGTCTGGGTTATCGAAGAAGGTGGTTGCCTTCACGATTGCTTCGGCACGCTCTACCGGGTTGCCGGACTTGAAGATACCGGAACCTACGAACACACCGTCCGCGCCCAGCTGCATCATCATGGCAGCGTCGGCCGGAGTAGCGATGCCACCTGCGGTGAACAATACGACAGGTAGCTTGCCGGTGTGTGCGATTTCCTTGACCAGTTCGTATGGAGCCTGCAGTTCCTTCGCCGCTACATACAGCTCGTCTTCTGGAAGGGCTGCAAGCTTGGCGATCTCGGAGCGGATCTTGCGCATGTGACCGGTGGCGTTAGAAACGTCGCCGGTTCCAGCTTCACCCTTGGAACGAATCATGGCTGCACCTTCATTGATGCGGCGCAGAGCCTCACCAAGGTTGGTAGCACCGCAAACGAATGGAACGGTGAATGGCCACTTGTCGATGTGGTTCTCGTAGTCTGCCGGCGAAAGGACCTCTGACTCGTCAATGTAGTCAACACCGAGGGACTGCAAAATCTGAGCTTCAACAAAGTGACCGATACGAGCCTTGGCCATCACTGGGATGGAGACCTCGCTGATGATGCTATCGATCATGTCTGGGTCGCTCATGCGTGAGACGCCACCCTGTGCACGGATGTCGGCTGGAACGCGCTCAAGAGCCATAACTGCAACGGCGCCGGCATCTTCAGCGATGCGCGCCTGCTCTGGAGTGACTACGTCCATAATGACGCCGCCCTTGAGCATTTCGGCCATACCGCGCTTAACGCGGTCAGATCCGACGACGGAGTTCTGGTTGTTCGTAGACATGGTGAAAAGTAGTTCCTCTCGACACTGCGTGGATTCGCTTTGGACCAGTATTTATAAGGCTTAAAGCGAGGTGGTACGCCAGTAATCGTAGGAGTGGATTGCTTTATTACCTTAGGTGTTTCGTCATATTGTTACGCTAGGAGATTAGTCGCCTAGATGCAGATTAGTGCGTAACATAGCGTTTCGCCCTCAATTACCTAGTCAGAGCTTCTTCTTCGGTTAATGCACCTTGGGTGTGCGTGGCGACTGATCGCCGGGGTTAAACAGAAAGTGGCGGTAGGAATAATTGGATATTCCTACCGCCACACAACACTGATGTGTGTTTAGCTCGGGTTCTCGCTGTCCCATGCCGCAGCGATGGCCTCACGAACCTCAGAAAGTGTCTGCGGGATCGCTTTTGTTTGAGCAATGATCGGGAAAAAATTCCCGTCTCCGCTCCATCGAGGCACAATGTGCTGATGCAGGTGAGCAGCAATTCCCGCTCCCCGGATTCACCCTGGTTCATGCCCAAGTTAAAACCGCTTGGGTTCGAGACCTTACGCAAAACCCGCATTGACTGCTGAGCCAACGCCGCCATTTCTGCGGTTTCTTCCACCGTGATGTCGGTGTAGTTAGGCACATGGCGGTAGGGGCACACCAGCAAATGCCCCGGGTTGTACGGGAAGAGATTCAAAATCACGTAGCAGGTTTCCCCGCGGTGCACGATCAACGCTTCTTCATCCGTGCGACCGGGACCAGCACAGAACGGGCAGCTAGCCTCATCTTTGACTTGGTCCTGGCCGCCCTTGATGTAAGCCATCCGATAGGGAGTCCATAGGCGCTGGAACGAATCCGGCACACCGGCGAGTTCAAAATCGTCGGTGACGGACTGATCTGATTCCTGCATACTTATGGGCTCCCTATCGGCACTAGTAGCAACTAGTTGTTGTTATCGCGGCTCTTGATGGCTTCAACAATGCGAGCTACTGCATCGTCGATTGGCACCTGGTTTTCCTGACTTCCGTCGCGGAAGCGGAAGGACACTGCATTCGCATCGGCATCTTCGCCACCGGCGATGAGTACAAACGGAATCTTGTCCTTGGACGCGTTGCGGATCTTCTTTGGGAAACGATCCGTTGAGTCGTCCAGTTCAACACGAACACCCTGAGCCTTGAGCTTGGCGACAACCTCGGAAAGGTAATCGTTGAAAGCCTCAGCCACTGGGATGGCGCGAACCTGGACCGGCGAAAGCCATGCAGGGAAAGCACCAGCGTAGTGCTCGGTCAGTACGCCCAAGAAACGCTCGATGGATCCGAACTTCGCAGCGTGGATCATGACCGGTTCCTGACGACTTCCGTCAGCAGCCTGGTACTCCAGACCGAATCGTGCAGGCTGGTTGAAGTCGTACTGAACGGTACCCATCTGCCAGGTACGGCCGATGGCATCTTTAGCCTGAACCGAGATCTTCGGACCGTAGAATGCGGCTCCACCTGGATCAGCAACCAGCTCAACACCGGTTTCAGTGGCGACACGTTCTAGCACGGCGGTGGCTTCTTCCCACTGCTCGTCCGAACCGATGAACTTATCCGATTCAGGATCGCGAGTGGATAGCTCCAGGTAGAAGTCATCCATACCGAAGTCGCGCAGCAACGAAAGCATGAAGTTCAGCAGGTGCTCAACTTCAGCCGGTGCCTGTTCCTTGGTGACGTAGGAGTGCGAGTCATCCTGGGAGAAACCGCGCACGCGGGTTAGGCCGTGGACCACACCGGACTTCTCGTAGCGGTAGACGTGACCGAATTCGAACAAGCGCAGTGGCAGTTCGCGGTAAGAACGTCCGCGGCCACGGAAGATCAGGTTGTGCATCGGGCAGTTCATTGCCTTCAGACGGTATTCCTGACCCGGCTTGGTGATGTTGCCATCTTCGTCGCGCTCTTCATCGATATGAAGTGGCGGGAACATGGTGTCCGCGTAGTAAGGCAAGTGACCCGAGGTGTGGAAGAGCCCATCCTTGGAGATGTGTGGGGTGCCCACGTACTGGAAGCCTTCTTCTACGTGGCGATCGCGCACGTAGTCTTCCATCTCGCGCTTGATGATGCCGCCCTTAGGGTGGAACACCGGCAGGCCCGAGCCAAGTTCATCCGGGAAGGAGAACAGGTCCAGCTCGGCACCGAGCTTGCGGTGGTCGCGACGCTCAGCCTCAGCCAGACGCTCCTGGTAGGCCTTGAGGTCCTCTTTGGTTGGCCATGCGGTGCCGTAGATGCGCTGCAGCTGCTTGTTCTTTTCGCTACCCAACCAGTAGGCGGCGGCCGAACGGGTCAGCGAGAAAGCGTTCTTGATCAGCTTGGTGTTTGGCAGGTGCGGGCCACGGCACAGATCCTTCCACACAGTGTCGCCGGACTTGCGATCAACGTTGTCGTAGATGGTGGTTTCGCCGGCAGCAACCTCAACGGTCACGCCTTCACCTGAAGTATCGGCCGAGTCAGCCTTGGCCAGCAGCTCGCACTTGTATGGCTCGTCAGCCATTTCTGCCTTGGCTTCTTCTGGCGAAACTTCGCGGCGGGCAAAGAGCTGGTTCTGGTTGACGATCTTAAGCATCATCTTTTCCAGCTGCTTCAGATCTTCTGGGGTGAATGGCTCAGCGACATCGAAGTCGAAGTAGAAACCGTCAGTGATGTACGGTCCAATGCCCAGCTTGGCATCGGGGCGCAACTGCTGCACAGCTTGAGCCATGACGTGGGCAGTGGAGTGACGCAGCACCTCCAACCCTTCTGGGTCGGTGATGGTTACGCGGGTGACAGTGGTTCCAGCAACAAGTTCGCGGGCCAGGTCGCGTAGGACACCATCGACGTGCATAACAACCACGTCTTTATCATTGGTGAAATACTGCAGACCGGTTGTTCCCGCGTCCACCTGTACCTGCTCGCCGTCAATGGTGAGAGTCAGCTGCTCGCTCATGAGATCGGGTTCTACCTTTCAATCTGGGATGGCTTCATAGCTTGTGGCATACCTTGGCCACAGCCAGCCAGAATCCAGTTTAGTTCAGGACCTCACTTCAGCGCGCGTTCACTTCGGGTTTCGGGAGGATTGTTGACCCACATGTGATTCGTTCAACAACGAGTCTGCATTAAACAGGCTCATGACATACCCAAACTCTTTGGGCCCACTGGTCAAGACTCCTAGAACAAACTCCGCTAACCCGTGCACCAGTGGGACTCGAAAATTCGTGGAAAGCTCGATCATCCATGGCTTCTGTTATCTCAGAAGCCTAGGCTTATGTCATGAACAAACCTGCTCCCCGGTAATCAGCGCCATCACCCTCGGTGTGCGCGATGTCAGAATTTCCACCAAGTTCTACACCGAGGGCTTGGGGTTCGAACTGGTTCAACCAGCTCACCCGGAGATCGCTTTTGTCCGCGCAGGCTACGGTCTGATGCTTGCCCTTTGGGATGTAAAACAGATGCCGTCCGAGTACGGAAATGTCGGTCACAGCAAAATGGCTCCCCCACTTTCTTTGGGGCATAACGTGCATTCGGATAATGAAGTGGATCATCACTACCGGCGAGCGTTGGATGCGGGCGCTAGCTCGATCTCTGAGCCAACGGTGCAGCCGTGGGGTGGCAAGAGTGCGTGCGTAGCTGATCCGGATGGTTTCCGCTGGGACTTTGTGCATAACCCTTCGTTTGTTATCGATGCCAACGGGCATATTTCTTCGGTTTAGTCACGCCCCACGCTGATCAAGCCCTTCGGCCTCCATACGTTTGGCGAGTTCGCCGACGCTCTCGCTCTTGCGTGCGCCCTCGCCGAACTTTGGTCGGTAACTAATTTGCGGTCGTCCTTGTTCTTCAAGGTATCCGGCGACCGGCAACGATTCTGACTGATGCAGATCCCAAGCGTTCAGTGCTTGTAGTGAGATGCCACGTGGTCCGGTGCGTCGGGTGACTCCATGGATGAGCAACATGCGGGTAGAGAAGAGTAAAGGCCCGGTGCGTTGTTGTGTGTCATCGAAGAAGGTGGCATCGATACAGCCGGTCCCGTCATCCACGGAAATGAAGACCACGCGTTTACCGCCACGCATAGGTGGTGTTTGAGTGGCTATGCGCACTCCGGCGACTAGTACCTCGGTGCCGTTACGCAGGTGTAGTAGTTCCGCTGCTTGGGTAATAGGCAGGTGTGAGAGCCTGCGCCTATAGGAAGTCATCAAATGCTCACTGGCATCTAGGTGCATCAGGTCTAGTTCGGTGCGTACTACCTCGGCCGGATCCAGCTGTGTTCCGGTGGCTTTGATGTGTTCGATCTGCCCGAGGTCCAGTGCCAGTTGGCCGGGGCCGGGACGGTATTTGGCCGGCAGAGAGCTGTGCACCATCGATTGAGTGTGAGCGATCGTATCGGCACGAGAGGTTCCTGCCAGTAAAGAGTCAAAGACACCAAGCGCGGCAAGGTTTTGGTAGGTACGTCGTGAGAGCCCTGCGCGGGCGCGGACATCTGCGAGGTGCTCATATGGCTGGCCCGTCACTAGTCGCTGGACTTCGCGTTCACTCATCTGGTGAATGTCGCGGAAGGCTAACCGGATTCCGTAGCGTCCGGGGCGTTGTGATCCTACGGCTCTGGGCACCATGGGAACCTTCGCTGGAGCGTATTCGAATACTCGTTCGACTCGATAGTGTCCGTTGGAGCGGTTGATATCTAGCGGGAGGATAGGGACGCCCATACGCCGCGCTTCGGAAACCAGTAATCGTTTGGGGTACATGCCTGGGTCGTGTTCCCAGATCCCAGCGAGGAAAGCCTCGGGGTGATGCGCTTTGAGCCAAGCCGAGTGATAGGTGGGTACGGCAAAGGCAGCCCCGTGGGCTTTGCAGAAGCCAAAGGACCCGAACCCAGAGAGCACCTCCCAGACTTGATCAATAGTTTCCTGGCTGTAGCCGCGCTTGGTTGCCTCGGTACGCACGTAGCGTTCAACGGCTGGTTCTTTCTCTGGGTTGCCAAGCAGGCGCCGGTAGACATCAGCCATCCCTAGACCACAGCCGGTCAGCACATCAAGCATGCGCAACACCTGCTCGTGGAAGACGGTAACCCCGTGGGTTTCGGCGAGCGCAGGGATCAGGTCTGGGTGCAGGTATTGGGCGGGAGCGAATCCGTGGCGGTGTTCTAGATAGGGCTTGACCATATTCGACTGCATGGGCCCGGGACGGAAGAGCGAGATGTCGATGATCAGATCGTTAAACTCACGGGGAGCGAGTTTGCCAACCAGTTCACGCTGTCCTGGGGACTCAATCTGAAAGCAGCCCAGGGTGTGAGTGGAGCGGATCAGATCAAAGGTGGGTTCATCATCGAGTGGCACCTTGGCTAGGTCAATCGCTCCACTGGCATCGATGTAACTGTCGTTAGTGTGTCCGCCTGCACGAGACGCTTGCTCCTTGCTTGGGTGCATGCGAGCGATCTCTTCAAGCGTGTAGGCGATGGCTGATTGCATGCGCACCCCGAGCACGTCGAGCTTGATCAACCCCATCAGGTCCATATCGTGCTTGTCGAACTGGCTCATCTGCAATCCGATGCCTGAGGGCTGCACCGGGGTACGGTCCAGCAAGCTCGCATCAGAGAGGATCACCCCGCAGGGGTGCATGGAGATATGTCTTGGCAGTCGGTCCAATCGTTCGGTGGCGTCAATGAGAATATCGAGCTGAGTGTCATCGGTAATGCGCTGTGCTAACGCTGCTAACTCTGGCTTCTCCACCAGCGCTTCACGGAAAGAGGAGGCAGAGAAGCGCCAGAGCTGTTTGGCGATCTCGTCCACTTGCTCCTGCTCTACACCCAAGGCAGCACCTGCGTCGCGGACAGCGCCACGGGCGCGGTAAGCATTCTGCATGCTCATCAGGCTGACGCGTTCCTCACCGAAGCTGGAGAAAATCTTGTGATAGATCTCGTGGCGTCGCGCGGATTCAACGTCAATATCAATATCGGGCAGGGTGGTGCGGGTATCGGAGAGGAAACGTTCGAACACTAGGTCGTGGGCCAACGGGTTTACTTGGCTAATACCTAAAAGGTAGTTCACTAACGAGGATGCGCCTGAGCCTCGGGCGGCTACGCGTACGCCCATCTCGGTGATCAGGTTTACGGTCTCCGCCACAGTGAGGAAGTAGCCGGCGAAGTCCAACCGTTCGATCACGCCCAGCTCTAGGGCTAGGCGTTCTTCTACTACGTTTGGTGCTTCGTTTCTTAATAGGGTGGGCACGGCCCCGTATACACGATCGGTGAGTTCTTGCATGGCCGGTCGATACAGGCCGATCACCCTGGCTTCCGGAATGACCGGCGACTTCCACCCCAGGTCCGTTACGGGATCTATTGCCGCCCAGTGTGCCACCGCTTCGGTTTCCCGCAGCATCTGGTGCGCCCAGCTCCTTTCGGTAGCTTGGCCGATTTCGGTAGCCAGTTGAAACATCTCATGCGGTGTTTTCAGCCACCCTTGCCCGTTGGGTTGGCAGAAATCCAGATTTTTCAGGCTATGTAGAGCCCGCGCCGAGTCCAAAATGTCTGCGGTGACTGCCCCGTCGGGGTCTACGTAGCGCACGGCGTTGGACAGTACCGCTTTGATCTGACGTTCGTAGGCGTAGCGCAGTAGGCGTGATGCTTCACCTAAGCTGTGGCGCGAACCAGGAGCGGAGAGGTGCGTGGTGATTTCTACCCGCAGCATTTTTCCAACTCGTTTTTTCCACTCGACCAACAGTCCGCGGGCTTTAGCGTAATTCCCTTTCAGGATTGCTCGAGCTACGTCTGATTCACCACCTAGCAGGAGCATCAGGTTTCCGCTTTTGCTTAGCTGATCCAACTGATTAGCACTGAGCCCAGGCACGCCGTGAGCAGTATTGTGTGCGAGGCTGATAGCTCGGCAGAGTGCTGCATATCCAAGACCATTGCTGTGTCCCTGCGCCAGTAAAACGATCCTGCCTAGAGTTGCCCCATTGTCATCGAGTACAGCCAGATTCACTCCGAGAATGGGAGCTATACCTTCTGTCATACAGGCAGCTACATGTTTGACCGTCCCGTAAAGCCCATCCCTGTCAGTAAGCGCCAGCATAGGTGCTCCTTGCGCTTTGGCTGCTTGAGCCAGGGTGCGCGGATGTGACACCCCGTAATGGGCGCTATAGGAAGAACTGACGTTCAGATGGGTAAAGCTCATAATGGTCCTTCGAAAATATGTTCCCCTGCCCGTAAGCTCAGGCGCTTTGGGCCAGCTCTTGGTGCACGCGCACCAGCCGCCACCTCTCGGTTTGCACATCAAAGCTCACATCAAAGGTGTGCTCTTGTTTGGATCCGCTCACCGCAACCAACTGCAAGCGCCACATCTCATAGTCAGCGAGCCCTGCCCCGATTCCCCGAGGAATCCGCAGGTTTTCGTCCCACCACTTGCGACGTTCAAACCAACGCTGAGGTTCAGCAACCAGTCGGTAGTCCCGCCCCTGCCATTTCACGCGCAGTGGCATTCCGCTTGCTGCACGGGCAACCTCAATTGACTCGGTGAACATCCCCACGTGTGCACTCCTTACTTAGTAGAACCAGTCTATTCGAATACTTGTTCGAACGATAGTTACACTAGTCATCGGCTCCGACAGTTTGGCGCCGAGGGGAACTGGGGCACCTTGCGCAGCAAAATAAATCTCTGCGCAGCTTCACTAGTAGCCAGCCGCAGAGCAACAAAAGATGTGAAAGTCACTGACGACTTGGCTCTGGGCGAAACCGGGTGCGTCATTGTGCCGCGAATGCTCGATTAGTACCGAACACACCGATAGCATCGAAACAGCAACACTCAATCGTTTCAGGAGTTAAATCCCATGCCTCATAAGGTCAAAGCCGTCATTTCCCGTGTTAAGGACGCACCAGTTGAGGTCGTCGATATCATCGTTCCGGACCCAGGTCCCGGAGAAGTAGTTGTCGACGTGCTCACTACCGGCGTCTGCCACACCGACTTGCACTACAAGCTCGGTGGCATCGGCGATGAATATCCTTACCTGTTGGGCCACGAGTCCACCGCAGTAGTCAGCCAGATTGGCGAGAACGTCACCAACGTCAAAGTTGGCGACCGCGTTATCCTGAACTGGCGTGCAGTCTGTGGCCAGTGCCGCGCCTGCGCCAAGGGTCAGCCAAAGTACTGCTTTAATACCTTCAATGCCACCCAGAAGATGACCCTTGAGGACGGCACCGAACTATCCCCAGCACTGGGCATTGGTTCCTTCGCCGAAAAGACCTTGGTTCACTCCGGTCAGTGCACCATTGTTGACGAAGATGCTGATCCAGCAGCTGTAGGTCTGCTCGGCTGTGGTGTCATGGCTGGCATCGGTGCAGCTATCAACACCGGCGAAGTAAAGCGTGGCGAGTCGGTAGCCGTGATCGGCTGCGGCGGTGTTGGCGCAGCTGCCATTGCCGGCGCGCAGCTAGCCGGTGCGACCACCATCATCGCCGTGGATGTCAACGCAGACAAGCTGGAAGGCGCAAAGAAGTTCGGCGCCACCCACACCGTTAACTCTTCCAAGGTTGACGCTGTTGAGGCTATCCAGGAACTGACCGGTGGCTTCGGCGCCGACGTTGTCATTGACGCAGTAGGCCGCCCAGAAACCTACAAGCAGGCCTTCTACGCTCGTGACCTTGCCGGCCGCGTTGTGCTCGTGGGTGTCCCAACCCCAGAGATGAAGCTGGAACTGCCATTGCTTGATGTCTTCGGCCGCGGCGGATCACTAAAGAGCTCGTGGTACGGCGATTGCTTGCCAAGCCATGATTTCCCGATGCTGGTTGAGCAGTACAAGCTCGGACGTCTTGACCTCGGTGCCTTTGTCACCGAGCGCATCTCTATTGACCAGATCGAGGAAGCCTTCAACAAGATGCACGAAGGTACCGTGCTGCGTTCGGTGGTGGAAATCTAATGACCGCTCGTATCGAAAACGTAGTTACCTCAGGTACCTTCTCTCTCGACGGTGGCACGTGGGACGTTGATAACAATGTCTGGATCATCGGTGATGACTCAGAGGTACTAGTCATTGATCCTGCCCACGATATTGAGAAGATTCGTGAAGTCATCGGCGAACGCGAAGTGATGGCAGTTGTGCTCACCCACGGACACGACGACCACATCCGAGTAGCCGGCGAATTTTCTGACGCCGTGGATGCTCCGCTCTTCCTCAACATGGAAGATCGCATGCTCTGGGATGCTGTCTACCCAGAGCGCGACGTAGACGCTGAAATCAACGATGGTGACACGTTCACCATCGCTGGTACAACCCTCACGGCGCTACATACCCCGGGCCACTCGCCGGGGTCCACCAGCTTCTATGCAGAAGATCTGGGTGTGCTCTTCAGTGGTGACACCCTGTTCAACGGTGGCCCGGGCGCGACCGGGCGCAGCTACTCGAGCTTCGAAACGATCATCGAATCGATTCGGACCAAGTTGCTGACCCTGCCTGAACAGACTGTAGTGAACACCGGCCATGGTGACGCCACCACCATCGGTGCGGAAGCCCCGAATCTGGACGAGTGGATCAAGCGCGGCCACTAAAAGGCTCATTAGACACTTTCGGCAGTCAACCATCAGTGGTTGGCTGCCGAAATGTTTAAAGGGTGCTTTTTGAAACATTCTTAGCCGCTGGCGTCGCTGGCTAGAACAGTGCGTTGCTGTGCGCTTCGATAAGTTGCGGAGAATCATTGCGCACATTACCAACCGCCTTATCAACCTCGTGCATGGTCCAAGTTGATGCGACGTCAAAAGCTTGAGCCCGCAATTCCTCGATTAACCCTTGACCGTCTGCTTCCGCAGGGTTCATCCACCGTGCCATCATTTGATGGTCCATCGGAATCGGCAATCGGTCATGCAGTCCAGCAAGCTCACCAAGCACCCCGGGCTCATCGGCGGAAGGCGACTCCATAGTCAGAATCGAGGTGGAGAGGATCCATGTGTCATCCTCGTCCTTCCACCACTCGTACAGTCCAGCAAAAAAGATCAACTTCTCATCTTCACGGTGCACAAAGAAGGGACGCTTTTTGCTCCCCTCTTCTTCCACTCGTAATAGCCCTGGACGGGAACCGCAGCCCGACGTTTTTTCACCGCTGCTCTAAAGGTCGGCTTGCTGGCCGCAGTTTCGCTACGTGCGTTAAAAGCTCTAACGCCTACGGACAGTTCCTTCGCCCATCCAGGAACCAGTCCCCACCGAGCAACATGGATTTGCCTGTGCAACTGATCATCAATCAGACGCTCTAGCACTACCGGCACATCAGTGGTTGGGGCTACGTTCCACGACTGTCGCAGTTCAAGGTTTTCGTCAGCCTCAGCTTCGGCCTCAGCAACTAAATCACCGATTGCCTTGGCCATCACGTACCGTCCACACATTTTCTGCTCCTCGTACCGCCCGGGGAAATCTGCTCCCAGTCTAACCATCAAGTTCAAGGAAATCAGAGAAAATTCTGGGCCACTTTGGGAACAAACACAATAGGGTCACGGTTATACCCTGTATGAGCAACGAATTGAACCTTGACCAGTACGTTCCTGACGCAGGTGGCGTCACCATGTTCACCACTAGCTGGTGCGGATACTGCCGTAACCTCAAGCGTCTGATGGATCAGAAGGGTGTGGCATACACCGAGGTAAACATCGAAGAAGTTGAAGGTACCGCTGAGATTGTGGAGTCCTTCAACAACGGCAATCAGACGGTTCCGACATTGATCTTCCCTGATGGCACTGCTGCCACCAACCCACGAATCGAAGAAGTTGTAGAGCGCATCGGCACCTAATTAGTTACACCAAGTATCAGCGCTGACCCCAATAAAAAATCGGTACTTGAATTTCAGGTACCGATTTTTTGTTGCCCAGAGTTGTTAGCTCATGCGCCGATCAAGCTGACATGCTCCCGGTATTCCTCAAGGAGCGCAGCGATGAAGGCTTCAGTAGTTGCGGGGGCGACAAGATCGCTGGCGGCACCCACCGTCGTCGGGTCCATCGGGATTTCCATTGCTTGATAGACAGCGTTCAGCACCTGACGCAGTGGCTCTGAATCCTCAATGACAAACACCGAGGAGAAAAGCCATGCTCCGGCGACCACGCGCTGGGCTGTCCCCACGAGTTTTACCGGATAGTTTCGTGGCGAAGCTGAGGTTGGTAGTCCATGAACGGAGTGCTCCCCGGGCAGTATTCTCCCGGAATGGGGCCGATCCGAGCATCAACACCCAAACGGGCAAGGGCCTTAGCATAAATATCAGCAAAAACTTCAAAGCGTTTTTGCTGTCCCAATACCGCTTCGTGTTGTGGCTCGAGGTGATCAACAATTAATGATCCACGGTGGTAGGCAGCAGCACGGCCGCCAGCCTTGCGCACCAGAGGCATGAAGCCTCGGTCTTCTGCGGCCTGACGAGCTGCTTCATATCCAGATAAACGAACATCGCGCTGGCCAAAAGCCAACGTAGGATCCGGACGATACAACCGCAGGGTCGGCCCACGATCTCCAGATTGAATTTCGCGAAGTAACTGAACCCCGCGTTCCAAATCTGCAGCAGGATCACCGCTAGGATCTTCGATTTCTAGTGTTAGCGGAGCATCCGACTGAGGATTGAACAAACTCATAACAATGAGTCTAATTCAGGCATTGGCTACCAGTGGAGTTGATGTCACAACGCAGGAATGTAGTCAGCTGAGAAATCTGCGCCATAATTATAGGCGTGCCAAATTCTTCTACTCCTGTCATCCTGATCGGCGGACCCTCCGGTTCAGGAAAGTCCTATCTCGCGTCAAAGTACGGTAATCCGCATCTGCCGCTCGACGAGTACTACCGACAGCTCAGTGAAGATGGCAATCCTGTCCCGTTCCCGCGTACCGCGTACGGCGAAGTCGACTGGGATCATTCGGGCACCTGGAATAAGGAAGCCGCGCTACAAGCGATCGATGAGCTGTTGGAAAACGGCAGCACCATGGTTCCGAACTATTCGATCTCAACTTCCAGCTATGACGGGCACCGAGAAATCAGGTCAGCTGCCGGACCGATTGTCGCTGAAGGAATTTTTCTTTACGAACTGCTCGAGCCACTGAAGGCAAAGGGAATCAACGTACAGGCATACTACGTTGATGAGCCCGCGCTAGTCACTGGCATTCGTCGCTTTGTCCGCGACGTCGCCCAGCGGCGAAAGCCAGTGACCTTCCTGCTCAAACGGGGTTACGCATTGTTCCGTGTTCATGGCGCTGACCGCGAGAAGTATCGCGAGCGTCAGTTTGTTCTTATGCCCAAGCCGGAACTCAAAAAGCTACTTTCCCAACTTTCTGCATCCTGAACGCTTTCTAGCGCGAACGTACAGTCAGAATCTGTTCGGCTCGACCAAACGGACCGGTGAGATCGTGCAGTACCGTCGAGGTGAGCCCAATTCCGTCGGCGCCGAAGCTCTGTTGCACTTCTAACCCGAGCCACGAACCTTCAGGCTGTCGGTACATGTGAATCTGCAGATCCAAGTTTGGGTAGACCCAAGTCCCCTCGCTGGGCTCGACGCGTGGGGCGACACCGTTGGCGGTATCGATCAAACCTACGAGCCTAGCCATATCTGAAGCATCTGCACTATCAACAAGTGCGTACTTGGTGCGCAACCAAGCGATTCCCTTGCCAAGTCGCCAATCCTTGCCTGCCCGCATTTCGAGCGAACGAATGTACCCGCCTGGCCAACGCTGGCTAACTTGCTGTACTTCGCATTCATCTGGACCAGGAATTGTTGCATCTTCGATACCAGCGACCTGGCTCGAATCGCCTTTAATCACTCTCCATGCCCGTGCCACGATGCTGGTTCGGCCCTTGGCTGTCATCTCAGCTTCGATCAGCTCGATGGTTCGTCCCGGTCGAACCATTCGCGTGGTGATCTCAAATTCACCTGCATGGATCAATCCGTGGATTTCAAAACTCAGCCGGGCAATGCGCATGTCATCACGAGGCTGAAAGTTTTCCAGTTCGTAAGCCAAGATTCCTGACGCCGGAGCCATGTGCTGCTCGTGTTCATTCCAGGCTCCTTGCGCGTGCAATGACGAACGGTAGCGCCCCTGCCCCAAAGACTCGAAATAGTAGTCACCTTTAGCGAGAATCTTCTCGAGTTCCTCAGTGAGCTGATGCGTCATCGCTGTCCTCCTGGCGTTTGAAAATGTTGCACTGCCCTCAGGTTATCCAAGAGCGACTAAAACCAACAGACTAGTTGCCACTGTCATGCTGATGAGCTTTCTGTCCAGCGCTGTCCAAGATGCCCAAAATTTCTGCAACACCGTCTTTCGCCCAGATGGCATGCGGCGTCATCGTATCGAATTGCGCCGACTGACCCGCCTTCACGTGATACGTCCGCTCCCCCAGCTTTAACTGAATCTCACCAAGCAAAACGGTGAACCACTCTTTCCCCGGATGGATACGTAATTCGCTAGGCGCCGGCGCTTTAGAAGGATCAATACGCATCTTAGAAACGTTGACCCCATTAACGGCATCATCCGTCGAGAGCTTCCACAGAGTAATGCCGGGCAGTGAAATCGGTTCGGGCCGAATGATGATCTCAGCTTCCGACGTGGCAACAAGTTCATCGAGGCTTGTGCTTAGGGCTTTGGCGATCGGCACCAGCTGGTCCAGCGCAATCCGACGGCTTCCGGTTTCGATTCGGCTCAGTGTTGAAACGCTGAGCGAGGCCTTACTCGCCAATGACTCCAACGACCAGCCATGGTTTTGCCGTAAGGTGCGGATGCGCTGTCGAATGACCTGGTCTACTTCCAATTCTTGCGTCATGCGCAAAACGCTACACCCTCTAATGCAAACCGTCGATAAGGTAAAAATCTCAGCTTCACCATTCGAGAGGAACCATCATGGAACACTTTGAAGTCATCGTTATCGGAGGCGGCAGCGCCGGCCTGGCAGCTTCAATTGCGTTGGCACGGTCGATGCGCTCAGTACTGCTCATCGACGAAGGACAACCGCGCAACACCTCAGCACTACATGCCCACAACCTTCTCGGCCAAGAAGGCAGCAATCCTCTTGAACTCCTCAAACGTGGTCGGCAGGAAGCAGCGAGTTACGGAGTTCATCTCACCGAGGGAACCGTGAGTTCATTATCAGGCACCCTGGCAGAGGGGTTTAGCGTCAAGGCTGATGGGCGGAACTTCACTGCGGAACGTATCGTCCTGGCCACCGGACTGAAGGATCAGCTTCCGCAGATCACAGGGCTTGATCGTGCGTGGGGAACCTCCGCCATCCACTGCGCCTACTGCCACGGCTGGGAAGTCCGCGACCAAGAGATACTTGTCATTGGCTGCGGCCCGATGAGTGCACATCAAGCAATGATGTTTAAGCAGCTGAGTTCCAACATCACGTTCGTCAACCACGAACCTGCCGAGCTCACCGAAGAAGGAAATTCGATCCTCAAGGCCCTAGACATTCCGGTAGTAAACCAGAGCGTGCAAGCGCTGGAGTTTGATCAGTCAGGCACGTTCGAAGCTATACGCCTAGATAACAATGAGAAACTGCACGCTCAGGCAGTGATCGTTGCTAGTGCAATGCACGCCAACGCAGAACTCTACAAATCTCTGGGCGGCGAGGTGAGCGAACATCCGTTGGGAACATATATCGCCGTCAACGGATCCGGGGCCACCGCGATCCCAGGTGTCTACGCTGTAGGCAACGCAAGCAATCTGGGCGCAATGGTCATGGCAGCGGCGGCGTCTGGAACTTTGGCCGGTGCCACAATCAACGCTGAGCTACTCACCGCCGCACTGTAAAACTGTTCATACCCTTCGGCTGCCCTGCGATTGAATCCTCGGCAGCAGGAGAGAACAGTGCAACACCGCGGGACGCAACACGAACATTCATGGTAAAAATCGCCGGAATTCCGGGCTTTCTTCGCTACGACGCGCCAACGTAGTGTCAATCACTTCGCCGGTTGGCCGAATCAATGGTACGCTTTAGTTGTTACCTCGACGCCTGCAGGTGTGACTCACCCGCCGACAGACGTTAGCAGTAGGATTTGTAGCACGGCCAACAAATCGTCTGTGCATTACAAATCGGTTCACCGATCTTCGGATTGATTGAACTCCTACCGAAACGAATTCTTCATCTTCTCTTCTTCACTGCAGATAAAACATCTCGACGACTTTCAACGTCACATCTCTGTGGATTCCTTGTTCTACTCCGCTAGCGTGGGGTCATTACCCGTTAGCAGCCTGGATTCCGACGATGTTTAAGCTAGTGCAGCGACTCCCGTTTTGGCCGATACCGGCAAAATCAGTATTCGATAGTCCGTATCGACGGCAGGCGAATCGTTCTCGGCAGCTCTGCTCGAGGTAACCCAAAATTTTCCGGTTCGGAACTTCGAATCGGCAACCAGGCCACATCGTGGCCAATCAATAAATAAGGAAATAACACTATGGCCACTGGCACCGTGAAATGGTTCAACGCTGAAAAGGGCTTCGGCTTCATCGCTCCTTCTGATGGATCTGCTGACGTTTTCGCACACTACAGCGCTATCCAGAGCTTCGGTTTCCGTAGCCTCGAAGAGGGCCAGACCGTTGAGTACACCCTGGAAGCTGGTCCAAAGGGCCCACAGGCTACCAACATCCAGGCTCGCTAAGAGACTTCCTTCGAAGGTGTAGTTCCCCCGCAAGGGTTGGAACTGCACCTTCGATGTGTTTAACCCGGAAGTTCAACTCATTTTGTTCGTCGCGCTGCCAATGGTGAGTGCTCCTGAATAACACCAACACCAAGCAAACGGGCAGGTACTGAAGCCAGCTTGGGAAAATGTCGAAGCAACACAGCTACCGGCAGCGGTAAAGTGACTTCTTCGTTGCTCCGCATGATCCGCCGCAGCCCACGATGCATGATGCGTTGCACTGATTGCACAATAATCGTTGGGACAATGCGTCGCTTCTGAACTCTTTGAACGTCTCTGTCGGAGATCGTCCATTTCCGTAAGGGTTCAGCCAGAATTCTGGCGGTCGCCACCGCGTCTTGAACCGCAAGGTTGACGCCAACTCCACCAACCGGGCTCATCGCATGCGCCGAATCTCCGATGCACAATAATCCGGAGCGCCACCACCGTCGGGCACGATTAAGCTTGACGTCTAAAAGTTTCGCATCATCCAAGCTCAGATCACCAACACCGGTGGCAAGTTCTGGAGCGGCTTCAATGATTGAACTGCGCCACGCCTGAACTCCTTGGGCTCGAAGCTCGGAATCCATGCCTTTAGGCAGCAACATCGCCATCTGCACATAGTCAGTTCTGGGAATCATGACGAACGACTTATCTCGAGCGAATGCTGGGGACAAAACATTCGGGCGATCCAATTGGCCTGATACCTTGAACCACCAGACATCAATCGGAACGGCAAAGTCTTTCATCACTATCCCTGCGGAATCTCGAATCCTCGACCAACGCCCGTCTGCTGCGATCGTTAACAGGGCTCTGATCTCTTTGACCCCGTCTGGTCCTGAATATCGAACACCGACAATCCTGTCGCCCACACTCAAGACGTCAAGGACTTCGCAGTTCATCCGCAGATCAAAGTTCGGCTCGGCTTCCCCGGCACGAGCTAACAGATTCAAGAAGTCCCACTGTGGCGCCATCGCTATATATGGATAGGGATGCTTGATCGCCGCTAGGTTCAGCACGGTAGTGACCTTGCCGTCGCGGGTAGGGAACTGTGCACCGCTCACCTTGCTGAAATCGATCTTCTCAAATTCACTCATCAAGCCAAGCTCATCTAGCAACTGCAGCGTTGATGGATGGATTGTGTCACCGCGAAAATCTCGGAGAAAATCTGCGTGCTTCTCCAGTACGGTCACTGGCACACCACAGCGGGCCAGCAAGAGACCTGCCACCATGCCGGCAGGGCCTCCCCCGGCAATTACACATCTAGTGTCGAACTCCATCGTCGTTTCCCTTCGGGAATGATCTGCCAGTTCCACTTTGTCACCAATGCTCGCACATGAATAGTGCTTGCAAAGCTGATCACCAGGACTTGCTAGTTTCTCGATTCAGGAAAGTTCACACCTTGTGTTCACCGACGTAGCAATGAATTTGGAGACGATATAAACGAGCCAGGGCCTGCAGTAATCTGCAGGCCCTGGCTCATTTATACCTTTTCAGGCGACTCGAAGTTGACGGACTAGAAGTCCCAGTCCTCGTCTTCGGTGTTGACTGCCTTACCGATGACGTAGGAGGAACCCGATCCGGAGAAGAAGTCGTGGTTCTCATCAGCATTCGGGCTCAACGCGGCCAGAATTGCTGGGGATACGTCGGTTACGGTCGATGGGAACATCGCTTCGTAGCCCAAGTTCATCAGCGCCTTGTTAGCGTTGTAGTGCAGGAACTTCTTAACATCTTCAGCCAAGCCAACTGGATCATAAAGATCGTGAGTGTACTGAACTTCGTTTTCGTACAGCTCGTACATGAGCTCGAAGGTGTAGTCCTTCAGCTCCTGCTTGCGTTCTTCGCTAGCGCCTTCCAAGCCCTTCTGGAACTTGTAGCCGATGTAGTAGCCGTGGACGGCTTCATCGCGAATGATCAAGCGGATCAAGTCAGCGGTGTTGGTCAGCTTAGCGTGCGAGGACCAGTGCATTGGCAGGTAGAAGCCGGAGTAGAACAGGAACGACTCGAGCAGAGTCGAGGCGATCTTTCGCTTCAGTGGATCTTCACCGTGGTAGTAACCCTCGATGATCTGAGCTTTCTTCTGCAGGTTCACGTTCTCAGTGGACCAGCGGAAAGCCTCATCAATTTCCTTGGTGGATGCCAAGGTCGAGAAGATCGAGGAGTAGCTCTTTGCGTGTACCGATTCCATGAACGCGATGTTGGTGTACACGGCCTCTTCGTGAGGGGTGATTGCATCTGGAATCAATGACACTGCACCGACGGTTCCCTGAATGGTATCCAGCAGGGTTAGACCGGTGAATACACGCATGGTCAGCAGTTTTTCGTCTTCGGTCAAGGTAGCCCACGACTGGATGTCGTTGGACAGCGGCACCTTCTCAGGAAGCCAGAAGTTGTTGACGAGACGGTTCCAAACCTCAACGTCTTTGTCATCCTGGATACGGTTCCAGTTGATCGCTTCAACCTTATTGGTCAGCTGAATCTTCTCGGTCATTGCCCCTCATCGAAAAGCTAAATCGTGTAACGAACTTTGCTACCAACTCTACCGTTCTTTCAAACTGTACAGAGTCAGCAAAACTTAAATCTAGCGTCAGATCTCATGTGATCTGACGTGTGTTTTTATACAAAGCAGCTGCCGTTGGTTCGGACCAAACGGCAGCTGCTTTGTGATATTAGCGCCCTATTGAGTGGCTACTAATCTCAGGCATTACAGTGCGCAGGAAACGCAACCTTCAACTTCGGTACCTTCCAAGGCCATCTGGCGCAGGCGGATGTAGTAAAGGCTCTTAATGCCCTTACGCCATGCGTAGATCTGTGCCTTGTTGATGTCACGAGTAGTTACGGTGTCCTTGAAGAACAGAGTCAACGACAAGCCCTGATCCACGTGCTGGGTAGCAGCAGCGTAGGTGTCAATGATCTTCTCGTAGCCGATCTCGTAAGCATCTTCGTAGAAGTCGATGTTCTCGTTGTTCATGTAAGGAGCCGGGTAGTAAACGCGGCCGATCTTACCTTCCTTGCGGATCTCGATCTTCGCTGCGACCGGGTGGATCGAGGAAGTCGAGTTGTTGATGTACGAGATCGAACCGGTTGGTGGAACAGCCTGCAGGTTCTGGTTGTAGATACCGTGCTCCATAACCGACGCCTTCAGAGCGTTCCAGTCTTCCTGGGTAGGAATGTGGATGTCGGCAAAGAGCTCGCGTACGCGCTCGGTTGCTGGAACCCACTGCTGGTCGGTGTACTTGTCGAAGAATTCTCCCGACGCGTACTTTGAGTTCTCGAAGTTATCGAAAGTTTCACCGCGCTCCATGGCGATCTTGTTCGACGCAGTCAATGCGTGGAACAGAATCGTGTAGAAGTAGATGTTGGTGAAGTCGATGCCTTCTTCAGAACCGTAGTAGATGTGCTCGCGAGCGAGGAAGCCGTGCAGGTTCATCTGGCCTAGGCCGATGGCGTGCGACTTCTTGTTGCCGTCTGCAATCGAAGGAACCGAACCGATGTAGGACATATCCGACACGGCGCTCAGTGCGCGGATCGCGATGTCTACAGAAGCTGCCAGGTTCTTGCCGTCCATAGCCTTGGCAATGTTCATGGAACCAAGGTTGCAAGAAATATCCTTGCCAACCTTTGAGTAGCTCAAGTCATCGCCGAATTCAGAGGCTGACGAAA
Source organism: Glutamicibacter sp. M10 (assembly GCF_025452055.1). Taxonomy (NCBI): domain Bacteria; kingdom Bacillati; phylum Actinomycetota; class Actinomycetes; order Micrococcales; family Micrococcaceae; genus Glutamicibacter; species Glutamicibacter sp. M10. Next base: position 2,224,699 of record NZ_CP104918.1, on the reverse strand, counting down.
CCTGCAAGATTTCCGAGCAGAGGTTCGACATGGTGATACGGCCGGCAATTGGGTTTGCCTTGTTCACGGTGTCTTCGAACATGATGTACGGGTAACCGGACTCGAACTGGATCTCTGCCAGAGTCTGGAAGAAGTCACGAGCGCTGATCTTCGCCTTCTTGATACGCGAGTCATCAACCATCTCGTAGTACTTTTCAGTAACCGAGATTTCGCTGAACGGTACGCCGTAAACGCGCTCTACATCGTAAGGGCTGAACAGGTACATGTCTTCGTTCTTGCGAGCAAGTTCGAAGGTGATGTCTGGGATGACAACGCCCAAAGACAGGGTCTTGATACGGATCTTCTCATCAGCATTTTCACGCTTGGTGTCCAAGAACCGGTAGATGTCTGGGTGGTGTGCGTTCAAGTAGACCGCGCCAGCACCCTGACGTGCGCCAAGCTGGTTGGCGTAGGAGAAGGAATCTTCAAGAAGCTTCATCACTGGGATGACGCCCGAGGACTGGTTCTCAATCTGCTTGATCGGTGCACCGTGCTCACGCAGGTTGGTCAGTGATAGTGCAACACCGCCACCGCGCTTGGAAAGCTGCAGCGAGGAGTTGACCGCACGGGCGATGGATTCCATGTTGTCTTCAATACGAAGCAAGAAGCAGGAAACTAGTTCGCCACGCTGAGCCTTACCAGCGTTGAGGAAGGTTGGAGTTGCAGGCTGGAAACGACCGTCAATGATCTCGTCAACGAGCTGGGTTGCCAACTTTTCATCGCCACGAGCAAGGTGCAGTGCAACCATGCATACGCGGTCTTCGTAACGCTCTAGGTAACGCTTGCCGTCAAAAGTCTTCAGCGTGTAAGAGGTGTAGAACTTGAAGGCGCCCAAGAAAGTTTCGAAACGGAACTTCTTGTCGAAGGCGTGCTTAAACAGATCACGAATGTAGTTCATCGAGTACTGATCAAGAGTCTCGCGCTCGTAGTACTCGTGCTTTACGAGGTAAGCCAGCTTCTCGTCAAGATCATGGAAGAACACGGTGTTGTTGTTCACGTGATCCAAGAAGTACTGACGGGCTGCGTAGCGATCTACTTCAAACTGGATCTTTCCATCTGGACCGTAAAGGTTCAGCATGGCGTTCAGGTCGTTGTAGCTCAAGCCCTGGAACTGGGCTGGGAGCTCCTTTGAGCTCGTCATCGTTCCTGCCAATTCGGCGACGCTGGTGTCCAAAAGGTTTCAAGCCCTTCTTTGACTTTGAGAACGTCTTCCGACGTCCCCATAAGTTCGAATGTATAAAGTACGGGTACGTTGCATTTCTGAGCAATTCGCTTAGCCGCGATGCAGTAGTACTCGCCGAAGTTTGTGTTCCCCGCACCGATCACTCCACGAAGATTTACTCGATTTTCGTCATACCGCAGGAATTTCATGATTTGCGGAACGATGGAGTGTTTGCCTCGCTCTCCCCCATAGGTGGGGATGAGCAATACGTACGGTGCGGCGGAAATGAGCGGCGGCTCGGTGGCAAAGACCGGGATCCGAGCCGCATTCATCTCTAGTTTGTCCACGAACCTCTTGGTGTTCTCCGAAACCGAAGAGAAATAAATCAACTGCGATTTGGTGAGGTTAACTGATTCGTGGGCCTCAGCGTTTTGCTTGTCGGCAAGTGCTGTGGGTGACATCTTTTTTGCCTCCACTACAAAGTGAGCGGATTGGGCTGGTGCTTAGTTAGCTGGAGCCAGCAGATCGATCTTGTCTGGACGGAAGCCCGACCAGTGATCATCGTCGGTAACGACGACAGGTGCCTGCATGTAGCCCAAGCCACGGACGTGCTCCAACGCAGTGGCATCTTGCGAGATGTCGACCTTGTTGTACTCGACGCCCTTCTTATCCAACGCGCGGTAAGTAGCGTTGCACTGAACGCAGGAAGGCTTCGTGTAAACGGTGATGGCCATGTCCCTGATCCCCTTTAGAAAATTCTTGATGTTGGCCGGATTCCATCTGCTGATGGAAATTCCCAGCTGTCCTCTCGGATGCCTCAAAAACAGGGTCTTTGAGGTGCTACTGGTGCGAGCCGCACCAACGAGTTCAATACTACATGTTGTGTTTAGTCGGTCAAGCAGCCACAAGATGATGTATTACAAGTATGTCATTCTTCCCCGCTACGTCCACAGGAACTGTGGATATTCGACCCCGTTTAAACCGCGATTTTTCGGGGTCTGTCAAACTTTTTCCACAGCTTCGTCGCCACAGCATGTGGGTTAAAAATTATTCTGTGACAAGTTTCTCGGCGTGTTCTCATTGCTACATCTAGTCCGCCGTGTGCCCTCGCCCCACTACATATAGTGTGGCTCCAAATGCCGACACTTCAGCTTCTAGCCCACGCGCTGTGCACAACCGGAGAACCTCAACCGGCGAGCACGGGGCAGAGGAAAGGGCAGCAAGCCAAATTAGCTCGCTGCCCTCCTATGGATCCGTCACCGGCCGCTAGTCGCTAGTTGCTCACCGTGTTAGGCGTAGTTGCGAGCGCCAAAGATTCCCTGGCCCACCCGCACCACGGTGGCACCTTCGGCAATAGCCAGTTCGTAGTCGCCACTCATGCCCATAGACAGGTGTTTAAAGCCCGCCGGCGCATCCGGCTGCAAGGACTCTAGGGTTTGACGCAACAGGGAGAAGCTCGCGCGAATCTGTTGTTCATCAGTGGTGTGGGCGGCCATAGTCATCAGCCCTACCGGATTAAGCCGATCCAACGACGAGAGACCATCAAGTAACTCTGCGGCAGCTGAGGCAGAAATTCCCGACTTACTTTCCTCACCCGAGGTATTTACCTGGATGAACACCTCAAGGGTGCGGTCCTCTAGTTCTAGACGACGCTGTAGGGTTTCAGCCAGCTTCAACGAATCCAATGCGTGGAACTCATCAGCAAACTGGGCCACAAATTTTGCCTTGTTGGTTTGCAACGGGCCAATGATGGCGTAGCGCAGGTGAGGGAACTGCTCGCGGAAAATTTCGTGCTTCCCCTGAGCTTCTTGAACCTTGTTCTCCCCCAAGGTACTGACCCCGGCCGCGATGGCCAGCGACAACCGATCAACATCGATGGTCTTGGTGACCGGCAACAATCGCACAGAGTCCGCTTCACGGCCTGCAGCACTGGTGGCCGCAGCAATGCGCTGGTTCAGCGCCGCAAGGTTATTAACGAAGTCTTCGGTGGTAGCCGCGTGCGCGGCAGCAGGTTGCGAAGTCAAGACGCCTACTTTCTAGCTCTCACAAAAATGTTGCTGGCGCCAAAGGCGCCAGCAACAAGCATATGCATAAATCCTTAGAACACTTGACGCCAGTTGGTCTTGGCCAGATCCAGCAACTCATCTCCACGACCCGACAGGACCGTACGGATGGCATAGAGCGCAAAGCCCTTAGCCTGCTCGAGCTTCACATTTGGTGGCATCGACATTTCCTGGCGATCCGTGATCACATCAAGTACTGCAGGGCCATCGTGAGCCAAGAATTCCTTGACTGTGGACTCCAGCTGAGCCGAGTCCTCCACCCGGTAGCCCTTGAGTCCGGCCGCGGTGGCCACTGCACCAAAGTCAGGATTCTGCAGATCGGTGGCATAGGTGACAAAGCCGGCGGCCTTCATTTCCAGCTCAACAAAGTTCAAGGACGAGTTGTTGAAGACCACTACCTTGACCGGCAACTTATTCTGCGTGGCGGTCAGCAGTTCGCCCAGCATCATGGCTAGCCCACCGTCGCCAGCAAAGGCAATCACCTGGCGGCTACGATCCACCGCCTGGGCACCCAGAGCCTGCATCAGCGCGTTAGCCATCGAACCGTGGTTAAAGGACCCGAGCACCCGACGCTTGCCGGTCATGGTTAGGTAGCGGGCAGCCCAAATCACCGGGGAGCCAACATCGGCGGTGAAGACCGCGTCCTCATCGGCCGCTTGATCAATAAGTCGTGCAAGGTACTGCGGGTGAATCGCCGAGCCAGGCTTCGAAGGCTCAGCGAGCTCGTCAAGCTTGGTGCGCGTCTTACGGTAATGCTCTAGGGCGTGCTCCAAGTGCTTACGATGCGTTTGCACCGGCAATAGTGCGCTCAGCGCAGCGGCAGTGTCTTTGACCGTACCCACCAATGGCACGTCAACCTTGGTGCGTCGCCCAATCTGTTCGCCGCGGATGTCCACTTGGATGATCGTGGCGTTTTGTGGGTAGAACTGTTGGTACGGGAAGTCTGTGCCCAGCATCAACAGCACATCACACTCGGCGATGGCCTTAGCGCCGGAGGCGAAGCCCAGCAGGCCGGTCATGCCCACGTCGAAGGGGTTGTCGTACTCGATATGTTCCTTACCGCGCATGGCGTGGACAATCGGGGCGGCGAGCTTATCGGCTAGGGCCACGACCTCGTCATGGGCACCAGCAACGCCGGCGCCAGCAAGGATGGTCACCTTACGCGAACCCTCAAGGATCTCTGCGGCACGCTCGAGCTCCTGCTCATTGGGCAGAACACGAGGGTTGGTCTTAGCGATGAGCTGAGTTGCAGTGCGCTCCATTTCCGACAGGGCAACGTCTCCGGCAATCACCAATACGGCGACGCCACGCTTTTCGATGGCCTCACGGATGGCGATGCGAAGCATGCGTGGCATTTGCTTTGGATCAGAAACCTGCTCAGCATAAACGGAGCACCCACGGAAAACTTCCACCGGGTTGGTTTCCTGGAAGTAGTTGGAGCCAATTTCCTCGGTGGGGATCTGTGCGGCGATGGCCAACACCGGAACTCGCGAACGATTAGCGTCGTACAGGCCGTTGATCAGGTGAAGGTTGCCAGGTCCACAGGAGCCAACGCAGACGGCCAGCTCGCCGGTAATTTCTGCTTCAGCTGCGGCGGCAAAGGCGGCGGCTTCCTCATGTCGATGGTGAACCCACTCCATTCGACCGTTCTCGCGTAGTGCATCGGTGATTCCATTTAGCGAGTCCCCCGGGATACCGTAAATACGGCGAACCCCTTGGGCATCAAGCTGTTCAATCAGGTGGTCGGCTACATTAGGCAAAATATTCCTCCTGCACACATTTTTTTGCGGGTCTACTGCTCACAGTACTGCGCCCATCTACCTTGTGCCATGGCTACGCACCAGTTGACATGGTTCCGCTGAGCACAACAACTAGTGCCGCAGAACACATCTGCTGACACTTCTTAATGTTCAGCGTGCACCAAAGCCATGACAGGCCAGCACTTAGCTAGGCTGAACTAATAAGGCAGTGCACCAACAAGTGCACCAATACAGGAGCAAGAGGCAAGCTAATGACTCAACCGCGCCGCATGGCCAACACCAACCAACTACCTGCTGGGGTGAAAAACGGGGCGATTTGGAAGCTGGAACCAGAAGAACGAGACCTTGATGCCAACGTCATCTCCTTGGCGCCAGACCAGAGCATCGGGGCACATCAAGGCCCGGCGCTCGATGTGCTGCTCCACATTTTTGCCGGCTCGGGCACCTTGGTCACCGAGGACTCGCGAATCGAGTTAACTCTCGGCGACATCATTTATCTGCCCGCTCGATCACAACGAGAATTTATCGCTGGGTCAGCTGGCTTGGCCTACTTCTCGGTGCACCAGCGTAAACGCACCCAGGGTTTGATGCCCACACCACCAGCTGGCTAAAGCAAAAAGCTAAAAAGCAAAAACTAGTGCTCGAACGTACCTGTGGCGAGGAACTGCTCCATCGCTTCGGTGTACGGGGCAAGGTTCAAGCCTTGATCATCAAGCCACTGCTGGTTGTAATAGGTGTTTGTGTAGCGCTCGCCGGAGTCGCAGAGCAGGGTCACCACACTGCCCTGCTCACCGTTTTTTAGCATCTGCGAGATGGTCTTAAACGCGGCGTAAAGGTTGGTGCCGGTGGAACCGCCAGCAAAGTACCTAGTCTTGGCACGCAGCAAGTGCATGGCTGCCAAGGAGGCTGCGTCCGGGACCTGCATCATATGGTCGATCACGCCGGGCATAAAAGAAGGCTCAACCGTCGGTCGCCCGATACCTTCAATTCTTGAACCCGTACCGGAGACGTAATCGGGGTTTCCGGTTTTCCAGCCTTCATAAAATGCGGAGCCTTCTGGGTCCGCAACACAGATGCGGGTGTCGTGCTGCTTATAACGAGCGTAGCGGCCAAAGGTTGCACTGGTTCCGCCGGTTCCGGCGCCTACGACAATCCAGCTTGGGATTGGGTGCGGTTCGGCAGACATCTGGGCATAGACCGATTCAGCAATGTTGTTATTCCCTCGCCAATCGGTGGCCCGCTCAGCGTAGGTAAACTGGTCAAGATAGTAGCCACCAGACTGGGCTGCCAACTCGCGGGCTGCAACATCTAATTGCCCAGCACCGTCAACAAGGTGGCATCGACCGCCGTAAAACTCGATGAGCTTAATCTTCTCGGTGCTCGTGGAGGCGGGTACCACCGCGATGAATTCCAGTCCGAGCATGCGCGAGAAGTAGGCTTCTGATACCGCGGTTGATCCGCTGGAAGCCTCCACCAAGGTGGTACCTTCCTTGATTCGTCCATTAACTAGTCCGTAGAGCAGCAGTGAACGGGCTAGTCGGTGTTTGAGCGAACCGGTGGGGTGCACCGACTCGTCTTTGAGGTACAGCTCAATCCCCCAGTGCGCCGGAAGCTCAAACCCCAACAGGTGTGTGTCAGCGCTGCGATTGGCGTCGGCGTTGAGCTGAGAAATTGCCTGTCGAACCCAAAGATCAGTCATATCTCAACTCTAACCGTGGCTTGCAGTTTGCACACGTCAACCGTGATAAATTCAAAACTGTGGAAATAAGGTTGGTATCCGGCGCCTACAGCGCACTCATGCTCCTTGGTTTGAGCTGGGCCTTATGGGCAGTACTCGCGGCGTCTAACCTGGTTGACGTGGCCGGTAGCTGGCTGGAACGGGACGCTTTTGTCAGTTCTGTTCCCTTGCCTGGACTGCTTCCGTGGCTCGGGCTCATGGCGGCCTTGGGCCTCTATGCCATCTGGCAAGGTATCGCGCGGTGGCGCCTTGAGCTACATCGACGTATGCGACTCTGGGTTCTTGCTGTAGTGCTCTTTAACGCCTTGTGGGTGCTGTGCCTGAAGCAGGAAATGATTGGCCTGAGCCTGCTTTGCGGTTACGTCCTGCTAGCAATTCTTATTCGAATCGCCATCATGATCGATCGCAGCTTCTTGGTCCACCAGATTGATCGCTGGTTAACCAGAGCGTGTTTCGGCTTATTTGCCGGTTGGTTGGCGCTCATTATCCTGGCTCAAACCATCGCCTTCGTCGCCATCCATCACGGCGACCCGAATTCTCTGATGTTCAAAGGCGCCACGGCTTTGGTGCTCGTTCTGCTCGCACTGTTCTTATGCGCTATTAGTTTCAAAAATCCCATCGGGATTTACCTCAACGCCGGAGCACTATGGGTTTTGGTCTGGATCATTATCGATCGATACACGGGCCGAGATTCCTCGCCGTTATTTGCCACCGCCAGCCTGGTTGCCGCCATACTGATGCTCATTTGTCTGCTCAGTGCGCTACGCACACGCATCCGGAAGATCCTCGGTTCGCACTGAGCGCAACGCCGTGCGCTTGAGAGCTAACGGCTAGCTGGCTAGGCTAGTGAATGAGACCTAAAGGTCCACCAGAGAGGAAAACATGTCGAAGACTGCTAAGAGCTTTAAAGAAGTTGAGAAGTCATTGGCGAAACTCGCCAAGGCTGCCAAAGAAGAACTGCCAAAGGAAATCCGTGGCGGCTGGAATGAGGCTGTTTCCGGTGTCAATGTTGAAGCAATCAGCAAGGCTGGCTCCAACTTGATCGACAACGTCGGTGGTAACTCCAAGGCTGCTAAGCGTGCTCGAACTTCGGTTCAGAGCGCCGTACAGTCGGCTCAGAAGAACTTGACTCCGAAGGAGAAGTCCAATAAGGGCGGCAAGTTCCTTCTTATTTCCTTGGTAATCGCAGCCGTTGCTGCTGTGGTCGTTTCCCAGGTTCAGAAGAAGAAATAAGCATATTTTTAGGGCGTGGCATCCATGGATGCCACGCCCTAATTCATGCCCAGTACCTGGAGCTGACAGCTATTTCGTTCGGCGCTCTCGTGCTGATTTGACTGCAGCTGCAGCTCCTAGAACCGCAACCACCAGACTCACAGGAATCAGCCACAAGCTATCGGCGCCAGTTCTGACTTCCTTTACTCGTGGCTGTGCCTAGGCCAGTGGCACCAGTTGTGCGCGGCCAGGTTTCTCAGAGATCGGTCCTTGGCTCGCTGCATCAGGTAATGGCGAATCCTGCAGATCAAATACGTTCGCTACTGCCCCCAGCTTGGCAAAGACTATTTCGCCGGTAGCCTCATCCACAGCATCATTGTCGGTCACTACGTAAACCTGGTCACCGGCTACCGCCAGTCCCTCCAGCTTCTCGTGGGTCCACCCGTGAGATTGTTCAAGCACCGGCAATACATCAACAGCGAGTTTCTTGTGCACCATTGGTACCGACTCGCCTGAGTCACCCTGCTGGGCCAGCGGCCCCTCGAACTGGTAGATCGCTTTGTGCTTGGCCGCAGGTCCTGGCTGGTTATCGCGTTCGATGACAGCATAAGACCCATCAGGTAACGCGGTAATTTCCGAGAGGCCATTCCACGTTCCCTCAACCGCGGGATCCAGTTTGTATCCAAACCAGCTGAAATCTCCCGTGCTGGGTTTGTACGTGCCGATACGCACAAATGATTCACCTGGAACTTCTCGCTGAAGGGTGAATACAACTTCTTCGTCCTTACCGGTGCCACGAACGCTCACACCTTCAAGGCCCTGTTTCTGCAAGGAGCCCACAACCTCTGAGGGCAGCGCAACTTCCTGCTGCACCTTACCGGTTTCGTCAATCTTCACCAGCTTGTTGTTCTTGCCCGTCGATCCCTCGTTTGCGGCCCAGAACCCACCTTCTTCACGCGCTGCTATTCCTTCGAGGTCTAAGTCGGTACTTGCACCGGTCACGGGAATCGAGCTATCGACAGTGGCGGGATTGCCTGTGGTGATGGAGTAGATCCGTGACGCGTAGGCGTTGTCACTGACCGCATAGAGCTTATTTGGATCTTTTGGATCAGAGCTCAGACCGCTCAAGGCGCCGAATGGAACCAACGATTTTGTATTTGATTCCAGCTGCGGGAATTGTGGCTGATCCGCGCCAAAGGAATACAGGCTCACTGCCGAGCGGACTTGATCTTCATCCGTTTCGGAGGCCACGGCCAACAAATTTCGTCCTGGGATTGGCAAGAGACCTTCGGGGCCATTGGTAGTAGGTAGCGTCTGCACATAACGCGGCGATTTTGGATCAGACAAGTCATAAACGGCCACGAAGTTAGCTCGCTCTGTTGCTACAAAGCCGTAGTCCACCCCGTTGTAGTTAGCGATGGCCAGACCCTCAGGCTCCGTACCTTTTTTATCAGCCCGGCCTTCTGGGAACAGACCTTGAGACAGCGCGAGTTGTTCTAGCGAATTACCGGCGTCCCAGACGATTTTCCCGGTGCGTGAATCAAAGATCGTGAAACCTCGGCTTCCACCCTTCCAATCGCCTTCATTGGCGGTGGCTAGATATCGGTCTTGAAGCCATGCAATCGCATCTGGTTCACGAGGCACGGCGTCCAGTGATCCGTTGACATCCAGTTGCCCATCGTCCTTTGTGTCGATGCCTTCAAGATCAACGGTGCCGGTGCTAAATGCCCGCTTGAGTTTTGCTGTGCGCAAGTCGATGAGCACAACTCCGTTATTTTCTTGGAGGGTTACCGCCAACTGATTTTTGGTGTTGATACTGACGTATTCTGGCTCCGGATCTTCTGGAGTATCCAGCCCTGCCTTGGCCAGTAGTGGCAGGAGCTTAGGATCGGAGCGTGTTCCGGAGGTGAGGGGTACCTCTCGAAGCCGCCACGACTCAGGGTTTTTATCTTTGAAGTCAATGATGGCAACTGCCCCAGCTGGCGCTTGCGGTAGACCGCCCTCGCCTAATTCCTCATCACGTTCATTCTCAATGGCAATGCCTGCATAAGCTCCATCTTTAGAAATTGCTATGGAGTCAGGTTGGCCGGACAGTTTGATACTGTGTACCAATTTGCGGTCAGAAATTCGAACTACGTCTACTCGTCCAGAGGGATCACCATAGCTAGCGGAGCTATTGACGACCACAAGCACGTATTGACCGTAGGCGGCAACACTCGTGGGCTCGTCTTCGGCGCTTCCTAATTCATGCAAACCGAGCAGGCCAAGTCCTCGAGGGCTGGAGGGGTCTCTAATATCAAGGAAGCCGATGCTGCCAGAGAGTGCATCTGAGTAGATCAGTGTGTTTCCGTCGGAAGAGACCGTCGAAATTTCCGCTGCCGTTGTCGCTTGGGCTCCATCAGGATGGTTTTGATAAACAGGATAGGTAGCGACCCGTTCGAAGTACTCGGCGTTGTCCGCCATTACCGGTGGTGCGATGGCCGATGCCAGTAAAACTGCTGCCATCAATCCAAAACTCTTTGTTGCAGCGCGAGACACGCGTTTCTCCCTTGAGTATTTCCAGACTTTTCCTCCCAAGATTCTCAGTACAGAACCAAATGCTGGTGAACGAAAAGCAACGGTAAACCAGACTGTTCAAGTCGAATGGTTCCGCTCCTCACATTTAGTTGCATGCTTTCAACTAAAAGCGCAAACTTTGATTGAAAGTTCAATTTTCAAGGAGATCCATCATGCAACTAACCAATACCACCGTCCTAGGAACCGGCGTCCTCGGCTCACAGATCCTTTTCCAGACCGCCTACCACGGACTGCCAACTGTCGGCTTCGACATCAACGAGGAGGCACTTCGCGTTGCCGCAGGACGTCTGGACGCACTGGTCCTGGAATATGCCAACTTCTTTGGCGATCAGCACAAGGCCCAGGCCGCCCGTGACTCAATCAAACTGACCACCGATCTAGACGAAGCAGTGAAGCACGCAGATCTAGTCATAGAGGCGGTACCAGAAAGCTTGGCAGTCAAAGAACAGACCTACAGCAAGCTCGCGGAAGCCGCACGCCCGGAGACGATCTTTGTTACCAATTCCTCCACACTATTGCCGTCCGACATCGCCCCCTTCACCGGACGACCAGAACAATTCTTGGCACTGCATTATGCGAACAACATCTGGAAGAACAACACCGGTGAAGTCATGGGCACCGCCCAGACAAGCAAGGAAGCCTACGAGGCAGTCGTAGATTTTGCCGAACGCACCGGCTTGGTAGCCATTCGAGTTCTGAAGGAGCAGCCAGGCTACGTCCTCAACTCGATGCTTGTTCCATTCTTGGAATCGGCGAGCCACCTGTTAGTCAACGAAGTGGCTGACGCTGCCACCATCGACACCACCTGGAAGCTAGGAACCGGTGCACCCTATGGACCGTTTGAAATCTATGACATCGTCGGGCTAAACACCGCCTATCACATCTCCAGCAACGGCGACGAGACCAGCAAGAAATTCGCCGCTCTACTCAAAAGCGAATACATCGATCACGGCAAGCTCGGCGTCGCAACCGGCGAAGGATTCTACAAGTACAACAAGTAGTCCGCGACCCTGAGCACTAATGGGTGCAACCGCTCGGATAGGATGGCTTGGTGGCTCATATCGACGTTACTGACATCCAATACTTCCTCTCCGACGGCACCCAATTGCTGGGCGGCGTCACCTTCAAGGTCTCAGCTGGCACCAAGACCGCACTGATTGGCCCCAACGGTACCGGCAAGACGACCTTATTTAAGATCATTGCCGGTGACCTCAAAGCCGATGAAGGAACCATCAACCGCACCGGAACGCTGGGCATCATGCGCCAGTTTGTTGGCCAAGTCCGGGATGAAACAACCGTCAAAGAATTGTTGCTTTCCACCGCCGCCCCAGCACTTGCTCAGGCCGCACAGAAAGTCGCAAAATACGAAACGCTGATGCTCACCAGCGAGGACGAAAAAGTCCACATGCGTTACGCCGAAGCCATTATTGAATGGGGCGACGCCGGTGGTTACGAGCTAGAAACCACATGGGACAAGGTCTGCATGGCAGCCCTTGGTGTGGAATTTGATGCCGCTTCCAGTAGGCTCGCCCGCACACTTTCGGGCGGCGAGCAAAAGCGTTTGGTTCTCGAAGCGCTCTTTGAAGGTAACGACGAACTGCTTCTGCTGGACGAGCCAGATAACTATCTTGATGTTCCGGGTAAACGCTGGCTTGAAGAGAAGATGCTCAACTCGCCAAAGACGGTACTTTTTATTAGCCACGACCGCGAGCTACTGAATAACGCTGCCACCCGTATCGTCACACTTGAGCCAGGCCATGGCGGAGCTACCGCTTGGATTCATGGCGGTGCCTTCGGCAGCTACATTCAGGCACGCCAAGAGCGCAACGAGCGGTTTGAGGAACTACGCAAACGCTGGGATGAAGAGCATGCCAAGCTCAAGGAACTGGTCAATATGTATAAGACCAAAGCCGCCTTCCGCTCGGACATGGCCAACCGCTACCATGCGGCAACCACTCGTTTGGAGAAGTTCCTAGAAGCTGGCCCTCCACAGGCAATCCCCCTGGAACAAAACGTGCAGATGCGCCTGAAGGGCGGGCGAACCGCAAAACGTGCCGTAGTAGCCGAAAAGCTTGAACTCTCCGGTCTAATGAAGGCTTTCTCAACAGAAATTTGGTTCGGTGACCGAGTCGGCGTTCTAGGTTCCAACGGATCAGGTAAGTCCCATTTCCTGCGCTTACTAGCCACCGGTGGCAGTGATCCAGAACGTGAGCATCTTCCCGTCTCAGATGTGGTGATTGCCGAGGTTCAGCATGAAGGTACGGTCAAGCTCGGGGCTCGAATCCGCCCGGGGTACTTTGCCCAGACGCACACGCGACCAGATCTTTTTGGTAGGACCCTTCTGGAAATCTTGCACCGAGGCGACGAACACCGCTCAGGCATGGCACGCGAAGCCGCATCCGGCGCGTTGGACGGGTACGGGTTGGCCGGTCAATCGGAACAGAAATTTGAGTCTCTCTCCGGTGGCCAGCAGGCTCGATTCCAGATCTTGTTATTGCAACTTTCTGGTGCCACACTGCTGCTTCTTGATGAGCCAACCGATAACCTCGACCTGCATTCGGGTGAAGCTTTGGAACGGGCCATTAACGCTTTTGAAGGAACCGTTCTTGCTGTCACGCACGACCGCTGGTTTGCCCGCGGCTTTGATCGATTCTTGGTCTTTGGCTCAGACGGAAATGTGTATGAGTCTGCTGAACCAGTGTGGGATGAACAGCGTGTAGTACGCAAACGTTAAGAACCACAGACATAAAACAGCCGGTGAGTTTGGTTGCTTTCGCAAAGACGAAATCAACTAAGCTCACCGGCTGTCTTCATTCACGCGCTTACCGGCATGTTGCTGAAAGACGCTAAACCTGATGTTCGGGATGCAATTTCGAATGCGGCGCTTCAAGCTGATGTAAGAGTTGATGGATTCCGGGATGAATCAGCTGCCACCTACGGTATTTGCCGTCACGTTGCGCCTGCACCACTTCAGCGCGGTGCAAAGTAGCCAGTGCCTGGGTGACCGTGTTGGCCGAAAGTTGCGTCGCCTCGGCTAGCTGGCTAACCGACGAACCCGGCGCTGCGTGCATGGCGATAAGTATCCTGATACGCGTTTCGTCGGCACATAAAGAAAAAACTTCGATCCATTCCGGAATCGTCTGATGCACCTTCGCGAGCGCGTCAGAGCCAATTCTTTCTAATTCTTCTTCAGCCACGGTTCACCATCGTTTCAAAGGGCGCTACGACTCCGAGTAACACAGACATCTGTCCAGCTGAACACATGTATTCTGAGATCATCAAACACCCTTTTGCTTGGAAAGGACCTGTGCCCGTGCGCAAGCCCGTGTCCCGCGCCGTAGCGATTCTGCTTCCCATCGTAATTGCATGCACCGGCTGCCAAGCAATTACTTCTGATGCATCGGTGAAACCAACGGTAAATTTGCTCACTCCAGCACTACCGGACTCACTGAATCCACTGGCAGGTTTTGATAACAATGGCGTGGGAAAAATCAACGAATCCTTATTCACTCTAGAGGGCGAATCTGACACGCTGCCGCAAATCGTTCCGCTCTTGGCCCAGAAAGATCCTAAGATTTCCGCCGACGGATTAACTTGGGATATTACGCTACGAAATGGCATCAACTTCAGCGATGGGACAACGCTGGATCCAGCCGACGTCGTCGCTAGTTATCAGGCAATCAAAGACCCACGCACTGCCTCTCCCCTAGCGAGCACGCTGGAAAATCTTGCATCGGTCAAAACCCATGGCAAAGACGGTGTGCGCTTCACCCTCCATGAACCGCAAGTCTCGTTTAAGACTTCCTTGCTCGTCGGTATTGCCCCTTCTGAACTGATCCATGAAGGTACACCAATCAGTGAGTCTTCACTGAACCGATCGCCAGTAGGCACCGGTCCCTATGTGCTCGATCATTTCGACAGCTCGTCACTCACCTTGAGCGCCAATAAGAATTACCGTGACGGACCGCCGGACGTTCAAAAGTTTCTTACACTCAGTCGGAAGACGACAACGCTCGAACTCAAGCGATGGCTAGTTCCGATTTCACTGGCACCGTTTTACCTCCTCGCCTCGCAGCCAGCTTTGCCCAACGTGAAGGATACGAAGTCGTTACTGCCTCCAGCGCTGACTGGCGCGGCATCTCGCTCCCGGCCGATCACCCGTTTACCAAGGATCCGAAGGTTCGCCTAGCCCTGAACCTGGCGATCAACAGGGAAGAAATGATCTCCGGTGTATTGGCGGGGGCAGGCCGCCCTGCCTACACCTTTGTGCCACCGGAATATGGGCAGTTCTACAATTCCAAGGCAGTCTTCACCCGTGACCCGCGGCGAGCCGAAGAACTACTAGATGATGCCGGCTGGGTCTCGAACAAAGATGGCATACGGACCAAAAATGGGCAACGGGCCGAATTCACCTTGCTCTACAATCCTGGCGACACATTACGCAGAGACCTATCTTTGGCGCTGGCTTCCCAACTCGAAAAGTTTGGCATCAAGATTTCAGTCCAGCCAGCGACCTTTGACCAGGCTGAACCACGCGTGAGTACAGATTCAATCATGCTCGGCGGCGGAGACACTCCATACGACGTAGATACGCAGCTCTACAAAATGCTGCACTCCAGCTATCCCGAGGCCGGAGCGTACTACGACAATCCGACTCACTTCTCAAATGCAAAAATGGATCAGGCGCTTCATCAAGGACGTACCAGCACTGATCCAAAAACCCGCGCTACAGCGTACAAAGACGTTCAGGATCTTTACGTTAAAGATCCTTCAATGCTCCTGATCGCTTTCATTGATCACAGCTATGTACAGCGCAGCGACGTCCACAATACGTGGAACACCACCGGCACACTTCTTGAACCGCATGAGCACGGCACCGCATGGGGACCTTGGGCCAAAATCGGCGCGTGGAGCAAAAAATGACGATGACGACTCATTCAAGTCGGTGGGCTCTAGCTGGCAAGCTGGTTCTGCGACGCCTGCTCGTAGCCCTTCCGGTCACAGCCGGGCTAACCGCCGTGGTCTTCGCGCTAGCAAGCATTGCACCGTTTAATCCTTTGGCAACTTACCTTGGCTCCAGCTATGCGCATACCGACCCCGAACTGCGTGAACAGCTTCGAGACGAACTAGGATTCAACAAGCCTTGGCTTCAAGTCTGGACTCACTGGATCACGCATGCGATCCGCGGTGACTTTGGCATTTCCATCACGGCCTCTCGGCCGGTAGGCCAGGTGCTACTTGAACGCATTCCTTACACGTTGCTTCTTACCGGCACCGGCCTGATCCTAGCAATCCTCTTATCCCTGATTTTGGCTTTGGCAGCCGCTTGTTATCGCAACCAACTAATTGATCGTTTGGTTCAGGCCATCGGGCAGCTGGCGCAGTCGGTTCCAGTATTTGTTCTGGCGCTGGTAGCCATCGCCGTATTTGCTTTGCCGCTAGGCTGGCCCACCTCAGGTGTAGCGGCAGCAGGCATGACCCCGACGCCCGCATCGATACTGTCGCACTTATTCCTGCCGGCAGTCATTCTGGCCATTAGCTTGTTGCCCTGGCTGCTTTTAAACTTGCGCACTTCGCTGCTGGAAGCAGTGGATTCTGATTCGGTCTTGGCTGCCCGCGGTCGAGGTGCAAAACAGGTGTTACTTGCCGAAGCCTTGCCCCAAGCGCTACTTCCTTTTATTACGGTCATTGGTGCTCGTCTAGGCGAATTGATCACTGGCGCCCTACTAATTGAAACCATCTTTTCCTGGCCAGGTATCGCCTCAGCAGTTGTTGGTTCAGCCATAGCAGGAGACTTCGCTCTGCTGGCAGCGGTCACTGCTTGTTCTGCACTGGCGGTCTTTGCAGGCAATGCCCTAGCCGATGCCGCATACCTACTAGCGGATGCCCGGGTGAACAATGACTAAGTCCAGTTACTCCTGGTTTGTAGCAATCATTGGGGCTGCGCTGCTGACATACGCGCTGTTGGTTCCGGCACTGAATCCCGCAGCGGTAAATACAGTGAATCTCGCCTCGGTGTATCAGCCCCCAAGCCCCAGTCATTGGTTTGGTACAGACCAACTTGGACGCGACCTCTGGTCCCGCACAGCCGCTGCATTGCGCGTCTCGCTGGTGATGGCCATCGGCGCTGCAGTTTTCTCGACGCTTTTGGGGATTCTTGCTGCGGTAGTGGCGGTCACCTCCGGTAAATGGGCCGACCGAATCATCACGCGGCTCATTGATGTACTCAATGCGATTCCGCACCTTTTACTTTCCGTAGTCATTTTGGCCTTGTGGCCAGGGCAGATCTGGGCCATTGTGCTGTCCATTGCACTCACCCATTGGACTCAAACCGCCAGGCTACTGCGTGCCAAGCTCCTCTCGGAGCGCGAACGTGGATTTGTGCAGCTGAGTCTGTCAACAGGTGCACGGCCACTAGCCTTGTGGCGAACTCACCTCATCCCGGCCGTGCTACCGCAGGCCACAATCGCTTTCGCCCTTCAGATACCGCACGCCATGTGGCATGAGTCCGCATTGTCGTTTCTCGGCGTGGGGCTACCTGCACAGTCAGCTTCATTGGGGCTGCTACTCGAAGACGCCCGCAGCGGGATTCTCTCCGGCGCGTGGTGGCTGCTCGTATTCCCGTCCATAGCGTTGATCCTGGCCAGTTGGACGGCCACGACCGGATCGCATCATCTCCACGAACCAAAACAGGGTGCTCGCCACAAGGCACCGGCGGCATTATCAAACGAATCATCCGGGCAATTCCAAAAGCAGATATCCGCGCCCGGGCTACAAATCACGGCGTCGGTTACAGCCGGAACAAGTCATCTAGTGCATTCGGCTTCGCTCTGTGCCTCCCCCGGAACTATCCATGCGCTCACCGGAGAATCAGGGGCCGGAAAAACCGTGTTCTTGCGAGCCATCGCAGGACTACTTCCCGAAAATTTGGAGGCTAGTTCCAGGCTGACCTTCCACGGAAAATCGGACAAAAATGCCGCCGAAGGAAAGCTCCTCGGTAAAGAACTGGTATTCATTCCCGGCTCGGCGGCCACCGCCCTCAATCCAGTACGTACGCTGCGTTCGGCGCTCAAACGAACTTTCCGTCAGCAGTTACGCCCAACCAGCAATCCTGACCTCATTGGGTACTGGCAAGGATTCGGATTAGAGCCACACCTACTAGATCTGTATCCGCACCAACTATCCGGTGGACAGGCTCAACGTGCGGTTCTGGCTCTCGGACTGGTCTCAGAGCCGAAATGCATCTTGCTCGATGAACCAACCAGCGCACTGGATAACACGACCCGAACGATTGTGGCTGACATTCTGCGCGGCGCAGCTCAACGGGGCGCGATCGTCCTCATCGTTACCCACGACCATGATCTGGCCGAAAACATGGCTGATGTTGTGCACGTGATGGATCACGGGCAACTCGTCACCATCCAGGCCGACAGTGTAGGAGCAAAGCGTTGAGCCTGACTCTTGAAAAGGTAACTGTAAGTCGTGGCGGACAAATGATCTTATCGTCAGCGTCACTGACTGTGGCCGCCGGAGAAGTCGTTGGAATTACGGCGCCTTCTGGGGCGGGCAAAACGACAATGCTGTCCGTGGCCTCTCTACTGCACTTGCCGGACTCGGGAAACGTTGTGATCAGCGGAACGGTGGTCTCGGCAGGAACCAACAAATCGAAAATCCCTGCAAGACTGCGCCAGAACATCGGTTTGCTCCCCCAAAATCCTAGGAATTATGCAGATCCTCGCCTGAGCTTGGCCGAAACGATCTGTACACCTTTGTCTTTCCGGGACGGCCGGTCGAGACCTAATCAAAAGCGCTATCGAGACCATATACTCCAACTTTGTGCCGAGGCCCAACTACCCGAAACCCTTTTGGAACGGCGTCCGGCGGAAGTCTCGGATGGTCAGTTGCAAAGAGCACTGCTGGCACGAGCGATCAGTTTAGATCCAAAGGTGTTGCTCTGTGATGAGCCGACGTCCGCCTTAGACCCAAAAACGACAGGTGCCGTTTTTGAGGTCCTGCGTGCCCGAGCGTCGAGGGGTGCCGCAGTCATCATCGCGTCGCATGACCTTAGTTCACTTGCCAATACCTGCGATGAGGTTCTGGCCCTAGATCAATTACAACGACGATAAGGACTCAGTACTTACGCAGTTGTACAGCTGCCTGACCGCGCAAACGCTGACGCAACTCGTTGACGATACTCATCAACACTGCGGTGGCACCTTCAGTTGATGTGCCCAAGGTTCGTACCGACAGCCCTGAGGTAGCAGTCTCGGAAACCCCAACATGCACGGGCTCACTTTGTTTCTCAGCAACCTCGTAGGCAACGTCTCTCAAGGATTCAACCATCTGAGAATCGATCCGTGAATCCACCGCCAGAAGCATTCCCACATGGGTGTACTCCTGCAAATACAGGAGCGACTCTACGGCTTGGGCTCCCGGTTCTACCAATAGATTGTCGAGTACTGCCAGCTCACCGTCCACATGAATTTCAGTGCGCAAACGGATTCGATCATAACGAAATAACTGTCCGTCAGGGCTCCAGCCAGGCGTAATTACTTCGAAGATGACCAGTGAACTGGAGCTGTCCATCTTCA
Organism: Glutamicibacter sp. M10; assembly: GCF_025452055.1. Taxonomy (NCBI): domain Bacteria; kingdom Bacillati; phylum Actinomycetota; class Actinomycetes; order Micrococcales; family Micrococcaceae; genus Glutamicibacter; species Glutamicibacter sp. M10. Next base: position 2,205,557 of record NZ_CP104918.1, on the reverse strand, counting down.
CGACGGTTTCTTGCCGATAACTTGCATCTTGATAAGCGATGAGCTGATCGGGCAAATACTCTAGGACTGCGTCTTGCTCTAGCTCAACGCTCATACGTGAGAGCGCTTCGCCCTGTGGCGTGCGGTAGATCTTTGTTGCAGACTGCGTAGTTAATAGAAGGCTGGCCGAAGCCGCAACCTGCACGTCAACGCCGTACGTATCGGCGCCAAGATACCCGCCTCCGGGATTAACTACGGTGTAGCAGACCTGCGGGGTGCTATCGAGATAGTGGGGTCGCAAAACCCGCAGGGCACCTTGATGAAACTGGCTGGTGGCGACGTCCTTACCCGCCCTGCGCTCAATACGCAGCGCCAGTTCACCGGTGAGTCGAGACTGGTCCACTAGGCAAGATCCGTCATCAAAACGTCGCGCTTGAGCCAAGTGATGACCTCTTCGAGTCCGTCATCCGTCTTCAGATTAGTGAAGCAGAACGGCTTGTGGCCTCGAAATTGCTTGGAATCAGATTCCATAATCGACAAGTCTGCTCCAACGTAAGGGGCCAAGTCTGTCTTATTAATGATGAAAAGATCCGACTTGATCATGCCCTGGCCTGCCTTGCGGGGAATCTTCTCCCCCTGGGCCACGTCGATGATGTAAATAGAAAAATCAACCAACTCTGGCGAGAACGTGGCTGAAAGGTTATCGCCACCAGACTCAACGAAGATGACCTGCAAGTCCTCATGCTTTGCTTTCAGGTCTTCAATGGCCGCTTCGTTCATCGAAGTGTCTTCACGGATAGCGGTGTGTGGGCAACCGCCAGTTTCAATCCCAACAATTCGGTCCAACGGCAGCACTCCGTTGGCTGCCAGAATTTTTGCGTCCTCGATGGTGTAGATGTCGTTGGTGATCGCCGCCATCGAGATCTCCCCGTCAAGTGCACGGGTGATGCGTTCAATTAGTTGGGTCTTTCCGGCGCCCACGGGGCCTCCGATACCAATACGAATCGGTTCCATAAGTGTGTTCCTCAAATTAGTTCGGACCGCGTCAACGGTCTTTGGCAGATGTTTTAAGACATGAACATGCGTGCGCGCTGGTGCTCATGTCGCATCTGTGCGATCTCGAGTCCCGGTGCGGCCACACCCAAATCTTGGTCATCCAGGGTGAAGATTTTGGTAACTGTTTCACCAACGGCTTCGTGCATCGAGCGGATCACCCGTTGCCCGGCATCTTGCCCCAGCGGAATGGCACGAATTGCGTTCTGTGTCAGGCTTATCGCTGTCGAAAACAAGTAGCTGCTCAGCGCATCCGCCAGCGGTGCTCCGGCTCCGCGAGCGGCCAACGCAAAAGCGATGGCCGGATGCCCTACGCACCGCCCCGAACGTATCGCTTGTTCATAGCTTCGCAGCTCAGGCACCTCAAATCCTGCCAAGGATACGGCCAACATCCGCCCACCCATTTTTTGAGCCGCCAGACGTAGCTGCTTAGGCAGTGTCGAAGCATGGATCATTGAGTCCAGCGCAATAATGCGTTCCTTATCTTCAGCTTCGAAAGCAAAGCGAAGTAGCAAGCCATCTGTATAGGCCAACGATTGCGCTAGAAACTGCCGAAGCCACAGGGCAAAACTATGTTCATCCTGAACCTGACCTGATTCCAAATAGGATTCCATTCCAAACGAGTGACTGAAGGCGCCCGTGGGAAGAGCAGAATCCGAAAGCTGCAATAAGGTCAGCAGATGCCCAGAGCTAGTGGGTGTGTTCTGCATGTCGGAAAGGAACAGGCATAACACGTTCCTGACGTTCGTATGGAGCGTGGTGATGCTTCAAGAAGTCCTCAACAGTATGGTCGTATTGCACCACCATCACCTCAGCCGTGTACTCCGATTCAATATCGAAGAATTGTGCCTGCAGGTGACGATTGCCCAGTGAATGAGCGATGAAAGCCATCTCGTAGATTGATTGTGGAGCGATAACCAAAACGTCTGTAGGCAAGACAGAAATGGTGATGAGCTCGGAATCTGAAATCATCAAGATATCACCGTCTTTCAAATCCGGTCCCGGCGCTAGCCGAAGCCCTAGTTCTCGCCCATGGTCAGTGCTAACCCGTTGGATTCGTTTGACCAGATCCGCACTGGGCAGAACCACCTTCTCGTGATGCCTGTCGGCAAGCAGATCGGCGGATTCCTCATGGATGTTTCCCACGAGTTTTTCAATAATCATTGTGCTCCTTCTCAAAAACTTTCATGCGATAGCTCTGCTAGAACAGGAAATACCGTTGAGTCATCGGCAGTTCCTTGGACGGTTCGCAGGTGGCCAGTTCACCATCAACAAAAACCTCATAGGTTTGAGCATCAACCTTGATCTCTGGGGTCTGCCCGTTGTGCTTCAGATCAGCCTTGGTGAGGTTGCGGATGCCGTGGCAAGGTCGAATGATCTTGCGAAGTCCCAACTGCTCCGGGACCCCGTCATCAATGGCCGCCTGGGACATGAAGGTGATGGAGCTGGAATGAACTGCCGAACCCATAGCACCAAAGCTAGGGCGGAGCGTGCGCGGCTGTGGGGTTGGAATCGAAGCATTTGAATCGCCCATAATCGATTGCACGACCATGCCACCCTTGATCACCAGGTCTGGTTTCACACCGAAAAACGCAGGATCCCACAGCACCAGGTCAGCGAACTTTCCTTCTTCAACGCTACCGATGGAATCTGAAATTCCTTGCGCAATTGCAGGATTGATCGTGTACTTGGCAACGTAGCGCTTCAGCCGCGCATTGTCGCCAATCTCTGGATCCCCGGCTAATTTACCGCGCTGGCGTTTCATGGAATCCGCTACCTGCCAGGTACGTAGCACCACTTCGCCCACGCGGCCCATGGCCTGCGAGTCTGAGGAAGTAATGGAAAATACTCCCATGTCGTGCAGGACGTCCTCGGCAGCAATCGTTTCAGGACGAATGCGTGAATCGGCGAAGGCGACATCCTCGGGTATATCGGGATTTAAGTGGTGACACACCATGAGCATGTCCAGGTGCTCATCAACCGTATTGGTTGTATACGGCAGCGTGGGATTGGTCGAAGCAGGGATGACGTTGGACAGGCCAGCCATGCGAATGATGTCCGGAGCATGACCACCTCCGGCGCCTTCGGTATGGAAGGTATGAATAACGCGCCCAGCGATCGCCTCAATGGTGTCTTCGACAAAGCCACATTCGTTCAACGTATCGGTGTGAATCGCGACTTGAACGTCATATTCATCGGCTACCTTCAGCGATGTGTCGATGGAGGATGTAGTTGCGCCCCAATCCTCGTGGATCTTCAGCCCAATGGCTCCGGCTCGAATCTGTTCGACTAGAGGTGCCGTATCGCTGGCGTGCCCTTTACCCAAAAATCCGATGTTGACCGGAAGGTTTTCCACTGCCTGCAACATCCGTGCGATATTCCACGAACCAGGGGTCAGACTGGTCGCCTTGGTTCCTTCAGCTGGTCCAGTACCGCCACCGATCATAGTGGTGGTGCCATTGGCTAAAGCCGCTTCTACCTGACCCGGAGAAATGAAGTGAATATGGGTGTCGATGGCTCCGGCCGTCAGTATCTTGTGTTCACCGGCAATGATCTCGGTTGCGGCACCAATAGTGATGTCGACGCCGTCAGAGATATCTGGGTTGCCAGCCTTTCCGATTTTGAAGATGTGTCCATCGCGCAAAGCTACGTCTGCTTTGTAGATACCGCTGTAATCCAGAACCACGACGTTGGTGATCACGGTATCGGGAATGTTTTGATCTCGGGTTAGGCGACCATTTTGTCCCATGCCGTCACGAATGACTTTTCCCCCACCGAAGACAACTTCTTCTCCATAGGTTGTGTAGTCCTTTTCGATTTCTAGAAGCAGTTCCGTGTCAGCCAGGCGAATTGCGTCACCGGTGGTTGGGCCATACATTTCCGAGTACTGCTTGCGGGTCATTTCGAAGCCCATGATTACAGCTCCTGCTCATTCTGCGATGCTTCGTTGGCTGTGATCTGATCGGCGGTATTCTCTAGTGGACCGCCAACCGCATTTCGGAATCCGTGAACCTCTCGTGCTCCGGAATATTCGACTAACCTAACGCTGCGTGCGTCCCCTGGTTCGAACCTCACCGCTGTTCCGGCGGGTATGTCGAGGCGGAATCCGCGAGCGGAATCACGGTCAAATTCAAGCTTTGGGTTGACTTCAGCGAAGTGAAAATGGGAGCCCACTTGCACCGGGCGGTCGCCACGGTTCACGAGATTAATCGTTCGGGTCTTCTGCGTCTGGTTGCAAGCTATCGGCTCGTCGCGAAGTACGTATTCTCCGGGAATCATGATCAGTGCCTTTCTAACCGTCGATGCTAACGGATGGGACTATGGACCGTAACGAGCTTGGTGCCGTCAGGAAAAGTTGCTTCGACCTGAACGTCATGCATCATTTCGGCGATTCCTTCCATCACGTCCTCACGTCGAAGGATCGTGGTTCCGTAGCTCATCAGGTCCGCCACGGTGCGACCGTCACGGGCGCCTTCCATCAGCTCATAGGTGATGATGGCCGTAGCTTCTGGATAGTTGAGCTTCAGTCCGCGTCCTTGACGCCTGCGCGCCAGGTCCGCGGCGACAACGATCATGAGCTTTTCGTGCTCGCGCGGCGTTAGATGCATCGACAGATTCCCCATTCAACAGTTGCTCTGAGCTTTTCGTACTCTGACCGATAAACGGCCGCGAAACACTCATAGACAAAATTCATTGTCCCTAGACAATCTTGATTTTACCCATCGACCGCGTCGGCTCCCCCACGTGTCTATTTCTATGAAGTTAAGACTTCATTACGGCTGTTGCCTTTCCAGGTCAGTAGCGGTTCAAAGAAGGAGAATTACTATCAAATGAACGCAGTCTGCTCCCCGGAACGCCACTGGCAAGTTACGCCATTTTATTCGTTCCGAGGAGCAGGAGCATGTCGATTTCTCGCGTCCAATAAGACCTATTCGACCAGCTTGCCGATTTGCGAGACTTCGGTGATCAGTTTTTCGATCTCTTCAGGCACTGCAGGAATCGCTTCACGAACAATTCCCTCTGGCGACCACACCAGATTCACTTGCAACCTTGGATCCGTCATTGGGTAATCACTACGGTTATGACAACCGCGTGTCTCTTTGCGTTCCACGGCGGATTCCAATGTTGCCCTGGCAGCTAGAACAGAAGACTTGAGATCAAAGGCATGACAGAGGTCTTGGTAGCCAGCGATGTCCGGATGAATACCAATGTTTTGCATTCTCTCTTCGATCTCCGCCAGTTTCTCCAGTCCGCGATTTAGGCTCTCTTCGTTGCGAACGACCCCGGCATGTTCGGTCATGACATCCCGAATTGCTCGTTGCAAGGAACGAACGTTTTCCTCACCGTCGGCGTTCACTAGCGAATCCACAGTGCTGCGTGCCTTGTTTATGGCTTCATGCGACCGATGGTGCACCGACAGTGAGCGTGAATAATCGGAAGCTTCCTGCCCAACGATTCGGCCGAATACAAGCAACTCAATTAATGAGTTGCCGCCAAGGCGGTTGGCTCCGTGGAGTCCGGATGAGGCTTCTCCGATGGCGTACAGTCCTGGAACCTCACTGGCATGAGTCAACGGATCAACCCACACCCCTCCCATCGAATAATGGGCTGTCGGTGCAATCTCAATTTTTTCTCGGGTGATATCGAGCATCTGTTCTTCAAGCATGGTCTGATAGACCCGTGGAAGTCGCGACATGATGGTTTCGCGTGGCAGGTGAGAGACATCAAGCCATACACCGCCCTTGTCCGTTCCGCGTCCTTCGCTGATTTCCGTATAGGCGGCCAACGCAACTCGGTCGCGGGTGGACAGTTCCATGCGTTCGGAATCGTAGCTTTTCATAAAGCGCTCGCCCAAGGCGTTGGTGAGGATTCCGCCCTCGCCTCGGGCTGCTTCAGAGATCAATGTTCCAGCGACGGATTCGGGTTCGATAATGCCTGAGGGGTGGAATTGCACCAGCTCGGCATCGCGCAGACGGGCGCCGGCCTCTACGGCAAGACGGAAGGAATCTCCGGTGTTTTCATCTCGCCGTGAACTACTGCGACGCCAGATGCGGTTGTGTCCTCCGGCGGCCAAGATGACTGCGTCGGCTTGAATCAGGTAGCCCGTACCATCGTTGACGTCGAAGCCGTACGCTCCAAAAATCACGCCGTCGGCGACCAAGAGTTCGGTGACGTAGACCGAGTCCAGAATCGGGATCTGCAATTGTTCGGCACGCTTGATGAGTGTGCGTTGAATTTCTAGTCCGGTGTAGTCTCCGGCGAACGCGGTGCGACGGAATTTGTGGGCTCCGAAGAATCGTTGTGAAATTCGGCCGTCGTGTTCCCGTGCAAAGTTCATGCCGTAGCGTTCAAGGTCCTCGATGCCACGGGTTGCGCCTTGAGCCACGACCTGCACGGTCCGCGGATCCGCCAGGTAGTAGCTTTCCTTGATGGTGTCCGCAGCGTGTTGCTGCCAGCTGTCTTCTTCATCCATGGTTCCGAGTGCGGCGTTGATGCCGCCGGCGGCGAGTGAGGTGTGAGCGTCATTCTTTGGACGCTTTCCCACGGCGAGGACGTCGGTGCCCAGTTCGGCCAGTTCGATTGCGGCTCTTAGTCCTGAACCACCGGTGCCGATGACGAGGACTGAAGTTGATATTTGCTTTTCTGTTCTCATATTTCTCAGCTTCGACCTTTGCCGAGAATACGTCCAATGAATAATAATCATGCTTTCAATAGCGATAGGCTATGCATATGAATTTAGAGCAATTACGAGGCTTTGTCACCATCAGCGAGGTGGGGCACTTCACACGCGCTGCCGAGCTTTTGCACCTGACTCAGCCTTCGTTGAGCCGCCAAGTTTCGACGTTGGAGCAGGAGCTAGGGTCAGAACTGTTCCACCGTGCTAGGGGAAACATTTCACTCACCTCTGCTGGCCAAGCGCTGCTTCCTCGCGCGCGGCGCATGCTTGCCGATGAAGAATCTATCCGAAGCGAGATGGCCGACCTCGCGGGCTTACGTAGAGGTCGGGTGCGTCTGGGTGCGCCGCCAACACTTTGTGTGTCAGTGGTGGCCCAGGCTCTCGGTACGTTCCATGATCGATACCCTGGGGTGCAATTACAGATATCGGAGGCCGGGTCACGAGAGTTACTAGATCAGCTCAACGGCGGCCTGTTGGATCTGGCCCTGATCGTCACTTCAGAGCACTCGATCAACGGAAGTAACTTGGACAGCTTGGCATTATTCAAAGAAGAACTAGTGGTTGTTGATTCAACGACAAATCCGCATTTGCCGGAACTCGAAGAACTAGATTTACGCGCGTTAGCCCCTGTTCCACAGATCGCATTCTCGCGCAGCTACGATCTTCGAGCTAGCACCATGCGCACCTATAGAGACGCAGGCCTTCATCCAAATGTCGTTGTTGAAGGCGGGGAAATGGATGCCGTCTTGCGGTTCGTAAAGCAGGGGCTAGGCGTTGCGGTGGTCCCCGCGACCGTTGCACTTGAATCGTCAGGGCTGCGCACCATTGCGTTGCGCGCGCCGCAGTTGTCACGAACCGTTGGACTGGCACATCGTAAAGATGTCGCCTTGACCAGGGCCGCAACGGCTATGCAAGACTTACTTGCAGATACCGCCAAGGAATTATCAGAGCGCCACGAACAAATTACTTAGCTAGCTTGATCCCCAAGTGCGAGGCCATTTGTTCGGCCAGCATAGAAAGTTGCATTGTGCTGATCTGCGCGCCGCGGAGCCCCTCGAGTCCATCAACAAAGCCGAAATCCAATCCTTGAAAATCAACCTCGCGAAGCGTCGCCTGAGAACTCGACAGCTGCCCAGCGCGGCTATCCACGAATGACATGCGCTGAATCTTTGCTCCTTGCAGGTCCAGCTCATCAAACTGACAATTGCGAAACTGAACATCGCGAGCGTTCACTCCACGCAAATTCAACCAACCAAATTTGCAGTTATCAAAAACCACGGAATCAAATTCGGCGTCCGCAAAGTCAGCTGATCCAAACCGTGAATATCCAACTCGTACGTCATTGAAGTACGTTCCGGCGGCCTGCATGACTGGTGAGTCGATCTGTCTCAATTCGCACTGGATCAACCGAGCGTTGCTGATCTGTTCAAGTTGCAGCGAACTGATCAGGCATTCTTCTAGGCGCGCTTCACGGGCCTGCAGCGGTTCTACAAGCCTGTCAAAGTGGAGAAGTTCTAGGTACTCGCCGCCATCTAAATCACCGCTGTATCCGGTCGCCAGCTGGGGCAGTGTAAACGGTCTGATTTTCGGCGCGTGCATCAACTCTCCTCTTTTTGACCAACTTTAGAACTCGTCGATCACCAGCTTCTTCATCCCAAGCATATGCTGGAAAGCATGTGGTCGTTTCATCAATTCGTCCATGTTGGCAGGGACGATTTGCCAGCTAACGCCGAATTTGTCGCTGAGCCAACCGCAGGCTTCCGCCTCTGGAACGGCGGATAATGCATCCCAGAGTCGATCAATCTCTGCCTGACCTTCACAATCCCATTGCAGAGAAACACCGGGGGTAAAGGTGAAGGGTTGACTCACCCCTGAATCCATTGCTGAGAGAACATCCTCACCCAACGAAAATTGGGAAAACATGATTGATTCGGCATGTACTACTTCATTGGCCTGCCCATACGGCACTTGCATATGGACCTTTGCCCCGAAGACGTCTGAGTAGAATTCCAAGGCCTCCGCTGCACGATTCTGTGCCTGGCCGCAGAACATAAGGCTTGGCAATACCTGGGCACCGGGCTGAATCTCTTGGGCTGATTCCATCAGTTGCCACGACACACCAAAACGGTCAGTGACCCATCCATAGTGCTCGCTGAAAGGATACTGCTGCAGTGGCATCATGACCTGGCCACCATCGCTGAGCGCCGCCCATGTACTGTCCAGCAACTCTCGTTCCGAGGCCCGGAAATTGAGAATAATCGAAATCGAAGGATTCGGGTCAAACTCATTTCCGGCATTAATGAGGGTAATTTTCGTGCCCCGAACCCACACGGAGACCGTCAGCGCCTCTCCCGCAAAGGGTTTCTGAAAGTCCAACAGCCCCTCGGTGGGATATCGGGATTCCACCTCAGATCTAGCTTCGGGCAACGCAGCTGCGTAGAAATCTCCGGCTTCCTCAGCGTTTCCTTGCATCCATAGATTTACCGTCAGATTTTGCATTGCGTCCCCTATTCCTCGCTGTCATTCCAAGTTACGAACTCGCTTCCATTATTGGAAGAGCAATCAGCGATTTTTCAGATCAGTAGTCTCTCGATCACGACCCTTGAACTCGTCCATTGAGTTATAGACGCCAATGACGTTCTCAGCCACGTAGTCCCAGGCGACGCGAGGCAAGACACCGCGTAGGAACTGACCCAGCCTGCTGGTCCACGGTAGGAGCACCAATGGGGTACCTGAGAGCATGGCTTTCCATGCACGCTCAACGACCTGCTCTGGTCGCAAGATTGGGGTGAGCAACATGGGTTTCGCTCCCTCAAACATCCCCGTTGAAACGTAGGTGGGACAGATGGTCGTGACTGCAATCTCTGGATCGCTTTCAAGCTCCAGCCTCAACGAGTCGCTCCATGCCAAAGCTGCCGACTTTGAGGCGCAGTAGACACTCATATTCGGGTTGGACACCAGCCCTGCTGCAGAAGCCATCGTCAGAATGCGTCCGGTGCCCCGTTGCGTCAGTTGAGACAACAACTCGTGAGTGATGTACATCGGAGCCAAGGTATTGATTTGAATCGTGGTGGTGATCTGCTCGGTGCGGTGTTGTTCAAATGGAGATCCAGTAACAACGCCCGCGTTATTGATCAGAATGTCCACACCGCCGGAGCTGATGGCCTGGGCTGCAGCACTCTTGATTTGATCCAGCTGAGCCAAGTCAACCACTTGAGCGTCTACATTAACTTCGAGTAACCGGAGTTCTGCAGCTACCTCTTCTAAGCCTGCCTCATTAACGTCCCAGATGATCACTCGGGATGCGCCTTCGAGAGCAGCCTTACGGGCAAACAATCGTCCCATCCCGCTAGCCGCTCCAGTGACCAATACCTGTTTCCCTGCGACTGATTCCAATGCTGGCTTTGACATGGTTACCCTCCCGTAGATCCTTTCTTGGGCTCAGCATATCCTGTGACGCGGGTTACAACCACGCACATCCTGAGTCAGACAATCGCGTTTGCCAGTTAGCCTTGAAATATCAAAAACACACCCCGGAGGGACTATCGTGAGCATTGACCGCCTAGACGCGGACCTTATTGAGTTACTGACCGAATCACCGATGCTGCCGGTCATGGAATGCGCACGGCGCCTTGGTGTTGCCCGAGGGACAGTAAGTAGTCGGTTGACCCGGCTACACGATGCCGGTGTGATCCAAGGAATTATCCCGCGCATTGAACCTGCGGGATTCGGCTACTCTTTGGTGGCGTTCTGCCAAGTAGAAATTATTCAGCGATACGGGCATGGTCCGGTCGCTTCGGCCCTAGAAGAGTCCATCCCCGAGATCGTAGATATGTACACGGTCACCGGAACCTCGGATCTGCAATTACGTGTAGTTGCACGCACGGCTGAAGACCTGCAAGAAATTTTTGACAGGATCAACCGCGTGCCCGGTGTGGCAAGGACCTCATCCTCATTTGCCCTGCATGAACATTTTCAAGGGCGCACGCTTCCATTAGTCTCCGCTTGCGCTAGGGCCGAGGCCGAGACGGAAAAGGCTAAGCAGAATGACTAGTAAAATAGTCAGGTGGGCAATGACCACTATGCAGCCTGCATAGGTACTCAGACTCCGATTGCACGGTTCAATCGTTCAACCTACAGTCATTGCTTGTGAATCGCGACACGCGAGAATATGAGCGAGACCACTGCAAGGAGTGTCGTTGCAAGGGTCTTGCTGTTTGAACGATTGCCAGCCTCAAGTTGTTTTGGCAATCAGAGAGGAAACTCATGACCCTTCACCAGCGCCCCTCCTTGCAGAAAGTACCCGCTTACAAGCAGGGTAAGCCCGCACCCGCTGGAGCTTCTAAACTCTCCTCCAACGAATCCCCGCACAGCCCACTTCCCTCTGTGCTCTCCAGCATCCAGGAGGGGCTGGCAACTATCCATCGTTACCCGAGCATTGCAGCTCCACAGCTCACCAATGCACTCAGCGACCAATTCGATATCGCCCCTGAGCACATCACCCTCGGGGCAGGTTCAGTTGAAGTCGCGGCCCAGATCATTCATGCCGTCGCCGCAGAAGGTGACGAAGTCATGTACGCCTGGCGTTCGTTCGAGGCCTACCCATCACTGGTCCGAATTGCTGGCGCCACTCCGGTTGAAGTCCCCCTCGACAGCGAATCACGTCACGATCTGCCGGCCATGCTCAACGCGATTACCGAAAAAACACGCCTCATTTTTATCTGCAATCCCAACAACCCGACTGGAACGGTTGTTCAGGCCCAGGCACTCGATGATTTCATCAATGCTGTGCCACGCGATGTCCTTGTCGTAGTCGACGAAGCCTACGTGCATTTTGACCGTTCCACCGTACGCGCTGATGGACTTGCCCTCTTCCGCAAGTACCCACACGTGGCCGTACTCCATACGTTCTCCAAGGCTTACGGACTTGCCGGCCTGCGAATCGGCTATGCAATCAGCCCTTTGAAAGTAGCAGAAAACTTGCGTAAAGTCGCAGTGCCCTTCGGTGTCTCTGACCTAGCACAGCGTGCCGCAGTAGCTTCCCTAGCTGCCATCGATGAGCTCTCCGTACGCATCGAAGAGGTCGTGACTCAGCGCGAACGCATGTATGAGGCTCTAGCGGCCGCTGGATACCCAGTTGTGAAGTCGCAGGCAAACTTCGTTTGGGTTGATGCCGGTGAGCAAACCATCGAGTTGGAAGCCCAGCTTGCTTCCGGCGGAGTCATTGTCCGCGCATTCGCCGGTGATGGACTACGTATTTCCTCCGGCACCGAAGAAGATGTCAATCGTGTGCTGGCAGCTTTGCCAGCAATCAAACCCGCAGAGGCGGCCACCGCATGACCGCAATAAAAACTCCGACTTCCCAGCTCCACTCTTCGCTGACTCAACGCCAGATTTCCATGATGGGTCTGGGCGGAGCTATCGGCGCTGGCCTTTTTGTTGGATCCGGCCAGGCGATCTCCATCGCAGGCCCGGCAGTATTGATTTCCTACTTGATCGCCGGGGCGGTCATCATCGTCATCATGGCGATGCTCGCCGAAATGGTTGCTGCACACCCATCCTCCGGCGCATTCAGTACCTTTGCCCACAGGGCCATGGGTCGAAGCGCCGGGAGCACCTTAGGCTGGCTGTACTGGATTCAGCTAGTCGTTGTGATCGCCGCCGAGGCTACCGGTGCAGCAGCCATCACGGCCACTTGGCTCCCTGCAGTCCCCCAATGGGCATGGGTGCTCGGCTTTGTAGTCATCCTGACCGCCGGGAACCTATTGGGTGTTCGGAACTATGGACGGTTCGAATACTGGTTTGCGGTCATTAAAGTTGCCGCGATTCTCGCGTTCTTGGTCTTCGGCGTCTTGGTTCTTACACGCGTTATCCCTACCGACGCATCCGTAGGATTTGGCAATCTTGCTGCTCACGGTGGATTCGCACCGGGCGGAATGCCCGGGATCGCTGCCGCACTGCTCATCGTGATCTTCTCCTTCGGTGGCACCGAAGTTGTTTCTATTGCCGCTGCTGAGTCGAGTGATCCTGCTGGCAACATCAAGCGAACTGTGAAGTCAGTGATGCTTCGCATCCTCTTCTTCTACCTCGGCTCGATCCTCATCATTGTGGCACTGCTGCCATGGAACGATCCGGCTATTGCCGACGGTCCTTTTGCTGCCGCTTTGGGTGTTATGAACGTCCCGGGTGTCGGACTACTGATGAACGCCGTGGTCGTCGTTGCATTGCTCTCGGCAATGAACGCCAATATCTACGGGGCTTCGCGCATGCTCTACTCGCTGGGTCAGCGCAAGTTGGCTCCACGAGCTGTCACCCACGTGACTGGCAAGGGCGTGCCATCCAAGGCCGTGCTCAGTTCGGTCACTTTCTCATTCCTCGCGGTGGGTCTGAATTGGATTTGGCCTGAGACCGTCATGCCTGTCCTGCTCAATGTAGTCGGGTCAACGATCATCATCATCTGGGCGTTTATCGCGGTAACTCAGTTGATCTTGCGACGCCGGGCAGATAGGAATGGCGAGAAATTGCCTTTGCGCCTGTGGGGTTTCCCAGCACTGAGCATCGCAACTCTGGTTGTTCTCGCGGTGATCGTAGTTATCGCCGTGACTGATCCTGCAGCACGCACCCAGTTGCTACTGACCGGTGGACTCACCGCAGCGATCTGGCTAGTTTCCAAACTAGTCTTACGTGAACAGTCCGACGAGTTGGTCAGCAACGAAAGTTAACGACTGCAGTCGAGATCGAAGCCTAGGTTCAATTCATCCGTGAATTGAACCTAGGCTTTTCTTTTCACCATTTCGTTGATCCAGATTGGAGCGAATGGTGAGGTGCACCCGGGTGACGTCGGATAATCCGCGAGTACCTGCAGTTTCTCGCCAATTGCCAAAGCCCTGGCACGAAGCGGGGCATGTTCAATTCCGATATTTGCCAAGGTATTGTTCATTGCCCACTGCAAGCGGTCCGGTGCCGTGACCATCCGTCGCTCGATGGCATCCAGCAGTTCTGGAAGATTAAGCTTGTCGGGGTCCTTGGCCACTTGGTGTGCTGTCAGCTCCCAACCTGCTGCTTCTAGGACTGGGTCTTGCTCGAGCATTAGCGCGCATCGAAGCTGTTCAAGGAGCTTAGTTTTTTTGACGATGTAGCTAAGGAACCAGCTCTGCACCTTAGGCGTGCTGGCTTGTTTGCTCCATTGAAGAAGCTGTTCAAGGGTGAAGCTACGTGGCTTAGCAATCAAGATGGCAACCAAAGAGCTTGCTGTGTCCTGCGTGTTCCAGAGTTGCTCGGCAAGTTCCTGATTAGACTTCAACGACTTCGCTAAAGCCCTCAACTTACTCAAGTTAACGCCAAAGTCATCGCCGTGGCGTTCGTTGATGGCCCTAGCTTTGGGGTCTTCCAGCTCGGCCAGCGCCTGCTGGACGTCCTTGACCAAACTGTCTGGTCCTAATTGCTGGCTCAATTTCTGCTCCACATCTAGTAGTTGCTAAAGCGATTGAACAGGTTGTCGAAGTATTGTTCTTAACTTCTCCGGGGTCACTCGTCTAGGATCTCCAAGATAGATTTCGTGATGTTTGCCGGTCATCTGCAATCCATGCTTTGGGATGAAATCCTCGTGCATGCTCTTGAGCACCGGTCCCTCGTCATCGTAAGCACCAACGTGCAAGGTCTGAACGCATTGACCTTCATCCAAGACTTCTATGCGCACCTTGTCGGCGGCAGGCAAGTTCTTGCTAGCTTGTGCGGCTTCTTTAGCTTGCAGCGCGTCACCGTCGTCTAACCACCGCGGAATCATCAACATCAGCGTCCAGTGCCACAAAGACTTATCCCTATGATCAGTGAAGCTAGTCAGATCATCGGCCCACCACAGCCCTTCAAGCGGTGGCATCACGTAATCCCTCCCGATCTGCTTACTCGCGAATTTCAGCTTGTAAGCAATTGGGTATAGCGACTCCACCGCCTGGGTATAGGCCGTGGATGTATTGGGATCTCCGGTTCCGTCAACCATCAGATAACGAGTGGGTTCAAGGGTTAGTACTTGAAATTCGGAAGTCTTCGCACGATAACCGGGGCTAACTTTTTTGAAATCAATCTTCTCGACCAATACTTCGCTCCCCTAGTTCCACGACTACTTAGAACCACTTACGCCATTTGAATACACCATATAGTGCTGCAGCAAATACGACCATGAACAGCACCGCACCGGGATACCCAAAGGACCAGTGAAGTTCCGGCATGTTATCGAAATTCATGCCATAGATGGCCGCGATCAGCGTCGGGGCGAAGAGAATTGCGGCCCAACCAGAGATCTTCTTCATGTCTTCGTTTTGCCGTTGGGCGACCAATGTGGCGTTCACGTTCAAAATCTGGGACAAGGCTTCTCGATACTCAAGCGCTTGGGTATTAGCGCGAGTTAGGTGGTCAGTGACGTCCTGTAGATAGGTTTGCAGCTCCTCAGGAACTGGATACTTACTGAACCCGTCGTCCAGTGAACGCACTACCTCAAGCAGGGACGCCGTGGAGTGCTGCATATCAACGACCTCTTGGCTTAGTCGATAGATGCGTTCGGTGACGGCTGCATCACCGCCGAACACCTGGCTTTCGATCTGTTCCTTATCAATGCCTAGTCCGCGAAGAACTGGAGCGTATCCGTCAACAATTTCATCCAATATCCGATAGAGCACAGCCTCCGCCCCTAGCCGCAGTAGCTTAGGGTCTTTGAGCAACATCTGATGTTGTTGAAGGTTTCCATTACTGATGGACTCAGCAAATTCGTGACCGTCGGTTCCATCAATCCAGCGGTGATCTTGGCAAAAGACCGCAACGGAGCCAGGCCTGACGAGAATATGGAACTCAGAAAGTTCAACTGTCTCGGCTTCATCAAGATACAGCGCGGAACGAACAACGATGAGGAGCACGTCGCCATAGCGTTCAAGCTTGGGGCGCTGCCGAGCATGCAAGAGGTCTTCAACGAGTACCGGGTGCAGGTTCCAAGCCTCGGTCAGTTCTTGGATATCGGCTTCGTTCGGCGTTGGGTACAGCGAAAGAGCGATCCTGTTGTCACCAGTTTGGCTGAATTCAAGAGCTTGAGTTGCGGTGATGTCCGCTGGAGCCGTCTCCACAGCACCGTCATCAATGAATCGCACTCGCTTCAGGCTATGAGTCGATGTCTGGTTGTTGGCGGTGTATTTTGCTCGTGAGCTGCGTCGCTGAATTCGTGCCATGGTGCTCCTGGTTGAATGACTTTGTTCCAGTATCGCAAGGAGAATCAAAATAGTGGTGCACAAAGCTTTCGGCAACACAACGAGTTTTGTGCAACTGCTCTCTGCGTGAGGTCCCCGCTGCTCTGGTCCTTCAAAGACACGTATCTATTGATGAAATCAATGAGCCTATAAACGAGAAAATCCTGAAATTCTTTTCCAAGAATTTCAGGATTTAATTGGTGGAGATAAGGGGATTCGAACCCCTGACCTTCTGCATGCCATGCAGACGCGCTACCAACTGCGCCATACCCCCAAAGGATTGCTACCCTGATCAGGCAACTCCATTATCATAGAGGACTAACTGATCAGGATGCAAATTCCAGATTACTGGTTGTTCTGGGACAATTCCTCAGGCAACTCAATAACTGGGCAGTCGGCCCAGAGGCGTTCCAAAGCGTAGAAGATACGATCTTCCTGGTGCTGAACGTGGACAACAACGTCGCCGTAATCCAAAAGTACCCAGCGACCCATGCCGAAGCCTTCACGGCGGACCGGGCGCATGCTGTACTCTGCGAGAACCTTTGCCTGGATCTCGTCAACGATTGCGTTCACCTGCGGTTCTGATCCACCAGAGACAATCAAGAAAGCGTCGGTGACGCCCAAGCGATCGGCTACGTCGAGCGCGACCATGTTTTCTGCCATCTTGTCAGATGCAGCATGAGCTGCAATCTTCACGAGGGCAATTGAATCTGCGTGTGCTCCCATTGAGTGGGGTGTCTCCTTGTTAGAGGTGTAGATCGAGAATCTTATTTTGCTATGAAATTAGTTGCCGAGCAACATGATCAGTCCTGCGATCAGTGCTGCGCCGCCAAGGCTAAGGGCCACAATCATGGCAATCAGCATGTTGTTGGCACGTCGAACACCGTGGGTTTGTACGTCCAACGGTTCCAGACCCTGAGCATTTACCGCGTTGATGCGAGGCATCTGTACTGCTGCCGAATCACCAGCAGGTGTTGCTTTCTTCTGCTCAACAGCTGACTTATCTGCAGGCTTCACCGCAGGTTTTGCGGCCGGCTTGGCAGCTGGCTTAGCTTCTGGTTTTGCCTCAGGCTTAGCCACTGGTTTTGGTGCTGGCATAGCAGTCTGCTTTGGAGCAGGCTTTGCCGTAACACCAGACTTGCCAGCTGGCTTCTTAGCTGCAGGAGCGGCCTGGTTCTTCTTCGAGCTGATCTTGCCGTCAGCATCCAGGTTCAGCGAAACGCTTTGTGTCTTTGGACCTTGAACGCCAGTCTTGGCGATACGGTCCTCAACCTCGCGAATGTTGCCCATCGCGCCGGTGAATGGATCAGAGGACTTGTCGTCCTTGCCCTGCTTCGCATTCTCCACACGCAGACGTTCGCGTTCAGCTGCTCGACGAGAAATGATCGCTGCACGTGCAGCCATTTCGCGCTGGTGAGCAAGAACTTCGAGATCAATCTCGGAGTCGTCCTCCCCCAGCAGGTTTGGATCAATTGGAGTCTTCGGTGCATGAGCTCGACGTGCTGCCAAGGCCTGCTCAACACTCATCACCGTAGTTTCAGGTGAATCATCATGATCTGCCGGCTTCTTCGCTGGCTTGGTTACAGGCTTTGGCGATGCAGCTGGCGCGGCATGACCTTGCTCGGCTAACGCCTGAAGGCGCAATTGACGACGAGTAAGTGGCTTAGGGTCATCGCCAGGTTCCACGGTTGGAATGTGGCTAGTCAAAGCGTCAACTTCGCCCTCTAGGCGGCGACGCTCGCGCAGTGCCTCACGGTTGCGTGCGCGGCGCAATGAGGCGCGCTCCCCGTGGACCCCTCAGGAGTGTGTTCAGCTTCAGCGGATTTTTCGCTGGTCTCAGGCTTGGCCGAGGCTGCTGCTTGAGGCTGCGCTTTTGAAGAATCGTTCTTTGGCTGCTCTGGCTTGCTAGATGCAGGGGCAGGCACAGCTGCTTTAGCCTGACTTTGCGGTGCAGGTTTAGCAGGAGCTGCGACAGGCTTGTCCGCGGGCTTGCTTGTAGTGGATGCTGGGGTGACCTTAGCCTCATTCTGCTTAGCAGGAACTGGCTTGGCTGCGTTTGGCTGTTTTGCGGCGTCAGGCTTCGGAGCAACAGCAGGTGCTGGCTTAGCGGTAGCTTGCGCGGCAGGGGTCGACGGCTTGACAGCCGGCTTAGCGGCTGGAGTCGAAGGTTTTGGAGAAGCAGCGGGCTTAGCCTCTGCTTTAGCTTCGGGCTGTGACGCCTTCGGCTTGACTGCATCCGGCTTCGCCTCAGGGCTCGCTTCAGTTTTCGCAGGCTTAGCCGACTTCTCGGACTCCCCTGTGTTCTTCTGATCTGCGAGTTCTTTAGCGTCTTGCTCAGCCTTGCTATTAGCTAGCAAAGCTTCCATTTCGGCGCGTCGCTTTTCTCGCAGAGCTCGCCTGCTAGAAACCGGCTGCGAGTTATCGCTCATCCTGTACTTCTCCCGACCGCATAGACAAATACCGTCACCCTTACCTAGAGATTATGCCGTGTTACGTCACCGAATGTGAGGTTACGACTCGGTATACAGCCCATATTTTGCAATGTACTGCACCACACCGTCAGGCACAAGGTACCAAACTGGCTTCTCTTGGGCGACGCGTTCACGACAATCCGTAGAGGATATCGCTAGTGCTGGAATTTCAAGCTGTGAGACATTTTCACGTCCCAAATCACTCATCACGTAACCCGGACGACTAACACCAACAAAATGCGCTAGGTCCCAAACTTGATCGATGTCGCGCCAACTCATGATCTGACTCATCGCGTCTGCACCGGTAATGAAGAAGAGTTCTGCTTCCGGGCGCTGGGCGCGTAAGTCCAAGAGAGTATCGCGCGTGTAAGTTGCACCCTCACGGTCAATGTCTACCCGGCTTACAGTGAAGCGGGGATTCGACGCCGTCGCAATGACAGTCATCAAGTAACGATGCTCTGGGCTCGTTACTTGCTTGTCTGCCTTCTGCCACGGCTGGCCGGTAGGTACAAAAACTACCTCATCCAAATTCAGCTCAGCTGCCACCTCGCTGGCGGCGACCAAGTGGCCATTATGGATAGGGTCAAAGTACCGCCCATCACGCCGAGGCGTAATGGGCGATCACGATGCTGACGCTCAGCCAAGACTAGTGACTGTGTGGTTCGTGAGTCTTGAACTGACGGTGAATATCCTGCTCTTCTTCCTTGGCAGGATGACGGTTGCCTACGTTGGTGTAGGAAACGGTGATCAAAAGCAAGATCATCAATGCAACGAAGATGCCGCCACCGATAAGCAGGGACCAGGTGTGCCCACTGATGCCAGTGGTAGAGGCTTCAGAGGCCAGAATCAGCGCGTTCAAGTAATTCTCCAGTCGTATCCACGGTACCGATTGAGCCGTCGGCCAAAGCCAACGGTTCAACGGCCCGAAAAGTAACGGTACGTTTCTTCTACATCCTACCGAAAAGCGCCGTCAGAAACTATTTACGGACGTGACCGTCACCCTGAACAATCCACTTGGTAGTGGTTAGCTCAGTCAGACCCATGGGACCACGAGCGTGCATCTTCTGAGTCGAGATACCAACTTCGGCTCCAAGGCCCAGCTGGCCACCATCGGTGAAACGAGTCGAAGCGTTCACAATGACCGCAGCCGATTCAATCTCAGCAATGAAAAGCTCAGAGTTCGCCAGAGATGAAGTCAAGATAGCTTCTGTGTGGCCGGTCGAGTATTCACGGATGTGATCCAGCGCCGCGTCAATGTCATCTACTACCTTGACTGCGATATCCAGATCCATGTACTCGGTGCTCCAGTCCTCTTCCTGGGCAGCCACCGTTTCCAGACTAGGAACCAACGCTGCAGCACGCTCATCAACGTGCAGGGTGACCCCAGCAGCCGACAGGGCCTTCAGCACAGCCACAGCGGCAGTGGAATCCTTATGGATCAACAGCGTCTCCACGGTGTTGCACACACTTGGTCGCTGAGTCTTGGCGTTGGTCAGAATGTCGATGGCCATCTGCTGTTCAGCATCTGCGTCCAAGAAGATGTGCACATTGCCTTCACCGGTTTCAATCACTGGAACCTTTGCAGTGGTGACAACACGCTGAATCAGATCTCGGCCACCACGAGGAATCAAGACGTCAACCTTGCCTCGTGCGCCCATCAACGCATCTGCCCCGTCGCGACCATATTGATCAATGGAAGTCACGAGGTCTCGTGGAAGAGACACAGATTCTAGTGCGTTACGAATAGTCGAGACCAGTGCCTGATTTGAGTTGAAGGCAGCGGTTCCACCTCGCAACAACACGGCGTTGCCGCTCTTGAGCGACAGCCCAGCAATGTCTACGGTCACATTGGGACGAGCCTCGTAAATAGTTCCAATGACACCCATTGGGACATTGACCTGACGCATGCGCAAACCGTTAGGCAGGGTCTCGCCGCGAACTACGCGACCGACAGGATCTGGCAGGCCGGCAAGTTCATGCAAGGCGGATATCAGACCGTCAATGCGCTTATTGTCCAGCTTCAAGCGGTCCAGCATGGCCACAGAAGTTCCGTTGCCACGGCCAACTTCTAAGTCCTTTTTGTTTTCTTCAATGATCTTGGAGCGGTTCGCGTCAATCCCGGAGGCGATGGCCAACAGCGCGCGGTCTTTCCAATCTCGGTTGGCTCGTTTGAGAACTCGCGATGCACGGCGAGCTCGATCAGCGAGCTGATAAACCGAATTGGTGACGTCGGTGATCTGTTCTTCTGTTCGTACGGCGTCGATACTCATAGTTCCCATCCTAGAAAATAGGTTCGATCAAAGCTAGGTCATCGACATGCACTACTGACTTGTCGTAACCTTCGCCGAGCTGATCCACTAGGTCTCCGGTGTTCTGCCCCAGCATGTCAGGTAGCTCATCTGACCCGTAATTAACCAGGCCACGGGCAAATGGAACTCGGTCAGATCCGCAGAGTTCCACGGCGTCCCCAGCTTCAAATGCACCTTCAACCCCAATGATGCCGGCGGCAAGCAGCGAGTTAGTTCCCCGCGCAATGGCCTTGACTGCACCGTCATCAAGAATCAGCCGGCCTTCAATGCCAGCTAGGTAAGCCAACCATACGTCTCGTGCCGAGCGGCGTGAATTACGTGCGGCAAACCAAGTGCCGACGTCCTGCCCGCGCAAGGCCTTAGCTGCATTGTCGGTACTGGTAACGAGGGTTGGGATACCTGCAGAAGAGCTCATGGTTGCGGCATCAACCTTGGTGATCATGCCACCGGTGCCCACTCCCGCAGCTCCTGGAGTACCCAGATCAACGGATTCAAGCTCGTCGGGGTGCTCAATGGTGCTGATTCGGCTTCCGCCGTCCGCAGGGTGTGCGTCATAGACGGAATCAACATCGGAGAAGAGCAGAAGGGCATCGGCTTTCACCAAGTGAGCTACCAGGGCAGCGAGGCGATCATTGTCGCCAAAACGAATTTCACGGGTGGCTACCGCGTCATTTTCATTCACGATAGGTAGCACGCCCAGGTTCAGCAATCGAACCAAAGAACGCAATGCGTTGGTGTAAG
Source organism: Glutamicibacter sp. M10 (assembly GCF_025452055.1). Taxonomy (NCBI): domain Bacteria; kingdom Bacillati; phylum Actinomycetota; class Actinomycetes; order Micrococcales; family Micrococcaceae; genus Glutamicibacter; species Glutamicibacter sp. M10. The sequence goes on along the minus strand of NZ_CP104918.1, from coordinate 2,184,094 downwards.
AGGAGCGACGCATCAGGTCATCTGCGGTCAGTAGGACCTGACCCACTCGCAAATCATGCTCTTCAAATAGCTGCGTGTATTCGGCCAGCAGCAGACCCTGGCCAACTGCGGCCGCGGCCTGCTGGGTTGCCAAGTCCTTTGGACGTTTTGGCAAACCCAGCGGGGCCAGTCCGGCGGCAATTGCACCGGAGGAAACAAGGATAACCTCGGTCCCGTTATTCACGGTCTCGGCGAGAGTGTCCACCAAGAACTTCAGTCTTTCATGCGATATCCCCCCGCTAACTGTGGTTAGCGAGCTTGATCCGACCTTGACTACGATCCGCCGTGCTTCGGGCAGTTCGTGAGGAGAGGTAATGGCTGAAATAGTCTTAGTGGCACTTTCACTCATACTTAATTTTCCTCCTGGGCTGCCTTCGGTGGTGCAGCCTTCTTGTTGCGTTTTGCGTTCACCGACTCAGTCCAGATGCCGGCCTTGCGTTCAGCTTCAAGCTCTGCACGAGCTTCAGCCTTCGCGGCCTTGCGCTCTTCGTGATCGGCGCGCTTTTCTTCGCGAGTCTTGCGATCTCCGCGGTCTTCCAGACGGATGTCTTCACCACGTCGGCTTCCGCCGAGTAGTTCAGCACCGGCAGCCATAGTTGGCTCCCAGTCAAAGACCACGGAATCTTCTTCGGAGCCAATGATGACAGCGTCACCAGGCTTGGCACCGGCCCTAAATAGCTTGTTCTCTACCCCCAGTTTTGCTAGGCGGTCGGCTAGGTAGCCAACTGCCTCATCATTACGGAAGTCAGTCTGCATGATCCAGCGTTCAGGCTTTTCGCCGATAACGCGCCACAGTGGCTCAAGGTTCTGCTCTTCGCGGCGGATGTAGAACTCTTCCTGCTTCGAAGAACGCTGACGGATCACTGGCACCTCAACAACTGGTGCCTCGACAACCTGTTCGGCTCGCGCCTGTTCTACCAATTCAGCCATAGCGAAGGACAGTTCACGCAATCCATTACGCGAGAGTGCCGAGATCTCAAAGACACGGTATCCGCGCTTTTCCAGCTCTGGACGGACAAATTCAGCCATTTCGGCGCCGTCTGGCATGTCAATCTTGTTTAGGGCGATCAGCTTTGGGCGCTCGATCAGTGGAACGATCGTGCCGTCAGTTCCAGCAAAGGTGGAGTCGGCTTCATAGTTGGCCAACTCGGCTTCGATGATATCCAGATCGGTCAGTGGATCACGATCTGATTCCAGCGAGGCACAGTCCAAGACGTGCACAATGGCTGCACAGCGCTCTACGTGGCGCAGGAACTCGTGTCCCAGGCCCTTGCCTTCGGAAGCACCTGGGATCAGTCCTGGCACGTCGGCTACGGTGAAGCGGACTTCGCCGGCCTGAACGACGCCTAGGTTAGGAACCAAGGTGGTGAACGGGTAGTCGGCGATCTTTGGACGCGCTGCAGAAACAGCGGCAATCAACGAAGACTTACCAGCCGATGGGTAACCCACCAGAGCAATATCTGCCATGGACTTCAGTTCAAGGACAATGTCCTGAGCGGTTCCTGGAATACCCAGCAATGCGAAGCCTGGAGCCTTGCGCTTATCCGAAGAGATTGCCGCGTTGCCCAGACCACCCATGCCACCAAGGGCCGCGATGTACTCGTCCCCGATGTTGATGAGGTCACCAAGGATGTCGCCATCTTTGGTCTTGATTACGGTACCTGCAGGCACGCCAAGGATCAGATCCTCACCGTGCTTGCCTGGGTGCAGTCCACCCTTGCCTGGCTCGCCGTTGCCGGCTTTGCGGTGTGGCAGGTGGTGGAAGTCCAGCAGCGTGGTGACCTGAGGGTCAACGCGCAAGATGACGTCGCCACCCTTGCCGCCGTTGCCGCCATCGGGTCCGCCAAGCGGTTTAAATTTCTCGCGCTTGATGGACACACAACCGTGGCCACCATTACCTGCGGTGACATGAAGGGTTACGCGATCAACGAATGCAGCCACGGGGCCATCTTCTCCTAGTACGGGGTTGCGAGCTGTGCTCGCAGAAAAGTCTAACTATGCACGCAAGGGGCGGACCGAATAACGGCCCACCCCTTGTGTACTAAAAAATTTGCCTGTTGCCTAAATTAGGCTGCGGCAACAATGTTCACCACGCGGCGACCACGACGGGTGCCGAACTCGACTGCGCCAGCAGCCAGGGCGAACAGGGTGTCATCCTTGCCACGGCCTACGCCGGCGCCTGGGTGGAAGTGGGTGCCACGCTGACGAACGATGATTTCGCCAGCCTTGACTTCCTGACCACCAAAGCGCTTTACGCCTAGGTACTGTGCGTTGGAATCGCGACCGTTGCGAGTGGAACTCGCACCTTTCTTATGTGCCATGCCTTTTAGCCTCTTTCGCTACAAAAATGGATATTACGATCGGCCCAATTAGGCGATCGAGGTGACCTTGACCTTGGTCAGAGCGGCACGGAAGCCCTGGCGCTTCTTGTAACCGGTCTTGTTCTTGTACTTCTGGATTACGATCTTCTCGCCGCGAAGGTTTTCTACAACCTCAGCGGTGACCGTGACCTTAGCCAAATCAGCAGCTGCGGAAGTAACCTTCTCGCCATCTACCAACAGCAAAGCTGGAAGCTCGATGGAGCTGCCTGGGGCAGCCTGAAGACGGTCAACGGTGATGAGGTCTCCAACGGAAACCTTCTCCTGGTGGCCGCCTGCGCGGACAATTGCGTACACCACGTGGGTACTCACTTCTACTCGACGTTTATTGTCTTACCGGCGCAGATATCGACCCGAACACCCAATAAAGGATGCGAATCCCGGGGATCTCATGCGCTTGTGCCTTGACGCCGAGCGGACGGAAAGTCCGTGATCTTGGCGTTTAGCACCGATCAACTAGATTACGCTAGTCCACACCACTGGGGCAAATACAAAGTGCCCCAGCGGGGGAAGCGTGACCAAGTTCATCTATTTCAGCTCGCGTACCGGAACACCCACTCCGAGCATTACCGGTTGCCCGGCAGGCTCAGATGGCTTTTCTTTGTGCGAACTGGAGACATCCATTTGAACTACCGAACCGGTAGCTTCGGATACCTCAGCCACGAGAACTTCTGCACTCGCGTCGCCTTGAGCCGAGGTGGCTCGACGACTGCGTCGCTTCGGTTTCGTGGAACTCTGTGGGGCTACCGCGCTAACGGTGGCCGTTGATTCAGCAGGGGTGCTGATCTCAGAGGCGATAGGGGCGTTTGCTGCCGGCATGGCCAGACCGGTCAATACCGGCTGGTCCTGCTGCGACTGCGCCGCTCCTGCGTCCTGTGGTCGTGAAGCACGGCGTGAGCGCTTGCGAGGCTGCGTGGCAGCCTTTGGCTCCTGATGAACTTCAACCGCTACCGACTGTACCTCTTCGGTGCTCGATTCAGCTTCATCAACCTTAGCGTCCTGCGTCTCATTCTCCGACTGGGAACGGTTACGTCCCCGTGAGCGTGAACGACGACGTGGCTTGCGCCCGCCCTCATTATCCTCATCGGACTCGTCCTTGCCCGGTAGGGCCGCTTCGAGAGCTTCAAGGGTGACCGAGATGTCGCCGTCAGGCTGCACACTGGTCTTGATCACAGGAATCTGGTCACCTTCGATGTTCACCGCATTTTCAGCGTGTACTTCGAGGTGCGAGGCAGCAGCGATGCTTGCCAACGCGTTACGCGCGGCTTCATCCTTCTCACCGTCTACGGTGCTCTCCTGCTTTGCAGCTGGCTTGGTCTCGTCCTTCTCGCCACCACGACGGCGACGGGAATTACGAGCAGGCTTTTCATTAAACTTTTTACCTGAACTTCGCCGGCCGAGTTGAAGGTGCGACGCGACTCAACTGGTTCTTCGTGAGTGATCACACCAGCGCCAGCACAATGCTCGCACTCTTCACCGAAGACTTCCAGCAATCCGGTGCCCATACGCTTACGCGTCATCTGGACCAGACCCAAGGAGGTCACCTCGGCTACCTGGTGCTTGGTGCGATCTCGACCCAAGCACTCAACAAGACGACGCAAGACAAGATCACGGTTGGACTCAAGGACCATATCGATGAAGTCGATAACGATGATGCCACCGATGTCACGCAAGCGCAGCTGGCGAACAACTTCTTCGGCTGCTTCCAAGTTGTTCTTGGTCACAGTCTCTTCAAGGTTGCCACCGGAGCCGGTGAACTTACCGGTGTTCACGTCAACGACGGTCATCGCTTCGGTGCGGTCAATAACCAGCGAACCACCCGAAGGCAGGTAGACCTTGCGGTCCAGCGCCTTGGCAATCTGCTCATCAACACGGTAGTTAGCGAAGATATCCTCGTCGGATTCCCACTTTTCCAAGCGTCCCATCAGATCTGGTGCTACGTACATGACGTAGGCCTCGATGGTGTCCCAAGCGTGCTCGCCGGAGACGATCAGCTTGGTGAAGTCTTCGTTGAAGACATCGCGGACTACCTTGATGGTCAGATCTGGTTCGGAGTACAGAAGCTCCGGAGCCAGGGTCTTGGTCGAGGTGGACTGCTCTTCGATACCTTCCCACTGCGCACGCAGACGGTTAATATCGTTGGTCAGCTCCTCTTCGGAGGCACCTTCAGCGGCGGTACGTACGATGACGCCGGCGTTTTCTGGCAGGTGATCCTTCAAAATCTTCTTCAGGCGCTGGCGCTCAACATCTGGCAGTTTGCGCGAGATGCCGGTCATGGAACCACCTGGTACGTAGACCAAGTAGCGTCCTGGCAAGGAAATCTGGCTGGTCAGGCGTGCACCCTTGTGACCCACTGGATCCTTGGTGACCTGAACGAGTACCGAGTCTCCGGCCTTCAGCGCGTTTTCGATGCGACGTGGCTGACCTTCAAGGGCAGCGATATCCCAGTTAACCTCACCGGCGTACAGCACAGCGTTACGGCCGCGTCCGATATCCACGAAAGCTGCTTCCATGGATGGCAAGACGTTCTGCACCTTGCCAACATAAACGTTGCCGATCAGCGAATCCTGCTGAGTCTTGGAAACGAAGTGCTCTGCAAGCACACCGTCTTCTAGGACACCGATCTGAATGCGGTCCTCGCGCTGGCGAACGATCATCTTGCGTTCTACCGACTCGCGACGTGCCAAGAACTCTGCCTCGGTAATTACCTGACGGCGACGGCCGGTCTCGCGGGATTCACGGCGACGCTGACGCTTTGCCTCAAGACGCGTTGAACCGCGCACCGAGGTTACTTGGTCGCTGGCTGCGCCGTGGCTCTCCACACTGGCACGTGGGGCACGAACTCGGGTGACCGTGTTGGGTGGATCATCTTGTGAGCCACCTTCAAGTTCCAAGTCCACATCTCCGCGACGGCGGCGGCGGCGACGACGTGAAGTTACGTCATCGGCCTCAGCATCGGAGTCCAGCGCTTCACGGCGTGCTGGTTCATGCTTCTTAGCCACGGCCTGAGCCAGAACTGCCTGAGCGGTTTCCGGAACAGCAAATGGGTTAAGGATCATGGAGCTGCCGTGTTCAGCAAGTAGCTGACCGGTGTGGTCTTCTACTACTGGAGCCGGAGCATCAGCCACTGCAGTTTCTTCAGTCTGCGCAGTCTCGGCAGTTTCTGCAGGTGCAACAACAGCGCTAGCTAGTTCTTGCTGATCCGCAGTTTCTTGCCGGGTGGCTGCTTGCTCGACTGCTTCGTCGCTGGCAGCGTGGCGTGCAACCTGAGCTTTACGCTCAGCCTGACGGTTGGCCCGCTTGGTTGAATCAGGGGTTGAAACCTGGGTGCGGCGAGTCGCTCGCCAGCGGTATGGGCTTTCTTCAACGCCAGCTGCGGCGTTGAGTTCTGCCAAGGTCATTGCACGACGCAGTGGTCGCGCTGGTGTGGTTGAAACGCTGGTTCGACGGGCACGTGTTGAACGATTGCCTCGCTTGTTACCTTGCGCCCCGCCCTTTCGTTGATTTGCTGCGCTCATTAGATTCGCGTACTCCTACTTTGTCCCGCTTAGGCATCCTCCACAGACGGCGCCACCGCTGAAACTACAATCATCACGTGTCTCTTGGCCGACTAGTTACTATCGGTCAGACACAAAAGCTCGCTATTTTCCGCAAGATTGCCACTAGCTCTGAAATAGAACTGGACGCAATTCCTGCGGATCAACGTGGCCTATGAAAACCGGCTGCTTTCCTTTGCAGCCCTACGATCCGCGGTATTCCCTCGGGAGGCGCACGTATTGGGCACTCAACCGAAGCGATGCATCGCCAGGCGATCTGTTGTTTCAAAAGTCTGTCGTCGGGTTGAAAGCAGACTGTGGATCCGCGAGCAACCATCACTATTCTCTCATATATAGTTCACACCGCGTTCACCGCTTCTCATCAGTTCCACAGAATTGCTCCTTAAGATGAAAAGGCTCAAAGCGGAAACTCCCGCTTTCCTACAAATTTATGGAATAGTCGAAACATGGTTTCATCACTAGAAAAGAGCCAAAACCCGGGCGTGTTGCCTTGGTGGGCTAGAGAACGCGGTTTCGGGCTGCTCTTGGTAATTACCGGATTCATCTCATGGCTAGCTGCCGGAATCTTGGTATTAGAGCGCTTGGAGCTGTACAAGAACCCGGATTACGTCACCAGCTGCGACATCAATCCATGGATTTCTTGTGGCACTGTGATGCGATCTGCGCAAGCCGGAATCTTCGGCTTCCCCAACCCATTCTTCGGTATTGTCTGCTTCGCTATTGTACTCACTATTGGTGCCGTACTACTGGCGGGTGCAACAAACTTCAAACGCTGGTTCTGGATCTGCTTCCAAGTAGGCGTAACTGCAGCTATGGGCCTGGTCATTTGGTTCTGGTCCCAGGCTCTTTATGAAATCAATGCCCTGTGCCCATACTGCATGATTGTGTGGGTCATGGTGATTCCACTCTTTGTCTTCACTACAGCGCGCAACGTAGTCACCGGCGTTATTCCGGCAGGTGCAGCGGTCAAGCGATTCTTCACCGAGTGGAGCTGGATCATTACCGCAGTTCTGTGGATCCTAGTTGCCGCTTCCATCGTCTTGCGCTTCCCTAATGCGTTCTTCGGCTAATCCGCTTTTAGCCATCTCGAATAGTCTTGGCCAGCCGGGTCGTTGCCTTAGCAACGACCCGGCTGGCTTTAACTGCCTTGTTGATTTGGTGGTGTTGAGTTCAGTGACATAACTCAACTACGCACGTGCAGGACTACGCGCTCCGCGATTTTTTCAAATTCTCCACAGCAAAGACCGGTAGATTAGGTACATGGCAAGTGACAAATGGAACACAGAGAATGCTCAAAATTATGGAATCGATCTACTGATTTCAGACCAATTGCGATTGCGTGAGCTACAAGAGGATGATCTCGCTTTTCTCACCCAATGGTGGAACAGTCCAGAATTCATGGCTCTCCAAGGAAGCCTCGTACTCCCCCACCCGGTCAATGAAGCTGCCACACTTTTCAAGTCACGTAGCCTGAACCGGGGCACCACCGACGGCGTTGGCCTGTCGATCACGCTTCCCGATGACACGCTAATTGGCCACACCGCACTGTATGACTACAACGCTCCAGCACGATCCGCTGAGCTGATGATCATGATCGGTGGGTCTAACGTAGGTCAGGGTTACGGAACGTTGGCAACAAAGATGATCATTGATTACGGCTTCCGCGAGATGGGTCTTAACCGGATCGGCCTGAACGTCTGGGCATACAACGAGAGAGCCTTACGCACTTTTGTTCGTACCGGTTTCCACGAGGAAGGCCGAATCCGCCAGGCAGGATTCCACGATGGCTCGTTCCACGACAAGATAGTCATGGGGCTACTGGCCGAGGAATACTTCAAGGCCTAAAAGTCACAGCCTATAGGTTTCATCAGGTGATCATCCCGCATTGGGACGGTCACCTGACTGCCTTAACTACGTACTGTCCGCTGACCCCGGATTCCAGCGCACGGTTACCCCGCACGGATAATCAATCGACAGCCTTCAGTACCTTATTTTTCGGCTAAAACCTAGGCTGAATATGATTCAGCCTGCCCTGAGGTGTCGGCCTAGGTGCTCGTCAACTCGTTGGCCTATTGTTAGAACTACTTAGTACAAGCTACGAGGAGCAACAATGGCTTTTTTCGGCAAGGGCAAAGCCCAAGCGCCAAAGAAGAAGCAAACAAATCCAGCAAAAGCAGCATCCGGAGCCCAGCAACTAGTCGCCAAAGATACCGAGCCTGACTTTACTGTCAGTGGACTTTGGAGTGATCTCTTAGGACGACTAGGTATTCGCAGTGCCCAGCTACTCATCGTCGGTACACTTGCCGCCTTCCTTATTGTGGGCATGCTGCGCCTGACAATGATCGTGATCCCAACTTTGTTGGCCGTGATCATCTCTTGTGCACTGTGGCCTCTCGTAGTGAAACTGCGCAAGACCTTTTCGCCATTACTTTCGGCCTGGATTGTTTTCCTTGGGACCTTCCTGGTTCTCGGTGGCATCGGAACCGGGCTAGTCTTCTCTGTCATTAACGAATGGCCAAAGTTGGTAGATAAGGCCGTACAGGGTTTCAACCAGCTCAACGATATGGTTCAAGGCTTGATTGGCAATCTGCCAATCACAATTGATCAGACCCAAATTGATGAAGCGGTAAAGACTGTCACTGGCTTCATGACCAGTTCGCAGTTCGGCACGGGCGCATTAAATACGCTTAGTGCTGCCGGCAGCTTCTTGACTGGGCTAGTTCTACTTTTGGTGATCCTCTTCTTCTTCCTGAAGGACGGAGATCGTATCTGGGCATTCGCCGTTTCATGGACTCCTGATCACTACCGCAACAAGTGGATCCAGTCCGGTGACCGCGCCTTGCACACCTTCGGCGGGTACATTCGAGGCACCGCAACGGTTGCTGCCGTTGACGCCATTGGTATCACCGCGACCTTGCTGATTGTCCGTGTACCGCTGGCAATCCCGCTAGGTGTCATCGTCTTCCTCGGTTCATTTGTTCCGATGGTCGGTGCCACTGTCGCCGGCATTCTTGCCACCTTGATCGCGTTGGTGACCAATGGTCCGGTAGTCGCTTTGATCGTCTTGGCTGCGGTAGTCGTGGTGAACCAGCTGGAAGGTAACTTCCTACAGCCGGTTGTCATGGCCAGCGCACTGAACCTGCATCCACTAGTCGTACTGCTCGCATTGACCGGCGGCACCGTGCTGGCTGGAATTATCGGTGCGGTACTAGCTGTTCCCCTGGTAGCTGCAGCGTGGGCTGTGATCAAGGTTTGGACAGGGCGAGACAAATCCAATCCGGTTGCTGCGGCCAGCGCCGATATCCAAACGGAAGCTGAGATCGAGGAAGAGGATGCAGCGTTGGCTAAGGCCGATCGCGCTGAAGACACCTCGTCCGAAGAGGCCAAAGGGTAGCCGTTTTTGTTGACAAGCTCTCCGGAAGATCATCCCTGAAAAATCAGGGAAATCTTCCGGAGAGCTTTTCTTTACCCTGTTCTTGACTGGGTCGATTTGTTCCGCAAAACGTCAACTAATCACGCTGGTAGTCATTTTCTTCCCTGAGTATCGTTGTCACGAGACTAGGCTTTGTGTTTAATGTGACTTATGTGAGGGAGGCTTTCCATCCCAGGATGCTTCACTTAAACCACGGTATTGCAGTTCCTGATCCAGATTCAGTCAGCTTCGGGATAACGCGGCAAGAGCCACTGGAAGGATTGTGTATGTTGAATTTTGAGAAAGGGAATACAGATGATGACTTCCCGCATCTAGCCGACTCCTTGGCCGAGCATCATCAGGTCGTGATGATTGGAATACCTGAGGAGCAACAGTTAGATCAAGGCGGCAGCACTGCCCCTCCAAGCGCTGAGAGCCTCGACGATTGGCTCTAGAAATTGGCCAAGGCAAAAATCCCGGCAGATCATCGATCTGCCGGGATTTCTCATGTTCAGCTTACTTGCCGAACCAGATACCAATTTCGCGTTCTGCTGACTCAACGGAGTCCGAACCGTGCACGAGGTTCTGCTGAACCTTCAGGCCCCAGTCGCGGCCGAAGTCGCCACGGATGGTGCCAGGTGCTGCGGCGGTTGGATCGGTGGTGCCAGCTAGCGAACGGAAGCCAGGAATTACGCCCTGTCCTTCAGCAACGATGGCTACAACAGGACCGGAGAGCATGAACTCAACCAGTGGCTCGTAGAATGGCTTGCCTTCGTGCTCTGCGTAGTGCTCGGCCAAAAGCTCGCGAGTAGCTTCCAGCTGCTGCAGCTTCACAATGGTGTAGCCCTTGGCTTCAATGCGGGCAAGGATCTGTCCGGTCAGGGCGCGCTTGACGCCATCTGGCTTGACCAAGATCAGTGTACGTTCAGTCATTTGACTACCTCTTCGTATCGTTGATGTATTTCTAGGTTATTAGGCTTGTTCGGGGTGCGCTTGGTCCCAAGCTTCTTGGGCTGCGGCGCGACGTCGATTCTCAGCGTCAATTTCTTCACCCTTGGATAGGGCGTACCACCAGCACAAGGCGAAGGCCGCGGCGAGGTAGAACATATCGACCAAGATAAATCCGCTGAGGAAAAAGACCAACTGCAAGACCCATCCGATGATGAATCCGATCTTCTTTCCGAGTAACGCACAGTTAAGAATGCACAGTAACGCGATGACGGCGCCAAGGCCGAGCACCACAGCAGGTTCTCCTCCACGCTTGAGACCAAATGCAGCCAAGGTGACAAATACTGCCAGCAGGGCTTCACAGACCAACACGGTGGAAGCAAACATCGTTTTTGTAGAACGCTGCTTCTTTTTCATACCAGGACGCCACTCGCGCTGTGCACGGGTGAGTTTGGCCATTACGATTCACTTCCCTTGAGCAACAATGAAATTTCGCCCACCAGTGTAATCGAACCGGTGACCAAGACGCCGCCGCCGAGATCTTCTCCAGCTTCAGCGCGACCCACCGACCATTCCACGGCATCTTCAAGATCTTCAGTGACGTGGATGTCTTCTTCAGGCCATCCCGCGTTCATGGCTAGGGTGGCCAGCTCACCGGCTGGGATGGCACGAGGCGAGGAAGACTGGGTGATGCAAAGGTCCTCAACCATGTCGCCGTACTCTTCACGCATGGTGTAGAGCATTGCTTCTGCGTCCTTTTCCTGCAGGATGCCAACCATGAGTACCAGTCGGGTGAACCCGTATGATTCCTTGATTGCATCTGCAGAAACGCGAATTCCCTCAGGATTGTGTCCAGCATCTACCAAGATGCTTGGTGCGCTACGTACCAATTCAAGGCGACCCGGACTGGAGGTCGCGGCAAAGCCTTGACGCACTAGATCCGCGTTCAGCTCGCGCTGGCCTCCCCCAAGGAACGCCTCAACAGCAGCAAGGGCCACGGTTGCGTTCTGTGCCTGGTGGGCACCAAGCAGTGGCAGGAAGATCTCATCGTAACGAGCAGCCTGTCCCTGAATGGAAATTAGCTGTCCACCCACACCAGACTTACGCTCCAAAAGCTTGAAGTCCAAGCTGTCAAAAGCTGCAGGAACTTCCAGCTCACGCGCACGGGCAAGCAATACGTCAGCGGCATCGGTAGGCTGCACCGAAGAAACTAGGTATCCGCCTGGCTTGAGGATCCCCACCTTCTCTTCAGCAATCAGCTCGGTGGTGTCCCCCAGCAGGTCGGTGTGATCCAGCGAGATAGGGGTGAAAACCGAGACATCGCCATCGGCAACATTGGTGGCATCGGTGATGCCGCCCAATCCAACCTCTAGCACCACAACGTCCACTGGTACCTCAGCAAAGATGGCAAAGGCCAAGATGGTGACCGCTTCAAAGTAGGTCAGCTTGTTTTCGCCGCGCTCGACAAGCTCAGCATCAACAAGTTCGATGAAGGGCAAGATCTCGTCCCAGACGCGAACGAAAGTTTCATCATCAACAGGATCCCCGTCAATGCTGATTCGCTCGGTGACGGAAATTAGGTGCGGCGAGGAATACCGCCCGGTGCGCAGGTCATGGGCACCGAGCAGTGACTCGATCATGCGTGCAGTCGAGGTTTTGCCGTTGGTACCGGTGATGTGAATGACCGGGCAAGACTTGTTTGGTTCGCCCAGGAACTCCATGGCACGGAACATCGGATCCATCCGAGGTTCCATCTTGTTTTCTGGAGCACGGGCCAGCAACTGGCCGTAAACCCGATTTAGTTCGCTCACTAGTTAGCCTCTGCTGTGGTGGTGTCGAGCTTCTGTACGCTTACGCTTTCAGCCTTGGCGTTTTCATCAACACGCAATTCAAGCTGCGCGGTGAGAGTTTCACCGGAGATCAATTCGCGGTTAGCTTCTAGCGCTGCGATGGTGGCCGCGTTAGCAGTGATCACCGTCTGGATGCGATCCGAAACCTGCAGATCTGCATCCTTACGGGCAGACTGGATGGAACGAACCATGTCACGTGCGGTGCCTTCAGCAGCCAGCGCCTCGGTCACCTCGGTGTCCAATACCAAGAAGCCGCCGTCGATCACTGCGGCAGCGATATCGCCTTCTGCATCTACGACGGTATCCAAGGTGTATTCACCTTCAACAAGTTCCAGACCGCCAGCGGTCACCACGCCATCGGTCACTGACCAGTCACCGGACTTGGCGCCCTTGATGGCCTGCTGCACATTCTTGCCCAAGCGTGGACCGGCGGCACGAGCGTTGACTACCAGCTGCTGGCTGATGCCGTAGCTAGCTGCGTCGACACCTTCAGCGTCGATCAAGGTCACGGCTTTCAGGTTCAGTTCATCCTTGATGATCGAAGCGTAGGTACCGTCCAAACGTGCAGCACCAGCCAATACGATCTTCAGTTCTGCCAGTGGCAAACGCACACGCAGGTTTTTAGCCTTACGTAGTGAGGAGCCTACCGAGCAGATCCTGCGAGTGGTTTCCATGGTTTCCAGCGAGCTGGCATCCGTTGGGAACTCGTTGGCATCTGGCCAATCGGTCATGTGCACCGAACGCTGACCGGTCAGTCCGCGGTAGATCTCTTCGCTGGCCAGAGGCAGCAGCGAAGCGGTGACCTTCACCAAGGTTTCCAGTGCGGTGTACAGGGTGTCGAAGGCCTGGGTATCTTCATCGAAGAAACGCTGGCGGCTTCGGCGTACGTACCAGTTGGTCAAGGTATCCATGTACTGGCGTACAGCTTCGGTGGCGTCAGAGACTTCGTAAGTGTCCAGAGCAACAGTGACATCACGAACGAGCTGGCCGGTCGCGGCGAGCATGTACTGATCCAGCGGGTCGGTGGAGCTGGTTGAGCGCTTAGCCTCGTAGCCGGCCCCGTTGTTCGCGGAGTTGGTGTAGAGGTTGAAGAAGTGCCAAACATTCCACAGTGGCAGCAGTACCTGACGCACGCCATCACGGATGCCCTGTTCGGTGACAACGAGGTTGCCGCCGCGCAGGATTGGGCTAGCCATCAGGAACCAGCGCATCGCATCGGAGCCATCGCGGTCTAGGACCTCGTTAACATCCGGGTAGTTGCGCAAGGACTTGGACATCTTTTGACCGTCTGAGCCCAACACGATGCCGTGGGAGATCACGTTGGTGTAGGCAGGGCGGTCAAAGAGCGCGGTGGAAAGCACGTGCATGGTGTAGAACCAGCCACGGGTCTGACCGATGTACTCAACGATGAAGTCAGCCGGGTGGTGTCCGGAATCAAACCAGTCTTGGTTGTTGAATGGGTAGTGAACCTGGGCGTATGGCATCGAACCGGAATCGAACCAGACATCCAGTACGTCTTCTACGCGCACCAGGGTGCCGCCTTCGGCGCAGCCTTCGTGAGCCTTGGTCAGCTCATCGATGAATGGGCGGTGTAGATCTGGCTGTCCTTCGTGGTTCAGTGGCAGGCGACCGAAGAAGTTCTTCAGTTCATCCAATGAGCCAAAGACTTCGCGGTGGGTGCATTCTGCTCCCGTGCATTCCCACACTGGGATAGGTGAACCCCAGTAGCGGTTGCGCGAGATGGACCAGTCGCGAGCGTTTTCCAGCCACTTGCCAAACTGGCCGTGCTTCACGTTGCCTGGGATCCAGTTGATCTGCTCGTTCAGCTCGACCATGCGGTCCTTGAACTTGGAGACCTCAACATACCAGGAAGAGATCGCACGGTAGATCAGCGGGGTACGGCAACGCCAGCAGTGTGGGTAGGAGTGCTCGTAGGAGGCCTGCTTGATCAGCTTGGCTTCATCCTTAAGCACGTTGGTGATGGTCTTGTTGGCGTCAAAGACCTGCACACCAACGATGTCAGCCAGCGGGCCGCCGGCAAAGACGGAGAGGAACTTGGCCCCTTCATCTACCGAGATGATGACAGGGATGCCGTTTTCTTCACAGACTTTCTGGTCATCTTCACCGTAGGCCGGAGCCTGGTGAACGATGCCGGTACCGTCAGCTACGGTGACGTAGTCGGCGGTGACAATCTGCCATGCGTTTTGTGTGCCGTACTTTTCGGTGTCGGTGTAGGTATCCCACAGTGGCTGGTAGCGTACGCCAGCAAGATCAGCACCAGCAAAGGTGGCGGTGATCGCAGCGGCAGCTTCCTTGGCATCCTCATAGCCCAGGTCCTTGGCGTAGGAGCCCAAAAGGTCCTTGGCCAGCAGGAATGGGCCCGCGGCGGCTGAAGCCTTAACTCCAGCTTCGCCTGCTGGAACGACAACATACTCGATCGATGGGTGCACTGCCAGTGCGGCGTTGGTTGGCAGGGTCCACGGGGTGGTCGTCCAGGCCAGTGCCTGCACACCAGCAAGAGCCTTGGAGGCTTCGGTTTCGCCGGCAAGGATGGTGAAACCAACGGTGACGGTCTGGTCCTGACGGTTCTTGTAAACGTCGTCGTCCATACGCAACTCGTGGTTGGACAGTGGGGTTTCGTCCTTCCAGCAGTACGGGAGCACGCGGAAGCCCTGATAGGTCAAGCCCTTGTCCGAGAGCTGCTTGAAAGCCCAGATAACCGACTCCATGAACTCAACGTTCAGGGTCTTGTAGTCGTTCTCAAAATCTACCCAGCGAGCCTGGCGGTTGACGTACTGCTTCCACTCGTCGGCGTACTTCATCACCGAGGTGCGGCAGGCATCGTTGAACTTATCGATGCCCATGGCTTCGATCTGCTTCTTGTCCGTCATGCCCAGCTGCTTCATGGCTTCCAGCTCGGCTGGCAGGCCGTGGGTATCCCAACCGAAGCGACGCTCAACGCGCTTGCCCCGCTGGGTCTGGTAGCGAGCTACAAGGTCTTTGACGTAGCCGGTAAGCAGGTGGCCGTAGTGTGGCAGACCATTGGCGAACGGAGGGCCATCGTAGAAGACGAATTCTTCACCCTCACGCTGATCAATGGAGGCCTGGAAAGTGTCGTCGTTCTTCCAGTATTCGAGGACGCGCTTCTCAAGTTCTGGGAATCGCGGTGAAGCCGGGGTCGAACCGGTTGGGTCAGTGGTGACCTTCGGGTAAAAGCTCATCGAATGGGCCGTCCTTCAAGCGTAGGGTCGATAATTCCTTGCCTACGAGGACGGCAGAAATGCCGCGGTACCACCCCGCTTATTCCTCACCTACTGGTGAAGAACCACTTGTCATCAGCTATGACGGGCTGGTCCCGTTCGGTTCTACTAGGTGGTGCTGGCAAGCCAGTACCGCCGTTCTTCCGAAGGCTCCCCGGTGATAGCCGGATCAATACCTGAGTAGTTCTATCCTACCGTGTCATTGTTGTGGTGAAAATTCCCCTGATCACCATGGCGTGAAGTGAGTTAAGGCTCACAACCAATAGCTAGTAAAACCCATTGCGCCACTTCCTACATTTTCAGAATAGCGCGTTGAGGGGGCCTTGCCGCAAGGCCCTACCCATGATTCATAATCAATAACTTCCCCTTTGAGCATCACCCACATCCGGGAGTCACCGTGCCAGAAAGAGCCATGAGCATCAGCTACTTTGAGATTTCCGAAAAATCATCCGACACCGAACCTTTCACCGCCCTCGACGAAGATCAGCAACGCTTAGATGAGATCGCCGCACGCGTAGAAGAACTGCGCAACGAAACCGTGCAGCGCATCGCCCGTCGCGGGAAAGACCACGCCGGCAACTTGCAACAATCCCTAGAACGCGACATTGAGCTCAACGAGTTAGGTCAAAGGCTTCGCCAGCTTGACCGCATGGGGCCCATTGCCTGCCTGGGGTTCATGCAAAACACGACTACCGGCGAGCGCCAGTACATCGGCCGCGTTGGGCTAAGCGATGCCGTAGGCAAGCAACTGATGCTCGATTGGCGCGCACCGGCTGCAGAACCATTTTTCGCAGCGACACATGAAAATCCTTGTGGCTTATCTCTACGCCGGCGTTATCGGTGGCGCCGTCAGGTCATCACCGATTTTTGGGATGAAGTGTTTGATTCATCGCTACTGTCCGAGCATCAAAAACTAGATGATCGCTCATCCTTCCTCGCTTCGCTCTCAAGCACTCGGACATCAAAGATGCAAGATGTCCTCTCAACCATTCAGACGGATCAAGACGCAATCATTCGCGCCAGCTCGAAAGGTGCACTGGTAGTTGATGGTGGGCCCGGAACCGGGAAAACCGTAGTCGCTCTTCACCGGGCGGCTTATTTGCTCTATGCGGATCCGCGCTTGCGCAGCCAAGGCGGCAAGATTTTGGTTGTCAGTCCACACGAAGCCTATTCAGCCTACGTCTCCGATATCCTGCCCAACCTTGGCGAGGAGGAAGTACAAATCTCAACGCTTTCGAACATAGTTTCGATTGAGGGTGAGGTGCTTGCCGAGACAGACCCGGACATCATTCGTATCAAGGCCAGTACCTCGATGCTCAATACTGTCCAGAGAGCGGTGAAGGTTTTCCAATTACCTCCGAATACCAGCTTGGAAATTCAACTCACTGACGGCCAAGTTACTCTTTCGCCTGAGCTGTGGCGCAACGCGGTATCGATGGTTGACTCCGCTACGCCTCATAACGAAGCAAGAGTTCAACTACGCGAGGCACTGATTGAACTGCTTCTGCCACACCTAGCCATCGAAGCATCATTGCACCAGACCCTGCGCCATGAGCTCGAAAGAAATACCGACCTCGCTGCCCACCTCAATGAGTACTGGCCACTACTAGATCCAATGAATCTGTTGCGCAGCCTGTATACGACACCAGCGCTGCTGCGCTATAGCGGTGTAGAGCTGGGCGATGACGACATCAAGAAGTTACTCGCCGCTCCCTCAACACGTTCGTGGACCAATGCCGATATTCCGCTGATCGACTTGTCTCGCTCGCTGATCGGTGATCCCGCCAACGAATCAAAGCGGCAGCGCCGTGAAGCGACGGTGCGGGCAGAACGTCAACAGTGGAAAAGTGTGATCAGTGATTTAGTGCAGTCCGCTGACGATAAAGAGGACTTGAGTTCTCAATTGATCCACGAAGATCTTCAAGAGCAACTACTGAACCAACATCTTGAAGCCGACTCCGAAACGGAAATTTTCGATGGACCCTACTCACATGTCGTGATTGATGAAGCACAAGATCTGACTGACGTCCAGTGGGCCATGATCTTGCGCCGATGCCCCTCGGGCAGTTTAACGATTGTTGGAGATCGGGCCCAGGCATCAAGAGGCTTCACCGGTTCGTGGGAGGAACGCCTGAGTCATCTCGGGATCAGAGATGCCACGGTCTCGCAGCTACGGGTGAATTACCGTAGCACCGCACAAATCATGGAAGTTGCTGCCACGCAGATACACAGTCAGATGCCCGATGCCAACGTTCCTGACTCCCTGAGATCTGATGGAGAGTCGGTTCGCTTCGCCAGCCCAACACAGCTGACGTCGATTCTTGAGCAATGGCTGGCCAATCATCCAGAAGGTACAGCAGCTGTTATCGGCCACCCTGCCTACATTGCATCCAACCGGGTTAGCTCGCTTTCGCCAGAAAATGCCAAGGGCCTTGAATTCGATTTTGTGGCTGTCTACAAACCCGAAAACTTTGGCACCGGTCTATCGGGCGCAGTTCGGCGGTACGTTTCGATGACCCGGGCAACTGCCCAGTTGGTAGTGCTCACAGACCAGTAGTCAGCCACAGCTTTAGTAGGCTGGCATTCATGAGTACTAATGAGCCACAACGACTGGACCTAGAGATCCAGCAGCATTCCTTGGCATCGCCAAGGGTGCTGTTGTGGGGTCAGCATCTAGTCACGGCCATACTGCTGGTGATTGCGATGCTGCGACAAGTCTCAACGCCAGAGCATCTTTGGGCGGCCGTCCTGGTCTCGGTACTTTTTGCTTGCTGGTACGCCATGGGGTTCATTCCATTAACCAACAACAAGATCATCAACAGGCCCGCTTGGTGGTTAGCAATCCTCCTGACCATTTGGATAGTCAGCCTGTTTGTCTCTGCAGAATTCATGTGGCTAGCTTTTAGCCTCTGGCTCCTGCTGGGACACCAGCTTCCATTTGTACCGTCCATACTGTGGTCCGTTGTGGTCTACGCATTCACATTGATCGCACCCTTTCTACACCACGGGGAACTCAGCGTTGCCGCGGCGGCGGGCCCACTGGTCGGTGGCCTTTTCGCTTGGGGCATCTCGCGTGGTTACTTACAGATGGAACGCGATGCGCAGGAGCGCACCTCATTGGTCAACTCCCTGATGCGTGCTCAAGAAGAGACATCAGCCTTACAAGAGGAGCTGGCCCGTTCGCAGCATGAAGCAGGCATAGCAGCCGAGCGTACTCGGCTGGCCCGAGAAATCCATGACACCATTGCTCAGCAGCTTTCCTCAATCGGGTTACATGCAAAAGCCGCAAGCGCTGCAAGCAACCTCGATGCTGCCAACGAGGCTTTGGAACGGATCGACCATCTCTCCGGGCAGTCCCTGACAGACCTCCGCAGAATCATCGCCGCGCTGGCTCCAGCAGAACTTGATTCCCAAGCGCTCGCCGGAGCCCTCTCCCGCATCCTTGATGACTTCGCAACAGATTCCGGGGTGAAGAGCAGAGTAGATATTGAGCCTGGTTTACCCCTGCTCGATCCAAGCCTGCAGATTGCCCTGCTTCGTACCGCGCAGTCAGCCCTGTCCAACGTTCGACGCCATGCACAGGCCACCACTGTGGTGCTCAGCTTGAGCTACAGTGACGACGAAGTACGCCTAGACATCGTCGATGATGGGCGCGGCTTCACCCCACCGACTGGCAAACTGCAACACAATACGCCCGTAGGTGGCTTCGGGCTCACCGCCATGAACCGTCGGCTTAATGAACTTGGCGGAGGATTGGACGTAGAGAGCGCCATTGGCGAGGGTACTGCCCTCTGCGCTCACCTTCCACTGCACTTTGCAAAGGACAACTCATGATCAAGATCCTGCTCGTTGATGACCACCCGATTGTTCGCACTGGCCTTCGCGCATTGTTTGATAATTATGCGGATATCCACGTTGTCGGCGAGGTCTCCACCGGCGAGCAAGCCGTGGGCTTCGTCAAAGACACGGCGGTTGATGTGGTGCTGTGCGACCTGCGTTTAGGCGCCGGCATGAATGGTGCACAAACTACCGCTGCCATCCGTAAACTTCCCAAGGCTCCGCAAGTATTGATCTTGACGACCTTTGATAAAGATTCAGAGATATTAGCTTGTATTGAAGCTGGGGCCTGCGGTTATCTGCTCAAAGACGTCAGCGCTCAGACCATCGTCGAGTCCCTTCGACAAGCCGCTGCCGGTCACATGGTGCTAGCCCCAGAAATGACGCTGCGTGTTGTTGAAGGGATGCGCCGACCCAAAGTGGAACTCACTGCTCGTGAACGCGACGTGCTTTTACAACTCGCTACCGGTGCGGGCAATAAACAGATCGCTAAAGCGCTCTTTGTTTCCGAAGCTACGGTCAAAACGCATTTGGTGCACATCTTCGACAAGCTCCAGGCAACCACACGAACCGACGCAATCAATAAGGCTAAGGACCACGGTCTGCTCTAGTTCGCCCCTGGGCCAGAACAACACGCCAATGCCCGTCTCAACCTTTCGGTTGATCTTTTATTCAGCTCATTCCACGATGGATCGAACGGCAAATTCTCGTTAACTGGAACTATGAAAGTTTCAGTTATATCTCGGGTTGCTCAGTCATTGACCAGCCGCCGCGGCGCCCGCATTTGGGTCGGCGCAATAATCGTTTGTATCGCAATTCTTTTTGGAGCGCTCAGCAGTCTTGAAGCTCCAGCCCGTTCTGACAGTTCCTTAGTAGACGGCTCAGACTCGGCCAAGGTTCAACAGATCTTGGATGAGAACACCACCTCCAACAACACCACCGCCCTATTGGTCGCCACGAAGGCTGATAGTTCTGCTCTCACTAATCAAGACAAGAGCGCCCTAGACAGCCAAAGCAAGGCACTGTCCGAGGGTGCAAAGGTTACCGGTGGTCGCTTCTTGTTCAGCGATGATGAGCAAGCAGCGATGCTCCCGCTTTCCTGGAGCACGGTGTCTACCGAGGCAGACAAACAAACACTGCAGGATATCCGTGATTGGATTCAACAAAATCCAGTTCAGGGTCTTGATCTGCGAGTCACTGGTTCCACCGCCTTCGCAGTAGATATCACCAATGCGTTCGCAGGGGCCGATTTCACCTTGCTGGCAGTCACCGTAAGCATCGTTGCTGTGCTGCTCATCCTCACCTACCGTTCGCCTGTGCTGTGGTTGCTTCCGCTAGCCGTTGTAGGCATAGCCGACCGTAGCGCCTCGCTGGTAGCTAATCTGTTGGGCAACCTCTGGGGCTTAAGCTTCGACTCGGGCGTGCTCAGTGTCCTAGTCTTCGGTGCAGGTACCAACTACGCTCTGTTGTTGATCTCGCGCTACCGCGACGAACTGCACAAGACCGACGACCATCGCCAGGCACTGAGCAAGGCATGGACTTCCAGCCTCGTAGCCATCCTGACTTCAAACCTCACCGTCGTCCTTGCGCTATTGACCCTCGGCCTAGCCGTCATGGACGACACTCGTGGACTAGGTATTGTCTGCGCGGCCGGACTATTGATCGCTGCACTCTTTGTTCTATTACTTCTGCCTCCCGTACTTGCAATGAGCGGACGCAAAGCCTTCTGGCCATTGATCCCTCGCCCCGGAACAGAAATCAAAAAAGAGAATTTCTTCGGACGTGCAGCACGAGTAGTAATGCTTCGTCCCGGACTGAACCTGACTGCCTTGGTAGTTCTCTTGCTGGTACTTGCTAGCGCGCTGGCCGGAACTCGAATCGGTTTGTCGCAGACGGAACAATTCCGTACGCCAACACAGTCGGCTACTGCGATGGAACAACTCTCGGCTCATTTCCCGGCCGGCGAAGCCCAACCAATTACGGTCCTTGCTCATGCAGATCAAGTTGATGCGCTGAACAGTCAGTTCGCTGGAGTAGAGAACGTGAAGCGTGTGGGCGCTGCAACGCAGGTAGGAACCTCGGACTGGCAGCAGATTTCCGTCATTCCCGAAGTTGATCCAAACTCAGCTGCGGCGAATGAGCTAGTGACCGAGCTTCGCACGCTTACCGCAGATCAAGAGCAAGTACTCATTGGCGGACAAACCGCTGCGCAATTGGACTCACATCAAATGCACTTGCGTGATTTGTATGTGATTGCCCCATTGATCATGATCATCTGTTTGGTCATGCTCGGATGGCTCACTCGGTCATGGCGTACAGCCTTAGCACTAGGGTTGGTAAACCTGCTCAGTGCCGCCGCTGCCGTTGGGTTAGGCTCACTGGTTTCCTCACTCGTCTTTGACGCCAAGGCCCTGGACGTTCAGGTTCCACTCCTCGCCTTCGTCTTCTTGGTGGCGTTGGGTGTGGACTACACGATCTTCTTCACTCATCGGGTCCAACAAGACGCTCAAGACCTTGAACTCCGCAAAGCAGTAGTGCAGGCAGCAAGCCGCACCGGGTCAGTGATCACCAGCGCAGGCTTGGTTCTGGCGGGAGTCTTCGCAGCGTTGGCTACCTTGCCGCTCACCGTGCTGGGTCAGCTGGGCTTGATTGTCGGACTTGGCGTCTTACTCGACACCTTTGTTGTCCGAACGCTATTGCTCCCAGCGCTCTTCTCCGTATTGGGTTCAGCCAAGCGACCAATATTCGGCAAATCATCGTCCTCTGCAGAAGCTACTGCATATTCATCAGCTCTCAAAGAAAGTGAAATCAATGCGTAAGCTCGTCAACTTCTCCTTCATCTACATGATCCTCGGCGTCGCTTCAGGATTGTTCTACCGCGAATTCACCAAAATCAATCACTTCCCCGAAGGCCAGGCAACCCAGCTCTCGGTAGTGCACACACACTTGCTGATGCTCGGCTTCATGATGCTCCTGTTGGTCCTACTTTTGGAAAAGGCGTTCACGCTGAGCAAGCACCGCAAGATGTTTGCATGGTTCATGGGTACCTACAACGTCGGTGTTGTTCTGACCGCCGGCATGCAGCTAACCCACGGCATCATGACCGTGCTAGGAATTGAATCATCTGCCATGATCTCTGGCATCGCGGGTCTAGGCCACATGTCAATCACTGCGGGCATGATCCTGCTGTTCATCATGCTTCGCCGTAACGTGACCGAAGACAAAACCATCGAAAAGGCTGCGGTTGCGAGCTAGACGGTAACCAAGGAAAAGCGACTATTGAAACAGCTCAGGCACTTAGTGCCTGAGCTGTTGTCTTTCCTGAGACGTTTTCTTCCCATACTGGGGTGTGTCCCTGCTATAAATTGAGGCAACAGCGTTCTCCGGAGGGGCAAAATTGAACAACGCATTATTCTCGATTGTAGATACAGAGACCACAGGGCTCTTTCCCGGAGGCAACGATCGCATCGCCGAAATTGCGATTGTCACCATGACTCGGTCGGTCGGGAGAGATCGTTGAACGATGGGAAACGCTGATAAATCCCCAGCGCGACCTTGGCAAACAATCAATTCATGGAATCCAGAGTCGCGACATACTGGCCGCTCCGACCTTCCAACAAGTCGCGGAAGAACTCCATTGGAGGCTCTCCGGTACGGTTCTAGTCGCTCAGAACCTTTCGTTTGACGCTCGATTCCTTGAAACGGAATTCCGAAATACTTCCGTACCTGTTCCAGTTGATTTTCTAGACCAGGGTATTTGCACCATGCGAATGTCGCATCGATATTTGCAGGGCGCTGGCCGGTCTCTGCAGGACTGTTGCGACTCATTTGGCATCGAACTGCAAAACTCCCACAGCGCTGCAGGTGACGCCGCAGCTACCGCGGTGCTACTGGCTCGTTACATGGAACTAGATCCTGACGAACGCGAATGGGACACCAAACTACAATTTGCATCGGCCGCTGCCTGGTTTTCTTCAGAACCCCAAAATCGAATCGTTCCCGTGATTCGCCAATCGACTTCCAAGAAACCCACAGAGCATTTTCTCGAAAAGCTGGCGGGTGAACTTCCCGAGTTTCTCGGGACTGGATCAGACGAAAACTATCTAGCGCTACTAGATCTGGCACTCATGGATCGATACCTCTCAGCTCACGAAGAATCGCAATTGATTCAAGCTGCTCAGGAAATCGGATTAGACAAAGATCGTGCTCTGGCACTGCACAAAATCTATTTTCAGCAGCTCGTTGATACCGCTTGTTCAGACGGAATTCTCACCGATGAGAAAATCAAGGATCTCGAAAAGGTCATCACTTTGCTTGGACTGCCGCAGACACTGATCGATTCGGTTCGAGATCGGCCAGCTGAGTTCGAATCCAACAAGCGTCCTCCGCTTGGACACCAGAGCGCAGGAATCGCACCCGGATCCTTGGTCGTCTTAACTGGAGACATGAGTCAACCGCGCTCGGATATCGAGGCAAAGCTTAGTTCCGCTGGATACACGCCACACAGAGCGATAACGAAAAAGGTAGCGTTATTGGTTGCCGCTGACCCTGACTCGCTTTCGGGTAAGGCCAAAAAGGCCCGGGACTACGGAATACCAGTAGTCGGCGAGGACTATCTATGGAAGACGCTGCTGTAACTCATGAACGTAGGCAAATACACCAATGGCGGTGACTGCTAGCAATTTCTTGCTAGCGGCCACCGCCATTGAGCACCAGAGTCTGGGGTAAAGCTTACAGACTCTCAGCTAATTTTTTTGCGCGGGAGATTTCCAAGAGCTCTTCACGCTCTACAACCTTCACGCGGTCACGGGTGATGTCACCGAAGCGAGTGGAGACGGTGCCTGCGGACGCGCCCAGGTCCTTCTCGTGCTCATCCAAGGTCTTCCAGCCGTCCCAATCCGAGTAAGCAACTTCGCGGCTTTCAAGCAGCTCAGAAATCGACTCTGTCGACTCTGGCTGAGCCAGGTTGCCCAAATCTTCAAGCAGGTGGGTGATGGTCTCAAGAGCGTCGCCCTTAGTGTGACCGATCAGGCCGATAGGTCCACGCTTGATCCAACCGGTAGCGTACAGGCCAGTTACATGGGTACCTGCTGCGTCAAGAACGCGGCCTTCCACGTTTGGAAGAACACCCTTGGCGCCGTCGTATTCGATTTCTTCAACTGCGGAGCCGAAGTAACCAACTGCACGGTAGATAGCCTGCAGTGGGTAGTCAACAAACTCGCCGGTGCCGCGGGCGCCGCCGTTTCCATCAAGTTCGTTGCGCTCTACCTTCAGACCGGTAACCTTGCCGTCTTCGCCGAGAACCTCAACTGGGGACTGCAAGAAGTGCAGGTGCAGGCGACGTGAAGCGCTTGGTTCCTCTTCACGTTCCTCCTGCTCAATGAGCCAGTTGGTCAAGGTGGAGACCATGGTCTTGGT
Organism: Glutamicibacter sp. M10; assembly: GCF_025452055.1. Classification (NCBI taxonomy): domain Bacteria; kingdom Bacillati; phylum Actinomycetota; class Actinomycetes; order Micrococcales; family Micrococcaceae; genus Glutamicibacter; species Glutamicibacter sp. M10. Next base: position 2,159,395 of record NZ_CP104918.1, on the reverse strand, counting down.
CTGGTTGTTGCTCTTCATAGCTTCATCCGAAGCCTTGTCGAACTCAAAGTCCTCTGGGTAAAGGACGATGTCTACATCCTTGGAGTGCGAAAGTTCGCGCAATTCCAGTGGGGTGAACTTCACCTGAGCTGGACCACGACGGCCAAAGACGTGCACGTCGGTCACGGCGGAGTCATTGAGCTGCTCGTAGATGTGCTCAGGAATCTCCGTTTCCAACAGCTGGTCAGCGTGCTTGGAGAGGATACGTGCCACGTCCAAGGCAACGTTGCCGTTACCGATAACAGCAACTTCCTTGGCCGAAAGATCCCAGTTCTTATCAGCATCTGGGTGTGCGTCGTACCAAGAAACGAAGTCTGCACCGCCGAAGGATCCTTCGAAGTCGATGCCTGGGATATTCAGGTCCGCATCCTTCTGGGCGCCGGTGGAGATGATCACGGCGTCGTAGCGTGCTCGTAGATCTTCTAGGCTGATGTCGCGGCCAAGGCCAACGTTGCCGTAGAAATCGATCCAGTCATTATTAAGCACCTTGTGCAAAGCGTTGATAATGCCCTTGATGCGCGGGTGATCCGGGGACACACCGTAGCGGATCAGACCGAAAGGAGTAGGCAACTCATCGAAGAGGTCTACATGTAGCTTCAGTTCACCCGAGGCGACTGGCTGGCTCTTGTTCAGCAGGTCCGCGGCGTAGATGCCAGCAGGACCGGCGCCAACAATGGCTACACGCAGTGCGCGGGAGTTTAGGTGCTCTGGGACGATAATTTCACTCATCAAACAACTTCTCTTTCTTAGTCAACGAATGAGGCCGGCTCGGTGGCATCGGCGTTTTCTAGCGGCAGGAGGTCTACCAGTTGGTCGGAGGCTTCCGGGGCTAGCCGAACGACATCACCAATAACGATGACGGCCGGATTCGCCACTGCGGCCTTGCGGGCGCGCACTACAATCTCTTCTAGCGTACCGATAGTTGTGCGTTGCGTCTGTGAGTAACCTCGCTCAACTATCGCAATCGGCGTACTTGACGGCAAACCTCGGGTAAGCAATGTCTCAACAATTAGTGGCAAATTAGATACGCCCATCAGCACCGCCAGGGTGTGATCAGAGCGAACCGGAACATCTGCAAGTTCAGTGTGACCACTAACTACGGTGAATCCAGTGGCGATCCCCCGGTGAGTGACAGGAATTCCTGCAGCACCCGGCACCGAAATCGCGCTGGTGACACCAGGAATCACGCGAGTGGAAATTCCGTATTTGGCTGCGTAAAGCACTTCTTCGCCGCCACGGCCCAAAACAAATGGGTCCCCGCCCTTGAGGCGAACAACGTGCTTGCCTTCCAGCGCGTATTTGACCAGCAGTTCGTTGGTCTCGTCTTGGGTCTTCACGTGACAGCCCGGGCCCTTGCCCACATCGATGACGGCAACATCATCTGAGAGGTCTGCCAACAATGCGGTGGGACCCAAACGGTCTGCCAGAACAACATCTGCGGAAAGCAAAGCCTTGTATCCGGCTACGGTGATCAGCTCTGGATCTCCCGGGCCGCCACCAATAAGGGTGATATGTCCTTTAGCCATTGCTCTCCCCCGTACGGCTCATGCCACGGTCACGCAATAGTTTGCGTTCAATAGGAGCGAAGACGGCCAATTCAATGAGTACACCAACCAACAGGATGGTGAGAATCACCAGCATAACCAGCGAAAGATCTGCCAAGTCGCGTCCTCGTTGAAGCAATGAGCCAACGCCCAGGGCCAACGAACCACCAACGGCAATGAGTTCTGCAGCCATCAATGAACGCCAAGCAAATGCCCAGCCCTGACGTAGACCAGCTACGTACCCAGGCATAGCTGCTGGTAACTCAATGTGCAGCATGTGCTCCCACTTGGAAGCACCGAGCACCTTGGACAGCGACTTGTACTGCGAAGGAATCATGTCAATGCCCGAAAGCAAGCCATTGATAATCGATGGAATCGCACCCAGCAACAGCACCGTGTAAATGGTCGCGTCGCTGAGACCAAAAAGAATAATGGCTGCTGGCACCCACGCGATAGACGGCAAAACCTGCATAGCCGAAACCAACGGGCCCACGCCCTTGCGCAGCAATGGCTGGTGCGCAAGGAGCAAAGCTAACGGTGTTGAGATCACCACGGCAATCACAAATCCGCTCACTGCGCGGAAGAGTGAATTGCCCACAGCCGATACAAGCGAACCGTCGGCAAGCAGCTGCGGAAGCTTTTGCGCCACAGATATTGGACCTGGGAACAAGTCTTCACGCAGCGGGCTAACCCACGAAACGATCTGCCACAGGCTCACCAGTACTACCACGGTAAGCAACGGAGCAACCAGTGCATCGAGCCGGCCACTAGGGCGCAGCTTGAGGGCAAGCACGGGCTTCAACTTAGTTCGAGATTCGGTCATTGAGCTCATGTTTCCGTTGCTCCTTCCTTAGGATCGTGGTCAGTTCATCGGCCAGGGCCGCTGCTTGGGTCGGGTTATTGCGTAGCTCATCGGTGATGCGCCGGGTTTCCAGGATGCGTCCCGGGTGGGAGGAGAGCACCAGAATTCGACCGGAGAGTCGAATCGCTTCGCGTACATTGTGAGTCACGAAGATGATGGTCTTGCCCGTCTGTTCCCACAACGAGCGCAGTTGTTCGTGCAACATGTCACGGGTTATCGCGTCAAGAGCCGCAAATGGCTCATCCATCAAGAGAACCTGTCGGTCCTGAGCCAAGGCTCGGGCTAGGGCCACTCGCTGACGCATACCGCCTGACAGCTCATGCGGTTTTTTGTTGCTGGCATGTCCTAGCTGGACCAGCTTGAGCAGTTCTTCAACTCGCGCTCCGCGTTTGTCCGCCGGATGTCCGGCAAGCTTTAACGCCAAATCGACATTTTCACTCGCGGTGAGCCATGGCAGCAGGTTCGCGTCCTGGAACATGAATGCTGCGCCATCTTTGGGAACTTCGAGCCAGCCCGAGGTTGGTGCAAGGAGACCAGCAATCATGTTCAGCAACGAGGACTTGCCACAGCCCGAGGCACCGAGGACGGCAATAAATTCGCCGTCTTCAATTTCTGTGCTGAGCCGGTCGATAACCAGCCCGGTACCCGGGTAGCTCAGGGAAACTTCATTTAGCAGAACTCCCATTACCGCTCCTGTTTGTCGAGAAAACGAGTGTCAACCAGTCCGTCAGCGTCTCCGCCGGTTCCAACGCCTACGGCCAGAGCGTGGTCAACCAGCTCTTGGTAAGTTTCCGGAAGCGGATCAGAACTAAAGTTGACTTCCTTCAGTGCAGCGGCAATAACCGCTTCATCAAAGGTGCTGCCGTTGGCCTTGGCCAACGCTTCTTGCACTGCCTTCAACTTTTCTTTGTCGTCAGCGGTGTTCAGCCAATCAATTGCTTCAGTATTGGCATCCACCAATTTCTGAACAGTTTCCGGGTGGCTTGCCATGAAATCTTTTGAAACCACAAGAACGGTGGTTGGGAACTTACCCTCAGGCCACAGATCAGCTTCATTCACCAATCGGTGACCGCCGTTCTTTTCAACAAGCAATGAGGCATAAGGTTCTGGAACCCATGCGCCGTCAATCTCACCGCGGCCAAAGAGCTGAGCGACTGTGCCATTCGAGCTTGGTGTCACGGTGGCATCCTGGCTCAGTTTTAGGCCTTTGACGTAATTGCGTAGGGCCACGTCCTGGGTTCCGCCGAACTGTGGGCTTGCCAGGTTAGTCCCCGCCAATTGCTCTGGATTGGTGATCTTGTCGTTGACAACTAAACTTGCGCCACCGTAAGCGACACCGGAGATCACATTCAGCGACTCACCATGGCTGGACAGGTAACTGTTCAGCGCTGGGTTTGGCCCCAAATATGCGGCGTCAATAGCCCCGGAATTCAAGGCTTCCACTGCAGCCGGTCCGGCGTTGAAGATCTGGCTTTCAATCTTCGTGCCGTCCGAGTCCAGCTGGTCTTTGAGAATTCCCTTGGACTGTGAAATGAGCGCTGGCGCGTGGGTGAGGTTAGCGAAGTAACCAATCTTCAGTTCTTCGGCCGGGCCTTTATCAGCGGCGTTGGCCTGAATCTCATTTGGCCCTGGCAGGAAGGTGGTCACAACAGCTGCGGCTGCCAAGACCCCCACAGCGGCTAGGCCTAGGAACCGGCTACGGTACCCGGTCTTGCCGCTGTGTGCGGTCAAACGTACGCGGTCTTTGTTTTCTGCGGGCTCTGGCAGATCAGGCTGCTTCATTGTTTTCCTCGATGATCCCCGCAGCCAGGGTGCGCCCGGAGGTAGGATCAATCAACAGGAAACTACCGCCAGTACGCGAAGTTGCATACTGCTCGATGGCCAATGCTGCCTGGCTACGCAGGGTGATGCGACCCAGGTCATTGAGCTCCAAGCTATCGGCAGGATGCTGCGAGTAGTCGGCCACGTTGATGACATAGTCAACGGTGGAAAGCTTCGCTGCAGCTACCTTGGTACCGTGCTTGATCAGCAGGCGTTGGCCGTTGGTTAGCTTCACCGGATCCAAGACGCAGATATTCGCTTGGAATTCGCGCTGTGGGGTTGGCAGCTCACCGGCCACGATCGTGTCGCCTCGAGCAATGTCCAGGTTGGAATCAAGTTCAACAACAATTGCGTCGCCGGCCTGAGCCTGCGTGGATTCGCCTGCTGGGGTACTGATCCCCTTCACCCGGCTGGTGACAGGATGACCATTGGAGAGCACCTGTACGGTGTCCCCCACATTCAGGACGCCATCTACCAAGGTGCCCGCGTAGCCACGGTAATCGCGGTACTGTTCTGGATCTAGCCCTGGAGCAAGTGCACCCTGCGGACGGATCACGTACTGTACGTCCAGTCGTGCAACGCCGCCGTTAAGCTTTGGTTCGATGTCTTCCAGCAGACCGAGCAGGGTTGGTCCGGTGTACCAGCTAGCTGCCTGCGAAGGCTCAACGACGTTATCGCCCTGTAGTGCAGAGACTGGAATAACGGTGGTGGATTGGACGCCCAACTCAGCTGCGAGGGATAGTACTTCAGCTTCAATGTCGCCGAAGCCCTTTTCATCCCAACCGATTAGGTCCATCTTGTTCACGGCCACTACCAGGCGTGGCACACGCAGCAAGGCGAGCACACCGAGGTGGCGACGGGTCTGTTCCAATACGCCATTACGTGCGTCAACCAAAACGATCGCCGCATCAGCGGTGGACGCACCGGTGACGGTGTTACGGGTGTACTGAACGTGGCCCGGGCAGTCGGCCAGGATGAACGAACGCCTGTCGGTGGAGAAGTAGCGGTAGGCAACATCAATGGTGATGCCCTGCTCGCGTTCTGCACGCAAACCGTCGGTGACCAAAGCTAGATCCAGGGTTCCGTCGGCACCGCCAAAGCCGCGTTCGGCGCTGGTACGTGCGATGTCATCCAGCGAGTCAGCAAGAATTGCCTTGGCGTCGTGAAGCAGGCGGCCAACCAAAGTTGATTTGCCGTCGTCCACCGAACCAGCGGTGGCGATGCGCAATAGTGTGGTCGTCATTTTAGAAGTACCCTTCGGTCTTGCGGTCTTCCATACCCGCGGCGGAAATGCGATCATCGGCACGGGTAGCGCCGCGTTCAGTCACGGTGGCGATGGCCAATTCGTCCAGCACCTTGCCAACGGTGTCAGCTGCGGAGAGCACCGCACCGGTGCAGCTAGCGTCACCAACGGTGCGGTAACGAACCTGCTTGAGGATCACTGGCTCGTCCTCGTTGGGCTGACTGACCGGGGTCAGCGCACGCCACATGCCATCGCGTTCAAAAACTTCGCGGGTGTGGGCAAAGTAGATCGGAGGCAGTTCAATATTTTCGCGCTCGATGTAGGCCCAGATGTCGCGTTCGGTCCAATTGGAGATCGGGAACGCGCGTACGTGCCAGTCCGGCTCGTGACGTCCGTTGTAGAGGCTCCAGATTTCTGGGCGCTGATTACGTGGATCCCACACACCAAATTCATCGCGCAGCGAGAGGATGCGTTCCTTGGCGCGGGCCTTGTCTTCGTCACGGCGTGCGCCGCCGAAGACAACGTCAAAGCCGTTGTTTTCAATGGTGTCCAGCAGAACACGAGTCTGCAGGCGGTTACGGGTACCGTCTGGCAGTTCGGTGAGCTCACCGCGGTCGATGTATTCCTGAACGGAACCAACCACGAGGTTCAGTCCGTACTTTTCCACGACGGAGTCACGGAAGCTCAGGACCTCGTCAAAGTTGTGGCCGGTGTCGATGTGTACCACTGGGATTGGCACGCGCAGTGGTGCCACGGCCTTAGCCAACAGGTGCAGGACTACAACGGAGTCCTTGCCGCCGGAGAAGAGCAGACCTGGCTTCTCAAATTCGGCAAGTACTTCGCGGATGATGTGAATGGATTCGGCTTCCAGAGCGTCCAAGACGCTGCGCTGGGTGCCTGTCGGGGCGTTAGCGATAATAGTCATGGCCTTTTCCTTAGATGTGGATGCCGCACTCGGTCTTGTTTAGTCCTGCCCAACGGCCGGCGCGAGGGTCTTCGCCCTCAGCAACTGGCTTGGTGCAGGGTTCACAACCGATGGATGGGTAGCCATTAGAGAGCAAGAGGTTCACTGGCACCTGCTTTTCGGTGGCGTAGTCAATGAGCTCGTCAAAGGTCCACGGTGCCAGCGGGTTGAACTTGATCAGGCCGTGCTTTTCATCAAAAGTGATCAGCTCAGTGTTGGTTCGAGTTGGCGCTTCGTCACGACGTACGCCGGTAAACCATGCACTGTAGCCAGCCAGCGACTTGGCCAGCGGATCAACCTTGCGCATCTGGCAGCAGGCCGCAGGATTGCTAGCAAAGAGATCCTTGCCGTACTTTTCATCCTGTTCAGCAACGCTGAGTTCTGGAAAAACGTCTACGACGTTGACGTCCAAAGAGCGGGCAACTTCATCTCGGGTGCTGCGGGTTTCCACAAAGTGGTATCCGGTATCGAGGAAGAGCACATCTACCTTAGGTAGTTGTTCGGCCACTAGGTGTGGAAGAACCGCATCGGCCATCGAGCAGGCGACAGCAACTTCATTAACATCTAGGTGCTTAGCGGCAAAGGCGATAACCTCGGCCGCGGTGGCGTCCCATCCCAGTTCTTCGGCGCCGAGCTTTGCGATTTCGCGCAGTTCGGCTTCGGTACGGGCGCGGGTTGGAGTCTGTTCGCTCATTTCAGTTCATCCTCTTCTGCTCGGTGTGCCCACGAGGCGAATGATTCACCTTCGGTGGCGGTTTCCGAGTAGTTCTTCACAACACGTTCAACGTATTCGGGCAATTCATCGGCGGCGACCTTCAGGCCTCGCACGGTACGGCCCAAGGCGGCCTCGCCATTTTCGTAACCGGCAAGGGTACCGCCTAGGTGTACCTGGAATCCGGAAACCTGTTCGCCCTGGTCATTGGTGATCAGCTGTCCCTTAAACCCAATGTCAGCGGTTTGGATACGGGCGCAAGAGTTCGGGCAACCATTAACATGCAGGCTCAGTGCACGTGGCAGCTTGCCCTCGTGGTCTTTAAGACGATCTTCGATCTTTGCTACGGCATCAATCGTTGTGTCCTTGGTGTCCACAATGGCCAGCTTGCAGAATTCAATGCCGGTGCAGGCGATAGCCGAACGCTTAAACAGGCTTGGATAGGCCTCAAGCTTCAGTTCGCGGGCAGCACCGACAAAGTCCTTCACATTGTCCTTAGGAATATCCAAGGCAATGATCTTCTGGTGTGGGGTGGTGCGCAGTCGGGTGGAGCCATGGGACTGCACCAGATCTGCCAAAGCGATCAGCGACGAGCCCGAAACGCGTCCGGCCGGAGCGGTCAGGCCGATGTAGAACTTGCCATCCTTCTGCTCGTGTACTCCGCTGTGGTCCCCTGCTTCTTCAGGCTGAACCGGCAACGGCCCATCAGGAAGTTCATATCCGAGGTATTCGTCCTGCAGCACCTGACGGAACTTTTCGGTGCCCCACTCGGCCAGCAAGAACTTCAGACGTGCACGGTTGCGTAGGCGACGGAAACCGTAGTCACGGAATATCGAAACAACGCCTTCCCAAACATCGGGAGCTTGCTCTTCGGTGACAAAGGCACCCAATCGTTCGCCTAGGCGTGGGTTTGCAGACAAGCCGCCGCCAACCCACAGGTCATAGCCCGCGCCCAATTCAGGGTGAACCGTAGCGATCAAACCGATGTCGTTGATTTCGTGCACAACGTCTTGGCTTGGGTGGCCGGTGATGGCGGTTTTGAATTTGCGAGGAAGGTTCGCGAACTCTGGGCGACCAATGTAGCGACGGGAAATCTCAGCGATCACCGGGCTTGGATCAATAAGTTCGTCCTTGCTGATGCCAGCTACAGGAGAACCGAGGATGACGCGCGGCACGTCGCCGCAGGCCTCGGTGGTGTGTAGGCCTACAGCTTCAAGTCGCTGCCAGATCTCTGGGACGTCAACAACGTCGATCCAGTGCAGCTGAATGTTCTGACGATCGGTCAGATCCGCAGTGTCGCGGGCGAAGTCGACGGAGATCTGGCCGATGACGCGCAACTGCTCAGTGGTTAGCGCGCCACCGTCGATGCGCACGCGCAGCATGAAGTAGCGATCTTCAAGTTCTTCAGGGGTCAGCGTTGCAGTCTTGCCACCGGGGATGCCCTGGGCACGCTGGGTGTAAAGGCCCCACCAGCGGAAGCGTCCGTGCAGGTCCTCAGGATCAATGGAGTCGAAGCCTTGCTTGGAGTAAACGTTCTCGATACGTTCACGCACATTCAGGCCGTTATCGGCGGCCTTCATCTCTTCGTTGGCGTTCAGCGGCGTGGTGCCGTCGATCTTCCATTGGCCGTTGGGCTTTGACGCCCGTTTTGGACGAGCGGGTGTGGTTGTCTGCGTCATGTATTCAAGCGTAGAAACCTACCCCATGGGGTCAGCAAACGCGTGCGGTCATATGACCGCTCAATGACTAAGAAGTTAGAACTTCGTCATTTGGCGTCACATAACCGGCCGTTCCTAACGTCTCTTTAAGACGCATAAGGAAACATTGAGCAATAGTTACGTCAGGTAACAGCGGTCTTGTCACAACGTCTGCACCCGTGCTAGCGAGTTTGTGCTGGAAGTACCCGTCGGCCAGCAATGAGCTAAGTACAACCACCGGTCGCTTCATTGCGTCGTCCACCACTTGAGCTATTTGTGGTTTGGCCCCGGCGCAATAACCGACCAGCACTTCACGATTCAGAATCTGCGCGATTTGGCTGGCAAGGTCTTGCGCCTGAATCTGACCTACTTCTAAACGGGTCCCGGCTGCGGCCAAGACGAGTACCGGATCATTGTCCAAATGTTGTCGTGCGCGACTGGCCAGCACCTGTGCCAATTGTGGCAAAGGCCCTAGTGGACCGGCTGCAACCGTGTTTTCACGGGATTGCACTGCCTGTGCAATATCTGAGGTTGTGTGTACTCCGTCCGAGACCAGCAGCGGCAAGATCACTGCTGGTTCGGAATCCGGCAAGGCGGCGACTACATCGTCCAGCGACGGTTGTTGCACGTCGACATATGCTTCATGCCAAGCGAGCTTAACCTGCAATTCTTCCTTGGCTAGCGCTTCAAGCTGATCTCGTAAATCGTGGATCAGTTGTTGGCCATTGGCGTTGTCGGTGCCATGAGATGTTGCAAGAACGTGAATCGTGCGCGGGGTTGATTGGCTCATTAGGTTGGTCCTCACCGGTGGAATGCGAAACGTTTGTTACGCGTTGCGAATTAGCTTGTGGTTAGCAGCCTGCGCCTGCGGACGAATCACGATTTCATCCAGGTTCACGTGGGCTGGTGCACTCACCGCGTAGCGGATCACCTCGGCAACGTCTTCGGCGGACAGCGGATTTTCCACACCGGCGTAAACACTGTCTGCGGCGCTTTGGTTGCCAAGGCGTCGAAGCGAAAATTCCTCGGTCTGCACAAGACCAGGCAAAATTTCGATGACTCGAATACCGTTTTCAACTTCCTCAAGACGGAGCGCTTTGGTCATGGCACGCTCGGCTGCCTTGGCTGCGTTGTACCCACTGCCACCTTCATAGCTGGCCAACGCCGCAGTTGAGGTCACGTTCAGCACGGTGCCACGAGCTTGGCGTAGTTGCGGAAGCAACGCACGGGTCAGGCGCATAGTTCCCATGACATTTGCCTGCCACATGAATTCCCAATCTTCATCCACTGCTTCGGCCCAGTACTCGGTGCCGCGTGCGCCACCAGCACAGTTAATCAGTGTGTCTGCACCACCTGCTACCTGCACAGTTTTTGCTAGAACATCAACATCTGTTTGGACGCTCACGTCAGCAGGTACCGAAACTGCTCCGGTTTCCTTGGCCAGGGCCTCCAAACGATCAGCCCTGCGTGCCACGGCAAATACCGTCCACCCCTGATCACGAAGTGCTCGAACAGTTGCTTGACCAATTCCGCTGGAGGCACCAGTGACCACGGCGGAACGAGGAGTTTTAGTTTCAAAGTTATCCATGCTTCTAACTGTAGGACTAGTTGATTACCAGTTGGTAAGGCATGAATTTCTCTTACGTTTCAACACGGTAATTATTTGTTCTGTTACACAGTTTGAAAATGCCCAAATCAACGTGCCGTAGACCAAGCGTCTACCTTTAGGCGCAAAGCCCTGCGAACAAAGGGCGGAAGTACTCCTAGTCTTCGTGGCGCAGGCCATGACAACGAATGCCAAGGCACTGCTCAAAACATGAAAGAATAGGGATATGGCAGAAGACAACTTGGGCACAGACACGCCCGCAACAGTTACCGTTCCTGAAAAGCCCGCTTTGGAAGGCTTGGAAGAACGTCTTTCGTCCCGGTGGCGCACCGAGGGCACCTATCACTTCAACGAGGACACGACCCGCGAGGCCGTCTACTCCATCGACACTCCCCCACCAACGGCGTCCGGTTCCCTGCACGTAGGACACATGTTCTCCTACACCCAGACCGACGTCTTGGCTCGTTACCAGCGCATGACTGGCAAGAATGTTTTCTACCCACTGGGCTGGGATGACAACGGACTTCCAACCGAGCGCCGTGTACAGAACTACTTCGGCGTCCGTTGCGACCCGACCAAGCCGTACATCGAGGGTTACCGCCCACCAGAAAAGCCGGCGAAGAACCAGCGTGACTGGGATGTCATCAGCCGTAAGAACTTCATTGAGGTCTGCGAAGAACTAGCCGTTGAAGACGAAAAGGTCTTTGAGCAGCTCTTCACCACCCTTGGCCTGTCCGTGGACTGGCGCATGACTTACCGCACCATTGACGACAACTCACGCGCCGCCTCACAGCGCGCCTTCTTGGACAACTTGAACAAGGGCGACGCCTACATGGCCGAAGCTCCAACCCTGTGGGACGTCACTTTCCGCACCGCAGTGGCACAGGCAGAACTCGAAGACCGCGAGATGCCTGGCGCTTACTACCGTTACGCCTTCAATGCAGAAGATGGCGAGCAGGTCTTCATCGAGACTACCCGCCCGGAACTGCTTGCTGCTTGTGCTGCCTTGGTTGCACACCCCGATGACGAGCGTTACCAGCACCTATTTGGCAAGACCGTTACCTCGCCAATTTTCGGTGTTCCAGTCACCGTGCATCCACACCCATTGGCTCAGGCCGATAAGGGTTCGGGCATTGCCATGGTTTGCACCTTCGGCGATTTGACCGACGTAACCTGGTGGCGTGAATTGCAGTTGCCAACTCGTCCGATCGTTGGCCGTGATGGCCGCATCCTCTCAGAGACCCCAGAGTGGATCACCACCGAAGCTGGCAAGGAAGCCTACGCTCAGATTTCGACTAAGACCGTCTTCTCGGCTAAGGAAACCGTTGTAGAGATGCTCTCCGAAGCAGACCTACTTGACGGTGAGCCTAAGAAGATTTCCCGTCCGGTGAACTTCTTCGAAAAGGGCGACAAGCCTTTGGAAATCGTCACCTCACGTCAGTGGTACATCCGCAATGGTGGCCGTGACGAAGAGCGTCGCAACCAGATGATCGCTCGCGGCAAGGAAATTGATTTCCACCCGTCGTTCATGCGCTCGCGCTACGAAAACTGGGTTTCGGGCCTCAATGGTGACTGGCTGGTTTCCCGCCAGCGTTTCTTCGGCGTCCCAGTACCAGTGTGGTACCAGGTCAACGAACATGGCGAACCAAACTACGACGCTCCAATCCTGCCAACCATCGAGCAGCTTCCGGTTGATCCGGCCGCCGATGCTCCGACTGGTTACTCCGAGGATCAGCGCGGTGTGGCCAATGGCTTCATTGGCGACGCAGACGTTCTTGATACTTGGGCTACCAGCTCGCTGACTCCACAGATTGTTGGCCGTTGGGGTCGCGACGACGAGTTCTTCTCGAAGGTCTACCCATTCGATCTGCGCCCACAGGGTCACGACATCATTCGTACCTGGCTGTTCTCCACCGCGGTTCGTGCAGATTCACTGCACGATAGCGCACCGTGGAAGCATGCTGCGATTTCGGGTTGGATCTTGGATCCAGACCGTAAGAAGATGTCCAAGTCCAAGGGCAACGTCGTAGTACCAAACGAAGTTCTGGACAAGTTTGGTGCCGACGCTGTGCGTTACTGGGCTGCCAGTGCCAAGCTTGGTGCGGACACCGCGTACGAGATCAACCAGATGAAGATCGGTCGCCGTCTGGCGATCAAGATCCTGAATGCCTCGAAGTTCGTACTGAACTTGGGTGCCACCGACGCTAACGTCCTCACCGACGATGCTGCAGTAGTCACCAATGGTCTTGACCGTTCACTGTTGGCTCGACTGTCCACCGTGATCGAGGACGCCAAGCGTGCCTTCGATAATTACGATTACGCTCGTGCGTTGGACATCACCGAGTCATTCTTCTGGTCGTTCACCGACGATTATGTTGAGCTGGTCAAGGATCGTGCCTACGGCGGTCACGGTGAAGCTGAGCAGGCCAGCGTGCTGGCAACTCTAGCCACCACACTGGACTCCGTTCTGCGCCTGTTTGCACCGTTCTTGCCATTCGCTACCGAAGAGGTTTGGGGTTGGTGGCGCACCGGGTCGGTTCACCTGACCCAGTGGCCAAGCACCGATCACTTGGCTTCGGCCGTTGAAGGCGCGGATCCTGCGATCTTGCCCCTAGTTGGCGTTGCTCTGTCGGGTATCCGTAAGGCAAAGTCCGATGCCAAGGTTAAGCAGCGCACCGAAGTTCTCTCCGGAGAAATTCACGCTCCAGCCGCTCAGGTAGCTCAGCTTCGTGCTGGTTTTGAGGACTTGAAGTCCGCAGCCAACGCTCGCGAGCTGACCTTGGTTGAAGCTGAAGGCGAGCTTACCGTCACCAACGTAGAGTTGGCTGAAACCGAAGAAGCTTAGTCTCAAGCCAAGAAAGTCCGGTTGCCATTCCCACTATTAGTGGAAATGACAACCGGACTTTTCTTTGCCCTTACTACTCCCCTGATGAGGACTCCGAGTCTTCTGAGGGAGAAGGTCGAATCAACTCTCTGGGCAAAGCAACACGACGTCGTTCTTCCGTGAAGTGCTTCTTCTGTTCGTCGACGCTTTCTTCTAGGCGATGCCTTTGGGCGGGGACTTGGTTCCCATCCTTTGACGAGTGTTCTTTTGGCATCATCCCTACTTCCTTTGACCTAGTCCGGCGAAAGGCCCCATCGCTTCCTTTCGCCGGCGGTTGGTCGCTTAGCTCTGTGCGTTCTGGTAAGCCTGCTGGATTACTGAACCCCAGTATGGTCCGAACATGGTGTTTCGAACAGTGTTGTAGCCGAAGCTATTTACAGAGTTCTGGTAACCCGAAGAACCGGATCCCAAGAACCATGGTCCACCGGAAGAACCGCCGGTCATGGTGCAAGAAATACCCTGTGACTGAGTTTGACCGAATGGGTCATCAGTTGCGGTGCCTGAGCAGGACTGGAGAGTTTCACCGTTGAATGGTGAAGCTGCTGGGTAACCGTAGGCCTTGTAGGCCATACCTCGTGGCTGGTTGAAGGCGACACCTGAAGCACCTACGGTGTCAGTCAGGGTGACTCCACTGCTGTTGGAGACCACTGCAAAGCCAGTGTCGTAAGTGATGTCACCGCTGCCGGACCATTGCGAGGTGGTGACCAATTCTGTCGCAGCGAAAGTGCCGTACGGAGTCTTGCCGTTCTCGTAGGCTGGTGCGAAGACCCAACGCGTGGCAAAAGCTCCAGGGCCTTCGTTCAAGCAGTGACCGGCAGTGGATACCGTGGATTCGTTTGACGAGACGACAGCGTTGCCGGAGCAAACGTAGTCAACCCCACCGAGGGTGAAGAAGACTTTGCCGATGTGCGAAACTGGGGACTCCTGGCTGGCACGCGTCTTGCCACCAGTGGTGCTCTTCAAAGATCCGGCGTTGGCCTTGGCTGCATGGCCTGGAACCTTGGCTGCGTTACCCGTGTCTACCTTCGCAGCGGATCCTGATTTTCCTTTGACGAGTGAATCGGCGCTCTTTGCAGCTTTCATTCGATCGGCAGTCCAGTAATCAATCGCGGTATCTGCTTTTTGAGAAGGTATCTTAATCGACTGGATATCGTCGTTGGATCCGTGAGGGGCTGCGGTGGCCATCGGTGCGGTGCAGAGCATCAATGCTCCGGCGAAAAGTGCGGCTCCAGCCAACTTGTGTCGGCCTTTGAGTTTCGATGAATCCGCTTTTAGGGTACGAACTTGCACGATATAACTCCTTGTCCAGTGGCACATGGCCACTAACGATGGGGGTGCTTTAGCACTCGTGCAAATTAGTCAAACACACACTTCACACAAATTCCATAGGAATCTTTTCCTCCGCTGAAAACTGACACATCAACGAATTAGCGTCAGATTGTGAAGTAACTCATGCTGGTCACAGGTATCGACATCGCGCTGTTCTAGGCCCATGATCCGGTAAATAAACTTTGCGATATTTCGAGTCAAGGTAACTTCAGCCCGAAAATCCGGATCTTTCGCTGCTAGACCGCCACGCAACGCGGCACCATTGGTGGCAGTCACCCTTGTGCTGGAATTATGAAACAAAAACTTCGGTATCGGGTACTTTGTTGTCAGTCGGGGCTAGATCCTGAGCGAAAAAAATATCCTGATTTAGTGTTCAAAAACGGACTTATTCACACTTACCACTACCCATCCCCCGGCCACACGCACCTACAACCGAACAAGATCCGTACTGAGCAGCGCCTATCGGTCCTGTATCTGAGCCATTGACTGGTGGCGGTCATGAGACCGAACGAGCGGCACAGAGGCGACACCAATAATCCCGGAGACAATTGCGGTCACCAACAGCGCCATAGATAAACCGTGACTCACCTGGTCAAAAATTCCCCGCGCTAGCTCACGACTGAAGTGCGAGAGAAGTCGTTCTCGTACATAATCAGGGATAAGGGTCCTAAGGGCTATGTAGCTAAGGCCTATTGTCACGGTCAGCCAAAGGCATGCCTTAGAAAAGTACCGGGGAGCTAAAACAACTCCAGCTAGAAGTACAGCAGCATTAATGTAAATGCCCCACGGGCCAAGTGTCTGGATCATGAGATAGATCTTCTGCAGGGCGGGTAAGGCGTTTTGTTGAACCAGATCCAGGGTCCATGAGAAATTCCCAACCGAGGGCAAGCCCGGAATCCCTATGCCGCTGAGCGTCTTTGTTACTCCGGAGAGAACATCGTCGAGCTGGAAGGTGAGCTTGCCGGCCTGATCTATCTCTCCGGCATCCGGCTCTGTAAATACCCGGTCGGTCGTTTCATGGCTACTTCGTAATGCCGTCTGCCAAGTTGCTGCAAAGCTGTCGGATTGCACTACGCGCAAGGCACTGTCTTCGATCGCCTGATCGGCTTTGTCTGCCAATTGTTCTGCAGGAATCAACTGGGACAAGAGACCATCACCGGTCACTGCCTTGATTCGATCTTCAACCTGCAACTGATCCGAGATCGACGCCGTGACTTGCTCCGCCACGAGATCCTGTAAGCCCTGGTTCTCGGCCAGCGGTCCAAGCGTGTCTACGAACCCATCGGTGTCAGTGATATGAGTTGACGCCCAAAGGCCACCTATTGAGATGGGAGCAATGAGCACACCAAGAATGATACAAATGCTGGATGCTACCCGGCGCCAGAGTGGAGGCTGCGAGCTAAAGACCACGATGAATTCCTTCGCGAGGAGACTTGGCTGATCGAATCGGCAGTTAGCAACACTGATAAGCCGAAGACTAGTGACTCATTTTAGCAATGGTCGGTAACTCGTTAAAGCGTTGAAGGACGCTCCCTGGCTAAGAGGAAACGTCCTTCAAATGACTAGGTAGTCAGACTTACTCGAAAACTGGGCTCTCGGTGCGAGTACGCTTCATTTCGAAGAAGTACGGGAACGAGGCTAGCTGAGCGGCAGCGTCGAACAGCTTGCCTGCCTCTTCGCCAGTTGGAATTCGGGTGATTACTGGACCGAAGAACGCTACGCCATCAACTGCGACGACCGGCGTGCCAACGTCCTGGCCGACCTTGCTAATTCCGTTTTCGTGGCTTGCACGCAAGGCCTCGTCGTTGGCATCAGTGTGCGCCGCTTCAGCAAGTTCAGCAGGAAGACCAGTCTTTTCGAGAGCCTTCTTGATGACTTCATCTCGATCGGTGATCTTCTCATAGTGGAGAAGCTCGCCCATTGCGGTGTAAAGCCCGTCAACAACTTCTTGGCCATGCTCCTGTGCTGCCTTGATGACAACGCGCACTGGGCCCCACGAGGAGTCCATCATGGAACGGTAATCCTCTGGAAGGTCGCGGCCCTCGTTGAGTACCGAGAGGCTCATGACGTTCCAAGTAACATCAATGTCGCGTACTTTTTCTACTTCTTTGATCCAACGGCTAGTTGCCCACGCGAATGGGCAGATTGGGTCAAACCAAAAATCAACGTGCTGGCGTTCGGCCATGGAATCCCAACTTTCCTGAGAAAAATAATCTAACGATTGTCTAGCGGACTACGCGGACTTCTTGTCGCGCTTGGCCACCATAGCGTGTGAGAGCATTGCTGGCTCTTCGCCGTCGAGAACGGTGCCACGGGTGACAACAACTTCTGCAACGTCTTCACGGCTAGGAAGATCAAACATGACTCCCCCAAGCGTTTCTTCGAGAATTGAGCGCAAACCACGTGCACCAGTTTCGCGTTCGATGGCCTTCTCAGCCACTGCATCAAGAGCAGACTGATCGAAGCTCAAAGCGACGCCGTCCATTTGGAACATCTTCTGGTACTGCTTGAGCAGCGCGTTCTTTGGTTCGGTCAATACTCTGACAAGAGCTTCCTTGTCCAGGTGCTCAACAGTAGTGATGACTGGAAGTCGACCAATGAATTCTGGAATCAAACCAAACTTCAGCAGATCTTCAGGCCGTACATCAGAGTACGATGCGGTCTCGCTCTTCAGTGCCTTGAGGGGTGCACCGAATCCGATACCCTTCTGACCGGCGCGGGAAGAAATGATTTCTTCTAGTCCGGCGAATGCACCGGCAACGATGAAGAGAATGTTGGTCGTGTCCAACTGAATAAAATCTTGATGCGGGTGCTTGCGCCCGCCCTGTGGTGGAACAGCTGCAACGGTTCCTTCGAGGATCTTCAGCAAGGCCTGCTGCACGCCTTCACCCGAAACGTCTCGGGTGATCGACGGATTCTCGCTCTTACGGGAAATCTTGTCGATTTCATCGATGTAGATGATGCCGGTTTCGGCCTTCTTAACATCGTAATCGGCAGCCTGAAGCAGCTTCAGAAGAATGTTTTCAACGTCCTCGCCAACATAGCCAGCTTCAGTCAAGCTTGTGGCGTCGGCTACAGCAAAAGGCACGTTGAGCTTCTTGGCCAACGATTGCGCTAGATAAGTCTTGCCACAACCAGTTGGGCCAATGAGCATGATGTTCGACTTGGAGACTTCAACTTCGTCCAGTGGGTCATCATTGGTCAGCGCAGCCACGGGACCATGGTCCTGGTTTCCGTGAATTCGCTTGTAGTGGTTGTAAACAGCCACCGAGAGAGCGCGCTTAGCGTTCTCCTGACCAATCACGTATTCCTGCAACGAATTAAAGATTTCGCGAGGCTTGGCTAAGGAGAATTCCTCATGCACCTGCTCCTCTGCAAACTCCTCCGCAATGATTTCGTTGCAAAGCTCGATGCATTCAGTACAGATGTAAACACCATGGCCTGCAATTAGCTTCTTAACCTGCTTTTGACTCTTCCCGCAGAAAGAGCATTTCAGTAGATCTGAGCCTTCACCCATGCGTCCCATCGCACCATTCTCCCGTTTACTTGAGTAGCTGTGGACTTACTCAATTCTAGGCTAGTTGTACCCCAAATTAGATGAATATGGCGGTTTACCTGTGTTGCGCCACTTCACCTTCGTAAAGTGGCGTCCTTGGGTAAACCGCCATTCATCGGGGATTATTCCGTTTAAGTGCTAGCTACCCAGCTGAGCACGGTTTAGCTTACGTGGAGTCAGTACTTCATCCACGATGCCGTAGGCCTTAGCTTCCGAAGCAGTCATGAACAAGTCACGCTCAACGTCGTCACGAACCTTCTCTACTGCCTGGCCCGAATGCGAAGCAAGAGTTTCTTCTAGCCATGAACGCATGCGCATGACTTCTTCTGCCTGAATCTGCAGATCGCTAGCGGTACCGCGTTCGCCGCCACCCATTGATGGCTGGTGGATCAGCACACGAGCGTTTGGCAATGCAAGGCGCTTGCCTGGAGTACCGGCGGCCAGCAGCACTGCAGCTGCGGAAGCTGCCTGACCCAAGCAAACCGTCTGAACTTCTGGACGGATGAACTGGATCGTGTCGTAAATTGCTGTCATCGCGGTGAACGAGCCACCTGGCGAGTTGATGTAAAGGGTAACGTCTCGTTCTGGATCCATGGATTCCAGGACCAGCAGCTGAGCCATTACGTCATCAGCAGAAGCATCGTCGACCTGTGCACCGAGGAAAATGATGCGGTCTTCAAATAGCTTTGCGTATGGATCCTGGCGCTTGAACCCGTATGGGGTGCGCTCTTCGAACTGAGGAAGAATATAGCGAGCCGATGGCATCTGGCCACTTACGGCTTCAGGATTGAAGTTCATGGTTTTCTCCTTGGACAAATCTTTGGGAATGAAGTGGTGGGCTCGGCTACTTAGGCTCTACGCCGCCGCCACCGGTGACAGACCCGGCATGCTTAGCAACCTTGTCAACAAAGCCATATGCCAGACCTTCTTCAGCGGTGAACCACTTATCACGCTGGTTATCAATCAGGATCTGCTCCACGGTCTGACCGGTCTGCTCAGCGGTCAGTTCACTCATGACCTTCTTCATGTGCATGATCAGTTCAGCCTGGATCTTGATGTCCGAAGCGGTACCGCCAATGCCACCGGAAGGCTGGTGCATCAGGATACGTGCGTTCGGAGTCGCGAAGCGCTTGCCTGGGGTACCCGATGAAAGCAGGAACTGTCCCATCGAAGCAGCCAAACCGGTTGCTACGGTGACAACATCATTCGGGATGAAGTTCATCGTGTCGTAGATGGCCATACCTGCAGTGATCGAACCACCTGGGGAGTTGATGTACAGGTAGATGTCCTTCTCAGGATCTTCTGCAGAGAGCAGGAGCAACTGCGAGCAGATGGCATTCGCATTGTCATCGCGGACTTCGGAGCCCAGCCAGATGATGCGCTCCTTGAGCAAGCGGTTGTAAATGTAGTCGTCGCGGCTGGCCGGGTCAACGGCGGCCATCGTAGGAGTGCGCGAATCATTTGACATGTTCTCTACCTCTTCCAAACGTGTAGATCAGATTCTGGAATTTTTATTTCTAATCCCAAAGCTGCAACTGGTTACTTTGAGATTACTTACTTCAAGGCTTTCATGGGACGTTTCATGCCCGTGTTTCGCTCACGGCGCATGATGCACGCCGGGAGCGAACAAAAATGGCCATTGACCGCCTTTTAGAGGCGGCCAATGGCCATTGGAGAGTAGTGAAAACTACTTTGCTTCTTCGGTTTCAACCTCAGCAGCAGCTTCGTCTTCACCAGCTGGCTTCACGAAGGAAGTCAGGTCCACTGCTTCACCGTTGGAATCGGTGACCTTAGCGAACTCAAGAACCTTTGCAAGTGCCTTGCGACGACGAACCTCGCCCATAAGCATTGGAACCTGGCCGGCGCCGTCCAGCATCTGAGCGAACTGGTTTGGCTCCATGCCGTACTGACCTGCGGTCTGAACGATGTAATCGATCAGCTCGGACTGCTCAACGCCAACTTCTTCAGCATCTGCAACTGCATCCAAGATGATTTCGTTCTTGAAAGCACGCTCGGTGTTTTCGCGAACCTCGGTGCGGTGCTCTTCGGTGTCGTGACCCTCTTCAGCGTCAGGAGCGTTGAAGTGCTGCTCGATCTGCTCGTCGATAACCGAAGCTGGAACAGGAACCTCAACAAGCTCAACAAGCTTGTCCAGAACCAATTCGCGAGCCTCTACGCCCTGCTCAACGGTCTTGCCTTCTGCAGCGTCCTTAGCAAGGTTTTCGCGCAGTTCAGCAATGGTGTCGAACTCGGAAGCAAGCTGAGCGAAATCATCGTTAGCTTCTGGAAGTTCGCGCTGCTTGACAGCGTTGATAACAACCTTGACGGTTGCGGACTTGCCAGCGTGCTCGCCGCCAGCAAGGGTGGTTTCGAAGGTTGCATCTTCGCCAGCGGACAGGCCGGTAACAGCCTCGTCCATGCCCTCAAGCATGTTGCCGGAACCGATCTGGTACGACAGGCCCTGTGCGGAGTCAACCTCTTCGTCCTCAACCTTTGCGGTGAGGTCGATGGTGACGAAGGAGTCTGCAGCTGCTGGAGCTTCAACTTCCTTCAGGGTGCCGAAGCGACCGCGAAGGTCGTCGAGAGCCTTCTCGATGTCCTCGTCAGCAACTTCCTTGGCTTCAACAGAAACTTCGAGGCCCTTGTAGTCCGGAAGTTCAACCTTCGGACGGATATCAACTTCGAGGGTGAAGACCAGCTGGCCTTCGCCTTCCTTCTCGATGGAAGGAAGCTCAGTGATATCAACCTCTGGGCGGGACAGTGGGGTCAGCTCGTTCTCAACCATTGCCTGCTGGTAGAAGTCGTTCAGACCTTCGTTAACAGCGGTTTCGATGACGTAGCCACGGCCAACGCGCTGATCGATCATGCGAGTTGGAACCTTGCCCTTACGGAAGCCTGGAACCTGGATCTGCTGTGCGATGGTCTTGTACGCCTCATCGACGCGGGGCTTCAGTTCCTCGTAAGGAACCTCAACGGTTAGCTTCACCCGAGTCGGGTTGACGTTTTCAACGGCGCTCTTCACAGCGTTGTACTCCTGAGTGTCTAAGGATTAGGTTTTATCTGCAAAAAACCCCGCAACATGGTGGCGTTGCGGGGTTGTTCGACAGAGTCGGGGTAACAGGATTCGAACCTGCGACCTCACGCTCCCAAAGCGCGCGCTCTAGCCAAGCTGAGCTATACCCCGATTAGCAGTGAACAGTCTAACCCGAGTCATCCTGTATCCACTAATCGTTTGTGATGCTTACTAGTTGCCTTTGACAGTTCCTAGTGATCACAAGATCTAAATAATATTTAGCTCTCAATTTTCATGAGCTGAAATCCAAGAATTTCTACTCATAAAGTCGGGGTAACAGGATTCGAACCTGCGACCTCACGCTCCCAAAGCGCGCGCTCTAGCCAAGCTGAGCTATACCCCGAAAGTCCGTTGGTTCACAATTTTCATTGTGAGCTGCATCGAACTGATAGGTTGTGAATCCACCCAAGAAGTAAATCCTGTGGATTCTGGTGATCTGACTACTCAGATCTATTTTCATGGCTGAATTATCTTCAGCCATAAAGTCGGGGTAACAGGATTCGAACCTGCGACCTCACGCTCCCAAAGCGCGCGCTCTAGCCAAGCTGAGCTATACCCCGATAAAGTTTGGAAAACCCGACTTCATCTGGACTTTCCGTCCTGTGTTCAACTCAGGAATCATTTATTTCCCGTGCTGATCACAAGAAACTAAGTTACACGGGTTCGAACCAAAAGCAAAATCGAAACCCACGCATGTCGAAGATTCATATCCGCGTGAATCCGCGGATATACGGTGATTACTTATGTCAGAAGCCAAACTTAGGTGGTTCACGTGAGTTGAATAACAGAATTTTGACGCAAAAAGTTCTTCAGCCGGCTGGAGCTGGAGGCGACATGTTTCGCAAACTGGACCTTAGATAACCAATGCACCGCATGAACCCGGGGCCTCATAGTTTGAGCTGTGCCACCAATCCCCCGGCCAATAGGCTCGAGAGTAATGGCGATCGCACCATGCGCACCGTGTGTACCGTGTGCACCGACAGCAGTCAGATCTAGCACCAGCTCCTGCGGACCCAGACAGGCGCCGGTTCAGGCACTGCAAAAAACGAGCCACGATTAGTCACTCTGCAGCACAGGCGGAAACTTCGACACGACAAAAAACTCCGACTCTCAATTGAGAGCCGGAGCATTTGGTCCGAGGGGATGACGGGAATCGAACCCGCGTAATCAGTTTGGAAGACTGAGGCTTTACCATTAAGCTACATCCCCATTTCGAAGCTTTTCTCGCTTCGAACAAGATTGAGTCTAGACCATAAAAGATGCGCTTTGCAAATCGGGGATTCCCGTTCTCACTTGGAGGCACTCGAATAGCATCTGAATTGTGCATCTCAAAGCAATACACGCCGACACGGCGAAGAAAAACTATTCTGCTCGTCTCATCAACCTAAGTCGTCCAATACTGAGCTAAATTCTTTCTCGGCATTTTCTGGCATCTCGGGCACCAATAAAGTTTCCTGGCGGCAACCTCAGTCAAAGCAATGTTGCCGCTGCAGCGACGGCATCCGAGTCCCTGGCGTTGATATACGTAGTACGCGTTATCGGGCCAAAGGGGAATTCCGGCTTGTCGATCTTCGGGGTAGGTCGTGATGATTTTTCCATCACGCACACCGTCTTCCATGATCGCGACTATGTCGTACCAGAGCTTTCGAGCTTTTTGCGAAGACAGCTGATTGGCAGGTAGCTCGGGGGCGATGCGGTTGCGGAACAACGACTCGGCACGGTAGATATTGCCAACCCCGCTAATCAGGCTTTGATTCATTAAAGCGACAGCAATGGGCGTTTTGGTCTTCGAGAGGTTCTCCCGAAACTCAGAGTAGCCACTGGCTAATACGGTGTCCGAGTCCAGCAGCGCTTCAGCTGACTTGGTGGCCCGAAATTCATTTGCCGCACGGGCTAGCGGATCCGGTCCCAAGTTATTTAGATGTTTCTGAACCTGCGGATATTCAAGCACCTCGCAAGCAGTCGGTCCTCGCAGATCAGCCCAACCGTGCTCAGAAACAATCCGCGCTCGGACTGCACCCACAGGTTCCGGTGGTCCAAGATACTGCCTCGCGCAAACTTCTGAGCGCGTTTCCGTCTCGCCAATCTTCCGAGGTGCGCCAATGGAAGAAGCACCGCTGAAGTGTTCGTCTCCCCCAAAGCTAAACGCACCGTAGAGTCCGAGATGAACTCTGAGGTACAAGTCATTGGAGAAGCGACAGAACAATTGCTTCCCCTTGGCAAAGGCGACTTCTAGTTCGTAGCCATCGATACGCGCTGCATCAGATGCGAACCTGCCCTGCGGAGAAGAAACGTGCACCACTTGCCCACCAAAGACGTCGTCAAATTGGCGGGCAAGTCGGTGCAGGGAGTGGCCTTCAGGCACGACTAGTCAATAACCTCGCCAGTGGTTTCGTACGAGGCAATCTTGCCGATTCGTCGTACGTGGCGTTCTGCATCGCTAAACGGCTCAGCCAAGAAAGCTTCGATTAGTTCTGCGGCTTCTTCAACCGAGTGCTGGCGTCCGCCAACGGCAATTACGTTGGCATCGTTGTGCTCACGCGCCAACTTGGCGGTATCCAAGTTCCAGGCCAAGGCGGCACGAATGCCTTCAACCTTGTTTGCCGCAATCTGCTCACCGTTGCCGGAGCCACCAAGAACGATGCCTAGGGAATCCAATCCTTCGCGCTGTTCCTTGACTACGGCCTTGGCAGCGTTGATGCAGAACGCAGGGTAGTCATCCTCAGGATCGTACGACTCTGGACCATGGTTGACCATTTCATAGCCTTTGCCAGTCAAGTACTTCACCAAGTAGTCGCTGAGCTCTAATCCGGCATGGTCTGTAGCAATATGCACGCGCATAGTCTGTGGCCTCTTTTAGCTTGGAGGGGTCATTTACTTTCCTATACAGCTTAGCGAGGTCCGATGAGCTCCTTGCCATGTTCCGATGATCTGGCAGTAATATCGGCAGGATTTCTCACGGATTGAGACTCAAGCCACCAGGTTTCTAGGCGATATGGGGCATTTGCGTAAATTGTTCCAGAGATGACTTGCTTTACACCCCGCCAGAAGTGACACAATATACAAATATTCAGTATCCGTTTCATAACTGTCTCGGACGCACACTTCATCAAGAACTGGAGACCCAATGCCAGGAATGAACCTCACCCGCGCTGAGGCAACCGAACGCGCACGACTGCTCAACGTCGACAGCTACGAGGTTAGCCTGGACCTCACCCGCGGTGAGCGGGTATTCACGTCCAAAACCACGGTACGATTTAGCGCTACCGAAGGTGCTTCAACTTTCATTGATGCTGTCACCGACAATGTGCGCTCGATCAACCTCAATGGGGTCGAGCTAGATCCAGCAACCCATTCCGATGGCATCCGCATTCAGCTTCCCAACCTTGCCGAGCAAAACGTCCTGGTTATTGATGCAGACGCGCTGTACATGAACACCGGCGAAGGGCTACACCGCTTCGTCGACCCAGTGGACCAAGAGGTTTACCTCTATACCCAGTTTGAAGTTGCCGATTGCCGTCGCATGTTCGCCGTGTTCGAGCAGCCAGACCTTAAGGCGACCTTCCAGTTCACGGTGACCGCGCCGAAGTACTGGAACGTTGTTTCCAATGCTCCAACCCCAGCTCCACAAGAGCAGGGCGAAGCGGCGACTTGGGCCTTTGCCCCGACTCAGCGAATTTCCTGCTACATCACCGCGCTTATCGCTGGCCCCTACCAAGTAGCCCGTGACTCGCTGGTCTCCTCTAGCGGACGTACCGTTGAACTCGGCGTTTTTGCTCGCGCATCCATGATGGAATACCTGGACGTCGAAAATATCGTGACGATCACCCGTCAAGGTTTCGAGTTCTACGAAAAGAACTTCGGCACCCCTTACCCATTTGAGAAGTACGACCAGCTGTTCGTGCCTGAATTCAACGCAGGTGCCATGGAAAATGCCGGCGCTGTAACCTTCCTTGAAGAATATGTGTTCCGTTCTCGTCCAACCGGAGCGATGGTAGAACGCCGTGCCATCACCGTGTTGCACGAATTGGCGCACATGTGGTTTGGCGACCTCGTCACCATGAAATGGTGGAACGACCTGTGGCTCAATGAGTCCTTCGCCGAATTCATGTCGACCTTGGCTGCGGCTCAGAACACCGAGTTCACTAGCGCGTGGACCACGTTCAATACCTTGGAGAAGAACTGGGCTTACCGCCAGGATCAGTTGCCTTCTACTCACCCGATTGTGGCACCAATCAACGATCTCGAAGATGTTGAGGTCAACTTTGATGGCATCACCTACGCCAAGGGTGCCAGCGTCCTGCGTCAGCTTGTTGCGTTTGTCGGCCAGGAAGAATTCATGGCAGGCGTGCGCCAGTACTTTGCTAAGCACGCATGGTCTAACACGGAGCTTCCTGATTTGCTCTCCGAGCTTGAAGCCTCCAGCGGTCGCGATCTCAGCGGCTGGGGCGCACAGTGGCTTGAGACTGCAGGTGTCAACACGCTTACTGCACAGATCAGCACCGATGATACTGGCATCATCACCGACTTCAGCATCCTTCAAAGTGCAATTTCCGACTACCCAACCCTGCGTCAGCACCGACTTGCGGTTGGGTTCTACAGCCTTGACGAAAATGGATCTTTGCAGCATGTGCACCGAGAAGAACTAGACATCTCGGGTGCCTCGACCCCGGTTTCGTCTTTGGTTGGGCTCGCTCAGCCTGACTTGGTGCTGCTCAACGATGATGATCTGACGTACGCGAAGATTCGTCTGGATGAACGCTCACTAGCGACCGCAACCGAGCACCTCAAGGACTTCCAAGAGTCCCTGCCTCGTACCCTAGTTTGGTCCGCTGCGTGGGACTCCGTGCGTGATGCTGAATCCCCTGCCAGCACCTACGTCCAGTTGCTTCTGAACAACATCGGGCACGAGTTTGACTCGTCCGTCATCATGGTGCTCTTGCGCCAGCTGAACACCTCACTGGATAGCTATGTGACCCCAGAAAATAGCAGTGAGCTCTCGATTCAGGCTGCGGATCGTTTGTGGCAGCTGGCCACTGAAGCTCAGGCCGGTTCAGATGCCCAGTTGCAGTTTGCCAAGGCCTTTGCGCACCGTTCCCGTAGCGCTGAACAGCTCGATACAGTTCAAAGCCTGTTCGACGGATCCAAGACACTGGACGGTCTGGTCATTGATACCGATTTGAAGTGGTCTTTGACCATCGCGCTGAGTGCCGGTGGACGTTTGTCCGATGAACAAATTGATGCAGTTCTTGCCACGGACGACACCGCAAAGGGTAAGGCCTCTTGGTACACCGCCCGAGCTTCACGCCCAACAGCAGAAGCCAAGGCCAAAGCCTTTGAAGCGGCAACCGCAGCGAAGCTGTCCAATGATCAGCAAAGCGCCGTCATCGCAGGGTTCAACAACACTCATGACAAGTCCCTGATCGCTGAATACGGTGAGAAGTACTTCGCATTGTTGGTCCATGCGTGGGAAAACTTCTCCCACGAAATGGCTAAGCAGATCGTGCTGGGCTTCTACCCAAGCTCGCAGGTGTCACAGGCTACCTTGGACACGACGCAGGCCTTCTTGGAATCTTTGGGCGACAAGCATCCAGCACTACGCCGCTTGTTGACCGAGTCCGCTGCTGATGTCCGACGCGCTCTAGCTGCACGCCAGGCAGATTTCTAAAACAACCGCTGAACTATAGGTGGGGATGCACGCTGAGCTCTCAAAGCTCATGTGTGCATCCCCATTTGGTTAAAGATGCGACAATAATTTCATGGATCTTTCGCATCATGAGTATCGCGTCAGCCTCGAATGGACCGGCAACCGCGGAACTGGAACTGATAGCTACCGAAGCTATGGACGGGACCATATTGTCAGCTCGCCGGGTCTTCCAGATCTACCAGGAACGGCCGACCCGACCTTCCATGGCGACAAGGACCGGTGGAATCCAGAGCAATTACTGCTTGCAGCATTGAGTCAATGCCACATGCTTTCGTATCTACACATTGCGGTGAATAACGGCTTGAAAGTTATTGGCTACACCGACACCGCGCAAGGTACTTTGCGCCTGAATGCTGATAACAGTGGCGAATTCACGCAAGCAGTTCTGAAGCCCGCGGTCAGACTGGCTGATGAATCTCAGCGCGAACTCGCGAACTCACTGCATGAACAAGCCAACAAAGTTTGTTTCATTGCTAGGTCTGTTAACTTCCCGGTACTTCATGAACCGGTCCTGCCAAGCAATTCTTGAGGAATGAATATGAGTGAAAACCCGCAAATCCCGCACAGCGTTAAGCAGGATCCTTTCAGCAAACCTCTCGTTTTAGGTGCATCAAGCCAAGAGTTTCTTGACCTAGCAGAGCAACATGTAGACGCATCTTTGTACCCGGGAACGTTTTACCACGAGGTAGGCGGCCGAGAAGTATTCGCAAAATTGACCAAGAATTTCTATGATTCTGTAGCTCAGGATGAAGACTTCCGCACCATGTACCCGGAAAAGGATCTGCATCCAGCACAGGTACGGCTTCAGTTGTTCCTTGAACAATACTGGGGTGGCCCGACTACATATTCGGAGCACCGCGGACACCCGCGCCTACGAATGCGCCATGGTAACTTCATCGTAAACTCGCACTACCGCGATGTGTGGATGGGCCATATGAACAAGGCCATTGATCAGTTGGACCTGCCTCCACTGCACGCTGAGACGCTTCGAGATTACTTCGAACGCGCTGCACACTCAATGCTGAATACACCGGACTAATCCGGAGCTTCAAAAACTAATGGTCTGAAACCAATATTGGTTTCAGACCATTAGTTTAAACTTCGAGGATCTAACCCAGTAACGAGGACTGGCGCATTACCGCGTGCCCACGTCCGTTGCTCACGCGGTACCAACTACCCCTGCGCAATATTCGGCTCTGTCCATCTTTGGTCAGGAAGCCCAACGCATGCATCGCAAAGGCCGCGCCCAGTGGCAAGGGTGAATCTTGTCCCTCAATTTCGGAGGACCATACACGTTGGCGAATTTGCGAGATGACAGGCTTTCCCGGATTCTCTGGCAGCGCTTGAGCAACTGCATCAATTCCGGTTTGGGCGGCCCGGGATAGGTCAGCATCGGCAATAGAGCCTGAGTCTTCCCACTGCGACATCGGCACAGAAATGCCGGCCCAACGAGCTGTAGCTTCGACCGGTGGCACGGTGAATTCGACCGAACTATCCCCCATTCTTGCCAGTCGATCCTGCACTGAAGACAATGAGTAACTCGCATCTAGCTCAGCCGGCTGAGCCAGCCGGTGTACGCGCATGCCTAGAACGGTGTATTGACCCTGGCCCAATTCAGCAGGAACTAGAACAGGTACGTAAACGGCCAGCGCGGTTCCTCGGGCAACAAATAGCGCCGCGTCATCTTCAATAGTCTTGGCTCGACTAATAAAGTTCGAAAGGTCACTGACGGAATTTACATCGTCAAAAATCAGTACGTCGCTTGCCATGGATTAATGTTCTCACGACGAGCATGCCCAATTTCCACGAATTAGCTCATGGCGTGAAGTCTGGTCAGGTAATCGTATAGTTTACGTACAAGCAGGTCCGCCCAATGAAGAGGGTACCTTCAAGTAACATTGGGTAAAGATCTGCACTACAAAGAACTTCAAGGAGTTTATGCCGTGACCGGAGACCTTGGTACCACTCAGGCACTACTGGACTTGCTAAATCTGGATGGGGAAAATCAGGCCCGAACCGACGAAGATATCTTTGTCGGTCGCATGCCCAAACAGAACCGGAAACGCGTATTCGGTGGCCAGGTATTGGCTCAATCTGTCATGGCCGCATCGCGCACCGTAGATTCCACTCGCGCTATCCACTCTTTGCACGGATATTTCCTTCGCCCCGGCGACCCTGAGCAGACCATTACCTTCGGGGTACAGCGCCTGCGCGATGGTCGTTCATTCTCCGCACGCCGAGTTCATGCCTACCAGAACGGCGATCCCATCCTTTCGATGATCGCCTCGTTCCAAGAACCAGCGCAGGGTTTAGAGCATCATGACCCAGCACCGCTGAACGCACCTGATCCAGAATCCCTGCCAACCACAGCTGAACTTGTGGGTCATCTGGATCATCCTGTAGCCCGGGAATGGGCTTTTGAACGCCCATTCGACGTTCGTCATGTCTCCGAGCCCATCTACCTTTCCGGCGACGAGACTCGTGGTGCCGATACGGCAGTCTGGTTGCGGACGACTTCGGCGATGCCAGACGATCCGACGATGCACCGTGCAGCGTTGGCGTACGCCAGCGACTACATGCTGCTCGAACCAATTCTCAAGGCACATGGACTAGCCTGGATCCATCCCGGGTTGAGCATCGCTAGCCTAGACCATGCCATGTGGTGGCACAGGGACTTCCGAGTTGATGAGTGGCTGCTCTACGTCCTCCACTCCCCTTCGGCTTCCTCGGCACGAGGACTTGGCACCGGGCAATTCTTCAACCGCGATGGTCAGCTCGTAGCAACAGTCGCGCAAGAAGGCATGGTCCGGCTTCCGGAATTTGGGACCAAGAAATAATCTTGGCTTTGGCTTCCTAGATGTCCAGCTCCACGTTCTCCCTTGGTACGGCTACGCACGTTAGAACGTGACCGTCAGGTATCGTGGCGCTGGGCTCCATCGGATAGCTCACGCTCCCCTTGAGCAGCTTGACCGCGCATTGACCGCAGGATCCGGCTTGGCATGAGCTTGGAGCGTCGATCCCTTGAGCCTGCAACGCATCCAGAAGTACACCTTGTTCTGGTTGCCACTCAAAGTGTTTTCCAGAGTCAAAACAATTGATCTCTGCGTTAGCGAAGTCTTGAAATAGCTCGCTGAAATCTTTGTGCGGTGAGACAAAGGCCTCGCAGTGAATGTTCTGCGGTTCGATACCTTCGGCTCGACAGATCTCCTGAGCCATCTGCGTGAACGATTGAGGTCCACAAATCACCACGCTGTCACAGCCTGCGACTACGCGGGCGATGTCTTCAGGATTCGGACGTGCCACGGTGCTATCAAAATATTGAACCGTAGGCGCAGCATTCCCTCGGCCAGCTAGTGCTCTTGCCTCCGAGAACAGCGCGTTCGGGGCGCCACGCTCAACGTGCACCAGTCGGAGATCCTGTACCTGCGCGGCAGCTTCATGATCACGTAGCAGCCCAAGAACAGGGGTGATCCCAATTCCCGCTGAGACCAAGGCCGTGCACTCTCGCAGCACCTTGGCAGCAGTCACCGACCCGTAGGGTCCAGATATCAGTAGTTGTTCTCCTGGTTCAAGTTGCGACAGTTTCGCAGAGACTGCTCCTTGAATCCTTACGGCTATGGTGACGTCTCTGCTCGTCAACGGCGGTGACCGTGTAGTTTCGCCAAGCAGGATCCGAGAAGTGAACCCTAAGATACGTTCCAGCCTCGTCGTGCTCCTTGAACCAACCGAATGTGTCGCTCAAAGTAATTTCGACTAGGTCTGAAGAGACCTTGGTGGTTTTTGGACTGTCGCATATCGAGGCGAACGCTTCGCGGGAACTAGGTTTGAAATATCCTCGCTTGGCATTTCAATCTTAATCTCGTCGCCCACTTCAAGCGTTCCGGGCTCGAGAACCGTTCCGTAGATACCGCAATGCAAATGACCAAAGTGCGTGGCAAGCAACCGTGGCCCATTGATATCCACTTCAGTGGTTTCCGGATTCACCGATGTGGCCGAACACCGCTCAATCGACTTGGTTATTGCAATCCTTGCCTCGCCAATGCGTATTACCTTGCCGATGAGTCCAAATTCTGCAAAGGCCGGGAGTCCTTCCACTAATATATTGCCGCGGTATCTGCGCGGGTCCATCTCAATCTGCCCCGCGACCGATAGACGCTCGACTGTCCTGGGATTAATGATGGAAATGCCCGAACGTTGAGAATCGAACATTCCCTTCGGCATAGATACTGCTCGGCGCTCGATGGCACCCTGAGTCGGAAGATGCGCTGACAAGTACGCGCCAAGTTCCGCCACGCCGTCAGGCGTTGACGAGTCGAATGTCAGTGAAGACGCATTCACTTGATCTGGCGCTGCGACGGTAATAAATGGAGGGTTGGATTCCACAGACCATTTTTGCAGGTTTTTATTGTTTTTTAGTATGGTGAAGCTGTGGCAGCTGCCCCACTGTCCATCAAGAACCTCAACCGTTCCGTTCGTGAATGCGATACTGCGATCGCCGCGTATTCCACTGCCAACGCTGACAGCGCCAGCGTCGATTGCTTCGCCGGGCAAGCCCTTGATCGGAAAACGAAATAGCTGAGCAATCTTCATGGATTCAGTCTAGTAAATCTCGTCAGGTCTCAACCACATCGTGAAGATCAGTCGTCCTGTTCAGCTCCTTCGATTACCTCCAGCCTTCTGGCCCCTGATCCATCCTTAGACAGTTGATCTTCGGGGTTAAGCAGCCCACAAGCTTGCATCGAGAGGCACCCGCATCCGATGCATCCCATAAGCCGATTTTCTAGCTCCTCGATTGCCCTGCGACGAGCTGCCAATACCTGTTTCCACTGTTCGGTGGCCCTGAGCCAGTCCGTTTCCGACGGGACACGACTCATAGGTACTGGGGCTAAAGCGTGCTTGATGTCTTTGAGCGCAATGCCCAGTTGCCGGCCTACGGTAATGAGTGAGATCCGCCGAAGCAGATGCCTTGGGTATCTACGTTGGTTTCCGCCTGTGCGTAATGACGAGATGAGCCCAACCTCTTCGTAATAGTGAAGGGCTGAGCGGGCAACTCCGGTACGGTCGCTGACCTGTCCGATGGTGAGCAATTCTTGCGCGGGTAGCTCTTCTGAAGGTTCCTGCGGACTTGTTGTGCGAATCATCACGACTCCCTCCTTGACCTCAAGTTTACTTGAGGTCTTAGTGTGGAAGTAATCAATATCGTTGGTGGGAGCCTGTAAAACTTCCACATCAGCTGCTGAACCTTATTTCTCGGGTTCAGGCAAAGGAGCCTCTGGATGAGTCAATTGTCAGATGATTTTCGTACGGCGTTCCGCCACCATCCAGCTGGTGTCGCACTTATTACCGCAACGGTAGATGACGTTCCCTACGGATTGACTATTTCTTCCTTGGCTTCCTTGTCCATTGAGCCGGTAGCCGTTTCATTTTCGCTAGCCAAAGAGTCAGGAGCTGCCGGCGCGGTCCTTGCCGCTTCCAGCTTCGTCATTCACATGCTCGGCGAACAGCAGGACGAATTGGCCACCAACTTCGCCCGACCGGGAGCCCCGCGTTTCACGCCTGAGCAAAAATTTCGTATCTTGCCTACGGGTGAACCGCATTTCATCGATGCGCCCGTAGCCTTCCGCGCCACGCTTCACTCATCGGTCAGCGTAGGCGGGTCACGACTAATCGCGGCG
Organism: Glutamicibacter sp. M10; assembly: GCF_025452055.1. Taxonomy (NCBI): domain Bacteria; kingdom Bacillati; phylum Actinomycetota; class Actinomycetes; order Micrococcales; family Micrococcaceae; genus Glutamicibacter; species Glutamicibacter sp. M10. The sequence goes on along the minus strand of NZ_CP104918.1, from coordinate 2,126,683 downwards.
GAAGTTCACGAGATTCTTCATGGGCTTTCAGAACAACATTTGCTCCACCAAAATCGGGAGTACCTGCGTATCTCAGAATTCCTGAACGCTTCGACGTCGCGGCAATAGCTCGACTACTGAACTTCTTCGTTATACAGCAATGGCCGCCACAAAAGTGGCGGCCATTGCTGTATAACTTCCTAGTCGCGAGTCAGTCGACGGTGAGTCACGCGATGAGGCTTAGCTGCATCGGCGCCCAGGCGCTCAACCTTGTTCGCTTCGTAGGACTCGAAGTTGCCCTCGAACCAGTACCAGTTCGATGGGTTCTCTTCGGTGCCCTCGTAGGACAAGATGTGGGTTGCCACTCGGTCCAGGAACCAACGATCGTGCGAGACCACGACGGCACAGCCTGGGAAATCAAGCAAAGCATTTTCCAATGAGGAAAGGGTCTCAACGTCCAAGTCGTTAGTTGGCTCATCGAGAAGCAAGAGGTTGCCACCCTGCTTCAGGGTCAATGCCAAGTTCAGACGGTTGCGCTCACCACCGGAAAGCACGCCGGCCTTCTTCTGCTGGTCTGGGCCCTTGAAACCGAAGGCCGAGACGTAAGCGCGAGAAGGCATTTCAACCTGTCCAACTTGGATGTAGTCCATGCCATCCGACACAACTTCCCACAGGGACTTCGTCGGATCAATGTTTTCGCGGTTCTGGTCAACGTACGAGATCTTGACGGTATCGCCAATCTTCAGCGAACCAGCGTCTAGTTCTTCCATGCCAACAATGGTCTTGAAAAGAGTTGACTTACCAACACCGTTCGGACCGATGACACCAACGATGCCGTTACGAGGCAACGAGAAGGATAGTCCGTCGATCAATACACGTTCGCCGAAACCCTTCTTGAGGTCGTTGGCCTCAATAACAAGCTGACCCAAACGTGGGCCAGGTGGAATCTGGATCTCTTCAAAGTCAAGCTTGCGGGTGCGCTCAGCTTCCGCAGCCATTTCTTCATATCGAGCCAGACGAGCCTTCGACTTGGTCTGACGTCCCTTCGCGTTCGAGCGAACCCATTCGAGTTCTTCGGCCAGACGCTTAGCAAGCTTCTGATCCTTTTTGCCCTGAACTTCCATACGCTCGCGCTTCTTCTCCAGGTAAGTGGAGTAGTTGCCCTCGTATGGGTGCAGACGGCCTCGGTCAACTTCACAAATCCACTCGGCGACGTGGTCGAGGAAGTAACGGTCGTGAGTAACTGCCAATACTGCGCCTGGGTAAGCAGCTAGGTGCTGCTCCAGCCAAAGTACGGACTCGGCGTCCAAGTGGTTAGTAGGCTCATCGAGCAGCAACAGGTCTGGCTTCTGCAGCAATAGCTTACAAAGAGCAACACGACGACGCTCACCACCGGAGAGGTGGGTTACCAACTCATCGCCAGGTGGGCAACGCAATGCATCCATTGCCTGTTCTAGCTGGTTGTCGATATCCCATGCATCGGCCGCGTCGATAGCTTCTTGGAGCTTGCCCATTTCTTCAAGAAGGGTGTCGAAATCAGCACCTTCTTGAGCCATCTCTTCGGAAATCTCGTTGAAGCGAGTGATCTTTTCGTAGATCTCTCCTACGCCTTCCTGGACGTTGCCCAGGACGGTCTTTTCTTCGTTTAGTGGTGGCTCCTGAAGCAGGATGCCCACCGAATATCCTGGTGAAAGCCGCGCTTCACCGTTGGACGGGGTGTCGATACCCGCCATGATCTTCAAGATCGTTGACTTACCAGCACCGTTCGGTCCCACAACACCAATTTTGGCGCCTGGGAAGAACGACATGCTGACATCGTCAAGGATGACTTTGTCACCAACGGCCTTGCGAGCCTTGGTCATCGTATAAATGAATTCCGCCATGTTGTTAAGGCTAGTCGGTGATAGGGGGCAAAACCGAATCCGAACTCAACTATTTTGGCTTGGTGGTGCTCGGATTCACTTAAGTGAGCCAAGCACCACCCAACAATGAATATTCAGGCCGCTTGACCCTGGTCTTTTGGCCAACTCGCATCTGCGTCCGTTTGAGATTCAGAATGCGATACTCGTTCAATTTCTGAGGTGTCCGTACGGACTCTTGTGAAGGTGCTTGTTCCAAAACGAAGATCGTGACCAACGCTGAAGGCTTCGACATCGGCGCTTGTTCCGCGCGTACCATCTGCTCTCTCGAATTCTCTGATCTGCAGCTTGCCGAAAATCACCACATGATCACCTTGGGCCAGTGACTCCATGGTGTTCTCCGCCAAGCCTCGAAAAGCCGAGATTGAATACCAGTTAGTTGGCCCGTCAACCCATTGGCCTGATTCAAGATCTCGCTTCCTTTCGTGAGTAGCAGCTCGGAACTTCAGAACAGAAACTCCTTTTTGGGTAATGGTCAACTGCGGATCCGTGCCAACGATGGCACGGATAGTCACTAGATCGCTCACTGGACCCACTCCTTATAATCCGGACACCGAGGACTGTTCCCGGCGTTAGTCCTCATGGTGCTGCCTGCTCGATTACCCAAGAGAGCGACGACCGCGAATTGTGGATACCCAGTCAATCGCCCCTCCTTGTTGCCCGAGGTGATCCAAGTTCTGCTTCGGCGACGTTCGAACTAGAAGTGGCTGGCTCACCGATCTAGGCGATGTGCCTAGAATCGCGAAGACGCCGTTGCAGTTAAGTAGGCCGAGATTTTGGTCAATTGAAATAACCTTGCCTGATTAGGCGGAAATGGATGACTTCCCCTAGTAGCCTCAAGTCGTATTTTTAGTAGGCAATGAGCTAAACTATTTTTCGGCTAAGCCTCCGTAGCTCAGCTGGATAGAGCAAGAGCCTTCTAATCTCTAGGTCACCGGTTCGAATCCGGTCGGGGGCACATTTAACCGCTGTTCACTTTGAAAATAAGTGAGCAGCGGTTTTTCTTGTGGAGAGAATACCTGCTTCGCTAGACAGGTTTAGTCCATGGGACAGCGTTCGAAAAACCTGGCGTCTAGCAGTTGCTAGACAGGGCTCACGGCATGTTCCGGCACCGATTCCCTGCCCTCATTTGGCAATAATTGAAGACTCGCGTAGGGGCAACTATCGCCTTCTAGCTTCATAAGTTTTGTCGCCTGATGGCCTGAGATCAGCCAGTTTCCTGTGCGCGCGCTTAACAGGAGCCACGCATCCTCGCTGAATCAAAACATGGGGCAACTGAACGGTAACTTAGCGGCGAATTTTGCGATAAACTCTAGGGAATATAGAAACCGAGAGGCAACATTTTCTCATGATTCAACCGGTCGCCATCCGAGAGCGGCTCGTCCCCTCTGAGCGCACCAGTATCAACCTAATATTCCTGCTTGCAGGACTTTCCTTCGCTTCGTGGGCCGGCCGGCTTTCGATTATTGATGCAGTACTAGGATTTTCCGGGTTAGGTCTCGGCTCGTTCCTGCTTTGCATGACCGTCGGAACACTTATTGGCTTGGCAATCATCCCAACCATCAGTCGATACGTTCCCACAAAACGACTCTTGTGTTCTCTGCCTCTGGGGCTTGCGCTTTGCCTTCCGATACTCGGCATCGCCATCTCAATCACTCAAAGTACGGCACTGGCCTACATTGCCTTGTTTATCAACGGCATCATTTTTGGTTGCCTCGACATCATGATGAACGTCAGCGGTGCACGAATTGAACGTGAACTCGGGCGGAGCATCATGCCCTCGCTACACGGTTACTTCAGCCTAGGCTCGTTGTTGGGAGCCGGCGTGGCAACAGCATCGATCGCACTGCACATCCCGAGTATCTGGCATTTCAGTGTTGTATCCGTAGCCATTCTCGTGTTGGCATTTGTCGCCCATCTTGGACTGTCCTCGTGGGAAAACGAGAACTTCGCAAACCGTGCCAAAGAGAAATCTGCGCAGTCCTCGGCACCACCACGCAAGCTCGGACTACTTATGCTCTTGGGTCTGATGGTTGCCGGGCTGAGCTTCGCAGAGGGTGCTGCCAACGACTGGATAGCCGTTGCCACCGTGGACGGCCACGGGTTGAAGCACCAGGACGGTGCGCTCATGTTTACGCTGTTCGTGGGGGCTATGACGTTGGGCCGTTTTGTTGGCGGTCAGCTCGTAGACCGACTTGGGCACAAGAACACGTTGCTGTTCATGGGATCTATCGGACTAGTTGGCGTTTGCCTGTTCATCATCGGAGCCAATCCGTATCTCATCGGTTTGGGTTCGGCAATGTGGGGACTTGGCAGTTCTTTGGGCTTCCCCGTCGGCATGAGTATCGCAGCTTCCAGGAGTGAACGCCTGGGCCCCAAGGCTGTAAGCATTATCAGCGCCTTCGGATATGGTGCAATGCTTGGCGGCCCGCCACTCATTGGACTCATCGTCGACAGCACCGGACTGCCTCAAGCACTCTGGATCTGTGCGATCGTCTTGGTGATGTCACTTCTACTGACTCCCCGAGTCAGCCGACGCCCGCGCTAGAGCTCTTCGCGCAACTAGACAGGGATAACGGCGCGCTCTTTGATGTTACGCATCACGATGGTACTGGTGAGCTTCTCAACCCCAGGTAGTCCGACCAAGACATCGTCATAAACGCGCTGGTAATGACTGAGGTCTTCGGCAAAAACTCGGAGCAAAAAGTCAGGTTCACCAAAAAGTCGTTGCGCGTCAACGATGAGATCCACCTTTTCGACGGCTAGCTCAAAATCTTTGAGCTGCGCACGATCCTTGAGCGTGACAAACACGAGCGCTTCAAAACCTAGACCAACCCGATCTGCAGCGATCACGGCTTGATATCCCGTAATGATTCCGGTTCGCTCAAGCTCACGAATACGTCGATGGCACGGAGCTACGGACAGACCAATCTTTGTGGCCAACGCCGTTGCGCTGATTCGACCGTCAATCTGCAGTTCAGCGAGTATCGCGCGATCCAATTTGTCCATGATGCCAGCGTAGCGCACAAATAGTTTGCGCCAACTCGTCAGAAAGTACGCTTTTCTTGCACAAAGTTCGGATTCCTCCCAAAAATCAGCAAACACATTTTGAGTGAAATTTCCTATGGTTGATTCAACGCTGATTGATACCTAGGAGACGGACTTATGGACCTCGCTCAAATTGCAGGATTTCTCCTAGTCTCAGTTACTTTGGCGTGCACCCCAGGAGCCGATTGGGCATACATCATTTCGGCAGCCCTCGGCCAGCGCAGCTACCGGCCAGCAATCTGGGGTCTCATCTCCGGCTACCTTTTGCACACGGCACTGTTGGTTTGCGGAATCGCAGCTTTGGTCGCCAGTTCACCAACTGCTTTGATGTGGTTAACCGTTGCCGGCTCCTTCTACCTACTCTGGCTCGGCATCTCCACGCTGGCGTCATTCAAACGTGCGAAGTTTTATGATCCAGCCGAGGCTTCCAGTCCTTCTAGCGTCAACTCTGCAGATTTTGTACCAGCAGAAAGTCGCACACCGCTGAGCGAGGGTTCCGTTGCGGTCATGTCCAAGCCCAAAGGTTCCATAACTTCACGAAGCCCGTACCTGCGTGGCCTACTGACCAGTGGAACAAATCCCAAAGCGTTACTACTCTACGTTGCCTTGATTCCGCAGTACCTGGACACCTCAGCAACAGCGCCAATCTCCGTTCAGACCGCCACCTACGGTCTAACACATGTGGGCGTTTCGATTGTTGTCTACTTCAGCGTCGCGATGGCAGCAAGGGCGTTGTTGCGCTCACGTCCAAAGGTAGCTCGGGGCGTCACATTATGCTCGGGTGTCATTATGGTGTGCCTCGCGCTTGGCTTGATCTACGAACAATTTTTTGTCGCATAGCTAATTTATTGAACGCTGATCAAGACAATTGAACAGTGATCAAGTATGCTCTTTATCGATGGTATTTCAACCATCCGATCCGTTAGTCAGACCAACGCCACAATGACGTGCAAGTTCGGTTTGGCTCAGAGCATCACGCTGGAGCTTTTGTGGAACTACCCCCAATCCGCATCGAGAACGTCACTGTTCGATATGAGGACAGAGACGTTTTGACAGACGTCAGTCTCACCCTGAACGAACAGCGAATTGGCATCATTGGCGCCAACGGCGCCGGCAAAAGCACGTTGTCACGGTTGCTCAACGGACTGGTGCTTCCCACCCAAGGTTCGGTTCATATCGGCGAGCTGAACACCACGCAACACTCCAAGCAGATCAGGCGTCAAGTGGGATTTGTTTTTCAGAATCCCGCCAATCAAATCATCATGCCGATCGTCTCCGAAGATATTGCTTTTGGGCTAAAGAACCTGGGGATGAGTAAAAATGAGCGGCAGCAACGCGTCGCGGAAACCTTGTCCGAGCTGAACATCTCCCACCTCTCAGATCGTGAAAGCCATACGCTCTCCGGTGGCGAGCAACAAATGGTGGCACTGGCTTCAGTCCTAGCGATGCGCCCTCGGACCATCGTTTTTGATGAGCCAACAACCATGCTCGACTTGCGCAACAGGCTTGGCTTTCAACGCGAAGTATCCAGGCTCTCACAAAGAGCCATCGTGATTACCCATGACCTGGAAATCCTCGAAGACTTTGAACGTGTGCTCGTCGTGACCGATGGACACATTGCGTTCGACGGGCCCGCCGATGCCGCAATCGACCACTACCGGGCATGGAGTCACGCATGATCGCGGCTCACAATACCTCGTACCTTTCGCGCATAAAGCCCGGATGGAAGTTTGGAAGCCTGCTGGTACTGAGCATCGCGCTCTACATGATTACTTCGTGGCAGGTCCTGCTGGTGGCATTCGTGCTCAGTGTGTTCTTGCTGGCCTCCGCACGTGTACCAATGAAATTCCTTCGCGGACCATTGATCTCCATCACCATCATTCTTGGTGTCGTTTTTATCCTGCTAGGGATACAAACGGACTGGCTAAACGCTCTTCGCTCGGTTCTACGCCTGTTGACCATGTGTCTATTGGCTTATTCGGTCAGTCTCACCACGCGCTTTTCAGAGATGCTGGAACTCTTTCAGCAAGTTGCCTCGCCACTACGCTACGTGGGCGGAAATCCAGATCAAATCGCATTGGCTCTCTCAATGACTATTCGCTTCATTCCTGAATTGAAAAAGGTCTACATTGAGGTCCGAGAAGCGCAACATGCTCGGGGCTTGGCTAACAACCCGCTGGCCGTCACGGTCCCACTGGTCGTACGTTCACTAAAAATCGCAGACGAAACTGCGGAGGCACTCGATGCCCGCGGCTACGATTCGGCACCGACACGGCGCTAGCTTCACACCGATTACTCCCTTACTCTTGCTCTCCCTAGGAAAATCTATGACTTCTTCAACTTCCACCTCACAAACCAAGAACACTGTCTACATTGCCGTCTTCGCCGCGATGATCGCCGCCATGGGTTTGCTTCCTCCGATCACGCTTGGAATCATCCCCGTGCCGATCACGTTGCAAACTCTCGGAGTCATGTTGGCCGGAGCGTTGCTCGGTCCATGGCGTGGTGCTATGGCTTCACTAGTCGTCGTTGTTCTGGCCTTGGCTGGGTTGCCCTTGCTCGCCGGAGGACGTGGCGGGTTCGGCGTATTCTTGGGCCCAACCGGCGGATACCTCTTGGGATGGATTCTAGGGTCCCTGATCATCGGTGCACTGTTCAAGTACTGGGTGTTGCGGATTACCGGCAAGACGGCCCAGTTCTTTGCAGGATTACTCTCCGTGATCGCCGGCGGCATCGGAGGCATCTATCTCTGTGGTGTCCCTTGGACTGCAATGGTTACCGGACTGGACCTAGGCACCTCGCTGCTTGGTTCAGCGGCGTTCCTACCTGGCGATCTGTTCAAGGCAGTCGTGACCACCTTGGTGGCCCTAACCGTGCACCGTAGTTACCGTGGGCTGATGAAGTAAGCCATGGATTACTGGACCGCTCTGAATCATTGGTCCCAACAACGCCCCGATCATCTAGCCGTTGCTTCTACCGTCGGCCAGCTGACCTATTCTCAGCTAGCCGACTACGCCCAGCAACTGGCTACAACGCTGGATGCTGTTCCAAATCAACGAATTGGAATACTGACCAGCGACCCCGTTCAGATGGCTGTCGGCTTCCAAGGAACTGCGCTGGCGGGCAAGACCTTAGTAGTGCTCGACCCAGCTTGGCCTGAAGCGCTCCTGCGTTCAATGATCAATCTGCTTCAGTGTACCCATCTGATCTCCCAGGACTTACCGGAATGTCTTGATGCCGACACCTTCAAGCTGGTTCCACTCCCCCAGAGTGGTTCAACTGGCCCACGGATCACCCGTGCCAATTCACCCAAACGTGAACTACTGATCATCTGCACTTCGGGTACAACATCACGACCCAAGGCAATTGTCAGGACCGCTGAATCCTGGACCACATCCATAGCTTCCGGTGCAGACATATTGGGAGCAACCTCAGCTTCGATCACGCTTTCTCCCGGTCCAATATCCCATGGTCTCGGACTGTACTCGCTGGTGGAATCCTTACACACCGGTGGAACATTCGTGGGCACCGGTCGATGGAATGTGGACGGAACCCGCACGCTTCTCAAGCGCTTCAGGTGCAACAGAATTGTCAGCGTTCCCACCATTCTGGAACTGATGCTCAACAGCATAGATGCCAACCTGCTTGGCCACGTGACCTGCGTGGTTAGCGGCGGAGAATCACTACGTCCCGTAGTCGTGAACCAATTACATAGTCTTGTCTCCGTGAGGCACTGCGTTGAATACTTTGGGAGCAGCGAACACAGTCTGATTGCCTATGCGAAACGCGTCCCCGGAGGTATGGCTTCCAACAACTTCGTTGGGACATTGTTCCCAGAGGTAGAAGTTCACCTGCACGACAAGGATCTACACACTGGCACGGGACGCGTATTTGTTCAAAGTCCGTTTAACGCGATTGATTACTTGGCCGAGACCGCCCCACCCATGGCCAGATGCCACACTTCGACAAGCATCTGCGACATGGCAAAGGTATCGGGTAATCGCGAGATAACTTTCTTGCGGCGCGGTGACGGAATGCTGAATCTGCACGGCAACAACATCTACGTCCAAGAAATAGAACAGGCTTTTGTCCGAGTCGGATTGCCTCAGATAAAGATCCAGGTCCAGGGCAGTGACGGAAATGAACGCCTCGTCGCCTTCGTCTGCTCCACACCTGTTGATGGCCAGGACCTCTTATCCGAGCTCGGAGAATTCCTGCCCACCTACAAAATCCCCCACGAAGTCATATTCATGAGCCGTTGGCCGCAAACTTTCAGCGGCAAGGCGACCCTATTGCATCTGGGCGAAGGCTCCAAAGAATTCCTACAAAGATTGCGACTACGATGACTGACGCCTTTGTCATTAATGCACTACGCACGCCGATCGTTAGGGCAGGTAAAGAGTACGCCCGCACAAACGCCGAACAACTTTTGGCACCGGTTTTTGATGCCCTGCTCGAACGCTGTGGAGTGTCGCCGGCGAGCGTTGATCACGTGTTCGTTGGAAATGCCGCAGGACCGGGCGGCAATATTGCGCGCGTCGCGGCGCTCGCTTCGAGCCTACCTTCATCAGTTGGAGCTACATCTCTGGATGCACAGTGCGCTAGCGCGTTAGAGGCCATTGCAGCCGGCGCACGCATGATTCGTTGTGGCGAGGCTCAGGTTGTACTTGCTGGTGGTGTGGAATCGGTCAGCACCGCGCCCTGGCGGGTCGAAAAGCAGACGTCTTCCATCTCGCCGCCAAGACTCTATTCACGAGCAAGATTCACTCCGTTTCCAGACCCCGATCCAGACATGGGTACCGCTGCAGAAAACATTGCTGCACGATTCGGTGTGAGTCGGGCTCGGCAGGATGCCTTTGCCTTGCAAAGCCACCAACGCGCAGTGCAAGCTGCGGTGGATGGCGTCTTTCGCGATGAACTAGTTCCAGTGAAGACCGCCTCTGGACTCATCGAGGAAGACACGTGTCCTAGATCCACGCTCAGTGCCAAGAAGCTGGCTACGCTCAAACCCGCTTTTGTGGAAGGCGGAAGCGTGACGGCAGGAAATTCTTGCCCGATCAATGACGGGGCAAGCGCTGTGCTCTTGGTCAGCAAGAAGGTTATTGAGAAGCTGCAGCCGCAGTTTGCCCTGCGTTATCTCGCATCGTCCTCTGCCGGATGTGATCCTGAAATTTTGGGGATGGCCGCTGCACCTGCCTATCAAAAACTTTCAAAGCTTCTGGAGCACGCACCACAGCAGTACGAGCCGCTGATTGAGTTTAATGAAGCCTTCGCCGTCCAAGCGCTGGCCTGTCTTGACCAATTGGGGATCGCTCCCGAGTCAGTCAATCGAGAAGGCGGAGCCTTAGCAATTGGGCACCCCTACGGCGCTAGTGGAGCTGTTCTAGTCACGCGGCTATTTTCTCAAGCACGGCGAATGAATCTGTCTGGGCAACGGGCTTTCGCATTGATGGCTGCGGCCGGCGGCACAGGTAGCGCCATCGGGTTTGAAACAGTCATCAATTGATCTCTACTCGCGTCGTACAGTAACCCGTATTTTCAGCACAGTCTCTAACTCAAACAAAAAACGCGAGTCGCTACGGATCTTTTCGGATCTGTAGCGACTCGCGTTTTAGGGGTCGAAATTAGATGTTGAACCCAAGGGCTCGCATCTGATCGCGACCGTCATCGGTGATGCGTTCTGGACCCCAAGGTGGCATCCAAACCCAATTCAGACGGTGATCATCAACGATGTTCTCCAACGCCTTTGAAACCTGCTCCTCGATAATGTCGGTGAGCGGGCAAGCTGCGGTGGTCAACGTGAGATCAAGAATTAGCACGCCATCTTCTGCGTACTTCAAACCGTAGAGCAGCCCCAAGTCAACGATATTAACACCCAGTTCCGGGTCAATAACGTCCTTAAGTGCTTCCTCAACATCTTCCAGAGGAGTCGAAACGGCTCCTACGCTCTGCTCGGTTGATTCAGTCATTGAAATACCTTTAGGCCTTGACGTTCAGGTAGCGGTCGTAGCCTTCGTCTTCCAGACGGTCAGCAAGCTCCGGGCCGCCCTGTTCAGCAACGTGACCGTCGACAAACACGTGAACGAAGTCAGGCTTGATGTAACGCAGGATGCGAGTGTAGTGGGTGATCAACAACGTACCCATGTTGTTCTCATCCTGTGCGCGGTTCACGCCCTCAGATACGATCTTCAGTGCGTCAACGTCCAAGCCCGAGTCGGTCTCGTCGAGAATGGCGAACTTAGGCTTGAACAGTTCCAGCTGAAGGATCTCAACACGCTTCTTCTCGCCACCGGAGAAGCCTTCGTTGACGTTACGACCAGCGAAGTCGGCGTCAATCTTGAGCTTGCCCATAGCTTCCTTGACGTCCTTGGTCCAAGTACGCAGCTTCGGAGCTTCTCCGTCGATTGCGGTCTTAGCGGTACGCAGGAAGTTGGTCATGGTTACGCCTGGTACCTCAACTGGGTACTGCATAGCCAAGAACAGGCCAGCCTTAGCGCGCTCGTCAACGCTCATTTCCAGCACGTTTTCACCGTCGAGGGTGATGGAGCCGGAGGTGACGTTGTAGCGTGGGTGGCCAGCGATGGTCGAAGCCAAGGTCGACTTACCCGAACCGTTAGGACCCATAATTGCGTGGGTCTCGCCGGTCTTGATGCTCAGGGTTACACCCTTGAGAATTTCTTTCTCGCCCTGCTCGGTGTCAATAGAGACGTGCAGGTCTTTGATTTCCAGAGTAGACATACGTCGTTCCGTTTCTTTCTAAAAAGCTCTAAGGCTAAAAAGCTGGTGAAGCGAGTACTACCTAGTGCTCGGTAGCAGCCAATTCTTCTTCGATGGTGTCGGTCAGTCGCTCCTGGAGAGCTTCGTCGCCGATTTGCTGAACGATTTCGTTCAGGAAGCCACGGACTACCAAGCGGCGTGCGGTCTTTTCGTCGATACCGCGAGCCATCAGGTAGAAGAGGTGCTCATCATCGAAGCGACCGGTGGTCGATGCGTGTCCAGCACCATCGATCAAACCAGTTTCGATTTCCAGGTTTGGAACCGAGTCAGCGCGAGCGCCGTCGGTCAGAACCAAGTTGCGGTTAGCTTCGTAGGAATCGGTACCCACAGCTTCCTTCTGGATCAGCACGTCGCCAACCCAAACAGTGTGTGCGTCCTTGCCCTGCAGCGCGCCCTTGTAAAGAACGTTCGACTTGCAGTTAGGAACTGCGTGGTCGACGAACAGACGGTGCTCAAGGTGCTGGCCGGGATCTGCGAAGTACAGGCCGTAAAGCTCAACTTCCGCACGTTCGCCGGTGAAGCGAGCCGATGGGTTCACACGAACCAAGTCGCCACCGAAGGAAACAACGATGTGCTTGAACTTAGCGCCCTGGGCAACCAGTGCCTGCTGCGAGGAAGCGTGTACTGCGTCATCTTCCCAAGCCTGCAGTGAAATCACAGTCAAACGGGCGTTGGCGCGAACATCAAATTCGATGTTCTGTGCCAGTACTGCCGAGCCAACGTGATCCAAGATCACGGTAGCTTCTGAGTTTTCTTCAGCAACAATGATCAGGTGCTGAGCGGCAGGAACCAACGATTCGCCGGTGATGCGAAGGCTAGCGTTAGCGCCTTCAGCATTCTTCGGAATGGTCACAACCTGAGTCTCGGAAGCGAACTTCCAAGCATTGGCTGAAACGCGATCATCCGGAGTATGCGCTACACCGTTGAGGGAATCATCTGCAGACACAACCGAAAGCTTGGCGATGTCATTTCCGGTGAGTGCAACCTTTGGAGCTGCGCCAGTGAGGTCATCACTGTGCAGGCCCTTAAGTCGCTTCAAAGGGGTGAAACGCCAGTCTTCTTCACGACCGGTCAGCTTTGCGAAATCCTCAACGTTGGTGCTGGTCAAACGACCGGCACGCGAAGAATCCGGAGCAGCAACTCCGCCACCGTGGCTGTGTGCCTTGGTGGAGGCACCGCCTAGTGGCGAGCTGTCATTATCGTTGATCGGCGAAAGATCTTCGCCCTCTTCGGTGAAACCAGGAATGGATGGAGCGCCAATGCGCACCTTCTCATCTGGGATGTGGGTGGTGGTCTCCGACATTCTTAACCGACCGATCCTTCCATCTGAAGTTCAATAAGGCGGTTCAGTTCCAGCGCGTATTCCATAGGAAGCTCACGCGCAATTGGCTCAACGAAGCCACGCACGATCATCGCCATTGCCTCGTCCTCGGCCATACCGCGGGACATGAGGTAGAACAGCTGCTCTTCGGAAACGCGGGAAACGGTCGCCTCGTGGCCCATGGTGACGTCGTCTTCACGAACGTCGATGTATGGGTACGTGTCCGAACGCGAAATCTGGTCAACCAGCAACGCGTCACAGACCACCGAGTTCTTGGTGCCCTTGGCACCTTCCTGAACCTGAACCAGACCACGGTAAGCCGAGCGTCCACCGTTACGAGCAACCGACTTGGCAACAATGGCCGAGGAGGTGTTCGGAGCGATGTGAACCATCTTGGAACCGGTGTCCTGGTGCTGGCCTTCGCCTGCGAAAGCGATGGACAGGGTCTCGCCCTTGGCGTGCTCGCCAACAAGGTAGACCGCAGGGTACTTCATGGTGACCTTGGAACCGATGTTGCCATCGACCCACTCCATGGTTGCGCCTTCTTCACAGATAGCGCGCTTGGTCACCAGGTTGTACACGTTGTTCGACCAGTTCTGGATCGTCGTGTAGCGAACGCGAGCGTTCTTCTTCACGATGATTTCCACAACTGCCGAGTGCAGCGAATCAGACTGGTAGATCGGGGCGGTGCAACCCTCGATGTAGTGAACGTAAGATCCTTCATCAGCGATGATCAAGGTGCGCTCGAACTGACCCATGTTCTCCGTGTTAATACGGAAGTAGGCCTGCAGTGGGATTTCTACGTGTACGCCCTTAGGAACGTAAACGAAAGAGCCACCGGACCATACTGCGGTGTTCAACGAAGCGAACTTGTTATCGCCTGCTGGGATTACCGAGCCGAAGTACTCCTGGAAGATCTCTGGGTGTTCCTTCAGACCGGTATCGGTATCAAGGAAGATGACGCCCTGAGCTTCAAGGTCCTCACGCAGCTGGTGGTAAACAACCTCAGACTCGTACTGAGCGGCAACACCGGAAACTAGGCGCTGCTTTTCAGCCTCAGGAATACCCAACTTGTCGTAGGTGTTCTTGATGTCTTCAGGAAGCTCATCCCAAGTGGTTGCTTGCTTCTCGGTGGAACGCACGAAGTACTTGATGTTGTCGAAGTCAATGCCCGAGAGGTCTGGACCCCAGGTTGGCATTGGCTTGCGGTCGAAGTACTTCAGCGCCTTCTGGCGGCGGTCCAGCATCCATTCTGGCTCGGACTTGAGGGCGGAAATGTTCGCCACAACGTCCTTGTCAACGCCGCGGCGAGCGTTAGCACCCGCGTCGTTCTTATCTGACCAGCCATATTCGTAATTGCCGATTCCTTGGAGTTCGGGGTTCTTCTCCAGAATTTCGGAAATTACACCTGGGTCTGCTGACTCCTGTGCAATCTGATCCGTCATCGCGGCCTCTCCTGCTTCGTGAACTGAATTCGAGTTCTCTTCTCGGCGCGCATTGGCGCCTTTTCACGCCCCACAGGGATGTGGGTCGTGCACACGTGTCCGCCGCCAGCCAAGGTCGACAATCGTCGAACGTCGACTCCAAGCAATCTGGCGAACATTTCAGTTTCCATGTCGCAAAACACCGGAAACTCTCGTGCCAAGTCTTGTATTGGGCAGTGGCCCTGACACAGCTGAACGCTATGCATCAAAGCGGTTGCCACTTTTGTATCAACTTTTCGGCTGTACCCCACAAACCCGTCCGCGCTAAGCAAATTGCTTAGAACTTCGGCTCGTGCTTCCAGTCCTTCAACACCGATCAACGCTTTCGCGTATCGGGTCTCCATTTGTGCGAAACGATTACGCGCGAAGGTGCGAATCGCATCGTCTCCTGCCGCATCGCCGAGCATCTTTAGTGCGTCGGTAGCGATTTCCAAGTAGTCGTTGCCGAGCTTCGTCTGGCCGCGGTGCGAAAGCACGTAGCGACGTGACGGGCGTCCGGCGCCCGACTTCTGGTTTGCTACCAGTTTCACTTCAACGAGTCCCGACTTCGAGAGAGCGTCAAGGTGACGGCGTACTGCTGCCGGAGTGAAGCCAAGCTTGTTGCCCAGCTCCGCTGCACTCACCGGTCCGTCCTCTAGTACTGCGTAGAGAACACGATCGCGCGTGCGTTCTTCGGTATCCCCAACTGCACCAACTGTTTCGGCAGTGGAGCCACTAGCTGAGTCTAAATTTGATGAATACACAACACAATCATGCGTAAATTTTTGCTCTAGGTCTAGTAAGGAAGGGCTTACTAAGTGAGAGCTTGCCCACCTCGTCATCCGATACCTCTTAATAAGAACTTCTCTTTCCATTCTCTCGCCCCTAGTCGGTGACCGCGAGTCTTGGTGACACAGTCCTCAAAATTCCAACTTCGACATGTCGTAGAATGTTTTGGTGTCTTCCCAAACCCCCAGTCTGATCATCAATGAACTGGCCAAAGATTTAGGGCCAGTCCCAGCCTTGGACAACCGCATGCTGCGCGTCCTAGAGTCAGTGACCCTGAAGGCTTACCCCGGCCAGATCACCACGCTGCTCGGGGCAAATGGCGCCGGCAAATCCACCACCCTGGCCTGCGCCCAAGGCTTACTGCAACCCAACGGTGGCACGGTCGAGCTACTGGGTCAGGATCCCTTCGGCGACAACCCCGACCTTCGTTCGCGGGTGGGCGTTATGCTTCAAGACGGTGGACTTCCCCCTCGATGCGGCCAGTGCCGTTGCTGCGACACGTCGCATCCTTGTATAAGAAACCCATCGACATTGATGCGTTGATCACACGACTAGATCTCGAGTCTTTTGGGACCAGAACTATTCGCCGACTCTCCGGCGGCCAAAAGCAGCGTGTAGCCATGGCTATTGCGCTAGCTGGCGATCCAGAAGTTCTTTTCCTTGATGAGCCCAGCGCCGGGTTGGACCCACAGTCGCGTCAAGTCGTTTTTGATTTGATCTCTGAGCTGCGTGATGCCGGCAAGGCAATTATTCTCACCACTCACCTCATGGATGACGCCCAGCGCCTAAGCGACTACGTCTACATCATCGATAAGGGCTGCACCGTCGCCCAAGGCACCGTTGCCGAACTGATCGAGCGAGCTGCCGAAGATCAAGACACCCGGCCAATTGCCTTTGCGGCACCGGCTGGCCTAGTCCTTCCAGAACCGCCTGCTGGTTTACACCTTTCAGAAACCTCTCTCGGCGAATACCGCTTGGACGGTGTCAGCTCCCCCGAACACCTGAACTGGTTAACCACCTGGTGGGTCCAAGAAGGTATTCTGCCCACGCAGCTCAACCTTCAATCACGCAGCCTCGAAGATGTGTTCCTCGAATTCGCACAAAAGGAGGAACGCGCATGAGCCAGCCAGTAGCAACGTCAAACGCCACATCGCCGCTCAAACGTATTCTCGCTCAGGGTAAGTACGAGTCCATTCAGATGCTCAGCAATGGTGAGCAGCTCATCCTTGCCGTGGTTATGCCGCTGATTGCATTGGTCGTTCTGAACGTCACCGATCTGATCGAGGGTGTAGCGGAACGAAATATCGACGCCGCAGTCCCCGGCGTGTTGGCACTGTGCGTTATTTCAACAGCCTTCACTGGTCAGGGCATCGGTACCGGCTTTGATCGCCGTTACGGTGTGTTGACGATGTTCTCCACTACTCCCCTGGGTAAGGCTGGTCTGATTTTCGGCAAGGTTATTGCCGTGCTGACCGTCTTGGTTATTCAGGTTGTGCTGATCACCGCTGTGGGCCTGTTCATGGGCTGGCATCCAAACCTTGCGGGTATCGCCCCAGGAATCCTGTTCTTGCTCCTAGGCGCGGCCGCATTCACCTCTCTGGGTCTGCTGATTGCCGGAACCGTTAGGCCAGAAGCAACCTTGGCGATCACCAACCTCGCTTGGATCCTGCTAGCTGGCGCTGGTGGCGTCTTGTATCCACTGAGCATGGCGCCGGCGTGGATTCAGCCCACCTTGAACGCCTTGCCCTCTGCGGCCTTGGGCGATGCAATGCGCGACGCATTAATTTCAGGACACTTCAGCATTGCTGGACTGATTTTCCTTCTCTTGTGGTCCGCAGCTGCATCCTTCGCCGCCATCAAGCTGTTCAAGTGGAACTAAGCTACCGAATTAGTCTCTAAGGGAGATTCCCATGTCTTCAGACCTATCCGCACAAAGCTGGGCCAGCAGGTTGCCAACAAAAATCACGCCTTTGGTGCACGGCCTAGCTATCGCTTCTCTGGTTTCGCAAGTTGGCATCATCGTCACCGGTGGGGCTGTCCGCCTGACCAAGTCTGGTTTAGGTTGTTCACGTTGGCCGAATTGTGTTCCAGGATCCATGACGCCCGTTCCTGAAATGGGAATTCACGGCATCATCGAGTTCGGAAACCGCACGCTGACTTTCGTTTTGCTGTTCATTGCCATCGCGTTCCTGATTTCGGTTTGGTCGATGCGTCGCAGCCACTCAACCATTTTTAAGTTGGGCCTGATTCTGCTTCTGGGTATCCCTGCTCAGGGCGTCATTGGTGGCATTACGGTGCTGACCGGGCTGAATCCATGGATAGTTTCCTTGCACTTCCTGCTTTCCGGAACGTTGGTCATGCTGGCCACGCTCCTGGTGAACCGCACTCGTACCGAGCTCAAGAAGCAAGTAAGTCCCCCGGCTACCAAGAGCCTTCGACAGGTTTCGACTGCTGCCTGGATCTTCTCAATCGTTTCAGTCATTCTTGGCACCATCGTCACCGGCACCGGGCCGCACGCAGGTGACGCAACTGCGCCAAGGCATATGTTTGATCCATCGTTGGTGACGCGGATGCACACTGCCCCGGTCTACCTGCTGGTTATCGCGACAATCGCCCTGATCATCATGACTCGCAAGTCGGATGTGAACCGGCGTCTGCGCACTTCCGTCTGGTGGCTGGTGGTAGTCATCCTTATCCAAGCCGCTATCGGATATACCCAACACTTCACCGGGCTACCAATCGGTTTGGTTCTCCTGCATATGCTTGGGGCCAGCCTGTTGCTGGTATCCAGTACAGATACCTGGGATCGAACTTCGCTTCTTCCGAAGTATCAGCGAGTCGACAACTAGTCTCGGCGTAACGCTCGGGTGGCCATGCAACTAAAATGCATGGCCACCCGAACTGTTTAAAATGTGTTGACAACCGCCAGGGGCCTAACTTGCCAGCTTACGTTTCTCAAACCACAGCAGGCCATATAAGCCAAAGTAGAAGTACGCAATACCCGCTAGCCATAACGCTGCCATCAACATCCCTTGATCAAGGATGGAACCGATGGACACCCCTGCTCCAATGACGCAAGTTGCCCATAGCGCCAGCCTGAATTTGAGAACGAACCCTACGCCGCAAAGGAGTCCGAGCGCTGCATAGACGTAGGCGCCTGCTCCCTGAACGCCACCGGTGGCCAGCCCAGCTAAGGAAAGCAACACCGGGATCAACAACACGACGCCACCGATAGCTTGAACGGTGCGCGACCGCTTGGATCTACCAACATGGCTGAGCTTTAGATTATTTGCACCGGCGAGCATCCAGGCGGTGACCATCGAAGGCACGAAAAACATTCCCAGCCCGGTCCCGCAGATAATCACGACAACCGTCATGACAATGGCGGCCGCAATGCTGTATTTTCGCGCAGTAGTCGGCTTCATGACGGCTGACGCTGCAACCATCATGGCAAGTGCCAAGAAAATTAGAAGCTGTATTGCCGCAAAGACATCGGAGTAGTCGTAATTGATGCTCAGTCCTTGAAGCTCTACAGGGCCAAAAGCCATGTTCACAATGGTTGAATCCGAGGATCGCGAAATAATCGCGGAAAACAGACCCGTCACCAACGCGACGATGCCCAGTACCCGGCGGATGCGACGCAGTCGAGGCGAGTTTCCGTCACGCAGCACGTCTTCTAGGTACGGTGCCGCTACTGCTTGCGGAGTTCCGAGGGCGGCAATGATCTCGCTTTCGCTACGCCCCCTTTCGCGACCTTCATCGATGTGCTCCGCGATATCTTCAACGAGCTCTCGTCGAGCCTCTATCGGCACATTTCGTAATTGATGATCCAACGACCGCAGATAGGCCTCCACGCTTTGGTTCTCAGCTGCCTTCGCCATCTTGCCCTCCAAGCAATTGTTCAACCTGTTCCGTAATGTCGGCCCACACGGCGCGGAACTCCTTGAGCATGATCTGCCCGTGGCCGGTGATTGAGTAGTATTTTCGCTTTCGGCCTGCCCCGCCTTCTTCCCAACGAGTCTCGACCAACCCTGCAGTTTTCATTCGGGCAAGTAGCGGATACAGGCTGCCTTCCCCTGCCGTCAAATGACGTTTCGTCAGTTCCTCAGCAAGTTCTAGCCCATACTTGTCGTCGTTAGCCAGTGATCCTAGGACGCAATATTCGAGAACACCCTTGCGTATATTGGTTGCTATCTTTTCGCGCTGTTCGAGCATAAATTGAGCATACCTTGCATAACAAGACTTGCATAGCAAGATTAGCTTGCATGACGCAGACCGACATTAGGTGGACTATAGAGCGGGCACTAACTACGTCCTGGCACCGGGCATGCAAAAGCCCCTCCGCCAATCCAAAGATTGTTTGCGAAGGGGCTTGCGGATCATGAACTCCAAAACGGCTTTTAGCCGAACAGTGGACTTCCGACAAACGGATCAAAAGCCAATGCTAGGAAGACGATCGTCAAGTAAGTGATCGAGATATGGAAGACCTTCATAGCCTTGCGGTTGACTACTGCTGGTTTGTGATCGCCCTGAGCTTCGCGATACAGAACGTGCGACTCTATGACGAACCAGATGCCAGCACCACCGGCAATGGCCGTGTAGAGAATGCCAGCGTGGCCCAAGGGAACTAGCAGCATTGAGCATACGACGGTTGCCCATGCGTAGAGAACAACTTGAACGGATACCCGGCGGGCGTTGGCAATTGCGCCAAGCATAGGAACCGAGGCCGCGTTGTAGTCATCCGCGTACTTCATGGACAGTGGCCAGTAGTGAGGCGGAGTCCAAAGGAAGATGACCAAGAAGAGAATGACAGCTGGCCACTCAATCTTTTCGGTAACGGCCGCCCAAGCAATCAGAACTGGCATACAGCCGGCAATGCCACCCCAAACAATGTTCTGAGCAGTGCGTCGCTTCAGAATCATCGTGTAGAAGACAACGTAGAGAAGAATCGCAGCGAGACCCAAGGCAGTGGTCAGCGGGTTGGTGCCGAACCAGAGAACAACAAGCGACGCAATGGCCAAGACCCACGAGAAGATCAACGCTTCTTTTGGCGTCAGGTCTCCAGTTACCAGAGGGCGTCCCTTGGTACGCTTCATCAACTTGTCCATATCGCGATCGATATAGCAGTTGAATGCACCCGAAGCACCGGCTGCCATTGCGCCACCAACGAGGGTGGAGATCATGAGCCAGAGCGGAGGGAATCCTCGCTGGGCGAAGATCATGGTCGGAAGGGTGCTTACCAGCAGCAACTCGATAACGCGAGGCTTGGTCAGCGAGAAATAGGCGCTGGCCTTACGCTTCACAAAATCTGAGGTGCTCTCACCAGGCTGACGCGACGCGCGCGGCACTGATGCTCCGGCGACACTTTGAGTCTTCAATTAAACGCACTCAGTTCTTCACGGGTACAAGATAGACAAAATCATTCTACGCCCGATAGAAATTCTTTGAAACTCCTTAGCAGGCTCTTCCACGGCAAATCTTGGTGATCTCGGTCAACCTGCTCCACAAAAGTTTGATCCGGCTTACCGCGCTTGCTCAATGGCTCGCTTGGTCACCTCACCTCTTAGCGAACAGCGTCACGAAGTCTCAATATCTGGACAAGGCCTCCTGGAGCTCGGTTCGCGCGCCGACTGGGACCGCCGCAAAATGTTAGTTTTTTGAAACTTTCAGGGTCTTTGACTTCATTGAGTCTACTCATGATCCATTCAACAGATAATAAGTCCTGTATTAAGCAAATGCACAAGCACCTATCCTTGTTCAATTCATTTGCGGTGATACCCGGCCGAATGTTTCGTTCAGCTCTGCCCCACCTCGCTTCGTGCCCCTGTGACAAACGAAACATCGCTCCAATCCAAAGGGATCCGGGCATTTGTTTTTATCTGTGGTGAATCAAGCGTTACGTTGCGGAAATAAAGTTGCGCGTCATCTTGCTATAACCAACACGCGAAGCTTTATTTTCGCGATAGAGTTGAGCGAGATTGCGCCGTCGCAACCTAGATCTTCCTGAGCTAAGAAATGTCAGGAACTTGTGGGAGGCGACGGCGTATTGCGTGTCAGCGGGAGATAGCTCCCGTCCGAGCCTGAATGGAAGGAACGCCGCTGTGGCGACTGAATCCTTAGTAGAAGAGTTTTCACTAACTGAGTTGGATCGTAAGGCCATCGACACCACCCGTGTCCTGGCAGCCGACGCTGTTGAAAAAGTTGGCAATGGCCATCCCGGTACCGCAATGAGCTTGGCACCGGCCGCCTACCTGATTTTCCAGAAGCACTTGCGCCACGACCCTAAGG
Organism: Glutamicibacter sp. M10; assembly: GCF_025452055.1. Lineage (NCBI taxonomy): Bacteria > Bacillati > Actinomycetota > Actinomycetes > Micrococcales > Micrococcaceae > Glutamicibacter > Glutamicibacter sp. M10. Next base: position 2,105,099 of record NZ_CP104918.1, on the reverse strand, counting down.
ATCCTAACTGGATCGGCCGCGACCGCTTCGTGCTCTCCCTGGTCACACTTCTTTGACCTTGTACCTGCAGCTTTTCCTCTCCGGCTATGGCCTAGAGATGGAAGACATCGAAGCACTGCGCACCTGGGGCGCAAAGACCCCGGGTCACCCAGAAGTTGGCCACACCGCCGGCGTCGAGATCACCACCGGCCCATTGGGTCAGGGACTGGCCTCCGCTGTTGGTTTCGCCTACTCGCAGCGCCGCATGCGTGGCCTGCTGGACCCAGCTGCTGAAGCTGGAACCAGCCCGTTTGACCACACCGTGTACGTCATCGCTTCCGATGGTGACCTGCAGGAGGGTGTTACCTCCGAGGCTTCATCGCTGGCTGGTCATCAGGAACTTGGCAACCTCGTCGTAATTTACGATGACAACAAGATTTCCATCGAGAACGACACCGACATCGCCTTCACCGAAGACGTACTGGGTCGCTACGACGCTTACGGCTGGCACACCCAGCGCGTTGACTGGACCGTCACCGGCAAATACGTCGAAGACCTCAAGGCACTGGATGAGGCCATCCGCGCTGCCAAGGCTGAGACTTCCCGTCCATCGATCATTGCCCTGCGCACAGTGATCGGCTGGCCAGCACCAACCAAGCAGAACACCGGCGGCATCCACGGTTCCAAGCTGGGAACCGACGAAGTTGCAGGCCTGAAGGAAGTTCTGGGCTTCGACCCAGCAAAGAACTTCCACATCGACCAGGAAGTACTGGATCACGCACGCGAAGTTGTCACCCGTGGCGCCGACCTGCACGAGTCCTGGAACGAAACCTTCAACTCGTGGAAGAGCGCTAACCCAGAAGAGGCTGCTCTGCTTGAGCGCCTGCAGGCTGGCAAGCTTCCAGAAGGCTGGACCGAAAAGCTTCCAGTCTTCGAGCCAGGTTCCACCATGGCCACCCGTTCGGCTTCGGGCAAGGTCATCAACGCGATCGCTGATGAGTTGCCAGAACTGTGGGGCGGCTCCGCTGACCTCGCCGGTTCCAACAACACCACCATCGATACCGCGAAGTCCTTCGCTCCCGAGCGTCGCTCCACCGCTTCGTGGGATGCAAGCCCATACGGTCGTGTACTGCACTTCGGTATCCGCGAGCACGCAGCTGCCTCGATCGTGAACGGTATTGTGCTTTCGAGCCCAACCCGCGCGTTCTCTGGCACCTTCCTGATCTTCTCGGATTACCAGCGCCCAGCGATCCGCTTGGCTGCCCTGATGGGTGTGCCTTCGATCTTCGTATGGACCCACGACTCCATCGGTCTGGGCGAAGACGGCCCAACCCACCAGCCAGTGGAGCAGCTTGCTTCGCTACGCGTGATCCCTAACTTCGACGTCGTTCGCCCAGCGGACGCCAACGAAGTTGCTTACGCATGGCGTGGCATGTTGGAGCTGACCGATACCCCTTCGGGCATCGTGCTCTCCCGTCAGAACCTGCCAATCTACGACCGTGCAGCCACCGGCTTCCGCGGCGCAGAGGGCACCTTGAAGGGTGGCTACATCCTGGCTGAAGCCGTTCGTGACGGCGCAGAGGTCACCCCAGATGTCATCTTGCTGGCTACCGGTTCCGAGGTGGAACTGGCAGTTGAGGCTCGTGAAGAGCTGGCCGCCAAGAACATCGCAGCTCGCGTAGTTTCGCTGCCTTCCTTCGAATGGTTCGCCAAGCAGGATGCGGCTTACCGCGAAGAGGTGCTCCCGGCAGCAATCACCGCCCGCGTATCGGTTGAAGCCGGTGTAGCACAGGGCTGGCGCGAGCTGGTCGGCGCTAACGGCGAGATCATCTCCCTGGACCACTTCGGCGCCTCCGCCGATTACAAGAAGCTGTACTCAGAGTTCGGTATCACCACCGCGGCCGTAGTTGCCGCAGCCGAAACCTCCGTTCAGAACGCCGCAAAGTAAGGATTCGAAGTACATTATGAGCAACCCAAATACCCAGGCCCTCTCCGACGCCGGCGTTTCCATCTGGCTTGATGACCTTTCCCGTGAACGACTGACCAGCGGCTCGTTGGCCAAGCTGATCGAAGAGAAGAACGTTGTTGGCGTAACCACCAACCCAGCAATCTTCGCCGCTTCACTGTCCAAGGCTGAAGTGTACGGCGAAGCTATCGCCGAACAGCGTGAAAAGTCCGTAGAGGACGCCATCACCGAGATCACCAGCGACGACGTTGCTGCAGCCTGCGATCTGTTCAAGGGTGTTTACGAGTCCTCCAAGGGCTTCGACGGTCGTGTGTCCATCGAGGTTGACCCTCGCTTGGCTCACGAAACCGCACCAACCATCGCTCAGGCCAAGGCACTGTACGAGCGCGTAAACCGCGAAAACGTACTGATCAAGATCCCAGCAACCCTTGAGGGCTTGGAAGCAATCACCGAGACCATTGCCGAAGGCATCTCCGTGAACGTCACTTTGATCTTCTCGCTTGAGCGCTACCGCGAAGTGATCAACGCGTACCTGATCGGTCTGGAGAAGGCGCACGCCAAGGGCTTGGACCTGTCCAAGATCCACTCGGTCGCTTCCTTCTTCGTCTCCCGCGTTGACAGCGAAATCGACAATCGTCTTGCCGCTATTGGCACCGATGCTGCTACCGCTCTGCGCGGCCAGGCCGGCGTTGCTAACGCTCGCCTTGCCTACCAGGTCTTCGAAGAGACCTTTGCTTCGGCACGCTTCGAGGTGCTGGCTGCCGCTGGCGCCAACGTTCAGCGTCCGCTGTGGGCTTCGACCGGTGTGAAGGATCCTGCCTACCCATCGACCCTGTACGTCACCGAGTTGGTCGCTGCCAACACCGTGAACACCATGCCAGAAAAGACCTTGGACGCTACCGCAGCTGAGGCTGAGGTTCGTGGCGACACCATCACCGGTAGCTACGATGCAGCCAACCACGTGTTGGACAAGCTGGCAGCTGTGGGCATCGATTACAACGAGGTTGTCAACCTGCTTGAGGTTGAAGGCGTTGAGAAGTTCGATGTTGCTTGGAACGAACTGCTCGAAGATATGTCGGTGGCTCTCAAGGGAGCTAAGTAAATGGAACTCGGACTAGTAACCACCGGAGCTGCTCTTGCCTCCGTTGATCAGCTACTTCCGAAGCTGATCGAAGAAAAGATCGCCAGCCGCATCACCGCTAAGGATTCCACCGTATGGGGTCCAGATGCTGAAGCTGAGTCTTCCATCCGTCTCGGTTGGGTGAACCCTTTTGATGCTGCGGCAAAGCTGATTCCAGAAATCTTGGCCCTGCGCGAAGAACTAGTCAAGGAAAACCTGACCCGCATCGTGCTTTGTGGCATGGGTGGATCCTCGCTGGCCCCCGAGGTCATCGCGGCCAACGATGAGATCGAACTGGTCATCTGCGATACCACCGATCCATCGATGGTCAGGGACATCGTTGGAACCGACTTGGAGCGCACCGTTGTGGTCGTTTCTTCCAAATCCGGCTCCACCGTTGAAACCGACTCGCAGCGTCGTGCCTTCACCGCAGCGTTCGCCGCCGCCGGTATTGATCCAGCTACCCGTCTGGTGCTTGTCACCGATCCGGGTTCGCCAATGGACAAGGCTGAAGGTGTGCGTGCAGTATTCAACGCCGACCCCAACGTGGGTGGACGTTACTCGGCACTGACCGCATTCGGACTGGTACCTTCTGGTCTGGCCGGCGCGGACATCGAGGCACTGGTTGAAGAAGCAGGGCTGATCAACGACATCCTGGCCGCCGACGACGAGGACAACATTGCGTTGCACCTAGGTGCCGCCATGGCTACCGCAGGTCGCGACAAGCTGCTGATCTCCTGTGTTGGCGACGCACTGCCAGGCTTTGGTGACTGGGCTGAACAGCTCATCGCTGAATCCACCGGCAAGCTGGGCAAAGGCATTTTGCCAGTGGCCGCGCACGTTGACGCTCCAGAGCTGAAAAACGTCGCAGCCGACGTACTGCCACTGTTTGTCTACGACGAACTTGCTGAAGAACTAGACGAAGACGCTACCGCTGTGCACTTCAGTGCACCACTGGGCACCGCCTTCATGATCTTCGAGTACGCCACCGCAATCGCCGGCTACCTGTTGGGTATCAACCCATTTGATCAGCCAGACGTTGAGGCCGCGAAGGTCGCAGCACGCTCCATGCTTGATGCTCCAGCACAGAGTGCTCCAGATGCTACCGATGGTTCCGTACAGCTGTACGGCAGCACCGCCAGCACCCTGGCTGAGGCACTGGATCAGCTCACCGCACAGCTGCCAGAAGACGGTTACTTCGCCATCCAGGCGTACCTGAACCGCACTTCGGATGTTGCGTTGGAAGAACTGCGCGATGTGTTCGCACAAAAGACCGGTCGCCCGGTCACCTTCGGCTGGGGTCCACGCTTCTTGCACTCCACCGGCCAGTACCACAAGGGTGGCCCGGCACAGGGTGTCTTCCTGCAGATCACCGCGGACCACAATGATGACCTGGAGATCCCAGATCGTCCATACTCCTTCGGTTCTTTGATCACTGCCCAGGCCATTGGCGACGGTGCAGTACTCTCGGATGCCGAACACAACCGCCCTGTGCTGCGCGTAAACCTCACGGATCGCGCAGCCGGCATCGCCGCCCTACTAGAGGCTGCGAAGTAAGGCACTAATGAACAACCCACTACGCGACGCTCGCGACCGGCGGCTTAACCGCATCGCCGGTCCGGGCGCGCTGGTGTTCTTCGGAATCACCGGCGACCTTGCCCGCAAAAAGCTGATGCCAGCGGTCTATGACCTGGCCAACCGCGGACTTTTGCCCCCAAACTTTGCCATCGTCGGCTTCGGCCGTCGCGACTGGAGCGCTGAAGAATTCACCGCTCAGGCTCGCGAATGGATCCTGGCCAGCTCACGAACCCCGTTTAATGAGACGGTCTTCGCCCAGTTGGCCTCCGGAATGCGCTTTATTTCCGGTGCCTTTGACGACGATGACGCGTACCAGAAGCTCGCCGCAACCTTGGACGAGCTCGCTGAGACGCGTTCCACCGGACGCAACCACGCCTTCTACCTCTCGATCCCACCAAGCTGGTTCGAAATTGTTTGCCAGAAGCTCTCCGAGCACCACCTGGCCAACGACTCGAACCCAGGCTGGGAACGAGTAGTCATCGAGAAGCCGTTTGGCCACAACCTGCAAAGCGCCCGCGAACTGAACGAAATCGTGGAGTCCGTTTTCCCAGCAGATCAAGTCTTCCGCATCGACCACTACCTGGGCAAAGAGACCGTACAGAACCTGTTGGCTCTGCGCTTTGGTAACCAGATGTTCGAGCCACTGTGGAACAACAAGTACGTGGATCACGTGCAGATCACCATGGCCGAGGACATCGGCATTGGTGGACGTGCCAGCTACTACGACGGAGTGGGCGCTGCCCGCGACGTCATCCAGAACCACCTGCTTCAGCTGCTCGCGCTGACCGCCATGGAGGAGCCAATCTCCTTCAACGCCGATCACCTGCGCAGCGAGAAGGAGAAGGTGCTCACCGCAGTTGAACTGCCTGAGGATCTGGGAGCAGCCAGCGCACGCGGTCAGTACACCTCCGGTTGGCAGGGTGCTGAAGAAGTTGTTGGGTTCCTCGATGAGGAAGGCTTCAACCCGAAGTCCAAAACCGAAACCTACGCTGCGGTTCGCTTGAACATCAAGACCCGCCGCTGGGACGGAGTACCGTTCTACCTGCGTGCAGGCAAGCGCTTGGGCCGTCGCGTCACCGAGATCGCGGTCGTGTTCAAGAAGGCTCCTAACCTGCTCTTTGGTGATCACGATACCGACGAGTTCGGTCAGAACGCCTTTGTGATCCGTGTGCAGCCTGATGAAGGTGCAACCATCCGTTTGGCCTCCAAGGTGCCTGGCACCCAGATGGAGATTCGCGATGTCACCATGGACTTCGGCTACGGCAACGCGTTCACCGAGTCATCCCCAGAAGCTTACGAGCGACTGATATTGGATGTGCTCTTGGGTGAGCCACCGCTGTTCCCACGTCACGAAGAGGTCGAGCAGTCCTGGCGGATCCTGGATCCGTTTGAGGAATACTGGGCTTCGCAGCCAACCCAGCCTGATCCATACGCACCGGGTTCTTGGGGACCAGCCAGCAGCGATGAGCTGATGGCCAAAGATGGAAGGACATGGCGCCGCCCATGATGATTGATCTTCCCGACACCACCACCTCGAAGGTGGCCAAGAAGCTGATTTCCTCACGTCGAACCCACGGCGTTGTTGCGCTTTCTCGTGTGCTGACCCTTGTGGTCATCACCCGTGAAGGTTTCGCCGAGAACGCAATCGAGGCAGCCAACCTGGCAAGTCGCGAGCACCCTTGCCGCATCATCGTGGTGGTGCGCGGCAATACCAGTGCCAAGAACCGTCTTGACGTGCAGATCCGTGTTGGCGGCGACGCCGGCGCATCCGAGGTCATCGTCATGCGCACCTTCGGTCCAGATGTTGTGGCTGACGAAGCACTGATCTCGGCCCTGTTGTTGCCAGATGCACCGATCGTGGCTTGGTGGCCACATGGTGTGCCAAAGGATCCATACGCTACGGCTCTGGGCAAGCTTGCGCACCGTCGAATTACCGACTCTGCGGAAGAAGCCGATCCGGTGGCTTCGCTCTACAGTCGTACCGACAGCTACCATGCTGGCGATACCGACCTGGCGTGGACCCGTTTGACCTACTGGCGCGGACAGCTGGCCAGCATCATTGATCTGGTTGGCACCGAAGATCTGACCAGCATCACGGTTAAGGGCTCGGAGAACTCTCCGTCCACCGCTTTGCTGGCCGCCTGGTTGACCATGACCTTGGATGTTCCGGTCACCATTGCTGCAGATAATACGACCGGTGGACTCTCCAGCGTACGTTTGTCCCGCGAGGCAGGAGATGTGGAACTCTCCCGTCCCTCCGGCGCAGTGGCTCACCTGTACCAGCCTGGATCTGCCCCACAGCGCATCTCCCTTCCACGTCGCTCAGTCGCTGACTGCTTGGCTGAAGAAATGCGCCGCCTGGACGCCGATGAGGTCTTCGGCGACGTCATCACCAAGGGTTTGAAGATGACTGAGCTCAGGAGCGTTGTTCCCAGTGATCGCTAGGCAAATCACCATCCATGATGATGTTTCTGCTACGGCGCAGGCCATCGCCGCACGCTTGATCACTTCGATCACCGATGCGGTGACGGCCCGCGGGGTCGCTCACATTGTTGTCACCGGTGGTACCTTGGGCATCGCCGCGTTGGCTGCAGTGGCACAGAACCCAGCAAAGGCTTCGGTCAACTGGTCTCAGGTGCACTTCTGGTGGGGAGATGAGCGTTTTGTTGCCGCTGATTCACCGGATCGCAACGTTTTGCAGGCGGAGGAACTCTTCGCAGCTCTAGATCAGCTGGGCTTGGATCGTGCCACGGTGCACGCTATGGGATCAACTGATGAGTTTGAGACTGCTGAAGAAGCAGCCGTGGCCTACACGGCGTTGCTCGCCGCCGAAGCCAGTGAAGGCGCAGCCTCCCCGGTCTTTGACGTATTGATGCTGGGTATGGGTCCCGACTCTCATGTTGCTTCCTTGTTCCCGAATCACACGCGTTCTGAGGAGTTGGGTGCCATTGCGGTGCACAACTCCCCCAAGCCGCCACCACATCGAGTGAGCCTGACCATGGGGACCATCAACACCGCCCGTGAAGTGTGGTTGATTGTTGCCGGTGCGGACAAGGCTCCGGCCTTGGCTGCAGCCTCCCATGAAATCAATGAAGTGGCAGTTCCGGCCAGCGCTGTGCATGGCACAGAAGCAACCCGCTGGATTGTGGATCGCGCCGCCTCAACCCTGCTCTAAATAGCACCGCAAGGTCGGCCCCTTGAACCTCTTGGTTCGCGGGGCCGGCCTTTGCGCTAACCACCAAACTCCTTGAAGGAAATACATGCCGCAACTGTTATCCTCACAAAAAGTCACCGTCATTGGCGCCGGCGTCATTGGGCTGTCCACCGCTCACGAACTGGCCTCCCATGGCTACCAAGTGACTGTGGTCAGCGATCAAGACACCTTGCAGACTGTCTCTTCGGTATCGGCGGCCATTTGGTTCCCTTACCACTCAGAGAACTCTCCGGCAGCCGACCTGCTACTCTCGCGCACATTGTCCCGCTTCCAAGCCTTGTCGCTGATTCCAGAGACCGGCGTTGATCTACGTTTTGGTATGGACATTGAACGCCGGGCCGATGCTGACCGTTCCTGGACAAATTTTGTAGCCGACTCGGCTCCAGCTGAGCCGGAAATATTGCCCGAAGGCGCTTTGGCTGCCATGGCAGGTACAGTTCCGGTGATCACCATGCCGACATATCTTTCTTGGCTGCGTGGCCAATGCACAAATCTTTCGGTACGGTTCATCGAGCGAACAGTTAAGTCGCTCTCTGAATTCACCGATGAAGCTGATGTGGTCGTTCTAGCAGCAGGTTTACGTGGCGGCGAGTTATTGGGTGATGACGACAGCGTTTACCCCATTCGCGGCCAAGTAGTGCGACTAGCCAATACCGTTGGACTCACCGAGTGGATCAGCGACGATGACCATCCAGACGGTGTTATCTACGTTATTCCACGCCGCGATGACATTATCGTCGGCGGTATCGATGTAGACCATGATTCTAATCCTGAAGTAGATCCACAGACATCCATCGATATTCTCAAACGAGCGACCACGTTAGTCTCTGCCCTCGCAGACTGCGAGGTATTGGAGCACAAGGTTGGCTTACGACCTGCCCGTGAAACAATCCGGCTCGAACGCCTGGATGTTCAAGGGGTTTCGGTGATTGCTGCCTACGGACATGGTGGCGGTGGCGTGACCATGTCATGGGGCACCGCGCAGCGCGTACATGAGTTGATGGGCTCCTAAGCGACGCAAGCGACCATCGAGTTGCAAGTGTAAAAATCGACGCAAATGGGAGTTTCAATGGCACCGTGTTGGCGTCCTCAAACCAACAGTTCACAGTGCCTCAGATCACTTTGGCTTGGGTCAGCCGAGGCTAAGTATTTCATCCGTGCTTCTGGTCGAGCGTCGATGCGCGACCTCGCTTCTTCCATTGCGATGGATATGCACTCTACCCTTGCTTGGCGCATCGACCCGCTGGGTCGCAGCGCCTCGGCTAGACCCGAACGCCTTGTGGCCATAATGTTCGCCTCCGCGATGCTCTTCGGCTGACTCCTCCTCTCAAAACCATGGGCCACTACATCGGGGCAGTTCACATCACTGATGGATGGGAATTTCACCGCAACCTCCGCGGTGTGCGTTGCAGGTTTAACAGTCGTGGATACGGCTACTGCCTACACCTTATTCGGCAAGATCGTGATCCTGATATTGATTCAGGTTGGCGGACTTGGATTAATGCTGGTCGACTCGGTGCTCAGCATGTTGGTGATGGGTCGAATAGGTTATCTCACCCGGCTCTCAACACAGCGAGAAAGTAGCGCGGTCAGCTGGTCAGATGTGCGCACCGCAGCAATCATGATTATCAAGTTGTCCCTGACAATTGAACTGGCGGTTGCTGTGCTACTCGCAGGGCGTTTTCCATGCCGTTTCTGCGTTTAATAAAGCCGGTTTCGCCCTGCACACCAATAACTTGATGGATTTTGTCGCTGACCCCTAGCTCTGCCTTCCCATCAGTGTGGCCATAATCCTCGGTGGCCTCGGCTTCCCAGTTTTAGTACAGCTCAAGCACCACTGGAGAAACGCGCTGAAGTGGGCCATGAATACCAGTTTAGTCGTGTTGATGACGGTGCTGTTATTGGTCGTTGGTACGGTATTCATCACCGTCATGGAGTGGAACAACCCAGAAACTCTTGGCCAACTCAATCCAGAATCACGGATTTTGGCCGGCTTCTTTCAGTCCGTTCAAACACGTACCGCAGGCTTCAATTCAATAGATATTGGTGCCATGCATTCCGCTACATGGCATGGCATGGATGTGTTGTTTGTTGGTGGCAGACCGGCCGGTACGGCTGATGCTAACAAAATCACTACTGCGGCAATCCTACTGTTCATCATCATCACCGAGCTTCGTGGCGAAACAGCCGTGAATGCCATGGGTAAGCGTCTGTCCCGCGCGGTACACCGCCAAGCAATCACCGTGGCCCTTTTGGGTGTAGCGACAGTCTTCGCAGGAACGATGGCCCTGAACTTGCTCACAGAATACTCACTTCATCGGTGCCTCCTCGAAGCAACTTCTGCATTTGGAACCGTGGGACTATCAACCGGTATCACCCCGGAACTATCGTCCCCCACAAAGATGGTGCTGGTTGTGCTCATGCATCTGGGCCGAGTGGGCGTACTCTCACTAGTCTCAGCCCTAGCCATGCGCGATCGTAAAGCTCTTTACGAACTACCTAAAGAAAGACCAGCCATCGGCTAAGCTATTGAACGTCCACAACACGAACAATCAACTGGCTAATGCCGATTCTGTAGCAGTTATTGGATTGGGTCGTTTCGGCGAATCCTTGGCCCTAGAACTGATGAAGTCGGGCACGCATGTGTTAGGCATTGATCAACCGGAGCATACCGTTCAGGCCCTAAACGGCGAACTGACTCAGGTAGTACGTGCAGATGATTCCAACCGAGAGACCCTGGAACAATTATCGATTCATGAATTTGATCGAGTTGTTGTTGCCGTCGGCAGCCACTGGCAATCATTAATTTTGTGTTGTTCCCTGCTGGTCAGCATGGGAATCCCGCAGATCTGGGCTAAAGCGCAAGATGACCGACATGGTCTAGTCCTTGAACAAATAGGTATCCACCACATCGTGTACCCAGAGAAGGACATGGGCAAGCTTGTTGCGCACCTTGTACGCGGATCGCTGATCGATTTCCTTGAAATCGATCCCGGCTACGCAATGGTCAAAATGGACGCACCTTCAATTCTGCAGGGTACTAAGCTCAGCGATGCCGGCGTGCGCAACAAGTACCGCGTCACCATCGCTGCAACGACAAACGCAGACGGTGAATGGAAAATACCGAGGGCGATACGGTATTACACACTGGTGATCAGCTCTTGGTACTCGGTTCAGTTGCCGATAACGAAGCCTTTGGGCAACTTGCCTAACCGTTGCTCCCGTAAGAACCTTGCCTAACCGTTGCTCCCGTAAGAACCCAGCTGCGGCCGAGGCGTTATTGGTGCCGTCGCCCAATTTTCATAGCTCCCAAAACTCAATGGGCGCCTTCAACTCATCATGGAAGGCGCCCATTGGCGGCTTTTGACCTTAGGTTTTAGCTAGCTTTCAGCACTCAGTTTCGGTACGAAGGCCACACCTGTAAGCACGGCAGGCTGACGTGACCATGAATACTGGTGATACGTAGACCCCTAGAATCCGCTCGGTACTACTTGTTCTTCCTCCGCAGCGAGCCAAACATGATTAGCCAAAGGACAAAACCCGAGAGACCAGCCAACCAATTTCGCGAAAACGCACCTATGGATTCGGGAAGGTTTACCAAAGCAAGCGACAGTATCAGAAGAAGAGCCAACACGATTAGAGAATGAGGCCTAGTCACGAATTCCACGGACCAATCAGTAATCCGGCAATGAAAAAGAATCCTCCAGTCGCGACTGCACAGTCGAAAGGTCTCTTGCCACACCATTCGTTGAGACTCTTATAGGTACGTGTATCTACTACTCTGTTCATTTTTCCGTCGTTACGGCGTAGTACCAGATACGCTCCTTTGCACGGATTCGTGCCTGATTTGAAGTTCACCCAGATATTTCTGGAATATACTTTTCCCGTCGCGGAACATGTTCTCTGCCAACCTGCAACCGCAGCGCATGCTGGGTTCGCGACAACTGGCCCCGAATCAACGGCAGCGGTCGAACTTTCCGCTAAGTCAACCGCAGTAGTTTCAGGAGTGAACGAACAAGGCGTCGTCGCAGCAGGTAACCCAACACTCTTAACAGATTCGACCGCTTGCACTGGTACCGCTACTAACGAGAACAAAACCGCATACGTCGCGATAATTGCCGTCAAGCGCACTGTTATTTTCTTCAAAAAATCTCCATCGACATTGCGAGTGTCGAATATTACACACCAGATGTTATCGCATCTATTAGTTTCCGACAAGGACATTTTTCAACCTAGCGAAAGAGCAATCGCCGCTAGGACTGCCGCTTGATACCTCCCTAGAGAGCCTTCGATGCCCTTTCAGAGTCAACAAACCACCACAATCTGGCGAAATTGCGGCAACGATAGATGCAACTTTCTAAATTGCGCGAGTTGCTTGGACGGATTTCGCCGCCGTGGCTGAGCCAAGCAGCCAGCAATGCAGGAGAAGGAAGAAGATTACCGACCACGAACCGGTAGGCGGACTTTTTGGACTTGGATGACCGGATACGCAAAGCTGCGCGGTTTATCTCTGGCGAGGTAGGCCAGCGCACGAGGCGCACCTCTTGTACCGCGATTGTCTTCAGCGAACTATTTGGCTGAACGTTCTCAGCGAACTTCCATTCCCCTAGTGCCAGTCCGAAAATGCTGGCGTGTATTTCGTCCGGAACGACGATGAAGAATATGACGTCCGACACGTTTTTTGACTCATTGAAGTAACCACCGCAGACAGATTGCGCGCCCTATAGTAATGTCACATTTCAGGCGCCACAATTCGAAACTCACGTTCCACTTAAGCCAACAGGAGCAGTACATGTCGCAACCAATTGATGCCCGAGATCTCCGCGATACCAATGCCGCAAATCCGGTGACGACACCCGCACAGTTCCGCCAAGAACTGTTACGTCACCTGCAGTACACAGTCGGTAAGAGTCCGCAACAAGCTTCACTCTTCGACTGGCGGATGGCCCTGTCCCACACGGTCCGTGACTACGCGGTGGATCCTTGGTTTGGTGCGACCCGCCGCACCTGGGACGAAGACCGCAAACGGGTCTACTACCTGTCGATGGAATTTCTGATCGGCCGACTGCTTGAAGACCAAGCAATCAACCTGGGACTACGCGATGTCATGGTTCAGACACTTGCGGAATTCGGTTTGAGCTTTGATGAAGTGGCCGCGGGCGAACCTGATGCGGCATTGGGCAATGGTGGGTTGGGTCGTTTGGCTGCCTGCTATCTGGAATCCATGGCCACCATGGGCTGTCCGGCGTACGGCTACGGCCTGCGCTACGAACATGGACTGTTCCGCCAGCACTTTGAAAACGGGCGGCAAATCGAAACCCCAGAAAACTGGCTGGCTACCGACAACCCGTGGGACTTCACACGCCCTGAAGCCGCCTACCCAGTGGGCTTTGGCGGCGAACTCTCCGAACACGACGGCGCCTCAATCTGGTCACCAAACTCCAAGGTGCTCGCCTCCGCCCACGACACACCAGTGGTTGGTTACGGCGGACAGTGGGCCAATACCCTGCGCCTCTGGGCGGCCATGCCAAGCGCCGACCTCTTTGACCTGAACCGCTTTAACGCCGGCGACTTTGCTGCTGCATCCGAGCCCGAGGCATTGGCGCGAAGCTTGAGCCGAGTGCTCTACCCGAACGACACCACCGAAGGCGGCAAGGAGCTACGGCTCTCCCAGGAATACTTCCTGACCTCCGCCTCCGTGCAGGACATCCTGCGCCGCCACCTCGCCACGCATCAGGATTTGCTCAAGCTCCCGGAGTTTGTTGCCATCCAGATGAACGACACCCACCCAGCGATAGCCGGCCCGGAACTGATCCGCCTGCTGGTGGACGAGCACGGCGTGAACTTCGATTCGGCAGTGAAGACTGCCACCGAAGTTTTGGGCTACACCAACCACACGTTGCTGCCCGAGGCCCTGGAGCGCTGGAGTGTGGGCTTGATGCGCAAGGTGCTTCCACGCCACTTGCAGATCATCGAAACGTTGGACACCCAGTTTGTTGAACTGCAGGGATCATCCCCGGACCCAGTGCGCCTGATCAGCCACGACCAGGTCAGCATGGGCGACCTGGCCTTCGCCACCAGCCACAAGGTGAACGGCGTTTCGGCGCTGCATACCGAACTGGTCAGCAAGGACCTGTTCCCGGTACACAACGCCCTGCACCCCGGGCGCATCGTGAACATCACCAACGGCATCACTCCGCGTCGCTGGCTTAAGCTAGCCAACCCATCATTGGCTGCGTTGATTACCGATACTATTGGCGCCGGTTGGGAAACCGACTTGGAACGACTTCGTGATCTGGAGCCTTACGTCGAGGATCCAGCCTTCCGCGCCGCCTTCGGCCGTAGCAAGCTTCAAGCCAAGGAACATTTCACCGGCTGGCTCGCCAAGGAACATGGCATCGAATTGCCTGCCGATGCCTTGTACGACGCCCAGGTGAAGCGACTGCACGAGTACAAGCGTCAGCTGCTGAACATCTTGTGGACCATTGCGCACTGGCAGCGGATCAAGCGCGACCCGCAGGCCAATTGGGTCCCGCGTGTCAAGATCTTCGGCGGCAAGGCAGCCCCGAGCTACCACATGGCCAAATTGATCATTCAGCTGATCAACGACGTTGCCGAGGTTATTAACAACGACCCTGAGACCTCGCACCTGTTACGCGTGGTGTACCCAGCAAACTACGGCGTCTCGATGGCTGAGAAACTGATCCCGGCCGCGGATCTGTCCGAACAGATTTCCACGGCCGGCATGGAAGCCTCTGGCACCGGCAACATGAAGTTTGCGCTTAACGGTGCGCTGACCATCGGTACCCTGGACGGGGCGAACGTTGAGATCCGTGAGCACGTGGGAGAAGAAAACTTCTTCCTCTTTGGGCTCACTACCGAACAGGTCGCCGAACGCCGGGCTCAACCCGATCACTCACGCACCGCTCTGGAAGCCAGCCAAACCCTGCGCGATGTGCTTCAGGCTATTGCCGAGGGCACCTTCAGCCCCGAGGATCACCATCGTTATGACGGGCTGCTCGACTCGATGTGGAACAGTGACTGGTTCTTGGTGGCCTCAGACTTTGAGGACTACGACCGGGCGCAGGGTGAGGTGGCCACTTGCTACGCCGATCCTGAACGCTGGCAGCGCATGGCGATCCTGAACATCGCCCGTATGGGGTATTTCAGCTCTGACCGCTCAATTCGCGAATATATGACGCAAATTTGGGACGTGGAATCCGCACTTTAGGCCGCGCCTCCACGACACGATGAGTAATACTGTCGTGACCTGCGTCATCTTGAATTGAGCGTGCTCTCAGTGTGTTTGGATGAGAGCAATTGAATCGACTAGGAGTCCCAGTGACTAACGAAGGCAAGAGTCTTTCGGTGCTCGACGTGCAACAGGTTCACCTGTTGGCGCAGGGTCGGCACCCGGACCCGTTTGCGATGCTCGGTCCCACCGAAGATGGCAAGCAGGTTCGGGTGCGCATTCCCGGGGCTGAGCAACTGTGGTTGTTTAACGCCACCGACGAAGTGCAGCTGAAGGCACACCCTAGCGATCCGGCGCTGTTCACCGGGCCAGCCTTGCCGTACTACCGTTTGCGCATCCATTGGCCCTCGGGCTACGTGGAGGAACGCGAGGACGCTTACCGCTTTGGCCCGGTGTTAGGCCAATTTGATGAACATCTAATTGGGCAAGGTGAGCACCATGGCCTGTGGAAGACGCTCGGCGCGCACCTGATCACCCACGAGCAAGTGCCCGGTGTGCACTTTGCCCTTTGGGCACCCAACGCAACCCGAGTCTCCGTGGTCGGAGACTTCAACTCCTGGAACGGCACCGTCCACCCGATGCGCTTGCGTGGAGCCACCGGCGTCTGGGAACTCTTCCTACCCGGGCATAATGAGGGCACGGTCTACAAGTACGAGCTACTTGGCCAGGACGGGCAAGTGCTGCCGTTAAAGGCCGATCCGGTCGGCTTCGGCTCCGAGCATCCGCCTGCCACCGGTTCAGTGGTTCGCACCCTTGGCGCCCATGACTGGAAGGATGAACAATGGGTCGCCCGGCGCGAGTCGATCAACGCGGTTGATGCCCCGATCAGCATCTATGAGGTGCATTTAGGTTCGTGGCGTCGCGATGGCAACACCAACAAGTCACTAAGCTACTTGCAGCTGGCAACACAACTTGTGGACTATGTGGCGGACCTGGGCTTCACCCACATCGAGGTGCTGCCGGTAAGCGAACATCCCTTTGACGGGTCCTGGGGCTACCAGCCGGTCGGGTTATTCGCCCCCACCGTCCGTTACGGCACGCCGCAGGAGTTCGCGGCATTTGTTGATGCCGCCCACGCCCGCGGGCTCGGGGTCATTGCCGACTGGGTACCCGGGCACTTCCCCACCGACCAACACGGACTGGGCCGATTTGATGGCACCGCACTGTACGAACACCTCGATCCGCGTGAAGGGTTCCATCCGGACTGGAACACGCTGATCTATAACTACGGCCGCCCAGAAGTGCGCAATTTCCTGGTGGCCAACGCGCTGTACTGGCTTGATGAGTACCACCTCGACGGGTTACGCGTAGACGCGGTCGCATCGATGATCAACCGCGACTACTCGCGTAAGGACGGCGAGTGGATTGCCAATAAGGACGGCGGCAACGAAAACTATGAGGCGCTCGAATTCCTGAAGCAGACCAATGTGGCCAGCTATGGACAACATCCAGGCATCACGATGATCGCTGAAGACTCCACCTCCTACCCCGGAGTCACCCGCCCGGTGGATGCCGGCGGTCTGGGCTTTGGTTACAAGTGGAATCTGGGCTGGATGAACGATTCGCTGGAGTACTTCGGCAAGGATCCGGTCTATCGCAAACATCATCACAACCAGCTGACCTTTGGCATCACCTACGCCTTCAGCGAGAACTTCCTGCTGCCCATCAGCCATGATGAGGTGGTGCACGGCAAGGGTTCGATGTACTCGCGGATGCCCGGAAACCACGCCGACAAACTTGGCAATCTCAAGGCCTTCTACGGCTACATGTGGGGCTACCCGGGCAAAAAGCTCTTGTTCATGGGCCAAGAGTTCGGGCAGCGCAGCGAATGGAACTTCCAGGGGCAACTCGAGTGGGATGCGCTTGACGATCCCGGTCATGCTGGGGCGCTCTCCCTAGTACGCGATTTGAATAAGCTCTACCGCGAGCAACCCGCCCTGCATCGGCGCGATACAAGTGCCGAAGGGTTCCAATGGCTGCTGGTCGACGACGTTGAACACCAGGTGTTCGCATGGCTGCGCCGTGGCGAGCCAGGCGACGCGCACGTAGTTGTCGTCGTGAACCTCACCCCGGTTGATCGCACCGGTTTCCGTATCGGATTCCCGGTGGCCGGACGCTGGGTTGAGGCCCTCAATACCGATTCCGAGAGCTACCACGGGGCCAACCGCGGCCACGGCGGGGCGATCGAAACCGAAGCCGTCCCCGCGGGCGGCGAAGCACAATCCGCACTACTCACACTCCCACCTTTATCGGCAATCTATTTTGTGGAGGAACGCTCATGAATTCAGCACCTGATACTCGTCACCTGACCGGTGCACCACCGCGCCTTTCCAGCCAGGCGATGGCCTTCGTTCTTGCCGGTGGCCGTGGAAGCCGGCTCGAAGAGCTCACCGACCGCCGGGCCAAACCGGCGGTCCACTTTGGTGGCAACTCGCGGATTATCGACTTCCCGCTGTCCAACGCCCTAAATTCTGGGGTACGTAAAATGGCGGTGGCCACCCAGTACAAGGCACACTCGCTGATCCGCCACATGCAGCGTGGCTGGGGCTTTTTCCGTTCCGAACGCAACGAGTACCTGGATATCCTGCCAGCCAGCCAGCGCGTGCAGGAAAACAAGTGGTACCTGGGCACCGCGGATGCGGTCACCCAAAATATCGATATTGTTGATGACTACGACGTCGAGTACGTGATCATCTTGGCCGGTGACCACGTATACAAGATGGACTACGAGGTCATGCTGCACCAGCATGTGAATACCAAAGCCGACGTGACAGTCGGCTGCCTAACGGTGCCACGCGAGGAGGCTACCGGCTTTGGCGTGATGCATGTTAATCGCAATGGGCGCATCGTGGACTTCCTCGAAAAGCCGGCTAATCCTCCGGGCATGCCGGAGAATCCAGATATGGCACTGGCTTCCATGGGCATCTACGTGTTCAACTGGAAATTCCTGCGCGAATTGTTGCTCAACGACGCCGAAGATCCAAGCTCAAGCCACGATTTTGGCCACGATTTGATTCCCTCTGTGGTGCGCAACGGCAGTGCGTACGCCCACAAGTTCACCGATTCTTGCGTCATGGGCGGACTGGAAACCGAGCCGTACTGGCGCGACGTCGGTACTATCGATTCCTTCTGGCAGGCGAATCTGGATCTCACCAAGGTCGTCCCTTCGCTGGATCTTTACGACAACACCTGGCCCATCTGGACCTACGCCGAGTTGACCCCGCCTGCAAAATTCATCCACGACGATGAAGCGCGACGTGGGCAAGCCATCGAGTCGCTCATCTCTGGAAATTGCATCCTTTCCGGGGCCGATGTTCACCGTTCGCTGTTGTTTACCGGAAACCGAGCGCACTCCTTCTCGAAGCTGGATCAAGTGGTCTCCCTGCCAAACGTCGATGTGGGCCGCAACGCCGATCTGACCAAATGTGTGATCGACAGCCGGGTGCACATTCCTGAGGGTCTGGTCGTTGGCCAGGATCCGGTCGAGGATTCAAAATGGTTCCGTCGCACAGATTCCGGGGTTGTGCTGATCACCCAGCCGATGCTCGACCGCCGTGCTGCAGTGCTCGACGGGGCCTTGAAATTGAGCCCAGAGCAGCTGAAGGGAGAATAAGAACCGATGGCTCAACGACAACGCCGTGTGCTGTCTGTTGCTTCCGAATGTGCACCGCTGGTCAAAACCGGCGGTCTGGCCGATGTAGTTGGCGCCCTGCCCGCTGCCCTACTACCACTGGGATGGCGCACCCGCATCTTGATGCCCGCTTATCCTGGCGTGCTGGAGCAGGTAGGGCGTACCCGACGAATTTGGCGAGAAGAGAACCTTTTGGCGGCCCAGCCTCAGTCCGGACCGGTCGCTACGAAGGCCTAGACCTGCTGTTGCTGGATGCGCCGCATCTCTTTGACCGGCCCGGCGGCCCGTACGTGGTTGATGGGCACGACCATCACGATAACCATGTACGTTTTGCCGCACTGTCTTGGGTGGCTGCGCGGATTGCAATCGAGGGAACGAGTGATCGTTGGCGCCCCGATGTGGTGCACGCCCACGATTGGCAGGCCGGGCTGGTGCCTTCCTACCTGAAGTATGCCGGCTCCTCGATCCCAAGCCTGCTGACCATCCACAACATTGCCTTCCAAGGCGTTTTTGGTCCCGATCAACTCGATGCACTGCACCTTCCCACCTGGGACTTCCATTCGGAGGCCTTGGAGTACCACGGGCTGGTCAGCACGCTGAAGGCGGGACTGGTTCATGCCTCACAGGTGAGCACCGTGAGCCCGAGTTATGCTCAGGAGCTGACCCGCGCGGAGTTCGGCTTTGGGCTTGAGGGTGTAGTGTCCATGCGGGGCGAGCGCGGCGAGCTCAAGGGCATCCTCAATGGCATTGATACCGAAGTCTGGAACCCTGCCACGGATCCGATGGTTACCAACTACAGCGCGGTGGATTCAACGGCCAAGGCAGAAAACCGTCAAGCGCTGCTCGACGAGTTCTCTCTCGAAAATCCTTCTGGTCCGTTGGCTGTGGTGGTCACCAGACTCACCCATCAAAAGGGTGTAGACCTGTTGCTGGAGAAGCTACCGACCTTCATCGAATCCGGTGGTGCAGTCATCGTACTGGGTTCCGGCGACCCCGGCTACGAATATGCCCTGGGCGAGCTAGCGGCCCGCTATCCAGGCTCGGTGGGATTGCACATCGGTTATGACGAACGGCTGAGCCACCGGTTATATGCCGGAGCAGATTTAGTGTTGGTTCCTTCACGCTTTGAACCGTGCGGGCTGACCCAGCTAATCGGGCTGCGCTACGGCGCTATTCCGTTGGTGGCCGCGACCGGTGGTCTGCGTGACACCGTCGTGGATGCCACGCCAGAGAATCTGGCAAATGGGACTGCCACCGGTTTCACCTTCAGTGACATCGATGCCGGAGGCTTGGGCTTTGCCCTAGGCCGAGCAGTGGACTTGTATGCCGATACTCAAGCCTGGGAGCGCCTGCGCGATCAGGGGTTGCACACCCCGGTGGACTGGGGCACATCGGCGGCCGTCTATGCTCAGCTATTTACGGAACTCATCTCATGACCAGAACCCCGGCGGGCACGGCGTCCCCCGGCCGCTCCTGGCCGCTAGGTGTCACCGTGGATTCTGCCGGGATTAACGTTGCCGTCTACGCGCCTTTGGCCACCGCGCTTTACTTTTGTCTGTTCTCCGATAATGATCAGGAGCCCGAGCAGCGCCTTGCTCTCCCCTACTGTCAAGATGGCATTTGGCATGCCCATTTTGGCGGTCTAGGGGCGGGCGCGCGCTATGGGCTGCGCGCCGACGGTGAGTTCCGGCCGAACGATGGCTTGCGCTTTAACGTCAACAAATTGCTCATCGACCCTTATGCTCGGTCGTTGGACCGTCCGGTGCGCTATCACGAACTGATGGAAGGCACCGAGCCGGCAGAAAACGAAGAGCTCGAACCTGTGCTGGATCTGCGCGACAGTGCCACGGTGGTACCTCACGGCATCATTACCGCGACGCCCACGGGACCGGAGCCTGCCAGCAACCGCCCAGGCCACGACCTGGCTGATCTGGTGATTTACGAGACTCATCTGAAAGGCATCTCGGCTGCGCATCCAAGCGTTCCCGAGCAGTTACGTGGAACCTATGCCGGCATGGGCCATCCAGCGGTGATTGAACACCTCGTTTCCTTGGGTGTTAATGCCGTGGAACTTCTGCCGGTGCAGACCTTCCTCGACGATGCACACATCGTTGAGAAAGAGCTGCGCAACTATTGGGGTTATCAGCCGGTGGCGTGGTTCGCTCCGGAACCGCGCTATGCCCAAAATAATGCGATCGCTGAGCTTCGCCAACTGGTTTATACCCTGCATGAAGCTGGCATCGAAGTCATTCTTGACGTGGTGTACAACCACAGCGGCGAAGGCGGAGATCAAGGTCCAACGCTGAATCTTCGTGGTCTGGATAATGCTGGCTACTTTCGGTTAGCCGAAGATCAGCGCCACTACATTAACGACGCCGGAACCGGCAATACGCTGGCGGTTGATACCCCGATAGTGCTGCGCATGGTGATGGACAGCCTGCGCTACTGGGCACAAACTTTCGGCGTTGACGGTTTCCGCTTCGACCTGGCCACCGCGGTAGCGAGAGGCCCCGAAGGCTTTAACCGGAAGGCAGCTTCCTGCAGGCCATCGCCCAAGATCCGGTGCTCGCCGAGCTGAAGCTCATTGCCGAACCGTGGGATCTTGGTCCGGGCGGTTACCAGTTGGGCAACTTCCCTGCCCCCTTCGCTCAGTGGAACGATCGCTTCCGCGATGGGGTACGTCGGGCTTGGCGTGGCGAAGTGCTCGGTGAAGCCAACTTCGGTTCCTTACTATTGGGTTCCGCGGACCTCTTTGATGACTCCGGTCGCACTACCCTCGCGGGAGTGAACTTCATCAGCGCCCATGACGGGTTCACCTTGCGTGATACCGTCTCGTATGCGCAGAAGCATAACGAGGCCAATGGAGAGGAGAATCGGGATGGCCACGGTGAGAACTACTCCGATAACCATGGAGTAGAAGGACCGACCGACGACCCGGAGATCGTTGCGGCGCGCAGCTTGCGTGTGCGCGCGATGCTCGCCACCCTGCTTTTGGCACAGGGTGTGCCTATGCTTCTGGCGGGCGATGAACTGGGCAATAGCCAGTCGGGCAATAACAACGCCTACGCTCAGGACAATGAGTTGGGGTGGATCGACTGGTCTGAACCAGACTGGGAGCTGATCAGCTATGTACGTCAGCTCATTGATGTACGCCGGCGACTCCCGTTGCTGCGCCAGCGTGGCTTCTTGCACGGAAAGGTGCGCGCCGACGGGTTTAAGGACGTGCGTTGGTTATGCCCGGGTGGATCTGCTCCCACCGCCGAGCACTGGAAAGATCCGGCCTTCCGTTCGTTGGCTCTCCAGCTTCGCGGTTGCGCCCAGGATCCACGCGGTGAAGAACTCACCGGTAGTGTGCTGATCATTTTCAACTTTGGCGACCACTGCGACTTTGCGCTTCCTGCGGAGGGCGAAGCTCAATGGAAGATCGAGTTGGACAGCGCCGAGCCTGAACACTCGGCGGACGCGGTGGACGCAGTGACAGAGAGTTACGCTGCCAAGGCTCATAGCGTTGTGGTGCTCAGTACCGGTCTTTAGCGCGCACGTTGTTAAACTCAATGGGCGCCTTCCACATGATGTGGAAGGCGCCCATTGGCAGCTGATGATCTAAGGTTCGCTTAGGCCTCGGCGCTGAACCTCAGGACTAGGGCTAGGCCGATAATCACGGCGCCCCAGACAAGACCAAGAATAATGGTGATGCGATTCAGGTTGCGCTCGGCAACGCCTGAAGAGCCCATAGAGCTGGTCATGCCGCCGCCGAACATGTCCGACATACCGCCACCACGACCCTTATGAAGCAGGATCAGGAGGGTTAGCAGGACACTTGTGATGCCCAGCAGTACCTGCAGGATGATCTTGATAATATCCAAGTCGACGGTTCCTTAGCTAGATTCAGTCGGTTACGAGGTGTTGCTCGAACCTGACAATATTAGCAAACTCTTCAGCGTCGAGGCTGGCTCCGCCAACCAACACGCCGTCAACGTCACGCTCGCGCATGATCGCTGCCGTGTTCGCAGCCTTAACACTACCGCCATAGAGCAGCTGAGTCTTCTCAGCGATTTCTTGGCCGTAACGCTGGGCAAGTGCACCGCGAATTGCTGCACACATTTCCTGAGCATCTGCAGGACCTGCAACTTCACCGGTACCGATGGCCCACACTGGCTCGTAAGCGATGACCAGGTTTTCTGCCTGTTCAGCGCTCACGCCTTCCAGCGATTCAGCCAACTGGTTCAAGGTGAACTCTACGTGCTCCGCAGCCTTACGAACTTCCAAGCCTTCTCCAACGCAAAGCATTGGGGTCAGCTCGTGACGGTAAGCAGCCGCCAACTTGGTAGCAATTACGTCGTTCGTTTCGTTGTGGTATTCACGACGCTCGGAGTGACCTACCAAAACGTAGGTGCAACCGAGCTTCTTCAGGAACTGGCCCGAAATTTCGCCGGTGTACGCACCCGAATCCTGTGCAGACAAATCCTGAGCGCCGTAAACGACGTCCAGCTTGTCGCCCAGAACCAAGGTCTGAACACCACGGATGTCCGTGAATGGCGGGAATACTGCAACTTGCGCACGATCGTAGTTGTGCTCGTGGTCCTTGAGGGTCCACGCAAGCTTCTGGACTAGGGTGATGCCCTGGACGTGGTCCATGTTCATCTTCCAGTTGCCAGCGATCAGCGGCTGGCGCACAAAGGCGCCGTTCTGCGAAATGGTCATTTCTTAACCTTCCAATGCGGCAACGCCCGGCAGGGTCTTGCCTTCGAGGTACTCCAAGGATGCTCCGCCACCGGTGGAGATATGACCGAAGTCGTCCTCCGAGAAGCCCAGGGCACGTACGGCTGCGGCTGAATCGCCACCGCCGACAACGCTGAACGCTTCCGAGTTGGCCAGTGCCTGAGCAACAGTGCGGGTACCTTCAGCGAATGCCGGGATCTCGAATACGCCCATTGGGCCATTCCAGAACACGGTATTTGCGCTGGTGATGTAGCTTGCAAACTGCTCTGCCGACTTAGGTCCGATATCCAGGCCCAATCCGTTGGAACCGAAGCTCGCTTCTTCGATCTCGTCAGCTGGCAAGATTTCGTGTGCGGCGTCGGCACCAAACTTCTCGGCGACTACAACGTCAACAGGAACGATGATCTCGCAACCGAGCTGCTCAGCGCGCTTGAGGTAATCTTCGCAGACGGAAATCTGGTCTTCTTCAAGCAACGAGCCGCCAATGGCGTAGCCCTGAGCCTTGAGGAAGGTGAAAGCCATGCCGCCACCGATCAGCAACTGATCGGCCTTACCCAGCAGGTTGTCAATAACTGCAAGCTTGTCCGAAACCTTAGAACCACCCAGAACCACCACATAGGGGCGCTTAGGAGATTCAGTCAAGGTCTTGAGAACCTTGACTTCGGTTGCAACCAGGTCACCCTGGTAGCTAGGGAGCAAGCTTGCGATGTCATAAACCGAAGCGTGCTTGCGGTGTACGGCGCCAAAAGCGTCGTTCACGTAAGCGCCGTTTTCGCCGGTCAGAGCAGCCAATTCCTTGGCGAACTCTTCGCGTTCTGCGTCAACCTTAGAGGTTTCGCGAGCATCGAAGCGAACATTTTCAAGAACCAGTACAGAACCTTCAGCAAGGTCTGCCGCGGCCTTGCGAGCGGATTCGCCCACAACATCCTCGGCAACCGTTACATCAAAGTCGGCAAGTTCGTTCAAGCGCTGTGCTGCAGGTGCGATCGAGTACTTCGCATCGAACTGCCCCTTAGGGCGGCCCAGGTGCGCCATAACAATGACCTTTGCACCTGCTTCAACTAGCTTGGTGATGACCGGCAAAGATGCGCGTACGCGGCCGTCATCGGTCACAGTTGCACCGTCGAGCGGCACGTTCAGGTCACTGCGGACCAGAACGTGCCGTCCGCGGACACCGTTGTCAGCGATCAATTCGTCAATAGTGTGAGAAGACATATCTCTAGGTTATCGACTAGAGGCTTGATCCCACGAATCCGACAAGGTCAACAAGTCGTGAGGAGTAGCCCCACTCGTTGTCGTACCACGAAACAACCTTCACGCTGTTGCCCATAACGATGGTCAGACCGGAGTCGAAGATCGAGGAGTGTGGGTTGGTGACGATGTCAGTGGAAACCAGTGGATCAGTCGAGTACTCCAGAACGTCCTTCAAAGCACCTTCAGAAGCAGCCTTTTCGAATGCAGCGTTGATTTCTTCAACGGTTGCGGTGCGAGCAAGGTTGACGGTGAGGTCAGTTGCCGAGCCGGTTGGAACTGGAACGCGCATTGCGTAACCGTGCAGCTTGCCCTTGAGCTCTGGCATTACTACGCCGATAGCCTTAGCAGCACCGGTCGAAGTAGGGATCAGGTTCAATGCAGCAGCACGTGCACGACGTGGGTCGCTGTGAGGTGCATCCTGCAGGCGCTGGTCAGCGGTGTATGCGTGGATGGTGGTCATCAGGCCATCAACAATGCCGAACTCATCGTTCAGAACCTTGGCCAGTGGGGCCAAGCAGTTGGTGGTGCATGATGCGTTCGAGATGATGTTGTGGTTTGCAGGATCGTACTTGTCCTGGTTAACACCCATCACGATGGTGATGTCTTCATCGGAGGCCGGAGCCGAGATGATAACCTTCTTTGCACCGGCGGTGATGTGCTTGCCGGCGTCTGCACCCTTGGTGAAGAAACCAGTCGACTCGATGACGACGTCGACGTTCAATTCACCCCATGGAAGGTTTGCTGGATCGCGCTCGGAAAGTACCTTGATGCGACGTTCTCCGACAACGATGGTGTCACCATCTACGGATACTGCCTCGCCCACTGGGCCGAGTACAGAGTCAAACTTCACCAGGTGAGCAAGCGAATCGATTGAACCAAGGTCGTTGACGGCGACAATTTCGATGTCTGCCTTGTGTGCCAATACTGCACGCAGGAAGTTGCGTCCGATACGGCCAAAACCATTGATACCAACACGAGTTGTCACGTGACTATCTCCTCTAAACGGGATGATTGTGCCACGACCGTCCGCAAACGGAAGTGGCCTTCTTTGAAGGACACTCCGTTGTGCCGTGCTTTGCGGATCCCAGTGGATCACCGGGATCCGCAACACACTTGAAACATACTACGCTATTTAAGCGCAGAATGTGAGCTAACTTACCAGATTACTTATTTACCTGGAACGATTAGCGAAGCTGCACCCTTACGAGCTGCTTCAAAACGTGCCTGAACGTCTGCCCAGTTCACGATGTTCCAGAAAGCCTTAACGTAGTCAGCCTTCACGTTGACGTAGTCCAGGTAGAAGGCGTGCTCCCACATGTCCAGCATCAGCAGTGGGGTGGTTGCCACTGGAATGTTGCCCTGCTGATCGTAGAGCTGCTCGATAACCAGCTGGCCACCAAGTGCGTCGTACGCCAGTACAGCCCAGCCCGAGCCCTGCAGGCTCATTGCTGCTGCGGTGAAGTGAGCGCGGAAGTTATCGAAGGAGCCGAAGAACTCATCGATTGCTGCGGACAGCTCGCCCTCTGGCTTGTCGCCACCCTCTGGGGACAGGTTGTTCCAGAAGATCGAGTGGTTGGTGTGTCCACCCAAGTGGAATGCCAGGTCCTTGGACAGCTTCGGGATGTTACCGAATTCGCCCTTTTCGCGGGCTTCAGCCAGCTGTTCCAGTGCCGAGTTAGCGCCAGCAACGTAAGTTGCGTGGTGCTTGGAGTGGTGCAGCTCCATGATGCGAGCCGAGATGTTTGGCTCGAGTGCAGCGTAGTCGTACTGCAGTTCTGGCAGTGAATATACAGCCATGATTCTCCTCAATTTTCTCTTTCGGATGAATCTCCGTAGGAGGGCTCCCACGGGGACATTTTTAATGTTCCAGTTCGTCTACTGGAACGCTGGACTCCGTGCCTGGTATTCCCAGATCACTGGCCTTCTTGTCAGCCATGGCCAACAAGCGACGAATTCGACCAGCTATGGCGTCCTTAGTCATTGGGGGCTCAGCCATACGACCGAGCTCGTCGAGGGAAGCTTGTTTGTGCTCCAAGCGAAGCAGCCCAGCGTAGCGAAGGTGCTCAGGAACTTCCTCGCCAAGAATGCTCAGTGCGCGTTCTACGCGAGCGCCAGCAGCAACTGCTGCCTGGGCACTGCGACGCAGGTTGGCATCATCAAAGTTTGCCAGCCGGTTGGCCGTGGCACGAACTTCTTTACGCATGCGGCGTTCTTCCCACACCATCAAGGCATCGTGGGCACCCATGCGGGTCAAAAGCTGCGCAATTGCGTCGCCGTCGCGGATCACCACACGGTCAACGCCGCGCACCTCGCGGGCCTTGACCGTCAGACCCAAACGTCGAGCCGCGCCAACAAGCGCCAATGCTGCCTCTGGGCCGGGGCAAGTAATTTCCAATGCAGAACTGCGCCCGGGTTCGGTCAAGGAACCGTGCGATAAGAAGGCGCCGCGCCAGACTGCTTCAGCATCGGCCGTGGAACCGTTAACGATCACCGAAGGCAAACCTCGAACAGGTCGACCTCGCTGATCTAGTAGCCCAGTCTGCCGAGCGAGCACTTCTCCGTCTTTGGCGACGCGGACGATGTAACGACTACCCTTACGGATGCCGGAACCTGAGACCATAACGATCTCTGCCTCGTGGCCGTACAACTCGCCGATGGCCATCTTAAGCCGACGGGCAGTTGCAGCGAGATCCACCTCAGCTTCAATGACAATTCGCCCGGAGACAATATGAAGTCCCCGCTGAAGCGCAGCATGGTCGAAACCTCGGCCTTACGTACCGAAGGTTTGCGAATCTCTACTCGCGACAGCTCGTCTTTGACGGAAGCCGTCAATGCCATGAATCAAACTCCCTTACTAGGATCTTCCTAAGATCCGATCGCGGTAAACACCTCGTGATAGGCCGCCGCTAGTCGCAACGGGTCGTGCACTGCACGACCGTCAGATACTCCTACTGTACTAAAAAAGACGCGTGCACCCAGTTTTTGCGCTGCCAGCTCAAATCTCTGACGATTTACAATCTTGGATTCATCAGCAATAATCGCATCGAATTTTACTTCTGGCGCATAGCGGCTGAGCACTTCAAGATGCGCTGCAGCATCCATCCCGTTGGTCTCATCGGTATCCATCGACAAGTTCATCGTCAGCAGCTTTTTTGCTGTAGTTGACGCGATTGCCTGACGCATATCGGGCAACAGTAAATGTGGCAGCACCGAGGTGTACCAAGATCCCGGACCTAGGATGACCCAGTCGGCCAGCTCAATGGATTCCAAAGCCTCGGAGCATGCCGGCGCATCGGCTGGTTCCAAACGAACATTGGTGACCAAACCACCGGCTCCGGCGCGTGCCAGTTTCGCTTGACCTTCAATTCTTCGACGAACCAACGAGTCATTCTCATCGGATTCGAGCACATCCCCATGGATGGACAACGGCATGGTACTCATCGGCAGAACCTGGCCGCGTGCGCCAAGCAACGCTCCAGCCCAACGTAGTCCTGCCACTGGATTATCCAAAAGTTCCCACAGGGCCAAAATCAGTAGGTTTCCTACCGCATGACCGTTCAGTGGCTCTTCAAGGTTCGCGTCTGATGCAAAGCGGTGTTGCATGACATCGCGCCAGGTTCGGCCCCAATCGGTGTCGTCACATAACGCAGCCAAAGCCATCCGCAAGTCCCCCGGTGGCAACACGTCAAAGGAGCCACGTAGGCGCCCTGAACTTCCACCGTCATCGGCCACGGTTACAACGGCGGTGAGCTCGGTAGTCAGTCGGCGTAGTGCCGACAGTGAGGAGGACAGACCGTGCCCTCCGCCCAATGCGACAACTGAAGGGTTGCGCTGATCGTCGCCTCGGGTTAGTCCCTGAATCGAAATGGGACCGGTTGCAAAGGCCATGTTTTTACTCGCGTCCTAGATCGCGGTGGCTGATGCTCACGCGAACGTTAGGGAACTGTGCCAATCGTCGGCCAAGTTCAATGGTGGTGGCAACCGAGCGGTGCTTTCCTCCGGTGCAGCCTACCGCAATGGTGGCATAGTGCTTATTTTCGCGGCGGTAGCCCTCAAATACAGGCTCAAGAGCTTTGAGGTAGTTCTCAATGAAGTCGCTAGTGCCTTCTTGGTTCAAGACGTAGTCAGAAACTTCTTTGTCCTGTCCGGTCTGGGGGCGCAACTCTGGAACCCAGTGTGGGTTAGGGATGAAGCGCACGTCGGCCACGTAGTTGGCATCGGTTGGAAGACCGTATTTGAAGCCAAAGCTCATGACATTGATGCGTAGGATGATCGGACCGGACTCACTAAAGAGCTCGGTCACCGAACGCGCCAGATCGTGCACCGACATCGTTGAAGAGTCCAAGACGATTTCCGCGGCTTCGCGCAGCTGATCGGTGATACCGCGTTCCTTGGTAATCCCGTCAACAATTCGACCGTCACCCTGTAGCGGATGCGGGCGGCGACCCTGTTCAAATCGTCGGATCAGAACTTCATCGCTGGCGTTGAGATAGACCAGTCGGAATTTCACTCCGCTAGCTGTCAGGTTGGCTAGCGCGTCGCGAATCTCCGGGAACATTTCTTTGGAACGCACGTCCATGACTACGGCCATCTTGGGGATGGATCCCTGCGAACGGCTCATCATTTCAGTCAGCGGGCCAAGCATGGCCGGTGGCAGGTTCTCCACCACATACCAGCCCTGGTCTTCCAAGGCGTGGGCAACGGTGGTTCGACCGGCACCTGACATGCCAGTTACGATCACCAGTTCAGACTCAGGCGGTTTTACGGCTTCATACTCAGCGGTCATATTCCAAGGCTAGTCGACAATTTCGCCTGTCGTCATATTCACACCAGTAAGTGAAGCATCTTCGAGGGAGTCTTTGATGATTGTCGCAAGTTTCTCTCCCACCCCTGGGACTTCAACCAGTTCAGCAATACTTGCTGCACGGATCTTCTTCATGGAGCCAAAGTGCTTACGCAGCGCTGCTTGCTTAGCTTTGCCAAGACCTGGGACAGCGTCCAGATCAGAGGCAATCATGGACTTGGCACGCTTCTCACGGTGGAAGGTGATGGCGAATCGGTGCGCCTCATCGCGCAATCGTTGGACCAGGTACAGCGCATCAGAAGCGCGCGGAAGAATCACCGGGAACGGATCATCCGGTAGCCACAGTTCTTCCAAGCGCTTAGCTAGACCAACTACAGGTATATCGTCGATCCCCAGATCGTCCATGGCTTTTTGCGCGGCAGCAACCTGAGGCGGGCCACCATCCACGATCACCAATGACGGCGGGTAAGAGAACTTCTTTTTGGTGCTCTCCCCTATCTCATCCTCGGTCACCGCACCAGTTGCAAAGGAGGCAGGGTCAACCTTCTCTTTGAGGTAGCGGCTGAAGCGTCGGTAAATGACGTCGTACATGCTCGCGGTATCGTCGCGTGCGGCATCCCCAGTGATCGAGAACTTACGATATTCGCTCTTTTTCGGAAGCCCATCTTCAAAGACCACCATGGAGGCAACCACGTTGGTTCCCTGAGTATGCGACGCGTCGTAGCACTCAATACGCAGTAGTGCTTGTTGGGTACCCAGTGCTTCCTGAAGTTCCTGCATGGCCAAGGAACGGGTTGTGATGTCCCCTGCACGCTTGGACTTGTGAAGTCGAAGTGCCTGTTCCGCATTCTCTTTCACAGTCCCGGCCAACGCAGCCTTGTCGCCGCGTTGGGCAACGCGCAAAGAAACCTTGGAACCGCGTAGCTCTGAAAGCCACTGCGTCACGTCGTTAATGTCATCGGGTAGGGATGGCACAAGAATTTCACGAGGAATGCGGTCCGCGTGGTCAGCATAAATTTGGGTGAGCAATTGCTCTACAAATTCGGCGTCGGTTACGTCCGCGACCTTCTCAACAACCCAACCGCGCTGTGACCGGATTCGACCGTCTCGAACATGGAACACCTGAACGGATGCTTCCAATTCATCGCCGTGCACACCGAAAATATCGGCTTCAGTACGGTCGTCCAAAACCACTGCGTTTCGTTCAAAGACTCGCTTCAATGCGGCGATATCATCACGGTAGCGGGCGGCTTTTTCGTATTCCAATTCCGCTACAGCATCCTGCATTTTCACCGTTAGTGCCTTGGTGAACTTGGTTGCTTCGCCACCCATGAAGGTGCATAAATCATCGGCGAGCTGGCGGTGGTCTTCCTGGGAGATCCGGCCCACACAGGGTGCGGAACACTTGTCGATATATCCGAGCAGACACGGGCGCCCCGAGGCTTCTGCTCGTTTAAAAACACCAGGGGCGCAACTGCGCACAGGGAAGACACGCAGCAGGGTATCTAGAGTTTCGCGGATTGCTTTGGCGGGGTAAAAGGGGCCAAAGTATTTAACGCCCTTGCGCTTATCTCCACGCATGACCAACGCACGAGGGTATTTCTCGTTGAGCGTGATCGCAAGATAGGGATAAGACTTGTCGTCTCTGAAGACGATATTAAACCGCGGGTTGTATTCCTTGATCCAGACGTACTCCAGCTGCAGAGCTTCAAGCTCTGAACCAACAACGGTCCATTCCACGCTGCCTGCTGTGTAGACCATGGTCCGTGTTTTGGGCGTGAGCCGATCTGGATTGGCGAAGTAAGACGTCAGTCGATTGCGGAGAACTTTGGCTTTGCCAACATAAATCACCCGGCCGTGTTCGTCACGGAAACGATACACACCGGGGTTAGTTGGAATGTCCGAAGTTTTCGGACGGTAACTTGCTGGATCAGCCATGGGTCATTTCGCGTCTGGAGGTAACTGGTTGTATGAATCCACGCGTTCTTGACCGGACAGAGCGGCAATCGCATCCACGATCTGGTCAGTTGCCTGACGACGTTGCGGCAGCGGATGTTTGCGCCCCAGCTGGTCAAACTGCAGTGGTTCACCAAAACGAATCTGGAATTTTGCGGGCCTAAATCCTTTAGAACCTGCAGGCTGTAACTTTTCAGTACCAATCAGTCCGACAGGAACCACAGGAACACCAGTGGTTAGCGCAAGCCAACCCACACCGGTTCGACCGCGGTAGAGCTTACCGTCGCGCGAGCGGGTGCCCTCGGGATAGATTCCGATGCCCCCGCCTTCTTCGATGATCTCCACTAGTGAATCCAGGGCAGCCACCGAGGCAGCCTGCTCACCACGCTGTACTGGAATTGAGCCTACGGATTCGAAGAAAGTCTTCATCAACTTTCCTTTGACTCCGGGAGTTGTGAAATATTCTGCCTTCGCAAAAAATGCCACGTCGCGGGGCGTCAAGGCTTGGATAATGAGCGAGTCAAAGAAGGAGAGGTGGTTGGAGGCGACAATAAATCCGCCTTCCTTGGGGACGTTTTCAAGTCCGGTAACCTCGGCACGGCACACGCCATGGATGACGCCGCGAATCGAAGAACGGGTCATGGTGTAGATGCTCATTTATTTTGCACCTTCCTGCATGACGTTTGGTTCAAGTTCTAATGATTTAGCTGCCTGCTTCCCTAGCAGAGCTACGGCCAATTGCTGCGTGGTGTCTACTAGTAGGTCAGCATGGGAAAGTTCGTCCCCTTGAGCGAAGCCCCAAGCTACGCCGACGGATGAGACCGAATTTTCTCGTGCCGCATCCACATCGTAGTATCGATCGCCGATCACTACGCTGGACGACGCGTCCAACTCGGCGTCTTTCAATGCGGCAGCAACAATATGTGTCTTGCTTGAACCCATGGCGCCGTGTTCACCGTCGTTACCGTGGATTGCATCAAGGTGTTCGGTCAATCCCTTGCGGTCCAATAACAACCGGGCAATATTCACCGGTTTTGCCGTCGTGACCGCAACGTAGATATTCGCGCGACGCAGTGCCTGCAACAGCTCGATGATCCCGGGATACACCTTCGACTCATCCATGCCGGCTTCTTCGTAGCGCGTACGGTAAGTGGCGATGATTTGATCGATGTTTGTGTCGGTGACGCCTTCAATGGTTCGAAGTCCCACTTGCAACGGTGGACCGACCAAAGCTTCAACTCGTGACTCCCCGGATCGGCTAATCCGTGAGCCACAAGGGCATGGCGAATTCCCGAAGTAATGGCACCTGCGGGGTCCACGAGAGTCCCGTCAAGATCGAAGAGCGCACTTGTTACCGACATATTCACTTAGCTATCTTCCCACGAAGCGGGTGCGGGTCAGGAATCCATGACTGAAAAGGCATATTTCCCTGATCCGCGCACCGTGTTCTACAGGATTTCCGCGAGGAACTTTCCGGTATGCGACTCGCTGACCTTGGCTACCTTTTCCGGGGTTCCGGTCGCCAAGATAGTTCCACCACCGGATCCGCCTTCAGGACCTAGATCAATCACCCAATCGGCAGACTTGATGACGTCCAAGTTGTGCTCAATGGTCAAAACGGTGTTGCCCTTGTCGACCAGGCTTTGCAAGACCAGCAGCAGCTTTCGAATATCTTCGAAGTGCAGACCAGTGGTGGGCTCATCCAAAACGTAGATGGACCGACCGTTGGAACGCTTCTGCAATTCGGCGGCGAGCTTCACGCGCTGAGCCTCACCACCGGACAGAGTGGTGGCAGGCTGTCCAAGGCGGACGTAGCCCAAGCCCACATCAACCAGTGTGCGAAGGTGGCGCGCAATCGGGGTGAATGCACTGAAGAATTCTGCACCCTCAGCGATTGGCATATTCAGAACGTCAGCGATGTTCTTGCCCTTGTAGAGCACCTGCAAGGTCTCGCGGTTGTAGCGTGCCCCATGGCAAACTTCGCACGGAACGTAGACGTCAGGCAGGAAGTTCATCTCGATCTTGAGCGTTCCGTCGCCGGAGCAAGATTCGCAACGTCCACCCTTCACGTTGAATGAGAAGCGCCCTGGCTGGTAACCGCGTAGCTTCGCTTCATTGGTCTCCGCGAAAAGCTTACGGACATGATCAAAGACACCGGTGTAGGTGGCAGGGTTTGACCGTGGAGTACGACCGATTGGCGACTGGTCAACATGCACGACCTTGTCCAAGTGCTCCAAACCCAACACTCGGGTGTGGCGACCTGGCACTTGCTTGGCACCGTTGAGCTTGTTGGCCAGCACCTTGTACAGGATGTCGTTGACCAAGGTCGATTTACCTGAACCAGATACACCGGTCACTGCCGTAAGCAGACCCAGCGGGAATTCAACCGATACGTCCTGCAGGTTGTTCTCGTTGGCGCCAACGACCTTGAGCTTGCGATCCTTATCAACCTTGCGTCGCTTGGTAGGGATGTCGATCTGCTTGCGCCCCGACAGGTAGTCACCGGTCAAAGAGCGTGTATTGGCTTTGAGTCCCTCGACAGATCCGGAGTGGACAACTTCGCCACCGTTCTCGCCCGCACCTGGACCGATGTCAACAATCCAATCGGCCTCAGCGATGGTGTCTTCATCGTGCTCCACGACGATCAAAGTATTACCCAATGAGCGCAGGCGCAGAAGGGTATCGATCAGGCGTCGGTTATCTCGCTGGTGCAAACCGATCGAAGGTTCATCGAGAACATACAGCACGCCCACCAGGCCTGAACCAATTTGGGTGGCAAGTCGAATACGCTGCGCTTCGCCGCCTGAAAGTGTTCCGGCGGCACGCTCTAGAGTCAGGTATTCCAGTCCAACGTCCAGCAAGAACTTCATGCGGGCGTCGATTTCCTTAACCACCTGAGCTGCAATCTTCGCTTCACGCGCTGAGAGCTCAATGTTAGATAGGAAGTTTGCTGCACTGCGCAGGTCCATGGCAGAAACCTCTGCAATGGAACGGCCGCCGACGAGCACCGAAAGGGAAGCTGGGTTCAGTCGCGCGCCACCACAAGTAGGGCATGGGATCTGACGCATGTACTGCTCGTAACGATCGCGAGCGTGATCCGACTCGGTTTCTTCATGCTTGCGATGCACGTAGGAGATGACGCCTTCAAAACCAGTGGAGTACTTGCGTTCGCGGCCAAAACGGTTCTTGTACTGAACAACAACTTTGTGGTCTTTACCGCTGAGAATCGCTTCGCGAGCCGTGGCTGGCAGGTCTTTCCACCGAGTGCTCATGCTGAAGCCAAGTTCTTGGCCGAGCCCCTCAATAAGACGGTTCCAGTACTCGGTGGTTGCCTTACCCAGTGACCACGGAGCGATAGCACCCTCAGCCAAGGTGACCTCCGGATCGGGAACGATCAGGTGTTCGTCAACTTCGAGCTTGGTACCGATACCAGAGCAGGCAGCACAAGCACCGAATGGGTTGTTGAAGGAGAAAGTGCGAGGCTCAATCTCATCAATGGCTAGCGGGTGCTCATTAGGGCACGCAAGATTTTCGGAGAACGAGCGGACACGTTTGGGATCATCGGCATCCAGGTCAACAAAGTCGGCCAATACTCGACCATCGGCGATGCCCAGAGCCGTCTCGATGGAATCCGTCAAACGCTGTCGGGCATCTTCCTTGATTGCTAGACGGTCAACCACTACCTCAATGGTGTGCTTAACCTGCTTGGCAAGCTTCGGAGGATCATTAAGTTGGATCGTTTCGCCGTCAACTCGGGCACGCGAGAAGCCCTTTGAGGAAAGCTCCGCAAAGAGGTCAACAAACTCACCCTTGCGTGAACGAACAACCGGAGCGAGGATCTGGAAACGAGTTTTTTCAGGTAGCTCTATCAACTGATCCACGATTTGCTGAGGAGTCTGCTTGGAGATCGGCTCATGACAAATCGGGCAATGTGGGTGACCAACACGGGCCCAGAGCAGGCGCATGTAGTCGTAGACCTCGGTAATCGTACCGACGGTTGAACGAGGGTTTTTGCTGGTCGACTTCTGATCGATCGACACCGCTGGAGAAAGGCCCTCAATGAAGTCCACGTCCGGCTTGTCTACCTGCCCGAGGAACATGCGGGCGTACGCAGAAAGTGACTCGACATAACGACGCTGACCTTCGGCAAAGATCGTGTCGAAAGCGAGCGAGGATTTGCCGGAACCGGAAAGCCCGGTGAAGACAATCATCGCGTCACGCGGTAGATCAATGTCTACGTTCTTAAGGTTGTGCTCACGCGCGCCCTTGACGATCAGGCGCGTAAGATCTGTTTTATTGCTGTCTGCAGTAGTAGCCACGAGCCCATACTAATCGAAAACTACTTCGAATAAGTGTACGAGTGGTTCTATCTCACAGAAATTTTTTCACAGGCTCACCAACGCATTCGGCGAGCGCCAATCTGCGCCTTACTGCCCGTCCGTAGCCGTCATTCGGTAAGCCATCATGCCTTCTAAGCCGTTGAGTACAACAACTTCTTTCTCGTCGTACCCTGCCCGTCGAAATTCTTGTACCGTCGTCATGCCCTTACTCGGTTTCCATGTCCCGCGCTTACACACTATTTCGGCCTCATCGAAGCTGGTGTCCCCCGATGCTTTGTGTTCCGTTGGTACTTCAGTACCTAAGGTCGCGGAGTAAATAAAGTATGGCTCGCGATCTTCCGAACAAATTGCGTTTTCTCCCACAACATCCGCCAATGGGACAACGGTGCCATCGGCGTTACTAACCGCTTTGTCGCCACCCCTGAGTGGAAGTATCGAGGTATTATCGTCGACGCGCGGTATTCCAGCCGTTTCTACCCTGGCATCGTAGTCGTAAGGATCGCTAAGTTTGTATTGCTACTTTTTTGCCGCCGGTCTTCACATCCAATGCAACCGCGCTCCACGCAGCATCGTCTATTTCCACCGAGTAGTAGTCATCTTTTCTCGCCGTCAGTGTTTGATTGCCCCGTCGTAGTAGCAAATAACGATTGTGTCGTCATTGGCTTCGTTTATTTGGGGCGAGTCGAATCCGCACCGTGGCGAGATACCCGCTTGGGACCACAAGGTTTTTCCGGTCTTCGCATCAAGCGCAACAAGTTTCGACAGATCGGCAAGCCGGTATTCAGCTCTCTTTTTATCGGTTTCAAAGAAATCGCCCTGGCTGTGTGAGCCAGAGCCGAGCAGAATTTCTTTGTTTTTTCTACGCTTGTCCAGTTCCAGCCGCCGGATGTTGAATACCCTTTAGCGAAGACTTCTTCGTAGGGCCGTTCCCACAACGTCTTGGTTCCTTTGGAGAAATTGCGCATCTGTTTGTCGTTCTTGTCCCAGTAGGAGAAGATGCCTTCGCCCAGATGGCGCCCACCTTGCTGGTACCCGAATTCGAGCTTGTTCTCAGGTACCGTGAACCATTGCTTGCTGGACCAATCAAATTTCATGTGCTGATGGTCAAGATACTGCTCATTACGCACCTTTGAACCTTCAGTGCAGAAAGTCTTGCCGCAGACATTTGGCCGGTTTCCCCAAAGTTCAAAATTGTTGTTGATCTTCACTGGTTTACCAGTGGCAACATCGACGATCTAGAGTGTCCCCACGGCGTCCGTTCTTGTTCCGGTATAGGCCACGTAGTTCTTGCCATCATGTTCTACGGTTTCGATACTTGGACTGATGCCCCGCGCATCGGCTGCACCGAGTGCCTCGTCCTTCCACACTTGCTTACCGTTTTTCAGATTCCGCGCGATCACTTCCAGCTGCGGGCCAACACGTCGATAGGCAATGGCCACATCGTCAATTACGGTTGGATCCGATACGAGAACTTCTTCGGTTTTCCACGCAAAGCTCGCGGGAACGGGAACTTGTTCCTCGGCTTTCTCGGCTTGCTCGGCAGGCGCGGGACTGGATTCAGTCTTGTTGGCAGTACAACCGGCCAAGGCACCGTTGAGGATCAGTGCGCTGATGGTAATTGCGGTGATGCTTTTCGAAGTTACGTGGCGATGTGCAGTCGAATTCATGGTGTTTTCCTGCCCCGGGAACATTGATTTAGTTCCAGAGTCTAAACCCAGATTTCAAAGGCCCAAGAGGGTTATCCACAAACTTTTAGAACCGTTCCTTGATACGGAACATCACAGCGCTATGGCGCCCAGTGGCGCACTACTAGGTAGCTCGCGCTACATCAAGCTCGTCATTTCTCAGCGTGGCAAAGAGCTAAAAGCGGCACGCAGGTATTTCACGGCGGTCGCTTCATCCACTGACCATAGCTGCGCAATCCGAGCCAGGTCTGCTGCGGCATCGCTGACTTCCTGCTCACCGCGATCGTCGGCCGCCTGTACCACGGTGCCGTGACGACCACGGGTGACGACGGCCCCCTGCAGTTCTAGCTCCTTGTATACCTTGGCTACTGTATTAACCGCCAGATTCAGCGTCCCGGACAACGCCCGAACTGAAGGCAGCTTTGTACCTGGTGCAAGCTTTCCCTTAGCAATGGCGGAGAGTATTTGTTCCCGGACCTGCTGGTACGGCGCCACGGTGGAGTTGGGGTCAATCTTGATGAATGCTAGTT
This sequence comes from Glutamicibacter sp. M10, assembly GCF_025452055.1. NCBI lineage: Bacteria > Bacillati > Actinomycetota > Actinomycetes > Micrococcales > Micrococcaceae > Glutamicibacter > Glutamicibacter sp. M10. The sequence goes on along the minus strand of NZ_CP104918.1, from coordinate 2,067,068 downwards.
CGCTCATGCTGTGCTCCATTCGTTGGAACTGTATCTTCTGTTGTCCCGAGCCTATCTTTAATGGTCGCGTTGACCATATATTCCGTCGTAGTGTGAGTGGTATGAACGAACTATTGCTAGATGACGTGACCATCCGCTGGACCTCCGTTTCCGACATGGAAAACAATGTTTACCTCATTACTCACCGAGGGACCGGCGAGCAGCTGCTTGTTGATGCTGCCGACGACGTCCCTGCAATTGCAGAACTCATTCAGGCCTCGCAAGGTGATGCGCAAGATCCCCAAATTGTTGGTATTGCCACCACACACCAGCATTGGGACCACATTCGTGCGTTGGCCGACATCGTCGAAAAATACCCTGTTACTACCTATGCCGGCGCCGAGGACATGACCGGCATCGCTGAAGAATCTGGTGTTCAAATCACCAACGGGTTGAACCATGGTGATCAGTTAAAGCTCGGCGACGTAATTATTGAAGCCATCCACCTGCGCGGACACACGCCAGGTTCCATTGGCTATGCGCTAGTTGATTCCTCCGGACAGCCGGTCGTACTCAGCGGTGACAGCCTCTTCCCCGGCGGCGTTGGCAACACGTGGAAAGACCCACAGCGCTTCCTCTCACTGATTACCGACGTCTCCGAACGAATCTTCGATCGCTTCCCAGACGAAACCAAAGTATTGCCCGGGCATGGAGACACAACGACCCTAGGTGAACAACGCCCGCATCTTGATCAGTGGCGCGAACGCGGCTGGTAAACAGTGTCGCCGGATGCCCCAAGGTTTACTTGTGGGCATCTCGCACTGGCAGTTCGGTGATAGCTCACTGAATTTGGCGCACAGCCCGGATCCGTATAATCGCCACTCGTGAGTCTTTCCCCCACCGCGAAATATAAGATCCGACCGACTCGACCAGCAATGGTAGTTGTCGCACTGGTCCTCATCGCCGCGCTATCTTTCCCGCTACGTGATGTCCTGTACTCGGGCATCAGTGGCGTCGTCGTTTCCTCATCTTTGCTGTCGGCTATCGTGATTTTTTGCTCCGACGCCCTGCTCAAGCTGTTAGTGCTAGGCGCCGTTGCGCTCACCATCACTTGCTGGTTTCGGGATCGTCCACTTTTTTGTCTCTAGCCTCCGGTGGCATTGGCGCTGGAATTGGCTATGTGCTCAGTGAACTCATCAAAGCAATTTTCCGCGAGAAACGACCGTGCAATTCTCTTGATGTGCTCACCGCGATGGCTTGCCCGGCCTCGGGAGACTGGTCTTGGCCGTCCAATCATTCTGTAGTCGCGGCCGCTATCGCCACGGTGTGCACTCTGGTGGTCCCGAAGCTGGCCAAATATGCGATCCCACTAGCTATAGTTATCGGTCTGTCTAGGGTCGGCGTCGGGGCACACTACTTCCACGATGTAGTTTCGGGGCTGGCGTTAGGCACCTTGAGCGTGATCATCGCAGTGAAAGTTCTGCCTGATTTGCTGCAGAAACTAGTGCCTGCCCGCTACTGGGTCAGTTTGTGACCGATCACGAATATTCGACGGAATGGGAAGTTCGTTAGCTTCGTACCGTCCGGGGTCTGCACCGATGGGTAGTGAATGCTGACTACCGCTCGATAGTCATCCTCAAATTCTAGATAGTCCTCTGCGTCCAATACCGCTTTCACCGGCAATAGTGCCGTACCGCGAACCCAATCCACAATGGGGTCATCGCCGGGCAACAATTGCTGGAATGTTGTCTCCCAGACATTTGCTTGGAATCCTTGCTGCAGCAATAGCCGCTGATACTCCTCTGGTTCTCCCACAACGTGGCCGTCGCGTAGTACTCCCCGAGCTTCTGAATCCACTTTGGACTTTCGGCCACTTCGCGCATCAGCGCATGAGAAGGTGAACGGAAGTTCCCTGGCATCTGGATCGCTACATAGGCTCCGGGTTTCATAGTGCCCAACCATGAGGACAGTAGCTCGCGGTGATTCGGAAGCCATTGCAACATCGCATTGGAGAACAACAGATCTAGGTTTTCGGCGGGTCGCCATGTGGTGGCATCAGCTAAGGCAAAATCTAGGTTCGGTTCATGTTCCGAAGACTTAGCCTTCGCGATCATTTCCGCAGAAGAGTCCAGACCGGTCACCTGAGCATCGGGCCATCGTTGCGCCAACAGCCGAGTCATATTCCCCGGTCCGCAGCCCAAATCGACAATATTTTTCGGCTCAATTTCGGTTAGCTGCCCGAGCAAGTCTTTATATGGACGTCCGCGGTAATCGGAGAATTCTGTGTACTTAGCTGGATCCCATTTCATGCCCTCAGCCTAATCCTTTGTTCTACGGGCTACTAGGCACCGAGACATGGCGTTGAACCGATAGGCTAGTAACATCATGTTGCTCACCGATTATTTGCCAGCAGACAGCAAAAACGTTTCCGACGACGAAATCTACGAGGCTTTCGGCCAATGGGTCACCACCCGTGGTATCAACCTCTACCCTGCCCAGGATGAAGCGTCGATGGCGCTGGCCGGCGGCAACAACGTCATCCTTGCCACCCCGACCGGCTCCGGCAAATCTTTGGTCGCCATCGCAGCGCATTTTTATGCCATGTCCCGCGATCAGATCAGCTTCTACACTGCGCCGATCAAGGCACTAGTCTCCGAGAAGTTTTTGACCTCTGCAAAATCTTTGGTGCAGAAAACGTCGGTATGGTCACCGGAGATTCCTCCGTCAACGCCGACGCTCCGATCATTTGCTGCACGGCCGAGATCTTAGCCAACATTGCCTTGCGCGAAGGTTCCCGCGCAGATGTCGGATGCGTGATCATGGACGAATTCCACTTCTACGCTGACCCACAGCGCGGCTGGGCCTGGCAAGTTCCCTGATCGAACTTCCACAGGCTCAGTTCCTGCTCATGAGCGCCACCTTGGGCGATGTGACCCGCTTTGAGAAAGAACTCGAGGAGCGCACCGGAACGCCGACCGTCACGGTCGCACACACCGAACGCCCGATCCCCTTGCACTTCTACTACTCGATGGAGCCTGTGCAGGAAGCCGTCGAGGAACTGATCAAGACCAAGCAGGTCCCGATCTACATCGTGCACTTCTCCCAACTCGACGCCATTGATCGCGCCACCGGGTTGATGAGCGTTAATGTAGCCACGCGTGAGGAGAAGGAAAAGATCTCCGAGATGATCGGTGGCTTCCGCTTCGCCGCTGGTTTTGGCAAGACGCTGAACCGTTTGGTCCGCCACGGCATCGGCATCCACCACGCCGGCATGCTCCCTAAGTACCGTCGCCTGGTGGAACAGCTCGCGCAGGCAGGTCTACTCAAGGTCATTTGCGGTACCGACACCTTGGGCGTGGGCATCAACGTGCCTATCCGCACGGTGGTCATCACCGCGCTGTCCAAATTCGACGGCACCCGTACACGCATCGTTAATGCCCGCGAGTTCCATCAGATTGCTGGTCGAGCCGGACGTGCTGGTTTTGATACCGCTGGTACCGTACTGGTTCAGGCCCCTGAGCATGCCATCGAAAATCACAAGGCCATGGAAAAGGCGCTGAAGAAGCACGGCGAAGGTTCCTCGAAGCTCAAACAGATCCCTAAGAAGAAGCCACCACAGAACTTTGTCACCTGGGGCGAAAAGACCTACGACAAGATTGTTGCTGCTGCCCCAGAAACGCTGAAGTCCTCGTTCCAGGTTTCGCACTCGATGCTGCTGAACCTTTTGGAACGTGAAGACAACGCCTTCGAGGCCGCGGTCCGTTTGCTCAGCGAAAACCATGAGACACCTGCCGCCCAGCGAAAGTTGAAACTGCGTGCACTGGGCATCTTACGTGAGCTGATCGCCACCGAAGTTGTTGTCCGCCGAGACGAACCAGATCAGTACGGTAACTACTACGAGTTGACCGTGCACCTGCAGCAGAACTTTGCGCTGAACCAACCGCTCTCGCCTTTTGCACTCGCTGCCTTGGATCTGTTGGATCCAGATTCTGCCAGTTACGCCCTCGACGTCGTCTCGGTGATCGAAGCGACACTCGAAAAGCCGCGCCAGATACTTTCCGGGCAGGAGAAAAAGGCTCGGGGCGAAGCCATTGCCGCGATGAAGGCCGAAGGCATGGACTACAACGACCGCATGAACGCGCTGGATGAGATTACTTATCCGATGCCTTTGGCGGAAAAGCTTGAGGCCGCGTTTGAACAATATCGTTCGGGTGCTCCGTGGCTGGCCGACTTTGAGGTGCAGCCCAAGTCGATCGTTCGTGACATGTACGAACGTGCCATGGGCTTCTCCGATTTTGTCCAGTACTACCAGCTGGCGCGCTCCGAGGGTGTGTTGTTGCGCTACCTCACCGATGCGTATAAGGCCCTGCGCCAAACAGTTCCCCAAGATTCACTGCGCGAAGACCTTGAAGATCTGATCGAGTGGCTCGGAGAGATGATCCGCCAGATTGACTCCTCGTTGCTTGACGAATGGGAAGAGTTGTCGCGTGGCGAGCTGAGCGAGGAAACCGAAACTGCCCCACCTCCAGCTCCGGAAAAGCTGACCAGCAATAAGCGTGCTTTCCGCGTGATGGTCCGCAACGAAATGTTCCGCAGGGTTAAGCTCTTCGCCGACGAGCAAGACCAAGCCCTCGGTGAGCTTGATGGCCACAACGGGTTTGATTCCGACGCTTGGGCCGATGCCTTGGACGGATACTTTGACGAGCACGAGGACATCGACGACGGTCCCACCGGTCGCAGCAGCGCCTTGTTCATCGTCAACGAGTTGCCCAATCGTGTCTGGGAAGTTCGTCAGATCTTTGCGGACCCAGCCGAACATCATGACTGGGGTATTAGCGCCACGATCTCCTTGGATGATTCCGATGAGGTCGGAGCGCCGGTCGTGACCGTAACCTCCGTTGGCCGGCTGGGCTAATCTCGGGTGAAAGCGATCGCTTACGCGTTGATGGTTCGTGATGACCAGGTCTTGCTGCAACTGCGACAAGGCACTGGTTTCATGGACGGATATTGGAGCGCAGCCGCCGCTGGGCATGTAGAACCGGGTGAATCTGCGGCAGCTGCAGCAGTTCGAGAGGCTAGTGAGGAACTCGGAGTGCTCATTGAGCCTACGGATCTGCGTCTGTTGACCGTTTCGGCGCGTCACCAGAACCATGACGGCTCGGCCAAGACTTACGAAGACCACTTTTTCGTCGCCCGAAATTGGTCGGGAACACCAGTGATCCGGGAACCGCAAAGGGCCGCAGAGCTGCGCTTTTGGGACAGGGAAGCTACCTTCAATGACAGTCCCGCACGAATTGATAGCACTGGGTCGGCTCGTAGGCAGTGAGTAGCCAAGTTAGTGACGTTGTCGTAGGGTATGGCCATGAATGGATTCAGACTCCGCGTCACGGGAGCATGCCTCGTGCTGCTAACCGTAGTTGGTCTACTCAGTGGCTGGTCGGCACTTTTCAGCCCTGACGCCTTGATGTCGACCACGGTGCAGATTGGCTCGTTGATCCTAGGAACCGCGCTTGTTTACTGCGGCGAGAACCTTGCACCGCTGGGTGAAGCTAGCTAGGCAACGATGAGCGCAATTCCAACATAGGTCGTCAGAAGCGTGGCCAGTAACCATTCCGCGGTCGATCCGGTCTCCGCCAGCACGGGGACTGCCAGTCGACCGTTGGACTTCCAGCAGCCGCCAATTACAGGAATTTTGCGGAACCATCGTGGGGACCCGATCTTGATCGGCCAGATCAAATTGCATCCGCCGACCGTGAGCATATCCCCCACAACATGGACAATGACGCCCACTGCCACGGCCAATAGGAACCACTGATTCGCTTCGGGCGCATTCACCCCAACAAAGGCACCCGTGGCCAGGGCGATGATCCAGCAGAGCATGGGCGGCATGAATTTAACCGACTTCACTGCGAAGGATATAAGCAGAATCGCGAATAATGCTGCTCCGGGATAGATAGTTCCGAGGGCCGCGGTGGCCACGTCCCAACCGTTGGCCAGCCATGCCAAGAAGATGAAAAACGCCATTCCAATAATCGAGTGGGTACCGTTTCGGTGGCCGCCGGAGGCTTCGCCGATAACCCGAGCAAAAATGGATGAAAACGGCGGAAGTGAGCGCGCGATCGTGGCGCCGTGATGATCAGCATCAGGTAGCAAGGCGGCTCCGGCACACACAATTGCTCCGGCGAGTGTCTCCCAACGGTCCATCTGGAATGTTCCCAGCCCGAGGTTTACAGTCCCAACGGTCACTGGAGTTGTAATTGCCAACCATGCGGCTGCGCCGCTCACCGCGTGGTGTCCACCCATCATGAGTTCAACCTTAGGACTGGTCACCGACGTTTTAGCTGTATGACAGCGGTAAGCTAGAACACATGAGTATTGTGCGCGAAGCAGTCATCAACGACTGCCCGATGATTCTGGAACTAATCAACGAACTTGCTGTGTATGAGAAGGAACCGGATGCGGTGCGCAACACCGTGAAGGATCTGGAAGAGCACTTGTTCGGCCCTAACCCACAGGCTTTCGCCCATGTGGCTCAGGATGATCAGGGTTCGGTCGTTGGCATTGCCATCTGGTACTTGACCTACTCCACCTGGGAAGGCCGACATGGGATCCACTTGGAAGATCTCTACGTTCGCTCCAGCCAGCGCGGGCTTGGCACCGGCACCGCGCTCTTACGTCAGCTCGCAGAAATTTGTGTTCAGCGAGGATACAAGCGTTTAGAGTGGGACGTCCTAGATTGGAATGAACCTGCGATCAAGTTTTACGACTCGATTGGCGCAGGTTCACAGAACGGTTGGACAACTCGACGGCTAGATGGCGCCGCACTTGAAGAACTCGGATCGCAAGGAGCATAAAAATGGCACATTACCGCGGCATGGACGTCACCGATCATCGCATCGATGTTCCGCTGGACTACTCGCGCCCAGAAGGTGAAAAGATCTCGGTTTTTGCCAGAGAAGTCAGCACCGACTCAACTAAGCCGTGGTTGCTGTTCTTACAGGGCGGCCCGGGTGGCAAGTCGCCACGGCCAGCTTCCCTTTCGGGTTGGCTCGCCGAAGCCACCAAGCACTTCCGAGTGCTCTTGCTCGATCAGCGTGGCACCGGGCTTTCCACGCCGGCCAACCGCAAGACCCTGGCACTGCGCGGAGACTCAGCAGCACAAGCACGGTACTTGGAGTATTTCCGCGCCGACTCCATTGTCAAAGATGCTGAAGCGCTTCGTGAGCATCTGGGCGTGGAAAAGTGGAGCACCTTTGGCCAGAGCTACGGCGGGTTCTGCACGCTGACCTATCTTTCGCTCTTCCCCGCGTCACTATCGCGTTGCCTTGTTACCGGCGGGCTAGCGTCGTTGGATCAGGATGCACGGACCGTGTACCGGGCAACCTATGCACGCATGGCCGAACGTAATCGTGAATTTTTCTCCTGGTATCCAGAAGACTTCGACAAGTTGCACCAGATTTACCAGCACGTGCGTGAAAACCATGACGAGTTTTTGCCCAACGGACAGCAAGTTACTGTGCCACTGGTGCAGATGTTGGGCATGTACCTGGGTGGAAATACCCGCGTGCACCTGCTTCACCATATCTTCGAAGAAGCCTTTAGCCCGACTCCTGGTGGCCTACGACTTTCCGATACGTTCCTTGACGCTTTATATGCGCAGTCATCGTTTGCGTCGAACCCGCTCTATGCGTTGATGCACGAGAGTATCTATGCCCAAGGCGAGGCGACGAACTTTGCCGCCGAAGACGTGCTCAGTGAATTTGAGGAGTTCACCGAGCACGCGAAAACTCCATTGTTGACCGGCGAGATGATCTTCCGTTGGCACTTTGCCCAAGATCCAGCACTGCGCCCGCTGGAAGATGTTGCGCGGATCTTGGCCGAACACGAGCATTTTGCGCCACTCTACGACCTGGATGTACTAGCCGAGAACACCGTCCCGGTGGCCGCTGCCGTGTACCACGACGACGTCTACGTCGACCGCGAGTTCTCCTTGCGTACGGCCTCGCAGGTTGCGGGTCTACAGACGTGGGTCACTGATGAGTACCACCACGATGGCATCGGCGATGACGGTCCAGCAATTTTCCGCCGCCTGTTGGCCATGACCAACGGTGAAGATCCTGAAGTGGCCGCAAAGGGCGATTGATTTCTAGAAACACACAGGCGCGCCGTTTCCAAACATGTTTGGAAACGGCGCGCCTCTTTGTTTAATACTGTGTGTTTAATGCATGTCTCGGGCCAGCACGATCACTAGGACGAGCGGCCAGAGAGCCTGATCTAGCTATCTAAACCTGCAGCAATCTGATTGTTCAGCTGCTGCAACAACGCTACAGAGCGGGCCAGAACTCGCTGGTCTTCTTCGCTAAAGCCTTCGATCCCACCCAAAAGAACGTTCATTGCGCGTTCACGATAGCCTTCGATTTCCCTGCGTCCAGCTTTGGTGAGGTTCACTAGGCTGGCCCTGCGATCCTTCGGATCATCTTGACGCTTGACCATACGATCCTTTTCAAGCCGTATGACCAGCCCGGTCATCGTTGGCTGGGCAACTCGTTGTTCAATGGCCAAGTCGCCCACTCGCTGAGCGCCCAATCGGTCCAAGGAAGAGAGCACCCGCCAAGCGGTCACAGAGCGGCCTTGGCCTGCGCTCTGACCCAGGAGGCGAGACATTGTTCCTGAAGCGTGCGCAACGTCAGCAGCTACAGATTTGGAATCAGTTGGTGCATCGCTCATGAAATTTACCTCCAAGATAAGTTCGCTAGCTTGCATCGAGCCAGAGAAAACCCGCCGATCAACCTTGGAAGGCGAACCGGCGGGCTCATTCTGCTTATTAGATGTCGTCGCGCAAAGCCCTGTCAGAGGACGACGTCATCAAGTCGCCTTCAGCAGCTTCGGCGGCATGTCGACCCCATGGAGTCCACAAGGACATTACGGTCGCAACGATAATCGCGCCTAGGATCACCAGCAAGGACAGACCGGTCGAGATATCCAACCATGGGTAATCCAGGTGCTTGCCACCGTTGATGAATGGCAGGTTGTTCTCGTGCAGAGCGTGGAAGACCAGCTTCACGCCGATGAACGCCAGGATGAAGCTCAGTGCGTGCTTCAGGAAGACCAAACGGTTCATCAATCCACCCAGCAGGAAGTACAGCTGGCGCAGACCCATCAGGGCGAAGATGTTCGCGGTGAACACGATAAACGCAGACTTTGTCAGACCGAAGATGGCAGGAATCGAGTCAAAGGCGAACAGCAAGTCGGTCATACCGATGGTCACGAAGACCAGCACCATCGGGGTGAACAGCTTCTTTCCGTCGATCACGGTGCGCAGTTTTGCGCCGTCGAACTCATTGGAAATCGGCATACGGCTGGTCAGCTTCTTAACTAGACCGCTCTCTTCGTCCTCATCTTCGTCCTTGAGCTGGTTCCATGCGGTCCACAGCAGGAAGGCACCGAAGATATAGAAGACCCACGACCACTGCTCAATAATGGCAGCACCGAGAACTATGAAGATTGCACGCAGGATCAGCGCGATAATAATGCCGAACATCAGCACTTCCTGCTGGTACTTACGAGGTACCGAGAAGCGCGCCATGATGATGATGAAGACGAACAAGTTGTCTACCGACAACGCATATTCGGTGATCCAGCCGGCGTAGAACTCCTGGCCGATCTGCGGTCCGGCTTGCCACCAGAGGATTCCGCCGAAGATCAAAGCTAAGGTGATGTAGATGCCGACAAAGATGCCAGCTTCCTTCATGGAGGGAATGTGAGGTCGCTTGGTGACGTACAGCAAGTCTGCGATTAGCACCGCACACAGCACGACCAGCGCGATGATCTCGAATTGAATGGTTAACCCATGAGTGCCCACAGACGAGCGACCTTTCGTTGGAGGGTATGGAAAATCGCCGCAAGTCTCTCCGCCGTCATCCAGGCAAACAAGTTAATTGAATGCTTGTCTATTGATCGGCTGCTGCGCCCGGCGAAGCATCATTGGTTCGCGTGTTGACGTTCACAGCATTGGGATACTCCCCTACGTCCAAAAAACCATTGTAGCGCACAGCATCTGCACAGACTTTTTGATCACACCAACCTGTCACAAACTGGTCGAGGATTAAGCGTGACCGGCGGCCTTCATCTGGCGCAGCTCCTTCTTCAATTCGGAGACCTCATCACGAATCCGCGCTGCCAGCTCAAACTGCAGCTCTGCGGCCGCAGCATGCATCTGTTCGGTCATATCGCCGATCTGAGTCAACAAATCTTCGGCCGGCGCAGCCGCCAACCCATCCTTACGCACACTCGCTGAGGCCTTGGACCGCTTAGCGTCCTTGGCCAACCGGTTATTGTTCAGTAGCTCCTGCGTGTCGGCGTCTTCACGAGCCAACTGATCGGTGATGTCGGCGATCTTCTTGCGCAGCGGCATCGGATCGATCCCGTGCTCCTTGTTATGCGCTTCCTGAATGGCCCGGCGACGATTGGTCTCGTCGATCGCTTTGTCCATGGCATCGGTAATCTTATCCGCGTACATGATCACCTGGCCGGAGACGTTACGTGCGGCGCGACCAATGGTCTGAATCAGCGAGGTCGCCGAACGCAAGAAGCCCTGCTTGTCAGCATCGAGGATTGCCACTAGGGAGACTTCAGGCAGGTCCAAACCCTCACGGAGCAGGTTAATTCCCACCAGCACGTCGAAGGCACCCATACGCAATTCACGCAACAGCTCCACACGACGAATGGTGTCCACATCCGAGTGCAGGTACTGCACTCGGACCTGGTGCTCGGTCAGGTAGTCGGTCAGGTCCTCGGACATGCGCTTGGTCAAGGTAGTGACCAAGACGCGCTCATCACGCTGAACGCGCAGACGGATTTCATCGAGTAGATCATCGATCTGTCCCTTGGTGGGCTTCACGATAATCTCCGGGTCGATCAGGCCGGTGGGGCGAATGATCTGTTCCACATAACCATCGGACTTGCCCAGCTCGTACTTACCCGGGGTCGCCGAAAGATAGACGGTCTGCCCGATGCGCTGCAAAAACTCATCCCACTTCAGCGGACGGTTATCCATCGCGCTGGGAAGGCGGAAACCGTGCTCAACCAGCGTGCGCTTACGTGACATATCGCCTTCATACATGGCGCCGATCTGCGGCACGGTCACGTGCGACTCGTCGATCACCAGCAAGAAGTCGTCTGGGAAATAGTCGATCAAACAGTGTGGAGCGCTGCCGGCTTCGCGGCCATCAATGTGCCGCGAGTAGTTTTCGATGCCGTTGCAGAAGCCCATCTGCTCCATCATTTCCAGGTCATAGGTGGTGCGCATGCGCAACCGCTGGGCTTCAACGAGCTTGTTCTGCGATTCCAGCTCTTTGAGCCGTCCGGCCAGCTCGTCTTCAATCCGCTTGATGGCTTTGCCCATGCGCTCGGCGCCAGCAACATAGTGGCTGGCCGGGAAGATGTACATCTCGGTTTCTTCACGAATCACTTCACCGGTGACCGGGTGCAGGGTGTAGATCGCTTCAACTTCGTCGCCGAAGAACTCGATGCGCACGGCCTGCTCTTCGTACATTGGAATAATCTCGACCGTATCGCCACGCACACGGAAGGTGCCACGGTGGAAGTCCATGTCGTTTCGGGTGTACTGCATGGCGACAAACTGGCGCAACATCGCATCGCGGTTCAGCTCTTCACCGGTTCGCACGGTGACCATTCCGGCCACGTACTCTTCTGGCGTGCCCAAGCCGTAGATGCACGAAACGGTGGCAACAACAATGGTGTCGCGCCGGGTCAGCAAGGAATTGGTGGCCGAGTGGCGTAAACGCTCAACTTCCTCGTTGACCGAGGAGTCCTTCTCGATAAAGGTATCGGTCTGCGGGACGTAGGCCTCGGGCTGGTAGTAGTCGTAGTAGGAAACGAAATACTCCACCGCGTTATTGGGCATCAGCTCGCGGAATTCGTTGGCCAGCTGAGCGGCCAGGGTCTTATTTTGCACCAGCACCAAGGTAGGGCGTTGTACCTGCTCCACCAGCCAGGCGGTGGTGGCAGATTTACCGGTACCCGTGGCGCCGAGCAGAACAATGTCCTTCTCGCCGTTGTTTAGCCGCTCGGTCAGCTGTTTGATGGCCTCCGGCTGGTCACCGGCTGGCTCATATTCGCTGATCACTTCGAAGGGAGCGACGACCCGCTTAATCGGCTGTGCAAGACTCATAGTTCCAGCATATCCACTTGCCCCCACCGTTTGAGCCTTGCCCTAGCCAGCTTTCAGCTTAAAGGGATAACTCACTACTTGCGCATACCGTAGCGGATGGCATTACGACGCACGGTGCGGCCGATGGCGTTGCTGAAAAAGCCACAGGTTAACACGGTCGCTGCAACAACGCCCAGCAGTGCTAGCCAGCCGGAAATGTAGACCACGGGCGAATATGGGCCTTGCTCCTGGCCGACAAACTCGGCACGACCGCCAAAGCCTAGCCACAGCACCAGAGCCACCGCGAAACTCGCGAGCATCGTCCATTTGGAAATCTTGAGCATTATTTCTCCTACTACCTACGTCAACTGCGCGAAGAGAACACTGACCTGTGCCTCAAGTTCTTCTAAACTGCCGGAATTGTCCAGCACAAAATCTGCGACCGCGGCACGCTGTTCGTCACTGGCCTGCGCAGCCATCCGTGCCTTTGCTTCCTCAACGCTCCACCCGCGGTCTTGGACCATGCGACGGATCCGCTCATCATGTGGGGCTTGGATAACGATCACCGCGTCAAACCGGTCAGCTTGCCCAGATTCAACCAACAGCGGGATGTCTTCTACCACCAGCGCGTCTTCAGGCGCCTTTGCACGAAGCGCGCCAGCGGCCTCGCGCACTAGAGGATGCACAATGTTGTTCAACGTCTGCCGTTGCTGTTCATCGGCGAAGACGATCGCACCCAACGCCTTGCGATCCAGAGCGCCATCGGGCAACAAAACCTCGGACCCAAATGCGTCTTTAATCGCAGCTAAGCCGGGTGTGCCAGAGGCAACCACATCGCGCGCCAAAGCGTCGGCATCGATCACCACCGCCCCGAGTTCGGCCAATTTAGCCGCTACGGCAGATTTTCCGGAGGCTACTCCCCGGTCAGTCCAACATGCTTCATGCTCCCAGCCTATAAACTATTAGCGATGAACACCAACGAATCGGTCGCGACCAGCTACACCACGCTCAGCGGGGACAGCGTGCACGAGCTGGAAATCAAGCGCTCGCGCTTCATCACCTACCTGTACCGCGTTGATTCGGAGGCCGCCGCGCGCGAACACATCGCGACCTTGCGCAAAACCCATTTTGACGCCCGGCACCACTGCACCGCCTTCATCCTTGGCCCTGACCGGATGACCCAGCGTTCCAATGACGATGGCGAACCCTCGGGTACCGCGGGGGTTCCGATGCTCGACGCGCTAGCTAAGCGCGATACAGAACAGGGCGGTGGCCTCTCCGACGTGCTCGCCGTGGTCGTGCGCTATTTTGGTGGCATTAAACTTGGCGCTGGCGGCCTGGTCCGCGCCTATTCCGAAGCGGTTTCCAGCGCGTTGGATCACACCACGTTAATAGGCCGCCAACGCCTACGCATCTTCACCTTGCCCGCGGCTCACGCAACGGCCGCGCGCTACGAAAACGAGCTACGGGCCGCCGGTTACCAGATCGAGCCCACACAGTGGCAGTCAACGGCCGCGCTGATCCAGATCGGCATCCCCGATACTCCCGAAGCCGCCGAAGAATTGCACACCCACATCGCTACACTCACCTCCGGCGCTGGGCAACTGGCCGCCGCCAACACCCAATGGGTTGATCTGATTTGAATCCCGCTTCGTTTTCCGACGCCGAGCTTGAGGCCCTGCTGGCTGACCTGCAGCGCTGGCCCGATGTGCAGACACCGAACCTTTTTGCCGCCGACGCTGCCGATCGGCTGATTCTGGACACCTGCGCGACGTGGCACCGCGAGGCGTGCACCTCGTGGCCCGATTCCATCACGATCATCGGCGATCACTACGGTGCGTTGAGCCTGGGCGCACTGGCCTTGGGTAGCACGCAGGTACGCGTCCACTGCGATTCGCTCACCGCACGCCAAGCCATCGAAGCCAATGTGCAGCGTTTGCTGCCCGAGCTGGCCGCTCGACTGACCTTTTACCCGCTGGCTCAAGCAGCAACGTCGGCTACCCACATTTTGCTGGCACTACCCCGCGGTCTGGATGTTTTGGACGAGCAGGTTGCCGCCATCACCGCCGTGGCGTCTGCGCAGGCCCGACTCTTTGCCGGCGGGCGCATCAAACATATGAGCCGCTCGATGAACGAGGTACTCTCCTTGCGTTTCGCCCAACTCGACGTCTCGTTGGCACGCCAAAAATCACGTGTCCTCACCGCAGCCCTCCCCTTGGAATCCCAACCCGCCAGCAAATTCCCGGCCACCGCGACCCATGAGGTGAACGACACCAGCTTTAGCCTGCACGCCGGAGCTGGCACTTTTGGTGCGGCACGATTGGATCCGGGCACCCGGCTGCTGCTGGAGAACCTGCCGGACTTAACCGAACACCACAGGTTGGTGGATTTGGCCTGTGGCAACGGGTCCATCGGCGTCTTTGCTGCGCTCACCCACCGACACCTGACGGTTGATGCGTCCGATCATTCGGCCTCCGCGGTGGCATCCACCCTGGCCGCGGCCGAGGCTAATGGCCTGTCCGCCCGCCTCACCGCCGTGCAAGACGACGCGTTGTCCCGGCTTCCGGATCACTCGGCCAGCCTGATCACGTTGAACCCGCCATTCCACATCGGCAATACCGTCACCGCTGACATCGCGTTTAAACTGATCGACGATGCCGCCCGCGTGTTGGCCCCCGGCGGTCAGCTCTTGTGCGTCTTCAACTCCCACCTGCGCTACCGCAAGGAATTGCTCCGACGTGTCGGTCCCACCACCCAGCTAGCACGCGACAAAACCTTCACGGTCACCTCTTCCATCGCAGCGCACTAAAACTTTTCCACACTTCGCACGATGCGCTCTTGCCCGCGCATCGGCACAGAGCATTCTGTGCTCATGAGCCAAACCATCAGCCAGGCGCTAGCCGAGCTATCCGAAGCGTTGCAACAGACCTCGCGACTAACCGTCGACGAGGCGCTGGCACTGGCCGAGCTCATTCCCGTTTTGCATCAGGCGGTCGGCGCCCCGGCCGGTCCCACGCCGGAAACGACTGAACCCACCGCTGAACCTTCCGTGCTCACCGCTGAACCGGCCGAGTCCTTCCGCGAGGATCCGCGTTTTGCTCTGGCTTTGGCATCAATCGCCGAGTCCGCCGCCCATCACGCGCTACGCACCCAGATCTACGCCGCCCACCTTCTCGAAGCCACCAGCGCGCATACTCTCACTGTGGACGAGCTTAATGCCCAACAAGCGGGCCCCATTGATTTCACCCGGCCTGCCGAGCGCACCGGCCAGCGTGCCACCTTCACCAGCACGTCTGCCTTGCTGTCCTCTTGGTTACACATTGAGCATCACGAGGCACTGCGGCGCGTGGCCAGCGCCAACCATGTTTTTGCCCAGTTCGATTACCAACATCAGCAGTATCCGGCGCAGTTTCCCTTGCTGACCCAGCGGTTCCACGATTCGGCCCTGCCGCCTGCCGAAGCGCTTTCGGTGGCACGCCGGCTGGGTGCACTGGAACCGGTACGTGAAGAGTTCGACGCCCCCTCCACCTCTACGGTGCGCGGTGCCGACGGTCAGCTGCTTGAAGCCATACTCGATCACGAATTAGAAGAAGCAGACCCGGCCACCCGGCGCAAAGGCATCAACACCGTTATTAAGGCCGCCAAGGAACAGCAATCTGAAGAACAGCCCGAGGCCCAAGAAGGAATTTTCCGGCGCGGTCTGCGTCATGGGTTGGTGCGTTACGAACTTGCCCTGCGCCCCACCCGAGCCGAACTTTTCGAGTCTGGCATCGCCCAAAGTGACAATCCGCGCTCCGACGCTGGTCAAGCTGCACGTGAGGCGTTCACCGATAACAACTCCGATCCGGCCGACGCAGCCAACCCAACCAACGCGTCCGACGCGACCACGGAGCATCCCGACTTTGTCACCGATGAAGAAGCAGCCGCGAGCGAGGCCACGGACACTGCTCCCATCACCCCTGCCGCTCGACGCCTGAATGGGTTGATGTCATTGCTCGAGCTCAACTCAAAACTCCTCCAGCGACTACTTGATGCAACTCTTCACGGAGCGCAAGTTGACGCACAGGCCACCGCCGGCTCGCAAGAGCTGAAGGTGCCAGTCATCAAACCCCAGGTCGTCGTCACGATTTCCTTGGCGGAACTTGAAGGTCGAGCAGATACATTCGGTATTACCTCCCACGGATTTAAGCTCAGCGCCACCGATCTACGGCAAACCCTAGCCAAAGCCCGAATCATTCCCATAGTTTTGGGTGGCAAAGGCGAAATCCTAGATATTGGTCGAGCCCAACGAAAGCATCCGAATTACATGCGCCTAGGGGTCGCAGTGCGTGATCGCGGCTGCCTCGTGCCTGGTTGCACGATGGATCCGGAACGCTGCAATATCCACCACGTCTGGTTCTGGTCCGAAGGTGGAGTCACGGCAGTGTATTGGAGCGCGATGCTCTGCGATACGCACCATCACGATGTTCACGCCGGGTTGATCAAGGTCATCCCCAATGATGGTGTGCCTCAGGTGATCCTGCCGGCCTTTATGGATCCAACCCAAACGCCGGTCCGCAACCAGTACCATTTTGCGGCCACCACCTAAGCCACTGGATCTGCACACCGGAGCGTAGAAATGTGCACAGCTAAATCGCCAAGCTCCCCTCGGGCCCAGGTCTTTGAACTTGAGACCCTCAAGTAATCCATCTGTCGTCTCTAGTGTGCGTCCGAACATTCGCATCTGCTCCGCCCTTGCCCCAACGACGCTTACTGTTCGCCAATTTGAGTACCGTCAGGGTCACTGCCGCTCGTGCAGGACTCGACGTGGGCACCAATACCCGCTTAAATGCACGAAGGCCCAACCCTTTCGGGTTGGGCCTTCGTAGCTCAGCTAAAGCTAATCACGATTCCTGCACGAGGCAGAAAGCGAAATTAGTTGCCGGTCAGCTTCTCGCGCAGTGCAGCAAGAGCTTCGTCAGAAGCCAAGGTGCCTGCATCGGTGGCTGGAGCCTCCGAGGAGTACGAAGCTGGAGCTGGCTCGGAGCTACCTGCAGCAGCAGGCTCTGCTTCTGCGTCAGCCACGATTGCGGCAGCAACCTGCTTCTTGTGTGCTTCCCAACGCTCCTGAGCAGCAGCGTACTGTGCTTCCCATGCAGCGCGCTGGGTGTCGAAGCCCTCGAGCCATTCGTTCGACTCTGGGTCGAAGCCCTCTGGGTACTTGTAGTTGCCGGCCTCGTCGTACTCTGCAGCCATGCCGTAGAGTGCTGGGTCAAACTCGGTACCCTCTGGGTCAACACCTTCGTTAGCCTGCTTGAGCGACAGCGAGATGCGGCGACGCTCCAGGTCGATGTCGATAACCTTGACGAACAGTTCGTCACCAACGGAGACAACCTGCTCAGCCAGTTCAACGTGGCGAACTGCAAGCTCGGAGATGTGAACCAGGCCTTCGATGCCGTCTTCGACGCGTACGAACGCACCGAATGGAACCAGCTTGGTAACCTTGCCCGGTACAACCTGACCCAGTGCGTGGGTGCGGGCGAAGGTCTGCCAAGGATCTTCCTGGGTAGCCTTCAACGACAGCGAAACGCGCTCGCGGTCTAGATCGACTTCGAGAACCTCTACGGTTACTTCCTGGCCAACCTCGACAACCTCGGATGGGTGGTCGATGTGCTTCCAAGACAGCTCGGAAACGTGTACCAAGCCGTCTACGCCGCCAAGGTCCACGAATGCACCGAAGTTGACGATGGAGGAAACAACGCCCGGACGAACCTGGCCCTTTTCCAGCTTGTTAAGGAAGGTCGAGCGAACCTCAGACTGGGTCTGCTCAAGCCATGCACGGCGGGAAAGAACAACGTTGTTGCGGTTCTTGTCCAGCTCGATGATCTTGGCTTCGATTTCCTGACCGATGTATGGAGCCAGGTCGCGCACACGGCGCATCTCGACGAGCGATGCTGGCAAGAAGCCACGCAGGCCGATGTCCAGGATGAGGCCACCCTTGACAACCTCGATAACGGTACCGGTAACGACGCCGTCCTCTTCCTTGATCTTTTCGATGTCGCCCCAAGCACGCTCGTACTGAGCACGCTTCTTGGACAGGATCAGGCGGCCTTCTTTGTCTTCCTTGGTCAGAACCAAGGCTTCAACGCTGTCACCAACGGCGACAACATCGCCTGGGTCAACGTCGTGCTTGATGGAAAGCTCGCGGGAAGGGATGACACCTTCGGTCTTGTAACCGATGTCGAGCAGAACTTCGTCGTGGTCAACCTTGACAACGGTGCCTTCGACGAGGTCACCATCGTTGAAGTACTTGATGGTGGCATCGACTGCGGCCAAGAAGTCCTCAGCAGATCCAATGTCGTTAATTGCGACAACTGGTGCGCTGTTGTTCTCGTTCGAGGTGATGGTCATGTAGTAGGGACTCCGATGTGGATAGATTTGGTCAGTCGAAACCCCGGAAGTCCCGGAATTTCGAACGGGTAAAACTTGATTGCGGCCATAACTAGTGCCATGGCACGACTTGACAAGTCTACGCGTATACCAGAGTGCGGGTCAAAGCGTAACCCACTAACATCCACGTCAGCATTTTGTGAACTTCGTCATAAACCTGTGTTCAGCAGCCACTTGATCAGAACGTGTGAGGGGTGAAGGGTGCGCGATCAACTTCAAAAAGTCGCAGGCTCGCGCTCACATCCGACTCCGACTTCGTCGATGCCCGACCCGCTGCCAGCAGCTGCGAGAGCTGCACCGTACCCAAGTACAACCCCGCCAGCTCTCGTTCGCCCAGAACCACATGGGCTACACCGGTCAGTTCTTCCGCATCAATTGCCACACGCTTTACAGTTGCCGAACCATCGGCGACCTCAAAAAGGTACGTGCCGTCGATCAGCGACAAACGATCTGTCACGCTGATGACCAGTTGGCCCGATCGCTGGTAACCGCGAGCTTCAAAGGCGGCGATGACATCCAGTACACGCAACCACAGGACGTCGTCGGTGGAGCGCACCTGGTAGTCCCGAACGTTGTGCAATACCAAACGCATCGGATCATCCAATGCTCCTTGCCCATGGACCTGCTGCACCAAATCATGATTGGCCACGTATTCCAGCAGCTTCAACCTCGCCACGTCGCTGAGGGCAACAAGTTTGTGTACGACCATCTTTGGTTGCGCATCATCCCAACCACCGAACTTATAGGTAATGGATCCGCCAAGTTCGCCAGCTTCATCGTAGTAGGCAGCATGGCGCATGTTCTTGGCCTTCGCCAGAGAATCCCACCCTTCCCAACGCCCCAGTGCATAGCCCACATCAAATTCCGTGCCATCGACCGAACCGAAAGTCTGCGCCAAGGCGCTGCGCATCAATGCTTCAAGCTTCGTTGCGAACGGCTCGGGATCGACGTCGATCACAGTGCCGGGAAGCGCAACCAGCAATTTTAGACCGCCCTCACATTTGAGCGTGAAGCGAGTCTGATAGGTGGCCGGTTCAAATCCGTAGCGACCGTAGATGCTCGCCTCAGAAGCGGTCAGTACTGCCAGCGCGAACCCACCTCTGCGCGCATAATTCAGGTCCTCCGTGATTTGCCGAGTCAAAATACCCTGCCGACGATGGGTGGGCGAAACGGTCACCGCAGTAATTTTATGCACCGCCACCGGTCGCGCTCCCCCAGCGTTGAGCAACCCCGGGAAACTCGCATAGGTGTGCACCGGCTGGCTGGCATGTCGAGATTCGGCCGGCGCCTGTTGATCGAACACCATCGTAAAGCGCAGTTTTTGCGCTGCTGCCAGCCGAACGTAGGTGGGCTCGCCCGCTTCATCGGGCAGCTCTTCATAAAACCCGAGCGCGGTGGCCCGTTGAAAAATGCTCAGGGCGCGCTGCCCATCGTCGTCCAATTGCGCAGCGTCATAACTAACGCACTTGAGTTGGCTAGGGATTGCTTTTGCCACTGTTTTGCACCCTTCATCGTTGAAGCTCAACAGGCACGCCCCATGCTGCTCGGCGGTAGGTAGTGCGGTAGATAGTACTGTGCTGCCGGGCGTGAAGTTCAGTGTACTTCGCGCCCGGCAGCATCAGGGTAGAGATTTGCGCCCGTTAGTGAGCCGCCTCGTGCCAGGTCCGGCCAATGCCCGGCTGAACATCCAGCGGCACCAACAGGTCAGCGGCCTGGCCCATTTCGTGGGTCACCAACTCCTGCACTGCTTCCAGTTCCCCTTCGGCGATCTCCAAAATGAGTTCGTCATGGACCTGGAGCAGCATGCGGGAGGTAAAGTTCCCGGATTCC
Organism: Glutamicibacter sp. M10; assembly: GCF_025452055.1. Taxonomy (NCBI): domain Bacteria; kingdom Bacillati; phylum Actinomycetota; class Actinomycetes; order Micrococcales; family Micrococcaceae; genus Glutamicibacter; species Glutamicibacter sp. M10. Next base: position 2,046,658 of record NZ_CP104918.1, on the reverse strand, counting down.
AGCCCCGCAGAGATCTTGAGCATCGCCACCTTAACAAGATCGGCGGCCGATCCCTGAATAGGTGCATTCAGTGCCGCGCGTTCGGCAATATCGCGTAGACGCCGATCCGAGCTGTTCAGCTCTGGCAGGTAACGACGACGGCCAAAGATGGTTTCGGTGTAGCCGTCCTTGCGGGCTTGGTCCACGACCGAACGCAAGTAGGTGCGCACCGCTCCGAAACGATCGAAGTAGTCCTTCATCAATTTGCGCGCTTCATCCACGCCGATCTTCAGCTGCTTGGACAGCCCGAAACTGCTCAAACCGTAGGCCAAGCCGTAGCTCATCGCCTTCACCTTGGAGCGCATTTCAGAGCTGACCTCTTCTGGCTCGACGTTGAACACGCGCGAACCGACAAACCGGTGCAGGTCTTCGCCGTTTTGATAAGCCTCGATCAACCCGGCATCCTCGGACAGGTGCGCCATAATGCGCATTTCGATCTGCGAGTAGTCCACGGTCAGCAGGGTTTGGTACCCGGTGCCCACCATGAACACGTCGCGAATGCGTCGGCCCTCTTCTGAACGGACCGGGATGTTCTGCAGGTTCGGGTTGAGACTAGAAAGTCGACCGGTGGCTGCCACGGTCTGCGCGTAGGTGGTGTGGATCCGTCCATCGTCGTGCGTAGCTTTCAGCAGACCGTCGACGGTCTGGCGTAGTTTGATGGCATCGCGGTAAGCCATCAGCGCCACCAGGAACGGGTGCCCGGTTTTGACCAGCAGGTCTTGAAGTGATTCAGCGTCCGTAGTGAAACCGGTCTTGATTTTTTGGTACGCGGCAAATCCAGCTCTTCAAACAGCACTACCTGCAGCTGCTTCGGGCTAGAAAGGTTTACCTCGTGGCCGATCGCAGCAAATGCATCGTTGGTGGCTTGATCAACCTGCGTGGTGAAGTGCGCACGCAGTTCATTCAGTCGATCCACGTCCACCGCCACACCGGCACGTTCCATCTCAAAGAGGACCGGGATCAGCGGCAGTTCCATCTCTGCAGCCAGCACATCGGCGTGCTTCTCAGCCAGCTTGGTGGCAAGGAACGCGGACAGGTCGTGGATTGCCTGAGCTTGGGCCAGGGTGGGTTCGGCCAAATCAGCGGTCAGCCCCAGATCCAATTCGCCTTTCTTCGCCTGATGCACCGGCACCGCATATTTCAGGTGGTACTGCACCACGTCCTCTAGGTCGTGGCTACGCCGATCTGGCTGAATCAGGTACGCACTAATCAACGTGTCGTCCTTGATGCCCGCGATCTTCAGCCCACGTTCGATCAGCAGGTGCATGGTGGCTTTAGCGTCGTGGAAAATTTTGGGCGCGTTGGCGTCAGCAAGGAATGCTGCCAGTTCGTTCTCGGTGCCTTCCTGAAGTTCGCCAAGATCAAGCCAAACGGCCTGTGCCCCACGGAACAATGCAAGGCCCACAGCTTCATCGCCAACCACGGCAGGTTGAACGGCGATCGGCGCGGACTTACCGGCATCGATAAAGTCGCGTAATGCTTGGGCGTTGTCGGTCACCACACGGGTGAAGGCAGCTATCTCGGGGGCAACTTCCTCCTCCTGCGCTGCAAAGAGGTCAAAGAGGCGTTTACGCAGGGTGTTAAACTCCAGCGCGTCAAACAGGTTCTCGATCTCTTCGCGGTTTGGTGCCTCAAGCTCCATCTGCTCCAAGGTCACCGGCAGCTCTAGGTCGTGCTTCAGTTGGTTGAGCCGGCGGTTGCGAGTTACGTTGTCCACGTGCTCACGCAACGACTCGCCCACTTTGCCCTTGATCGAGTCAATGTTCTCCAGCACACCGGCCAGGTCCCCGTAGAGGTTGATCCACTTTGCGGCGGTCTTCGGGCCGACGCCCGGTACTCCTGGCAGGTTATCGGCGGTTTCGCCGACCAGTGCAGCAAGATCCGAGTAACGCTGTGGTGGAACAAAGTATTTGGCTTCCACCGCGGCAGCGTCCATCGGCGGAATGTCGCTAATGCCCTTTTTCGGGTACAAAACCAGGGTCTTGTCGGTGATCAGCTGGAAGGCATCACGGTCACCGGAAACCACCAGCACGTTAAAGCCTGCGTCCTCGCCCATGGTGGCCAGCGTGGCCAGGATGTCGTCGGCCTCAAAGCTTTCCAGGGTGATGGACGGGATGTTCATCGCCTTCATGACCTCTTGGATGAGGTCGATCTGCCCGTAGAACTCTTCGGGCGTCTTGTTGCGCCCGCCCTTGTACTCGGTGTACTCCAGCGACCGGAAGGTTGGAGTATCCAGGTCGAATGCGACAGCGACGTGGGTGGGCTTCTGCTGACGGATCATCGTCAGCAGCATGGATACAAAGCCGTGCACCGCGTTGGTGTGCTGTCCCGTGCTCGTCGCAAAGTTCTCCGCTGGCAGCGCGTAAAACGCGCGGAACGCCATCGAATGTCCGTCAATAATCAGCAGTCTCTTGTCCGACGCGGGTGTCGGCTTGGTAGTTTCGCTCACACCTGAAAGCCTAGTTCCCATGAACGACAATTTCACTACTCAACCCACGCAAGATTCGGCACATCCGTTCGCGCAGCAGCTCACGCGCCACGGCCTACCTCACAGTGCGTGGTCTTTTTGCGCTCCAATGGCGTAGGTGAACTAGTGGAAAAGCTAGAGATCGTCTTCACCGAGTTCACCGTCGATCGGATCACGGCCACCATGCCGGTCGCCGGAAACACTCAGGTCTACGGGATTTTGCACGGCGGCGCGTCGGCAGCCCTGGCCGAAACCCTAGGTTCGATGGCTGCAGCGTTGCACGGCGCCGGGAAGACTCAACCCGTGGGGGTCGATCTGAACATCACACATCACAAGGCTGGCCGCTCCGGTTTGGTCACCGCAGTATGCACCCCGGTGCACCTAGGACGCAGAAGCACCAGCCACGAGATCGTGATCAGCAACGAGGACGGGGCACGCATTGCCACCGCGCGCATCACCAACATGATGCTCCCGGTAGAAAACTAGCCCACCGCGTAGCGCGTCAGCGTGATGTCGTTGCCCAAGTCTTCAACGCTCATCGCTGAGAGTTGGGCGCGCACCGAACGCCCAAAAATGCTGGTGCCCTCGCCGAAGACCACCGGCACGGTCACTAACAACAGCTCGTCCAACACGTTCGCTTGAACAAATCCGCCTGCTAGATCCGCGCCGCCGGCAACCCACACGTCACCGGCCCCCGCGCTTCGCGCAATGTCTTGGCTCCAGAAACCGATTTCTCCGCGGATGAACGTCAGGTCGGTATCGGGGAGGGTCGGTAATTCGTGGTGGGTTAAAACCCAGACTGGGAGGTGCGCAAACATCCAGCTCATGTTCCCGTCGGCGACTTCCTTGGCGATACCCTCATAGGTTTTCCCGCCGATCACCACTGCACCAATGGTTTCAAAGAACTGATCAAAGTGCTTTTTCACGCCAGGCTGTTTGGCGAAGGTGGTGAACCAATGCGCATCGGCGCTACCGTCGGCAATAAAACCATCAACGGAGGCACCCACGTAGTACTTGAAGCTAGTCATGGCTCCAGTCTAGGGGTGCCTCCGTCGAAGGCAATATGCAGTTTTACTTCCCAGCCGATGTTGAGCGTGCTGAGCACTATCAGCGATAGTGAGCGTTTAGTGGCTTGAGGACATGCCCAAAATCGCTTCGCTAAGTTGCGGAACGATCAGCACCACGCCAAAGGCCACAATTAAACCGGCCACGGTGAAGCAGGCATACGCGCCAGTCTTGCTAAGGCCCGTACTTTTTCCTTCGTCCCTAGCTACAGCCAGCAGGCGAACTCCGAAAGAGTAAGCGGTAACAATGAGCATCGCGGCAATCCACGTGACGATCGCAACGATCGCAAAGGCAACCCAGTCAATCATGAGTTATCAGCATCCTTCTGCGTGGCGACGAGCTTAGCTTGCGCGGCTTCAGCCTTGGCCTTGGCGCGGCGTTGCTTCTTGGTCAAAATGTTGACCGCAGCTCCGGAGTTATCGATGTCGGACATAGTCCCGTCAGAGCCGTGCGACTGCTTTCGGGAAGCGAACCAGATGGTCAGCATCGCGCCAACTCCAAGGATAGTGACGATAACCAGACCTGGGGTGCCAAAGTGTACGATCCAGGCTGCCAGACCGCCGACGATCGCGGCTGCCGGCAAGGTGAAGAGCCAGCCCAAGGCAATACGGCCGGCGGTGCCCCAACGGACCTCGCCGCCCTTGCGGCCCAAACCGGAACCGATAACCGACCCGGAAGCGACCTGAGTGGTCGACAGGGCAAAGCCCAAGTGCGAGGAAGCCAGGATGGCTGAAGCAGTGGAGACCTCTGCGGCGAAGCCCTGTGCAGGCTTCACGTCGGTCAGTCCCGAACCCATGGTCTGGATAATGCGCCAGCCACCGGTGTACGTTCCCAACGCGATCGCCAGAGCACAAGCGGTAACCACCCAAAGGTGTACGCCTGATCCTGAATCCTGCAAGCCGGAGGCCACCAGGGTCAGGGTGATGATGCCCATGGTCTTCTGCGCATCGTTGGTACCGTGCGACAGCGCGACCAACGAGGAGGAGAAAATCTGCCCATAGCGGAAGCCGCCACGTTTAGGCGAGGCACCGTTTTGGCGCTTGGTGATGGCGTAAGCCAGCTTCGTGCACAGGTACGCGGAGACACCGGCAATCACTGGGGCGCAGAGCGCAGGCAGCAAAACCTTGGAGAGCAGCACGCCGTAGTTCACCGAAGCCACGCCAGCACCGACAATAGCGGCACCAACCAGTCCGCCGAACAACGCGTGCGACGAGCTCGATGGCAGACCCAGCAGCCAAGTGAGCAGGTTCCAAATCACCGCACCCATCAGTCCAGCAAAAATCATTGCTGGCCCGATGGCTACACCTGTGGAGGGGTCTTCGTTAATGATGCCGCCAGAAATTGTCTTAGCTACCTCGGTGGAGAGGAAAGCACCGACAAGGTTCAAAATTGCGGCGAGGGCAACGGCCTTCTTAGGGGAAATTGCACCGGTTGCGATCGGGGTGGCCATCGCATTGGCCGTGTCATGAAATCCATTGGTGAAGTCAAAAAACAACGCCAAGGCAATGACTAGGACGACGATCAGCGTCAAATCCATTTAGTACCAGCCTGAGAGGTCGAACGGCAAGGGAAAGTGTACGGGCTTCGAACAAGCTAATCTGCGAAATATTTTTAGGCATGCAGGACTTGGTTCTTGGCGCAGTTTCAATCTTAGGCGTACTGAGCGGTTCGTCAATCTAGGAAGTCAACTAACGGGCGGCTAATTTTTTAATAACTTGCCGTGCTCAGTAAGCACTATTGCTCGTTGGATAGGCACAACAGCTAGCCGTCGCATGAAAATGTGCACCAAAACACACGGCGTTTTGGTGCACATCCACAGATTCTACCAACGAGCAGTTCGTACTTACTTGACCTGATCGACGACGGTTTCGGCAACCTGGCGCATGCTCAGGCGGCGATCCATCGAAGTCTTCTGGATCCAGCGGAATGCTTCTGGCTCGGTCAGACCCATCTTGGTGATCAGCAAGCTCTTAGCGCGATCTACCAGCTTGCGAGTCTCAAACTGCTCAGCGAGGTTGCTGACTTCCTCTTCCAAGGCGCGCAGCTCGTCATTACGAGAAATAGCGATCTCGATGGCCGGAGTCAGATCGGCAGGGGTAAATGGCTTAACCACATACGCCATGGCACCGGCTTCACGCGCGCGCTCCACCAATTCCTTTTGGCTGAACGCGGTGAGCAGTACTACCGGGGCGATGCGTTCCTTCACGATCGCCTCAGCGGCGGTGATGCCGTCCATGACTGGCATCTTCACGTCCATCAGAACCAGATCGGGCTTCAATTCACGAGCCTTCTCCAATGCGGTCTGTCCGTTATCTGCCTCAGCAACAACGTCATAACCCTCGGAGCGTAGGATCTCGACGATATCGAGGCGGATGAGGGTTTCGTCCTCGGCTACAACCACACGACGCGGGGTGGATTGCACCTCGGATGGAATTCGGGTGACTTCGGGTAGTTCGCTCATTGGCGCCTTCCTCCATGATCAAAAATCCTGCCCGTGCGGTGGAGGGCAGTTAGATGGTTTCCGTCAGCGAAGCTACGTTGCCTCGGTTTCACATATAAGCCTACTTGCATGTACTGTAGTTCACGCGATGACGCGAGGTTCCCGATTAGGAAATCTGGAAAACCTCTAGTAAACTAGTCAAAGTGCCAGCCCAAGTGGCGGAATCGGTAGACGCGCCGCACTCAAAATGCGGTATCGAAAGATGTGTGGGTTCGAGTCCCACCTTGGGCACCAAAGATAGGCCGCTGGTCCGGAATAATATTCCGGACCAGCGGTTTTTTCTGCCCAAAATTAGGGTAGGTGTGAGCGACTGCACAAAGTTGAATTTTGCACCGCCAACACAAAAAGTTCCGCCCCTGCCCACCCGAAGGTGAACAGAAGCGGAACTTTTAAGGCATCAGCGTAAAAGCTAGATGCTAGAGGGACTCAGGAGTTGAAACATTCTCCGGTGCCCATGGTCCAACCTTTTCGCGGGCAGGCATTGGCTTGCCGTCGACCAGCTGTCCAGCGTCTGCCAGATCGCCGATCTTGTGTACACGAATCGAGTTGGTCGAGCCGGCCTGTCCCGGAGGGGAACCGGCAGCAATGCAGACAACGTCGTTGACCTCGGCCAAACCTTCGCTAAGCAGCGCTTCGTCCACCTGAGCAGTCATCTTGTCCGTGTGGTCAGCGTAGGCAACCAAACGTGCCTGAACGCCCCACATCAGGGTCATGATGTTGTAGGTCTGCTGCAACGGGGTGAAAGCCAAAACCGGCTTCTTTGGGCGCAGTCGCGAAAGACGACGTGCCGAGTCACCGGACTGGGTGAACGCAACGATGTACTTTGCGTCAACCTGATCGGCGATCTCCACAGCAGCACGGGTAATAGCGCCACCGGTGGTCTTAGGCTGAGAACCCAAGCGTGGGATACGATCCAGACCATGCTCTTCGGTGGAAGAGATGATGCGGGACATGGTTTCCACGGTTTCGACCGGGTAAGCACCAACCGAGGTCTCCCCGAAAGCATGACAGCGTCGGCACCGTCAAGCACGGCGTTAGCGCAGTCAGATGCTTCAGCGCGGGTAGGAGTTGGCGACTCAATCATCGACTCAAGCACCTGGGTAGCAACGATCACTGGCTTAGCCCAGCGACGAGCCAATTCAACGGCGCGCTTCTGCACCAGTGGAACTTCTTCCAGTGGCAGTTCTACACCCAAGTCTCCGCGGGCGACCATGATGGAGTCAAAAGCGTCGACGATTTCTTCAAGGGCAGCCACAGCCTGTGGCTTCTCGATCTTCGCGATCACTGGGACGCGACGACCTTCTTCGTCCATAATTTCATGCACGCGCGAAATGTCTTCGGCGTTGCGCACGAAGGACAGTGCAACCATGTCGATGCCGGCACGCAGTGCCCAGCGCAGGTCGTCCTCATCCTTTTCACTCAGTGCAGGAACGTTCACTGCAACGCCTGGCAGGTTGATGCCCTTGTTATTGGACACTTCGCCGCCGACGACTACCTCGGAATGCACGGAGGTTGCATCGACCGAGATGGCCTTGAGCTTTACCTTGCCATCGTTGATGAGCAGGAAGTCCCCTGCCTTCACGTCGTTTGGCAGACCTTTGAAGGTGGTCGAGCACAGGTTACGGGTGCCTTCCACGTCATCAATGGTGATGGTGAATTCTTCGCCCGCCTCCAGGATGTACTTCGCGTCACCCTTAAAGCGCCCCAAGCGGATCTTAGGACCCTGCAGGTCGGCAAAAACACCGACCGCGCGGCCGATCTCAGCCGCTGCGTTACGCACGTTCGCCAACGATTGTGCGTGCATGGAGTGATCTCCATGGCTCATGTTTAAGCGCGCGACGTCTACGCCCGCATTTAGTACCGCTACAGTGTTTTCGTAGCTTGCTAGGGCTGGACCCCAGGTTGCTACAATCTTTGCGCGTCTCATTCCGTCAGCCAAATGCCTTTCTTGTCCACACAGGCAAAATGCGGCCCATCCACAATCGGATGCGCCGCATTTAAGCCTACGTCACTCAAATGATGCTGATGGCCCTATCGGTTGGAGCTACCGGTGCTGGAAGAATTGTCGAGCCCATGAGGAATTTATCGACCGAGGCGGCGCAAGCGCGACCTTCAGCGATAGCCCACACGATCAGCGACTGTCCCCGACCGGCATCTCCGGCGACGAACACCGATTCGGTATTCGTCATGTAGTAGCCATCTCGGGCGACGTTGCCCCGGTTGTCGAATTCGATACTGACCTGTTCGTCCAGTCCGGAAGCTTCCGGACCGGTGAACCCGAGGGCAAGCAGAACCAAATCAGCTTTGATTACGCGTTCGGTTCCAGACTTCGGGAGGCGCTTGCCAGCAACAAATTCTGTCTCTGCAACTGTAACACCGATCACCTTATTCTGCTTAGTTCCCTCACCGGCGACAAAGTTCACAGTGGAAGCCAAATAGGTGCGCTCGCCACCTTCTTCGTGCGATGACTGCACTTCAAAGAGCACCGGCATGGTCGGCCAAGGGTGCAGTTCGCTACGCTCGGTGCCCGGCTGCTTGCCGATCGCCAAGGTCGTCACGCTGGCAGCGCCCTGACGCAGAGCGGTACCAATACAGTCCGAACCAGTGTCACCACCACCAAGGACAACAACATGCTTGCCCTTGGCGTCGATGGTGCGCACGCTGGAGGTACCAGCAACCACACGGTTGTTCTCGGTGAGGAACTCCATGGCGTGGTGCACGCCGTCGAGCTGGTTTCCTTCGATGGGCAGTTCACGCGGAACGGTCGCACCGGTGGCGACAATCACCGCGTCGTAGTCACGACGCAGCTGCTCCCAGGTGATGTCCTTACCGATTTCGATGCCGGTGCGGAAGATCGTACCTTCATCACGCATCTGATCCAGGCGCAGGTCGATCACCTGCTTTTCCAGCTTGAAGTCTGGGATACCAAAGCGCAGCAGACCGCCGATGGCTTCGTCGCGCTCGTACACGGCAACCGTGTGACCTGCGCGGGTCAGCTGCTGGGCAGCGGCCAGACCGGCTGGGCCCGAACCAACAATGGCGACACGGTGTTCGGTGTGGCGAGCTGGTGGCTGCGGTACAAAGTCGCCCTGGTCCATCAGGTGACCTGCAAGTTCAGCCTCAACCTGCTTGATTGTCACCGCTGGCTGGTTGATTCCCAGCACGCAGGATGACTCACAAGGGGCCGGGCACAGCTTACCGGTGAGTTCCGGGAAGTTGTTGGTGGAAAGCAGTCGAGCTGCCGCCTCATCCTTACGACCACGGTAGGTCAGATCGTTGAACTCTGGAATCAGGTTGCCCAGTGGGCAGCCCTGATGGCAGAACGGGATGCCGCAGTCCATGCAACGGGAAGCCTGCTGCTGCAAGGTCCCGTCTTTCTGGCGTTCAACAACCTCTTTGTAGTCCATCAATCGCACCGGTACCGGGCGCTTGGGTTGGGTGACACGCTCGGTCACCTTCAGGAATCCGCGTGGATCAGCCACGGGTCACCTCCAAAATCTTGTTCCATACCTGTGGCGAATCTGGGTTCTGCCCGTTGGCTTCCGCGTCACTACGCACCTGCTGTACCGCAGCAAAGTCGCGCGGGGTGATGCTGGTGATGCGGGTACGGGTGTCTTCCCAATTCAGCACCAGGCGCTGCGCCAGTGGCGAAGCAGTGTGTGCGATGTGCTCGGTGAGCAATTGGTGAATGCGCTGTGCTTCGGCATCGGAAATCGGGTTGATCAACAGATCCCCCTGGCTTGCGGCCAATGGGTTGATCTTGTCCGTATCAAAGTCCACAACCCATGCCACACCGCCGGAGAAGCCAGCACCAAAGTTACGACCGGTGTCCCCCAAGATCAGCACTTCGCCGCCGGTCATGTACTCACAACCGTGTTCGCCAATGCCTTCGGTGACGATGCTCGCCCCGGAGTTACGCACCGCGAAGCGTTCGCCGACCATACCGTTGATGAACATCGAACCACTGGTGGCGCCGTAACCAACCACGTTACCGGCGATCACCTGCTGCTCAGGAGCCGAAATGGTGCTCGTTGGTGGGTGGATGACGATCTTGCCGCCCGACAGGCCCTTGCCAACGTAGTCGTTCGCGTCGCCATCCAGGCTCAGCGTAATACCCGCTGGCAGGAAGGCGCCGAGTGACTGACCGGCTCGTCCTGCGAGGTGCACCGTGATGGTGTCCTCGTCCAAGATCTCCAGTGCGAAGGTCTTGGTGACGTGGTGGCCAAGCAGGGTTCCCACCGAACGGTCGGTGTTTACGATGTCCGCATCGATGGTTACCGGAATGCGATCGGCTAGTGCCGGAGCGGCAGCAGCCAACAAACGCTGATCCAGGTGCTTATCCAAACCGTGGTCCTGGCTGATGCGGCGACGACGCGCAGCAACTTCTACCGCTGGTTCGTGGGTGATGGCATCCAGCGCCAACCCGGTCACCTTGCGGTGCGCACCAACCTGGGCAGCGTCAGTTTCGAGCAGTTCAACGCGACCGATCACTTCGTCCAGGGTGCGTGCACCCAAGGAAGCGAGCAGTTCGCGGACCTCTTGAGCGATGAACTCGAAGAAGTTCACCACAAATTCGGCCTTGCCACTGAAGCGTTCACGCAGCACAGGGTTCTGCGTGGCCACGCCCACAGGGCAGGTGTCCAAGTGGCAGACGCGCATCATGATGCAGCCCGAAACCACCAGCGGTGCGGTCGCAAAGCCGAACTCCTCGGCACCCAATAGGGCGCCGATCAGTACGTCGCGGCCGGTCTTCAGCTGGCCGTCAACCTGCACGGTGACGCGGTCACGCAAACCGTTGAGGATCAGCGTCTGCTGAGCTTCGGCCAGGCCGAGCTCCCACGGGGTGCCCGCGTGCTTCAGTGAGTTCATCGGTGAGGCACCGGTGCCGCCGTCGTGCCCGGAAATCAGCACTACGTCGGCCTTGGCCTTGGCTACACCGGCAGCCACGGTACCGATACCGGACTCGGAGACCAGCTTCACGTGCACACGCGCGCTCGGATTGGAGCACTTTGCATCGTGGATCAGCTGCGCCAAGTCCTCAATCGAGTAGATGTCGTGGTGCGGAGGCGGGGAAATCAGCCCAACACCCGGGGTGGAGTGACGAGTCTTAGCCACCCAAGGGTACAGCTTCTGGCTCATCAGCTGGCCACCCTCGCCTGGCTTGGCGCCCTGAGCCATCTTGATCTGGATGTCATCGGCGTTGGTCAGGTACAAGCTGGTGACGCCGAAGCGGCCCGAGGCGATCTGCTTGACCGCACTGCGACGCTCAGGATCGAGCAGACGCTCCGGATCCTCGCCGCCTTCACCGGTGTTGGACTTGCCGCCCAGCCGGTTCATGGCGATCGCCAGCGTCTCGTGTGCCTCGGCGGAGATCGAGCCGTAGCTCATCGCACCGGTGGCAAAACGCTTAACAATTTCGGAGACCGGCTCCACCTGATCGATGTCGATCGGGGTGATGCCTTCGGTCTTCAGCTTCATCAGACCGCGCAGGGTCTTGAGCTGTGCGGCCTGATCGTCCACAGCCTTGGTGTACTCCTTGAACACGTCGTAGCGACGGGTGCGGGTGGAGTGCTGCAGGCGGAAGACGGTCTGTGGGTCAAAGAGGTGTGGCGGGCCGGAGCGGCGCCACTGGTACTCGCCACCGGTTTCCAACTCATTGGCCTGCGAGCTGCCGTCGAGTTCTGGGTAGGCACGAGCGTGGCGTTCAGCAGCCTCGGCGGCCACCACATCCAGTTCGATGCCAGAAAGCTTGGTGGTGGTACCGGTGAAGTACTGGTCAACCACGCGCTGGGAGAGGCCAACCGCCTCAAAGGTCTGGGCGCCGCAGTAGCTGGAGACCGTGGAAATGCCCATTTTGGACATGATCTTCAGTACGCCCTTGCCCAGGGCCTTCATCAAGTTGGAGCTGGCGGTAGCGCCGTCAATGCCGGGCAGTTCGCCTTCTTCAGCCATCTGCTCGACCGATTCCAAAGCCAGGTATGGGTTGATCGCGGCGGCGCCGTAACCGATCAATACCGCAATATGGTGCACTTCGCGGGCGTCGCCGGATTCGATGATCAGCGACGCACGGGTGCGGTTGGAGCTCTTGAGCAGGTGGTGGTGGACGGCGCTGGTCAGCAACAGCGATGGGATCGGCGCCCAGGCAGCCGACGAATCACGGTCCGAGAGCACGATGTAGCGCACTCCACGGTTGACCGCAGCGGAGACCTTTTCGCAGATTTCCTGCAGGCGCGCGCGCAGTTCAGACTCGCCACCGGCCGGGCGGTACAGGCCACGGACCTTCAGCGACAGCTTGGAACCCTTGGCATCGCGCAAGTTTACGATCTTGGCCAACTGGTCGTTGGTCAATACCGGGTAGTCCAGTGCGATCTGCGACTGAGGCACCTTATCCAGGCTCAGCAGGTTGCCATCTGGGCCGATGGTGGTGTGCATGGAGGTGACCAACTCTTCGCGGATGGCATCCAGCGGTGGATTGGTGACCTGTGCGAAGGACTGGGTGAAGTAGTCAAAGAGCAGGCGCGCGCGATCGGCCAGTGCAGCAATGGGCGTATCAGTTCCCATGGCGGCCAGCGGCTCAGCGCCGGTGGTGGCCATCGGCGCCAAAAGCACGCGTAGCTCTTCGGTGGTGTAACCGAAGGTGAGCTGGCGCAGCAGCACCGAGGCCGAGTTGTGGCGTACGTGTTCCAGATCCGGGAAGTCCGCAAGGGTCTTCAGGTTTTGCGAAACCCATTCACGCCATGGCTTGGAGGCGGCAACCTCGGCCTTGATTTCGGAGTCTTCAACGATGCGGCCGGCATTCAAATCCACGGCAAACATCTTGCCCGGAGCCACACGGCCCTTGGACACAATGTGCTCTTCGGCAACGTCGATCACGCCGACCTCACTGGCAAGCACTACCAAATCATCGTCGGTAACCCACCAGCGAGCCGGGCGCAGACCGTTACGGTCCAGCACCGCTCCGGCCATCTGGCCGTCGGTGAAGCAAACGGCTGCCGGACCATCCCAAGGCTCGATGAGCATCGAGTGGTACTGGTAGAAGGCGCGCAGATCGGCGTCCATCTGGGTGTCGTTTTCCCACGGCTGCGGGATCATCATCATGATCGCTTCGGTGACGTTGCGTCCCGAAAGCATCAGCATTTCAGCGACCTCGTCGAAGGAAGCGGAGTCCGATGCACCTGGGGTGCAGATCGGGAACAGCTCTTCGGGGACCTCGCCGAGCAATTCGGATTCCAGAGTTGACTGGCGGGCGCGCATCCAGTTGCGGTTGCCCTTAACCGTGTTGATCTCGCCATTGTGCGCGATGGTGCGGAAGGGCTGAGCCAGCGGCCACGATGGGAAGGTGTTGGTGGAGAAGCGTGAGTGCACGATCGCACAACGGCTGGCGAAGTCGGTGTTCGACAGATCCGGGTAAAACGGTTCAAGCTGCGCGGTAGAAACCATGCCCTTGTACACGATGGACTGCGCGGAGAACGAAGCGAAGTAGATGCCCATCTTGTTGTGCGCGCGACGACGGATGCGCCAGGCGGCGGCGTCTAGTTCGCGGCTGCTCAGTGCTGGTGCACCGGTCGGACCGGCGACGAAGAACTGAGTGATGTATGGCATGACCTTGCGTGCTGAGGCGCCGAGCACGGAGGAGTCGACGGGCACTTCGCGCCAGCCGAGCACCGAAAGGTTTTCTTCCGCGGCCAGCGTTTCCAGCTCGGACTGAGCAAATTCGCGCTCTTTGGTCTCGGCAGGAAGGAAGCCCATACCTACGGCGTAGGCGCCGGCAGATGGGAGCGCGAAGTTGGTGGCGCTGCGCAAAAATGCGTCGGGCATATGCAGCAGGATGCCTGCACCGTCGCCGGTGCCTTCGTCGGCGCCGATAGCGCCACGGTGTTCCAAGCGGCGCAGTGCCGTTAGTGCGTGGGCGACGATCTCGTGGCTGGATTCGTTCTTCAGCGACGCGATCATTGCCAAACCGCAAGCGTCTTTTTCGGCGGCAGGATCGTATAGACCCTGTGCGCTAGGCATTGCAGAGAAGCGTGTATATGGCGAGAGGACGTTCTCGCCGGAGCCTGGCGAGGCGTTCAGTGGGACTCCGGTCATGCTCATGAGCGTGCCTTTCTGTGGTTCATGCAGGATGGGCGCGCCGAACCCTTTGCTCATGAGGATAATTCCTTAAAAGGGCGACCGGCCGCCTTGATGTTTCATCGAACTGGAACTCGTCGACAACGCGCAGCGGGGTATGCTGGCACGTCGAGATTCCAGGGAGGAACATATCCCACCTCATTGTGGTGCTGCATCGCAGGTCCGCTCCAGGGGGTTGAGGGCCCGCTACGATGCCAACATCACACGTTACGCAATTTTTGTTTCTCAAGTGCGACCGTTTGTGTTTCGAAAATGTTAAAAACTAGGGTGTACGCCACACTTTTCGGCCCGGTTGCAAAGCCGATCGGGAGCCGAAAACCCGTTGTTGTCTACCGTTTTTCGGGTATCGGCAATGTTTCGAACATGTTGCCGAGCCTTATCGCGGGCCCGGGCAAATTTGGCTCTAACTTTTTTGCTAGATTTCGCCATACTTCACGCTTCGCGCGTCATGAAACCGTTGGTCGAAGTTCAGTGGCGCCAAACGGTATGGCAATGGCCGGCAAGAGTATGTGCTTGCCGGCCACTCAATGGCACCTATTGATGCCCGACGAACCAAATGCCCTAGGCAGTGCGACTACTGCGGGTCCTTGCCCAGATGCTTCGGGTCCTTGGCTGCTTCGGTTGCTGCTGCCGGTGGTTCATCACCAGTTACATCCTGGTCATGCGCCACTTCTGCCTTTGGCTCGCGGCCCGGAAGGAAGAACGGGTTAACGTTCTGCCCGCGCAGCTTGGCCAGCACGAGGCTGAGCGCGATGGCACCGGCGATCACCAAAGCGATCGCCAACCACTGGTGAACACGTAGTCCCAATGGGCCGATGTGAATAATTTCGGCCGGATCCAAACGCAGGGATTCGGTGAAAGTACGTCCGATGCCGTACCAAATCATGTAGCAGCAGAACAGCGCACCGCGACGCAGCTTGAACTTTCGATCCAGCGCGATGAGCACCAACGCGCCGGCCACGTTCCACAGCGACTCGTACAAAAAAGTCGGGTGGAACAGTGTGTCCGCGGGCAGTCCTGCAGGGAAGTTGTAGCTGTTCGGGTCGATCTGTAGTCCCCATGGCAGGGTGGTTGGTGAACCAAAAGTTCTTGGTTAAACCAGTTGCCCCAGCGTCCGATTCCTTGGGCGATGAGCAGGCCCGGAGCTGCCGCGTCGGCAAAGGCCGAAAGCCGCACACCGGTTCGTCGACAGCCGATCCACGCACCGAGGGCGCCGAGTGATACCGCACCCATAATGCCTAGTCCGCCGAGCCAGAGCTGCGGGATTTCGGCCAAGTGCGCTTGTTGCTCGCCCAACCCAAAGTAGTACATCGGGTCGGTGATCAACACGTGGTACAGCCGGCCGCCCACGATGCCAAAGGGGATCGCCCAGATGGCAATGTCCCAGAGCATATCGGAGTTGCCACCACGGGCCTGCATGCGCTTATTGGTCAGCCACAGGGCGACAAGAATGCCCAGCAAAATGCATAGCGCGTAGGCGTGAATGGTCAGCGGCCCGATGCTGAACTTAGAAAACTCCGCCGGTGGCGAGGGGATGGAAGCTGGCACCGCTAGTGCCAGCTGTGCAGCGAAGGACATTAGGCTCGACCACTTAACTGTGCAGCGAGTTCTCCTACCGCAGCTACTCCCCCGTCGCGCAGAGCGGCAACCAAGGCGGTACCGACAATCACGCCGTCCGCGTAGGCGCCGATCTGTTCAACGTGCTCGCGGCGCGAAACGCCCAAGCCAACACAGGCGTTTTCTGCGCCGGCCTTGTGCGCTGCCTCGACTACCGCTTGGGCGGCCGAAGAGACCGAGGAGCGAGCGCCGGTGACGCCCATCAGCGATACGCAGTAAACAAAGCCGCTGGATGCGTCAACGGTGCGCTGCACGCGGGCTTCGGTGGACGATGGTGCGATCAAGAAGACGCGTTCCAGATCGTACTTGGTGCTCGCTTCAATCCATTCAGCGGCCTCGTCGGGAACCAGATCCGGGGTAATGAGTCCCGCGCCGCCAGCTTCGGCAAAACGACGGGAAAATTCGTCCACGCCCAAACGCAACACCGGATTCCAGTAGGTCATGACCATCACTGCGACGTCGGTACGTTCGGTAATGCCACGCACGATGTCAAAAATCTGCGACACCTTAAAACCATTGGCCAAAGCATGCACGGTGGCTTCCTGAATGACCTGGCCATCCATCACCGGATCGGAGTAGGGAATGCCGATCTCGATAATGTCCACGCCATTTTCGGCCAGTGCGACGGCAGCATCAATGCTGGTCTGCACATCGGGGAAGCCAGCTGGCAGGTAACCGATCAGGGCTGGTCGGCCCTCGGCACGGGCAGCGGCGATCTTCGCGGCACTCATCACGCGGGTCATTTACTTCTCCTCAGAGTTCTGTGAGCCGGAGTTCTGTGCGCCGGAGTTCTGCGAATTGGCAGCGTTGATTTCAGCTTCAGCGTCTTGTTCGTCGATCATGTTGAACCACGCTGCAGCGGTGCCCACGTCCTTATCACCGCGACCAGAGAGGTTCGCGATGATGATGGTTTCTTCGGGGACCACACCTTCAGCCACCTTGCGTTGCGCCAGGCGGATGGTTCCGGCCAGTGCGTGGGCGGATTCGATCGCCGGCAAAATGCCTTCGGTGCGGCATAGCGCCTTAAACGCGTCCATCGCTTCGGTGTCGGTGACCGGCTCGTAGCTCACCCGTCCGATGTCAGAGAGGTAGGCGTGTTCGGGGCCAACACCTGGGTAGTCCAGACCGGCCGAGATGGAGTGGGACTCAACGGTCTGCCCATCTTCGTCCTGCATCAAATACGATTTGGCGCCGTGCAGCACGCCGGGACGACCCAGGGTGATGGTGGCAGCGTGGCGATCGGTATCCACCCCGTCGCCGCCGGCTTCAAAACCGTAGATTTCGACGCTCGGGTCATCAAGGAACCCGTGGAAGATGCCGATCGCATTGGAGCCGCCACCGATACATGCGGTGACCGCGTCCGGCAGGCGCCCGGTCTGAGCCAGGATCTGCTCACGTGCCTCGTCGCCGATGACCTCGTGGAAGTAGCGAACCATCGCCGGGAAGGGTGCTCCACCAGCGGCCGTACCCAACAGGTAGTGGGTGTTCTCCACATTAGCTACCCAGTCGCGCAATGCTTCATTGATCGCGTCTTTCAGCGTCTGGCTGCCCACGGTCACCGGGATAACGGTGGCACCCAGTAGGCGCATGCGGGCGACATTTAGTGCCTGACGACGGGTGTCCTCAGCGCCCATGTAGACCACACATTCGAGTCCCATCAGCGCTGCCGCGGTGGCCGAGGCGACGCCGTGCTGACCCGCACCGGTTTCAGCGATGATGCGGGTCTTGCCCATGCGCTTGGCTAGCAGTGCCTGGCCGAGCACGTTGTTAATTTTGTGGCTACCGGTGTGGTTCAGGTCCTCACGCTTGAGGAAGATCCGCACGCCGCCGCAGTACTGCTCGGAGAAGCGCTTGGCTTCGGTGAGCAGGGAAGGTCGACCGGAGTAGTTCTTGTTGAGGTCTTTGACCTCCGCGATGAACTCAGGGTCCTTTTTGGCGGCTTCAAAAGTCTCGTTCAGTTCGTCCATGGCGGCCATCAAGGACTCGGGCATCCATCGGCCACCATAGGCTCCAAAATAAGGGCCACTGGCGTGCCTGAGCGACTGTGCATCGATTGACTGGCCTTGCGCGGAATTCTCCGGGGTGCTCATCGATTCCCTCTTTTCTTGAACGAAACTTGATTCGTGGTATGTCTCGTGCCCCGTCGGAAGATCCAACGGGGCACGAAAAAGTTTGTGCTGGTTGCCCCCGCGGCTTTTAGCGTTGCGGTTTGGCCTGGGTCCCAGCGGTGATGAATTCGGCGACCGTGGCACGCGGTTCGGCGTGTTTCACCAGTGCCTCGCCCACCAGGATCGCGTCGGCTCCAGCGCTGGCGTACTGCGTGACCTGCTCGGTGGATTCAACCCCCGATTCGGCGACGATCACCGCGTCAGCGGAATCAGCGGAGCCAATTGTGCAAAGTTTGCCGGATCAACGTCGAGCGTCTTCAAATTGCGCACGTTAACACCGATGATTTTGGCACCGAGTTTGATCGCACGCGCAATCTCTTCTTCGGTGTGCGTCTCCACCAGCGCGTTCATGCCCAACTGATGTGTCAGCTCAAGGAACGTGGCCAACTGTTGATCGTCCAGGGCCGCAACGATCAGCAAGATCAGGTCGGCCCCGTGGGCGCGAGCTTCATAAATCTGGTACTCCTCGACCGTGAAGTCCTTGCGCAGCACCGGGATCTGCACCGCGGCGCGGACCGCGTCCAAATCCTCTAGCGAACCGCCAAAGCGCCGGGCTTCGGTGAGTACCGAAATTACCGTTGCGCCGCCGGCTTCATATTCGACCGCGAGGACCGCAGGCTGGGCGATGTCCGCCAGCGCGCCCTTGGATGGAGACTTTCGCTTAACCTCGGAGATCACCCGCAGTGTGGTGTCTCGCGCGCCCGACGGGGCACCGCCCAAAGCCGCAAAGGCGTCGAGGGCAGGGGCAGCCTGTGCGGCAGCGGCCTTGATCGAGGCTAGGTCGTTGATTGCGCGACGGGCGCCCAGGTCTTCCCGGACGCCCGCGATGATGTCATCAAGAACGCTCAATTTAGTGTGCTGCTCCGCTACGGGCGCCACCCACACCAAAACCGGCTGCCTTCAAGATAGCGCCGACGATCAGGCCCAAAACTACGATGCCGCAGCCGACCCAAACAATTGGCCAAGCTAGGAGCGCAAAAGCAATGCCGCCAACGACAAAACCTAGGGTCATGATCAGCACGCAGCTCCACGCTGCAATGGAGTTACCGTGGCCAATCTCTTCGGCGTAGACCGGATCGATCTCGGTGTTCTGCGACATTCTCGCGCTCTCCTCATGTTTGTTACTGCGCCGCGGCCTTTGGATGCTGGCCGGCGGCGATGGTCTTCAAGAACTATTCTGCCATCAGTGCCCGGTCACATCCTATTTGCGCGGGCTTTCGTTTCAAATCGGTGGCGCGAATCACCACCGAAGATTACGAGCGTGGTTCAGATGTCGGGTCCTCACCGGCCGAAAGCTGTTCCCAGCTGGCGATGTTGCGGGAGGAATCATCGTCGGTGATGTCGGCCTTTTTAGCGACTTGGCGATCGTACTTGCTGGCTTTGGCAGGCCAACGAGCGGCGAAGACAAAAATCAGCACCGCTTGCAAGGCCATTACCGCACCAGCCAAGATCGCGACCGCTGGCCACGGAGTGAGTGCATAATCTCCGGCATTTTGGGCCAGGCCGGTGGCTTCAGAAACCGCTGTGGCGGCCACGGACTGTGGATCAGTCAAAGCACCGATACCGGCGGTAATCGCCACCACACCAGCCAACAGGCTCAGCGCGGCAATGATGTAACGCGAAATTTTGCCGGCAATCAGCAGCGCGAGCGAACCAGCCAAAACCACCACAGCAACGGCGGTCACCGACGCCGCAGCGTCAGCACCATCAATCACCACCTGCGGGATCTGCACCGAGGTTGCCTTCACGTCCACTGTGATCCAGGTGCGGGTCGCGGACCAAAAGCCCAGCAGCGCTCCCAGTACACCCAGTAGGGCCAGGTAACGGGCGCTCGTTAGTTTTTTCACTTGCCTTCACCTAGTTCGGTGTTGATGGTGTGTGCGGCGTGCATCGACTGCGCCGCCCAGACGGCGCGTAGTGGTGCGGCTGCCTTATTCACGGTTTCCAGCGCTTCGTCTTCGAACTTTGAGTCGTTCACGATGCCGCCTCCGGCTTGCACATAGGCTCGCCCGCCTTTAAGCAGTGCCGAACGAATGGCGATGGCCATATCCATATCCCCAGCAAAGTCGAGGTAGCCAACCACACCACCGTAAATTCCGCGGCGGTACGGCTCATATTCATCGAGTAGCTGCAGTGCTCGGGGCTTGGGCGCCCCGGAGAGTGTTCCGGCGGGGAAAGTCGCGGCCAGCACATCGTAGGCGTCGATGTCATCGCGTGTTTTGCCCACCACGTTGGAGACCAGGTGCATGATGTGGCTGAAGCGTTCAACTTCCATAAACTGGGTGACTTCCACGGTGCCAGCTTGGCAGACCCGGGACAGATCGTTGCGCGAAAGATCTACCAGCATCAGGTGCTCGGCGCGTTCTTTCTCGTCGTTGATCAGCGACTTCTCAAAGAGCTGGTCGTCTTCGTAGTTGGCCCCACGCGGACGAGATCCGGCAATCGGGTGTGTCACCACATGAGAATCGTTGACGGTCACCAGTGCCTCGGGTGAGGAGCCGACAATTTCGAACGCTTCGCCATCTTCGTTCTCAAAATTGAACAGGTACATGTACGGACTCGGATTGGTCGCACGCAGCACGCGGTACACGTCCAACGCATCGGCCTGGGTCTCAAGCTCAAAACGGCGGGAGACCACAATTTGGAAGACTTCACCGTCGACGATCGCCGTCTTAGATTTGGCCAGCGCTTCCAAGTACTCGTTTTCGGCCCACGAATGCGTCACCGCGTCCATCAGCTTTTCGCGAGGCACATCGGTGCCAGAAAGCACCGAGGCGGTGGCTTCTACCGGCTGCGCGAGCTGATCAAGCATGGCTTGCAGGCGCGCGACGGCTCCATCGTAGGCCTCATCCACGTGCTCGTCGCTGCCATCGAAGTTGATGGCGTTGGCGATCAGCGTCACCGTTCCCTCAGCAGAATCCAGCGCGGCCATATCCGCCACGAGGTTCATGCTCAGCTCAGGGAGTTTAAGGTCATCCACGGGCGGCACAGGCAGTTTCTCCCAGTGTCGAACGCAGTCCCAGCCGACAAATCCGACCATGCCACCGGTCAGCGGAGGCATCCCGGGTACTGGTTCGGTTTTGAGTGTGCGAACGGTGTCGCGCAGAACTTCAACGCCGATGCCACCGTTGGGTAGCCCTTCGGGAGCATGGCCCTGCCAGTACGCTTCTCCCCCACGTGTGCTCAGGGTCGCCGGCGAATTGACGCCGATAAACGAGTACCTGCTCCACACGCCACCCGGAGCGGCGGATTCCATCAGGAAGGTGCCCGGGCGTCCCTGGGCTAAGGTTCTGTACAGCCCGATCGGGGTCAACGAGTCAGCGAGCACGGTGATCGTGACGGGAATGACGCGACGGTCCACAGCCATGGTGGCAAATTGTTCGCGCGATAAGGAAATTTTGCCGAGAGTTTTCATCTGTGTTCTTCTTCTACGTGTTCAGTCGGGAAGTTTATTCCGGACGGTTCCCGACCACGGCATCTAGGCCGCGGTCGGTGAAGCAGGATTCGGTTCCGGTGTGGCAGGCAGCGCCAACTTGATCTACCTGCACTAACAAGGCGTCGCCGTCGCAATCCAGTGCGACAGATTTGACGAACTGGTAGTGCCCGGAGGTATCTCCCTTGCGCCAATATTCCTGTCGCGAGCGCGAGTAGAAGGTCACGCGTCCGGTGCTCAAGGTGCGGCGAAGTGCTTCGTCGTCCATCCAACCAAGCATGAGCACCTTGCCGGTGTCATATTGCTGTGCGATGGCCGCAACCAGTCCGTTGCCGTCGCGCTTAAGTCGATCGGCGATTGCTGGATCCAGGCTTTGGGATTCGGGGCTCAGATTCGAGCCGTCGTTAGAAGTAGACATCCCTCTTAGCATACTGGTTTTGGCTGTATTCCAGCTCCCTATGACGTACTGCTCTTGGACACATCACAGGAGTTGGGCGACACTACTCGCGCATTGCACAATTCGATGCTCACTGCGTGCTAGTTTCGAAAGTGATGCACTTAGTTCAAGCTTCCAGACTTGCGTTGGCCGAGACCCTGCTTGCCGCGGGCCCTACCGCCGACACTCTTTGTGACGGGTGGGAAACCCGTCATCTTGCCGCGCACCTTGTGATTCGCGAGCGATCCGTCCTTGCCGCAGGGGTTGTGTTCAAACCGCTGTCGAAGAAGCTTGAGGCCAAGGTGGACGAGCTGGCAAATGCCGCGCAGTCCCCCGAACGCTATGCCTCGCTGATTCGCACCTTCCGCGCCGGTCCGGCCAAGTACTCCCCGTTTGTTATCGACAAGTTCGATCAAGCTGCCAACCTCTCCGAGTACTTCATCCACACCGAAGATGTTCGACGTGCACGTGGCCAATGGGCTCCTCGCGTCTTGGACAAGCAGTACACCGAGATGCTCTGGCAGTCCCTCACCCGCATGTCGCGTGTGCTCTTCCGAAAGGCACCGGTCGGCATCATACTGACCCGTCCCGATGGACAGCGCCACGTGGCTAAGAAGGCACCTAACGCCGTGTCGATCACCGGTCCAGTCACCGAATTGATGCTCTACGGTTTCGGCCGCATCGATCAGAGCCTCGTGCTCTTCGAAGGCGGAGAAACCGCGTTAGAAATCGTCAAGGGTTTCAAGCCGGGGTTCTAGGCAGTCTTCACCGCGTTCGCACCGAGTGGCAACTTGAGTTCGGCTAATTCGAGAACTGCGAAACCCTTCAGACATTCCGGTCAAGCGCTTCAGTCAAGCCAGAAAACAGCTGCTACAGATTCCGTGAGTGGAACTCCACCTCTATCGGCGCCCCTACGCATCGAACGCTCAAACGCATAGTATGTGGTTCACCAAAGATCATCACAGATGCGGGGCGATACCGAAATGGGCATCACAAAACTATTGTTCGTAACGCTTGGTGCGATCTGCGTCCTTACAGGATGTACCGGAAATACGACTATTTCCCCTTCTTCGCCAAGCGCAGCAAGCTCACCGTCGACATCCAAATCCGACGAAGATAAGATTTTGAGCCCTTCGGCCAATGCCTCGCCGGTATATCAAGAAGGTTCATCAAAGGGCCCAGCGAAAAATGTTCCTTTGCCTAAAATGCCAATCGAGGCAAGAAATTTTACCGAAGAAGGCGCATCAAGCTTTGTCGAGTATTACTTTGGCCTACTGAATTACACCATCGAGTCCAATGACGCGAAAGCGGTCAAGCGCCTTTCCTCCGAAGAATGCCAGCTTTGCAATCGGTCGATCATTAATGAAGCTGAGAACGCAATAAAATCCGGCGAATGGCAAGTCGGGGGCCAACACCATCCCACCATTCTCGATTCATTTATATCCGGCAAGAACGTTGCGATTGTGACCGTCGAATACACAGCAGACACGGCAAAAATATACTCGTCACCACGAATCGTCCAAGAAGAGCTAGAAGAACTTGCCCCCCAACCGGCTAGCGTTCGATCTCGAATTTGATAAAGGTTGGCGCGTCTACAAGGTAGTCGGGGCAGACTGATGACCTGCTCCGGATTGTTTCTCTGCATCCTGCTCTACCCCTCGTAGGACAGGACAACTCACAAAGTTATAGGTCTATTCTTCAGGAACACCAACAACGGCCAGATTCCGGAGCTTCATTTTGTCGGCTCTGACCAATGTTCCACAAATTCCTAAGAATCGTCATCGCAAGATGACTTCAGGCATTGGATAACGCCAACTGAAACGCCAAGGCCTATGGGAGATGGCAGTGAAGTATCCGAAACTGACTGTCAATTTATCAATCGTAGTTCTGCTCCCTAGCTGTAGCGCAGACGGGGCTCCTCCTTCGGCATCCAACTCTGATTCGGGCGAACCAGCGCCAGCAAGTGTCGCACCCAAATCCCCCAGCTCCGCACCAACATCAGCGAATTCGAAAAAATACAAACCAGGTACGGCAAGAGGTCCAGCAGTCAATGTACCTGTGCCCGGGCTTCCTATCGCCGCAAAAGAACAATCAGAATCCGGTGCGTCCGCCTTCGCTAAGAACTATTTTGACTTGATCAATTACACCGTTGAGACAAACGATCCAGAACCATTGAAGAAATATTCACAACGTAAGTGCGAAATCTGCGGCACAGCCTTGATCGACCCTGCCGGGCGAGCACAAATAACAGGCACATGGCAGGTAGGTGGTCAGCACACATACAAGGTGGTCAACAACTACAAACCTTCAAAGGACAGAGCGACCGTATCTGTACGGTTCGAAGTAGCTGAATCCGTTTTCTACACCACTCCAGGAAAAGTTGAGTCGCGAAATCCCAAGACGACTTCAGAAGTTGCCGCTCTCAGTCTCGAATACGATTCGGGCTGGAAAGTAGATGCAGTCCACTTTAAAGAGACCAGGTGATGTCGCTTGATATCACCACGATCGTCCTGGCCATGCGAGTGAAGCATCTTCTCTTGATACGCGGTACTGGATTAGGTCAACTCAAGTACAGGCCCAATGTCTATCAACGGCCCGCTAATGCCATGGTTCCAGGCTCCTGCACATATTTGTCACGAAAAAATTGAGGCAATTGAAAGTGCTACCGCACTGAATGCAGCGTGACACCGGGGCTGTGAACATGGTGCTCGTAATGAAAATTAAGCTTTCACATGCTTGTGGTCCCCCTCAGCGAATTTCAACTACGGGAGAACTCCCCCGTTACCCCATCATCCAAACTATTTGGTTTCTCAGGGCCCGCAAGACAGATTCCAGAGTCTGCATCTCGTAGTCCACAAGTCCTCGGAACCCTCCACAAAGCAAGTTTGAAGGCATAGGATGGCGCAAAACAGAATTCACCAAGATGTTGGAGGAGAAATGCGGATCAGAGAAGCTTTGTTACTGGCTAGCGTGGTCGCACTTACGCTCTGCAGTTGTGTCTCCGGACCTGAAGATCAACAACAGCCTAATGGGACAACAACTTCTGTTCGGCCCAGCGAATCTAGTCAGACCGCGAAGTCCAGCGGTCCGAAGCCCACGCCTTCTTATAGACCGGCATCGGCCAGTGGGCCGGCAGTTAACGTCCCGACACCCAAATTCCCGGCAGAAGCAACAAGAAACTCCGAAAAGGGTGCTGCCGCCTTCGTGGACTATTACTTTGATCTCGTCAACTTCGTTGGCGAGACCTACGATACAAAGCAAATAAAGCTCGTGACCACGCGGCAGTGCGAAGTCTGCGGCGTAGGAATAATCGATCCAGCCGACCTCGGTAATGAGATCGATGCCTGGCAAGTAGGGGAAAACACCACCATAGGATTGTTGATTCTTTCAGACCAACTTCGAAGCGTGCAGCAGTGACCGTCCGATATTGGGTGGACTCAAGCATCGGTTACAAACAAGCGAATGTTGAGGACCGCAAGCTCAAGGCGATACCCAAAAAGGACCTGATAATTGAGCTAATTTATAGCAATAAATGGAAAGTTGACAAGATTTCAGGAGCGTCCTAGATGCTGAAATCAACTCCATTTGTATACGCCTCACAGCTAATACTGGCACTGTTCCTAATTACTTTTCACCAAAGCGCAGTAGCGCCTACACGGGCGTGTGGTGAGTATCTTACCCAGATGGAAACGGATAACATATCGGAAGGATCCACTGAATGCCACAAAGATAAGTCGAAGAAAGACGGTAACAATAGAGAGAAATGGTACTCGCCGCCAACGGATAAAGACTCAAACTCAACTAAAAACCAGTCAAAACGGCCCAGATTTAAGGTACATGAATACAATGAATGTGCGCCGGGACTAGAGAACTTGACTGGCTGTGACAGCAATCCCGATGTCAAGCCATGCCCCGACGGTACCTATCCGATAATCCTGCAAATCTACACATTGGACGGAAAATATCTGACTCGTCAAAATTATTGCCCCGGCGATCCGCCGCCCTCTGGGTTATCTGAGGATGAAATCGAACGACAAGCCGAGGTTAGGATTACGCCGGAAAAGTTCCGTTCATATCCGATCAAGGGATCGAAGATTCAGAGCACGCCGAACAAGTTCTCTCTGCGTAACGGTCATACTCATTTCTGGGCAAGTAACGAGACGCAGGAATTCAAGTCTGAAATTTCCGAGGCAGACGTTCGGATCAAAGCCATCCCGATCCAATGGAACTGGAACTATGGCGATGGTGCCACTAGGAACCTGAATTTCCCTGGCGAGGCCATGCCGTCGCATACACTGCGCGAAGAAACAAAAACTAGTCACGCGTACACTAAAACAGGCAAATTTGGGGTCAGAGTAACAACGCTCTACCGCGGCGAATTCAGCGTCGACGGAGGCCCTTGGCAGGCCATTCCGGGACAGGCAGCGGTGCCAAGCAACACGTTGCCCATGGATGTGTGGCGAACAAAGAAAGAACTCATCGCCAATGACTAAGTCCTTAAACCAAAACGCCCAGTCCAAACGGACTGGGCGTTTTAGCGATCAGAGACTAGCGAACTGGATAACCCGCGTCGCGGATCGCCTGCTTCACCTGAGCGATCATGTCCTTCGGACCAAAGTGGAAGATTGACGCAGCGAGAACTGCGTCCGCGCCGGCTTCGATAGCTGGCGGGAAGTCCTCAGGTTTGCCTGCTCCGCCGGAAGCGATCAAAGGAACCGATACGGCAGCCCGAACCGCACGAATCATTTCCAGATCGAACCCGTCCTTGGTGCCATCGGCGTCGATTGAATTGAGCAGGATCTCGCCCACGCCGCGTTCGGCCGCTTCCTTGGCCCATGCAACGGCACACATTCCGGTACCGGTACGTCCGCCGTGAGTCGTCACTTCAAATCCCGAAGCGATTTTCGGATCGTCGGTGCGACGGGCATCAACTGAAAGTACAAGCACCTGAGAGCCAAAGCGCTCGGTGATCTCGTTGATGACCTCCGGACGAGTGACGGCAGCAGTGTTGATGGACGCTTTGTCAGCGCCATTTCGAAGCAAACGGTCAACGTCTTCAGCGGCGCGAACGCCACCACCGACGGTCAGCGGGATAAAGACCTCTTCGGCAGTACGGCGCACCACTTCGTAAGTAGTCTCGCGGGCTGAGCTGGACGCGGTGACATCCAGGAAGGTCAGCTCGTCAGCACCAGCATCGTTATACCGGCGGGCTAGCTCAACAGGATCGCCAGCATCGCGCAAACCCTCAAAGTTCACGCCTTTAACAACACGACCGGCATCAACATCGAGGCAAGGAATAACACGAATTGCAACGCTCATCGAAGGACGTTCCTTATCTACTAGATGCGGCAGGCGTGGATCTGGCTGACCAAGATGGCGCGAGCGCCCACGTCGTAGAGTTCATCCATGATGTTGTTGGTCTGCGACTTCTTGACCATCGCGCGAACGGCAACCCATTCAGAGTTGGCCAGATCCGAGACGGTTGGCGACTCCAGACCGGGGGTTAGGGCACACGCTTCCTCAGCCTGTTCGCGGCGCACGTCATAGTCAAGCATGACGTATTGGCGGGCTACAAGCACCCCGTTGAGGCGGCGGATGAGCACGTCAAGACCGGATGGCTTGTGGCCTACTCGGCCGATCAAGACGGCTTCAGACTTCAGCAGCGGATCGCCGAAAATTTCCATGCCCGCAGCCTTGATGGTGTTGCCGGTTTCGACAACATCGGCGATAGCATCGGCCACGCCAAGACGGACCGAGGACTCGATAGCGCCGTCAAGGCGAACGATCGATGCTTCGATGCCGGCCTTTTTGAGCAGGTTGCGCAACAGGATGTCGTAGCTGGTGGCGATGCGCTTGCCGTTGAGCTGCTGTGCGTCGTTGAAGGAACCGATCGGAGCGGCAAAGCGGAAGGTGGACTTGCCAATGCCGAGAGACAGCTTCTCTTCGACGTCGTCGTCCACGTCAGCGTCTAGGTACAAGTCACGACCGGTGATACCAACATCGAGGATGCCACGACCAACATAAACGGCGATATCGCGGGGACGCAGGTAGAAGAATTCAACCTGGTTTTCCTCATCGACTAGGACCAGTTCGCGAGTATCGCGGCGCTGGAGGTAGCCGGCTTCCTTGAACATAGTGGAAGCAATTTCAGACAGGGCACCCTTATTGGGTAGGGCTACGCGGAGCATTGTTGACTCATTTCGTCAGTGTGGCGCTGCGGCGTTCAGCCATAAACAAGCGCCAAGGATTAGATTCGTTGGCCGTTGTTTCTGCCGTGCAAGGTGGATGACCGGGTCTAGTGCGACCCGGTCGAGCACCTGCTACGGCTATAGATGCTTGTAAACGTCGGCCAAGGTCATTCCCTTGGCGATCATGAGAACCTGAAGGTGGTAGAGCAGCTGGGAGATTTCCTCAGCAGCGGCCTCGTCAGTTTCGTACTCCGCAGCCATCCAAACTTCGGCGGCCTCCTCGACAACTTTTTTACCGATGCCGTGGACACCAGAGTCGAGTTCGGTGACGGTACGAGAGCCTTCCGGGCGTTCTTGTGCCTTGAGCGATAGTTCGCTGAAGAGCTCGTCAAAAGTTTTCACGCTACCAATCTTAGCCCCGTTCATGTCGGTAGCTACATTTGCGTGCCCCTTTGTGACGGGCCAGCCGATAGCTACCCCAGCGCCGCGACGGTCATGACCGCTGCCGAATACGCTTCGTATCCCTTGTCTTCGCTGGAGTTTTCCAAGCCTGCACGCTCCAGTGCCTGCTCTTCGTTATCGCAGGTGAGAACGCCGAACCCAATAGGAGTTTTGGTGTCAACACTCACATTAGTTAAGCCGTTGGTCGCGGATAAACAGACGTAGTCAAAGTGCGGGGTGCCACCGCGGATGACCACACCGAGGGCGATGATCGCGTCGTACTCGCTGGCTAGACTCGCTGCGGCAACCGGCAACTCAAAGGTGCCAGGAACACGAATCAGCGTGGTGCTTTGTTCGAGTCCCGCGTCTTTGGCAGCACGCTGCGCGCCGCTAATAAGTCCGTCCATGATGACTTCGTGCCAGCTTGCGGCGAGGATCGCAACCTTAAGACTGGAGAACTTCTTGCTCGATGCCAGATCTTTTAGCTGATCGGTAACGTTGGTTGGTGCTCCGTGCTTACTCATGAACTTCGTCCTTTGCAAGTAGTGAAATTAGGCGCCGTGGTAGGCGTTGTCTTCGGTTTCAGTCAGTACATCCGGCAGATCCAAGCGGTGCCCAAACCTGCTCTGCTTAGTGTGCAGGTAGGCGGAATTCTGCTCACGTGGCGTGATGCGCAGGGCGACTAGCTCGTCCACGGTGATGCCGGCGTTGGTGAGCTTTTCTTGTTTGTCCGGGTTGTTACTCAGCAGCCGAATAGTGTCGATCCCCATGGAGCGCAGGATGGCGGCCACGGCAAAATATTCACGAGCGTCGGCCGGGAAGCCAAGGTGCAGGTTGGCATCCAGGGTGTCCATGCCGGCTTCTTGCAGGGCGTAGGCGCGCAGTTTGTTGGCCAAGCCGATGCCACGACCTTCGTGTCCGCGGATGTAGATGATGTGCCCACCTTCGGCGGCGATCTGTGCCATCGAAGCGTGTAGCTGTTCGCCACAATCACAACGGTAGGAGCCAAAGATGTCGCCGGTCAGGCATTCGGAATGGATCCGCACTAGGTTACTCGGCGCAGAACCGTTAGGTCCCCTGTGGCTGAGCACCATATGTTCGTGGCCTTCAGCGGTGGCAGCTCGTGCGGTGAAATCACCAAATGCGGTGGGCAGCTTGATCGGATCGGTCAGTTCAATTTCATCGTTAACTCGGCGCCAGCGTGCCAGATCGTCGATGGAAATGATGGGCAGGTGATGCTCGGCGGCAAAAGTGCGCAAATCATCTAGGCGCATCATTTCGCCGTCGTCGTTGGTGATTTCACCGATGACGCCCACCGGTTCCAGCCCGGCAGCTTGGCACAAATCCACGGCAGCTTCGGTGTGACCACGGCGATTAAGTACCCCGCCGGTGGCAGCGCGCAGCGGGAAAATGTGCCCGGGGAGCGAAAGCTGAGCTGGCGTGGTGTGCGGGTCGGCGAGCAAACGGGTGGTCAGCGCACGATCAGCGGCCGAAATTCCGGTGGTGATGCCTTGGGCGGCATCGGCGGTGACGGTAAACGCGGTGCCTTTAGCATCCTGGTTGATGCCCACCATGGGACCCAGACCCAGCGCGTCGGCGCGCTCGGCGGGCATCGGAACACAGATAACCCCGGAGGTGTAGCGGATGGTGAAAGCCATCAGTTCGCGGGTGGCGTGCTGGGCGGCAAAAATGATGTCGCCTTCATTCTCGCGATCCTCATCGTCCACGACCACCACCGCTGATCCGGCGGCCAGCGCCGCGAGCGCAGTCGGGATGGAATCAAGGGTAGAGCCGGTCATTACTGCTGGCCCCCGAACTGGTTCAGGCGCGCGACGTACTTGGCCAGCACGTCAACCTCGATGTTTATTTTGTCGCCGACTTGGCGTGAGCCCATGGTGGTCTCGGCCAGGGTGATCGGGATGATCCCCACTTCGACCCAATGTTCACCTGTACTGCTGGCCGGTGACACCCCGGTGAGCGTCAGCGAAATACCATCAAGGGCGATGGAGCCTTTTTCGGCGGTGAGCGGTGCATAGGCGTCGTCGATCGAAATGCGGAAGGTGGTCCACTGTCCGTGGTCCTCACGGGCCAACACCTGGCCAACGGTATCAACGTGGCCCTGAACAACGTGGCCATCCAAGCGCGCACCGGCTGGAGTGCAGCGCTCAAGGTTGACCTGATCCCCGGTGGCCAGATCACCGGTGGAGGTGCGGCGCAGGGTTTCACCCATCACGTCCACACGCAGCTTTTCGCCATCAAGTTCGGTTGCGGTCAGGCAGACACCGTTAACTGCCAAGGACCCTCCGAGCCCTAGGTCTTCGGTGTGCCCTGGTGCGCGCAGGGTGAGTACGGCCAGGTCTTGCTCGGGGAAGGATTCGATTCCTTCAATGGTGCCTTGGCCGGTGACAATTCCGGTAAACATTATTTCTCCTGAAAAATTTGGTGGGGCGATCGCTAGGACCGGGGCAATGGCTCAAGATGAAGCATGATGTCATCTCCCAGCCGGGTCAGCGACTCGTTGCTGGCAACATCTAGTCGGTAGCTATGGGCCTGGCTCAAGGTCGTGGTGGGCAGGTTCACCGAATTACTCCCGGCGCCAATTAACAACGGCGCCTGGTAGCAGTACAGTTCGTCGGCCAGATCAGCGGCGATAAAGGCCGAAGCCACCGTCGCCCCGCCTTCGATCAACAGGTGCCCGATGCCCAGCTCATTGGCGCGGGAGATGATTTCATGTACGTCGTGCGTGGCGATCTGCTCCCACTGCGGGGTTTCAGCCAGCGCCAAACCCGCAGGCAACTCGCGGCGGCCCATGACCAATCGGTACGGCTGCTTTGCATGCAGCTGACCATCGCGGGTTCGGGCGCTGAGCCGTGGGTTATCCAGCACCGCAGTATTTGTCCCGACCAGGATCGCGTCAACTCGGGCGCGCAGGGCGTGGGCGTGATTGCGCGAAGCGTCCGAGGTGATCCACTGGCTGGTGCCATCGGGCGCATTAATTCGTCCATCCAAGGACTGCGCGAGCTTAACCGTAATAAACGGTCGCTGCGCTTCCTTGGCCATAAACCAGCGATGGTTGAGGTTTCGCGCTGCGCTATCGTCGCTGAACTGGGTGGCGGTAATGCCACGGCTACGCAGGTAGTCCGCTCCCCGCTGGCCGCGGTATTGTCGCTGACCGCGTAATAGACCTGGCCGATGCCCGCCTTTGCGATCGCTTCCGCGCAGGGACCGGTGCGACCGGTGTGGTTGCACGGCTCAAGGGTGACGATCATCGCCAGTTCGGCAGCGATTGCACGGTCGATCTTGCCTAGTCGACGCAGTGCATCAACTTCGGCGTGCGGGTGGCCGGCACCTAGGTGGTAGCCGGTGGCGATGATATTGCCTCCGGCGTCAAGAATGCAGGCACCGACCAAGGGATTGGCGCCTCGATGTCCTCGCCCCGCGGTTTCTAGCGCGGTACGTAGCGCCGCTTCAAGCTGTTGCGGTTTCACCATGTCTTGGTGCCCCTAGCGTTGCGTGCTGATCGTCGGATCAGGCATGTCGGTGGCGATCTGGGGTTTTTCGTCGCGTTTGGACTTGGCCCAAACGAAGAATCCGATCAGCGTAAAAGCACCGTAGAACAGGTACATAAAGGCGCTGGCGTAGTAGCCGGCGGAGAACAGTAATGGCACACCTACGGCGTCCACAGCCACCCAAATCAGCCAGAATTCGACCCAACCCTTGGCCATGCCGTAGGTGGCGAGCATCGAACCAACAAAGGTCCAGGCATCGGCCCACACTGGTTCGTAGGATCCGAGGACCCGGAACAGTGGAGTGAGCGCGACGGTGCCCAGCAGCAAAATTGCTACCAGCGCCACGCGGGATTTATTGGATGCCCATTGTGGGGTGACGGCGTTACCGGTGCCATTTTTGGCCTGTTTCCAGCGGTACCAGCCGAATATCGACACAGCGATGAACATGATTTGGCGGCCGGCTTGTCCCCAGAGGTTGGCCGTGTAGCCGGTATCAAAGAGGCTGCCCAAAAAGACCGTGAGCAGTAGCAGGTTGCCGATAATGCCGATCGGCCAGGCCCAGACTTTACGGCGCATGCCGCCAACGGCGCTGGCCAGACCAAAGATATTGCCAACAACTTCGCGCACCAAAAGTGCCGAGGAGCCGATCGCAATTTGTGAGTTAAAGCTTCTATGAGCCACCGCAGGAAATCCATCATTTCACCCTTCTCGAAGCGGCGGCTCCGGGGTGTGCATTTGATGGGCCTGTGGCTCTGCTTTAGACAGATGCCCCTTGACGGGTCATCAGCAGTACCAATAGGCAAATCAAATTCGTGCTTCTCCCATCCAGACTTTAACTGTCGGTACCGGAATTTCACCAGTTCAACCGCTTCCTTGGCTTGTGGCCTTGGACGCGGGTCGCGGACTATCACCGCCGGTTCGGACTTACACCGACCCCGGAGCACGTATTCGTGTTTACTACAAGTTATTGTGGCACATTTGCGCCGGCTCAGTGTCCACCGAGTGCAAGGTTGCGTAATACGTCGATCTCGGCCGATGGCTCAGGCGCTGAGTAGACCGCGGATCCGGCGACAAATACGTCGGCTCCAGCTTCAGCTGCGCGCAAAATCGTATCGCGCGAAATGCCGCCATCCACCTGAAGTGCGATGGGCCTTCCGGTGCCTTCGATCGCCGCACGAGTGCGCTTAATCTTAGGTAGTACCAAGTCAAGGAACTTTTGGCCGCCAAAGCCGGGCTCGACGGTCATCAGTAGAACCATGTCCAATTCCCCGAGCATGTCCAGGTAGGGCTCGATCGGCGTCGCTGGGCGCAACGCCATCGAGGCCTTGGAACCAGCGGCATGCAGCTCACGGGCCAACCGGATCGGAGCGGCGGAAGCTTCAGCGTGGAATGTGACAGAATCCACCCCGAGCTGCGCATATTCTGGCGCCCAACGATCGGCATTTTCAATCATCAGGTGCACATCGATGGGCAGCTTGGCTACCGAGTGCAGGGCCTGGACTACCGGCAAGCCGAGCGTGAGGTTAGGGACAAAGTGGTTGTCCATCACGTCCACGTGCACCCCGTCGGCGGTGTGGATCCGCTCTAATTCGCTGGCGAGGTTGGCAAAATCGGCGGACAGGATCGAAGGATTAATCCGTGGGTGACCCATAGGTGCTCCTTGTGACTCGGGTGAACTAGGACTTTTTGGTGATGATGGCCATGAACATGGCGTCGGTGCCGTGAATATGTGGCCACAACTGCACCGTGGTTCCATCCCCCAGGGCATGGGACGCGTCGGCATCCTGAGGGTACATCACCTTGGACACGGCCGATCCGGTATCTAGCAGGGCAGCATTCTCGTGGCGCTTGAGGAAGTCCTCAACCACCAAGCGGGTTTCAGCCTGATGTGGCGAGCAGGTAACAAAACCGACGACGCCACCAACGCGCACCGCGTTAAACGCCGCGTCCAGCAGTTCGCCCTGCAGCGCGGTCAGCTCAGGAATATCGCGAGGTGCCTTGCGCCAGCGAGATTCGGGACGACGACGCAGTGCACCGAGGCCTGAGCAGGGGGCATCAACCATGATTCGGTCGTAGTCCCCGGTGTAATCCGCCCCGCCGAAGGTGCGTCCGTCTTCTTCGGTCAGCATCCAGTAATCGTGCGGTACGGCATCCAACGAGTTGGCGACCAACCGTGCACGGTGAGTGGTTGGCTCGTTGGCGGTCAGTCGAGCATCACGCTGGACGGCAAGAGCGCCTAGCAGTGCGGCCTTACCGCCGGGGCCGGCGCACAAGTCCAACCAGTAGCGATCCTCGCCAGCTTCGGGCAATTCGATCCCGGCCAAGGCGCGGGCCATGACCTGGCTGCCCGCATCCTGAACGCGGACCGTGCCCTCTTTAACGCCGGGAACTCGTGCCACATCACCGTGCTTGTAGGTGGCAGAATCGGCGAGCAGGGTGCCCGGTTCAGCGCCAGCTTCAAGAGCAGCTTCAAGATCGCCAAGACCTGGCAAGGCCACCAGATTCACCAAAGGGGCCAAGTTATCGGCCTGCAGCAACGCTTCGAGCTCGCCAGCATCTCGGCCGTGAGCGATCAACGCACCACGCAAGGCGCGGACGATCCAGTCCGGATGTGAGTGCTCGATGGAAAGTCGCTGCGAATCCGAGCTTGCATCCTTGGTCAGCTGCTGGATCCATGCGTCGGCTTCTTGGGCTGAGACACGGCGTAGCACCGCGTTGATTAGCCCGGATGGACCGGCACCAATCTGTGCACGGGCCAAGGAAACGGTCTCATCAAGGGCGGCATGTTTTGGCACGCGCATCGCCAAAAGCTGGTGTGCACCGACTCGAAGCGCATCTAGGATGGCCGGATCGAGCTCACTGAGCGGGCGGTCCACCAAGGTAGCCAAGATCGCGTCGTAGAAGCCCTGGCCACGTAATGCGCCGTAGGCCAGTTCGGTGGCAAAACCTGCGTCGCGGCGGTCCAGCTGATACTCACGAATCAGCTTTGGCAGCACCAAGTTGGCGTAAGCATCGGCGCCGGAAACTTCGCGCAAGACCTTGAAGGCTACCAGTCGAGCAGGGTTGGCCTGACGTTTGCGCTGGCCTGGAGCCGACGCTGAGAACTGACGCGGCCCGGAACCGCCACGGTTTCGGGTGCGTCCCTGCTCATTGCGACGTGCTTCGTTGTCGCGGTATCCCCCGCGTTGTTCTTGCCCGCTCATGCGAAGCTCACTTTCGTTCCCTGGGTGAGCACGCCACGTGCCCAGTCGGAGGCGTTCATCATTTTTTTGCCCGGAGGCTGAATTTGGGTGGGCTCAAGAGCCCAAGTTGCGGTGCCGATATACACCTTTGGCTGTTTGCCCGCCTCGATGCGTACTTCGCCGGGCGCCAAATCGGTCAGGTCGCGATGCTCGCGCAGTGGGCCGAACTTATAGCGTTTGTCTTCAACCTGAACCCAGGCTCCTGGGAACGGCGTGGTTCCGTGCGCGCGGCGACGGATTTCGGTGGCTGGACGAGTGAAGTCCAGCTGCGCGTCAACGTCGGTAATCTTCGGCGCATAGGTGTGCGAGCCGGACTGCGCGACAGCCAGCGCCTGCCCGGAATCCAAGGCCTGCAGGGTCTGAACCAGCAAGGTGGAGCCGGACTGGCTGAGCCGCTCGAGCATGATGCCGGCAGTGTCTAATTCGTGGATCTGCTCGGTTACTTGGCCAAAGACCGGACCGGTATCCAGCCCGGTTTCAAGCTGGAAGGTCACTGCGCCGGTGATGTCATCGCCGTGGATGATCGAGTGTTGTACCGGGGCCGCGCCACGCCATGCAGGCAGCAACGAGAAGTGAAGGTTGATCCACCCGTGCGTTGGTACGTTGAGGGCAGCCTCTGGGACCAGGCCACCATAAGCAACAATGGCTGCAGCATCGATGTTTAGCTCGCGTAGTGTGGCGGTGGTTTCCTCGGTAATTTTTGCTGCCTTGATGATCGGTATTTCAAGTTCAGCAGCACGCGCTGCCACCGCAGAAGGGGTCAGCACACGCTTACGCCCCAAAGGTGCGTCTGGGCGGGTTAATACCGCGGCGATCTCAAAACCTGCTTCGTGCAGGTAATTAAGCGAAGTAACCGCCACTTGCGGCGTACCGGCAAAAAGGATTCGCATGCTCTAGTTCCCCAACCCTGCGCCGAAGCTGGACCCCAAGGCACCAGCGCGTTTTTGCACGGTAGCGTTGGCGGTTTGTGAGTAGTTGGCTGCGCGCAGGGTGCGGTAGGCCGCCTTCTTTTCCTCTGGTGCTAGACGGTCCAAGAAAAGGATCCCGTCTAGGTGGTCCGTTTCGTGTTGGAAGCAACGGGCTAGCATGTCGGCGCCTTCAAGCTGCACCGGATTGCCGAACTTATCAAAACCACTAGCTTTTACGTACCGACGACGAGGCACCGGTGCGGCAACACCTGGGATGGACAGGCAACCTTCAACTTGATCGTCCTGAAAATCATCGCTTAGTTCCAGCACTGGGTTGACGATGTGGCCACGTTCTTCGCCAATTTGGTAGGTGAATACTCGCAGAGAAACGCCCACTTGTGGCGCGGCGAGGCCAGCACCATGGACGTCTTCCATCGTCTGATCCATGTCTTCGACGAGCTTCTGGAGCTCCGGGCCAAAGTCGGTCACCTCCTGCGCTTGCGTGCGTAGAACGGGGTCTCCGATGATCCGAATTCCCAAAATCGCCATTATCCGCTGGTACCTTCCCTGCCGTTGACATTGGTATTAGCTTTCGTTTTCACGAATGCTAACCGTTCCAGTCTACGCGGTCACGACCGGGCATTATTGAGTTGGCGGCGTGATTTCGGCCAGCGTAGCGCGAGACTGGGAAATCTTGTACGACGCTTCCCAATTCCGCTTCAACGCGTAGAACTTCGCCCAATAGTCAGGAAGCGCCGGTGCAGGCGCCATAAATGTCCTGGTGCCGGCGTCTCCCAATGCCACGGCGAGTAGCATTGCGTCGGTGCCGTACTCCCACGGCTTCCACTGCCCTTGCTCGGCGTCCACGATTTGTTCTTCAGCCTTGCAGGCCGCGGCTAGTTGCATGATGGCCTTGTCATCGGGACGCTTGACGATCCCGTCACGATCCGAGGTTTTAGTTTTGTAATCCACAATGCACACCCGACCGCCGATCTTTGCGACCAGGTCGATAGTTCCCGCGTAGCCAACACTTTCGTTCCAAATGGTGATCTCTGCAGCGAGCGGCTCAACGTTGTAATCAGCCCACCACTTTTCAAAGTGCTGCAAGTACCCAAGCTCATTGTTCTGCTCCAGCGCAGCCTTGGCCGCGTCCACATCGTGCTCCATACCCAAGGCTCGAAGTGCAAAGGCTTCCGCGTAGTTATGTACTCGATCCCCGCGAGCGGCGGCTTGGTCACGATAGCTCTCGGAAGCGCTGGCGGCAGCGCGGATTAACGAGCGCATTTGTCGCTGGTCCCCCAAGGCCTGCCCCAAACGCTGATCCTCAGAAAGGGCTTTCGCCGCCATGTACCCAGCCCATCCAGTTAGGTCCATGGCATCTGTGCCGATGACTGTGGTGATGGATGGGACAATCCCCGGTCCGCCGACTTGGCGACTGTACATGCGACCGGAGTCCGTCTGAATAGCTAATTTTGGAGAGGTCATGCACACGATCATGGCACGCAGCTACCCCGCTTCGCTCCTAGTCGTGACGGAAATATGAATTTCCCCCGTAGATCCGCGGTTTTTAAGCCCTGTGAACCAGATCTCAGCGTTTCGATTTGGATGGATGCGAATTCTCGTATAGAGTTTTTACTCGTTGGAAAGAACGGAAACGTTCAGAAAACAACACATTTTGCGGACATAGCTCAGCTGGTAGAGCGCAACCTTGCCAAGGTTGAGGTCGCGAGTTCGAACCTCGTTGTCCGCTCGCAAAAAGATTCACCGACTAGGTAAAACTAGTCACTCTGGTTTCGACCAGTATGGTGGGGTGGCCGAGAGGCGAGGCAGCGGCCTGCAAAGCCGTTTACGCGGGTTCGAATCCCGTCCCCACCTCGCAATGAAGATTGCAGATCTTTTTGCGCGATTGGCGCAGCGGTAGCGCGCTTCCCTGACACGGAAGAGGTCACTGGTTCGATCCCAGTATCGCGCACGGAATTATGGTTCACCAGACCATGAATCCAGTTATAAATAAATATATGCGGTCATAGCTCAGCTGGTAGAGCGCAACCTTGCCAAGGTTGAGGTCGCGAGTTCGAACCTCGTTGACCGCTCAGTGAATTCATTATTTTTTGAATTTTGTCGAGATTCATTCGTGAATCTTCGGCGCGATTGGCGCAGCGGTAGCGCGCTTCCCTGACACGGAAGAGGTCACTGGTTCGATCCCAGTATCGCGCACTGAACATCGTTGTGATGTTCATGCGGTCATAGCTCAGCTGGTAGAGCGCAACCTTGCCAAGGTTGAGGTCGCGAGTTCGAACCTCGTTGACCGCTCCATAACTTCATATAAATCCTGCGGTCATAGCTCAGCTGGTAGAGCGCAACCTTGCCAAGGTTGAGGTCGCGAGTTCGAACCTCGTTGACCGCTCCAATAAAAAATGGGAATCACTCCAAGTGGTTCCCATTTTTGCTTAAGTTTTGTGACTCGACACGCCCGAGTTTCGCTTAGCTCTTCCATGTTTAGGTTTTTCGATTTAGGGTGGAGAACAATTGTGGAGCTAAAGGGGTTCCCACAAACGAATGGAGGTGCAGCATGGCAGGATTTGATGATCTGCGTGGCAAGGCAGAGGAATTCGCGCAGGAGAACCCAGATCAGGTCTCGCAGGGTATCGATCAGGTCGGCGATTTCATCGACGACAAGACCGGTGGCAAGTTCGCTGACCAGGTAGACGGCATCCAGGGTGGTGCTAACGACTACGTCAACGGACTCGGCGGAGGCGCTGAGGGTGGCGAAGGCGAGAACAACGAAGGCTAATTGCTTCGTTTACTCCCCTCGGCCTTGCCCGAGCATCCCGAAAAGGTACCGACTAAGGTCGGTACCTTTTCTGTTTATCTTCACAAACGGAAGTGATTATCCCCAAGCCGGCTGTACCTGTAAAAATGAGTTATGGTTCCACGCACGTCCTCTGAAGATCACCTCAGTCAATCAATCATTGCCGGGTTGATAACAACCATGGTGGGTTTTGTCGCTTCCTTCGCAGTGGTACTCGCAGGATTGTTTCAGGTAGGGGCCACACCATCTCAAGCAGCCTCCGGATTGCTGGCGTTGTCGGTCTGCGTGGGGCTGTGCACGATCGCCCTGTCATGGCGCCACCGGATGCCGATCAGCATTGCCTGGTCCACACCGGGAGCGGCGATGCTTGCCTCACTGGCACCAGGCGCATTCAGTTTTGAACAGGCCATCGGCGCGTTCATCGTCAGCGGTGTACTGA
Source organism: Glutamicibacter sp. M10 (assembly GCF_025452055.1). NCBI lineage: Bacteria > Bacillati > Actinomycetota > Actinomycetes > Micrococcales > Micrococcaceae > Glutamicibacter > Glutamicibacter sp. M10. The sequence continues at coordinate 2,007,264 of NZ_CP104918.1, read as the reverse complement.
TTATTCTCACCGGTCTGCTCCCCGGGCTGCACAAGTTGCTGACCAAAATCCCGGTTCCGCTGGCTCAAGGCATGCTGGCCGGAGTCTTAGTTCCGCTGTGCATCAAACCGTTCACGGCGTTGGGAACTATTACCGTACCTGCGCTGGGAATCCTTTTGGTGTTCCTGATCGGGCTGCGTTTGCTACCAAAATTTGCGGTGGCGTTGAGTATGCTCGCAGCGGTGTGCTTCGGAATCTTCCACATTTGGCGCAACGGATCGTGGGATCAACTTCAGGTGCTGCCGCAACTGCACTTAGTAACTCCCGAATTCACCTGGCAAGCGATCGCGAGCATTAGTGTGCCGCTGCTTATCGTGACCATGGCCTCGCAGAACATCCCGGGCGTCGCGGTGCTCAATTCCTTCGGATACCAGCTTCCATGGCGGCCCTCAATGCTGTTCACCGGTGTCGGCTCGGCACTCGGTGCATTCTTCGGCGGTCATGCCATCAACCTAGCGGCCATCACTGCGGCATTGGCAGCAGGAGAACAAGCCGGGGCCAATCCGAAGTTACGCTGGCGAGCGGCCTTCAGCTCAGGTGGTTTTTACCTCATCTTCGGTGCACTGAGCGCGTTGATCGTCTCGCTGGCCAATACCTCCCTGAAGGACTGTTCCAAGCCGCCGCAGGGCTGGCACTACTCGCCACGCTCACCAGCGCTCTGCTCGGATCAATGAGCGATCCCACGTGGCGACTAAGCGCCCTGGTGACCGTGTTGGTCGCAGCCGGGAACTTGACCTTATTCGGAATCGGCGGTGCCTTCTGGGCACTGGTGGCCGGGCTGTTAACGCACTTCATCGCCGAGCGCAGTGCTCGGCGATGAAGAAAAGTTACGTGGCTCTAGGCGCTAGCTGACCTCTTCGCCGGCCTGACCTTCACGGGCTAGGGCAGTCAAACGTGACACCGCGCGGTAGTACTTCTTCTGGTAACCGCCAGACATCATCTCTGCGGTGAACAGTTCGCTAAACGGCTTGCCCGAAGCAACGATAGGAACATCCTTGTCGTACAGGCGGTCGGCAAGAACAACGAAGCGCAGGGCGATGGCCTGATCGGTAATGGTACCTACGTTGTGCAGAACCAGAACATCGGTTTCGGCCAGCAGCTGGCGGTAACGCGAAGGGTGAACCTGCGAGAGGTGGGTGACCAGATCGTCGAAATTATCCACGGCCAAGGTTTTCTCCGCATAGCGTTGCGTTGCGAAAGCCTCGATCTGATCATCGTCCAGTGGTACTGGCGCATCAGGCAAACCACGGTGGCGGAAGTCTTCGCCGTCAACGCGATGAACGTCGAACTGCTCGGAGAGGGTCTTGATTTCGCGCTGGAAATCCACCGCGGCAAATCGACCGTCGCCCAAGGCGCCAGGAAGCGTATTGGAGGTCGCGGCCAGCTTCACGCCAGCGTCAGAGAGTTCGCGCATCAGGCGAGACATCAACACGGTGTCCCCCGGATCGTCCAATTCAAACTCGTCAATGCATACCAGCGAGTACTGGCTGAGTACTTCAACGGTCTGGCGGAAGGACAAAGCGCCAACGAGGTTGGTGTACTCCACGAAGGTTCCGAAGGCCTTGCGACCTGGGGCGGCGTGCCACAGCGAAGCAAGCAGGTGGGTCTTGCCCACGCCGAAACCACCATCAAGGTAGATACCGTTTTTGGTTTCCTTCTTCTTCCCGAACAATTTGGAGAAGAATGATCCCGAACCGTTTTTGCCGACGGTTTCCGCAAAAGCCTTGAGCTTATTAACTGCCTCGGCTTGCGAGGGCTGGGTCGGGTCTGGACGGTAGGTATCGAAGGACACTTCACCAAAGCGGTAGGACGGGTGGAAGCCGGCCAACAAGTCTTCGATTGAAACGTTGGGCTTGGTCTCGCTCAGGTGGGTGATCGTCGCCATTGGCTGTGAGAGTCCTTCAGTTGATTACTCAATAATTCGCAGCCTGCCATGGCAAGCCCAACGGTCAGTTTACCTTGAATGCTCGTGATGATTGCCTAAAATGTCGAAGCCCACACTGTGATCATCCGCGTTCGGGACTAGGGTAGAAGTAAAGCCCAAAGCCTGCTGTACCCAGCGGGCTAAATCATTAGAACTACAAGGATCGTGATTGTTAATGTCGCTGCCTGTTGAGTCCAACCCGAAGTACGCCGCGTACGCCCACCCAGAGCGGTTGGTATCCACCGCGTGGGTCGCCGAGAATCTGGGATCGCAGAACCTCGTTGTGCTCGAATCCGATGAGGACATCTTGCTCTACTCCACCGGGCACGTGCCTGGCGCGTTGAAGATCGATTGGCACACCGAGCTGAACGATGAGGTCACCCGCGACTACGTCGACGGTGAAGGGTTTGCGAAGTTGATGGCCGCCAAGGGCATCACCCGCGAGAGCACCGTGGTGATCTACGGGGACAAGTCCAACTGGTGGGCAGCCTACGCATTGTGGGTTTTCACCCTCTTTGGCCATGAAGATGTGCGTTTGATGGACGGCGGGCGTGATAAATGGATCGCCGAAGGTCGTGAACTGAGCACCGACAAGCCAGCGGTGACAGCCACCCAGTACCCAGTGATCGAACGCGAAGATGAGAAAATCCGCGCCTTCCTGCCTCAGGTACTTAATCACTTGGGCAACCCGCTGATCGACGTCCGTTCGGCCGAGGAATACACCGGCGAACGCACCCACATGCCTAATTACCCTGAGGAAGGCGCCCTGCGCGGTGGGCACATTCCTAGCGCAGCGTCGGTGCCTTGGGCCAAGGCCGCTGCCGAGGACGGCACTTTCCGTTCCCGTGAAGAGCTTGAAGCCATTTACCTTGAGGGCGCCGGGTTGCAGCCGGGCGACGATGTGGTGGCCTATTGCCGCATCGGTGAACGCTCCAGCCACACCTGGTTTGTACTTAAGCACCTGCTCGGCTTCGAAAGTGTGCGTAACTACGACGGTTCCTGGACCGAGTGGGGCAATGCAGTTGGCGTGCCGATCGTGCGTGGCGAAGCTAAGGGCGAGGTTCCTGCCAAGCGTGGAGTTCGCGCATGAGCCAGCTGCCTTCCGAACTGCAAGAGATCGTCGAAGAGTTCACTGAGGTTCCTGAAGCGGACCGCCTAGAGTTGCTACTTGATTACTCGCGAGATTTGCCCGAGCTTCCGCCGCGCCTAGCGGAGCACCCGGAACTTTTTGAGCAGGTCGTCGAATGCCAGTCACCACTGTTTTTGGTGGTTGAAGTGGCTGCCGGAGGCAACCGAGAGGTTAACCTGTTCTTCTCCGCTCCCCCAGAGGCACCAACCACCCGTGGTTTTGCTTCGGTGCTTGCTACTGGCCTCGATGGTGCAGATGCAGCATCGATCCTGGCTGTCCCCGATGATATGCCACAGCAGTTGGGTCTGACTCGCGCGCTTTCGCCATTGCGCATGCGCGGCATGACCGCGATGCTGGGCCGTATCAAGCGTCAGATCACCGAGCAGCTGGAAGCCTAGGAAGCGCTATCCCTGCACAACGCAGTAATTTTTGAACCTAAGGAAAACTGAGAAGTGGGCAAGAAGAAGCAGTCCGCGTCCACCCCGGCAACCGCCGCGTTGGATGCTGCTGGCATTAGCTATGTTGCGCATAGTTATACACACAGCGATTCAGCCGAAAGTTACGGTGGTGAAGCGGCAGCACAACTGGGTGTGAACGGTGAACGGGTTTTTAAGACCCTGATGGTTTCCACCGGTTCCAACGCTAGCGAGGATCTAGCAGTGGCCGTGGTTCCGGTCGCGGCCATGTTGGACCTCAAAGCGGTGGGACTAGCCCTAGGAAAAAGAAAGCCCAAATGGCTGACAAGGCCGCGGCCCAACGCCGAAGCGGTTACGTCTTAGGCGGGATTTCTCCCTTCGGACAACGCCAACTTTCGGCCACGGTGATCGATAGCAGTGCACAGCAATTTGAGACGGTGTTCATCTCCGGCGGTCGACGTGGTTTCAGCCTAGAGATCGCTCCCCATGATGCTGCCAAGGCCACTTCTGCAATCTGGGCACCGATAGCCACCGGCTGATTTTCGAGGTATACAAAGGACCCAGCCTGCACTTCGTTTATTGAACGAAGCGCAGACTGGGTCCTTTGTTTTGCCTGGAGTTGTTTTGCCTAGAGTGTGGCGCGGGCGGCGATGCGCTTGGTCAGGAAGTTGGTGACTGCTTGCTCAAAACCCTGGGGATCAACATTGGGCTCGCGGGTATGTCCGGCCTTGGTGAAGGTGCGCAGCGTGACTAAATCGGGACGAAGAGCCGCTAGTTTCAGGCTTGGTCCGTTCGGAACAAATTCGTCATCACGGCTGTGCATGATCAACGTCGGGTGCTTCAACTCGCTAGCCCTATCGACCCAGTTCAGGCGTTTGAGGTTGACCGGCGCTGCCTGTCCGGTAACCCAGCGCCCAGCCTTGTTGGACAGCAGCCACTGGCCAAATCGACCGACCGATTGAGGGATGCGGTTGCTGCGGGCCTGGTGGGACAGGACGTCAACCCAGTTAATGACCGGCCCAACGAGCATCAACGAATCAATCTCGGACGCCAGTTCGCTTCGATCGGCGGTTTGCAGGCTGATGGCTCCACCCATGGACCAACCGAGCAGGATGATCTGTTGAGCGCCGTGCTCCTTGGCAAAACGCACCGCCGATTGCACATCGTGCCATTCAGTATCGCCCAATCCGTAGCGGCCATCAGCAGCACTCGGAGCGAGGCCGTCATTGCGGTAGCTCATGAGCAAGGTGGTTACGCCCATGGCAGTCAGAGCTGGCAATGCCCTGATCGATTCATTGCGTCTAGCGCCTCGGCCATGCACGCCGATAACCCACACGTTTTTATTCTCGGTGCCTTCAACTAGCCATGCAGGCCCGTCGCCACCTTCCAACGGCACCACGACGTCTTCGGCGACATAGCCGAGATCTGCAGGGTGCTCGTACACAGCTCCGGAGAGATAGCCGCGTCGCACCCCTTCGAGGCTGCCGCGGTAGACGCGTTCAATTTTGCGCGCGACGATTTTCGGTTTGCCCGGAACCTCTTCGGGCGCTGAAAGCCGAATGGAGCACGCATCAAATTCGGTCAGGAAAATGCAGGGGCCTGGCTGGTTGGTTTCTGCATCCTTGGCAAAATGAACCCAGAGTTTTCCCTCATGATCGGTGACAACTTCACGGATCATACTGTTGCCGGTACGCCGTTCCTCGGGTGTAACCACCCGTCGAGCGAAATAACCGGCGAGCGCCGAAACGCTGGCGGCAACTAGTGAACCGGCGCCCACACCCAATGAGATGCCGAGCAGGGTCGCTGGGATGGTTTTGCGTGGTTCCAAGGTATCTACGATATTCCGAGCCATACTTTTATCTTTCCATGATGTGCCGTGGGAATCATCTGTTGGTGCTGTACGTTTCTATGAGTATGAGCAATGAACCTGTTAACCATGATGACCAAATAGCCGACGACGCAACGGAACGAACAGAAGTGCAGTGGCAAGAGATTCTCTCGCCGGACGAATTCCGGGTGCTGCGCCAGGCCGGCACGGAGCGGCCCTTCACGGGCGAATATTGGGACACCACCACCGAGGGAGTATACGCTTGCCGAGCTTGCGGCGCTGAGCTGTTCGCTAGTGCCACGAAGTTTGATGCCTCATGTGGTTGGCCTTCGTTCTACGCCCCACTGGCCGAAGACCGCGTTCGGTACATCACCGATGAATCGATGGGTATGAAGCGCGTTGAAGTTCGTTGCGCCAAGTGCGATTCGCATATGGGCCACGTCTTTGAAGGTGAGGGGTTTAATACTCCTACCGATCTGCGCTTTTGCATGAACTCATTGAGCTTGACGTTGCGTAACGCTTAGGGGTTATTCTTCTGATCGTAGCGCGGTCCGCGTCACAGTAAGAATAAGACTTACTTATTCACCAATCACTCAGCACCAACTTTTCTATTGTTTGGGCGTAGCGTTCATGTCAAGCACATGAGCGCTACCCAAACATGAAAAGAAGAAGGTGTATTGAAATGACTCAGATTTCTGCCAAGCCAATGCCGGCCAGCGATGCGCAGGTTCTGCAGATTGCAAACAGCGAAGCATGGCTGACCCTAAAATCAGCCGCCACAGAATTCCAAGGTTTGCAGGCGAAAGATGGGTCTCTATCCGACGAGGCAGTGCTTCCTCGCGCCACCGAACTGGTCGATTCGATCATCGCCTCGGTTCATGCGCTCAAGGTCCACTTCGAGCATGACAACGAATACCTTGAACAGCTGGTCGCTGACCTCGAAAAGTGGAGAGAGAGCGGTTTTGATGTTCCGGACTTCTTGGACTCGCTGGTGCAGTTCCAACCGCAAACCCAGCGGATCGACGGTCTGATCCACCTAGTACTCTTCCCGATGTACACGCAGAACGGTTCCACCAACCGCCACTTGGAAGCGGTACTCGTTCAGGTCATGTGGCCCGAGTTCATCGCAGAGCTCGAAAGCACCAGCTACACCAACGCACTCTTTGTTCCCCTACGTTTTGTTGACTTCACCGAGGGTTACAACACCAATTCCGCTGTGCTCTTCCCGGAATCCGTAGCCATTCGCGAAACACCGTCATTTACTTGGGGCGCAATTTTCCAAGACCGTGAGGCCGCACGCTTCCGCAAGGTTCTGCAAGAAGCTGCAACCATCACCAATTTGCAGTTGCCGGATGATGCAGCTGAGCTACTGTCGGACCAGCATCTGACTGAAGAAACCTTCATCATGTGGGATCTAATCCACGATCGCACTCACATGCGTGGCGATCTTCCTTTTGATCCCTTCATGATCAAGCAGCGCATGCCGTTCTTCCTGTACTCCCTTGAAGAGTTGCGTTGTGATCTCACCGCATTCCGTGAGTCCATGAAGATTAACAACGATCCCAACACCGATCCCAAGACTGCCAAGATGGCTAAGCTGGTTCAATACGCAGTGATCTTTGACCGGATCTTCCGCTTTGCCATCACCGGATCGCGCGTTCGTAACTACGACGGTTTGGGTGGCCAGCTGCTCTTCGCGTGGATGCACCAGCACCACGTTCTACACTGGACCGATACCAAACTACGTATCGACTGGGACCAGGTTCCAGAAGTCGTCGCTGCGCTCGGAGATGCAATTGACGAACTGTACTGGAAGTCCATCGACCGCCCGAAGCTGGCCCATTGGCTAGCGGCGTACGAACTGGTTGCGAACACCGTGACTCCAAACCCTGCCTCACAGTGGGCCAAGGGACCACAGGCCCTGCCACTGACTGCTCCCCTTCGTGAAATCACGGACCAAGTAATGGATGATGAGTTCCCTTTGTCCATGTTCTACGAGGCGCTAAATAAGAAGATGGCCAGCGTCATCGAGTCGACCAAGGGCATGACCGGTGCATCGGAAATCTAGGACTCCTGCCTTAGGCTAGGAATTGTGAGCAAAGAAAGACTCTTCTTGAATCAAACACCACGTTTAGTGCTCATCGCTGGCGCCACGTCGGCTTCCGGGATCGCCTGCGCTCGCGCGCTCACGGAAGCCGGAGCGCAGGTGCTGGCGGTGGGTAGCAATCAGACTCGCCTCGATGTACGGCTGGCCTTCGCCAAAGCCCGCTACGAATGCGACCTCACTGATTTTGCGGCCGTCGAAGCATTGGCTCGACGCATCCATGAGGACCACGGTCCTATTGATTCGCTCATCCATTTAGTTGGGGGCTGGCGGGGCGGCAAGTCCATCGTCGGTCAGAGTGATGAAGACTGGGACTTCCTGCAACGCATGGTGCTGACAACACTGCGTAATACCACCCGCGCGTTTGTCCAGGATCTGCTGGACTCACCATCCGGGCGATTGGCGATCGTCAGTGCGCAGGCAGTCACTAACCCAACGCCGTCGAACGCCAACTATGGTGCAGTCAAGGCCGCCGCCGAACACTGGGTCAACGCGATCGCACGCCTGTTTAGCAAAAACGCGCCCAATGCTGCCGCGGTCAGTTGGGTGGTGAAGGCGCTGAGCGAAAAGTCGGCCGAAGATGCCCCGGCGGGACACACACCGGTGAGCTACCTGGCCCAAAGCGCCATAGATCTATTAGCCGATGATGCGGTGGCACACAACGGCACGCGCATGGTGCTGCCAAGCTCCTGATTACTGCCTGAATAAATACAGAACGCTGTTCTGAAGCTTCGCGGCCACCCCCACTTCATTCCTTTACTACAGTCCAAGGATCCATACATTATGACTTCACTTCACGACGCCAACATACGCGGCTTCGCATCCGATAACTACTCGGGAGTTCACCCTCGCATCCTTGAGGCGATCACCCGCGCCAACGGCGGACACCAAATCTCCTACGGCGAAGACCAATACACCGAGCAGCTAGGTAAGACGGCGCGCGAAATCTTTGGCGACGACGCAACAATCTTCCCCGTCTTTAACGGCACCGGAGCCAATGTCACAGCGCTTCAGTCGTTGTTGCCACGCTGGGGTGCAGTGATTTGCGCCAACACCGCGCATATCAACGTGGATGAGAACGGTGCCCCGGAACGAGTCGGCGGCTTTAAGCTGTTGCAGGTTCAAACGCCAGATGGCAAGCTCACCCCTGAACTGATTGATCAGGAAGCGTGGGGCTACGGCGACGAACACCGCGCACAGCCACTAGCCGTGTCCATCACCCAGGCCACAGAACTTGGCACCTTGTACACCCCGCAGGAAATTAAGGCCATCACCGATCACGCGCACAGGCTGGGAATGAAGGTGCACCTGGACGGTTCACGATTGTCCAATGCCGCGGCCGCGCTTGACGTCCCTTTGCGCGCACTGACCACCGATGCAGGGGTCGACATCGTGTCCCTCGGCGGAACCAAAAATGGCATCCTGCTCGGCGAAGGCATCCTGACCTTGCGCAAGGAGCTCGCCGAGGACATGAAATACCTGCGCAAGATGAACATGCAGCTGGGCAGCAAGATGCGTTTCATCTCTGCCCAGCTGATCGAGCTCTACGGAACCGGTTTGTGGAAGGAACTGGCCGGCCACGCAAATGCGATGGCTGCCAAGTTGGCTCAAGCGGTTGAACAGATCGACGGCGTGGAACTGGTTTACCCAACACAAGCCAACGGGGTCTTTGCCAAGCTTCCCACCGCTGTCAGCGATGAACTGCGCAAGCACTTCCGCTTCTACGATTGGGACCGCGCAGCTGGCGAAGTGCGTTGGATGTGCTCCTTCGACACCACCGAAGAAGACGTGGCAGCGTTCATCACCAAACTTCGTGAGCTCATGGGTTCCCACGTCCCTGCTTAGGCTGAGCGCGGATCGGCGTGCCGTACCCAACCCAAGGTACGGCACGTTTAGACTCAAATTGTGACCAACGATCGCCCTGCCTCAGCCATCCCGAGCGCCTTCGCCAAGGCCCTGGAAGAGCTGTCGCACGCCAAGGTACGCAAAGAACTGAAGTTCACCGAAATCCCGGCCCCCGGTCGGCTTGCACCGTTTGCCCTGGCGCTCAGCGGCGACGTGGTCGATACGGTTTCGCCCGATCACGGTCCCCACGGACAAGAGATCGGCCGCACCCCGTTCCTGCAGTCGCAGGAGCAACTAGCTACCGGACGATTCATCCTCTTATTTGATCCGGCCGGCCAAGAGTTATGGGATGGCCAGTTCCGCATCGTCACCTATGTGCGTGCACGCTTAGATCACGACATGGGGCAGGACGCGATGCTCGCGTCGGTCGCCTGGTCGTGGCTGGAAGATTCCCTGCGTGAGCGTGAAGCGTTCCACCATTTGGCCGGAGGGACTGCCACCCGGGTCATTTCAGAATCTTTTGGCAACCTGCGCGGGGAACAAGACCACATTGACATCGAACTGCGCGCTTCATGGTCGCCGGATTCAGAGGACCTCGGACCGCATTTGAGTGCGTGGGCCGACCTGGTATGCACCTTTGCCGGGCTACCACCGTTGCCCGAAGGTGTTGAGCAACTGCCACACCGTCGACTTAGTTAAGTCTCACAAGCACATTAGAGGCGGACGGTTAGATCTAGAATAGAAGTATCATGCCGAATTCTGACGCCACCGCTTCCGCATCCTCCCCCGCAGACTCACAGTCGCCTGAACCTCAGCTGATTCCGCTCACGCATCCGCGAGACGGTATTCCTGAGGTCATCAACACCCCTGCCGCCTTGCGGCGTGCCGTGCGTGAACTCAGTGCTGGCACCGGGGATTTGGCAGTGGACACGGAGCGAGCCAGTGGATTCCGCTATGGTCAACGAGCCTTCCTGCTTCAAATCCGTCGCGAGGGCGCTGGCACGTGGTTGATCGATCCCGAAGAGCTTGATGACCTGAGCGTCCTGCGTGACTTTGTGAACCAGCAGCCGTGGATCCTGCATGCTGCCACGCAGGACCTTCCTTGCCTTCACGAACTGGGCATGTCCCCGACCTCGTTGTTTGACACCGAACTGGCTGGCCGATTGGCAGGTTTCCCACGAGTTTCACTTGGCACTATGGTGGCCGAATTACTTGGCCTGCAATTGGCCAAAGAACACTCAGCCGTTGACTGGTCCACCCGCCCATTGCCTGAAGCATGGCTAAACTACGCGGCCTTGGATGTAGAAGTTCTTGAGCAGCTACGTCAGGAAATCAGCAAAATTCTTGAAGAGCAAGGCAAGATGGACTTCGCCATCCAAGAGTTTGAATACGAACGCAATCTGCCTGACCCACAGCGAGCCGAGGAACCGTGGCGCAAGCTGTCCGGGGTCCATAAGCTCAAGGGCCGACGCAACCTAGCTATCGCCCGCGAGCTATGGCTTTCCCGCGAGTCTCTGGCCCAAAGCCAGGACGTTGCCCCAGGCCGACTCTTGCCTGATCGAGCAATTATGGCAGCTGTGGAGCAGCGCGCTGCCAGCGTTCCCGCGTTGCTTCAAATCCCGGGTTTCCATACCCGCCACGCCAAACGAGATGCTCCACGCTGGATGGATGCCATTCAGCGCGGACGACTTACCAAGGACTTGCCTGAGCTGCGCGCCAGCAAGGCCGGGTTGCCTCATCCACGTTCGTGGGCTGAGAAGAATCCGGCGGCTTCGGCTCGACTCGAAGCGGCAAAGCTTGTGCTGGCAGAGGTCAGCGAACACTGGAACATTCCGGCGGAAAACTTGCTGACCCCTAAATATCTTCGGGAACTGTGCTGGAATCCACCGGTGTTGATCAGTGCCGAGGGCATTGATGAAAAACTCGCTGAATTGGGCGCTCGTCCGTGGCAGCGAGAGTTGCTCGTAGCTGGTTTTGCGCAGGCATTTGCCGAGGTATAAGCAAAGTGTGATGGGTTGCACTTGCACTTCAAGTTACTACTGAGTAACGTATGGTTTAGGTCACAGTGATGCTGGCCACTGCCCTATGCTGGGCAGCATGAACCAACCCCAAGGAGCCCGACGGTGAGTGCCAACGCTTCGACCGTGCCCAATAACGTGCACCCTTCGCTCAACGACCGCGATGTAGTCTTCATCGACGGTCTCCGAACCCCGTTCGGCAAGGCCGGCGAGAAGGGCATCTACCACGGTACCCGCGCCGATGATCTGGCGGTCAAGGCCGTTCGCGGACTACTCGAACGCAACCCAGAAGTGCCGGCAGAAAAAATCGACGAAATTTCGATCGCCGCCACCACGCAGACCGGCGACCAGGGCCTGACTTTGGGCCGCACCGTGGGCCTTCTGGCCGGAATCCCAAAATCCGTTCCAGGCTTTGCCATTGATCGCATGTGCGCCGGCGCCATGACCGCGGTAACCGCGACTGCAGGTGGCATTGCTTTTGGCGCCTACGACATCGTTGTAGCTGGCGGCGTAGAACATATGGGCAACCACCCGATGGGTGCCGGAGCCGATCCAAACCCGCGTTTCCTTTCCGAAAAGATCGTGGATCCGCAGGCCCTGAACATGGGCAACACCGCGGAAAACCTGCATGACCGCTTCCCGGCGATCACCAAGGAACGCGCTGACCGCTACGCCGTGGCCTCCCAAAATAAGCTAGCCAAGGCATACGAAAACCAGCAGATCCAGCCCGATCTGATTCCCGTCGCTGCCAAGCGTCCAGGCGAGGGCTGGTCGGTCAAGACCGCCGATGAGCCACCACGTCCAGGGACCACCATGGAATCCTTGGCAGATCTTCGCACCCCATTCCGTGCCCACGGACGAGTCAGCGCCGGCAACGCCGCTGGCCTGAATGACGGTGCCACCGCAGCCCTGCTAAGCAGCGGACAGGCAGCGCGCGAGCTCGGACTGACGCCAAAAATGCGCATGGTCTCCTTCGCCTTCGCCGGCGTTGAACCAGATGTTATGGGCTACGGTCCAGTTCCTGCCACAGAAAAGGCTCTAGCCAAGGCAGGACTGAGCATCAAGGACATCGGCCTATTCGAAATTAATGAAGCTTTTGCTGTCCAGGTACTCTCCTTCCTCGACTTCTACGGAATCGAGCAGGATGACGATCGAGTAAACCGCTACGGCGGAGCAATCGCCGTCGGCCACCCACTGGCCTCCTCCGGCGTTCGCCTGATGACCCAGCTTGCCCGACAGTTCTCTGAAGACCACTCGGTACGGTACGGCATCACCACCATGTGCATCGGTCTGGGCATGGGTGGCACCGTCATTTGGGAAAACCCAAACCATGCAGACTTTGGCAGCAAGGCATAAGGAAGAGACAATGACTGCAAACACCAAAAACTTCGCGGCCGTCGCTGAAATGATGCACGACGAAACCGTCACTCACTCCTATGTCACGGACGTTGCTCTGCCCAGCGGCAAGACTCTCGCCCTACTGACCTTAGATAACGACCTTGACCACAAGAAGCCAACCACCCTGGGCCCCAACGGCCTGCTGGAACTTCGTGCGACCCTTGAGACTCAAGCTGCACGTGCCAAGGCCGGCGAAATCCACGCCTTGGCCATTACGGGAAAGCCCTACTTCCTCATCGCCGGTGCCGATTTGTCCGCGGTCACCCGACTGAGCGAACCAGATCAGGCCACGGCCATGGCAACTTTGGGTCACTACACCTATGAGCTACTTGCCGATTTGGGCGTTCCAACCTTCGCTTTCATCAACGGGCTAGCCCTCGGTGGCGGTCTAGAGATTGCACTGGCTTGCAACTACCGCACGGTGAGCACAGCAGCTGGCGCTTTGGGTCTTCCTGAAGGATTCCTCGGATTGATTCCAGGGTGGGCCGGCGTCTACCGCCTGCCACGTCTGGTCGGTCCCGAAAATGCCTTGAAGGTCATGATCGAGAATCCTCTGAACAACAACCGCACGCTCTCAGGCCCTGCGGCCTACAAGATGGGTGTGGCTGATGCGTTGTTCGAGCCAGCAGATTTCATCGAACACTCAACCGGGTTTGTTGATTCAGTACTCACTGGAACCACGCAGGTCCAGCGTCCCAACGCTGTGGATCCGAGCGACCCCGAGGTGGCCCGCCGCTGGTTGGAAGCCGCCGATCAGGCAGAAAAGTTTGTTGATGCCAAGCTTTCCGAGGCAGCACCGGCACCATACAAGGTGCTCGAAGTATTCCGAAAGGGTCTGACTCTTTCCCAGCCTGACTCCGCCAAGCTTGAAATTGAAGCTCTGACCGGTCTGATGCGTACACCTCAGTTCCAGAACACTGTTTACGCGTTCTTGGATCTAGTACAGAAGCGTGGCAAGCGACCAGCAGGCGCACCGGATGCCAAGCTTGCGCGCCCGGTGACCAAGGTGGGCGTTGTTGGTGCCGGCCTGATGGCAAGCCAGCTCGCGCTACTGTTCGTCCGTCGACTCAATGTACCGGTGGTCATCACCGACTTGGACCAGTCACGCGTAGACAAGGGTATTGCCTACATCCATGGTGAGATAGACAAGCTACACAGCAAAGGTCGCATGAGCCAAGATGGCGTCAATCGCTGCAAGGCACTGGTTTCAGGATCGGTAACCAAGGAAGCGTTTGCCGATGCTGACTTTGTTATTGAAGCCGTATTCGAAGAGCTCTCGGTTAAGAAGCAGGTCTTTGCCGAAGTTGAAGCCGTGGTCTCCCCCGACTGCGTCTTGGCCACCAATACGTCCTCACTATCCGTGACCGAGATGGGCCGCGATCTTAAGCACCCAGAGCGGCTAGTTGGTTTCCACTTCTTCAACCCGGTAGCACTGATGCCATTGCTGGAAATCGCAGCCACCGAATGGACCAACGAGACGTCGCTGTCCACGGCGTTTGTGGTCGGCAAGGCACTGAAGAAGACCACTGTGAAGACCCAAGATTCGGCGGCCTTTGTGGTCAACCGCGTATTGCTTCGACTGATGAGCGAAGTCCAGGCTGCCTTCGATGAAGGTACCGACGCACAGACTGCGGATTCTGCCTTGGCACCTATGGGTCTGCCAATGAGTCCGTTCACCCTGTTGGCCATGGTTGGCTTGCCAGTGGCTCAGCATGTGAACAAATCTTTGAACGCTGCTTTTGGAGACCGTTTCGCTGTCTCTGAAAACCTGCAGAAATTGATTGATGCAAAGATCACTGCACTGTGGGTGAAGAATGAGGATGGCTCGCAGGAACTGAACCCTCAGGCAGCACCATTGTTGAATCAGGGAGAGAAGCCCTCGACCAAGGAAGAGATTCTGCTTCGGGTGCAGGATGCTCTGGCAGAAGAGATCGGACTGTTGCTCAAAGAAAACGTTGTGGCCGAAGCGGCCGATGTTGATCTTTGCATGATCACCGGTGCCGGCTGGCCAATGCACCTCGGCGGAATCACTCCTTACCTTGACCAGGTTGGAGCCGCGGAACGAGTGAACGGCAAGAAGTTCAACAGCTAGAACTTAGCGAACATTGGGCCTCAATCCATTAGGGTTGGGGCCCAACGTCGTAGTGACAGCAATTAATTAATTTCCAATTCCTTAGCACCGTCACAGCGACTTCTGTCAGAATAAACCCATGACTGACTTCGCCTTACCAGCACGCCGCACCATCATGTGCGCTTCTGCAGCCCTTGGTTCCGCCGCATTGTTGACCGCTTGCGGTGACGGACATTCGGAAGCTGATACCCCTGAGGCCTCTGCCGCACCGAAGCCAACCGGTGAAGGGCAGAAAGTCATCAAGCTGTCCGATCTTGAAGTCGGTGCACGCACTTCCGTTCAGGCAAAACATCCCTCTGGCGCGGAAATACCAGTACTACTGTTCCGCCCAGATGAAAAGTCTGTACTGGCCTTCTCCAGCGTCTGCACACACCAAGGTTGTGTAGTCACCCCCGATTCAAGCAAAGATGATTTCTTCTGCGCTTGCCATGGCTCTCGGTTTAAGCCGGCTGATGGAACCGTTCTTGATGGTCCTGCCGTCGCCCCGTTGGCCAGGTACGCTACCGAAATCACCGACGGTCAGGTCGTTGTGTACGTAACTGAAAGCAAGTAAAAAAGCTTCAGCGCAAAAATTGAGAGGTTGCAACCCTTTAGGGTCGCAACCTCTCAGTTTAATTATTGGTCCGAGCTAGTGGTTCTTCAGACTAGAACAGGGCCACTTTGGTCGGCGCCGGGAAGATCTCATCAAGTTCCTTGCGCTCTTCTTCTGTCGGTACCCAGCGTACAGCTTGAGCATTCATCTGGATCTGCTCGGGACGAGTGGCGCCAGCAATCACAGAAGTGACTGGTTCCTGTGCGGCCAACCATGAGAAGGCAAGCTCGATTGGTGCCAGATCGCGCTGCTGGGCGAACTGGGCGAAGCGATCAAGCTGTTCAAAGTCGGAGGTCTCGACCAATTGCTGTCGAGCATGGGTGAGGCGGCTACCAGCAGGTGCATGGCCCTTTGAATATTTTCCGGTGAGCAGGCCGTTAGCCAATGGGAAGTACGGAAGCACGCCGAGGCCAAATTCGCGGGCGGCTGGCAGGACTTCCAACTCGGCGCGGCGATCAATCAAGTTGTAATGATTTTGCGCCGAGATGAATCGTTCGGTTCCCAATTCGCGAGCCACGTACTCTGCCTGGGCGATCTGCCATCCGGCACGATTTGAGTGGCCAATGTAGCGGACCTTGCCGCTGGTCACTAAGTCGTCCAGCGCACGGAGGGTTTCCTCGATCGGAGTGTTCGCATCAGGAGTGTGGAATTGGTACAGATCAATATGGTCAGTACCCAGACGCTTTAATGACGCTTCCACAGCCTTCATGATGTAGCGACGTGATCCGCGGGCGTTAAAATCTGGTCCGTTAGCTCCGGCAACATCCATGCCGAATTTAGTGGCCAACACGATATTTTCGCGGTTCTTGCCCAGCGCTTTACCCAGGCGTTGTTCGGAGAGCCCAGCAGTTTTGCCATAGTTGTCGGCAACATCGAAGAACGTGATTCCAGCGTCCAAGGCTGCATGAACCACGGCGTCGGTACCTTCTTGGCTCTGCGTGACGGTCCCCGAGCGTCCCAGATTGTTGCATCCCAAACCAACGACTGAAACGCTCAAACCACTGCGGCCTAGTTGACGGAATTCCATGTGCACCTCACTGTTTTTCATCTGCCGCTTCACTGCGCGACCTTATACCCATAGGCTATCTGGTAGGTCTGAAAAGCAAAGAGTCCAAGACACAATTCACTGCATTGCATATTTATCCATTAGGATGGAAACATGTCTAAAGTTCTTACCAATCTTCCTGTAGGCGAACGCGTCGGAATCGCGTTCTCCGGTGGCCTCGACACCTCGGTGGCAGTAGCGTGGATGCGCGACAAGGGCGCCATTCCTTACACCTACACTGGCGATCTCGGCCAGTACGACGAGCCGGACATCGACGCCGTTCCAAGCCGTGCGCTGGAATACGGTGCCGAGAATTCCCGTCTGGTTGACTGCAAGCCAGCACTGGTTGAAGAAGGCTTCGCAGCACTGGCCTGCGGCGCTTTCCACATCCGCTCCGGTGGCAAGACTTACTTCAACACCACCCCATTGGGCCGCGCCGTTACCGGCACCCTTCTGGTTCGCGCAATGCGCGAAGATGGCGTGGACGTGTGGGGCGACGGTTCGACCTACAAGGGCAACGACATCGAGCGTTTCTACCGCTACGGCCTGATGGCAAACCCAAAGCTGCGCATCTACAAGCCTTGGTTGGATCCAAACTTCGTCACCGAGCTCGGTGGCCGCCAGGAAATGTCGGAGTGGCTTCAGGAACACGACTTCCCTTACCGCGACTCCGCCGAGAAGGCATACTCGACCGATGCCAACATCTGGGGTGCAACCCACGAAGCTAAGACTCTGGAACTGCTGGACAGCTCCATCGAGTCCGTTGAGCCAATCATGGGCGTTAAGTACTGGGATGAAAGCGTAGAGATCAAGACCGAAGACGTTTCGGTTTCCTTCGTCGCTGGACGTCCAGTTGCCATCAACGGCAAGGAATTCACCGACTCGG
The DNA here is from genome assembly GCF_025452055.1 of Glutamicibacter sp. M10. NCBI lineage: Bacteria > Bacillati > Actinomycetota > Actinomycetes > Micrococcales > Micrococcaceae > Glutamicibacter > Glutamicibacter sp. M10. The sequence continues at coordinate 1,989,909 of NZ_CP104918.1, read as the reverse complement.
TTGCCTTGGTCAATGAAGCGAACATCATCGGTGGACGCCACGGTCTGGGCATGAGCGACCAGATCGAAAACCGCATCATCGAAGCTAAGTCGCGCGGCATCTACGAAGCACCAGCTATGGCGCTGCTGTACATCGCCTACGAGCGCTTGGTTAATGCGATCCACAACGAAGATACCGTTGCCAGCTACCACAACGAAGGCCGCCGTCTGGGCCGCCTGATGTATGAAGGTCGCTGGTTGGACCCACAAGCTCTGATGCTGCGCGAGTCGCTGCAGCGCTGGGTTGGCTCTGCCATTACCGGTACCGTAACCGTTCGCTTGCGCCGTGGAGATGACTACACGATCGTGAACACCGAGGGCGAGAAGCTCAGTTACCACCCAGACAAGCTGTCCATGGAACGCGTGGGCGACGCAGCCTTCGGTCCAGTGGATCGTATCGGTCAGCTGACCATGCGAAACCTGGATATTGCCGACTCGCGCGGTCGCCTAGAACAGTACGCCAGCATGGGTCTTGTCGGTGGAACCACCGCTGAGCTGGTTGGCTCGCTTGAGGAAGGTGGCGCTGACGATATCGTCAACGCAACCCGCGTTGATAGCGACGATCTTGCTACCGATCGTGCCATCGAATCTGCAGCCTTCGACGCTGGTACAGACTAGTATCTGACGGCTAAACAAAACCGGTCGAAGCTTCTCATTTTAGAGAATGCTTCGACCGGTTTTTTGTGCCCGTTTGGGCTGCTGCTAGCGCGAAAATCCATTCAGCGCAGCCAAGGACTGTAACGCCATGATGAAACCAACGAGGGCTAGAAAACGAATCGACCCATGAATCACTGAGCCCCGCTTGCTATCTTTTGAAGGCAATGAAATGACTTCATCCGCCAACCAGGTGACCAGCGTGATGACCGTACCAATGAGCGCCACTTGTTCTTCGGGTAGTGACATGGCTTTGGCCATGGCAGTACCGATTCCTACACCGGCAATGACCTGCAACAGCATCCAAAGCCATTGTTTGATACTCCGGCGCTGCTTGGGCTGAGCTGAAAGTTGTTCTTGGCTCATGCTTCAATCAGCGTGAGCAATGGGCTAACGGCAAGGGTAAAGCCCACTAGGGATACAAGGCGCAACACCAAACGAACTCGGGCACCGGGCTTGGTGTTAGGCGCAGGCAGTCGGAAGCCCTGCTCAACGATCCAAACAACAACAATCACCAGCACACCAGCCAGTGCAAGCTTTGCCGGGGCAGCTCCGGAGAACACCGAAGCGATACCCAGACCGATAATCACGCCAACACAAGCTTGGAACACCAAATGCAGTGGCGTTCGAGTGGCACCCATCGGTGGCGCCTTGCGTTGGGCACCGGGAGTCTCGTCCCGATCTTCCTGTGGAATCATTTCTACTAAGTTCCTTATTTCTTGCGGTCGGCGGAAGCACGGTTGCTGGGGGTGACTTCCTTGCACAGCAAAAGGCCACTTCCGCCAGTGAACTGCACAGAACCGAACTGTGGTGCTCTACAAATTTCTCTAAATCCAAAAGACCGCTGCAACGCGAGCGACGCAGTGTTTTGCGCATTCACAACACACCATGCCCGATCGGCACGGTGGGCTATCCATTCCAGTCGCGCGGTGGTCAAGATTGAGGCCAACCCGTGCTGCTGAAAGTCAGCTGCAATCTCCACGCCGGACAGATAGAACCCTGCCGGTGCCAGTTCATCGTCGGGATCCCACCAGCTTGCCTTAGCCCAGCCAAGCAGCTTATCTTGGGAATCCTTCAGCACTAACTGGCAACCTTCCACGCCAAAACGCGCAGGTTCGGCGTTTCGGCCTAATGAGCGTGAGAGTGCATGTACGGCCTGATAGTCCGCTTCCTGCATTGGTTGCGGAAGAAGAGAAGGCAAAACCAATTAGCTCAGGGTCATTGGCTTCGCTGGCAACGGGTGAACCTGCTTGAGTTTTTCTGGAGTCGCGTAATCAGCGGTGCCGATGCTCATCTTGGTGAAATCGAGCTTGGCTTCGCGGATGCAAGTCTTGATAGCTGAAACAGCGAGCTTTGGAGCCGGCGAAAGAACACGGATATTCAACTTACGTGGAGCAAAATCACTGGACTCAACGGTGCCCAGGCCACGCCATGCCAAGTGACCGGTGAGCGCCTCTTTGACCTTTTTCTCCAAGTACTGGTCACGTTCCGTACCTGCAGCTGACTTCAGCGTGTACTGAACGATGACCCAAGTCTGGTCTTCATCCTTGATTTCGGCGTAGCCTTCATCGGTGCATGCCTGCAGGAAACCCGCAAAAAGCTCGTCGGCACGGTCGTTGTTCACGTCCTGAACATCGCTGGTGGTGGACATGTGCCCAACGCTGCCATGGTTGATGACAAACTGACCCAGCTCGCCGTCTTCAAACTGCTGGAACCACGCTTCGCGGAAGTGCAGTACGTTCTTGTCGTCTAAACGATAGGTGCGAATAATCGCCATTGTTTTCCCTTTTCAGGTCAGTAAAAAATCAGTAAAAGTGTTTAGGTCGTGGGCAGGTCGCCGGCTTTGGCTAACCATTGGTTTCGATAGGACCGGTCAAAAGGTGAAGCATCTGTTGCGACGAGGTCCAACAACTCTCGCGCCGCTCCGCTCATTTCCGTTTTTAGCTGCTCTGGATAGCCCATAGCCACAGAGTGTTCTTCGAATTCGTCTTCGTCATCCAAGAATGTCCCCCGACTACGAGAGCGAATAACGTCCAGATCAAGATCTATCGAATTCACTTCCCAGCCACCAGACTTCATTGCCTGCCAACCGATCTGGTGCGACAAGTCGATATAGACATCAAAGTCTTCCGTGGGCTGTGCGTACAACGTGGCAATCCACGGACCCTCGTGAGGAATGAGGCACAACGCATCACTTTGAGCCAGGTGGGCAACGCCGGGACGCGCTACGAGTGAGCCTTTGGGCTGATGGAGCCAGTGCCCGTACTCGTCTTGTCCGAGGTAGAAACCCGGAACTACCCAGTGTGGCGTGCCATCAAATTTCCAGGCACGGGCGACTACCAACTCACCAGTTGCGATCACTTTTGGTGTGCGAGGAAGTCCTTGGGGGCATGCCTGAACTGAGCTCATAGCTTTGGAATCTGTCCTGTAGGAAGATCCTGCCCTGGTAGTGGACGAGCGAACGGGACCTTGGTTCCGAGCACCTGAGCCAAAGTGTCGCGGGCCACCTGTTGCGCGGTCAGTCCCACACGGTCCAGAACTTCAGCACGGGTACCGTGAGCCAGGAATTCGGTAGGCAAACCAACTTCATTAAGAGCAGTATCAACACCAGCGGCACGCATTTCGGTGCGAAGACGCGAACCAACACCACCAGCGCGGACGCCGTCTTCGATGCAGACAACGATGCGATGGCGAGCGGCCAACGAAATCACCGAGGTTGGCATGGGCAATACCCAGCGAGGATCAACAACGGTGACCGAAACGCCCTGGCTGTTCAGGCGTTGCGCGACGTCCAAAGACAATTCGCTCATCGCACCAACCGAAACGATCAAGACATCCGGAGCGGACTTGTCCCCCAACCGAGCGAGCACGTCCACACCGTCGGGCAAGCGATCGATGGCGTCGATGGGTTCCCCAACTGATCCCTTGGAGAATCGAACAACGCTTGGTGCGTCGCTGATTTCCAGGGCTTCACGTAATTCTTCGCGGAGTCGATCAGCGTCACGTGGTGCAGCCAGATGAAGATTTGGCACAATCTGCGTCAACGCCATATCCCACATGCCGTGGTGGCTGGCGCCGTCAGGACCGGTCACGCCAGCGCGGTCAAGGACGATGGTGACGCCGGCCTTATGCAAGGCAACATCCATGAGCAGCTGATCAAATGCGCGGTTCAAGAAGGTGGCATACACGCAAACCACTGGGTGTAGCCCGCCGAAGGCTAATCCTGCCGCGGTGGTCATCGCATGCTGTTCGGCAATGCCAACGTCAATGACGCGTTCAGGATGCTCTTGAGCCATCTTCTTCAAGCCCACCGGCTGCAACATGGCACCGGTAATGGCGACAATGTCATCACGTTCGTTGGCTACCTTGGCGATTTCCTCGCCAAAGACGCTGGTCCAGCTCTGCGCGCTCGACTTGGAAACGGGCAGACCGGTCACGGGATCAATGATTCCCACGGCATGGAACTGGTCAGCTTCATCGGCGCGGGCTGGAGCGTAGCCGTGTCCCTTTTCAGTCAATGCGTGCACTAGCACTGGTCCCGAATACTGTTTGGCTTGCTGCAAAGCTTCTTCGACGGCACGCTGGTTGTGTCCGTCAATAGGGCCGATGTACTTCAGACCCAAGTCTTCAAACAATCCCTGTGGAGCCCACCAGTCTTTGATGCCTTTTTTGGTGGCATGAAGGGACTTATAGGTGAATCCGCCGACGGCGCCGGATCCCTTGAGCTTGTCTTTGAGCTTTTCCATGGCGTTTTCGTACGCCGGGTGGGTGCGGAACTTATCCAGTTGCTGACGCAGGCCCAGAAGCTGATTGGCCAAACCACCGATAGTTGGGGCGTAAGACCGACCATTGTCATTAACCACGATGACGGCCTTGCGGTCTTTATCGGCGGCAATGTTGTTGACCGCTTCCCAGACCATGCCACCAGTTAGTGCACCATCGCCGACTAGGGCCACGGCATAACGGTCGTTGTTGGACCTCAATTTATTGGCGCGAGAAATTCCGTCGAGCCACGACAAGGATGCAGAGGCATGTGAGGATTCCACGACGTCGTGTTCTGATTCAGCTCGATCAGGGTAGCCTGAGAGCCCGCCTTGCTGGCGTAAGGTTTCGAAGTTCTGGCGTCCGGTCAGCAGCTTGTGAACGTAGGACTGGTGCCCGGTATCAAAGATGATGGAGTCCTGCGGCGAATCGAAGACTCGATGAATGCCTAAGGTTAGCTCGACAACACCAAGGTTGGGGCCAAGGTGGCCACCTGTACGGGCAACATTATCGATCAGGAAAGTACGGATTTCCTCTGCAAGATCGTCTAGTTGTTCTAAGGACAGCGCCCGAAGATCGCTTGGTTTCTTGATGGTCTTAAGCAAAGACACGCTCGTCCCCTTTACAAATTCGCCCGTGGTGGCTGTGAGCCCATGCGAAATACTTAGTCTACCGCGTTGGAACCTTCTCTCATTATCCGCCACCGTTCCAGTTAGTGCGAATTTGCGGGCAATGAGGTTCAATACCATGGGCAATGCCGGTGGATTTCGAAGGTGCGCATGCCGGGAGCGCCTTCAAGTCCGACCTTTAGCTCAACAGTCGCCGGAAAACCCAATGCTCCGGTTGAGCGTACCCATTGGTTTCGGCGATGCGGGCAAAGTCTAGGCGCTGACAAACTTTCTGCGAGGGGACGTTGCCTGGATCTACGATCGCGAAGACCGATTCCCCGCCAGATTCACGGACGTAGTTCAGGACCTCCCTCACCGCTTCCGTCGCAAATCCTTGGCCTTGAGCACTCGGGTGCAGGTGCCACCCAACCTCGATTGGTGTCTGCAGGAAATTCAGGTCAATGCTCTGTTGAGTTTCACCCTGCAACGGTTTGCAAAGAACATTTCCAACCAACGCATCAGTCTCACGATCAGCTACAGCCCAAATGCCTTGCCCTTTGGCGATTATTCCCCGACGTCTAGCGATGGAAGCTAGTGCCTGATCCAAGGTTGTCATGCAAGTTGCGCCCGGACCGAGATACCGCATGGTTGCAGCGCGCGACTCTAGGTCCAGCAAGAATGGTGCGTCGTCAGTTGTCCATGAGCGCAAGTGCAGTCGCTGGGTCAATAATTCTTTCATTGATGGCTCTCCACATCGCAGTATTTATCCAGAGCTTAGCAACATCTTTGATGCTCTTGCCCTGCGCCTATGCTGGTGCAATGAGTAGCGTAGAACCCTCGGTCCAAACTGCCAGTGAATACTCGTCGATAGCCCAGCGCTATATCGACTTGTTCGGTGCCATTGAGCAGGCGGAGAAAGAAGATCGTGAGCTGATCGCTACGTGGGCCGAAGGTGTGCGCGGACCCGTTTTGGATGCCGGATGCGGCCCTGGCCAGTGGACTCAATTTATCTCTGGTCCCCAACGCCCCGCCACGGGCGTTGATATGGTTCCAGAATTTTTGGCTCATGCGGCCAAGAGCTACAGTGAATGCACTTTTCAGCAGGGCGATTTGTCGAATCTGAGTTTCAGCGACAATCACTTTGCTGGGCTGCTGGCGTGGTATTCGGTAATCCATACTCCCCCAGAACAATTGCCTTCAATCTTCTCTGAGTTCGCACGAGTCCTAAATCCTGGTGGTCAATTACTCATGGGCTTCTTTGCGGGCGACAAAGTTCAACCGTTTGCCCACAAAGTCGCACCCGCCTGGTACTTGCCACCTCGATTCTTGGTCGGGCTACTAGAAAACGCGGGTTTTGAACTTCTCGACTCCCAGACCCGCTCGCGCCCGACGGCACGGCTGCACGGTCATGTTGTGGCGCAGTTGAAGTCTTAAGTTGAAGACCCAAGGCAATTGCCTTGGGTCTTCAACTTTGCGTGTTGCGTAACTACTAGTGGAACACTCCGGTATACACCGGGGTGGCTCTACTAGTTAGCAGCGGCGATCTGGCGCAGTACGTACTGCAGGATGCCACCGTTGCGGTAGTAGTCAGCTTCACCTGGGGTGTCGATACGCAGAACTGCGTCGAACTCGGTAACCTTGCCGTCTTGTGCGGTTGCGGTAACCTTCAGGGTCTTCGGGGTGGTGCCGTTGTTCAGCTCAGTCACACCGGAAACTGCGAAGGTTTCGGTACCGGTCAGACCCAGCGAATCAGCGGACTCACCCTCTGGGAACTGCAGTGGCAGAACGCCCATACCGATCAGGTTCGAGCGGTGAATACGCTCGAATGACTCGGTGATGACGGCCTTAACACCCAGCAGTGCGGTGCCCTTAGCAGCCCAGTCACGCGAGGAGCCCGAACCGTATTCCTTACCACCAAGGATGACCAGCGGGGTGCCGGCAGCCTTGTAGTTCTCAGCAGCGTCGTAGACGTAAGCCTGCGGAGCACCTTCCTGGGTGAAGTCGCGGGTGAAGCCACCCTCAACGCCGTCCAGGATCTGGTTCTTGATGCGGATGTTTGCGAAGGTACCGCGGATCATGACTTCGTGGTTACCACGGCGCGAGCCGTAGGAGTTGAAGTCCTTGCGATCCACACCATTCTCGATCAGGTAACGGCCAGCCGGGGTCTCCGACTTGAACGAACCTGCAGGCGAGATGTGGTCAGTGGTGACCGAGTCGCCCAGCTTGAGCAGAACACGAGCGCCGTCGATGTCCTTCACTGGCTGTGGCTCGGCGGTCATACCGTCGAAGTAAGGTGCCTTACGTGCGTAGGTCGACTTTTCGTCCCATGCGAAGGTTGAACCCTCTGGGGTGTCCAGTGCCTTCCAACGATCGTCGCCTTCGAAAGCGGTTTCGTAGCCCTTGGCGAACATTTCCTTGTCAATCGACGAGTCCATGATTTCCTGGACCTCTACTGGCGATGGCCAGATGTCCTTCAGGAAGACGTCGTTGCCCTCGGAGTCCTGACCCAGTGCGTCAGCTTCGAAATCGAAGTCCATGGTGCCAGCCAGTGCGTAAGCGATAACTAGTGGCGGGGAAGCCAAGTAGTTCATCTTTACGTCTGGGTTGATGCGACCTTCGAAGTTACGGTTACCGGTGAGCACCGCGGTGGCTGCGAGGTCGTTGGTGTTGATCGCCTCGGAGATCTCAGCATCCAGTGGACCGGAGTTACCGATGCAAGTTGCGCAACCGTAGCCAACGATGAAGAAGCCAAGCTGCTCCAGGTATGGCATGAGGCCGGACTTCTCGTAGTAATCGGTGACAACCTTCGAGCCTGGTGCAACCGAAGTCTTAACCCATGGCTTGGAGGACAGACCCTTTTCGGCTGCGTTGCGAGCCAGTACGGCTGCGGCCAGCATGACCGATGGGTTCGAAGTGTTGGTGCAAGAGGTGATCGAAGCGATCGAAACCAGGCCGTGGTCCAAGGTGAACTTGGTTCCATCTTCCTTGGTGACCTCAACTGCGGTCGACGGACGGCCGATACCCTGGGTATCTTCGGCGTCAGAAACGTAGTTGTGCAGATCCTTGCGGAACTGTTCCTTCGAGGAAGTCAGCTCGATGCGGTCCTGTGGACGCTTCGGGCCAGCGATCGATGGAACAACGGTGGAAAGATCCAGCTCGATGAATTCCGAGAAACGGATTTCGCGGCTTGGATCGTGCCACATGCCCTGTTCCTTGGCGTAAGCCTCAACCAGTGCCACGTTCTCGTCGCTGCGGCCGGTCAGGCGCAGGTAGTCGAGGGTGACATCGTCGATTGGGAACATTGCGGCGGTGGAGCCGAATTCTGGGGACATGTTACCGATGGTGGCGCGGTTTGCCAGCGGCACCTGTGCGACACCTTCGCCGTAGAATTCAACAAACTTGCCAACAACGCCGTGCTTACGCAGCATTTCGGTGATGGTCAAAACCACGTCGGTTGCGGTGGCGCCAGCTGGGATCGAGCCAGCAAGCTTGAAGCCAACAACGCGTGGGATCAGCATGGAGACAGGCTGGCCAAGCATTGCTGCCTCGGCCTCAATGCCACCAACGCCCCAACCCAACACGCCCAAGCCGTTGACCATGGTGGTGTGGGAGTCGGTGCCTACGCAGCTATCTGGGTAAGCGCGCAGTACGCCGTCGACCTCGCGGGTCATTATGGTACGTGCCAGGAACTCAATGTTGACCTGGTGCACGATGCCGGTTCCTGGTGGAACGACCTTGAAGTCGTCAAACGCAGTCTGGCCCCAACGCAGGAACTGGTAACGCTCACCGTTGCGCTGGTACTCGATTTCCATGTTGCGCTCTACAGCGCCCTTGAAACCGAAGGTATCAATCTGCACAGAGTGGTCAATAACCATTTCGGCAGGTGCCAATGGATTAACACGGGTTGGATCGCCACCGAGTTCCTTGACGGCCTCGCGCATGGTGGCCAAGTCAACAACACAAGGCACGCCAGTGAAGTCCTGCATCAGGACTCGCGCTGGGGTGAACTGGATTTCAGTGTTAGGTTGCGCCGACGCATCCCACTGACCCAGTGCGTTGATGTGCTCGTTAGTTACGTTCGCGCCATCTTCGGTACGAAGCAGGTTCTCAAGCAGAACCTTAAGGCTGTAGGGAAGGCTTTCTGAGCCTTCGACCGCATTCAGTCGGTAAATTTCGTATTCGGTTCCATTGACGTCAAGTACGCCCTTGGCACCGAAGCTGTCCACATTGCTCACGTGGGACTCCTCTCGCCAGACACTCATACTGTTGCACGCGCACACTGTAATTCCAGTTAGGAGTTCCTAACTGAGATAGTCAGGTTCCTAGCGCGGCAGAGCTAGAAACAGTCTATCGCCAACTGCCAGAAAAAGACTCCTCGGAATAAACTTTGACCAAAATTCGTGTCTCAACGGACAAATTCAGGTGATTAACGGCGCACGAAGAGGCCAATGGACTCCATGTGGTGAGTATGTGGGTATAAATCGTGAATCTCCACGTGCTCTAATTCGTAGCCGCGAGCGGTCAAACGCGAGATATCTCGGGCGAAAGATGCAGGGTCACAGGAGACGTAACAAATACGTGAGACACCACTGCTACCCAATTCAGCAGCAACTTGCTTGTCGATACCGGTACGCGGTGGATCAAGGACCACGCCATCTAGCTTCGCGTCACGGGAGACCTGACGTAGTACGTGCTCTACCCGGCCGCGAATGACGGTCGCCTGAGGATAATCGCGAAGATTCTTTTTAGCGTCCGCGTGGGTGCCTGGTGCTCCCTCAATGGAGAAGACCCGTCCTTCTTGTCCCACAGCCTTGGCCAAGGGAACGGAGAACAAGCCAGCGCCTGCATAAAGATCGGCCAGCTGTTCACCACGAACAGGATCAAGTAGATCCACTACTCGTTCCGAAAGCAGGGTCGCGGCGCTGCGGTGCACCTGCCAGAAGCCTTCGCCGGTAATCCGGTACTTCTCCCCCAGCACTTTTTCATTCAGCCAGGGCGAGCCAGCCAAGATCTCCAATGAACCCTTGCCGTCAGAGGCGGAACCACCACGCTGGGTGAACGAAGCGACGTTCACGCCTTCTGGGAATTGCTTGGCCACCTTCAGCGCAGCACCGGAGCTTGCCTCGGAGAGCAAAACCAAAATCGTACGATCGTCCGAACTGGACACCGCTACTTCAACGCGGTCAATACCCGAATAGTTCACCGCATAGATTCCGCTAGCCTCGATGGCTGGATGAGCCAATGGCATCGAAGTAATGGCGGTGAGCTGGTTGCTTCGGAAGCCACTCATGGCCAAGTTGCCGGAGGCATCAACCGAATAGGACATGCGTGTGCGCCAGCCCAAACCGTCAGTTGAACCAGCAACTTCTTGGACCTGGGGGAAGTTGTAATCCTCAGCTTTCATGCCGCCCAAGCGGGTGAACTGTTCGGCCACTACCTGTGACTTCAACTCGCGTTGGTGAGCCAAGGAAATGTGCCCAAATTCAGCACCACCCACGGGATCACGGTGCTTGAGTGCATCAGCCGCATCCCAGAAGTGTGGCACTCGGTGCTCACTGGCTTCATGGACCTCAACTACATCTGCACGCCAAAATTTCGCTTCCCGGGCCGAGTCAGTCAAACGCACCGATACAAGTTCTCCGGGAATACCGTGACGCACAAAAATCACGCGCCCCTCATGGCGAGCGACGGTGTGACCGCCGTGGGCGATATTGCCCAAACGTACTTGCAACGTTGATGATTCAGTCATTTTTTCGTCTTTCGTAGGAAGCATTTTTAGCGGTGTGCGGAAGACTCTTCGGTCGCTCCGCCGCCTAGGTTGTTTGAGGCACTGCGCAGACGCCACGGCACCGAAGCGATCACAACGCCCGGTTCATAGTGCAGGCGGTTCTTTACGCGGAGCGCAGTTTGGTTGTGTACCAGCTGTTCCCACCATTGGCCCACCACATACTCGGGAATGTAGACAACGATGAGTTCTCGCGGGGACTCGCGCTTGATGGAACGAATATGTTCGATCAGCGCTCCAGGAATATCGCGGTAGGGGAAGCCAAGGCCGTAATCGGAACGGGGATCCCCAGTCGGTCCCAGTCTTCGAGGGTGGTCTCGGTTTTTTCCCGTTCCACGTCAACGATGATCGCTTCCAACTTTGAGGGCCGCGAAGCCCGCGCGAAGGCCAGAGCGCGAAGCACCGGTTTGCGCACGGTAGAGACCAGAACCAACGCGTGAACACGCGATGGCAGTGCGGTGACGGCGTAGTCTTCGTCGACCTCGAGTTCGTCATCAACCTTTTGATAGTGGCGCTGCAAGCCATGCATGATGAACATCAATACGAGGATGCCCAGCAGCGCCAGCCATGCACCATGAACAAATCTGGTGGCCAGCACAACAACAAGAACCAACGCTGACAGGACCAAACCAACCAGGTTCAGCAGGCGTTTGCGTTGCTTAACAGCTCGAATTTTACGGTCCGAGATGGGGACAAGGACGCGCTTCCAGTGGGTCAGCATGCCCAGCTGGCTCAGCGTGAAGGAAACAAAGACGCCCACGACGTAGAGCTGCACCATCGAAGTGACATCACCGTGGAAGAGCAGCACCAAGATAATTGCGGCAACGCCCAAGGAGAGGATGCCGTTGGAGAAGCCAAGACGATCGCCACGTGTTCGCAGCTGTCGAGGCAAGAACCCGTCGGTGGCCAAATGGCTGGCCAGCAATGGGAAAGAGTTGAAGGCCTGATTACCAGCCAAAAGCAAGACGGCGATGGTCAACACGGACACTACGATCAGACCCAAGGTGTAGTCACCAAAGACCGCCTGGGCCAGCTGTCCCAATACCGGCACCTGCACGAAGTTCGGCGAAATTGGCTGACCATCAAGCAAGAACGACGCCTGAGGATCGGTGACAACCTTAATCCCGGTGGCACGCGCCAGCATCAATGTTCCCAAGGTTAATACGCCCGATAGCAGGCCAAGAACCAACAAGATTCTTCCGGCGTTTTTTGCTCGCGGCTTAGCCAAAGTTTGAACGTTGGAGATGGGGACTTCAATACCCGTTAGTGCGGCAGATCCAGTGCTGAAGGCACGCAAGATCAGCAATGCTCCAACCACGCCGTGCAGGCCATTGGAGAACTGTGCTTCGGGTACAATAGTGAACTCAGCACTTGGCGCGTGGCCAAGGTTTCCGGTCAATGCCATCACGCCGCCGATGGCGACAAGGGCCAGCATTCCCGCAACAAAGAGGTACACCGGAATTGCTAGGGTCCATTTTCCTTGCCCGGTGCCACGCAAATTGCCAACTACCAACAGTGCCACCAGCGCGGCAGCAACCCAGGCTTTGTGTTCGCCTAGTACCGGGAAAATGGCGCTCAGGTAAGCAGCAGCCGAGGAGCTAGACACCGCAACGGTCAAGACAAAGTCCACCAACAGCGCCGCTGCCACCGCTGTACCGGGACGCGCACCCAAGTTCTTCTTGACGATTTCATAGTCGCCACCACCGGAGGGGTACTCAACAACCGATTGCCGGTACGAGAGCACCAGCACCACCAGAACGGCGAGGACTGCCAATCCCACTGCTGGGGACAGCATCGCTGCCGCGACACCGGCCATAGCCAGCGTCAGCAGGATTTCATCTGGCGCGTACGCCAAAGAGGACAGGGCGCTGGAGGAGAAAATCGGCAACGCTACGTTTGGTGGGAGCGGCTTCTTTTTCAGCTGTTCAGTGCTGAAAGGCCGACCCACAAGAATCCTCTTGAGACCGTCAAATAATGCAGGCACGAGATAACGTTATCGCAGGTGTGCAAACCACACGGGAGGTTCACCGCCAATAATCTTGACCCGAACAGCGCTATTGTTGCATTCGGAGCACACTTAGGCGGTGCGCCGGTCAATCACCACAAGCAGCAATCCAAGGAGTTCTCGGTGGCACATTTTGTGATCATGGGGTGCGGACGCGTCGGCGTTTCGTTGGCCCATACACTGGATTCAGCGGGGCATTCAGTAGCCATCATTGATCAGGATGCTCATGCCTTCCGCCGATTGAGTACAGACTTCTCTGGTTTTACTGTCACCGGACGCGGTTTTGACCGCGACACATTACAAGCAGCCAAAATTGATGGCGCGTATGCTTTTGCCGCTGTATCTAGCGGTGATAATTCCAACATTCTTGCTACCCGTGTAGCCCGCGAAACCTACAACGTGCCACATGTAGTCGCTCGCATTTATGACCCAGGACGCGCCGAAATCTATCAGCGTTTGGGTATCCCTACGGTGGCCGCTGTGCGTTGGAGTACCGACCAGGTATTACGACGCATCCTGCCGGACTACTCGATGCGTGGTGACTACCGCGAGCCTTCGGGCCGATTAGTGCTCTCAGAAGTGGCGCTGAATCGAGGTTGGTACGGACGACTCGTTAAGGACTTAGAAGCAGCTTCTGGGGTTCGTGTCGCCTATCTGACTCGCTTTGGCGAGGGAACGATCCCGCAAAACCGCACACGATTGCAGGGTGGCGATTTGGTCCACGTGATGATGCGTCTGGATCAGAGCAAGGACGTCGAAAAGATTCTTGCAAGCCCACCTGCTCCCCTGTCCAACGACTAATTGAGAGGCATTCCATGAAGGTCATGATTGCCGGAGCCGGCTCAGTCGGTTCCTCTATCGCCCGAGAGCTTGTGATCAACGGTCACGAAGTTCTGCTGATCGACATCCAGCCAGAGATGGCACAGCGCGAAGATCTTGAAGGCGTCAAGTGGTTGATTGGCGATGCTTGCGAGCTTGCCGTGTTGCAACAAGCTCATCTTGAGGACTATGACGTTGTAGTCTCTGCCAGTGGTGATGACAAGGTCAACCTAGTGGTCTCACTGCTGGCTAAGAGTGAGTTCGGAATTCGACGTACCGTCGGACGCGTCAATAATCCTAAGAATGAGTGGATGTTTGATGACGCATGGGGCGTTGACGTCGCGGTGAGCACTCCGCGATTGATGACTGCTCTGGTCGAGGAAGCGGTGGAAGTTGGTGACTTGGTGCGTCTGCTGACTTTGAAGACCGGTGAGGTCTACATGGTCGAGTTCACGGTTCCGCATGATTCTGCGCTCATTGGCCGCGCTATCGGTCGCATTAGTTGGCCGCAGGACACCACCTTGATGGCTGTAGTACGTGATAAGACGCCGTTCCCACCAAGTGCCGACGATGTAGTTGAGGGTGGCGATGAAATCTTCTTCATCACCACCCCACAAGCAGAACCTCTCCTGCGCCGCACCTTGCGCGACGCGACCCGCTAACCTACGGTCGGATCTTGGGCGGCAACGTTTGTGGTCTCGGCTGGTTTGGAAAGTAACCAGGCGAACCACAGACCGGCTGCATACAGGGGTACACCCATTAGTGCACGGGCTAGCCCCAAGGCCACAACGTGGTCGGTGTAGTACATCGGTAGCTGCACCGCTAGGCGTGCGGCAAACACCGCAATCACGATCCACGTGGCAATCTGGTAGCGACGCAGGCGATCGGCCTTCTTGCGCCATTCGACGCCTTCATTGCGAATGAAGCCGAACAACAATCCGATCAGTGGCCAACGGATGACCACGGAAATGATTAGGCCCAGCAGGTAGGCGCCAGAGGTGTAGAAGCCGGGAATGTAGTAGTCCTTGGCATTACCGGAATTGCGAGCGGCAAAGGCACAAATCAAGATTCCGATCAGGCCGGACACCGACTGGACCAGGCTAGAGCGTTTGGTCATGCGGATGACCATGAAGATCACGCCAAGGCCAATCGAAGAGATCAGAGCCCAGGTCAAGTTGGAGCTCAGCGCAAAAACCATGATGAATACAAAACCTGGCACGACGGTTTCTAAGATGCCACGCACACCACCCACGGTGGACAGCAGGTCGATTCCGCCATCTGCGTTCTGAGCAATTTTCGAATTTGCGCCGATCATCGCGGCAAAACTTTGTTGCTGGTTTGGCGCAGGCGCAGGTTGCTCCTGCTGCTCTGAGTCCTCGTTGTGCATCCTGCTCACTTCCATTGGTTCAACAGCACTGATGCTGCCCCGCGTGGCGGAAACTTGCTCCGGTTACCCTCGGGCGACAGGAACGATGATGTAGCGCGGATTAAAAATCGTCGGGACTTGCTCTACGGGCGCGACCATTCCCGAATACTGCACCTTCACCCCAGGCTTGATGCCAGGAACAGATTTTTGTCCCATAAACACCAGTCTCACGTGCGCGACGGTGCCTCGACGGGCAGCAACGCTGCCTAGCTTGTCCACCACCACGGCCTTGAGCAACGGTGCCTGATTTGAAGGCGAGTAACTCACCGATTGAACGTAACCGGTGTGCTTCACTCTGCCCTTGGCCGGTAACTGGGACAGGTTATCCAAGCACAAGTAGTCCAGTGTCGGATCCGCTGGCCCCAGTTGCGGGGTAACGGGCTTACCGTTGAGCGCCATCTCTAGCCAATCTGGGTGATCTCAGGGCCGCGTTCGGGACGCTTTAGCTCTGGTTCTGCTTCCTCGCCTACCGGGCGGGTCTGCGCATTCGCTGGCACGTTCAGTGGCAACAATTCGGCCGGAGGCAGTGGCTTGTCGCCACGGTTCACGATGACATCGCGCAGGACGTTTTCGACGGTTTGGGCTGCTTCTTCATCAGAAATTGCGCTGCCACCGATGACTGCACGCAGGAACCAGCGAGGTCCGTCGATGCCGACAAAACGTAGCGCTACATGACCGTCACGGCCATCGGGTAGTTGCTGTGGAACGCGCGCCAGCAGTTCTTCACCGTAGGCACCGTCGCGCTTAAAGATCTCACCATTTTGGGCGGTGATGTCACTCTTGATTTTGTCTTTGATGCCAGGCCACAGCGACTGCGACTTGGAGGAAGAGAAAGCCATCAGCTGGACGCGCGACTCAGCAACTTCCAGCGACACTGCGATCACACGCTGGTTGGACTCTTCAACGTCCATGCGCACCTTCAAACCGCTCACCGGCTTGATAAGAATCGACCCGAAGTCTAGATACTCGTCCGTGTTCTCAACATCATTAATGTCGAATGGGCCGGCTTTAGGCTCATTAGGCTCAGAGGATTCAGTGGTTTCAGAAGTTTCAGTAGCGACGTCGTTGGATTCGACGGCCGGTTCCTGCTCTTTGGATTTTTTACGCTTGAAAATCATGGTGTCCTTTAAAAATCTGGGCTTACTGTCCGCTGGTCTTTGTTAGGCGTTGAATCCGCCAGTAGATCCAAAGCCGCCGGCTCCTCGTGCGGTCTCCTCCAGTGAATCGACAGGCGTGAAGGCCGCCTGCTCAACTTTCTGAATAACCAGCTGGGCGATGCGATCGCCTCGGTTGATAGTGAAGGATTCAGCCTTATCTGTATTTAGCAGAGTGACCATGATCTCACCACGGTAGCCAGCATCAACAGTACCCGGTGCATTGACCACTGTGATTCCGTGCTTGGTAGCGAGGCCGCTTCGCGGGTGCACGAGTCCGACGTAACCGTGAGGAATTGCCAGAGCGATACCGGTTCGCACCAAGGCACGTTCACCCGGTTCAAGCACTGCACCTTCGCGGGCGTGCAAGTCAGCGCCTGCATCTGAAGGATGCGAGTAGCTCGGAACGGGCAGTTCACTATCGAGCATCTTGATGGCAATCGAGATTGTTGGCTCACTCATCGGTTTGGTAGTCCCCCGGGGTGTTTTGTGACTTGGTGGTTCGCTTGTTTCTTTGGCTTAACTCTATCGCGCAGATCTTAGAATGAGCTGTCCACACCGGCGCTGTCCTCGTTCAAAGAAATATTGCCTAAACTTGGAATCATGAGTAATACCAGCCCTGAGGCTTCGCGCGTTCTGTACACCGAAAAACTCTGGCCTTCAGCCAGCACCTGGATTTGGCCAATCATTATTGCCATAACTGCCGGTGTTGCGGTGGCGCCAATCAACGTCATTCTTGGGTGGAGCGTTGGAGCTGCTTTCCTGATCGCCCTGGTAGTGATTTTCCTCGTGCGCGTACCGGCAATCGAAGTTACCGAAAGCACCGTCTCGGCTGGTCGAGCCAGCATTGAACGAGAGTTCATCGGTGAAGTCACCGGCTACCGCGGCAACGATGCGTTTAAGCAGCGTGGACAGAAGCTTCATGGGCTGGCCTATATGGTGCTTCGAGGCTGGCTCGACGGCGTTGTGAAGATGGAAGTCACCGACGAACGTGACACCACCCCGTACTGGCTGATCTCTACTCGCCGCCCCGAAGAACTGGCCGCGGCCCTCTCCGGCGTTATGTACGAATTCACCGAAGAAGGAAAACTCGAAGCCGAGAAACTAGAAAAGGCTCACGAGGTCAACGAAGACCAGTAGTCCTTCCCTACCTATTGGAAGCACTGACCCGTAGCTCTACGTAGCACCCTTAGATCCTCAACGCTTAGCAAAAGTGTTGGGGATCTATCCTTCGCACTCGCTGCAGAATTTCTGCCCGTTGTCTTCACGAGCGAGCAGAGTGCGATGTCGAACCATGAAGCAGGATGCACAAGTGAACTCGTCAGCTTGCTCGGCCATGACCTCGATGCTTGCTTCTTCTTGAGCCGTCTCTCCACCAGGCAAAACGAAGTCCTCAGCCAAAGAGGTTTCCGATTCATCGATGAGGTTCGCCATCTCGACAGTCTTACCGGCCTTGAGCGATGCAATTTCCTTGGCGCGGTCCTCTTCTGAGAGCATCGTTGGTGCAGCAGATTCAAATGTCATGATCGTTTTTTGCTCTTTCCTGCAGGTGTTTCGTCGATGCCGGCAGCATCACTGGGTGAAAACTCATACCGGCATAGAAGTATAACGTTTTTACGCAAAATCCATTCCCTCGGGCTACTTGGTATGCCACAGGCTGAAGGAACACGAAATAAGACGTGAAGTTGATGACTATTCTTGCGCCACACCCGGGGCGGTGGTAGGAATTCAGGCTTCAAGGTGGCAGAGTTTTACTCAGGAAATAGAGCGTGTGGAGGGTATTAATGCGTCAGCTGAGACTGGTAGGAATTCATGAAAATGGTTCCAGCCTGCAGGTCAGCAGTGACGACGGGATGAGCTACGAGCTCCCCGTTGACGATGCACTGCGCAGTGCAATGGCAGAAATAGCCCGTTCGCGGGCTCCAAGGAACCGTGAGGAATCCTCTGTCCACTCGCCGCGTGAAATTCAGGCGCGAGTTCGCGCCGGTGCTTCTGCCTATGATCTGTCGCTCGAATGGGACATCCCAGTCGAGGACATCGTTAAGTATGAGGGCCCTGTACTCGCTGAACGTGAGCACATGGCTGAACTCGCTCGTCGTGTAGAGGTGTCCGGTCCACAGACCGATGCTGAATACCGCGAAGTCTTTGGTGAAGAACCAGCAGACTTGGGCTCGATGGTTGTGCACCGTTTTAACCAGTTGCACATCGACAGCGATTCTGCGCGCTGGAACTCTTGGAAAGATCCTGAGGGTCAGTGGATCATTACCGTTGAATTTGATTCTCCGTTGCCTAGCGACAACGTTGAATCCCTCGGTACCGATGCGCAGAGTGCCGCTGGAAACGTTGCCCGCTGGTCGTTCTCCCCAGCACGCAAATCTTTGAAGAACCTCAACCGCTGGGCACAGACCTTGAGCGAGCAAGTAGCTCCTGAGTACTTCCGCCCGGTCGCTGCGGTAAGCCAGGCTGAGCCTGAGCCACCTGCATCCAACGCTCCTGAAGCTGACGAGACCGAGGAATTGGTAACTCTCCTCAACGCTCGTCGTGGACAGCGCCCCAAGGATCAGGATCCTGAGCGCGAGTCACGCTTCAACGACATCATTGAGCGCGGCATGAGCAAGTACGATGCGGAAGAAGATGACTCGTTGCCGAACCTCCCGCAGGGTATCTCGCCTCGCACTTCTCAGCTGATGGTTGTCACCGATTCAGATCATGATGATTCTGACGCTGACGACAAGCAGTCCGAGCAGAACGATGACTCTGCACCTCGCAAGGCCAAGCGTTCGTCGGTTCCTAGCTGGGACGACATCATGTTTGGCAAGCGCAAGAAGGATACAGATTCTTAGCCCTCAGTAGAGGGACAATATGCGATTGGGGTAGCACCTTCTGGTGCTACCCCAATCGCATATTTTTTATCAAATTCTTATTTGGTTCGGTGCACTAACAGCGGAACGAAGCGCTCCCCCGCTGTGAGCGAACCGTGCTGTCCCACCATGTCGAAAGCCATCGGAGCAACCCGACGACCGTCGTAAAAGGCTATTGACTCTGCCGCTAGGATCATCAGATCTCCCAGACGTGCCTGGTGCTCATCGGTGATCGGGCCAAAGTAACCACGTTCCACCGCTTCTTGGCGTGTCATGATCCAAGCTTTGGTACCAAATTCTTTGTGCCAGGCATTTTTGACTCGTTGCCTGCCGGCCTCGTCTGTTTCGACGGCAAAGGTTAGTTGTGCCCCGCGAGGTTCACCGCTGGTTAGCTCCACTCCCTCAACAAGTTCTGGGTACTGGCTGTAGTCGATGCGCTGCGATTCGGGAACGTCGACCATTCCATGGTCCCCAGTAATCAGCACCGTGGTTTCTTCAGGCAGTCGAGACACCAGCGACTTGATGACGTAGTCGAGTTCCTCAAGGGTGTCTCGCCACTGACTGGAGTCAACACCGAACTTATGACCGGTCTTATCTAGCTCGTTGAAGTAGGTGTAGACCAGCGCACTACGATGTGAATCGAATACGTTGTGGGTGGCTTTGGCTCGTGCCATTGGCTGGTTCGCTGCGACAAACACAGGACCGCGCAGAGAAGCACGGGTCAATGCTGATTTGGCGAACATTGGGATTGAAACCGTGGCCACGTGTACGCCGTGTTCGGCTACTTTTTGGAATACGGTTGGCTGAGTTTGCCAAGCTTCCGGATTCAGGTCTGCCGGCCAGCCACCTAGTTGGTTGACTACTCGACGTTGCGCCGGATCCACCACATCGTATCCGAGCATGCCGTGCTCCCCTGGAGTGACACCGGTGGCCAAGCTACTCAGGGAAGTTGCAGTGGTTGAGGGAAAACCGGTGCCCAATTTTTGCCCATCGGCAAATAAAGATCGCAAGAAAGGTGCATGCCCTGTGTGGCTCTTGAGCTGGTTCCAACCCAAACCGTCCACCATGATCACTACAACGCGCTTGGTCTTTTTCAAGCCCAAAGCGTTGGCGAATCCCGGTACTCCCAAGGCAGTAGCCGCAGAGGGCAGGATCTCTGAGAGGGTGGCTTGCCCGTACTTCGGTGCATCAGGAATTTTGGTTGATGGGACCGCAAGTTCAGACACATTTACCTCGTCATTATGGCTCAAGAGATCGTAGCCAAACGTAGTCGGACAGCAAATTCGCGCGCCTTGTTGACCGCACGTTGCCCATCAGCTTCAGCGCTCACCCGAATCACTAAGTCCTCTGGTTGTGAAGTACCGTTCAAACCGTGGTCGGCCTCGCATTGTGGGTCACCGCAATCAGCGGGAGCCAGATCGATACGTTTGGTGCCACCCCACGACATTCCGAAGGTCAGTTCCTTGACTGGATCCGCTGCCGAATAGTGCTGCGGCTGATGGTACACAAAGCTGGTTGCGACCGATGCAATGCGTGCAAGTGCAATCATTTCGACCGAAACCTGAGCCATGACATCTTTGCCATGATCATCGAGCTGCTGGTCATCAACATGCAAGATAAACAGAACTTTTTCACTCATCACCATGACCGTAATGTGTCGGTGAACTTCAGTGTTGTCGAAATGAGTTTCCAGATGAACATAGTGGTCAAGCACTGGCTGATTCATCATTGCTTCAGCAAGTACATCCTGGACCATCTGCGGGTAAAAACCTGCACGAACCAGATCGTCTTGAAGCTCAGCGCCAGGAGCAGTCGAATATGTTGGAGAACTCATAACTCGATTCTACTCAGTTGACGAGGTCAATTCACGTTGGGCGATTGCGCTCAGCTTCGTAACGCCCGGCGGACGCTATCAATTCGTTGCTCAGCATTGCTGATCTGAATATTCACCGACAAGACGCTCAGCGAATCTGCTGACACCGAGATGGGCGCAAACTTTGCCACCGTGATTTCGGGGTGATTGTCTTTGAAGAGAGACACGCGAGTAATAAAGTCCTTCAGTGCTTCGAGGTCCACTGCGGCGAGCCCCTGATATCCCAACAACCGAACGCTGCTTCGCGGACGCCTAATGAGTTGTTCAAGATCGTGAGCGGACAGCGGCGCTACCCCATGAGCCCAGTCATCTAAGAGATTTACCGGATCTCCACTGAGGCCAAAGGAAATCACGGGCCCAAGCAACGGGTCTTCCACTGCCTTAAGCACGCAAGCTTGACCAGCCGGGGCCATGCTCTGAACTTCAAGGGCATCCACTCCGTAGGTTTTCATCAGTAACTTCATGTGGGTGAAATTGGATTCCAGGCTGGCACGGTCCGGAATGCTCAACCGTACTCCGCCAAGATCTAGACGCTGACGCAAGTCTGGATCATTGGCTTTCAGTGCTACCGGCCAGCCCAATTCATCGGCCGCTTTGATGGCCTCGGAAACCGTGTTGACCACGCGAGATCCAAAAATTTCGATGCCGTAGAAACCAAGCAGCTTTTGCGCCTGAGATTCGGTGAGTTCTAACAAGTTGGAACCCGAGACGGATTTTCCCAGTTCGTTGAGGAAGTCGGCGGCACCGTCAACATCGATGCCTTCCGGCTCTTCGATGGCCTCATAGGGCACGTCGATCCATTGCTGATAACCGTAGGCCTTGGCTAGCGCACCGATCGCTGTGGTGGGCGAGGTGTACAAGGGCACGCCTTGTTTGAGCCCACCGGTAATTTTGGTATCGGCCAAGCCAGGGACGAGAGCCAAAACAGGCTTGGGTTGGTCTAAGAATTCACGAGCAACCTTGAGAACAGCAGAGGTTTCCAATCCGGAATATGGCAAATGTGCCAGCACGACAGTGTGCACTTGAGGGTCGTCAATCAGCTGCTGAATTCTGCGGCGCAACATCGGGAGGGCACGAGATTGGCCCACACTGTAATCGAGCTCGCCTCCATGGATCACGGAATTCAGATTCCGTGTTTCTGCGACATCGCAAACCACTTCGGCAATCGTCATGGAGTTCGAAAGGACGGCAACGTTCGGCCCTTGAGGTGGCGGGAAAACTGAGAGTAATGAGGACACGTCGAGTAGCTCTTCGGAGGACCGAACGCGGATCACCCCTGATTGGCGCAAGATCGCGTTCATTGCGCCGGCCGGTGCCTGTCCTACTCGCACCGAATGGCCCGGTGGCAATCTGCGCCCCATCACATCGGTCTTGGCAACGACGACTGGTTTACGTCGCGCCAGCCTGCGGGCAATGCGAGCAAATTTACGGGGATTACCAAAGGACTCAAGATACATGGCAACGACATCGGTACGTGTGTCGTCTTCAAAGAATTGCATGGCGTCATTGCCAGAAACGTCGGCACGCAGGCCTGCTGAGATCGCGCTACTGACACCGATTCCTTGCTGGATGGCTACGCCCTGCAGAATCATTCCCATGGCTGCTGACTGGCTAAAGAAGCCGACGTTGCCAGGTTGTGGTGAGCCGGCGCTGCCCGAGGCGTATAAGTTCACGGCAGGATCGGTGTTGATCAGGCCCAATGAGGCCGGCCCAACAACCCGCATCCCGTTAGCGCGCGCCAGGGCTACTAGCTCGCGTTGGGCGCCAAGACCTTCGGCGGATTCGTATCCGGCCGACATGATCACGAGCGCCTTTACACCGTGGGCGGCGCAGTCTTTGATCGTTTCCAATACTCGTTCGCGTGGAATGCAGAGCACCGCCACATCCACTGGTCCCGGGATTTCGCTGACCTTGCCGTAAGAGACTAGTCCCCCGACTTCCAAAGCTGCATCATTAACCGCGTAGACGATGCCGGCGAATTTGGATTCGATAAGTCGTTCCAGAACATCATGGCCAAGCTTTCCCCACGTCCGGCTAGCACCAACGATCGCAATGGAATCTGGTGACAGAAGCCCGGCCACACTGCTGGCTTCGGCACGGTGCTCACGGGATTCCGTGACTTCTCGTGCCTTCTCGGTAGGACTAATGGAGAATTCGAGCATCACCACGCCATCTTCAAAATGGCGAGCTACCGCATAGCCGGCTTCAGAGAAGACGGTGAGCATCTTGCGGTTCTCAGGCAAAACTTCAGCAGCGAACTTTTCAATGCCCTTTTCTCGGGCTGCCGCTGCGAGGTGTTCAAGCAGAATTGATCCGATACCAGTGCCTTGGTATTCATCAGAGACGTTAAACGCCACTTCAGCTTCACGCGGATTATCTAAACGGTCATATCTTCCAACACCGATAATCTTTGAACCGCGCACCACAGTGAATGCCACACGGTTGGTGTGATCCACGTTGGTGAAACGCTCTAGCTCTTTAGGGGTCAGCGACGACTTGTACGTAAAATAGCGTAGGTAGACCGAGGTTTCAGACTGATGCTTATGCATCTCCTGCAACGCCTGCGCATCACGCGGGGTGATAGGCCGCAAATGCGCTGTCGTCCCATCGCGAAGCACAACATCAGCTTCCCAATGTGCCGGATATGCCGCCGAAAGTTTACGATCCACCATAGGCTTAGGATAGTCGTGACCTTCGCGTTGTGCCCAGACGCAACACGAAGTATCGACCGCTCAGGCCGCAAGAGAGTATGTGAAGGACAAATAGAGTAATGGCTCGAAAGAAGTCTGAAGAGATTCCCGAGGATTTCGTTGAGAACATCGTCGATATCGACGTGACCAATGAAATGGAATCCTCCTTCTTGGAGTACGCCTACTCGGTGATTTACTCACGTGCTCTACCCGACGCACGCGATGGACTCAAACCAGTCCAACGCCGAATCCTGTTCCAGATGGCGCAGATGGGTTTGCGCCCTGAAAAGGGTCACGTGAAGTCTGCCCGCGTGGTCGGCGAAGTCATGGGTAAATTGCACCCGCACGGCGATGCCGCAATTTACGACGCGATGGTTCGTCTGGCCCAGGATTTCTCGCTGCGCCTTCCTTTGATTGATGGCCACGGAAACTTTGGTTCTCTCGATGATGGTCCGGCTGCACCTCGTTACACCGAAGCACGCTTGGCCGCCTCTGCTGTAGCAATGACGGCCAACTTGGATGAAGACGTCGTGAACTTCATCCCTAACTACGACAATCAGTTCATGCAGCCAGAGGTTCTTCCTGCTGCCTTCCCTAACCTTTTGGTCAACGGAACCACCGGCATTGCCGTGGGTATGGCCACCAACATGGCCCCACACAATTTGGGTGAGGTTATTGCCGCCGCCCAGCATTTGCTAGTTGAGCCCGAAGCCACCGTTGAAGAACTGATGAAGTTCATTCCAGGCCCTGACTTGCCATCCGGTGGCAGCATCGTTGGTCTGGACGGCGTGAAGGATGCCTACCGTACCGGTCGTGGCTTGTTCCGCACTCGTGCCACCGTCGCTTTAGAAAAACTTTCCGCCCGTAAGTCCGCCTTGGTAGTCACCGAGCTTCCTTACGGTGTGGGCCCGGAAAAGGTCATCGAGAAGGTCAAGGATGGTGTGAACAACAAGAAGATCTCTGGCATCTCCGACGTTGTTGATCTGACTGACCGCCACCATGGCCTCAAGTTGGTTATTGAACTGAAAAACGGTTTTAACCCCAACGCAGTTTTGGCAAGTCTCTACAAATACACACCGATGGAAGATTCCTTCGGCATCAACAACGTGGCATTGGTCAACGGCCAGCCGCGAACCATGGGTTTGCGCGAGCTGCTCACTGTTTACGTTGATCACCGACTGGACGTAGTCCGCCGTCGTACCACTCACCGTCTGGCAAAACGCGAAGATCGTTTGCACCTGGTTGAGGGTTTGTTGATTGCCATTGTTGATATCGACGATGTCATCGCCATCATCCGTTCATCGGAACAGACTAATGAAGCTCGTCAACGACTGATGACGGTCTTTGACCTCAGCGAGCCGCAAGCCAACCACATTTTGGAACTGCGTCTGCGCCAGCTGACCAAGTATTCCAAGTTGGAATTGGAAACCGAAGCTGAACAGCTGCGCGAAGAAATCGAACAGCTACGCGCGATTTTGGCATCGGATCAGCTGCTGCGCTCCCTCGTTTCCGAAGAGCTTGGCACCATGGCGGAAACCTTCGGAACGCCTCGACGTACCAAGTTGCTCAAGTCTGCACAGTTGGCCCCGTTGAAGGGCACCGCGCTTCCGGAGGCCGTTGGTAACGGCAAGCAGGCCAAGCTCACTTTGGAAATCTCTGATAGTGCATGCTGGGTTCTGCTTTCTGCCACCGGACAGATCGCACGTACTGCCGATCGAACCGAAGTGGACTTCAACTCAGCGCGAATCAAGCACGACGTGTTGGTATCCCAGGTACCTTCCAGCGCACGCGGTGAAATTGGAGCGCTGACCAGCACCGGTCGAATCATTCGTGTTTCGCTAATCGACGTGCCAGCCCTACCTGAATCCCATGGCTTCCCGCAGTTGGCTCAGGGTGTGCCAGTTACTGAGTTCCTCAAGCTCGCCAAGAGTGAAACGGCGATCGCGCTGGTGCCGCTCAATGAAGTGATTGCTATCGGAACGCAACAGGGCGTGGTCAAGCGAGTTACGCCTGAATACCCGCTGAACCGTGATGAATTTGAGGCCATTACACTCAAGGACGGCGACGCCGTTATCGCTGCTGCCGTGGCACGCGAAGAAGACGAGTTAGTCTTCTTAACTCGCGATGCCCAGCTCTTGCGCTTCTCAGCCTCCGCGGTCCGTCCACAGGGTCGGACCGGCCGAGGTATGGCCGGAATCAAGCTCAGCGAGAATGATCGTGTGATCTTCTTTGGTGTGGTGCCGGCCAACGCGGAGCAAACTGTTGTGGCTACCATCGCGGCCGGTTCGCAAACCTTGCCGGGGACGTCCGGTCAGTCCGTGAAGCTGACCGAGTTTGCTGAATTCCCGTCAAAGGGTCGTGCCACCGCGGGCGTTCGTGCGCACCGATTTGTTAAGGGCGAGGATCATTTGCAGCTTGGCTTTGCCGGTCAGGGACCGGCCCGAGCTAGCTCCACTGCGGGCATCGTTCGTGCATTGCCAACCGAGTATGCAAAGCGTGATGGATCAGGTGCACCGCTGGCACAGTCGATCAACATTCTCGGCGGCACATTAAGCGTCAATGGTGCACAACCTGCGCCAGTTGTACAGGACGAGCCGGACTCTCCTGTTGAAGTGCAGCAGCCAAAGGTTGCTCCAACTTTCACCCCGGGCGAAGACACTTTGCCTTTTGACGACGGCGGAGTCATTCTCTAGTCCTGAGACAAATGCACTGAAGGTGCCTTAGTGAATCGATACTTCGATTCGCTAAGGCACCTTTGATTGTTTCAGCCAGTTGTTTCAGCGCATTAACGCTTTGGTGCCAAGGTCTATTTGCTGCTCGCAGTGTTGTGCCAATTGTTCATCATGAGTAATGAGCACTACGGTGCGAGTCGCTAAAGACTCACGTAGTGTTCGCATTAGCTCTTCGCTTTCGTCAACACCCAAATGAGCGGTGGGCTCATCGAGCAGAACAACTTGGTGCCCGCCTAGGATTGCCCTAGCCACAGCCAGCTTGCAACGCTGTCCGCCCGAAAGGTTATGCCCGCCGGAACCAATTTTGGTATCTAGTCCGGAAGGTTGTTTCAGGTACCAGTCGTACAGGTTAACCTGTTTGAGGACGTCAATGAGCTGATCGTCTGTACGTTGTTGCTCCTCGGGCACGCCCAGCATCAGGTTTCGACGGATGGACGAGTCAAAGAGGTGCGCTTCTTGAGGACACCATGCCACCGATGACAGATCCGCGTGATCGATAGGCTGACGCTGACCGTACTCATCAACTACGTTCAATGCACCGCGTCGAGTCGGCAACGCACCGAGTAAGGCCGTCAGTAGAGTCGACTTGCCTGAGCCAGACGGACCGGTGATAGCTGTCCACTGACCTTGTGGAATTTTCGCTGCCACCCCGGAGACAACGTCCGGGCCAGCACCATATCCCAAGCCCACAGCGTCCAGTTCAAAGCCCACGACGTCACCGCTTAGTGATTCGGCGTGATTGTCCTCTGCGGCCTTGTGGTCCTCATTGCTGGTCAGACCGTGGCGTTCAAGTTGTTTGGTGAGTTGTTTGAGCGACTGCCCCTGCTGCACCGCCAGCAGTGCATTGCCTGCGCTATCCCCCAGAGCAAGACACAGAAGTACTGCTAGAGCGGTCAGGGAAGCTGAACTATGCGAGAGCGAGGTGACGAGAACTGCCATCGCAACGCTGAACAATACGGCGAGCGCCGATGCGCTGCCTTGCCCGAGTGCGTGTCGACGTGCGGCAAGAGTATTGGCTTGTTGTTCCGCATGCAGCGTTTGAATCGCTGGTTCAAGGGACTGATTGATTCGCAGCGCCGACTTATGACGCAGGACGTTCAGCACAGATTGGTTCATGGCAAAACGGTGATTCATCTGTTCAACAAGTTGTTGGCCTTCCACGCGTTTTACTAGCCAGCGGACAGGGAAAGCCAGCGCCAAACCAGCAACTAGCGCTACCCATCCGAATTCAGGTTGGATGATGAACAGGGTGATCGTGGCCAGGACCCACAAGGCAATTGCTGAGAGCGGCGGGAACAGGACCCGTGCCAGCTGGTCCCGCAGTTCGTCTACCTCAGCTAGCAGGAAGCGCAACACCACCGATGAACGGCTGAACAAGCCCCATCGTGCGGGGTCTTTAATCATGGCATTCCACATTTTTTCGCGAAGGTCACCGGCGTAGCCGAGCACCGCGTCGTGAATTGCCAGTTGTTCCAGGTAGCGGAATGCTGCCCTGCCAATTCCCAGCGCTCGAACCATAACAAAGGCGACGCTCAAGTGCAGGATGGGTGGCTGGTAGCTGGCTTCAACGATGAGCCAGCCGCTCAGTGCGGCTAGCGCTACGGCGCATAGGACGCTGAGCGTTCCCCACAGCACGGCCTTGGGTGCGCTATGGTAGTGGCGCAGCAGCTCAGATCGAGGAGTAAAGGTTCGCGTCGTTACTTCTGCGAAGTGCTCGCTCTGGTCGCTGTGCTGTGTGGTTTCGAGCTGTTCTGGCACCCGTGCAGGCAGTGCTGAAGCACCCTGGTTTGTGCGCAGCGTCTGATCGATCAGTGGGTCGTGGCTGGCAATAAGTACGGAGCAACGCTCGGGAAGCTCTTCGAGAAGCTGGCGGACCTGTGCCGCATTGCCCTGATCAAGATGTGCCGTGGGTTCATCGGCCAGCAGTAGCCTGCATTCAGTATCGGTGTGGATGCGCAATAGCGCACGCATGACCTCTAGCCTGCGTAATTCGCCCGGTGAATACTCGGAGATGTTGCGCTCCAATAGGGCTGTGAGCGACAAACGGTTGGCCAACTCGGAGATCATGGCCGGGCTGGCAAGTGGCGCGTCTTGGGCTAGTTGTTCGGCGCCAGTGCTCGCGTCAAACCGTGGATGCTGACTGATTACCGCCATTGAACCTGAGTACCGGATGCTGCCCTGCACCAGCTCGGGGTCAAAGGTGTTGTCACTGCTGTAGGCCTCAGCAACGAGGGAGAGCAGGGTTGTCTTTCCGGTACCGCTGGGTGTAGCCACGATGTGGCGCTGCCCCGCAGCCAGGGTGAGACTAAAGTCTTGGTAGACGTAAGCACCCTGCTCATAGCGCAGGTTCAGGTTTTCGATTTCAAGCACGTTGTCGCCGCTTGGTGGAGTGGACTGTCTGATGCCGGCGGTAGGAGTGGAGCTGCTGAGCTTCACGTAGCGTCCGTAGGCAGCTAGTCCGTCGTCTGCCGCGTGATAGGAAGACCCAACTTCCCGAAGAGCGGAGAAGAGTTCGGGGGCCAAAATCAAGATGGTCAGCCCCGCCGATAGCTCGATGGAACCGTTGACGAGCCGGACACCGATAAAGACTGCGAGCACCGCGACAGAAAGTGTCGAGATGAGCTCCAGCCAGAAGCTGGACATAAACACGGTCTTGAGATTCGCCATGGTCGCGGTGCGATATTTGGCGCCAACCTTGGCTATGGCGTTGCCGTGCGCTCGGGCACGTCCTAGTCCCATCAGCGCCGGAAGCCCCTGGGCCAGCTCATACAGTTGGCTTGCAAGACGGTCTAGGGCCGCTTGCGACTGGTCCAAGGTATCTTGGGTGTGCATTCCGATCAGCGCCATGAACACAGGAATGAGTGGAATCGTCAGCAATAAAATGACTGCGCTGACCCAATCAACTTTCAAAATGAACAGGCCGAGTAGCAGCGGGACCGCTACTGCGCCGATCAGCGCAGGAATGAATTTCGTAAAGTAGTCGTCTAGCTTTTCAATTCCGTGACTGGCAAGCGTTGCGACCACGGGAATTGGATTCTGCTTGGCCGCAACAATCGTTGGCTGAGCTGCTTCGGATTCAAGCAGATTCATCCGCATTCGTTCTTTGGCGCCCAGTCCCATGCGCCGCGCCCCGACGTTCAGTCCCCACGCTGCCAAGGCTCGCACCACGGCACCTGCTACTGCCACGTATAGGAGGCTGGTATCAGGGTTCCCGCCTTGTGCCATGGTGGCAATCCAGCGCCCGAGTGCATAGGCGACAAGAACCAGCCCCACGGCCTTGATGACAGAAAAGCACGTCAGCAAGGCGAACTGCCGGGGTGAGATCAGTTCTCTAGGAAGAAAACGTGGGGCTGGCATAGCTCAACTTTCGGTTGTGCAAATGGTTAGTTGACGATCGAGGTAACGCGGTGAGTTTTTGGGATGTGTTCTTCGCGCAACCGCTTGCGAAATACCCAGTAGCTCCACGCTTGATATGCCACTACTAGAGGAACACCAAACGCCGCAACAACGCTCATCAGTTTTAATGTGTACGCAGTGCTTGAAGCATTCTCGACGGTAAGGTCAAATGCCGAGTCAATGGTGGACGGCAGAACTACTGGGTAAGCAGCCAAGAAGATCGCAGCAACCGCAGCTAATAACATGATCCCCAGCGCCAGGAAGGAGATTCCTTCTCTACCTGCTCGACCTGCTATCAGTGCAACCACTACCGCTATCAGGGCGACCGCTAGGGCTGCCCACGCGAATGCTGATTCGTTCTTTAGCAGAACCCAAAGCGTCCAGAGCAGCAATGGAAGGACGGCCACTGATAGCCAGCGTCCAACTAGTTTGCCTGCTTCTTGGCGTACCGGGCCGTCAGTTTTCAGACGCAAGAAAGCCAGCGCATGAATCCAGCAGAAGGCAACTACTGCCACACCACCCAGGACGGCATGCCAGGTAAGCCACGCGAAGGCCCCGCCGATCCGGTCTCCGTTCTCGTTCAGCGGTAGGCCGATGGTCGTTGAAGCCAACAGGGCTCCCACACCGAAAGCTGCCACCAGCGATCCGACTCCCAAGGCTAGATCCCAGAGCTTACGTGTGGGCACGGTGATCGCCTTGCCGCGGTATTCAATGGCCACGGCACGGAAGATCAGTGCCACCAACACCACAGTGAGTGGAATGTACAAGGCTGAGAATAGCGATGCGTACCAATGTGGGAAGGCAGCAAACGTCGCGCCACCAGCGGTTAGTAGCCACACCTCGTTCCCGTCCCATACCGGTCCGATGGTATTGAGTAGCAGTCGTTTTCTTTTCTCGGTAGGCCGACCCAGACCGATGAGCATGCCCACCCCGAGATCGAATCCTTCAAGAAATAGATAGCCGCACCAAAGTAGTGCAATGACGATGAACCAAAGTGTTGGTAGCCATTCCATGGTTTTCTCCTTTGAGTGCGCCGCTAGTAAGCGAACGCCAAAACGTCGTCGTTGTCGTGGTGGTCAGAATCAGGATGATCATCGTGACCCGTTGCGTCGAGTTCTGGCATTGCTGAGGCCACCCCACCCCGGATGTATCTGGTCAACAGCACCAGTTCAACAACGAGTAGGACTGCATAAATCGACGTCAAGGTGATGAGTGAAAAGAGCAGTTCTCCAGCAGTGACAGTCGGAGAGACCGAGGCAGCTGTGTACATGAAGACTTGGTCAACCCCACCCATCTGCGGATTAGGTGCCACGGTGAATGGTTGGCGTCCCATTTCGGTAAAGATCCATCCAGTGGCATTGGCACCGAAAGGAGCCGCAATACCCAAGACAGCCAGTCGTGAAATCCATTTGTTCTCGGGCACCGTGCCCTTGCGCGTAATCCAGAGGGCCAGCGCAGCAGCGGCCGCGGACAGACCGCCGAAGGTAATCATCAGGCGGAAGCCCCAGTAGGTCACTTCCATGACTGGAAGGTAGTCGATCTTTTGACCTGCGTACTGCCCGAAGGACTCGTCATCCGGGTAGTACTCACCGTACTTCTGCTGGTATTCAGGAATCAGAGTATTAACGCCTTTTACTTCGGTAGTGAAGTCTCCGTTAGCAAGGAAGGACAACAGGCCAGGTACTTCGAAGACCGCTACAACATCGTTGCAATCGGTAGCTCCATGAGCGTTGATGTCACCGAGTGAAAGCACGGAGAATCCGGTGCCATCGTGGCACGCAGCTTCAGCCGAGGCCATCTTCATGGGTTGTTGCTCGAACATTAGTTTTGCTTGCTCGTGGCCGGTTAGGGCCACGCCCAAGAAGGCCACTACCGCAATACCGGCGCCGATCCTTAGCGATTTGATCCACACTTGGTAATCGGTCTTGTCGCGGTTCTTACCCTTGCTCAAGTCTTCGCCGACGATGACGTAGCCGTTGGAATCAACGGTATCGATTCCTTCTTTCCGGCGACGGTATAGGTGGAACCAAGAGATGCCAAGTAAGAATCCGCCTGCCACGGCAAAAGCACCGAAGAGCGTGTGAGGGAAGGTGATCAAGGCAGTGTTGTTGGTGAAGACCGCCCACGCGTCGGTCATGACAGCACGTCCGTCAACGATCTTGGTGCCTACCGGGTGCTGCATCCAAGAGTTGGCTACGAGAATAAAGTACGCCGAGAGCATGGTCGCTAGCGAAGCGCACCAGATGGTGGCTAGGTGCGCGAGCTTTGGCAACTTCTTCCAGCCAAAGATCCATAGTCCGAGGAAGGTCGATTCGACGAAGAACGCCAGCAACGCTTCCATAGCTAGTGGTGCGCCGAAAACGTCTCCGACGTAGCGGCTGTATTCGCTCCAAGCCATGCCGAACTGGAATTCTTGCACGATACCCGTGGCCACACCCATGATGAAGTTAATCAGGAACAGTTTGCCCCAGAATTTGGTCATGCGCAGCCAGTGTTCATTGCCGGTGCGGTGCCAGATGGTTTGCAATACTGCGACGGTCAGTCCTAAACCGATCGTTAAGGGCACCATGAGAAAGTGGTAGACCGTGGTTATGCCAAATTGCCAGCGGGCAATTTCCAATGCATCCATTGATTCCTCAATTTTCGCTTTGTAGGAGCTTGGGAGACTTTTTCTACGAACCGTAGAAGTGCCTTCACGTATCACCATAGACGATTTCGACAGCTTGTAGAAGTCAAGATTCCGAGATCCATCGCACATCCAAGAAACGACCGCATCAACCAATCAAACCCTCGACTTGCAGCTCGGGAAATCCTGACTGCGCGCGTAGCCCACTGAGTCACCAACACGAATCACCACTCTTTTACGCGTTGTAGAAATCTAGCGCAAAAATCGCTACAATTGGTGTTTCAAGCTGTACACCTAGGCCTTGGGCCAACATGTTCAGCGAAAGAACTAAAAGCAAGTGAGGTAAGACCTAGTGGCCAGCCTTGGCGACCTGGAACGTTCCGTCATGGACCTTCTGTGGGACTCTGCAGAACCGCTCACCGCGAATGACCTTCGCGATGATCTTGCGGCACTTGGCGCCGATGCGAAGGAACTCGCAGTTACTACGGTGCTCACGGTGCTTGCCCGCCTAGAAAAGAAAGGGCTCGTGGAACGTGAACGCTCCACACGCCCTCATCGCTATGCTGCTTGCTCCTCGCGCGAAGACCACACCGTTGGCTTGCTCAACGAGGCTCTTGGCACCGCGCAGGACCGCGAAGCAGTCCTAGCCCGTTTCATTGGCGGCATAACAGCAGATGAAGCAGCTTCTCTGCGTGCTATCTTGGACTCAGTAAAGTCCGCATAATTTAGACAAACTTCGGGGACTGAGTGCTTCTCACCTCATATTTCCTAGCGGCGTTGGCTATCGCATTGGCGTGGCCGACGCCGTTGGCATTATCAAAAGCTAAATGGATCACGCGCGCGCCGGTGCAGGCCGTTCTTCTATGGCAAGCAATCGCTTTGGGCGGTGGCCTTTCGATGATCGGCTCCATGCTGGTCTGGGGGCTATCCCCTCTAGGCGACAATCTCATTTCTGCGTTGCACGCCGGCTGGCGACTGCTTATGGGCGACCCGCAAGTGCAATATCCAGGCGTTGTGCACCTCTTTGCGCTCAGTACAGCCTTCCTATTTGGCTTCCACCTGGTGCTCACCCTCATCCGAGCAGCATGGCGGACCTCAAGGCAACGAGCAAAGCACCGTCAGTTACTTCGACTGCTGAGTAATCCTTCAGAGACTCGACCAAACACATTAGTCATTGATCATGACATGCCGGTGGCCTACTGTGTGCCGGGCATTTCGAGGTCAGTTACTGTCCTTTCACGCGGGCTGCTGACTCAACTTACGCCAGAGGAACAACAGGCTGTAATCACGCACGAGCGATCACATCTGGACCAACGACACGACTTGCTCATCTTGGCCTTTACCGCTTGGAATGAGGCACTCCCCTGGCTTCCAACCTCCAAGCTGGCTTTAGAAGCCGTGCGTCAATTGATCGAAATGCTGGCCGACGATAAAGCTCTGGAACAGGTCAACCGTCAGACTCTGCTCAAAGCCATCGTTACCGTCGCCACCGCGGCAGCCGTTGATGATGCTTCTATGATCAAAAGCTCGTCCAATGCTGAGTTGGTCGGAATGCCCGGCGGTGAGGTTTCCTCACGCCGACTGCAGCGTCTACTCTCACCCGAAACTGCCCTGAACAAGCTCGCTCGCTTCCTCGTACTTGCCAGCACGGTCCTGCTCCTAGCCTGTCCCACGATCTTGTTAGTCGCACCAACTCTGCTAGCTTGGTAGCTTTCAAATCTGAACTTGCAGGCAACAAGAAAGTCCTTGGATACGGTTCACAATTGAACTGCATCCAAGGACTCTTGAGCTCTAAACGCTAAACGTCGATACGTTCACGTTCCAAATCATCGGCACCGTCAATGATGAATTTCTTGCGTGGTGCGACGTCGGAGCCCATGAGCAGATCAAAGACCTCCTCGGCGGCCTGCGCGTGTTCGATACCAACGCGGCGCAACATCCGATGGCGCTGATCCATCGTCGTTTCTGCCAGCTGGTCTGCGTCCATCTCGCCCAAGCCCTTGTACCGCTGGATTGGCTCTTTGTAACGCCGACCCTCTTTTTCGATCTTTGCAAGCAGACGGTTCATTTCCGCTTCCGAATAGGTGTAAACCACTTCGTTCTGCTTGGATCCCGCATTGATGATTTCAATTCGGTGCAGAGGTGGAACCGCCGCATAGACGCGCCCATGCTCAATCATTGGACGCATGTAGCGATAGAACAACGTGAGCAACAGCGTGCGGATGTGCGCACCGTCAACATCAGCATCCGTCATCAAAATGATTTTTCCGTAGCGTGCCTGCTCAATGTCAAAGCTTCGACCCGAGCCGGCGCCGATGACCTGAATCATGGCAGCGCATTCAGCATTCGAAAGCATGTCCGAAATGGATGCCTTCTGCACATTGAGGATCTTGCCGCGAATCGGAAGCAAAGCCTGATACTCGCTTGATCTGGCCAAGCGAGCCGTGCCCAATGCGCTGTCGCCCTCAACGATGAATAGCTCGGATTTCCCGACCTCTTTACTCCGGCAATCCAACAGCTTGGTTGGTAGGGACGAAGATTCCAGCGCGGTCTTTCGACGCTGGGTTTCCTTGTGCATACGCGCAGAGACACGAGATTTCATCTCGTTGACTACCTTTTCGAGCAAAGTAGCTGCTTCTGCTTTTTCTGCGCGCTTGTTGGATCCCAGGCGTTCGTTGAGCGCTTTCTCAACCACCTTGGTGACAATCTGGCGCACCTGAGGGGTACCCAGAATCTCTTTGGTCTGCCCTTCAAACTGTGGTTCCGCAAGACGAACAGTAAGCACTGCAGTCATGCCAGCAAGAACGTCGTCCTTCTCCAGCTTGTCCTTCTGGCCAAACTTGAGCTTGCGGGCGTTAGCTTCAACATTCTTGCGGAAAGATTTGAGCAACGCCTGCTCTAGACCAGCACTGTGAGTACCGCCCTTGGGAGTGGCAATAATGTTGACGAAGCTGCGCACCGAAGTGTCGTAGCCAATCCCCCAGCGCAGGGCCACGTCCACTTCGCAAACTCGTTGCACGTCTTCCATGTGGCTGCGCCCCTTGTCATCAATGACTGGAACTTTTTCGTGGAATGAACCACTGCCTTGGAAACGCCAGATATCAGTAACTGGAGAGTCACTGCTGAGGTAGTCAACAAATTCGCTGATACCACCGTCGTGTTGGAACACTTCCTCATGCGGTCCCTCAGCGCCGGGTGTACCAGGCAGGCCACGCTCGTCGCGGAGAGTAATGCGCAATCCTGGCACGAGGAATGAGGTCTGGCGAGCACGATCCTGCAGGTCCGAATAAGAGAACTTGGCGTCCGGGGTAAAGATGTGGTTATCTGCCCAGTACCGAATTCGAGTTCCGGTTACACCACGTTTAGCTTTGGCGATGACCTCGGGAATCGTGGCCTTTTCGTGCGGCGTAAAGGGAGCTTCAGCCTTCTTGCGTCCCTTGTCCGAGAACTTGCCTGGCTCTCCACGGCGGAACTGCAAGCTGTAGGTCTTGCCACCACGATCAACTTCAACGTCAAGTCGCGCCGATAGCGCGTTAACGACCGAAGCGCCAACACCGTGCAAACCACCGGAAGCGCTGTAGGAGCCACCACCGAATTTACCGCCAGCGTGAAGTTTAGTGAAGACAACTTCCAGACCGCTCAGACCAGTTTTGGGTTCCACATCAACAGGAATGCCTCGGCCATCGTCATGGACCTCGACTGATCCGTCGGCATGCAGGATTACGTTGATTGCCTGACCGAAGCCGCCCAAAGCTTCGTCAACAGAGTTGTCGATAATTTCCCATAGGCAGTGCATTAGCCCGCGGGAGTCGGTTGAACCGATGTACATGCCTGGACGTTTACGAACCGCTTCCAGGCCTTCCAAGACAGAGAGATGTCGCGCGCTGTAATTGTCGGATGAAGCCACTGGGCTATAGTCTCCTACCTACATAAGAAAGAACGTCTTGTCTTCCATTCTAATCGTTATTGTGTTCGAATACCTGTCATTTTCCGCCGGTCGGCGCCACCGATGACAGCTATGACCTTGTCCACATCAACTACGCGGTGAGCGAAAGACGGCCATTTTAGGGATAAAGTCGAAGCCCAAACTGGTTCTATTGAGTAACCATCAACTTTAGGAGGCTGGCAATGACTACTACGACCGCTAGTCGTGAACTGAACGCCCTTGACCGGTGCGACCGCTGTGGTGCACAGGCCTACGTGCGAGCCGTGCTGGCTTCAACCGGCGGTGAGCTGCTGTTCTGCGCTCACCACGCCCGCGATGTGGAACCTAAGCTACGCCCACAGTCCTCAGTTTGGCAGGACGAATCCTCGCGACTTTACGAAAAGCCAAAGGTTGACGCTAACGACTAATCTCGTTTTCGTCTAGCTCGAAATTGGTGGCCCACTATTTGTGGGCCGCCAATTTTGTCTTAAAAGCAAGATAGCCAGTTGAACGAAAGTTCAACTGGCTATCTTGCTTTCAGTTTTAGTCTAGGTAGTCCCGCAGAACCTGCGAACGCGATGGGTGACGTAGCTTAGACATCGTCTTGGATTCGATCTGACGGATACGCTCACGCGTAACTCCGTAAACCTTGCCGATTTCGTCTAAAGTCTTCGGCTGACCATCGGTCAGACCAAAGCGCATTGCCACTACGCCGGCTTCGCGCTCGGAGAGCGTGTCGAGAACCGAGTGAAGCTGTTCCTGGAGCAAAGTGAATGACACAGCGTCTGCTGGCACAACTGCTTCAGAGTCTTCGATCAGGTCACCAAACTCGGAATCGCCATCTTCACCCAGTGGAGTGTGAAGTGAGATTGGTTCGCGGCCGTATTTCTGAACTTCGACAACCTTTTCAGGAGTCATGTCCAGTTCCTTGGCCAACTCTTCAGGAGTTGGTTCGCGACCGAGGTCCTGCAACATCTGACGCTGTACTCGCGCCAACTTGTTGATGACTTCAACCATGTGTACTGGAATACGAATGGTACGAGCCTGGTCAGCCATGGCTCGTGTAATAGCCTGACGGATCCACCAGGTAGCGTAAGTCGAGAACTTGAAGCCCTTGGTGTAGTCAAACTTTTCAACGGCACGAATCAGACCCAAGTTACCTTCCTGGATCAAGTCCAAGAAGAGCATGCCACGACCGGTATAACGCTTAGCCAGCGAAACAACCAGACGGAGGTTTGCTTCCAGCAAGTGGTTCTTTGCGATCTTGCCGTCGTGAATGATCTGCTCATAGTCCCAGCGCAAACGCTGGTCAATGGCGCCGGTGTCCTTCTCCAGCTTGTCGGTAGCAAAAAGGCCCGCTTCGATGCGCAGAGCCAAATCGACTTCCTGCTCTGCGTTCAGCAGGGCAACTTTACCGATCTGCTTCAGGTAGTCCTTGACCGGGTCAGCCGTCGCGCCGGCGACCATAACCTGCTGCTGAGGAGCGTCGTCGTCACCGCTGGAGAGGGTGAAGCCCTTCGAATTGTCGTCAGACTTCGAATCGGTGCTTTCTTCAGCATCGTCGTCGCCTTCTGCGACAGCTGGGGTTGATTCGTCCTGTGCTGCAGTATCTGCAGCTACCTTTTTGGTCCGAGGCTTAGCCTTGGTTGCACGCTTCTTCGCCGCAGGAGTTTCTGCTGGTACCTCTGCCTCGGGGACCTCGGCCTCAGTGGCCTCAGTTGCTTGACGATTAGCGTTCGTCTCAGAAGATGACACGAATAACCTTTCTAACGATGCGTTCCGGATGCACCTGCCGGTAACACCACTATGACCCTGTCAAGTCCGAAGACGTTTAATCAGTGACTAAACGCCGGGGCTGGCACATTGATAACAACGCTTCAAGCCCGCCTTATGTTCCCAAAATCGTGAGATTTCAGGCCAAGGCAATTCGAACCTAACCGGGTCTGTAATTTCATTATCCACGAATTACCACCCAGACACCACTTGAGACACCCCGGTGAGCCCGTGTCACGCGAAGTTCGCACGCCAGGCACGAAGTTGATCCGTTGCCCACGAGGGCATAATGCCGTGAGACATGAGTTTCTGAAGCAACGCTGCTAATTCATACTTCTCGTTTTCTTCCACCGCCTGGTTCAGTAGTGCCAACGCCATTGACCCTCGCCCTCTTGCCCATTCAATCCAAGCCAGAATGCACAGTAAGGCGTGTCGGCTATCGTCGCACGCTACACCTAAAAGGTCACGAGCAACCTCCCACAGTCGATCCACCCTGCGCCAATCTGGTGCATACCAGCCCCGACCAAGCAGATAATCAGATAACGGGGCGATGGCACCCTCCTGCGCGTCAAATGAAACGCCAAAAATGATGTCCAGGGTGTCTTCTAGTCCCTGGCCAGCCAGATACGGCAAGAGGTCTCGAACGAATTTCGTCTGTAAGGATCCAAGAAGTAAAGCAGCCAATCTCGGATCATCGCGCAAGGATGACTCTGAATCTTTCTGCGTCATCTTTAGAGTGCGATTCCATGTTTCGAGGCACTCCATGACGTTGCCACCTTGATCTACAACAAGGTGGAGAACATCTTTGGAATTTGACCATTTTGCGATACCGGTTCCATCCCATGGCGTGTCCATCGGTGCGGATCCAGCCAGGACCATCGATAGGTGAGTTTCATTAGTGACCAGTGACGGTACGGCCTTGGCGCAGTTACCCTCTTCTGGGTCGTAGTCCCAAATCATTGAGGCGCGTAAGCACCACGCGTGGCGTAGGCGGATTCTTCTGCGACTCAGGGTGGTTTCGAGATGGTTCACCAGCGATGAGTAGGGCGCGTCAAGCTGAGCGAGGCGATCTTCCGGAGCGTAGATCACCAGAGCGACGTCTTGGACGCTAGGGATCCGTTCAAGGAGTCGGTTGACCTGGCTGGACCAATTCTCCACGTCTTCGCGCCGAGTAGATGGCGGTAAGTCAACCCGCAACGTGGCTTCAAGACGATCATCTTCAATAAGTAGCAATACCGCTGAATTACGAGGATGGAACCCAAGGGCATGCGGCACATAGGCCAAAATGTCTTTGTAACTGGACAGCGATAGCGGCTGGCGTTCTGGTGTAGTTGTCATGCACTTACCGTGCACTGCATCTACTAGCTTTATTTCTTAGAACTGGCCAGTTGTGGAGAACCTAGGACGCTAGTGGCGATGGACTACTGCTCTGCTAGGAATCGGCGAGCTTTGCGTCGTTCGATCAGCATAAAAGTAATGCCTATTGCTGCCATGACAAATTGGAACGACAGTGCGATTCTGAATGATCCGAGACTGTACAACTCGCCGGTGGAGCCGTTGGCGTTGTTGAGCAAATCGAGAATGAACCCAATGACGTAGATCGTGACGAATGCACCGATAAAACCACCGGTATTCACCAGACCCGTGGCGGTGCCTAAGATGCGTGGCGGGTTGAAGGTGCGGGCAAAATCGAACCCGATCACCGAGGCAGGACCACCGGCTGCGACGCTGATCATCAAGATAATCAGTATCCACAACGGCGCGTGTCCCGGCCAAAGAAGCACAACAGCCCACAAAAGCAGCATGAGGCCAATAATGCTCAACGCGTAATTGGAACGATGTTGCGCATGGCGTGCGGTGAGCGTTCCAAGCACAGGACCCAAGACAACCGCGACGACAACAAAGACGGACATAAGCCCGGAGGCCAACGTGCTGTCTAAGCCTTGTCCTTCAACCAGAAACGGGTAGCCCCACGTCATCATGAAGGTGTTCGCCATAAATGCGGTAGTGAAGTGGGTCCAGAACCCCAGCCGGGTACCTGGCTGCTTCAGTGCAAGGGCGATCCGTGAATCCTTGGGATGCGAGCTGTGGGCTGAACCCTCCCAGCCAGAGCCGTTGCGCACAAATGCAATCGTCGTAATGAACGTAGCGAAGGCAAACCCGGACATTACCGAGAACGCTGGCGACCAGCCGGCGTTGAGCAGCATCAGGTGGAACGGGAAAATACTGATCAATTGACCAAGCTGACCGAAGGTACCGGTGAGCTGTGTGAGCACGGGAATTTTTGATCCGGAGAACCACAGGGGCAAGAGTTTGAGGACGGAAACAAAAACCATCGCATCGCCCATGCCAACCATGACGCGCCCAATCAAACCCATGGGAACGTTGACCGACATGGCGAGAAACGCTTGTCCAGCGGACATTAGTAACGCACCACAGGTGATCAGTATGCGCGGCCCATACTTATCAAGAAGTAGGCCGACTGGAACTTGGGCCCCAGCGTAGACAACTAACTGAACTACTGAGAATGTCGCTAGGATCTGCGCACTGGCATGAAAGCGCTCAGTGGCTTCAATGCCGGCCACACCAAAACTAGTGCGTTGTGAAATTGCGGATATATAAGCAAGAATTGCGAATCCGAAAACCAACCAGGACTTCGACGAATTCAAATGCGATTGACTCACTGGTCTTGATCACCTGATTGGGGCTCTTCGCGCCCGTTCCTTAACCAATCATTGGTATTTTCGATTAGCGAGAGGAAGTGTTCGGCGCTTGCGCCCAGTTCCTCCGCGCCCGGCATCTGCTTGTCCTCGTCAAGAAGCAACGAGCGCGGCTCATGCTCCTTCACGTGGGCATCAAAGCGTTCTTCAAATCCATCCACCATTTGGCGAACATCATTGTTAGCTTCAAGTTGCTCCGCTAGTTGCTGTTCAAGAAGTCGAGCAGCCTCGCGAAGTTTGTCTGTGGGAAGCGCGAGCTTCAGGGCGGCACCGACGTACTCTAGGGTCGCTACCGCTACCGCTGGATATTCGGATTCGGCTAAATAGTGTGGGGTGTGCAGAGAATAACCCACAATGTCGCGGCCGACTTCAGTCATCCGAATTTCGAGTAACGACGTAATTCCAGCCGGCGATTCAACGGTGGGGCTCCACGTTGAAATGTTCTCGATCAAATCTTTGCGGTTTCCATGAGCCGTCACGCCTACCGGGCGGGTGTGTGGAACCGGCATCGGAAGCGAAGCAGAGCCAACAACTAGAGCCACGTTAAAGGCTTCGATAAATCCGAGAATCTCTGCGATGACGCGTTCCCATTTGAGATCAGGTTCTACTCCAGTGAGGAACCAGAATTTTCGATCCATCCCATCGGTCATCAAGTAAATCTCAATACGGGGCGCTTGGTAGGCGGCAAAGTGATCACCCAGGAAGGTCAACCGTGGACGCTGGGAGGTGTAGGCAACCAGTTCATCAGCATCAAAAGTTGCAAACAGTTCAGAGTCCAGACGACCAAATAGTTCGTTGGTGACCTGAGATTGGCTCTGTCCCGCATCACTCATGCTCTTGAGCAAAACGTACATTCCGAGGCCTTGGAGGCGTGAATTATCCAAGTCGTCTGCGACCAACGTCATCAACGATTCCTTGGACATTTTCTCCTCATTCAGTGCCGACTTGCTTGTTAGCGGACCTCGGGCGTTCGTAATCTTCCAATTCACCCTAATTTAACCGCGATATTACATACTATCGCTTCGATGCTTACGCTCGCTGTGAAGTGACGCACGATGAACCTTTTCCTCGGATAACATCAGAGGTAGCAAGTGTTTTGCTCAACAGCATGCACTACGTTTCGGATTACCATTCCGGAGCACTGGACCTCAGACCCTACAAAGGCACAGAAGGAATGATTTTGTGATCAACTCAAGTGATCTCACTTTGAGCGCCATTGGCACTGACATTAAGCGCAAGAGCGCCGATACCCTCGTTTTGGGCGTATTGAAGAATGACGGTAAAGCAACCATCGTTGCCTCGCCTTTCACTTCGGAAACTACTTCTTCGCTGGAGCAGTCGCTGACCACGCTAGGAGCTTCGGGTAAGGCTGACGAAGCCACCTTGCTTCCAGGCGTTGAGGGGTCCAAGGCAAAGGTTCTGCTTTTCATTGGTCTGGGCGTTGAAGAACTAGCTGAACTCACCGAAGAGAAGCTTCGTCGTGCCGCCGGATCCGCTGCACGCCAGCTGACCAATACCAAAACCGCCATCTTCGTGTTGCCTTCCGAGACGGTCGAACGT
The DNA here is from genome assembly GCF_025452055.1 of Glutamicibacter sp. M10. Taxonomy (NCBI): domain Bacteria; kingdom Bacillati; phylum Actinomycetota; class Actinomycetes; order Micrococcales; family Micrococcaceae; genus Glutamicibacter; species Glutamicibacter sp. M10. Next base: position 1,947,502 of record NZ_CP104918.1, on the reverse strand, counting down.
GTCGCAGCCATCGCCGAAGGTATCGCCCTGGGCAGCTACCGCTACGAGAACCACCGCTCAAAGAAGAGCGACAAGCCAGTCTTGGCCGAAGCGCAGATTGCAACTTCGGTGGCCACTTCCAAAGACCTTCCTGCGGTCTTGAAGCGTGCGGCTGTGCTCGGACGTGCTGTTCGCGGCACCCGCGACCTGATCAATGCACCAGCCAATGTTCTCTACCCTGAATCATTTGCTACCGCAGTGAAGGATTACTCCAAGTCGCTTCCGCTGAAGGTCACGGTCTTTGACGAGAAGCGCCTGGCTAAGGATGGCTTCGGTGGTCTGATCGGAGTTGGTGGCGGTTCAGTACGTCAGCCTCGAATGGTCAAGGTGGAGTACTCCCCGCTAAGGCAACCAAGCACATTGCGCTAATCGGCAAGGGCATCACCTTTGACACCGGTGGCACCTCGCTAAAGCCAGCTGCTGGCATGCACGCCATGAAGTCTGACATGTCCGGAGCCGCAGCAGTGTTCCAGACTGTGGCCGCAGTGTCCGAGCTGGGTCTCAACGTCAAGGTCACCGCGTGGCTTTGCTTGGCTGAAAACATGCCAGGTGGCGCTTCGACGCGTCCGGGCGATGTCCTGACCATGTTTGGTGGCAAAACCGTAGAGGTTTTGAACACCGACGCTGAAGGCCGTTTGGTTATGGCCGACGGTTTGGCCGCTGCCAGCTTGGAAAAGCCAGATGTCATGATCGACATCGCTACCCTTACCGGTGCACAGATGCTGGCGCTTGGTCTGCGTACCGCTGGCATCATGGGCAACGAACAGGTCACCAACGATCTTGTTGCAGTATCCGATCAGGTGGGCGAGCTTGCTTGGGCAATGCCGCTGCCAGAAGAGCTGCGTCCAAGCATCGAATCCCAAGTTGCCGACTTGGCGAACATCGGTGAGCGCATGGGTGGCATGATGACCGCAGCCGTCTTCCTTGAGGAATTTGTCGGCGAAGTTGACGGCAAGAAGATCCCATGGGCACACATCGACTTTGCTGGCCCGGCCTTTAATGAAGGTAGCGCTTGGGGCTACACCCCGAAGAACGGAACTGGCTCACAGGTTCGTACGTTGGTTGCCTACGCGGAGCAGCTCGCCGCAAATTAGGCACCGATGAGCAGTCTGCTTCATCAGCATTTTTAGCTCTTAATCTCATCCCGGTATCACTGCCGATGGCAATCGGATGCCGGGATGAGATTAAAAATAAGAGACATGCCTGACTTTTACGCCCTCGAAGGTGACTCTGGCAGGTATGCGGTACTAAGGTAAGTTTTGAAACATCACCGTGGATCTATGGTGCGCGCCAACCAGCGTAATGCTCCCAAAGATCTGCGACCGATCCCCTGGTCGGCCAAAGCCGGCCTCACTTAGCGAATACGAGGGAGCGTTCACGTGGCCGATTCGGCAGCAACGCAAGAATTTGATGTCCTCATCCTCGGCGGTGGATCCGCTGGATACTCGGCAGCATTGCGTGCCATCCAGCTGGGCTACACCGTTGGATTGATTGAAAAGGAAAAGCTGGGCGGCACTTGCCTTCACACCGGCTGCATCCCAACCAAGGCTTACCTGCACGCTGCAGAGTTGGCTGAAAACGCTCGCGAGGGTGCCAAGTTCGGCATCAACTCCTCGCTCGAGTCAATCGACTTGGGTGGCGTGCGCAAGTACAAAGAAGGCATTGTTGCCGGAAAGTACAAGGGCTTGCAGGGCCTGCTCAAGATGAAGAAGGTCAACGTTATCACTGGTAACGGCCGTCTTGTCTCCCAGGATTCCATCGATGTTGATGGCACCGTTTACAAGGGCAAGAACATCATCTTGGCAACCGGCTCCACTTCCAAGACCTTCGGTCTGGAAATCGGTGGCCGCGTTATGACCAGCACCGAAGCATTGAACATGGAAGACATGCCAAAGAGCGCCATCGTGCTCGGCGGCGGCGTTATCGGTGTTGAATTCGCTTCCGTATGGAACTCATTCGGCGTCGACGTCACCATCGTTGAAGGCCTGCCGTCGCTGGTTCCTAACGAAGATCCAGCCATCATCAAGACCTTGGAGCGCGCTTTAAGAAGCGTGGCATCAAGTTCAACACTGGTGTCTTCTTCGAAAAGGTCGAGCAGAACGCCAACGGCGTCAAGGTTTCGCTGGCTGACGGCAACGTACTGGAAGCAGACATCGTTCTGGTTGCAGTGGGTCGCGGTCCAGTTACCGAGGGTCTTGGCTTCGAAGAGCAGGGCATCACCATCGATCGCGGCTTCGTGATCACCGACGAGCGTCTGCACACCGGCGTTGGCAACATCTACGCAATTGGCGACATTGTCCCAGGCGTACAGCTTGCACACCGCGGTTACCAGCACGGTCGCTTCGTGATCGAGGAAATCAACGGTCTGAAGCCAGCGATCATCGAGGACATCAACATCCCGAAGGTCACCTTCTGCGAACCAGAGATTGCATCGGTCGGCTACTCCGAGCCTAAGGCTAAAGAGAAGTTCGGAGCAGACCAGATCGAAACCACCGAGTACAACCTCGCTGGTAACGGTAAGTCCGCAATCTTGGGCACCAGCGGTCTGATCAAGATGGTTCGCGTCAAGAACGGTCCAATCGTGGGCGTTCACGGCATCGGCGGTCGCATCGGCGAGCAGATCGGTGAAGCACAGTTGATTGTTAACTGGGAAGCATACCCAGAGGACATCGCTCCGCTGATCCACGCTCACCCAACTCAGAACGAAGCATTGGGCGAAGCAGCTATGGCTCTGGCCGGCGCTGCACTACACGGCTAATAGCTTTTGATTTCACTAGGCAGCGCGTTCGACGAACGCGCTGCCTAGTGCACAAAGCTCGGAGGCTCGGCCTCCACCCACAATTCAAGATTTAAAAACCAAGGAGATACGGGACGATGTCTGAAACCGTAAACCTACCCGCACTGGGTGAAAGCGTTACCGAAGGTACGGTAACTCGCTGGCTGAAGCAGGTCGGCGACCGCGTAGAGGTAGACGAGCCGTTGGTGGAAGTGTCCACCGACAAAGTAGACACTGAAGTTCCTTCGCCAGTTGCTGGCATCATTGAGGAAATCTTCGTGGCTGAGGACGAGGACGCTGAAGTTGGCGCTCCACTGGTTCGCATTGGCGACGGTTCGGGATCCGGCGACGCCGCTCCTGCCGCACCAGCTGCTGAAGAAGCACCAGCCAAGGAAGAAGCTCCGGCTGCATCTGCAGCGGAAGAAGCTCCAGCTAAGGAAGAAGCACCAGCTGCTGCTCCATCGGCCGGTTCCGCTTCGGGCACCGAAGTTACCCTGCCAGCTCTGGGCGAATCGGTTACCGAAGGTACCGTTACCCGTTGGTTGAAGGAAGTTGGCGAAGAAGTTGCCGTCGACGAGCCTTTGCTTGAGGTATCCACCGACAAGGTCGACACCGAAGTTCCTTCCCCTGTTGCCGGTACCCTTCTGGAAATCCGTGTTCCAGAAGACGAGACCGCTGAAGTTGGCGCAGTTCTCGCAGTGATCGGTGCCGCTGGCGCCGCTGCTGCTCCTGCTAAGGAAGAAGCTCCTGCGGCTCCTGCGAAGGAAGAGGCACCTGCTGCCGCTCCGGCTGCACCTGCTGCTCCAGCTGCACCTGCGAAGGAAGAAGCACCTGCTGCTCCAGCTGCTCCAGCTAAGGAAGAAGCTCCTGCTGCAGAGTCGAACAACGAGTCGGGTTACGTAACCCCACTGGTTCGCCGCCTTGCTAACCAGCACGAAATCGACATCGCATCGGTCAAGGGCACCGGCGTTGGCGGTCGCATCCGTAAGCAGGACGTGCTTGATGCCGTTTCCGCTAAGGAAGCAGCTGCTCCTGCCGCATCGTCCGCACCAGCTGTTGCTCCTGCAGCAGCCAAGCCAGCTGCCCCGGCTGTCGAGGCTTCCTCGCTACGCGGAACCACCGAAAAGGCTCCACGCATCCGTCAGGTTATTGCCCGTCGTATGCGCGAGTCGCTGGACGTTTCGACTCAGCTGACCCAGGTCCACGAGATCGACATGACCCGCATCGTCAAGCTGCGCGGTTCGGCTAAGAGCAGCTTCAAGGCCACCAACGGCGTGAACCTGACTTACCTGCCATTCATCGCTAAGGCTGTTGCCGAAGGCTTGAAGGCTCACCCGAAGTTGAACGCAGAGTACAACGAAGAGACTCAGCAGATCACCTACCACAATGCCGAGCACTTGGCATTTGCAGTCGATACCGACAAGGGCCTTTTGGTTCCAGTTGTATCGAACGCAGGAGATCTGAACCTCGCCGGTTTGGCTTCGCGCATCGCCGATGTTGCTGCACGTACCCGTAGCAACAAGATCGGTCCTGATGAGCTGTCGGGCGGCACCTTCTCGATCACCAACATTGGTTCGGTCGGCGCACTGTTTGACACCCCGATCATCAACCAGCCACAGGTAGCAATCCTGGGCACCGGTGCGATCGTCAAGCGTCCAATGGTCATCACCGATGCAGATGGCAACGATTCGATTGCAATCCGTCACATGATGTACCTGTGCCTGACCTACGATCACCGTCTGGTTGACGGTGCTGACGCAGGTCGCTTCCTGCAGACCGTCAAGGCTCGCCTTGAGGGTGGCGCATTCGAAGGCGATCTAGGACTCTAAGTCTTAGATTAGACCAATAGCCGCAACAAAGATCGTCCCTGCTGACCTTTCAGCAGGGACGATCTTTGTTTTCTACGTTACGTCGAATTTAGATTAGGCTAGGACTATGGAAATCCTTAAAGTCATTTTGGTATTTGTTCACATCCTCGGAGCTGGAGCAATCTTCGGTGGTTGGCTAGCCAACTTCAAAACGCCAACTGTCAATGTCTGGCAGTGGTACGGTGCCCTGGCACAGCTTGTCACCGGACTTGCGCTGGTAGGCATCGCTGAGGCTGGCACCGATCCAGTGAACCACGCAAAAATTGCCGTGAAGATTGTCATCGCTATCGTGATCGCTGTAGCCGCATTCCTCGGCCGCAAGAAGATCAAGGCTGGCGAAGAGGTCTCGACTGGCCTTGCCCACGCCGTAGGCGGAATGGCATTCATCAACATTGCCGTTGCCACCCTCTGGGTCTAAACAAGACTCTGACCTTTGGCAGGAACAGTAACTGGCGCACTACTCGTGCTGGTTTACAGTTCCTGCCATTGCGCGTTTAATGACGGATCACCTTACCGAGCTTCCACTGTTCATCAATGAGCACCAGTTCAATCTCAACGCGTTGAGGTTCTGCAGATTTAACTGTATGCACGTTCTTGCCCTCCAGATCCCTGTACTTATAGTCAGGCTGGGTTGAAGTGGCCGCCAGCATTACCGAGTTTCCTTGCCCGCGCGCAGTCACTTTCACATCTTGAAGATGGGTCTCCAGACCTTCAAATCTCAGTTCCATCTCTTCTAGCGCTTTGATTGTTTCCAAATCGCGTTTCAATTGCTCCGATCCCGGAGCGTAGATAGCCTTCAACGCCTTGGTATTCATCGCGCCCATGGCCGCATCACGCTTTTTAGTAAGACTGAGAAACGCAGAAGTTACCGTGTCCTGCTGAAGCACGCAGGCAGGTTCCTGTCCTGCATCATCGATTCGACAGCTTGGCTCTGCCAATGGCGTTACCAATTCAGCGCTGGGGTCCGATGCTGTGGCAGCACGAAGGTGATTGACACCCACCAAACTTCCCAGCAAAACTCCGATTCCTAGCACCACAGTCCCCGCAACTTTAAGAGCTCCGGGTGTGCGGCGAAGCTTGTGCATATTTGTACTCTTGTCGGATCCCGCGCATATCTTCGACTCTGCTCGATCTCGTCTGTGCTGATTTCGACTGCGCAGACCCCGGTGATCAATCTCCGGATGAATAGTTTCCATCAAATGGGTAGCATCCTCAGATACGTGCCCTTCCCAATGAATCGGCTCAGCCGCGCTACTAGAAAATAGCGTTCTGGCGAATTGCTCAGCCGTAGGCCTGCTGTGCGGGTCAACGCTCAATGACTCAATCAGTAGCTCGTGGACAATGTCGGGGATGGTTGGGAACATGACGCTGGCCGGAGCCCGACTCCATTCAGGATCCGGTGGCCGACCTGAGAGCAAGAACCATAGGCAAGCACCCAAAGAGTAAACGTCCTGCGCCCCCACTTGGGGTTCTAGTTCTCCAGAACTGGCTTCAGGGGCCATAAATCCGGGTGTGCCTGCACCTGAGGGGATTTGTGTCTCTGATGCAGCTTCCTGGAAGTCAATAATTTTAGGCATTCCACTGGCAGTAAGCAGGACATTGGCTGGCGACAGATCACCATGCCTCGTGCCTGCGGAATGCATCACCGACAATGTCTGAGCGACCGGGGCCAGCGCAGTAATACATTCTCCAAGGCTGAAGACACCACGGCTATGGACCAGCTCGGCGACGCTTCCGCCGGGACAGTATTCCATGATCAACCCATCACCCAATTGTGTCGATAACGTCCCGTAAAAATCGACGACATATTTCCTCGATTCAGTGATGGCGTTTTGCCTCAACGAGGTGACGTTCTCCATAGTCAAACTCAGTTTTAGCACCATGTAAGACTGATCACTTTCCCGGCGCAGCAACCAAACTTTGCACGGTGACTTGGCACTTAATGGTCTAACCGTGACGTACCCGGGACTGATTGGCCACGATAAGACATTCGTTGATTCATTCATGTCTCCGTTGTAGTCCAAAAACCAGAAACACAAGTTGGTTATCCACAGATTTTGGCTCGTCAAGCGAATTAGCGACAGCAAAGACATCGGCGTAGGGTAACCCTCATGGCGATCGAATTCGAACGAGTCGGACTAGGCTCAAAATTTGTGCCCTATAAGGAAGCCTGGGACTACCAAATCCAGTTGCATGATGCGGTAGCCGCGGACGAACAGGCTCCGCGAGTTTTGTTCCTCGAGCATGAAGCGGTCTATACCGCAGGCAAGAGGACCGAACCGGAGGATCTTCCGTTAGACGGCACACCCGTTGTAGACGTAGACCGAGGCGGAAAGCTCACGTGGCACGGACCGGGACAGCTGGTCGGCTATCCCATCGTTAAGCTTCGCAAAATGAGCGCAATACGTCTCTACGTTGAAACCATCGAGGAAGCACTGATCAACGTTGTCAGTGAACTCGGTATCCCCACAGCCCAGATCAAGGGCCGCTCCGGCGTGTGGGTTCCCGGTAAGGATGGCGAGCAAGACAGAAAAATTGCTGCCATTGGCCTTCGCATTAGTCACGGTGTGACCATGCACGGCTTCGCATTAAACTGCTCGAATGAGCTCACCGGTTACGAGCAGATCATCCCGTGCGGTATTACCGATGCAGGTGTCACCACCATCTCAGCTGAGCTAGGTCGTACTGTTACCCCAGAAGACATCGTCGACCGCGTGCAGGTCGAACTCGAACGACTTCTTACCCCTCAAATCGTTTAGACAATCATTCCCTCCGAAAGAAAGAGCCGTTAATGAGCGTCGCACCAGAAGGCCGCCGCATGCTTCGCGTTGAAAAGCGAAACGCTGCAGTGCCAGTGGAACGTAAGCCCGAATGGATCAAGGCAAAGCTGAACATTGGGCCCGAATACGTTGGCCTAAAAAACCTCGTGCAGTCCGAAGGACTTCACACTGTCTGCGAAGAAGCAGGCTGCCCAAACATTTTTGAGTGCTGGGAAGACCGCGAAGCGTCATTCCTCATCGGTGGATCCGAGTGCACTCGTCGTTGCGATTTCTGCCAGATCGCTACCGGCAAGCCATCCCCTATCGATCGCTCGGAACCTTTCAAGGTCGCCATGAGCGTAAAGAAGATGGATCTTCGTTACGCCACCGTCACCGGTGTCGCCCGCGATGATCTCGAAGACGAAGGTGTCTGGCTGTACGCCGAGACCGTCCGTCAGATTCACAAGATGAATCCAACCACCGGTGTTGAATTGCTGATTCCTGACTTCTCAGGAAAGCCAGAGAATCTTGACGTTATCTGCGACTCCGCTCCAGAGGTTTACGCGCACAATGTTGAAACCGTGCCACGTATCTTCAAGCGTATTCGCCCAGCATTCCGCTACGACCGTTCCATGGATGTCATTTCCCACGGTCGTAAGCGCGGATTGATCACTAAGTCGAACTTGATCTTGGGCATGGGCGAAACTCGTGAGGAAATCTCCGAGGCCATGCGCGATCTCTATGAAGCCGGTTGCGACCTGCTGACTTTGACGCAGTACCTGCGCCCAACCGATCTTCACCTGCCGGTGGATCGTTGGGTTACCCCTCAGGAATTTGTTGAATTGCAACAGGAAGCTGAAGAGCTCGGCTTTGCTGGCGTCATGTCTGGTCCATTGGTCCGCTCTTCATACCGTGCCGGTCGCCTCTGGGCAGGCGCCATGCGCAAGAAGGGTCGCGAGATTCCAGAAGAACTTTCGCACATCGAATCCTCAGGCAACACCCGTCAGGAAGCCGCTTCACTGATCAAGTAAAGCTTCTCGGTTGTGAACATTTGCGAAGGCCTCGTAGTCCCCTAGTTCAATTTTGAACAACGGCTACGAGGCCTTTGACATATCAATTGATCGTCACATGCAGATGATTTTCCCGCGCGCCCGCTCTGGGCTTAGAACTCTGATCAATATCGCGTAGAATTAAGGCACTATGGCCAAAAACTCCGACAACGAAGCAGCCGCGCAACCAAAGCGTGGCCTGTTTTCGCGTAAACCAAAAGCTGAGAAGAAGAACAAAGAACCAGGCCGATTGAAGCAAATCGGACAAGTCTTCCAGATGACCCGCCGCAACGACCCTATGGTCGTTTGGTGGATGGCACTGGCAGCCTTGGCTGTAATTGCAGTCTGCTTGGTCATCGGTATCTTGATCAACAACTGGATCACCATGTTGATCATCGCCATTCCACTGGCTCTTCTTGCGGCAATGTTCATCATGTCCCGTCGTGCCGAAAGAGCCGCCTTCTCACAGCTTGAAGGTCGTCCCGGTGCTGCCGGTGCCGCGATGAGCGTGCTGCGTCGTGGCTGGATCCTGAAGCAGGAACCAGTGGCTTACAACCGCCACCAGGATTTGGTTTTCCTCGCCGTCGGTCGTCCCGGTGTTGTGCTGGTTACCGAAGGTCCTAAGACTCGTGTTCGCGAACTCGTTAGCTCCGAACGCAAGCGTATTGCTCGCGTTCTTCCAAACGTCCCAATCCACGTCATCAACGCTGGACAGGACGAAGACCAGACCAGCTTGGTGAACGTCGGCAAGGAAATGAAGAAGCTTCCTAAGGCCATCACCAAACTTGAGGTAAGCGCGATCGATAAGCGTCTAAGCACGTTGACTGCTAATCGCTTGCCTATCCCTAAGGGCGTTGACCCTAGCCGCGTACGGCCAAACCGCCGTGCAACCCGTGGTCGCTAAGAACTAGACATGCAAGAAGCCGCAACAGGAATTTTTCCTGTTGCGGCTTCTTTGTTTTCTCTACAATTTTTCACTCATCGGATGTTGACCAAAATGCTCTTGGCTAACCGGTCGTGCAATCCGCGCTGGTCTTTATCGGTAACGAATACCGGAATTGCTAGGCAAAGGAGCAAAGACCGGATCAGGCCTTGCAAGGGCCTTAGCGCCGAGCCATCCATGGACTGTACCTGAAGCCCAAAAGTTCTATGGCCAATGGTGTGGCCGGTGAATCCTACGCCGATAATCTGTCCTGCACAGAACAGCAACAGCGTGGCAAGGTCACCTAGATCAAATAGCCACCAGCTAAGGAGCATTGACAGCCCCCAGTCAATAAACAATGCACCGACCCGTTTAGGGAAGCGTCCTATTGACCCAGGGCCTTTTTCTGGTCGGCCCAAATCTTGTCCTGGCCATTGTTGCGTGCTGTGCTGTGGCGGGCCCTCAAGCCACGAACCGAAGTCTTTTCTTTCCACATCTTCAAGTCTATCGAGCCTTTCTGTGCGTCGTGACAAGGTGTGAATTGACCGCAAAAAAGTACGCTAAGTGTCCGAGTCAGATTATTACGAACTGCATCGTGCCAGATCAGAGCGATACGACATGCCCGAGTTTCGTCCTTGTAACAGGCTGGAAACAATAGAGACACCATTCAGAAACGGATTGTGGGTAAGCTCTATACGTAAGCAAGGGAACCAGCGGGGCCATCCCGTCTGATCGTTCTGTTTACCAAAACTCATATCTCACCAGGGAGTCACCTGCACATGTTTACCAGTCCAGAAGAAGTCTTGGCATATATTGCCGATGAGGACATCAAGTTCGTCGATATCCGTTTCACCGACCTGCCAGGCGTACAGCAGCACTTCAACGTGCCTGCAAAGTCCGTAGACGCCGACTTCTTCGTCAACGGCCAGCTTTTCGATGGTTCTTCCATCCGCGGCTTCGCTGGCATCTCTGAATCAGACATGCAGTTGATCCCAGATGTCACCACCGGCTTCATCGATCCATTCCGTATCGAGAAGACCTTGGCTTTCAACTTCTCCATCATCAACCCACGTACCGGTGAGCCTTACCACCGTGACCCACGTGGCGTTGCAGAGCGTGCCGAGGCTTACCTCGAGTCGACCGGCATTGCTGACACCGCATTCTTCGCTCCAGAAGCTGAATTCTTCATCTTCGAAGATGTTCGTTACGAATCGAAGCCAGAAGGCGCGTTCTACAAGATCGATTCTGACGAAGCTCCATGGAACACCGGCCGCAAGGAAGAGGGTGGCAACCAGGGTTACAAGACTGCCTTCAAGGGCGGTTACTTCCCAGTTGCTCCAACTGACAAACAGGCTGACCTGCGTGACGCTATCTGCGTTGAGCTGGACAAGGCTGGCCTCGAAGTTGAGCGTAGCCACCACGAAGTTGGCGCAGCCGGCCAGGCTGAGATCAACTACAAGTTCAACACCATGGTTCACGCTGCTGACGAACTGATGCTCTTCAAGTACGTCGTCAAGAACGTAGCCGATGCTTGGGGCAAGTCCGCAACCTTCATGCCAAAGCCAGTCTTCGGCGACAACGGTTCGGGCATGCACGTTCACCAGTCGCTGTGGACCGGTGGCGAGCCACTGTTCTACGACGAGAAGGGCTACGCTGGCCTGTCCGACGTTGCTCGCTGGTACATCGGTGGCCTGCTGAAGCACGCATCTGCTGTGCTTGCATTCACCAACCCAACCGTGAACTCCTACCGTCGTCTGGTCAAGGGCTTCGAAGCTCCAGTGAACATGGTTTACTCGCAGGGTAACCGCTCGGCTGGTATCCGTATCCCAATCACCGGTTCGAACCCTAAGGCAAAGCGCATCGAGTTCCGCGCACCAGATGCTTCCTCAAACCCATACTTGGCATTCGCTGCACAGCTGATGGCAGGCCTGGACGGCATCAAGAACCGTATTGAGCCAGCTGAGCCAATCGATAAGGATCTCTACGAGCTTCCAGCAGAAGAAGCCAAGGACATCCAGCGTGCACCCGAGAGCCTTGAAGAGGCCCTGAAGGCACTGGAAGCAGATCACGAGTTCTTGCTCGAAGGTGGAGTATTCACCGAAGACCTGATCAGCACCTGGGTTGAGTACAAGCGCGAAAACGAAATCAAGCCACTGAGCCTGCGTCCGAACCCATACGAGTTCGACCTGTACTACGGCTGCTAGCTAGATGACGGGGATTATCCCCGTTTAGTCCGCAGAGAGTCCGCACGATTCGCCAAAGCACCAGCTACGGCGGAACGTGTGGACTCTTTTGCGTCTTCCATAAGATGCCCATAAACATCGAGAGTTGTCTTCGCTGAAGCATGACGCATAGCAGACTGGACTTTCTTTACGTCTTCCCCTGAATCAATCAAGAACGACGCAAAAAAGTGGCGTAGATCGTGGATCCGGAAATCCTCCGGTAAGCCCTCCACAGTGGCCCGGGCAGTCCTAAAGCGTGACTCAATAGTGTACGGCGCAGCAGGGCGACCATTCTCCAGAGTCACAAACGTCTCACTCCCCCACTTAGCAGGATTCTTATTCAGCTCGAAAGCAAGATCACGCGGAATCGGAATAGGATTCTTCGACTCAGCCGTTTTCAATGGAACGCCTGGATACTGAATCGCCGGGTTGATATACCCGCGCAACGAGTCCACATCCTGCACCCTCAACGCCGAAATCTCTGCAACACGCAAACCAGCAAACGCGCCGAGCAACACAACGTTTTTCATGCCCTCAGGCATAGCGTCATACAGCGCCCACACTTGAGCCTCTGAAGCCACATAGGGCCGTTGCTTACCTGCTGAAGGCGCAACCTTACGGCTGGTCGGTGTACGTGCCAGCAGGCCGTCTTCTACAGCGTCAGAGAGCAAATGAGCAAGCCGACGATAGAGCGCGTAAATAGTGGAATCAGCAAGCCCTTCCTGCTTCAGAGATGACAACCAATTCTTGATCATCGTAGGGCGAATATCCTTTAGCGCGATATCGCCAAACGTAGCGTTGATCCGCTTGATATGAGTCTTGGCTTGTCTCACCGAACTAGGCCGGTTGACCTCTTGACCCTTCAGCCAATGTTCAGACCAAACTTTCATCGTCGTGCTGGCATCAGTAGGACTGATGTAAGTGCCGGTACGAATCTTTACAGCTTCACCCTCAGCCCACGACTGAGCGTCGATCTTACGGGCGAAAGTCTTACCCCTTTCCTTGCCCTCAGGATCAACGTAGGTTCCAAGCCAGCCACCTTTAGGGAACCGCGTAGACGGCTTACGACGGCGCGTATTAGTAGTGCCTGGAGTGCGAGTTAGTTTATTAGAGTTCATTCTCCATCCCTGTTTCAATCTTCCATTCCTCTTCGTCGATCCAGTCCAGAAGATCATAGATGGACAGGCTAGTAAGGTTCCTCAAGTGGTGAATCTCGTTCTCGAGAGATTCCCTAAGAGACTTCACCGCTTTTTGCTTCGAGGCATCGAGAGAGATTGTCTCTATGTTGTAAATAATTGCATGGCGTAAATCCTCATATCCCCGCGCAGCATCATTCAACTTTTTCGCAGCGTCGACCATCTTTTCCCCGCTCGCCTTCAGATCCTGAATCCAAGTAGCGAAACTGTCAGGCGGAACGGTCATTCGATCAAGAGTTGTTTCGAGAACACTTGCCAGAGCTAGCCCTTCATCTAGGCGAACCATCCTTTCGCCGTCTTCAGTTCTAGATACGGCAACCTGACTGTATTTCGTCCAGCCGTAGTCTTGCATCCGACGCGCAAGTTCAGACTGTGACCAGCCTTTTTCGTACCTTCTTCGACGCTGATTTTCCCCGAAAACATGGGGCAGATCTAGTTTTTTATCCGTTGCCATTCAACTAGTTTCGCACACTGTTGTTGCACCCCCAACAAAATCGTGTATATTCATTTGTGTAGTACCCCAACAGAAACGAATATCCAAGGAGGATCCAGTGACCACTGGCCCGTATAGCTTGATGCTGATCGAAGAAGCCGCCGAGTTTCTCCGCACCCCAGTGAACACCATGCGTTTTTGGCGGCACAAGGGCATCGGCCCAAAGTCCGCTCGCGTTGGTGGGCGAATAATGTTCCGCCGCGCTGATCTTGAAGCGTGGCTCAACGAACAGTTCGAGGAGGCCACCAAGTGAACGACCCCCAGAACACAGAAAAAGACGGCAGCATCTCCGACCAAGAATCTGCTACCGCCTCAGAAACCAACACACAGAAAAAGGATGATTCCATGAACCAGTCTATCGACTACAACGGGCACACGCCAAGCACCGACATTGTTCCACCGGCAGGATTCCGCGCCTACACCGTGCAAGACACCATCAACGGCCAGCCACACGGCAAAAGCTGGACCGAATACCTTGGACCCGGTGCGCACTACGGTGACATCAGTATCGAGAGCTCGTGGTCTGCAGATAGTGGCATCCTCCACTACGTCACCAACGCCGGTGGACCGGATAACGGCATCTTCACATCAGACGAGCTGGTCATACTCTCCCGCCTGCTTCGTGAAGTAGTAGCAGCCACCAAAGTAAGCACCGTAGAAAACGCTGGCATCAAGATCTGCGCCGCTTGCAACGAGGGCAAGACCTTGGACCAGTACTCCAAGCAGATCCGATCCAAGGACGGACTCCAAAGCCACTGCAAAGACTGCGCAGCCGAGTACTACGCAAAGGGCAAGGGTGACACCAATGCATAGCCCCCAGACCGCAACCGTGGGCATGACGAACACGGTTGCCCCGGTAGAGCTGCACTACGTGGAGAAAGTCTTCATCAACTCCGGCGAAGCAACAACTGCACTCTGCGGCGAATCGATGATTGCCAGCAACAACACCAAAAGCTTGGGCACAGGAACCTCCTACACCTGCCCAGACTGCATGTTGCGCTACTCAATGCTAGGCGGTGCTGAAAATGTCTAAAGTCCGGTACACCCTATGGTGCGCAGGAATCGTCACCGCATTCTTCGGAACCATCGCATCAATCCAAATGATGCTACTCAACCTCAACGCACCGATCTACTAAGGAAGGCAATAAGTGACCTGGGCAAAGTACGGTACAGAGTTTTTTGATCAGCTCGCAGAGTATGACCTTCCTGCTGATATGGATGATGTTTGTCAGCTCACCCATACTCAGGTCATTCATTACCTGTATTCCACGGAGGACCTAAGCGGAGTGTTCCTGAAAAAGAACCTACGCCGAATCGCCTCCAGCCCTAATGCCGAAGCTGCCGGGAAGATCCTAGCTAGCTTCGGCATCTGGGCAGACCGTGGCAACAAGTACGAGATTATCCATCACGCCGAGGTCTATAGGCAGTCCTTGGGATTCCAGATAGGCAAGCGTGAGGCTGAACGAGTACGGCAGCAGAAGCACCGCAGTAAGGGCAAGGGTGATACACCCGATGACCCTAAGGGTGGTGTGGATGTCACAGAGGATGTCACGCGTGACGTACTTACAGCGCAGACAGACAGGCAGACAGACATACAACCAGCTTTAGATAACGAAGTTCCTTTTCCTGAAGAAACGTTCGATACAAACACGGGTGAAGCTTTGGAAGATAACAACCCTTGGAAGAACGTTCCGGTGAAGTCTGAACCTGAGAAAACAAATTCGGGTCCGGATTTGATGGATCAGCTTCGGAGCTTCGGGAGTGCATCATGAGCGCGGTCGGTTGCCTGAAGTGCCGTCTCCCCCGGTGCGCATGTTCATACGTCAAGGAACTGCTGGAAGGTAAGCACGGGGAAAAGGTTCGTGCTATCGCAGCCAAGCAGATGGATCAGCCTCGACCACACAGGGCCGCTTGCCCTTGCCCACCTTGCTGGAGCCAACGAGCTAAGTCTTGGAATGAATGGAGTAACAACTATGGGAAGTTCTAGTGACCTGCTCAAGGCTTGCGCATACTGCGGTGAAGTATCCGACCAAACCTACTGCATCGACCATCGACCCAAAGACACTCGCGGGAAGAACCGACGCAACCAAGGCTACGACGCAGCATGGGACCGGCTTTCCAAGCGCGCAAGGTTCATGCAACCGTTCTGCTCCATCCCAGGATGCAACAACATGGACCTCACCGTAGACCACAGTCCGCAAGCTTGGGAACGGAAACAGCAAGGCAAACCAATCCGGTTGCAAGACGTCGAAGTTCTCTGCCGATCCCACAACTCCAAACGAGGAGCAGCACGATGACAGGGGGTAGGGGTTCAAGTTTTCTGCTTCTTCGCCCCGGGTCTAGGCAGGGAGACAATTATTTGAGAATGATTATCATTAGGGAAGGGGTTGTTGTGGCTGGACCTAAGGCTAAGATCACGGCAGAGCCACTAGATTTCACTGGTTGGCCTAGGGATCGCGCTAAACGTCGTATCAAGTTCATCGAGAAGTATCTGATAGTTCCTAAGGGGCACGGTGCTGGTAAGCCTGTGAAGCTTCGGGAGTTCCAGAAGGACATTATCCGTGGTGCTTATGCCCCGGGTATCCGTACGGGGTTATGTAGCCTCCCGAGAGGCAACGGAAAAAGTGGTTTGGCGGCGATGATGGGCCTCGCTGAGATGTTTATGGGTCCTATGTCGCCCGAGGTGTTCATTGTGGCTTCGGATCTGCGTCAGGCGAAGATTATCTTCAATCTTGCCCGGCGTATGGTGCAACTAAATCCGGTACTGGAGGAGCGGGTCCAGATCTTCCAGGACCGCCTTTACATGCCACATAACGACGCGACGATGACACCGTTGCCGGCAGATTACGACGCTTTGCAGGGACTCGATCCCACGTTCCAAATAGTTGATGAGCTGCATACCGTAACGGAAAAGGTTTGGGAGGCGGTTGTTTCGGCAGCGGGTAAACGTCCTGAATCGCTCACCTTGGCTATTTCGACCCCGGCTAACAGCCCGGACAGTGTGATGTGGGGCCTCGTAACCCACGGACGCGCCGGTGATGACCCGCAGTTCTATTTCAAGGAGTATGCGGCCCCGGATGGGTGTGCGATTGACGATCGAGAAGCTTGGAAGATAGCTAATCCGGCTCTTGCTTGTGAGCAACCGTTCCTTGCTGAGGATGCACTGTTGGCAGTCATGAAAACGATTCGTGAACCCGTCTTTAGGCAGCTGAGGCTCGGAATGTGGATTACCGGTGTCGAGGGCTGGATGCCTTGGGGTATGTGGGATTCGATCAAGGACAATTCACGGGAAGTTCAGCCTGGGGAACGCATCGTGATGGCTTTCGACGGTTCGGCTTCGGGTGACAGTACGGCCCTTGTGGGTTGCACGGTCCATGATCCTCACTTGTTCGTCATTGGGCATTGGGCGAACCCGGGAGATGAACGTTGGCGGGTCCCTCGTGCTGAGGTTTCTCGCACGTTGGATGAAGCTTTCGAGAAGTACGACGTAGTTGAAGCAGCTTGCGATCCATGGGGATGGCGCTCTGAGATTGAGTCTTGGGCGCAGAAGCACGGAGAACGGCGCGTCATTGAGTGGAACACGGCTAATGCCACTCGTATGGCTCCGGCTACGGACCGTTTGTTCCAGGCGGTCAAGGAAGGGACGGTAAGCCACGACGGGGATAAGGACCTCGCTTCGCATGTGGCTCATTGTGTCGCTAAATCAACCGCGCTGGGTGATTTGGTGGCGAAGGACAGGAAGAACAGCCCGAGAAAAATCGATCTCGCTATCTGCGCCATAGTGGCGACGGATAGAGCAGCTTTTCACGGCAACAAAAAACGGCGCGGTCGCGTCATTTCATTCTAGGAGGATTTGTTTTGGAAAAGATCATCAAGGAACTTTCAGAGAAGTTGGACAGCACGGCACCAGAGTTGTCCAAGCTGGACTCGTACTGGGACGGCACGCAACCGGCTGCATACCTGTCCAAGGACGCTAGGGATGCTCTGGGGACGACGCTCACGGGTTTGTCGGTGAACTTCCCTAAGTTGGCGGTTACGTCGCTTGCAGAGCGTTTGGAGGTTCGTGGATTCCGTGAGGCCGGTTCATCGGAGGCAACCGATACCGGCCTTTGGAGCACTTGGCGACGTTGCTACATGCTGGATGCTTCAGCACAGGCACATATGGATGCTTTGGTTTATGGGCGTTCGTTCGTGATTGTTTGGGCGAACGAGAACGGTCCTCTGGTCACGGTGGAGTCACCTAAGCAGGTCGCTGTGAAGCATGACCCGGCGACACGAACTGTCATTGCAGCGTTCAAGCGTTGGGCTACTGATGGGCAAGCCCAGGGTGTCTTGTACGAGGCCGATAAGATCACGCGTTTGGTGTCCAGTTCCAATGTTGTGGACGGCTCAGGATTCCCTTCGACCGGCTGGCAGACGGTAGAGGTTATCCCTAACCCGTTCAGTGTCGTGCCAGTGGTTCCTTTGGTCAATCGGGGCCGTCTGCTGGACTTGGACGGCATATCAGAGATGACCGACATCTTGGGACTCACGGACGCGCTGAATAAGTTGCTTTCAGACTCGCTTGTTTCGTCGGAATTCTATGCACGGCCACGACGTTGGGCTACCGGGCTTGAGCTTCAGGAGGACGAGGACGGCAACGTTATTCAGCCGTTCTCCAACGAGGCTAACAAGGTGTGGGTATCTGAGAGCGAAGGGACTAAGTTTGGTCAATTCGACGGCGCACGACTCGACGGGTATTCGGACCTTATCGCCACGGTCACGAACCAAATTGGTGCACTATCGGGGCTACCTCCGCACTACATCGGCATTAACAGCTCGCAACCCCCTTCGGCTGACGCTATTCGTTCCGCAGAGGCATCTTTGGTGTCCAAGGCGAACAGTTTGCAACGAACTTTCGGTCAGGCGTGGGCTAACGTGGCCGCGCTGATCAAGTCGGCAGAAACTGGCGAAGACCCTCTGGGCTACGACTTCGAGCCGGTTTGGGCTTCGGAGGAAACACGAACTACGGCACAGGCTACCGACGCAGCGGTGAAACTGCACAGCATTGGTGTCCCACTGCCGGCTATCTTGTCGGAGGCTTTGGGTTGGACCCCAGAGCAAGTGAGCCTTGTTTCGGCTCCAGCACTACCAGTAACCAACAACTAGGAAAGGCGCATCATGTCCCAGGAACTCTTGAACGAGACCACAGAAGAAACCCAGTCGGTTAGCGAACCGCTTAGCGAGTCGGTTAGCGAATCGCTACCACCTGCTAGCGAAGTGCTAGACGATGCTGACATCCATAGCGCGGATGCCAGCAATGCAAACGTTATGCAAAGTGCATTGCAAAATGCATCTCCGGAGGATTCCGGAAACTCTCCGGAGGGTGTCGCGAATACCTCGGAGGAACCCGCCGAGGATCCGGAAACCTTCCCCGCTCATATGTGGAAAAGCTCCGCAAAGAGGCAGCGGGACACCGCGACCGGGCTAAGCGTGCTGATGACTTCGCCCAGCGTCTCCACACGGCGCTAGTAGAGGCTACAGGCCGTCTTGCAGACCCTAGCGACCTGCCTTTCGAGGAATCGCACCTAGACGATGCTCAGGCGCTTACAACGGCAATTGAAGCACTGCTGGCAGACAAACCACATCTTGCTAGTCGTAAGCCGTTCGGAAACATTGGCCAAGGTGTCGCCCCTGTAAGCAATAATGTAAGTCTGGGCGGGATCCTCCGCGCAGGGGCAATGTAGAAAAGGGGAATCGTGACGGAGTACATTCAGGACAAAGCAAAGACCGCCTACGGGGATTGGCGCGGAACATCATCTGCGGACGTGTCAATGATGAGCAACATCAAGAGCATGGAAGAACTGGCGGGAATCCATGAAGACAATGAACTGATCATCGGGATTGGCGCAGGGTGGACTGCCTCGGGACAGCTAGGCGCGAGGCCAGATTTCAGGGTCTATGTGTATGTGGCAGATACTCCGGAGGAAGCCAACATGACAGCGCTCTTGAAGAAGTATCCAGAAGGTGAAAATGTACCAGTGAAGGAAGTCCAGCTTCACGACATTACCCCGGAACAGTTCGCACTCGCCTTCACCCAATTCGATGTTCAGCTTCGATCACGCTTCCTAGGTGATCGCGATCTGCGGGTAATTCAATTAGGGGATCACCCAAAACAGGATTGATACCCCCTAGGGGTATATCTGATACAATATGTGGTACAGACTCCCGGTGAGTTTGTACCACATATTGTTTTTGGGGCTGGCTCCCAACAACGTCACCTTCACATCATGACGAAAAGGAGCCAACAAAATGGCTGTATCTACCGTAAACGCCCCAGAACTCACTCAGGAACAGGTCCAGAAAATTCTGGTCAAGCCTCTAGAGCAGGCTTCAATCTTCCTCGCTGCTGGCCCTCGCATCTTCGACACCAACGGCAGCGCAATCCGTATTCCAAAACTGGGTGCACCAACTACCCCAGCTTGGCACGGTCAGAACGAACTGATCACCGAACAAGATCCGACCTTCGATGAAGTTCTGCTTCTCCCAGACACCATGAAGTCGGTCAAGGTAATCACCCGCTTCTCCAACGAGCTGGCACGACAGTCCGTAGTAGCCTTGGATACCGCCCTTCAGGATCGACTGGTCACCGACGTAGCATCGACCTTGGACACCGCGTTCCTTGGCTCCACCGGCGACGGCATCACCACCCCACAGGGCATCTTCGCATGGGCTGGCACTCAGGAACTCGCAGTCACCACCGCACTGGATCTGGATATCCTGTTGGACGCTTGGGGCCTCGCACTGGCAGCCAACGTAAACACCGCCTCGCTACAGTGGTTCCTACGCCCTAACGACTTCACCGCACTGCGCAAGGTCAAGGACACCGCAGGACAGTACCTGCTCCAGCCGGACCCAACCGCAGACGGTGTATTCCGCCTATGGGGTTCCAAGGTCAACATCTCCAACCGTGTCCCAGCAGGAAACGCTGCATTGGTAGACATGGCTCAGGTTGCCGTTGCACGCGACATGGCACCGAGTGTCAAGGTACTCACCGAGCGTTACGCAGACTACGACCAGCAGGCTCTACGCGTCATTGCACGCTACGACGCACAGCCACTTAATGCCGAGGCCGTCATTAAGATCACCGGTCTAGTGTAATGATCGACGCATCGAAGGTCGCTAAGTTTCTTGGGCGAGACGGGGATACACAAGTCCTTGCTCTCGCCCAGGAACACCTTCGTGTTGTGACCACGTTTATCCGGGCATACACCCGAGGCAACGGGTTCAATATCGACGGTGAACCGACATTAGACCTAGAAGATGTCATCATCACTGCTACGGCGCGATACCTCGTAAACCCGCAGCAGAACATTCGAGAACAGCTTGGATCGCAGTCTGTGACCTATGCGAGTTTGCAGGGCTTCACCATCCCAGAACAGGCCGTACTGCACCTGTATCGGAGGCGCACAGCATGATCTTCGGTGAGGAAGTAATCCACATTCGGAAAGTTGAAGTTGGACGAAATGCAATGAATCAGATCATCTATGAAGATCGGGTTCAGCCACCAATTCACGGGGCATCGTTCCAAGGTATCGACACTATCGAACCGAACGGGACCGCATCCCAGTTCCGAGTGATCACCGAGGCCGTGCTGTATGTCCCACCAGCTACGAACATTCTTGCCTTGGACAAGATCACCGTTCGAGGCAAAGTGTACGAGGTGCAAGGTAACCCTATTGGTGAGGCAAGCGCCTTTACCGGGTTCCAGGCACATATTCCCGTGAAGCTGAAACGCATCTCGGGTTAAGACTTGGCGTCAACGTCACCTGCTGGCAGCTTCGCGCTTTTCCCTCCAGTAGGAACGATGGATCTACCGGGACAGGTTAGCCCAAAGTATCCAGCGCCAATACAGAGTCCCCTTCTGCTTTGCACGGCAGGAGGGGATTCTTGTTTAGTCCGCAGAGAGTCCGCAGAATGTTCGATTACCCCCATTTTCGACCATTATCGGTCAACGGTATACACCCCGGAATTACGCGGTTATCAGCACCTGCCAACTAGTGCCATATAGAGTGTTCTAGAACGACCTGTACTACGGCTGCTAATCACGCTCCTGCCATAAGGGCAGACTGATTAGTCGAAGCTGGGTCCCACCACTTTTGGTGGGACCCAGCTTTTTGTCATTGTTAGTCTGTAAACATGGATATTTCCGATTGGGTGAGCGTACAACGTGAAGACGGCGAGACGGTAGGCTACCTCCAACCTGTCACGCCCGACTACTCTCTAGTGATCCCCCGCAATATCTTGGGACACGCAATCGCTGAACCACACGAATATTCTGCAGCTGAATACCTTTTGGAAGAACGCGGCATCGCTGAGCTGATGAGTAACTGGAGACTTGATGCTCAAGAACAAGAGAAGACAGAAGAACTCACAATCCTAGAGGTCTCACCTCTCGGCATTGTGTTGGCTAACGCTCTGCGAGTCAAAGCTTTGGAAGCTACCGAACGGATCCACGTGATGTGGCCAGACGTGGAGCAAAGGCTCACAGTTACAATAAAAAGCCACCGGTAGCCAAAGAGGCTTTTGCCCCTACTCCCCTCTGACCTATGAAGGTTCTCTAAGCAACGCTGTGGCGTAGCGACGGCGTGTGTACTTCTGCGCAATCAACAGGAACGGGAAGATCGTTCGCCAGCGCAGTCGATCTGATGGCGCTGTCAGTGAGCGGATCACTAGGAAGATGCCGGCCTGTTCACGAACGAGAATGAACGCCTCTTCCCCACTGACAGGATGGCCTGACAGCGTCTTATAGGCAAAGCCAACACGTGAGCTTTCCTCGATGACATCCACGACTTCGATAGGTTCGTCGATGCTCATCGGTCCCAGCCTGACACGTAATTCAGGGTGTGCACCGATAGCTACTCGTGGTTGCCCGGTAACGGCAAACCCGCTTCGTGTCTTGATTTCCCAGTGAAGTAAAGCATCACAACTGCGTTCCCAGAGCGTTTCACCAGAGCCAAGATAGACCTTGCGTTCCCAGCGTCGATAGCCGGCCGAAGCAGTTGTCCACTGATTCAGTTGGATCTGGGTCAAAGACACTTTGAGCTAGTCTTCAAAACCGTAGAAGAGCAGTTCAAAAATACTTCGCGCGTGACGAGTAGCCCTAAGGTAATCTTCTTCGAGCTCTACACCGAAGTGCGGCTCGTAACCACACCAGCGGGCCACGGCTTCCATGTCCCGCGACGAGCTTGGCAGAACATCGCTTGAACGCCCGGAGGTAATGATCTCAGCGCTACGAATACGCGTGGCTAAACGCCAGGCATTCGCCAACTGTTCAGCATCATCTTCCGTGATCAGTTCAATCTTTGCCAGCTCTTCTAGTGCCTTCAAGGTTGAGGTTGTGCGCAGCGACTCGTGCTGCCAGGCATACTGCAGCTGATAGAACTGCACCAGCCATTCAATATCCGACAGTGAACCGCGACCCAATTTTAGATGCCGGTTGGGATCTGCACCGCGAGGAAGTCGTTCAGATTCAACACGTGCTTTGATCTTACGAATGTCGCGAATTTCGCTCTCTTCCAGTCCCTTGCCGTAGCGAACAGGTTTGATCAACGCGATAAAGTCGTCTGCCAGCTCAGCATCGCCAGCGAAGGGACGCGCTCTTTGCAAAGCTTGGCGTTCCCATACTTCTGCCCATCGTGCGTAGTAGGAAGCGTAGGCGTCGATGGAACGCACCAAGATCCCCTGTCGTCCTTCGGGACGAAGGTCAGAATCCACCTTGAGTTTTACCTCAGCAGGAATTGCTGGCTTCAGCGGCTTCGAGGTCCACGAGATCAACTCAGTGACTACTCGCAGTGCTTGTTCCTGAGCAGCTTGAGCTGGCGCACCAGGAACGGAACGCTGGACAAATAGGACATCTGCGTCAGATCCATAACCAATTTCTCGACCACCTTGTCGACCCATCGCAATGACCGAAATAACCGCCTGCTCACCGTGCTTTTCTTGATCCGCGCTCAACAGAACCCTTAGCACGCCGTCAATCATCGCTCCATCGATGTTCGACAGTGCCTGACCGACCTCGTCAACCGTGAGCAGTCCTGCGCCATCGGCCAGAGCCACACGCAAGAACTCACGCCGGCGCACCATGCGAATCATCCTGATTGCGCTCTCTGGCTGCTTGGTGCGGTGAATGATCGACTGGTTTTGCTGTAAGAGACTCTCAAGGCTCTGCGGTGCCAAGGATGCATCCGAACCCAGCCAGGCGGCCGCTGCAGGCTCATTGGCAAGCAGGTCCGTCAGGAAGCGGGTGTTGGACAATAAATGGCTCAGGCGCTCGGCTGCGGCGTTGGTATCACGCAGCATGCCCAAGAACCAGTGCGTCTTGCCTAAGGATTCACTGAGTCGGCGGAATCCAAGTAACCCCGCGTCAGGGTCAACACCACGAGCAAACCAGTCCAAGAGCACCGGTAGCAGCTGTCGTTGCAGCGAGGACCTGCGCGACACTCCACCGGTCAACGCCTCAATGTGGCGCATAGCGGCTTTAGGGTCAAGATAACCTAGTGCACGCAAGCGTGCTTGGGCCGACTCGGCAGTCAGCCTGACATCATCAGCGGAGAGGTTGGAGGCGCTGACCAACAGTGGACGGTAGAAGATGCGCTCATGAAGCGAACGCACCATACGCTTGGTCTCGTTCCAGCGGCGCATCAACTTTTCTGGGCTGGTCGGCTGAAGGTCCCCTGCGCCTCGAATGGAGCGCGCCAGAATTCGCTGCGCAGATTCGGCCCGTGGCATTAGGTGCGTACGGCGTAGCTGGCTGAGCTGGATACGGTGCTCTAATAAACGTAAAAAGCGGTAGGAATCATCAAAGTTTGTCGCATCTTCACGGCCAATGTAACCAATATGGCTTAGTGCGTGAATTGCTAGTGTGGTCGTCGGAATTTGAATGTCCCGGTCGACTCGCCCATGCACCAGCTGCAGCAACTGCACGGTGAATTCCACGTCGCGCAATCCGCCAGGACCGAGCTTGATCTGCCAGACAATATCATCTTTGGAAATATTGTCGCTGACTCGTCGACGCATCGCCTGTACTGATTCAACAAATCCATCACGCTCTGAGCTAGACCACACCATGGGGGAAACCATGCGCTCATAAGAGCGACCCAACTCCTGGTCCCCGGCAATGCAACGGGCCTTGAGCAGTGCCTGGAATTCCCAAGAATGAGCCCAGCGACGATAGTAAGCCTCGTGGGATGACAAGGTGCGGGTTAGCGCGCCGTCTTTGCCTTCGGGACGCAGGTTGGCGTCGACTTCCCAGAGCATTGGTTCCGGGCCCGGAACCATCAAAGCTCGTGCGGTATTGCCGCACAGGACCGTGGCGATAGCGGAAGCTAGATCATCTTCGATACCCGGGGCAGAACCGTGCACATAAATGACGTCCACATCAGAGATGTAGTTCAGTTCGCGAGCGCCACATTTACCCATCCCAATGATGGAGACCTTCACGCGGTCCACGTCTTGCGCATCGTACTGTTCGGCAGCTTCAGCGCGGGCTATAGCCAGCGCGCCTTCTAATGCGGCCCCAGCCATATCGGCTAATTCGGCGGCCACGTTGGGTAGGATCCGTTGCGGGTTGCTGGCTCCAAGATCTCGATGGGCTAGCGCAAGTAATGCCTTGCGGTAACTGGTGCGCAATCGCTGGCGGCCCTCGGCTCCAGTGAATGAGGAAACCCAGTGACCACCGGTTGTACGCTTGGCATCAATTGATGCCAGCATGCTCTCCACTAGATGTTCAGGCGTAGCTTGCTCAAACTCAGTGGAAGGCGCAGTGCGCACCGTCTCCAGTGCCTCGGGACAACGAATCAGGAACTCACCAAGCGCTGAGGAACTGCCAAGCAGTCTAACCAAGCCCTGGCAGGTTTCAGGATCCGAGAAAATCTTGATTGCCTCGGGATGACGATCCACTAAGCGCAACGCCAAGAGCAATGACTGATCAGGATCTGGAGCATGGGCCATCTTGCTCACGATCAGCTTCGGATCAATCGGGGCGAGCTCCGGTGATTGCAGGAACTTTTTGGCCCGTTCGATATCGCTGAAACCAGCGTTGATCAATGATCGTGAGGATACGTCTGGCATGGTGATTCTTATGTCTTCCACAAATCGCCGCGTGCAAGCACGCGGCGATTTCTCTAGAGGGTACTCAGATTCTTGGTGAGCTCAAACGGGGTGACTACCTGACGGTATTCTTCCCATTCAGCTTTTTTGTTAGAGATGAAGGAGTTGAAAACCTGCTCGCCGAGGATCTCGGCCATCAGCTCGGATTCCTCCATCACGCGCAGTGCTTCGTGCAAGCTACCTGGCAGCGGAACGTGCCCTGAGGCGCGACGTTCTGCGGTGGACAGGTTCCACACGTCATCTTCGGTTGGCTCCTCCAGCTCATAGCCGTCGCGGATACCCTTCAGACCTGCACCAAGCAGGCAAGCGTAGGCGAGGTATGGGTTGGCTGCCGAGTCAATGCCACGGTATTCAACGCGAGCGCTCTGACCCTTGCCTGGCTTGTACAGCGGAACGCGTAGCAGTGCCGAACGGTTGTTGTGACCCCACGAGCGGTGGCTCGGAGCTTCTCCCCCGCCCCACAGGCGCTTGTACGAGTTCACGTACTGGTTGGTCACCGCGGTCATCTCTGGTGCGTGGTGCAAAATACCCGCAATAAACGAGCGTGCTACGTCAGAGAGCTGGTATTCACGACCGGCTTCGAAGAAGGCATTGCTGTCTCCTTCAAAGAGCGAGAAGTGAGTGTGCATGCCGCTACCTGGATGTTCTGAGAACGGCTTCGGCATGAAGGTTGCGTGAATGCCCTTTTGCATCGCCATCTCTTTGATGACGGTACGGAAGGTCATGATGTTATCTGCAGTCTGCAATGCGTCCGCGTAACGAAGGTCGATTTCGTTCTGGCCTGGGCCGGTCTCGTGGTGCGAGAACTCTACGGAAATACCCAAAGCTTCAAGCGTCGTTACCGAAGCACGGCGGAAGTCCTGGCCAACGCCATCCGGCACGTGGTCAAAGTAGCCACCGGTGTCGATTGGCTGCGGACGCCCATTGGCGTCAAGCTGATCGTCCTTGAGGAGGTAAAACTCAATTTCAGGGTGCGTATAGCAGGTGAAGCCCATGTTGGACGCTTCGGTGAGCTGTCGCTTGAGAACCTGACGAGGATCCGCGTTGGACGGCTGACCTTCTGGGGTCAGGATGTCGCAGAACATTCGGGAAGTCGGTTCGACTTCACCGCGCCATGGCAAGATCTGGAAGGTTGATGGATCCGGCTGAAGCAACATGTCGGATTCTGAGATTCGTGACAGGCCGTCAATTGAAGAACCGTCGAAGCCCAGACCCTCTTCAAAGGCGTCTTCAACTTCAGCAGGCGCCAACGCAACGGATTTCAGTGAACCAACTACGTCGGTAAACCACATTCGCACAAATCGAACGTCACGTTCTTCAATGGTGCGCAGCACAAATTCCTGCTGACGATCCATTATCCACCACCTTTGGATTTCTGATATCCGGACCTGATCACGGCCGGTAAGAAAAATTGACCTGTGGCAACACTATATCGGTTCCGGCCGGGCCGATGGACAAGCATCGCCCAGTCCAAGTGCGATAAAGTCATTTTATGCCTCAACCATACCTAGGGAATCCTGATAAAGGCCCGTCCCGCATCCGAATTCATCACCTTCAGCAGGCAAAAGATCGCGGCGAAAAATTCGCGATGTTAACTGCCTATGACGTAATGATGGCCGAAATTTTTGATTCAGCAGGAATTGAGATCCTGCTGGTTGGCGATTCTGCAGCAAATACCGTGCTTGGCTACAGTTCAACGTTGCCGATCACGCTGGATGAAATGTTGGTGTTCACCAAGGCCGTTGCCAACGGCACCAAACGTGCCATGGTTGTCGCCGATCTGCCTTTCGGAAGTTACGAGCAATCCCCCGCACAGGCCGTCGAGTCCGCAGTGCGCCTTTTGAAAGAGGGCGGCGCCCACGCCGTGAAGATGGAGGGAACCGCGCAGTACGCTGCACATGTGAAAGCCATGGTCCTCGCTGGCGTTCCGGTCATCGGTCATATCGGTTTCACCCCGCAAGCAGAGCACGCATTGGGTGGTTACCGCGTACAAGGTCGCGGTGATGCTGTGGAACAGATGAAAACCGATGCATTGGCTTTCCAAGACGCTGGAGCTTTTGCCATCCTCATCGAAATGGTGCCAAGTGATGCGGCAGCGCAAGTTGATGCCGCGTTGCGCGTCCCGACCGTCGGCATTGGCGCCGGTTCAGCCACTACCGGACAGGTATTGGTGTGGCAGGACATGCTGGGCCTAGGTGAGCGACGCACTCCGCGCTTCGTCAAAAAGTATGCAGATCTTCGCAGCGTAGTTGGACAGGCTGTCAGCGAGTACCACCAGGACGTCCTGAACGGATCATTCCCGTCCGATGAATACGAATTCAAAGAGTAGTATCGCGGCCTAGAACTATCTATGCCTAGAACTAACTAAGGCGATGGCGGAACAGGTGATTACTCACTTGTTCCGCCACCGCCTTAGTTGTGCACGATCGCGGCATCCGTTAGGAGCGAACGACTACTGCTCGTCTTCCTCGGATTCGTCCCACGCTTCGTTGCGTGCCTGCACCTTGGTCATAGCAGCTTCGGCTTCGGCAGCAGTTTCGTAAGGGCCCAACAACTGCGACCAATCAGACTGTGGTCCCTTTTCCACGCTCTTGGTGGAAACGTTGTACCAGTATTGTCCTTCATCAGGGGTGCCAGCTGAACTCATCGCAAACTCCTTAATTCTAGGTTCGTACGTCCACTTACACGTTAGCCCACCAACCAGAAAATAGGTGGAACACCACCTACAAGTTGGCCAGAAACGCGCCAGGCTAAAACCTGCATGAAGCTAGAATTAGTTTCATGGCTACTGCTGCAACTGCACCAATTGGAAACTTGACCGCTGGCACCGTCTCCCCCGAGCTTCCGGTGCCCAAACACATCGAACGGCCTGAGTACGTTGGCAAAAAGAGCCTTCGGAGAACTCCGCTTCAGAAGTGAAGAGCCCCGAGGTTATCGAACGTATCCGTGTTGCTTCTCGAATTGCGGCTCAAGCTCTTGAAGAAGTTGGTAAGGCCTGCCAGCCCGGAATTACCACCGATGCGCTGGACCGACTCGGTCACGAGTTCCTCATGGACCACAACGCTTACCCATCCACCTTGGGTTACCGCGGCTTCCCCAAGTCCCTTTGCTCCTCACTGAACGAAGTCATCTGCCATGGCATCCCTGATACCACCGTGCTGCAAGATGGTGACATCATCAACATTGATATCACTGCGTACATTGGTGGAGTTCACGGCGATAACAACGCGACATTCCTCGTTGGTGACGTTGATGAAGAATCGCGTCTATTGGTAGAACGCACTGAAAATTCACTCAAGCGTGCCATCAAGGCTGTGATGCCAGGACGTGAAATCAACGTCATTGGCCGCAGTATCGAGACCTACGCCAAGCGGTTTGGCTACGGGGTTGTCAAAGACTTTACCGGCCACGGTGTGGGCGAATCCTTCCACTCCGGCCTGATCATCCCGCACTATGATGCGGCTCCTGCCTACAACACGTTGATTGAGCCGGGCATGGTCTTCACCATCGAGCCAATGTTGACCTTGGGCACCATTGACTGGGATATGTGGGCCGATGATTGGACTGTCACCACCAAGGACAAGAAGCGCACCGCGCAGTTTGAGCACACGCTGCTGGTGACCGACGACGGTGCAGAGATCCTAACCCTGCCGTAAGGTCTCTGTCTAAGAAAAAGCGAATGCCGGTATTCAAACCAAGGTTTGAATACCGGCATTCGCGTTAATAAGCGTTGAGTCTATTCTGCGGTCAATGGACGCTGAGTACCCTGAGGCGTAGTACTTCGTCGATCGCGCAGACGTCCAATGGCGCTTTCGAAGTCCGAGAGCGACTGGAAGTTGTGATAAACACTGGCAAAGCGCAGGTAAGCCACTTCGTCCAAACGCGAGAGCGGCTCCAAAATTGCAAGCCCAACCTGGTGCGCAGGAATTTCTGCCGCACCTGAGGTACGCACGGCCTCTTCCACTTCCTGTGCCAGAACGGCAAGGTCGTGGTCAGTAACTGGGCGCCCTTGGCAAGCCTTACGCACACCATTGATCACCTTGTTGCGGGAGAACGGTTCCACAGCACCTGACTGCTTAAGAACACTCAAGCTCGCGGTCTCGGTGGTGGTGAAGCGTCGAGAACACGCTGTGCACTGGCGACGGCGACGGATTGACACGCCGTCGTCAGCAACTCGGCTGTCGACCACGCGGGAATCTGCGTTACGGCAATACGGGCAATTCATGGCACCTCCGTCTTTGGCCAGTGAAGCATTCTCGATTACGCGGGCGACGAGAATCCACTCATGTCACATACAAGTTTAGCGCCTAATGAGCGTTTCGTACTGCTACCGCGTCACCGTGCGCTGGTAGGTCCTCCGCGTTGGCCAGATTGATCACGTGGGCAGCGACATCGCTCAGCGCGGCCTCGCTGTAATTAATGACCTGAATAGCTTTTAAGAAGGTATTCACGTTCAGTCCCGATGCGTGGACAGCGGTGCCGTTGGTAGGCAGTACGTGATTCGAACCGGCGCAGTAGTCCCCCAAAGACACTGGCGCGTAGGAACCGACAAATACGGCGCCGGCCGCGGTAATGCGCGCTGCCGTGGCTTGCGGATCCTGCACCATGATTTCGAGGTGTTCGGCCGCGTAAGCGTTGGCAACTTCAATGCCCTGTTCCAAATCCTTGATCAGGATAATGGCGGACTGGGTTCCCGACAGTGCCTCACGGACTCGCTGCGAGTGCTTGGTGTTCGCTACCTGGCCTACTAGTTCACCACGAACTGCACTGGCCAACTTTTCGGAATCAGTAATCAATACTGCTGCCGCGTTAGCGTCGTGTTCAGCCTGCGAGATCATGTCGGCAGCAACAAACTTTGCACTGGCGGTGTCATCAGCCAAGATCGCAATTTCCGTAGGACCAGCCTCGGCGTCGATACCCACAACACCCTTAACCAGTCGCTTTGCGGTAGCGACAAAAACGTTGCCCGGACCGGAAATCACGTCAACAGGTTCGATACCACCGCGTTGATCATTTTCAACCTCCACACCATAGGCGAAAGCCGCAACAGCTTGGGCACCACCCATTGCGTGAACCTCATCAATGCCCAGCAACTTAGCTGCAGCCAAGATGGTTGGGTGTGGCAAGCCACCAAATTCTTTTTGTGGTGGGCTGGCCAAAGCTAGTGAACTAACCCCTGCGGCCTGCGCCGGCACGGTATTCATAATGACTGACGATGGGTACACCGCAAGACCACCAGGTACGTAGAGTCCTACACGACGTACAGCAACCCAGCGTTGGGTGACGGTGGCACCATTTGAGTAACCGACCTCGGTATCCTGCGGGCGCTGGGCAGCAGCAAAGACGCGTGCGCGAGCGATGGATTCTTCCAGTGCTTCACGAACCAGAGGATCCAGTTCTGCAAGAGCTCGATCCAGCTCATGCTGTGGCACGCGGGTGTGTTCCAGTTCCACATGATCAAAGCGCTTGGCAAGCTCCTTGAGCGTTTCCATGCCACGAGCTCGAACGTCATCGATGATGCCTTGAACCGCAACGGTTGCCGTCTGCGTGTTCATTTCGGGGCGTGGAAGGTGTGCCTTGAGCTGCGCATAGCTCAGGGTTTCATTGCGCCAGTCGATAGTGGCGAGGTCTGAAAATTCGGTGTCTTCAATAGTGCTCACACATCAAGCTTAACGCCGATGACCGGGCGAGGTTTTATTGATTACCTCACCCGGTCACTAAAACTGTGCTTACACGTCCAAACAATGCGGGCCGAGCAGCACCTTGAGGTCCCCAAACAGGGCTGGATTCGGATTAACTCGGAAGTTCATTCCCAGTCGCATCAATGAGGTACCGCGGCTACCGGTGAGCTTAACGCGCACTTCGGTATTGCCACTATGGGTGCGAAGTACATCGCCCAGTCGTTGCACCAGTGATTCAGTAGCCTTGTGCGTTGGAATGCCAATGACCACTGGACCGCCGTTGGCGTCCTCGGAAATTTCCGGGATCATCATCTCTTGTGCGTTGAGCGTGATTGATCCATCATCGCGTCGCTGGACGCGTCCCTTGATGACCACGAGCAGGTCATCGGCCAGGATCTCGGCAATCGGCTGGTAGGCCTGCCCGAAGAACATCACTTCCATCGAGCCCGAAAGATCTTCGATTTCACAGCGCGCGTACGGGTTGCCACTCTTCTTGGCAATTCGACGCTGCAATCCGGAAATCATGCCCGCGATGGAAATGATGTGCCCATCTTGAGGTCCATCATCAGAAAGTACGTGGGTGACAGGCATATCCGCATATTGGTCAAGCGCTGAGCCCAAACCCTGCAACGGGTGATCAGATACGTATAGTCCGAGCATGTCACGCTCGTAGGCGAGCTTTTCCTTCTTGTCCCAGTCCGGCAGGTCTGGGATGGCAACATTCATCGATTCTGAAGCTTCGTCAGAACCCAACGCACTGAAGAGGTCAAATTGGTTGGCTGCTTCGTTGCGCTTCACCTGAATCACCGAGTCGACGGCTTCTTCGTGGATCGCTACCAGGGCTCGGCGCGGATGCTTCAGCGAGTCAAAGGCACCGGCTTTGATCAGTGATTCAATGGTTCGCTTGTTGCAAACTACTGCTGGAACCTTGCTCAGGAAGTCACTGAAGTCGTTGTAGTTTCCCTTTTCTTTACGGGCCTCGACGATGCCGGCCACGGCGTTGGTACCAACGTTTCGAATAGCGCCCATACCAAAGCGGATGTCCTTACCCACTGGGGTAAAGTTCAGCGCCGATTCGTTAACATCCGGTGGCAAAACGGTGATGCCGATGTGGCGACATTCGTTCAGGTACAGCGCAAGCTTGTCTTTGTCGTCACCAACCGAGGTCAGCAGCGCCGCCATGTATTCGGCAGGGTAATGCGCTTTGAGGTATGCGGTCCAGTAGGAAACCACACCATAGGCGGCCGAGTGGGCTTTGTTGAAGGCGTAGTCCGAGAATGGAAGCAGAATATCCCACAGCGTCTTCACCGCAGCGTCGGAATACCCGTTGTCGTTCATACCCTGTTTGAAGCCTGCAAACTGCTTATCCAGTTCAGACTTCTTCTTTTTACCCATGGCACGGCGCAAAATATCTGCCTGACCCAGGGAGTACCCGGCCAGCTTCTGCGCGATCGCCATAACCTGCTCTTGGTAAACGATCAGGCCATAGGTTCCACCGAGGATATCGGCCAGTGGCTCTTCAAGCTCAGGGTGGATCGGGGTAACTTCCTGCAGACCCGTTTTGCGCAAGGCATAGTTGGTGTGCGAGTTAGCACCCATGGGGCCTGGACGGTAAAGCGCGATAACTGCGGAGATGTCTTCAAAGTTATCCGGGCGCATCATTTTCAGCAGCGAGCGCATCGGACCGCCATCAAGCTGGAACACGCCTAGCGTGTCACCGCGAGCTAGCAGGTTATAAGCCTCGACATCTTCAATGCCCAGGGTTTCCAGATCGATTTCGTCGCCGGTGTTGTACCGGACGTTTTCCAAAGCATCGGAAATGATAGTGAGGTTACGCAGACCCAAGAAGTCCATCTTGATCAGGCCTAGGCCTTCACAGGTTGGGTAATCGAACTGCGTGATGACCTGTCCGTCTTGGATACGGCGCATAATTGGGACCACATCAATGATGGGATCAGAACTCATGATGACGCCGGCCGCGTGCACGCCCCATTGTCGCTTTAGACCTTCAAGGCCCTTGGCAGTTTCAAAGACGCGGGCAGCTTCCGGGTCATTAGCGACCAGGTTACGGAAATCCCCAGCTTCGGAATAACGCTTAGCTTCGGGGTTTTCAATATCGTTCAGGGCAATATCCTTGGCCATCACCGCTGGCGGTAGGGCCTTGGTTAGGGTTTCACCCATGCTGAAGGGATAGCCCAGCACACGCGAGGAATCTTTCAGTGCCTGTTTGGTCTTGATCGAACCATAGGTAACGATCATGGATACACGTTCATCGCCATACTTCTCGGTCACGTACTTGATGACCTCAGAACGGCGGCGATCATCGAAGTCGACGTCGAAGTCGGGCATGGAAACACGTTCAGGGTTCAAGAAACGCTCAAAGATCAAACCGTGAACCAGCGGGTCCAAGTCGGTAATACGCATAGCGTAAGCAACCATCGAACCTGCACCAGAACCACGTCCTGGACCAACGCGAATTCCGTTGCTCTTGGACCAGTTGATGAAGTCCGCAACAACCAGGAAGTAACCCGGGAAACCCATCTTGATGATGACATCAAGCTCGTAGTCCGCCTGCTTGCGTGAAGCTTCGGGAATTCCGTCCGGGTACCGGTAGTGAAGTCCCTTGTCGACTTCCTTGATCAGCCAGCTGGTTTCATCCTCGCCTGGCGGGCAAGGGAACTTTGGCATGTAGTTGGCGTTGGTATCAAAGTCGACTTCAACGCGGTCTGCGATAGCTAGGGTGTTGTCACAGGCTTCAGGGAATTCCTTGAAGAGTTCGCGCATTTCTCGCGCGCTCTTGAGGTAGTAACCGGTGCCGGAGAACGCAAAGCGGCTACCTCCCTGGTCATAGGTTGGCTCATCAAGGGTCGAGCCCGAGTTGATGGCCAGCAAGGCTTCGTGAGCCTTCGCGTCTTCTTCATGGGTGTAGTGCAGGTCGTTGGTGGCAACGAGCGGAATGTCCAGTTCTTTGGCAAGACGAAGCAAGTCCTTGGTAATGCGCCGCTCGATTTCCAGCCCGTGGTCCATGATCTCGCAGAAGTAGTTCTCTTTACCAAAAAGATCTTGCAGCTCAGCAGCTGCAGCTTTGGCTGCGTCGTACTGGCCCAGACGCAATTTGGTTTGCACTTCACCCGAAGGGCAACCGGTGGTGGCGATAATGCCTTCGTGGTGTTCGTTGAGAAGCTCTCGATCCCAGCGTGGGTATTTACCAAATACGGAGTCTAGCGATGCCCGCGATGAACCTTTAAAGAGGTTGTTCATGCCTACGTTGTTATAGGACAGGAGCGTCATGTGGTTATACAGACCACCACCGGAAACGTCGTCGCCTTTTTGCGACTCGTCGGTACGCCACTTCACACGGGTTTTATCGTTACGGGCAGTGCCCGGAGTGACATACGCTTCGACGCCAATGATGGGCTTGACCCCAGCGCCGGTGGCTTGCCTCCAGAAGTCGAAGGCCCCGAAGAGATAGCCGTGATCCGTAATCGCCAGGGACTCCATGCCTTGACGATTAGCCTCAGCAAAAAGTTCGCCGAGTCGGGCAGCACCGTCCAGCATGGAATATTCGGTGTGGGTATGAAGATGAACAAATCCGTCGCGTGTAGCACTCACCCAAACAGTCTAACGACTCTTCGGGAC
Organism: Glutamicibacter sp. M10; assembly: GCF_025452055.1. NCBI lineage: Bacteria > Bacillati > Actinomycetota > Actinomycetes > Micrococcales > Micrococcaceae > Glutamicibacter > Glutamicibacter sp. M10. The sequence goes on along the minus strand of NZ_CP104918.1, from coordinate 1,912,708 downwards.
CCTTTGGGTCACCACAGCCCACCCGGTGGCTGTGGTTATCCCGACAGGTTGCCTCTGGCACGGCGAGGTGTTATGCGATCTGCTTTAGTAGTCGCCTTCGCGTAGCAACTCAAGAGCACCGTCAAGGTCTGTTGGGTAGTCACTTTCGTATTCAACCCACTGCCCAGACACGGGGTGACTGAAGCCCAATCGCTTGGCATGTAGCCACTGACGAGTCAAGCCCAGAGCTGCCCCGAGCTTGGGATCTGCACCGTAGGTTTGGTCTCCGGCGCAGGGGTGTCCAAAGGCGGAGAAGTGCACACGGATCTGGTGTGTTCGACCGGTCTCCAAATGAACTTCAACCAGTGAAGCACGACTAAAAGCTTCCATGACCTTGTAGTGGGTCACCGATTGGCGTCCGCCTTCAAGGACGGCGAACTTCCAGTCATGCCCTGGGTGGCGTCCGATGGGTGCATCAATGGTGCCCTCCAGCGGATCAGGTAACCCTTGGACGACAGCGTGATAGATCTTTTTGGGGTGCGTTCCTTGAAAGCTCGTTTCAGGGCGGTATAGGCACGCTCCGACTTTGCGACCACCATCAGTCCGCTAGTTCCAACGTCCAGACGGTGAACGATCCCCTGACGCTCTGCTGCACCCGAGGTAGAAATGTTGTAGCCCTCCGCCATGAGAGCGCCCACCACAGTGGGGCCAACCCACCCAGGAGAAGGATGGGCTGCTACGCCGACCGGCTTGTCGATGACTACATAGTCATCGTCATCAGCGATGATCTTCAGCTCTTCCACTTTCTCAACCTTAATTTCTAATGGATCACGTTGTGGCGGGATGGTCACATATAGCTGGTCACCGGCTTTAAGCTTCACAGCTTTTGAAACCGTGCGGCCATTCACTTGTATCTGTGAGTCCTTGCAAAGGCTTAGAGCAAGCGTTCGAGGAATCTGAAGGCTACGTGCCAAGTAGGCATCTAGCCGTGCCCCTACGTCGTCCGGGTCCACAAGTAGTTCGTACGTTGTCGTCTCTGAGGAAATCAAGGCTTAGCCTCCGTTTCATCCAACCCGTGGTCCTCGTCTGCTGGCGAATCTCCGATGGTTCCATCAAGGTTTCGACCGCGAATGAGCATATAAGCGACGGCGATCATCGAACAGACGATAAAGGAGTCGGCAACATTGAAGATTGCGAAGTGATTCACGGAGAACATGTCTACTACGTGACCAAATCCAAAGGCTGGGTCGCGGAAAATGCGGTCCCCTAGATTCCCTAGGACTCCGCCAAGCAAAGCGCCCAGTGCGATCGCCCAGCTGCGTACTAGTACTTTGCGGCTGAGCAGGTAAATGACGAAGACCGCTACTGCTGCTTGGAGTATGGCAAAGATGATGGTGAAGTTTTCTCCGATGGAGAATGCTGCACCAGGGTTCAAAATATAGTGAATGCTCAAGAAGCCTGGAATGACTTCAAATGATTCACCAAGATGCATGTTCTGCTCCACCGCGATCTTCACGACTTGGTCCAGTACCAAGGCGATCAGGGCAATAACTAGGCCCAGGCCCAGAAACTTTTTGGGTGACAGGGATTTTTTCCCCGATTGAACTGCGTCCACAGTAATACCTATTGATTCCTCTTAAACGTCAACGGTGGTGCCCGGATATTATCCGTGCACCACCGTTGATCTTACTAGATAGCTAGATCAGGTTTTGACCTGTCAGCGACTAGTTCGACTTGGTTGCGTCTGCATCGATCGAACCCTGGGACTCAAGGTCACGCAGCTGTCCTTCGATGTAGGTCTTCAGGCGAGCACGGTAATCGCGCTCGAATCCACGAAGCTGCTCAAGCTTACGTTCGAGAACCGACTTCTGCTGTTCCAGAGCCGACAAGGTCTTGCGGCTCTTTTCCTCTGCAGAGGTAACCAGCGTGTTCGCCTCGGTCTTTGCGTCCGAGATGATCTTGTCGCGCTGCTCAACACCGGAGGCAACGTACTCATCGTGCAAGCGCTGAGCCATCGACAGCACGTTGGCTGCCGACTCTGCGGATTCGCTACGAGGAGCGGCTGCTGGAGTTGCAGCGGCAGCTGATGCAGTCGAAGCAGCAGGTGCTGGAGCGGCAGCAACAGCAGGTGCTGCGGCTGGCTTCTCTGCAACCGCAGGCTTTGCTTCAGCCTTCTTCTCTTCAACAACCGGCTTTGCAGCTGGAGTTGCAGCCTTAGCTGGCTCTGCTGGCTTAGTTTCGGTCTTCTTCTCCTCAGCAGGCTTTGCTGCTGGAGCTGCCGAAACTGGTGCAGGAACGGTCTGTTCCTTCGATACCGAACCGGCATCTTCACCAAGCTCAGCAAGTCGGCTGCGGAGAGTTTCGTTCTCACCGGTCAGGCGACGCAGCTCCACTACGATCTCGTCGAGGAAGTCATCTACCTCGTCTTGGTCATAGCCTTCACGGAACTTGGTCGGCTGAAACCGCTTATTGACTACGTCTTCTGGCGTTAAAGCCATTGGGTCACCTCAATACTGGGATCATTTCCGCACGACCATGTCTTGCCTTGCGAAACACTTACCTTTGTTGTCAGTGTCGCGACCGGTGAAGTCGGAGCACTATTTCCTAAAGGATATAACGATTTGGACACTAAATACGAAATCAAGCTTACGCTCGTGTCTCATATTCTTTGAATCTACAGGGTTTGAACTCACAGAACAATCCCTGTTCTAGACGAAAACCGCCTAATCAGATCCCTGTACTGGTACCTACGCTGTACACCACTGCTTTGACAAGCATTACAACGATGAACAACAGCAGAAACGACAGGTCAAGACGAATTCCGCCAAGATCTAGTGGTTTGATTCTCCTGCGCAACCAGCGCAGTGGAGGATCAGTAATCGACACGATTGCAGTAGCTGCAATCAATGCGATGCCTTTGGGTTGCCAGTGGCGAGCAAAGCTTTCAGTAATATCCAGCACAATTCGCATCAGCAGTAGTATCTGCAGAATTGCTAAAGCGAGATAGATGATCCCGAACACCATTTGTGTGTGTGCTCCTGGGCTCTTAGCTTTGGTTGAAGAAAGTAGCCTGAGCTTCAGACTTCTTGTGGTCTTCTCCCAGCACCTCAACGGTTGAAGGAGAAAGTAGGAAGACCTTGTTAGTCACGCGCTCGATTGAGCCGTGCAAGGCGAAAACTAGTCCGGCGGAGAAATCAACGAGGCGCTTGGCATCGGTCTCGCCCATATCGGTGACGTTCATAATCACCGGGATTCCGTCACGGAAGTTCTCACCGATGATCTTGGCATCGTTGTAAGAACGTGGGTGAACGGTTGTAATCTGACGCAATTCGGAATCCTCATCCCGTACTGAAGGGGCACGCTTGATTGGGGTGACCGGAGCACGGTATTCCGTCTCTGGTTCTCTAGCTTGTGATTGCGCTGCAGCTGGCCTTGCGACAGCTTGCGGACGTGGGGTTTCTGCAGGGCGCTGCGATGGAGCAGCATCCTCAACAACACGCACCTGGCTTTTAGGCTCGGAGTATGTTGTATGGGTTTCTTCTTGCTCGACGGCGTCCGCCAAGCCGAGATATACCATTGCCTTACGTAGACCGTCAGCCACGATGTTTCTCCTTGTTTATCCCTTGCATGCAACCCCATTGCATGCTTCCGCTACTTCGACGCTACCGTACAAATTTCGGCAGACATCGTTTATTCGTTCAATTCTGCGCGGTGTGTCGCGCACGTCTACGCTGCGGACCAAATCAGTCCAGCAAGTCGTCCGGCACTTGGTGTGCGACGGTACGAATAATAGCTTTCGTTTTCCAAGGTACAGACCTCGCTTTGGCGTACCTGAACACCGAGCTCAACAAGCTCTCGTTCGGCCGAAGCCGGCAAATCAAGTCCTGCACTCCCCCAGCGAGTTTCAGATCGAATACCCGCCCGGAGCGACTCGGACTCCTCCGCCATTTCGGTTGATACTTCGTAGCATCGTCCGCAAATAGAAGGTCCAATAATCGCTTCGATTTGATCTGCACCCAGCGCCCGAAGCTCTTGGACCGTACGAGTGAGAATATTATCGAGCAGTCCGCGACGTCCTGCATGCGTTGCTGCGGCGAACGTGCGATCAGCTTGTGCATCTGTGCCAACAAAGAGCACCGGAAGACAATCAGCGACCATTACAGCCAATGGCTGCTTGCCCGTAGGATCAACCAATCCATCACAAGTAGGTGCCGGCGGTTCAAGCCATGAGCTACGCTCCACCGGTTGCACTTTGAAGACATCGGCTGAGTGCACCTGGTTCATGAAATTAAGCGAGAAACGTCGAACCCCGATCGAGTCTTCCAACCGGCTACGATTCTCCGCTACCAGGCGGGGATCGTCATCCACGTGCAAGGCGAGGTTTCCCTCTTCTTGCGACGTAAACGCCAACTGAATACTCGGATCGAGGTCCGACGTGAAATGTAGCACTGCTCAGCTTCTCGCTGTTTTTACTTCAGGAAGTCAGGAACATCCAGATCGTCGTTCGAACCGTTGAGGTCCGAATCGACAACGTCAGGAAGATCCTGGAACGAGCCGTTGTTCTCAGCAGGCTTTTCTTCAGCAACCGGAGCTGGCTTTGCAGCTGCAGGTGCCGCAGGGGCCTGGTGTTCAGGTACTGATGCAGGTACTGGCTCAACTGGACGCGAAGATACAGCTGGCTTTGCTGCAACCGGTGCCATTGGCTTGCTGGTTACATCTGGCTCGTCAAAACCAGCAGCAATCACGGTGACGCGTGCTTCATCGCCCAGGGCATCGTCAATGACGGCACCGAAGATGATGTTAGCTTCCGGGTGAGCAACTTCCTGCACCAGGCGAGCGGCTTCGTTGATTTCGAACAGACCGAGGTCCGAGCCACCCTGGATGGAGAGCAACACGCCGTGTGCGCCATCGATGGATGCTTCAAGAAGTGGCGAAGCGATTGCGAGTTCGGCAGCCTTGACTGCACGATCCTCACCGCGTGCCGAGCCGATACCCATGAGTGCGGAACCCGCACCCTGCATAACAGACTTAACGTCGGCGAAGTCCAAGTTGATCAAACCGGAGGTAGTGATCAAGTCGGTGATGCCCTGCACACCGGAGAGCAGGACCTGGTCGGCCTGGCGGAATGCATCCAGAACCGAAACGTTGCGATCCGAGATCGAGAGCAGTCGATCATTCGGAATCACGATCAAAGTATCTACTTCGTCGCGCAGAGCTTCAATGCCCGACTCGGCGGAGTTCGCACGACGGCGACCTTCGAAGGTGAACGGACGGGTGACAACACCGATGGTCAGTGCACCAAGCGAACGCGCAATGCGTGCAACTACTGGTGCGCCACCAGTACCGGTGCCACCGCCTTCGCCAGCGGTAACGAAGACCATGTCTGCGCCACGTAGGACGTCTTCGATTTCTTCTACATGATCTTCAGCTGCCTGGCGTCCCACATCAGGGTTAGCACCAGCGCCCAGGCCGCGAGTAAGTTCGCGTCCTACGTCTAGTTTGACGTCGGCATCACTCATAAGCAGAGCCTGAGCATCGGTGTTAATGGCGATAAATTCTACGCCTTTAAGACCGACTTCGATCATTCGATTGACTGCGTTTACACCGCCACCGCCGATTCCGACGACTTTAATGACCGCGAGGTAATTCTGTGGAGCTGCCACGTCCCGCTTCCCTTGTTAGATGTGCTACATATGTCACGACTTCAGCTCAAAACCTTCATCTTTAGCCTTAAGCTTTAGGTTCTGTCAAGCTGTCGTTATAAGAAACGCTATGAGTCGTGTGGTCTTTGTGCAACGACCGCCGAGGCGTGTCGCTTGTTCAAAACTATCTTTCCAGAATTTGTCGGCTTATTCGTCCTCCCGCGCCCATAAGGCCGAGACTTAATAAACCACTGGATTCTCTGGGTTGGTAACGTCGATGGTGGTCTTGGCTGAATCCTTGTCGCCAAGCTCTTTCACGAAAATCTTCGCTACCTGGTTTTTTAGTGCAGACTTCGTATTGTCTCCCCAAATCAGCGTGCGCTTCTTGGGAAGGGCAAGTTCTGCAAAGCCTGCTTTGGACAGGGTCGCTGTTGTAACTTCCTTCAACACTTCCTGATCCACTGAGCTCAAGATGCTGGTCAACAACTTAAACTTCTCAGGGTCCTTGGTTTCATTGCTGGCTTTGATCTTCGGAAGTTTCGTCTTGTCTTTTTTGCCCAAGGTACGAAGCTTCTTGCCGGTCTCAGAGACTAGATACTGCTTGTCGCCATCAACCAAGATGGCCACCGGATCCGCCTCGATAACTTCTACCACCAAGGTATTTGGCATCTGTGCTTTAACGACCACACTGTCGATGGCTGGCTGCTCACCGATCAGTTCCTGAACCTTGGACTCCGAAATTCGTGGAAGGGGAGTGCCCTTCAGCGGCTCCAAAGATTGCGTCAACTTTTTAGCGTCAGTCAGCTTGGTGCCAGAGACTTCAATTTTCTTCGCTGCCAGCAAAGGAGAAAAACTCAAAATAAGCACTGCAACGAGGCTGAGCACCACAATGCTCACCGAGATAATGATCAGCAGCTTACGTCGCTTCTTCTCCGGACTTTCCGGAAGTACTACGACTTTTGATTCTTCACCCATGGAACGCCTTGTGTGGTTGGTACGACCAATGTCATTGGCCTACGACTATTGCCTGATTGCGTTAGCTCAGTGATTTCACGATTTCAGGACCCAGCGCGGTGACATCACCGGCGCCGATGGTCATCACGACATCTCCGGGTTCTGCCTTCTCGATCACGTGTGCGACCGCAGAAGCAGGTTCAAAGACGTGTGAAGGAACTTCAATCCGCGAGGAAATCAGCTCACTGGTCACGCCTTCGATCGGCTCTTCGCGAGCCGGGTAGATTTCCAAGACTGCCACTGAATCCGCCAGCGAAAGTGCCTGCGCGAATTCTCGGTAGAACTCCTTGGTGCGGCTAAACAGGTGCGGCTGGAAAACAATGTGAAGTTTGCCTTCACCGGCAACAGTGCGCCCCGCGGACAAAGCGGCCAAAACTTCAGTTGGGTGATGCGCGTAGTCGTCATAGACCCGAACTTCACCGACTTCTCCCTTGAACTCAAAGCGGCGCGCTGCACCGGAGAAGCTTGCGAGCGCCTGCAGTGCTTGGTCAGCGTCAAGGCCTGCGTCCAGCGCAACACTCAGTGCTGCGGCAGCGTTGAGTAGGTTGTGCTGGCCAGGTACAGCCAGATCCATGGTGTGTTTCTGACCGTCACCTAGGTCAATATTGGCGGTAAAGCGTCCGTCTGCTGTGGCCTGCGCCGCAGAGAGACGGTGATCAGCATGCTCGCTAAACCCGTAGGTACGCACACGCAGGTCGCTGCGTTCGGCGCGCATCTTATTGGCCAGGTCGTTAGCGCCTGGATCATCCGCGCAACAAATCAGCAGACCATTTTCTGGCAGCAACCAAGCGAAGTCCACAAAGGCTTGGTGTACTGCTTCGGCGGTTCCGTAGTGATCCAGATGATCGGCCTCGACGTTGGTCACGATGATCACGTCAGGTCGGTAGTTCAGGAACGACGCATCGGATTCGTCGGCTTCGGCAACAAAGTATCCGCCTGCACCAAGCTCCGCATTGGTACCCAAGCTTGGGATATTTGCGCCTACTGCAAAGCTGGGGCGTGTGCCAACAGCCTTGAGCATGTGAGCGGTCAGCGAAGTGGTCGTGGTTTTTCCGTGAGTACCGGCGACGGTCACGACCTTCTCGTGGCCTCGCATGGTAGCTTCCAAGCCCTGTGAACGGTGCAGAATCTTCAGGCCACGACGTACGGCCTCATCGTATTCTGGGTTTCCCGGCTTGATGATCGAAGAGATCACCACAGTTTGGGCGTCACCCAAGTTGGCAGGATCGTAGCCAATATGGATTCGAGCTCCGCGTTCACGCAATCCGTCCAGAACCGGCAGGTCCTTAGCGTCGGTGCCCGAAACTTCCAGCCCGTAGTCCAGTAGCAATCGAGCCACCGCAGATACTCCGACCCCGGCAACGCCCATGAGGTGTACTTTGCCGAGTTCAGTGTGCAGTTCGTTGGCGCGCAGTGCCATGGTTCTAGCCTTCCTGACCCGCACCACGGCGGGTTGAAACTTCTTCAATAATTCGACGCGCCATGATTTGTGCGGCGTCGCGCTGCCCTAACGAGGCAGCTGCTTGAGACATCTGTTCAAGTTTATGCTGATCGCCGAGCAATGTGATGACATTTTCGGTGACATAGCTCTTGGAAAATTCGTCATCAGAGACCAAGAGCGCTCCCCCAGCAGCGACCAAAGCACGGGCATTAAGTTTTTGCTCTCCGTTGCCGATTGGCAGTGGGACCAAAACGGCTGCGGTGCCGGCAACTTCTAGTTCGCACACGGTTCCTGCACCGGAGCGGCAGACCATCAGATCGGCCACGGCGTAGGCATACTCCATACGGTCAACGTACTCAACCTGGGTGTAACCCTCGTGTTCCAAAAGCTGGCCCTCGGAGTTAAGAATCTGCTTGCCTCGTCCGGTGATATGCACGGTATGCACTCCGGCTGCATGAAGCTCATCAAGCGAGTCGGCGATAGCAGTGTTGATACTCTGCGCACCCGAGGATCCACCGGTGACCAACAGGATCGGCTTGGCATCTGGAACGCCGAAGTACGCACGAGCTTCATCGCGCAACGCGTGACGATCCATCTGTGCCACGTTGGAGCGCATTGGCATACCAACTTGGACTTCGCCGGGAAGTCCGGTCTGCGCAAAAGTGGTTCCCACAAAGACGGCTGATTTTGCGCCGAGCTTGTTGGCCATACCTGCCACGGAGTTAGCCTCGTGAACAAAGATCGGGATCCGTAGCTGCTTGGCAGCTAGGTAGGCCGGGGTGCAGACGTAGCCTCCCACCCCGAGTACCGCTTCAGCCTTGGTTTCTTTAAGCACACGCTTAGCTTGGTTCAGTGCCGTGAGGAAACGGAACGGGAACTTAAACAGGTCAAGATTCAGGCTGCGAGGCATGGGTGCTTTAGGGATCAGCTCCAAGGGATAGCTGGCCTCTGGAACCAGTTTGGTTTCCAGACCGCCAGGGGAACCCAAGGCAGTGATCTGTGCACCGGCTTGTTCAACTTTCACCGCATCGGCAATCGCCAGCATGGGTGAGATGTGGCCAGCAGTTCCTCCGCCAGCGACGACAAGACGCATTGCTTCGCTCATCTGCTCTTCTACTCCTTTGGCCCCGAACGTACGGGCTTGGTACCCTTCAATATGAATTCAGGGCGTCAACGTTTGTGTGGCGAACGGTGCGCTACTTTTGCTTAGTTGGCTTGGTTTTGTTCAGGTTCTTCTCTGCGCTGGCTTCAAAAGCTAGCTTCTGAGCCCGAGCAGATGACAGGACAAAGCCCATGGCCAACATAATGGCTAGCATGGCCGAACCACCGGATGAGATAAACGGTAGCGGGACACCAATGACCGGAAGCACTCCGGTAACCGTACCTAAGTTTACGAACGTCTGGCCAACGACCCACGCCATCAAGCAACCCATGAGCACCTTGGTGTACATGTCGTTGGCTCGAATCGCAATGCGGTACATAGCCAGGGCCAAGACGATGAACATAGCAAGTACGAAGAGCACACCAATCAGACCAAACTCTTCACCCAAAATGGAGAAAATGAAGTCGTTCTGGGCTTCTGGCACATAAGACCACTTCATGCGGGACTGCCCGGCGCCCACACCAAACCAGCCACCGGAGGCGAAAGCGTGCAGACCCATACTTGCCTGGTAACAAAGCTGGTCGCTAGGACCACAATCGGTATCCAGCCACGCAAGCACACGCTGACGTCGGTTGGAAGATCCCATAACGGCGATGGCCATGCCAACAAGGCCTACGGCTGCGAAGCCGGCCAACCACTTCATGCGAATTCCGCCAAGGAACATCGCTGTGGCGATCACCATCAGCAGCACCAGTGCAGTACCAACGTCTTTACCGACAACCACCAGGCCAACAATGCCGATGCCAACCGGAGCGACGACCGGGATGACCAAGTGCTTGATGTCGTGCAGCATGTGCTGCTTCTTCTCAAGCATGAAGGCGGCAAAAACGGCCAAAGCCAACTTTGCGAACTCACTTGGCTGCAAGCCTAAAGGGCCGATCCTGATCCAGTTTCGGTTACCCAGCACGGTGTGACCCAACGGGGTAAAGGCAACCATGAACAGCAACAACAGTGCACCAAAAACTGCCGGCCAAGCCAGAGCTTTGAGCTTGGTTGGTTTGAGGAACTGCATACCTAGCATGCACAGGATGCCCACGCCGGCGAACATCGCCTGCGATAGGGCTACGGTGAAGCCGTCTTTGCCTTTGGCGATGGCTTCCACCGAGGCGGAGGACTGCACCATCAATACTCCGAAGATGGCCAGTACTACCGAGATCGCAAGGACCATCCAGTAATCCATGGACGCCATGCGTCCGCTGGCACTTTCAACCGTGCCAATCAGTTTGCTCAACAAGGGAGTTTTTGCTGCGGCCCCCGTGGCTGGCTGATGTTGCTCTGTCGCCATCGGTGCCTCCTGCCTTGGTGTCATCTGTACGGTAAACGGTTGCTTAGTTCTCTTCGCCAGCTTTATCCATCAGATCACTGACGGCGCTGATAAACGCGTTGCCACGCTGGGCATAAGAGCTGAATTGATCCATCGAAGCCGCCGCAGGTGCCATGAGTACGGTGTCCCCTGGCTCAGCGATTTCGCCAGCCTTCGCCACGGCCTGAGCCATGACGTCGGTGCCGGTTGGTTCACTCAATTGTGCCGACTGTGCCAGAGCGGTGATGTTGATGACCTCAACATCCGGAGCCTTGGCAGCCAGAGCCTTAATCAGTGCCGCGGTGTCGGTTCCGATCACCAGCACCTTAGCCAAGCGGTGTGCGTGCTTAGCGACCAACTCTTCGTATTCAACACCCTTAGATAGGCCGCCGGCGATCCAGACAACACGCGTAAAGGCAGCCAAGGAGGCGTCCGCGGCGTGTGGGTTGGTCGCCTTAGAATCGTTGATCCAGAGGATGTCGTTCTTTCGAGCTACTGCTTGGATGCGGTGTTCACCAGCATCAAAACCGCTCAAACCGTTAAACACGGCTTCTGGTTCAACGCCATAGGCACGGGTCAGTGCCGCTGCTGCGGCTGCATTGGCTGCCGTGTGCCGAGGAACAATCTCACCGATCTGATCCAGCGGGATCAGTTCAGCGGCACTCGATTTGCGATCTTCAACAAAAGCACGGTCAACCAACAGGTTCTCCACGATGCCAAGCATGGATACTGCTGGAGTATCAGTGGTGAAGCCAACAGCACGGCAGCCTTCAATGACGTCAGCATTTTCCACCATCGAAATGGTGACTTCTTCTTCAGCGTTAAAGATCGCAGCGACTTGAGTGCGCTCGTAGATCTTCGCTTTAGCGTCCTTGTAGTTCTCAAAGCCGTCGTGCCAGTCAACGTGGTCTTCTGCGATATTCAGAACCACGGAGGCCAACGGCGAGATGCTGTGGGTGTAGTGCAGCTGGAAGCTGGAGAGTTCTACGGCAAAAACGTCGTATTCAACCGGTTCGCGAACTGCATCAAGAATCGGGGTGCCAACGTTTCCTACGGCGATGGCCTTCAGGCCGGCTGCACGCAAGATCGATTCGGTCATGCCCACCGTGGTGGTTTTACCGTTGGTACCGGTAATCGCCAACCACTTTGGAGCCACATGGCCGGCACGGTTTTGCACACGCCAGGCCAGCTCAATGTCGCTCCAGATAGCAATTCCCAGATCCGCAGCTTGCGCGATCACTGGGTTACGTGGATTCCAGCCCGGTGAAACCATCACCAGCTGTGCTTGTTCGCCAGCTACCAATGGTAGGGAGGTAACGTGTTCGGCACCAAGCAATACTTCGTGGGCGCCAACAATCTTGAGCGTTTCGCCACGCTGCTGGTTCTTCTCATCATCTTTGCCGTCAATGACGGTGACGATGGCGCCCAGCTCGATCAGTGTGTCGGCGGCGGAGAAGCCGGAAAGCCCCATGCCTGCAACAACAACACGCAAACCTTTCCAGTTAGCATCCCAGCTAGTTAGTGAGTCCAAAAGTTCTTTGGCATCTGCGCTCACAGTGCGACAACCCATTCAGAGTAGAAGAGTCCCAAACCGGCAGCCACAAAGAGGCCGGCAAGGATCCAGAATCGAATTACGACGTTTTCTTCGGACCAGCCCGAAAGTTCAAAGTGGTGCTGCAACGGTGCCATCTTGAACACACGCTTACCACCGGAGATCTTGAAGTAACCCACCTGGATGATCACCGAGAGTGCAACGATGACAAACAGACCGGCAATGACTACAAGCAACAGCTGGGTGCGCGAGAGGATCGCGAACGCGGCAATGGCGCCACCAATAGCCAACGAGCCGGTGTCGCCCATGAAGATCTTGGCAGGCTTGGCGTTGAACCAAAGGAAAGCGATCAGTGCACCGGAGAGGGTGGCACCAAGCAGGGCCAGGTCCTGTGGGTCACGAACCGAGTAGCAAACATCCATCGAGCTGATGTTGGCGCACGCTTGGTTCTGCTGCCAGATCCCCATCAGGGTGTAGGCACCAAAGACCATAATTGCCGCACCGGTTGCTAGCCCGTCCAGACCGTCGGTGAGGTTCACCGCGTTAGTGGTACCGGTAACGATGAAGTTCGCCCAGATCACAAACAGGATGAGTCCAAGTAACGGTCCAGCAAATGCCAGATCAATGTTGGAGTCGCGAAGGAATGAGATCGCGGTGGAGCCCGGGGTCAGGCCGCGTTCGTTAGGGAACTGCAAGGCCATCACCGCAAAGCTGATACCAAAAATCGCCTGAAGGACGATCTTCTGCCATGCGCGTAGCCCCAGGGAACGCTTCTTAAAGATCTTGATGAAGTCATCTAGGAAGCCGACCAGACCCATGCCTCCAAAGAGCAGCAGGGCAAGTAATCCGCTGGCGGTGATGCCAGAGGATGAGCGTCCCATCAAGGCAAGGATGCCGTGAGTGGCGAAGTATGCAACAAATACCGCGAGCACAAAGACCACGCCACCCATAGTTGGGGTGCCTGACTTTACGGCGTGGGAGTTTGGTCCATCATCACGAACCACTTGGCCATACTGCTTAGCAGTAAGCAGTTTGATGTACAGCGGCATTGCCACCATGGTCAAAACGAGGGCAATGCCAGCCCCCAAGATCAATGCGATCACGCGTCTTCGCCTTCCTTCACGAATGCTGCGATGTCGTCGCCAAGGAAGCGCAGACCGGCCCCATTAGAGGACTTGAATAGGGCAATATCCCCTGGTTGAAGTTCAGCTTGCAGCAGTTCACGAGCTTCGTCCACGCTTTCAACGTAGTACGCCTCGTCGCCCCAGCTACCTTCAAGCACGGCCGAGTTGTAAGCCGGCTTAGCGCCGGATCCAACAACAACCAGTTTCTTAATGTTCATTCGAACGGCTAAGCGTCCGAGCAAGTCATGTTGGTGAATTCGTTCATCACCGAGTTCAAGCATTTCACCCAGTACGGCCCAGGTGCGTCGACCCGGTGCACCGTCTTCGCCCAGTCCCAGTTCTGCCAGCGTTACCAGAGCGGCACGCATGGATTCAGGGTTGGCGTTGTAGGCATCATTGATGATGCTCACCCCGTCGGCGCGTTCGATACGCTCCATGCGCCAACGGCTACCGGCGGCCCGTCCGTCTAGGCTTGAGGCGATGGCCTCAGGGTCGATGTCTAGTGCGTAGGCCGCGTTAGCAGCTGCCAAGATATTGCTGACGTGGTGTCGGCCGAGCAGCCCGGAGGTAATCCGCTGGCTGTAACCGTTAGGGAATTCAAGGGTGAGCTGCGGCTGTCCTGCAGAATTGACCACAATGTCGCTGGCCCAGACCCCTGCCCGTTCTGGTTTGTGCTCGCTGGTGCCAAAGAAACGCACTTCACCGGAGGTCCGGTCTTCCATGCGAGCCACACGGGAATCATCAGCGTTCAGAATTGCGATGCCATCGGTGTCCAAAGCTTGAACAAGTTCGCCCTTGGCCTTCTCGATGTTTTGCACGCCGCCAAATTCACCGGCGTGGGCGGTACCAACACAGAGCACCACTCCGACCTGCGGGTGCACCATGTCGGTGAGGTAGGTGAGGTGGCCAAGGCCAGTAGCGCCCATCTCGATAACAAGGTACTTAGTTTGTTCCGTCGCAGTGAACACCGTCAGCGGTACGCCAACTTCACCGTTGTAGGAGCCGATGGGTGACACCGTCGGTGCCACGTCCGAAAGGATCGACGCTAGCAAGTCCTTGGTGGTAGTTTTTCCGGCCGAACCGGTAATGCCAACCACCTTGGCGTCGTTTTTGGCTTTCAGGTACTGAACAATGTGAGCGGCGATCTTGCCCATTGCCTCAACAGCGTCATCAACGATGATGGCCGGATGTACGTTCCGGGCATCGTCGTAGGTCAGCCGTTCTGCCAGAGCTAGTACGGCTCCGGAGGCTAAAGCGCGATCAATAAACGCGTGTCCGTCGGAGAATTCTCCGGGCTTGGCTACAAATAAGCAGCCTGAAGTAACTTCACGCGAATCCGTGGTCACGGAAGTGATCAGCGTGTCGGAAGCGACTGTAGCACTCGCTTCTCCCCGGTGATCTTCAGTAGGTCAGTCAAAGACAGTTCAATCATGGCATTAAGGACTTTACACTCGTGCGGAGGCGATAGTGGTCTTGTTCAATCTAGGATTTGGTCACAAATCCATGAAGATTTAGCGCGTTGGCTAATTCCACACGATCGTCGAGTTCTACATCAATTCCCGCAACGTCTTGGCTTACTTCGTGGCCACGACCGGCTACGAGGATTGCGTCGTTGCTCTTGGCTAAACTCACAGCGAATTCCACGGCTTTGGCGCGTGGCGCGATGTTGTAGAGCACCGTTTCGCCGCGTTCGTTGCGGATGACCTCTTGCGCTCCGGCCGCCACTTGTTCACGAATCGGTTCTGGTGCTTCACCGTGTGGATCATCATCGGTGACGATGACAATGTCCGCGTGACGCGCTGCCACGGCTCCCATATCTGGGCGCTTGGTCTTATCTCGTTCACCGGTGGCGCCAAAGACGATAATGCGTCGCCCGTTAGCACCAGGACGGATCGAGTCCAAGGCTTTGGCCAAGGCATCAGAGTTGTGCGCGAAGTCGACGACTGCAACCGGTGACTCGGCCACGACCTGCATTCGACCTGGAACGGCCACCGAAAGCGGATCCTTGGCATCCAGCGCCTTTTGCAAAGCGTCAAGTTCTACTCCGCTTGCGAGCACCATGACGGTTGCTAGCGCGGCGTTAGCTACGTTGAACATGCCGGGCAACGCGGTGCGGGTGCGCAGTACCTGTCCGTCGCGGTGTGCCAAGGTGAAGCTATGGCCGAGCCCAGAGTGCTCCAACTCGATGACTCGCCAATGTGCAGCGGTATTGCTTTCATCCAAGCTCAGCGACAAGGTAGGGATCTGGGCTTGGTCTGCTAGCCGTGCCCCGTATTGATCATCAACCATCACGACCGCGCTCTGGCTGTGTTCAGCAGTGAACAACTCGGCCTTGGTCTGGAAGTAATCTTCCATGGTCCCGTGAAGGTCCAAGTGATCCTGGGTGAGGTTGGTGTAACCGGCCACCGCAAAGTTCAGCGCGTCAACGCGTCCATAACTCAAGGAGTGACTGGAGACTTCCATGGCCACGCTGGTGACGTCCTGCTGCGCCATGCGCGCCAGTACTCCGTGAAGCTGGGTTGATTCAGGAGTGGTTAGAACGCTGGGGATAATTTGACCCCGCGCAGACATTTCGATGGTGCCGATCAGTCCGGTCACTTCACCGAGCGCTTCAAGAATCGAACGAATCATGAAGGTGGTGGTGGTTTTGCCGTTGGTCCCGGTGACTGCGAACAGCGTTGGGCTCTTGTCCTTGGTGCCATACACAGCCTGGGCAATCTGCGCTGCAGATTTACGTACGTTGGCAACCACGGCGACCGGAATGGACAGGTCTTCGGGCAGTAACTCCAGTCCGGCGGTATCGGTGATAATCGCGACCGCGCCATTGGAGATCGCGGTGTCAACAAATTCTGCGCCGTGACGCTTCGCCCCGGAGATGCCAAGGAAGACATCGCCTGGCTGGATAACTTGCGGGTTCAGGCTTACTCCGAAAACCTGCACGGTAGCGTTGAACGCAGTTCGCGTTCGAACCGCGCCAGCAGCGCCGCAGACCTGTTCAAAGCCCAAGCCGGCCATGTTCTCTGGACGAAGGTACCGCTCCAACTCGCGTGGAGTTCCGGGATTCTGGGCTACCAAGATTTCTTTTGTTCCTTACCTGCAAAGACGTCATACGCCTCTGAATCTGTTGTGCTCGGTGGCACGTTGAATGTGTTAAGCGTGTGGCTCATCACGTCGGTAAACGTGTCAGCGACCGTGAAGGCTTTCCAGTCACCCTTAGGGCGATACATGGTTGCGACAACTACGTACTGTGGGTCTTCCAAAGGTGCTACACCTGCAAAGGAATAAGTATAGCCGTCGTAGCCCTTATCACCCGCGGCCTGACCGGTACCGGTCTTACCACCAACGCGGTATCCGGGGATGGCTTCCTTGTAGCCGGTTCCGTAGTCGACCACGGATTCCATGACCTTAAGCATCTCTTTGGCTGTGGTTTCTTTGACCACGCGTTTCTGCTCTGGGTCAGGAATCTTAGTGACCGAACCATCATCGTTTCGGTAGCCTTCGATCAGACTTGGAGAAAGTCGCACGCCACCGTTGGCCAAGGTCTGGAAGATCGAGGCAGTGTGGAGCACAGTCTGCGAGTAGCCCTGACCGAACATGGTGGTGTACTGCTGACGACGGTCCCAATTTTCTGGCTTGGCCAGCTGGCCTGCACTAGCACCATTGAGGCCAACCTGGATGGGAGTTCCCAGTCCAAAGGCCCTCATGTAGTCATAGCGGGTCTGCTTGCTCATCTTGCTACCGATCATCACCGTACCGGTGTTGTATGAACGGGCGAAGACACCGGCGACAGTCATGTCGTAGGTTGGGTGCCGCAAGGAGTCGTTGATGGTCTCCTTGGTGAAAGTCTTCTTGTTCGGCACGGTCATCACGTCGGTGGGCTTAACAACACCTTGATCAATGGCCGCAGCGAAGATTGCTGCTTTACCGGTGGAACCTGGCTCGAAGGCACGAGTAATGGATGTGGAGTGACGGAACTCAGGATCGGTCGCGCCCGGGTCATTGGGATCAAGCTCGGCAGAGTCACCGATAGCCAGAATCTTGCCGGTCTTAACTTCCATGGCAACCACGGAAACCCACTCGGCGTTGAACTCGTCGCGCTTCTTTTCAGCAGCGCGCTGAGCCACGTAGTTGATATCTGAGTCGATGGTCAGCAAAACGTCCTGACCATTAACTGCAGGAGTTTCTTCAACCTCGGTCACCGGGATACGAACGCCGTCGGCGCTGATCTCGTATTTGCGACTACCTTCGGTTCCAGCCAAATGATCTTCTTGGCTCAGTTCCAAACCTTCGGCACCAACTACCGAGGTCTGGTCTTCAGAGTTTTTGACGAACCCCAAAAGTGGTCCGGCAATGACGCCCTGTGGGTACTGGCGCTCGCTGCGTAGCAAGGAAGACAGGCGAGGAATGCCGATTTCGTTAACTTCGTTGCGGACTTCTGGAGTCACGCTCTTGGCAAGGACTACGTAGCCTTTAGGAGTTGCATCTCCTTGCGGGCGAACCTTTTTGCCAGTTCTTCGCGGTCTTGATCTAACGCATCAGCTAGTTCATCAATGGCCTGATCCCAAGAGACCATCTCGTGGCCGTTGGAACCATCGCGTTTTGCGCGGCGGATGTTTTCATCCTGCTGGCGCTGGTCGATGACAAGATCGTAGCGATCAACTGAGACGGCCAGAGTTGTTCCGTTGCGGTCCTCAATGGAGCCACGGGTCGGAGCAATGGTTTCTTGGCGTTCGCGATTTTCCTGGGCTGCGTTGGCGACGGAAGTTGCGTTGATGCCCTGGACCCAAACCAACCGGCCCAGGATCACCACCAACAAGATTACCGAGAGAAGCAGTACGAAGCGCATCCGCTTTTTCACAGTGTCGATTGCCGTCGAGCTCACAATGAACCTAACTTTCCCTCAGCGTGGTTTCCAGCAGTATCCGCTAGCTCTTATCTAGCTTAGGAAGATCTGGCTACCCTGCTGGGGATTTGGTGCTTGGAGCCGGGATCGTGCCGCCATTGAGCTCTGATTCCTGGAATACCGGGCGACCGTTATCAGCTACCTCGCGGTTGCTTTTTGCGGTAGTCACCACGGTTTCCTTGGAATCCTGAGCCGAAGCAGTGGAATCATTTGCTTCTTGTGAGGTTTTACCCACAGTGGTCTTTGGAGTCGAGGACTTTTCTTCCTTAGCCTTTGACTCAGTCTTCTTGCTCTCGCTGGTCGTTGAGCCTGGCAGAGGCAATGTGCCGTACTCTTGCTTGCTGTCCTTAGCCTTGACTGCTACTTCAGCGTCCTGAGTCACTTTGCTCTCCGAAAGGCTGATCAATCCAGGAGCACCTGGTGAAACCAGACCCAGATCTTTAGCCTTGGCAGCCAGTGCCTGAGGTGCACCCAGGGACTGCGCTTCTTTGAGCAATGATTGATTCTCTTGCGAAAGAGCACGTTCCTGATTGCGCAGCGAGACGATGTCGTACTGACGCTGTGCCACAGAAGTGTTGAGCAACACCAGGGTGACGATAACGCTGAAGGCGAGCAAAACGAGGACTGCTGACATGGTGACCATGGAGCGTCGGTTTGTTTCTCTGATCCGTGGGACCAAAGAAAGAGTCACTCGCTGTCGCAAATCACTCTTTGGCAACTCGCTAGCGAGCACGGGCTCTGGGCGTAAGGCTCGTGCAGTGTTGCCTTGGACAACTGGTTGGTTGTTCACGATTGCAGCATTCTGCACGCGACGCGGGGCTCGTTGGCTCATCCTAGCTCCTCTTCAACACTCGCTCCACAGCTCGTAAACGAGCTGAGGCTGCGCGGGAATTTTCTGCAATTTCCTGGTCGCTCGGCTTTTCGGTGCCTTTGGTAAGGACCTTATATTCAGCCTTATGTTCTTCAAGCTCTACCGGGAATCCCGGAGGGGCCGAAGATGTGCCACCTTGGACAAAGTGGCGCTTGGTGATCTTGTCTTCCAAGGAGTGGTAGCTCATCACAACAACTCGTCCCCCGACGTTCAGTGCGCCCATTGCTGCTGGGATAGCACGTTCAAGAACGTCTAGTTCCTCGTTGACTGCGATGCGCAGTGCCTGGAAAGTTCGTTTGGCCGGGTGGCCGCCATTGCGAGCAGCCGCCGCCGGCACGACTCGACGAATGATTTCGACCAGTTCGGCGGTAGTGGTGATTCGCGATTCGGCACGTGCCTCAACGATTGCGGTCGAGATCCGTCCGGCGAATTTTTCTTCGCCCCACTGTCGAATGATCCGCAGCAGTTCCTCGCGGTCCAAGTCGTTGACTAGGTCCTCTGCGGTTGGCCCTACGGAAGTGTCCATTCGCATGTCTAGAGGTGCGTCGTAGGAGTAAGCGAAGCCACGCTCACGCTCGTCGAGCTGCAGCGAGGAAACACCAAGGTCGAAGAGCACGCCGTCAATGCCTGGGAAGCCCAAGTCCTCGACTACGTCTGCGATCTCATCGTAGACAGCGTGCACTAGATCGATGCGATCCTCGAATGGCTTCAATCGAGCGCCTGCTAGTTCGTGTGCCTGCTCATCACGGTCAAGACCGATAAGGTGCAAGTTTTCAAACCGCTTCAAAATGGCTTCTGAATGGCCACCCATACCAAGGGTGCAGTCCACAACGATTGCTCGACGGCCTTCAGCATTTGCCCGTTCAATACCTGGTGCTAGGAGATTTACGCAACGGTCCAGAAGTACTGGAACATGGCGTTCTGATGCTGGTCGTTGAGAATCTTGATTTGGCACTGCGCCCCCTTTCGATGTTCAAAGTGTTGTTGGAATCAGATCCC
Source organism: Glutamicibacter sp. M10 (assembly GCF_025452055.1). Classification (NCBI taxonomy): domain Bacteria; kingdom Bacillati; phylum Actinomycetota; class Actinomycetes; order Micrococcales; family Micrococcaceae; genus Glutamicibacter; species Glutamicibacter sp. M10. The sequence goes on along the minus strand of NZ_CP104918.1, from coordinate 1,892,718 downwards.
CCTCCAACCAAGTGGCAGTTCAACCTTCTGGCTCCGGGGAAGTGGAGCCAGACGATCTTCCCCTCTAGGTGGCTGGAGATCTCATCCCAACATCTTGTGCTGTCGGATTGACCTTGGGCCGCAGCCCTTAGTCCTCATCCGTATCTGAGAACACGTCTTCCTGTTCATCCAGATACTGTTGCCATGCCTGCGTGTCCCAGATTTCAATGCGGTTACCCGCACCAATTACTGTCACTTCACGGTCAAGGCCACCGTAGGTACGCAGTACCTGCGGAATCGTGACTCGTCCCTGCTTGTCCGGAACTTCATCAGATGCCCCCGAGAGGAATACACGTGCGTAGTCGCGTGCTCGTCGTGAGGTCAATGACGCCTGAGCCAGTTGCTCATGCTGTTTCTCAAACTCCCGCTGACTGAAAACGTAAATGCAACGTTCCTGACCGCGGGTAAGAACCAGCCCGAAGGACAATTCATCACGATATTTAGCCGGAAGAATTAGGCGACCTTTTTCATCGAGTCGGGGCGTGTACGTTCCAAGGAACATGCACACCACCTCTCCACGAATCGGCCGGAAGCCCCATTCTTCTCTACTTGCCTCCACTTTACTCCACAACCCTCCACTGTCAATGCGATTTCACTGGTTTCGCGAGGGTCTGGAGTAAAAAATCAGCGCAATCTAGCGGGTTCTCAGACTGATTGCAGGTGGAGGGAGCGAGGGGATCCTAGACAGACTTCACTACTGTTTCAGAGATTTTGCAGTGAAATACTGCGGAATCTAGGGAATCCTGAGTCCAGTGGTGGAAAGTGGAGTGGATTAGGGAGCAAAGTGGGGTGGCGCCAAAACGCCGCTGGAACAACCAAGCTTGGAATCTGCCGAGAATTTGAAATAGCACTTTGAGGCGTGTCGCATGACGCACTGCTCGCGCACCGCAGGGACGGCCGAAAATGCGCTCAGTCACGTGGCATCCAGGAGGAAATCTTGGTCACCTTCAGGCTTCCCCGCCAATAAGGTGGCCTGAGTTTTTAGACAAAAAAGAGGTGTAACCCTACGGGCTACACCTCAACTACGTGTCCGACTAGCTATCGGACTGATCTCGCTTGCGCTGATTCCAGCGTTCCTCAAGACCCGACATGAACTGCGAATTATTCTTCGCAGCTGAATTCTGTCCAGTATTTCCAGCTCGACCTAGTTTGCCAGAGGCGGACTTGGTCAAGGCCAACAATACCCCACCAAACATGACAACGAACCCAAGGACACCAAGAATAATAATGTGCTGGGAGATGCCAAATATGAGGCCAGCAAGACCGACGATCACCAGAAGTATGCCTAGCGCGACGTTACTCGTGGAAAGGCGGCCTGTGCTTGCAGCCCCCTTCATACTAGAAGCGAAGCGACGATCTTCGTGCAACTGTTTTTCAAGTTGCTCCAACAAACGCTGCTCGTGTTCCGATAGCGGCATCGTCTTCTCCTTCCAAAGGCAAACTTGACGGTCATTTACCGTCGTGAGGTTCAACGTGGATTAGGAGGAAAAAGTTCCCCAAATCATTTGAGCCTTACTCCTAGGATAGTCTCATTTGTTGCCAGCCTGCCAGTTGATCTTCACCACTGGTTCATATACCCACCTGGCACACAGAAACGGATTATTCTCGCGGCCGCAAGAAACGTGCTGGTGTCACCAATGACTGAGGGAATTTCTGTCCGATCAAGTCAGCCATTCGTTCAGCTTCCCTTACTTTTTCATCCTTCGGGTCCAGGCTCAGTTGCAATCCATACTCAGGATCCTGCAGTCGCTCCGCGCGAACACCAATCAGTCGTACCGGCTGAGCAAGCGGCAAAAGCTTACTGAGCAAAGACAGCGCAGCATCACCAATGGCCGATGATGAATCCGTCGCGGCACCAAGAGTTTTTGTTCGTGTTAGTCCCGTGAAATCGCGATACTTGATTTTCAGTCCCACACCACCGGCGGCATGCCCTTGGTCTCGCAATCTTTTTGCAACCCGATGGCTCAGCCGAAGAAGCTCACCTTCCAGTACTTGCGGGTCAGAAATATCCTCGGCAAATGTGTGCTCTGCCGAGATACTCTTTTCCTCTCGCGTCACCTCGACCGGTCGATAATCTATCCCTCTAGATAAGAGGTGCAAAGATCGGCCGTGCTCCCCCATCCGTGCAACGAGTCGAGACTCCGGCTCCCGCGATAGCTGCCCGACAGTTTCAATACCCAAAGCATGCAGTTGCTCCCCTGTTCGTTTCCCAACGCCCCACATCTTTGACACGGGCAAATCCTCCAGGAACTCTTCGGTCCGCTCCGGAGCAATAACAGCCATCCCATTGGGCTTGGCATAGGTTGAGGCCAACTTGGCAACAAACTTGTTCTTGGCGATTCCCACACTGGAAGGCAATCCCATGTTTTGGCTAATGTGCTGGCGAATCGTTCGTGCGATCTCCACCGGCCCACCGAGCATGCGCACACTACCAGTGACATCCAAGAATGCTTCGTCAACGCTGACCTGTTCCACCAGTGGAGTCAAGGTTCGGAAATAGGCCATGATCTGTTCTGAGGCTTCGTAATACTTGTGATGGCTCGGTTCAACGATTGTGGCTTCCGGCATCAACGGAATCGCTTGGCTCATCGGCATCGCCGAATGCACTCCCCTAGCCCGGCAGTCATAAGAAGCGGACAGCACCACGCTTCGTCCTTCAGGGAACCCAACTATCACCGGTTTATCAACCAGCTCTGGACGGTCACGCAACTCGACAGAGACGAAGAACGCGTCCATATCGACATGCAATATCGCTCGATGCCCCATCTTGACCTCCTGGTTCAACCACCCCGAACACAACTACCATACTCGAATATATGTTCGGTTTTCACTATGATGATTATTAGAGCTTGGTTGACCGACAGCGCCGAGCATTCACCGGTAGAGTTGTACCCGCCACCTGTACTTCACTCAAAGAAACGATTTTGCATGTCATTGCCTGATTCTTTGTCCTCCTTCGAGGTCGACGCCATCGATCTTAGCCGCGCCTATACGACAAAAGTCGCGCAGGCACTGGAGGAGTTCCTAGCTACCAAGAGTGTCGAGGTTGGACAAATCACGACCAGTGCCACGGAAATTGTCAACGCTATTACCTCTTTGACGCGTGGTGGCAAACGACTGCGCCCTTTGTTCGCCTACTGGGGATTTCTGGGAGCAGGTGGAACTAAGGACTCGCCGGACATCGTCCGACTTGGTGTAGCTTTGGAGCTTTTCCAAGCAGCTGCGCTGATTCATGATGACATCATCGATAACTCGGATACTCGTCGGGGCCAACCAAGTGTGCACAAACGCTTCGAAGCTCAGCACCAACAACTCGGCTTGTCCGGCAGCGCCGCAGCTTATGGAACAGCCAGTGCCATCCTTACTGGCGACCTGTGCCTTTCACTCAGTGAGGAAGCTTTCTCCGAAATCAGCGATCTGCCAGCCAACGCGCGTCAGATTTTCAACCGTATGCGAACCCAAGTTATGGCCGGTCAGTATCTGGATGTACTAGAGGAATCGGCTGGTCCTGCCTACGATCCCCGTGAAGCCGTCAAACGCGCGCGAACTATCGTGACTTTCAAATCCGCCAAGTACTCGACGGAAAATCCGCTCCTAATAGGTGGTGCACTAGCCGGCGCCAGCGAAGAGCTTCTGGCTCAATATTCTGCTTTTGCGTTGCCTTTGGGCGAAGCGTTCCAGCTGCGCGACGATGTACTGGGCGTATTCGGCGATGCCGCTGTAACTGGGAAACCAATCGGTGGCGATCTTTTGGAAGGTAAACGCACGGAGCTGATTGCGCATGCATTGCTTCTTACAGATGATGCACAACGCGATTTCATTCAGACGCGACTCGGCGCAGCAGATATGACTGACCAAGAAGTTCAGCAACTAAGCAACATACTTCGAGATAGTGGGGCCTTGGCCGCAACAGAGAACAGTATTAGTGAACTTACCGAGCAATCGCAGGTGGCGCTCGAGGCACTAACGATCTCTCCCCTAGCCTTGGCCGGACTACAACAACTGAGCGACGCGGTCACCAAGCGCTCAAAGTAGCCACTGCGGTCTCTATTTCATAACAAAAGGTCTCAACCATCCGTTTGCTCGGAATATGGTTGAGACCTTTTTGTTGCCGGTTTCTCTAAATACTAAAGTACGGGAGAACTACCAGCCCAGGGCTTGAGCACGGCGTCGGATTTCTGTTTTGCGGCCCGAACGCAGGGCGTCCATTGGAGTGCCAGGAAGCGAATCATCCTCGGTGAATAGCCACATGATCGATTCTTCGTCCGAGTACGCAGCATCCAAAAGTACCGAGAGCGTACCTTTCAGGCTTTCGACTACCGAGCCGTCTTGGAGAAAATCAGCTGGGATGGAACGAACCTTGCGCTCACCAATTCTTACTGACACGATTGCACGCTCGTCCAGGAGGCGGTGCACCTGTCGAATGTCGATTTCTAATTCTTCTGCCACATCGGGCAAGGTCAGCCACTGGCCGACGATATCTACGATTTCCTTCACCCCTCAAGGTTCCCACAAATTCGCAAACTCCGCAGAAACTTTAGAAAAACTGACCTCAGTAGTTTCCATGCGTCACAGGAGTAGTGTAAATTTCCTTGTATCACTTTGATAACAATTGCATCACGAACAACATTGGGAACTTGCGTCCTTCTGGTTGCCGAGAAGTAAAAGCCGTTATTTTCACCGTATATATGAGGATCGACTCCATGCCCCACGAATCCAAACATGTCTCTAAGCATGCGTTAGGCGTAGTAGCAGGCGCGGCTATCCCAGCTGCAGTCATTGGTAGCCTTGCGCTGGCACCAGCAGCGCAGGCAACTCCCGTATCCCTCCCCAAAGCCTCTGGCAGCCTAGCCAAGGCAATCACCCCAGAAACCATCAAGGTTGCCGAGGAACAGATCAAGGCTCACTTGATCGCATCACGAGTTTCAACCCTCGGATTAGCAGCAAAGCGCGACGTGAAGGAAATCAAGATTCCTGCCGGCGCAACTCTTTCCGGACTGGCTAAGGAATACAACCTCTCAGTATCGGAGCTGAAAAAGCTCAATGGTCTGAAGAGCGATGTCATCATCGCGGGCAAGACTCTCAAGGTTTCCGGCAAGCCCGAATCCTCGAAGTCTTCAAAGCAGGATTCCCCTAAGTCCAGCAACTCCTCGGGAACAAAAACTTATACGGTGAAGAGCGGCGACACGCTCAGCGCGATCGCCAGCAAGCACAACATGAGCCTGTCCTCGCTGTTGAGCAAGAACGACATCTCAGCCAGCAAGGTCATCTTCCCGGGTACCAAGTTGAAGGTCAGCGGATCCAGCTCGGATTCGAAAGACCAGAATTCAACATCCAAGCCTAAGAGCAGCTCTTCGAGCTCCGCCACGTACACTGTAAAGGCCGGAGACACCCTCGGCAGCATCGCGGTGAAGCACAACATGAGCCTGTCCTCGCTATTGAGCAAGAACAACATCTCGGCAAGCAAGGTCATCTTCCCGGGCAACAAGCTGAAGATCAGCGGATCGGGTTCAAGCCACGAGTCCAACTCCTCCAAAAGGAATCTTCCTCGTCGAGCACCTCGAGCTATACCGTGAAGTCAGGCGATACGCTTGGTGGAATCGCTGCGAAGCACGACATGAGCCTCTCCGAGCTGCTTAAGCTCAACGACATCTCGGCCAGCAAGCCAATTTATCCAGGCAGCAAGATCAAGGTTTCGGGTGGTTCTTCTTACTCTTCGAAGTCGACTACTCAGAGCAAGCCAAAGGCAACGACTTCCACTTACACCGTGAAGTCCGGTGACACCCTCGGTGGAATCGCAGTCAAGCACGATATGTCTTTGAAGTCTTTGCTCAATCTGAATCCAAATTTGAGCACCAGCTCCCCGCTCAAGATTGGTACCAAGATCAAGGTCTCGGGCTCAACCGTAGCGCCGACGAGCAATGTCAAGAAAGACAAGATCGGCAACACCTTTGAAGGTCGCACCTACGAAGATCATGTTGTCAGCAGCGCCAACGAGAACAAGAACTACCTAGACTCAGTTGACGTTCCAAGCCGCGCAGAAATGCAGGCGTTGATTCGTTCCACCGCTCTGAGCATGGGTGTAGACCCGGCTTTGGCACAGGCACATGCTTATCAGGAATCCGGATTCAACATGCGCTCGGTCTCTCCAGCTAACGCAGTAGGCGTTATGCAGGTCTTGCCAAGCACAAGCGACTGGATTGCTTCCAGCATCGGTCAGAACCTCAACCCGCTGAACCCACGTGACAACGTGGTTGCCGGTGTTGCAGTCATCCGTTACAACTTGAACAACACCGACGACCTGGACACTGCCATCGCAGCGTACTACCAGGGCCTGGGTGGCGTGAAGAAGTACGGCATGTACGAGGACACCAAGCGCTATGTTGCTAGCGTAAAGGCGCACATGAAGAACTTCCGCTAAATTGCAAAAACGATGGTCGGCCAAGCACTTAGATGCTTCGCCGACCATCGTTGTAGCTACGGTCTTTTGTTTTTGCTTAGGAGTTTCTTCGTTCCAGGTCCAATGGCATGTCGATGAGGACCTTAGTTCCCCCGCCCTCTCTGGGCAACCAACGGATCTCACCGGAGAGTTCACTTGTCACCAAGGTTCGAACGATTTGCAGCCCAAGCCCCTCACGTCGTGGCTCCGGGGGCAAGCCATGACCATTGTCTTCAATGACCACGCGCAGCCAGTCCACACCGTCCGTACCAATGTAGCGCTCTGCGACCAACGAAACCTCGCCGTCGCGTTGCGCCAAACCATGTTCCACAGCGTTGGTTACCAATTCATTGATAACCAACGACAACGGAGTGGCTAGGTCAGCAGCCAACATACCAAATTCGCCTTCTCGGCGTGTGGAGACGCGTTGTTCAGGCGACGCGATTTCAACAATCAACCGGAACTGACGGTCCATCAGGTCATCAAATTTCACGGTCTCGTTTAGACCCTTAGACAGGAAGTCGTGAACCGACGCGATGGTCGAGACACGTCGCATTGCCTGTTCCAGGCCCTGCTTGCCATCTTCAGAGGTCATCCGACGCGACTGCATGCGCAGCAAGGCTGCGACTGTCTGCAGGTTGTTCTTGACCCGGTGGTGGATCTCTCGGATAGTCGCGTCCTTGGTGACCAATTCTTTTTCGCGACGACGAAGCTCTGTGACATCGCGGCACAGAACCAGTGCGCCCCAACGTTTGGATTCGTTGCGCAACGGAATTGCACGCAACGAAAGAGTGACACCACGGTGTTCAACTTCGGTACGCCACGGCATCTTGCCCTGAAGCACCAGCGGGAGTGTTTCGTCTACCACCCGGCGGTCGCTGACCAAAGCCATGGTCAAGTCGGCTAGTGGCTGGCCTTGAAGGACATCCGCAGCACCGAGACGACGGAAACCAGATACCGCGTTGGGGCTCGCGAATTCAACAACACCATCAACACTGAGTCGAATAAAACCATCACCGGCGCGTGGTGCACCTCGACGTGAACCGGTGGGGCTGCCAAATTCTGGCCAGAGGCCGTGGGTACCCATTTTTAGCAGGTCATCTGCGCTTTGCCGGTACACCAATTCTAGGTTGGACGGGGTCCGTGATTGGTTCGGATCAAAGTGCGAGGTAATGACGGCTACGGGACGATTCTGGCGGACCAGAGGAATCGCTTGAACCGTGGTTAGGCCCAAGATGATGTCGTTACCGACCTGCTCCGCGGAGCGTTGAATTTGCAAGGTTTCCCATGCCTGATCCACCATGAGCCGTAAATCTTTACGAATGCGCTCTCCAACAAAGTCACTATGGAAAGCAGTGTGAGAAGTTGAAGGGCGCACATGCGCTAAGGCTACATAAGAGCCATCGCCGGTGGGGAACCACAACACAAGGTCAGAGAATGAGAGATCCGAGACCAGTTGCCAGTCCCCCACCAGCAGGTGGAGCCAGTCCTCATCACCGGGTGCTAGCGCAGCGCGTTGACGTAATTCTTCCGTGATGAGGGCCATTGGCGGTATTTACCTTCGTACGATGGAACGCAACAGGCGAAGGGCAACGGACAGAGACGCCATGTCGTCTCGTTCGAGGCTGTTCACTTCAGCAAACATTGTCTTCGCACGATCTAGGTTAGCCGCGTTTACGTTCTCCCAAGCAGCAACACGCTCTGATGGATCTGCAATATCCCCATGCGCTTCCAAGATGTTGCCGGTCAGATCCATGATTGTGGTGTACAGGTCGTCACGCATCGCTGCACGAGCCAGCGCCTGCCAACGATCCGATCGAGGCAATCGCGTAATCCGATTCAACAGACTGTCCACGCCAAACAGGTCGTAAAGCACGAAGTACGTTTCCGCTACCTTGATTGGAGAAATCGAAGTGCGGTGCACATACTGCGCGATGTCCAGCAAAGCGAAGGACTCGAACTGCGTAGCCCACATGCTCGCACGAAGTTCTGGAATGTCGTATCCCAGCGCTTCGTCACGCCATTCGTTAAACCGCACAAGGTCTTTTCCACGAAGGATAGTAGGCAAGGCCTTACGCAGCTGCGTCACGGTGTCCTTGAAGCGATTTACCGCCTCGGTGACTAGTAGCTGCTCATCGACGCCGTTGATGAACCAACGGGTGGCGCGGTCCAGCAAACGACGCATGTCGTGGTGCTGACGTCCCCAGTGATCCAGGCTAGTTCCTGCAGGCTGGGCATTGATGGCATCAAACTGACGGTCAAATCCGTAGATCTCGCGCAGTGCGCAGAAGACCTTGGCGATCTGAACTTCGTTGGCACCAGTTTCTTCCATTGCGCGGAATACGTAGGTGATACCGCCGACGTTGACTACGTCATTGGCAACTACGGTGGCAATGATTTCCTTACGCAGCGGATGGCTCTGCAGCTGATCTCCGAATCGCTCTACGAGCTTTTCAGGGAAGTACCCGCGCAGGATCTGCGCGAAGTACGGATCATCAGCAATATCCGATTCAGTCAACGCATTAGCCAACTGGATCTTGGAATATGCGGCGAGCACCGAAAGTTCTGGAGTCGTCATGGCTCCGCCCGAGGCCCGGCGTTCTTCAAGCTGTGCGGTGCTTGGCAGGAATTCCAACTCGCGGTTGAGGTCCGCTGCGGATTCAAGCCACTGCATGAGGCGCTCATAGGCAGGAGCCCACGCCAACGCTGCATGCTTTTCGTTGAGCAACAACACGTTCTGCTCGAAGTTGGTCTTCAAAACAAGGTCGCCAACATTGTCAGTCATCGACAGCAAGAAATCAGTGCGCTCTTCAGTGCTCAAGTTTCCGGCTGCGATCTGACGATCAACAAATATCTTGATGTTGACTTCACGGTCTGAGGTATCAACGCCAGCAGAGTTATCAATGGCGTCGGTATTGAGCAGTACACCGTTATTAGCAGCTTCGATACGACCCAGCTGGGTCATGCCCAAGTTACCGCCTTCACCGACCACGTTGGCACGCAGGTCCTTGCCGTCAATGCGGAATGCATCGTTGGCGCGGTCTCCGACCTGACCGTTGGTTTCGGTGGATGCCTTGACGTAGGTGCCAATGCCGCCGTTGTACAGCAGGTCAACCGGAGCGGACAGAATTGCCTTGAGCAATTCGTTAGGGCTCATCTTGACCGTTCCAGCGCTCAGTCCCAAGACTTCGCGGACCTCTGCAGTAATCGGGATCGACTTGAGGCTTCGCGAGTACACGCCGCCACCAGCCGAGATGAGTTCCTTGTTGTAGTCCGCCCAGCTGGAGCGAGGCAGGTCGTACAGGCGCTGACGTTCGTCAAAAGCAACCTGCGCGTTCGGTGTTGGGTCCAAGAAAATGTCGCGGTGGTCAAAGGCCGCCAGCAACTTCACGGTCGGAGTACGACGCAGTCCGTTACCGAAGACGTCGCCGGACATGTCGCCCACGCCTACTGCGCTGAACTCATCACTCTGGGTATCAACACCGAGCTGGAAGAAGTGACGCTTGACCGATTCCCACGCACCTCGCGCGGTGATGCCCATGCCCTTGTGGTCATAACCAACCGAACCGCCCGAAGCGAAGGCATCGCCCAGCCAGTGTCCCTTTTCTGCGGACAGTGAGTTAGCGATATCGGAGAAGCTTGCAGTGCCCTTATCGGCAGCAACAACCAGGTACGAGTCATCGCCATCGCGGCGCACAACGTTTTCGGGAGCTACGATGTGCTCCCCTCTGCGTCGGCCACCATGTTGTCGGTCAGCTGCAGCAAGGTGCTGATGAAGACCTTGTACGCGCCCTTGCCTTCTTCAAGCCAGGCGCCACGATCCTGAGCAGGGTTAGGCAGCTGCTTGGCGTAGAAGCCACCCTTAGCTCCGGTCGGAACGATGACCGAGTTCTTCACCATCTGAGCCTTGACTAGCCCAAGAACTTCGGTACGGAAGTCTTCTCGACGGTCCGACCAACGTAGGCCACCGCGTGCAACGGCTCCGAACCTGAAGTGGGTTCCTTCAACGCGTGGCGAGTAAACCCACAACTCGTGCTTTGGACGTGGGAACGGCGCAAAGTCGATCTCCTCAGGAGCCAGCTTGAAGGCCAACGCCTGATGAGCGGTGAAGTAGTTGGTTCGCTTGGTAGCTTCAATGACCTTGACGAAGCGGCGAAGCAAGGTATCAGCGTCCAGTGTTGGCACTGCTTCAAGTGCTTGCGCAATCTTTTCCTTAGCAGCTTCACGAGCTACCTCGGATGCTTCACTGCTCAAGGCAGGATCGAAGGTAGCTTGGAAAAGCTCCACAATGCTGTGGGTTACCGAAGCGTTGTCCACCAGGGTGTTGGCGATAAAGCCGGTGGAGTTAGGCACTCCGAGCTGCAACAGGTAGTGAGCGTAGGCGCGCAACATGGCCACCTGCTCCCAGGACAGTCCTTCGCGCAAAACCAACGCATTCAAGCTGTCGGATTCAGCTACGTTGCGAACTACCGCGCTGTAAGCTTCAGCCAGTTTGGTTTCGACAGAGCTGAAATCGATCGCTTCATCGAACTTCAAACCCATGTCGTATATGTAGCGCTGTCCGATGCCCTCTGGGTTCAACTCGTAAGGTCGTTCATCAACAACCTCAAGTCCCAGATCCTGCAGTACTGGCAAGATCCGTGAGAGCAACAAAGGACGCGTCACGAAAATCTTCATGCGCTTTGAGACTGGTGATTTTTCATCACGGCTGGTCGGGTCGTAGAAGGAAACGACCGGTCCGCTTTCAGTATCTTCATCAAGGCTGGAAAGCAGGTTGACGTCCTTGAACGCATCCTCAATTTCAAACTGAACCTTGTAGGCAGCCGGGAAGGCCTCGGCCCAAGCGTTGGAGAGCGTATTGGCGTCGCCCAGTTCCAAGTTGGTTCGCGCGGTGTCAACGATGGCATCAGACCAGGAGCGAACGGCCTTAGCAATACGTTCCTCTAGAGCGTTACGGTCCACCTGCGGGTTGGATCCGTTGCGCTGCAGACGTAGGCGGTAGAACAGTCGGACCAATGCGCCGGCACCAAGCTGTGCTTCGTACTCAACCGAGTCCGCATTGAAGGTGTCCTGCAGTTCCTGCTCAACACGCAGTCGTACCGCGGTGGAGAAACGATCACGGGGCAAGAAGACCATTGCGGTGACAAAGCGACCGTAATCGTCGGTGCGCAGGAAGACTGAAGTGCGACGTCGTTCCTGCAGACGCAGGATTCCCAGTGCGGTTTGGGTCAGGTCCTCCACCGTAATCTGGAACATCTCATCACGAGGGTAGCTTTCCAAGATGGTGGTGATGTCCTTGCCAGAGTGGGAATTCACAGCGAATCCCGTGCTCTTCAGGACGGCCTGAACCTTCTCGCGAACTACTGGAACGGTCTTGACGCTTGAGGTGTAAACGCTAGAGGCGAATAGACCGATGAAGCGGCGTTCACCGTTAACTTCACCGTTAGCGTCAAAGCTCTTCACACCTACGTAGTCCAGGTACACGCCACGGTGCACCGTTGAACGTGAGTTAGCTTTGGTAATGATCAGCGCGCTCTTATCGCGTGCGGTGATGCGACCTTGCTTGGTCAAATGCTGCGGGCCCTGAGATTCAACTTCCCGCATGAGTCCAAGGCCGCTACCAGCACGGGCAACAAGAACTTCTTCACCATCAACGCATTCCAGATCGTATTCTCGGTATCCGAGGAATGTGAACTGACCATCTGCCATCCAGTCGAGCAGCTCAGCTGCCTGGGACAGCTCTGCGATCTGTTCAGCGTGCGCGGTCTGTGGCAGGGTATGCGCGATGTTTTTTGCCTGGTCCAACATTTCTGGCCAGTCGTTGACCGCAACGCGAACATCTGACAGAACGCTGTAGAGTCGCTCCACCAGTTCTTCAGCCTGCTGATCGCTCAACTCACGAGCCAGTTCGATGGAAATCCATGATTCGACATGGGTGGCCGAACCTGCGGAGATCAGGGTGCTGAGATCAGACAGCGCTGCGGTGTCACCACTGGCAACATGCTGTAGGCCTGCGTGGCTAATCTTGACGATTTCGCCACTTTGATCATCACGAGAGACCACAAAAGTCGGGTGTACCACGAGCTGAATTGGCGAATTAAGCTGAACCAATGCTGCGGTGACCGAATCAACCAAGAATGGCATGTCATCGGTGACGATGTGAACTACGGAGATTCCGTTATTTCGAGTGATGGCAACGTTAGGGGTATCCGCTTCGCGCTCATAACCGATTTCAAGGTGTGCCGCCACTCGCGATTCGAGTTCGTCGGGCCGGTAGGCCGCCACGTCCTCGGTCGCAATCTGGCCATAGTACTCGCTCACCAATTTTGGGGTGAGAGTCGCATCCATGAATGATTCTGACATGCTGGATTCCGACGAGTTCAACTGAACGCCTCCAAGAACAAAGTTCGATGTGCCCGCGCCGTTGCGGGTCACTAGTCTAATCAACCCTACCCGGTTTTCACGTCCTGAGTTCGTGCATTCCTGCTAAATCGACGAGTTGCCCGTTTCTTGGGGATATCCGTAGATTTTATGCCGGTCAAAGACCGAATTTCAGAACGCAATGAACTCTTAGGTGCAATCTCCAGTAAAGGGCTTCCTGCTAACACTGACGCACTACAGACGGCGCTGTCATTGGGCATAAAGCCAACCACGTCGTGCATTGGACCAAAGCGATCCCAAGCTTCGATTAATCGGCGTTTTGGACTGCGTCCGCTACTGGAGACGCTGACCCTGTTGAAAACAATTTTTGGTTGCAGACCCCCATAGGATTCTTCAAGTTCGTCGATGGCACGCAAGGCTCGTGGAATGCCGACGCTATCTGAATTCACGACCATGAAAATGTCATCCGAACACTGAAGCATCTCAACGGTCACTGCGTTGCGTTGAGGTGCTTGGGTGTCAAAGCTCAGCTGTTCGTCCATGGCAATGTGTGGCGCCAAGTCTAGGACGACCACGTCATAGTGTTCCTTGAACGTCATTGACGCTCGCCGCAATGCCGAGGCCCGCACTTCAGGCCATCTGCTCGAACGAGGAATTCCAGTACCTACCCGAATCGTGGTGTCACCGACTTGGACCAGCGAGCAAGCGGCATTGAGCCGAGCGATGTCCGAGCTACCCGAGTCAATGATGCGGCAAATTTGGGCTACCGATGCCGATTCATCCATAAGGCCCAGCTGAATGGATATCGAGGCAGCGTAAGTATCGGCATCGAGTAGTACAACGTTTTTTCCTGCGGCTGCTAGCTCCACCGCGTAGTTCAACGCGATAGTGCTTCGCCCTGGAGAGCCAGGTGCACTCCAGAAGCTAACGATCTTTCCCGCGGTACGCGGTTCCTTTTCGGTCAGGTGTGGGGAGACCTTGTCCTTGCTGCTTTCAGGTTGCCTCAGCGAAAGAACCGTAGCTGCAATTCGCTGTTCAAGATCTGAAATCGCAATGTCTGCTGGCACTTGTAGAACATCTGGCGTGGGTTTGAGATCGGATGGGTTTTCTAGCATGCAGACTATCGCTGTGCGGTTGATCAGCAAGTCATCAACTTGTTCCATGGGCGGGACAAGATGCGAGTCGGCTACTAGCAAGACGTCCGCGGCTCCCGTGGCGCAGGCGGCGACAGCTTCAGCAATGTCAGAGCAAACACGGGTGACAATGAGTTCACCTTGGTAGCCCTCAATCTGCCTGACGATGGATTCTTGACCTCCCAACACCACTACTGAGATGCTCATTCTGCTGCCCCGGCCGGGTTGTAGATCACGATGATCCTCGAATCATTGGCCAAGGCTTGGAGCAGTGGTTCAAGTTGGTTTGGTTCCACGAGGAGTTCTAGGTTGGTTCCTTGCCTGTCTACTAGTCCCCCGCCACTTTCAACGCGTGCAGCGACTTCAACCATTGAGGACAGCTTCTCTGGAACGCCGTAGCTATTGCCGCCTGATTCTTTTTTGGCAATCCATACATCCACGAAGCTTCCCGGTGCGATTGACGAGGTTAGATCCGCTGGCAGTTCCACATTGATCGGTCGTCGTGAGCCGAGCTCGCTCTGAGTAACCGAGGTGACCGGAATCAGTTCCCCGGCGCTGACAAAGGTGTTCACCCGAGAGTTCTTGTCTAACCCGGAAGCCGGGTGCAGATACTTCCCCGCGGTGTCGCCGAGCTGAACTTCTTGGGTTTTCAGGTTTTCTTCGGTCAATTGTTCGCCGAGGGTAATGTTTGAGCGCGCCACGTAGACCGTTGTTGTTTCGTGCATTGCGCCGATGAGATACATTGTCCCGGCTACCGAAGCAAGCACAAGGATGGCGCCAAGGGCCAGCCTCGGGTCTTTCCACCCTGGACGCCGGACACGCGCAGCTTTTGTTGTGCGCTCACCTTGGACTATTTGGTCACTCATCAAGGCTCAACCCTCCGCCAGTGGATGTGCTTATGAATCGTGAGCCTACGACAACTTGGGCTTCTAGAAAAGACCTTTTCTTGGCTGTGGATCAATTAAGCGTTGTTGCAACCACCCAGCCGATGGACTCCAGCGGGATCAAGAGATTGCCTGAGATTCGTCCTGGGCGGGCAAATTCATCACGCGGGTGAACGTCGATAATCAGGTAATCCTTGGCAACTTGGGCCAAGGTTCCTTCAGCCAGCGCATTGCCGTCGCGGCCGTGAATCTGGCACCTTGACCTATCCCGCAGCAGACCTCGAATGACGCTGGCGAACCTTATGGATTTGGTCTGATGCCGCCAGCTAAGGCCGGAGCCTTGGGTCTGGGGCAAAGCAATTGACTCGACTGCTTGGCGCCTGATGACCCACTGTGATCGGTCTGTTTCCAGGCAGAGATAGTCAGTAGACACGGGCCCGAGAGTTGCACGAATTTCAGTTGCTCCGGATAACCGGATTGTCAGTTCTTGGCCCTGGAAGCGCGCCAATGTCTGAGTGAGCTCAGCAGTTGATCTTTCAATGCGGACATTCTCAGAAATTTCGTCGCGCAGTTGAGCACGGTTTTGCTCATCCAGTTGAGCTTCAAGATCGTCAAAGAGTGAATCCCAGCGCATGTGGCAACTGTACGAGACAAAAACTTGTTTCAACACCCTCTTCACAAAATCACGGCAAAGTGTCATCATTGCTACCAAATAACATCAAATTGTATCAAACAGATGCTAAGGAAGTGATTTGGATGAGCTCGTCGAGGGTATTCGCCATCTTCTTGTTGTTTGCCGTCTCGGGGTCAGTCCTCGTTTTTGTTGGCATTCACTGGATCATCGACTTCCATGCGATCAGCGCTACCTCGGATCCGAGCTCATACATGGTGCTGTTACTCAGCCTGGCAACCTTGTCCCTAGCCACCTTGTACGCAATTCACTACGGGGCACGTCGGCTGCTTATTTGGGCCATGGCCCGCCGCCACATTCCTACCATCCGGTTTTTCCAACGAGTTGCTCCACGATTCACACGCAAGGTACTCGAATCTTTGCTCGGGACCTCAATCGTTCTTTCATCCGCGGTCGCGGCTAACGCCGCGCCGGTGACTCCCTGGAAAACCACGCCTCCGTTGAAAGCGCAGAGAAGAACGTGGATCCACAACGATCAGAACCTAAACAACGAAGCGTTCCCAATGCTCAGTGGTTCCCCGAACAAGTCAGCGTTCCAATGAACAACTTGATCTCGCAGACCCCACAGCCAAAGCGGGAGCCGGCAAAGTCGGGAGCTGAGGTGGTGGTTGCCGAAGGCGAAACGTTGTGGAGCATTTCAGCCAAACGCCTCGGAGCCCAGGCCACTGCCGAAGAAATATCAACCTACTGGCCGCAAATCTACAAAGCCAATGAGCAAGTCATCGGTCCAGATCCTGATCACTTAGAAATCGGTACCGTCCTAGAGCTTCCACCCACGCGTTAGCACCACAAAGAAACAACCACCCATCAATGATCATTAGGAGTCATCATGAGCACCATCACCGTCACCCCACGGAGCCTAGGTAAGGAACTACTCTCCGACGACCCAGCATTCCCCGACACGTCTTTTGGTGTTGAAGCAAGCTCAGCACCAAGCGGTAGCGCCGAAACTCCGTGCAATAGTCCAGCCCATTTGAGTAGGGCCATGGACAACATTTTCCGTAGGAACGAGGGCTACCGAGCGGAACGTCGGGCTGTCGTTGAGATCTCGTACTCCGTCGCCCGTGCGGTTTTTGAGATCGTTGCTGGCTATCGCAGCGTCAGCCAGTTGGCCTTTGTCGTTGAGCCTAATTGCATCGACAAGCTCCGTCGTAGGGCACTACTAGAGACTTCCCGCTACACGGTAGATCCAGTACCTGGCACTGCACATGGGCAAATCATTTCCTTGCACCTGGATCACTGTTTTTCAGGGGCGTGGGAATGCACAGCCATCATCGGCTTTAAAGACCGCGTCCGCGCCGTAGCTCTCAAGATTGAGCCATGGCACGGACGTTGGCAAGTCACAGATGTGGAACTTATTTAGTTACGCTTGGACTTCTTTTTCTTCTTACCGTTGGTAGCTGGAGCACGCTTGGTGCTAGCTTCGCCATCTTCATCAGGACCAGTGAACTGCAGGTTCTTCGGCTTCGCTGATTCGTCGACAGGCGCTGCTTCTTCAACGGCGTCAGAACCCGATGGGATATCAAGGTTGAACAAGGCACCGATGCTTTCCTCGCGGATGCCTTCCATCATGGTCTGGAACATCGTGTAACCCTCACGCTGGTATTCAACCAACGGGTCACGCTGCGCCATGGCACGAAGTCCGATACCTTCCTTGAGGTAATCCATCTCGTACAGGTGTTCCTGCCACTTGCGACCAATGGTCGAAAGCACCACTCGGCGTTCCAGATCTCGCATGGTCGATGAACCAACAAGCTTTTCACGCTCTTCGTACTGGTACTGCGCGTCCGAAAGGATTTCGCGTTCCAAGAAGGATCCGGAGAGGTGACCAATGCCACCGGCTTCTTCAACAACTTCGTCAACGGTGATACCGATTGGGTACAGCTGCTTGAGGTTAGTCCACAGGGACTTGAGTTCCCACTCATCTGGGTTGCCCACCTGCGTGGCTTCCAAGACCATGGCCTTGACGACGTCCTCTAGGAAGTGGCCGACCTTCTCTTCAAGGTCACCACCTTCGAGGATGGCTCGACGGTCAGCGTAGATAGCTTCACGCTGGCGGTTCATCACGTCATCGTACTTGAGCACGTTTTTACGCTGTTCGGCGTTAACGCCCTCAACCTGAGCCTGTGCTGACTCAATGGCGCGGGAAACCATCTTGGATTCCAGTGCCACATCTTCAGGCATTGAAGGGTTGTTCATGATGCGCTCTGCCATGCCGGAGTTGAATCGACGCATCAAATCATCGGTCATCGACAGGTAGAAGCGTGATTCACCCGGGTCGCCCTGGCGTCCGGCACGACCACGCAGCTGGTTATCGATGCGGCGGGACTCGTGGCGTTCGGTACCAAGCACGTAAAGGCCGCCGAGTTCGGCAACTTCCTTGGATTCGGTAGCCACGGTTTGTTTTGCTTTGGCAAAAACTTCGTCCCAAACCTTGTTGTACTCGTCCGGGTTGTTCTCTGCGTTCAAGCCACGACGTTCCATCTCAGCGACTGCCAAGAATTCTGGGTTACCACCGAGCATGATGTCGGTACCGCGACCGGCCATGTTGGTAGATACGGTCACGCCGCTCTTGCGACCAGCCATAGCTACAACGGCCGCTTCACGGGCGTGCTGCTTTGCATTCAGTACCTCGTGGCGGATGCCCTTTTTGGACAACAGACGCGAGAGGTATTCGCTCTTTTCCACGCTGGTGGTACCAACCAGAACTGGCTGACCGGTGGCGTGACGTTCAGCGATGTCCTCAACAACAGCGTTGAACTTAGCGACTTCATTCTTGTAAATGTAGTCGGACTGATCCATACGGATCGCTGGCTTATTGGTAGGGATTTCCACTACGCCCAGCTTGTAGGTGCCCATGAACTCGGCAGCCTCGGTCTGCGCGGTACCGGTCATGCCCGAAATCTTGTCGTACATGCGGAAGTAGTTCTGCAGCGTGATCGTGGCCAGAGTCTGATTCTCCGCCTTGATGCTGACGCTTTCCTTGGCTTCAATAGCCTGGTGCATGCCCTCGGAGTAGCGACGGCCCTGCAAAGCACGACCAGTGTGCTCGTCAACGATCATTACTTCGCCGTTGACTACAACATAGTCTTTGTCCTTCTTGAACAATTCTTTGGCCTTGATGGCATTGTTCAAGAAGCCGATCAGCGGGGTGTTGTTGGCTTCGTAGAGGTTATCGATGCCGAGGTAGTCCTCAACCTTTTCAATTCCCGATTCCAGTACACCGATGGTGCGCTTCTTCTCGTCAACTTCGTAGTCGTCTTCGCGCTTGAGCGTTGAGACGATCTTCGAGAAGACGGTGTACCAGCGGTTAACGTCGCCCGAAGCCTGTCCGGAGATGATCAGTGGGGTACGAGCCTCATCGATCAAGATCGAGTCGACCTCATCAACGATGACAAAGTTGTGGCCACGCTGGACGAGCTCGTCCTTGCTCCATGCCATGTTGTCACGCAGGTAATCGAAGCCGAATTCGTTGTTCGTACCGTAGGTGATATCTGCTTCGTACTGCTTGCGACGCTCTTCTGGCTTCATGCTGGCCAGGATGCAACCGCAGGTCAGACCTAGGAAGCGGAAGACGCGTCCCATAAGGTCGGACTGGTACTGGGCGAGGAAGTCGTTGGTGGTGACCACGTGGACGCCCTTGCCGCTTAGGGCGTTGAGATACGCCGGCGCCGTAGCCACCAGAGTTTTACCTTCACCGGTACGCATTTCAGCGATATTACCCAGGTGCAGGGCGGCTCCACCCATCAGCTGAACGTCAAAGTGGCGCATTCCAAGAACACGATCAGACGCTTCTCGAACCACTGCGAATGCTTCGGGGAGCAGATCTTCCAGCGTCTCGCCGTTAGCCAAACGTTCGCGGAACTTGTCGGTTTCGCCCTTGAGCTCTTCGTCTGAAAGTTCGCGAATTTCGACTTCCAACGTATTGATTGTGTCGGCGTACTTACGAAGAACCTTTAAGGTCTTCTTGTCGCCGGTACGCAAAATACGTTCTAGCAATGATGCCACGTGGTAGCTCCCAATATCTCAAGCACAGTATTTTCTGGCGTCTTTAGTCTACGTGAGGAAATCAGCGCTTCTGGCTATTTCCCGCAGATGACCGCTGTTCTTCTAGCGAACAACAATAGGATGGACAGGCCGTTCACAGGCCAATTTGTATGTTCTCCAGCTTCAGCCATCGAGCCATACGTTCAAGTTCTGCGCGTAAAGGTAGTTCGGCGCTACTCTCCCAGCCTGGTTCATAGTGAACACTCTTGGCGTGAAGAACACCGCGGGCACGATCAGCTTTAAGATCTACACGACCTACGAACTCATCCCCCAGCAGCATTGGAAAGACATAATATCCATACCGTCTTTTCGCTTCAGGGACATAGATTTCAAGCCGATACTCAAAGCCAAAAATCGTTCTAGACGGCGTCTATTAAATACCATCGAATCAAAGGGCGAGAGTAGTCGCAAATCCTGGTCGATCTTACGGGGAACTTTGGTGCCCAGCGGCATGAAACAAACTTCGCTAAGCCCTAGTGCTTGCACCTGCTCAATATGGCCATCGATCGCTAGTTGCGCCAACGTGGCTTTAACTTCCCGGATTGGCAGACGGAAATACTCCGCAACACAATGCGCTGTAGCTATACCTTGGGCTTCAAGGGATCGGTGGATGAGCCGTTCCAGGGCTTCTTGCCGAGGAGCTTCACTCACGTCAACGGTTGCCGCTAGTACGTTTTGGGCTAAGGCGTAACGCCGTTCAAACTGGGTGTTGCGGCCCAGAGTAAGAATCTTGGCCCGCGCAAAAAGTGACTCGGTAACGCACTTGGTGTCGTTCCAATTCCAGCCCCAGTGTTCTTTGGATGCGGTCGGCGCGACGTCCAAGGCTTGACTGATTTCTCTGGCACTTGATCCAGGATTCTTCGCCAAAAATTCAAGTACCTGTTCCGAGAGATCATGCTGCTCAGAAGAAAAATTATCTGACTTGTCGATCCAGGTACGGCGTTGCCACACCTGCAAATCTGGAACGAGTTCGGCGCTCACCACGGATGCTTCATGGGCCCAATACTCGGTCAGCGGGCTACGCGGTGTTGCCAAAACCTTGTCTAAGGTTTCAATGTTGTACTCCCCTAGCCGGGCAAAAAGCGGCATGTAGTGCGCCCGACGAACAACATTGACCGAATCGACCTGTAGCTGTGAGATGGATTGGACGGTCTTGATAATTTTTCGTGCTGAAGTCTCTTGATTGGTCCTGCCACGAGACAGGCCTTGGGCGGCCAACGCGATCCTGCGAGCCTGTTTGAGGCTCAGGACGCGATGGCCGCCCAACGTAGTTTGTGCGCTGATGACTTACCCTCAGTCGGTTACTAATGCCTTGTCACGGTACCCGCGGGTTTCCGTGGTGGCTTCTTGATCAGATTCTAGTGACGGGTCAAGGCTGATCACACCGTACTGGTACTGTGTGCGGCCGTAGACCACGGCGTGCTCTCCTGTGGCTTCATCGATGAACAGGTAGAACGGGTGCCCGACTAGCTCCATGCGGTCCACTGCGTCATCAACGCTCATCACTTCGGCTGGGAAGGACTTACGGCGAATGACCACTGGCGAGTACTCGGCCTCGGACTCAGTCTCGGAAACTTCTGCAGCTTTCTGAGCCTCAAGAGTGGACTCAACCAACGACTTGTCGCTGGAGGCCGTAGGTAGTGTACTGGTTGCTTCGTGCACGGCCACTGGAGTGTGGTTTCCGCGATGGACCTTACGCTTGTCCCGAGCCTTACGCAGTCGTTCAAGAAGTTTTGCGAAGGCGATGTCAAAGGCGGCGAACTTGTCAGCTCCGCGAGCCTCAGCTCGAACGGCGGGGCCACGTCCAACAACGGTCAATTCAACGGACAATGCCGTGCTCTGGTCACGGGCATGTGATTCTTTGAGGACCTTGACGTCAATGCGTTGAACCTTGGTAGCCAGCTGGTCAACCTTGGTTATCTTCTCATCCACGTACTCACGGAAACGATCCGAAATGGTGATATTGCGTCCGCTGTAGTTCAGCTCCATGGTGTCCTCCAATAGGGAGTCGGGTGACACAACAGTCCGGAAATTCCATCCTTCCGGACTGAAGATGGGCTTTTCGCTGCATCTGTGATGCAACCCATACTTCACCTTAGGCCACCACGCAGAAGATTCAAGTCTCTGAGCCCAAAATTCCTATCGCGGTCAGCGAAATCACTGTTCAGGCTCCTGATTTGGCGGTTTAGTCAGCGCCAAGACAACGGCAAGAGTGACGTCATATCCGGCTTCATGACATGCCATTGCGGCGTGGCGCAATGTTGAACCCGTCGTGAGGACATCATCGATGAGGATGATCGGCTGTCTTGGAACCTTCGCGCGTTCGGCAATGAAATGTTCCCTGCTGCCTCGTCGAGCAGACCCACTTTTGAGTTTCTGCGCCCCACCAAAAGCTGAGCGGACCCGGTAATGCAGCACTGAACGGCAGACTAGCTGCCCGGAGTACAGCCCACCGCGCATTCCATGTTCAAGTATTGATAACACCGGGGAATACCCGCGTTGCCCAACAGCTTTCAAGGAGCTCGGAACAGGAACAATCAAGGTCGATAGCTGCCCTGGTTGCGGGACACAGCTCGCGTTGATCACGGCCGCAAGATAAGGCGCAAAGACACCGCGAAGAAAATATCGTTGTTTGTTCTTGAATGCCAAGACCGCGCGGGCCAGTTCCTTGCCGTAGATCCCGCAGGAGCTGACCGAGAGTTGATTGGCTAGTAATGGCAACTCGACATAGTGATGGTGCCCGTCTGGTAGCGGAGGCAGGAATAGCTGGGATTGTATTTCTCGGCGGCATTCTGGACACAGACGAAAGTCTGCCCGAGAGCACACCGCGCAACTGGTGGGTACAAGAAAATTCAAAAATTCCCGGCCGCCAAAGCTCAGCCAGCGCACCGATCTTCGGTGACTGAATTTGTCAATGGTTCGCAACCAGCTCCACGAGGTTCCCATGGTTCACCGTAGGCGCGTTGCACAGCATCGTGACTGGGCAGCAAGACCAATTGTGGAATAAGTGCCAGCTTAGCCAGGATATGAAACGTCTTGGGCGAAATCATCTAATTCGTGCCACGAATTACCAACACGGGTGTAGAGCTTTTCTTTGGTTTGTGCGTAGACCTCGCGGCCTCCGCCGACTCCGGTGGCAATGCCAATCATTCCCAGCAATAGCTGCAAATGTTCACTTCCACCTTCAAAGGTAATTTGGGCAGCTTCAACGGCCTCGGAATCTTCCAACTTGGCTACGATGATGGAACTATCCGAGTCCCACAGCGCAGTGTTCACCGGGACCTCTGGATAGATTTTCATTGGAGTGTCGGTCAGCCCACGCGGAACACCTTCAGCGTCACGAATAATGCCCGCAACGTAGACGGATGTGGAAGATCCTTCACTGGCCACAATCAATGCACGTGCGCCGTCTCGGGAAATTCGGAAGGAATCGATATTGGCACCTTCAAGCCATGCCACGTCAATCGGACGGGCTTCACCCTTAGTTGCGGTGTCTTCTGGGATTGCCATAATCGGGGTCTTCGCCCCGTTATCGGCAGTCCAGGTCCAGCCTGCGACATCCATTGACGGCTGGATCAAGTCTTGTCCGCTGAGCTCTAGACGAAGTTTGCCTTGGTCGTTAATCCCCCACAGCTGGGTGCGACGGTCATTGAGGAAGGCGTAGCTATTGCCCACAGGAGACATTGCAGGGTCACGCGGATCGTAAGCTGAAACGTCGGGCAGTCCGCCCACAGGAATGATCGAGCGTCCCTTGACGTAGACCAAGTCCTGATCGGAAACACCGATCAACGTATCTTGAGTGCTCGGGTTGATCTGTGCCGGCTCGATCTTGGAATCATCAGACGCCAGGTTCACGTCGTTTTCCTCGCGCAGCATCTTGACCGAATCCACGGATGATAGCCCGGTCAGTGTCGCTTCAACCTGTTGTTTCATCAACAACAAAGTGTTGTCTGTGGTGTCGGTAAACGAATCCGAGTTCAAGTCGATAGTGGCTTCACGGTCGCGCACCGGAACGGCGGAGCGCACCAGTTGGCTCGCCGAGGAGAAGGCTGACACCACCGCATTTTGCAGATAAGGGGCTGGGCCTTTGAGCAACGCTTCAACCATGGAGGTGGTGGTTCCTGAGCCCGAGGTGAACCATCGAATGTCCGGGACAAGGTAGGAGTAGCTAGCGTCGTAGAAGTAGAGGCTTTGTGCAGCAAAAATCTTGGTGAAGGTCGAGGCTTCGAGCATGGTGCCGTTAGGCGCTTTGACGATCCGCCATTGATCATCAATCTTGGCTACTTTAATATCTACCGCACGCGTGGTGTGGTTTGGGTAGTTAGTCCGAATACCTTGGGCGTCTACTTCCCCGGTGATCTCTAGCTGAATTGTGTATTGATTCGCGTCGGCACCGTTGACCACGTTGAACGCTTCGTAGATCAAAGTCTGGGTATCGCCACGCCAGGTGTTGCGCAAGTCAGTGCTCATATATTCGCGGGCCACTGCGTAGTCCTCGGCAACTGAGCGGCCAGCTTCAACAAAGCCATCAACAATTTCGCGTGCGTCCGCACCCTCGGCTGGACCTTCGGCCGCGTAGCTGTAACTTTCGCCGCTGGAATCTTCCGCGCCAGCTTCGATTTGCTGGACGCCGGAAGAGCGCGGAATTGCTGCACAACCAGTAAAGGTCATTGCTCCGATGAGCAGCGAAGAAAGAAAGAAGAGGGCTTTGTTTTTCACTAGTTTCTCTCCTTCTTGGACTCCGGGCCGCTGCTTCGAGGATCGGCCACATCGTCGTGTGCTTGTTCATCTTCGGAAGGAAGAATCAACGGTGTGTAACCAATCTTGGGCACCTCGCCAGTCAACGGGAAGCTGTCTCCCGTGGTGTTCAGGATGGCTTCAGATACGGCAGGCTCCAGTGGCAGCGGTGACGAATCAATCTCGTGATCTTCAGACTTGGGAAGCGTCAGGCGGAAGACCGAACCCACGTCGGGCTTGCCCCAAGCTTCCAAGCGGCCCTCGTGCAGTCGAGTATCTTCCATAGAAATCGATAGTCCCAACCCGGAGCCACCGGTGGTGCGGGCACGGGCGGGGTCGGCCCTCCAGAACCGGTCGAATACGTGGAGGCTGGCTTCTGGAGTCATGCCAATTCCATAGTCACGCACGGTCAAGGCTACTGCCGAATGATTTTCAGCAATGGTGACGTCAATTGGATTGCTTTCACCGTGTTCTACAGCGTTGAGCACTAGGTTACGGATAATACGTTCTACACGGCGTGGATCAACTTCAGCTACGCAGCCTTCGGCCGGTGCGCTGAGTCGGATGATCGAACCGTATTCGTCGGCCACCGGCGTCGCAGTATCAACAACTTTGCGTGCAATGGCGTTCAGGTCCGTTGATTCTCGGTCAAGGACCGCAACACCAGCATCAAAGCGTGAGACTTCAAGCAGATCATTAAGCAGGTGCTGGAAGCGCTCAATTTGGTTGTACATCAGCTCAGCAGAGCGTGAAGTTAGTGGATCAAAATCTTCGCGGGCATCGTGAATAACTTCGGCGGCCATGCGCACCGTGGTCAGTGGTGTTCGCAATTCGTGGGACACGTCAGAAACGAAGCGCTGCTGCATGGCGGAGAGATTATTCAGCTGGGTAATCTGCTCCTGCAAAGACTGGGCCATATGGTTGAAGGCTGTGCCCAGTCGGGCAACCTCATCCTTGCCTGCTACCTTCATTCGTCGGTCCAGGTCGCCTGAGGCAATGCGCTCAGAAACGTAGGCGGCATCAGCCACAGGTCGAACGACGGTTCGCGCCACCGACCATGCAACAAAGCCAACTACCACCAGCAAAATAAGGCCGGTGAAAGACAGTGCACGGTTAATGAATTCCAGAGTGTCCTGCACGCTGGAGAGGTCATAGACCAAGTACAGTCCGTACTCGCGGCCTGGCGGAATCAGGACCTTTGTACCAACAACCAACCCTGGCTGCGCCTGGTCAGCACTGCCAAGTTCGACAGAACGCCAGTAGATGCCCTGCTCACCGGCCACACGTTCGGCCAAATCTTGCGGGATAACGCGGGTGGTCAATGACCCTGAAGCCATGGGACCGACGTAGAGACTTTGATCTCCAGCAATTGGCATGAGCACAAAGTCACGCACTACGGTGGCCCCGTCACCTTCGAGGGAGGCCAAGGTGGAATTCACCAAGGCCTGAGTCGAGGCGCGGTCAGTAGTTGACGCAGATTCAAGGATGGAACGGGCCTGAGTCAGGCCGCGCTCAGATTCCTTAGAGATCTGGTTAACTCGCTCATCGTAAAGCGTGGAAGCGATCTGATTAGAAAGGAACGCGCCAGCAGCAAGCAGAGCAAGAGTCGTAAAGAGCAACGTGGAAATAACGGTGCGGTAGATCAGATGCCGCTGCCAGCGCAGCTTCAATTCCGTCCAAGGACGCCGAATCCACGAGCGAAGCTTAGCGACGGTAAAGCGTTTCGGCTTAGAGTGGGCAGACACGTCGAGCGGAACCAACTCTTTACCGGTCGACGTGTGTGAACTCAACTTGCCGAACCCGCCTTATATCCCACCCCGCGTACGGTTTGGATGATCTGAGGCTTCTCTGGATCAATCTCGATCTTTGAACGCAAACGCTGAACGTGAACGTTGACCAAACGGGTGTCTGCTGCGTGGCGGTAACCCCAGACAGCTTCCAACAGCTGTTCGCGGCTAAAGACCTGCTTAGGCTTACGTGCCATGGTGACCAAGAGGTCGAATTCTAGTGGAGTCAATGAAACCGCTTGATTGCCACGGGTCACTTGGTGCCCAGCAACATCAATGGTGACTTCGCCAACCTGCAGCGTTTCAGCTGCGTGGGTTTCATTTGGTCGCAGACGAGCACGCACGCGCGCTACCAATTCTGCTGGCTTAAATGGCTTAGGAACGTAGTCATCCGCGCCCGATTCCAGGCCGCGAACTACGTCAGCGGTGTCGGACTTAGCGGTCAGCATGACCACCGGTACGTCGGACTCAGCACGAATCTGCTTGCAGACCTCAATGCCATCGATGCCCGGGAGCATGAGATCAAGCAGGACTAAGTCTGGGTTAAATTCACGGAAGGCCGCTAAGGCGCCTGAACCCTCATAACAAAATGCGGCGTCAAAGCCATCATTTTGCAAGACGATACCAATCATTTCCGACAATGCTTCATCATCGTCAACGACTAAAATCCGTGCTTTCATCCTTTATCCCCCTGCAACCTAGCTCTGAGGTTTCAACCATCTGTTCAAACCGGGCAGATCAGCATTACCACTCTTTCAAAGATACATGATTTACCGGTAATTTCCGGCTGTGACCGGCAGTGATAACACAATCGATTACGCGTCGACGCGAGTTTGCTCCAACGCTTGGGCATAGGTCGAGAGCTTCTGTAGAGTGTCCACTGCTTCAGAGCTGGAGCACGCACTGAAATCCCCTCTAGGCATCAATGTCAAAGATCCAAGTTGCGCATCGGAGAGTCCCAGCTGGTGCCACGGCCGAAGAATCGAATGCACCGCCTCAACTACGCCGGGGGCAGGTAGCTTCGGGGTGAGAACCTGCAGGAAGATCTGCCCGGCGCCCTCAACAAATCCGGCGATGCGCTCCCACTTTCGGTGGTTTAGTCCGTGCGGGTCCACAATCATCGCGGTGATGCCAGCCTGGTTCAGCAAATCAATACGCTCAATCCACCGCTCGTCGGCGGTTGGCAGATTAACAACCGGTTGAACGGAAAGGTTCGAGGATTCGTCCGTGAGCACCTTGAGAAATTCTTGGTAGGCGCTACGAACTTCTGAGCGAGGAATTGAACGCAGGGTTCGATAACCACTGGAAGTCTTAATCGTTCCGTCAAGCACGTCACCGATAAGGGATTCGTCTAACTGCACGGTGAAGGATCGCAAAGTGGTAGCTCGGGCGAGCCGCGCTACGTGTTCCCTGACTCCATGGGCGTACGCAGCAATGATGTCACGGCGAGCGCCGTGGTCACTGATCGAGCGTTCCCCATTGCTCAGGTACACGCTGGCCACTAACGACCACGGGCCAAGCACACTGAGCTTGATCCGCTGTGCAGGTTTTTGCTCCGCGCCAAGGACATCTGCCAGCAAGTTTTCGTCGCTGCGCAGAATGCTGCGTGCGCGCCGTGCGTCGATGCCGTCGTTAACTCCGACTCGCCACCCATGGGGCTGCAAGTCAAAACCGAGGTCTGCGAGCAACGTGGCGCTGCGCCCTACCGCGTCTGCCCCTACCCCGCGGTCTACGAGTTGTGGGAGTACAGCGAGGTTGGGTTCGCCCAGTTCCCCGCGCACTACTTCATGTATTTCCAGCGGTTCCGTGCCGGGAAATTGACAGAAGGAGGTGACAAAAACGTCAGTGCGTTGGCCGAGGTGTTCTTCAGGCATCGTTATGTGAGTCAGAAATATTCTGGTGATGGCGGATGACTTCAGAGATCACAAAATTCAGCAATTTCTCTGCGAATTCTGGATCGAGATGCGCTTCAATGGCTAGGGCGCGTAGGCGTTCGATTTGCGCCTTTTCACGATTTGGATCGCTTGGTGGCAGCTTGTGCTCAGCTTTGAGGTGTCCAACGCGCTGGGTTGCTTTGAATCGTTCGGCCAGCAGGTAAACCAACTGTGCGTCGAAGTTATCGATGCTGCCCCGGATGGCGTACAACTCGTCGAGGACTTCATTCTTTACCTCGCCGTGCAACGAGCTGGCGTGCGGGTCGAATGACTCGTGTTGTGCAGGGTTTTTCGGCTCGTTCATGGTCTCAAGTTTACGGGTTCACCTCTCAAAACCACCACAAAGTGACATGCCCCAGCTGCGGCGGGTCGCGCAACTGGGGCACGGGCAAAACTGCCGGGCTACTTGGAGGCTTGGTTCAGTTCCTCAATCAGCGCTCGGCGTTGGGCCTGTTCACGTGGGTCTGGCACAGGAAGTGAAGCAATCAACCGCTGTGTGTATGCATGCTGAGGTTGCGCCAAGACCTTGGAGCCAAGACCTTCCTCAATCAAGCTACCGCGGTAAAGTACGCCCACCCAGGTAGCCAGCTGATCTACTACCGCCAAGTCATGCGACACAAACAGCGCAGCAAAGCCGAGCTCCGTTTGCAGTTCCCTAAAGAGTTCAAGAACCTTGGCCTGCACCGACACGTCCAACGCGCTGGTTGGTTCATCAGCAATCAAAAGTTTTGGATCCAAGGCCAAGGCGCGAGCCAAGGAGGCACGCTGACGCTGACCTCCAGAAAGCTCATGCGGGTAGCGCTGGGCAAAACCTGCGGGAAGCTGTACCGCTTCAAGCAGTTCGTTGACCTTGCTCCTACTTTGGGAAGGATTCAGCTCGCGGTGCACAGCCAGCGGCTCGGCTACACATTCTCCGATGGTCAGATGCGGATTGAAGCTGGCGGCAGGATCCTGGAAGACAAACCCGATCTGCTCGCGCAAGGGTTTGAAGCTACGTTCCTTGAACGATGCCATCTCATAGCCCAGCACCTTCAGGGAACCCGAGCTGATTCGATTCAGACCTGCAATGCTTCGACCGATGGTGGTTTTGCCAGATCCGGATTCACCCACAAGGCCATAAACCTCGCCTGCGTGAATTTTCAGGTCAACATCTTTGACCGCGGTGAAACCTGGTGAGCCAAAGCGACCCGGGAAATGCACCCCTAGCCCTTGAGCTTCAACAATGACTGGCGCGTCCTGGTGCGGACGCTGGGTCAGCGCAGCCGAAGCGCTGTCTCTGCCTAGGTGAGGCACAGCAGCCAACAGTGCTTTGGTGTAGTCCTCTTGTGGGCGTTCAAACAGCTCCAGGGCCGGAGCTTGTTCGACAATCTTTCCCTGGTTCATCACCACAACTCGGTCAGCGATGTCAGCTACCACGCCCATATTGTGCGTGATGATGACAATGGCGGTACCCAGTTCTTCGCGCAAGTCTCGCAATAAGGAGAGAATCTCGGCCTGTACCGTAACGTCCAACGCTGTGGTTGGCTCATCGGCGACAATCAGTTTTGGCTTTAGCGCCAGTGCCGCTGCAATGACCACACGTTGTTTTTGACCACCGGAGAATTGGTGCGGGTAGTAATTCACGCGCTGCTCTGGATCCGGAATACCCACCTGAGCCATCGCTTCAATCGCGCGCGTCTTGGCTTCCTTCTTGGAAATCTTGTTGTGGGTACGAATCCCCTCCATGATCTGCCAACCCACGGTGTACACCGGGTTCAGTGCCGTGGAAGGTTCCTGGAAGACCATCGCGACGTCGCGTCCGCGCACTGCACGTAGCTCATGCCCACCAAGGGTGAGCATGTTCTTTCCGTTCAGGTACACCGCGCCGCGGGCTGCACCGTTTTCGGCCATGATTCCCAGCGCGGTGCGAGCGGTCACGGACTTGCCTGAACCGGACTCGCCCACAATAGCCAGGATCTCCCTGCCTTGACGTGCAGGTCCACGCCGCGCACGGCTGGAACTGCTCCTGCGTCGGTGACAAAGTCAATGTTCAGGCCCTGAATGCTCAGTACGTTCTCGGCGTCATTACTCGACGGCGAAGCTGCAGAACTGTGTTTCACTTGCTTGCTCCTGCCTGTGCGGACTGGGTAATTCGCTTTGCCTTTTACGGCTGAAGCGCCGCAAACGCGGATCGTTGAGATCATTCATGGATTCGCCAACCAAGGTCAGGCCCATCACGGTGAGTACGATGGCCAGGCCTGGGAACATTCCAGTCCACCAAATACCACTGGTCGCATCGGACATCGCGCGGTTCAGGTCATAGCCCCACTCGGAGGCGGCGGTCGGTTCGATACCAAAGCCCAAGAAGCCCAACCCGGCGAGGGTCAGCAGTGCTTCGGTAGCGTTCAGAGTGAAGATCAATGGCAGGGTACGGGTGGCGTTACGCAGTAGGTGGGTAAACATCACCCGCCATGGGCTTGCGCCAATAACCTGTGCGGATTCCACAAATGGTTCTGCCTTCAGACGCATCACTTCGGCTCGGACCACACGGAAGTACTGAGGAATGAATACGACAGTAATGGATATTGCTGCTGCCATAATGCCGCCAAAGAGCGAGGATTGCCCTTGCGAAATCACAATGGACATCACGATGGCCAGCAGCAGTGAGGGGAACAGCGTAGATAGCGTCTGCAAGGACCACCATGATGCGATCAAACCAGCCACCGAGGTAGCCGGAAATAAGTCCCAGCAGTACGCCGATGAACAAAGACATGACTACTGCGGCCAGGATGACCCAGATTGCAGTTTGTGCACCGAACAGGGTGCGTGAGAAGACGTCGTACCCAGTGGAAGTGGTCCCCCAAAGGAACTTTGCGTCCGGGGCAGCTTGGCGTGGGAAGTCACCAGATGCATCTGAGGACTGGGCAAAGCCAAATGGTGCCAGCAGTGGAGCCAAGAGCGCGCTGAGAATGAATACTGCGCACAGTACAAGACCAGCCACGAGCATGCCACGTTGAAGTCCAGAGGACATACGCAGGTGTGAAATGACCGGTAATGATTTGAACCGTGAGCCGGCGGAGCTAGGCAAAGTTGGTGTAGTCATGTTTAGTACCTGACTCTCGGGTCGATCAATGCAGCAACAACGTCAACAATAAAGTTGGTCACGGCAACGATTATGGCCAGTAGCACCACGATGCCCTGCACTGCCACGAAGTCACGGGCGGTGAGGTATTCGGCGAGCTTGAAGCCTAGGCCGGACCATTCAAAGGTGGTTTCGGTCAGTACCGCGCCACCGAGGAGCATGGCAATTTGCAGGCCCATCACGGTGATAATCGGAATCAGTGCTGGGCGGTAGGCGTGCTTGGTGGTCAGACGGAATTCGCTAACACCGCGGGAACGTCCAGCTTCAACGTACTCACGTCCCAAGGTTCCGATGGCGTTGGTGCGTACCAGGCGCAAGAACACGCCGCCAGTGAGCAGACCCAATGCCAGGGCAGGAAGCAACGCGTGCGTGGCGACGTTCCAGAACGCTTCCATATTTCCGCTTCGCAGGGCATCTAGCCAGTAAATGCCTGACGGGCTCTGCAAACCGGTGAGGGTTAGTTCGGTTTCCCAGTCGGCGCGTCCGCTAATTGGCAACCAGCCCAGCCACACACCAAATACAAGTTTGAGGATCAGGCCTGCAAAGAACACTGGAGTTGCGTAGCCAAGAATCGCCAGGATGCGCAAGATGGCATCAGGGTAGCGGTCACGGAATTTGGCCGCGACCAGCCCCAGCGGAATTCCGACGAGCAATGCGACTATTACGGCGTTGATTGCTAGTTCTAGGGTCGCTGCCCCGTAGGTGGTCAGTACTTCGGTGACGGCGCGGTTATCGCTCAACGTACGACCCAAGTCGCCGGTGAAGATCTGCCCGAGGTACTCAAAGTACTGAATCAGCATTGGTCGGTCGTAACCGGCTTCATGGATTCTGGCGGCCAGCTGGTCTGGGGTCAAGCGTCCACCCATAGCTGCAGTGATCGGATCTCCGGTCACGCGCATGAGGAAAAAGACCACTGTGATGAGGATGAAAACAGTGGGAATAATCAGCAAGAATCGGGTGATCAGGTAACGGAGGAATCCGCCGCCCTGGCTCTTGGCTTTAGGTGCTGCTATCGGGCTAACTTCTTGCCCGGGTGGTGACGTGATAGTCATCGTCAGTCCTTATGGTTCAGGATGCGTGGCATGAGCCCAGTACTGGGTGTTATCTGGGAACATGCCAAGGGGATCTAACGTGCGCTGGTACTCACGCACACGTCAGATCCCCTTCGATTTGATGTTTTTGAGCAGAGCTAAATTACTTGCTCAGTACGCCTAGACGGAACTTGAATGAGGCATCCAAAGTCTTGTCCACGTCCTTGACGTCCTTGCCAGCAATGGCAACCTGGGAACCCTGCAACAGTGGCAGTGTCGACAGATCTTCAGCCACCATGGTCTGCAACTTCTCAATTGCTTCGGTGCGCTTAGCCACATCGGTCATGCCACGCTGATCTGAAATCAACTTGTCGACCTCTGGGTTGTCGTAGTTGTTCGACAGGAAGTTGTCCTTGGCGAAGAACGGCGACAGGTAGTTATCGGCATCCGAGTAATCCGGCATCCAACCCAGCTGGTAGGCAGGGTAGTCGGTGACGCGCTGCTTCTGGTAGGTCACCCATTCGGTGGACTTCAAATCAACGTCAAACAGACCGTCGGCTTCAAGCTGCTTTTCAACCAATGCGTATTCATCACCGGAGTTTGGACCGTAGTGATCTGGGTTGTACTGCAAGGCAAGCTTGACTGGAGTCTTGACCCCTGCGTCTTCAAGAACCTTCTTAGCCTTGGCTGCATCTGGCTTGCCGTCGGTGCCGTACAGATCCTTCAGCGGCTCGGCAGCTCCGGTGAATCCCTGCGGAACATATGAATACGCAGGGGTGAAGGTGTTCTTGTAGACGTTTTTTGCAATGGCTTCACGGTCTACCAGGTGAGCAGCGGCCTGGCGCACAGCCAAAGACTTCTTCTCATCGGCGTCACTGGTCTTGGCACCATATGGCATGGTGTCGAAGTTGAAGACGATGTAGCGCAGTTCGCCACCTGGACCCTTATGAACGGTCAGCTTCTCGTCCTTGCCGAGGTCTTCGATGTCCGTTGGGGTCAGTGAACGCCATGCGACGTCAATCTTGCCCTGCTGAACTTCGAGCTTCAGGTTATTGGCATCCGCGTAGTACTTGATCGCAGCCTTGTCGTTGGCTGGCTTGCCCAAGACACCTGCGTAGGAATCATTGGCGCTGAAGGAGATCAGGTTGTTCTTGTTGTACGAATCAATCACGTACTGGCCACCGAAGGCCTTGCCTTCAACGATCTTCTGGTCATCCAGAACCTTGTCGGCTGGGAAGACTTCGTCATCAATAATCGGTCCAGCCGGTGAAGTCAAAACCTG
Source organism: Glutamicibacter sp. M10 (assembly GCF_025452055.1). Taxonomy (NCBI): domain Bacteria; kingdom Bacillati; phylum Actinomycetota; class Actinomycetes; order Micrococcales; family Micrococcaceae; genus Glutamicibacter; species Glutamicibacter sp. M10. The sequence continues at coordinate 1,859,212 of NZ_CP104918.1, read as the reverse complement.
TGGGAATGTCTGGTCAGTAGCAACCTTGAGCTTGAAGACCACAGTGCTGGCGTCAGGTGCCGTAATGGAGTCAACGTTGCCCAGTAGCGAGGATGGCCCGTTTGGATCTGCGATCTTGAGCTGGCGATCGAAGCTGAACTTTACGTCCTTGGAATCCAGGTCGTGTCCGTTGGCCCACTTCAAACCAGTCTTGAGCTTGACCGTGTACTCGGTAGAAGTGGTGAATTCTGCCGACTCAGCCAGGGAGTTGGATGGATCTGGGCTGCCAGGCTCGGAATTCAACAGGAACGGGAAAATCTGGTTCATGACCATGAACGAACCGCTGTCATAAGATGCTGCTGGATCCAGGGAGGTCACTTTATCGGTGGTTCCTAGAGTGATGGGGGCGCTAGTCTTGCCCGAGTCACCGGAGTTGCTGTCTTCTGCGGCTGAGGTGCAACCGGTCAGAGCTAGGGCAGAAATACCCACAACGGCTGCTGCGAGTCGCAGTCCGTTCTTTGTGCGAGTCATGAAAGGTCCTTTTCTAGGTACACGCATGTGCGGTGATGATTAACACATGTTTCACATATCCTAAGTGATGCACCGCACCAAATACGAACAAAACCTACGGTTACCGGCCAGATTTGCGTCTGGCAACGGATCAATATGTGCTTGAGACCACGGCGTTTTGCACGGTTTGATGCTCCTAGAAAAATTCTTCCCACCAGAAATCTTTGGTGACATAAGCTAGATGTCAATGATGACTCGTAGAGACGCGGCAATCGCGTTAGATATCCCTGTAGAGATGGCCAAGCGCCATGGAGTTCCGTCGCGGATGACCGAAGCGGAATTCCGAGAGTTGAACACCAATCCACCGGCGTGGCTGGCTCAATCGCGCGAAAACCGCACCGGCAAGCGTCCGGTGTGGATCCATCTGGTCTGCGCAGTATGTGGATTCAGTGAATACGAGCGCCCCAAAAAGTGGTGGCCTACCTTTGACTTTGTCCATTGCCACATCCACTCCCCAGCTCAGCTTCCCAAACTAGAAGCCGGTAAGACTCGCGTGGAGTACCAAGACATTTCCGCCCACATGTTTGGCATTGTTGACGAAGGCTAAGCACAGAATGAACTACTAGCCGCCAATTGGGTAGCTAGTTGTTTTTGGGTAAAAAATCCTCGCCCTCTCAGATTTTTGCATCTGGAAGGCGAGGATTTTGTCTTTGAACTAGTTGACCTTTTCAGAATCCCACGCACTGGAACGGGCCGAATCAAGGGTCGCCTGGCCTAACACTCGACTGCCCTGGTAAACGACCATGGTCTGGCCCGGTGCCACGCCACGCATGCCCTCAGGCAAGTTGACTACGAGCTCGTCGCGTCCTTCCGCGGAACGCTCCATATGCGCTACTGCCTCGACTGGGTCGCCGTGGGCACGCACCTGAACCATGCAGTCAAACTTTTCGCCGGTGAAGACCTCAGCGATCGGAACACCTGCCCAAGAGATCCTGATTCCGCGCAGCTGATCTACCGCCAGCAATGCTTCAGGACCGACGATAACTTTGTTTTCCTTCGGACGGATTTCGAGCACAAAGCGCGGCTTACCATCGGCTGCCGGACGGCCCAAGCGCAGACCCTTGCGCTGACCCACAGTGAACGCCTGTGCGCCTTCGTGCTCACCCAGGGCATTGCCCTCATGGTCAACAATTTCGCCGGGCTTCATTTCGATTCGCTCAGCAAGCCATCCGCGGGTGTCGCCGTCAGGAATGAAGCAGATGTCGTAGCTATCTGGCTTATTGGCCACGGTCAGCCCGCGAGCTGCTGCCTCGGCACGTACTTCAGCTTTAGATGGAGTTTCTGCCAGTGGGAACATGCAGTGCTCAAGTTGTTCATGAGTCAGCACACCCAGTACGTAGGACTGATCCTTAGCCCAATCGGCGGCACGGTGTAGTTCTGGTGCACCGTTGTCATCACGCAATACCTTGGCGTAGTGACCGGTGCATACTGCGTCAAAGCCTAGAGCTAGTGCTTTTTCAAGCAGGGCAGCAAACTTGATCTTCTCGTTGCAACGCATACAAGGGTTTGGGGTGCGCCCTGCCTCGTATTCGTCAACGAAGTCCTGAACCACGTCTTCGGCGAACCTGTCGGAGAAGTCCCACACGTAGAACGGGATCCCCAGCTTGTCGCAGGCACGCCATGCGTCGTTAGAGTCTTCCACCGTGCAGCAACCGCGCGAACCGGTACGCAGGGTTCCTGGCATGCGTGAGAGGGCTAGGTGGACACCGACGACATCATGGCCGGCTTCAACTGCGCGAGCTGCGGCAACCGCCGAGTCCACGCCTCCGGACATCGCTGCTAGTACCTTCATCGTGTAAACCCTGTTCCTGCCGTGTGGATGCTGCTTTCATCGGCTGCCATGCCAGCCTTCTTTGCCTTTGCATACGCTTCTGGCAAAGCTTCTATTAATGCGTCAACGTCTGCGCGCGTGGATGTATGCCCCAATGTGAAGCGTTGCACACTGCGAGCGCTGCGCGCATCTCGTCCCATAGCCAGCAAAACATGAGAAGGCTGTGGAACGCCAGCGGTACATGCCGAGCCGGTCGACGAAGCGATACCCACCATGTCCAAGAGGAAGAGCAATGAATCTCCCTCACATTCAGGGAAAGTGAAATGCAGATTTCCAGGCAACCGGGTGCCCTCGTTGGCCGCATCACGTGGTCCGTTGAACTGTGCCTCAGGAATCAACTGGGTAATGCGCTGTACCGCGTATTCGCGCAATTGACTCAATCGTTGGGCTTCGTCACCAAGCTGTGCACGCACGGCGTTGGCTGCTGCGGCAAATCCTGCGGCGCTGGCCGCATTCAACGTCCCGGAACGAAGCTTTCGTTCATGACCACCGCCGTGCTGTACCGGGGTGAGAACAATGTCGCGACGTACCAACAGCCCGCCGATGCCTACCGGCCCACCAATCTTGTGCGCACTAATGGCCATGGTCGCTAGGTTTGACTTGGCGAACTCCACTTGAACTGCGCCGAATGCCTGTACCGCATCTGAGTGAACCGGAATGCCGTACTGAGCAGCCAGGGCGGCAAAGGCCGCCACCGGCTGTACGGTACCCACTTCGTTATTGGCCCACATCAATGTCGCTACAGCGATGTGCTCATGGTGTTCAGCAAATAGTGCAGCCGCCGCTTCAAGATCAATAACCCCGTCGTGGTCTACCGGCAGCCAGAGCAGCGTTGCGTTGTCGTGCTCTTCTAACCACATTGCAGTATCAAGTACTGCGTGGTGCTCAATACCGGTCAAGGCAATTGTGCGCGCGTGATCGTTTTTTGCCACACGATTCCAAAACAGTCCCTTGATGGCAAGGTTGTCTGATTCGGTGCCGCCTGAAGTAAAAATGAGCTCACTGGGGTGAGCGCCGGCAGCAGTCGCGACCGCTTGGCGTGATTCATCAACTACACGGTTGGCGCTACGGCCTGCCCCATGCAGTGACGAAGGGTTGCCAGTACGCGAGTATTGTTCGGTGATGGCAGCCAAGGCTGCCGGATTTAGATCAGTAGTTGCCGCATGATCCAGGTAAACGGCGGAAGTATTCATAGCTCTTTAATGGTACGGCTTTAGTCAGCCTCGTTTGAATGCCCAATCCGTGTGAATTGGCCGACCTCAATGGTTTCCAAATCAGGGTTTGCCAGCACCGCTTCGATCAAATCTGCGGGGCCACCAAGAATGGTGCAGTCATCAAATGGTTCGGTGGACAGCATCCACCGGTGATCAGTGGCAAAGGTCAACGCCGGGCGTTGAGTCTGCTCACCGTCGGAGGTCCGCGCCCACACTGGGCGGGCCAAGAACTCTTTATCCACTTCAAACAGGTGGTAGTTCCGGTAGCCGCCACCCAATTCCAATGGTGCGGATTCCAGCACTTCTGCGCCGAAGGCTGGTTGCTGGGCCAGCGCCAGTGCCGCCTCAAAGGCTTGCTGATTTTCTTCTTCAGTGAGCTGAGGGTCGGGTTCCTGATCAATTTGGATTCGCTCCCCACCCTCGATGAAGGCGTAGCCTGCCCACAGACCGGCAACGTATCGCTGGTCTGCCGCGTCAGTACCGGTCAAGGTCTTAACCAGTGACTGCCACTGACCTTCGGGAAGTTGATCCAGAGGCAAGTCCGTATCCACCCATGAGTCTTCAGCGGTGGGGTTTCCTTGCGCGTCCAAACCCGCCACGGTTTCAAACAGATCCGCAGCGGTAATGATGTGATTACGACTATGCGCTGCAGTGGCCCAGCTGACCAATTGATCATCTTCGTCCAGGGCTGGGTGCAAGATCCGAACGTAACGTTCGTAACCTACGGGAACTTGGGCGACCACTGTGGTTGGGTCGGCCGATGCGCAGGCAGAAGCTACCCACTGGCCACGTTCTGCTGGGATATGTGAAAACTGCATGTCTTTAGCCTAGCGAGGTCTGACACCGAATTCTGCCTTGCCCGGGTGCTCAATGGTATGAATGAGTCAGGACCTGTTGGCACCAACCGTTTACTGCAAGGGAGAAGTTATCGATGTTCAAGCCTGACCTGTTGGTTCCGGTGCATGAGTTTTCGCGGAAAACCATCGATTTCTCCCGTCAAATTGCCGTCATGGCAGTGATCAACCGCACCCCGGATTCTTTCTATGATGCAGGTTCCACCTTCGTTTTGGATCAGGCAGTGAACGCGGCGCTTCAAGCCGTACAAGCCGGTGCGGACTGGGTTGATATCGGCGGAGTCCCTTTCTCTCCCGGTCCAGAACTAGCGTGGGAAGAAGAAGCTGAACGCATCGTTCCGGTGATCAAGGCGGTGCGCGAAGCCAGCGACGTAATCATCTCCGCCGACACGTTCCAACCTAAAGTGGCCCAGGCAGCCATCGAAGCCGGCGCCGACGTCATCAACGATACGACCGGCTTGGCGTATCCCGAGCTCGCGCAGGTTGTTGCGAAAAACGACGTACATCTGGTGATTACTCATTCGTTGGCCAAACCGCGAACGATTTACCCACGCCCTACCTACACCGATGTAGTGGCTGAAGTGCGCGAGTATCTGAGTCAAAAGGTTCAGGTGGCTCTCGATGCCGGTATTTCACCGTCCAAGATCATCGTGGATCCGGGCCACGATCTGAACAAGAACACCGCACACACTTTAGAGCTCACCGAACGCTTCGAAGAGTTCGCCAACTTGGGATACCCTGCCTTGGCCGCTGTATCGAATAAGGACTTCATCGGAGAGACGTTGGACCTGCCTAAATCGGAGCGCACCCTCGGCTCCATGGTCGCAGCGACGATCTGCGCCATGAACGGAGCGCGCATCTTACGTATGCACAACATCGCAGAGTCGGTACAAATGGTTCGCATGATAGAAGCCACCCACGGCTGGCGAGAACCTGCGTATCAAATTCATAATATGGGGGACGTAAATCCTCCCGCTCATCCGGAACGCAGTCAAAGCAACTAGAAGGAGTTCAACCGATGCGAGCCTTGCTACCTGAATCAATCACAAACATCAGCGACGAACAGCTTCTGGAACGCTACAACAGCAAGCAACGCCCCTTTGTGCGCTTCAACTTTGTGAGCAGCATCGACGGAAGCGCCCAGGTTGATGGGCTCTCGGCAGCGTTGGGTTCAGAGGGTGACCATCGAATTTTTGCCCTAATACGTCGGTTGGCCGATGTCATAGTGGTGGGCTCCGGGACTGTTCGTGCCGAAGGCTACGAAGGAGCATTGGTCTCTGCTCAAGACAGCCAATGGAGAACTTCTCACGGCTGCGCGCACACCCAGCATTGGCAATTATCTCAACAGGCCTAAATTTGGATCCTGACGCCCCCATCTTTACCCAGTCTCCAGTACCGGTCATGGTATTCACCACGGTTGACGTCACCGCCGAACTGCGTCAGTCCTTCGGAGAGGACGTTGAGCTGATCCAGGTCGCACAGCGCGACGGTGGTTGCGACGCCGCCGAGATTGTTGCCTACCTTGATCAACATGATCTGGGATTCATCCACTGCGAGGGCGGGCCTCATATTTTCGGTCAGTTTGCTACAGCCGGCGCCGTTGATTCGGCCTGCGTGAGCTACTCCCCTGTTCTGGTGGCTGGCGAAGGCAAACGCATCACCGCCCACGACAAGGAAACCTTTCAGCAGTTCTCGTTGCACTCCCTCTTTGAGGAAGAGAACATGCTGTTCAGCGACTATCGGATCAACAAATCAGCTTGATGGCCGCAGGGATCACGCGTACTCGAAAGTTTCCTGTACCAACGTATTCCCCGTCTGCGTAGCTATCCTCGCGCGTCTGAATGTGGGCTTCCGTTAGTTGCCTGCTCACCTTCCGCGAATGCTTAGCACCAAGAATGATCTTGGGAATCAGCGGTAGAACGGGAATCAATTTTAAGCCGCGGACCATGGCCAATTCCAATTGGCCATCGCTGAAGTCAACGGTTGGAAAGAGCCTAATGCCACCGCCCAGTGAACGAATATTGGCGATGCTCGCTGCCAGTGCGGACCCCTCATATCGATATGGTCCTGACTGAACTACGGTGTGGAACCCTTTAAGTTTGGGGAGGCTCAAGGCAATTCCAAGAATGTATCTGAAGGATCCGAGCTGGCGCGGCAAGGCATTTGCCGCAGCATTGATCTTGGCTTCGGCTCCCCATGAAACCGCCCCCAGCGCGTACTTGGGCTGCGGATCGGTAGCCACTTCAAATTGAAGTTCCAGTACATCAACGCCCGTAGTTTCGGTACCAGAGGAACAATATGAAATCACCTTGTCTAACGAGTCTTCAAAGTCGCGGTGTCCGGTCATGCGCCAAAAATCATTGCCACTGCCAGCGGGGATGATTCCGACCGGCACAGTTGAACCAAGCGCTTGAGGGATCATTCGATGAATTAGCCCGTCTCCCCCAACAATGATCAACGCCTTGTGGGCGTCGGTCAGCGCCGGAAGTTCTGCGTGTTCTGCGAAGCTAGTGTCCAACAGCTCATAGCCAATGCCCCTCTGCTTCAAGGCCGCGGCGCCCTTGCGCGCACGCGCCAGCGCTCTGCCATTGCCCGTTGACGGGTGAAAGACGATGCGGACAATGCTTGGGGCGTCATTGGGGGCCATGTACATAAAGATTACTGAGGCAGTCAACACAACCCAAGTACTTGTCAGAATCAATTAGCTAAAATGAGATGCAGCGGCAAGAGGCCGTTGCCGTCGAAAGGATCCCACTGCACCATGAGCATACCGAGCCCGTATGAAATCCTTGGTGTTGCTCCTTCGGCCAGCCTGGAAGAAATCAAAGTAGCTTATCGTCGGGCTGCGCGTGCAACCCACCCCGACCTCGGCGGCAGTGAAGAGAAGTTCAGACAGGTCCAGCAGGCATTTCAGGATATCTCTGAGTACAACAATCCGATTAGCCACGACCAGACTTTCCAGAAACCCGGCGAGGCACCACGCGCCGGCTTTACCGCTCGCCCGTACGATGAACGACTTCGTACAACACCGCAGCAGCCCAAAGCACAGCTCTCAACACACTACGTCCCCGAGCTGTCGGATGAATCATTCACCTGGCTAAGCCGCACACTCTCAGAGCAAAGAATCCACGGTGAACCACGCAAACGTGGATTGTTCGCTAACCGCTCACGACTCGTACGTGAGGCCAATACGATCAATCTACTCAATAAGAACGTACTCAATGTGCTCCCGGCCGCCCGCTTAGTAAATGGCCTAAATTCCCCACATGGCGGGCAGTATGACCACGTGATTCTTGCCGGATACCGCATGGCCGTCATTAACACGATGACGCTGCCCGAGGGCTACTACTCTTTCGACGGCAGCGTTCTGCGCCACGGAAATAAGATGACTCAACCGCCACAATTTTCAGTCTCGTCGCTTCAACGAAGTTTTATGCAGATGAATGTGGTGCCCTTTACCTTGGTGCTCTCCCCCAATGGGAACCGCCATGAACCGGTCATCGAATACCACCGCAACGCTGATCCAACGCTGGCCACCACCCCGAATGTTCTTAATGCTGCAGCACTCATCCGCGAGCTAAAACTCTTCTTGGGATCAGGTCCAACACCAAATATTGTGGACCGTTTGGCCTTGGCACACCTGCGTGAGGCGATGTACTAACCTCAATGGCGCAATAGCGTGCGAAGAACGCTTAAACTGGTTATGTGTTTCGTATCGTATTCAACGCCCCAGAGATCCCGGGTAATTCCGGTAATGCCATTCGCCTATCCGCTATCACCGGTGCCGAACTGCACTTGGTGAAGCCCCTAGGATTCAATTTCGAGGACGCAAATCTGCGTCGCGCGGGTTTGGATTACCATGACATGGCTAATGTCACCGTGCATGAGAACCTCGACGCTGCCTTCGAAGCTCTAGGCGAGGGGCGTGTCTTTGCGTTCACCTCCGAGGCAAAAACCGTGTACACCGAGGTGAGCTACGAGCCAGGTGACATCTTGCTTTTCGGCAAGGAGTCGGAAGGACTGAGCGCCGAGGATAAGAAGCACCCGCGGGTTACCGATCTGGTCAGCCTTCCCATGCTGTCCGGACGTCGTTCGCTTAATCTGGCCAACACCGCATCGATTGCCGTCTATGAAGCGTGGCGTCAGCACGGCTTCGCCGGCGCATAAGCTACCAGTCTTCAACCGCCACGTATACAGCTGTACCTAATCTTTATAAAGTAGGCTCATAGTGTGCTTGCAGCTTTGCGAGTATTGAACTGTGCCGACAACATTTCGGGAGAATCCAAGACAATGAACGGTAGCGAACCACAGCACCGCGATGAGCCTCAGGACGACGACCTTGGACTTGATCTGGTGAGCCATGTGGCCAGCAGCTCACCAGCCGAGCGAAAGACCAGGCCCAAGCGCTGGATTTTCATAGTTGTTGGAATTCTTGTTATTGCCGTCGTGGCAGCCGTCCTCATTTCCTTGCTCACTGGCGGGCCTAAAGCATCTAAGGCGTCCAAAGCTAGCGATGCTCAGAGCGTGAACGTGCAGCTCAAGAGCGGTGGCCAAGCTACGCTGAGCACGTCTGAGTCAAAGGACGCCATCGGCGTGGAGCTAGCCTCGTTGCCTCCACTAGATGAATCAGAAAAGTACGTTGCTTGGGCAGTTCATGAATCGGGTAGCGTGTCGGTGATTACTACGAGCTCCGGTGAGGACGAGTCCGCTGGATTCAGCCCCGCAGAAGATGTGATTGCTATTCACATCACGGTAGAAAATTCAAAGATCCCAGCAGCTCCTTCTGAAGATACTGAAGCCTCGGTAGACGTGCCTTTCACTAGGAAGGCTGACGCTCAGAATACCGAAGGTTCCTAATCAAGGATTCAAGCTTTAAACGAATCAGTGCCCGTGGACGGTGTGGGAGAAATTCCCTACCGACCACGGGCACTGTCTTTTGTTCAGGTACTACAGGTTCAAACGCTCCGGCTAAAAACCAGCAATCGTATCGTCAGCATTAACTGCAACTAGGTGGAAAGCCTCTGCGAGCTTTTCATCCGCGAAGTCAGCACGTTGAGCGTTCGCAGTACACTGCTGCACAACAAATCGTTCCATCGCCTCAACATCGGGGTGCTGAGTGAAGTGAGAGCGCAAAGCATCCATCTTCTGGTCAAAGAAATCGGTGATGTCTACAAAACCGTTCTCACGTTCCTTCGGCGCTCCATAGAGCCACAGCCACGGCACCTTGTAGGCATCTAGACCTTCGTCGCGAAGCAGCTCAGGATAGGCGAAGGGGTTCTCCACCGCTGGGTAAATGGCACGAGTAACTGCCTCACCACAGGCCAAATGATCAGGATGCGAGCGTTGAATTCGATCCCAGTTACGTTCAGGGTGCATGGCCATCACGATTGTCGGCTTGACCTGACGGATCAGTCTGACAACCTTGCGCAAGACTTCCTGATTGACTTCCAGGAAGCCATCGCGTTCACCTAAGAAATGTACGGTCTGTACACCAACTTTGCTGGCGGCCTGCTTTTGTTCCTGATGACGCAGGGCAGCAGTTTCTGCTGGGTCCCGATCATCAAATCCGCCAGCATCACCGTCCGTCATGATGCAGTACTGAACTTCTACACCGGCTGCGGTGAAGGCTGCGATAGTCCCGGCTGCGCCGAAGTCTAAATCATCAGGATGGGCTCCGAAAGCGAGAACTCGCTCGGTGTTGCCACCAATGAATTTTGTCGTATCAATCATGCTTGACGGCGTCGAATCTCTTCTGCAGCCTGTGGCAGGACCTTGGCAAGGTCTCCGACGATTCCAAAATCAGCAATTTCGAAGACGGGTGCGTCCACGTCTTTGTTGATGGCAATGATGCACTTGCTGGTCTGCATGCCGGCCTTCTGCTGGATAGCGCCAGAAATGCCCGCGGAGATAAATACCTGTGGAGAAACGGTAACACCGGTCTGCCCGATCTGGGCGTCGTGTGAAATCCACCCGGCATCGGTTGCTGCACGCGATGCACCAACGGCGCCGCCCAGTGCGTCAGCCAATTGCTCCACGGCACCGAAGTCGCCGTTCACACCGCGGCCGCCGGCCACAACCACGCGAGCTTCGGTGAGTTTAGGTCGGTCAGAGACAACCTTCCCTTCGGTACCCACGATGCGAACCTTTTCCGCGGCGCTGGTCTCTGCTGCCAGCTCGTTGATGGACACTTCAGCGGCTGCACTCTGTGGTGCATCCTCGATGCTGTTTGGCTTGAGAGTGACAAAGAGGACTCCGCCGGTAGCCTGCGCCTGGGCGCTGTAGCTTCCTGCCAGTTCGTCCTTGGTGACTACCAAATCGGCGCTGACGTTGATGGCATCGGTGACGATTGATCCCTCAACGCGCACGGCGATGCGGGCGGCGACTTCACGGTTGAAGTTATCGTTAGCCACCAAGACTACGTCCGCGGCGGACTGCTTCACGGCGGCTTCAAGAACCGAAAGTGAATGCTCTAGGAACGAGGCATGATTAGCCGGTGCGACCAGAAGCTTGGCTACGCCGTAGCTAGCCAGCTGTTCTGCAGTTGCTTGCGAAACCTCTGAGGCCACAGCCACGGTTGGTTCGCCAATGCTGGCGGCAAGGGTCAGAAGCTCACGCTGCGCCTTCGAAGGCGCGTCGGCGAGTTCAGTGAAAAATACTAGTGCTGAAGGCATGTTCAAAATTCCTTAGATCAGCTTTTGTTCGGCCAAGAAATCAACCAGGGCAATTCCAGCCTGGCCGCTGTCGTTGATGACGGTGCCTGCTTCGCGGGCAGGGCGAGCTTCAGCGCTAAGCACAGCAACGCGGGAACCAGCAGCTCCTACAGCTTCGGCGGCCAGCCCAAGATCGGCCACGCTGAGTTCAGTGATGCTCTTTTTCTTGGCAGCCATGATGGCTTTGAAGTTTGGGTAACGAGGATCGTTTGCCTGATCTGTCACGGACAAGACCGCAGGAAGCGCAGCAGCCAAGGTCAGCGTGCTCTCGGCATGATCGCGGCGAATGCTCAATTCGCGGCTTGCACCATCAAAGTCAACGCTCAACGCGTGGGTCAGCTGTGCGAAGTTCAGCCGTTCAGCCAACTGTGCTGGAACGACTGAGGTTTCCGCGTCAGTGGAGGACATTCCCGTAACAACCAAATCAACGTTGCCCACGTGCTCCACCAAAGCTGCCAAAGCCTTGGATGTGACCACGGTATCTGAACCGATCAGCGCTTCATCGTTAAGGTGCACGCCTGAGCTGGCGCCCATCTGCAAAGCCTTCTTGATGGAATTGCTGGCGCTCTTACCACCCATGCTTGCTGCGATGACCTCGTGCCCAGCTGCAAAACCGCCCTGGGATTCAACCAGTGCCACAGCTGCTTCAACCGCGTATTCGTCCAGTTCCGACAAAACGGATTCTGAGCGATCTAAGCGTAATGAGCCAGAATCGATGTGACGATCAAATTGCACATCTGGAACGTGTTTGACCAACACCACTATTTTCAGCGGCGCCGTGTTTTCCTCGGTCATTCGAGCCTTCCTACAAAACTATGGCGCCCATCGGGCCACTGGCACCGACGGACTTTCTTATTCACTGACTATCGTATCGATACATCGAGGGTGACTCGTTGTTTATCGACGAATATGCAGGAAGTGACGCAGGCAAGTTGGTCACTTGCCTGCGTCACTGAATTCACTACGTCTTCATTACGACTTTATTTAGTTATTTGACAAGGTCCCTACGTTGACCTTGGCAGTCTGCTCCTTGCCGTTACGGGTGAAGCGAATTTCAGCCTCGCCGTTGGCGGGGATTTCTCGAATGGCAGCGGTGACTGTCTGCGAATCCTTCACTGAACGACCATTCACACCGGTGATCACGTCGCCCTTTTGAAGTCCGGCCTTAGCTGCAGCCGAATCGTCGCTCACGCTGACTACCTGAGCACCAACCGAGAAGGACGAAGCGTTCTGCCCCCACTGGTATCCGAAGCCTGAGCGGTGACAGTAGCGCCAAGCAAACCGTGGGTAGCCGAGCCATTGTCAATCAGTTCCTGGGCAACACGCTTTGCGTAATCAATCGGGATGGCGAAGCCAACACCGATGGAGCCGCCTTCATCACCTGAAGTGGTGCCGGAACCCGAGGAAGCAATGGCTACGTTCACGCCAATGATTTCGCCGCTGGAGTTAACCAACGCGCCACCGGAGTTACCGTGGTTGATCGCTGCGTCCGTTTGAATGACGTTGACGTAGATCGAACCGCTGGATTGTTGCTGTTGCTGCTGTTCTTCTTGACCAGGGAACTGGAAGTTGAACTGGTTATCGTCCTGGCTTTCCGATGAACTGCTGTCATCAGGCACGGCCGAGGAAGCAATGGAAATCGTACGGTTGACCGTTGAAATGATTCCGTCGGTCACGGTTCCGCTCAAACCTAACGGTGCACCGATGGCTACGGCGGTGTCGCCGACGTTCAGCTTAGAAGATGAACCCATGGTTGCCGGCACGAGGCCGTCAGCTTCAATGTTGATTACTGCCAAGTCCGACATTGGGTCGGTTCCAACGACCTTTGCAGAATGCACTGTTCCGTCGTTCATCTGAACAGTGATCTTGGGATCTGCTACTTCTCCACCAAGGGTAACCACGTGGGTATTGGTCAGGATATTGCCCGACTTATCCAGAACGATGCCCGAACCCGAACCACTGCTTCCGTTTCCGGAGACCTCGATGGTGACCACACTTGGGCTAGCTTTGGCTGCGGCTGCGGTGACTTCGGTGACCTTATCAGGGTTGTTGATAACAACACCCTGATTTGTGCCGGAATTCGACGATGCGGAGGAGCTACCAGAATCATCGAGCAAGTAGGTGGTTCCGGCTGCCGTAATGCCACCCACTAATGCTGCAGCCACCATGCCTGCGATTAGCGTGCTTCCTGCAAAGCGCTTCTTTTCGCGTGGATCCTTCTGCGGAGGAACTGGGTAGGTTGCTTGAGTTCCGGCGCCTGCTGCGTAAGGTGCACCATAGGCCGAACCGTTGCTACCGTACTGTCCTGCACTCTGCTGGCTTTGGTAGCCAGCGGTGCTACTTGGAGCAGCGCTGATTGGCTGAGTGTATGGAGCAGAGGTTTGATTTCCGTCATCCGCTGGCAGGTTGGAATTTGCGTCTTCGTTTACGTGTGGGTACCGAGCGGTCGGCTCGCTGGAGCCAGCGCCCGCGCTGCTCGGATCATTTGATGGCCTAGCGGAATCACCCAAGTTTTCTTCGCGTGGCTCATTCGGGGTCTGGCTCATGGCTTGCCTCTTTCGAACTGTCGTTTCTCTTGAGTTCTATTATTCTGCTCTGGTCTGTGGCATCGAATTGTGATGACTTTGTGCTTCCTGTGAGTTAAGTAATCTGCAAGCTGAATGTCATAGACGTGCTTCATTAGGCCAAATAGAATCAATCCTAAGTGTGAATCCAATCATTGGATCCACCAGGTCGGGTACAACTCGATCTTAGTTTGACTTAGCTTTTCGGGCGGGAACAAGACATGGGTATAAAAGCTAGACAAATGATCACTGGTGCAATTGTCGCATCGATAGTTTCGCTAGGTGTAACCGCACCGGCAATGGCCGAGTCCCCGGTTACTATTCCAGCTGGCGACTTTGTCATAGACAATTCCGGAGTCCTCGGATCAGACCAATCCCGCTTGGAAAGCGAAATCAAGGAGCTTCGGGTCGACACCGGAATCAGTCTCTTTGCCATCTACGTTGATGAATTTTCCAATCCCACTGAAGCTGCGAAGTGGGCACAGGCTGTGGCTGAAAAGAAGGGCATGGGTAATTCCTCCGCCATTCTGGTCGTCGCGACCGAAACTCGCCAAGCGTATTTCAGTGGAGCTGAAGGCGGGCCGCTGGCTGCCGCCGATCAAGACCTTTACCGTTCAGATATCGCTCCTGCGCTCAGCAACCTTGACTGGGCCGGCGCAACTGAAGGAGCTGTAGAGGCCATCCGCGATTTCGATAGCGGAGCCAGCACTGGCTCAAGCGAGTCCTCTGCTAGCACTGGTTTCGGTGGCACATTGCTTACTGTCTTGCTGTTGGTCGCCGCCGTAGCCGTCGCGGGATTCTTATTCCTTTCTCGCCGTGGCAAGAAGAACTCCCGTTCGTTGCCCGGACAGCAGCAGAATAATTACCCAGGCATGCCCGGCGCTCCAGCGCAGCAGCCGCAGATTCCAGTAGAACAGCTTCGATTACAGGCTGACCAATTATTGGTTGCTGCCGATGATTCAATTCGTTCGTCACAGCAAGAGCTCGGATTTGCAGAAGCACAGTACGGAAAGCAGTCCGTTGAGGTCTTCGTTCAGGATCTAGCTAAGGCCAAGGAACATCTGACTGAATCCTTCAGGCTGCAACAACAGCTGGACGATGATATCCCGGATACCGAAGCCGACCAGCGTTCATGGCTTACCGAGATCATTAATCGTTGCCAGGAAGTCAATCGCTCCTTGCAAGAGCACGCCAATGAATTCAAACAACTTCGTCAGCTGGAGCAAAACGCCGAGTCACGCATTTCAGAGTTGACTGCTAATCAGCAACCACTGAATCAGCGTCTTTCGGCACGAGTCGGTGACCTTGAGCGGTTGTCCGCTACGTATGACGCCAGCGCTGTAAGTCAGGTCAAGGACAACGCTGATCAGGCAGGCGAAAGGTTGACCTTCGCAGCCTCAGCACTGCAGCAGGCTTCACAGAAGTTATCGACTAGCCGTTCCGAAGCCGCCGTCTTAGTGCAGAACGCTGAGGAAGCACAGGATCAGGCCGGCGTACTACTTGAAGCAATTGCCAAAACTGGTGCGGGCTTGGAGCAAGCAGAACAAGATCTCAAGGCAGCCATAGCCTTAGCGGAACGCGATCTTGCTCAGGCCAAAGCCACTTTCGCAACCGGGACTAGTTCCGATTTGGCTGGTCCTATTGCCGGCGTTGAGAGTGCACTGACCAGTGCGCAGCAAGCGGTAGCAGGCGGCAAGTACAACCCGCTGGCCCTGATCACTCTGCTTGATGATGCATCCAAGCCGTTGAACCAGTCGCTGTTGCGACTACGAGATCAAGCGCAACAGGACCAAGCTTCCCGTGATCAGCTGCAGTCTCTTCTGCATACCGCAGCATCTCGCATCGGCGGTACGGAAGACTACATTCGTGCCCGTCGTGGTGGCGTCCGGTCATCGGCTCGTACTCGACTTGCCGAGGCACAACGAACACTCGATGAAGCCCACGCAATAGCCAGCACCGATCCGGGACGAGCGGTCGCCGCTGCACAACGAGCCATCCAGCTTGCTGACCAGGCCGCGCAGATGGCCGAAAGCGACGTTAGTGGCTTCGGTGATGGCTTCGGCAACGCTGGCTCCATGGGCGGCTATGGCCGTGGCGGTCGTGGCGGCGGAATGTTTGATGGTGTCGGAGGCGCAGTCTTGGGCGGCATCCTGATCAATACAATCCTCGGTGGCGGGCACGGCGGAGGCGGTCATTCAGGTGGCAACGACGGTTTCTTCGGCGGCGGTGGCTTTGGCGGATTCGGCGGCGGCGATGGCGGCGGCTTCGGAGGGGGTGACTTCGGCGGAGGTGGCGGAGGGGACTTCTAGTCCTTCCCGAATTGTTTGACTAGCAGTATTGAAGTACCAGCGATATTTTGACGAACAGAAAGGTCACATCATGACCAAGCAATCAATCTTCGGACGCATTTCACAACTGGCCAAGGCCAACATCAACTCAATTCTGGATTCAGCTGAAGATCCACAGAAAATGATGGATCAGATGGTCCGCGACTACAACGACAATATTGCTGAAGCGGAACAAGCAATTGCGCAGACCATCGGCAACCTTCGCATGCTGGAGGATGACTACCGAGAAGATGAGCAGGCCGTCTCCGAATGGAGCAACAAGGCTCTAGCTGCTTCCAACAAAGCCGATGAGTTCCGTGCAACAGGCAAGAGCGACGACGCTTCGAAGTTCGACAACCTGGCTAAGGTTGCCATCCAGCGTCAGATTCAGGCTGAGTCGGAGATGAAGTCTGCTGAACCTACCATCAACTCTCAACGTGAAATTGTTGAGAAGCTGAAGACTGGTTTGAACCAGATGAAGGAGAAGCGCACCGAGCTGGCTAGCAAGCGTGATGAACTGACCGCGCGTTCTAAGTCAGCCCAGGCGCAGAATCAGGTCAATGAAGCGGTGAAGGCCGTGAACATCATGGATCCGTCGAGCGAGATCGGACGCTTCGAAGAAAAGGTCCGTCGTGAAGAAGCTCGTGTTCGCGGTGCTGCTGAACTTGCCTCGTCGAGTCTAGACGCCCAGTTTGAATCGCTGGAGGACTTAGGTGAGCAGACCGAGGTTGAAGCTCGTCTCGCTGCGTTGAAGTCTAAGCAGACCGGAGCAATTGAAGGCTAACCGCTGACAAGCTGATTAGTTCCGATGGTGTGTTGCTGCTGCGCAGTGACACACCATCTTTGGTTAAGCCAAAAATGGAGACCCTCTCGGATCTCCATTTCCACTTTTGTGGCGGGGATAGGATTTGAACCTATGACCTCCGGGTTATGAGCCCGGCGAGCTACCGAACTGCTCCACCCCGCGTCGGTAAATACAACAATACCAATCAGTGAATGACTTGGCCAATTGAGAGCCAGTGGCCTTTGTCACCCCTTAAAAGAGGGCTTTTACGGCCGCTCCCCTGCCCCCAACAAGATTAGGTCAATCTCGTTAAACCAAAAATGGAGACCCTTTCGGATCTCCATTTCCACTTTCGTGGCGGGGATAGGATTTGAACCTATGACCTCCGGGTTATGAGCCCGGCGAGCTACCGAACTGCTCCACCCCGCGTCGGTAAATACAACATTACCAACTGATGAACTCAATAGCCAATCGAGCGAAGTGACCTTGATCGCAGGCTATTTTCCCGCACCCAGCCGCTCAAAGAGCACCGATGCTTAAACCGAAAAATGGAGACCCTTTCGGATCTCCATTTCCACTTTCGTGGCGGGGATAGGATTTGAACCTATGACCTCCGGGTTATGAGCCCGGCGAGCTACCGAACTGCTCCACCCCGCGATGACTAGACAATTCTTGCATCATCAAGGGGCGAAAGCAAATCGGTGAGCTTACCTACTGGTTAGCCATTCGAGCCTTCAGCAGGCTGCGACGGCTCAGCAGATTCGCTGGCTGCGTTGTCGTCCAGCTTCACTTCTCCATCGACGTCCGTGCCGTTGATGGACGAGTCAGCTTCCATAGCGCGGTTCAAAGCATCTTGCAGTTGCTTCTGAGCTTCACCGTAGGCAGCGAAGTCGCTCTTAGAGAGCGCATCCTGACCCTTGGTGATGGCCTTGTTAGCATCCGAAAGCGCGGTGGAAAGTTTCTGAGCGTCAGACTGAGTCGGCGCCTTTTCACTTTCCGGTGCATCCTTATCCGGTGAGACACCTTCATTCTCACCGGTCACTGCACCTGAGTTACCGCCGAAGACTTCATCCAAAGCCTCCGCGAGGGTATCGGCGAAGCCAACCTGGTCACCGAAGGACACGAGGACCTTACGCAACGTTGGGTAGCTTGTCTGGCCGGAAGACTGAACGTAGACAGGCTGAACGTAGAGGATACCGCCACCGACAGGCAAGGACAGCAGATTACCGTTCTTGACCTCGGAAGCACCTTGACGCAGCAGGTTCAGTTCCTGCGTGACACGGGTGTTGGTATCGAAGTTCTGCTGCGCCTGGCCTGGACCAGGTACGGCAGTGTCACGTGGAAGCTCCAGCAGTCTGAGCTTGCCGTAGTTCTCCGACTTCACGCCGGCAGTAGAACCTGCATCAGCCGAGGCTGAAAGGAATCCAAAGAGCACGTTTCGCTGTTGCCCATTGGACGCTGCTGCAGGGATGAACGTCGAGGTCAGTGAGAACGAGGCCTGATCCTGCGTTGGCATCTTCAATGACATGAAGTAAGGAGGCTGCTTTACACCCGCGGTAGAGGATGTTGGATCATCCGGAACAGCCCACGCATCGTTAGATTCGTAGAATGCGTCAGGGTTGTCCACGTGATAGGTAGTCAGTACTTCTCGTTGAACCTTGAACATGTCCTCTGGGTAGCGGACGTGTTCAATCAGGTCCGCTGACATGTCTTCCAGCGGCTGCATTGCGGTTGGGAAGACTTTCTGCCAAGACTTCAGAATTGGATCCTCCGTGTCCCAGGCGTAAAGCTTTACCGATCCGTCATAGGCGTCAACGGTGGCCTTGACTGAGTTCCTCAGGTAGTTGACACGACCACTCAAGGACAGGTCCTGAGCGTTGGTCAGCGAATCGGCTACCGCCGAATCCAGCTGCTTCTGCTGTGCGTAAGGGAAGTCATTTGACGTGGTGTACCCGTCGACAATCCACTGAACACGCCCATCAACGATGGCCGGGTAGGCACTGGAATCCAAGGTCAGGTATGGAGCTACCTTGCTCACACGGTCGCGAGGGTCACGATCGTAAAGGATCTGGGATTCCTCATTAACCTGCTGAGAGAGCAGCAAGTCGGTCGATGCGAACTTCAGTGCGTAAACCAGGCGGTTAAACATATTGCCAATGTTTGGCCCACCTTCGCCGGTAAAGGTGTAACGCGTATCTTGGTTTTCACCACCGGTACCTGGACGGTCAAGTTCCTGATCGGTCCAGCCCTCATCAGGCCCGCCAACCACCGAGTACTCAGGTGAATTCTCACCGAAGTAGATACGTGGTTCGTAGTCCTTATCGGTGATCAAGTCACCGGAGGTAGGAATACCACCGAGCATGAAGTCAGGTCGACCACCTGCGGCCACACGATTACCGTAGGCAGCAACAAGTCCATAGCCGTGGGTGTAGTTAATGTGCTGGTTAACCCAGGTGTCGTTCTGATCCACGTTAACTTCACGGGCGGCGATGACGGTGTCTTCCACCTTGCCATCAACCTTGTAGCGATCAACATTCAGGTTCTTTGGGAACGTGTAGTAACCACGGAACTGCTGAAGCTGAGCGAACGCGGTGGAGACCAAGTTCGGATCAAGAAGTCGAATATTGGCAGTGGTCGAGGTTTCCTCGGCCAGCGCGTTCTTCTCCGTGGAAATCTTGGCATCGTAATCAGTGGTCTCAACATCGTCTAGCCCATAGGCAAGACGCGTCATTTCGATGTTCCGATCAATGTAGCTGCGCTCAAGTTCACGCTGGGATGGAACAACCTTGTACTGCTGAACCAAGAATGGGTAAACGCCACTGACCACAATCATGGTGACCACCAGCATGGCAGTACCGATCAGTGGCAAACGCCAACGTCCGTTAACCGCAGCGATAACAAAAACAATCGCAATCAAGACAGCGATAATCGCCAGAATCATCTTCGCAGGAATTACAGCGTGTACATCCTTGTACAGTGCGCCGGCGACACGGCCGGACTGATCAGTCAGGGTCTCATACTGGCCAATCCAGAAATTCACTGCCTGCAAGACCAAGAACACTGCCGCAACAACCGCAGCGTGAACGCGAGCGGCCTTACCGATAGTGATGCCACCACGTTCTTCTACACGGATTCCTCCGTAAAGGTAGTGAGTCAACAGCCCGGCTACACCGCTAAGCAAAACGACAGAGATGAGGAAGCCGTTGATCAGAGCAATGAAAGGAAGCGAGAAAATAAAGAAGCCCAGATCCATGTTGAACTGAGGGTCGTTACTTCCAAAAGGGACCTGGTTGAAGAAGAGCAAAACAGTCTTCCACTGTCCGGCGACAGCCACCGCCGCGAAAATGCCAACAACCAGCGGGATGCCAACCATCAAGAAGCGACGGATTGGTTCCAGCTGGGCTTGGTAGCGCGACATGGTGTCTGGCTGACCCGCGTTAGGTGCATATACCGGGCGGTGCTTGTAGGCACTGCGCATGGAGAACCACATGGGTATAGACATGAAAGCCAAGGCGATCACAAAAATCACAAGCTTCGAAACGCGCTCAGTCCAGTAGACCTGCGAGAATCCAAGCTGGTTGAACCAAAGGATGTCCGCATAGAAATTGGACAAGAAGACGAACACCGCAACTATGATTACCACCGCAAAGATGGTCAAGGTCAACGGCGAAATTTTCTTGCCTGAGGGGCTGGAAGGTCGTTGCGGTTCACGAGGCCTTGGCGGGCCCCCGAACGGACTATCCGATCCATATGACACTATCTATTCCTTACTTTGGGTCCCACAAGCTGATGAGAGCCGTAGAACTCGTATACCTAAATCTTGAACGAGCGAGTACAAGCTTTTGATCCCTGCGTCACATTCTTCCCCTGACGCAGGGCTAAATCTATTCACATGTCGCAAAAGTCGATGGATCTTGACCATCTGCGATTTTTTCCAAAGCAGTATGTGCTTCTGAAAGAGTCGAAATCTTCAGGACATTCAGGCCATCGGGCACACGTCCTACTACTTCATTGCAGTTATCTGCCGGCGCTAGGAAGATCGTTGCTCCGGATTTCTTGGCAGCGACCATCTTCTGAGCGATTCCGCCGATAGGTCCGACAGTTCCGTCAGCCGCGATCTCGCCGGTGCCGGCTACGTGGTGCTCCCCGCCAAAGATCCTTCGGTCAGTCGATCAATGATGGACAACGCAAACATCATGCCTGCGCTTGGTCCACCAACGTTTGAGAGTCCAAATTTCACACCGATAGGGAACTTATGTTCGGTTCCTAAGAAGATGCCGAGCTGTCGGTCTCCGTTGTCGGCTGCTTCGGTTTTGACTGTGACATCAACATTTTTGTAGTCGCCCTGCTTGTCGGCTCGACCCACGGTCAACGTTGCGGGCTTCTCACCATTGGCGTTGAGCTGTTTTTTCAACTCTTCAAGGGACGAAATGTCTTTGCCGTTGTATTTGAGCAATCGGTCGCCCTTTTTCAACAACTTAGAGTTGAGCTCATTTGAGAAGTCAGCAACGGACAACCAAGTTTTGTAGTCGTAGCCAAGTTCGGTCATGGCCGCAGCAATGGCCAAGTCTTGGGATGAAGTCATCATCATGTCGTTCTGTTCATTTTGCTGCTGCGACGAGGTGTTGTGAGCCATGATGGTTTCTTCAGGCACGACATCTTTGGTCGGATTGAGCATTGCTTCGAGAACAACCGGAATTGTGACGCGGTTTTGTCCGCCACCCTGGACGTAAACAGTGAGCAGATCAAGTTCGCTGTCGGATGCGTACGTCTTTGCGCCCTCGATAGAGACGACGTCTTTACCCTCGTCTTTGCCCAAAGTATTAAAGACTGGGCCTGGCGAACGAATCATAAAATTCGTTGGCAAGAACATCATTACGCCAACCAGCAACAGAGCTATGACACCGGCGCTGGATCGTTTGAGGGGCTTAGGACCTCGTGGTTCATGACTGTTATCGTCACGTTCCACCATCGCGTCTTGTGCTTCCCGTTCGTGCACTGGTCTTGCTCCCGCCAACTATCAAAATATCTGTAGATCCGCCTTGCAGACGTCACCACTCTTAGCCTACTGAACCTTGTGGTCTAAAGGCATCAGCAATATGGCGTATTCAGTGTGCCGAAAGCGAACTGAAGCTAAGATTCATGGGAACTTTTTGCGTGGCACGGTAGTTTTAAAGGCATGGCACAGAACCCCCGAATAACCGCCCCAACGGCGACGACGACGATAACAACCCGCAGGATCCACTTTCTGCCATGTTTGGTCAGCTCTTCGGTGGCGGATTTGATCCCAACAATCTTCCTCCGCAGTTGCGCGATGCGCTCGGCGCCCAGGGTGACCCTGAAGCAATGCAAAAAATGATGCAGCAGGCCCAAGCAATGATGTCTGCAATGATGAGCAACAACGCCTCATCTGGACCAGTCAATTGGAAGCTCGCCTCAGACACTGCGTTGCAGGCTTACGCCAGCGATGATCCTGAAGTCTCGCCAGCACGCCTGAGCGCCATCAGCGACGCATCAAATTTGGCTGATCTCTGGCTGAACAATTCAACTGCGTTCGAGTCCAACGGTCAGGTGACTGAAGCGTGGACTCGCAAGCGTTGGTACGACAAGACGTTGGCGACGTGGAAGCAGGTTACCGAACCAGTTGCTGAGTCTGTTGCTACCGCCATCACTGCAGCCATGAAAGATCAGATCCCTGAAGAGATGAAGGGCATACTGGGCAATTCCGACGGAATGTTCCGGAACCTCGGCGCCAGCATGTTTGGCATGCAGTTGGGTACGGCCTTAGGTGGTTTGGCTACTGACGTCCTAGGCGGCACCGACATCGGTCTTCCCTTGGCCGGTGGTACTCCCGGAATTATCGGGACTAACGTTGCCAAGTTCGGCGACGGTTTAGAAATCCCGGAGCAGGAAGTGCTGCTCTACGTCATCCTTCGGGAGAACGCCCATACCCGTTTGTTCAGTCGTGTTCCGTGGCTCAGCTCGAAGCTCATCGGCGCTGTTGAATCCTATGCGCGCGGCATCCATATTGACATGTCCCGTATTGAAGAAGCAGTGCGAGATATTGATCCTTCAAACCCTGAAGCGATGCAATCGGTACTCGGTGAAGGTCTGTTCGCTCCACAGCGGACCGCCGAGCAGGACAAGGCTCTAGAAAATCTTGAGCTGACTCTGGCTCTGATTGAGGGCTGGGTTGACCACGTTGTTTCGTTGGCCGCCGCAAACCTGCCTTTCGCTGAACACCTGCGTGAGACCATGCGTCGACGCCGTGCTTCGGGTGGACCAGCAGAGTCGGCATTCGCCTCATTGGTTGGCCTAGAACTGCGTCCACGCAAGCTGCGTGAAGCAGCAACATTGTGGGAGCACCTCCACGAGGAGCGTGGAATCGACGGTCGCGATGCAGTCTGGGATCACCCAGATCTGATGCCAACCGAAGAAGATCTCAAAGACCCATCAACTTTCACTCAGCGCCGTGAATTGGCAAATGAAGAATTTGATGACTTTGATGCAGCTCTGAATAAGTTGCTCTCCGGAGAATTCGACAATGTTGACCCGGAAACCGATCCGAAGGATCCAACCGATCCTGAAGCGGATGATTATCCGCAGAAGTAGTTTGTAAGTAGTAAGCGAATGTCGGGGATGAACGAATAACGTTCATCCCCGACATTGTATTTTAACTAGCTTTCGTCGTCCTGACCAAATCCGTCAATTGCTTCGGCATTCTGTCCGTGTTCTGCGGCGTGCGAGTTATAGCCTGCATGGAAAGCATCAAGGTATAGGTCAGCATCTGCGCGACGTTGGAACCTGTTGAGTAGCTTTTGAAATTCAGGACCATGTCCTGCCCGTGGTGCGGCCAGATGCGCTAGCTCGTGGACCAGAACGTAGTCGCGCACCCATGCGGGCATCTGCTGAAGCTTCGAAGACAGTCTGATGGTTCGTTGTGCATAGGATGCCGAACCCCAACGCTTGTTTTGGTTGGTAACCCACCGGACAGATTGAGCTGCAGCGGCTCCGTCAAAGTAGAACTGATCTAGCTCGGCGGCACGCTGTTCCAACGCCGAGTCGGATTGTCCGAGTTCTTTTTTCTGCTGTTTCTGACGGTATTTCTTCAGCATCTCGTCGACAAAAGAGCGTTCGGTTTTCTCGTCGAGTGTCGCAGGAACTTGGACTACAAGCTTGTTTTCACGCCAGTACGAGGAAATAGTTTTTCGTCGTTTTTTGGACCGAACGATTTGAACTGGGATGTTATCCGCTGCAACGAATTCAACGGTGCTTGGATAAGCGGGCAACTAACCTTGCTCCTTTTACATCAATCGTGGGTGCCAAACTACATGCTGTGCCCTGGCACTGCGCGATGCGGCCCAAAGCTATTTTTAACTGCGATGAGATTCCAGAACAGCAATAACTGCTTCTCCGTAGCGATCCAACTTACTGCGGCCCACACCAGCAATTTTGGAAAGGCCCTGCAGCGAGTCCGGCTGGTGTTCGGCAATCGCCATGAGCGTGGCATCCGTGAAGATGACAAAGGCGGGTACCGAATTGGAATGTGCTACCTCTGAACGCCAACCACGCAAGCTATCAAATAGCGCTTCGTCATAGGCCGCAGGGCAAGAAGCACAGCGTTTGAGCTTTCGTTCTTTGGCGCTGGTCAAGAAGGTGCCGCAATTGGTGCACACCGCGGGCGTGACCTTTTGTTCGCGTCTTTTGTAAGTGCTTTGTTGCCTGCTGCTCGCCTGACGAACCGATTTGATGCCGTCTAGAAAACGTGAGGGATAACGGTGAGCTCGGCCGCCCGGCGTACGGGCCAACGACCACGAGAGGAACAGGTGGATGCGAGCACGGGTGATTCCCACGTAGAGCAGTCGGCGCTCTTCGTCGTAGCCGGCCTGGTCTTTCGCATAGGAAATCGGTACCAGACCTTCGCTGAGACCAACAAGGAACACCGCGTCCCACTCCAAGCCTTTGGCGGCGTGGAACGAGGCTAGGGTGACGCCGTCCAAAGTCGGTGCATGCTGAATCGCGGCACGATCTTCCAACTCTTTGACCACGTCATGCAAAGTAGCTTCGGTCTCCTGCGCTGCTTTCAGGGCCACTACTTCATCGGCCAATCGAACTAGGGCCGATAGCGATTCCCACCGCTGGCGTACAGCCCCGGTTCCTCCGCTTGGTGCAGTAGCTGAGTAGCCATGAGATGAAAGGATGTCACGGACCATCTGAGGAACGGGGGTATCTGCAGCCACGCTCAGCGCAGCACGCAAGGCGAGCATGCCCTCTTTTACTTCTCGCCGGGAGAAGAACCGTTCAGCTCCACGCATCACAAACGGAATGGAATGTGCACTCAGTGCCTGTTCAAAAGCCTGAGATTGCCCATTGGTCCGGTACAGAATGGCAATTTCAGAAATGTCTTGTCCATCGCTGAGCAGCTTTTTGATACGCTGAGCGACTTCTTCGGCTTCGTTTTCGTCGTCGCTACATTCAAAGAATTCAGGGGCAACTCCGTGATCACGCTGGGCGATCAGTTCCAACGGCTCAGGCCAAGTTACGTTCCGGTCTGGAACGTTGGATTCGACTCGGCGAGTGGATAGGACCTTGTTCGCGAGGTTGACCACCTCGGGAGTTGAGCGGTAATCCCGAACAAGTTTGACGACTTTTGCTTCAGGGAAACGAGCGCCGAAATTCAGTAGGAAGTCCGGGCGGGCGCCAGTGAATGAGTAGATCGTCTGCGACGCATCACCGACCACGCATAGTTCGTTTCGCTCGCCGAGCCACAGGTCAAGAAGTCGCTGTTGCAACGGCGAAACGTCCTGATACTCATCAACAACAAAGTGCCTATACTGCTGGCGTACGTTGGCTGCGACTTTCTCGTTGTCTTCAAGTATGGCAATGGTCAGGAGCAAGACGTCTTCAAAGTCAATGACTCCGCGATCGTCTTTGAGTTCCTCGTAGGTCTGGAAAATTCGTGCCATACTCACCGGTTCTAGACCGTTGGGCATCTCGCGGGTGGAAGCAATCTTGGCATAGCTCTCAGGTGTATGCATAGAGACTTTTGCCCACTCAATTTCTGAGGCGAGGTCTCGCACCATGGCCCTGTCGCTGGAAATGCGCAGTCTTCGCGCTGCCTCAGCAATCATGGGTGCTTTGTGCTCAACCAGGTTCGGCAAGGTTCCACCGATGGCCTGGGGCCAGAAGTACTGCAGCTGTCGCAAGGCGGCGGCGTGGAAAGTTCTCGTCTGTACTCCTGATGCACCGAGCTGACGCAATCGGGTGCGCATTTCGGCAGCGGCCCGCGTGGTGAATGTTAATGCCAGGACGCTCGTCGGGTTGTAGATCCCGGTGTGCACTCCATGGGCAATACGGTGGGTAATCGCACGGGTTTTACCCGTTCCTGCGCCCGCCAGAATACACAAAGGACCGCTGAGGCTCTCAGCTGCTTGCCGTTGTTCAGCGTCCAGTCCAGCCAACAAATCTTGTGCTGGTGGAACGTCGTATTCTGTCACTTGCTCAGGGCCTCCGGAAGGGGTTCGCCGTACCAACTACGGATCAACGCGTGTGCAATTGAAACGCCACGAGGTATGTCAATTGTTCCCGATTCCAAATCTTCGCGTAGTTCAGCTCGGGTGAACCAGCGCAAGTCCTTGATTTCGGCACCGTCAGGAACCAGTTCTTCGCTGAGTGCTTCGGCAGCGAATCCAAGCATCAAGGATCGAGGCAATGGCCAAGGCTGTGAACCTCGGTAGGCTACGTCGCCAACTAGTACTCCGGATTCTTCAAAGATTTCGCGGTGTACTGCAGATTCCAGTGACTCCCCTGCTTCAACAAAACCAGCGAGCACCGAATACATTTTGGATTTGAAGTTCGCGTTGGAGCCAAGAAGCAGACGATCTTCACTATCAATCACCGAAGCGATGATTGCAGGATCAGTGCGGGGAAATAATTCATGGGCATTTTGAACACAGGTCTGACCCCAACCCGAGTTCGAAGACTGCACCTCGGAACCACACTTAGGGCAGTACCGTTCCGAACGCATCCAGTTGGTGATTGCCTGGGCTTCAACGAGTAACTCAGCTTGTAGCGTTGGAAGAATGGTGAAGGCTTCGCGCAGGGTGAACCACTTTTCGATGCCAAGGTCCGCGTGTTCTTGTGAATCAACGATGGCAAGCACATAGTCCGTTGATTGCGCAGTGCCCAGATAGACCAGACGCTCTGACTCGGTAGGTTCATAGCTAGGGCCGGCGAGGAAAAAGAGCTCTTCTCCCTCTGCTGCGGCGCCTCGCTCAGAGATCAGCATGACTTTGGTCGAGCCTGTT
Organism: Glutamicibacter sp. M10; assembly: GCF_025452055.1. Taxonomy (NCBI): domain Bacteria; kingdom Bacillati; phylum Actinomycetota; class Actinomycetes; order Micrococcales; family Micrococcaceae; genus Glutamicibacter; species Glutamicibacter sp. M10. The sequence continues at coordinate 1,832,072 of NZ_CP104918.1, read as the reverse complement.
GCAAGCTTTTCCCGTAGAAGATCCGGATTCGGTTGTTCTGTCAATGGACGCTCAATGAGCGAACTTGCAAAAGGTAGTCCGGTTAAAGGAGTTCGATACTTGTCTGCCAAGGCCATACTTCTAATCTAGTCCACTTGCCTTGCACCTGACCTACTTCAAACCGGGTGTGGATAGCCACGATGGAGAAGAATCACCCTCGACTCTGAACGTTCGCGGTGAATCCCACCATATTCTGTGCGTCATTCAAGCGCTAAGGTCACGATCTCGCATACGGTGGAACATGTGAAACGCTCTGCCATGGAACTCGCCGCAATTGCAACAGCCGCCGTACCCGGATTAGCTCCGGTTGGTTTCGCGGCGCTGTCAGACGACGCAGAAGATTTTGATTCAGCGCTGATTGTCGATGCGGCAAAGCACCGCTGGCGCGTCCGCTCCCCAAAACACGATGAAGCAAGCATGCGCTTGGAAGCGGAACTTTCCGCTTTACGGGCCTTCTCTGCCAAAGTTCGTACGTCGTTGCCATTTGCGCTTCCCTCGGTGGCCGGTACCGTCCGTCAGGGCACGCTGCGCACCTTCGTCTACAAAGACATGCCCGGACGTGTGCCAACACTTGATGAGCTGGTCGATAAGGGCAGCAACCTAGCCAAGGCCCTGGGCCAGTGCATGGCAGCAATACATCAGATTCCAGACGAAGCTGTTGAAGTTGCTGGCCTACCCACCTACACCGCTGATGAGATTCGACAGCGCAAGCTCAACGAATTAGACACCGCAGCTGCTACCGGCAAGGTTCCGAGCGGTCTATTGCGTCGTTGGGAACACGCGATGGAAGACGTTGCGCTTTGGCGCTTCAATTCTGCCGTTGTGCACGGTGCATTTGACGAGGAACAACTACAGATTTCGCATTCCAGCATCACCGCCGTCAAGGGGTGGACTGATTTGCATGTTGGTGACCCTGCCGATGATTTTGCATGGTTGTCTGCCATCGAAGACCAGAGCTTTACTGACCGAGTATTTTCCTCATACATGGAAGCTCGCGGCAAGGCTGCAGATCCACACATCATGCGTCGTGCTGCTTTAGCCGCCGAATTTGCGTTGGCTCAGTGGCTAGTGAAGTCGTTGGATTCCAAGGATCCTGAGCGCATTGCTGAAGCAGACGAAATGCTTCGCGAATTGGATCACAACATCGCCGAGTTCGGTGGCCAGCCACTTTCGGTAGTTGAAGCTCCACGTCCCCTTGCTGCGGAGCCTGCGGCTGAAGTTGCGAAGCCAGCTCTGCAGGTCCAGGATTCTTCGACTGAAGAAGAATCGGTTCCTGCTCCGGTGGCCATCAACGACACGACAACTCCACGAATTAATACTTCTAAGGTCTCAGCGCTCTCGGATTCAGAAGATCAGGCCACTACTTCACAGCCGACGGGTCTCGCGAAGCCGGCAGCTGAAGGTACTGGTGCTGGGGTAGCAGCTTCGAAGCCAGCTGTTGAGTCGTCGGCAAAGGACACTGATAAGAGTGAATCCGAGTCAGTCTCCAAAGAAAGCAAGCCGGAGGAAGATCAAGAGTCTAAAGACTCTGGTGTAGCTCCACGCGTCTCCAAGCTTGAGCCAGTCGAAGAAGAAGAAGAACCAGAACTGCCAGACGACGCCAAGAAGTAGTCTTTCAAAGACACTTCTGGCGTCGCCAGGCTCTAGCGGTCGAGCTGCTCGAATGCGTTGGTGATCATCGCTTCGAGTTCAGCTTCGTCCGAGAGGTGTTCTGCACGAATGGTCATCCCGGCGGCTACGTAGTAGAACGCAGCCTTGATATCTTCTAATGCGATGCCGTGAAGACGGGACCAGCCGAGTCGGTACACCGCCAGCTGAACTAGTTTGCTCTTCAGGTCCTTCCCATGCGGAACTCGCCCAGTTTTCCAATCGAGTAGCAACCACGTGCCGTCTTCCATCTGGAACACCGCGTCGATCCTGCCTCGAACGGCCACCGGACCGACACGGGTTTCCAAGGGTACTTCCACATAGGCCGGTTGAAGTTGCGACCATTCGCTGGCCAGGAATGCCTCTTTCATGGACTCCAAGTCCAGAGCCTGGTCAAGATAGTCATCCGCGGGCTCGACAATCTCGCCGAGATCCAACATAGAAGTCTTTTCGTAGAACTCCTCAATCCACGCGTGGAAGGCAGTTCCTCGGCGCGCTGCAAGTCCCGGACGCCGCGGTACCGGGCGCCTGAGATTTTCCAAAACCGAAACCGGGTCTTCAGCCAACTCAACAAATAGCGAGGCCCGGACGTGCTCGGGTGCTTCAACTCGCCGTTCGCGATTGGACAGGAATTCACGCTGGGCAAGCAGCCTGCGCGCTTCATCCGCCCATTGTTGCCCCTCTTCGGTCAGCAACTGGGACTGCTCGCTTTCCTTGAGCACGTCTTGAGCAATTTCCTGCATGACTTCGCGGCGCGAGTAAGGGAATTCGGTGCGGTTCATACCGCCGGTAATCTGTGGTCCTTCCAACGGATCGTAAGGCCATAAGGCTTCCAAGGGTGTCAGTCTGCTGGGATTTTGTTCCGGAGCGTCTTCGTCCTTAACCCAGACACCAATTTCTGCCTTGGGATCGTTACCTTCGGCCAACGGGACTAAAGCCGAAAAGAACTGCGACGGTTCGGTCGGTTTGCTTCGTGTGGCAGTCCAAATGCTACTACTGCAGATGAGCAATGATTTAGCACGCGTTACCGCTACGTAGGCCAAGCGCCGCTCTTCAGCTACGTGGTGGTCCTCAACTTTGTCTTTAAAATGGACTCTGCTTCCAGCAATTCCTTCAGTGCTGGTTGGTCCGTATCCCATTGAGGCAGATCCTTGGCGTCACCGCGCAGCTCCCACGGTAAAGCCTTGTCACCGCTAGTCCAGCGATCTGACTTTGCTCCTGGGAAGACACCGTCATTCAGGGACATGACGGCCACAATGTCCCATTCCAAGCCCTTCGAAGCATGCACCGTGAGCAACTGGACGGCTAGCGGATCAGCGTCTTCACTCGGAAGCGGCAGCCCCTTCTCTTTCTCTGCGGCTTGTTCTAGCCACAGCAGGAATCCTGCCAGCTCCACGCGGGGTGCATTCCGAGAATAATCACGGACTATGTCAGCAAATGCGTCGAGGTTTGCCCGCGATGAAGCTTGGTCAACCCACGGACGTACGGCCACCTCAATATCCAGATTCATGGCCCGTTCGACCTCACGGATGAGGGTTTCCAAGTCATCGTTGGCTATCAATCTCAAAGAGGCTAGTTCTTCTTTTAGCGCGGTAAGTCGTAACCGGCCCTCTGCACTCAAACTACGCCCAGCAGCGCTCTGCCATCCCTCAGCAGGAAGGAAGTCCAACGCTTCAATGAGGCTCGCCGCGTCATTAAGTTCAGCACGCGCTGACTCTTCGACGTTCTCTTGCGCTCCGGTTGCTTCGTTAGAGACTTCCGCTGACCGAAGTCCTTTGGCTCTGCGTCGTTCTAATTGTCGAGACCAGTCAGCAAAGGCTGCCAGATCAGCAGTTCCAATACGCCATCTGGCGCCCGAGAGTAGCCTCATGAGCTTGTCCGAACGTAACGGGTCTACCAGTACATGCAGGCATGCAACCAGATCCGTAACCTCAGGCGTGCTCAATAGCCCGGATAAGCCCACCAGCTGATAGGCGATACCCCGCTCAGCGAGGACCTCACCCATAATGCTCAGCTGACTTCGATTACGCGAAAGTACTGCGCTCGTTTTGGGCTCATCTACGGCTTTTCTTGATTCCGAGATGATCTGATCAGCAATGGCTTCAGCTTCTTGGCGAACTGTCGCGCAACGATTGAGAATGACTCGACCAGGCTGCGCAAAGGCAGAGGGTTCCAATGGCTTAACGGTGACCGGGCCGGTGTGTGGCGATCCACCGGCAGTGATTTGGTTAGCAGCAGAAAGCACGTTGACGGTATTGCGCCAAGCAATCGTCAGATGCTTCACGTGGGCAATTTGGTGCTCTTCACCGCGCACAATGGGGAATGTTTCTGGGAATCTAAAAAGCTGACCGGCGCTAGCTCCACGGAAACCATAAATTGATTGGTTAGGGTCCCCCACCGCAGTGACCGGATGTCCCTTGCCATAAAGCTGCGAGAACAGCACCATCTGGGCATGGGAAGTATCTTGGAATTCGTCGAGCAGGACAACCTTGTGGCTAGCCCTTTCGGCGAGCGCAGCGGCAGGGACCTCCTGGGCAATCCGTGCTGCGTGAGCGACTAGATCCCCGTAGTCCATCACCCCGAGCTTTTTCTTTTCGCGCGTGTATTCCTCGGCAAGCTCTGCAATAGTGGCGCGGGAGGCAAGCTTGTCGATGAGTTTGAGTGCTACCTGAGTCGGCGCCTTGTCCTTTTCGGCGTCCATCGGCAGAGCGCGCAATCTTAGAACCAGATCATCAATCCATTGATGAGCTTCAGGTGCGGTGACCAAGTGCTCCGAAGCTTCGGAGCTGAAGGAAACAATGGCGTCGATCAGAGTGCTCGTAGCGCTATTGAGGTGGTGGTAGTCCCCCGTGTACTTTTCAAGGACTGTATGCCCCAGCTGCCAGGACTGTGCTGCGCCAAGTAGTGCGCTGTCTTCTTCTAGTCCAAGACGCAATCCGTGATCCTGTACCAGGGTGTTGGCATAGGAATGATAGGTGGAAACGGCTGGGTCAAGGAAGTCTCGAGTTTCTTCTTCGCTGAGCAGTCCAGTAGCTACCAACTGCGCAATTTTTGCGCGGATACGAACGGAGAGTTCCCCGGCAGCCTTGCGGGTGAACGTGACGCCGAGAATTTGCTCGGGACGCACCAACTGGTTGGCGACCAACCAGACAACTTTGTCCGCCATGGTTTTGGTCTTGCCTGAGCCTGCGCCGGCGATGACCAGCATGGGCTCCAACGGGGCAGCAATAATTTCAGCCTGCTGCCCAGTGGGTGGAAACTTCTCGCCTAAGGCTAGGGACAATTCTTCGGGGGTGTATTTGATGTTGCTCATGGTTCGGTGACCTGTCGTCCTTCGGCGCAGAGGGGGCAGACTTCGGGCAGGGTGCAGTTGCCGAGGATTCCTGCGGCACCTGCAACGTGGCGAGTAATGAACTCGCTATGCCCCATGAGTTCGGCGGCTTCAAGGATCAAGGTTTTCGCCCAGTCTTCGCCATCTAGGGAAGGTTGTTCTCGAATAGTGGGGCTTTTGGTTTTGGTGCCGACGTAGACCAAGGAAGCTCCGGCAGGCTGGTTGGACAACTCTTGGGTGTCCGGGTTTTCTTGTAGGGCCCCGAGTTGGATGGCTGTTTGGTACACGCCTAGCTGCGGATGTTCCAAGGTGTCATTTTTGCTTGGTGCCATCGATCCGGTTTTGAGGTCAACGACCGTTACTTTTCCGTTCGAATCTGCCTCGACACGGTCGATGATGCCTCGCAACTGCACCGCTGTGCCATCCTGCGTTGGTACTTCAATTTGGAACGGCATTTCCCGTGCGACCAGTTCTCTACCTTCTTGCCGCATGGAAATGCAGTACTGGGCAAATTTCTTGAGCATGTCGCTAGCGCGGTCAAAGTCTCGTTGCCCTTCCCAGTTATCGAGCTTTTCAAGTTCTGGCCAACGCTGCTCAAGGATTTGTTGATATTCGTGTCCGCTGGCGTCTGGGTGCTCTTCTGCAATGGAGTGGATGAGGGTACCGAGTGATGCGGCAAAGTCGTGTGCTGCTGTGCCGCCGGCGCTTTGCACAAACCAGTTAAACGGTGATTTAACCAGGGTTTCAACTTTGGACGGCGAGACACGGCGCGGCTGATCTTCTGGCACCACCGGTGCGCTGGAAGACAACGGGCGTAGTCCCCACCAGTGATCTGGACGTGCGCCACGTACAGGCTGTTGGGTTCCGGCCAACAACGCTAAAACTTGTACCGCGTCTTGGTACTGGGCTTGGGGGTCAGTTCCCTCTGGGGCAGCAATCGCACCGAGCAGTGCGGCCTTGCTTTGTTCAGCGCTCTTGCGTAGCTGGGCCACCAGTGTGGACAGCGAACGGATACGCGGCACCGATGTGGGTTCCCGTCCGTCGGGCCCCGGTGGTTCAACTAGGTCGAGGAAGGAAGATGGTTGACTGTCTTCGTTATCGACAGCCGTGCAAATCAATTGTTCTGAAGCTCGCGAAACTGCGTTGCTGAAGCTGCGCAACTCGTCATTGCGAATTTGGCGGACCAAATGTGTGGGTGTGCGGGTGGTAAGGAAACCGACCCCATGTTCGGCAGCGTCTGCGAGGGCATTGGATCCTAATAACTCACCACGCAAACGCAGGTTAGGCCACGACCCCTCTTGCAGACCGGGGATAAACACCACTGGCCATTGCCTGCCCGCGGCAGCAGCGGTGGTCAGCACGGTCACCGTGTTGCCGCCCGCGGCGCGGGTAGCCAAGGAGTCCATCGGCAGATCCTGGTTCAGGATGTGGTCAATAAATTGCGGCACGCTGGCGCCTGGCAGCTGATCCACAAATCGCTCTGCTGCTTGGAATAGCGAGAGTACGGCGTCGAGGTCGTGGTCTGCTCTACGCGCCGAGTTCCCTGTACCAAGTGCTTCGTCGCGCCATGCTTGGGCTCGACCGGAGGCTTCCCACATGGACCACAACGCAGTTTCGGGAGTTGCGGTGCCTGACGCTAGTTCGGTATTTAGCGCTGTGTACATTTTCAGCAGACGTTGAAGTCCGAAGGCCGGCTTGCCTAGCTCAGCTGCCAGCTCTGGTTCTTGGAGGCAGGCTTCAAGCAACTCTTGGCTTGAACGCCGTCCACCGTTGGCGGCTTCGCGCTGGCGTAGCAGCTGGCGCAGGCGTCTGATTTCCAGTGCCGTGCTCATGCCGTAACGCGATAACAGCAGGTTTTGCATCAGCAACGGATCGTCAGCAACGGAGTTGTTGTGAGCCAGTTCTAGTAGGTCCAGTAGCGGACGGACCGCCCCCTCGTCCTTAAGCGGAATCTCTGCCGGTGGGATTTGGACCGAGATTCCCTGTCCTTCTAGGAAACGGCTAAAGGAACGAACTTGGGAACCGTTACGGACAACAATTGCCATCTCGGAGAGACTGCGGTTTTCAAAGAGGTTGAGCTGAACGATGCGCTGGGCGATGAAGCGTTCTTCCAGCGTTGAGTTTTCAAAGGTCAAGGCAACACAGACATCGGTGGCGCTACTCTGCGGTGGCTCAATCGTTCGCCCACGACTGCCAGCGGCTACGGGTACACGACGTACAATTCGTTGCCAAGCCTGCGTGATCAGGGCAGACATTCGATATCCGTGGGTCAGTTCAATATAGGTGACTGTTGTAGAGCTGGTGTAGTTCTGTTCAAATCGATGCAATTCATCGGTGCGTGCACCACGAAATCCCTGAACTACGCTGTCGGGCGCGGCAAACGCAACTAATGCCCGGTCCTTGCCCAGAAGCGCTAGAAGCCGATGCTGTGACAGTGTTGCTTCTTGCAAGTCATCTACCAACACCAATTGGAGCCGATCTTGTTCGGCATGAAGGAACGACTGGTTATCTTCAAGAATTTCGGCAGCGCGGGTGATTAGCCCTGCCGGGTCAAAAGCCTCGGCACTTCCCAGATCTAGAAGATCCCTGTATTCCTGATAAAAACCTGCAGCTGCCAGCCATTCAGGCCGCTGAGCTTGTTCACCTAAGCGCTCAACGTCGGCAGGTTCTAGTCCAAGTTCTGAGACTCGGTCAAAAAATTCACGGACCTCTTTGCGGAATCCACGAGTCTCAACGGCTAGTTCTAGTTCCTCGGGCCACTGCGGTCCAAGAGTCAGTCCTTGGGAATGTCCCTCAAGCAAGTTCCCAATCAAGGTGTCCTGCTCGGGACCAGAGAGCAATCTTGGCGGACGCTCTAGGAACGGCAATAGCCCTTCCACTCTTGCGCGTCTAATGAGATCAAAAGCGTAGGAGGACCATGAACGAACAACCGGTTCGGTAAAGGTCTGTTCAGCACGTCGGCTTAGCTCATCACGGATTGAAGCGGCCGTCATACGGGTTGGCGCGATAATCAGTAGGGACTGCGGGTCCAAGCCGGCATCCAGATGGGCAACAGCGGTGCCGATCAGCGCACGAGTTTTGCCCGTACCGGGTGCACCAGTAACTAAGACCGGGGTACGCACCAATTGAAGCTGATCCACAATGTTTTCGGGATCTGCCATAAGTTCGCTTCGTGCATCGTCCATGGTTACAGTTCATCATCCATTTCCGACATTTTGGGGTTGCCCAACGACGATCTGAGGATATCTATTTCATCCCAGGCAGCGGGTGTTGGGTTCCACCGGAACTTATTCATATCCACTTTTTCTCTGGAAGCGCCAGCTTTTCTTCATTCCAATGTTCCAGCGCAACAGGCATCAACGGATCAGCGATACTTCCGTTAGCCCTCAAAACACGCCACCAAGGCGTTCCGCCAGGGGCCAGCGCCATCGCCTTGCCTACCTGGCGAGGCCCACCACTGCCGAGCAGCTCGGCCACATCGCCGTAGCTCAGAACTGCACCCGCGGGAATCAATCGGGCCAGCTGATGGACGGCCTGGCCATATTCGATTGGTTCCTGAACTCCAGCTTCATTCATAGTCCTATTCTGCCAACTAGCTGCCGTTGATCCACAACATGCGCGTGTGGCCGCCGCTGTGTCCTTCTCAGCCTGTAGCGTTGTGCCTATGAATGAATGGCACAAGGGCCTTGCAATTGGCTTTGACTTGGAAACTACCGGCGTTGATACAAACACCGCACGGATCGTTACAGCATCAGTGGTGCTCTTAGATGCACAGAGCAATGTGGTTAACCGTCGTGAGTGGTTAGTTAATCCTGAAGTCGAGATCCCGGAAGCTGCAACTGCGGTTCACGGTATTTCCACCGAAAAGGCTCGCGCTGAGGGTGCACCAGCCAAGCAGTCTGTTCAAGAAATCATCCAGCTGTTGTCTTTCGCCTCCGAGCAGTCACCGATCGTCGCGTTTAACGCGTCCTATGATTTTTCGGTTCTTTACAATGAGGCCCTGCGTCATGATCTGCCACCGTTCTTCCCGGGCAACGTGATTGACCCGTTCATCATTGATAAGCAGGTCGATAAGTTCCGCAAGGGCAAGCGCACGTTGAGCGCGGCCTGCGAGTTCTATGGTGTTGTTCTAGAAAACGCGCACACTTCCTTGGCTGACGCGGTTGCCTGTGTAGAGGTGGCCCGACAGATCGGTGAGCGCTACCCGCAGCTGCACGTCGAGCCGCAGGTTCTTCACGGATGGCAAATTGGTTGGGCTCGCGAGCAGGCGGAAAGCTTCCAAACTTACTTGCGCAAGACCAAGCCTGAAGCCGTTGTGGACGGTGCGTGGCCCATCATGGAGAGGTAACTCACACACAAGACAAGCGCCTATGCCTGATGTCACAGATACCTTAGGTGCCGATGCGTCATTCCGCGGAAGTCAATAGTTCATCTTCTGTCACAATTTGAAGAACAATCTTCGAGATGTCAACCTTTATGACTCTCGACTAAGAATCTTGAGGCGATTTTCGGCCCTATTCGGGCGATTTAGTTCGATGGTGGTTGAATGGAGGGTACTCTCTCTACCCATTTGAGAACTGAAGGAACCCGCCTAGTGATCACAGTTAGTGACCTGCGAAAGGTCTACCAGCAGGGCAGCAAAGATGTTGTTGCCCTTGATGGTGTCAGCCTTGAAGTCCCCACCGGGAAGATTCATGGCATCGTCGGACATTCAGGGGCTGGCAAGTCCACCCTTGTTCGCTGTTTGACCCTGCTTGACCAACCAACCTCTGGCACCGTAGCTGTCAACGGACAAGAACTGACCAACGTCAGTTCAAACGAGCTGCGCGATGCTCGCCGTCGCATCGGCATGGTCTTCCAGCACGCCAATCTTTTTGACTCGCGCACGACCGAGCAAAACGTTGCCTACCCACTGGAATTGGTTGGAACCCCAAAGGACCAGGTTGCTGCCAAGGTAGCTGAACTACTGGAACTAGTTGGTTTGACTCAGTTTGCTAAGGCGTACCCATCACAGCTTTCCGGCGGTCAACGCCAGCGTGTAGGTATTGCCCGCGCACTGACGACCGACCCCGACGTTTTGCTCTGCGATGAGCCAACGAGCGCCCTGGATCCTAAGACCACGGATGAGATTCTTGAACTGGTCAAAGAGCTCCGCGACCGTTTGAACATCACCGTTCTGATCATCACCCACGAAATGCACGTGGTAAAGCAGGCCTGTGACTCCGTCTCGCTGCTAGAACGCGGCAAGATTGTTGAAACCGGCTCCATTGAGCAGGTCATCACCAACGCCACCGGAAACCTCGCCTCGACGCTACTTCCCCTGCCAGGCGATGCACCACGCGCAGAAGGATCCGGCCCGGTTCTGGACTTGCTCTACACCGGTCAGCAGGCCACTGAGCCCGTCATTTCTTCTGTAGCTCGCCAGTTCAACACTGATGTAAACGTGTTGGCCGGTTCTGTAGAACAGCTTGGTGAACAGCAGTACGCGCACCTGCGCTTGCAGTTGAACGCTGATGCGGACTTGGACGCCATCGTGAACCATTTGACCTCCAACGGCATCGCCGTAACCGTGAAGGGAGCCAAGTAGATCATGGATTTCTTTACTCCAACAGTCCTCAAGGCCATGGGCACCGCCACCGTTGAAACGCTTGAGATGGTTGTTATCTCCGGTGTCATCACCATCGTTATTGGCCTAGTTCTCGGCATTCTGCTTCACGTCACTGGCAAGGGCGGATTGACTCCAATTCGCTGGATGAACGTCGTACTTTCCGGAATCATCATCAACATCACCCGCTCGATTCCATTCGCCATTCTCATGGTGTCCTTGATTCCGTTCTCCGCCTTGGTGGTTGGCACCTCGATTGGCCCAATCGCCGCCTCGGTTTCACTGACCATCGGTACTATTCCGTTCTTCGCCCGTCTAGTGGAAACCGCCCTTCGCGACGTTTCCTCCGGCAAGGTTGATGCAGCGCTGGTCATGGGTTCTACAAAAATGCAGACCATCCGCAAGGTACTGGTTCCCGAAGCCATGCCAGGCATCATCGCAGCGGTTACAACAACTGTAGTGACGCTGATTGGTTACTCTGCAATGGCCGGTTTGGTCGGCGGTGGCGGTTTGGGTCGCATGGCTTACACCTACGGCTACACCCGCTACAACATGCCAATCATGATCACCACGATCATCGTTATCGTCATCATGGTGCAGCTTGTACAGATCATTGGCGACTTGATTGCCCGCAAAGTCGATCACCGCTAAAACAAATAAAGACTTCCATCGGTCTACCGGTGGAGCCGTGGACTATGTCATGACACGGCAATCCTCACTCGCAACCGAGCCCCACGGCTCCAACTCAAAGGAAGACAAGTTATGCGTAAAAAGCTCACACTTGCAATCACCGGCATTGCCACCGCATTTGCACTCACCGCTTGCGGTAGCAGCTCACCATCAGCTGATGCGAATGCAACCTTGGACCCAGCAAAGCCTGTCACCATCAAGGTAGGCGCCAGCCCAGTTCCACAGGCTGACATTCTTCGCTTCGTTGATGAGAACCTAGCCAAGGATGCTGGCATCGACCTGGACGTCGTTGAATACGACGATTATGTTCTGCCTAACACCTCGCTAGAAGATGGATCGCTGGACGCCAACTACTTCCAGACCGAGGCATACCTGAAGACTGAAACCGAAGAAAAGGGCTACAAGTTCGCCCACGGTGCCGGTATCCACGTAGAGCCAATGACCGTCTTCTCGAAGCAGTTCAAGGATCCTAAGGAAGTTACCGAGGGCACCACCGTTCTGCTGAACAACGACCCAGTAAACCAGATCCGCGGCATGCGTGTTCTGGAAACGGCTGGCCTGCTCAAGAACATCGCTGATGACGATTCAATCCTCACCGTCCAGGACGACAAGGAAAAGAACCCTCTGTCCCTCAAGCTCAAGGATGCCAACGCTGAGCAGGTAGTTCAGTACTACAAGAGCGACAAGTCCATTGGCGTTGCTGTGATCAACGGTAACTTCATCGTTCAGGCAAAGCTGAACAAGGACGAGATGCTAGCTCAGGAATCCGGCGACAACAACCCAAACGCTAACTTCCTGACCTGGCGTGAAGGTGAAGATACCGCCGCCATCAAGAAGCTTGAAGAGCTTTTGCACTCCGATGAGGTTCGCGCCTACATCAAGAAGACTTGGACCGACGGCAGCGTCATCCCAGCTTTCTAATCCCCACTTTTGACGAGGAGCACCGCTCCTAGTTCGAAGCATTCCACAGCCCGAGTTCCTCACGGAACTCGGGCTGTTTTGCGTTCCGGAAGAATCTATGATCAGAAGATTTCAGGGCACAAGAAAGCCCGGGGCAGGCGGCACCAGAAAATATGGTTCCGCCTGCCCCCGGGCTCTATTACTCTTGTTTAGGCCTTCGCCGCGGCAGCAGCCTTGGCTGCTGCTGGAAGGGCTGCAAAGATCTTCTCCATTGCAGCATCATCGTGAGCTGCCGAGACGAACCATGCTTCGAAGACACTTGGTGGCAGGTAAACGCCTGAGTCCAGCATGGAGTGGAAGAACGGCGCGTAGCGGAAGACTTCCTGACCCTGTGCGTCAGCGTAGTTGTGCACGCCGTTTTCGGCCGTGCCGAACGCAACCGAGAACAACGTACCGGCACGCTGGATCGAGTGGTTCAGGCCCTCGGCGTTGAATGCCTCGGTGATAGCTGCCTGCAACGCATCAGACTGCTTGGTCAGGTGCGCGTAGACCTCTTCGGTCGCATTGCTCAACTGCGCAATACCAGCAGCCATAGCTACAGGGTTGCCCGAGAGCGTGCCAGCCTGGTACACCGGACCCAGTGGCGCCAAGTAGTCCATGACGTCGGCACGACCGCCGAGCGCAGCGGTAGGAAGGCCACCGCCGATGACCTTACCGAAGGTGTAGAGGTCTGCGGTCCAGCCCTCGACCTTTCCGGTCAAGCCCCAGTAGCCCGAGGAAGAAGCACGGAAACCGGTGAGCACTTCATCAACGATGAGCAGTGCGCCATGCTTGGCGGTGGTTTCCTTCAGGAACTTGTTGAAGCCCTCTTCAGGGGTCACCACACCCATGTTGCATGGAGCTGATTCGGTAATGACCGCAGCGATATTGGCACCATGCTCGGCGAACGCAGCTTCAATGGCGGTGCGATCGTTGTATGGCAGCACCAGGGTTTCTGCAGCGGTGGCCGCGGTAACCCCAGCGGAACCTGGCAATGCCAAGGTAGCCAGTCCGGAACCTGCATCAGCCAGCAGGCCGTCCAGGTGTCCGTGGTAACAACCGGAGAACTTGATGATCAGGTCACGACCTGTGTAGCCACGGGCCAAACGAACTGCGGTCATGGTGGCCTCGGTGCCGGTAGAAACCATGCGTACACGGTCTACACCGCCCATCCGTGACTTGATCAGTTGACCGAGCTTGGCCTCATCCGGGGTGGACGCGCCAAAGGACAGACCACGATCAACGGCAGCGTGTACCGCAGCTTGGATTTCTGGGTGCGAGTGGCCGAGCAAGGCTGGACCCCACGAGCAGACCAGGTCAACATATTCCTTGCCATCAGCATCGGTGAGGTAAGCGCCCTTGGCGCCAACCATAAATGGTGGAATGCCGCCGACTGAACCGAAGGCACGTACTGGCGAGTTCACGCCACCAGGCATGACCTCGCGGGCCTCGGCGAAGAGCTGTTCTGAGTTAGACATCAGTCTTACTTACCTTCCTTAAGCCAGCCGGCAACTTCGGCTGCGTAGTATGTGAGAATCTGTTGGGCACCGGCACGCTTGATGGAAAGCAAAGACTCAAGAACGGCGCCCTTGCGATCGATCCAGCCATTGGCAGCGGCAGCTTCGATCATCGCGTACTCACCGGAAATTTGGTAAGCGGAAACCGGCACTGGGGAGAAATCTGCAATATCGCGCACGATATCCAGGTAGCTCATGGCTGGCTTGACCATGATCATGTCAGCGCCCTCGGCGATGTCCAGCTCTGCCTCGATGACGGCTTCGCTTCGGTTGGCGCTGTCCATCTGGTAAGTACGGCGATCACCAACCAGCTGGGAGTCTACGGCTTCACGGAATGGACCGTAAAAAGCGCTGGCGTACTTGGCGCTGTAAGCCAACAGTGCGATGTCCTGGCGTCCGGCTAGATCAAGGGCCTGGCGGATCACACCGATCTGACCGTCCATCATGCCCGATGGAGCCAAAATGTGGGCACCGGCCTCGGCCTGCGCCAGGGCCATCTGCGCGTAAATGTCCAACGTTGCATCGTTGTCCACCTGGCCATTGGCATCAAGGACACCACAGTGGCCGTGCGAGGTGAACTCATCTAGGCACACATCGGACATGACCAATAGTTCGTCGCCAACCTCGGCGCGGACCGCAGCAATACCCTGATTCAAGATCCCCTGGGGGTCGATTCCGGCAGATCCGGTTTCGTCGCGTTCTTCAGGGATGCCAAAGAGCATAATTCCACCCAGGCCGCGTTCTGCCGCGTCATTGGCAGCAGCCTTCAGCGAGTCCATGGAGTGCTGAACAACGCCGGGCATGGAGCTGATTTCGTTTGGCTTGCTAAATCCTTCACGAACGAAGGCTGGCAAAATCAGCTGTCGAGCGGACAGCTCATTTTCAGCCACCAAACGGCGCATGGCTGGATTCTGCCGCAATCGGCGAGGACGGTGCTCAGGGAAACCCATAGCTCTACTTTCTGTCTTGACTACTTACTATCTGCAGCTTCGGTCGTACCGTTGAGCAGCAGCAAATCTTTGGCCGCGTCGGCTAAGCCACGCGGGGTCGGCTGGGTGGCGATCGCGTGCACCGGGATGGATGCTCGGGCCATAGCCTTGGCCGTGGGCTGACCGATGGCAATGGTTCGCAGCTTCTGTGGCAGCGCGCCAGCAACAAGTTCTGCGAAGCGTTTTGCCACCGAGGGAGCCGAGAAAACGACCAGATCCATCAGTTCCAGTTTCTCACTGATCGCCTCAGCCTGCAGAATATTTAGCCCCTGGGTAGGCACCGATGAATCTACCGGTACTCCCCGCTGCCCGCGGCAACGTTGCGGTAGGCTTCAAATTCATCCACGCTCACCGGTAGCAAGGCAAGCGCGTCCGCCAAGGTGGAGCTGGCCAAGTCCCCGTGCGGGTAGCACAGGTGTGCATCAGTTTCAGGCTGCCATTCGTCTCGCATCCCTGCCGCTGACTGCAGTGTGGGCTGAAAATCTACTTCTCGCCCCCAGAGCTCGCTAATGGCAAGGCTGGTTTTTTCACCCACCGAAGCGATACGCAGACTTGCCGGTAAGCGCTGCTCCCCGATCAATTGATCAACAACTCGCACCGTATTCACGCTGGTAACAACCAACCACTGATACTTACCGGCAAGCAGTTGCTCGCTCATGCGCACTAGCTCCGTACGATCTGTTGGCCAGATAGTATCGATCAGCTGGGCACACCACGAAGTGATACCCAGCTGGTCAAATTCCTGCACCGTAGCTTCGGCTCGTGCCGGGTTACGCAGGATTAGGGCGTGATAGGTCATGAGCGGGTGTTCAGGCCAAACCGGCAACGACGGCAGCGCCGTCAGCAATCATGGATTCGGCCAGGTCTCGGCCAAGCTGCACAGCGGAGTTGATGGAGTCGGCGGAAGTACGAGCGCTACGGCGCATCACTTCAGATCCATCGGGGTTGCAGGCCACCGCTTCGAGCACCAGCTCGGCACCATCCACCTGCGCCAGCGCGCCAATGGGTGCGGCGCATCCTGCTTCTAGCGTGGAAAGCAAGGAACGTTCGGCGACAACCTGCATTCGGGTATGAAGATCATCAAATGATTCCAGGGCCTGATCCAAGGCTTGGTGGCCGCTACCGGTGCTACGCACTTCCAGTGCCAAGGCACCCTGGCCCGGGGCAGGCAACATGATCGAGGGATTTAGGTACTCGGTGATGTAGCTTTCCAGCCCGAGTCGACGCATTCCGGCGGCGGCCAAAATGACCGCATCCAAATCGCCCTGGGTGCTTCGGCCAACACTGCCGTCATCCAAGGTCTCACCGATGCCTTTGACCCGACCCAAACGGGTAGGGACGTTACCGCGGATATCAACAATCTGCAGGTCGCTACGGTAGGCCAAGAGCTGGGCTGCTCGGCGTGGAGAACCGGTGCCGACTTTGGCACGCTGTGGCAAATCATCCAAGCCCAGTGAGTCATGGGAGCACAGTGCGTCTCGAACATCTTCACGGGCCGGGATGCAGGCCAGAACCAAGCCCTCAGGTTGCGCTGTCGGCAAGTCCTTGAGTGAGTGGACGGCTAGGTCGCATCCGGAATCCAGTAGACGTTGGCGCAAAGCGGCGGCAAAGACGCCGGTACCACCAAGGGTTGCCAGCGATCCGGTCACTACGTCACCCTCGGTTTTCACCAGAACGGTCTGCACTTCAAGACCAGAAATTTCGGCGAGCTTCTGCGCAGCCCAACCGGTCTGGGTGGTGGCCAACGCACTACCGCGAGTACCTACTCGGAACGATTCGCTCATGATTGTGGCACTCCAACTTCAGAGTCAACGGCGGCAATAGTTGGCCGCAGCGTTCCGTCCAAGGCCCGCTTTTCGCAGCAGCCTGGGCGGCAGACATCAAACCATGGACCGCCCTGAACCACCGAGGCACGACCAGCCCGGCGTGCCTTGCCATCTTCGCCGAGCAGACGCTCTTCAATCAGGTCAACCAAACCGGAAACAAAAGGTTGCTGGGTACCCGGGGTGGCCACACGATCAAAGGCCAGACCCAGCTGAGCACAGGTGTCCTTGGCTTCGGTATCTAGATCCCAAAGCACTTCCATATGATCAGAGATAAACCCGATCGGTACAACAACAACACCGCCGACACCGGCAGCAGCATCCTCTTCCAGTGCGTCATTGATATCCGGTTCCAGCCACGGCATGTGCGGCGCACCCGAACGAGACTGGTACACCAACGAGTAGTCCAATCCCTTGGCTTCTTCAACCTGGGAAAGAATGTACTGCGCGACGGCCCGGTGCTGCGCGGTGTAGAGATTTTCGCTGTTTGCTTCGCGAATTTCTTTCGGACCAGCAGCCTGCGCATCCCCCATCGGAATGGAGTGGGTGACAAAAACGATCTTCACTGGCTTGTCAGTTTTTCCAGCCTCAGCAAGCTGGGCCTGAACCTTAGCCAAAGAAATCCGCAAGCTCTGAACAAAAGGCTCAACAAAAGCGGGAGTATCAAAGAACTGACGGATCTTATCAACTTCAACCACGCCGTCTAGGCCCGTGGCCAGCAGCCCCATGCCAAGGTCTTCGCGGTACTGTCGGCAGGCCGAGTACCCTGAGTAGGCGCCGGTGCCGAGCATCAGAACTTTGCGGTGACCATCGTCGGCCAGCTGTTGCAAGGTGTCGTTTACAAACGGGTGCCAGTTACGGTTACCCCAGTACACCGGCAGGTTGATGCCACGGGATGCCAGCTCGGCTTCCAGCGCGGCCTTCAACTCACGGTTTTGTTCGTTGATCGGTGAGACACCACCATTTTTGCGGTAGTGAACTGCCACCTCTTCAAGGCGTTCATCCGGGATACCTCGGCCTCCGGTGACGTTGCGCAAAAATGGCAGCACATCGTCTTGGCCTTCTGGCCCACCAAAGGAGGCGAGTAGCAAAGCATCATACGCTTTAGGAATCATCTGACCGTTCTGGTCGAATCCCTGGCGCGGATCAAAACTCTGGCTCACTTTAATACCTCAAGCACGTCGGCAGCAGAGATCTTCCGTCCGGTGTAGAACGGGGTTTCTTCACGTACGTGGTGACGGGCTTCGGTGTAGCGCAGGTGACGCATCATATCGACAAGGTCGATCATGTCATCGGCTTCGAGGCAAATCTGCCACTCGTAGTCACCGAAGGAGAACGCAGCGACCGTGTTGGCCAGAACGTTAGGGAATTCGCGGCCTAGGATGCCGTGGTCACGAAGCATTTTGCCACGTTCGGCTGGGTCCATGGTGTACCAGTCGGTGGAACGAACAAACGGGTAAACCGTCATCCATTCCTTGGCGCGGATGCCGCGGGCGAAAGCTGGAGAGTGGTTCTTAGCAAATTCTGCTTCGCGGTGCACAGCCATGGTGGAGTACACAATTTTTGTGCCTTCCAGCAGCGCGGAGCGACGGATCTTGCGCAGCGAAGCCTGAAGCAGCTCGGCAGATGGGCCGTGGACCCACACCATGATGTCAGCGTCTTCGCGCATGGCCGAGACGTCGTAGATGCCTCGCACGATGGCACCTTCGGTGGCCAGCTCTGCGATCAGCGCATCAAACTCGGTTGCTGCGCCTTCGCTGCGCTCAACGATTTCGGAACGCTTAAAGATGGTCCAGAGCGTGTAGAAGAAAGTTGGGTTTTCTCCCGCATTCGTGCGTTCGTTCATGACGGGCGAATTGTGCTCGGGTGCGTTGCTCACGTGATGTTCTCCTTGTTCTGCGGATCTTTTCATGGATGATGAATCCAAAATTCTTGCTGAAGTCTTAGCGGGCGCTGATGGCCACCGCGCGGCGTGCTTGAGAGATCACTCGGGCTAGGCCCGTACCGGAAATCCAGGCACCAACCACATCAAGCCCGACCAATGGTGCCAGCGCTTGTTCAAGGTCGACTCGACGCTGCACTGCGGCTTCACCTTGCAAAGGCACCATGTCGCTGAAGCGCGAGACGAAACTTCCTAAGACATCATCCCGATGCAATTGAACACCGAGAATCTTTGAAGCGTCTTTGATAGCTAACTCGATCAATGCTTCGTCATTGCCGGATTCAACCACTGGCTCAGACTCACCGATACGACCGAAGGACAGTCGAACCACGTGGGTTCCAGGGCCAGCTTCATTTGCGAGCCAAGGCCACTTCGCAGTGGAATGGGTCAGCGCTTTGGCGGTCAGTGGAGCGTTCTTATTGACCAGCACTCCCGAACCACGCGGTGCATCATCCAGTTCAGGCTTGTCCACCACCAAAATTGCTAGCGCAATGGAATTGGACGTGTCCTCAGCACTAATTTGTGCCTCGGAAGCCAGCAGCGGGTTAATCAGCTCTAAGGCAGGTGCAGCCGGTGTGGCAATGACGACCCGCTCTGCCTGAATTTTTTGGCCAAGGCTAGTTACCGTATAGGTGATCTGGGCATGAGCGTCGTAACTGACGGCAGTGACTGGCGAATTACGAACCAGCGTTGCCCCGGAGTCTTCTAGTTGCTTCACGAGTGACTCAACGAGGGTAAACATTCCACCCTCAAGTCCGCCCACGCGTGAACCTGCAGGAGCTGAAGCCTGCAATTTAGCTACCGCGCGGGCCAACGATCCGGTTTCCTGCATCGCTTGGCGCAGGCCAGGGGCGGCAGCGTCAATAGAGATCTGAGCCGGGTCGGTGGAGTACACGCCATTAATCACCGGCGAGACCAGCAGGTCCAAAACCGCTTGCCCCATACGGGTGCGCACTACTTCAGCCACTGAAAGTTTTTGGGTAGCCCACTTTTTGCTCATTGGCGTGATCAGGTCAGCAGCCGCACGGACTGTGCCGGCGCGACCAATAATGTTGCGCACAGCATCGGTGCGTACATCCGCAGGGATGCCAAGTAGGGCAGTGGCAGGCATTGGGTGTGCCACGATCTCTTGCTCGTCCCCCTGAATCAACCAGGCTGACTGGCCCGAGGTCTGAGCGATTTTTTCACTCAGGTCCAATTCATCTAGGTAGGCGGCAACCGTACCCTGACGTACCGCAAAGGATTCTGCGCCGGCATCAATTTTCAGTCCGGCTACGTCGGTGGTTCGCATGCTGCCGCCAAAGCTGTCATTGGCTTCTAAGACGGTGACTGCGTATCCGGTTTGACGAAGATCTCGGGCAGCGACCAGGCCTGCGATGCCACCGCCGATAACTACCGCGTGTGCTGCCTTCGGCTTAGCCTCATCGGTGGCAGTGCGTTTGTTATGTCGGGTTTCATTGGCTTTGCGTACTTTTTCTAGCAACCGCAAAGCGTGGGCAGGCGACTGCGAAGAGATCTCTGAACGCTCTACAGAAGCTGGCGATGATTCCTTGCTCACGTACTTAGCACCTTCTACCTTCACACATTGAAGCGGTTGCCTTGGACCGGGATTACGCACAAGCCCAAGGCACTACTCCCAGCTTAGACCCGTTGAATTACAGCGAGTGAATGAGCTCTACCACTTTGCTCAGCACAGTTGGATCCGTAGTTGGCGGAACACCATGGCCCAGGTTCACTACGTGTCCACGGGCCTGCTTTCCAGCTTCAACAACTTCACGCACGTGCGCTTCAAGCACTTCCCATGGAGCGGTCAGCAGTGCAGGGTCGATATTGCCCTGAACCGAAACGCCTTGGCCCAACCGTTCGATCGCGGTATCCAGTGGAATGCGGTAATCCACGCCCACGGTGTCAACGCCAATATCGCGCATAGCGCTTAGCAGTTCCCCGGTGCCGGTGCCGAAGTGAATCAATGGCACACCCAAGTCACGAACGAAATCCAAAGCCTGCGACGAATAAGGCGCGACGAACTTTTCATAGTCAGGCAATGACAAGGAACCTGCCCACGAATCAAATAGCTGAGCCGCAGAAGCCCCGGCTTCAACCTGTGCACGCAAGAACTTGCCTGAAGCGTCGGCAGCCCAACGCATGAGTCCATCCCACACTTCTGGTTCTGAATGCATCATGGTGCGTGGACCCAAGTGGTCGCGGCTTGGCTTGCCTTCAACCATGTAGGCGGCCACGGTAAATGGTGCGCCGGCAAAACCGATCAATGGCGTGGAGCCTAATTCAGCAACGGTCAAGCGCACAGCTTCACGAATTGGTTCCAAGGACTCTTCGGTGAGTTCTGGAAGTGCTGCGACCTGTTCCGCGGTGCGGATAGGAGTATCTAGTACCGGGCCAACGCCTGGCACGATGTCTACACCGATTCCAGCCAAGCGCAGTGGGATGACAATATCGGAGAAGAAGATTCCGGCGTCAACCTTGTGTCGGCGTACCGGTTGCAGGGTGATTTCGCTGGCCATTGCTGGGTCCAGGCATGAATCAAGCATGCTCACGCCTTCACGCAACTTCAGGTATTCCGGCAGGGAACGCCCCGCTTGGCGCATGAACCACACTGGATGGTGCGACGGAGTTTTGCCCGTCAAAGCTTGGATCAAAGCGGAATCTTGGGTACGTCCATCGAGCATCGGATGGTTCTGCGACAGGGTCATACTCTAATTCTGCCAAGTCTTGAGATTAAAGCCCATTCGGGAGGTCCGCAAGCAGCCGAAGGTGAGCAACCTAACCCACCCAAAGGGCCCGATTTAGGCACGCCTGCGTTGTTTGCTCGGTCGTTCCGTCCTATTCTGGGGACACTGTGGTTTTCTTATCTCTTGTCGC
Organism: Glutamicibacter sp. M10; assembly: GCF_025452055.1. Lineage (NCBI taxonomy): Bacteria > Bacillati > Actinomycetota > Actinomycetes > Micrococcales > Micrococcaceae > Glutamicibacter > Glutamicibacter sp. M10. Next base: position 1,810,670 of record NZ_CP104918.1, on the reverse strand, counting down.
TTCGCATTCGCAGCTCGATCTTGAGACCGTCGCGCAAATTAGCGCTTCGGCCGACGGGCTGGCAGCTGCCTCCGTTAACGGTTCGGCGGCCATCAATGGTGCCGTCGTTCTAGCAACCTGCAACCGTTTCGAGGTGTATGCGGACGTTTCCCACGTGGATGACGCCACCGATCACTTGGTGAACGCACTGGCAGAAAGCACTAGCCTCTCCCCCGACTTCTTGGCCCGCCACCTCACCAGTCTGGAAGGTGAACCGGTCATCGAGCACCTCTTCTCCGTGGGCGCTGGCTTGGACTCGGCCGTTGTTGGCGAACGCGAAATCGCCGGCCAGGTACGTCGTGCACTGACCCAAGCGCAAACCGAAAAGACCACCACAAGCAACCTCAACCGCTTATTCCAGAACGCAACCCGAGCAGCCAAGGATGTCGGCTCGAATACGGATCTGGGAACTCAGGGCAAGTCCGTTGTATCGGTGGCACTGGATCTGGCTGAAGAGCTGATGTCCGGAGATCGCGATTGGTCCGAACAGGACGTTGTGCTCTTCGGCACCGGTTCATACGCCGGAGCAACCATGGCTCTACTGAAGGAACGTGGCGTTAAGCGCGTTTCTGTTTACTCGCATTCGGGCCGTGCCTCTGACTTCACGGCTAAGCGTGGAGGATTCCCGCTCAGCGATGAACTTCTGCCCCAGGCACTGCGTGAAGCCGACGTGATTGTTGGTTGTTCCGGTGGCGGACACCAGATCTCGCGTGCAGAGCTAGAAACATTACGTGTGAAAAACCATCCGTTGATCGCTATCGACATGGCTCTAACTCATGACTTTGATCCAACTTTGGTTGAGCTGGCAGACGCAGAACTGATTACCCTTGAATCGGTCCGCATGGCTGCTCCCACCGAGCAGGCTATGGCTGTACACGCCGCTAGTCGCATCGTAAAGAAAGCCACCACCGAATTTGCTACAGCTCAGCGTGAGCGTGAAGCAGATTTCGCGATTGTGGCCCTGCGCCAGCACACCAAGGCCGTCCTTGATCAGGAAATCGCCAAGGTTCGCGCACAGCATGGTTGTACTGCAGCTGCTGAAGAAGTAGAGATGGCAATGCGTCGTATGGTCCGCCAGCTTCTGCATGTTCCGACCGTACGAGCCCGCGAATTAGCTGGCGAAGGACGCACCGACGAATACGTCTCAGCGTTGGAGACCCTGTACGGATTAGAGCTATCCGAGCCACAGGTTAGTCCACTGGCTGAGGTACCGCCGGTCCGAAGTACCGCGAGCCCGGTTGCGAGTTGCCCGGTCACCGAAGAATCAAAATCCGCATAATTAATCCTCGTTTCTTGATTTACAGTTCTGCATTCCAAGTCAAAGCATGGAATACTACTTCCAAGTAGATCACTGCGCTCAATTTCCAGATTGAATCGGCGGTGCATCGCGCAGCAGCTGGAAAGGCCGGATTCGACATGACGGAACTTGAAAATAGCAAAGGTGCCCGCTCCCAGCGGATGCCCCGTGAAGCCCGGCGCCGACAGCTATTGCAGGCCGCCCATCAAGTTTTTGTTGCCCACGGTTACCATGGCGCTTCCATGGACGAAATCGCTGAAGTGGCACTCGTATCCAAACCAGTGCTGTACCAACACTTCCCCGGTAAGCGCGAGCTCTACCTAGCTTTGTTGGATTCTCACTTAGCCGACTTCAGCAAGAAGCTCGAAGAAGCCATCAGCTCCACCACCGATAACCGTCAGCGCGTGTTTGCCACCATCAACACGTACTACAGCTACATCAAGGGCGAATCTCAGGCCTACCGTCTCATTTTTGAATCCGATGTATTGTCTGATCAGCTGATTGCCGGACGTATCGAACGCTTCAACAATAAGCTCGCTGCGTCTATCGCCCGCGTTGTTGTGCAGGACACCGACATGAGCGAGGCTGAAGGCCTGCTTGCCGGTCGAGCCCTGGCTGGCCTATCGCAAGTTTCTGCTCGTTATTGGGCTTCCACCGATGATGCGGTGGACCAAGAAACCGCCGTAGATCTCATCTCGCGTTTAGCTTGGCGCGGAATTTCACAGTTCCCCAAAGAAAACTAGCTAAATTAGTCTTCAGAGGACCCATACGGGACACCTAAATCGTTTGAGAGGATCAGCGACAATCATGGAAATCCGCATTGGCATTCAGAATGTAGCCCGCGAAGTTGTACTTGAATCCGAGCTCAGCAACGCAGAAGTGAACGAGCAGGTCGCTAAGGCCATCGCCGATGGCACCGTCTTGGCACTTAAGGATCCAAAGGGCCGCGAGGTTTTGCTGCCTTCTGCTGGCATCGCTTACGTTGAGATCGGCCCAGAAGAAGTTCGCCGCGTCGGCTTCGGTCAGTAGAACACAAATTATTCAAGGCGCTTGACGCCTGTCGAAGAATGGCTGGTTTCCCGTTGACGGGACACCGGCCATTTTTTTCGAAATAGTGTCTTAGTTCACTGTGTTGTGATAATGCTAAGGGGTGACTCAACCACGTATCCGCAGCCCACGTCCAGTACCGACCAAAGACTTGGCCGAGCTGTTGCTCGGAATTGAAACCGAGTTTGAAGTTCCCGCGCCCTTTGATCAGCAGACACTCACTGCAGCCGAGACGGCCGTGGCCGACTTGGAACTGCCAGAGCGCGACGCCACCGACATGCCATTTTTCACCATCGACCCCGAAGGTGCCACGGATCTAGACCAGGCAATGTATCTGGAAAAGAACGAAGCTGGCTACGTGGTGAACTATGCCATCGCGGATGTACCGGCGTTTGTTAAATTGGGCAGCAAGCTCGATGAGGTAGCACGCCAACGTGGACAGACTTACTATCTTCCTCACCGTAAGATCTCTTTGCATCCACCATTGATCTCTGAAGATCAAGGCTCATTATTACCTGATCAGGTTCGCCCCGCCTTCCACTGGAGAATAACCCTTGATACTCAGGGCGCGCTTGGCGAGATTGAGCTGAGCCGGGTACGCATCAGATCCCGCGCGCAGTTGGACTACGTTTCCGCCCAAAAGAGCCTCGACGAATCTTCCGGGAACGAACAGCTAGAGTTACTGGCCGAAATTGGCGCCCTGCGCACCAAGCAGGAACAGCTACGCGGCGGCGCATCACTGACCCTGCCTGATCAAGAAGTCGAGGCGACGGACGATGGCTACAAGCTGGTGAGCCGAGTTCCTCTGCCTTTGGAAGATCACAACGCCCAGATCTCCTTGTTGACTGGCATTGCCGCAGCCCGGCTGATGCTCGATGCCGGCGTCGGAATCCTTCGCACCATGTCTGCCCCCGAGGACAAAGCGTTAGCGGACTTCCGCACACAAACCCAGCTCCTAGGTCATCCATGGGATCAGAGCATCAGCTATGGCCAATACCTGCACACCCTAGATGTCAGCGACCCACAACAACTGGTGATTATGCACCGCGCAGCATCACTGTTCCGTGGGGCCGACTACCAAGTTATTAATGGTCAGCCCGAAACCGACCTCGTTCAGGCCGCTTTGGCTGCGCCCTACGCACATACCACCGCACCGCTGCGACGCTTGGTGGACCGCTTTGTACTGCTCACCTGCAGCTTGCTGACCTCAAATCAGAGCATTCCTGATGAGCTGAAAACCGCTCTGGACCAGCTTCCAGAACTGATGCAATCAAGCTCCGCTTCGGCCAACAAGGTCAACAAGGCTGCGCTGGATCTGATGGAAGCAGTACTTCTACAAAACCGTATTGGAGAAGAATTCCAAGCCATCGTGGTGCAAAGTGCACGCGGCGGCGAAGGGAAATCTGCCGAAGGACAACTACAGCTAGTGCAATTGCCGGTCACCGGTAGTTTCACCGGAGACGGCGAACCGGGAACTTTGGTCACCGCAAAGTTGATCCAGGCTGATCCCACACAGCGAAAGATTAGCTTTGAAATCGTGGCCCAAAACTCCTAACCCAAGGTTTTTGACTAGAACCCGTTATGCTTGGGCTATTAGAAATTAGGATGCCCGATCGCAATGGGCTGAGAAATAAAACAGTATCTTGGTGGCTTCCCAGCGGTCACCATTCCCTAGGTGAATGAGATTCTCCTAAGCGAAACGACGCGATCGGCTCCGCTGGAATAGCACAGCACGATGAACCCACGGCAGAAAATGCCGAGGAATCACTCCGGAGCTGGGCCCACATGAAACGAGAATATTAATATCGTGACTGACACGACTCTGACGGCAGAAGCTGCCGAACCACAAGACCCACAGACCATCGAAGAGCCAGCAAAGCAGAACTTTGCAGACCTCAAGGTCCGTTCAGACATTGTCGCTTCCCTTTCGGAAGCCGGGATCGAGTATCCCTTCCCCATCCAGTCGCTGACCCTTCCGGTGGCTCTGGGCGGAAATGACATCATTGGCCAGGCAAAGACCGGTACCGGTAAGACCCTTGGCTTTGGTATCCCTGCATTGCAGCGCGTGATCCGTGCAGGCGACAAAGGCTACGAGAATCTTGAATTCCCAGGTGCCCCGCAGGCACTGATCGTTGCCCCAACTCGTGAACTGGCTATCCAGGTTGGCGCCGACCTCGCACAGGCATCAAAGCACTCCAACATCTCCATCACCACCATCTATGGCGGTCGCCCCTACGAAGAGCAGATCAATGCTCTGAAGGCCGGCACCGACGTGATTGTTGGTACCCCAGGTCGCCTTATTGACCTGAACCGTCAGCGCGTGCTGAACCTCAAGCAGGTTCGCACCGTTGTCTTGGATGAGGCCGACGAAATGCTGGACCTTGGCTTCCTGCCCGACGTAGAGCGCATCTTGGCTGCCTTGCCTCCGGTACGCCAGGCAATGCTGTTCTCGGCCACCATGCCAGGCGCTGTGATCACCATGGCACGGCGCTACATGACCCGTCCAACACATATTCGTGCCCAGGATCCAGGAGACGACGATTCGCTGACCAAGCGCAACATCCGTCAGCTGGTCTACCGCGCACACAACATGGACAAGGACGAGATGGTGGCCCGCCTGCTTCAGGCTGAAGGCCGTGGCAAGTCCATCATCTTCACGCAGACTAAGCGTTCGGCTGCTCGACTTTCTGATGAGCTGGTAGACCGTGGCTTTAATGCCGGTTCTTTGCATGGTGACCTTGGTCAGGGTGCTCGCGAACAGGCGCTGAAGGCGTTCCGTTCAGGCAAGATTGAAATTCTGGTTGCTACCGATGTTGCTGCCCGCGGTATCGACGTTGATGACGTCACCCACGTGGTCAACTTGCAGTGCCCAGATGACGAGAACACTTACCTTCACCGTGTTGGTCGTACCGGCCGTGCTGGCAACACCGGCACCGCGGTAACTTTTGTTGACTGGGATTCGGTTCCTCGTTGGTCCTTGATCAACAAGGCACTGGGACTGAACGTTCCAGAGCCAGTGGAGACCTACTCGTCTTCCCCTCACTTCTTCACGGATCTGGACATTCCTAAGGGAACCAAGGGCCGTTTGCCACGCGCAAAGAAGGCTGCCCCTGCAGAGGGCGAAGGTTCGGAGCGTCGTGAAGATTCACAGCGCACTCCTCGCCGTCGCAACAACTCGCGCTCCCGTACCCGCACCGTCAACGGTCAGAAGACCGAACAGCGCGCCGGTCAGGAAGCCGTTGGCGAGCAGGAGAATTCACGCCACGGCCACTCCAAGGGCAAGCAGGACCGTCCAGCACGTGAGAACGAGCGGCATCGCGAATCGCACCAGCCAAATGCTTCAGCTGAGGCCGGCACGGATGCATCAGCACAGGAACCACGCCGCCGTTCGCGTCGTCGTACCCGTAGCACCGATGCAGGTGGACAGGACTAGTTTCAAGTCCCACCAGTTCGTTCGTTCTTCCGAAAGGAACCTAAGCCAGCGGTGCTTGCTCAACCCGAAGAATCAGCAATACCTGAAACCGGAGCTGATGATGATTCATCATCGTCAGCTCCGGCGTCAGCCAATACCGTGTACCACGGCGACAATCTAAGCATTCTCTCGGCTTTGCCAGATGAAAGCTTCACCTTGATCTACGTGGATCCGCCATTTAACACCGGACGTAAACAGACTCGTGCCCAGCGCACGATGGTTCGTGCTGCCGAAGGTGAAGGTGACCGCACCGGTTTCCAAGGTCGTGCCTACAGCACCGAACTTGGTGCTGCGCGTTCTTACCAGGACACCTTTGACGATTACCTCAGCTTCATTGAGCCAAGGCTTCGTCAGGCGCACCGTCTGCTCACCCAAGATGGCACCTTGTATGTGCACCTCGACTACCGCGAGGTCCACTACGTCAAGGTTCTACTCGATGAGATTTTTGGTCGCGACAGCTTCTTGAACGAAATCATATGGGCCTACGATTACGGAGCCCGCGCCAAGAACCGTTGGCCGGCTAAGCATGACACCATTTTGGTGTATGTGAAGGATCCAAAGAAGTATCACTTTGATTCTTCAGAAGTAGACCGTGAACCGTACATGGCTCCCGGCTTGGTCACTCCCGAAAAGCGAGCTTTGGGCAAGCTGCCTACCGACGTTTGGTGGCACACCATCGTTTCGCCAACAGGCAAGGAAAAAACCGGATACCCAACACAAAAGCCTGAAGGTATTTTGCGTCGAGTAGTTTCGGCATCTTCACGCCCAGGCGACTGGGTATTGGACTTCTTTGCCGGTTCTGGAACGACCGGAGCGGTAGCTGCAAAGCTGGGACGAAAGTTTGTCTTGGTAGATCAGAATTCGGAAGCAATCGACGTGATGCGTTCACGCTTGCCCGAGTCGACTACCTATACCGAGGCCTGAGTTCCACTGCTTTCCTGAATAATACGTTGCAACATTTCCGGCTCGGTGACATTCTCACCGAGCCGGTTTAGTTTCCCGGTTCCGTGATAATCCGAGGAACCGGTGATGATCAAGTTCTTTTTGGCAGCAAGGTCAAGCAACCATTCCTTGCCTTCTTCACTGTTGTCTCGGTGATGAATTTCCACCCCACCCAGACCGGCGTCGATCATTTCGTGGAACGTTGAGTTGGGTACGGTCCGTCCACGCAGCGAGGCTTTCGGGTGGGCAAACACGGGGACTCCCCGGCTTCACGGACAAGTTTGACCGCTTCGGCCGGACGTACTGCGGGGTGGGTAACATAGTATTTGGAACGCGAAGACAAGATATTAGCGAAGGCCTCATTGCGATTCTCTGACACCCCTGCAGAGACCAGAGCATCAGCAATATGCGGACGGCCAATGGTTGCGCCCGGTTGGCAATGCTCACTGACCAAATCCCAACTCACCGGGTAGTCCTCAGCCAGACGTTCAACAATGCGCTGCGCACGAATGATGCGAGCGTTACGCGATAATTCCAGCTCGTCTAGCAGTGGCTGATAGGTGGGGTCATGCAAATAACTAAGCAAATGCACGCTAATCCCGTTGGGGTCCTGGCAGGTAATTTCCATGCCAGGAATGAAACCGACCCCCAGTTCCTTTGCCGTTTCGGCAGCCGGCGCCCAACCAGTGGTTTGATCATGGTCGGTCAACGCCACCACATCTAGTCCAGCGGTGGCAGAAGAACGGATCAAATCGGAAGGAGTTTGAGTTCCGTCTGACACGTTGGAGTGGGTGTGCAGGTCAATTCGCATATTCCCAGATTATCCCTTGCGCTGATTCTTTGCTGGGAAAGCTGAGTTGGTGACACACTTGGATTATGACCAATCAAGAATCATCTGCCACAGGCACAAATCAGCCGTTGGAAGACCGAGTGAACAACCGTTCCCAGCGTCCAACGTCCAAGGCATTCCAAGAATTCATGGCCTCCTCGTGGGCAACTGACACGTCGCAGCTACCAGAACAGGATGCAGCTGCACCGTTCGCTGTGGCCCGCCGTGCCAAGCTTTCGGAAAACTTTGTTGGTGAGCGTCTTGTCATTCCTGCCGGCCCATTGAAGGTCCGCTCCAATGACACCGATTACCGCTTCCGCCCACATTCGGCCTTTGCTCACCTGACCGGTCTCGGTGTTGACCATGAACCAGATGCAGTTTTGGTTATGGAACCAACCGATGACGGTGCTGGCGAGCACGGCAGCAATCACGTTTCCACTTTGTACTTCGCCCCGATGGCTGGGCGCGACACCACCGACTTCTACCTGAACTCCCGCTCCGGCGAGTTCTGGGTCGGTCCGCGCCCAACGCTGTCTTCCCACTCCGCACGCACCGGCTTGCCAACCGATTCCCTGGAACAGCTAGAAATGGCCGTCACCAAGAATGCTGGCCCGCAGGCGCTTGGTGGTATCCGCATTCGTTTGGTCCGCGAAGTCGACATGAACATGGATGCTCTCGTTGACACTTCACGGATGAACACTGCACAGGATCTAGAGGCCAGCGATGCCCTAGATACCGAGCTTTCCGAGTTTGTCTCTGAAATTCGTCTGATCAAGGATGAGCACGAAATCACTGAATTGCGCGGTTCAGTTGCAGCGACCATCAATGGTTTTGAAGATGTTGTACGCAACTTGGATAAGGCTATTGAGCACGAGCGTGGTGAGCGCGTTGTTGAAGGTGCGTTCTTTGCACGTGCTCGCCTTGAAGGCAATGAACTGGGCTACGACACCATCGCAGCCTCGGGCAATAACGCCACGATCCTGCACTGGATCCGCAACACCGGTACCGTCTCACCAGGCGAAGTTCTGTTGCTGGATGCAGGTGTCGAAGCAGAATCCCTGTACACCGCAGACATCACCCGCTCGTTGCCAGTGTCCGGTCAGTACACCGAGGTTCAGCGCAAGGTTTACCAGGCCGTTCTAGATGCCGCCGATGCAGCGTTTGCTGCGGTCAAGCCAGGTCTGAAGTTCCGCGATCTGCATTTGATCGCCACCCGTGTTCTGGCCGAACGTCTCTCAGAGTGGGGCATCTTGCCTGTCTCGGTAGAAGAAGCCATGAGCCAAGAAGGTCAGCATCACCGTCGTTGGATGCCACACGGCACCAGCCACCACTTGGGGCTAGACGTTCACGACTGTGCTCAGGCTCGCGCCGAGCTGTACCTGGACGCAGAACTCAAGGAAGGCATGGTCTTCACCATCGAACCTGGCCTGTACTTCAAGGACGAGGATCTTGCGATCCCTGAAGAGTTCCGCGGTTTGGGTGTGCGCATTGAAGACGACATTCTTGTCACCGCTGATGGTGCCGAGAACTTGAGCGCTGCTTTGCCTCGAAACCCAGAGGACGTTGAGTCATGGATGGCCAAGCTGCGCGGCTAATCTAGGCAGACAATGCTTAAAACTGAAGGTCTCGATGTCATTGCAATGAGCAATGACACCGAGACCTTCAGTGTTTTTGTTCTAAGTTTTTAGGCTTCCGACTCGTCGTCCTTGGCCCGGTGCTGCGAACCTTGTGAAGGATTGATCGTCGGTTCAACCGCTGAAAGATCTTCATCGTTCTCGGCTTCAGAAGACTTATTCTGTGCTGATGAATCTTCGGCCGGCTTGGTGGCAGGCTCTTCGGCCGCCGCTGACTTTGGCTCGTTCACCCGCACACCGTAGCGTGGGCGTCCATCAGGCAAGTCCGGGAACTGACCCTTGCGTGCATCAGTTGCTTCTGCGGTATCTGGAGCCTGCGTTGGGTTTGGCTGGGTAGTAGTAGCCACCGGCGCCTGCTGCTGAACCTGGGTTGGTGCGTGGTGCGTGCCGGGTGCTTGCTGCGCGCCAGGCTGCTGTGCCCCTGGCTGCTGCGCGTTACCCTGTTGCGGACGCATAGGAAGTTTCGAAGCCAGTGCGCGAGCGGCTTGTGCCTGCTCGAAGTCCACCACCACGTCAAAGCTGGTAGCGACAAACTGGCTGGAGGAGGCAAAATCGCGCTTTCCGCGACGAGTTGAGTAGCTCACCACACCGGCCACCATCCAGATGGCCATGCCCAGACCGATGGAGGAAAGGATCTGGTAAAGACCGTTTCCGCCGCCGCCGAATAGCGAAAGTAGCAGGCCGACAAACAGGCCCATCATGCCACCCTGGGCGGCACCAGCAAGCGCCACCTTTGGGTAAGAAAGCTTCGCGGTCACTCGCTCGACAGTACGTACGTCATTACCGACAATGCTCACCGAAGCAACGGGAAAATCATTGTCTGCTAAGTAATCAACGAGCTTCTGCGCGTCGAGGTAGCTGGTGTAACGTCCAAGCAGTTCTCCGCGAGGCAAACCGTTGGGGCTGATCGAATTTACTCTATGAGGCGCGGTCATATCTATATTGTGCACAGGTTTACTGTGAGCCTGCCTAGTTGTGAAGTAACTATCGCTGACGGTGAAAGAAACAGTGGCTATCCTGTGGCTTTGCACACCGCGATGACCAGTGGGACACGATAGTCTAGAGAGGTGAGCGCACCAGTGTCTAAAATCTTCGTCGCCCGACTTCTCGGGCTTGATGTCTTCGACCCCTTGGGCGACCGCTTGGGCCGATTACGCGATGTTGTCGTCGTTTCCCGCGGCCCGCAGAAGGCCGCTGCTTGTGTTGGTCTGGTGGTCGAGGTACCCGGCAAACGTCGAGTCTTTGTACCGATGACTCGCATCCAGTCGATGGAAGCCAACCAGGTGATTTGTTCTGGTCTGGTAAATATGCGCCGCTTCCAACAGCGTGGCCAAGAAATCCTTGTTGTCGCCGAAATGTTTGACCGCACCATCACCTTTGTTGATGGATCCGGTCGCGGTGTTATTGAAGATATTGGATTGGCCCAGACCCGTCGTGGGGATTGGGAAATCAATGAATACTACGTACAGCGCGGCGTACCTACGTCTTCACTGCTGGGCCTACGCTCGCGCAAGCGTGACAAGGTACTAGTTTCCTGGCAGGACCTGCGTCACGGCTCCCAAGAAGAACCACAGTCAGCAGACACCTTCGTGGCCACCCACGATGAGATGAAACCCGCTGACTTCGCCGACGCTCTTCATGAAATGAATGAAAAGCGTCGTCTAGAAATTGCTGCGCACCTGCAAGATGAGCGCCTTGCGGACGTGCTTCAGGAATTGCCAGACCGTGAGCAGGTTGAGATCCTTTCAGCCCTCGGCCTTGAACGCGCTGCAGATGTGCTTGAAGAGATGGACCCTGACGACGCAGCCGACTTGTTGGCCGGTGTTTCTGAGGAAACCAAACATCAGCTCTTGGATCTGATGAACGAGGATGAAGCGAAGGACGTTCGCCGTCTGTTGGCCTACCCCGAAGGTACTGCCGGTTCGGTCATGACCCCCGTTCCAGTCATCTTGACTCCGGAGTCGACTGTGGCTGAAGCTCTGGCCTCCGTCCGTTTAGAAGAGCTGAGTCCCGCGTTGGCTTCCACTGTGTATGTGGTGCGCCCTCCCTGGAGACTCCCACTGGACGATATTTGGGACAGGTTCACATTCAGGCGCTCTTGCGCGCAGCACCACCCGAACCATTGGGCGACATCCTTGATACTGAGCTTGAATCCATGTCGGATCTCGCCGATATCTCGGAAGTCGTCAGGCATTTAGCCACGTATAACCTCACCAGTGTGGGTGTGACCAATAAAGAGGGCCGGCTCGTTGGAGCCATCACCGTCGATGACATTTTGGATCACATCCTTCCCGATGATTGGCGCTCTCAGGACTAAACGAGCACCATCAACAGACAGATCAGCAGAGGAGTTCCAGCTATGGCTGAGCAGCGTAAAACTAATGGCCTGGACACCCCACTAGCAGCACGACAACGATTCTGGCCGAAATTCTCCCCTAACCCGGATCTTTTCGGTTCTGTCACTGAGAAATTTGCCCGCTTTATGGGTACGCCTCAGTTCTTGCTGTACATGACGGTGTTCTGTGCCTTCTGGCTGATTTGGAACTCCGTGGCGCCACAAAGTTGGCGCTTTGATGACTCAACGATCGGTTTCACCGCGTTGACGCTGATGCTCTCCTTGCAGGCTTCCTACGCCGCTCCCCTGCTGCTGTTGGCTCAGAACCGCCAGGATGACCGTGACCGTGTGTCCTTGTCTGAAGACCGCGCCCGTGCAGAGCGCAACCTCTACGACACCGAGTACCTCACCCGCGAGCTGGCTTCGTTGCGTCTGGCTCTTCGCGACGTCGCAACCCGTGACTATGTGCGTTCAGAACTTCGCAACGTCCTAGAAGAACTGCTCGAAACCACCGAAGGCGAAGAGTTGCACCTGCGCGCTAAGAAAAAGGGCAGCGGCAAGAGTTCCTCCCCACAGACCGGACTAATGGATTCGGTCAACGCCCCACAGTCACAGAATCGGAAGAACAACAGCAAGTGAGCAATTCGCCAGAACTTCTTGCGGCCCTAGCGAAGGTCAACGACCCAGAGTTACGTCGTCCCATCACCGAGCTTGATATGGTACAAAGCGCTCAGCTTGTGGGCAGCACAGCAGAGGTCACCATCTTGTTGACCATCGAAGGCTGCCCGATGCGTTCCACCATTGAGCAAGAAGTAAGCTCCGCGTTACTCACCGTGCCTGGAGTTCAGGACGTTAACGTCACCCTCGGCGTCATGGATCCGCAGCAGCGTGCAGACTTGCGCGAGCGCCTAGCTAGTCGACGCACCCCTTTTCTGATCCGCAGTCACTGACCCGAGTTATCGCCGTAGCCAGCGGCAAGGGAGGCGTTGGAAAGTCCTCAATCACCGCAAACCTTGCAACACAGTTGGCCTCTCAGGGTTTAAAGGTCGGCCTGATTGATGCTGATATTCATGGCTTCTCTATACCCTCTTTGATGGGGATTACGCAGAACCCTACCCGGATGGATGACATGATCCTGCCGCCGGTAGCTCACGGTGTGAAAGTCATTTCTATCGGCATGTTTTTGGATTCGAACCAGCCTGTTATTTGGCGTGGTCCAATGCTTCACCGTGCCTTGGAACAGTTCCTGTCCGATGTGTACTTCGGCGACCTAGACTACTTGTTCTTGGATTTGCCTCCCGGCACCGGGGACATGGCAATCTCTGTTTCGCAGCTTTTGCCTAACAGTGAGCTGTTGGTTATCACCACTCCGCAGTCCACCGCCACCGAGGTTGCTGAGCGCGCGGGAACCATTGCCTTGCAGACTAATCAAAAGGTGATCGGTGTTGTCGAAAACATGAGCTTCCTGCAGTTGCCAGATGGCACGCGCATGGAAGTATTTGGCTCCGGTGGTGGCGCGAAGCTTAGCCAGTCACTGACCAGTCAGTTGGGTTACGACGTTGATTTGTTGGCGCAAATTCCCTTGGAGGAATCGGTACGTCTGGGTTCTGACCAAGGCAAGCCAGTGGTGCTAAGCGACGCCCAATCACCAGCGGCTACAGCCCTGAATGATTTGGTCAACAAACTAGTACAGCGACCGCGCGGACTAGCCGGGCGATCGCTGCCAATGTCGTTCTAGCTCGAAGCCTTAGGTGGCCTGTGGATCAAAGGGAGCTGCTTCATTTGCAGCCAGTGGAGCTTGCTTCTGAGTCTGAGGTGCAATAGCCGTTCGCACCGGAGCTGCTGCGACCGGGGTGTTCGGCTTTTCCTTGGCTAGGTTTACTGCGTCATCAAACTCATCGATGAGAGCTTCTTTGATGATGCGCCGTGGGTCGTACTGACGAGGATCCAGCTTTTTCCAGTCAATGTCGGCGACTTCATCGCCGACCTCTTCACGCAGTTGCTCTTTGGCACCGTTGGCCATGCGCCGCACTTCTTTGACCAAATTGGCAAGCTTTTTGGCGTATTCAGGCAACTTTTCGGGGCCAAGAATGACTACCGCGAGCACTGCGAGAATAATAAACTCGCTACCATTGATTCCAAAAAGATCCACGTAAAAAGATTACCTTGTCTCAGACAAACTCACGAAGTCACCGCGCCATATAACCAAGCGCCCTGCCAGCAGCACAGACTAATTCGCTGGACGCAAACCTCGTGGAAGCTTTGGCAGTGACAAAGACTTTGGCGTACGGTTTGCCGGATTGCGGTGTGCAAGGGCATCTCGAAGCATGGCCCTACCGCGATGGATACGTGAACGCACAGTTCCCAGCTTCACATCCAGAATGCGTGAGACTTCCTCGTAAGAGAAGCCTTCCATGTCACATAAAACGATGGCTGCACGGAATTCTGGTGAGAGAGAACGCAAGGCTTCTTGCACATCCACGTCGAGATTGTTGTATTCAAAGTAGCGTTCTGGGGTAATCACGTTACCCGGCAGACGTTCTTCAGCACCTTCGGCAAAGCTATCAAAGCGGATCTTGCTCTTGCGGCGGGCCTGATCTAGGAAGATGTTGGTGGTGATACGGTGCAACCAACCACCCATGGTTCCAGGAGTGTACTTATCCAACGCCTTGAAGGCGCGAACGAATGCTTCTTGGGAGAGGTCTTCTGCGTCATGGCGGTTACCGGTAAGGCGGTAGGCCAGTCGGAAAACCTGTTCGCCATGTTCTTGGACCATTTGGTCCCATGTAGGCGTGGTGGTTTCCGGTGCCGGGGTAGCAGAGATTGAATCACTTGGTGCATTGTTCACTCTTCAAGTATGTGTCGACAAGCTGAGCTGAAGCTAAGAATCCCCTGCGGGAGAACCATCAAGTTGAACAACTTCGCTCCGCGCGCTGGGTACGATTAGAAGTGGCCATTATCAGACAACGCTATTGAGGACCACTACCCATGCCTTCGATGAATCCAGAACTCTTTGCGAGCTGGACCTACTCTCAGAACCACGTCAGCGAGCCAGAGCATGTGGCGCAGGTTCGCGAACGGGCAGAGGATCTGGGAGTGCGGTGCATCGATCCTGCTGGGCGTTCCATGTTGCAGCTGTTGTGCACCTTGCGTAGGCCTCGCAACGCGGTTGAAATTGGTTCGGGTGTTGGAGTCGCCTCGCTGGCCATGCTTGAAGCCGTAGGCCCCTCACTGACGTTGACGGCCATTGAATCCGACTTGGAGCACGCCAATGCCATGCGTCAGGGGCTACGCGAGTCGGGCATTCCGTCGGCACGTGCCAGGATCATCAACGAGCGTGCTGAAAATGTTCTCTCACGCTTGGCCGATCATGCGTACGATTTGGTGCTGATCGATGCTGGCGCAGACTTACTGCTGGAATATGTTGCTGAGGCCAAACGCATCGTTGGTGTTGGCGGAGTCATTATTCTGAACAACGCTTTTGATGAGCATCGTCTAGCGAAGCCAGCTGTTCGCCGTACCTCAACGGTGATGACCCGCGATGCGTTGCGGATGCTTCGCGAAGATCCACGTTTGCAGACCCATCTATTCCCTAGCGAACAGGGATTGTTCGTGGCTACTGTTCTGCCACAACCAATTTCCAAGTCTCGCTAGGTAAGCCAAAAGGACCGACAATATTGTCGGTCCTCGAGTGCCATCGCCTCGTGGCGATCAGGGAAGTCTAGTCAGTGACTTTGAGCAGGCAATCGCGCAGCTCGGCCGCTTCAGCGTTATTCAGCTCAACGACCAGTCGTCCGCCACCATCAATTGGCAGGCGTAGGATCAGGCTCCGGCCCTCTTTGACAACTTCCATTGCTCCGTCACCGGTGCGTGGCTTCATTGCAGCCATTAAGCTGTTCCCTTCGTCTGGGCTAACGCGCGCAACGTGCTTTTGCGTCACGCACTACCGCTTGCCTTGTCCATACTCTGCCAAGATTCCCGGCTGAGTTGGGACTCTTATCATCTATTATTACTAATTTTCGCTCGTGTCGCTAATCACACGCCGTGACTCAAGGTCACGAATCGTATTTTCGAGGCTAGTAATTTCGGTTGCGAGCACGTCGAGAACCTCATCCACTTGATCGCAACGGTAGCCACGCAACCCGAGCGAAAAGCGAACTTTTTCAATGTGTTCAGCACGCGGGTTCTCTGGAAGCAGCACCGGTGGCAACGATGCCTGATGCTCCGTGAGCCCCACAATCGGTTCACCCGTAGCTTCAAAATGACGTCCAACGCCAAGCTTTTTACGTTGGCTCGAAAGCAACAAAGCCACTGCACCAATAAGTAACAGCGCAATGAGGATCAATAGGAACGGCATGGACTCCCCTAGAGCGCGTCTTTCGAATCAGTCTTTTTCTTGCCGGCGTTCAGCACCAAATCAACAGCCTCATCAGGGTCATCAGTGACCGTAAAGAGGTTCAAGTCCTTAGGCGAGATTGCCCGCTCAACAGCAACGGTATTGGTCAACCAATCAACCAAGCCGCCCCAGTATTCAGTTCCGACCAGGACGATTGGGAAGCTGGTGATTTTTGGGTTTGCACCAAGGTCAATGCTTCAAACAGTTCATCCAAGGTTCCAAAACCACCGGGCAAGACAATGAAGCCTTGGGAGTATTTAACGAACATCGTTTTGCGCACGAAGAAGTAGCGGAAGTTCAGTCCCTTATTCACCGAGGAATTTAGACCTGTCTCAAAGGGCAACTCGATGCCAAGCCCAATAGAGATGCCATCATTATCCGCAGCACCCTTATTGGCTGCCTCCATGGCGCCGGGGCCTCCACCCGTGATGGTGGTAATGCCTTCCTGCGCCAGACGCGTTCCAATATGGTGTGCCATCTTGTAGTACGGGCTCTTTGGATCGGTGCGAGCCGAGCCGAAGACGGCAATCGCCGGTCCGGTGCCCGCGAGGGTTCCGAAGCCATTAACGAATTCAGCTTGAATACGCAGAACGCGCCAGACGTCGGTATGCGTTACATCTTCTTGTGGGCTCTCCAAGAGATAGTGGTCAAGCTGATCCTCGGGACGCTTGCCAGGCCAGCTCGATTCGATGTGGCGTTTTTGCCCTTCGCGAGCGTTCTTTTCACTCTTTCGCTGATGAACCATGTCTTCACTCTATCTGTTATTC
Organism: Glutamicibacter sp. M10; assembly: GCF_025452055.1. NCBI lineage: Bacteria > Bacillati > Actinomycetota > Actinomycetes > Micrococcales > Micrococcaceae > Glutamicibacter > Glutamicibacter sp. M10. Next base: position 1,793,912 of record NZ_CP104918.1, on the reverse strand, counting down.
ACTAGCAACCCAGACCGTGTCGATGTACCGGCTAAGTGACAGTTTTGTAACATCTAGATGTGACTTGTTCGATGTGGCGCGTTGGACGCGTCACATCCAGTAATGTCTATTGCATGAACAGCGATCATCAGGCTCAGTCGGCTACCTCGGACGCTATCGTCCAGCTGACTGGGGTTAACAAGCACTACGGTTCGTTGCACGTGCTCAACAACATCAACCTCAGCGTGACCAAGGGCGAGGTTGTTGTCATTCTCGGCCCTTCGGGTTCCGGTAAATCAACGTTGTGCCGTGCCATCAACCGATTGGAAACAATCGACGAAGGCACCATCAAGATTGACGGTCAGACCCTTCCCTCCGAAGGCAAGGCACTGGCCAAGCTACGCGCAGATGTCGGAATGGTTTTCCAGTCCTTCAATCTGTTCGCCCACAAATCGATTCTTGAAAACGTGACGCTCGGCCCGATTCGAGTCAAGGGCATGAAAAAGGTTGCTGCCAAGGATTTGGCCATGCAGCTACTTGATCGAGTTGGCGTGGCCAACCAGGCGGACAAGCTTCCAGCTCAGCTTTCCGGTGGACAGCAGCAGCGTGTGGCAATCGCCCGCGCACTAGCTATGAAGCCAAAGGTCATGCTCTTTGATGAGCCAACCAGCGCCCTGGACCCAGAAATGATTAACGAAGTTCTGGACACCATGGTGGGACTGGCCAAGGAAGGCATGACGATGCTCGTGGTCACCCACGAGATGGGCTTCGCTCGTAAGGCCGCTGACCGAGTCATCTTCATGGCCGATGGTCAGATCGTGGAGCAAGCAACTCCTGAAGAATTCTTCACCAACCCACAGTCAGACCGTGCCAAGGACTTCCTCGGCAAGCTCATCACCAACCACTAATTTCATCACCCGCATCCAATTAGGAGAAATTATGCGTAAGTCTCGTTTGGGTAAAGTCGCCGCAATGGCAGCTATCGCAGCTCTGGCCCTAACCTCGTGTGGTGGCTCGGACAGCGAAGCTGACGGCGACAAGATCCGCATCGGCATCAAGTTTGACCAGCCAGGCCTCGGCTTCAAGGATGGTGACAACTACACCGGCTTCGACGTCGACGTTGCCAAGTACGTAGCCAATGAATTGGGCTACGCCGAGGACAAGGTTGAGTTCGTTTCAGCTCCTTCGGCCAACCGCGAAACCATGTTGCAGAACAACCAGGTTGACATGATCTTCGCAACCTACTCGATCACCGATGAGCGCAACAAGGTCATCGACTTCGCTGGTCCGTACTTCGTTGCAGGCCAGGATCTGTTGGTTGCTTCTGACTCTGACATCAACGGCCCTGAGGCACTGAACGGCAAGAATCTTTGCTCGGTCACCGGTTCCACTTCGGCTAAGAAGGTCAAGGACAACTACGCTGAAGGCACCAACCTGCAGGAGCTTCCGGGCTACGCAGAATGTGTCACTCAGATGAGTGGTGGAACCATCGATGCAGTTACCACCGATGACATCATCCTTGCAGGTTTGGCCGCACAGCCTGCTTACAAGGGCAAGTTCAAGGTTGTTGGAAAGCCATTCTCCGAAGAGAAGTACGGAGTTGGCCTGCCTGATGGCACCGACAAGTGCAAGGCCATCAACGAAGCGATCACCAAGATGATTGATTCCGGTGACTGGCAGAAGGCGCTGGATAAGAACACCGAGGGTACCGGCTACAAGCCAAACTCGAAGACTAATCCACCAAAGCTCGCAGACACCTGCGCATAAGCGCACCAGATGCGGCGGGGGCCAAGCCAATTTGTCTTGGCCCCCGCGGCATTCTTGTTTTTCCGATGACCGACTTTTCAGTCCATCGTTCCCATAGCCGCTTGGCCGCCTCACTGGCCATCGAGACAGAGGCTGACAGTGGAGAATTATTTATCCATATTCACTGAGTACAACATCCCCGGAGCATTCTGGGTCAATATCCAACTAACGTTCTGGGCAGCAATTGGAGCGTTAGTACTTGGAACCGTCCTGGCGTTGCTTCGCATCTCCCCCGTGGCAAGCTTCCGAGCCATCGGCTCCAGCTACGTCAACCTGGTTCGTAATACCCCGCTGACCATCATCATCTTGTTCGCCGTGTTGGCACTGTACGGCCAGTTGGGCTTCACCCTTGGTGGAGATTTCCAAGCGAACTTCTTCCGACTCTCGGTCCTCGGTCTAGCGGTGTATCATGCAGCGTTCGTCTGTGAAGCTATCCGTTCTGGTGTGAATACGGTGCCGCTGGGTCAGGCAGAAGCGGCCCGCGCTATTGGTCTAGGCTTCATGCCAGCAGCTCGCTTGATCATCCTTCCTCAGGCGTTCCGCGGCGCTATTGTCCCGTTGGGTAACACCCTGATCGCTCTGATCAAGAACTCCACTGTGGCTGCCGTTGGTTCTGTGGCTACCGAGTCCTCTTCGGTAATGAAGTCGATGATTGAGTTCCGTGCCGATATCGTCATCCCGATCTTCCTTACCTTCGCCATTGGCTTTGTGATCATCGTGATCCCAGTTGGCCTAGTAACAACCTGGCTATCTAAGAAGTTGGCGGTGGCACGATGAGCGCATCAATTCTTTTGATACACCCGGTCCGAAAGCACGTCGCCGAATCCTGATGATCAACATCGTCGGCGCGATCATCGCGTTGGGCGTTGTGGCTTGGATCTTCTTTGGCCTCGCTGGTAAGGGCCAGATGAGGCCTGAGCAGTGGGATGACTTCGTTCAGGCAAGCACCTGGAAGAACTACCTGTTGCCCGGTCTGGTCAACACCCTGAAGGCAGCCATCCTGGGCATCATCGGTTCGGTGATTTTTGGTCTGGTCTTCGGTGTAGGTCGACTCTCGCAGAACAAACTCATCAATGGTTTCTGTACTGTCATCGTGGAATTCTTCCGCGCTGTTCCAGTGCTGCTGATGATCGTGTTCTTCAACGTCTTCTTCGCACGCTCCCTGGAGCTACCTGGCGATACTGCGTTGTGGGCTGTAGTGGCCGCACTGGTCTTCTACAACGGCTCCGTTGTCGCCGAGCTGGTTCGCTCCGGTGTTCACAACCTGCCTAAGGGGCAGCGTGAGGCCGGCATCGCTATCGGTTTGACCCGTGGCATGTCGTTGCGTCACATCGAGATTCCGCAGGCTCTGGTGGCTATGTTGCCAGCGTTGATCGGTCAGTTTGTCGTGATCCTGAAGGACTCGGCTCTTGGCTACATCATCAGCTTCAACGAACTGTTGTTCTTCGCCCGCACCTACTCCTCGCCTAATGGCAACGTCTTGCAGGCTTTGATCGTTACTGCGGTCATCTTCATCTTGATCAACTTCACCTTGAGCAAGATCGCAGAGATGGTTTCGAAGCGTTTGAGCAGTCGCGTCAAGAAGTCCAAGGATGCCCCTGCTGAATTGGTTGGTGCACCTGCCGGTGCCTTAGCTGCCGGTTCGGTGGACAGCGCCGAGAAGGATCCAAATAATCCTGGCGTCTAAATAATCAGGCACAAAAATGCTCTCGCTGCTTCAAGCAGCGAGAGCATTTTTGTGGCCATTAGTTGCCAAGAGCGTTAGTTAGCTTAGCCAGGCGCGTAAGGAGTTTAGACAGGTGCGGATATCTTCCTGCGCCACGTGCTCGTCATCGCTGTGTGCCAGCAACGCATCGCCCGGACCAAAGTTGACCGCTGAAACGCCGAGGGCAGAGAAGCGGGACACATCCGTCCAACCGTATTTAGGCTTCGGTTCCTGGCCAAGGATCTTGATTAGGTCTGCGGCGATTTCCTGATTGAGCCCTGGCTTGGCACCTTCGGCCCCATCGGTGCGCTCAATCTCAAAGCCCTCAAAGAGTTCAAAGACCAATGCCTCGGCCTGGGCCAGAGTCTTGTCCGGAGCAAAGCGGTAGTTGATTTCGACTTCGCAGTAATCGGGAATGACGTTACCTGCGATACCACCATTGATACGTACCGCATTCATCCCTTCGCGGTAGTCCAATCCTTCAACGGTGATGGTCTGTGGCTGGTAGTCGGCTAGGCGTTGCAGGATTGGGGCAGCATCATGAATGGCGTTGTGCCCCATCCATGCGCGGCCCGAGTGCGCAGCTTTACCGTGGGTTCGGATGACAAAACGGCTAGTTCCGTTACATCCGCCCTCAACGGTGCCGTTGGTTGGCTCTAGCAGGATGGCAAAATCAGCTTCCAGAAGTTCAGGACTGTTGCGTACCAGACGGCCCAATCCAGACTTGGCTGCTTCTACTTCTTCATGATCATAAAAGACATAGGTCACGTCGTACTTAGCATCGGTGAGTTCGGCGGCAAGGGCCAGCTGAACGGCAACGCCTCCCTTCATGTCGGTGGCTCCACGTCCGTAGAGCACACCGTTAATCACCTGTGCTGGAACGGTGCCTAGTGCACCTTCAGTACGAGGCAAGGCAACGGTGTCCAAGTGCCCGGCCAGCACAACCCGGCGCTCACTCCCAAAGTTGGTGCGGGCAACAATCGCGTCTTGGTCACGGTGAACCTGCAAATGCTCCAGCTTCAACAACGCCTCATGTACCTGATCGGCGATGGCTTGTTCGTTTCCGGAGACAGATTCAATGTTCATGATCTGCTCGGTCAGCACTGCGACGTCCTGTCGCAGGTCCAATTCGTTCACGGTATTCACAGTCCTACGTTTCTAGCTTCACTAGCCTGTCATCTATCAACGTTACCCGGGGCAACAACGATACGATCAGTGTATGACTTCAGAAACTGTGACTACCTCCAGTGACTCCTCCGTACGCTTGGCTTCAGGCCACGGGCTTGCCACCATCGCAGCAGATGGATCCGTCCTCGACGTCTGGTACCCAGCACCTGTGCTTGGTGAACTAGAAGAGGCTGATTCCCTGCCTCGTGAGTTGGCTTCTGCCGCTCAGGATGACGCTGCTCGTGGCACCACTCAGAAAGTGGTCTCGATGACCATTGACCTCGATGTGGCTCCCGCCGATATCGCAGATGTGTGGCTTCGTCTGCACGTACTATCCCACCGTTTGGCGCAGCCAAACACCATCAACCTTGACGGCATTTTTGGTCATTTGGCTAACGTCGTTTGGACCAACTTCGGTCCATGCCAGGTTGAAGGCTTCGAAGTAACCCGTCTAAAGCTTCGTTCCCGAGGTGCTGTCACCGTTTACGGTGTAGACAAGTTCCCACGCATGGTTGACTACGTTGTACCTTCGGGCGTCCGTATTGCTGATGCTGACCGTGTGCGCTTGGGCGCTCACCTGGCTGATGGCACCACCGTGATGCACGAAGGCTTTGTAAACTTCAACGCCGGCACCTTGGGCACCTCGATGGTTGAGGGACGCATCTCGGCCTCGGTCATCGTGGGCAACGGCTCCGACGTAGGCGGCGGCGCCTCGATCATGGGCACCCTTTCGGGTGGTGGCAAGGAACGCATCGTCATTGGGGAGCGAGTACTGCTCGGCGCCAACGCTGGTGTGGGCATCTCCATCGGTGACGACTCGGTGGTTGAAGCCGGCCTCTACGTCACCGCGGGCACCCGCGTACTCTTGGGCGACAAGCAGGTGAAGGCTTTGGAGCTCTCCGGCGTTCCAAACCTTCTCTTCCGCCGCAACTCGATTACCGGTGCGGTCGAAGCATTGGCTCGCGCGGGTCAGACTGTTGAGCTGAACAGCGCACTGCACGCTAACTAAATTTTCTCGCTTTTGTGCGAGCTTTGAACAGTGAGGGTAGGCGGAACATCGTTCCGCCTACCCTCACTGTTTTCTGTAACCTGCTGTTTTTAGTCCCCAGGGAAAATGATGGTGACCATGGGCTGAATGAAACCGCGGAAAGCACCAGCATCTTTCATCAAGGATGTACTTGCAACAATGGTGCCCGGTCCAGCCAGCCATGCTCGGGGCTCATCCAGCGGCACATCAATGAGTTGAATCTCTTGGGTTGCATTTTTCGTATCGTGTTCAACTCCGTGGTCTATCAAAATCCGTTCCAACTCATCTAGTCTGCGCGGAACGTAGCTGGGACTTTGCTGCTCAAAGTGTTGAGCATGCGCTTGCGCAAAAACAGTTGCCTGACCGTAATGAGCGCGGGCTAGTCTTGCCAGCGCAGGGAACCCGTCAGCGTCCAGTCTTTCGTGCAGTTTTTGTTCTTCTGCCTGTTCTTCAGCAATGTCAGCGGCCGTGAGAGTCCCCCACCACGCGCTCCATTCTTGCTTAAACTGTCCGTGCGAAGAATCAGCACCGTTGCGATTCTTGATCGTTGAGGACAGTCGGGAGTTCGGTCCGGCCTCAGCCGGATCCACACCGCCCAACTCCCTCAAGTACAAAGCCATGAGCATCGTTTGATCGGTCTTGATGGCCAATGACCAGTTGTTTCCACGACGAAAGTACATGCGTACCACCTGACTTTTGGGCATACCCTCGCGGTCTTAAAGTCAAAGAATACTCCCGTATGCACGCTTAAAACAGACAAGAGGCTTGCCATCCTTTATACGGATGGCAAGCCTCTTGTGAGCGTTCGTACGCTACCTTATGGCTTGGTGTAGCCTGGGTAGTCGCGTTCGGTTTCACCCATGTACAGCTGACGTGGGCGGCCGATCTTTAGTTCTGGATCCTTGATCATTTCGCGCCACTGTGCGATCCAGCCTGGAAGGCGTCCAATCGCGAACAGTACGGTGAACATCTTTTCAGGGAAGCCCATAGCGGTGTAGATCAAGCCGGTGTAGAAGTCTACGTTCGGGTAGAGCTTGCGCGAGATGAAGTACTCATCGTTCAGGGCAGTTTCTTCCAGCTTCATCGCGATATCAAGCAACTCGTTCTTGCCCTGCTTTGCCAGCAGGTCGTGAGCGGTCTTCTTGATGATCTTTGCGCGAGGATCGTAGTTCTTGTACACGCGGTGGCCGAAGCCCATCAGGCGTACGCCGTCTTCCTTGTTCTTGACCTTCTCCATGAATTCTTCTGGAGAGATGCCCGAAGACTGGATTTCGCGCAGCATCTTGAGCACAGCTTCGTTGGCGCCGCCGTGGGCCGGGCCAGAAAGTGCGTGGATACCGGCAGAAACCGAAGCGAACATGTTGGCTTCCGAGGAACCTACCAGGCGCACGGTGGAGGTCGAGCAGTTCTGCTCGTGGTCCGCGTGCAAGATCAGCAGTAGGTCAAGTGCCTTGACTACGTCTGGATCCTGGATGTAAGGCTCTGCGGCGGTGCCGAAGCACAGGCGCAGGAAGTTCTCGACCATGTTCATCGAGTTATCTGGGTACAGCAGTGCCTGTCCGATGGACTTCTTGTGGGCGTAAGCAGCCAACACTGGAAGCTTTGCCAACAGGCGCAGGGTCGAGCTTTCGACCTGCTTTGAGTCCTTTGGATCCAGAGAATCCTGGTACCAAGTGGACAATGCCGATACGGCCGAGGACAGCACTGGCATTGGGTGTGCGTCGCGTGGGAAGCCACCGAAGAAGCCCTTGAGCTCTTCGTGCAGCAGGGTGTGGCGGCGCAGTGAGTTGTCGAACTCTGCCAGCTGATCAGCGGTAGGTAGTTCGCCGTAGATCAGCAGGTAGGTTACCTCGATGAAGCTGGACTTCTCAGCCAACTGCTCGATTGGGTAGCCACGGTAACGCAGGATACCTGCATCGCCGTCGATGTAGGTGATCGCGGACTTGGTGGCCGCGGTGTTCATGAAGCCAGGATCGTAGGTCACGTTCCCGGTGGTCTTCAATAGTGGTGCTACAGCGAAACCGTCGTTGCCCTCAGCAGCCGGGATAACCGGTAGCTCAAGGTTGGTATCACCAAATTGTAGCTGCGCAGATGTAGTATCTGTCATTGCTTCTCCTAACCGGAAAGCGTGTAGTTCCGAAAGGTCAGTCGTCACCTTAGAACATACCGCGACTGGACCCTATCTCGCTAATCAGACTGTCATCTTCACCGGTTGGCGGAAGAATTCAGCCGTTCAACGGCGGCCGCGATCCGTTCGTCGGAGGCGGTCAATGCCACGCGTACGTGGCGTTCTCCTGCAGCGCCGTAAAAGGCGCCAGGGCCTGCAACAATTCCTAGCTGGGCTAGGGCTTCAATTGTTTCGAAGCTCGGACGGTCCGCGGTGCACCATAGGTACAAACCAGCGACCGAATCTTCGATCCGCAGTCCGAAGTTTTCTAGTGCTGGGCGAAGTGCTTCGCGGCGGGCACGGTAGATTTCGCGCTGCTGTGCCACATGTTCGTCATCGCCAAGCGCAACCACCATGGCGTGCTGGATGGGACCGGGAACGATCATGCCAGCATGCTTGCGGCTGTTGACCAGCGTTGGCATGAGGTTTGGTGCACCAGCTACAAAAGCGGCACGGTAGCCAGCCAAGTTGGACTGCTTAGACAGCGAGTACAGCGCTAGTAAGTTATCGAGGTTTCCCCACTCACTTCTGGGTCAAGAATGCTAGGCACTTGGCCTTCATATTCTTCCCAACCCAGTTCCGCATAACATTCGTCGGAGGCGACCACAGCACCAATTTCGCGAGCCTGCTCAACGATCTGGCGCAGTTGCGCACTAGCTCGCACCTTGCCGGTGGGATTACCTGGCGAGTTGACCCAGATGAGCTTAACGCGAGAAAGTTCCTCGGCGCTCAGTTCATCAAGATCATCGGTGGCGATAGGGGTAGCCGAGACCAGCTGTGCACCGATGTCATAGGTTGGGTAGGCAATCTTTGGTCGGACAACTATATCCCCGGCGCCGATTCCCAGAAGCAGTGGCAACCAGGCCACCATCTCCTTGGAGCCAACCGTTGGCATGACGTCATCGATGCTCAAGCCCGTAACGTTACGGCGACGCGCAAACCAGTCAACAATGGCTTGGCGAACTTCAACGGTTCCATGCGTGGTGGGGTATCCGTGAGAGTTTGCCGCTTGAGCCAACGCGTCCTGAATGACCTGCGGGGTGTTATCGACCGGCGTGCCGATCGAAAGGTCCACGACCCCTCCTGGATGCTTTGCAGCCTGCTCGCGATATGGTGCGAGCTGGTTCCAGGGGTAATCGGGGAGCTTAAGCATAAAAGTAAAACCTAGCCTTGGTTCTGAAGTGGCAGTGCACTGATGATTGGGTGATCAGTACCGGTATTACCAATTTTAGCGGCGCCACCTGGGGAACCAAGTTCATCGAAAAAGTCGACGTTAGCTTTGTAATAGTCAGCCCATTCGTCGGGCACATCATCTTCGTAGTAGATGGCTTCAACGGGGCAGACTGGTTCGCAGGCGCCGCAGTCAACACATTCATCCGGGTGAATGTATAGCGAGCGTTCGCCTTCATAAATACAATCTACCGGGCACTCTTCGACACACGCCTTGTCTTTCACGTCGACGCAGGGCTGAGCGATGATGTAAGTCACGAGGGCCGAGACCTTTCCTTGCACTTGATGGTTTCAACACGAGCGAGCAGGATTCTGTGATGCTCTTTGAATCTCTAACCGGCTCGAACTACAGTCTAGTCCTGATATCAATACATCTTTGCGCCCATGTACCTGCTGTGACGTAACCGACGATTCACATTTCGGCTTCTTGGGCTTTAGATGAATTCTTCTTACGAAAAGATGACGCGCAAAAATGCTTAGTTTTGGTGATCTGGCTACTGGTGACCGTATCGTCGTTCGATACCGGTTGAGCAATGCTCAGGCTGGAGAAAAATTTAGCGATGCTTTGGGTGAAGTGCAAGAGATTACCGAAGAGTCGATTAGCGTGAAGACACGCTCGGAGCTGGTGCGTATTGACCGTTCCTCGATTACTCACGCAAAGCGTGTTCCTCCGCCACCGGCTAGACGCCGGCCTCGCAGCTAAAGTGCTCTGTACTGAACTACTGGCCAGTGGTTTGTGTTCAGATTCTTTGCGACATGTGATTTGACTCTGCCAATCACTTATCGAATTTCGCGTATGCTGATTCCATGCCATCCGACAAACATGTCCAATCGCGAGCTCGGGCACTCAGCTCCCCGCTGAGGCTTCGAATCCTTCGTTTGTGCCTCCACGAGTCACGAACCAACAAGGAAATTGCGGACATTCTTGAGCTCAATCCGGCCACATCGTTACACCATGTGCGCACCCTAGTTACCAATGGTTATCTGGAGCCGGAAGAAGCGCGCCGCGGCAATCGTGGGGCTAAAGAGGTTCCCTACCGCAGCACCAAACAGTCCTGGGGCACACGTATCCCCGATGCAGCTCCGATGCTCGTGGACACCTTCCTGCAAGAGATTGATGGGCTGGCTCCCGAAGAAATTCAGGTGATCCGCGTCGGTCTGAAGCTAAGCGAAGCATCCCAAAAAGAAATGATGTCTCGGTTACGCACGGTCATTGAGGACTACGCAATGCGAGATCCAGAAGAAGACGGTGTAGCCACCTCCCTCTTCTTGGCTCACCACTTGGATGTCACCGGAAGTGCTCCGGCAGATCGCTGATTGGTGCAGCAACAAAAACTTTTCGTTAAACACAGAAGGTGTTCTTCCCACTGGGAAGAACACCTTCTGTGTTAGTTGGCTCGGTGCTGTTTGCGAATATTTCGCAACGCCAACACCAATCCAATAATTGCAGGAATAATCATTCCGTACATCCACAAGGCCGAAGCAATGGCCGGGCCCGGCAGATATTTGTAGTACTGCATGCTCAGGATGAGCTGATCATTTCCTACGTAGGAAATCAGGCCAACACAGACGTAGCAACCGATGAAGGCCAAGGCCCCGGCCCACAGCTTCTGTGAAGAAACCGCAGCCCAGTAGACCAAGATGCCTAGCAACAGCCATGCAACACCCACGCCCCACACCACCGGAATGTCGTTGCCGACATAGGAGATGGACGCGTGAATTGCAGTACCGAATAATCCTGCTACCAAGGCTGCAACCGCACCACGCCAGAGCGCGGAGAGGTTGCTGCCTTGGTTATTTTTGCGCTGATTAGGAGCGAGCGCGTGCACGGGTAGCCTTGGCACGATCGCTAGCGTTCAGCAGAACCTTGCGGATACGAACTGCATCCGGGGTAACCTCTACGCACTCGTCTTCGCGAGCGAATTCGAGGGACTCTTCCAGAGTCAGGTTGCGTGGTGGGGTCAGGTTCTCGAAGCTATCCGAGGAAGCTGCACGCATGTTGGTGAGCTTCTTTTCCTTGGTGATGTTTACGTCCATGTCATCAGCGCGGGAGTTCTCGCCAACAATCATGCCCTCGTAAACCTCTTCAGTAGGCTTGACGAAGAAGTTCATGCGTTCCTGCAGGTTGATCATTGCGAATGGAGTCACAACGCCAGCACGGTCAGCAACGATCGAACCGTTGATGCGGTATTCGATTGGACCAGCCCATGGCTCGTAGCCTTCAGCCAAGGACGATGCGATACCTGCGCCGCGGGTGTCGGTCAGGAAGCGGGTACGGAAGCCGATCAGGCCACGTGCAGGAACCATGAATTCCATGCGAACCCAGCCGGTGCCGTGGTTAGCCATGTCGGTCATGCGACCCTTGCGCGATGCCAGCAACTGGGTGATAGCACCCAAGTACTCTTCTGGTACGTCAATGGTCATGCGTTCCATTGGCTCGTGAACCTTGCCGTCAACAACCTTGGTCACAACCTGTGGCTTACCAACGGTCAGCTCGAAGCCTTCACGACGCATCTGCTCAACAAGAATAGCCAGTGCCAATTCGCCACGACCCTGTACTTCCCAAGCGTCTGGACGCTCGGTAGGCAGGATGTTCAGCGAAACGTTACCGATCAGTTCCTTGTCCAGGCGATCCTTCACCTGGCGGGCGGTAACCTTAGCGCCCTTGACCTTGCCAGCAAGTGGCGAGGTGTTGATACCGATGGTCATCGAGATCGCAGGTGGATCAACGGTGATCAGTGGAAGTGGCTTAGGGTTCTCAAGGTCGGTGAGGGTTTCACCAATCATGATGTCTTCGATACCAGCAACTGCAACGATCTCGCCTGGACCAGCTTCTTCAGCTGGAACACGGGTCAGACCCTTGGTGGCAAGCAGTTCAGTGATCTTGACCTGCTTCATGGTGCCATCCTGGCGAGCCCAGTTAACCTGCTGGCCCTTACGGAGGGTGCCGTTGATCATGCGCAACAGTGCCAGACGGCCAAGGAATGGCGATGCGTCAAGGTTGGTTACGTGTGCCTGAAGAACTTCACCCTCGGTGAAGGTCGGAGCAGGAACGTGCTTGATGATGGTCTCGAACAGTGGCTCAAGATCTTCATTGTCTGGCAGGGTTCCATCGGCTGGCTGGTTCATCGAAGCGTAACCGGCCTTGCCCGAAGCGAAGACAACAGGAACGTTCAAGATGGCGTCCAGATCCAAGTCTGGAGCTTCATCAGCCAAGTCCGAAGCCAAGCCCAACAGCAGGTCCATGGAGTCAGAGATGACGCCATCGATGCGGGAGTCAGGGCGGTCGGTCTTGTTAACCACGATGATTACTGGGAGGTTTGCGCTCAGTGCCTTACGCAGCACGAAGCGAGTCTGAGGCAATGGGCCTTCAGAAGCATCAACGAGCAGAACCACGCCGTCAACCATGGACAAGCCACGCTCGACCTCGCCACCGAAGTCAGCGTGACCCGGGGTGTCGATAACGTTGATGGTCATTGCCTTGCCGTCAGCGGCTGGGCCGTTGTAGAACACGGTGGTGTTCTTGGCAAGAATGGTAATGCCCTTCTCGCGCTCCAACTCGCCAGAGTCCATCACGCGATCTTCGGTTTCACCATGGCTGTCGAATGCGCCAGTCTGCTGGAGCATGGCGTTAACCAGGGTGGTCTTTCCGTGGTCAACGTGTGCAACGATGGCTACGTTACGAAGTTCGTCGCGACTAATGGTGTTATCTGACATGCGTGAAGGCTCACTTCCGCTCGAGGATTTTAGATCTAAGGGGTCGGGGCCAAAGTCGACCCAACAATCCAGTTTACGCTCTCGAAGCAAGTACTCCGGTGCTCTGTGTCAGAACATACAAGAATTTCCGCGAAAATCGTGAAAAATTCAGCTTTCCGTTGCCGTCGGAATCCAGAAACGCAGCGTGCTAGGTCCACCTGAGTGCGCTACTTCGGGAAGTTCCGCGTCCAGCACTCCCCACATTTTTTAATTGTGGCTTTGGAGCCTTCATTGGTGCTGTCGCAGGTAAGTAGCGCTTGGTCCACTCCGGCAACACGCACTTCGTTTAGAGCGAACCGGCACAGTTCAGCGGCAATACCGCGACGACGAAATTCTGGAACGACGCCGTAACCGATGTGTCCACCAAATTGAAGCAGTGAGTCATTGAGCTCATACCGGACCGATACACGCCCAACAAGTTCACCAGCTTGGTCAAAAGCTACAAATAGTGCAGAACGAACCCAACCCTGCGGGACATGCTCCCCGCGGCGCCCGGCCTTCATGCGGTAAATGTAATCTTCCCAGTGTTCATCAGCGGACCACGTTGGAAGGAACTCGAAGTCTTCAACAAGCATCAAATTATGAGCGTCAACGGCCTGCTGCTCATCTTGACTAGCTAGCTCACGAATTTCCAAGGGTTCACTGGTGATCATGTGGCCATTATGCCAGCCAGCAACTCCCTATTAGGCATTGACTACTAGTAACTAATTTTTTCGCCTTCTACCTGCAAATGCCAGGCTAGGGTTCCGCCGGCAAGACTGTAGAGGCGGCAAGATTCTGGAAGTACCTTGGCAGCAATTTCTACTGCCTGCTGGGAGCGGACTCCGGTCTTGCACACCATGACTACGGACGGGGCCTCGGCAGGAATTGTGTGCACAGCCTCATCGCGCACCTTCGCCAGCGGTAAGTGAATACTTCCCGGAATGGCTACGATGTCCCGCTCCCACCCCTCGCGAACGTCTACTAAGAGAACTTCCTGTTCTTGCAGCATTGATTGGAGTGCTGTGACCTCTAACTGGGCTACTGGTTTTTCTACTGCTTTTTCTACTGTGCAAGCAACTGGCTGATAGTCCCCTAGCTCAGTGACTTTAGTACGTTGCGGATCAAGTGAAAATCCTAAGGTTCGCACACTGGCCGACAGCGCATCGTAGAGCCAGAGCTTGCCGGAGAGCGTTTCTCCAACTCCGGTAATGAGTTTGAGCGCTTCGGTGCTCATCACTGAACCGACTACTCCGCATAACGCTCCGAAGACTCCACCTTCGGCGCAGCTGGGCACCGAATCAGCATCCGGAATTTCGGGAAAGAGGTCCCGCAGCATCGGACCGGTACGCGGATCAAAAACCGAAACCTGACCAGAAAATTGGTACAGCGTTCCCCAGATCAATGGCGTACCGGTAATTTCTGCTGCGTCTGAGGCAAGGTACCTGGTGGCGAAGTTATCGCTACCGTCGATAACTAAGTCGTAGTCGGTGAAGAGTTCAATAGCGTTGTCTTTGCTCAGCTTTTGATCAATGGCTTCCACCTTGACATCACTGTTGTGTTCTAGAGCTATTCTGGCCACCGAGTGGACCTTGGGATTACCAATATCGGTTTCACGATGAATGATCTGACGCTGAAGATTAGATATTTCAACACTGTCGTCATCTAGCACCCCTATATGTCCAATGCCGGCCGCGATGAGATAACTGGCGATGGGACTGCCTAATCCTCCGGCTCCAATGATCAGTACTTTGGCGTTGAGGATTCGCCGTTGGCCTTCTTCGCCTACCCCAGGAAGTGTGAGGTGTCGCGAGTAGCGTGCAAGCGCACCGGCTTCAAAATCTGTTGCCGGTTCACACAATGCAGGGCGAGTCATTAGAACTCACCGACCAGCGTTTGCATCATGCCTTCTTCAGGTGAGGAGGCCAGTGCGGTATCGCGCTTGGGGATTCGGCCGGCCAAGTATGCCGCCCTACCGGCTTTAACTCCGTCGCGCATTGCGGCGGCCATCAGTGGAGCATTGTGCGCCCGGGTCACTGCGCTAGCTAGCAGTACTGCATCGCAGCCAAGTTCCATGGCAAGCGCCGCATCCGAGGCGGTACCCACCCCTGCGTCAAGAATGACTGGAACGTTGGAACGCGAAACTATGGTGGAAATATTGTGTGGATTCAGGATCCCCAAACCTGAGCCAATGGGTGCGCCAGCAGGCATGATTGCAGCAACTCCCGCATCCTGCAAGCGTTGGGCCAGGGCGGGATCATCATTGGTATAGGCAAAAACCTCAAAGCCATCAGCCACTAACTGTTCGGTGGCCCAATAGAGTTCCAATGGATCAGGTAGCAGCGTGTCCTCATCAGCGATGACTTCCAGCTTGATCCAGTTGGTTTCTAACGCTTCGCGGGCCAGCTGTGCGGTGAGCACGGCGTCGCGTGCGGTGAAGCATCCAGCGGTATTGGGCAAAGCAATCACATCATTGCGTTGCAGCAACTCATAAACGTTGCCTGAACCGGATGCTGAAAAATGGCGGATGGCTACCGTGGTGAGTTCTGTCCCGGAAATTTGAAGTGCACTTTCCAGCGTGGACAGCGAGGTAGCACCTCCGGTACCTAGGATCAGGCGTGAGGAAAAAGTTCGGCCAGCAACAACAAATGGGTCCGTGGTTGCGTTAAGTTCTGTAAGCTCGTGCGCGTCCATGTTCAGCCTCCCTGTGCTGCCGTGACGAGTTCGATTGTGTGCCCGCTCTGCACCGCAAATCCGTTCCACGAGCTACGCGGCACCACTGCCCCGTTGACCGCGGCGGCCAGTCCAAGTTTGCTACCGTCAATGGCTTTGGAATCTTTGTCTAGTTCCTTGCCGATGTGTCTGGCGATGAATTCACGCAGGGACAATCCTGCGTCCACCTGAACGGGTTGGTTATTAACCGTGATGCTGATTGAAGTCATGAACTTTGCTCCAAAAGTGTGTCGGATGAGTAGGTAGGGAAACGGTACGGGTCAACGTCCTTGAGCATCGCACTGGCCGGCAGGTGCTCTGTCAGGTCAGCGGTAAGCGTTGATCCCAACGGGCTAAGTAGCACTCCGTGACGTGAATAGCCGGTGGAGATCACCAGCCCTGGATCTATTCGACCGATTAGCGGGCGGTCATCGGCAGTTGCCGGACGAGCTCGGGCAATGACCTCGTTCAGTGAGCAATCAGAGATGCCGGGAACAAGTCTGCGAGCGTTATCCAACAAGTTGTACATGGCGCCAACGTTGACTTGTGGATTCCCGTCTTCGCGCACGCTGGCTCCGAGAACAAGACTTCCGTCTTTGCGCGGAACCAGATAGACATTTTCTCTGTGCACGATGCCTCGAATAATTCGGGTCACTAATGCAGGGCCGGGTGGGCCTTGGATCCGCAGGATGTCACCATAAACCGGGCGTACGGGAGCTGGTTGAACTCCCTAACCGTTCCTAGGGCAGTACAGAGAATTGTTTGCTCTGCTTCCAGTCTTGTACCTGAAGACGTCAGCACGGCCGTGGTTTGATTCTTGTCATCCTTGATCACTTCAACACACTGTTCAAGCACGAGATCCGACTGGAAATACTCCAGAAGAATTCGTACCACCGAGCGAGGGTCAATTTGATGATCATCCTCGCAAAGCACCGCACCAGCAATGTTTCTGGCCAGCGCAGGCTCTAGGTTTCGCGCTTGGCTGGGCAAGAGCTTTTGAGCTGACAGGCCTAAGGAAGTTTGTAATTCCACCAGCTCGTGTAGGGCTTCACGGTCCGCGGGTTCTGCCGCCACCACCAAGGTTGAGCTTGTCAGATAGTCGGGACGCTGGCCCGAGATCGCTTGAATCCTGTTCACAAAATCTGGATAGCTCTTGTTGGAGGCGGCCAACATCTGATGCAGTGGTCCTTGGCCCCAGACGGTTTCTGCTGCCGGCGCCAACATTCCTGCGGCAGCATGGCTGGCGCCTTGGCCGGGTGAAGGATCAATAATGCAGACAGTGTGCCCGCGCGAGCTGAGCTCAAACGCTGTGGCTAGGCCGATGATTCCGGCACCAACGATGTTGACATGCATAGGCGCACGCTTCCTTCCTACGGCGGCATGACCCGCATCAGGTATAGCGGTCGGCTCAGTGCCCTCTCAGCCTGGTCGATTCAGGCTCCCGCGGAGATGTTGCGATTATAAGCATGACCCAGCTCATAAAAGCGAACTACGGCGGACTTTGTTCCGTCATCTTCTGTGATGTACTTACAAACATGTCGCTTCCGAAGTATCCCGCTGAATTGGTTGCTGGTTCCACGTTGTTGGAAACCATCGTTGAGTTTGAGCAGCAGCTACTGTCTCCTACGATTCGCAACAACCCTGACCAGCTGAGTCTTCTATTGCACAAGAACTTTGGTGAGATTGGAGCCAGCGGACGTACCTACAACCGAGAACAGATTCTTAGATTGTTGGTCGCTGAGGATTCTGGTGGCAGCGCAGGACAGGTTCATGACCCTGTTGGTACACAACTGTCAACAAACCTTGTGTTGCTCCGGTGGTCCACCTTCGGTCACAGGGCAAGTCATCGCACTTCCCTGTGGTTCCACGATCAGGGCCGCTGGCAAATGCTCTTTCACCAAGGAACACTGAGCGCAACGGCAACCGACAAAGAACGCGATACCACCAATGCGCAAGTAGAAACTACCGGTGATGAAATTAGCGTTCGAAAGCTCAGGGCGTCAGATGCCGACGCGGTTTTTGAAGCCTTTACCTCTGATGCACTAATGCATCGTCAAGGTGAGGCCAGCACTCCCGCTAACGCCCGTAAACATGTTGGCGCCCTACTAGCTGATTGGCGACGTCAATGTCCGTTGGCCATCACGAAGAACGGGCGATTGATTGGTTTAGTTTGCGCCACCTTAGATTCAAGTAACAAGAATGCTTGGATTTGGTATTGGATGCATCAGGCATTTAGAGGGCAGTCACTGACTACTCGGGCTGTGGCCACCCTGGCGAATTATCTCTTTGAAGAGCAGGACATTTACCGCGTGGAGTTAGGGTTACGCGCAAATAACCCAGGTTCCCGCCATGTCGCTGAAAAGAACGGTTTTCTGCGTGAGGGTATTGAGCGGGGCAAATTCCTAATTGACGGTGAGCGTATTGATGTTTTTACATACGCACGACTTCGGGATGATCCAGTCCCGTCTGTAGTTCCATTGCCGTTGAACCTAACTGAGTAAGTTCAACGGCACGTAAAAAGTCGTGAAATCCATAGCGGATTCCACGACTTTTTATTTTGTCCCTGATGTTTTGATCTAGCTGGTTAGATGCCAGGCGTCGTAGGTGGAGTCGTCGGTGGTGCTGGTGGAGCCGGCGGTGCCGGCGGCGCCGAACCTGGCTCGTTGGAGACGACCTTGTCGGTATCAATCTTGTTCAGCGTACGAGCCGCTGCGTCACGTCCACCGAGGCCGAAGGCCAGCGCTGCTGCAAGAGCTGCGCCGATGACAATTGCGCCGAAGGCCATGTTGATGATTGAGTCAGCAATGCCCATGTACTTCAGACCCATTGCTACGAACAATGCGATTGCGGTGTAGCGGATGATCTTCGAAGCCGTGGTTTCACCCAAGAACTTGCCGATCACGTTGGCAATGACAAAACCTGCTGCGATGATTGCTGCGCCGAAGAGGATCTTGCCACCGAGGCTCAGAATCTCGTTGAGGATGTTGGTTATTGCTGGGAAGTTCAGCATCTGGGCTGCCATCACGCCGAAGAACAGAATAATGGCGATCTTGACAATTCCAGCGATGATTCCCGATGCGCTCTTGCCGTCTGGGACTACGCCCCATTCAGCAACAACACGGTCAGTGCCCACGCCCTGAAGGGTGGTTTCCAGTAGCTGACCCACAAACTTAGCGATCAGCACGCCGACTGCCAGTAGCGCAAGGGCCATGAGGACCTGCGGGATGGCGGTGAAGACCAGCTGCAACATCTGTTGGGCAGGATCCGAAATTGCCGCGATACCCAAGACCTGCAGTGCCGAGATAGCAACAACAAGCAGGATCAGTGCAAACACAATGTTGGAGATGATTCCAACGATCTTCGCCTGAGCTTCGCGTGACTGAACTTCGTCTACGGGTTCGTTGGCTGGAGTCAGCTTGCGAACGAGACCACTAAAGTCCACCGTTCCCAGTCCGGTATTCAGCAGCTGTCGAACGATATTTGCGATGACATAGCCAATGAAGAAGATGAAGCCGGCACCGATCAGATTCGGGATAAATGCCATGACTCCACCGAGCAGGCCCTGCACCGGTGAAAGAACTTCTGAAAGCGAGAAGACCTGGAGGATAGCGACGAGGCCAAAGAGCCAGACAATCAGCCCGGCAACTTTGCCGAGGGATTGCCCTATTTGAGTTCCGTCATTTCCTTGCTTCTGCAAGAACTTCACTCTGCTCACTAATTTGCCGGCAGCCCAACGAACTATTCGCGCTACAAGCCAAGTAATGATGAGAATGACGAGCGCAATGGCTACTTTCTGTAGCATTGACGCCCAGTCTATGTTGCCTAAGACGTTCCCAGACTGCATTTTCCGCTCCTTCAACGTAGGGACAAGTCGACCCTACGATGAAGGAACTACGCTGACTAGGTCAAAGACTGTAACTCCCAGCCAACGCTCATTGGATATATTCAGGTCTTAGTGCGGTATTCGAAGCAAAAATGGGCGTCTGCAGCGAAATTCACACATAGTGACCTGAGGCACAACTGAATCACAAAATTTTTTGAAACTTATCAAATCTTCAAATCAGTGAATTCACCTGAGTGACTTGCGGTTTCTTAGATCAAGAGTTATCCCGCAAGTCCCAAATCGACTCCAAGGGACTTACTCAACCACTTCGCTGACCACGGAGGCACCGAGCTCGACGGTGCGAGAGACAGTGCAATATTTGTCGTGAGATAGCTTGACGATTCGCTCCACCATACTGGCGGCTTTGCGCCCCTCTTCGGTATCCGGGAACTTCAGATCAAAGCCAAGGTGAATGTCATCCATACGGCTTGCGCCGTCTTCAGTGATCTTGTATCCACTTGCCTGAACATCAAATTTTTCTGGCTCACTACGTCGAGTTGTTGCCACGTCCACGTCGATTGAAGAGCAACCAGCAATGGCTGCCAGCAACAATTCAACCGGCGAGAGCAGACCCTCACCCTGACCAAATTCAATGCTCGCACCGGAGGCGGCACTGGTTGCAACATACTTGCCTGACTCGGTGCGCTGGACGTTTACTTCGCGCAGTGCGCGGCTATTTTCACTCATGAAACTATCGTGCCACGTTATCTGCCGGTGAGCATTCGTGACGTAATACGGTCCTCGGTGAAGCCGCCCCGTCGCCCCCAGCAATGAAGCTGAATCCGGAGTTGCTGAAAAATTCAATGGCCAGCACACGCTGGGCGTCCAGATGCACCTCAACGTTTGGGCTCTTGTTTGTAATGTGGTTCAAAAGGAGCTTGCCGATTCCTTGTTGGCGGTCCGAATGGCGCACCCACAGCAGCTCAACTTCCAAAGCATTCCAAGCCGCGAACCCTAAGATCCGTTCACCTTGTTGAGCAATGATCACTTCTAAAGATTGTGAATAGACGGATTCCAAAGCTTTAGCTACTGCATCAAGATCCGCAGCAGAAATGAAATCTTTACGTCGTTCGACGGAACTTTTCCAAACGTCTAGCAGGTCTGGAACTTCATCGATGCTCGTCCACTCGCGTAGGACAATCTGCTCGTCCATGTATTACTTCCTATCTCCGCGCAAAGGCTCTGATTCATGGTTTAACTTTGAATACAGATTTTTCGCCGAGACGATTCGTCGGTTCAGCGGGCCATGATTTGAATATCTTACGACTTCTTGAGCGAATCACTTAGTTCTCTGGTAATCATGGACTTCGTCGACCCACGAGCGCAGGGCGCTTTGCACGGCTTCGGGTTGGTCAATGTGTACGTTGTGTCCAGCGGCATCAATGATGCTTACTCGTGCATTCGGGTAACGGTTCAGCAATAGGCTCTGATCTTCATATCCGGTGACATGGTCTTGGCGCCCACAAACTATCCGCACTGGCACTGTGAGTTGAAAGTCCCGATCCAGTGGCAACGGATCAAGAACATAGCGCCTGGATAGCTTGGCCATTGCCCTAAGGTTTGCGGCCTTCAGACCAGGAAGCACCCACTGGGAAAAGTCGTGCCAGCTTTGTTCTGTTTGAACTACCGCGATGTCGGAGAACAGCTGCGCATCCGTTTCAGGGAGTGAATCGAGCAGCGCCGGATTGTGCACCACGACTGCTTGCTCAGGTAACGTCCGAGATTCTGCTTGGGGAAATACTGCCGTCGCCAACAGGAAGATGCCTTGCACGTTGTCCGCAAATCGATCCGCCATTTCTTGGCACAACAGTCCTCCCATCGAATTACCCAGCAACGCAAAAGGAGCACCTGCCGTCACGGATTCAATGGTGCTTTCTAACCAGTCAGCTAGCTCTGGCAGGCCTGCTACCCCGTCCAGCGCAGGACATTCACCAAATCCTGGAAGATCAATGTTGTGGAGTTCAAAAATCTCGCCGGAGAGGAGAGTCTGTTCAAACGGCTTCAGTATCCGATGATCAACTCCATTGCCATGGATCATAAATAACGGCATCGGCGCTTTGGTCGTTGTGTCCATAACTGCGGTATTGACTTCACTTTCAGCGATTGCGTTCCTGAACTGTGTGTTCGGCAACGCAACTAAGTCTACGAAAGAAGGCAGGGTCCAAGGTCAATTGGTCGGCGCAGGCAGGATACAGAATTCGTTTCCCGATGGGTCCAAAAATACACGCCAGGGAATCTCTCCCCATTCATGGTGGAATTCGCTTCCGCCAAGCTGCTCGACTCGTTCAACGATCTGTTCTACATCATCGTCTGGTTCTAAGCGTAGATCTAAATGAATTGAACTCTTGGAATCGGCCTTGTCCTGCTGTTGTGGCACTATGCCTAAAAGTGGCCCGACCTTATTTGGGTGCTGGAGTACCGTGGGCGATTCTGCGCTCTGTTTCCAACCGGTCAGTGCTGACCAAAATTTGATATCGCGAACTGGATCGGCACTCCAGACTTCCACTGCTAATAACTTAAATCGAGCCGAACCGTCGCCGGGCTCAACTACAAGGTAATCTCGCCCAGCACGGTCCTGTAGCTTCCTGCGCGGCGCGAGGTAATGAGCCGATGTTGCATAATCATCGGCATTCGATTCGATCACCACAGGAAATAGTCGCTGCGCTGAAACACCCGAGTCACTGACTGTCGGGAAGCAAAGATCCAGGAAGCTATTATCCGAAAACTGAAGTCTCGTTTCGTAGCCGCCGGAATTATCACTCAACGTTTCCGCACTGAACAGCTCTTCCCAGAAGATGCCCTGTTCATGCGGATTTGATGCGTCAAAGACCAGATTTTCCCAGTACATCTCGCCCCTCGATAATCAGTTTCTCGTAGTCCGATTTTTCTTGACTTTGAATTCTTAGCCCTGGCGCCAAGCGCTCAGCTGCTGCGAGGAAACTTCAGCCAGCCACTTCTGCCACAGCGGGCCGAAGCTCACGCGACGAACACCCAGTTCACGCAAGGCGGCAAGATCACCAGCAGCGTGAGCGGTCACCGGGTGAGCCGTCACGTTCACTGGAATGGATACGGCTTCAACAACTTGTTTCACTTGATCCGCACTGGACAGAGCCACGGGATATACGCTGCGAGCCCCGGCCTCTTCAAGCAACTTGATGCGGGCGATAGCTTCACCTAGCGGATCAGAAAATTGCTCGGACAGCTTCACCGCATCGGTTCGACCGTTGATCACAAAATCAACGCCAGCCGCATCTGCCGCTGAGCGAACACCGTGAATGTAGTCGGCATGCTCTTGGCGGTCTCGCACGCGCTTACCTTCGCCGTGAACAACATCTTCAATGTTCACGCCCACTGCACCGGCAGCATAAACGCGTTCAAACAATTCCTCAGGCTTTAGTCCATAACCCGACTCAACATCGGCACTGACCGGGATTTCCACGGCACCGGTAATCCGCTGAACTACGGCAAGGTAGTCAGCAAAATCCATCTGCTCCCCATCGGCACTGCCGATGGAGTCTGCCACCGGGTGACTGCCGATAGTCAGGCTTTCAAACCCAGCTTCTTGGGCCAGCGAGGCACTGAATGTATCCCATACGGTGGGCATGACCAGTAGCTCTCCCGACTCGTGTAAGCGGGCTAGGTTCTGGGCGCGTTCTTTGAATACTGACAAGGTGACCTCCTGAAGAAAGTGGTTCGTGCTCAGTCTACGTAGCCGCAAGCATGTACCAAGGGACTATGGAAAACTCTCAGCTGCTTGATCAGTTGTGAGCTCTTGTCTCAGACTCAACCATGTACAGCAGAGTTTCATTCCTGCCACCGGTGCTGCCTGGATCTTCAGCCCTTCGTCCTACAAATCTCAGACCGGCCTTGATGAGCACCTTACTGGAACCGACGTTTCGTGAATCGCAGGTCGCTTCAATCTGGCGAAGCTGCAAGAGCCGGAATCCTAGGTCTACCAGTGCGACTGCTACTTCGGTCCCCAAGCCCTGTCCCCAATAATCCTGATGCAGGGTGTAGCCAAGCTCGCCGATTCGTTGTTCTTCATTGGTGGTCCATACCGACGCTGTCCCAATGACCGCGCCACCAAACATGACCGCCATCATTAACCTGCCGGGCTTGGTCACCAGTGCGTCGCTCAGGAAGGCTTGAGACTCCTCAAGCTTGTTGGGACCCCACAGGCTATATCTGCACACCATCGGATCCGAGGCAAAGGAATGCAGTGCATCAATGTCAGTTTCCAAGAACTCGGCGAGCGCCAGAGACTTCGAGGTTGCAAAGATCCGTCGTGTGGGTTGAGCTGACGAACCCTCGACCGAATGTGCCACGTCAAGGCCCGGTACTTGTTCCACGGCCACTCCCCTTGAATCTGATTTTCCTGCCAGTCTAGGCGTTCATGGGCGGACCCTATCTGATTTTACTGCTGCGTGGGGAGGATATTTCGTGCCTATTAAGCGAGTTTGAGATTCACTGCAGTTTTTGGAATCGTGGCACGAACATGCCTTGACCTTGGTATGTACGCAACCGGAAGGAGAGCCATCGTGCTCGCACTGACCGATCAAGCATCATCCATCGTGACCGCAATCGTCACCAACCAGTCTGAGGCCGAAAAAGCAGGCCTGCGCATCCACCAGGCTGACGCTACGAACGCACCTGAAGAAGCAGCGTTTGCCATTCAGATTGTTCCTGAACCAGAAGAAACCGACACTGTTGTTTCGGGTGAAGGTAGCCCTGTCTACCTGGACGAGCTCATCGCCGATGACCTGGACGACAAGGTACTGGACGCAGCAGTGGACGAGCAGGGCGGCGTCAGCTTCCAGATCCTAGTACAGAACTAATAGTTCTAGAGCACTACCCCACAGACTTCCAGTGAGAGCCACCTACTTTGGTGGCTCTCACTGTGTTTAAGCCCTAAGCCGGTGTTGGACCAAACGGGTTCGCAGGTTGGGCCGATCCGGTCAAGAATGGCTATATGCCTTTTGCTGATCAACTTATCGGTGTAGACGTAGCCGAACGCCTCGTACACGAAATCCACGCAGTCGACCCGCAGTGTTCTCTAGAAAATCTTCGTAGCGCAACAAAGATTCTGGATCCGCTGAGTCTGCGTGAACGCTCCGACGCTCTGCGCGATGCCCTGCTTGCCGATTACCCTGAGTCGTATACGCAGCTGGCCAATGTGGTGAAGAAGACTGCTGAAATCTCGCAGACCTTTAGCGGGTGGATGATCTGGCCGGTGACCTCCGCGGTGGCAACCCGTGCCGCCAGTGAAAATACGACAGCGTCGTTTACCGACGCCATGGCGCTGCTGGGTTTGCTCACCCCACGGTTGTCCTCGGAATTTGCGATTCGTGTTTTGCTCAGGCATGACCTCCCCGCAGCGCTGAACCTTGTCAGGCAGTGGACCGACTCATCCGATGAGCATGTACGCAGGCTAGCAAGCGAAGGCACACGTCCTTATTTGCCTTGGGCGGTCAGGGTTCCTCAGATCGTGAATGACCCGGCCTGCACTATTCCAATTCTTGATGCGCTTTACCGTGATGAAAGTGAGTACGTTAGACGCTCGGTGGCTAACCACCTGAACGACATCAGTCGCCACGATCCCGAACTAGTCACCTCAACAGCCCAGCGCTGGATGCAAGCGCCAGAGGCCACAACACCAAAACTCGTCAAGCATGCACTGCGCACGCTGATCAAAAAGGTAATCCTGCGGCGTTAGCGCTACTTGGTTTTGGCACTCCGACGGTTGAGATCAACGGGCCATTGATCCACGAATCCCAGGTTCCTTGGGGCGGAACCGTGAACTTCACTGCGACTGTCCGCAATACCGGTGCCGAGCCTACACAGCTTGCCATCGACTACGTGCTGCACCACCAAAAGGCCAATGGATCAACCACAGCCAAGGTCTTTAAGCTAACGACTCGCACCCTGTCCCCAGGCGAAACCCTTGATATTGCCCGTTCGCATTCCTTCAAGGCCATTACGACTCGTCGCTACTACCCCGGAACGCATTCAGTGTCCCTGCAAGTTAATGGTGTGCCTACCGATACTGCAGAGTTTGAGCTCATGCCCGAACTCACCGATAAATCTTCCTAGTTACGGGAAGAGCTTCTGAACCAAAGCCAACCTAGGTTCACCCCTGGGCAAGTACCGTTAGCTCTTGCAAACCTGGCTTCCAGTACCCAGCTCGAATGGCAGTGAATTCTCGGCAACACTCGGCTCCCAACTCATCGAGCGCTTGGAGGTATTCAGGGACTATCTCGCGTGGAAGTCGTAGCCCCATGGTCAGATGCGGGATCCATCGTGGCCCGTGTCCAACAGTGTTCACTTCACTGTTGGTTCGGCCCGCGTGTTCTAACTGAGGGGAAGTTTCCAATAACCAGGCAACGGTTTGTTTGCGTTTGGTTCCGAAAACCACCGTTCCCACTCGTTTGAGTTGTGCCGGGATCACTGCCGGCAGCAGGTCCATGGCGCAATGGATCACTTCGTCGGCTAGTTTTGGCGCGAAAGTAATGCTGATATGTGGAGTCTGATTCTGTACGGGAAATCCCTGCAGGGCTAACGCTGCAAAGATTTCACGAACCTGTTGTTCCTCCGACTCGGATAAGTGCAACAAGATGTTTTCTGGTGATCTACTCATCTTTATCACTCCCCGTTCAGCTTGCTCTTCGTTGTAGTTTCTCACGCTTAGTGTTCTCGATTCGGCCGATCCTCTGGTTGACGCTTTGCAGCGTGTGGGACAGGATGAGCGTCAAAGCCTTACATGCGCAGCGCTACTCTCAACCGCGCTGCGTGTAAGTTCGCTGACGGTTGATGGGTGAAACAACATGGCAACGCGTGAAGTTAATGGCGTGAAATTAGGTATCGAAAGTTTCGGCGATGATACTGATCCGCTCATGCTGCTCATTGGTGGAACCACCATGCTTTCGTGGCCCGATGCGCTGTGTGAAAAAATCGCCCATGCTGGCCGACATGTAGTGCGTTACGACTTACGTGACTGTGGAGAATCCGATACCGAAGATCCTATGAACCCGAAATACACGCTGCGCGATCTCGCTGCGGATGCTGTTGCTCTGGCACAAAGTTTAGATCCACGTCCTGCACATCTAGCTGGCATTGGCGTGGGCGGCATGGTCGCTCAAGTAACGGCGCTGGATGCTCCAAATGCTTTCTCTGCTCTCACGCTATACGGAACACGACCTGTCGCACCGGGCCCTGTTGATGAAGATTTACCGGAACATGATCAGCAGATCATGGGCCAGTTATTCTCTTCGTCCATGCCCGATTGGACGGATCGCGAAGCCGTAGCGGACAGTTCGGCCATTGGCGCCGGCATCTTGGGTGATGATCCAGTTCAAGCACGGCACACTGCCTCGCGTATTTGGGAGCGGACCTCTCCCAACACTGTGCCAGTACACATGGCCAATCAGCTGGGCATCGTTTTCTCAAAAATTGATTGCACTCCGCGTTGGCGAGAACGCTTGGGGTCGCTTCAGATACCTACCTTAGTGATCCACGGTGCCAAGGATCCGTTCTTCCCGCTCGGAAACGGCCAAGCCCTGGCCCGCGAGATCCCCGGGGCCACATTGCTCGTCTTAGACCAGGCCTCTACTGCTATCCCCGATCACAGCGTTCAAGAGATTTCTGACGCGATGTTAGGGCTGGAAAAGTCTTGAGCTCATTACCCTAGACAACGGCTACGGACTTGGGCATTGTTGGTCAAACACAGACTTTGACGTGAACAAACTGGAGGACCCTCATGGCCGAGGCTTACATCATCGATGCACTTCGAACTCCAGTGGGGCGGCGCGGAAAGGCGCTTTCCCAAGTCCATCCCCTAGATCTTGCTGCTTTTCCGCTCGCTGAGCTGGTGCAAAGAAACAACATTGATTCTGACCAATACGACGAGATCATTCTTGGCTGTATCGACCAGGTAGGTCCTCAAGCAATGGACATCGCCCGTAATGCGTGGCTAGCGGCTGGACTCTCCGAGTTAGTCCCCGGAACCACCGTTGAACGACAGTGCGG
Organism: Glutamicibacter sp. M10; assembly: GCF_025452055.1. Classification (NCBI taxonomy): domain Bacteria; kingdom Bacillati; phylum Actinomycetota; class Actinomycetes; order Micrococcales; family Micrococcaceae; genus Glutamicibacter; species Glutamicibacter sp. M10. The sequence goes on along the minus strand of NZ_CP104918.1, from coordinate 1,766,479 downwards.
TTCAGGACAGCAAGCGGTGTCCTATGCAGCCCAAGCGGTCGCTAGTGGCAGCAGTGATCTGATCATCGCTGGCGGAGTTCAGTCAATGTCTAGCATTCCGTTGTCCTATTCCAACACGGCAGCCACCGACTTTGGATTCCCGGATCCCTACACCGGCTCCAAGCTGTGGGCAGCCCGCTACGGAGACCAAGAAATCTCGCAATTCCGCGGAGCCGAAATGATGGCTCAACACTGGGGATTTTCGCGTGAACAATTAGAGGACTTCGCGGTCACCTCCCATGAACGGGCCCTGGCTGCTCAAGCGCGAGGATATTTTGACCGAGAAATCCTGGCCATGGATCAGTTGCAGACAGATGAAGGTCCCAGGGCCGTGGACCGCGGCAAGATGGCAAGTCTCGCGCCAATCGTCCACGACGGACGGCATACCGCAGCCACTGCATCCCAGATGTCTGACGGTGCGGCCATGCTATTGATCGCTTCCGAAGCAGCAGTAAAACGTTACGGTCTAAAACCACGGGCCCGCATCCACCACGTCTCTGCGCGTGCAGATGATCCAATAATGATGCTTTCCGCACCGATTCGTGCCACCAAGTACGCGTTGGAACGCACCGGTATGGCCATGGCGGACATGGACCGTATCGAAATCAATGAGGCCTTCGCTTCAGTGGTACTGGCATGGCAGAAGGAAACCGGTGCCGACATGTCTAAGGTCAATGTTAACGGCGGCGCCATTGCGCTGGGCCATCCCATCGGCGCCACCGGCGCACGTTTAATGACTTCGCTACTACACGAGCTAGAACGTAGTGACACGCGTTGGGGCTTGCAAACCATGTGCGAAGGTGGAGGACAAGCCAACGTCACCATCATTGAACGACTCTAAAACTATCCGGCGACAAGGGATCTCACTATGAGTTCATGGACAGAAAAGTCAGCAACGGCCCGCGATGATTCGAACACTATCCCCGCATTGCTTCAACGTGGTGTCTTGCGCAATCCGCTGGCCACAGCACTGAAATTCGAGGACCGCACGTGGACCTATCAAGCTCTAGCGATAGCAGTGAATCAAGTTGCAGGCAGACTGAAGGCGCTTGATCTACCCACAGGATCTCGAGTCGCGGCCTTTGCCGCCAACAGTGATGCCTACGCCATCTTGTTCTTGGCCTGCGCCTCAACAGGGTTGGTTCATGTGCCGGTGAATTTCGCTTTGAAGGGTGATGAGCTGCGCTACCTGCTACAAGATTCTGGGGCTTCTCTGGTGATCGCAGACCAACCTCGCCAACAGCTGGTCCAAGAACTGGCAGACCGCCACGAATTGCCCGAGGTGCGTGAAATCTGGTCTCTGCTGCCTCTCGAAGGAAACGAGAACAGTGTTTTGGCAACGGCCTTGAGCAAGGAGAATTCCGAAGAATACTCAGGCGTGAAAATCACCAGTACTGACCTCGTTCAGTTGCTCTACACCTCTGGAACAACCTCGGCACCGAAAGGTGCGATGATGACCCACGGTGCCCTAATTGCCCAATACGTATCGGCCATCATCGCCCTAGATCTGGATGCCGAAGACCGCCCGTTGATTGCAATGCCGCTTTATCATTCTGCAGCGATGCACGTGTTCTTATTGCCTTATCTAGCTCTCGGCGCCAGCGTCCGTTTACTTTCCAAACCGGATATCGCTGAAATTTTAGAGCTCGTTGAATCCGAACATATTGGCTCCTTGTTCCTGGCCCCAACGGTTTGGGTTCCGTTGAGCAACCATCCGGACTTGGCAACACGGGATCTCAGCTCGCTGGCGAAAGCTCAATATGGCGCATCGATTATGCCGGTAACTGTGTTGTCCCGGTTACGTGAACGCTATCCAAAAATCGGCTTCTACAACTGTTTTGGACAGTCTGAATTGGGGCCGTTGTGCTCGGTATTGAGGCCAGAAGAACACGAAGCCAGGCCAGCCTCTTGTGGTCGTCCGGTCTTCTTCGTTGAGGCAAGAGTTGTCAATGCGCAGGGCATGCTTGCCGAACCCGGAGAACCCGGTGAAATTCAATATCGTTCTCCTCAAGTGATGAACGGGTATTGGAACAAGCCTGAAGAAACTGAGCAAGCGTTTATTGATGGTTGGTTCCGCTCTGGTGACCAAGTTGTCAAAGATCGTTCCGGCTACATTCAAGTAGTGGATCGCATCAAGGATGTCATCAACACCGGAGGTGTTTTGGTGGCACCCCGCGAGGTTGAGGACTGCATCTATGAACTGCCAGAAGTTGCGGAAGTCGCTGTTGTTGGCATCGATGACGAACGATGGATAGAAGCGGTCACCGCTGTGGTGGTGCTCAGAGAAGGCACGCATCTGACCGCCCAAACGGTGCGAGACCATGTGAAATCTCGCATGGCTGGTTACAAGGTGCCCAAACGCGTTGACTTTGTCGCCCAGCTGCCCCGCAACCAATCGGGCAAACTACTTAAACGTGAACTTCGGGCTGAACGGGCCGCTACCGGAGGCCCCGAGAATGGCCACTGATCCTTGGATGAAATTTGATCTGAGCACACCGCTAGATACCGATTATTTATCGGCTTTTAGCTCAGTGACCAGTGCGGACCGCGAGCACTGGACACGGGCCCGTCAATTCGCTGAAGAGGTCTTCCCTGTTATCAACGAGCACTGGGACAAGGCACACTATCCCGTTGAATTGGTTCGGAGGATGGGCGAGCTTGATTTGCTCACCGACGGGCTGGATATCGCCGGACACGCGAAGTTTTCACCTCTGGCGGCCGGATTGGTGACCATGGAGATTTCCCGCGCCGATGGCTCTATGGCTGCTGCCGCTGCCGTTCAAGGTGGACTGGTTCTACGCAGCCTGAAATTATTCGCAACACCTGAACAACAAGAGCAGTATTTGGAACCGGTCGCCACCGGAAAACTGCTCGGTGGCTTCGCCCTCACCGAGCCGCACCACGGCTCCGACTCTGTCAGCCTTGAGACTTCCGCCCGCAAAGATGGTGAGGAATGGGTACTCAACGGCAATAAAAAATGGATAGGAAATGGTGCAGCCGGCGGCATCACTATCGTCTGGGCTCGCGATGAGACTGACGGTCAGATCAAGGGATTCATCGTTGACCAACAAACTCACGGCTACGAAGCAACACCCGTTCAAGGCAAAGGCGTACTACGGGCCATCGAGCAAGCCGAGATCAGACTTCATGAGGTGCGTGTTCCGGGCACTGCCCTATTAGCCAACGCCACGTCGTTCAAGGATGTATCAAAGGCCCTAGTGGAAACCCGAGTGAACGTGGGCTGGTCCGCCCTAGGTCACGCCCTATTCTTGTTTGAGGCGGCGTTGCAGTACGCCAAGGAACGTGAACAATTTGGCAAGCGGCTTGGTGCTCATCAAATTGTGCAATCGCTCCTTGCACAGATGCTCTCGGAACTGACGAACATGCAATTACAGTGCGTCGCGGTCGCAGCCGAACAAGCCGCGGGCAACCTCCGTCCAGCCCAAGCCTCGCTGCTGAAGTACCACAACACCCGGGCAGCTCGCCGGGTGGCAGCAACGGCCAGAGATATGCTCGGCGGCAACGGCATCCTGCTGGAAAATCACGTCATACGCCATGTTGGAGATATTGAAGCGCTACATACCTATGAGGGAACCGAAACTATTCAAGCGCTCATTCTCGGTAGAGACCTCACCGGCTTCAGTGCATTTGGCTAAGTGGGATGGCTAAGATATTCATGATGTGCACTACGTGCCTAGCTTGCGTTGCAAAGGACTAAATATGGCTTATCTCGTTGATTTTAAAGATATGTCCACCGTGGGATTAGAGACTTCTCCGGTCGCCGAAGCCTTGGCTGGGTTGCGTGCCAACGAGGCGCGATATCTGAAGAATAAATTTGATCATGACCTAGTGCTTGAGGATGCAGCTCAGAGCGCAGAAGTGGTCCAGTGGGTACACAATATTCTGCTGAAAGAACGCGAATTAGAAATCGCTTCTCGTCCCCTGCAGGCTTGCGTCTTTGAGGCAGATGGCGCCAAGCGAGCCTACGTTTTTTATGAGTCAGGATTATCCATCAATGTCCTCTATGGACTAGCCGACGGTGAAAAACGCGCAGTGGGCTTCAAACTCTCCGACGGAATGGAAGGGCCCGAAGAGCTGGCAGATAAGTTCAAGTTCGCGCGCCAGAAGTCAAAGCTCGCCGGAACCATCCGCGGATCCTATTTTGTGATTAAGGGCCAGTACTACCCCCCCAGTTGCCGGTAGCCGTCTTGCGCCGCTTCGCGTAGGAATTCTTCTGGCCACAAGGCCCTCAAATCGCTAGAGAACCTGAAGTTCTCTAGCGATTTTTTGTCCGCGTGTGCTTGGCCGATTTCCTGCGCTAATTGTTCAAGGTGTCCTTGTTGCCGGAGAACAAAGTCGCTGTCTACTGGTTCACCGTGGCCTGGGATTACCGTATGCCCGGGCTTGATTAGCTCTAATAAGGAAGCCAGTACTGCTGCCCAGCCTTGTGGTTTTGACCCTTCCCCAAACATGGGCGGACCGGATTCTTCGATGATGTCTCCAAGGAACCAGACTCCGGCATCGGGGACCAACACGGCTAGGTCCGTTTCCGTATGCCCAGGTCCCAATGGCAACAATTCTAGGATGCGGCTGCCGAGAACTACTTTGCTGGCTGTCTTGATGGGCCTGCTAGGAGGCGTGAGAATCACGTCATGCCAGCCCCGGTCCCTTTCAGACTGTGGCTGCTTTTGAGCTTGTTTCAGAAGCGGTTGTTCATATTCCTGGAAATGTGTCGGGATCAGATGATGTCCGTAAATAGGTATCCCTGCATCCTGAAATACCTGATTTCCAAAAGTGTGATCATAGTGCGCGTGAGTGTTGACTACGGCAACGATCGGCAGCGCCGATAGTTCTGCAACGTCACGAATGATCTCTTGCGCTTCTTCGGGGTTGTTACGTGTATCGATAACCGTAGCTCCGGTGGGGCCAAGGACCACACCTACCGAAACATCGGCAGGGTTGTAACGCCGGTGAAAGACTTTGTCGCCTACTTCTAACCACTGATTACTGGGCAAGTTATCTCCTAGTTGTGTGCTCTACACATGACGCGTACACCGGCAACGGCTACCTCCGATTATCCGCTGATGTGTTTGATCTCAACGCGGCGGATTACAGTCAAAGTCTCGCCTGTAATCAACTGGATGACTAGGCTAGGTAAATGGCCACTGTAATTCTTGTGCGGCATGGCCGCACCACCGCCAACGCTTCTGGCGTGCTGGCCGGACGAACACCTGGAGTCAGCCTCGACGAGACCGGTGAGGCACAGGCAGAACGCACTGCCACCAGACTCGCGACAATTCCACTGGCCGGCATCGTTTCAAGCCCGTTAGAGCGTTGTCAGCAGACCGCCGGCTTCATTATCCGGCACCAGATGAACCCACCAAGCCTTGAGTCGGCTGAAGATCTGACCGAATGTGATTACGGCAGCTGGCAGGGCAGCAAGCTCAGTGAACTCTCCGTTCAGGCCCTTTGGTCGAAGGTCCAAGCTAACCCCTCGGCAGTCACCTTCCCTGACGGTGAATCCATGGCTGGAATGCAAGCCCGTGCAGTGGCAGAAATTCGCAGACTAGACGCGGACTTCGAAGCTAAGCACGGACCTGACGCGGTATGGGTGGCGGTCAGCCATGGCGATATCATCAAATCAGTATTGGCCGACGCATTGGGAATGCATCTTGATCTTTTCCAACGTATCAACGTGGGACCGGCTTCAGCATCGATTGTGCATTACGGTTCTGGCTCCCCCACGGTGCACTCGGTCAATACCGAAGATGGGGATCTTTCCTGGTTGGCCCCGGGACTAAAAACAGTCGACGCCCCTGTGGGCGGCGGAGCAGGACACTAAGGAAGTAGACATGGCGGAAATAGTCCACGATTTTAATTGGCCCGATCGAGTTGTCATTGGCACCGTCGGCGAGCCGGGCTCGCGTACCTTCTATTTGCAGGCACGCGCTGGATCAACAATGACCAGTATCGCCTTGGAAAAGCAGCAAGCTGCAGTCGTAGCTGAAATGATTGACGAAATTCTTGATCAAGTCTCTACGATCTCCGGTAATGCTTTCAGCGTTCCGACTCACACTCCGGTGGAGCTAGTAGATAACGATCCTCTGGAAGAAGTCGAAGAGTCCTTCCGCGCCGGATCAATGAACCTCGGATGGGATGCCACCGTGGCGCAAGTTGTGCTGGAAGCTTTCTCACTGAACGAAGATAATCCTGAGTCAGAACCTGAGGCAGTGATGCACGTGCGGATGCCAGTTGGCACAGCTCGTGCCTTCGCAATGCGAACCCATGAAATTGTGGCTGCCGGACGCCCCGTATGTTCGACTTGTGGCTACCCGATTGATCCAGATGGTCATACCTGTCAGGGACCAGAACTTTCATGACGCCATCTGATCTGCTCACCGATGAACTGGAACTCACCGGTCGAATCACCACCGCTTCCAATGCCACGTTTTTGGGCACCATCGGTGAGCTGAGCGTCGTTTACAAGCCTGTTGATGGTGAAAAACCTTTGTGGGATTTTCCAGACCACACCCTAGCTAACCGCGAGGTTGCGGCGTACCTGGTTTCTGAAGCGCTGGGCTGGAATGTAGTGCCACGTACTTGGTTGCGTAAAGGTCCATTGGGTATCGGCATGGTGCAGCTATGGCAAGACGTAGACCCTGAACAGCACGCCGTTGATCTAGTGGCCAGCGACAAGCTTCCGGCCACCGGCTGGCAAACGGTTCTGCATGGGCAAGATGAGAGTGGAGCGCAGGTGAGCCTGCTGCATGAAGATAGTGTTCAGCTGCGTCGAATGGCCGTCTATGACGTCTTGGTGAACAACGCAGATCGCAAAGGCAACCACGTTTTAGCTATGCCCGATGGACATCGATTCGGAGTAGATCACGGGCTGAGTTTCCATGAAGAACACAAATTGCGCACGGTTCTCTGGGGTTGGATTGGGCAGCCGCTGTCCGAGGAAGAAATCGACGGCATCGACCGGATTATCACCTTGCTTGATGCGCAGCTCGGCGAGCAGCTTTCCCAGTTACTGAGTATTGCTGAGCTAACAGCGTTCAAGGACCGGTGCCTCAGTTTGCGTGAAGACGCAGTCTTTCCTGGCCCCAGCGGTGAAATGCCGGCTGTGCCTTGGCCACTGTTTTAGCAGTAGCTTGTTGAGCCGCTCAGGCTAGAAAAATCTGGATCTCATGAAGTCTCACCTGCGCCAGAACACGCGGGGCGTCCTGCCAACTAGAGATTGAGAAATTTCTTGAGCAGGCCCAAGACTCCTCGAGACTCACGCGCGCCGGAATTAGCCTGACGGTTTGCCGTCCGCTCAGCCTCGTGGGCATATTCCAACGCCAGTTCATCCTGACCGTCAAAGGCATGAAGTGCTTCACTGAGCGCTCCGATAACCAGCAAGTCGATATGAATTCCGGTGAGTTTTCCCGTTTCGTCTCTGCTCTCTACTACGGGGAATACCCGTTCTGGCCGAGCAATCAGAATGGCAATGTTTTCGCCGTCAACAGCTTTGGGCAACGTGGTGATCAGGGAGCCGAGTGGACCGTCAATTTCTGTATCCATCCGGTCGAACCACCCGGAACCGTCGCTGGGCGAAATGACAGTATCAAACCAGGTATCTGGATCAGACGGCATATTGGGCACGATAGCTTCGGCATCGCTCATCGCAACACTGGACATCTCCGAGCTCGGGATACCTCGTAGATTTGGCATGCCCGCCCGTTGGTCTACCAACCGCGTCCCCGCTTCGACATGACTTGGCTCGAACGTGGCAGGGGCAACTGAGACAGTTGGCTGATCAGAGAGGACCAGGCTCAGATAGGCTGGTCGGCTCAACGCTAGATCGTAGCTTTCTGGTACTTGGGCAATGGTTGCCACAACCTTGTAATCACCAGGCGGGATGCTCAGCACACTAGGGGTCTGCAGCAGTATCGGATCGCTGATAGCCAATTGACCCGAGGACACACGAAGCTTGCCGAACTCGAAGGTCTCAAATGTTGCAGGCTGGCCGTCAGGAAGACGGAACACTCCAGTTTGAAGGGCCAATAGTCCGTCTGCGCGCATCACAGTTCTCCTCGTCGTCCCCATCTGGTGATGGCCTGATCCTCTTTTACGTCAGCGTACTCGCACCTAGATCTCGTACTTGGATCTTCCACCCCAGGATCGTAGGTAATGCCCAGGCGGACAGGCACAATGGAACTATGAATGCTCACGCTATTTTTGCCGATTTCATCCAACGTCCCATCGACGCAGCCCATCGAATCCCAGAACTGAACGCTGAGCAATTGAACGCTCATCCCGGAAATCACCCGAACTCCGTGGCATGGCTGCTCTGGCACACCGGCCGCGAGATTGATGTTCAGCTTTCGCACTTGTACGGAAAACCTGAAGTATGGGAGTCCTACCGGGACCGTTTTGATCTGGGTGAACTCGGTGACTCAGTTGGATACGGGCACACCGAAGAGCAAGCTCGTCAGATTCAGGTCTCGGATCGTCAGCTGTTGGTTGACTATGTCGAAGCCTGCCTTCAAGCTCTAGCCGAATACATCAACGTGTTGACCGAAACCGACTTTGCTGAAGTGATCGATACGAGTTGGGAGACTCCAGTAACCCGCGGGGTGCGCCTCGTTTCCATCATTGACGATGCCACGCAACACATTGGCCAGGCCGCCTACGCTGCCGGAGCAGTCACCGCCAACAGCTAGCGGTTTCGTGGAAAGCCTCTTCGTGCGTTGAGACCGGCTACAACGGTTTCACCATGATCAAGCAGGGTGTCCCAGGACCCCACAGGTCAGTTTCTTCTACTGCGAGAAATCCGCACCGCTCATAAAAGTGTCGCGTCCGGGCATAACCAACGTCCGGATGCGATGCTCCGAGAGTTTTGACTTCTAAAAGACGTACCCCACGGGCCCGTGCATCAGCCTCGATGGCGTTCATCATGGCGGTGCCGACGCCTGTACCGTGGGCCTGACGGTCCACTAGGGTCAGATGTATTTCAGCCGCATGCGCGAAGTGCCGATCAACAAGCGTTACTCCGAGGACCGCACCCGAATGATCACGGACCGTCCACGTTTCCTTGGTGTGCGCGGCTTGGATGTATTCGTCGTTGGCCTCGGGCTGGCCAAACCATTCGGGCACCGTAGCCAATAAACGCACAACGTCTTCTGGCACTGGCTCATCAAGCTTCGCAGTCCAGCTTTTGCCGGCTTTATTGCATTGTTGATGCTCTTCCCAATCTTTGCGCAGCAAGCCGTAGACCCACGAATCCGAAGTATCGCCATTGACCGTGCAGTCTTGACGCAAGGTGCCTTCAAGCTGAAACCCTAGCTTCTCTAAGACCTTGGCCGAAGCGATATTTCGCGTGTCCGCTTCAGCTTGAACCCGGTTGAGATCAAGGGTTGTGTAAGCCCAGTCCAGCACGGCGGCTACCGCTTCCGTGGCATAACCATGACCCCAAGCATTTTCGTTGAAGCAGTACCCCAACGAAGCATTGCGGAACTCTGGGTTCCACGAATTGAAGGTGCACCAGCCCAGGAACGAGGCGTCGGAACTATGCTCAATTGCCAGACGGACGCCAGTTCCTTCTTCTGCCATAAGATTGCAGGCGACGATGAACCGGTGGGCTGCCGCTGGGTCATCCCAGGGTGGCGAGTCCCAGTAGCGCAGCACAGTGGCGTTACTCTGTAGGGCAAACAGCTCCGCGGCATCCGCTTCGGTAAAGGCACGCAGCTTCAGCCTCGCGGTATGCAAGGTTGGTATGGGCAATGCTGGAGCAGGCGATGTCATACAAGGCATCCTGCCATGAATACAGCGAGCTCACGAGGTATTCGAGGGTGCACTTTTCTAGGTCTGAACAGGCTCAAGGTATTGCTCTGCAGTAAAAACGGACGGTAATCTACCCACTAGGTGCCGTTTGGCCCTTCCTCTAGTAATGACAGGTCAGCCCATGTCCTTCCAGGCGTATCTAGACACCATCGAGAAAAAGACACATCTGACACCTCGCCAGCTTGTGGCTATCGCCCACCAAAAAGGCCTCGATGCACCGGGAGTCAAAGCTGGTGAAATCTTGACTTGGTTGAAGGAAGACTACGAGCTGGGGCGCGGTCACGGCATGGCACTGGTTCACGTCATCCAAAAGGGACCAACGATCAGCAGCAAACATGTCGGGACCGATGGTGTCCACAGCGATGAGTCAGAGACGTTGTGGCTCGACGGCATAGCTAGCAAACCTTCGGCAAAATAAGACCAATAAACAATTCTGCTTTCTCATCACCGCATTCGGAGCAGACAAAAACGTCGCAGCGAAGCGACCATAGGAAAAAAGTGCCTCGATGCCCCATTCTCATCCGCGTCCACTTTTTGATCCGGAGCCAGAGGCCATACTGACTTCGGCCACGGACGAGCTCCCGCCAACTTTGACCGCCGAGATGATTCCGCTGCTGCGCGAAGCTAACCCTGCCGAAGTGCCTCCGGAGCAAGTTCTTGCCGGCACTGGGATCATCCGCCGCGACGTCACCATCAAAGGCTTTGAGGGTGCAGAAATCGTGGTCTCGGTTTTGCAACGTGACGGCGCACAGGAAGCGGTCCAGGTATTTACTACACCCACGGTGGCGGAATGGTCATCGGTGACCGGTGGGCTGGGCTGAGCCAGTTCCTTCCTTGGGTTATCGAAAACGACGCGGTGGCAGTCACCGTCGAGTATCGTCTTGCTCCAGAATTCCCTGATCCCTACCCTGTAGAGGATTGCTACGCAGGGTTGGTGTGGAGCAGCGATCATGCTGAGGAACTCGGCATTGATCCCAACCGACTAATCGTTGCCGGGGCCAGTGCCGGCGGCGGATTGGCTGCAGGCATTGCGCTGCTGGCTGGGGATCGAAAGGGCCCGGCATTGGCCGGCCAAGTACTCATTTATCCGATGCTTGATGACCGCGACAACACCATCTCCACCGTTCAGATTGACGGAGAAGGTATTTGGGATCGCAGCAGCAATGTGATGGGCTGGACCGCTCTCCTCGGCGAGCGCAAGGGCACCGACGACGTGTCGATCTATGCTGCTCCAGCCCGGGCTATGGACTTGTCGGGGCTTCCACCGACGTTTATCGATTGCGGATCTGCTGAGGTCTTCCGAGATGAAGATGTCGCCTACGCAACTGCGCTTTGGCAGGCTTGCGTCCAAGCGGAACTACATGTGTGGCCGGGTGGCTTCCATGGCTTTGATATGAGCGCTCCGGATTCTGTGCTGGGCAAGAAGATGATTTCCACCCGGAGCCAATGGATTGCCCAGCTCTTCTAGAGCTAGATAGCGGTATGTAGATTTCATCCTTCAAACGGGCCGCGTCCACATGGGGACAAAGACATCACCTATCCGCGCAGCAAAGCATACAGTTTGGCAATGTGGGCCCTGAAGCTTCGGCCGTTAGACTTCGAAAAGCTTTAGTCCGTCAATGTCCTGTGCCTCCCAGACATCAAATGCGTCTGTCTCGACCGCTGCGCGAGCAAGTGGCAAAAGTCGTTGTGCCGCTTCTTCTGATTCGAACATTGCCAAGCCGACAAGTCGACCTGTTGTGGCATCTTGAAGTGTATGGACACCGATAAGTCCGTCATTACCGCGCATTGCGGCACCAAACCTGTGCATGGAGTCGACTAGCGCATCTCGGTGCTCGGGATGTGGAGTGTGGATAGACACAACCGTATACATGGCACCAAGAGTAGCACCGCAGAAACTTTAGGATCAGATCCGCTTTCCTTAGTCCTCAATAAGTTCAGCGAGCTGCGCAGTAACTAGACTCCACCCTTCAAGGAGCCCCAGCTCATCGTGTTGTGCTCGGGCAGCAGTATCGGCATGCCGGGCCACAATACGGTAGAGGGTGCCTTCGACGTGATCGGTCAGTGTCACTTCACCTGTTACTGAAACCGGCACCGGGTTGGCCGGACGCAACGTACTATCCACCGCGTTAGTGAAGACGATGCGCTCTTCAGCGTCAACAGCTAAGAAGGCGGCGTCCATATGAGGTACAAAGCTCTTGCCGTCTTCGCTCATCTGGGTGACAAAGCCTCCACCTGCCTGTGCGTCAAAGCTCTCGACCTGGCAGAGATACGGCTTTGGGATCCACCACTGGGCAAAGAGATCCGGCTGAGTCCAGGCATTCCACACGGCCGCGCGGAGCACGAATGACGCGCTCGATAACAAGATCAAGGTCAGTATTCATGAGTTTCTCTTTCCCAGTCGCTTCGTTCTGATGCACTTCGAAGTGTCGCCAGTCTGGCACCCACGGTATATGCCCGAATGAATCTTTGGTCCGAGGTAGCTTCATGTTCGCAGGGACCCGGCACTTTCGTCTTACACTCTTAGAACCCTTTGACCGGCGTTCGCCCCAAATTCCGAACTCATGCTCTATTCGGTGAGTCCTATTCGATCGGCAGGGTGACCCGTGCACAGGTACCGGCTTGCGCGTCGGGGCGCGGACCCAGCGTGAGTTCTCCTCCCAATCTCTCCACTGCCCCGTTGGTAATGGCTAATCCCAACCCACTGCCCTGTATATGTTGCCCGGCTTCCCTATGAAAAGCAGCAGTAGCCTTCTTGGGGTCCTTAATTCCTGGACCGTGATCTTGGACTTCAATGATGAGTGACTTTTTGGTGGCGTGGGCGCTAATGGTGATGGGCCCGTCAGCACCTGCGTATCGTATGGCATTGTGAACGAGATTTAGGATGATTGTTCGTACCGCAATGGATGGAACTTCTTGGGCTGCGCAATCGCCTAGCTGCCATTCCATCTGGGCTTCGGAAGCTTCTGGCAACACCATCAGGTTGTTGACTACCGTCCGCGCAATTTCATCCAATGAAGCAGGGGTGTCAGCGCGATGTTCTACTTCACCCATGGTCAATAGCTGATCGCACAGCCGGCGTAGGCGCTCGATTCCGGAGTTCAGCGCAGCACTGCGTTCATGCCGCTCCTCCTCGCTGCGGGCTGCCGCGAGATACTCTACTTGGAAAGACACCGCGGCCACCGGCGTTCGTAGTTCGTGGGCTGCCTCAGCGGCGAATCGTTGCTGTTCTTCCAGCACGGTAGCAGCCCTTGAATGGTGCTCTTCTAGGGTCTGGATGAACCCTGCAAGTTCTGTGGGCATTCGTGCTGGCGGCAACGGATCTAAAGAACCATCGTGGCGCGTGGCCAATTCTCGCCTCAGCTTTTCTACCGGACGCAGCGCCCAGCTCACCACTAGCCACACTAGAACCATCATGAGTGGCGCACTAAGCAGAATTGGTGCCAGCGTGGAGGTCAAGGTCTCGCTCACGGCATCTTGTCGCACCGCGGTGGATTGGGCTACGGCAAGTTTGCTGCCGTTAGCCAGGTCCTCGACGAAGACGCGTTGTTCCCCGGACCCCAGCGTAATCGTTTGCAAACCGGTCCTAAGATCAGCTGGCAACTGATGTTTGCTCTTTGAGTGGCCAAGAATTTCTACCACCAAACTTGATTCATCCGGTAGATCTGAAGGCTGTCCTTGTTCAAAGTTTGCTCCGGGAGCCTTGACGATTTCTGCGACACGTGTGAGCAGACCGTCTTGCGCCTCGCGGGCTTCAAGTTGAGCTCGTTGGAAGGCCCAACCGGCGGCCAATCCTGTGATGACCAAGATGACAAGCATCAAGGCTGTGATGAGACGGGTGCGCAACGAAAGCGGCGGTGAGGAGTTCATGATTCTTTGGCCACCATCCACCCAAGCCCACGTATGTTTTTGATCGTCGAGGCACCCAACTTCGCCCGGAGTTTTCCGATGAGGAAATCGATCGCGTTGGATTCGATGTCAACTTCATCTGCATAGACCTGTGCTTCCAGCTGCGTTCGGGAGAGCACTTGTCCGGAATGCAGAAGCAGCGCACGCAAAAGAGCTAGTTCCCGTTTGGTCAGTGCGACCGGATTTCCGTTGGCACGAGTCGCCGTGGCAGCACTTTCGTCAAGACTGATGCCCCAGGCCCGCAGAATCGAGGATTGATGAACCGAGCCGCGCCGGGTAACCGCCCGAATACGGGCCAGTAACTCTTCATAGGCGAAGGGCTTCACCAGATAATCATCCGCACCAATGTCTAATCCCGCGACGCGTTGCTCGACGCTACCACGGGCGGTGATGACAATGACGGCCGGTGCCAACTCTTCAGTCGATGGCTGCCGTAGCGCTCGCAATACGTCCAACCCGTCCAGTCCTGGAAGTCCCAAATCAAGCAGGACGATATCGAAGTCACCGAATTTGCTGTAGTGTTTAGCGCTTGGACCATCAGTGATCAGCTGCACGACATGCCCGTCTTCGGCCAAACGTGCGATGAGCACGCTACCGATCATGGGGTCATCTTCCACCACAAGTATGCGTGGCATGCGTGCTCCTTTACTGACACGGAATGGCGGCCGCAGTACCTGAGCTACAGATACTACGGCCACCAATGCTGTTATTTAGAGTTTAGGCTGAAAGCCCTGCGATAACTTTCTGCAGATCCTGTGAGGCGTGAAGGCAGTCGCTTTGTACCGGCTGGCTAGCTCGTAGCGCTGTCAGCTCGCGGTCGATGGCCTTGTCCATCGTTCCCCAGTCCGATGGTGACATTGGCTTGAGCCCAGCTTCGGAGCTATCCCATGAGGTTTCCAGATCTTTGACTCGAGTTGTTGCTCCGGTCAGATTCCCAGCCTTGACCTTGTTCGTCACGTCATTCACGATCGTGGAGAACTGCGACAAGTCACCCAATGGGCCTTGAGCCGCGTGTTGACCTCCAGCTGCACTGGTTGATGCTTGCTGCGGTGCCAAGGAGCTACCGGCAACAAGCGTCGCTGCGATCACCAGTGCTGCACTGGCTCCGAAGGCCCAGGCAAGGTCCTGACCCTGTCCACGAGTGGAGGCCTGGTCTTTGGTGAGCACCCCGTGGCGGCGAACGATGATCTGCTCGCGGATAACCAACGCTGCGATCACGACCAAGAACAGGATACTGGTCAATGAAGCGCCCAGTCCCAAGCCTCCATAGCCCTTGTTCTGGGTGATTAGGTCGCCAATTGAAGCTCCCAATGGTCGGGTGAGCACGTAAGCAATCCAGAATGCTGTCACCGTGGACATGCCGAGCTTTGCTGCGACGGCACAAGCCACGATCAGTGCACCAAAGATGATGGTGCCCCACAAGAATCCGAGTCCCAAAGCTTCGGTTGCCAGGTCTCCAGCTGCCGTGCCCAAGGCGAAGGCGGTCAGAATAGCGGCCCAGTAGAATGCTTCACGCTTCACCGTATCGATGGAGGTGATCTTCAGTGTTCGCTCCTGCAGGTACCAAACGATGAAGACCACGGCAAGCAAGATGGTGAATACGAGGGTGGATACGTAGAGACTGACGCCTAAAGTGTCGGTAAAGAAGTCGGTGATTTGTGTTCCTACAATGCTCACCAGAACGACGGTGAGCCAGTAGATCCATGGCGTGTAACGACGAGTGCGGAACTGGATCACCAGGGCGATGGCCAATAGAACCAGCATCATGCCTGTGGTCGGCAATGGACCCAACCCCACATTAACGGCCAAGAAATCTGCAAATGTTTCGCCGACGGTGGTTGAAAGGATTTTAACGGCCCAGAATGTCGCGGTGATGATCGGAACTTTCATCATCATTTCGTTGCTTTTTCGGCGGCGAATGCCCAAGGAATCCGCTGATGACATGCCCTGTGGAACGTAGCTGCTCATATTTCCTCCAAAATAGCTGCTGATGCTTTCAAGAGAAGTTTCCAGCAGAAGAATGAGCCGAAAATGAGCAAACCAGTTTAGTTGCGTTGAGTTTCAATTCAGCATGATCAAAGGTGCTTAGACAGAGGTTCTTGTGAGTCAACGTCTCATCGGAGGTTTCCATGTCGCTGAACGCACGCGAACGTCGCGCCACCATCCAAGAGTTTGCTGATAATCTCGCTTTGTAGGGGCTGAGCGAAGATGAAGCGGTTCGGCGCTGCGACTGGAAGCAAGCGCGGATCCTCGGGATGTCTGGGTTGAGCGTGACACGCTTGAGAACGCCATCATCGCCGCTGGAAAGTCCCCTGTGCCCTACTCGAAATTGCATGAGGAAATGCGAGCTGCACCTGGCGTTTGGTACGGTGTTCCAAACAAACGCGTACAGGATTAACTGACTGGGACCCTGGCTATAAAGGCTTAGTCCACCACCCCCGGCCGCAACCAGATACGGGCGGTCGACTCCACACTCCCAGACACGTATGGCTCCGATTCGCCGGTGGGCACGTAGCCAAGCTTCTTCCAAAACGGCTCCGCCAGATCAGCATTAGTATCAACGACCGACAGTCGCAACGACTTGATGTCCGAGCTCTGGGCAACTAGATCAATGACGGCGTCGTGCCTCATCCGGCCGAGGACCTCTCCCTGACGAGCACCATCCGTCATCAGCAAGCCAATGTGAGCAACCGTCTTTGCGGGCCATCCGATGATCACATCAGCAAAGGCAACGAGCTCTTGCCCATCCCACAGCCCGAGATCAACCTTTTGTAAGCAGCTTACGTTCGGCGGCTGTGCAGTCAGAGCGTCACTCGCGGCAGTAGGAACTGGAGCTCTTCCCTCAACCAGACGCGAATACTGTGCGTTCGATTCCATGAGTCGCTGTAATGCCTTGGACTGTCTCGAATCGATCAGCCGTATGTCCATCTATACCTCTTGTGTAGTTCGGGCTGGTTCAAAGACGTCCGCTTAACCGGACATCTCGAAGCTACGGGTCATCTTGCTCGGGCTACTTGGACTTGGGACGGATCCACAGCACGTTGCTGCGAATACTAACCTTCAGCGATCACCACGCGCGACCGCATAGGTCGACCTCGCCGACAGGCCACGAACTGAGCGGTGCTTCGATGGGTAAGATCAGCAAGGGTTGCCCCGGCGCATCGAATACGGGCTTCCCAGCGCGACTTATTGAGTTCTCCGCAGCGAAGATCCGACTCCATCCGCATGTCGTGTAGAACGAAACTACATCTTCTCGACACCCGAGGTAGCCGAACGCGATACTGCCCGCAGCCGACATAGATTCTGCCGCACGAATCATGAGGCGACCCCCAAGCCGTTGACCTCGTGCACAGTCGGAGACCAAAACACCTCCGACTCCCCCACGACAATCTCATGATCGCCGACGTGGATGCTACGCCGTGCCCAACCGACGTGACCGACAACCTCACCGTGCTGTCGGGCGACAATATGGAAGTCGTGCGGCGCGTAGCCGTACGGTAGTTCCGGATCCCATTCACCGAATTCTTGGTTGTACTCCGCATCGAATAGTCGGCGGAGTCTGCCAATGTCGCTTGTTGTCAGATCGGTGTGCGCAATGACATCGATCGCGATCTCGGTCGTGTTGTCTTCATCCAACTCACCTCGTGGCGTCACCGATAGACCTCTCGACGGTGGCCGAGGCGTAGTACTAAGACCACCAGCTCTTCTTCCTGGACGTCGTAGATGACCCGGTAATCGCCGACGCGAATTCGAAGTTCGCCTTCTCCGCCGCTCAGCTGCAGACTTCCCGGCGGACGTGGATCTTCTGCGAGTTCGTAGATCGCCGCCTTCAGGCGTGCAGCAGCCTGCGGATGGAGCCCCCGAAAGGTCTTGGCGGCTCCCCGGGAGATGAGGATCCGATAGCTCACGTCAACCCGGATTCAGAGCCCAAGCTCTGCCATCAAGTCATCAAAAGGAACATGCGGCTCCTTGCGCGCTTCCGCCGCGGCCCGAATGTCCGCTTGCTCCTCCAACGCCTGCATCGCACGGTCGAAGAACTCGGGAGAAACGACGACAGCGCGACGACCCGCACCGCGGGAGGTGATCTCGACAGGCTCACGCTGTGCAGCGGCGATGTAGTCGCTCTGCTGGCTACGGAATTGGGAAAGAGTCGCTGAAGTCATGATTCTATGGTACGACTTGTACAAGTTGTACGCAATGCTCGCAGATGCTCATGATGGCTTTAGCGATCATCTCAGAGGTCGCGGCGGACTCCCCGATTCCCAGCACAAAGCACCCATGGCCGAGCGTTAACCGGTATTGGCCAACTGACTTCTAGAACACAACGTTTGAGTGAGTATCAACAGTGAACAGTTGTCCGGGATAGCGCAGACCTGAGAAGTACATATTTGTGTGCGCCACGATCTGCTCGCCGGTCACTGCGACTGAATTCGTATAGGCCTCTAAGACGTCGTCGTCTATGAACGCGCCTGACAAAAATGAGGACCGGCCCTGGACCTACCGAGGTAGGCGGAACCGGTCTTAGTGAGTCCATCTTACTCGTTACTGCGCCAAGCATGCAGTTCTGCGTTGGTGCAGGAATGGGCATGAATCAACAGGTGCAGAGAGCACTGTTCGAGTGCCCTGTAAATACAACAAAGCGCTCCCAAGATTCAAAATCCAAGGAGCGCTTCGCTAGTGGTGAGAAAGCTTAGACATTGAAGCGGAACTCCACGACGTCGCCGTCCTTCATGATGTATTCCTTGCCTTCGATGCGAGCCTTGCCCGCAGACTTGGCGTTGGCCACTGAGCCAGCGGCAACCAAATCGTCAAAGCCAACGACCTCGGCCTTGATGAAGCCACGCTGGAAGTCAGTGTGGATCACACCGGCAGCTTCCGGAGCGGTAGCGCCGCGACGGATGGTCCAGGCACGGGTTTCCTTTGGACCAGCGGTCAGGTACGACTGCAGACCCAAGGTGTCGTAACCAACGCGAGCCAGCTTATCCAGACCGGACTCTTGGATGCCGGCATCTTCCATCATCTCGGCGGCTTCGTCTTCTTCCAGCTCGGCCAGCTCAGACTCGAACTGTGCATCGAGGAAGATCGCTTCAGCAGGAGCAACCAACTCGGAGAGCTTGGCCTGCATCTCAGCATCCGCCAGGCCAGCTTCATCGGTGTTGAACACGTAGATGAATGGTTTGGTGGTCATCAGCTGCATTGGAGCAAGCTCTTCAAGGTCAATGCCCTTGGTCTTGCCCGCTGCGAACAGGGTGATGCCTTCTTCAAGCACCTTCTGCGCGTTAAGCACAGCGTCCATGAAGGACTTCTCGATCTTCTTGCTGCGCAGTTCCTTTTCAAGGCGTGGCAGCTGGTTCTCGATGGTCTGTAGATCTGCAAGGATCAGCTCGGTAGCGATGGTCTCGATATCCGAGGCCGGATCCACCTTGCCGTTGACGTGGATGACGTCATCGTTAACAAACGCACGGGTTACCTGGCAGATTGCATCGGCTTCACGGATGGTGGCCAGGAACTTGTTGCCCAGACCTTCACCTTCCGAGGCGCCCTTAACGATGCCGGCGATGTCCACGAAGGACACGGTTGCTGGCAAGATGCGCTCGGATCCGAAGATTCCGGCGAGCACCTTTAGACGCGAGTCAGGCAACGGCACGATACCCACGTTGGGTTCAATGGTTGCGAAGGGGTAGTTGGCTGCCAGCACCTGGGCGTTGGTCAGCGCGTTGAACATGGTGGACTTGCCGACGTTGGGCAGTCCGACGATTCCGATAGTAAGAGCCACGGGAGAAAATTCTACCTTTTGCTAGTGATGAGCGCGCAATGATCTACTGGCGCGTGAATTCTTTAGTTGGACTGCGGACGGGAACCACGACCGCCAAGGGCGCGTTCCTCGTCTCCGGCTTCCTTGAGCTTGCCGCGAATTTCCTTAGGCAGCGAGAAGATAATGTCCTCTTCCGCGGTGGTTACCTCGGCGACGTCGTTGAAGCCGTACTCGGCCAGCAAGGCCACCACTTCGCGCACCAGCACCTCAGGCACCGAGGCGCCGGAGGTCACGCCGACGGTGGAGACACCTTCAAACCAGGACTCGTCTACTTCATTGGCGAAGTCCACACGGTAGGAAGCCTTAGCGCCATGATCTAGTGCCACCTCAACCAGTCGCACCGAGTTGGAAGAGTTCGCTGAACCAACAACGATCACCAAATCGGACTGTGGAGCGATGTTCTTGATCGCAGCCTGACGGTTGGTGGTGGCGTAGCAGATGTCATCGCTGGGTGGATCTTGCAGGTTGGGGAAACGCACGCGTAGTCGGCGCACGATCTCCATGGTTTCATCCACACTCAGCGTGGTCTGCGAGAGCCAGATGAGCTTATCCGGGTCCTTGACCTGTACGGTGTCAGCTTCTTCCGGGTTGTTCACGATGGTGGTGACTTCCGGTGCTTCACCGTAAGTACCTTCAACTTCTTCGTGGCCTTCGTGACCGATCAGCAGGATCTCGTAATCGTTTTTGGCAAAGCGCACGGCTTCGCGGTGCACCTTGGTGACCAGCGGGCAGGTGGCATCGATGGTCTGCAAGTTGCGGTCGGCCGCGGACTGAACCACTGCCGGGGACACACCGTGGGCGGAGAAAACCACCAGTGCGCCTTCTGGAACTTCTTCGTTTTCTTCCACGAAGATCGCTCCGCGGGACTCCAGCTCGGAGACCACGTGCAGGTTGTGCACGATCTGCTTGCGCACGTAGACCGGTGGGCCGTAGTGCTCCAAAGCCTTTTCAACGGCCACCACGGCACGGTCCACACCGGCGCAGTAACCACGCGGTGCTGCGAGCAAAACCTTGCGTTCGTTCACCTGTGGAGAGGCAGCTGCAATCTCGGCTGGAGAGCGACGTACGCGCGGAATCCGTGGGACTGGCAGCGATACCGGAATGGAAGTGGAAGTAGCCATACCTCTAGTCTACGAACTGGATGCAAGTTAGCCCATGCTCATATGATGCGCGCCACCCTTTGCACCCTGTGAGTTCCACCTCCACTCATCAGAAAACCAGCTAACAAGGCAGCGAACTTGGGAACTTCACCGGGGTGCGAACTACCGCTCCGGTCCCATCGCTACCCTTGTATGTCCGGCAGACACCGATGCCACGATTGGCCAGTTTGGCTTTGATCTGGCGTAGTGAATCGGGCGAGAAGCCGTACCACTGCATGTGCATGAGCACGGTATCCCCCTTGGCCGCCGCCGCAGCACGGGCGATGGTGATGGACTTGGATTTCACCTTCCAGTCTTCGGTATCCCGAGTCCAGGTCCATGGGGCCATGCCGCGGCTGTTGTAACCACAACGAACCGAACCGTCGATTGCCCCATAGGGTGGACGCCCGAAGTTGGTGTGGACACCGGTGCCACCAAGTTGCGCCCCAACCTTCTGACAGCTCAGTGGGCGCAGATCCGGGTGGCTGATCGAATGGTTGATCACCCATTGGCCTTTGGCGCGGGCCAGGCTGGCCAGATCCACCCCGTAGCGTGATTTGTAGGAAGCTAGGCAGTCCCCGATCGGTGCGATGACCAAACCGATGTTGGCGCTGGCGGCATAGTTGATGGTGTCCTTATATGCGCTCAGGGTGCTCGGGCAGTCATCAAAGGTCAGCACCACTCGTGAGGTCCGGTTTGGCCCGCTGCTCATTGGTGCTGACGGTGGCTTGGGATAGGTGGTGACGTAGGTTCCGCTGACCCAGCCGGTGGATCCGCCGTAGCTGACCTTGTACCAGCCGTTGGAGGCTTTGGCGTAGGCAGAGACCGTGGTCCCGGTGGGAATAGTTTTCAGAATTCGGTAGCTGGTGGATGCACCGCTTCGCATATTGAGGCTGTCTAGCGTTCGTACCGAAGCGGCGACAACATAACTGTTGCTCACGTATCCACTCTTGCCGTCGTAGCTGACTTTGTACCAGCCGTTTGACTCGCGCCCCACCACGGCAACCGAGGTGCCTTTAGGGATTGTTTTCAGCACCGAATAGGCAGTGGACGACCCGGTGCGCATGTTCAGGTTGTCGGTGGTTCGTACCCGTGCGGGCCAGTCGATGGACAGTTCGGTTGCCACAGCAACGGTTGATACTGCCGGCACGGACAGTGACCCCGCGCCAAGGGCTGAGGCCGAGAGTGGAACCGAGCCGACCAGCAATCCTGCCGATAATGCCGTTGCTCCTATACTCCGCCGGAAGTGATGATTCTTTGATTCCCCATGCATGACGCTGTGCCTTTCGCGAATGATTCTCCAATGCTCAAGAGTGTGCGCTTGGTGTAAGCGCGAGGCAACACAAAAACGAAGGCTTAATCCAATTGTTCGAAAAGCAATTCCAAGACTGCTAGTCACGATGAACCACAGCTAAACTTCACCCATTGTGATACCAATGCTCCATCTAGATTGGAGCACCGAAAGGCTCAGTAATCCCTAGAACCGTCGGTGCCATACGGTAGTCTCACTTGTGCAACAGCGATTGTGAGAGCTGGTGCCATACATCGATTTTTCAAGGAGCGGCCTGGATGGAGCCCCAATCACCAGCAAGCCTGCCGGCTACTGCTGGGCAGACCACCGCGGATAACCCGTGGCCGCTGCGCCTGCTCTCAGAGAAGCTGAAAATCCACATTGAGAACTCCCCGTGGTGTGGGTGGAGGGACAACTGTTGGAAGCCAATGTGCGCAATGGCCATGCCTACCTCACCCTGCGTGACGTGGATTCGGATTTCTCGTTCTCGGTGACGATTTGGTCCTCCACCATGCGCAAGCTCGACGCCACCCCTGAGGTAGGTTCTCGGGTAGTGGCGCAGGTGAAGCCAAGCTTCTATGCGAAGACCGGTCGCCTTTCTTTGAATGCGACAGATCTTCGCCCGGTGGGCTTGGGCGAACTATTGGTGCGACTCGAAAGATTGCGCCAAGCTTTGGGCGCTGAAGGTCTCTTTGCCCCTGAGCACAAACTGCCACTGCCAGTTCTTCCTGGGCGTATTGGTTTGATCACGGGACGTGATTCAGATGCTGAAAAGGACGTTCTGCGCAACGCCACACTGCGCTGGCCATCCGCCCAATTCCGGGTGATCAATACGGCAGTTCAGGGTGTGGACGCTGCCAACCAAGTGACCGCTGCGCTCAAGGAACTTGATGCTGATCCGCAGATTGATGTCATCGTCATTGCCCGCGGTGGCGGCGCCTTAGAAGACCTGCTGCCGTTCTCCAACGAAGAGTTGATTCGTGCAGTATTCGCTGCCGCGACTCCGGTCGTCTCGGCCATTGGCCACGAGGCAGACCGGCCAATCCTTGACGATGTCGCGGATGTGCGTGCCTCAACTCCCACGGATGCGGCCAAGCGTATTGTTCCGGATCTTAATGAAGAATTCGCCGGACTGCAGTTGGCGCGTAATCGTCTTGAGCGCTCAATCAACAACTTGCTGGAACGCGAAGCACAACTTCTCGCCTCCGTACGTCAGCGTCCGGTGCTTGCCAACCCGCAGGTAATGGTGACTTCACGAGCCGAAGATCTAGAGCGTTGGAAGCAACGCTCTACGGACCTGCTGCACTACCGCGTGCAACGAGCCCGGGATGAGATCAACCATTTGAAATCTCAGGTACGCGCACTGTCTCCTCAGCAGACCTTGGACCGAGGCTACTCGGTCACGCAACTTGCTGACGGCAGTATCGTGCGTGAAGCCGCAGATGCCCCGGTTGATTCTGAGCTCTTCATCCGGTTGGCCTCAGGGCAGCTCACCGCGCAGACCAAACAATCAATTCCCGCCGGCGATGCCGCGAACTAACTCGAAGAATTCTGGAGCCATCATGACTACACCAATCCCTGAGGACATCAAGAACCTCTCCTACGAGCAAGCTCGCGAAGAACTGCTGACCGTGGTCAGCCAATTGGAAACCGGCGGCGTCGCGCTGGAAGCTTCGCTCGCGCTGTGGGAGCGCGGCGAAGCCCTCGCAGCACACTGCGAAAATTGGCTCAACGGTGTCTCGCAACGTCTTGAGCAAGCACGCAGCCGAGTAGAAGACACTAACGACTAAGACCCGTTACTTAGTCTCAGCCAGACGCTTCTTTTCGGCCGAGACATCAAAGTCAGCTTCCGGCCACTGCGGATCAATGTCACGCAGCGAAGCTAAGAGTAGCTCAGCTACACAGAGCCGAGCCCGCCACTTCTGATCTGCCGGAATTACGTACCACGGTGCATCTTCGGTGGCGGTACGTTCAATGGCGATCTCATAAGCCTGCTGATACTCAGCAAAAAGCAAACGATCATCTACATCGCCTGGCGAGTACTTCCAGTGCTTATCTGGACGGTCTAAGCGCTCGCGCAGTCGCGCGTACTGTTCGTCGGCACTGATATGCAGCATCACCTTGAATAGGTGGATGCCACGCTCACCTAGCTTGCGTTCAAAGGTGGGGATACGACGGTAGCGGCCCTGAATCTGTCGTCCGGTGCTCAGTTTCTGCACCTTGTGGATCAGCACATCCTCGTAGTGTGAGCGGTCAAAAACGCCGATGTGTCCCGGCTTGGGTAGCTGCTTCTCAACGCGCCAGAGGAAGTCGTGTTCTTTCTCTTCATCAGTTGGCGTCTTAAATGCGTGGTGGTCTACGCCCTGAGGATCAAACAGACCCATCACGTGGCGCACGATTCCACCCTTGCCGGAGGTATCCATTCCTTGAAGCACCAGAAGCAGTGAATCGTTGATCACTCCGTGGGATGCGGAAGCAAATAAGCGTTCTTGAAGTTCAGCGAGTTCAAGGGCAATCTCAGCTAATCGCTTGGCTGCTTGCGCCTTAGTTTGAGGAGCTTTCTTAGGCCACCATTTAGGTTCTCCGGTGGCGCGCTCGGCCAAGTCAACCGGGCCTACTACGCGCAATGAAGCTAGCAGATTCTGCGGATATTTGCTCATGACCCCAGCATAACGCGCAGTTCAGCTTCTCGGTGGGATGAATTTAGCAGCGCTGACAAATAGATGTTTCGACGCAAAAACACCTTCACCGAACCAGGTTGATGGTTCGGTGAAGGTGTAAGAGCTCAGTGCTTAGCGATCAGAGACTAGGCTCGCGCGCGCCAGTCTTCAAGGAACTGTCCAATACGTCCTACAGCGTCGGTCAGGTCTCGCACGTTAGGCAGGGTCACCAGACGGAAGTGATCCGGACGGACCCAGTTGAAGGCGGTGCCCTGCGTGATCAGAATCTTCTGAGCCTTGAGCAGCTCAAGGGCAAAAACTTCATCATCATGCATTGGGTACACTTCTGGATCCAGCTTGGGGAACATGTACAGCGAACCCTTGGCCTTTTGAACACTCACACCCGGAATTGCGGTCAGCAGGTTGTAGGCTGCATCGCGCTGTTCCAGCAGACGCCCTCCGGGCAGGATCAAGTCATCAATGGACTGATAGCCACCCAGTGCAGTCTGGATTGCGTGTTGCCCGGGCACGTTAGCGCACAGACGCATGTTGGTCAGCAGATTAATGCCTTCAACGTAGTCCTTGGCCTGATGCTTAGGACCGGAGATGGCCATCCAGCCAGAGCGGAAACCGCACACACGGTACGCCTTGGACAGACCCGAGAAGGTCAAGATCAGCACGTCATCAGCCAGCGCAGCAGTGTTGATGTGCACGGCGTCATCGTAAAGGATCTTTTCGTAGATCTCGTCCGAGAACACAATCAAGTTGTGTTTACGGGCCAGCTCCAAGATTCCCTCTAGGGTTTCCTTCGGGTAGACGGCACCGGTGGGGTTGTTCGGGTTGATGATCACGATGCCCTTGGTGCGATCGGTGATCTTAGCTTCCATGTCCTCTAGGTCAGGAAGCCAGCCCTCCTCTTCGGTATTCAGGTAGTGCACCGGGGTGCCACCAGCCAGCGAAACCGAAGCGGTCCACAGTGGGTAGTCCGGAGCAGGAATCAGGATCTCGTCGCCATTGTTTAATAGCGCGTTGAGCGAGAGCGTGATCAGCTCGGAGACACCGTTACCCAGGTAGATGTCATCCACACCAATGGTCTGGATGCCGCGGGTCTGGTAGTACTGCGAAACGGCAGTACGTGCCGAGAGGATGCCACGAGAGTCTGAATAACCTTGGGCGTTTGGCAAGTTGCGAATCATGTCGACAAGCACCGCGTCAGGCGCTTCAAAGCCGAACGGCGCGGGATTGCCGATGTTCAGCTTCAGGATGCGGTGTCCCTCGGACTCCATTCGCTGGGCATGCTCTAGTAGCGGCCCACGGATGTCGTACAGGACATTGTGCAGTTTCGTCGATTGCTTGAATTCTGCCATGATTACACTTTCTCATGTCAGGTGTGTGAAACACACCTTGTTACTCGACCGCCGTCGGAAGCGGCCGAAATCCTAAAGGGTCGAATACCAAGAGCAGTGTGAGCCTGCTACTCGATAATCCATTCCCAGCGGGTCGCCGCTTCCTTGGGCGCCATCGCCCCAGGTTCGTTGACCATTCGGTTCAGGTCCACCAGGGTCTGCTGTGAGACTTCTGCGGTTACCTTGTTCAGTTCGTCTTGCGCTTTGTCATCCACGTTGGCGCCAGCAAGCAACAGGTAGGGCTCTGCGTTAAACAACTTGGCGCTATCTGAAATGCTCTTAAAACCTTCATCAGAAATGATGGCGTTGCCGGCACTGACCGCGACCGCTCGATCCACCGAGGCGCGCAACTGAGTATCGATGTCCGAGGAGTCAACGACAGAGATCTTAGGCGCCTGGCACCCCTCGGTCTTCAGTGCTGCGGCAAGGTTGCTCGTATCCGATGCATCGGTGATCACGGTGAGCTTGCTGCAGGCTTTAGCCAGCGAGGACAGCGAATCAACCTCATGGGTGTCCGCTTCTGCCTCACTCATGACTAATTCTTTGCCCGCGTCTGCCGGGCTCATATCTAGTGCTGTGATCTGATGATCAGCATCGTTGATTTCTGAGCGCAGCTTCTTCAAATCGTCAACAGACAGAACGCCGTCGTCGCCAGTGACGCCAGCAGAATCTTTAGATAGGAAGAGCGCAGTTGTGGCTTGGTCTATCGCCACATCAGCTTGGCCGTCTTGAACCTGTTTAAAGGGATCATCGCCGGACTTGTTGATCTGAGCGGTATAACCCTTAGCTTCCAGAGCGTTTTTGTAAACCTCTGCCAGTGCTTGCTCAACTGGCCGATCACCGCGAGCAATCTTCAAGGTCACGTTCTTGCTGGACTCGTTGGTGGAAGTCTGCTCATTGGCAGTGCACGCGGCAAGTGGCAATAGCAGGGCTAGGCAGAGGACACCGAGACGAGAGGATTTTCGCAAGTTCATATCCCTATAGATTCTATGGCAGAGACTTTTAGATCAGCGGTTACTTACCAGTTGCGGTCAGTCGCAAGATGCTTTCTACACGCTCAATGCAATTCAACTTCTGAATTTCTTCGCGGGTAAACCAAGCAGCCTGACTGGTGGAACCGTTAACTTCATGGCGGAGCTCTCCACCGGTGAGTTTGGCTTTATAGACCACTGCAACAGTTTGCATTGGGTAACCTTCACCGGAGTAACGCTTTGCCCCTGGAATGACACCCGTGGTCACATCCAGCAATTCCAGCTCCCCTACCGCGTAGCCGGTCTCTTCATAAACTTCGCGCTTGGCACCTTCGATAATTGGTTCGCCTAGATCAATGCCTCCACCGGGCAGTGACCAGCGGGGTGTAAATTTTGGATCTCGGTGGCGCATGTCCCAGAGTGTCAGCAGTATCTTTCCTTCGTTTTCCACCAAGCAGTATGCTGCCAGTCTGGTATCGAAGGATTCACCGGTGTGCTCAGAACGACGTGTCATATCCCCAATATATCGGTTTGTTCAGCGATTATTTGCCCTACCGCTCAGGGCATAAGGCAGTTTATTTGCCAAATATCCCACTGAAGCCGTGAGGATGTGATGAAATATTCTTATGGCCCCGCACTCAGAGCATTCTTCAAACGTCGATCTAGATGAAATTGATCGAATCATCATCGACGAACTGGTCGCTAACGCACGTATCTCCAACGCCACGTTAGCCCAGCGCGCAGGCATCGCGCCGTCGACTGCGCTTCTGCGCACCCGTTCGTTAGTGGAACGTGGAATCCTCACCGGCTATCACGCCGAAGTGGCACTCGGGACCGTAGGCCGAACCGTTCAGGCATTGATCTCGGTCAAACTACGTGCCCATGACCGCGAGAAAATCGATACCTTTGTGGAGCGGATCCCCCGCCTTCCAGAAGTTCTCTCCATGTTCCACGTTTCCGGTGGCACCGACTATCTCCTACACATCGCTGTAGGTTCCACGGACGCATTGCGCGACTGGGTGCTAGATAACTTGGCAACCGATGAATCCGTTGGGCACACCGAGACCACTTTGGTCTTTGCGCATCACCGTGGCAACCAGGGTCCGCTGCCTTCAGAAGACATGATGCACTAGTTAAGACCAGCTCAAAAACGTATTAAAAAAGCTGTGATCCTCACCGATATTCGGTGAGGATCACAGCTTGTTTTTTGCTCAAAAGTTTTATGCGCGGCGGCGCTGCATTACTGCGTCTAAGTTCAGACGAGGCTTGGTGCTGGAAACCGAAAGGTCAGAGGCTGGCAAGGTGCCGGTCACTGGAGCAACGGTTTCCGCTACTGGAGCTTCAGGCTCCTTTGGTGCAGCTTCCTTAGTAGTCTCAGCACGCTTGGTAGCTACCGAAGTAACTGCCGCACGGTCTTCTGCGGAAACCTCGGTAGCCAAACGCTTGGCATCTTCCGAAGCCTTGAGGCTGATCTGCTTGCTTGGGCGTAATGGCTGTTCGGCAGGAAGTGGAGCCTTCTGAGTACGTACCGCAGGTGCTTCATTAGCTGTCTTCGCAGCCTGAGCGATGCGTTCGCTTGCTTCAACGTAGGTTGGCTTTGGCACGCGGGTTGGAACCCAAGTATCTGGCTGCTTCACGCCACCGTGACCGTGAGCTACGCGTAAAGCTTCGGCGCGAAGTTCATCAGCGGTGATGGCCGGTGCACGAAGTGCTGAGCCTGGACGAGCGTCAAAGACTTCTTCACCATCGTGCTTGCGTGCGATGACCTTGTTGGCAGCGTCTTCAAAGGCCGGGGTCTGCAGGGCCTTCTGGCGGGTTGCTTCAAGGTGATCAAGCAGCTTGCGGTTGCGGTCGCGTACAGCGAGCATTCGCAAGGTAGCGAAGGAAGCGACTGCGAGCAGCGCGAAAATTCCTACAGTGCCAAAGGAGAGAGAAGTGAACGGAGCCAAGATGACTCCGAGAACTGTTGCCAAAATTGCCAAGACACCGATCAGTGCAACGGACAACCGGCCATAGCGCACACGTATCTTGAGTTGGGACGCAGCATCTTTCTGCGAAGCGCTCTGGGACGTGCCAGCCATGTGGGTCCTCCATCACCGATTGAGTCGGTCAAATCTCATAGAGTCGAATATGACTCTTTCATCTCAACCCTATGCAACCTTTCCTACGGTGACACGCACATATGTCGGTGTGTCTATAAGTTTTCACCACGAATCGTCGCTTGAGTGAAGACCTCTGCGCGTAGTGATGCTAATTGTGCTTCATCGTTCGTAGATGCGTTCGAGCATCGTGGTGGAAAGCTCTTCACGGTTCAACGCAAAGGTACGATGATCCGCCCACGCACCATTGATATGCAGGTACGCCCGGCGCAGACCTTCATCCCTAAACCCCAGCTTTTCCACCACCCGAAGGCTTGCCGCGTTCTCCGGGCGAATGTTGATTTCCAGACGATGCAGATCCAAATCCTGAAAACAATGATCAATCACCAAAGCGCAGGCTTCAGGCATCAGACCGAAACCCGCGTGACTGCCATCGATCCAATAACCGATAGACCCACTGCGCGCCGCACCGTACTGAACTGAAGAAAGCGAGACCTGACCGATCAGCGGAGGCCGTGATTGACGAAGCTGCGGCAGAGCGATGGCCCAGGAATAGCCGCTGCCGTCACGTGCAGCTTCGTCCTTAGCGCGAATCATCTGCGTATAGGTCATGGGTTCTGGCACACCCAAGGGACTGGTGGGGTCCCACGGTTTGAGCCATCGCGAGTTGGTGTAACGCAAGTTAAACCACTCTCTCTCGTCGCGCAAAGTCAGCTGGCGCAACAGCAGTCGGTCCGAGGTCAATTCAGGAACCAGACGTGAGGCCCGAGGAGAGAAGAACATGAGCACATCGTAATACCCGAATGCTCACTTGGCGTGCACCGTTGCGGGCCGGTTCCAATTCATTGCGTTTTGCGTAAGCTGTAAATATGACTGCCGATGCTTCGAAGAACCGAGACGTAGAGAAGAAAGCTGTCCGCACCAAAATTCGGGCCGCTCGACAAGCTTTGGATCCTGCGACCCGGGAGGATCATGGCAAGCAGTTGGCAGCTACGGTCCTCGGCTATCTCACGCAGAGCACCGGCATCGTTCGAAAGGTCGCAGCTTACTGCTCCTCCCCGGTGAGCCGGACACTTCAGTCTTATTAGATGCCTTGGTCAATGAGGGCATTGAAGTTTATCTGCCCATTTGTGAACCAGACTTCGCGTTATCTTGGGCTGCATACTCCCCGGGCATCGAGTTCCTACCTAGCGCTCAAGCACCTGTTCTGGAACCGGTGGGGCCACGCTTTGCCAATGACATCTTTGATGACATCAACACCATCATCATTCCGGCATTGGCCATTGACGCTCAAGGACGTCGCCTTGGCCAGGGCGGTGGTTACTACGACCGGTTCCTGCCGTTGATCGAGGATTCACCGGTGCGTGTGGCTGCTGTGGTTTACGACAGCGAATTTGTTGACGAAGATGCCTTCCCTGTAGCTGAGCATGATCAGCCGGTGGATCTAGTTTTCACTCCTACGCAGGTGCATCAGATCCCGTAAAGGCAACAGGTCTGGATTACAGATTTACGCACAGTTCGTTTCCAATGCATCTGGGTATCAAAGACTCCACGCTTGCATTGGGGTATGAGTTACTTCTCCAGAACTGTCACGGCGCCACGTCCTCCGGTCATACCTAAACCAAAAGTCCGCCCGGTGCGCACTCGTAGCGAACTCTTGCGTCGCTACCGCAAACCTTTAGCCATCGGGTTTGCACTCTTGGCGTTGGCCGGCACACTCAATGTCTTTTCTTCAGGACAGCTCTCTCAACGTGAAGTTGTTGTTGTGTCCAGCGACATCGCTGCCGGCAGTGAAATTTCGGCCAATCAGCTCACAGTGCAAACAGCACGATTAGACCCACAAGATAGCGAAGTCTTCGAGTCTGCTGACCGATTAGTTGGCCAGCGAGCCGCTGTGGGTTTGGATGCCGGAACGGTGGTGCGCAAGTATGCGTTGGTTGGGCCTCAGCTTCTTGCTGGGTCCATCGAGGGCACAGTGGCGGTACCTTTACGACTCAGTGATCCGGCGACAGTTTCGTTGCTTCATCCCGGTCAGATGGTGGACATTGTACTGACTACCGGGGATGGCTTTGACCAGGAAATTCAGTCACGGACCATAGCCAAAGCTGTACCCGTTCTTTGGGTTCCGCAAAGTGCAACAAGTTCAGAATTTGGCATGCTCAACGGCGCCAGTGCAACGGGCGAAGGAATTATTGTGGTCGCTGCCGCCAGCAGTCTTTCTGATGATCTTTCCGGAGCGGTCTCTCGTGGCAAGGTCTCAGCGGTCTTAGTCAACTAGCTAAGGTTTAGCCCCAGTGTGGTGGCTTTTCGCGCTTCATGAGTTCAGCAAGATCTTCTTTGGAATCTCCCCAGCTACGCGGGTCCTGATCTTTGGCAACTAGATCTGCCAATGGATCGGTGGTGCGCTTGGACCGATTCGAAGTTGCTGGCGAGGAAGTTCCGTCAGCGGATTGACCCGTAGCTAGAGCACGGTCAACGGACGCTGAGCGCGGCACCGGTGTGTAACTTCCGGTGAGCTGAACACGCTGTTCAAGATGTTGTGATGGTGCGACAACGCGCGGTCGCTTACGGCGACCGCGCGTTGGTTCTTGCTCAGAAGTCATTACTTCTTGGACTCCACCTGTTCGGCAGTCTCGCTGGCTGGAACCGGTGCCGGAGTGGTTGGCTCGGCTTCTGGTGCCACCTGCTCAGCTGGCGACTTAGCATCAGTTTCCTGTGCCTTGTTCTCACTCTTGTCTTCGCTCTTGGCCTCGACCTTAGCTTCAGCCTTCGGTTCCAACTTGGACTTAGCGGACTTAAGCAGCCCGCTCTTTTCCTTCGGCGCTTCGTCGGTGGTTACCTCACGGGCAGAGACCGGACGAGCGGCAGTCAGTGAACTGCGCGAGCTAGATTCCTTGGCTACTGCAGGAGTCGTAGGAGCCTTGAGCTGCAGGTAGGTAGCCAGACGTTCGGTGACTGATCCTGGATCGGTGAAGACGTCGATGGTCCACAGTGGGACATAACGCCAACCGTGCTTCTCGAAGAATTCTGGGCGCAAGCGGCTACGCTCACGAACAGTGAGTTCCGCGTAGTGCTCGGTGCCGTCATAGACCACAGCAAGCGGACGGATGCCGCTTTCTGCCGCGTCAAAAACGTGAGCTGAAAGGTCAAGGACACCGCGGTAGTCCTCGGCAACAATCGCACCGCGTTCACGTAAACGACGAGCCAAGTCAGAAACCAGCGGATCAAAGCGTGGGTTACGCATGGCGCTTACGCCCGAGTCCCCGGCCTGTACCCGACCGAACAGTTCAAAGAACTGACGAGCGCCGCGGTACACGCGGTTCAGGTCAACGTCGTTGGGCAGCAAGCTGGAAACCAAGGTCATGCGGCTGCGCGAACGAGTCATCGCAGCAACAAAGAGCTGTTCTCCACCTTCGCGTGAGAGTGCACCAAATTCGTGCAGGATCTTACCGTGGGTGGTACGGCCGTAACCCCAAGCGAAGATTACCGCGTCACGGCGCAAGCCGATCAAACGATCCATGGTGGTCACCACGAATGGTTCCTGCTTTGAACGCAAGTAATCCATTGCGTACTTGTGGTTTGGTAGCTGCACTCGAATTGCTTCAGCGATAGCTGCTGCATGGCTTCGGTTTGAGGCAATAACAGCCAAGGATTCTTCACCCTGGTTCTTGAAGTGCTCAAAGACCAAGTCAACAATGCGGGCCACTTCAGCTGCCGTGGTCTGGACACCGTCTTCGCTGTTGACCAGCGAGCCGGTAGCGTCCGGAACATACTCACTACGCAACAGTGGCGAATTACCACTGATGTTCACGGCCATTGGCAGACGTGAAATTGTTGAGTCGTAGTAGGTCGTGGACAGCTGCTCCACCAGACCTTCGTCGATCCCGCGGTAAACGGTGGACAACGAGCCTGAAACCAAAACCTTGTTCAATGCCGAGAGTGCAGAGACGTCCTGCTTGTGCTCAACAACGCGGGCGGTTGGATCCACGGAAACTTCAAAGCGCTTCGGGGCACCGAGCATTTCATCGCCAATGGCAATGACCTGACCGGAACGGCGAACGGCGTCAAGTACTTCACGCAAGGACAGGTAGTTGGCTTCGAGCAGGATGACTGCATCAAATTCTGCGTTTTCTGGCAGTGCGCTACCTAGCAGCAGTGGAGCCGAAACGATGACCGGAGTCAACGAGCTAGCAAGAGGAGCACCGAGTCGGAACAGCCCAGCGATAGTTGGGGTTCCGTCCTTGAGCATATTTCGCAGTGCGCGGGAACCGGCACGGTGGTCAGCTAGGGCAGCCTTCCAGTTACGCGACAGAGCCCAACGAATACGATCTGGTCCGGAAGCAATATGTGCACCGTCAGCCAGACGGTAATCTGCCTCGATCTTTTCCAGCTTGGAGCCATCGTTCATGGCCAGGAAGTCATCCCCGGAAATCATGGCATCCAGCACGGACTGCCACCAGGCAAGTTCCAGTTCGCTGTCTACGGCGTCCGTATCGATTTCACGTTCGGCGAAGTCATCCAGCAGATCACCTAGACCAGCTTCGGTGAGCTGTTCGGAGATCAACGTGCGTTCTGGCAGTTCGCCCAAGTCTTCGCGGCGGTCAACCAATGCTGCAATAAGATCCAGCAACTCGGCAATCGGCATTTCGCGCAGGCGCGATCCAACGGAAGAAGGCAGCATGGTCGCAAGCTTATCGATGCGTGCACCAGCGTCGTGGTAGCCAGCTTCAACGTCCAACAGTCCACCTGGGACCTGTGGGTTGCGCTGGCTGGTGGCGATGGCGCGCCATGCATCACGCTGGACAGAAACTGCCTGCAAGGCGGACTGCAGATCAGCGATGTGCATGCCCGGACGAACGTATTCCTTGGCAATCTTGCGCAGACGGGAACGGACAATGGAGCCCATTTCCACGCCGTGCTCACGACGCCATGAGCTGGTCGCGGTAGCCGCGATCAAATCATCAATGTCGCCTTCAAAAATGTCTGATTCAAACTTATCTAGCGAACCACGTACGGCCACCAGCAACTGCAGCTGGTCGCCCCACTTGTCGTAGCTGTCTTCCAGACGGATCTGTGACTGCTGAGCAATCTTCTCCATGTGCTCATGAAGGATCGGCAGGTCGCGTCCCAAACCGCTGGCCAGGGACAAAGCCTGCTCTGTGGCTTCAGCGTTGCGCAGTGGAGCACCGTGCCATGGGCTGGTGGTGTGTTCCTTGGAGTAGGCGCCCAGCTGTGCCGCACGCTTAAGCTGTGCAGCTACGTGGCCGCGCTGACCCATGGAATCAAGCACCGAACGCTTCAGGCGCACCGTGGTGGAAGGCGCAGGTTCTAGAGCAGCTAGTCGAGCCAGCTCCTGCATCGCCTGGTATGGCGAGCAACCCCAACGGCTACGCACCGAATGCAACGACTTCACGTGTTCGTGCAAGGTGTGGCGGGAATCGCGCAGACGCTTGAACATCGTGCCCAGCTGCGGTTCGGTAGCCTGCTCATTGCGCAAAATAGCCTTGGTCAGCAAGGTGCGCAGGGAATCTGGATCCTCATTAGGTTCCAGCAAAAGGCTTCCGGCATCCAGCTTCTGATTAAACAGCTGAACAAATTCTTCGGCGGCGGAGCGCTGTTCGGCAACAACCAGAACTCGCTTGCCCTGAGCCGCCAATAGTGCGGCAGCGTTCAGTGCGGTCTGGGTGGCACCGGTACCGGCGGCAGCGTTAATTGCTACCGATTCTCCGGCGGAAATGTAGTCAAGCATTTTTGCTTGGGACTCATCAGCGTCCAGCAAGTACAACTCATCTTCTGGATCACGATCATCTGAAGACTTGGCCAGCGTGGTGTGGCCGGTGTGCACCTTGCGGGCCGAGGTTTCCTCGGTTGAGCTTGGCTGCTTGCGTGAGCGGGTGCTGTCCTTGAGGATATTGCGCACTCGGCCAAAGCGGGAGCCGGACTTTTCACCGTTGCCAGCTTCTTCAGTCTTGGACTCGTCAGCAGTAGTCGGCGTGGAAGCGGCAGCACTGTCGCCAGCAGTCTTGTCGGTGTCAGACTTGTTGATGGTGCCAGCAACGTTTGGCTTGGCAGCAACAAGTTTGGCTAGAGCTTCAGCTGTCTTGTTATCCGACGCGCTCTTAGCTTGCTTTTCGGATTCGTCATAACGGATCAGTGCTTCGATGACCGGGTGTGAGCCCGAAAGCTTTGCTGGATCAGCTGGGTCCATCAGTTCAGAGAAGGTGGAGAGCAACAGGCGGTGGCCTACAACAACGCCAGGAACCTCAGACATCTGCTGGCGCAGTGCATCCATGCCACGAGCTGGATCAAAACGAGCGATGGAGTACGCAGCAGCATCAACGGCGTCGATATCTACCCGGGCTTCGTGGTCAGCTTCAAACTGACGGACAAAGGCAGGGGAAACGGTGGCGCGACCCACCAGCTGCAGGTCATAGTCATCAGCGTCTACGTGCTTAGTCAGCGTGATGCGGCCGAGCATAATTGGCGCCGATACTGGTTCGCTCTTACCGTCGTGGACTGCGCGCCAGTTGGCAACACCGGCGGCTAGGTAGCCGACATCGATGCCGCGCTCTTCCCATAGCTCATTGATCTTAGCGGCCAGGGCGCGCGCGGTACGGCGTGCGGTGGCGTACTGTTCTGCATCATGCAGCAGGGTGGACAGGCGCGTGCGCCGTCCGGCAAGAAATTGCGCCAGCCCCGAGGGGTTGGCGTGGGTGATATCGATGCTGTTGGACGTCGACGGAGCAAACCGCAAGGTGGTATCCGCACCAGCACTTTGTCCTAGGGATTTTACCCAGGTTGCTACCCGCTCGGAGGTAGCATTCTGTCCACTAGCCACGACAGTCATTCCCTTCACTGAACCGACCATTTTCGGGCGCACTGCGGTGCAAATACGCCTCTTTCTAACGTAGTGCACCAAGCGCCCAGATCAGGGGTGCGAAACACGTTTTAACTGCGTGAAGCGGAACCGAAACTAGTGAGCAACGCCCTTTCGGGGTTACACGCCTGTTTGCAGGTTCCGCTTCCGATCCACAACAGTGATTTTGTGTGGATTAGCAGTGCTTAAGGATTACTCCCACTCGATGGTTCCAGGTGGCTTGGACGTGACGTCCAGCACCACTCGGTTAACCCCATCGACCTCATTGGTGATGCGGTTGGAGATCTTCGAGAGCAGATCATAAGGCAGGTGCGACCAGTCGGCGGTCATGGCATCCTCAGAGGAAACCGGACGCAGCACGATTGGGTGACCGTAGGTACGGTGATCGCCCTGTACGCCTACCGAGCGAACATCGGCAAGCAGTACTACTGGCATCTGCCATACTTCGTTGTCCAAGCCTGCAGCGGTCAGTTCGGCGCGAGCAATCGCGTCGGCCTTGCGCAGGATGGACAGGCGTTCTTCATTCACCGAACCAATGATGCGGATACCCAAGCCTGGGCCAGGGAATGGCTGACGGCCAACAATTTCCTCTGGCAAGCCGAGCTCGCGGCCCACGGCGCGTACTTCATCCTTGAACAGGGTGCGCAGTGGTTCAACGAGTTCAAACTGCAGGTCCTCTGGCAAGCCGCCCACGTTGTGGTGGCTCTTGATGTTGGAGGTACCTTCGCCGCCACCGGATTCCACGATGTCCGGGTACAGGGTGCCCTGAACCAGGAACTTCACCGGCTCACCTTCGGAAGCTGCTTCAGCGATGATCGCTGCTTCAGCTGCTTCGAAGGCACGGATGAATTCGCGGCCGATGATCTTGCGCTTGGTCTCTGGATCAGAGACACCTTCCAAAGCGGTCAAGAAGCGTTCGCGCTCATCAGCGATGTACAGCTTGGCGCCGGTGGAAGCAACAAAGTCCTTCTCCACCTGCTCGGCTTCGCCTTCGCGCAACAGACCGTGGTTGACGAATACACAGGTGAGCTGGTCACCAATGGCACGCTGTACCAGGGCTGCGGCAACTGCGGAGTCTACGCCGCCGGACAGACCACAGATGGCCTTGCCGGTGCCGACCTGAGCACGGATGCGCTCGATCTGCTCTTCAGCGATGTTATCCGCGGTCCAGTCCCCTGCCAGGCCGGCACCGTTGTACAGGAAGTTTTCCAGTACATCTTGGCCGAACTCGCAGTGCTTAACTTCTGGGTGCCACTGCACACCGTAGAGGCGCTTGGCCTCGTTGGCGAAAGCGGCAACTGGTGCACCGGCGGTGGTGGCCAGTACTTCGAAGCCTTCTGGAGCTACCGAGACAGCGTCACCGTGGCTCATCCATACGGTAGGGGCCTGTGCGGCGCCTGCCAGGATGGAGCGTGCTTCGCCCTCAAAGTTGGTGGGGGTACGGCCGTACTCACGCAGGCCGGTTTCCGCCACGGTTCCGCCCAGAGCGTTGGCCATGGCCTGGAAGCCATAACAAATGCCCAAGACCGGTACGCCGGCTTCAAACAGGTCGGCCCCTACAGAGGGGGCACCATCGGCGTAAACGCTGGAGGGACCACCGGAAAGGATGATCGCTGCAGGGTTCTTGGCCAAAATGGCTTCAGTAGAAAGGGTGTGCGGAACGATCTCCGAGTACACACGGGCCTCACGTACGCGGCGAGCGATAAGCTGCGCGTATTGGGCCCCGTAGTCGACGACCAGAACCGGCTTATGTTCTGGATTGAGGGGAGCAGTAGTCACCGTTACAGTCTACGCGGTTCCCCGCGCGCGAAACAGCACGAGCACTGTCATCAGCGTCACCTAGGGCGTCACACAATAAAACCCACAATAAAACAACGGGCGAACCAGATGATCTGGTTCGCCCGTTGATAAATAATCTAGCTCGGCTCTAGTACCGCTTAGCAGCCTTTGGATGAGCTGCCAGTTCACGATCCACTTCAGCGTGTACCTTGGCCTCGGTGATGAAGGACAGGAACGGAACTACGCCACCGAGTGCGATGGTAATGAAGCGCATAAATGGCCAGCGCATCAGTGACCAGAGACGGAAGTCAGCAAAGAGGTAGACCACGTACAGCCAACCATGGGCAATCAAGATACCCAAGGACAGGTTCACTCCCCCAGTGACTTCTGCTCGGTTGAACAGACCCACCGAGTTGGCGGTGCCATCAGCCAAACTGCCACCAACAAAGAGTTCCAGGGACCAGAAGTACTTGAAGATCATCTCGACCACGAGCAGCAACAGCATCACACCGGTGATGTAGGCGAAGACCTTATAGAACTTGGCGGCGCTGCGAATCTGCGCTGGGGTGCCGCCGAACTTCCGGGGCTTCGGTGCTGGGCTGGTGCTGGACATGGCTGATGATTCCTTCCGAATCAGAAAAAGTTTGTGTTTGTTTAGTTGCTGCTGGTGCCGTTGTCGCGAGCGTCCGCCGCGCGTTCAGCGATCTCGTCCAAGTCGCGCTGGTAGTCATCACGAACCATGCGGTACCAGAGGAAGATGGCGAAGCCTGCAAAGACAACCCATTCAATTCCGTAGAAGACGTTGAGCCAGTTAACCTGAGCTTCCTGCGGCTGAGGTCCAACATAGATCATGTCGATGCCTGGCTGATCAACACTTTCGCCTTTAACCGTGGTGATCTTGTGCCCGGAGATGAAACCGTTATACAGCACCGAATCCCATGTGTTGGCTAACTGCGCTGAGGTGATGGACGGCAGGGTCTTGCTGCGTAGGTCATGCTCGTTCTCTGGACCCTCGTTAGGCAACAGTCGACCGGTGACTTCCAGTTCACCCTTAGGTGCCGCTGACGGTGCGGTGGCCTCTGGCTGCCAGCCGCGCACCACTGCGATGCCAGCGTCTTGTTTGGCGCCATCAACTTTGAACTCGGTGATGACCCAGACACCTTTTTTGCCGTCTTCAATGCGGTCATCAATGAGCTGATCTGTGCCGGGAACAAATTCGCCGGTGAATTTTACGATCTGGTCAGCTTTGGTGCCAAGCAGTTCAATTCCAATATCCGTGTGTTTTGTCAGTTGAACTGGATTCTCGGTCTTATCAACCTTGACCAGCGGTTCGCTCTCTGAGGAGCCGAACTGCCACCCCGAGAGGGCAACAAATCCGGTAGCGATGGCCAGCGCAGCAATGAGGGCGCCGATCCACTTGAGTTTCAGAGCGGTTTTAAACACCCTTTAACCGTACTTCTATTTGCCGTAGAACTCGAAATAAGTGGGGGTGAGATTCGCCCAGAAACCGTAGTTTTCGTTCATTGGAACGAATCAGGCACGTCGTTCGTTAAGGAACATGCAGCACAAAGCTGTCGTGGCTGGCGCTGACGCCTAGCAATTATTTAGAAGGTGCCTTCCCAGACCTGTATGTCTCCATTCTTGGAATTCGAGCTTCCATATTGACCAGCTGTGGATTCAATTGTGCCAAGGGATCCAACGCTCAGAAATACGTGAGCGTACCTCGAACTAAGCTCCGCGCTGGCAACAGTTAACGTTTTCGGGCCAGGCATGCGGCGCACAACTGGACACTGCTTCACAAGCCAGTTGAGGCGCAACGAGTCAAGTAACCGAATCCAAATGTTCGGACTTCATGCTCACCGCGGCGCAGTAAACTCGTGATCGCAAGAAAGCGCGAGCGGATTTGAAGTGACCAAATCCAGAGTCGTGGTTGACGGTCCTCTAGGATTACCGTATTAGATGGTTTCGTAGCTCTCTGGAGCTGTGGCGAGGAGGGCATTGGATGAACAAGACTCTTGTTTCACCAGTCATCGCTTGGGTAGTGTCCGCGCTTCTTTTGCTTATCGGCATCTGGCAGTTGACAACCGACGGTCAATGGCGAGGCCTTGCTTTCATCGTGCTCGCAGTCGTCTGGGCAATAGTCGCTCTGAGACAAGCTCAAAAACGAAAGAGCAAGTAATTATTTTGGGGCAAACTACGACTTCCCGCTGATTCGCAAGATGCTGATTTGCCAGCCTCAGCCCATAAAGCTCGATGAAAAAGTCGATAGAAAAGTGAACGAATTCCAAGCTCAATGCGCTCAATTCGTGCACGACTCTTACACATGCATAGAAGGCCCGTTCAATGTCTGAATTGGTCGGACACTGAACGGGCCTCCACATGTCTAGCAGGCGCTTGGTGAATCGCTGCTATCTATCTTTGGTGTTCGCCTACTTCTTGATTTTCTTCGATGTACTCGTTTTCGAAACCGACTTATAACCCGACTTCGAACCGGTGACCGTCACCGAAATCTTCCGCCCGGCATCAGACTTAGCCAGCTTGTAAGTTGACTTCGTTGCGCCCTTGATCGAATCGCCGTTACGCTTCCACTGATACTTCAGCGATACGCCCGAAGGCGACCACTTACCAGCAGAAACCTTCAAAGTCTTACCGACTTTCCCAGTTCCGGAAATCTTCGGAACAGGAGTCGACGACAAACTCTGCAACGCCACCGACTTCGAATCACTCGTTTTCGAAACCGACTTATAACCCGACTTCGAACCGGTGACCGTCACCGAAATCTTCCGCCCGGCATCAGACTTAGCCAGCTTGTAAGTTGACTTCGTTGCGCCCTTGATCGAATCGCCGTTACGCTTCCACTGATACTTCAGCGATACGCCCGAAGGCGACCACTTACCAGCAGAAACCTTCAAAGTCTTACCGACTTTCCCAGTTCCGGAAATCTTCGGAACAGGAGTCGACGACAAACTCTGCAACGCCACCGACTTCGAATCACTCGTTTTCGAAACCGACTTATAACCCGACTTCGAACCGGTGACCGTCACCGAAATCTTCCGCCCGGCATCAGACTTATCCAGCTTGTAAGTTGACTTCGTTGCGCCCTTGATCGAATCGCCGTTACGCTTCCACTGATACTTCAGCGATACGCCCGAAGGCGACCACTTACCAGCAGAAACCTTCAAAGTCTTACCGACTTTCCCAGTTCCGGTAATCTTCGGAACAGGAGTCGACGACAAACTCTGCAACGCCACCGACTTCGAATCACTCGTCTTCGAAACCGACTCAAAACCGGACTTGGAACCAGTGACCGTCACCGAAATCTTCTGACCAGCATCAGCAGAAACCAACTGATACGAAACACCAGTCGCACCCTGAATCGACTCACCATTACGGTTCCACTGATACTTCAGTGATACGCCCGAAGGGGTCCATGCACCGGCATTCGCAGACAAACTCGAACCCACCGCAGCAGTACCAGAAATCTTCGGAACAGGAGTCGACGACAAACTCTGCAACGCCACCGACTTCGAATCACTCGTCTTCGAAACCGACTCAAAACCGGACTTGGAACCAGTGACCGTCACCGAAATCTTCTGACCAGCATCAGCAGAAACCAACTGATACGAAACACCAGTCGCACCCTGAATCGACTCACCATTACGGTTCCACTGATACTTCAGTGATACGCCCGAAGGGGTCCATGCACCGGCATTCGCAGACAAACTCGAACCCACCGCAGCAGTACCAGAAATCTTCGGAACAGGAGTCGACGACAAACTCTGCAACGCCACCGACTTCGAATCACTCGTCTTCGAAACCGACTCAAAACCGGACTTGGAACCAGTGACCGTCACCGAAATCTTCTGACCAGCATCAGCAGAAACCAACTGATACGAAACACCAGTCGCACCCTGAATCGACTCACCATTACGGTTCCACTGATACTTCAGTGATACGCCCGAAGGGGTCCATGCACCGGCATTCGCAGACAAACTCGAACCCACCGCAGCAGTACCAGAAATCTTCGGAACAGGGGCAACT
Organism: Glutamicibacter sp. M10; assembly: GCF_025452055.1. Classification (NCBI taxonomy): domain Bacteria; kingdom Bacillati; phylum Actinomycetota; class Actinomycetes; order Micrococcales; family Micrococcaceae; genus Glutamicibacter; species Glutamicibacter sp. M10. The sequence goes on along the minus strand of NZ_CP104918.1, from coordinate 1,724,628 downwards.
AGGTCCTTCGGTTCCACCTGGTCGGACAAATTCACAGTTCCCAAAGTTCTAAAACCGCTGCCTCTGTTACCCAACGAATCATTCAATGGGTACAACGACACTTCCCAAGCACCAGGTGCAGAACCCTCAGGAATCGAAACCTTACGTTCCCAAACGCCGTTCTTTGCGGTACCTGACACGAGGGTCATTTCGCCAAAGCCATAGCTTTGACCGGAATCATGCGAAACGCTCACAACCGGAGCATTAGCTTCCGTCGCATCCGTAACAGTAGCTCGGATAGTGATCTCGGCAGGTCCGTCAGCCAAGTTGTGATTCAACGGCGAAACCGAAGAAGTAACCAACACCGGAGCCGAAGTATCCGAAACCGAAGATTCGATGTTCACGGTTCCCAAAGTTCTAAAACCGCTGCCTCTGTTACCCAACGAATCATTCAATGGGTACAACGACACTTCCCAAGCACCAGGTGCAGAACCCTCAGGAATCGAAACCTTACGTTCCCAAACGCCGTTCTTTGCGGTACCTGACACGAGGGTCATTTCGCCAAAGCCATAGCTTTGACCGGAATCATGCGAAACGCTCACAACCGGAGCATTAGCTTCCGTCGCATCCGTAACAGTAGCTCGGATAGTGATCTCGGCAGGTCCATCAGCCAAGTTGTGATTCAACGGCGAAACCGAAGAAGTAACCAACACCGGAGCCGAAGTATCCGAAACCGAAGATTCGATGTTCACGGTTCCCAAAGTTCTAAAACCGCTGCCTCTGTTACCCAACGAATCATTCAATGGGTACAACGACACTTCCCAAGCACCAGGTGCAGAACCCTCAGGAATCGAAACCTTACGTTCCCAAACGCCGTTCTTTGCGGTACCTGACACGAGGGTCATTTCGCCAAAGCCATAGCTTTGACCGGAATCATGCGAAACGCTCACAACCGGAGCATTAGCTTCCGTCGCATCCGTAACAGTAGCTCGGATAGTGATCTCGGCAGGTCCATCAGCCAAGTTGTGATTCAACGGCGAAACCGAAGAAGTAACCAACACCGGAGCCGAAGTATCCGAAACCGAAAATACAACGGCAGCTACCGAAGCACCCGTGGCTGCCGTCCCCGAAGCAGCCAGCGATGGTGATGCGCCTGCGAACAGCGAGGCGGTCAGTGCGACTGCTATGGCACAAGCGCCGGTTGACTTGAGTCTTTTAATGGAAGACTCATTTCCAATTTGAGACATTGATCCCCCAAAGAATGCCTGACGAAGATTCCAGGCGAAAAGTGCGAGCGAAATTAGTATCGCGATTGGTTCAGAGCGATACAATGAACCAAAAAAGTTATCGTTCAACTATTTGAAAGCATCTCATACTTCTAACGAGGGAGAAACTTTATCCTTAAATGTTATCTTCGAAAAGACCGACATTTGAATTCATGGATAGAGCTGTACTTTCAAGAACACTGACCTTGAATCAAGATCCCTGTACATGGATTGGTTGGCCGGTGTATTGAGCCGACGAGGACAGCAGCTCTGCGGTCAGGATTTGAGGCCTGATCGCGCAGGTCGCTGATACCGAACCTCAAGAACCGGTTTCGAAAATTTGGGCTTCACCTGACAACCACCCACAGCCTAGATAACCCGTTACATCGAGGACTTCTCTGAATTTTCTAAAGTGCAATCCCGCTATCCGTGTGTTTGCTGATGACAATGCCCACTACGTGAACAATAGAAAAGGGTTCGATGGAATGCATTGCTGCGAACTCTCCTCTCCTGAGTGAAGAATGCAGGTACCTCAGTACTGCTCACAGTCAGCAAATAAACAGCCTGTCGACCTAGGCCAGAGTTGAACAAATAGACCCTTGCACCCATCCGTTTGGTTCTGCGGGTTCAATTTGCGAAAAAACAGCCACTACATTGATCAAGAATGATCAAAGTAGTGGCTGTTCAGTTGTTCCCTCGGCGGCCGAAGCAACCCAAGTGATGTGTCTTAGTAGCGGTCAGACTCATATGGCGAAAGTACCACGTCTACACGCTGGAATTCCTTCAAGGTCGAGTAGCCGGTGGTGGCCATCGAACGACGCAGCGCACCAACCAAGTTGGAGGTGCCATCGGTTTCATGCGATGGACCGTACAGAACCTTTTCAAGGGAACCGACGGTACCGATCTTTGCACGGTCGCCACGTGGGCTGGCCTCGTGCACTGCTTCCATGCCCCAGTGGTAACCGGCGCCTGGTGCTTCTTCGGCACGAGCCAAAGCGGTACCGAGCATCACTGCGTCGGCGCCCATAGCGATGGCCTTGACGATGTCACCGGAGTTGCCCATGCCACCATCGGCAATGACGTGTACGTAGCGTCCACCGGACTCTTCGATGTAGTCACGGCGAGCTGAAGCAACATCGGCAATAGCGGTAGCCATTGGTGCGTGAATGCCCAGGGTACGACGGGTGGTGGAGGACGCGCCGCCACCAAAACCTACGAGGACACCGGCAGCGCCGGTACGCATCAGGTGCATAGCTGGGGTGTAGCCAGCTGCGCCGCCAACGATCACTGGGACGTCGAGTTCATAGATGAACTGCTTGAGGTTCAGTGGTTCGGTGGTCTTCGAGACGTGCTCGGCCGACACGGTGGTGCCACGGATGACAAAGATGTCCACGCCGGCAGCCACTACGGTCTTGTAGTGTTCTTGGGTGCGCTGTGGGGTCAATGAGCCAGCGACAACTACGCCGGAGTCACGGATCTCGGAGATGCGCGTAGTGATCAGCTCTGGCTGAATCGGAGCCGAGTACAGTTCCTGCAACTTAGCGGTGATCTTTGGATCATTGCGCGTTGCGGATTCAGACTTCAGACCGGTGATTTCTGCCAGTACAGATTCTGGGTTTTCGTAACGGGTCCACAGACCTTCAAGGTTCAGTACACCCAAGCCGCCGAGCTTGCCGAGGGCAATGGCGGTGGCCGGTGAAGTTACCGAGTCCATAGGTGCGCCCATAATTGGGGTGTCGAACTGGAAAGCGTCGATCTGCCAGGATACCGAAACGTCCTTCGGATCACGGGTGCGGCGATTCGGTACGATCGCTACGTCGTCCAGGGAAAATGCCTTATGCGCCCGCTTGCCGCGGCCGATCTCAATCTCGTTACTCACCTAACTAGGTTACCAAGTCTCGGCCGAATTCTTGCTTTTCATGGTCTTAGTGCGAGCGGTCATGACGTGTTTCAACCCGCCAGTAAGCAAGAAACCCTGCCTCACGGTGTATTCATACACCGTGAGGCAGGGTTAGAAGCAAAAAGCTTTTGGACTATGAAGCTTGGGAAGCCAGTGACTTCGCGGTAGCTGCAAGCGCAGTTGCTGCCTGCTCTTCAACCTCAGCGATACGCTCCATGGCATCTGCCATCTGCGAGAACATTGCACTGCGGTTTTCAACGGTAACTTCTGGATCCACTAGCTCAGCGAACTCATCCCACAGCTGTGCCAGCTGCAGGTAATCTGCACTGTGCTCCCCCAGAGCCGAAAGACCGGGAAGTCCCGCGGCCTCATCAAGGAAGTCTGCGTACAGTCCACGCAGTGCACCTTCGCCACCAAAACGGGTATCACTCAGGAAGCCCGAAAGCTGGGTCATGCCGCCAGCAAGACGCTCCTGATCAGCAAACATCTGGCTCCAGCCGGTCTTGGTGGTGGTATCGCGCAAACGAGCAGCAAAGGTACGCATACCGGTAATGCCGAAGTTCTTCGCGAAGTGATCTGGAATTCCGGAAAGTTCGCGGGTTCCCAGAAGACGAGAAGTGGTTTCTTCGATAGCAATCAGCGCGTTGGTTGCCAGGGTTTCAGCCTTCGGCGAGCGCGATGAAGGTACCCAAGCCAGCCAGTGCTTTTCCTTTTGCGCTTGGCGCGGGCGAAAGCTAGGTCTTCTTGGCTGATGACGTTCAGTACGCCTGAACCGTCATCTACCAGCAGATCATCTTCATGATCTCCGACAACAACAAGATCAATGGTCTCGGCTTCATCCACTTCATTGCCATCGATCCAAGGCAATGCGTTGATAGCAACACGTACAGCTACGGTGCGACCGGCATCCAGCGCAGCGTCCATGTATTCAACAGCTCGCACGGCTGAACCGGTGGTGCGTTCGGTGACCTTGGCACCGCAACGGGCCAGCAGGTTCTGCGTGTATGGCTCTGGGTGGGCGCGGGTCACTAAGGTGGCGGTGGTGGTCTCTTCGTATTCGAAGGTGAAGACCATAAAGCCAATACCACCGGCCAGGCCTGCCAGCAGTGCTTGGCTCAGTGGCGCTTCGGTAACTGGGTTGGTGACGCCAGCCTGTACGAGGACTCGGTGCCACAGTGCGGCATCGTATTGAATGACGTCTTCTGGTGCCGGGTATTCAGGCAACTCATCTTGTGGCGCTGGAGCCGCAGCGGGCTTTGGTGCCTTGGGCTTAATTCCAGCTTTGGCATCGCGAGCTTCTTTGGCGTAGTCACGAGCCTGCGCTGCACGAGCCGCCTTTGGGCTCTCTGGCTTACCGGTAAGAATGTTCTTACGCGCGGTGGTATAGCTCTCCCCCGTACGTTCCATTCGTTCGCGTGCTTGCTTCTTCAGATTGGCTGGCTGGCCCAAAGTAATGTCCTTTATTCGCGGTCGCGCACAGTCAGTGAGATCCCACGCCGATTGGTGCTGTCTGCCCATAATTCTACGCGTGCAAGATCTTTTGCTGGTGCAGAACCAAAGGACTTGGACAACTACTTCTTCAGCAGCACTTGAGATTGATTACTAAGTACTAAGTGAACCCTCGCGCGAATCTTTCGTGATGCGAGCAATGGCAGTTTTGATTTCGCTCGGCTCCCGTGCTTCGGAATCCAGGGCTCGGTGAATGGTTAGGCCCTCAATCATCGCGTCAAGCAAGCGAGCTGTCAGCGGGTCAAAGTGAAGCTCCAGAGCCACACGGCTGCGCTGCATCCATTGCGTAGTAATCGAACGGAACGAAGCATCGCGGGTGGCCAAGGTGTAGAGCTCATGAGACAAGATCAGCTCATCATCATCGCCACTACTAGCTTGCAGAATTCTTTCGAAGACCCTTTCACACGCCGATTCCTTATCGGTTGCCGTTGCCATATGACGTTCAAAATCGTCACTAATGCTGGTGGCAAATCGGGAAAATGTGCTGTGCAGCAAATCCTGCATGCCATCAAAGTAGTAGGTCATGGCACCCAATGGCACACCGGCTTGAGTCGCAACTTTTCGGTGTGACGTTCCGGTGACCCCGGATTCCACAATGACTTTCTGGCATGCGTCAATGATCTTTTCACGGCGTTCAGGATCATTGCGCCGACCTAAGCGTGAACCGGCGGAAGACTGTCGGGAGGACATCAAATTATCCAATGCTTCGGATCACGCGTGCAGGATTACCCACGGCCACTACGTTGGCCGGGATGTCCTTGGTGACTACCGCTCCAGCACCGATCACCGAGTTTTCTCCGATACTCACTCCTGGGCACACGATCACTCCGCCTCCTAGCCAGACATTGTCACCAAGGCTAATTGGCTGGGCTGCTTCGAGCTTGCCGCGTCGAGGTTGCGGGTCAATCGGATGGGTGGGCGTCAGCAGTTGAACGTTGGGCCCAATCTGGCAGTCTTCACCGATGGTGATGGTGGCGACGTCCAACGCGGTGAGGTTGTAGTTGATAAAGGTTCGGGCACCGATGTGTATGTTCTCGCCGTAGTCCACAAATAACGGCGAGTTCACGTGGGCGCCTTCGCCCAAGGTGCCAACGAGGTCTACGAGGATCTCGCGAGCAAGTGGATCTGCGGCGAGATCAGCGCGACGGTACGCATCAGCAAGCTGGACACCACGTCGATGAAGGCGTTCGTTTTCAGGGTCATCCGCGATATAGAGGTCTCCGGCAAGCATGCGCTCACGGTTACTACGGGAGTCTGATTCAAAATAACTCTGATCCATGGCAGCGAATATACACGACATTTGAGTACACTCGTACATATACTTTGAGTGGTCGTCCTGTCAGTGGCGATGCGTTCATCCCGCGGGCACAGCGAAAGATATCAACACCTTATGTATTCAATCCTTTTGGCTATTATCTACATCGCCTTCATCAGCCTCGGGCTTCCCGACTCTCTGGTGGGCGCCGGTTGGCCAGTGATGCATAGAGAACTTGATGTCCCGCAATCCTTCGCTGGTATTCTCACCATGGTCATTGCCGTGGGAACCATCTTTTCTAGCCTTGCCTCGGAACGACTTACCCGTAAGTTTGGTGCCGGAGTTGTAACGGCGATCAGCGTTGGAATGACCGCAACGGCGTTATTCGGCTTTACGTTCTCTGACTCGTTTTGGATGTTGTGTCTGTGGGCCATCCCGTATGGATTGGGCGCAGGAGCAGTGGATGCAGCCCTGAACAATTACATTGCCCTGCACTACGCGGCACGGCACATGAACTGGCTCCATAGCTTTTGGGGTGTGGGAGCCTCGATTAGCCCGTTGATCATGAGTCATGCGCTGACCTCAGGGATGGGATGGTCTGGGGCTTACAAGGTTGTTGCGCTTATTCAAGTCGTGCTCACTATTGTTCTGGTGCTCATGCTCCCCCTCTGGGGCAAGGTGAACACCATGACCCCGAAAATGCGCAGCCGCGCTGAGGTGGAAGATAGTGCCGAGAGCAGTGAAGCGCCTCAGGCCGGATCCTCTCACATTCCGCTGTCGCAGGTTTTGAAAATTCCGGGCGTCCTCCTGGTCCTTGCGGCATTCTTTGCTTACTGCGCGTTGGAAAACACTTCGATTCTCTGGGCTACGACTTACCTTGCAGGCGACCGCGGTGTGGCCCCGGCAACGGCTGCCGCCTTTGCGTCGTTCTTCCTTTTGGGCATCACTGGTGGACGCTTCCTTGCTGGATTCTTTGCTGATCGAATCGGAGACCGCAACCTGATTCGTGGTGGCTTCATCATGGTGGGACTCGGTGGTCTTATGCTGCTCATCCCGCTGGAAGCCAATGGAGTTGCTTTAGTCGGGCTAGCCATCGCTGGTCTGGGATCTGCACCGATTTACCCCGCCATCATCCACTCCACACCGGCAAATTTCGGGCGCCATAATTCACACGCCATCATTGGAATCCAAATGGCGGCGGCCTACCTCGGTTCGACACTGATGCCACCGCTCTTCGGTGTCTTGTCCTCCTGGGTGGGACTGTGGCTTTTCCCGCTCTTCCTTCTACTGCTAGCGGCTATGGGGATGCTGTTCTCAGAACGCCTGAACCGCATGGTGGATGCTAAGTAACAGTCGATTCATCACCTCGGGCAGCGGAGCCAAAAACTGATCTTCGAGTATCTTGGGTAGTGCATTAACACCCGAATTCATGAACAGCGTCAAGGAGCCCACTGAGAACTTTGCTTAGCCGCCATATGCTCCGACGCTGGGCTTTGCCATTGCTGTACTTGCTCGCAATGATGGTGATCGCGTTTTGGCCTGTCCCCGTCGATTCATCCGCAGGACCAGAACTAACACAGACCTTGCACTGGTTGCATGCTCACGGCGCTCCAGCTTTTGTGAACTACGAGTTCGTCGAATTTTCAGCCAACGTGATCTTCTTCGTTCCGCTGGGCATCATTCTAGGCGTAGGACTTCGCCGGTTCTGGACGGCAGCCCTCGCAGGCTTCGTTGTCTCCGGCTTGATAGAACTAGGCCAGCTACTGTTCCTCCCCAACCGCTTCGCCACACTTACTGATGTCGTGGCTAACTCTTTAGGGTGCGTACTTGGCGCGGCAATTTGGCTTGCTGTTTCTAAAGGTTATTGGAATCAGAAGGCAAGCAAGCCTTCCAACTGAAGAAATGAAACCTACCAGCCCTCGCCAATTTGCGCGGCGGTTGGAACCGATTTGGCTACTTTTTATCAGGCTTTCGGAGCTAAGAAAGATGGAAGTCCGTGATCTTCGCGGACTTCCATCATTTTTGCCGAGATGTGTGTCTAGAAACCGACCTTGTCCCGGCCCTTCAACGAAAGCATCTCGCGCGCTTCATCCGGGCTGGCAACTTCAAAGTTCAAAGCTTCGAGAATCGTGCGGATTCGGGTAACTTGCTCAGCATTAGATGCGGCAAGCTGACCCGGACCGATCCACAAAGAGTCTTCGAGACCAACACGTACGTGAGACCCCATAGCTGCACCAATGGTTGCCAGAGGCATCTGGTTCTTGCCAGCACCGAGAATCGACCATTCGTAGTTATCGCCCAAGAGCCGGTCCGCGGTACGACGCATATGCATCAGGTCCTCTGGGTGTCCGCCAATTCCGCCCAACAGGCCAAAGACTGACTGTACAAACAGTGGCCCGCGTGCCAATCCACGTTGGTGGAAGTGGCTCAGGTTATTCAAGTGGGAAATGTCGTAACATTCGAACTCAAACCTCGTGTCGTTGGCATTGCCAATTTCGAGGATCTTCTCAATGTCAGCGAAAGTATTCTTGAAGACAAGATCGCGTGACTTTTCTAGGGCTTCACGTTCCCATTCATGCTCAAATTCTTTGAACCGATCGAGCATCGGGAAGAGCCCAAAATTCATTGATCCCATATTGAGTGAAGCAAGCTCCGGCTCAAAGGTCGCCACTGGAATCATGCGTTCTTCAACGCTCATATGTGGAGATCCGCCAGTCGTAATATTGATGACCGCGTCAGTGCCGTTTTTCAGTTTTTCTAAGATGGGTTCGAAGTGCTTGGGGTCTTGGGATGGACGCCCGTCCTTCGGGTCTCGCGCATGCATATGAACTATTGCAGCACCGGCCTTTGCCGCGCCAATAGCGGCCTCAGCAATTTCATCTGCGGTGACGGGCAGATGCTCGGACATCGAGGGAGTATGGATTGCCCCGGTTACAGCACTGGTGATGATTACTTTGCGTTTGTTTTTCACGATGTCCCTTTCTAGTAAAGCTTCTCGGTGTTTCCGTCTACAGCCATGGCCTGGCCGTTGATGCGTAGTGCCATGGGGCTAGCAAGGAACACCGCCATGTTTGCAATGTCTGATGCTTCGACCAGCTCGTTCAGTGAAGACTGTGCGTGGTAAAGATTGGAGACTTCGTCGACAGGGCGTTGCAGCATCGTTGCCTTGGCCTCGATCACGGACTGAATCCGTGGACCGTTGACCGCGCCTGGACAAATAGCGTTCACGCGAATTCCTTCTGCCCCAAGCTCGATCGCCAGTGTTTTGGTCAAGCCGATAACAGCCCATTTTGAAGCGGAGTATGGGCTGCGTCCGGCCATACCGAGACGGCCTGCGGCAGACGACAGGTTAATAATCGATGCTCGGTCAGATTCTCGTAGAAGCGTCAGCAAGTGCTTGATGCAGAAGAACTGTCCGTGGACATTCACATCAAAAGTGCTTGTCCATCCTTGAGAGTCAATCGTCTCGATGGGACCAGTCGGTCCGGCAATTCCGGCGTTATTAACTAAGACATCAAGTCCGCCGAGGGAATCCTTTACCTGCGTGGCCAAACTGCGGACTTGTTTCTCGTCCGATACGTCGCTCACGGCAGCTTCAAATCCAGAAGCTTGAGCGGCGCGAACCGCATCGGCGCTAATGTCCGTAACGAAGACGGTTGCGCCGAGGTTCTTGAATTCTGTCGCAATTGCCAGACCGATGCCGGCGGCGCCTGCGGTGACAAGGACTCGTAAACCATCAAGGTCTAATTTGTTGCTTGAATTACTCATAATTCCGTTGCTCCTGAAAATTGTCGTTTTAGTGGCCGGAACCGTTGGCTGCGGAAGGGTCTTCTGTGCCTCTGCGTAATTTCAAAGTCAGCAACGCTCCCATGACGCACATGGCGACAATGAACCACAGCCCGGACATCTTGTTGCCTGTGATTTCCTCTAGGAGTCCCATGACGTAAGGGCCGAGGAATCCGCCGAAGAGACCGATGGTGTTCACAAATGCAATGCCTCCCGCAAGAGCCGCACCAGTCAGTCGCGTAGCGGGTACGTGAAGAGGATCGGCTGAAGTGCAAAGAAGTTGAACGCTGCCAGGGAGAATCCGATCAATCCCAGAACAGGACCACCTAGTGCACCGAGGGTGAAACCTGCAACGATGCCGACCATGCTTGCACCGGCTATGGCTCGTGAGCGTGATCCATTGGTTGCTAGACGAGGTATCAGTAGTGCGCCGATTGCTGAGAAGAACCAAGGGATGGCAGTCAGCAGACCGATCTGAATAGAAGATAGTTCGCCGTAGGTGCCAATGATTGAAGGCAGGAAGAAGCTCAAGGCATAGACCGCGATTTGATGGGCAAAGTAGATCGCTACGACTAGGAGGATCTGCTTGTCCTTGAGTACGTGAATCAGTTTGGAATTACCGGCTGCCTTCGCGCCTGCGGTCTCTTCAGCCGCAATACGGGCTTCAAGATCTTCGGCCTCAGCCCTGCTCAGGAATTTTGCCTCGGTTGGTTTGTTTGGAAGAAGTTTCCAGACCGCGATAGCCAAGAAGCAAGCAGGGATTCCCTCGATAATAAACATCCACTGCCAACCGTGCAGACCGCCAAGGCCATCTAGAGTCAGCAGCAGCCCGCCCAGCGGAGCACCGATAACATTTGCAAGTGCCACGCCAAGCAAGAACAGCCCATTAGCGCGAGCACGGTCCTTGACCATGAACCACTGGGTGATGAAGTAAATGACGCCCGGGAAAAGTCCTGCCTCAGCGATGCCAAGTAGCATGCGCAAGATGTAGAAGGTCCATTCGCCTTGGACAAGCGACATGCATGCGGAGAGTATGCCCCAGGTGATCATGATTCTCATGATCCAAAAACGGGCGCCGACCTTATGCATGATCAGGTTTGAAGGGATCTCGGAAAGTGCGTAGGTCAGGAAGAACAGACCGGCACCGATTCCATAGGCGGTAGCGGATATTCCAAGGTCAATTTCCATGCGATCTTTAGCCATACCAATGTTGGTTCGATCGATGAATGCGATGACATACGCGGCGATGAGCAACGGCATGATGCGCCGGAAAATTACCTTGTTGAGCACCTCTGGTGAGCGCATGTTCGAAGTGGATTTTGTAGTCTGCATGAGACATTCCTTCTGCATGAGAGCATGACAATTAATGGCCCGTGGGCCTATTCAATGAATTTGACGCGATGAATGGATCTGGCTGGCGGATGCTATTCGCTGGTACAGCCACAAGTCACGCCAATGTGCAGGCCGTGACCACAAATGATTTGTTTATAGGTCTTTCGAGGTTCGACGATCTGCTCCAACAGGAGCTCGAAGGACTTTTCCGCCATCTCTTGAACTGGTTGAACAATCGTTGTCAGTCCGATGAGTTTTGATCGGCTTCGCTTAAGCCCATCCGAGCCCACAACAGCGACGTCCTGCGGTATTTTCAATCCGCGAGAAAGCGCATGTTCCATGACGCCCAGGGCAATTTCATCTGAGCCGCAAACGATTGCGCGTGGCGAGTTGCCTGAATCGAATAATCGTTTCGCGGCGACCTGCCCGCCTTCCGAACTAAGTTTGGTGCTAATTCGGCGCTCCCCCGTTATTCGGACTCCCCGAGAACCAGCGACTCTAACGAAGGCGTGCTCGCGGGTTTGCGAAGCGGTCGAAGTTCGCGGACCAATGATCGTAGCTACTTCGGTGTAGCCATGATCTAGCACGTGAGTCATCAGCTCCTCCGCAGCACTGTCATCATCTATGCCGACAAAATCGCCGGGTAGATGCTCAGAACTGCGGGACAGGCAAACGTATGGAATCCTTTTCTGGCGAAAAGTTCTCAACGAGCGAGAGTCTTCCCGTATTGCCGCCGCAATGATCACGCCGTCCACGTTTCGAGCGGCCAGTGTCTCTGCAACTTGCGCAAGTGCTTCCGGATCATCACCAGTTGTTGCAACAAAGACATCAAAGCCCGCAGCCGTGGTCGCATTGATGATGTGCTGAGACCAGTACGTATACATCTGGTTCACGATGTTGGGCAGAACCAACCCGACAACCCTGGTAAGCAACGGATCGTGGCCTTCGCCGGTGTTGTGTGGGCGGTAGCCCAATTCACCGGCCACCTTCAGTACGTGCCTTCGCGTTTCTGCAGAAGCACCGGGCCGTCCATTCATGATGTAACTGACCGTGGCAGCAGAAACGCCAGCGGTACGAGCGACGGCGGCAGCGGAGACGCGCGAAGGCCGAAGCGACAACTGCGACTGAATAGTCAACGCGCACCTCCATTGGTGAATTAAGTGGTTCTCAATACTTCCTGTGATCACCATTACAATTCATGAAAATGCGTTAAACAACCTTAAGTAGTTCTGAACGCCTTCCGCCGACCTAAGACGCTGTTGCGCGCGAATTGTTCACCGTTGATTGCAACCAAGCGTGAGGCACTTAAGACTACTTAAGCTAGTGAGCGCTAGTAGAAGACTAATTCAGCACGTCGTTGGGGTGGTCCGGTAACTAATCAGCTCAATTTCAAACGCGGGTAAGTTCAGCCCGCGTACCCGACTGGTGGTTCTGAAAAGGATCCGTTGATTTGAGTGATGACCCATGAAGAAGCAGAAGAAGTGCCTCAGGCCTTGCCATTGCAAGCTGAAGGCCACGAAAGTCCAACGCTCACCAGTGTTTCAAGACTTATCGTGGCCCTCTTGAGGCTCATTATTGAGGTCCTCTAAGTGGTTCTCCATACGGCCGCTGAGCTCGGTGTAACCGCACTGGGCTCCGCACCTCTGAGAGATGGCTACGAGGGACTTGGTGCCACCTAATCCCACGACGCCCCATTTCTGGAGTGCTCTTTTATTCTCCCACTTAAGTATTTAGCGCGCTAGGGAATTGTGGATCATATTCCAGGGTGCGAAGGACGGCATTTCAATTGGAAAAATCATCGGCTGGTTCAAAGAGGCCAAAGCAATCTTCAAGAGCGTATCCGGCATATGGTCGGCCATTCGAAGCGGACAGTTCGCGGCACAGATGGGTCCAGCAGCTGCGGAACTGGTAAAGGCGGCCCTTGGACTCAATGGAGTTGTCGCGGCCTGCTTCTAGGAAACCATGCGAAAAGATAGGGTGAAGTGTGCCAACAGAACAGACTAGATTCCCCTCACTCAGCCAATCAATCAGTGGCCATCTCATGACTGGGGCCGTCAAAGCCGTGCTGGCATTCTTGCTCGCCTGGTTATGCACTCTAGTTTTCAAACTTGATACCGCGCTCGGGCAATTGGCAGTTGCCCTATTCTGCTCCTACCTCATCGCAGAATTCATGAGCGCTGTCATTGAACGGCCGATAGTCAAACAGCGAAACCGGACCCAACCGGGAGGACTCGCGTATGTTCTCCTGCCGTTCTCAGCCGCCTTGCTCATTACTTTTGTTGCGACCTTCGGAATCACCAATGACATAGCAGCCGCAACACTACTCCTGGCGCTTGTTGCAGTTCTCAATGCAGCAGAAATTCTCCTCACAAAGAGTTGGATTCCTGGTTTGTCTCCAGAAGAAGAACAGAGGATGTTTGATGATTTCAAGACGATGTCCAAAGAACATTTCTCTGACGACATAGACCGAATCACGTCGCAAGCTCGTGAGAACACAAAGAAGAAATACTTTGAAAAGAAGGAACGAGGAGACAGCTGGAACTGACCAGTGAACAAGGCTAATCATCCAAGGAATTAGGAGAGCCGCGGTACGGACAATGCAACAAGTCCTCTGTGGAAATCCCTTACTTCTGAAACGAAAAATCCCGCCCAGAACAACGCTTGAGCGTCATCCCGGACGGGAAATTTTCAGATGAGTTTAGCGTGAACGGTAGTTCGGGGCTTCAACGGTCATCATGATGTCGTGCGGGTGCGACTCCTTCAGACCAGCGGAGGTGATGCGAACAAACTTGCCGCGCTCCTTCAGTGCTGGAATGGTTCGGCCACCGACGTAGAACATGGTCTGGCGCAGGCCACCGGTGAGCTGGTGAACCACTGCGGACAATGGGCCGCGGTAAGGAACCTGACCTTCAATGCCCTCAGGGATCAGCTTCTCGTTGGAAGGTGCATCCGCCTGGAAGTAACGATCCTTGGAGTACGAGGTGTTCTTGCCTCGGGTTTCCATGGCGCCCAGCGAGCCCATGCCACGGTAAGCCTTGAACTGCTTGCCGCTCATGAAGACGAGGTCACCAGGCGACTCTGCGGTACCTGCCAGCAGCGAGCCGAGCATCACCGAGTCAGCGCCGGCAACCAGTGCCTTGCCGATATCGCCCGAGTGCTGCAAACCGCCATCAGCGATCAGTGGCACACCAGCTGGGATAGCAGCCTTAGCTGCTTCGTAGATCGCGGTAACCTGCGGTACGCCAACACCGGCAACAATACGGGTGGTGCAGATCGAGCCTGGGCCCACGCCAACCTTGATGGCGTCAGCGCCGGCATCGATAATTGCCTGAGCACCCTCGCGGGTTGCGGCCTGTCCACCGATCACATCTACGTGGGCAGCAGCAGGATCCTTCTTCAGGCGAGCAATCATTTCCAGAACACCCTGGGAGTGACCATTAGCGGTGTCAACCACCAGGGCGTCAACGCCAGCGTCAATCAAGGTCATGGCGCGCTCGTAGCCTTCACCGAAGAAGCCAACGGCTGCTGCTACGCGCAAACGACCTTCGTCGTCCTTGGTGGCCAGTGGGTACTGCTCGGCCTTGTCGAAGTCCTTGACGGTGATCAAACCGGTCAGCTTGCCATCATCATCAATCAGCGGAAGCTTCTCGATACGGTTCTTGGAAAGCAGCTCGATAACCTTTTCAGGGGCTACGCCTTCCTGAGCGGTCACCAGTGGCATGCCGGTCATGACTTCGTAGACCTTGGTGGTCATGAACTGTTCGCGAGGAACAAAGCGGGTGTCGCGGTTGGTGATGATGCCCAGCAGCTTACGGTTCTCATCAACTACTGGCAGACCGGAGACGCGGTACTGTGCGCACAGCTCATCCCATTCAGCCAAGGTGGCGCCCGGGTGCACGGTGACTGGGTCGGTGATCATGCCCGACTCGCTACGCTTTACCTGGTCAACCTGCTTGGCCTGGGCCTCAATGGAGAGGTTGCGGTGGATCACGCCGATGCCGCCCTGGCGTGCCAGTGCGATAGCCATTGGGGCTTCGGTGACGGTGTCCATTGCAGCGGAGCTGATTGGCACTGCAATGTTGATGCGCTTGGTGAATCGCGTGGTGGTGTCAGCGTCCGAAGGGATTACATCCGTCGGGCCAGGCAACAGCAATACGTCGTCGTAGGTGAGTCCTTCAAAGGCAAAGGGGTTGAACTCAGTCACGTAGGAACCTTTCGGAGCGGATGCGGAGGTTGGTTAAATGGTAGAGCCCTTTTGGCGCTAGCGTTATTCCCGTACGGGACTCTGTGTCCAAGCTCATGCGTTAACAGGTCTCCGATAGGACTTATTGCCAGCCGGTGGCCTTGGTGAAGGCATCAGCAAATTGGCGCTTGGCACTAACAACAAACGTCTTGGATAGATGTGAATCATCTAAGTACGTTGAAACATTACCGATCACAGCTTTGCAGACCCCATCAGGGCAGAGCAAGCCGGTCATATCTAATGAGACAACTTGCTTGCCATAATCATGATCCGCCAAGAAACCTTGAACCGGGTTCGTCTGAGCTAATGCTTCAGAAGCCGATCCGTCACAGGCTTCAGGGTGCTTGGCATGATTATCAACGCATTCGGCTATGGAGTAGGTGTAGCGCGGGGTATCGCGCATGGCGATGACCTTGCTGCCTACATTGAGGAATGGCTGGATAGCTTCGGCGTAGTGGTCCACCATGGTTTCCTGCTGCCCCGGCGTACGGCCATCATCGGCTGTGTCGGCCACGGTCTTGGTGGCCGTGGTCATCACCATTTTGGGTTTCAGCTCAGTGACATATTTTTGGGCTGCATCTTGGAAGTCAGCGCATTCAGCTTCTGAGCGGTCCGCTTCTGAGCCATAACGACATCCGGGGTGGAATACCATTACCCAGCTTCCACCGGATTCTTCAATTGCAGAAGCGGCGGCCTCGGACCAGTGCTGCATGTGCGAATCCCCCAGCAACACCACATCTGGAGAACCATCAAAGTTTCCACCCTGTTCGCAGAACATGATGCGCTCATCGTGAGGGCTGTTGGACCCGGCGCAGGAGCTACCTGGAGACTGCCATTCATCTTCCAGCTCGGTGGCCAAAGGCAACGTCAATGCGGCAGGTGAAGGATCCCAGTCCTCGGTTGCGGTGGCTCCGGGGTTGTCGGCAACGCTTTGGGTGGCGGCGACGGCACTTCGGTGAGCCACATTGTTGGTCCACGCGGTCACGGAGAGGTTGACGATGCCCAGTCCAATGGCCACCACTGCCACCTGGCCGAGGACCCTGATACCTGTCTGCGGTACCCAGTGCGGGAAGCTGAAGTTGTTTTGCCAATTGACCGCCGGCTTCTCAACAAAGTTGGTGGTGACCCATGAAGCCGCGATGGCAGAAATGATCAGTACCGTTCCGTCAAGGAAGGAAGCGTGCTCCTTGCCGGAGGCTTCTAGGTAGAAGACCAGCATTGGCCAGTGCCACAGGTACATGCCGTAGGACAGGTCGCCGAGCTTCACCAATGGCTTCATGGACAAGAACCCTGATGGGTTGGCCCAGTTGCGAGGTGCAGGGGCAGCGATAATCATCGCGGCGCCTAGCGTTGGGACCAAAGCCATGAAGCCCGGGAACTGACCTTGGACATCCAGCACGGCTCCGCTGCCAATGATGGTGAGCATTCCTACCCAGCCGGCAACTCGGCGGATCTTCTCTGGCAGGGTGTTCAGCCAGGGCAAGGTCAGGGCGAACAAGGAACCGAGAGCAAATTCCCAAAGGCGTGCGCCGGTGTGGAAGTAGGCAACCTGCTGGTTAGTGGCAGTGATGTTGATGGAAAACGCGAGAGATCCAATGAAGATCAATCCGAAGAGCGTTCCGGCAACCCACGCGAAGTTGAAACGCTTGGAGAACAGCTTCCAGATCAGTGCACTGAAGGCCAAGACTATGGGCCAGAGAATGAAGATTTGTCCCTGAACGGATAAGGACCAGAAGTGCTGTAGCGGTGAGGCTGAGTCTGTGTTGAACGCGTAGTAATCGACCTGATGATTAGCCAGATACCAGTTCTGTTTGTAGAGCATTGATGCTCTGGACTGATCGATGAGCTCCACCCAGCGGCTACTGGGCAAGATGATCCAGGCGGCAACGATAACGCTGATGATCACCGTCGCAGCTTGCGGGATTAGTCTGGAGAACCGGTGCAGCCATCCAGTAATGAGTGGCGTGCGTTCACCGCGAGAAATTCTGCGAGCGGTGGATGAGGTGAGGAAAAAGCGGAGAGCATCAAGAAGATGTCGACTCCCCCGGAGACCTTGGAGAACCATATGTGATAGGACATCACCAGCAATACGGCTAAGGCTCGAAGACCCTGTAAGTCGACCCGGAAGTTTGCACCTTTTGTGCTTTTCCGGGGCTGTTTGAGGGCGGTAGTCACAAGCTATGCTTCCGTCGGGGACTCGGGCATGACTTCGGTGTTTGATCTTCTTGACACGTCAGACAACTATTGAGCCTATCAATCGACGCTGTGTTCCCCACACAGGTTGAAAGGCCCTTGAACGCTGATCACGGAATAAATGCAGAGCTTGTATTGAGCTGACTTGCGCAAGGTTAGCTGAGCGATGGAACCGTCAAATTCCCTGTGAACACGGCACTTTGACGTGTATCACTACTGATCAGTACAACCAACATCAAGAAAATGGCTGTCACTGAAACAGCTCGGACTGATAGAAACGTATCTTACTTAGCTCTACGTCTTCCAACAATTAGATACGTCAATGCCGCGGATGCCGTTGCTGCCGTTCCGGTCATGAACCAATTCATGGAATCGAGGCTAGATCTGCCAGCACCGCTGCCTTCATGACGGGATGCCCGTTCTTGGATGATCGCCACGGTGGCTAGTCGAGTAGCATCGTGAACGCCGTGCTTGTACATGGCGATCAGGGACACGCTAACGATCATTCCAGCGAAAGCAACGACATATATCTTGGGTCCGAGTGAAATGGCGTCGACAAACCAGATGCCGACGATAATCGAAATGCCACTTAAAAGTCCCGAAATCGCACCTGAAGAACCGGAAAAATCTGAAGTCATGTACTCGTTTGTCGCTAAGTATTCTTCAATTCCATCTGCCACGTCTGCTTGCCCCAACGAACGAAGCTCTTCGTTCACCATGCGTCTTTGCTTTGTGGTCAGCCTTTTCAGCCAATGAATGCGCATTCTTCTTGGTCTTCTTCCTGTTAGTTGAACTCGAAACTGATAAAAACGGTAGCGAGCTCCAAATCAATACGTATGTTCTCATTGCTAGAACAGCAAAAGAAGCCGCCGCCGGAACAAGTAAGAACTTGATCCGACGGCGGCTTCAAAGCCTAGTCAATGACTTAGTGGCTGTGTGCGTCTTCCTCAACCTCGGTGGCCTTCTCGGCTACCAGGGTTTCGGTGGTCAGCACGAGTGCTGCGATCGATGCTGCGTTACGCAGTGCCGAACGGGTGACCTTGACTGGGTCAATGACACCTGCGTTGATCAGGTTCTCGTAAACGCCAGTCTTGGCGTTGAAGCCCTCATTAGCTGGAGACTCTGCCACCTTGGAAACAACTACTGAACCGTCGAAGCCGGCATTGGTAGCGATCCAGAACATTGGCTGAACCAGTGCACGGCGCACGATGGCCACACCAGCTGCAACGTCACCTTCAAGGCCAACAATGGAGCTATCGGTATCAAGAGCAGTCAGAGCGTCAACCAGGGCGGTACCGCCACCGGCAACGATGCCTTCTTCAAGGGCGGCACGGGTAGAGGACACTGCGTCCTCGATGCGGTGCTTGCGTTCCTTGAGCTCAACCTCGGTGGATGCGCCCACCTTGATGACGCCGATGCCGCCAGCCAACTTGGCCAGACGCTCGGAAAGCTTTTCGCGGTCCCACTCCGAATCGGTGCGGTTCAGCTCAGCCTTCAGCTGGGCTACACGCTCAGCAACATCTTCATCGGTTCCGGCACCATCAACGATGGTGGTGGAATCCTTGGTGATGGTCACGCGGCGTGCGGAACCAAGAACCTCGGTGCCTACCTGATCTAGGGACAAGCCCAGTTCTGGCGAGACAACCTGGGAACCGGTAAGGATAGCCAGATCCTGCATCATTGCCTTGCGGCGGTCGCCGAAGCCTGGAGCCTTGACGGCTACCACGTTCAGCAGGCCACGCAGCTTGTTGACCACCAGGGTGGAAAGGGCTTCACCCTCAACGTCCTCGGCGATGATCAGCAGTGGCTTCTTGGTTTCCAAAACCTTTTCCAGCAGTGGCAGGAATTCAGCCACGGTGGAGATCTTGGCAGGGTTGATCAAGATCAGGGCGTCTTCCAGAACAACTTCCTGGCGCTCCTGGTCGGTGATGAACTGTGGCGAGAGGTAGCCCTTGTCGAACTGCATCCCCTCGGTCACTACCAATTCGGTAGCGGTGGTGGAGGACTCTTCAATGGTGATGACACCATCGGTGCCAACAGTCTTGAAAGCCTCAGCAAGCAGTTCGCCGATTTCATCGGACTGAGCGGAGATGGAAGCAACGTTGGCAACCTTATCCGCTACCTCTACTGCGTTAGCAGCCAGTGCCTGCGAAACAACCTCGGTGGCCAGCTCGATGCCCTTACGGACATCACCTGGTGCAGCACCTGCAGCTACGTTCTTCAGGCCTTCCTTAACCAGTGCCTGAGCGAGCACGGTGGCGGTGGTGGTACCGTCGCCTGCTACGTCATTGGTCTTGGTGGCTACTTCCTTGGCCAGCTGTGCGCCAAGGTTTTCATATGGATCTTCAAGATCGATCTCACGCGCAATGGTGACACCGTCATTGGTGATGGTCGGGGCGCCCCAGGTCTTGGCAAGCACCACGTTACGACCGCGTGGGCCGAGGGTAACCTTCACCGTGTTCGCGAGCTTATCAATGCCCGCTTCGAGTGCGCGTCGCGCTTCCTCGTTGAATGCTAGCTGCTTAGCCATGCATTTTCTCCTGAAACTTTAGAGAGGGTGGCGTTACTTTACGACAACTGCCAGTACGTCGCGAGCCGAGAGTACGAGGTACTCTTCGTTGCCGACCTTGACCTCGGTTCCGCCGTACTTCGAGTACAGAACTACGTCGCCTTCAGCAACGTCTACAGGAACGCGGTTACCCTTGTCGTCAATGCGGCCGGGGCCTACTGCAACAACGGTGCCTTCCTGTGGCTTTTCCTTAGCGGAATCAGGGATAACAAGGCCCGAAGCGGTGGTGGTTACGGCTTCGACCTGCTTGATGACAATGCGGTCTTCGAGCGGCTTGATGGAGACAGACATGGTCTCTCCTTTTCGTGTACGAACCAATGGTGGTAGGGGTGCGCCCTATGGCATTGGACCAACCGTCGTCGCGGTGCCAGTTGGTGGTATCCAGTCAGGCGGTGGTTCCACACCCAATAAAGTGTGCAGAACTTCCAACACTGACTTTAGGACGTGCTTTAGCACTCGGTCAAGGCGAGTGCTAACGAATGCCCTTAGTTCGTCACACCGGTTCGCGCAGAGCGCACAGCAGCCGACTCTTCGATGTCCTCCGGAGCCGAAAGATCGATCTGTTCAAGGGTGACCATCTTTGACTTAGTGACCAACCGGTGCCCCAACCACAGCCCGAGGAATAGTGGCAGACCAATGTAGGCGGACAGTACTTCCAGGCCATGACCGGCTAATACCGCCTGATAGTTCTGTCCAACAATCACGGCAATAAGCATTATGAACGCCACGATAGGACCCAAGGGGAACAATGGTGCACGGTACGGAAGATCTTTGACGCTATAGCCCTGCGCCAAATAGCCGCGCCGGAAGCGGTAGTGTGATGCGGCGATGCCTACCCAGACAATAAATCCGCATAGTCCGGAGACGTTGAGCAACCAGGTGTAGGCGGCACCCTGCCCTACCAGTGCGGTCAGGAACCCAAACAGACCCACCGCTGCCGTAGCCATCAGAGCGATAATCGGAACACCGCGGGAATTGGTGCGTCCAAAAATCTTGGGAGCCTTTCCGTCATGGGCCATGGAGTAGAGCATGCGGGTAGAGGCATAAAGACCGGAGTTCCCGGCAGAGAGAATCGCTGTAAGAATCACTGCGTTCATTGCTGCCGCAGCAAAGGCAATGCCTGCGCGTTCAAAGACCAAAGTAAAAGGTGAGGAAGCAACATCCGCTTCACCGCTGGCCAACAGGCTGGGGTCAGCAAAAGGAATGAGGCAACCGATGATGAAGATGGCACCGATGTAGAAGAGCATGATGCGCCAGAAGACTCGGCGGATTGCTTTGGGAACTTCTCGGCGGGGGTCCTTAGCTTCACCGGCAGCAACACCCACCAGCTCGGTGCCTTGGAAAGAGAAACCGGCAATCATGAATACTGAAAGAATGGACAGCCAACCACCATGGAAGACTTCTTTGCCTTCCCTCCAGTTGGCCAGTGGGTCACTTTGCGTTCCGAGCACTCCGAAGATCATCAACACGCCAGCAGCCAAGAAAGCTACCACGGTGGCAACTTTGATCATGGCCAACCAGAACTCACCTTCGCCGAAAGCTTTGGCCGAGAGCGCGTTTAGTGCCGTTAGCGCCACGAGGAATACTGCAGCCCAAATCCAGCCCGGAACATCGGGCAACCAGAAGCTCATGACGATGCCGGCGGCTACAAGTTCAGCAGCAACGGTGATGGCCCAGTTGAACCAGTAGTTCCAGCCAATGGCGAAGCCGAACGAGGGTGAAACAAATCGGGTAGCGAAGGTTTGAAAGGAACCAGCCACCGGGAGCTTGGCAGTCATCTCCCCCAGTGATTGCATCAACAGGTAGACCATCAGGCCGACTGCCGCATAGGCCACCAAAGCGCCGCCAGGTCCAGCCTCCGCGATGGTTCCACCCGAGGCGACAAACAAGCCGGTACCGATAGACCCACCGATGGCAATCATCTGTAGGTGGCGACTACTCATGCCGCGCTTGAGTTGGTTTTGAGCCAGTGGCGCAGGGTCGTTCAGGTCCCCGACACTTGTTGGCAATTGATTGCTCGACGTCGTTGTCGTTCGCTGCATAGATTTCTTCACAGGTGCCATGGAACACCAAACCATGACCGAATGCGACCTGAGTCACTTCAGTTTTCCTCTATGCACTTCGCCTTTATCGCGCAACACGAGCAATCTGGCTTCGCAGCTCGCTAACTCGAACGACTGACTCTAAATCAGCCAAAGCTCTACCCGCCAGAAACATTTGAAGGATGCAACA
Source organism: Glutamicibacter sp. M10 (assembly GCF_025452055.1). Taxonomy (NCBI): domain Bacteria; kingdom Bacillati; phylum Actinomycetota; class Actinomycetes; order Micrococcales; family Micrococcaceae; genus Glutamicibacter; species Glutamicibacter sp. M10. Next base: position 1,702,365 of record NZ_CP104918.1, on the reverse strand, counting down.
AAGCATTACGCTTTCTAAACAAATGGCACTCCATGAAACAGCTTCGCTTAGCCAGCCAAGAATCACGCTTCACAGTTTGAACCCAAATGCCCTGACTCCGATCTCTCCCGAGGCGTGGGCAGCACCCGATTGCACCGACCTTCAAGACCATCAAGAGAATCTGAATATGACGCCGTAGTGTCACATAGGTCACATCGCCCAACTGGAGGCAACAGGCTTCTAGACAAAACAAGCAAACTATCAACGCTAGGCTTGAGACATGGCTCAGGCTTCTAACGACTCAACGCTCAACGAACAATTCGCCGCTCTGCTTTCTGCAGAAGGCTGGCAATTGCTTTCCACCATTGATCCATCCATGGTCTCTTCCAAGGATGCAGCGTGGACCCTGAATGAAAAACTGCGCAAGGACGGGCACGCACCAGAAGTGGTTCGTGCGGTCATTGCCCAGTCCGAGCTTCGTTACAAAGCCCGCGTCAAGTTTGGCCCTTTTGCTGACTCGTTGATTTTCACTCCGGCCGGTCTGGAACAGGCCACCCGGCTGACCATCGCCGGGCTACATGCCCAACGCTTCACCAAGGCTGGCGCAACCCACGTGGCTGACCTCGGCTGCGGTATTGGTACTGACTCGATTGCACTGGCAAGTGCCGGACTGCAGGTCACCGCGGTAGAAAAAGATGAAACCACCGCGGCAGCAACCACGTTGAACCTGATGCCATTTGAGAATGCCAAGGTTGTGCACGGTGGAGCTGAGGAAACAGACCTGACTGGAATTGACGGAGTCTGGCTTGATCCGGCACGCCGAACCGATGTCGCCGGTAGTACCCGCAGACTCTTTGACCCAGAGGCCTTCTCCCCTCCCTGTCTTTTGTTGAGAAACTGGTTGATTCCGGACTAGATGTTGGCGTGAAGCTTGGCCCAGGCCTGCCCCACGATGCCATTCCTGCGAATGCAGAATCTGTGTGGATTTCTGATCACGGATCAGTCATTGAAGCGTGCCTCTGGTTTGGCAAACTCAAGCGTGAGAACGTGGCTCGCGCTGCTCTGGTCATCGACAAAGATGGCGCTCATGAATTGACGAGCCCTGTGGCGGACAAAGATGACAAGTTAGCTGAAGTTGGTGAACTGGCTGCGCACATCTATGAACCCGATGGTGCGGTGATCCGTTCTCATCTGATTTCAAAGCTTTTGGAAAGCACCGGAGGGCATCTGCTTGATGAGCACATTGCCTACTTCACGCATGAAGATAAGATCTCCACTCCCTTTGCTCGTGGTTATGAAGTGCTAGCAGTTCACGACTACAACGTGAAGAAACTGCGTAGCTGGGTCAAGGCCAATGGCATTGGCACCTTGGACATCAAAAAGCGCGGAGTTGATGCAACGCCAGAAGAGCTACGCAAGATTCTTCTGGCCGGCGCACCCAAGGGCGCGAAGAACCGAGCAACGCTGATGCTGGCACGTATTGGAGATAAGCGTGTAGCTTTCGAAGTATCACCTCACTAATCTGAGGTGATGCACCTCCCATCGGTTCGCTATCCCAACCGACGAGTTGCAATATATAGAATGGGTATGGAGAAACAACGATTTTCGGTGAATCTCCTGTCCTGTTTGTTCGGCTCCGGAGTGATCCGCCCGAGTAGTCATCACAAGGAGCACCGTGCAGAAAATCGAGTTCGCCAAATCCGCCCAATCCACCATTGGTGTTGAATGGGAAATTGCTCTAGTCGATCGCGAAGACGCGGACTTGTGCTCGGTAGCTGAAGATGTCCTTGACCAGCTCAAGAAAGATGCTGGTCTGAGCCATGAAGATGAGCACCCAACGGTCAAGCCAGAGTTGCTGATGAATACCGTTGAGGTAGTCACCGGTGTGCACAAGACAGTGGCCAGTGCTGCTGAGGAACTTCGCACCAACGTGCGAATGCTCAATGACGTTGCCGGAGACCACGGAGTAGATCTGTACTGCGCAGGCTCCCACCCGTTCGCAGCACCAACGTTGCAGCCGGTCACCGACAAAGACCGCTACGCCAAGCTGATTGACCGCACCCAGTGGTGGGGCCGCCAAATGGTGATCTACGGTGTACACGTTCACGTTGGTTTGGATAGCCGAGATAAGGCCTTGCCTATCACCGATGGCTTGATCAATTACCAGCCACATTTCCAGGCGCTGAGTGCTTCCAGCCCATACTGGGGTGGAGAAGACACCGGCTACGCCTCCCAGCGTTCACTAATGTTCCAGCAGCTTCCGGCCGCCGGCATCCCTTTCCACTTCAATTCATGGTCTGAATACGAAGCACATATCGCAGACATGCTGCATACCGGCGTGATTGATGATGTCTCAGAAATCCGCTGGGACGTACGCCCAGTGCCTCGCTTTGGCACCGTTGAAATGCGCATCTGCGACGGCTTGAGCTCACTAGATGACATTGCGGCAATTACCGCTTTGACCCAGTGCCTGGTTCACGACATGTCAATGTCAATTGAAGCTGGCTACAAGATCCCAATCATGCCTGCGTGGTTCCGCGTTGAGAACAAGTGGCGCGCAGCCCGCTATGGTTTGGACGCCATCATCATCCTGAATGCTCAGGGTGATGAAATGTTGGTGACTGACCACTTGCGTGCAGAAGTCAAGCGCCTTGCTCCCGTGGCCGAACAGCTGGGCTGTTCAGAGGAACTTCAAGGCATCATTCGTCTCATCGAGGCTGGTGCCGAGTACCAGCGTCAGCGTAAAGTCTTTGCCGCTTCCGGTGGGGATTTCAAGGCTGTTGTGCGCGACAACGTTGCACGAATGAAGTCGGTCTAAGAACCTTCGATAGAAAACATCTAGAACGGTGCCTCATGAGATTTCGAAATTTCGAGATTTCATGAGGCACTGTTTGTTTCTATCCGAAGCGGCGCCGACATCCGGTAGCTAATGCAGAATTGGCCTCCTCTACCATCTCTAAAACATTAGCCCTGTGGAATTTCAAGCGATTTTATGCGCTGGTTCGGCCGGAACCACAATATTGCTAAGATTCAGGCATGAGAGGTCAAGTTACTGAAGTTTTCAGAATTTACGATGCGCAGAATAAAGAACTGCTAATTCCGGTCTACCAGCGAAATTACGATTGGAAATCTAAACACTGTGAGCAATTACTTCGAGATCTGATCGATCTCGCGCAGTCAGGTAGACCAAAGCACTTCTTCGGCGCAGTCGTCGGGAAGACTGAAGGTTCTTGGCGATGGGTGGTTATCGATGGACAGCAGCGTCTTACGACGGTTAGCTTGCTAATGTTGGCACTTGCAGACCTCATCACCGCTGGATCCATCGAATCGTCCGATCCGTCACTGGGTACAAAGATCAGAAACAGCTATCTCTTGAACGACGCGGCTTCTCAGCAACCAAGGGTGAAGCTAAAGCCGGTCAAAGACGACGCTGACGCATATCGCAGGCTTTTCGGTCCAGCGTCCGAATACATCGAGTCCTCAAATGTGACCGCCAATTACAGGTACTTTTTATCCCGGATACCTCAACTCGGATTGACGGCTGATCAAGTCTGGGCATCAATCAACAAGCTCGAAGTCATGCATCTCGATTTGGAAGAGCATGATGACCCTCAGAGAATTTTCGAGAGCCTCAATTCCACCGGCTTGGAACTTTCGGAAGCCGACAAGATTAGGAATCTCGTGTTGATGGGGCTTCCTTCAGCAACACAAAACTTGCTGTACGAAGATTACTGGAACCGCATGGAAAAGAACGTGAATTACGATACCGACGCTTTCCTTCGTTGGTATCTAATCACCAAGACTTCCAAGACACCCAAACTGGACCAAGTCTTCGACAGTTTCAAAAAGTTCATAGTCAATGATGAACGCGACATCCAAGCAATCATGTCGGAGATCCGCGATTATTCTGACTACTATAAGCGGATACTCAGCGCAAAAACCGGCTCGGCAATGGTTGACGAACGACTGCGCCGCCTCGCTTTACTGCGCCAAGACGTTACCTTGCCCTTCTTCATGCCACTGATGGCCGAGTACCAGAACGGAACTGTCACAGAAGCTGACTTCGCAGACTCGGTCAGAATCGTTGAGTCTTACCTTTTCCGCCGTTGGGTTTACGGACTGGCAACGAACGCGCTAAATAAGATTTTTGCTCTTCTCTACAAAGACGTCCGTAAATTGAGGAAGCCAAACGATAAGTTCTCAGACGTCCTTGCCTATTTACTTACACGCCGATCGGGTAGTGGTTGGTTCCCCACTGATGAAGATTTTCAGGCCGATTTCCGGACTCGAGACATGTACCGAGTACAATCTGAACGCAGAAAGTACATCTTTGAATGTCTGGAGAACCAAGACTCAAATGATACGCGTGACATAGCTGCCGGGATCGAGAGCGGCAAACTGAGTATTGAACACATCATGCCCCAAACGTTGACTGAAGACTGGCGATCGGACCTAGGTGAAGAAGCCGATGCTATCCACGACGAATGGGCCCATCGAATCGCCAACCTAACGGTTACTGGCTACAACTCTGAGTACTCGAACAGCAATTTCGCCGTCAAGAAAACCCGACCTAACGGATTTAACTTTTCACCGTATCGCCTGAACTCGTTGCTCAAGGAGAGCGATACTTGGGGCTTGGATCAGCTCAATGCCCGCAGTGAGATTTTGACGAAGACAGCGTTGGAATATTGGAGCTACCCATTCTCTAAATTCGAGCCACCGCATGTCCCGGTACCGGTGGAGCCCATGGGCACCGACACAGACTTCACCAACCAGAATGTCATCGGATTTGAGTTTGAAGGTACAAAAGCGACTGTCGCAAACTGGCGTGACTTACTTCTATACGTTCTGAAGGCACTAGTCGAAAAAGATCGCGAAAAGATGTTTTCGTTCGCTAGGACGAATGACGCATTCGTAGAGGCGGCGGCTAGCCCAACGGATCCAACTAGCCTCCGCGAAATTGTACCTGGGCTAAAAGTTAGTACTCACTCCTCAACAGGCGTCAAGGTAGCCTTGCTACGGAAGATTTTCGACTTCATGGACTTAGATCCTGAAGAGCTCTTCATTACCCTACGGTCAACGAAAAACGATGCTGCTCATGCCCAAGAGGAAGTCGAGCTTGAGAGCGAATTTTCGGAAATCACAAAATTCATTGATCAGCTTGAGCCTCTGACTGACACTGAGTCTTCAATTGAAGATACCGCTGACCTCCGTCATGAAATTCGTGAGGCTCTCGAGAAGTTCCGTGTCAGCGAGTGGAACAAATTGCTCGGGACCAAGCCAGCCACGTTCGCCAAAAACGACGAGAATATCGGCGCGGCAAGCGCCGATCAGATTTTGCGCTTTGCAGCGCAAAGCTCTTCGAGGAAGCAGAATTCGACGGTGAAGCCCTTCACGATATCATCTTGGATGGCTCTCTGATGCGATGGTTCCAGCGACTCAAGACGTTGTAAACCGGCGAATTGAGCCAAAGGAAACCCGTGGGTGGTAACTGATCAATGATCAGTTACCACCCACGGGTTATGTCTTCTGCGCCGTCGCCTAGGAGACGTGGCTGCTTAGTTCCATTTGTTCCGAATAGCGCGACAACAGTTTCGCTAGATCGGACAAGTCCCGAGGATCCCATTCACTAAACATGTCTGAATACTCAGAACGCGTAGCCTGTTTAATTTCCGCAAAACGCTTCATCGCAAAGTCAGTAGGACTGACTAGATACACGCGTGCATCTTGCTCTGAGCGTTCCACCTGAATCAGACCCCACTGTTTCAAGTCCTTGAGCTGACGAGAAACAACGGACTTGTCCATGTGGCAGTCTGAGACGACTTCAGAGACTGTCACGTCTCCCTTGGGCCCACGCAGCGTGCGCAGTAAGACCATGCGAAGTACGGCGAACCCGGCGCCACGCAGTTCAGGATGAAACTGCGTGGCCGCATTAGCCATGCGTCCTTTGACTATTGGAGCGAGCCTTGCAAAGGCAGCCTCAATGTCATCAAGCGCCGGGCCATTCATTCGGCTCACAACCCTGCGCTCCGAGAATCTTCATCGGTACCGCTTGGCTGCTCGCCAGCTGGCTTTGCAGGTGCCGAAGGCTGAGTACCAGCATCAGCGACCGGCTGTGGTTCAGCAGGAGCGGTAGCTTCGCTCTGTGCTGCGTGGCGTCCTTGCATCCGGCTAACCGCACGGCGTTCGGCCTGCGCTTGGAGACGCAGTTCGTGCTGTGCACGTTCAGTGTCATCCACACGCTCGCCTAGAGCATTTAGCTTCTGATCATAGGACTTCAGAGTGTGAACAGCATTACCTACCTGCTCTTCGATTTGTGCGTGAGCTGCGCGGGCACGCTCTAGCGCTCCCTGCAGTTCCTCAACCATGAATTCTGCGCGGGCAGCTTCATGGTGCACTTCGCTCTCTGCGTTCTGAAGCTTCTGGGCAACGCTTGGTTCGACGTTTTGCTCAGACCCCGTGGTCCCAACGCCTTCACCAGGAAGTGCGTTTCGGTTACGCATGACCTGATCAACTAGGTCGCGCTCATCCATCCGACGGGCCACGTGCAACTGCTTACGCGCTTCGGCCAGCTCTTCTTCAGTTGGCAGCGTTATCGCACCGGTAGCGATGAGTTCTTCGTATCCGCGGCCGCCACGTTCGGCTGGCTCAAGGGCAGCAAGTTCTCCGCCAAGCTCTTCCTCAATCTGCTCGGAAGCAGTCTTCTTGGACAGTGGCTTATTAGGCAGGAAAATTGCACAGATCAGGGTGACGATTGCCAATGGGACAACCAGCAGGAACAAGAAGGCAATGGACTGGCCATAGGCGCTTTCCACGACGGTACGCACTGGTTCACATAGGTCGTTGACGGCTGGAACGGTGCCGCTGGTCAGGGACTTCAAGCTATCTGCACAGTCAGGGTGATCAACAAACATCTGCGGAGCACCGGCAGCCTTGTTGATTTCTTCAAGAATCTTGTCCATACCGGACTTCATTTTGTCGGATACCTGGGTACCAAGCACGGTTCCAAGAACGGAAACACCGATGGTGCCGCCGAGGCTACGGAAGAAGGCAATGGCGCCGGAACCGGAACCGATCATTCGTGGAGGCAGTGAGTTCTGTGTAACCAGAACTAGGTTCTGCATGAGCACACCGGAACCAAGACCAAGCAAGAACATGCCAAGATCCACAAACCACAATGGAGTGTCGTAGTCGATACGCGACATCAGGTAAAGACCAACGGTCAGTACTACGCCGCCGCCTACTACGTACTTCTTCCAGTAACCGGTACGGGAGATCAACTGACCTACAACAATGGCACCAAACATGGAGCCAAGAACCATTGGCAAAGTCTGCAGACCGGAGTGGGTTGGGGTGAAGCCGCGTGAGAGCTGCAGGTACTGACTGAGGAACACGGCGGTACCAAACATGGTCACACCAACGGCAATCGATGCAACGGAGGACAGTGCAAAGGTGCGCTGTGCAAACAGACGCAACGGGATGATTGGTTCCTTGATGCGCAGTTCCCAGAAAACGGTGGCAGCAATTAGTATTGCTGCGGCGGAGACCATGATGATGCTCTCCGAGGAATCCCAAGCGAATCCACCTGAGTCTGCAGTCTTACCGCCCAAGCTGATCCAGATCAGCAAGAGGCTGATGCCGCTAATGATCAGTGCAGCACCGAGGAAGTCGAATTTGGTCTCGCGCTTGACCTGGTTGATGTGCAGGGTTCCCTGGATCAGCAAGAATGCAACAACAGCAAATGGCACACAAACGTAGAAGCACCATTCCCAGCCCCAGCTATCGGCGATAACGCCACCAAGCAGTGGACCACCAATCTGTCCGACGGCCATGACGGCACCCATGATGCCCATGTACTTACCGCGCTCGCGAGGCGAGATGATGTCAGCCATAACCACCTGAACCAGCGCCATCAGGCCACCGGTACCGATGGACTGAATCAGACGCCAGCCGATAAGCCACTTCATAGCGCCTTCGTGCGAGTCGCCACCGATTTGGCTGGAGAAGCCGGCTGCAACGGTACCAACAACGAAGATGATCAAGCCGATTTGTAGCAGCAGCTTGCGGTTGAAGATATCGGAGAGTTTGCCCCAGATTGGGGTGGTCACTGTCATGGACAGGAAGGCCGCAACCAGTACCCAGGTGTACTCGGTGTTAGTACCGCGAAGATCCGCAACGATTTCTGGCATTGGTGTTGCCACCACGGTGGACGAAACCAGAACGGTAAAGATGGCGGCCATGAGGCCGGAGATGGAAAGCATGACCTGAGCGGGCTTCATCGGTGCCGATGATTTCACGCTCGGTTCTATAGGTGGTGCAGAAGTTGACATTACTCAACTATCTAAAAAAGGTTGAGAACTGTCAACCTATTTACTTGACCCGTTCACGGCTCGAAATTTACATTGCAAGACTATACTTCAGCGTGATTCCGGGGTTACGCCTCACAACCAACCTCGTTACTGACCAGTAAGTATGTTGGCTTTGTTGGCAAGATCACAGCGATTCCAGCTGTCCCGATTCAACAGCTTGCTGGAATCAGGATCGTGGGTGCCGCACACCCCTAGGACACACGGCTCTTCGCTTCAAGCATGATGTGAGTCCACGCTTCGATACTTTCGTTGAACAGCACAGTAGTGGTCTTTGCGCCACGGATGAGCGAGCGATCAGGTTGTTGATGACTCCTTCATCAGTTCTCGTAGCAATGCGACCCAAAGCTAAATGGGCCTGCTCTGGAAGATACGATGTCCTCATGCCTGAAGCTTCATATCGCATTGCCCGCGTCCATCCCAAGGACGCAAAAGACTCACCAATTCCAGAGCAATTCTTTGTACGAAATGACGCGGAGGACTACGACTCCCCCGAGGGTCAAAAGTGGACGATCATCGATTCGCCATTCCCGACATCACGAGCAAACCAAAACAGCGCTTCACGCGAAGGTTGGGAAATCAACGATGTCGTCTCACAAGACCAGTTTGATCTACTTGCACCCTGCGCCCCGACCAACATCTTTGGCATGGCCCATAACACCGGTGCACCAGGCCGCGCCATTCCACCGCAGTCATTCCACAAGGCTGCCAGTTCAGTCATCGGACCGAACCAAGCAATTGAGCTAATGAGCTCCGACGCTCGCGTCGAGCCTGAAGCCGAACTGACGATTGTCATTGGCAAACCAGCAAAGAATCTAACACTGGACAATGCTCGCGAGGTTGTTCTTGGTGTAACTATCGGCAATGACGTCACGGACCGTGATGCTCAGAAAGCTGATGAACTATGGATCAGTGCCAAGAGCCCAGATACGTTCACACCACTGGGTCCATGGATTGTTGTTGGTCTAGAGGACCAAGACCTAGAAATAGGAATCGTACACAACGGCGAAGCACTAGAAACCTCGACTACGCAGAACCTCGGTTGGGGCGTCGAAGAGATCTTGGTTTATCACAGTGAATTCTTGACCCTACAGCCTGGTGATGTCATCTTGACGGGCTTCCCTGCCACGAGCCGACGGATCGCGGCTGGCGATGAAGTCACCTGCAAGATTCAGGGAATTGGCGAACTGACCAATCCGGTCATTGCGGTCTAATTGTCTTTGAACACTGAGAAGGGATGCCTCCAAGAATCAAAAGATTCTTGGAGGCATCCCTTTCTGTTCCCAGTCTTCGTCTCGTCATACTTCCCACGAGATGAATTCAAAGATCATTGGCTACGCGAAGCTCAGGTTGCGCACTTTGAGGTTCTTGTAGGTTGCCTTGCCGCCAGAAACAAAGAGTTTGATCCCTGAATCTGACGCTAGCGGGAACACCCGGTGTGAATGAACAATCCGTCCATCACCGAGGAAGACTTCAACGCTGGAACGGTCTACCAAGATTCGTACCTTTACGCGTCCGTTGGACACCTTGAGCGGACTCTTGGTTTCGCTCCTATCCCCTGGGTGGAAGCTCGGCTTGCGATTCACATAAGCGAATCCACCAGCCAAGTAGAGCCCAGTGGCAACGTGACGAGTCCCGGTCTTTGCCCGACACAATTCAAAGCCAACGTTTTCCGGTGGATTGGCTGGGTCCCAGTTCAATTCACAGGTCAGTTCGTAGGCGCTGCTGGAGAATTCCAGAACCTTTTCGCCAGATACTTTTGGGCTACCGAGGCTGACCGTAGGGCCCGCCAACTGATCCAGTTCTGCCACCGGAACCGACGCGAGGTAATACCCGCTCGTGCCTGCGATCATCCTTAGCTCGCGGACAATCATGTCGTCCCCGTTGTAACCATCGGTGGCCATGCTTGGTGCGTTGTGCGGGTAATCCCAGAAGTTGTTCCAGCCAATAGCACGACGCAGTTCAGGGTTCTCGCTGCCGCCAGCGTGGTGATCTGGATAGGTCACCGCTCCATAGAAGTCGAAGCCCCAGTCCAACCATTGCGGGTCATCTTCTGTTGTGGTGAAGCTTGTTCCATCAAACTTACCGATCCAGTAGGCATAGGTAGCAGGCAAGTCTCGCGGCTTTCCATTGGCGCTGGTACCTAGCACCCAATGCTTGGTTCCATCAGAGGCCAGGATTCGGAACAGGTCTGGGCATTCAAGGATGCCCAGAGTTGTGCGCACAAATTCACTGGTGCGCTTCCACTGCTTCAGATTTTCAGACACATAGATTCCCAGGCGGTCACCTTCAGCATTGAGCATGACCCACCGGGAAGTCTCTTCATGCCAAATAACCTTTGGATCGCGGAAAGCTTCCTTGCCCGGATTTGCTAGTACTGGTTCGGTTCCACCTGGCTGGAAGGTTCGGCCCTTGTCGGTGGAGTACCAGAGGTACTGTGCTTGCTTGCTATTAGGTGCCTGAGTAACCAAGGCAATGAGCGTGTTCTTCCCATAACCAGCAGTGTTGTTCTCATCAATGACAATTGAACCTGACCAGCAGTCACCGTTCTTGCTGGCGTGCTTGCTGATCGCGACACCTTGGTCAGCGAAATTCACGTGGTCTTTGGTAGTCGTCAATCGCCAGCTGGTACCCGTGCCACCAAGGATGTAGTCCTCGTTGTACAGGTAGTAATACAGATACTCGCCGTCCAAATAGATGGGACGTTGCGGATCGTTCTTCCAGTTATCAGGAACGCTGAAGTGGAAGCTGGGGCGGTAGCTCATGGCTGTGGTGGCTTTCGCTTTAGTTTCTGCCCGTGGTGCTGCCGGTGCAGCGTTGGCTACGCCTGTGCCGAGTCCGGTCAGGCCCAATGCGGTGGCCGAGGCAAGTGTGGCGACAATACTTCGCCGGGACGGACCATCATTGCTCGCGTCTGTGGTTTTAGAGGTCAATTCATCTCGCTTTCCTCGGCCAGCACCCAGTGCTGGTTAGTTTCATCGATCATGTGTTTTTTGAGGTTGGCACCGGTTGACCAGCGCTGAATCTTTTCCCGAAGGGCAGCACGCTTAGTTGCGTCCTGAGTGCTGTTACGGTCTGGGTTCGGCACGGCACCAACGAGTAACTGGGTGTACGGATGCCGTGGGTTATCCAGCAGTTGCACTGACTCCCCTGACTCAACAATGCGTCCTTCATTTAGTACCGCAATACGGTCCGAAAGATAACGTGCAGAAGCCAGATCATGGGTGACGTAGAGGATGCTGATTCCATGCTCATCGCGCAGCTTATGGAGCAGGTTCAGAACACCAATACGGACCGAAACATCCAACATCGAGGTCGGCTCATCAGCCAAGATGACACTTGGCTTAGCTGCCAACACACGTGCGATGGCGATACGCTGACGTTGCCCACCGGACAGCTCATGGGGGAAGGAAGAAAGCACCTCAGGGTTCAAACCCACAGTGCTCACCAACCTGGCCATTTCATTGCGCTTGGATCTGATCTCGGGTTGGTGCAAAGCCAACGCGCGTTCAAGGATGTGCTCAACTCGGAAGGTTGGGTTCAGCGAACCAAAGGGATCTTGGAAGACCATCTGGACATCGCTGCGGTACTTACGTGCCGCGGCTCCCTTGAGACCAGCAATCTCTTTGCCGTTGACCAGGACCTCACCGGAATCAGGAGTCTCAAGTAGCGCCAAGCAACGGGCTAGCGTCGATTTTCCTGAGCCAGACTCCCCTACCAGCGCAACAATTTCTCCGCGCTGAATCTCAAGATCAATATCCCTTAGCGCAGGAATCCTCTTTCGCTTGAGCAGTGAAGAGCTGCTGTAGGACTTGCTCATTGAGCGAATGTAAACGGCCGGACCGGTGGTGGTCTGAGGCGTTGCAGTTGAAGTCATGACAGTTCTCCTTGCGACAGCACTGGCTGATTAGTCGGAGACACCCAATGTCCCTGACTGATTTCTTCAAGGTCCTGAATGTCAGTAAATTTGGTTCCCTCTGCCAGACCGGTGAGTTTCACCCGTGGCCCATGAAGTGGAGGGAAAGCTCCGAGCAACGCTTGAGTGTATGGGTGACTTGAGTCGTCGCGCAGAACCTCTGATGGAGCCATTTCAACAATGCGACCGCCATACATGATGCCGATGCGGTTGGAGAGCTCAAGCATCAACGACATGTCATGGGTGATGAAGAGAATGGCGAATCCAAGCTCGGTTTGCAGTTCACGAATCTGCTCCAAGATTTCCTGCTGAACCACCACATCTAGTGCCGTGGTTGGTTCATCAAGGATTAATAACCGCGGGTTCAACGCACAGGCCATAGCAATGACGATGCGTTGGCGTTGTCCGCCGGAGAGCTGATGCGGGTAAGCGCGCAATCGAGCCGGATCAATGCGCACCATCTGCAGTAACTCTTTTGCGCGGTTCAGTGCCTCGGCACGGCTGCCACCGCGATGTGTACGAATCACGTCAACAAACTGCTCACCAATGCGAGTGACCGGGTTGAGCGAGTTCATGGCGGATTGGAACACCATAGCTACGTTGTTCCAACGCCATGCTCGCAAGGATGCTTCGTCCATGCCCAGCACGTCTTTGCCATCAAAGAGAATCTTGCCGTTGGTGATGCGTGCCGGATCCTTGAGTAGTCTCATGATCGAGTTGGCGATAGTGGACTTGCCACAGCCGGACTCGCCAGCCAAACCAAAGATTTCACCTGAGTTGATGGTGAAGCTGACTCGGTCCGCTCCACGTACAGCGCGTTCATCACTCACGTATTCAACGGTCAGGTCCTGGACTTCCAATACCGGGACGCTCATTTTTCTTCCTTTCGCACCACGGTGGTTGCCGCGGTGCTCTTTGTTGCATGCTTTGGTCGGCGCAGGCGTGGGTTGGTGATTTCATCAACTGCGTAGTTGCACAGGGCCAAGGCGAAGGCAACCAATGCGATGGCCAGACCCGACGGTACAAAGATCCACCATTGACCCAGCATCAGCGAGCCATCACTGGTGGCCCAGAACAGGTTGGTACCCCACGAAATTGTGTTCACGTCCCCTAGACCCAGGAATTCAAGGCCAGCCTGGGCACCGATGGAACCGATGATGCAGCCCAGCAAGGTGGTCATAACCACCGATGCCATATTCGGAAGAATTTCGCGCACCATAATGCGCAGTGGGCGTTCGCCCGAGACCAGCGCTGCGGCGACGTAGTCTTTGCCTCGGATGGACATGGCTTGTGAGCGCATCACACGTGCACTGCCTGCCCAGCCGGTAATCACCAATACAACAATGACCGTTCCAAGACCTGGCGGCATGAAGGCTGCCAGGATCACTAGCAAAGGAAGGCCAGGAACCAACAGGAACACGTTGGTAACCAAGGACAGTACTTCGTCTAGGCCGCGCCCAAAGTAGGCACCGCTCAAACCAACTAGGACGCCAACCACGGTAGAGAAGATGCCTGCGGCAAAACCGACAAAGAGTGAGGAACGTGCGCCCCACAGCGTCAGCCCCAAAACATCCTGTCCCTTGGTGGTGGTACCCAACCAGTGCTGCAGACTTGGGGTGCTTGCACCGGCAGAGGTAATACGTGCTGGGTCACCCGGGAATAGCACCGGGGCTAGCAGCGCCAAGACGATGAAGACAACGATGATGCTCAGCCCGGCGACTGCTTTGCCGTTGCGTAGCAAGGTGCGCAACAGGCGGGTAGCGCTCACACGCGCTCTGTTGGCTGCGCTTTCGTCCGTGGGCTCTTCAGCTATCAGGGTTTGGGGATCTGTGACATTCTGACTCATGATGTTCAGCCCTTCCGCACGCGAGGGTCTAGTCGGACGTAGACCAGGTCTACGAGGAAGTCGGCAATCAGCACTGCGGCGGTAATGGTCAAGAACATGCCCTGCATCAGTGGGTAGTCAAGGCCTTGAACTGCACCAAGTAGCTGGTAGCCAACACCTGGGTAGGCAAACACCACTTCCGTGAGCAGTGCGCCACCGACAATAAATCCAATACTCATGCCCATGCTGGTCACCGAAGGCAGCATCGCGTTGCGTGCTGCGTAGTTCAGCATGATGCGGTGTGGACGAAGGCCCTTAGCCTCAGCCATCAAAATGTAATCTTCAGAGTTGGTGGCAATCATGGTGTTGCGCATTCCCAACATCCAACCGCCTAGCGAAACCAACACGATGGTCAGCGCTGGCAAGATCAGGTGGGCTGCCACGTCCAAGATGAATACAAGGTTGAAGCCGGGGACCAATCCTACGGAGAAGGCGTGGCGCATCGGAGCTACGCCCATATTGATGCCAAAGATGTACAGCGCACCCATGGCTAGCCAGAAGTACGGGAATGAGCCGATGAAAACCAACAGCGGTGGAGCCACCGAGTCCAAGAATCCGCCACGACGCCAGGCTGCAAGGATGCCCAGCAGGTTGCCAAGGATCACCGCGATAATCAAAGACGTCAACCCAAGCAACAAGGTCCATGGCAGCTGCGAGGCGATAACCTCAGAGACCGGAGTGGGGAAACGGGAAATCGACATCCCAAAATCACCGGTGAGGATACGGCCAAGGTAGGCAAAGTATTCAGGGATGATTGGTCCGCCATCTACGCCCATCAAGGTGCGTAGTGCTTCGACCTGTTGAGGTTCGAGTCGTTGCTGCGAACGAGAAAGCATGCGGGTGACGGGGTCACCTGGCAT
Organism: Glutamicibacter sp. M10; assembly: GCF_025452055.1. NCBI lineage: Bacteria > Bacillati > Actinomycetota > Actinomycetes > Micrococcales > Micrococcaceae > Glutamicibacter > Glutamicibacter sp. M10. Next base: position 1,687,359 of record NZ_CP104918.1, on the reverse strand, counting down.
CAGTCGTGGCAGCAGAAAGTTTAGGGTGATTGACGCCCAGAAGGCTAAAAGATAAAAGCCTAGGCGTCGTAAGAGGAAACTCATGGTGTGTGTCCTTGACTAAGGATCGCAACGTAGTGGGCGGATAGAATCCGCCCACTACGGAAGGGAATTGTTGCTAGTTCGCTGGCTCTAGGCTGGTGAGCACCAAAACAGTGGTTGGTGCGCGATTGCTCAGGGTTGCGTAAGGGTTTTCTTCGGTTGGCCAACCAACGAAGTTCTCGGTGGTGTAGGCGCCCCACTCTGGGCCGGCAAATAGCGGTACTACTGGTGCCAGTTCGCTGTAGCGTGCCTGCAGGTCATTAACAATCTGCTTCTGTTCACCTTCATCGCTGGTAGCAACAAAGTTGTTCAGCAGCTCATCTGCCTTCTTGTCGCTGAAGCGGTGGTAGTTATCAAAGGTCTGCTTGCCTACAGGCTTCACGTTCTGGCTACCCATGAGGTTCAGGTAGTACTGGTACGGGGTCGGTGCGTTGGCGGTCCACACGATGCCGGTATCAAATTCACCGGTCTCATATCCTGCCGTGACCGAAGCCCAGTCAGGAGAATCAACGGTGGCCTTGACGCCCACGTCCTGGAGGTTCTGCGCAATGATGTTTGCTACTGACAGCCAGTCGGTTGAGCTTGAGCCCACCGAGATATCAAAAGCGAATGGCTTGCCATCTGGGGTGGTGCGCTGACCCTTAGCGTTTTCCTTGTAGCCAGCTTCATCAAGAAGCTTCTTGGCACCTTCAACATCGCGCTTGGTCCAGTCGCACTTCTCCACTACCGAGGCATCACGCCACTTGTCGTAGTTGCCGGACAGACCGGTGCAGTCGGCAGGCTTGGCGTAGCCGGACATACCGACCTTGGTAACCTGGTCGCGGTCAACAGCCATGCTCAGTGCTTTACGCACACGAACATCCGAGAAATCTTCCTTGGTGGTGTTCAGCTGCCAGTTGATTTCTGAACCGGTGGTTGGGAACCAGAAGTGACGGTGCTCAGGATCCTTATCCACGTAAGTGGACTGGATATCTGGCATGTAGGTCTGGGTCCAGTCAACGTCACCGGAGATAGCGGCCAAGTTGGCACCATCGTTTCCGGCGAAGGCCAGCATGCGGATGCCACCAAGCTTCTGCTTGTCTGCTTGCCAGTAGTTCGGGTTCTTGCCCAACTCGAAGGACTGTGCCTGGAAGTTGGCCACCTCGGTGTAAGGACCGGTGCCTACAGGCTTCGGGTTCTCTTCATTGCCTGGCTTCTTAAACTTGGACCAGATATGGGCCGGGACAATAACCTGCTGGCCCAGTTCATAGAGGGCCGGGGTGTACGCCTTGCTGAAGATGAATTCTACGGTGGAATCATCCGGAGTCTTGATTGACTTCAGGTAGTCATATCCGCCAAGAATCTTCTTCTGCAGTTCTACCGAAAGCTTGACGTCCTTAGAAGTCAGCTTGGTGCCATCAGAGAACTTAACGTCATCTCGAAGGTTGAAGGTCAGTGACTTTCCGTCTTTACCAACTACCCAATCTGTGGCTAGCCAAGGCACAGTGTCGCCGCCTGCTGGGTTGTAAACCAGCATGGATTCATAGATGGACTGACCGGTCATTGGCGCAGCATTTGGTGAGAATGGGTTGAAGTTTCGGGAGAAAGTTCCCATATCTTCACGCGGAATGGTGAGGAACGCAGCGCTTGCTGATCCGTTGCTTCCTTCAGTCCCGCCAGGATTAGATGCGACGCATCCGCTCAAGGCGAGTGCACCGACTACGGCGGTCGCTGCCGCGGCGAGGTGCGCCCGGCGTAGGTATTTGATTATCATTGAAGTTCCTCATCCATTCATGTGATGTGTAGCGGAGGGGAAGCTCATCTTTGGCCGTGCAAGGCCACAGATGAACGAATGCGTGGAGGGCAGCCGATGGTAATTTGGCGATTCTCAATCGGTGAGCCCTCTACCATTTGGTTTAGTAGTGATACTCCAGCCAAGCCCATTTCTTCAAAGGGCAAAGCGATGGTTGTCAGTTTTGGTCGCATATGCGGAGCCAGAATTTCTTGATCATCAAAGCCGACGATTGAAATGTCTTCTCCCACACGCAAACCGAGTTCTTTGATTGCGTCATAGGCGCCCATGGCGATCCGGTCATTTCCGCAGAAAATTGCGGAGGGCGGATCAGGTTGGCTTAGTAACGTTTGTGTCCCGTGATATCCGCTGTCTGCCGTACCGTCACCGGGGACGATTTTTGAATCGTCTTGTTCTATCCCATGTTCACGCAAAGCCTGCTTCATACCGGTTTGGCGCCCGATTTGTGCAGGGATTCCTGTGGCAACGGTGATGTGCCCAATGTTGGTGTGTCCGGCGTTAGCGAGGATTTCAGCGGCGGCATAACCGCCTCCGATTTCATCCGGGACAATTGAGGGAAATTCTCCGTCAGCGTCAAAGCAATTAACCAGAACACACGGAACTGCTCTTGCGTTGGCTGGCACTGTTATTTCTCGGTGCCAGGTAGTTGCAATGATCAGTCCGCCGACTTGTTGTTCAAGTAGCTTCTCCACCGCACGGTGATCCATTCCCGGTTCCGCGTCACTTGGTGCAACGAGGAGAAAATTGCCGTCTTCCCATGCTGCCTGCTGTGCTCCTTTGATCACGTCAGTAGCAAACGGAGAGGTGGCGATTTCGGTAACCAGACCGAACCATGAGCTGCGTTTGCTGGCCAGGGTTCGTGCGGCTGCGTTGGGGCGGTAGCCCAGGTCGCGTGCCGCCTGGTTGATTCTTTCTCTTGTGGATTCGGGGATGCTCGATTCCATCCGACCATTGAGTACAAATGACACCGTTGTTCGGCTGACTCCGGCCGCTTTGGCGACATCGGCCATGGTGACGGATTGCTGAGACATGTCCCCTCCTCCCTTTGAGATCAGTGCGTTTCTTGCCGTGTAAACGATTTGCTAACACGATTCAGTAACGCGCGTTACTACGCTGAGAAATAAGGTAACCCACATCACTTATGAGTGTCAAGGCGGAAAGTTCGAAAGGACGGCATTTCCTTGATTCCTGCGGATTTGGGCGCACAAAGTCAGGACATCACTGCTGGAAAATGCGCCGCTTTGTGAAGCCAGCGCAGGTCAAAGGTCCACTCGACCTAAATGGAGGCAGGTAGAAGCAACTGGTCTAGGCCATAAAAGTCGCTTCGTTGCACGGACTAAGCTCCGCTTAAAGACAGCAAAGGTACTAGTCAGAAATTGTGGGCAACGTAAGAAAATTTCTTAGTTCCCTCGCAAGTGACGTCGGAATGTTTTAGTCAGTTGTTCTTCATGGAGTCACGCTCAATGAGCGGCATATCAATTTCGTGTTCAACGGGTTCCAGCTTCCCATCAAGAAGTAGCCCAACAGCCAGTGCTCCCATTTCTTCATACGGAAGACGGATTGAGCTCAGCTGCGGGCGGAGATAGGTAGCGATGATCTCATCATCGAAGGAAAGTACAGAGAGGTCTGTTCCTGGCGCCAGACCTTTTTCGGCGAGCGCTTGAAAGACACCCATGGCCACACGGTCGTTGGCGCAGATAATGGCGTCTGGCTTATAGCCCTCGGCCAGCATTCGCGTGGTGGCCTCGTACCCATCCGTGGGGTTCCAGTCTTCCAGTACCCAGTGGCCAAGAACCTCTAGTTCTGATTCCGCCAAGGCCTGACGCATGGATCCGAAACGTCGAGTGATGCTGGGATAGATCCGTGGATTTTTTCGGCATTTTTCAGTTCGCCAATCACAGCAACGCTTTGAGCGCCGGATTCAATCACGCGCTGAACTGCTTTGGCGCCGGACTCCTCTCATTGGGAAGAACCGAGGTACAAGGACTCTCGTCTATTCCGTTTACCAGAACGGTGGGAAGTTCAGTCTGCGGGATCTTCAAATCACGTTGTCGAGAATCCATGAATCCAAGAATCAGTCCGTCAACGTCTCGGTGAGTCATCTGCGTTATGGCTTCAGCCATTTGCTCGGGCTTGCCAAAGGTCTCGGCAATGAGCACTGTGTGGTCGCGGCTTTCGGCTTCACGCAGGATGCCCGTGATCATTTCTGAGGCGAAGCGGGTGACGGTAACTTGATCAGAAATGAATCCCAGCGTGCGCGTCTTGCCGCTTCGCAGGGATTGAGCGGCAGCGTTAGGACGGTAGCCCAGCTCCTTCGCGACAGCGCGGACCCGTTCGGTGGCTTCGGCTGACAGTCTTGTTCCTGGTTTTTTGTTCAGGATCATGCTGACTGCAGCCTTGGACATCCCCGAGGCTTCTGCCACGTCAGCTAGTGTTACCCGCTTTGCTTTGTGCGTTTCCACGTTTCCTTCTTGCCACCGTTGACATGCAATTATTCGAGCCTAGCCTATTGCAGGGATCACATCACACTGCTAGAGTTTTGTGCTAAATGCATTTAGCACTCTCTTATTGAAGGATGGCAGCGTTGCCCGAAACCCAGCAGGTCGCGGTGAAGCGACCACAGCTACACTTCACAGCCAAGAAAAACTGGATCAATGATCCCAACGGTTTGTTCTTTGATGGAAAGCAATATCACCTGTACTTCCAGCACAACCCCAATGGTGTTGGCCATGGCTACATGTCCTGGGGACATGCAGTAAGCACTGACCTAGTGAACTGGGAAGAACTCCCTATTGCCATCCTGCATGGCGACGTTGCTGACATCTTCTCCGGCTCCATCGTGGTGGACCATGACAACACCAGTGGCTTCGGCGACGGAACCATCCCACCGGTTATTGCCATCTACACCGCAGCAGCCAAGGACGAAACCAACCAGTCCCAGGCCATTGCCTACTCGCTGGACGGTGGCGCAACTTTCACCAAGTACGCACAGAACCCAGTCATTGACCGCGGTTCCAAAGACTTCCGTGACCCTAAAGTCTCCCGCTACGAATCTGCTGAAGGCTCCTACTGGGTCTTAGTAGCTGTAGAAGCGATTGAACGTCGCGTAGTGATCTACCGTTCCGAGAATCTGATTGATTGGACTGAGCTTTCCAGCTTCGGGCCAAAGGCAGCAGTCACTGGCATCTGGGAATGCCCGGACTTGTTCCAGCTTCCAGTTTCCGGAACTGACCAGCTCAAGTGGGTCCTTATTGTTTCGCTGAACCCAGGCGGCATTGCTGGCGGTTCCGGTACCCAATACTTTGTTGGTGAATTTGACGGCACTACCTTCACCCCGGATCAAGACGTAGCCGCCGTAGAGGGTCTGGACTTTGAAGCGCTAAGCGCCGCCAAATGGTTGGACTTCGGCCGTGACTTCTACGCCGGCGTCAGCTTCCACGGACTACCGGTTGATCAGCAGACTCTGATTGCTTGGATGAGCAACTGGGATTACGCCCGCGATCTTCCTAATGATGGATGGCGCGGTTCTATGAGTACCGCTCGCACCATGAACTTGGTCAAGAACGCTGAAGGTAACTTCGAGATCCGTCAGCAGATCCTTGGCCTGCCAGTCACCGATGTTGTTTCTCAGTCAGTAACCGGCGCAGAGACTCGCGTTGAGCTGGGTTCCCCAGCTCTGCTTGAACTGCATCTTGCAGGCAACGTCAGTGAGTCAGCAAAGTTGTCGTTCTACCGGACTGACGAGAGCCTCATCAGTGAAATTGCTGTCGACTCCGCCTTGCTGACGCATGAGCGTACTGCAGGCATAGTTGATCATGAACTCTACGCATCAACGCAGCGCATGCCACTGCCAGCAGGACTGACTGAAATCACGGTCCAGGTACTGCTAGATCACGGTTCCATTGAAATCCTCGCTGCAGATGGACTTCGCTCACTGACCGACCAGCTCACCGGAGAATCTGCACCAGCTTATGGCGTACTGCGACTAGCCGAGGGAACCAACGCCTCGGTTGCAGTACTACCGCTGGACGAGATTGAAGCAGGTACCAACGCATGAGCCTGATTACCGTTCTTGGTGAATCCCTGGTTGATGTTGTTGGCGAAACCGCACATCCAGGTGGATCCCCACTCAACGTTGCTGTTGGACTCTCCCGTCTTGGGCGCAAGGTTCAGTTCCACACCGAATTTGGCCAGGACACATATGGTCAGCAAATTGCTGAACATCTAAGCAATTCAGGTGTTCAGGTTGCTCCGGGTTCTGTCACCCAGCGTTCCACCTCGGTAGCACAGGTGGAGATGGATGAGCACTCCAATGCTCATTACACCTTTGATATCCACCAGCAGATTCCGGCGGTGGCCGCAGATGCACAGACTGCCTTGTTGCACACCGGCTCTATTGCCGCATGGATTGAACCGTCCGGTCAGTGCATTGTGGACGCATTTGAAAATGCATCTGCTGATTCCTTGCGCAGCTATGACCCGAACCTACGTCCGGATCTTGTAGAAGACCGCGAAGCTACACTGAAGCGCATTGAGTTGCTCATTAGCCTCAGCCACGTAGTGAAGCTCAGTGACGTGGATGGCCAGTGGCTTTACCCAGACCTACAAGCGTGGGAAGTACTAGAACACGTAGCTAGCCTTGGTCCAGCACTAGCTGTCATGACGCAGGGTGGAGACGGGTGCCTGGCACTTGCTGCTGGCAAGCGCTATGACGTTGAGGCCTCCCCCACCAATCTCAAGGACACCATCGGTGCCGGAGATGCTTTTATGTCCGGACTACTCTATGGAGTACTTTCACTTCCAGATCTCGTGACGGCACTTCGTGACGGAACCGAACTGAAATCCGAAGACATTGAACAAGCTTTACGTGGTGCACTTACTTCTGCTGCACTGACAGTGGCACAGGCCGGAGCAAATCCCCCATGGCTTGAAGACTTCACTAACGCACTCACTCACTAATCTCGCTTTACATGCACATGAAAGAAACCAGGGCAAAGATGGCTGGCTTTACAACTTCTCTACGAAATCCGACATACCTCCAAAGTTCCTTCTCGATGCTGTTGTTCTTTGCATCTTGGGGTATCTGGTGGTCCTTCTTCCAAATCTGGCTCACCAGTGAAACGACCGGTCTAGCACTGACCGGTGCACAGGTCGGTACCGTCTACTCGGTGAACTCGTTGGCCACCTTGGTCCTCATGTTTGCTTACGGAGCTATCCAGGACCGCCTGGGTGTTAAGAAACATCTGGCCGTTGTGCTGGCTGCAGTGACCGCGCTGGTTGGTCCATTCGTTACATGGGTCTACCAGCCACTATTGCAGAGCAACTTCATGACCGGTGTCATCCTTGGCGCCATTGTGCTGTCCATTGGCTTCCTTGCTGGTGTGGGTCTGTTTGAGGCCTTGACCGAACGCTACAGCCGTCGTTTCGGTTTTGAATACGGTCAGGCGCGTATGTGGGGTTCCTTCGGTTACGCCGTAGTTGCCTTGGCCGCCGGCTTCCTGTTCACCATCAACCCAATGCTGAACTTCTGGATTGGTTCCGTACTTGGGCTGGTACACCTTGCGCTGTTGCTATTTTCGCGTGCCAAGGGTGAGCCGGTGCCTAAGCGTCCGGTCGAGGGCATCATGTCCCCTGCCTCCACGCCTTCCTTCCGTGAAATGCTTGGCCTGTTCCGTTTGCCTAGCTTGTGGCTGATCATCATCTTCGTGATGCTCTCATGGACTTTCTACACCGTCTTTGATCAGCAGATGTTCCCAGAGTTCTACACCGGACTCTTTGATGATCCTGCTACCGGTCAGCGCGTCTACGGAATCTTGAACTCAGTGCAGGTCTTCTTTGAAGCTGCCATGCTGGGTATCGTCCCAATCATCATGCGCCGAGTAGGTGTACGCGCTTCGCTGCTCATGGGCGTAGCCATCATGTTCGTTCGCATCTTGGGCTGTGCCCTAGTGGATGATCCACTGTTGGTCTCGGCCATCAAGATGCTGCACGCTATCGAGACTCCAATGTTCATCTTGCCGGTGTTCCGTTACTTCACCTTGCACTTTAACCCAGCACTGTCAGCCACCCTGTACATGGTTGGCTTCCAGGTCTCGGCACAGATTGGTAACGTCGTTCTGTCGACCCCACTGGGTGCACTGCACGACCGCGTAGGCAACGAGCAGACCTTCATCACCATTGCCATTGTGGTGCTGCTAGCCGGTGTTTACGGATTCTTTGCACTTAAGAAAGATGATCAACAAGTTGATGGTGACCCGTTCCTTCGTCACTCAAAGACTGCTGTTGATGCGTAGTCCAAACTAGTTCGCGTAAGGTCGGGGTGCAGTCGAATTCGACTGCACCCCGACCTCTTTCTTGCTTGCACCCAGATATTTCAGGCCAGTGTTCGGACCAGGCCCAACTGCAAATCTTGCCAATCGGGGGCAGATTGCATCCGGTTCATATTCGGATGCTTTATTTATGCCACTACCTGCATAACGATGACTTGAATTCATCTTCGCTTCACTAGGTTTTCCTACGATCAAAGCGCACTCGTCCACGCCTCGGGTGTGGCATTTCCTGTGATACCTAGTGAAAGGCACTTCTATGAGCAATTCTTCTTCTGTCCCCCGCCGCGGAGTACTCATTGGCAGCAACGCTACCGCGATTACCGGTCTTTTCGCCGCCAGTAGCACGGCAGCGACTGCCGCGCCCGCCGAAAAATCCCCGGCAGCGGCTCCGAAGCTGAAGTTCGGCGCAGACGGCATGTTCAAAATCGTCCAGTTTAATGACACCCAAGATGGACCACGCACCGATCGCCGAACCCTAGAGCTGATGAACAAGGTTCTGGATACGGAAAAGCCGGGCTTCGCGCTCATCAACGGCGATGTCATCAATGGATCTCCTAAAACTGTCACCGAGGTCAAGCAGGCTATCAACAACGTAGTGCAGCCAATGGAGTCCCGGGGTATCCCCTGGGCGCTGACCTTTGGTAACCATGACGAAGATTCGATGCCCAACGGCACGAATATGACCGATGCCAAGATTCTCGATTTCGTTCGCGGCTACAAGTTCAACGCCAACTCGAAGAATGACACGATCCAGGGAGAATCGAACTCCCAGTTGCTCATCGCCTCATCCAAGAACGCCACGCCGGTCTTCGGCATCTGGCTGCTTGATTCGAATCGCTATGCGCCAAAGACCATCGCTGGACAGGACTTCGAAGGGCTCATGTCCTACGACTGGATCCGTCCTGCGCAGATCGCTTGGTACCGCGAAGCTTCCAAGGCCACCGAAGCACGCTACGGCAAGGTCCCATCCTTGATGTTCTCCCATATCCCACTGTGGGAGCACCACCACATGTGGTACGGAGCCCAGTTCACCTCGAATGATGCCGATCATGAAAAAGCGGTTAAGAAGCACTCCATCGAGGGAGTCAAGAACGAGGGCATCTACACCGGTGCGTTCAACTCCGGCATGTTCACCGCTCTACAGGAGCGCGGAGATGTTCGTGGCGTCTACTGCGGCCACGACCACATCAATACCTTCAAGGGCAACTACTACGGCATCGAGCTAGGCTACGCCCCAGGTACCGGCTTCGGGACCTATGGTTTGGGCGGTACGAAGAATCACGAGCTTCGCGGTGCACGAGTCTTCGAACTCGCAGAAAACAAGGAAGGGGTCTACGCCGGAACTCGTAAGGTGTTCGCCAAGGATCTGGGAATCGATATGAGCACCAAGGCGCAACCATTGGACGAGCCGCTGCCGTTGCCCTAACGTTACGTTGAGTGGGACAGTTCTACTCCCTATCCGGCACGATACGAATAACGGCACGACGAGAGGAGAATTACGGACGTGACTCTGAGCAATGACGACCGTAAGCCAGGCCTGCACCCAGCGCTCTCGGCCCGCCAGGGGTTTGCTCTGCTAGAGGAATCGGGCTCGGTTCGCAACTTGATGTGCGACTCGGTCAAGGCCATCAGAAAAATGCAATATGTGCACGTCGACGGAGACTCTGTGTTCTCGCTCGGCAGCATTGGGATTGAGAAAGCCATGAAGGTCATGCTCAGTTGCAAGTCGGTCGACGATGCTGGGGCTTGGCCCTCGAAGTCTGAGCTCATTGGCTGGGGCCACGATATCGAGAAGCTGAACGCACGCCTCCAAGACGCGATCGATGAGGGCCTCTCTCGCACGACCGCCAAGGGGTATTCGGCTCGGCTCGCGGGCCACGTCAGAGATAGCAGTGTCATTCCGCTGGTCTTCGCTACATTCGCACGATACGGGAAATCGGGACGCTTTCACCACTTGGATATCTTGGCGACTGATCAACCCGGCGAGCTCGATGACCCGGCCAAGTACTGGGAACGGGTGGAGTTGCATGTCAGTGAGACCTGTCCCGAGTTCCACAAAATTCCGACCGGCGACGATGCTGCCATCGACTACTATCTGAAGAGGATCCGCGGGGCCATCGCGGACGAACTGGAGGCCTGGTGGTTCTGCATCCATCGCCTAGGCGTCCAAGGTTGGTTCGGGGAATTGGCTAAGAAGATCGGTTGGGAGATCTGGGAGCCTGGTTGGTCTGTACCCAAATCGGTAAGGACGTAAGACGTTCGTCAGTTCCACTGTCTAATTCAACGCCGCCCACAGGAGAATCACACCATGACTGAAATTTCGCCTCCAGACAGTTCACCCACCGGAAGTTCCATGCTGAACACCGACTTTGTTCCGCTTGGTGAGCGCGCGCTACAGAGGATCCTCGATCACGTAGTCGCCGTCGGAGACGAGGCCGAGACGACTTATCTTGAGGTAAAGAGTGAACTCGTCATGAGCGCCAAAGCGACCGTGGCCAAGATTGCAAAGTTTCTACTAGGAACGGCCAATCGACGCCCGCGTGAAGCGTCCCAGCATTTCCAAGGCTACGCAGTCCTAGTAATAGGCGCAGAGAAGAACAGCGCTCTCGGTGTGCCGCGCGGCACCGAAGCTCACGAACTAGAGGACCGACTTACCCCCTACTTGGGACCTCAGTTTCCTGCATTTGAATTCGGCCGGATCGCAGTCAGCTCCGAACGCGAGGTGCTGTTCGTCATCGGACAGCCGCCGCAGGAGGGCCAGACGATCTTTCCCTGCCACAAGGACTATCAGGGAGATAATCGCCGCGATAGCCTCTATGATGGCGCGATATATGTGCGTGGCACTAGCAACACACGGACTGCGCGTTCTGGCGAGGTACTCGCTCTCGTTGAGCGTGCCCGCGAGGAAGGGACGCTGCCGATAGAGCTCATGGTGCAATTGGTCGGTCAGGTTCACCGAGTGATAGGCGTCCAAGACGTCATAGAGAGGGTGCGTGCATACCGCGAAGAGCAATTTGCCAAAGTGGCGACGCCAAATGACAAGAGCGGCATAGTTTCTACTCCGTTTCCATTGCATACTGGCATCTTCGGTATCGAGAAACCGCTTTCAACTGAGGGACGAAAACGGGCTCTCACTGCGTGGCAGGGACGGAAGGACGAACACCTTGCCGAGGGTCGCGAGCATCTCTTGGGCGTCGGGTTGTCTGGTGCCGGCATTCGTGTGGTCAGTCGTGATCGGTTTGTCGCCAAGCCTCACCTGACCATCACTCTCCATGACTGCGAGCTGATCGAACACCTCGATCTGGATGAAGCGGACCTCGATAAAGTCGTCGAGCCCGTGTTGAAGAAGCAGCCCCCATACTGGTCGGGTATGTCACCTTCCCCCGTAAGCTTCACATCGCGTGGCTATCCGGTTGACTGGAGCAACCGCGACAAAGATGCCGAAATCGTGCTCACGCCTGACTCTTTCCGTCCGAACGCGCCGTGGACTAGCGAGCAGGACGACTACGTGATCGTCATGAGGGACTCCGAAGCCGACTCAGTAGAAGTCTCCTGGGTCCTGACCGAGGAGGGGAACAACACGGTTACAACTGGACAGTTCCAATTGCTGAACAATCATTGCATCGACTCCTTAGAGATGTTCAAGTCCATTTTCACAGTAGGGGTTCAACACTGAATTCGAGGTACGCACGAGAATCGTACAACCCAATCAGGGACCGAAAAGTACTGTCGTGTGGGCACACCTGGTAAACGTTCGGCTACCCGGAGTCCTGTCCCATCCCGGATTGGCACCCAATCTTATGAAGATGGGTGTACCCACGATGCGATGAGACAGGAAAAGACGGAATAGGAGCGCACTTCCCAAGCGCGCCATCTATGCTGGGATGCGCAGTACCTCCCAGCCATGACCTTTGAGATCTTGAATTGATTTTTCAATGTCAGCGGGAGTCTTGCCAAGTGAATTTTCTACCGCAGCTACCGCAAGCAAATGACTGGAACGTGTCATTGCGACGTAACACTCGTGCATTCGTTTCTTGTCGCTGGATGAAGTCTTGGCTGTGGTGTTTGTTTTCTTCCCTGATAGCCAGGGGATCAGTTTTCCTACGAAGCGTGCCCTGTTGTACGTGTCGAGTACAAGCGTTGCTCCGTGAGTCTCGCCTTTAGCTGCATGGATAGAACTGACTTCTACGGAAATATCCGCTAGATTCTCACGACGATGCACGTATGCATTTGTTGGTTTGCCCGCTACGGTTTTGGGACGTGTCGCAAGTAGTTCGCTATTTACTGCCTCGAAGAAAACTGCCGCGTTTGGTGTCGATCCAAGCCCAGCGGTTGCGCTGGTTATTAGTGTTAGTGCCTGCTGTCTTAGCTCCTCCAGCTCGCCGAAAGTCGGCACAACTGTAGACACCAGGATCGAGCCGAGTGCTTGTTGAAATTCAAATACTTCAGCTTCCACCGAATTCACCAGGTCTACGAGCTGTCTATATTTTCGCTGCTTAACCGTAATCCGGTCACCGTACGCCAGCCCGCTGTTAATGAACCGAATAAGCCCCCGGCTACATGTTCTAGGCCTTCCGATAGCTGACCAGATTCTGCGACGTTTCCCCGAGCGTGAAGCACGTCTGCGATGAAAGTTCGGTGCGTGTTGGTTGCAGTAGATGATCTTGGTAGGTATGTCGGTAGATAGTGTTTTACTATTTTTGGAAAGTGGGCAGCGTTGTCTGCCTCACCGTCTGGCAATATGTGTCTGGCCCCTAATGCCGAGATTTTCCTACTGAGCAAGACCTCCTCAGGAACTAAGTCCGCCACGATCTGAGCGAAGGATGGAAGAACTCTGTCAATTTTGTCAGGGTGAAAAACAATGAAGACGTTCTTCTTCGTCGATGAGTCGTGCCCCATATCAACCCCTCGAAGTCCCGAAGGTTCAACAGGATAGACGGCCAGCGGTGAAGCCAGATTGGCGATCGATGCATCAAACCGAAAACTATCAGCGATTGAAAACTGATTAATCTGTGGGTATCCGTTATCGTGGTCTGCACCGAAGATGGCTTGGTTCGGATCGCCGATTCGCTGAACACTTATATCATCGTGGTCGTGCGGAAATATCCTGTTCAGTAGCTTTGCTTGCTCTGTTGTCGTGTCCTGCATCTCGTCAATCATGATGAATGGAAAACGACGCCTGAGCGCAGCAGCGACTTCTGGATACAATTCAAGATATCGATTGGCAAAGGCGAATATTTCGTCATGGCGAAGGTATCCAAGTTCAACAGAGCCGCGAGCAGCACCCGCCGCCGAGGAATAGGAGTCTGCGCCTACCGCTGCAATACCAAGAAGACGTTCACCAAAGGGCTTGTCCAGATTGGAATCAGTGATCTTGATCGCTTCCAGTGACGTATGCTTTCGCGCTAGAAAATTGCGCAATCCGAATATTCTTTGACCCAGCAGCTGGCTTCGCACCTTGATGGCGAGATCGTCATCGACAGCCTTTTGCTCGATTCCTATCGATAGAAGATACGGAATCGTCAGGAATTTGTTCACGAACGCATGAATTGTTCCGACATAGTGTGGGCGTCCGCTGGAGGGAAGCTCTTCGCCAAGAATTTGAAAACGATTTGATATTTCATCCTTGGCAACGTTCGTATGAGAGAGAAGAAGCATCCCCCGAGTCTTTGACTCCCATTTGCGGGATAGAAGCAGTACCTTGGCGACTACCAGTGTCGTCTTACCGCTTCCAGGGCAAGCACTGACGTCGAATGACGATAAATCCGATATGAATCTACGGCGTTCGGTGTCAAGCTCCTTAATTTTCATGGATGAGACCACGCCGTCGATTTCATCAGTTTCGATCGTCGGCTGATAGAGCACTTCTGAGATCCACTGCGGGAGTTCAGCCATTGCTAGAGTCCGTGACATATGCAAGCGCCGCTTTTAGGTAATCTGGCAGAACTTCGTTCAACTTTTCCGATTGCCCGTTGAATTCATCCTCTAGAAGTTGGGCCAAGTATTGAGCGGCAATCGATTTCGACGCTTTTCCTACGACAAACTCCTTGTAGACGTGTGTTGATAGCGTTTCAATGTTCGCATGCGCTGCTAGCAGCTTTTGAAATTCTGCAATCGCGGCTGTCTTCACGCGCTCGAACGCGACCGAAGAGTCATCCACGTTGTGAATACGATCATCCGCTTGAGCGAGCTTAGCCGCCGTAAACACCTGGCTGGCCAATCCCGCGTGCGCTAAGTCGTATTCAAAAGTCCAGTAGTCGGCGTAGAACGTCCTAACCTGTTGGCCATCGTCAGCGGTTAATTTATTAACAATCGCAGCGCGGCCGGCTTCATATTCTTTTTCGTTCGGCCAGTTTGGGTCGCTGAGGAATTTGGGATCTTTTTCGATCCGCCATTTTCTCCTGCTGCCATTCCATTTCTCGTCGTCACTGTTTTTCACGTATTTCAGAATCTCTGGAGCATTATTTGGCATGATGTCTCGATCGCCTATAGATGCAACTGGTATCTTGATTATGGGTTGTGCGGTGGTTCCTTCAGGGGCGTGATGATTTGCCGCTGAAAGATTCGTGTATATCGGCGCAATCCTGTTGAACCGACGTTTACGATAGAGACGCCAAATTTCGTCAGGTCACGCCCGAGGATCCGAGCGATAGTTGGTAGGAGTAGTTTCTCCGCATCACCTTCGACGACGATAACGCCCTGTGCGAAGAATAGGTTTGACTTAGTTGCGTCAAGGAATCTTGTCAGGAAGCCATAATCTGACTTGGATAGCATCGTTCGGTCTTGCGCAAGAGAAAATGCCTGGCTTTCATTGACAAGCACGATATTCTCGACCTTGACCTTGGAAGCGAGAATAGGGCTATGGGTCGAAATAATGACCTGAACTGGTGGTTGCCCGTCTTGACGAGTTGCTCTGCCTTCCAGAAAGCTCATCAGTTGCAATTGTCGTTGCGGATGAAGATGAGCTTCGGGTTCTTCAATAAGCAGAAGTGGTAACCCTTCGCGCTCTTTAGCTATTAGAAGTAACTCGCACGCCATATACATCAAGTTGTTCGAGCCCAAGCCATATCGTCCATAGCTGGATTGCGATGAACTATCTAGCAGGTTCAACTCGAGTCGTTCCAGAATTTGTTTCAGCCGTGTCGTGTCATCTGGTCCGCTCACAAAGTTGATCTCCGCGGTGAGATCATCGCCCACGAGACTCAATTCAGACAGGTAGTCGGCATTAATGCTGGTCGTTGCGGCATTCACGCCGTCATGACGATTTACTAGATATCGAATGTAGTCAGAAAGGCCAGCTAGACTCAGAGATTCTATCCCACTGATACTCCCCGGTAGGTTCTTTGGATCAAGAGTGTCGCCGCTTGAAATATCTGGAAACTTATTCAGAACCTGAGATAGTCGCGAATTCCTACCAGATGACATTTCTCGTTCAGCATCACGCAGAGGTCGCAGGTATGCGCAAGCCAAAAGATTCTTTGTCGCCGAATCAACAGACGGCCCCTGACCGTCGCATCCAGACTTCAGTGTTACCTCGTTCCATCTGCGCGATGTCGACGAGGTCTTCTTGACGCACCTCCACTGAAGATAGCAAACTAGCTCGCCATCTTCAGCCGGAGTCAGATATTCAAGGAACGTGGATTTATCGGAAGTGGACAGACCGGAAAAGCGACAAGTCAATGTTATATCGCTGGAAACTCCGCCACTCTTAGACACATGGAAATCTTCCGGCTGGACGGAAATGAATTCCTGGTCTTTAGTGGTGAGAACGTATCGAATGGCATCGATAATCGCTGTCTTGCCACTGTCATTCGGACCAGCCAGTGCAACTACTCCCGGCTGAAATTCGACTACAATACCTTGATCATCAAACTGTCGAAAATTTCTAATTTGAATTTGAGACAAATACATGCGACATTAACTCCTCGAAACATTTATGCAATTCACTGATTTTTACCACATGAACCATTCGCTATATTCTAATAAGTTTAAAAAATGCTGCCAGGGTCTTCGCCCTATCAAGCGTTGAGCAGTTCTTCGATCGACCGTTCCAGAGAGACCCCGTCCGCATACACGGCCGTTGGGAATGTTCCATTAGCAAGCTGCTGCCCCTGTCGAAGAATCCAATCCCAACTATGGATCGAGATGCTCTGCTGCTGCTCGCGTGCCTGACTCCGCGCACCGTCACGTTCCATAATTGGCTCAGCTCGACCAATAATGACCAGCCCCGGCGCCCTATTGGTCAATCCTTGAAGGCTGAGTTGTTGTTGCTCGTATGAGACATTTTTAGTGAGCCACTCGCGCCAATCCTGAATCTGGCCAACCGCGTGACGCACAGCACCAGTGAGTGTGTCATCGCGGTTATGTAGATTGTGCTTGGAGGCCTCGATTTCAAGGAGAACCCATTCCGGACCGGTGCTATTGATCCCTAGAACGACAAAATCTGCACGAAATTCACACCCGAGCGACTTTTGTGGAATGACATACGTTCCGCTATGCCCAATAACGGTATTTGCAAGCAGTTGTGGGTGCCGCTCAACAAGCCGCTGAAGCGGACCTTCGCTGCCGTCGCCACCCTCGAGAATATCCTCAAGTTCCTGTAGCGCAAGGCCGTCAGGACGAAGGCGATCCAGCCGATACTTTGCGATCTTATCGAGTAGGGCAAAGTTGGGGTCGTAATCAATCTTGCTATTTCGAATGTGATTCAGGATCTCAATAGTGAGATCGGCATGGTTTTCATGCGCGCCTTCACGCGCAACGAGGCGTAGATTGTCTGGCCATGCGCCTAAGCCTCGATCACCCTTCATGTGAATGCGACCTCGTCGGTCAACACTGGAAATTATCATCAAGTTCGGCTGTGCACCGGTCAAACGAACTACGTCACCTGGCTGGGGTTGCAGTTCGCGGATCCCGCGCAGTCTTTTCACCCTGTAGCGAGATTGAATCCATGCTGATACGACATCTGCTGAAGTCCCCTCGGTTATAGGAGCAGCAGCAAGACCAAGCGCAGCTTCCAACTGTCGAAGCGCTTCGACATTCGGCTCGCGATCAGACATTGAACGCATTAGCGCCGGAGCTATGCGTTCACTCAAAATCGCAGAAGCGACCAGCGCAGGTAAATCGCCAGATATCGTGATGCCTAATGCTTCCGCGATGTTGACTTGCTCTTCTGTCGGTCCAGCGAGTGTAGCTTCGAGTGATTCCGCAACATTCCGCCAGCTTTTTGTTTCTGACATCAACGCCGCTCCCCCGTACTCAGCCCAAAGAAGCGCTCAAAAAACACGGTTAGTTTCTCAATCACTCGGCGCTTCTTCTCGCCGTGATTCTTTTCTTTCGAGAACCGCGACACCGGTGGCAAAATCTTCGTTACTTCTGTACCTGTTGTACGCAGCACCCCATCGGTGAATGCCAAGTCGACGAACCCTAGGGTCTGATCACGCTTCAGGTTCTCCGAAGCGATGATCTCCTCAAGCTCGCTCTCACGCTGAGCTTGAACGTATGCCTGCCATTCGTCCTGAACCGAGCCATCCACAGACACCGAGTCAACAAAGTCTTCGATCAAGTCCTTCTTGTTGCGAAGGGAGGGGCTGGAGTCGATTGCACGAGAGATGCCAGCACGTAATTCCTTATCGTCTCCGTCGCCTCGCTCTTCTCTATACTTCTGTACGAGCAGCAAGATGTAGTCAACATTGACTTCAATCTGCTTGATCAGCTCAATCTCAAAGACAAGGTCGCTGGTAATTTGTTCCTTCTCGCCAGAGTCCTTTTTCTTTCGCTCATTCCAAAGATCAAGATAGACCGACTGATAGTTTTGAACCTGTCGTTCCGAAAGAATCTCGTTTCCGGTAAATTCGTCAAACGAGGTCAGGATGTTCTTCAGTCGCAAGATCTCGCTGTATAACTTGATGAACTCATTCTGCGCAGCTTCGCCCTCGATTATCTGTCCGGGAACGAACTTCTCTAGAAGGTCAGAGACTTTCTTCGCATACTCTTCATAGTATTCTCGGTACGGTTTCAGTAGCACAATGCCAGCTGCATCCTTGTTGCCGAAGAGGGCAATGGCGTCGTTCGTTGCTTCTTCCAGGTCCCGGAAGTTTACGATGTTCCCGTATGTCTTCACTGAGTTCAAGATGCGATTCGTTCGCGAATAGGCCTGTATCAACCCGTGGGAGCGCAGGTTCTTATCCACCCACAAAGTGTTCATCGTGGTCGCGTCAAAGCCGGTGAGGAACATGTTCACCACAATGACCATATCCAGGTCACGATTCTTTAGCCGCTGAGATAAATCCTTGTAGTAGTTCTGGAAGCTATCCGAACTTGTATCGTAGCTCTGACCAAACATCTTGTTGTAGTCAGTAATTGCCGTTTCTAGGAATGAACGAGCATCCCCCGACAGGTTTTCTGTCTCAAATCCTTCTTCATCTAACAATCCGTCTTCGGAATCAGGATTCGGTGCGTAGGAGAAAATCGTAGCGATCTTCAGCCGACGGTCAGGCGTTAGCACGGCTTGTTGGCGCTTGAACTCGTTGTAGTACGTCCTGGCAGCTGAAATTGAAGCTGTAGCAAAGAGAGAGTTAAACCCTCGTACACGCTTCTCCCCCAGTGCATAACCAACGGATCTCTTCGTCTTCTGATCGAAGTGCTCCAAGATGTACGAGGCCACTTGAGAGACGCGCACAGGTGACAGTAAGGCGTTCTCCGTGTCGATGGACGACACCTGCTTGTCTATGACCGAGCCGACCTTCATCGTGTTCACGTAATCGATACGGAATGGAAGAACGTTCTGATCGGTGATCGCGTCTTTGATCGTATAGGTATGAAGCTTGTCCCCGAAAGCCTGTGCGGTCGTCTTCAGTTGCGGGTTGCCACTCGTGCCGGAGTTCGCGGCGAAAATCGGTGTACCGGTAAACCCGAACAGGTTGTACCGCTTGAATGCCTTCGTAATTGCCGTGTGCATGTCGCCAAACTGGGAGCGGTGGCATTCATCGAAAATCAGCACGATATGGCCCGAGTAGATCTCGTGGCCTTTATTCTTTGAGATAAAGTTTGACAGCTTTTGAATCGTCGTAATGATGATCCGCTTTGACGGATCCTCCAACTGCCGTTTCAACACCGCCGTCGACTTATTCGAGTTCGCCGATCCCTTTTCGAACCGGTCATACTCCTTCATCGTCTGGTAGTCCAGATCCTTGCGGTCAACGACGAACAGTACCTTGTCCACGCTCTCCAGACGTGAGGCGAGTTGAGCTGCCTTGAAACTGGTTAGCGTCTTGCCAGAGCCGGTCGTGTGCCAGACGTAACCACCAGCTTCCTGAGAGCCAAGAGTCTTGTAGTTCGTCGAGATGTCGATCTTCTGCAAGATCTTCTCGGTCGCCACGATCTGGTACGGCCGCATCACCAGGAGCAATCGGTCACTGGTCAGGACACAGTAACGGGTGAGGATATTCAACAAGGTGTGCTTGGCGAAGAACGTCTTGCCGAACGCCGTCAGATCAAGAATCGGCTTGTTCTGCGCATCAGCCCACCACGAGGTGAATTCGAAACTATTGGACGTCTTGGATTTCTTCTTCATACCCGTCGCATCGGCAATATGCTGACGGCGCGTGGTGTTCGAGTAATACTTTGTTTGCGTACCGTTGCTGATCACAAATAGTTGTACATACTCGAATAGGCCCGAGCCGGCCCAGAAGCTATCTCGCTGGTATCGGTCGATCTGGTTGAAGGCTTCGCGAATCGGCACTCCGCGTCGCTTCAACTCGATATGTACCATCGGCAAACCGTTGACCAGAACGGTCACGTCATACCGGTTGGAAAAGCTTGCCCCGCCTTCACCGCGATCCACCGCATACTGGTTGATGACCTGCAAACGGTTGTTGTGAATATTCTGCTTATCCAGCAAGGTGATGTTCTTTGTCGTGCCATCATCACGCGTCAACAGCTGGACATGGTCTTCTTGAATCCGCACCGTCTTTTCGACGATCCCGTCACCGGTGCTGGCGATCCGTTTTTTGAAGAAGCGTTGCCATTCTTCATCCGAGAAGGTGAAGCGATTCAGGGCTTCGAGCTGAGTTCGAAGATTCGTGACGAGGTGTTCTTCACTCGTCAGCTCCACATACTCGTAAGCTTGGCCTTCGAGTAGGCGAATAAATTCACGCTCCAGCTGTGCTTCCGACTGGTACGAAGTTTCTTTTGACGGATCGGCATCATAGACCGAAACAACAGTACTCTCGTTGCTTACTGCGATAGTGTCGTATTTACGAGCCTGTGCTTCGATCATGACGCGGCCGCCCATCTAAACCTTTTTAGGAACTCAGAGAATTCCGTCTTTAGAGCTTCCTTGTGGATCTCGTAAACTTCAGAAGAATCAATTTCCGAAACTCGGTCGTGGCTGTATAAATTGAGAGTGCTTTTGAGTACAGACGCGTTTGGTCCAGTTAAGAGTTGTGTCCATCCCGAGTACCCCAGAAAGTTCGATGTTTTCTCAAGAAGCGTGCGGAATTGGTTAAAGTGGCTCCGTTGAATCTTGTTCTCTGAAACTGCGCGTTCCAATTCATCAATAATTCCGAGATGGTAACTGAATGGAGAATCTTTTGATTGTTCCTTTAGCTCCCACCCTGTATCTACTCCACGTTGGAGAAGACACGCCCGTTTCGAGAGTTCTTTTGACTTCAGCGAATTGAATAAGACGTTGAAGAAAAGGGCATGGTGAGTTGTAACCAAGAACTTCAAGCCAAGCGGTTCCGCACGCTCCATGAGATCGGCCAAAGCGAGCGCAACAGAGACAATCCTCATGTCGTCCATAGAAGAAACTGGGTCGTCGACTACTGCTAATACCAAGGCATCGTAATCTGTCGTGGAACGCAAATCTTGGCGCTCACTTAAAGCATCTACAGCTTCGCTAAGAACTGTGAAGTAGACGCACCACACAAATATGCTCTCTTCGGCACGAGATAGTTTAATTCCATCAGTAGAGTTGTTGTCCCCTTTGTACATACCGAAGGTTATCTCTCCACTTGCGAAATCCAGCGTTGGCTCGATTCTATCGTTCGTGAATATCTGAAAGTTCTTTATAATTTCCCCGTCGAGACCTTGCGTTTTGATGGTTCTCAGCAGTACTGACTCAAGATTCATCCTAAGCACAAGTCGTTCGTTGTCCCAAGTGAATCCATCTTCAACAATTGCGTTGTAGAGCATCACCCCGTCAGGATTCCGCTCTTTCAAACGCTGAGCTAGTCGAGTCTTGCCTATGGTGTTCGGGGCGAAGATTAGAGTGTTTCGAGCCTTGCCTCTTGGCAACTTGTATGCCAAATCGTCAAGTGATTCGTAGTGCATAGTTCACACGTCCTCTCTGAAACTGAGGAGCTTGTCACGGTAGTACTCATACTGTTGACGACGAGCGGCAAGCTCGGCAGGGAGAGCCCTATGAAGGTCATTTACGAGAGCATCAAAATTGTTGAGAATCGCTGCAATTCGTTTCTGCTCCAGCAATGTTGGAAGAGAGATCTTAATCTTTGAAAAATCGCTTTTATTGATAATAGGCATCGTTCCGCCCGCGCGTTCACCTTGTGCTCGAATTTTGCCACGCATAGAAGTCAGGACATGGAAAACAAAATCAGTGTCAATTCCAGAATTGAGAGTGATGGAATTGATCTGTTGATTGGTTGCGCACTTATTCTCGTTTATGACTGTTTTGCCCATGTCTGCTCCGATACATGTAACTAACAGAGATCGAGCAGGGACAATTGCTTTCGATAAAGAATCGGCTCCGGATTTAGAAAGACGGCGCACAGGGATACTGACGCTCTTCATGCCATTCTTGATGTCGGATGGGGTAATAAAATCAACGTCTTCGCCCCAAGACGACGTGTCTGATGCCTTGGGGGTTCGCCCAGTGACGATTCTTCCAAGTTCTCCAAGTTCAGCCAGACTACCGGTAGCCTCCACTTCGGTTAGTAACATACGCCGATAGTGCTCATACTGCTGCTTCCGGGCTTCCAGCTCCACTTCCAGCTCCGCTTCCAGTTCCGCTTCCATTTTACTAAAAGCATCAAGAATACCAACGATTTCACGCTGAATTTCCAACGGAGGAACAGGGATAACGAAGCCCTTCATCACCCGCGAATTCAGGTTGTTGATAGTTGTCGTGGAAAGTGCACCCCGGAGGTACCCGAGGAAAAGATCACTCGTCAGTATGTGAAAAAGGTACCGAGCATCGAGTTTCCCCTTCGAACGAATAACCCCCATAAATCCGCCAAAGGTTTCTTCCATATCTCTAAATATGTACGCAACCTTTCCGATATGGTCTTTGCTTCCACTACCGGCACAGATCAAAATATCACCAGCATGAAGACGCTGGTTATCTCGGACCCTGACCGACTCCGAAACATGTTTCAAATTGTCAAGATTTAGGGTATTCGATGACAGGGTGATGTTATTTGCACGGAGCACACGCCTCGGCCCATTTAGCTCCTCATCACCCTTGTTATACGTAATTCCACGAATATAGTCAGCTACCTCGGTTACTCCCATATAAGGAACACCGTTGGGGCAGTGCGTAGCAATCAATTCATCAATACGGCTCACTTCGCGCCCTCCAGGTCAGCCACAATCGCATCAATCGACGTGCGCAGCTCAGCCTGGCGGGCAACGATCTGCTCGATCCGCGAATTCAACTCGTCAATGTCGATGACTTCACGGGTGTCTTCGGTCTCGACGTACGAGGACACGGCAATGTTGTAATCGTTCGCGGCGATAGCACTGTTATCGACCAGGGTTGCGAAGTGGTTAGACGAGTCACGATTCGTGAACGCGTTAAGCAAAGTCTGTTGGTTGGCTTCACTCAGTTTGTTCTTGTTGCCTCCGCGCACGAACTCAGCGGAACCATCAATGAACAGAACATCATTGCTCTTTTTCGACTTCTTCAGCACTATGATGCATGTTGCAATCGTCGTACCGAAGAACAAGTCAGCAGGAAGCTGAATCACCGTATCGACGTAGTTGTTGTCGATCAGGTACTTGCGGATCTTTTGCTCAGCGCCACCACGGTAAAGCACGCCAGGGAACTCAACAATCGCTGCGGTACCGTTGTTCGCCAACCAATGCAGCATATGCATCGTGAAAGCAAGGTCTGCCTTTGACTTAGGCGCCAGCACACCAGCCGGCGCATAGCGTGGATCATTAATCAGGATCGGGTTGGCATCGCCCTCCCACTTGATCGAATAGGGCGGGTTAGAGACGATCGCTTCAAACGGCTCATCGTCCCAGTGATGTGGTTCCAGCAGAGTGTCACCCAGAGCCAGGTCAAAGTTCTCGTAGTTCACATCGTGCAAGAACATGTTGATGCGAGCAAGGTTGTAGGTGGTGAGGTTGATTTCCTGACCATAGAACCCGCCCACGTTCTCCTTGCCAAGCACCTTGGCAAACTTGAGCAGGAGTGAACCCGAACCAACCGCTGGGTCATACACCTTGTTCACTCGCGTCTTACCGACCGTGGTGATCTTTGCTAGCAGCTCAGAGACTTCCTGTGGGGTGTAATACTCTCCACCAGATTTACCGGCGCTGGATGCGTACATCTGCATCAGGTACTCGTACGCGTCACCAAACAGGTCAATGGTGTTATCTGAGAACTTGCCGCCCAAAGGAAGGTCACCGATCGCGTCTAGGAGCTTGACCATTTTGCCGTTGCGCTTCGCCACGGTATTACCGAGCTTGCTGCTGTTCACGTTCAGATCGTCGAAGAGGCCCTTGAGGTCGTCTTCACTGTCGGCACCGGTTGCTGATCCTTCAATGTCGCGGAAAATACTCTCAAGTGTTTCATTCAGGTTCTCATCCTGAGGTGCACGCTTGCGCACGTTTTCAAACAGTTCAGATGGGCGAATGAAGAAGCCCTTTTCGTTGACAATTTCTTCGCGAGCAAATTCAGCTTCGTCGTCAGAAAGCTCTGCGAAGTCAAACTCAGCATCGCCAGACTCATGCTCGCCCGTGTTGATGTAGTTGGTGAGGTTCTCGGAGATGAATCGGTAGAAAAGTATGCCTAGGACGTATGACTTAAAGTCCCAGCCGTCCACGGAACCGCGAAGATCATTGGCCACTTGCCAGATTGTTTTGTGTAGTTCTGCTCGTTGCTGTTCCTTCACGGTGCCGACCATCGATTCTCTATTTTTGTCTCATTATTTCTCAATAATTCTCAAGAGAAACATTACCCCAGCAGCCAGACAGTTTCAGCAGGTCACATGTCTATAGAGAATCAATTTCTTAGTATGAAACTGACTTCATTCGCACTGCCGAACGGCGCTACCGTTCTGAACTGGACCGCTATGTATCCTGAGAAATTCAACGGACTGTTCTTCCTACGCATCGGAAAGCTCAAGCATAGATCAGACGCCAGATGTGAACTCACTGAAGCTGATACTCGTGAAGTTGGCGGGTCCACCGTCGGTATAGAATGAAATGCCCGTGTCCCCTTCAGCAAAGTGAACCTGCTGCGAAAGCACCGTGTGACCGGCATTCACAAAAACTTCTACGCTTTGAGTGTCTACAAATATTTGTAAGTGAACCGAGCGGGCTTCAACATCAATGGGTGCCGATGCCCTCGTGTAAGGACTCAGTGAATAGCCCTCTAGATTAGACGGGCCTCGATCCACATAGATTTCGCTTCCGAATTTGCCGATATTCGTATGTCTGGCTCCGTCCGATGATCGCCCAATGGAGACACCAACGTTGGTGGCCAAGTCCCAAGAAATGTCCAGTTCTAATTTGTAGGCGCGACCGGTCCAGGGAAGCGTGAAGCTGCCGTCAACGTTTTTATCGTCAAAGGTGATCGGTGAGGTGGCGTAGTTCGATAACGCATTTACCGGCGTGCTCAGCAGCGAATACTGTCCGCTGGGCTGCACTGCTAATTGCAGTTCACGCACTATGGAGTTTTGTCCGTTATACCCATCAGTGGAATCTGTAGGAACAGAACGATTGGCATACTTCCAGTTATTCATCCACCCTAGGGCCAGCCGACGCGTTTCTGGATTCTGAATCGATGGCCAAGTCACTGCGCCATACCAGTCCCAGCCCCAATCAAGCCACTGGGGTTCAAGGTTATCCGCAATGAACTGTTCGCCGTCCCATCGTCCCATCCAGTAGGCGTAGGTCATCGGCAAATCAATGCTGTAGGCATCCATGCTGGCGCCAAGTACCCAGTGTCGACTACCGTCATCCGCTGTCATTTCAAAGAGGTCAGGGCATTCAATGCCACCCAGATCGTGATTGGGAAAGTCGAATTTCCGTTTCAGCTGCCAATCTCGTAAATTCTTCGAGGTATAAAAGACCGCGTAACGAGCCCGGCCAATCACACAAACCCATTCACTACGCACAGCATCCCAATGAATTTTTGGGTCGCGGAACCATTCCGCGTTTTCAATCTCCGCCTGCGTGCTGGCACTGCGACCATCAGTATTGATGATGACCGGATCAGGCAGCCCGTTGAAGGTGTACCCGCCGTCGGTTGACCAATACAGGTACTGTTCCTGATATTTGCGAATGCCATCTGTGGGTTGGGTAGCCAGGGCTATGATGGCACCGGCACCAAATCCGGCAGTGTTCGTATCATCAATGACACTTGATCCGGTCCAGACCGGGAAATTAGGTTTTTGCCCAATGGCCACCCCATGATGAGTGAAAGAAACTCCATCCTGAGTGGTTGCATGGTCCCAGTCCCCCGGGCCGTTATTCACATCAGAATGCAGGTAATACAGATGGTAAGCGCCGTTGACGAAAACCGGGCGTTGAGGATCACACAACCATCCGGCCGGCGGAGTCATGTGATAAAAAGAGCGCTGTGATGCTACGGCTTTTGCGGCTGTGGGCAGTGCTGTGGCCGAATAGAGTCCAAGGGCTCCAATGCCGGAAACCTGTAGCAAACTTCGGCGAGAAAATACGTGCGTCATTGCGCGTTCCTTTCTGCATCCGGTCTCCGCTTCGCTGCAGTACCGGTCAGGATCTTGATCTTTGGGGCTACGAAAAAAGCCTGAGAATATTTGGTGGTTTTGTCAGAGAGACTGACGACGAATTGTTGGGCAATTGATCAAGTACGTCTGATCATCTCGTTCTGGCTCAAGCCCTAGGAGAACTCGAATGCCTGCGGCGCCAAGTTCATAATGGGGCAAGGCAATAGTGGACAGCGTCGGACGTAAATGGGCAGCAATGACTTCTTGATTATCAAAACCAACAACGGCGATGTCATCAGGTATGCGTAGGCCGCGTTCCCGTAGCCCGTCATATAGGCCCATGGCCACTCGGTCGTTGTGGCAAAACACTGCGCTCACACCGCTGTCAATAATTGCCGCAGTGACCTCGTACCCGCCTTCCTGCTCTGGAGCTGTAGGAAATACCAGATCCTCGTCGAAGCTCAGACCTGCAGCTTCAAGCGCACCTCGGTAGCCGGCCAAACGGCCTGTTAACGCTGGTGAAGCAGTTGTCGTATTGATGAACGCAATCCGTTCATGCCCAGCGGCAATCAGTTCCTCGGTGGCGGATCTACCGCCCTGCACTTCATCTGGCACCACTGCCGGTAGTCCGCTGCCCGTGGAGAAGCAATCAACCAGGACTGTATCTGTTTGGAGAAGTGACGGTGGCACTTCGATTTCACGGTGGTACCAAGTGGAATACAAGATCCCCCGTACTTGGTGTTCAAGCATCATTGCGATGGCATCCTGCTCAGCGGCTTGGTTGCCATCGGTGTTGGCGACCAATAGAACGTATCCGTGTCTCCACGCTTCATCCTGAGCACCGTGGATGATCTGGCCTGCGAAAGGTGTAGTTGCAATTGCGTCCGCAACCAGTCCAATGAATCGTGAAGATCCTACCGAGAGGTTCTTGGCTAACGCGTTGGTACGGTAGCCCAACTTGGCAACGGCGTCATGGACGCGTTGTTTGGTTTCTTCACCAATCCGCGCTCCAGGCTTGTCATTGACTACGTGGGATACTGTGGCCACCGAAACACCGGCTTCCCGTGCGATATCTCGCATGGTTACCGGTGAATTTTGTCTAGGTTGTCTTACTTGGCTCATCCCTTGGTGGCCCCGCTCTCTAGTCCCTGAATCATTGCCTTGTTCAGGACTAGGAATACCAGCAGTAGTGGTGTCACCGAGATGCATACGGCTGCGAACGTCGCTGTCCAGTCTGTATTGCCCATAGCACCAATATAGTTCTGCAATCCCAGAGGAATGGTCTTCAGCCCATCGGAGAGCACAAAGGTATTGGCGAAGATGAAATCATTCCAAATGAAAATACTGTTCACCAGAATCACCGTGACGATGGTATTCAAAGACAGTGGGAAGGTGATCTGAGTAAAGATCCGATATGGTCCGGCACCGTCTAAGGACGCTGCCTCGTAAGTCTCACGGGGAATGAATCCGTAGAACGAGGAGAACAGATAGATGGCCATCGGCAATGAGAACGCTGCCAGCGGAATGATCATTGACAGGTGCGTATCAAGTAATCCAATTTTGGAGTAGTCAATGAACAATGGCACCAAAGCGATCTGCACCGGAACAATAATGCCCAGCAAGAACAGTGCACGAACCACCGAGCTAAAGCGGAAGCCTAGAACCTGCAACGCGAAGGCTGCCATCATTCCTGCAACAACAATCAGCGCGCTAGAGCCAAGGGTAACTATCAGGCTGTTGACGATGTTCAGTCCCAGATTTCCGGTCGCAAATGCGCGCGAATAGTTATCTAGGGTGAACTCGGAAGGCAACGCAAATGGGTTGCCACCAGCAAAGTCGGCCGCGGTGCGGAAGCTGGTCAAGAACAGCCACAGCAGCGGGTACACCTGAACTATCACTATCAGCACAACGGTCACGATCAGTAAGGTACGGTGCACGCTGCCTCGTGGCCGTTTGGCCTTTGGTGCTGCTGGTGGCTTCTCAGCTATCGGTGTAGTCATGGGCTTTTCCGTTTCAATCTGAACAGTAGTGCTCACGATTCGTCCTTACGTCGCAGGAGGAGGTAGATCAGGCCAACAGCTACCAAGCACTCGATCACAATGAATACGGAGATCGCGCTGGCGTAACCGTAGTCCGTGTGAACAAACGCCGTTTTGTACATGTAGGTTGTCAGCAGTTCTGAAGATTGACCGGGCCCGCCGTTGGTCAAGAGATAAGGAATATCAAAGCCACGCAGAGCAAAAGTGGTGGCCATGATCGTGGTGGTGATCCAGACTGGGCGAATGTGTGGGAAGCGGATATTCCAGAAGACCTGCCACCAGGACGCCCCATCTAAGCGAGCAGCTTCCTCAAGTTCTCGTGGCACTGAGATCAACGCTGCATAGATGATCAGCATGTACAGGCCGGTGTACCTCCACCCCTCAGGGATGGACACTGCAGCAAGTACTGTCTGCACATTTGAGAGCCATGCAGTTTGTAGGTCCCCCAACCCAACCCATTGCAATACCTGGTTGAGCATGCCAACAGGTTCAAGTGAGTAGACCCGCAGGAACAAGAAGGCAATGGCCACGGTGGAGATGACCGCCGGCAACAGGTACAGCGTCTTGACAAGTTCCCGTGCACGAGGCAATGCGGTGAGCAGGCTTGAGACAACTAGTGCTCCACCTAATTGCAAGACCAAACAGATGACCAGATAACCCAGTGCATTGGCGAAGGCCGTCCAAAACACATCATCACGCGACAGCATCTTCACGTAGTTATCTAGGCCGACAAACCTCATGTCGGTGATCCCATCCCACTTATAGAAGCTGAGGACCAGCGACTGAACGATGGGAAGGAGAACCGCGACACCATAAATGATCAACGGTGGCACTAAGAAAACTGCAACAGATAATGCTGAGCGGCGCGGAAGCATGGACTGAACAGCTTTACGGCGTTGACGCCGCGGACGTGCGCGCCTATTCACAAAGGCTGTCTGTGTATCGCTAGCCACCGACGTTCTCCTTCAACGCTGCGTCCATGGTGGTCACGAACTCATCAGCGGTGATGTCCCCCTGGACAAGCAGAGTCAGTTCCTGTTGCAGGCGAGTATTTGTTGCCGGGTCCAGTTGGGTATCCCAAGGCATCGCGATGTTGCTGCCCACGTCATTGGCCTGCTTGATGGCACGGTCATAGAGCTTCGTGGCCTTCTTTGGGACGGTGGTCTTTGCACCCGTAGTTGGTGAGAGAGCACCGGTGGAAGCGTAGAGCTCTGGGTAACGTTCCAGTGCAAAGGCCAAGAAGTCGCGAACCAGAGGATCATAGGTCTGGGCATTTACTGCCATGCCAATACCTGAAGGGGTCACGTACTCGTTTTCCGCCGTCGCTGAACCATCAATGGTTGGCAGGGTGAAGTAGTCAACATCCTCACGTACCCCAGCGTCTAATGTTCGGTGGCCAGGTTGCTCAGCTCCCAGGTACCGGTATTGTAGACAGCTGCCTTACCGGAGGTAAAGAGTGCTTGCGCATCGGCGTAACCGGTGGATGAGAAGCCCTTTTGGAAGCAACCTGCTTCACCTAGCGACTGTAGCCATTCTGCTGCTGCCTTACCTTCAGGGTCAGAGAATTTTGCCTCACCGGCCTTCAGCTTCTGCACGTATTCAGGGCCAGTCATGCGGAACGGGTAATAGGACATGTACCGTTCCAACGGCCACTGATCCTGACCATCCAAAGCAATCGGGGTGACGCCCTTTGCTTTCAGAGCCTTACACATGGCAGGGAAATCATCGAGGGATTTTGGAGCTTCAACGCCAGCGGATTTGAAGATGTCTTTGTTGAACCAGAAGAATTCAAGCTGGAATTCAAAAGGAACCATGTACAAGGACCCATCATCAAACCGCTGGTAGTTCAGCGCCGCTTCACGATATTCATCATTGAGTCCAAGGTCTTTCAGCAGAAGATCAACATCCACCATCCGATCTTGGCCAGCCAGCTTTTGGGCGAAAGGCGTTGCATCAGTGTCAAAGAGTTCAGGAAGTTTGTTAGCCGCGGCCAGAGTCTCATACTTCTGAATGTAGGAAGGCCTATCTGGTGTGGTGATGAGGTTCAACGAGAATCCAGGATGATCTTTCGCGTATTCATCAGCAATTTGTTCCATAGTCTTGATCACCCCGCCATCTGCTGGCCGGGAGAGCAGCCACGAAATTTCGCGGGCCTCGATTTCTCCGGTGGGATTGATGTCGGTGGGATCAGCTCCTGCGGAGCTTCCTCCACAGCTGGATAGTGCTAGGGCAGCGGCGGCGAGGATTGGCAGAAACTTGGTTGTGCGGTGTGTTCTGGTCATGGCTCAGTTCTCCGTTGAAGTGAAGGTGCATCAAAGTGGATTGTGCACAGTGCTGGATTGGGCCCTCAGGCTGAGGGTGCGACGAGTCTGTTCTCTTTGATCTGTGCGCCGGGCTGATTAGCCTCTCGCGTTGCTACTGAGAAGTGAGAGATCGTAACTGCTCCTTCTCCAACAAAGGCTCCGGCACGGCCGGTTGGCCTGTCATAGAGCCGAGTACTTAGAACTGTGGAGTCATCTAAAGTGGCTACGCACAAATCTGCATCCACGATGACTTCTAGTTCGTGATGCCCAGGTTCGAGAGAACAAGGTCGTTCCAGCTCGATCGCAAAGGGTACATCTCCGGAGATATGCCATTGTTCCGTCCCGGTGGCCCGTCGTGGCCACCGGTCGAGAACTAGCCGTCCACGGTGTGGTTCAAGTCGAAGCGCATACCCTTGGTCGCCGTCGGCGCTGGCGCGCAATAGGACACCAAATTCTCTGGTTCCCTCTTCCACTTCGAAGTGAGCACGTAGGCGGAATGCGCTTGGGGTGTCCTTATCGGTGAGGATATCGCTGTAGCCACCGGCTGCATCGAGCCGGGTGCCGGCAGGTAATGAATCTTCTTGGCTGGTGAATATTGACCGGAATTCTTGAGGCGGATGAAAAGCTAAGGTTCCGTCGCTGCGCTGCTCAGCTTCAAGCACGGACATGGTTCCTGCCCATTGCCAAGGCCCGTCATCATGTGAGTTTTTTTGGAGGCAATCCAGCCGAAGAATAACCGACGTCCATCGCGTTCTGCAGATTTAGCTGCGTAATAGGCCCGCCCGTCGAGGGTGTCGTATTCGGGAACAATCCAAGGCCCCTTTAGATCCCGCGCCATTCGATAGCGTGTGGTGAATGCGTCGCTGAATTCGGAATAGACCATGTACCACCAGTCCCCTATCTGGAAAACTTCAGGGCATTCGTGCGCCACGTAGCGTCGTGGATCCCAGAACGGTTCCACTGCTTCCCAATGGTTGAGGTCACTGGAGGTGCACTGTGCAATGGTCCCGCGTCGTCGTTCCGGGCCGCTTTCGTGGCGAGCAGCGATGAGCATTCGCCACAACTTGGCATCGGCATCCCAGAAGACAAATGGGTCTCGCCAATCTCCAGACTCATATCCTGGGCCAGCTCCGAAGGTGTGTTCCGGGTGGCGTTGCCAAGAGGTCATGTTGTCATGGCTCGTGGCGTGCATGACCAGCTGAAGGGCCCGGCCGTCTTGTCCGAGGTTCTCTGGATTTTGTCCGGTGTAGAAAGCGTGGTGTGTACCTTGGTCATCAAGCACGATACTGCCGGTGTAGATGTTGAAGTCTTCGGCCAGCGAACCACCGGATGCGATTGCTTCGCCGTTTTCACGGTAGGTCACCAGGTCTTCGGTAGTTACGCGGTACCAAGGCATTCCCCGGTGGTAGCTCCGCGATCTTCGTGCAGGTAGAACAGATGGAAGACTCCATCTTCCTGCCAAGGAATGACATCGCCGACCCACGCGTCGTTCGGCTGGTAAAACCCTCGTGCTGTCATGCTCTGTCTCTTCCTTGAGGTTAATCGGTTAAGCAACACTTTAGTGGCGTGAGTCACAATTGGTCAACCGGTTAAGCAAAGAAATTACAAACGTACTTTTATGGGTTCAAAAGCAAGGACGCATGAAGCGTTGTGTACCTAATGTTGAGCGTTGCACTGACTGTGGAACCCTATGAATCTGCAGCAATGCGGCGCGGTTGCGTGAGCCAGCTCTTATCCTCGGCAGTTAACAAGATTCAGGTAGGCATGTCTCCACCGTTAGAAGACAAAAAGTCGCTTCCGAATGCAGAACAACTCATGCATTCAGAAGCGACCATGGTTCAGACCTCTTATGAACTATGCCTTGGGCGAGAGAACAATATTCGTTACCGGCTGCGACGAGTCCGTCGCAAAGTCCAGTCCCGACGGAGCTACACCGTCAGCAACCAGCTGAGCTCCAAGCGCCGCGACCATTCCACCGTTATCAGTGCACAAGCTGAACGGTGGCACTAACAAGGCGATGCCCGCAGAAGCGCAGCGAGCAGCAAGCAGTTCACGCAGTCGAGTATTTGCTGCGACTCCCCGCCCAAAAGTACAGTCTTCAAACCGTGCTCCTGCATTGCCCGGACGGCCTTAGACGTAATTACGTCAACAACTGCTTCTTGGAAGGAAGCGGCAATGTCAGCCACAGGGATATCTTCACCGTTGGCTTCGAAGTGTTCTACACAGCGAGCCACTGCAGTCTTCAATCCAGAGAATGAGAAGTTATGGCGGTGCTTGCCTGGGTTCTCTTCGCTGCCTACAAACTTGGGCAGGGTCAATCCACGCGGGAATCGGAATGCCTTGCGGTCTCCATCCTTGGCTGCTTTGTCGATAGCAGGGCCACCCGGGTAGCCCAGACCTAGCAGTCGCGCGGTCTTGTCGTAAGCTTCGCCGGCAGCGTCATCAATGGTGGAGCCAAGTAGTTGTACATCATTGGTCAGCGAGGTGACCTTCAAGATTTCAGTATGCCCACCGGATACCAGCAAGGCACCGAAGGTTGGGGGAAGGATGGTTCCTTCAAGTACGCCTACGCCAACGTGCGCCACCAAGTGGTTGATTCCGTAGAGCGGTTTCCCGGTAGCCAAAGCCAGAGCCTTGGCGGCCGAGACGCCCACCATCAGCGCTCCGGCTAGTCCTGGGCCGCTGGTTACGGCAATAGCGTCAATGTCATCCAGAGCCAGCTCTGCGGTATCAAGGGCAGACTGCAGAGTTGGAACAAAGGCCTCGAGGTGTGCACGGGCAGCAATCTCAGGAATCACTCCGCCAAAACGTACGTGCTCATCCATGGAGCTAGATACCGCATTGGCCAAGAGGCGATTACCACGCACAATGCCCACACCGGTTTCATCACATGAAGATTCAATGCCTAAAACAATTGGTTCGGTGGTGCTCATGCTTTGTTGTCTTCCTCTTGTCCCTGCAGGGCATCCAATTGCAGTCTCATGATCAATGCGTCAACGCCACCCTTGTAGTAGCCCACACGTCGATGAATGGTTACGAATCCCATTGATTCATACAGTGCAATAGCTGTTGGATTATCAAAACGTACTTCCAGCATGACATCTAATACGTTTCGTTCCTTAGCCGTCTCAACCAATAGCGTCAGAAGTTTACGGCCAAGGCCCTGCCCTTGGAATTGCGGACTAATGGCAATGGTCTGGACGTCGCTGATAGGCAAGACGGTGCACAGCCCGGCGTAGCCAACAACTTTGCCTTCGCTCACGTAAACCCAGTAATTGCGAGTTTCGCTTTGTGCCAGTTCTGACTCAAAGGCAGCTAGTGGCCATGCATCTTCTGGGAACAGTTCAGTTTCTAGCTTGTGGACTTCAGGGATATCACCGACAGTCATCTCGCGAAGGGTCAGGCTCATGCTTTTGCCTGCTTCATGAATGCTGGGACCTGCGCGTCAGATTCACGCAA
The DNA here is from genome assembly GCF_025452055.1 of Glutamicibacter sp. M10. Classification (NCBI taxonomy): domain Bacteria; kingdom Bacillati; phylum Actinomycetota; class Actinomycetes; order Micrococcales; family Micrococcaceae; genus Glutamicibacter; species Glutamicibacter sp. M10. Next base: position 1,653,420 of record NZ_CP104918.1, on the reverse strand, counting down.
ATACTGCGGCGCAGTATTGGACAGGTCTTTGCCCGCGGACAGATCTGCGATTCCCCGCTGGGCCAGATTGGCGGCATCTGCAATCCAGTCAAAGGACTGCTCTTGTGCTTTAACGCCGGCTTCTTGAAGCTGCTCTTGGTACAGACCCGCGCCTACACCGTAGACCGGTAGCGATGGAAGTGTTGAGGCCGCAGCAACATGTGGTCCGTCAAGGATGTCACCGCTCTGGTTATATCGAGCCCAATAGACTTCTTTGCGCCGCGCATCCGAAGCAACGATAAATTCCTCAGGTACGTTTTCTTCTTGCCTCACGTGTTCGGCGAGCGCGTGCAGGGACAGCACGCCATGCACTGGGACGTTCCATACAAATCCAAAGGTCCGCGCTGCAACGAGGCCAGCACGAAGTCCGGTGTAAGGACCGGGGCCGACGCCAACAAAGATTCCGGCAAGAGCCTTGCCTTCTTCATTGTTGTCGGTCAGTAGTTCTCGCACGTAGACAGCCAGAGTTTCAGTTTGGTCATTGCCCTTGGGTGAAGTTTTCTGGGCGATAACTGAACCAGTGGTGGAATCGACCAGTGCTACCGAGGTATGCGCAGAGGTGTCGATGGACAGATAGTTAGGCATGCTTCTCTCCGGTGCGCTGCGCGTTGATAGCAGAGCGCAGGTTGTCTTTCAGCTGAGCAAAGTTTTCTGAGTCCCAGCGTGGGCCGATGGCTTTGAGCGTGAACTCTCTAGGTTCATCCACTTCTTCTTCGGATTCTTCCCATGGATTGTCTACTGCTGGGGCATTGGCCTCGCGGTCCAGGACGATTTCTAACCGTGAGTCGGTTAGGTGCTCCACTTTGCCCAGACCCCATTCAACAACGGTGACTGATTCAGCCAAGGTGGATTCTAAGTCTAGGGTGTCCACGTCATTCTGATCCTTCAGTCGATAGGCATCAACATGAATCAGCGTCGGTCCCTCACCCAACGACGGGTGCTGACGAGCCAAGACAAAAGTCGGAGAGATGATTCCTTCGCGAACATTTAGCCCGATACCCAACGACTGGGTGAGTGTGGTCTTCCCTGCACCTAAAGCGCCAGTAAGGATCACAAGGTCACCAGCGATCAGCTGCTCCCCCAGTGCCTGTCCCAGAGCTTCAGTGTGAGCCAGGTCAGTTAGCTGGCAGGTAAATTCCTGATTGGCCTTACTCACCAGCTTCACCCCAGCTACCTTCAACGTAGTAGCGAGGTACGCGTGGGGAGACCCGAGTGACAACTTCATAATTAATGGTGTTAGCTGCGTGTGCCCAGGTGTTCACCGATTGTCCGCCCTCGCCGAAGATAATGGCTTCTGCCCCCAAGAAATCGTCTGGATCAATGTCTGCTCCGAGATCGATAACGCACTGATCCATGGCAATACGCCCCCGTACTGGATAGCTACGACCTTTGACGGTGACGGGTGCTCCGGTAGCAATGCGTGGCAAGCCATCCGCATAGCCCATGGGAATTAGACCGAGGTAGGTCTCACCTTCGGTCTTATAATTCAATCCGTAGGAGACTCCTTGACCGGCGTGTACCTTTTTCACGTTGGCTACGCGGGTGACCACCTTCATTGCTGGTCGCAGTCCCAAACTCTCGGGTGAATCACTCTCAAAAGGACTCAGGCCATACAGTCCAAGGCCTAAGCGCACCATGTCGTGGTGTGCATCTGGGCGCGAGAGGATGGCAGGAGTATTGGCAATGTGGCGGACTTCTAGATCAAATCCGGCTGCTTCGACCATCTCAATAGCTTTGCTAAACAGGGCTAGCTGTTCATCGGTTTCTGGGCGCTCTGGTTCATCTGCCACCGCGAGGTGAGAGAACAGTCCAACGACGCGAAGCAATCCTTCTTCCTGGAAAGCGTTGGCGCGATTGAGCAGATCCGGGAAGGCATCCATGGTGGATCCGTTACGTCCTAGCCCGGTGTCAATCTTCAGATGAATACGTGCTGGGGTTTGTACGCAGCGTGCAGCGACAGCGACGCGTTCTAGTTCCCAGCCGGAAACACCAAGATCAAGACCGGCAGCAATGGCGGCTTTAAATGGTGTGTCTTCGGTGTGGAGCCAGGCAAGGATTGGCGCTTCGAGTCCCGCTTCGCGTAATACCAGGGCCTCAGTGACGTGGGCACAGCCAAGCCAGCTTGCCCCACCGTCGACTGCTGCTTTGGCTACTGGGATAGCGCCGTGGCCGTAGGCGTCTGCTTTAACAACGGCCATCACTGCTGCTGGAGCTACTACGTCAGAGATTTGCTTGACGTTGTTACGGATAGCCGACAAGTCAATAATTGCTCGGCGTTCAAATCCGTTGCTCTGCGCATTCTCGGTACTAGTTGTCACGTTGCTTTCTTCAAGCGCTTCAGAGTTCACGTATATATCTTCCCACTTTTCCCTCTGGGTTGCTGTGATGTCTCTTGCGCAGTGCAGCACATTGATGAGTTAAGCTAGAAGGGACGGATTGAAGCATCTGTTGATGCTTCAATCCGTCCCTTAGAAACGGTTGTGTGGATCGTTTAGCGCAGGTTCTTCAGTTCGTCGCGAATCTGCTCCAGGATAGCCAGCTGTGGGTCTGGCTCTTCCTCGACCTCTTCTTCGGTCAGGCCTCGACGAGCTGCGAGCTTTTCATTGACCTTCTGCATTGGCAGTACCAGTGCGAAGTAAACAGCAGCAGCGATCAGCAGGAAGTTAACCAGTGCGGTCAGGAAGACACCGAACTTGATGTCAACACCGTTGATGTTCAGCAGCAGGAAGCTGTCGAAGTTTGGGGAGCCCACCAATGCAGCGATAAGCGGCATCAGAATGTTGTCAACAAGGGCGGTAACTACGGCGCCGAAGGCAGCACCGATCACAACAGCAACGGCCAGATCGACAACGTTGCCCTTCATAATAAAATCGCGGAAACCTTTAAGCATGTTTAGAGCATACACAGGAGTAGCACAGGATCAAGTGCAAATCTCCAGATGAAATCGATTAATTCGGCAAACTCTCAGGTTACGTTTCCCGCGCGTATATTCTCCATCCGGATAATTTCAGGCTAGATTTTGCGCAAAAGCATACGTCGTACAGAGTGATCCGCAGATTTGCGCAGGACTAACTGGGCACGCCCCCGAGTAGGCAAGACATTCTCTTTCAGATTTGGTTCATTGATCCGTTTCCAGATTCCGTGAGCTGTCTCACGTGCCTCTTCATCGCTCAACAGCGAGTACTTGTGGAAGTAGCTGGCTGGATCCGCGAAGGCACCAGAGCGCAAACGCATGAAGCGGTTGATGTACCACTCTTCGATGTTGCTAGTGCGGGCATCAACGTAAACGGAAAAATCAAAGAAGTCACTCAGCGCAAGACCCACGGTTCCATCAGAACGGGTACGTGCAGGCTGCAACACGTTCAGCCCTTCAACAATCAAAACCTGCGGGCGGCGAACTACGTTGCGCTCCCCGGGATGATGTCATAAGTCAGGTGTGAGTACACCGGCGTACTTACTTCAGGCACACCCGACTTCACTGCAGAAACAAACCTCAGCAATGCACGGCGGTCATAAGACTCAGGGAAACCCTTGCGGTGCATGATCCCACGGCGTTCAAGCTCTGCGTTGGGGTACAAGAATCCGTCAGTAGTAATCAACTGAACGTCAGGAGTCTGTGGCCAGCGGCGCAGCATTTCCTGCAACACGCGAGCGGTGGTTGATTTACCTACAGCTACAGAACCAGCCACACCAATAACAAATGGAGTGCGCGTGGTCTGTTCACCAAGGAATGTAGTTGTTGCCTGATGAGTCGCTCCGGCGCCTTCGACGTAGAGATACAACAGGCGGCTCAGGGGCAGGTAGACGTCCCGGACCTCTTGGAGGTCCAGTTCATCACCAAGGCCACGAAGCCGTTCAATGTCAGCAATGTTTAGTGGCTGTTCCATCTGGTCAGACAGCCGCGCCCAGGTCTCGCGCTCAAGATCAACAAAAGGAGAGATGGGTGTTTCAAGTGTTCCGTGTGGTTCCACGAGGTCAAATTCTGCCAAGAATATGCTCTACATCCCAATTAAGGGGTCCCACCCACAGAAATTTGCACTTAGTTTCCTTATCACTAGTGGGCTATGCCATAGCAATTATTGAGTGCTCAAACACGATTATTCCCATCGATAGGCATTGACCCGGTAAGATTTTGCTCATGTGCGGAATTGTTGGATATGCAGGAACCTCGAGCCGAGTTGCCGATCATGGCGCCCTCGACGTTCTAATTGAAGGTTTGCGCCGGTTGGAATACCGTGGCTATGACTCGGCTGGTGTCGCAGTTGTTGCCGATGGCGCTATTCATTCTCGGAAGAAGGCCGGCAAGCTGGTCAATCTTGAGAATGAAATTGCTGAAGCTCCATTGCCTAAGTCAATGACTGGCATTGGACACACCCGTTGGGCAACCCACGGTGGGCCGAGTGATGGCAACGCCCACCCACACCTAGCCGATGGTGGCAAGCTTGCCATGATCCACAACGGAATTATTGAAAACTTTGCCGGTATCAAGGCTGAACTCGTTGCCGATGGCATCACGTTCCTGTCTGAAACCGACACCGAAGTAGCAGCTGCCCTGCTAGGCAAGCTCTACGCCACCAAGGCAGCGGGCGACTTGACCCTTGCCATGCAGCTTGCAGTAGCCCGCCTTGAAGGTGCCTTCACCTTGTTGGCAGTCCACCAGGACCACCCAGGTGTTGTTGTCGCTGCGCGCCGCAACTCACCATTGGTTCTTGGCTTGGGCGACGGTGAGAACTTCCTCGGTTCTGACGTTTCCGGCTTCATCGACTTCACCCGTCGCGCCGTGGAACTGGGTCAGGACCAGATTGTCACCATTACCCCAGATACTCACTCCATCACTGACTTCCAGGGCAACCCTGCTGAAGGCAAAGAATTCACCGTTGACTGGGATGCAGCCAGCGCTGAAAAGGGCGGTTTCCCGTCCTTCATGGAAAAAGAAATCTTTGACCAGCCTGCCGCTGTGGCAGATACCCTCTTGGGACGTTCAGACGCTGATGGCCGTCTAACCCTTGATGAGTTGCGTATCGCTCCAGAGGAACTGGCTAAGATTTCCAAGATTGTTGTTCTTGCCTGCGGTACCAGCGCTTACGCCGGTTCTGTAGCTAAGTACGCTATCGAGTCCTGGTGCCGAATCCCAGTTGAGGTTGAGCTCTCCCACGAGTTCCGTTACCGCGAACCTATCGTGGACGAGAACACTCTGATTGTTTCCATCTCCCAGTCCGGCGAGACCATGGATACTCTGATGGCTGTTCGTTACGCCAAGGAACAGGGCGCAAAGACCATGTCCATCTGTAACACCAACGGGTCCACTATCCCGCGTGAATCAGACGCTGTTCTTTACACCCACGCTGGTCCGGAAATCGCAGTGGCTTCCACCAAGGCATTCTTGGCTCAGATCACCGCAACCTACCTGCTGGGTCTGTACCTGGCACAGTTGCGCGGCAACCTGTTCCAGGGGCAGATCAAGGACATCCTCGCTGACCTCGGCAAGATCCCTTCCAAGATTCAGGACATCCTGGACCGCGCGGATGAGATCAAGGAATTGGCTCGCGCCATGTCCGAGGCTAACTCGGTGCTCTTCTTGGGTCGCCACGTTGGATACCCAGTAGCAATGGAAGGCGCCTTGAAGCTCAAGGAAATCGCCTACATCCATGCTGAAGGCTTCGCCGCCGGCGAGCTGAAGCACGGTCCAATTGCTCTGATTGATGACGGTCAGCCAGTCTTCGTAGTGGTTCCTTCCCCACGTGGTCGCGATTCGCTGCATTCCAAGGTTGTCTCCAACATCCAGGAAGTCCGCGCACGTGGTGCAAAGACTCTGGTTATCGCCGAAGACGGCGATGCTGCAGTCAAGGACTTCTCTGAGTGGGTCTTCTACGTTCCTGAAACCCCAACCCTGCTGATGCCACTGCTGGCCACTGTGCCGCTGCAGCTGTTCGCCTGCGAACTGGCTTCGGCAAAGGGCTATGACGTTGACCAGCCACGTAACTTGGCTAAGTCAGTGACCGTGGAGTAATCCACCAAGCACCATCAAGATTGCGGGCATCCACTTGAAGTGGATGCCCGCAATTTTATGCCCACAACAACGCCGGATAAGCTGGAACCTATGATTGCAGGTATCGGAGTGGACATTGTTGACGTGCCACGGTTTGGCCGACAGCTCGAAAAGACTCCACGCCTCAAAGAGCGTCTCTTTACCGAAGAAGAACGAGGCCTTCCGTTGCGTTCTCTTGCAGCCCGTTTTGCGGCCAAGGAAGCCATTGCCAAGGCACTGGGCGCACCGGTGGGGATGAACTGGCAAGACTGCACTATCCGCAAGGATGAAGCCGGAGATCCTCAGGTACACATCACCGGTTCCGTGGCTGCAGCCAGCGAGCTACGAGGAATCACTTCCTGGCATCTGACCATGTCTCATGACGGCGATATGGCCATCGCCATGGTTGTCGCTGAACGCTGAGTATTCCCTATCCAAAGAATAAAGACACGTTAGACACTAAATAGGGCTTCGCACAGCGGATTTGAGTATTGTTTGTCTTATGATCTCTGTCTACAGTGTTGCGCAAATTCGTGGGGTCGAGGCCCAAGAGATTTCCAAACGCGGTGAAGCTACATTAATGAAGCAAGCCGCCTCGGAACTGGCCTCAGCAGCCACCGAGATGTTGGCTGAAAACCCGGGTACCGAACCAGCATTTGTTGTAGGACTCATTGGTCCTGGCAACAACGGTGGAGATGGCCTTTACGCATTAGCTGAACTACAGCAGCAGAATGTCTCCACACTGGCGCTGCAGTATGGCGAGCAAGTACACGCTGAAGCCGCTGCCGCTTACACCCAGGCCGGCGGAACACTCACTGACTTCACTGACGGACAGAGCGAACTGGCCAATGCCTCGCTAGTCATTGATGCAATCTACGGTCTGGGCTACCGCGCTGGTTCCCCACTGCCGGCACTCCCAGCACGCGCACGTGTACTGGCCTGCGACGTACCTTCCGGTTTGAACCCGGAAACCGGTGAAGCAGAAGACAACGTACTTCGCGCCGAACGCACCGTAACCTTTGGTGGATTGAAGTCGGGTCTGCTGACTCTTGACGCTCCACTGGTCACCGGAGAGATCTCCGTAGCTGACCTTGACTTTGATTTTTCCTCTATCACCCCGGCAACTAGCTTGGTTGATGAAGCAGCGACTCTTGAACTGTTGGATCAGCACCGCTCATGGCGAGATGCTGGACGGCACAAATATCAGCGTGGAGTTTTGGGTCTCATTGCAGGTTCTGAGCTTTACCCGGGCGCTGCCCAGCTCACCGCCAAAGCTGCAGTATCTTGCGGGGTTGGCATGCTTCGCACCCACGTACCCGAAGCGGTGCAGTCATTGATTGCAATCTCCGTCCCGGAATCCGTGCCTCTGGATGATGATCAGATCAAAGAAGCATTGTCCTCTTCACGCCGCCACCTTCACGGCAAGGGTGCCAAGATTTCGGCATGGGCCATTGGCCCTGGTCTAGATGGACGCACTCCCCCAACCGGCGCGATTGCTGAAGTCTTTGCCAGCCGTCAACCTGCAGTCATTGATGCTTCCGGTCTGGAAGTTGTTCCTGCCGGACCAAGCCAACAGCCTCGTGTACTGACTCCACACGCCAAAGAGCTACAGATGCTCCTGGGCCGTGCCGGCGTGAAAGTGACCCCCGACGAGATTTCTCAAGATCCAGTTCGCTGGACACGCTGGGCTGCCTTGTCCTATAACGCTGTAGTGCTCCTCAAGGGCCCAACCACCTACATCGTGGCACCCAACGGCAGTAGCCTAGTGGTCTCGAATTCGGCTCCTGAACTGGCAACGGCCGGCAGTGGAGATGTCTTGACCGGTATCCTCGGCTACTTGCTCTCCGATAACTCAATAACCGGTACACAAGGCGCACGCACCGTGCCTAACCGTCGCATTTTGGAACTGGCTGCCTGCGCCGCAGTAATCCATGGTCATCTTGGTCGAGTCACTGCTCAAGACGGAACGGTCAGCGCTTCTCGCCTGATTGAAAATCTACCGAAGGTTATGAAGCACTTCGGCTTCTAATCAAATTTCGCTTGCAAACGGCTGGACCACTTTTGGTCCAGCCGTTGCTTGATCCTAAGGCAAGCAGAGCGTTCGGCTGCCCTACACGTTTCTTTGACTTAGCTAGGACCACCCAACAACCAGTCGCGCAGCTTGCGCTGGGATAGTCGGGTCAATTCCCGTAAGTTCTGTGAAGCGTTTGAGTCTGTTCATCAATGTGTTGCGGTGGCAGTACAGTTGCTCTGAAGCTACGGAAACACTTCCTGTTTCAAGATACGCGGCTACGGATTCGCGCAAACGACGCCGCTCGGTCACACCGCATGTTTCCAGTGCCCGTTCAGCAACATCCAGATCTGGAGCTCCTGCTCGGTCCAGCTCAAATCGTGCCATCCGCGCCCATCCTCGCTGCCACGTCATGGCTCCTGATTCATCGGGATCAATGAGCTTTGCTAGTGATGTAGCCACTGATGCGACCTGCGGGATCCGTTCCAAAGCGCACCCTTCGCCAACAAGTCCGCAGCTGACTTGTTCCAAGCCCAAATAGAACTTGTGCAAGGCTGCGCCAGCGCGGGCACCTGCAGGGAAAAAGACGACTAGCGCATCACCCAGAGAGTAGGTGTAGATCTGGGCCTCGCCAGGATTCTTTGCCATCACGAGGCGCAGCTGTGGAATGTGATCCCACAGTGCCACCGCCACCACGTACTCGGTGTCAACGCTCTGTCCAAGTTCTTCCGCAATACGTGTCAGCTCTGCAGACGTCAGAGTTTTCTCACTAAAAAGTGTAGCCAGATAGCTTTGGCGCATGCTCGCCGCTTCAGCTTGGATTTTGGCTAGTTCAGCAACGTAGGCACGTTGTGTTGCTCCCGCGTAACCGTCCACGACTTCCCAGACGCGGGCCGTATGTTGCACTAAAAGTTGTGCATCATCTTCATTGGCTATCGAAGTAATTGCTTCCCAGATTACTGAAAAGTCGAGTCGGATTGCAGTCATGAGCGCTTCGATAGGCACCCCGGCGCGTGCACGTGAGACACCAACGTCAACCGAGATCTTGTCCCGGTCTTTCAAAAACTCAGGTGCGTCTTCATCGGTTTCCAGCGCCAGGAGCAGGGCCTGGAATGATGCACGTCCGGTACGTTGAATTTCGTTGGCCGGTAACGACGAGTCAACGTAGTCCGGCAGAGCTTTCAGCCTTCGCATGAACTCGTCGGTGATAGCTCCCAAGTCCACCTGGTGCAGAAGCTCACGCCAACGGTCGACAGCCCCTGATTGTTGATTTTGCGTGATTGCCGGGAAATCTGGAGTTAACATTCACTCATCTTATGTGCATTTGCACCGTTTGTGGCATGGAACTCGTTGAAAATGGTGCAACCAGCGACGCAGTTTCCTTGCGAAGATTGTTGTTGTCCCAGTCACCAAGGCGGCATGCAGCGATGCAACAGCCCTCCATCGGAATTACAGGCAGAGAATCCCATGAATGACACTGAAACACTCGAAGCTGGCGCAACGCGTCAGATCTCGGATAAAGAGGCTACGAAGGTTGCTGTTGGCGCTCTCATCGGCACCGCCATGGAGTGGTACGACTTCTTCCTCTTCAGCGCAGCAGCAGCGTTGGTCTTCAACGTTCAATACTTCGCTAATGAAAACGCCACGGCGGCCGCACTTGCATCCTTTGCCACCTTCGGTGTGGGACTGGTTGCCCGCCCAATTGGCGGCATGGTCTTTGGCGTCATGGGCGACAAGATTGGTCGCCGTAAAACTCTGATGATCACCATCGTCGGCATTGGCATGATTACCGGCCTGATCGGTTTGCTCCCAACCTACGCCGCCATCGGCGTCCTCGCTCCGGTCCTGCTGGTCTTGCTGCGCGTAGTTCAGGGACTCTTCGTGGGCGGCGAGTGGTCAGGCGCGATGACCATCGTGGTAGAAAATGCTCCGTTGCACCGTCGTGCACGCTACGCGGCTTTGCCGCAGATCGGTTCACCGATTGGCACCATCCTCTCTTCGGGTGGTTTCTTCTTGATGACGATTTTCTTCTCCAAAGACAACTTTGACGCCTGGGGCTGGCGCATCCCATTCCTGGCTGCGATTCCTATGCTGTTGGTTGCTTTGTACATTCGTAGCCGACTCGATGAATCCCCCGTGTTCAAAGAACTTATGGAAAGCGGAGAGACTGAAAAAGCGCCTATCCGCACCACACTCAAGGAATCATGGAAGCAGATCATCACCGGCATGGCTGCTGGCATGCTCGGCATCGGTGGCTTCTACCTGGTGACTGCCTTTGTTGTTTGGTATGGAGTGAACGTACTGGAGTACAAGAGCTCACTGATGCTGCTCGGTGGCATCATCGCAGCCGCAGTTGAAATTCCGGTGCTCATCTTTGGCGGTCGACTCGGCGAGCGCTTCGGAGCTTCGAAGGTCATCACTTACGGTGGTCTGTTCTCCGCCATCATCGCTTGGCCAGCGTTCATGATGATCGTTTCCGGCGTTGACGCTCTGGTCCTGATCGGTATGACCCTGGCTGTCGCTGCGCTCTCCTTGCCTTACGCAGCATCAGGCACAGTGCTGACCGGGTTGTTCCCGGCTAAGACCCGCTACACCGGTGTTGGACTGGCCCAGAATGTGGCCGGCATGATCTCCGGATTTATCCCACTGGTAGCGACGGCCCTTGTAGCAGCAGCGTCCAGCCACTGGTGGCCAGCAGCTGCAATGTTGATCTTCTTGTCGCTGTTCACCGCGGTGGCCGGAATCATCACTCCTCGTTTGAGCGTGGATCTGCCCGGATTCAAGCACTAAATTCACGCATAAGCTCGCGGGCAAGATCCACATATTCTTGCCCGCGAGGTTGCTCATTCTTCATCGCACTCCCATGCAAAGGAACAACAATTCTCATGACTACGTCTGCCGGACACCTGATTGTCAAGACCCTCGAAGCACAGGGAGTGCGTCGTATCTATGCTGTACCCGGTGAGAGTTATTTGGATGTCCTCGACGGACTTCACGACTCCACCATCGAGACTGTGGTGACCCGACATGAAGGTGGCGCCGGCTTCATGGCGTTGGCCGAAGGACGGTTGGGCAGTGTTCCAGGAATCGCTATGGTCACGCGTGGTCCCGGAGCTGCCAACGCATTCATTGCTATTCACACCGCTTGGCAAGACGCGACCGCCATGGTTCTCTTTGTAGGCTTGATCCCACAGGCAGACCGAGGCCGGGCGTCCTTCCAAGAGTTCAGTCTTGATGGATGGTTTGCAACCACCACCAAAGGCATTTTTGTCATTGATGATGAACACCAAGCTGGTGACGTTGTGGCTCGCGCACTGCGCTTAGCGGCCACCGGTCGCCCTGGCCCGGTAGTAGTGGGACTGCCAGAAGACGTACTGATCCGGCTGACTGATGCTCCCGTTCCAGCAGTACTTCCGCTTCCTGAATCCGCACCGTCGGCAACTGCGCTGGCTAAGTTTTCAACGATGCTTACTGAAGCGCAACGACCAGTTATCGTTGTTGGCGGCGACGGCTGGGATACGGCCACTTCAACGGCGCTTGCCGACTTTGCCGCCGCGGCCCACGTACCGTTGATGGCTGACTGGCGCGCCTACGATGCTATCGATCACGATGCACAGGCCTACGCTGGTTGGCTCGGTTACGGACGTTCCGAGAACGCAGTAACCGCATTGGGCAATGCTGATCTTTTGGTCTTTGTTGGTTGTGCTCGCACGGACGTGCTCTCTGAGGGATACCAAGTGGCCCTAGAGACACCCAGCATCATAGTGACCACCGACGCTGAGCTCATCGGACATGCCGGACGTATTGATGCGCACCTGAGCACTTCCCCAGCAGACTTTGTCGCAGCACTGCCAGAAGCCACAACCGTACGTGGATCTCGAGGCCCGCAATGGCTAAAACAACTACGTGGTGAGCAACTAGCTTTTACCCGTTCAGGTGCCGACGGTGGTCAGGGTGTGGACCTGGGCCTTGCTTTTGAAGCCCTAGAAAAGGCGCTAGATTCCGACCGCATCCTCACCTATGGTGCAGGAAACGCTACCCTCTGGGGGCACCGCTACCTTTCGCATCATCAGCCTAAAACACTGGTTGGTCCACGCAATGGTGCCATGGGACTTTCGGTTCCAGCAGCCGTGGCGGCCAGCATCATGCATCCGGGACGCCATGTCGTCGCCATCTGTGGCGACGGAGACTTCTTCATGAATGCTCAAGAGCTCGCGGTCTCCTTTGCCCACGGTGGTACGCCATTAATTGTTGTGGTGGATAACGGCATCTTTGGCACCATCGTTGATCACCAGCAACGCAAATATCCTCAGCGGCCTTCCGGCACGTCCATGGAGAATCCCAACTTTGCGCAATGGATTCAATCCTTTGGCGGACACGGTGAGCTAGTGACGTCCACAGAAGAATTCGCTCCAGCACTACAACGGGCACTGAGCAGCGGTTTGCCAGCCGTGCTTCATCTGAAAACTGACCCCACCACGATGGGCCCAGGCACTGTGGCTCACCAAGCGACGAACAACGCACAGGAGTCAATCGCGTGAAACTCGACTTGCTCATCCGTGCATCAAATATTCTGACTCTTGACGAGGACTATCCTGTTGCCCAAGAAATGGGAATCATTTCAGGACGCATCGTCGGCTTTGATGCTGACCTCGCAGGCTGCACCGCCACTGAAGTTCATGACTTTGGCGATAAGACCATCACCCCAGGATTCATTGACGCTCACTGCCACACCACATGGTGGGGTCTTGGACTCGGAGCGCTAGATCTCTCCGGTGCCCGTGGGCTTGAAGAGCTGTATGCCTTACTCGAAGCTGAGACTCAACGGCTTGCGGACTATCCAGATCTCTGGCTGAACGGTACCGGCTTCAACCACAAGCATCATGATGGACAGTTCCCCGATATTCGTCGCCTGGATGAGATCACCGGAAAACGTCCTCTCTACCTGCGCCACATCTCAGGGCATGCTTCCATCACCAATACTGCAACCCTGCGTCTTGCTGGCGCTTTGGACCCCGGCTTCACTGACCCCGTGGGTGGATCCGTGGTGCGAGATTCTCAGGGTCAGCCCACCGGCCTAGTAGAAGAAGAAGCTCAAGGTCTGGTTCAAAAGATGCTGCTCCCCTACTCTGTGGAACAAATTGTTGGTGCCTTAGACGCGGCCACCAGTCGCTATGCCGCCGAGGGTATTACTTCCTTCACCGAAGCCGGCGTAGGTGGCGGTTGGATTGGCCACTCCCCAGTAGAGATCACCGCCTACCAACAGGCTCTAGCCGCCGGGAAGCTACACGCCCGAGCCCAACTGATGCCAACACTTGATGCGTTACGCGTACAAGAATCTCACTCTAGTGATGCTCACGGCACCGGCACGGGGCTGGGACTGGATCTAGGAATCGGCGCAGGTTTTGGCAATGAGTATTTGTCGCTGGGACCCATCAAGGTCTTCATGGATGGTTCACTTCTTGGCGCTACCGCGGCGGTGACCGAAGAATACTGCGGACACAACCACAACAGCGGGTACTTGCTGGATGACGCTCAAAGCTACCGTGAGAGAGTCTCGGCAGCCTACCGTTCCGGTTGGCCGGTAGCCCTACACTCCATTGGGGATGCAGCCATTGACCTATCTTTGGAAATCATCGGTGAGCTACAAGAAAAGTACGGTCGCAACGCACTACCTAATCGCATCGAGCACTTTGGGATCGCACGTCCCGACCAGGTAGCGACGGTAGCTAAGCACGGGATTGCCGTGACCCCGCAAGCGTCCTTTATTGAACCGCTTGGTGATCAGTTCGCCAAGCTCGTTGGCCCGGAACGTGAAGGATGGCTCTACCGTGGCCAGTCCCTGCTAGATGCCGGTGTCCTCGTTGCCGGTAGCTCGGATTTGCCCGTGGCAGATAACAACGTTCGCCGCGCGCTTGCCTCAGCGGTGAATCGGCGGACCGAAAAGGGAAAGATCCTCGGTGGCCTCGAAGAGTGCCTTTCGCCCCTGGAAGCGCTGAAGCTCTACACCGTCAATGCGGCCAAAGCCACCGGCCAGTTCACAAACCGCGGCTCACTTGCCCGAGGCAAGCTCGCTGACTTTGTAGTGCTCTCCGATACCCCACTACAAGCCCAAGCACTTGAATCCCTAGAAATACTAGCCACCTATGTAGGCGGCGTATCAACTTACAGCAACGCACAAGCTGAACTTCCAGCCGGCGCCACTAACTAACTCACAACGCAATTACCAGGAGCGAGAATGAACACTCTAGAGAACTCATTTCTGAATGATTTTAGGTCCATGAGCCAAAACGGTGCGACCCCCGGCGGTGGCGTTGACCGTCAGGCTGCCACGGTAGCCGATGGTCAAAACCGTAACTGGTTCCGCGGACTAGTAGAGGGCCATGGCTTCTCGGTGCACTACGACGCAGTGGGCAACCAATACTCATTGCTGGAACTCGTGCCCGGTGCTCCGTGGATTGCTGTCGGTTCACACCTTGACTCCCAGCCATTGGGCGGCCGCTTTGATGGTGCCTACGGCGTACTAGCCGGAGCCCACGCCGCCATCCGGGTACAGCAGCAATTTGCCGAAAGTTCCCACAACGAGAGTGAGCCCAAGTTCAACATTGTGGTGATCAACTGGTTCAACGAAGAAGGTAGCCGCTTCAAACCATCCATGATGGGAAGCTCGGTCTACACCGGAAAAATCCGAGTGGATCAGGTTCTAGTAACCACAGATCCAACAGGTGTGACGGTACAAGAAGCTCTTGAATCCATCGGCACCATTGGCGACTTTGAATTATCAGTTGCTGCTTACGTAGAAATCCATATTGAGCAAGGCCGTTCTATGGAAGATACGGGTCTGAGCATTGGGCTCGTTGAGTCCACATGGGGCGCCAACAAGTATGAATTCATTGTTCATGGCGATCAAGCACATACCGGTGCGACGTTCATTGCTGACCGTCAAGATGCACTATTGGGTGCTTCGGCATTGGTTGTTGCAGCCCGAGAAATTGCTCTTGAACATTCCACAGATGAACACATGGTGATCACCTCTTGTGGTGAGTTTAATGTCTTCCCCAACTCCCCTGTAGTAGTGGCAAGCCGGGTGAACCTGCTAGTTGATATCCGTTCAACGGATCCAGACGTATTGGCCGCCGCTGATGCAGAGTTGCACGCCCGCGTGGCAAAGATTGAACAGATGGCCAACGTTCGCATCGAACGTGGTGCTGAACATGTCTGGGCAGCTAAAGCCTATGACCAAGCAGGTTTGGACCTGGCAGCACAATCAGCCAAAGCTCTGGGACTGAGGTACGGAGTGGTCCGTACGCTAGCTGGTCACGACTCCACGAACATGAAGGATATTGTCCCAACCATCATGTTGTTTGTTCCGAGCGTTGAAGGGATCAGCCACAACGAACGCGAGCTGACCAAGGATCAAGATATGTTGGCCGGTGTTGATCTGCTGACTGAGGTCCTCACGCGAGTAGTTCGTGGTGACTTTGTTTCTCCAGATAAGGCCGCAAGCTCGTTGGCTTCGGCAACCGCCAACTGATATTTCCGGCACATAGCAAACTGGTCCGTCACCTCACTCGGTGACGGACCAGTTTCTTTAGCTAGCTTGGGCTACTTGTCGCCCAGTTCAAAGTACTCACCAGGACCGGTCATAACCCAGCCCTGTTCACGCCAGGCCGGACGATCCAAGACGTTGCGTCCATCAATGAGCATCTTGGAAGCTACTACTTCCCCAAGCTCATTTGGATCCAAGTCGCGGAATTCCTGCCACTCGGTCAGCACCAGAGTCAGATCGGCGTTGCGTGCTGCTTCCTGATGCGAGTCAACGTAGTTCAGGCGCGGGAAGCGACCAGCTGCGTTGGCATTGCCCTCTGGGTCATAAACCGAGACTTCTGCGCCAGCGTTGTACAGGCGTACGGCAATATCCAACGCTGGTGAGTCACGTACGTCATCACTGTTGGGTTTGAACGTCACGCCCAGCACACAAATGTGCTTGCCTGCCACATTGTTGTCCAGCATGTGCGAGGCCAGCGAAACAACGCGGTCTCGACGGCGTAAGTTGATCTGATCAACTTCAGATAAGAATCCCATGGTCTGGTTCAGACCCAGCTCGCTCACGCGCGCCTGAAGGGCCCGAATGTCCTTCGGTAGGCAACCACCGCCAAAGCCTACTCCGGCGTTCAGGAAACGGCGTCCAATGCGCTTGTCGTGGCCGATAGCGTCAGCCAGCGTCTTGATATCTCCGCCAACAGTTTCCGTGACCTCAGCGAACGCATTGATAAACGAAATCTTGGTCGCCAAGAAAGCATTAGCCGCGACCTTGACCAGCTCAGCGGTCTCAAGATCTGTGACAATCTCTGGAACCTCTAATGCCAAGACCGGTGCATAGACTTCACGCAGAAGTTCAAGACCGCGTTCTTCTACTAGGCCATAGACCAGTCGGTCTGGATGCAGCGTGTCTTTGACGGCAAATCCTTCACGCAAGAATTCTGGGTTCCAGGCAAGGGCAATGGAACTACCCGCCTTGGCGTTCTGTGCAATCTTTTCGCTTAGTCGGCGAGCGGTGCCGACAGGCACGGTGGACTTGCCAACAATCAATGCATCACCGGTGATGTGTTTGAGCAAGGAGTCGACAGCACCGTCAACATAAGACATATCGGCAGACTGCGAGTCTTTGCGCTGTGGGGTTCCCACGGTAATGAAATGAATATCTGCATTGGCGGCTACGTCAGCGTAGTCGTCAGTAAAGCGCAGGCGACCGGAGGCTACGTGCTTGCGCAATAGCTCAGGCAGGCCAGGTTCGTGGAACGGCAGGATGCCAGCGGCCAAGGGCTGTAGCTTTGCTTTGTCTACATCGACGCCAATGACTTCATAGCCCAATTCAGCCATGCAGGCGGCATGGGTTGCACCGAGGTAGCCGGTGCCGATCACGCTGATGCGTAGAGTCACGAAAGTCCTTCTCTCCGAGAACACAAACTGATGTCAGTTTCTACTAGTTAGCATGCCACACCCCCGTAGCGTGTTCTTACTTGGAACGCAGTACGGGGGTGTGAGTTTTCTAGATATTTACGGGTAAGTTGCCCAGTGGCTACTACCTACAGCGAAAGATGTTCCTTCACCGAGGCGGCCAGGGTCTCGGCTTCAGCCTGAGCCTGATCATGGGTGGCAGCTTCAACCATCACGCGAACCACTGGTTCGGTACCCGATGGGCGAAGCAGCACTCGTCCGGTGGAGCCCAGACGAGCTTCGGTAGCAGCGATGTCTAGTAGCAGCGGCTCGCATTCTGGAGCGGCAGCCTTATCCACGCCACGGACGTTGATCAGCACCTGTGGCAGAACGGTAAGTACCGAAGCAAGTTCCTTCAGGGACTTACCGGTAGCCTTCACACGTGCTGCAATCATCAGGCCGGTGAGCACACCGTCACCGGTGGTTGCGTGCTTGGAGAAAATCACGTGGCCTGACTGCTCGCCGCCAAGCGAGTAGTTTCCTTCGTGCATTCCTTCAAGAACGTAACGGTCTCCGACGCCGGTCTGCTTCAGGGTGATCCCCGCAGCTTCCATAGCCAACTTCAAACCGAGGTTGCTCATCACGGTAGCTACAAGGGTGTTGTCCTTGAGCTCACCGCGGTCCTTCATGTCCAGTGCCATAACTGCCATGATCTGATCCCCGTCAACGACGGTACCTTCATGGTCCACGGCCAAGCAACGGTCAGCATCCCCATCATGGGCAATGCCGAGGTCTGCACCGTTTTCCAGCACAGCAGCCTGTAGCTTCTCCAGGTGAGTGGAGCCGTAACCATCATTAATGTTGATTCCATCTGGATCCGCACCAATAACAATAACTTCAGCGCCAGCGGCCTTGAAGACTTCTGGGGAGCAACCTGATGCTGCACCGTGGGCGCAGTCTAGGACAACCTTCAAACCGTCCAAGCGGTTTGGCAGGGCCTGCAACAGGTGCATGATGTAACGATCTTCAGCGTCAGCAAAACGTGCAACACGTCCTACTTCCCCAGCCGTTGGGCGAGGCTTAGGCATCTTCAAGCAAGCTTCAATGGCATCTTCTAGAGAGTCATCGAGCTTCTTGCCGCCACGAGCCAAGAACTTAATACCGTTATCCGGAGCCGCGTTGTGCGAGGCAGAAATCATGACACCAAAATCAGCGTCTAGATCTCCCACCAAGAAAGCTGCAGCTGGAGTCGGCAGAGTGCCTGCGTCCATCACGTCCACGCCTGAGGCGGCCAAGCCAGCCTCAATAGCTGCGGACAGGAAGTCACCGCTGATACGTGGGTCCTTGGCAACCACAGCAACAGGCTTACGCCCGTCCTCTGACTGACTCAAGCCCAGCACCACGGAGGCTGCCTGCGCCAATTCCAGCGCTAACTCGGGAGTTAACAGTTCGTTTGCTTTTCCTCGGACCCCATCGGTCCCAAATAACCTTGCCATCGTTTCTAATCATAAGCCCTCTACTTCGATTTAACCTTGTTGTCACTACGGCAAGACTGAACGATGAGGAAAATTTATGATCACTTAGTGGATTACATCGGTTAAAGGCCAAAGGCCCCAACATCCTTTGCAGGATATTGGAGCCTTTGGAAAAGACCTTGAAGTAAGGTTTAGCGCTTCGAGAACTGCGAAGCCTTACGTGCCTTCTTAAGACCAGCCTTCTTACGCTCGATGACGCGTGCGTCACGAGTCAAGTAGCCAGCCTTCTTCAGGGTTGCGCGGTTTGCATCGCGATCGATCTCGTTCAACGAGCGAGCGATACCCAAACGCAGTGCACCGGCCTGGCCGGAAATTCCGCCACCGTTGATACGAGCGATAACGTCGTAAGCACCCTCAAGACCAAGGATCTTGAAAGGCTCGTTGACGTCCTGCTGGTGCAGCTTGTTAGGGAAGAAGTTCTCCAGGGTGCGACCGTTTACGGTCCACTTGCCGGAACCTGGTACCAGGCGAACGCGAGCAATAGCCTGCTTGCGACGGCCAACTGCTGCACCTGGAACGGTCAATGGAGCACGCTCGGTGTCAGCAACTGCTGCGGAAGCAGAGGTCTCAGTGGTGTAGGTCGAAGGGGTTTCGCCTTCAAATTCAGTGGTTTCTTCAGTGTTCTGAGCCACGATAATCTCCTATTAAGTATTTCTTCTCGGGGCCAGGACTACTGAGCGACCTGGGTGATTTCCAGGGCCTTTGGCGACTGAGCAGCGTGTGGGTGCTCGGCGCCACGGTAGACCTTGAGCTTGGACATCTGAACGTCAGCAAGCTTGTTCTTAGGGATCATGCCCTTGATGGCCTTCTCAACAGCCAGAACTGGGTTCTTCTCCAGCAGATCTGCATAGTTGATGCTCTTCAAGCCACCTGGGAAACCGGAGTGGCGGTAAGCGCGCTTGTTCTCAAGCTTCTTACCGGTCAGTGCAACCTTTTCTGCATTGATGATGATGACATGGTCGCCCATGTCCATGTGTGCAGCATAGGTTGGCTTGTGCTTGCCGCGCAGCAAGGTTGCGGCCTGGACGGCGAGACGGCCAAGTACTACATCGGTGGCGTCAATGACAAACCACTGACGAGTCTGGTCAGCCGGCTTTGGGGTGTACGTACGCACAGTAATTGCCTTACGTTGATTCGTTTCTGGTCAAACAGTCGCTTGTTGGCTGAAGGCGGTGAGATCCCCCAGTGACAGGCGCTGTCGTGTTGTTCTTGTGTTTAGACCAGTACGCCAGGTGAGGACTGATGATAACCGGCCGTCCATATAGTGTTCGCACACCCAGCAGACCAGCGACTATGCAACTAAGCCGTCACGCTTGGGCGTGTAGTGTCGAACGTGGACATACACAACTCATAAAAGTTTAGCGGATTAAAGTGTCTTCGACCAAAAAAGCATCTCGGTCGTGAGCAACAACACCCTTAAGTTCTCGGGGTTTAGCGCCCGCTCAGTCATCTTTAGCGGCGTTGCCTAGTTCTTCTGCGGTGCGTCGAGCACGCGTTAGTAATGCCCGCGCTGCCAGCTCTTCCGCTTCTGGGTAGTAGACCTCTTCAAGGACCAGCGCGCGCGGGTGGGAAAGTCTGGTTCTAGAGTCGCGAACCATCATCTCCAACCTAGCGGCCAGGAACCCTGGCTGCTCGCGACCGTCCCCCACCATCATGGCTGCGCCAATCAGCGCGCGCACCATGTTGTGGCAGAAAGCGTCTGCCTTCAGGTGGGCAAGGATCAATCCGTCTTCACCACGGATAAAGGTGAACTCCTGCAATGTACGAATGGTTGTCGCATGCGGACGTGGCTTACAGAACGTCAAGAAGTCATGGCGGCCCAGTACCGATTGAGCTTCGCCGTTCATCAAATCAATGTCTAGCTTTTCGCGGTGCCAGGTGGTCAGGTGACGCGTCAGTGGATCCCAGCGGTCCTGCCCGTCGGCAATGCGGTAGGAGTAGCGGCGGGCCAGAGCCGAGAAGCGTGCGTCAAAACCCTCGGGTGCTCGCGTAGCTTTGTGGACCCACACGGCACCGTCTTGGCGGCCAAGAATACCGTTGACCCGACGCAGCAGCGCGGGCTCAGGTGCCAGTTCGGAAGCGCGTGGCAACCCGTCATACTCTTCTTGAGTTAAGTCGAAGTGCACTACCTGACGTCGCGCATGGACCCCGGCGTCGGTCCGTCCGGCAACAACCACACGGATGCGACGCCGAATCATCATTTCCAACGCTTCTTCAACCAGCTGCTGGACACCGGTCACGTTGGGCTGTCGTGCCCAACCGTTATAGGCGGCACCGTCATAGCTGAGCTCCATCTGCATGCGAATCCATGCTGGTGCTTGCGTAGTTCCTAGTGCGGTAGTTCCCAGCGGATCAATGATGTCAGACTGCGTACTCATGATTTCCATTATGCGTAAAGATCGGTGCAACCGGCGAATCAAGTGCCCCGCTTCACGCTGTTATCCACAGCCGGCAAAACGAAATCTTTCTTCAGTTGTAGCCTGAGTGCATTCCGCGGCCCGGACATAGAAGTATCCATCATCAAGATATCCATTGCACCGTCACAACCGAAGGACTGAGCATGTTCAACAAAGCCGCTATTACTATGACCGCGTTAGCCGTAACGTCCACGCTCGCCTTGACCGCGTGCAGTTCGACAAAGTTATCAACCGTCGAATCTTGTGCACTGATCGATGAATTGGCGGTTGAACATTCCATCAAAGAAAAGTGGGAGATGGCCTACATCGCCATACTGGCAGAAAATACAGAACCTGTAGTGGACGCCCTCGAAGCCGCCAGCATTGTCTATCGAGAGGTTTCTGAGCAGACTGGCGATAGGAGTTTGCGTACTGCGCTAAATACGAGCGTTGAGAACTATCAAGAGTTCATTGAAATCATCAAGGGCCGCTCCCCCAACGAACCAACATTTGATGCAGAAGTTGAGGAATTGACCGACGAGATGGATGACGGGCATGTCGAATATATCCGCCGTTCCTGCCCTGGCTCGATTGTGGATCCGGACTAGTTCGTTCCCTCGCCACTTACTGCCTATGGCTTTGAGCCGTAATCCAGACTGCGCACCAGGCCATAATCCCGAGCCAAAGAAACCTTGGAATACTTCGCTTGTGTAGGCTTAAAGCATTGTCGGTAGTCCTTGTTTAAAGCACTGGCCGGCACATCATCACTACACAAGGAAATACATGATCAAGAAGGTTGCTGCAGCGACCGCAGTCCTAAGCCTGACTGCCACCGTTTTGGTTGGTTGCGCTTCGGGAAAGCTGAATACCCAAGATACGTGTGACTACGTCAATGAACAGGTTGCGATCAAGCAACTGCTGCAAAAGTCTGAGGACGTCAGTGAAGATCTCATAGCTGGTGATATGAAGGGCTACTCCTTGGTCATCGATGAGTATTCAGGCATCCTCACTGATGCGGCCGAAAAGACCAAAGACAAGAAGCTTGCCAAGGCACTGCACGCCACAGCTGAACAGAGCAACCAGGTCTCTGCGGTAATGGCTGAAGGCACCAGTAGCAATGTGGCTCAGACCGATCAAAAGCTCACGGCCTTAGAAGACCAGGACACCAGCGAGGAAACAGAATACTTGGGCATCAAGTGCCCTGAACTTGAATCCTTCAGCTAAGCAAATTCTCGTTAAACTAGAAAATTCCCGTTGGTCCTTTCGGATTCAACGGGAATTTTCTTTATCACCCCTAGGGGTGAATGAGCTTTAGCTCGAAGAAGACTTACGCCTCTTCGGTTGCCTCTGCCTCAGGTGCAGCCTTCTCGGTAGCCTTGGTGGCTTCCTTGACGACGGCCTGCTTTGGCGAAACTGGCTCCATCACTAGCTCGATAACTGCCATAGGAGCGTTGTCGCCCTTGCGGTTACCAATCTTGGTGATGCGGGTGTAGCCACCCTCGCGGTTTGCCATTGCTGGTGCGATGTTCTCGAAAAGCTCGTGAACGATCGACTTGTTGGTGCGCGAACGCGAAGCGATGACGCCCTGGACGCGGCGACGCGATGCCAGGTCTCCGCGCTTTGCGAAGGTGATCAAACGCTCTGCGTGTGGACGCAGACGCTTGGCACGGGTAAGGGTGGTGGTGATCTTCTTGTTCTCGAAGAGCTGTGCCGACATGTTAGCGAAAATCAATCGCTCATGTGCTGCACTGCCGCCGAGACGCGGACCCTTTGTAGGGGTAGGCATTGTGGTTCTCCTAGATGAATAACCCGTCCTGCACGAAACTTATCGTGTAAGCGGATGAAGTAGTGTGTCGCTAGACGGAAGTCTTACAGACCTTCGTCGTAATCGTCGCCATCTTCGATGGCGCTACGAGCGGCCAGATCAAAGCCTGGAGGGGAATCCTTCAGGGCCAGACCCAGTTCAACCAGCTTGGCCTTGACTTCGTCAATGGACTTCGCACCGAAGTTACGGATGTCCATCAAGTCTGCCTCGGAGCGAGTAACGAGTTCACCCACAGAGTGGATGCCCTCACGCTTCAAGCAGTTGTACGAACGAACGGTCAGTTCCAGATCCTCGATCGGCAGTGCCATGTCAGCAGCCATAGCTGCGTCCGTAGGCGATGGGCCGATTTCGATACCTTCAGCTGCAGTGTTCAGTTCGCGGAACAAACCGAACAGTTCAACCAGGGTGGTACCTGCGGATGCAACTGCATCGCGCGGGGTGATCGATTCCTTGGTCTCAACGTCAACGATCAAACGATCGAAGTCGGTGCGCTGCTCAACACGGGTAGCTTCCACGCGGAAAGTTACCTTTAAGAACTGGGGAGTAGATCGAATCCACAGGGATTCGGCCAATCTCGCCGTCAATGTTCTTGTTCTGAGCTGCTGACACATAGCCACGGCCACGCTCAATGGTCAGTTCCATATCGAACTTGCCATTGGCATTCAAGGTTGCGATGTGCAGATCAGGGTTGTGGAACTCAACACCAGCTGGTGGGGTGATGTCCGCTGCAGTAACGATGCCTGGGCCCTGCTTGCGCAGGTAGGCAACGACTGGCTCGTCGTGCTCAGAAGAGACCGAGAGGTTCTTGATGTTCAAGATCAGTTCGGTGACATCTTCTTTGACACCGGCTACGGTGGTGAACTCGTGCAGTACTCCGTCAATACGAACACTGGTAACAGAAGCACCAGGGATCGAGGAGAGCAGGGTACGGCGAAGCGAGTTACCAAGGGTGTAACCAAAGCCTGGCTCCAGTGGTTCAATGACGAACCGGGAGCGATTATCGGCAACTACTTCTTCGGTCAGGGTTGGGCGCTGCGTAATGAGCACTTACATTTCCTTTCAGCGAGCGTCCGCTATATGACGCCTCACGGGGGTGGAAACGACGGTAGCCAAAGGTGGCCGTTCGTCTTTTGCAGGCATATGAGTCCAAGATAGTCACCGGAGCACTTGAAAATGCTTCGGTGACTTCTTAGGCCTAGCCTAGCGAATCAATTAGACGCGGCGACGCTTTGATGGGCGGCAACCGTTGTGAGCGCTTGGGGAAACATCCTGGATGGATCCAACCTCAAGGCCAGCAGCCTGCAGCGAACGGATCGCGGTTTCGCGTCCCGAGCCTGGGCCCTTGACGAAAACGTCAACCTTGCGCATGCCGTGCTCCTGAGCGCGCTTTGCAGCAGCTTCAGCAGCCATCTGGGCAGCGTATGGGGTCGACTTACGCGAACCCTTCATGCCTACCTCGCCGGCCGAAGCCCACGAGATAACAGCACCGGACGGATCGGTAATCGATACGATGGTGTTGTTGAAGGTGCTCTTGATATGCGCCTGTCCCTGCGCAATATTCTTTTTGTCCTTGCGACGCGGCTTACGTACCGCTCCACGAGTCTTTGGGGGCATTTCTTCTCCTACGAAAAAAGTATTTGAGTTAGATCGCTAAGATTTAGCGAGTCTTCTTCTTACCTGCGACGGTACGCTTCGGGCCCTTACGGGTACGTGCGTTGGTCTTGGTGCGCTGGCCGCGGACCGGCAGGCCCTTACGGTGACGAATACCTTCGTAGGATCCGATCTCAACCTTACGGCGAATGTCAGCCTGAACCTCACGGCGCAGGTCACCTTCAACCTTGTAAGTGCCTTCGACGAAGTCGCGCAGCTGCACGAGCTGGTCATCGGTGAGATCCTTAACGCGAGTGTCCGGGTTGATCCCGGTCGCCGCGATGGTCTCTTCTGCACGGGTCTTGCCCACGCCGTAGATGTAAGTCAGCGCGATAATTACGCGCTTCTCGCGTGGAATGTCCACGCCTGCTAAACGAGCCAAGTGGCTACCTTTCAACGAACGGAGGTCTGGAGCAGTACCATCCACGATTACTCGTGGCCCCGGCCTCCGAACCCGGGGGTACACCAGGACATAAGTCCTAGCTGATACTGCCTAATTGACTACGCGTGGGAATCCCGTAAAAACGGAATTAGCCCTGACGCTGCTTGTGGCGTGGGTTCTCGCAGATCACCATGACCACGCCGTTACGACGGATCACCTTGCACTTGTCGCAGATCGGCTTCACGCTAGGGTTAACCTTCAAGGCTTTGTCCTTTTGCGGTTGCAGTTAAATGTGGAGCAGTAAAAAGCTTGTCCAAGAACAATCATTCAGTTTTCACTGAGAAAGTTTTTGGTCTGCGGTTTACTTGTAGCGGTAAACGATACGACCTCGGTTGAGATCGTATGGGCTCATTTCAACCTGCACTCGGTCCTCTGGGAGGATTCGAATGTAGTGCTGACGCATCTTACCCGAGATAGTGGCGAGCACTACGTGTCCATTCGGCAGCTCCACGCGGAACATCGCGTTCGGCAGTGCCTCTGAGACGGTGCCCTCTACCTGGATGACGCCTTCCTTCTTGCCCATTTTCCCCGCTAACTTTTTTGTTGGTGATTTTTCGCCAACAAGTAATTGGTTCTGGCTCCTGATCGGTGATTCCCAAACAAAGAATTTTGGGCACACTTAAATCACGAACCAACAGTCAACGATACGCTATTGTGCCGATGAGTGCCAATCGTTCTCTGACTTAAAATGTTAGATCCAGCACGCGACCGCTGGGTCACGTGCTGGATCTATTAATGCTGATGGTTCTTAGTGCTTCATTAGCCCTTGATAGGCGATGGGGTCACACCGAAGGGAGCCAGTCCAGCTTCTCCCCCATCATGAGCCGAGAGCACCCAGATGCCACCCATGTGGAAGGCTACGGTGTGCTCCCACTGCGAAGCGTTGGACTTGTCGTTGGTGACCACGGTCCAGTCATCTTCTAGGATCGAGGTTTCGATGTTGCCACGAACCAGCATGGGCTCAATGGCCAGTGCCATACCTGGCTTGATGCGTGAACCACGGTGGCCGGAGTTGTAGTTCAGCACATCCGGGGCCATGTGCATGGCTGAGCCGATGCCGTGACCGCAGTAGTCTTCCAGGATGCCTAGCTCGGCCCCTGGCTGGCTGGTCACAAAGTCATCAATGGCTTCACCGATCTGTCCGATGAAGCGTGCGTTGGCAGCGGCC
The DNA here is from genome assembly GCF_025452055.1 of Glutamicibacter sp. M10. Lineage (NCBI taxonomy): Bacteria > Bacillati > Actinomycetota > Actinomycetes > Micrococcales > Micrococcaceae > Glutamicibacter > Glutamicibacter sp. M10. The sequence continues at coordinate 1,627,386 of NZ_CP104918.1, read as the reverse complement.
CCGATGCCGGCCCACATGGCCTGCTCGGTGATGTCGCTCAGGCGCTGATCGGCTGGGTCAATGTTCTTGCCGACGAGCACGGTGCGAGCCGAGTCCGAATGCCAGCCATCAACAATGGCGCCGCCATCAATCTTGAGCACGTCACCATCTTTGAGTTCATAGTTTGATGGGAAGCCGTGGACCACTTCGTGGTTGACCGAGGCGCAGATGTTCGCTGGGAAGCCGTGGTAGCCCAAGAAGTTGCTGGTGGCGTTGTTGCGTTCCAGCACCTTGCCGAAGAGTTGGTTGATCGCTTCGGTGGTGACACCGGGGCGAGCCATCGCAACGGCTTCGTCCAACGCTTCTGCCAGAACCAGTCCGGCCTGACGCATCTTCAGGATTTCAGAGTTGGATTTGTACTCGATACGAGGCTGTCCGAAAGCCAATATCATTCCCCTAGCTAGATATGTTGCTTCTTTGTGGATCTTGCTAAAAACTGCGCAGGGACCGCGCTGCAACGTTCAATTGTTGCTGCACGATCCCTGCGCCGTGTATTTCGAGCTGGCTTAGGCGTTGACGTTCAACGCTGCCAGTACACGCTCGGTAACTTCTTCGATCGCACCGAGGCCATCGACCTTGCGCACGATGCCACGCTCTTCATAGCGATCTACAACAACGCGGGTCTCTTCGTTGTACAGGCTCAGGCGGTGGCGGATGACTTCTTCGGTGTCATCTGCGCGGCCTTCGATTTCTGCACGCTTGAGCAGACGAGCTACCAGTTCATCATCATCGGCAGTTAGCTGCAGTACAGCGTCCAGTGCGATGCCCTTGGCAGCCAACATGGCGTCCAGTGCGTCGACCTGTGCGCTGGTGCGTGGGTAACCGTCGAGCAGGAAGCCCTTGGCTACGTCTGCCTGGTTCAGTCGATCGTCAACCATATTGTTGGTTACCGAATCAGGTACAAAGTCACCGTTGTCAATGTACTTACTGGCTTCGATCCCTAGCGGGGTGCCGCCCTTGACGTTGGCACGGAAGATGTCGCCGGTGGAGATGGCAACAATATCCAAACGCTCGGAGATCTTTACCGCCTGGGTACCTTTGCCGGCACCTGGAGGTCCAATAATTAGCAGTCGACTCATCGCAGTAGCCCTTCATAGTTTCGTTGCTGCATTTGAGCATTGATTTGTTTAACGGTTTCCAATCCCACACCAACCATAATGAGGATCGATGTTCCGCCAAATGGGAAGCTCTGATCTGCGTTGAACAGCACGAAGGCGATCAGTGGGATCAACGCGACGAACGCGAGGTACAGCGCGCCCGGCAAGGTAATTCGAGAAATCACGTACTGCAGGTATTCGGCGGTAGGCTTACCGGCGCGAATGCCTGGGATGAATCCGCCGTACTGCTTCATGTTGTCGGAGACCTCAACCGGGTTGAAGGTAATCGCAACGTAGAAGTAGGCAAAGCCGATGATCATCAGCGTGTAGACCAGCATGTACCAAGGTGACGAGGTTGAGGAGTGCTCTTGCAGCCACATTGCCCAGCCTGGCAAGGTTCCGTCATCGTTCTGGTTGAACTGCACCAGCATCTGTGGCAGAGCCAAGATGGAGCTGGCAAAGATCACTGGGATCACGTTGGCCATGTTCAGCTTCAGCGGGATGTAGGTGGAGGTGCCACCCACGGTGCGTCGGCCTACGGTGCGTTTAGCGTACTGAACCGGGATGCGACGCTGGGACTGCTCCACGAAGACCACAAGGGCCACGATGAGCAAACCAACAAGCAGCACACCAATAAATGCCATCACGCCCTGTGCCTGAAGGATCGAACCCATCGAGGATGGGAAGCCCGAAGCAATAGAGATGAAGATCAGGATGGACATGCCGTTACCGATACCGCGTTCGGTGATCAATTCACCCATCCACATGATCAGGCTGGTGCCTGCAGTGAGGGTCATGATCATCAGAAGAATCACGATCAGTGAGTCATCTGGAACCAGCGGTAGCGAGCAGCTTGGGAACAGGCTACCGGTACGGGCAAGGGTCACCAGAGTGGTTCCCTGCAACAAGGCGAGGGCGATGGTGAGGTAACGCGTGTACTGCGTTAGCTTGGCTTGCCCGGCTTGGCCTTCCTTATGCAAGGTTTCGAAGTGCGGGATCACCACACGCAGCAACTGGGTAATGATGGACGCCGTAATGTACGGCATGATTCCCATTGCAAAAATGGAGACCTGCAACAGGGCGCCGCCACTGAACAGGTTCACGAACGAATAAAGTCCACCGGTGGTTTCACCCATTGCCAGACACTGCTGAACGTTGCTGTAATCGATTCCCGGAGAGGGAATGAATACACCGACACGATAGATCGCGATGATCCCAAGCGTGAACAGCAACTTGTTGCGCAGATCAGGCGTCCGAAAAACTCGGGCTATGGCGCTGAACAAGCGTCCTCCTGAAGTAAGTGCTTGAGCCTAGGAAGAGATACTTCCTATGACCTAACGATTCTAGCCGTGAACAGTACTATCCTGCCAAATACGCCACACGATTGAGTCGCAACTGTGAATCGATAGAAATGTTAAAGGCCAGATCAGGCAAGCATTAATAGTTATCTTTGAAACTTTCTCGCCGATAGCAGAATGGTCCCGGTTCACGTTGATTACTCAACGTGAACCGGGACCACTCAAAGGCTAACCCTGATTTAGAGGGTTTCTGCCGAGCCGCCAGCAGCAGCGATCTTCTCGGAAGCGGAAGTCGAGAAGGCGTCAACCTTCACGTCAACCTTAACCGTGATATCGCCAGTGCCCAGGACCTTTACAGGCTGGTTCTTGCGAACAGCGCCCTTGGCAACAAGTGCCTCTACGGTAACTTCGCCGCCTTCTGGGAACAATTCCGAGATCTTGTCCAGGTTTACAACCTGGAACTCGACGCGGAATGGGTTCTTGAAGCCACGCAGCTTAGGCAGACGCATGTGCAGTGGAAGCTGTCCACCTGCGAATCCTGCCTTCACCTGGTAACGAGCCTTGGTACCCTTGGTACCGCGACCAGCGGTCTTACCCTTTGAACCTTCACCGCGACCAACGCGGGTCTTGGCAGTCTTTGCACCCTCAGCTGGGCGCAGGTGGTGAATCTTTAGTGCTTTTTCTTCAGCCATCTCTACTTCGCCTCCTCAACCTTCAACAGGTGTGGGACCTTGTTGACCATACCAACAGTCACAGGGTCAGCGGAGCGGACAACGGTGTGTCCGATGCGCTTCAGGCCCAACGAGCGAACAACGTCGCGCTGGGACTGGCTACCACCGATGATGGACTTGATCTGGGTGATTTCCAGGTTGGCGTCGCTTACAACAATGTTCTTAGCCATTGATTAAGCACCTGCCTTCTGGGACTGGATGTGACGCAGCATTGCTGCTGGTGCAACTTCGTCCAGCGGAAGACCGCGGCGAGCTGCAACAGCTGCAGGCTCTTCAAGAGCCTTCAGTGCAGCAATGGTTCCCTGAACGATGTTGATCTGGTTGCTTGAACCCATCGACTTCGACAGAACGTCATGGATGCCTGCGCATTCCAACACGGCGCGCACTGGACCACCGGCGATAACACCGGTACCAGGAGCAGCTGGACGAAGCAAGACAACGCCAGCGGCGGCCTCACCCTTGACCAGGTGTGGAATGGTGGTGCCAACACGTGGAACGCGGAAGAATGACTTCTTAGCCACTTCAACGCCCTTAGCGATAGCTGCAGGAACTTCCTTGGCCTTACCGTAGCCAACGCCGACCATACCGTTACCGTCACCAACAACGACAAGTGCGGTGAAGCTAAAGCGACGACCACCCTTGACGACCTTGGATACGCGGTTGATAGCTACAACGCGCTCAAGGAACTTGTCCTTGTCTTCGTTGCGGCTGTCCTTCTGGTCACGGCCACGGCCGCGGCCTTCGCCACGTCCACGACCTTCACCACGACCGCGGCCTTCGCCACGGCGGGATCCAGCGTTCTCGGTAGCGGGAGCCGATGCAGTCTCGACTGCTTCAGTAGCTTCAGACACCTGAGTTTCCTTCTTGTTAGTTGCTTCGCTCACAGTGCCAGCCCACCTTCACGTGCGCCGTCAGCAACAGCAGCCACGCGACCGTGGTACTTGTTGCCACCGCGGTCGAAGACAACTGCTTCGATGCCAGCAGCCTTGGCGCGCTCTGCAACGAGCTCACCAACGCGCTTGGACTTTGCGGACTTGTCAGCATCGCTATTGCGAAGATCTGCTTCCATGGTCGAAGCGCTGGCCAGGGTCAGACCCTGCGAGTCGTCCACGATCTGAACGAACATGTGACGAGCCGAGCGGTTGATAACCAAGCGTGGACGAGCAGTGGTACCAACGATGTGCTTGCGCACACGCTGGTGACGACGACCGCGCTGAGCGGACTTGCTCTTGCCCTTGATTCCGATAGCCATAATTACTTACCAGCCTTTCCGACCTTGCGGCGGATGATCTCGCCAGCGTAACGAATACCCTTGCCCTTGTAAGGCTCGGTCTTACGCAGCTTGCGGATGTTGGCGGCAACTTCACCGACGTGCTGCTTATCAATACCAGCGACGGTGATTTTGTTGTTGCCCTCTACCGAGTAGGTGACACCCTCAACGGCTGCAACCTTTACTGGGTGCGAGTAACCCAGAGCAAGCTCCAGGTCAGCGCCCTTGGCCAGTACGCGGTAACCGGTTCCGTGGATTTCGAGCTTCTTCTCGTAACCCTCGGTGACACCGATGATCATGTTGTTGATCAGGGTGCGAGTCAGACCGTGCAACGAACGAGCCTCGCGGCCGTCGTTGGGGCGGTTGACGGTAACAGTGTTCTCGTCCTTGGCAACGGTGATAGGAGCCTTGACGGTGATCGAAAGTTCACCCTTCGGGCCCTTGACGGCGACCTGCTGGCCATCGACATTTAGCTCAACGTTTGCAGGAACGGTGATCGGAAGACGTCCAATACGTGACATTGTATGTTTCTCCCTTTCCGTTACCAGACGTAGGCGAGGACTTCCCCACCCACGCCCTTCTTTGCAGCCTGACGGTCAGTAAGCAGACCGGAGGAGGTGGACAGGATTGCGATACCAAGACCACCGAGCACGTGAGGCAAGTTGGTGGACTTTGCGTATACGCGAAGACCTGGCTTGGAGATACGACGTACGCCAGCGATTGAACGCTCACGCGATGGGCCGTACTTCAAGGTGATGGTCAGAGTCTTGCCGACTTCTGCAGCAACTTCCTCGAACGAGGCAATGTAGCCCTGTTCCTTGAGGATGTTAGCAATGCGTACTTTTAGCTTGCTCGACGGCATCGACACAGTGTCGTGGTATGCCGAGTTAGCGTTACGCAGACGAGTCAGCATATCTGCGACTGGATCTGTCATAGACATGTGGGCTTCAGCCCTTCCTCGTTACGGTTTCCTTAGCGGACCTGTAACGTAGTGAGATTAGTTGTTGGTCTTGAATGGGAAGCCCAGAGCCTTTAGCAAGGCACGGCCTTCGTCATCAGTCTTGGCGGTGGTCACCACAGTGATGTCCATACCGCGCACGCGATCGATCTTGTCCTGATCGATTTCATGGAACATCGACTGTTCGGTCAGACCGAAAGTGTAGTTACCATTGCCATCGAACTGACGGTCGCTCAAACCGCGGAAGTCGCGGATACGAGGCAGTGCCAGGGTGATCAAGCGATCAATGAATTCCCACATGCGATCGTTACGCAGGGTGGTGTGCGTACCAATTGGCATGCCTTCGCGCAGCTTGAACTGTGCGATGGACTTGCGAGCCTTGGTTACCACTGGCTTCTGACCGGTAATTGCGGTCAGGTCCTTGACGGCACCTTCAATGAGCTTCGAGTCCTTGGCAGCTTCGCCGACACCCATGTTCACTACAACCTTGGTCAGGCCTGGGACCTGCATGGTGTTGACGTAGTTGAACTGCTCCTGCAAAGCAGGGCGGATCTCTGCGTTGTACTTAGCCTTCAGACGTGGCTGGATCTTGGTGGCTGCTTCAGTCATTACAGATCCTTTCCGGAAGCCTTGGCGAAACGGACGCGTACAGTCTTGGACACGCCGTTCTTTTCTACGGTTTCCTCGCGGAAACCGACGCGGGTTGGCTTCTTGGTTTCTGGGTCAACCACTGCAACGTTAGAAACGTGCACTGGAGCCTCAACAACCGTGATGCCGCCGGTGGTCGAACCTGATTCGGTCTGACCTGCCTTGGTGTGCTTGGTGACGCGGTTAACGCCTTCAACAAGTACGCGGTTGGTATCGGTGATGACCTTCAGGACTTTGCCCTGCAAGCCACGATCCTTGCCTGAGATGATCTGAACCAGGTCACCCTTTTTGATCTTTGCGCCCATGGTTACAGCACCTCCGGAGCCAGCGAAACGATCTTCATGAACTTCTTGTCACGAAGTTCACGACCCACTGGGCCGAAAATACGGGTACCGCGTGGTTCACCTTCGTTCTTCAAGATCACAGCTGCGTTCTCGTCGAACTTGATGTAGGAACCGTCTGCACGACGGATTTCCTTCTTAGTGCGAACGACGACTGCCTTGACGACGTCGCCCTTCTTTACGTTGCCGCCAGGAATTGCATCCTTGACGGTAGCGACAATAGTGTCGCCAATGCTTGCGTAGCGACGCTTCGAGCCACCAAGAACACGGATGGTAAGGATTTCCTTAGCACCGGTGTTGTCGGCAACCTTAAGTCGCGACTCCTGCTGAATCACTTCTTACTCCTGTCGTCTCGCTGGTTCTCTTATAAATCGAGCCTTGCGGAACGGATATGGTCTCCACGGCACGTATCGCTTACCCCCACCGTCGCGAGCGCACCGAATGCTGATCTCAATTGGCGGCAGGGCCGAGGCGTAAAATACCGAGGCTGTACTTGTGCATCTAAACTGATTTAGACCGCACTGCATCGTGCCGAAGGTGGATAGTCCCCGAACACAATGCGCACAGGGTTACAAGTCTAGCGCAGAGTGGCACAAAACCGAAATGGTGTGGTATGCGGAAAATAGGCGTCGTTCGTCACATCAGACACCACGTACTCCCCCGGCATATCAACGTTCATGACCGCGGCCAAATTTTCTGATGTGGTCGACTAACACCAACACTGCAGGTAATTCTTCTGACTGCCCATGGCTTCCTGAATGATTTTCAGAAAATATTTGCTATAGACGATGCCGCTCAAATGAAGCACAGGGCGCTACCTGCCTATGAGGCCAAACGTAGCCTTGATCGCCAGATGATCCGAGCCATGAATCTGCAGTGTCTCTTGTTCCAATGGAATGAATCCTCTCGACAGAACATGGTCTATGCCCAGCAGTGGTGGCACGTTTCTATTAGCCGGCCAGGTTGACAGCGGAAACAACGTTGACTCGTCGTCCATAATCGAAGCCAGTTTCCGAAACTGCGGATGGCTCCTCGCCGAGTTGAAGTCCCCTGCTAGGATCAACGGCTTGTTGCCTTCCTCGCCTATCCAATGTTGTAACGCGGACAAGCCTTGGGCCCACCGCTTCGCGCTGCCCAAAGGCGGATATACGTGAACGCCCACTACGGTGAGAGTCCTACCCGGTAATTCGACTTCCACAACGGGCATCCCATACCAGCCGGTGACCCCCGGGCCCAGACTACCGCCGAGGTCCTTTAGCGGATACCGCGAAAAGATCACGGTATCCCGTTCGCCTCCTGTGGGTACCGGTGCGCTGCGGTATTTCAACGAGCCTAAAGCGCCTTCCGCGCGCAGCCGGTCGTGCAGCGCTTCACTCGTTTCAACAAGCACCACGACATCAGGATCTACCTGCTGGATACTCGTTGCGAGTTGCTTTGCGTCCGCACCGGCTTTGAGCGCATTGAAAGAGAACACGGTGACATCGGCACTAGCGCCCTCCAGCGTTGCCTGATCGCTAGGCCAAACTACATTGGGAGCCATCCCCATCACCAACAGCACCACAGTGAGCGAAGCAACTAGCCAACGCCGCCTCATGAGCGTGAACAAGACGATGACCGCCACTGCAAGTAACGTCCATGGTTGGAATGCTTGAAGTCGGGGTAACCAACCGCCGGCAAGCCACGGAACGTACGGCAGGGCTCCAGTGCTGAAACAGGTCATCAGCAATATCGCCCACTTCCACGGCCAACGTGGATGTGGGCGATATTTTGACATGTGCTCAGCTTAGTTGACCACCAACGCGAAAGCGTTTACGACGAAGCGCTACCCGACTGCTGAGCAGCCCATTCCGCCACGCGTTGCGCGCTTTCCTCTTCGCTCAGATCTTCAACCCGGCTCATGATCGACCACCGCACACCGAATGGATCGATGATGGAAGCGAATCTGTCGCCGGAAACAAAATTAGTCACCGGTTCCCTCACCGTAGCTCCCGCTTCAATCGCTCTAGCCAGCACGGCATCCACTTCTTCGCAGTACAGACCCAAGGAGTAGGAGGCGTTCGGAGCCTCCGGCGGTGGCACCAGACCGTATGCCGGATTGGGCTCACCAATCTGTAGGTGTCCCTGGCCAAAATCTATTTCAGCATGCACGACAACACCGCCCATGCTTGTGGCATCGATGATCCGCGCTCCGAAAACATCTTTGTAGAACTCCAGTGCCTTCCGCGCATTGGCAACGGCGAGAAATGGAGTCAGTGAAGTTACTCCGTGCGGAACGCCAGCGGTGGTGTGCGTTCCGGTGACACCATGCACCAATTCGTTGTGATTTTTCATGTCTCAAGACTACGTACGTGTGCAATGCTGGGGCTTGTAAATTTGCGACGGATTTGAGGAGCGCTTGCATGGCTGATATTCATGATGGTCGAGGTGTTCTATATCCTGCACGGCTCCCAGAATTCGAACGCATCCTACCTCCCGAACATATGCAGCAGTACGTTAGCTGGTTCTGGATTTCTCGCTGGCAGCTTGCTGCCGGCAGAAGTTCTCGTCAACAGCTCTTACCTTTCCCGCTGATGAATGTTGTCGTGCAGCCTGAGGGAGTGACTGTCTCAGGTCCAAGCAACGGCGCATCCCATAAGGACCTGCGGGGTTCAGGCTGGGCGGTAGCCGCCTTGCTCCGCCCTGCAGCTGCTCCTTATGTTGCTTCTCTGACCAATTGCTCACCACAACAGCTACTAGATCAAGAGCTACCGATAAACGCTCATGATCTTCATCAGGCCTTGTTGAAAGAGCGACAACTACGTGGCGACGACCAGTTGAATGAACGTTGTGCTCATCATTTGTCTGTGTGGCTCGAACGATGCTTGCCACCGATCAATGAATCAGGAACGCTAGCCAACAAATTCTTGGATTACGTTTCGGCGGACCGTACCGCGCTACGTGTTGATCAAGTCGCTACAGATCTAAACCTGACTGTACGTAGCCTGCAACGCCTGTCCCTAAAATACTTAGGGCTTTCTCCGTTGTCCGTCATTCGGCGCTACCGGTTGCAAGAAGCCGCCTTGCATTTACGCGAGCATCCGCAAGCCTCGCTTGCCACATTAGCCGTAGACCTCGGCTAAACCGACCAGGCTCACATGTCGACAGACTTCCGGAAAGTACTCGGCTACTCCCTAGCGATTATCGAAGCAGTTAGCGATTTCCGAGTGACCAACTATCGAACGACACAACGCCAAGAATCCTGATGAAGACTTAACCCATTCGAATCGGTACTAACGCTCTGAATTGGGAGTTCATTATGGAACCCTGGTGCCGATTGCGAACGTAGCTTAAAATGGTCCAGCGTCCCCTAGACGCAGAAATGCCCCGAACTCTTCTTTCGAAGTGTTCGGGGCATTCTTCAATCACGAGATCCGTGAAATCGAGTCGAAAGCTTACTTAGCCTTCTCTACGATCTCAACGAGACGCCAGCGCTTGTCAGCAGACAGCGGGCGGGTCTCAGCGATTACAACCAAGTCGCCGATGCCGGCTTCGTTGTTCTCGTCATGAGCCTTTACGTTCTTGTTGCGACGCATAACCTTGCCGTAAAGGGCGTGCTTTACACGGTCCTCAACGTCAACGACGATGGTCTTCTGCATCTTGTCGGAAACCACGTAACCACGGAGGGTCTTGCGGTCGTTACGCTCGGTAGCGTTATCCACACCGTTCTCCTTCTCGCTCATTACTTGGATTCCTTCTTGGTTTCTTCAACCGGAACGACGACATCCTGACGAATGCCCAGCTCACGTTCGCGCAGCACAGTGTAAATGCGGGCGATATCGCGCTTGATAGCCTTCAGGTTCGCGTTGCTCTCTAGCTGGCCGGTAGCCGACTGGAAACGCAGGTTGAACAGTTCTGCCTTGGCCTTCTTCAATTCCTCGTTCAAACGAGCAGAATCGAAGCCGTCCAGGGACTCAATGCTAAGGTCTTTAGAACCGAGAGACATCCCTATTCACCACCTTCACGACGCACGATGCGTGCCTTCATTGGTAGCTTGTGGATTGCAAGACGCAATGCCTCTTTAGCTACCTCTTCACTGACGCCACCGAGTTCAAACATGACTCGTCCTGGCTTGACGTTGGCGACCCACCACTCAGGTGAACCCTTACCGGAACCCATACGGGTTTCAGCAGGCTTCTTGGTCAAGGGACGGTCAGGGTAGATGTTAATCCACACCTTGCCGCCACGCTTGATGTAACGGGTCATGGCGATACGAGCGGCTTCGATCTGACGGTTAGTCACGTAAGCCGGGGTCAACGCCTGGATGCCGTACTCACCGAACGATACGGTGGTACCGCCCTTGGCAGCACCCGAACGCTTTGGGTGGTGCTGCTTACGGAACTTGACTCGACGTGGGATAAGCATTTAAGCCTCTCCTCCTTCCGCAGCCGGAGCTGCAGCGCCCTTACGATCGTTACGACGACGGCGTTCGCCGCCACGTGGACGATCGTTTCCGCCACCGCGACCACCGCGAGCTGGAGCAGCAGCAGCCTGCTGTGCAGCCAGTTCCTTGGCGGTTACGTCACCCTTGTAGATCCAAACCTTCACGCCGATACGGCCGAAGGTGGTCTTGGCTTCGAACTTGCCGAAGTCGATGTTCGCACGCAGGGTGTGCAGCGGCACACGACCTTCGCGGTAGAACTCCTTGCGGGACATTTCTGCGCCGCCAAGTCGACCGGAGCACTGAACGCGGATACCCTTGGCACCAGCGCGCATTGCCGACTGCATTGCCTTCTTCATCGCACGGCGGAAAGCCACACGTGAAGCAAGCTGCTCGGCGATGCCCTGGGCGACCAACTGGGCCTCCATGTCAGGGTTCTTGACCTCGAGGATGTTCAGCTGAACCTGCTTGTTGGAAAGCTTTTCGAGCTCTCCGCGAATGCGGTCTGCTTCGGCGCCACGACGACCGATGACGATACCTGGACGAGCGGTGTGGATATCCACACGCACACGGTCACGGGTACGTTCGATTTCGACGCGGGCGATGCCTGCACGATCCATTCCCTTGGACAGCAGTGCACGGATCTGTACGTCTTCTTTTACGTAATCCGCGTAACGCTGGCCTGGCTTGCTGGAATCAGCGAACCAGTGCGAGATGTGGTCAGTGGTGATGCCGAGACGGAAACCGTTCGGATTTACCTTCTGTCCCATTTAGTTCTCCCCACCCTTCTGGGTTGAAACAACCACAGTCACGTGGCTGGTGCGCTTCTTGATCTGGAATGCGCGACCCTGAGCACGCGGCTGGAACCGCTTCATGGTCGGACCTTCGTCAACAAACGCTTCGCTGATAATCAGCTCGTCCTCATTGAATGCTTCACCTGCGCGGTCCGCGGCGGCACGGGCGTTAGCCACTGCCGATGCGACAACCTTGTATACCGGCTCCGAAGCTGCCTGTGGGGCAAACTTCAAGATGGCCAGTGCTTCGTTGGTCTGTAGACCACGAACAAGGTTGACGACGCGCCGGGCCTTCATAGGCGTTACGCGGATGTGACGCGCAATTGCCTTGGCTTCCATTGCTATCCTTCTCTCGTCTATCGAAGAAGTGCTAAGCGATACTAGATCCCTTGCGGGGCCTAGCGGCGCTTGCCCTTCTTGTCGTCCTTCACGTGGCCACGGAACGTACGGGTTGGAGCAAACTCTCCGAGCTTGTGACCAACCATAGATTCGGTAACGAACACAGGAATGTGCTTGCGACCGTCATGTACGGCGATGGTGTGTCCCAGCATGTCCGGGATGATCATCGAACGGCGGGACCACGTCTTGATGACGTTCTTGGTGCCCTTATCGTTTTCAGCAACGACCTTTAGGAACAGGTGCTGATCGACGAAGGGGCCTTTCTTCAGGCTGCGTGGCATGTTTCCAGGCTCCTATCGCTTGTTCTTGCCGGTCTTGCGACGACGCACAATGAGCTTGTCGCTTTCCTTATTCGGACGACGGGTGCGTCCTTCACGCTTACCGTTAGGGTTGACCGGGTGACGACCACCGGAGGTCTTACCTTCACCACCACCGTGTGGGTGGTCAACTGGGTTCATGACAACGCCACGAACGGTTGGGCGTACGCCCTTCCAGCGCATACGGCCGGCCTTACCCCAGTTGATGTTGATCTGCTCAGCGTTACCAACTTCGCCGATGGTTGCGCGGCAGCGCACATCAACGTTGCGGATTTCGCCTGAAGGCAAACGCAGCTGAGCGAAGCGACCCTCACGGGCAACCAGCTGAATCGAAGCACCAGCGGAACGAGCCATCTTAGCGCCGCCACCTGGACGAAGCTCCACAGCGTGAATCACGGTACCAACCGGGATGTTACGCAGTGGCAGGTTGTTACCTGGCTTGATGTCGGCTTCTACGCCGGCTTCAATTGGGTCACCCTGCTTGAGGTTGTTCGGTGCAATGATGTAGCGCTTGGCGCCATCTGCGTAGTGGAGCAGTGCGATACGTGCAGTACGGTTTGGGTCGTACTCAATGTGAGCGACCTTTGCCGGAATGCCGTCCTTATCGTGACGACGGAAGTCGATAACACGGTAAGCGCGCTTGTGTCCGCCACCCTTGTGTCGGGTGGTGATCTTACCGGAGTTGTTACGGCCGCCAGTCTTGGTGAGCGGACGAACCAGCGACTTTTCCGGAGTCGATCGGGTGATTTCTGCGAAGTCGGCTACCGACGAGCCGCGAAGGCCCGGGGTAGTCGGCTTGTACTTACGAATTCCCATTTATTTTAATTCCTCGTTAAAGTGGTCTCCGCTTAGGAAAGCGGACCGCCGAAGATGTCAATCGAGCCTTCCTTCAGGGTGATGATGGCACGCTTGGTACTCTTGCGTGCACCCCACCCGAAGCGGGTGCGCTTGCGCTTACCGACTCGGTTGATGGTGTTTACAGAATCAACTTTGACGTTGAAGATAGCTTCAACGGCGTACTTGATTTCCGTCTTATTTGAGCTAGGTGCCACCTCGAAGGTGTACTGACCTTGATCGATCAGACCGTAGCTCTTTTCCGAAACGACTGGTGCGATGACCACGTCGTGTGGAGCCTTTGAGAACGCGCTCACTTGGCTTCCTCCTTCTGGACCAGGGCATCGAAGGCAGCCTTGGTGAAGACTACGTCATCCGAAACCAGAACATCGTAGGTGTTCAGCTGGTCGACGTACAGAACATGCACAGCGTCGAGGTTGCGAACCGAAAGGGCTGCAACATCGTTGGCACGATCGATGACGACAAGCAGGTTCTTGCGCTCGGTGAGTGAACGCAAGGTAGCCAGAGCATCCTTGGTCGATGGGGTTTCCCCTGCAACCAAGTTCTCAATCACGTGAACGCGATCGAAGCGTGCGCGATCAGACAAAGCGCCGCGCAGTGCAGCAGCCTTCATCTTCTTCGGGGTACGCTGCGAGTAATCACGTGGGGTTGGACCGTGGACAATGCCACCGCCGGTCATGTGTGGAGCACGGATCGAACCCTGACGGGCGCGGCCGGTACCCTTCTGCTTGAACGGCTTGCGACCTGCACCCGAAACCTCGGAGCGGTCCTTGGTCTTGTGGGTACCCTGGCGGGCAGCAGCAAGCTGTGCAACGACAACCTGGTGCAGCAGCGGGACGTTGGTCTGTACGTCGAAGATCTCTGCAGGCAGTTCGACGTTAAGTGCCTTAGTCATTTACTTATGCTCCCTTCACGGCGTTGCGTACGAGAACGACGCGGCCGCGGGCGCCTGGAACGGCACCCTTGATCAGCAGGAGGTTCTTCTCAGCGTCGATAGCGTGAATGGTCAGGTTCTGAGTGGTAACACGCTCAGCACCCATACGACCAGCCATCTTCTGTCCACGGAAAACGCGACCTGGGGTCGATGCGCCGCCGATGGAACCTGGCTTACGGTGGTTCTTGTGAGCACCGTGCGATGCGCCAACACCATGGAAGTTGTGGCGCTTCATAACGCCGGCGAAGCCCTTACCCTTAGAGGTACCTACGACGTCGACCTTCTGGCCGGCTTCGAAGAGCTCTACGGAAAGTTCCTGACCAGCGGTGTACTCGGCAGCGTCTGCGGTGCGCAGTTCTACCAGGTGACGACGTGGGGTTACGCCTGCAGCCTCGAAGTGACCAGCCAGTGGCTTGGTGACCTTGCGAGGATCGATCTGGCCGTAGCCGATCTGAACTGCGGTGTAGCCATCGCGCTCAGCGTTGATGAGCTTGGTGACAACGTTGCTATCAGCCTGCACGACGGTGACAGGAATCAGGTTGTTGTTCGAATCCCAAACCTGGGTCATGCCGAGCTTCGTGCCCAACAGGCCCTTGAAATTACGGGTTGCGGTCATAGTTTTCTCGCCACCTCCCCTTAAAGCTTGATTTCGATGTTGACATCCGCTGGCAGGTCGAGACGCATCAGCGAATCAACAGCCTTCGGGGTCGGATCAACGATGTCGATCAGACGCTTGTGCGTGCGCATTTCGAAGTGCTCACGGCTGTCTTTGTACTTGTGTGGCGAACGGATAACGCAGTACACGTTCTTCTCCGTTGGCAGCGGCACTGGGCCGACTACGGTTGCGCCTGCGCGCGTGACCGTCTCAACGATCTTCCGGGCCGAAACGTCAATGACCTCGTGGTCATACGACTTCAGCCGGATGCGGATTTTCTGTCCCGCCATGGCGTCATGCCTCTTTCTGTTAGCACTATCTAAAATTTCTGTGCCTATATACGGGTTCTTGCGAACCGGCACGCCTTACGCTGCGACTGAATCCGAATAAATCCGGGTTCCTCACCCGCAGGTGGCTCCGACCCCCGAACTCGGGCGTGTCGTGAAATTTTCAGTCACGACAAGACCGCAAAGTTCTCACTTTATCGAGGGCCTTATAGTTTGAAGCAGTTGTATTGATCCCGAACCACAGGCATTATCCTGTGTGAGAGCCAATCCCGGTTGTTCAAACCAGATCCGATTACCCCAACAAAGAGGATCGGGTTGCAATCAAGCAACTTATCTAGTCTGACAGGTCGGCAACGATCGCGCAAATCTTTTATGGCCTTCTAGCCCCGTGATCTTGACCTCACCGCGCCTAAGAGACTGCATTAGACACTGCACTTTTACTCTTCGGGATCTTTGACAGTTGGATCTTGCCGCACATCGTCTTCTTGCGCAGCTCGCATCCATGGCATCCCCGGCTGCACCGGAGCCGCGCCTGCTGGTTGTTGCGGCTGCGCAGTTGGCTCTGGCATTGACGGATTATTGGCCTTATCAACCTTCACCAATTTGAAGACCGCAGCAACAATCAGGCCCAAGCCAATGATGACTAACCAGAGGAAGGCCAGCTCGCGCAGGAACCACAGCACCGCAACCGTCATGGCGATGGCGCCCCACCAGATCAACAACTTATCCCCTTGTTTCAGGCTCCAGGCTACTAGGGCAGCGAAGAAGATCAAGGCCAAGATCTGTACCACAGGATTGGCGTCCATCAAGGAGAAGATCAAGCTGAGGCTGGCGGCTGTCGCTGCAGAAATCAGATAGATGCGTTCAAGCTGGCGGTCCACGCGCAGATTCCGCCAGATCACCAAGACCACGGCGATGGCGCACAGGTAGAGGCACACGGTGCTGGCCTGCGGCACAGACTCTAGGAATGCGTAGCTACTCAGGCCCAGCAGGGCCGCGAGCACAAAGAGTGCGTCCGGCATATAGGGGCGGAACTTCTCGGGTAGTTCAAAAATGTAGGTAGCTGTTGCCACCGCAAGAATGAGGGCCGCTCCCCCAATAACGCTGAAAGCGCCGTCGGTTTTACTATGCGCAATGAGTCCGGCACTAAATCCAGCCACCATCATCTGCGCGAAGTACAACCGCGCTGCCCCACCCACCGCGTTGTCACTACGGTAGTTTGCTTCAGGATAGGCAGGTACGGGCTGAGCCCACCGTCCATGCGCGGTAGCCAATAGGTAGAAGACCAGCGCGACAGCTAGCAAAACCCAAACACGATCCATGGCTTCTAAAGCGTTGGCACCTGAACGATCGCGCAACAGCTTCACCGCACGAATACCGAGGTACGTGATGGTCACACCTGCAGCAATCGCGTACCAAGCACTGCGACGAGTCACAACGAACAGCACCAACACCACAGCCACCAGCAACAGGGCCAGTACTTCGAACCAGGTGCCCAACTGCCACAGCGCAACTGTCATGGCCGGAACGAAGATCCCCACACCGGTAGCTATCGAGAAGTTCTTCTTGGTGCGCAGACGCCATTCGGCCAAGGTAGCCACAAGGACAAGTAGCAACAAGAGCACACTGGCAACATCCTTGGTCCACCACGAAGAGCGGATCCAACCGGTGTTCTGTCCCAAAGCCATTGCTGGAATACAGACCAAGAAGGTTACACCCAAGATTGTCGGCAACATATAGAGCTGCCGAGCAACTGCTAGCTGATGTTGGGCCCAATAGGCGGTTGCCCCGTGTACGGCCCAAAGTAGTGCAGCAAGTAGCAGCGCGCCTCGATCCGGGTCCGGCACACCATACATGTAGACAAACAGGCTGACCGGTTCAAGGATGAGTAAACCGGTGGCAATCCATTGAAGTTCTTGAGACAGAACCTTCGTCTTCAGTGCGTTGCGTACCAGGCGTAGCAACTGCGGAACAACTAGCGAGAGCAGTAGCAGCACGTAGCGTCCGTGGATATCAAACTGGTGAACGTCAACGAACCACCAAACCATGGTGCTAAAGAGCACCTGGGCGAAGGTAGCGTTGCGAATTTTCCATGACAGGCGTTGCTCTTGGCGCAAGCTGAGCAGGAAGAAGAGAAGCCCAATGGTTCCAACCGCCAGGGCTAGGTACCAGTTCGCTCGGTTGAAGCTGAGTGAGTAGGTCAGCAACAGCATCAGGCTTGCCGCACCTCGAATCGAATCGTTGAGACGCGTCTGCTGGGCAGTCTTGCCCGCAAGCCACCAGCCGGATACTGCGGTGACCACGGCGGTCAGCAGCAAAATAGTGGTAAACCAGCTCAGAGAAGAGATACCAACAAGTTGCGCCTGCGCCTCATGTGATGCTCCGGTGATACGCCAGGCAACCAAGGTCAGTGCCACCACCAGTGCCGAACCGCCCAGACGGATCAACCGGTGCGAATCGTCCTTGACGCTAAGTTCGCCACGCGTTGTAGCGAATGTGGCCAGAACCCAGTAGCCCAACGCAACGAGCGTAAGTCCAACACCCACCGACAACATGAGAGCTAGATCCGAACGCTTGCCAGTGGTTTCCCACAACGTTCCGCCCAGTGCACCACCCAAACTAAGCAGCAGCACCCAGCGAGCGTAGCTCCGCAGCACATTCCAGCCATGGTGGGAACTGCTGCGTATCACCGAGAGCGCGAGAATGCCCAGGGCCAGGCTTGGCAACGGACGCCAGAAATGCTCCGCGAGATCGAGGATAGGTACCAGCGCAAATCCCGGCAACGCGAGGGTTTCAACCCTCGAACGTTTCATCACGCCAAAGATTGTGGCAGTCATCAACAGTGGGATGGCGACGTAACTGATCCAGCCTGTAGTTCCTTCAGTACCAGTGAGGAAGTAGGACAGTGCGGCGGCGATGAGTGCCAGTGCCCATAGTGCTCCACGTTCATAACGCACGTGGGTCGCGCTGATGCCTAGTCGTTGACGGTAGGAAGCTGCATAACGAAGTACCAGCACACCTTGAAAGGCTAGTGCTACAGCTACAGTGATAGCCGCGACCGAACCGGTAAATCCTGCATAGTCGCAGGCAGCGACCAGCATGAGCATGAAGCTCAGCCGGGCAGCATACAACCGATACAGCCGGAATTGGCTGAGCAGTTTAACGCTGAGCAGTAGCTGTCCGGTGAGCAAGAAGAAGATCCATAGGTAGTCTCTGCTCGAAAGTTCCGGCAGCAGCACCAGTGCCAACAGTCCTACCAGCGCAGGCAGTAGTTGGGCTGTACTCGAAAGAGCCGTGTAGAACGCAGAGTTACGCACGCGGTCACTGAAGACAGCCAACAAGAGCAGGAGCACCGACAGCGCCAAGAGGAACAGTAGGTAATAAAGCATTCCGCGCTGCAACATCGCAGCTCCAGCCATGGAGGTGCTGACCAGAATGAGTACGGCTACCCATGCCAAGACTCGAGACTTGAATCTAATCGTTGCGTAGCCAACCGCCAGTGTCGAGATTGCAGAGAAGACAAACCAGATCACTGGGCCGGACACATCGAGGGTGTTGTAGGTAGCGATGCCACCCAGTGGCAGCAGCGCCATGCCGGTACCGGCAAAGGCAGCGCCTGCCGGCTTCAAGGAAGATTTGAATGCGTGAGTGAGCAGTCCACCAACGTAGAACACTGCAGCCAGTAAGAAAAGACCAACCAGCTTGAGTACTGGGGGCAAGGCGAAGCTGAGGAATAGTGCGCCAGCGGCAACGATCATCAGGGCGGCTACATACAAGGTGATATTGATATTGCGCAGTTCGCGCTCACGCTTGGTTAGTACCTTGACCGGTTTGGCTACAACAATGGGGCCGGTGGTTATGTTTTCTTGTGGTCTTGGCCCGATGGGTTGCCGTGTCAGATACGGCTGGCCTACCCCAGGAGCTACTGGCTGCGCATAGGAAGTATTGGTTGGTGGGGATAGCTGCGGAGTTGATCCATACAGCGGGGCCACGGCAGTACCTGGCGGCGCCTGCCCTTGATCAGCAAGAGTTGAGTTGCGCAGAAATTCTTGGGCCGCTTCATAGCCTTGTTGCCAGGCTTCGCGCAGTTGGGCGGAGCCGACGTTGTCTTCTTCGGCTTTACTGCGTCCACGCTTTTGCCCAAGAACGAAGGCTAGAACGATCAGCAAAATCGCGAACAACGTTGAACCGACCATTATCGCCACTCCCCTAGTGATGATCCATTATGCTCACCAATTACACCAGCTTATTGAAATAATCGCTAGCGCAAAATCTTGGGGACACAAAAATCCCCCAGCACCGTAACAGTGCTGGGGGATTTCTCAGATCCGAGGATCTAAATCATCAAGTAGAGACTACTTGGTGATTGCGGTGACCTTGCCCGAACCAACGGTGCGGCCGCCTTCACGAATAGCGAAGCCGAGGCCTTCCTCCATAGCGATTGGCTGAATCAGCTCAACCGACATTTCGGTGTTGTCGCCAGGCATAACCATTTCGGTACCCTCTGGAAGAGTGATAACGCCGGTTACGTCGGTGGTGCGGAAGTAGAACTGCGGACGGTAGTTCGAGTAGAACGGGTTGTGACGTCCGCCTTCGTCCTTCGACAGGATGTAGACGTTTGCATCGAAGTTGGTGTGTGGGGTGATCGAGCCTGGAGCTACGATAACCTGGCCACGCTCAACATCGTCGCGCTTCAGACCGCGAAGCAGAAGGCCACAGTTCTCGCCAGCCCATGCTTCGTCAAGCTGCTTGTGGAACATCTCGATACCGGTAACGGTGGTCTTCTGCACTGGGCGGATACCAACGATCTCAACTTCCGAGTTGAGAGCAAGGGTGCCACGCTCGGCGCGACCGGTTACTACGGTACCGCGACCGGTGATGGTGAAGACGTCCTCGATAGGCATCAAGAATGGCTTGTCACGGTCACGTACTGGATCTGGGATGTAGCTGTCAACAGCGTCCATCAGTTCCTCAACAGCTGCAACCCACTTCTCGTCGCCTTCCAGAGCCTTCAGGCCGGAAACGCGAACAACTGGTGCGTCGTCGCCATCGAAGCCCTGGGAGGAAAGAAGTTCGCGAACTTCCATCTCCACGAGCTCGAGAAGCTCTTCGTCATCAACCATGTCCGACTTGTTCAGTGCAACCATCAAGGTTGGAACACCAACCTGGCGGGCCAGCAGAACGTGCTCGCGGGTCTGAGCCATTGGACCATCGGTAGCAGCAACCACGAGGATTGCGCCGTCCATCTGAGCAGCACCGGTGATCATGTTCTTGACATAGTCAGCGTGGCCTGGAGCGTCAACGTGTGCGTAGTGACGCTTCTCGGTCTGGTACTCGATGTGCGAGATATTGATAGTAATACCGCGCTGGCGCTCTTCTGGAGCCGAGTCGATGTTAGCGAAGTCGCGCTTTTCGTTCAGGTCTGGGTACTTGTCAGCCAGAACCTTGGAGATAGCTGCCGTCAGAGTGGTCTTACCGTGGTCAACGTGACCGATGGTACCAATGTTGACGTGCGGCTTGTTGCGCTCGAACTTTGCCTTTGCCACAAGTTCCTCCTAGAAACATTTACAGAAGACTTTTTCGTCTGCGCGGTTCGCAAACGAACTTCAATTAGTCTACTGGGGGCGTGGATAATTATGGAAATTTCGGTCCTCTGCGGGCCCTGCATGTGATGCAAATCCCTCGTTGGCCGTTTGCGGGGCCGGCCTCAATGGCGTTGAAACCGGCTCCGCGATCGGCCACTTCCCCACATGGGGGTCACGGCCAAGTTTGGTTCCGAAGCGAATTATTCGCCGCGGGACTTCTGAACGATCTCGTCGGCAACTGCCTTCGGGACCTCAGAGTAGCTGTCGAAGGTCATCGAGTAAACTGCACGACCCTGAGTCTTGGAACGCAGGTCACCAATGTAACCGAACATTTCAGACAGTGGGACGCCAGCCTTGATGACCTTGACGCCTGCAGCGTCGGACATCTCGGTGATCGAACCACGGCGGGAGTTGAGGTCGCCGATAACGTCGCCCATGTACTCTTCCGGGGTACGAACTTCAACGCTCATCAGTGGTTCAAGCAATACAGGGTTAGCGCGGCGTGCGCCTTCCTTGAATACCTGTGAACCAGCGATCTTGAACGCCATTTCCGAGGAGTCAACATCGTGGTATGCACCATCGATGAGGGTAGCCTTCACACCAACCAGTGGGTAGCCAGCCAGGATGCCGTACTGCATTGCTTCCTGGATGCCCTGGTCCACGGATGGGATGTATTCACGAGGAACACGGCCGCCGGTGACGCCATTCTTGAACTCGTAGGTTACGCCGTCAACAACTTCCAGAGGCTCGAACGAGACCTGGACCTTTGCGAACTGACCCGAACCACCGGTCTGCTTCTTGTGGGTGAAGTCAACCTTCTCCACAGCCTTCTTGATGGTTTCGCGGTATGCAACCTGTGGCTTACCAACGTTTGCTTCCACGCGGAATTCGCGCTTCATGCGGTCAACCAAGATGTCGAGGTGAAGCTCGCCCATGCCGCCGATTTCGGTCTGGCCGGTGTCTTCGTTCAACGAAACGGTGAAGGTTGGATCTTCTGCAGACAGCTTCTGAATAGCGGTCGACAGCTTTTCCTGGTCACCCTTGGTCTTTGGTTCGATAGCAACGAAGATCACTGGAGCTGGGAAGCTCATCGACTCAAGAACGATTGGGTTTGCTGGATCACAAAGGGTATCACCGGTGGTGGTATCCTTCAGGCCGATCACTGCGTAGATGTGACCTGCGTGGATCTCGTCAACCGGATTCTCCTTGTTGGAGTGCATCTGGAAGAGCTTGCCAACGCGTTCCTTCTTCTGCTTGGTGGAGTTCAGCAGCTGTGCGCCGGCCTCGACCTTACCGGAGTAAACGCGGATGAAGTTGAGCTGACCGAAGAATGGGTGAGCAGCAATCTTGAAAGCCAGTGCCGAGAACGGTGCGTCCTCAGAAGGCTCGCGAGTGAGCTCGATTTCTTCGTTCTTTGGATCGTGACCAACGGTTGCGCCAACATCCATTGGGTTTGGCAGGAAGTCAATCACAGCGTCGAGCATTGGCTGCACGCCGCGGTTCTTGAAGGCCGAACCACAGTAGACCGGGTAGATCTCCGAGTTGATAACCATCTTACGAATGCCGGCCTTGAGCTCATCAATGCTGATCTCTTCGCCTTCAAGGAACTTCTCCATGAGCTCATCCGAGCCCTCAGCGACGTCCTCTACCAGCTTTGCGCGGTATTCCTCAGCCTTTTCCTGCAGTTCAGCAGGAATTTCGCGAGTTTCGTAAGCTGCACCCATGGTGACGTCGCCCTTGGCGTCGCCTTCCCAAACGAATGCCTTCATGGTCATCAAGTCGACCACGCCGGTGAAATCGTTCTCGGAACCGATTGGAAGCTGCATAACCAATGGCTTTGCACCCAAACGCTTGATGATGGTGTCTACGGTGAAGTAGAAGTCAGCACCCAGCTTATCCATCTTGTTCACGAAGCAGATACGTGGAACGTTGTACTTGTCAGCCTGACGCCATACGGTCTCAGACTGAGGCTCAACGCCTTCCTTGCCATCGAACACGGCAACGGCGCCATCGAGCACGCGAAGCGAGCGCTCCACCTCAACGGTGAAGTCAACGTGGCCAGGGGTGTCGATGATGTTGATCTGGTTCTTGTTCCAGAAGCAAGTAACGGCCGCGGAGGTAATGGTGATACCGCGTTCCTTTTCCTGCTCCATCCAGTCGGTGGTCGACGCACCATCGTGGGTCTCACCGAGCTTGTGGTTCACACCCGTGTAGAAAAGGATGCGCTCAGTAGTAGTGGTCTTACCGGCATCGATGTGGGCCATGATGCCGATATTGCGGACCTTGTTCAGGTCAGTAAGCACGTCCTGTGCCACGTTGTCTCCCTAAAAGGTGAGGCCGGAGTTGCTGGGCATCGGTTGATGCCCAGCTCATCCGAACAGTTCTTACCAGCGGTAGTGTGCGAAGGCCTTGTTAGACTCGGCCATCTTGTGAGTGTCTTCGCGACGCTTCACAGCGGCACCCAGACCGTTCGATGCATCCAAGATCTCGTTCATCAAACGTTCGATCATGGTTTTCTCGCGGCGAGCCTTCGAGTAGCCAACCAACCAGCGCAAAGCTAGTGCGGTTGCGCGTCCTGGCTTAACCTCAACAGGAACCTGGTAGGTCGCGCCACCGACGCGGCGTGAACGAACCTCAAGGGCTGGGCGGATGTTATCCATAGCCTTCTTGAGAGTCGTAACAGCGTCAGTACCGGACTTTGCAGCGGCACCTTCGAGTGCACCGTAAACAATGCGCTCTGCAGTGGACTTCTTGCCATCTACGAGAACCTTGTTGATCAGCTGGGTGACCAATGGGGATTCGAAGACTGGATCAGAAACTAGTGGGCGCTTTGGCGCCGGACCCTTACGAGGCATTACTTACCATCCTTCTTTGCACCGTAGCGGGAACGAGCCTGCTTACGATCCTTAACACCCTGGGTATCCAGAGCACCACGTACAATCTTGTAACGAACACCTGGAAGGTCCTTTACACGACCACCGCGAACGAGCACGATGGAGTGTTCCTGCAGGTTGTGTCCGACACCAGGAATGTAAGCGGTAACTTCGATACCACCGGCAAGGCGCACACGTGCGACCTTACGCAGAGCCGAGTTAGGCTTCTTCGGGGTGGTGGTGTACACACGGGTGCATACGCCACGGCGCATTGGGTTGCCCTTTAGGGCAGGGGCCTTGGTCTTGACGACCTTAGGCGAGCGGCCCTTACGGACCAGCTGCTGAATAGTAGGCACTTTCGTGTCCTTCCATTGTCTAAGTTTGTCGGCACCACGTCATAAGCACTGTTGCCTAGAAGAGTTTCGGTGCTTGGTTCATGGAGCTAGCTGCTTGCTTTACCGCTCAACTAGAATCTAAAAGTCCCTAGGCGTGCGAAAGTGTGGCATTCGTTGCGCAACCTACCCGCAACCCGGACTGAGTCCATTTTGCCACACATAAAACAATTGATTTCAGTCTAGCATTAATCCGCTGTCCCACCATGTCCAGTAACCGAGATCACCCGTGACCACCGGTTAGTCCATTGAGCAACAAGGAAGATACCAACATTCCCCTGACTCAAATTCAGGCTAACAAGTAGCCCTGAATAACAGCTGAACAGCGGTAGACACACACGTGGCGACAGGCTGAATCTCTAGGAACGGCACCGAAACCCTGGATTGGCGCGAATCCCTGCGGAGATCGGTGATTCTAGTTGATTATTCAACCAGTAGTATTCTCAACTAGTTTTTGTTTTCTTTCAGCAAGTCTGGCCCATCAGCAGCTAAGTCCTCCACTCCCCCAATCGCCTACTCTGCTGTAGGCGCAAACGTATCTGCAGGCTCACATCCAGCCGCATCAGGATTGCCTTGTTAAACGCCCAACGCCTGCCCACTTTTTCAAGTGGGCAGGCGTTGGGTCAACTACCTAGCGGTGTCGTTCTTCCGGTTTAGCGGAAATCCGATCCGTGGTCGTAGTCGTCCATCGAGATAGCACGGAATTCAGGCGAAAGCCCACCTTCCAGTGCATCGTCGTACAGACCCGAGGAGAAGGCCGAGGTACCGGTGAACAAAGTTGCCTTTGCTTCGTCGGTAGGCTCAACGTTGACCTGGGTGTAGCGATCCAGACCGGTACCGGCCGGGATCAGCTTACCGATGATCACGTTTTCCTTCAGACCGCGCAGTGGATCTTCCTTACCTTCCATCGCAGCCTGAGTCAGAACGCGGGTGGTTTCCTGGAAGGAAGCAGCCGACAGCCATGAATCGGTGGCAAGCGATGCCTTGGTAATACCCATCATCTCGTCACGGCCGGCAGCTGGACGCTGACCTTCCGAAACGGCCTTGCGGTTCGCAGCGGTGAAGCGTGAACGGTCAGCCAACTCGCCTGGCAGCAAGTCGGTTTCGCCGGACTCGATCACGGTGACGCGACGGAGCATCTGGCGGACGATAACTTCCACGTGCTTATCGTGGATGCCTACACCCTGGGACTGGTACACGTCCTGAACCTCACGGACCAGGAACTTCTGTGCTTCACGTGGGCCGAGGACTCGAAGAACCTGCTTCGGATCCAAGGTACCGGAAGTGAGCTGAGTACCGGCAACGATGTTCTGGCCATCTTCAACCAACAGGCGAGCACGACGCAGAACCGGGTAGGCCTGCTTCTCATCGCCGTTGTCTGGAGTAACCAC
This sequence comes from Glutamicibacter sp. M10, assembly GCF_025452055.1. NCBI lineage: Bacteria > Bacillati > Actinomycetota > Actinomycetes > Micrococcales > Micrococcaceae > Glutamicibacter > Glutamicibacter sp. M10. The sequence goes on along the minus strand of NZ_CP104918.1, from coordinate 1,602,105 downwards.
AACGCGCAGCTGCTTCTCGTCGTCCTCGATCGATACACGACCGGTGACCTCGGACATCGGAGCCACACCCTTAGGGGTACGAGCTTCGAACAATTCCTGAATACGAGGCAGACCCTGGGTGATATCGTCAGCCGATGCCACACCACCGGTGTGGAAGGTACGCATGGTCAGCTGGGTACCAGGCTCACCGATGGACTGTGCAGCGATAATGCCAACAGCCTCACCAATGTCCACGGTCTTGCCGCTGGCCAGCGAACGGCCGTAGCACAGTGCACAGGTTCCAACAGCCGAATCGCAAGTCAGTACGGAGCGAACGCGGATTTCGTCCACGCCTGCGCTGTACAACTCGTCGATCAGCACGTCGCCTACGTCCGAACCGGCGGTAGCCAATACGGTGCCTTCAGCGTTCTTCACGTCTGCAGCCAACGTACGGGTGTAAGCCGAGTTCTCTACGGTTTCGTGCTTGACGCGGATGCCAGCTGAGCTATCAGCAATGGCAACGGTCAAACCGCGCTTGGTACCGCAGTCCTCTTCGCGGACGATAACGTCCTGCGAAACGTCAACCAGACGACGGGTCAAGTAACCCGAGTTTGCGGTCTTCAGTGCGGTATCAGCCAGACCCTTACGGGCACCGTGAGTTGCAATGAAGTACTCCAAAACCGACAGGCCTTCACGGTAGGAAGACTTAATCGGGCGAGGAATAATTTCACCCTTAGGGTTAGACACCAGACCACGAATACCGGCAATCTGACGCAATTGCAGGTAGTTACCACGAGCCTTGGAAGTCACCATTCGGTTAATGGTGTTCAACTCTTCCATGCCGTTCTTCATGGCCTCAGCAACCTCATCGGTAGCCTTGGTCCAAATGTCGATCAGGTCCTGACGACGTTCGGTATCTGCAATCAGACCCTTGTCGTAAGAAGCCTGAACCTTGGCGGCCTTTTCCTCGTAAGGTGCGAGGATGGCTGCCTTGTCCATGTTGGAGGTAATGTCCGAGATAGCAACGGTAACGCCAGAGCGGGTAGCCCAGTAGAAACCAGCATCCTTGAGGTTATCCAAGGTAGCTGCTGCGATGACCTTAGGGTAGCGCTCTGCCAGATCGTTAACGATCTCCGAGAGTGCATCCTTGCCGGCTACGCGAGCAACCCATGGGTAATCCGCAGGCAGGGTGTCGTTGAACAGAACCTGACCCAGCGAGGTCTCCAACAGTGCATCGGTACCTGGCTCCCAACCTTCTGGAGCAGGCTGCTCTTCCGAAGGAACGAAGTCTGGAACGCGAACGCGGATTGGTGCGTTCAGGTGCAGCTCGCCACGATCCTTGGCCATGATGGCCTCGGAGATGGTGGCGAACACACGACCGGCGCCAACTTCGTCAGCACGCTTGGTGGTCAAGTGGTGCAGACCGATGATCATATCCTGCGAAGGCAATGCCACTGGACGGCCATCGGAAGGCTTCAAGATGTTGTGCGAGGACAGCATCAAGATGCGTGCTTCAGCCTGAGCTTCTGGGCTCAATGGCAGGTGAACTGCCATCTGGTCACCGTCGAAGTCAGCGTTGAATGCGCCACAAACCAATGGGTGCAGCTGCAGTGCCTTACCTTCAACCAGCTGTGGTTCGAAGGCCTGGATACCCAAACGGTGCAGGGTTGGTGCACGGTTAAGCAATACCGGGTGCTCGGTGATGATCTCTTCAAGAACATCCCAAACCTGTGGACGGTAACGCTCGACCATACGCTTAGCCGACTTGATGTTCTGTGCGTGGTTGAGGTCAACCAGGCGCTTCATCACGAAAGGCTTGAAAAGCTCCAGAGCCATCTGCTTAGGCAGACCACACTGGTGCAGCTTCAGCTGTGGACCAACAACGATAACCGAACGGCCCGAGTAGTCAACGCGCTTACCCAGAAGGTTCTGACGGAAACGACCCTGCTTACCCTTGAGCATGTCGCTCAGGGACTTCAGTGGACGGTTACCTGGACCGGTGACCGGACGGCCACGACGGCCGTTGTCGAACAATGAGTCAACAGCTTCCTGCATCATGCGCTTTTCGTTATTCACGATGATCTCAGGTGCACCAAGATCAAGCAGACGCTTCAGGCGGTTGTTGCGGTTGATCACACGACGGTAAAGGTCGTTGAGGTCCGAGGTCGCAAAGCGGCCACCGTCAAGCTGAACCATTGGGCGCAGCTCTGGTGGGATCACTGGAACAGCGTCAAGCACCATGCCACGTGGCGAGTTGCCATTGGCGAGGAATGCGTTAACAACCTTCAGTCGCTTCAGTGCACGAGCCTTCTTCTGGCCCTTGCCGTTTTCGATGATGGTCTTCAGCTCTTCAGCTTCACCGGCGAGGTCGAAGTTTTCCAGACGCTTCTGGATAGCTTCGGCACCCATGGAGCCTTCGAAGAACAGTCCGTACTTTTCACGCATGGTGCGGTACAGGCCTTCGTCACCCTCAAGGTCAGCGACCTTCAAGGACTTGAAGCGATCCCATACTGCACGCAGGCGCTCAGACTCAGCCTTGGCACGCTTGTCGATCTGCAGAACAGTCTTCTCGGCCAGGGTGCGAGCCTTGTTCAGCTCGGCGTTCTTCGCGCCTTCGCCTTCCAGGCGCTCAAGCTCTGCTTCCAAGTCAGCTGCAACAGCCTTCTTGTCAGCTTCGGCGTTGTTTGCCAGGTTGCGCAGTTCCAGATCGTGCTGGGCCTGCAGGTTAGGCATTTCGGCGTGACGACGGTCTTCGTTCACAGCGGTGATCATGTAAGCAGCGAAGTAGATGACCTTTTCGAGGTCCTTCGGAGCCAGATCAAGCAGGTAGCCCAAGCGCGATGGAACGCCCTTGAAGTACCAGATGTGGGTCACTGGAGCAGCAAGCTCGATGTGGCCCATGCGTTCACGACGAACGTTCGCACGGGTCACCTCAACGCCACAACGCTCACAGATGATGCCCTTGAAGCGCACGCGCTTGTACTTACCGCAGTAGCATTCCCAGTCACGGGAAGGACCGAAGATCTTTTCGCAGAAAAGACCGTCCTTCTCCGGCTTCAGGGTGCGGTAGTTAATGGTTTCCGGCTTCTTAACCTCGCCGTAGCTCCATCCACGGATTTCATCCGCGGTGGCAAGGTTGATTCGCATGAGGCCGAATGAGGAATCGTTGGACATATGGTCCTTTTCTCTCTTCTATGGTGTCTGAAGTCGATACGAATGAGGGTTGAATTTTCGGCCGCTGCCTGCGGTTTTAGCGCAGGCAGGGCGTCAAATTAAACTTCCTCTACGGAGTTCGGCTCCGACCGGGAAAGGTCGATGCCTAGCTCTTCAGCGGCGCGGAACGATTCCTCGTCCGACTCACGCATTTCGATAGTGTTGCCGTCGGTACCAAGTACCTCAACGTTCAAGCACAGCGACTGCATTTCCTTGATGAGCACCTTGAACGATTCTGGAACACCTGGCTCTGGAACGTTCTCGCCCTTGACGATTGCTTCGTAGACCTTAACGCGGCCGTGGATATCATCCGACTTGATGGTCAGGATTTCCTGCAGCGTGTAAGCGGCACCGTAAGCTTCCAGTGCCCAAACTTCCATCTCACCGAAGCGCTGGCCACCGAACTGGGCCTTACCACCCAGTGGCTGCTGGGTGATCATGGAGTATGGACCGGTGGAACGGGCGTGAATCTTGTCGTCCACCAAGTGGTGAAGCTTCAAGATGTACATGTAACCAACGGAAACTGGATCTGGCAACGGATCGCCGGAGCGACCGTCAAACAGCTTGGCCTTACCGGAGTTACCAATCAGGCGCACACCGTCACGGGTCTTGCTGGTCGAATCCAGGATTCCGCGGATTTCTTCTTCCGAAGCACCATCAAAGACCGGGGTCGACACAGTAGTGGACTCAGACTCACGTGGCAGGTTAGGCAGATCGCGAACCCATGCAGGCTCGCCCTCGATCTTCCAACCCTGCTTAGCAGCCCAACCCAGGTGGATTTCCATAACCTGACCGACGTTCATACGGCCTGGCACACCCAGTGGGTTCAGGATGATATCCAGTGGAGTACCGTCCTCAAGGAATGGCATATCCTCCAGTGGCAGGATGCGGGAAATGACACCCTTGTTACCGTGACGACCAGCGAGCTTGTCACCGATCGAGATCTTGCGCTTCTGAGCAACGTATACGCGGACCAGCTGGTTGACACCAGGGGAAAGGTCATCGTCGTTGTCGCGGTCGAAGATGCGAACACCAATGACGGTACCGGACTCGCCGTGTGGAACCTTCAGGGAAGTATCGCGAACTTCGCGGGACTTCTCACCGAAGATGGCACGCAGCAAACGCTCTTCTGGGGTCAGCTCGGTTTCACCCTTAGGGGTGACACGGCCTACCAGTACGTCGCCAGCTTCAACTTCAGCACCGATGTAGACGATGCCGCGGTCATCAAGCTGGGAAAGGATATCTTCCGAGACATTCGGGATGTCGCGGGTGATTTCCTCGGCACCAAGCTTGGTATCGCGAGCGTCAACTTCATGCTCTTCGATGTGAATCGAGGTGAGCACATCGTCAAAGATCATGCGCTGGGAGAGGATGATCGCATCCTCGTAGTTGTAACCTTCCCAAGACATGAATGCCACAAGCAAGTTCTTACCCAGGGACAGCTCACCGGAGTCGGTGGACGGACCGTCAGCGATGATCGACTGGAATTCCAGACGATCGCCTTCGGAAACGCGCACACGCTGGTTGTAAGCGTTGCCCTGGTTAGAGCGAGCGAACTTCATGATTGGGTACATCGACTCGGTGCCGTCATCGTTCATGACAACAACCAGGTCAGCAGAAACCTCGGTGACCACACCTGGCTTGGATGCAACAACGGAGTCGCCGGCGTCAACTGCCGCGAACTTCTCCATGCCGGTACCAACCAGTGGACGCTCGGACTTCAGCAGCGGCACAGCCTGGCGCTGCATGTTAGCGCCCATCAGTGCTCGGTTTGCATCGTCGTGCTCGAGGAATGGAATCAGTGCGGTTGCAACCGAAACCATCTGGCGAGGCGAAACGTCCATGAAGGTAACTTCAGCGGCGTCGACGATAACAGGCTCGCCGCCACCACCCTTTTCACGAACCAAAACGGTCTCTTCAGCGAAGCGTCCGTTTTCGTCCAGTGGAGCGTTAGCCTGAGCGATGTAGTGCTGAAGCTCATCGTCTGCAGTCAGGTAGTCAACTTCGTTGGAAACAACGGAGTTGGATACACGACGGTATGGCGTTTCGATGAAACCGAAGGAGTTAATACGGCCGTAGGTTGCCAACGAACCGATCAGACCAATGTTTGGACCTTCGGGAGTTTCAATGGGGCACATACGTCCGTAGTGGGACGGGTGAACGTCTCGAACTTCCATGCCTGCGCGGTCACGGGACAGACCACCTGGGCCCAGAGCCGACAAGCGACGCTTGTGGGTCAGGCCAGCAAGTGGGTTGTTCTGGTCCATGAACTGCGAAAGCTGCGAGGTTCCGAAGAACTCCTTGATTGCAGCAACAACAGGTCGGATGTTGATCAGGGTCTGCGGAGTGATTGCCTCAACGTCCTGGGTGGTCATGCGCTCACGCACAACACGTTCCATACGGGACAAACCGGTGCGGATCTGGTTCTCGATCAATTCGCCAACGGCGCGGATGCGACGGTTGCCGAAGTGGTCGATATCGTCAACGTTTACTGGAACGTCGACGATTTCACCCTTGCGGGTACCTTCAACGGTCTTCTCACCAGCGTGAAGAGCTACGAGGTAGCGGATCATGGCGACAAGGTCATCGAGCGAAAGCACCGATGCGTTCTCAGCGTTAACTGGAGTCTCTACACCGAGCTTGCGGTTGATCTTGTAACGGCCAACCTTGGCCAGATCGTAACGCTTAGGCTCGAAGTACATGTTCTTCAGCAATGCCTGAGCGGCCTCAACCGTAGGAGGCTCGCCTGGACGCAGCTTGCGGTAAATATCGAGCAAGGCTTCGTTCTGATCCTTGATGCTGTCCTTTTCCAAGGTAGCGCGCATCGAATCATACTGGCCAAACTCGGACAGGATCTGCTCTTCGCTCCAGCCCAGTGCCTTAAGCAGCACGGTGACCGACTGCTTACGCTTACGGTCTAGGCGAACACCGATCTGGTCGCGCTTGTCGATTTCCAGCTCGAACCATGCACCACGGGATGGGATGATACGTGCCGAGTAGATCGTCTTGTCACTGGTCTTGTCCGGTGCGGACTCGAAGTACGCACCTGGGGAGCGCACCAGCTGGGACACAACAACACGCTCGGTGCCGTTGATAACGAAGGTGCCCTTTTCGGTCATCAGCGGGAAATCGCCCATGAACACGGTCTGCTGCTTGATTTCGCCGGTTTCATTGTTCATGAATTCAGCCTTGACATACAGCGGTGCCGAGTAAGTGGCGTCGCGGTCCTTGCACTCTGCAATCGAGTACTTAGGATCAGCGAACTCCGGCTCCGAGAAGCTCAAGGACATGGTGTCCTGGAAGTCCTCGATTGGGGAGATTTCCTCGAAGATTTCGGCCAAGCCGGAGACGTTTGGCACGCTGGTGTCACCAGCGGCTTCAGCCTTAGCTAGGCGCTCAACCCAGAACTGATTGCCGACGAGGCGGTCAAAGCTCTCGGTCTGCAATGCCAGCAGGTTAGGCACTTCAAGTGGTTCGTGAATCTTTGCAAAAGAAAGTCGGCCAGCGTATGCAGCATCGCGAGCCGAACTAGCGGTTTGGTTGTTAGGGTTGCTCGAGGCGACCAAGATGGATCCTTCCAAAGACCGTCAGGTTTCCGAACGCTTACCGTGCTAAGGTACCTGCCATAGAACAGTTCCTCTTTTTGGACCGCACAACCCACCGCTATATGAAGGCCGCGCGCGCAAACAGTAAGGCGCAAATTTCTACTCTACCGGAGGGAATTGCGCTTGTCGATACTCGGTGCACAAATCCGTGCTATAGTTTTCGCCGTTGAAATCCCGGCCACCGCAGATCCTCATATTTCTGATGAACCTGACAAACTTACCTTTGGCCCCGCGTCCTTTTCCTCATGCGCATTTGGCCTACTAATTCCGCTATTTCTCGGTAATTTCTCCACGCCCACCCACCATTTTTCTTGGGCCCCAGCTAAGGCAGCGACGCGCGCGGAACTCAAAGTATGCGTTTTGTCACAGGCGCCCAAACATCTCAGCAAACGGACCTTTTGTACCCTTGGTGCACCGCAAATGAACGAGTTTTGGCGTGAGCTAGCAACATTTACTTACGCTCCGCTTTGATAGCGAATATTTCCTGAGGCCCAAGAATTACAACCAGCGTGCAGAGTTAGGTATTCCGCGCGGGTCCATTGGCCCACCTATCCCCCGCGTACAAGACGGCATTTTCAGTCTCTGCCGTTCTTGCCAAACCTGAATGCAACTATCTGAATGTACCAAGGGCATGGCTGCAAGGTTTATGGCATCTTCAAGACCCAATGGTTATGCTCGAGCACACATCGACGGTCAGGAGATCTAATGAATAAGTTGCAATCGGATGAGGCATTGACCCGAGTCACCTTGGACGCGTCTCGCCGAAACATACCGATCGAGATAGTGCCACGCGAAAAGGTTAACTCTCTGGAGGAGGCCGCCGAAGCGTTGGGGATCAAATCTGGACAGCTACTGAAGTCTCTGGTGATCAAAAAATCGGATGACACGTTTGTCTTTGCTTTGATTCCCGGTGGACGAAAGCTCGATTGGGCGAAGCTGCGCAGTCAGATAGGCGTCAACAAACTCTCGCTGCCACCAGCGGACGTGGCCTGGGACGTCACCCACTACGAAAGTGGGACCATCACACCGTTTGGATCTCATACGGTGTTACCCGTATTTGTTGATTCCAGTGTCTTTGAGGAACCCGAAGCTGAACACATTGGCTTGGGAAGTGGCGACCGCGGTCATGGTCTCTTGGTTAAACCTCGTGATTTTGTTAGCGGATTTGATGCCACGATTGCTGATATTTCGACTCCGGCATAGGGAACGCGGATCGGGTAACGGAGCTCTTGATCCATTCCACCGCTGTGGTCAGCGACTTGGTGGTTGCGCTGCGTAGGGCAAGGCCCAATGGCTTTTCTACAAAGCGCGCCACCAGGTAAGCCCAGAGCAGCATAAGTCCAACAAGTCCAAAGAGCAGCACGTACTTGTTGAAGACCCCGTGAAGTTCTTCGATGATCCACCAACCCCAGAGCTGGTGGAATAGGTAGAGCGGGAAGGTCAGTGAACCGGCTACGGCCATCCACTTTGCACGAACATTCTTTAGTGGAGTCAGGGTGCATAGGGCCAGTACTGCAACACAGAGAACCGCCAGGACTTGGAAATGCCATTCTGGGATTTGTAGCCCAGAGAGATAGTCCGCATCAAAGCTGCCCTTGATACCGGTGAAGAAGGCTGCGATCGCGGTGTCAAAGATCAGCAGCGTCCAACGCATCAGGGTATGTCCGCTTTGGTAGATCAAGAACAGCATCATGCCGGCTGCAAAGAGTGCTGCATACTGACCAGCAAACCAGTCCTGCGCCTTATCCAGATTGGTGAAGTGCAGGTACATGCCAATGCCTGGCCAGATCGCACAGAGCCACATGATGTGTTTGTTCTTCACAAAACCGAGGGCCAATAGAACACCTAGCAGGATGTAGAACCTCAGCTCCACCCAGAGGGTCCAATACACGCCGTCAAAGTCTTGGCTATTAAATGCTGACTGCATCATCGTCAGGTTTGGCACGATGTCGCTGGCTGTACGTCCATCGTTACCTGACGGCCAGATCTTCAGCGACAGCACCGCGGCGGCAAGGACGGCGAACCAATAGGCCGGATAGAGCCGCCCAACTCGGGATCCGATAAAACCGATCACGCTCTTGCCCTGTACGGACATGAGAATAACAAAGCCGGAAATGAGGAAGAAGAGCTGTACTCCCAATTGCCCGTAGCGGGTGAATTCAGAGAGTACCGGCCAGAACTCAGCGGCCTTGGTCCCCCAGTGATCATGCCCCCATGCCGTGTAGTGGTAGAACACCACGATCAGGGCAGCGGTGAATCGCAACGCATCGAGTAAGCCAAGTCTTGGCGCTGGTGCGTGGGTCCGAGGGGCTAATGAGTTTGACACATATTCAGCCTATGCAATGAACTTGAATAAACGCTGTTAATAGAAACGTTATAAAACAATTGCTACGAAAGTATCAGTTAACGGCTAAGGGGTCCACAGGCTTTCGCCTGTGGACCCCTTAGCAATAAGTTGCGAGTGACCGCTGTACTTACTTAACGGTTACGGTTGCGCCAGCAGCCTCGAGGGACTCCTTAGCCTTCTCCGCTGCGTCCTTTGCAACGCCCTCAAGCAGAGCCTTTGGAGCTGCGTCTACGAGCTCCTTAGCTTCCTTCAGGCCCAGGGAAGTCAATGCACGAACTTCCTTGATAACTGCGATCTTCTTGTCGCCAGCCGATTCGAGAACAACGTCGAATTCGGTCTGCTCTTCAGCAGCAGCTTCGCCGCCGCCTGCAGGACCTGCAACTGCAACAGCAGCAGCGGTAACGTCGAAGGTCTCTTCGAATTCCTTAACGAACTCGGAAAGCTCGATGATGGTCATTTCCTTGAATGCGGAAAGCAGCTCTTCGTTGCTGAGCTTCGCCATGGTAGGCGTCCTTTCGGTTTTGGCCCGAAGGCCGAATGAATTTGGGATTACGTTGCGAGAGAACTCGAAAGCTTAGGCTTCTGCCGGAGCTTCCTCGGTGGCTGCGCCACCGTTCTCGTCGAGCTTTGCACGCAGTGCTTCGACGGCGCGAGCAGCAGCGGAGGCCGGAGCCTGCAGTACTGCAGCAACGCGAGCCAGCTGGGTTTCGCGGGATTCCAGTGCGGCCAGTGCAGCGATGCCACTCTGATCCAGCGCCTTACCTTCGAACCAGCCGGTCTTGATGACCAGCTTCTCGTTGGTCTTGGCGAATTCCGTGAGGCTCTTTGCAGCAGCAACAGCATCGCCCTTTACAAAGGCGATAGCGGTTGGGCCGGAAAGCTGCTCATCGAATGCATCGATGCCAGCGTTCTTAGCTGCGATTGCGGTCAAGGTGTTCTTTACAACTGCGTACTTGGTCTCCTGACCAAGAGCGCGGCGAAGTTCCTTGAGCTGTGCAACGGTAAGCCCACGGTATTCGGTCAAGACAGCCGCGGTTGCTTCGTTAAAGTCCGCAGTGATTTCTTCAATCGCTGCAGTCTTGCTCGGGGTTGCCATAACACTCCTTCCGGGGATTTGTTCGGTACCGTTTCAAAACCGGCGAGGCCATAAAAATAGCCCCGCGCAGGAGCACAGGGCAGTTCAACTTATTCAAGTTAAAACAAATCTATGTAACCTGCGTTGGTTGTCCTTTCGGACCTTTAGGAACAAATAGGAAACCATTTGCTCAACCGACGGTCTTCGGTAGTTCTAGTCTAAAACAGATCACGCAGCCACAGCAAATCGAGCCCGAGCCCAATTGCCATGATCCTGATCACGGATTGCCAAGTACAGCAGTTGAACTGCACTCGAACTTCGAGGGAGCATGCCGACTGATCGGCATGCTCCCTCGAAATCAAAAGCTAAATAGCTTAGGCCTCAACGCGGGTTACGTTCGGGTCAACAGGGATACCTGGACCGAAGGTAGTTGCGAGGGTAGCCTTCGAGATGTAGCGACCCTTGGAAGCCGAAGGCTTCAGGCGCAATACCTCTTCGAGTGCAGCTGCGTAGTTCTCGGTCAGCTGCTTCTGATCGAACGAAACCTTACCAATGATGAAGTGAAGGTTCGAGTGCTTGTCGACGCGGAAGTCGATCTTACCGCCCTTGATGTCGCCAACAGCCTTGGCAACATCCATGGTTACGGTGCCGGTCTTAGGGTTTGGCATCAGGTTACGTGGACCCAGTACCTTACCCAAGCGGCCAACCTTACCCATGAGGTCAGGGGTAGCAACTGCTGCGTCGAAGTCAACCCAGCCGCCCTGGATCTTTTCGATCAGGTCGTCTGAACCAACGAAGTCGGCGCCAGCAGCGCGAGCTGCTTCTGCCTTGTCACCGTTAGCGAAAACAACCACGCGGGCGGTCTTACCGGTGCCGTGTGGAAGGTTTACGGTACCGCGAACCATCTGATCAGCCTTACGTGGGTCTACACCCAAGCGGAAAGCAACCTCAACGGTCGAGTTAGCCTTTTCGCCTGCGGTCTCCTTAGCCAGGGCAATTGCCTCGGCTGGAGCGTAGACATTGTTGTCGGCATCGATCTTAGCCGCGGCGGCTACGTATGCTTTGCTGCGCTTTGCCATCTGCGTTTTCTCCTTATGCAGTCGTGGTCATATGGACCGCGCGCGGTCCTGCCACGGGCGAATCGATCAATAATGGATCGTCTCGCCTTAGATTAAATTCTGATTTGCTATCCAACAGGTGAACAGCGGAAGGCGGAATTAGCCTTCTACGGTGACACCCATGGAGCGAGCGGTACCGGCGATGATCTTTGCTGCAGCAGCAAGATCGTTAGCGTTCAGGTCAGCCATCTTAGCGGTGGCGATTTCCTCAACCTGTGCCTGGGTAAGGTTTGCAACCTTCAGGGACTGTGGGGTACCCGAACCCTTAGCAACGCCAGCAGCCTTCTTGATCAGCTCAGCTGCAGGAGGAGTCTTGGTGATGAAAGTGAACGAACGGTCTTCGTATACGGTGATTTCAACTGGAATCACGTTACCGCGCTGCGACTCAGTCGCTGCGTTGTAAGCCTTGCAGAATTCCATGATGTTGACGCCGTGCTGACCAAGTGCTGGACCGATTGGTGGAGCTGGGTTAGCAGCACCTGCCTGGATCTGCAGCTTGATGAGTCCGGTGACCTTTTTCTTTGGGGCCATGTCGGGTCCTTCTTACTCTTGCGTTTCCCGCAGCACAGGAGCGTGGTACGGGGATCTGGCTATCGTGGCGCGACAGCCAAACGTGCCCTCACATCGATAAGCGACCGATACGGGGCACGAAGACTTAATACTACTGGATCTTATTGACCTGGTTGAAGTTCAGGGTCACTGGGGTTTCGCGTTCGAAGATCGAAACCAGAACAACCAGCTGAGCCGAATCCAGCTTGATCTCGGAGATCGTGGCCGGCATCGTTTCGAATGGACCATCGTTGACGATGACCGATTCTCCAACCTCAAAGTCCACGGTGACCTCAGTGATTGGGGCACGGCCAGGCTTGGAAGCCGATGGCTGCTCCACTGGGTCAACCACAGTGTGCTCAAGCATGGAGAAGACTTCGTCCAAGCTCAATGGGTTTGGATCATGGGCGTTGCCAACAAAACCGGTGACACCTGGAGTGTGGCGAACAACACCCCACGAAGCGTCGGTGAGTTCCATACGAACCAGAACGTAGCCCGGGATGCGAACACGGCGAACAATCTTACGCTGAGTGTTCTTGACCTCTACGACTTCTTCCATTGGTACCTGGATGTCGTAGATAAACTCTTCCATATCCTGAGTCTGGATACGGGTTTCAAGGTTCACCTTTACGCGGTTTTCGTAACCAGCGTAGGTGTGAATAACAAACCAGTCACCTGGCAGGCGGCGCAGCTTCGAGCGGAATTCTTCCTTGAGGCGTGCAACCTTGGTTTCGCCGTCTTCTTCAACTTCGGCTTCTTCATCCGAGGTTCCAGCATCGGCTTCGTCGGCTTCAACGTCTGAGACCTCAGCGTCATCAGCATCTTCGGCTGGGGCTTCGGTCAGCTCGGTTTCAACCTCAGCGGCTGGATCTACCTGAGCGCTGTCGGCTTCAACGAACTCGTTTTCGACCTCGTCATTAATCTGCGGTTCGAGTTCCTTGTCGGACACTGCAGCTCCTGCTTTCTTTGACTGAATGACACTAAATTGCCTCGGGGCGATTATACCTCCGAGGCAACTAAATTACTGTTCTACCTGTTTAGTGAACAGGAGGATCGAACCCTGCCCGAAGACGAAGTCCAGGGCCGTCACGATCAGCATCACCACAACAACAAATCCAACAACCACCAAGAAGTAGTTGAGCAATTCGCTACGGGTTGGGGTGACAACCTTCTTAAGTTCCGCGATTACCTGTCGGATGAACAGCATGATTCGGGCGAAAAAGCCCGACTTCTGCTTACCGTTACCGGAGTTAAGAGCAGATTCGGTCACGTTCTTCCTCGTTTCAATTTTTTTGGCCAGTTGAAACAATCACGGTGCGTCGTAGCCTGACCGACCACAACACACCGTGACGTGAGATAATTCGCTGAGCGATAAATCGCTACTGCGCAGGGCAGACAGGACTCGAACCTGCAACCTGCGGTTTTGGAGACCGCTGCGCTACCAATTGCGCCACTACCCTTCGAGCTTTTCTCAGCTCTGATTACTTAGAACATCGTACCGGATGAAACCCTTGGGCTGATCCGCTGCAATGTCAGAGCAACGAGAAATAACTTTACGCAACGAAATCACAATTGTCGAACTGACAACCCTCGGTGTGGCGCAGAACGCATGGAACAGCGGCTGGCGTCAGTGTGTTTATGTCATTTTCACTCACGCTCTGAGAATCTTGCACATGGGGAACTAAACTTGGTTTTAACAGCTCTCCCCATAACCAACAGGACGAACTTTTACATGTCTCGTATTTCACGCCGCATCGGCGCCATCTCTGAATCCGCGACCCTTGCAGTGGACGCCAAGGCCAAGGCCTTGAAAGCCGCAGGACGCCCAGTCATCGGGTTCGGTGCCGGTGAGCCTGACTTCCCAACGCCTGACTACATTGTTGACGCTGCGCTCAAGGCTGCAGTTGATCCAAAGAACCACCGCTACTCCCCCGCAGCCGGTCTGCCAGAATTGCGTGAAGCAATTGCCGCAAAGACACTGCGCGATTCCGGCTACGAGATCTCTGCATCCCAGGTACTGGTCACCAACGGTGGTAAGCAGGCCGTATACAACACCTTCGCCACCTTGTTGGATCCAGGAGACGAAGTGATCGTCCCTGCTCCGTTCTGGACCACCTACCCTGAAGCAATCCAGCTGGCCGGTGGCAAGGCAGTATCGATCTTTGCCGGTCCTGAACAGGGCTACAAGGTCACCATCGAGCAGCTCGAATCGGTATTGACCGAACGCACCAAGGTATTGCTGTTCGTTTCTCCTTCAAACCCAACCGGCGCCGTGTACTCACCTGAGCAGGTTCGCGAGATCGGCCAGTGGGCTGCGTCCAAGGGCTTGTGGGTTGTCACCGACGAAATCTATGAACACCTGACCTATGGCGATGCAAGCTTCAGCTCCATTGCTACTTTGGCTCCAGAGCTTGAAGACCGCGTGGTCATCCTCAACGGTGTTGCTAAGACCTACGCTATGACCGGTTGGCGTGTGGGATGGATGGCCGGTCCAGCCGATGTCATCAAGGCTGCTACCAACTTGCAGTCGCACGCTACCTCCAACGTGGCCAACGTATCCCAGCGCGCTGCACTAGCTGCTGTTGCCGGACCACTAGATGCAGTGAACGAAATGAAGACTGCCTTTAACCGTCGCCGCTTGGCGATCGTTGAAGGGCTGAACGCTATTGACGGACTGCACTGCCCAACTCCTGAGGGTGCGTTCTACGCTTACTCGGATGTTCGTGGCCTGCTCGGTCGCGAAATCCGTGGCGTTGTTAACAACACCAGCGCCGAGCTGGCTGCCTTCATTCTGGAACAGGCTGAAGTTGCCGTTGTTCCGGGTGAAGCTTTTGGTCCTTCCGGCTACATCCGCATGTCCTACGCACTGGGTGACGCGGATCTTGCCGAGGGTGTTGCGCGTCTGGCCAATCTTTTGGGTGACGCGAAGTAACTGATCGAGTCACTACACAAGGGCGGGGTACCAAGCATTGCTTGGTACCCCGCCCTTGGTGCATCTGCTGAAGCTAGGTATTAGAGGATCTTGCGGTCCACTGCCCAACGGGTCAGTTCATGCCTGTTGGAAAGCTGTAGTTTGCGCAAAACGTTAGAGACGTGTGATTCTACGGTCTTGACCGAGATAAACAGTTCTTTTGCAACTTCCTTGTAGCTGTAGCCACGAGCAATCAGGCGCATCACCTGTAGTTCTCTGTCTGAGAGCAGATCTAGCTCTTCATCAATCTCGGATACCGCCGTACTACTGCCAAAAGCGTCAAGGACAAAGCCAGCCAAACGTGGCGAAAAGACGGCATCTCCAGCAGCTACACGCCGCACGGCATCAGAGATGTCAGCCCCCGAGATGCTCTTGGTGACATAGCCTCGGGCGCCAGCACGAATCACGGTCACCACATCTTGAGCGGCATCAGAAACACTCAGCGCCAAGAATTTGGTGGTGCCCAGTAGGTCGGCGCAATTTTTCAGAACCTCGGCTCCCCCACCAGCGCGCCCACCGGGAAGGTGCACGTCCAGTAAAACCACGTCTGGCTGTTTCTCGGTGATCACGGCAATGGCTTCTTCAACGGTTCCAGCTTCACCAACGATCTGCATATCACTGGCAAGATCTGCTTTGAGTCCAGAACGGAAAATTGCATGATCGTCCACCAGGACTACGCGATAGCTCTGAGTACTGTTCTCGATGCTCATGATGTTTGTTCTTCCTGCGTTGTGCTTCGTGGCATGCTCAGCTGCACTTCGGTCCCAGTTTCACTGCTTCGTATCTGCGCTGTTCCACCCGCGCGCTGCATGCGGCCAATAATTGATTCGCGGACGCCGTGACGGTCCTCGGGAACATCTTCTACGTTGAAGCCTTCCCCACGGTCACGGATAAAGACTTCCACGGATTCTTCAGAACACTCCAGATACACCGAGATCTTTCCCTCGGCATGTTTGGCAGCATTCATCATCGCTTCCCTGGCGGCCGCCACTAATGCTTGCTGACCGTCAAAGCCTTGAGCATTGCCCACAGCAATGACTTCAACGTCGCGCAGCAGTAACTGCTCAATGTCATTGGCTTCATGTTGGACTTCAACTACTACATCTTCATCGTTTAGGTCTTGGTTGCCATAGAGCCACTGACGTAATTCACGTTCTTGGATCCTTGCCAAGGTCCTGACTGCGGCCGGGTCATCACTGCGTTTTTGGATCACGGCCAAAGTTTGCAACACCGAGTCGTGCAAGTGGGCAGCAAATTCTGCACGTTGCGCGGCTGCTTGACGTGAACTGCGCTCCGCGAGGAAGTCGCGCCAGAGCCGAGTACCCCAAGGCAAGAGAACGATAACTGCCCCGGCAATAATGGCCAATGCGGCCCACATGCCTCCGAGCAAATCTGAGATTCCCACCGAGCCACTGAGGATGGTCAGCAGTCCACCGATCACCAGAATCAGCCCTAGACCCATGCGGATCAGAACCGGGCGGGAGTTTTTCTTGGCCGCTTGCGTCGCTTGCTCATCAAGTTGCAACCAAGCCAAAAGAATTCCGGCAAGAATTCCAATGCCCGGCCAGATCAGATCCCAGCGAATATTCCATCCGGACCATTGAGCCAGCGCGAGCACCGAAAGAACCAGCAGCCCGCTACCGATAAGAATCTCGCGCCACGAAGAGTTTGTCTCCAAGCCCTCGCGTGAACGGAAAATCCCCTGCTGTACCCGAGTCATCTCCTCGGCCAAGCTGCGCGTGCGGGTACCCCAGGAACGGATTTCATCGGCTTGCGCTTCTTCAGCGCTGGGCACAAATACCCAGAGCCATGCATAAAGGACTGCGCCGATTCCCCCGAGAGCGGTCAGTGCGATAAAGCCCAAGCGTACATAGTTCAGCGGAATACCCAAATGCGCTGAGAGCCCACCACTGACGCCAGCGATCATACGCTTCTCGCTGCGCACCAAGAGGCTTCGTTCGGGACTTTCCATAGTTCTAAGTCAAGCACGTTATGCACGACTTTTGGTGTTTGATCAGCACATCTAGGGTGACCCCTAGGGCAAATTCAGGGTATCCCCTCATAGCGGTGAGCGGTGATCACACGAGAACATAGAAGCATGAACAATTCGGAGTCCGGGCGTCGAGGCTTTTTTATCCAGCTGGGCAAGTCACCCTTTATCCGCAAGGAATCACGGTGGCTTGGTGGCGTCGCTACGGGAATAGCAGATTACTTCAAGATCGACGTGATCTTGGCGCGTGGCATCGTTGTTGTGCTCAGCTTCCTCGGTGGCCTGGGGTTGATCATTTACGGTTTGGCCTGGGCGTTGCTGCCAGATGAGCAGGGACGAATCCATCTAGAGCAAGCGATGAAGAAGGACTGGACCAGCGGGATGACTGGGGCAACGATTGTTGTTTTCTTAGGCATCTTTCCCGCTCAGTGGATCTTGGATTCCGTGACACCGGTCGTGTGGCCTATAGCCATAGCGGCGGCGGTCTTGTTCATTATTTTCAGTCGAAAGAACACGAAGTTCGATAAGCCTCGGCCTCATAAGCCACGGGCGGCGAAGAACTCCACGGATAAAACAGCACACACAACCGCCATGGAGAAAACGTGGCGTGATGACACCCAGAGTTTCAGCAGCAGTGCCGCCGCAGCTCCGGGTGGATCCACTACTGAGAATTTTGATCAGGAGGAAGTCATGGCACCGAGACCGTCTGAGCCTTCAGGCAACAGCTATAGCTACGACTATTCGTACAGTCCCGAGTCGGCTTACACCCACCCCTATACACACCAGAGCGCAAAGCAAAAAGCGATGCGTAAGACACGTCTGGCTGAGCCAATTCCCGGTTGGCTCTCCACCACAGTCATCGGGCTAGTTGTCCTGGTGATGGCCGCAGTGCTGTGTGCAGACTACCTAAACTTCGTACAACTTCCAGGAGCTGGCTGGGGTGTGGCACTGGCAGTGGGTTTGTTGATCACCGGCCTCGCCATTGTTCTGGCCGCGGTAGCTGGACGCACCACCGGCGGGCTGCACGGTATCGCCGTTCCGTTGCTGGTGCTCACCATAGTCTTGTCGGGATCAGCGTTTGGAACCTCGGACCGAGAAGTTGTTCGGTCAGAAGAATCAAGCAATGAATACAGTGCCGTGTTCAGTAAGTCGGATGTGGATCTGACCCACCTGAATTCCATCACTTCTCCGACGACAGTGAAGATCGATTCAGTCTTCTCCCGACTCGATTTGAAACTTCCCTCTGATGTGCCAGTGCAGATCACCAGCGACGGGGTCTTTAATTCCCAGATGGATGGGGAACTGCCTCAGGATAATCGCGACTTCCCAGCGGATGCACCTTTACTAACCGTTGAGGTTGATGGCCTATTCTCGGCCTATGACACGCAAGTGGTCACCTCAACTTCATCCACCAACACGAACCCAGACTCCTAAGGAGTGAACAACCATGAGCACTGATTCTCATCTAGCCAAAAAGTTCCCCACTGGAACTCTGGTCTTCGGGCTGATCTTGATTGTCGTGGCCATCGCAACGCTCAGTCGCACAATGTTGAACTGGAGTTTGGACATGCCACTGTTCTTCATTATCGTGGTGGCCTTCGCCGGACTTGCGATGATCGTTTCAGGACTTTCCTCCGCTGGGAAACGACGCCAACGCGAAACCGAGATCCCAGCACCAACTGACCCAAACCTGTAACTCTTCAACCTCACGAACCTCAACTCTAAGGAGCTCGACCATGGACAAGTTCTTCAATTCCCTTCGCGCAATGCCACTACGCCGCGGACCATCGCGTATGGCCGGCGGTATCGCCGGTGGCATTGCTGACAAGTTTGGCTGGGACGTCACCTTGGTGCGAATCGGCCTGTTGCTCTCATTCTTGTTGCCCTTCATTGGCATCGCCGCATACATCGTTGCGTGGATCTTGATTCCTGCACAGGACGACAGCATCATTTTGCAGAATTGGTTACGCAAGTTCTGAGCAGCCAAGATTTCCGCAATGTTTCGCGGATTTCACTTGCATAGCTTCAAAATAAGGGCGAGACGCGGTCATTTCGGTGACTTGCAACTCGCCCTTGTGGCTTTAAGCACGTAGACTGTCATGCAGAATTGATGCTCAAAGACGCGCGGCAATTATTTGACATCCCAATGGAAATCTTTGTTGCTCTAGCAACGTTTCAACGAAACTGCGCCCAGCTTGTTGCACGAGGCTTTCCAATCTTTACGAAGCGAGGCCCAATGCGCGTTGGAATCATGACTTCAGGCGGAGACTGCCCAGGTCTTAACGCTGTGATCCGCGGTGCCGTACTCAACGGCATCAAGAGCTACGACTACGAATTCGTAGGTTTCCGGGACGGCTGGCGCGGAGTTAAGGAAGGCGACTTCTTCGAACTTCCACGCACCGCCGTTCGAGGCATCGCCAAGCAGGGTGGCACCATCTTGGGCACCTCACGCACCAACGCTTTTGAAGGTGAGCTAGGCGGAGCTGAAAACATCTCTCGCGTACTCAAAGAAAACAACATTGATGCTTTGATCGCCATTGGCGGCGAAGGTACCTTGGCTGGCGCTCAGCGCCTCTGCGCTGAAGGTCTGCCAATTGTTGGTGTTCCCAAGACCATCGATAATGACTTGGACGCCACCGACTACACCTTCGGTTTTGATACCGCTAACCAGATCGCCGTAGAAGCTATCGACCGTTTGCGTACTACCGGGGACTCCCACCACCGTTGCATGGTGGCCGAAGTAATGGGCCGCCACGTTGGCTGGATTGCCATGCACGCCGGTATGGCTTCAGGTGCTCACGCCATCTTGATTCCCGAGGTTGCTACCCCGATGGAACAGATCTGCGAGTGGGTTGCAGAAGCTCACGAACGTGGACGTGCACCGTTGGTAGTTGTCGCGGAAGGCTTTGTTCCTGAGGGAATGGAAGAGGCCTTCTCGGTGCGTGGTGTGGATACCTTCGGCCGTGCACGCCTCGGCGGCATCGGCGAGATGCTTGCCCCGGTCATTGAAGAACGCACCGGAATTGAAACCCGCGCTACCGTCTTGGGTCATATCCAACGTGGTGGCGTTCCTACCGCTTTTGACCGCGTACTGGCTACCCGTTTGGGCATGGCTGCAGTTGACTCGGTCAACGAGACCGCATGGGGCACCATGGTGGCTCTGCACGGCACCAAGGTGCTGCGTGTGCCACTGCGTGCTGCGCTCAATAACCTTAAGCGTGTGCCAATGGATCGCTACGAAGAAGCAGCAGTACTCTTCGGATAATCTTTAGCACTAGAACATAGGTGAGGCCGAGAATGCATTGCATTCTCGGCCTCACCTATATTCGGATGTTGCGTTGGCAGTACTAGCCCTGTGGAGGGGTGCGCAGGAAGCCGGTAAAGCGTCCAGCGACCTGTCCAGCATCAGGAGTCACGATGACGTCCTGGGTTGCTGGGTAGTTGGTTTCACCGTCAACAACAGTCAGTACGGAATCCGGATCCACATTTCGCTTGATCACGGCCAAGGCAATGGGACCGGCTTCATAGTGCAGGGTGGCTGAGGTGATGTGACCAACGGTCCGCTCCCCCAGCTTGACCTCAGCACCGGTGGACGGAAGCGTGTGCAGCGAACCGTCAAGGTCCAAGAAGACAACACGACGTGGTGGATGCCCAATGTTGTGTACTCGGGCCACGGTTTCCTGACCCTTGTAACAACCCTTTTCTAGGTGCACAGCAGTGCGCAACCAGTCCAGTTCATGCGGGATGATCTTCTCGTCAATCTCTGCACCAAAGCGTGGTTCCCAGGCGGCAATGCGCAAGGATTCAACAGCCATCATGCCAGCTAGTTCTTCCTCGGCTACGGCCTGTTCAAGCTGATCAAGAGCAACCACATGCAACAACCACGGACGGTCCTTGCCCGGGTGGTCTTCGCGTGAATACGCCCAACCACCGTCGACAACGCCAGGCCAAGGATCTACCCAAACGAGGGATGACGCAGTAGGGATCTGACGAGTTGCAGCCAGCACTCCGTGCGTTGCCGAAAGGTTGTTAACCTCTACTCGCAGCATGAAGCGCATCGAATTCAAGAACTGTTCCAGGGCTGCTCCAGCACCAGGTTCAACGATGAGCACTAGACGGTCCTGGTCAGCCAGCACCTTCATCTCATGTTCAACACGGCCCTGAATTGAAAGCAACAAAGTCTGGGTGCTCTGCGTTGGCTTGAGCGTTGTGATCCGCTGAGTGCTGAGCGTATCAAGCCAGCTCGCGCGGTCCTCGCCACGAATTTCGAGAACATCAAAGTGGCTCAGGTCTGCAATGGCCTGACCTTCAGCCAGCTTGCGGGCTTCACGAGTAGGCGCACCATAGTGCCCAGCAACGCCGGCATCGACACCGCCGGCTTCAATGGCGCCAGCACGTGAGAGCAAGACCGAGCGGTAAGTTTCGCTCATATCTACTTCACCGAGTTTTCAGTATTCACGCGCTTGAGCGCGGCCGAAGCGTGAGCTTTCAGATCAAGATTGCCTTGGGATACATCCCAGCGCCAGAACAGTTCACCGTTAACCAACCCGTAGATGCGGGTTGAGGAAGCATATTCTTTGGCGTTCTTACTGCGTAGCAGTCCTTCGGTGGCCAGCTGAATGCGTGGGCCATCAATGAGTCCGTAGTACAGCTCAGAAAGCCCACCTGGGTGCACGATGTGCGCCTGAATCTTGAAGCCCTCATCGGTGTGCAACTTCTGAACGTCGTCAGCTGAACGCAACACGGGGAAGATATCCCCCGGAGTCATGCCAGGGCCTGCATCAGCTTCTTGCTGCTTGCGATCCAAGGACCAGAAGCCGTTTTCTACGGCAAGGATTCGTAGCTTAGTTCCGTCGGCTTCGGTGAGCCATGCTTCGCTACGGTACTCAAGGTAGGGGGCACCAACATCACGGAAGGTGACTTGTTGCCAAAAGTATTCGTCCTCGGCTTCGCCGTCGCCTAGTCGGCCCGCACCTTCCCAGGTGCCAATGAGCCAAGCGAAAGGTACTAGTTCCGGGGTGAGGTCCGTTGGGAGATCAAATGCCATGGACTACTCGCTTCCTCTAATTCATTGGTGAAATGAAAAACAGCGCACACGTTATTGTGTGCGCTGCTTTTGCTTTTGACCTACTTCTGACCCTGGAAGAGACGCTTTACTACCAAGCCTGCAAAGCCCGCCATACCAAGACCGGCGATCACAACGAGTGCCTGGAAGAAAATTTCGAGTGCAAGATAATTTTCATTCATGGCTTCATCTTAGCGCGATACCGAGGAGAACTTCGACACGCGTGACGTAGCCCGCACTCAGTTGTTTCATTTCGTTTCTAGATGAACGCCAAAACTTCCATGACGTACCAACTCGAAGCACCGCTGAGCAAGATGATTCCCGAGGACAGCCCCAGAATTCCGCTGAGGTTGCGCACACTTCGACTGGCCAATGCCAGCGCTCGTAATGAGCCGACAAGAAGTCCGGCAATCAGTCCCATAGCGGCACCTTGGTACCACAGAATGTCTACCGGTAGAGCGCTGGCCGCAGCTCCCAAGGCAACTGCCACCAAGGGTGCCAGGATCATGGTGATGCGGTTAGGAAGGCGGGTGACCACAATGGCTCCGGCGCCCAACAATGCACTGACCGTCACGACCGCGATGCCAAAACCGTAGGAAACTTCGGCGCTGGCAGACCAAGCTGATCCCAAGACGCCAAGCACCATGCCGGTGACTCCTGAGACCACGCCAGCTAGCCGTCCTTCGGCCTCCGCACCGCGAAGAACCTGAGAGATAAACACCAGCAGTACGCCCACCGCGATGACTTCCACACCGTGTGACATCACAGAGGATCCGGGCATAAACAGCGTCGCGGAGGTGGCCGCCAGTGAACAAATAGCAATGATGATTGAAATGGGCCACGGTGCATCGGAGCGGACCATTCGAGGCCAAGTGAACGCAAAAATCAGCTGTAATATTGCGGTCACGAGACCCATCGGCCACGACAGTGTCGAAAGGCTTGCAGCCCCGGCCAATAGGGCAGCAGCGACGAACCCGCACAATAAGACTTTGATTCTCAAACTAAGTTTCCTGACGGTAATGTGTCTGCATCTGCGTGTTCACATGCATGATTCAAGTGATTCTTTCCTTATACTGTGACACGTAAAGATCATTTATTCGCAACAACTTGGTAGGAGGACGACCTATTGGCCCACCTACTGCTACTTAGCAATCATGCCGAAAACGCGGCCGAAGTTCTTCCCGCGCTCGAATTACTACTGCATGAGATTTCTTTCCTTCCTGCAACCACCGAATCGCTGAGTCAGGTTCCAGAATGTGACGCTGTCATTTTGGACGCTCGCACCGACCTGATTCCAGCCCGTTCGCTGGCACAGATCCTGCATGCAAACCTGCACCTTCCGCTACTGCTGGTTGTCAGTGAAGGCGCGTTGGGTATTTTGAATTCCGAATGGCATGCCGCTGATTTCCTTTTGCCTTCGGCTATTCCGGCTGAACTTGATGCTCGCATCCGACTGATGCTCGCAGCGATCCCAGAAGCATCAGTAGCACCGGTGGCTGCCGAAAACACCACGGGACTGCGCATCGATGAGCTCAGCTACACGGCTCGGATTGATAACCGCATGTTGGATCTGACGTACAAGGAATTTGAGCTGCTCAAGTACCTAGCTCAGTTCCCTGGTCGAGTCTTCACCCGCGAGCAGCTGCTGCACGAGGTCTGGGGCTACGACTACTACGGAGGCACTCGCACGGTGGACGTTCACGTTCGTCGCCTGCGCGCCAAATTGGGCACTGATCACGAACAACTCATCGGAACAGTTCGTAACGTCGGCTACCGTTTCCATACCGAATCATAACTTTCAGCTAATTTATGGCGGGTTCATTCCTTTACCGACTATCGTGAAGATATGAGTGAACTGCCACAGACCACAGTATCGATTCACCAAGTATCTGACGAGCTTGATGAGCGCACGCTAAGTGACGTACGCCAGCTTGCTAAAGACTCCTTAAACGTTGATGGCAATCCGCCGCTGAGCGACCAGACTCTGGTCGCTCTAGCGGCCGATGATGCCAGTGAAAATATCATTACCCTGCTGGCAGAAGTTGGCGAAGGCACAGAATCAGTGCTCGCCGGTATTGCCGTAGTTGTGCGCGAAGCCGCCGACCAGCCATGGGTACTGGAAGTAGTAGTGCATCCCGATCACCGTAAAACCGGAATTGGTCGTGCGCTGCTCACCAAGCTCAGCGAACTGATCGATTTGCCCCAGGCTCAGGCATGGGCGCACGGAGATCATGAAGCCGCTAAGAAGCTTGCCTCGCGTATTGGCATGAGCCGCGTGCGTGAGCTTTACCGTATGCGCCGCGAAGGTACCGACTTCCTCGAAGAAGCCCCGGTTGATCGCCGAATCAGCGTTCGTTCCTTCCGCGTTGGAGAAGATGAACCAGCGTGGCTCGAATCCAATTCGCAGGCCTTTGTACATCACCCAGAGCAGGGCTCGCTGACCCTTGGTGACCTCGAAGCACGAATGGCCGAAGATTGGTTTGACCCTTCCGGCTTCTTCTTGGCATTTAATGCAGAGCAGAAGCTCGTCGCCTACCACTGGACCAAGATCCATCAGACCTCCGGTGAATCCATCCGCCCTACCGGCGAGGTCTACGTTGTTGGTGTTGTTCCCGAAGCCCAGGGCATGGGCCTCGGCCGCTCACTAACCACCACCGGAATCAACTACCTTTTAGAGCAGGGCGTGGACGCGGTCATTCTCTACGTTGATGCCGAAAATGAAGCAGCCGTCAAGCTCTACCGCTCCCTTGGCTTCACACTTTGGGATGCAGACATTATGTACGGCCCGCAGCCGATAGACTAGTGATACTGGCGGTCCCATGTACTAACTGGGACCGCCTTCACAAGGTGTTTTGACATCTACTCGCAAGAAGAAATGAGTTCAGCAGATGACTAGCTCCCCCAAGGAAACTACTCCTCGTCTAAGCGATGTTCCCTCCTCCAAAGTTAATGAGGACAGAATTGAACCCGCTGAAGTCATTCCGGCTCTACAGCTGGACGGCGAGTTCCACAACGAGCGATTCCTTGACCGTGAACTCAGCTGGTTGCACTTCAACGCCCGCGTTTTAGAACTTGCTGAAGACACCACCTTGCCGTTGCTTGAACGCGTGAACTTCCTGTCGATTTTTGCTTCCAACCTTGACGAATTTTTCATGGTTCGCGTCGCTGGCCTCAAGCGTCGTATTGCAGCCGGGCTCGCGGTTCCCGCACCTAACGGCATGAGCCCAGTAGACCAACTGGAATTGTTGCTCTCTTCGGCTCACGCATTGCAGACCCGCCACGCTAACGTCTTCTCCGAGGCGGTTTCTCCAGACCTCGCTGAGCACGGCATCCGCATCACCACCTGGGATCAGCTTTCCGGTGGTGAGCACGACATTCTTTCCAAATGGTTTGTCTCCCAGGTCTTCCCGGTGCTCACCCCACTGGCCGTTGACCCAGCTCACCCGTTCCCCTACATCTCCGGCTTGTCGCTAAACCTTGCTGTGGTTGTACGCAATCCTTTGACCGGCAAGCAGCTCTTTGCCCGACTTAAGGTGCCCGATACCATTGCTCGTTTGATCAGCATTGATGGCACCCGCGCAGCGCATTCTTCGCACAAGACCGCTCGCTTCATTCCGCTCGAAGCGCTCATTGCAGTGCATCTTGAGATGCTCTTCCCAGGCATGGAAATCGTGGAGCACCACTTCTTCCGTGTGACTCGTAACGAGGATCTGGAAGTTGAAGAAGACGACGCCGAGAACCTGCTTCAGGCTCTCGAGAAGGAATTGCTGCGTCGTCGCTTTGGCCCACCGGTTCGTTTGGAAGTTGCTGATGACATCAACTCCGAAATCATGGAGTTGCTGACCAGGGAACTGGGCGTTGAGGAAGACGAAGTCTTCAAACTACCTGCTCCCCTCGATCTTCGTGGTCTCGGCGTCATCGCCTCACTGGATCGCGCAGAGCTGCACTACCCAAAGCACATGGGACACACCTCCCGCTACCTGAACGAGTCGGAGACGGCCAAGGCCGCCAACGTCTTTGCTGCTGTGCGTCGCCGCGACATTTTGCTGCACCACCCTTACGATTCATTCTCCACCAGTGTCCAGGCGTTCTTGGAACAGGCTGCCGCTGACCCTAAGGTCATGGCCATCAAGCAGACCTTGTACCGCACCAGTGGTGATTCACCGATCGTTGATGCCTTGATTGATGCTGCAGAAGCAGGCAAACAGGTTCTGGCATTGGTAGAAATCAAGGCCCGCTTTGATGAGCAGGCCAACATCAGCTGGGCCAGGAAACTGGAACAGGCTGGCGTGCACGTGGTTTACGGCATTGTCGGGTTGAAGACTCACTCCAAGCTGTCCTTGGTAGTGCGTCGTGAGGGTGACAAGCTGCGCCGCTACTGCCACATCGGTACCGGTAACTACCACCCACGCACTGCCCGATACTATGAAGACTTCGGCTTGCTCACCTGTGATGACGCCGTAGGTGAAGACGTTTCAAAGCTGTTCAACCAGCTGTCTGGCTATGCACCACGCTCAACCTACAGCCGCTTGCTCGTTGCCCCTCGTTCGGTGCGCACCGGTTTGCTCACGCATATCGAGAATGAAATCTCCAACGCAAAGTCCGGCACTGACGCCAAGGTAGTCATCAAGGTCAACTCGATCGTTGATGAAGTCATCATTGACGCTCTGTACCGAGCCAGCCAAGCCGGCGTCAAGGTTGAAGTCATTGTCCGTGGCATCTGTGCACTGCGCCCCGGAGTGCCTGGACTCAGCGATAATATACAGGTGCGTTCCATCTTGGGCCGCTTCCTTGAGCACAGCCGCGTCTTCATGTTTGCTAACGCCGGAGAGCCACTGGTTTACATCGGTTCTGCAGACATGATGCACCGCAACTTGGACCGCCGAGTTGAGGCCTTGGTGTCTTTGCGCAACCAAGAAGACGTGGATGACTTGATCCACCAGCTTGGCCTGTACATGGATGACAAGACCGCTTCATGGCACCTGAACTCTAATGGGGAATGGATTCGCTATTCTCAGGATGAAGAAGGCAACCCACTGACCGATGTTCAGTTCTGGCTCATCGAAGAGCATGCCCGCCGTCGCAATAGTGGGCGTAACAGCTAGTGGCCGAGCTTGAACTGCGCGATCCTCATGCCAGAGTTCGTGAAATTATCCGCTCAGTAGATGCCGATGAAATTTCCCTCGGCGACTATGAAATCATCGCTGCGGGCGCGATCCCTTGGCGGATCCTTGATGGAAAACTTCAGGTTTTGCTCATCCATCGTCCAAAGTATGACGATTGGTCCTGGCCTAAGGGCAAGCTGGATCCGGGTGAGTCCATTGCTGAATGCGCTATCCGTGAAGTACGTGAGGAAATTGGTCTTCGCATTGCTCTGGGCATTCCGCTCTCGGCGACGGCTTACTCGGTCAAGAACAAGTCAAAAGTTGTCTATTACTGGGCAGCCAAGACTGATCCACTGACTGTTATTCAGCCCGACGGTGGTGAATGCGATGAGACCAAGTGGATGAGCGTGAAGAAGGCTCGGGAAATGTTGACCAACCCGACCGATGCACAACCACTGGAAGATTTGGCTAAGGCACATAAGAACGAGACGCTCAACGCCCAACCGGTGTTGATTGTCCGCCATGCCAAGGCCAAACCACGAGGCAACTGGACCAAAGAGGAAGGTGAACGCCCTTTGGCGGCCACCGGACGACGTCAGGCTCAGGCCGTTTCGCGCATGCTTGAAGCGTGGCAGCCAGCGTTCATTGCCACCTCGCCGTGGGTTCGTTGCGTTCAGACGCTGGCTCCCTACGCGGCCTTGCACGCAATGAAGATGAGGAACGTCAAGGCACTGACCGAACACGCGGCCACACGTCACCCCGAACGCGCCCGCAAGGCGGTGCAGAAGCTTTTAATAAGTACCGTTCTCAAGCTATTTGTACTCACCGACCGGTGTTGCCATTTGTCTTGGAAGTTCTCGCTAAGAACTCCACACCGGAACTGGCCAAGGCCTTACCCACGGTGGATCCTTATCTGGAACCCGGATCAATCATCGTGGCCCATCAGGTTGCTGGAGCAAAGCCACGCATGGTGTCCTTTGAAATCCACGTGCCTTACCACGATTAGTCGCTAGCTTCGCCCGGCAATTTTTGCCGGGCTTTGCTGTACCCGGATGAAGTACCCAAACCCGTTGCATCTGGCTCCGATTAGGGCTAAGACTGTACTAAGCACTTCACACGCATCGGAAAACGAGGTATCGCCATGACTGCCCAGCAGCCAACTGACAAAGTTGTTCACCACGGTCTGCGCCTTGACCATGACGCAAGCCGAGGCCGTTTTTCGCTTTGGCATGGTTCCACGTTCGTTGGATTCATTGGTTACCACCAAGAAGATGATGTGGTCACCATCCAGCACACGATTGTGAATGAAGAGTTTGGTCGCCGCGGTTATGCCCGTGCTCTAGTCACCTTGGTTTTGGATCGATTCCGAAATGAAGGGCTGAAGATCATTCCGGAGTGCAGCTACGTGCAGGATTACCTGCGCCGCTATCCGGAATACAACGACATGGTGGTTCAGCCCGGCTAGTTTTGGTCTCTGCCTTTGGGCTCTGCGATGCTTCTCATCCTCGGCGGATGTTCCCGCCGAGGACATGGTGAACTAAACTTGGGTGCGTGAACATCGCGACCCCATACGAAGACCTGCTCAAAGACGTGTTGGAAAACGGCACGTCTAAAGAAGACCGCACCGGGACTGGAACTCTTTCCGTCTTTGGTCGCCAGATCCGCTTTGATCTTCAGGATTCTTTCCCGCTAGTCACCACCAAGCGCGTACATTTTAAGTCCGTTGCAGCTGAACTTCTGTGGTTCCTGCGCGGGGAATCCAATGTGCAGTGGTTGCAGGACAACGGCGTGCGCATCTGGAACGAATGGGCCGATGAAGACGGTGAACTCGGCCCGGTATACGGCGTACAGTGGCGCAGCTGGCCAACCCCAGACGGTGGCCACATCGATCAAATCTCTGAACTGGTCGACGCATTACGCAACAACCCAGACTCCCGCCGGCACATCGTCTCGGCCTGGAACGTCTCGGAAATCAAGAACATGGCGTTGCCTCCTTGCCACGTCTTCTTCCAGTTCTACGTCGCGGACGGCAAGCTCTCCTGCCAGCTATATCAGCGCAGTGCAGACATGTTCTTGGGCGTTCCCTTTAATATTGCGTCCTACGCGCTACTCACCTGCATGCTCGCACAGCAGCTGGATCTTGAACCCGGTGAATTCATTTGGACCGGCGGTGACGTTCACATCTACACCAACCACTTGGAGCAGGTGAAGGAACAGCTGTCCCGCGATCCTTACCCATACCCAACGTTGAGCTTCAATTCAAAGCCTGAGTCGATTTTCGATTACACGCTTGAAGACTTCAGCATCAACGATTATCAGCACCACCCGACGATCAAGGGAAAAGTCGCCGTATGACCCAAGAGTCACGCCACGCGAACCAGCTTGAACCAATGCTCGGCGCTATCTGGGCCCAAGCAAACAACGGGATTATTGGTGACCAAGGCTCCATGCCATGGCACGTGCCCGAAGACTTGGCACACTTCAAGCGCGTCACCGCCGGTCATCCGGTCATTATGGGACGAGCTACGTGGAATTCATTTCCTGCCAAGTACCGTCCACTGCCAGGGCGCACCAACATTGTCTTAACCTGTCAGGCTGAGGCTCACGAGCAACTTCGCAACGAAGGCGCCGTCGTAGCAACTAGCCTCGAAACGGCACTGACTTTGGCCCGTGAGGCCAAGGGCGGAGAAGAAGTCTGGATCATCGGTGGTGGCAAGGTTTATGCCCAAGCATTGTCCATGCTGGACGTTGCAGTGATTACCAAGCTGGATGTAGATCCGGCAGGTGATACTTCTGCTCCGGTGCTGTCTAAAGACTTTGTTATGGGAACCAGCGACCCTTCGGTTGAATCGACAGAACCCGAATGGCACGTCTCCTCCAGCGGAACCCGATACCGCTTTGAAACCTGGCTGCGTCAGAAGGACTAATACACCCATGAAAAAATACATTGGCGAGCTTAAGGCACACCCCGAGGCGCTCTTCGTCTTGGGCTACATGCTCTTCCCACTCCTGGCGCTTGTTGTTGCGGTATTGGGATTCTTCATGGTCTTAGGTGGCTACAAGATTCTTGGCCTGATCCTCCTACTGGTGCCGGCACAGATATTCATCTTCGCGGCAGTGTGGGCGATCAATAATCGCAAGAGAGCACTTGAGGAAAAGTAAAACTTTTGCTGTACACAATCACACCTGAACCCTTCTGGGGCTTGGGTGTGATTCTGCTTTAACTCCTGTAACGAACCGGGCTCCGTTGGCCAAACGCCCCTACGATGGATACATGACTTCATCTGTTGGTTTTGTAGGTTACCGTGGCATGGTCGGCTCCGTGCTGATGCAGCGCATGGTTGACGAGGGCGACTTTGCTCAGATTGATCCGGTGTTTTTCTCGACTTCGAATGCCGGCGGCAAGGCCCCAGCATTCGCTGAAGGAGCCGGGGCCTTAGAGGATGCTTATGACATCCAGACCCTGTCCAAGCTGCCGATTATCGTCACCGCACAGGGTGGGGACTACACCTCAAAAGTCCACGCTGAGCTTCGTAAGTCCGGCTGGGACGGCCTGTGGATCGATGCAGCCTCGACGCTGCGCATGAATGATGATTCGGTCATCGTTTTGGATCCAGTTAACCGCAATGTCATTGACCAGTCCCTAGCCTCCGGCGTCAAGGACTTTGTGGGCGGTAACTGCACCGTTTCTTGCATGCTGATGGGCTTGGGCGGCTTGTTCAAGAACAACTTGGTTGAGTGGGGCACCGCCATGACCTACCAGGCAGCTTCCGGCGGCGGAGCACGCCACATGCGCGAACTGCTCAACCAGTTCGGTGACATCAACGCGTCGGTAGCTTCTGAACTTGTTGACCCTGCAAGCGCCATCTTGGACATTGACCGCAAGGTTCTTGAAACCCAACGCGGTGGCTTGGACGCTGCCCAGTTCGGTGTTCCCCTCGGTGGATCCCTCATCCCTTGGATCGACGCGGACTTGGGCAATGGCCAGTCCCGCGAAGAGTGGAAAGCCGGCGCAGAAACCAACAAGATTCTGCAGACCTCAGGCGAGAACAACATCATCATGGACGGACTGTGCGTGCGCATCGGTGCGATGCGTTCACACTCGCAGGCACTGACCTTGAAGCTCAAGGAAGATCTGCCAGAAGCTGAGATCGAATCCTTGCTGGCTGCAGATAACCAGTGGGCCAAGGTTGTTCCTAATGAAAAGGAAGCAACCATGAATCAGCTAACCCCAGTGGCTGCTTCAGGTACTTTGGATATCCCTGTGGGACGTATCCGCAAGCTAGAAATGGGTCCAGAGTACATCTCGGCGTTCACCGTCGGTGACCAGCTGCTCTGGGGAGCTGCTGAGCCCCTACGTCGTATGCTGGCTATCGCTCAGGGCCGTCTCTAATCCCGGAGTAAAAGACCTCATACAAAAAGCACGGTCCGGAACAATTGTTCCGGACCGTGCTTTGTTTTGCGTCTAGCTGGACCACTGATCACGTAATACCGAGAAGATGACCTGATCGTGCCAGGCTCCTGCACGCCATTGCGCCTGGCGAATGATTCCCTCTTGGTGGAAGCCAAGCTTCTCAAGACACCTACGTTCAGCAGTGTTCTCCAACGCTGTCGTGGCTTGGATTCGATGCCTTGGGTAGTGGGCAAACAAGTAATCAATCAACAAGCGCTGCGCCTGCGTACCAAAACCTTGGCCACGGAACGGCTCAAAAATACCAATGGCAATTTCCCAGCACGCGGAGGTGTTGGCGCGGCCCCAGTTGGTGATTGTGAACCAATCGACCTTGCCGATGGTGCGCTCCCCCAGACAGATGGCCAAAGCGCCATCGTTGCTGCCAATGAATTGATCTTGGTCCAGCCTGGTGCGCAGCTTGGTCGTGTCCCAAAACCCGAACCATTGAGCTTCGCCAGCACCCTGAACAGATTGAAATTGCTCTTCTAGTAGATCAATATCTTCAGCAGTTAGTTTTCGTAGCGATAGCTCAGCCATGCCAACACTCCTCGGTAAGGTTTTGATATCCGTTAGTGCAGTGGCTTAGAGCTCAAGACCAATCAGCAACGGTTCATTGACCAACATAATGCCAAAGCGTTCGTTAACACCGGCCTGCACGGCACGCGCAATGGCAACGATGTCGTTGGCACTGGCCTCGCCACGGTTGGTGATGGCCAGCGTGTGCTTGGTAGACAGTGAGGCACGCCCCTGAGCCACCGAGAACCCATAGGTGCCCTCCAAGCCATAGCCCTTGGTGAATCCGGCTTGGTCGATCAGCCAGGCAGCCGACAGCTTTACAAAGCCTTCTTGAGCCACTGGATAGTTTGGCGCATTCTCCGGCAAGCTCTGCAGTACCGAAGCTTCAACGATGGGGTTGGTGAAGAATGACCCGGTGGAGTGCGAATCAGCATCCTTTGGGTCATAGACCATGCCCTTGGACCGGCGTAGCTCAAGAACTCGCTGGCGTACCGACAAGGCATCGGCGCGCTCACCTGGCTCTACATTAAGTTGACGGGCTAGCTCAGCGTACCGAATAGGCGCAGACTGGCTATCTCGTTCAAGCAAGAACGCAACTTCGAGCACTACGTAACGTGGGGATCCGTTGTTGCTGGTGCGCTTGATCAGCGAATCACGGTAGGCAAACTCAAGTTCTGCATTCTGCATCTTGAGCACCTGGCTGGTCTGCCGATCATAAACTCGCACCCACGCCAGTGACTGAGAAACATCTGCGCCATAGGCGCCAACGTTCTGTACCGGAGTGGCCCCAGCATTGCCCGGGATGCCAGACAGTGCTTCCAGCCCGCTCAGACCCTGAACTAGGCTGAACTCCACCGTCGTGTCCCAGCTTTCACCGGCGGCAGCGCGCAACAAAACTTTGCCGTTAGGTTGCTCATCGAGGTGCAAACCGCGGGTGGCAATCTGCACGGCCACGCCGGCGTAGCCTTCATCGCTGATCACCAAGTTAGAGCCACCGCCAATGAGCAGGACGTTATGGCCTGCGCTGTCGGCGGCAGCAACGGCTTGCGCCAGTTCGGCTTCGCTGGTGGCGGTAAGCATTTGGTTTGCCGGTCCACCCACGCGGGTGGTAGTCAGATTCTTCAGCATTGATTCAAGGTACTTTCAGTGTCGAGGCAATTGCTGCACGCCAAGGCAACAGTCTAGTTATCGGTGCGTTTTTCGTCTTGTGGGTATCCGGCAGTGTTTTTGGAAAGCATAAAGGCCAGAACGATCAGCAGGGAAATTGAACCCAAGGCTGGCAACAGACCTATCGCCCCTGCCAACAAGCCCAATAGCGGCGGGCCGCCCAAGAAGGCGCCGTAGCCAATGGTTGATACCACAGCTACTCGGGTTGCCGAATGCAGTGGGTCATCCGATGCTGCGCTCATGGCCAGTGGGAAGGTCAGTGCAGCACCAATGCCCCAGACCACCAGCGCGGCAAACGCCAGCGGAAGGTTATGGCCAAAGGCAAAGATCAGAACGCCAACAAAGGCACAGATGGCGCTGGCCCGAATCATGATGACTCGTCCCAGACGCAAGATCAAGTCACCGGAGAGCAAACGAGTCAGCGTCATGGCGGTGACAAATACACCGTAGCCCACGGCTCCGGTGGCTTCGCTGGTTCCATAACCATCTGCCAGGGCAAGAGCTACCCAGTCCCCTGCTGCACCTTCGGCGAGCGCCATGCCCAAGACCAAGATGCCCAGCAGGACGGTTTGTGGTTCTTTCCATGCACGCGACAGCGACGGGCCGCTGGAGGTTCTCGGGGTACGGCTGAAATCTTCACCATAGAATCGGGAGCTGTAGAGAACAGTGCCGACAATGATCAGACCCATGAGCAGGTAGTGGTACTGCAACGGCAGCCCCATATGGGCTGCTAGCGCGCCGAGGCCTGCGCCAATCACGGTGCCGATGGAGAAGAAGCCATGCAACGCCGGCATGATGCTCTTGCCCAGTGCGCGTTCCATCACTGCGCCCTGGACGTTAGAGGCTACATTCCATGAGGCTGATCCGAGCCCCTGGGTGAACAGGAAGACACCGGTGGCAACGGCACTGCCAAAGACGCCGGTGCTTACGCCAACAAGGATGAGGAAGCACCGCTGAGGGTGGCGGCAATGCGCATCACGTTGGCTGCGCCGAGGCGCAACACTAGTTGACCGGAAACCGAGACGGACAGGAAGGATCCTGCGCTCATGCAGAGCAAGAGCAACCCGACAGTGGCGTGGTCAAGGTCCAGTGCGTCGCGTACTGCTGGCAGTCGCGATACCAAGGCGGAAATCAGTAGACCGCTGGCCAGGTAGGCGGCCATCAGTGCGTTGCGCCAGTGTATTACCGACGGTTGCGCATTACCGGATAGGGGCATCTTTAGAGCTGCACCACAACTTGGCACTTGAGCAGTACCTTGCTGTCATTGGCAGTAACGGCCAAGTCGATGCGTGCTGTGCGCTTTTCGTCATCTAGCGCGCCAACTTTGCCTTCAACAAAAATGCTGGTGCCCTCGTAGTCAGCTGGGTTGCTACCCTCTGGGTCTTCAACTACTACCGGCTTGGTGAAGCGTGTTTGGTAGTCGATGATCGCTCCTGGGTTTCCTACCCATTGTGAGACGAGGTCAACCACTGAACCCATGGTGAACATGCCGTGAGCAATTACCGATGGAAGTTCTACTTCTTTGGCGAAGCGTTCATTCCAGTGGATCGGGTTGAAGTCTCCGGAGGCCCCGGCATAACGAACGAGGTCCGCACGGTTGACCTTGACGGTGTGGGAACCGATGACGGTTCCCTTTTCAAGAGTTTCGAATTCAATCATGCTTAGTCCTCAGCTCGTACCAGTAGCGACGAAACGGTAGTGGCGACCTTTTCGCCAGAGATGCTGGAGATTTCAGCGCGGGTGGTGATCATGGCACCGGCACCCATCTCACGTACCTGATCTACATACAGCTCAGCAATCAGCTCATCGCCAGCCACAATCGGACGGTGGTGGGTAAAGCGCTGATCCGCGTGGACAACACGCGAGAAATCAATGCCCGACGCTGGGTCTGCAATCAGCTGCGCATCGGCACGCTGGGCGACGATGATGGCAAAAGTTGGGGGCGCGACTACATCGCTGTAACCCAGCTTCTGCGCTTCTTCCACTTTGAAGTGTGCCGGCGAGGTTGCTTTGGTAGCCGTAGCGAACTCGCGGATCTTTTCGCGTCCTACGTGGTAGGACTCTCCAGCAGGGAAAACGCGCCCCACCAGGTCGGGATTGATGCCCATGGATTCTCCTGAACTTTGGTGTAACAGAAAATGACGTGCTGCAACGACGGTGCGCCAGGATTCAGCGCATCATCAACGATTCTTGACTCTTGCTGAGTTCTACTGGCCTTCGCGGGCTGAGCTCTTGGCTTTCCGTGGGGCTGCCAGTCCATTCTCAACGCGCCACTGGCGGGTGTCTTTGGCCCTGACAACCATTCCTGCGATGTGGCAAAGCATGCCTACAAACATGATTCCGATTGCGGTGTATACCGTTGGCAAAGATGGAATGTTTGCGCCGATAATCGCAAGGATGATGCCTGCTCCCATGATTGCCATGGCAGTAAAGACGAGCTTCTTATAGCGCGGTGAGGCAGCTTCCCAGGGAGTATTGGTCATAACTCAAGTCTAGTTCAGCTCACCTCGCAGGACTCATTGGAACAACGGTATTTTCTCGTGACTCCACTGACAGCTAAACGTCAAAGCTTAGAACAATGCAGACTGTTCTTCTTTGAATTCTCCATACTGCTGTCGCAACTGAACTTCACGTGTTTTTAGTTCCGCAGCATCTAGCAGTCGTAGGGTGGTGCCTTCCCCGCTATCGGCCATGATGCTTTGACCTAAGACCCCTCTGATGCGCAGGTCCGCGGTGGCACCGGGCAGTGCAGAATTCCAGGCGTGTAGCGTGCGGGAATTCCACGCTTCAATGACCGGGTGGGCAAAGGCCGGTTGTTCCCAGAGCTCATCACGAAGCTCAACACCATAGGTATCCAGCCCGCGTTGTGCCCCGAGGAAGTCACGGGCTTTGCTAGCGGCTTGCTCGTTGATCTCATCAAGCTGCGCTAGGTCCAATTCCCAACTCACCAGTCCCTTGATTTTGGACTTCTGCCGGACTTGTTGGGTGAGCGCAACGTGCACGGTGACCAGATCTTCAAGTACACGAATTGCTGTACCATCATTGGCGCGAGCAATATAGCGCGCTATGACGGCGCCCTGCTGAGCGAGTCGAGTCCACTTGCTCTGTGTGGAAGTAGTTCCAACCTTGGTCGCACCATGGGCAAAACTAGCGACGTAGAGGAAGTGCGGCTGTTCAAGGTATTTGCGCATTCCCTCCGGGGCTTCCCCGGTCTTATGGAACTGGTGCATGAACTTGGAGTGGTCTAACCGGCGGCAGCTATCGCATTGGGTGCCGGTGCGTAGTGCTTTGGTCTTGGGGCATGGCAAGGTGTTGCGGGAACCATCACGATTCATAGTGATATAGCCCAGGCAAAACTTCAGTTCTCCGACATCCATGCTCAGCGAGCGGTTCAACTCAAGATATTCGGTCTTCCACTGGTCAGCTGTGCGCAGTCGAAGCATGGGCGCGGGTTCATGCTGAGAGAAGCTAATGCCATGACATAGCTGCCGTGAAGCGCTGGGGAATTCCATCAAGACCTTTCTGAAGTAGCCCTTCCAACCTTAGGCCACCAGCAAGGAACCATACAGCTCAAAGTACTTGTGCTTTGCTCCCCCAATCGAGGCCAGCAAGTACTAGTCCCCGATAGATTCCCGAGGTCTTCTGGCCAAATTCTTAGACTGCTGACCTAACCTTGAAATAGAGAGCGCTCATGTCCTTTGACATAGCCACAACATGTAGAGGTGATTTACGATTTCTACGCCGTATCAAGAAGACCCACCTGGCGTTGTTTCGCTGCCGTCGGTGGCAAACCTCGCCCCTGGCGAACTACAGGAAATTACGCAGGCGTTCCGCCTTCAATTCCAACGGTTCATGATGGAGTACCAGTTTGCAGTCGATGAGGTCCTAACCAAGGTCTCCATCTTGCGCGAAGAGTTTCTTTATCTTCATAAGTACAATCCGATTGAACACATCACTTCGCGGGTGAAAACTCCAGAGAGCATCATGCGCAAGGTGAGCCAGCGAAAGATTCACCCCTCGCTCACCGCGATCAGGGAAAACATCAGTGACATCGCTGGCGTTCGAATCACGTGCAGCTTCGTCAAGGACATCTACAAGGTACTCAATACCTTGACTGCACAAAACGATATCCGTGTCATTCAAATCAAGGATTACATCAAGAACCCTAAGCCAAGCGGCTACAAGAGTGTTCACGCGATCGTTGAGATTCCGGTATTCCTCTCTGACGGTCCGGTCAACGTGATCGTAGAGCTGCAGATCCGCACTATTGCCCAAGATTTTTGGGCCAGCCTAGAGCACAAGATCTTCTACAAGTACGAAGGTGAAGTTCCAGCCCACCTAGCTAGCGAGCTGGCAGACGCTGCAGCTATTGCAACCAAACTGGATATGCAGATGCAACGGCTTCACACCGAGGTTCATGGTCACGATGCCAACAATGAACAACCCGATGGGCAAGATATGGATTCTGATGTGATCCAAGGGCTACTCATGCTGGCCAAGGAAGCTTCGAATAGTGGCGACCAGGCGCATAAGGGTGCAATCGGTCCCAACGACGCCAGCCTCTAGACGCACCAACTAAACAACGGCCACCTACATCATCGCATTGCGATGCGGTAGGTGGCCGTTCCTGTATTGCACTGCTCGCTACACTCTGAACTGGGGCCGATATCCGTGACGTGACGTCGGGGGTACTTTCGAGGTACACCTAGGTCCCACCTACGGCACTAGGATTCGATTTTGAGCATGAAAAAGCCCCGAAATTCAATGAATTTCGGGGCCAAATCTGTAGCGGCGCCGGGACTCGATCCCGGGACCTCACGATTATGAGTCGTGCGCTCTAACCAGCTGAGCTACGCCGCCACAAGTGAGAAGCAATCCAGTAGAAGCCAAGACTACTTCTCACTCAGAGCCCCCTGCCGGAATCGATCCGGCGACCTCGTTCTTACCAAGAACGCGCTCTACCACTGAGCTAAGGGGGCAACGAGTAAATACTCTACACGGCTTTGGGCACAAAGAAAAATCGTCATTCGCCTCCAATGAATTTCGGACCGCGTCGCGTTACCCCAAGTCAACGCATGTTTCTAGAAGACGTAGTGCTGACATGGAACGAAGGTTGGCACAAAAGCGCATAGGTGACGATGCTCACTGGAGCATTAGTAGTGGTCAATTTGGTAATTTCCAGCCTTCGGAAAGCGCTGCACGAGTTCCTTTTCTAACGACCAAGCGGTGCCACTTTCCTGCCGCTTGAGTCAGTGAAAATCACTTTTCCAACAACAAAACATCCGTACATCTTGATGCTTCGCAGTCAAAAGAGGTAAATATCAACATGTGCGAGGTCTGCCATTTTTCGCGGCGCAGACTACCCGCGTTTAGAACACCATCGAGCAACCGATCCCCTGCCGCGTTTTTCCTACTTGAGTAGGGGTCTTGTGACGTCAGCTACAAACTCGTTACGGATTTTGAAATCGCCAAAAACCTGTGTAGAGTATTTACTCGTTGCCCCCTTAGCTCAGTGGTAGAGCGCGTTCTTGGTAAGAACGAGGTCGCCGGATCGATTCCGGCAGGGGCTCGAAATAAGAGAGACAATCTGAATTCAGATTGTCTCTCTTTTCGTCTATCTGGACTTATTTTCTTGGGCCCCGCTGCCACTTCGCTTCTCCCCCATCTTCCACTTCCAACGCTCAGACCTAGCGTCAAATTTTGGCGCCCATTCTTGTGCGCCGATTTTTTCATGCTAGTGTCGTCTCCGACCACACGGGAGCCCCATGGCAAGGGCTGAGATCGGGCTATCGCCGTCCGCGACCGTTGAACCTGTCCGGGTAATGCCGGCGAAGGAAGTGAGTTTCTCAATGGAACAATTTGAACAACATCCTGCCCACTCTCTCGCGTTCCGCGAATCGGAAGGGATCTCAGTTCCCGTCACGCAAATTCAACTTGCGGACTCCCCCAATGGCCAGCCAAATGAACCGCTACGGGTGTATCGCACCAGTGGTCCAGGTAGCGAACCAACTCAGGGACTGAATCCTTTTCGGGAACCGTGGATCATGGAACGAGCAGACGTTGCGGTCTATGAAGGCCGCGAACGCAATCTGCACGATGACGGGCGCTCAGCGGTCCGCCGAGGAACTGCCAGCGATGAATGGGCCGGACGCACGGCGCCACAACTACGTGCAGTTCAGGGGGCCACAGTAACCCAAATGCACTACGCACGAGCTGGGGTGATCACCCCTGAAATGCGATATGTAGCGGTTCGCGAAGAGTGCGATGTAGAACTGGTGCGCAGCGAGCTGGCGGCCGGGCGAGCAATCATTCCGTCCAATATCAATCACCCGGAATCTGAACCGATGATTATCGGCAAAGCCTTCTTGGTGAAAATCAATGCAAATATCGGCAACTCTGCGGTGACCAGCTCGATTGCTGAAGAAGTATCCAAGCTGCAGTGGGCCGCCAAATGGGGTGCAGACACCGTCATGGATCTATCCACCGGTGATGACATCCACACCACTCGTGAGTGGATCATCCGCAATTCACCGGTGCCCATCGGAACGGTGCCCATCTACCAAGCCTTGGAAAAGGTCAATGGCGAAGCCAACGCACTGACCTGGGAGATCTTCCGCGATACCGTCATTGAACAGTGTGAGCAGGGCGTGGACTATATGACCATTCACGCTGGCGTGCTCTTGCGTTATGTTCCTTTGACTGCCAACCGGGTTACCGGCATTGTCTCGCGCGGTGGGTCCATCATGGCCGGCTGGTGCTTGGCACATCACGAAGAGAATTTCTTGTACACGCACTTTGATGAGCTCTGCGAAATCTTCGCACAGTACGACGTTGCTTTCTCACTGGGTGACGGGCTTCGTCCCGGCTCCATTGCTGATGCCAATGACGCCGCGCAGTTCGCTGAGCTAGATACCCTAGCTGAGCTGAC
Organism: Glutamicibacter sp. M10; assembly: GCF_025452055.1. NCBI lineage: Bacteria > Bacillati > Actinomycetota > Actinomycetes > Micrococcales > Micrococcaceae > Glutamicibacter > Glutamicibacter sp. M10. The sequence goes on along the minus strand of NZ_CP104918.1, from coordinate 1,562,024 downwards.
CAAGCGGGCCTGGAGGTACGACGTACAGGTCATGGTTGAGGGACCGGGACATATTCCATTCCATAAGGTCCGGGAGAATGTTGAACGCCAGCAGGAGTTGTGTGATGGTGCGCCCTTCTACACACTGGGCCCACTGGTTACCGATATCGCTCCGGGCTATGACCACATCACCAGCGCCATCGGAGCTACGGAGATCGCTCGATATGGCACAGCCATGCTTTGTTATGTCACACCCAAGGAACATCTGGGATTGCCTAACCGTGACGATGTAAAGACCGGTGTTATCACTTACAAGATTGCAGCTCACGCCGCCGACTTAGCCAAGGGGCACCCGGGTGCCAGTGCGCGCGATGATGCGCTGAGTAAGGCACGCTTTGAGTTCCGCTGGAATGACCAGTTCTCGCTGAGTTTAGATCCCGTCACGGCTCAAGAATTCCATGACGAGACTTTGCCCGCAGAACCAGCCAAGACCGCACACTTCTGCTCGATGTGTGGACCAAAATTCTGTTCCATGCGGATCTCCCAAGATATACGTGATGAATACGGTTCTGCGGAGGCTCAAGCGGCGTTGGCAGGCATGGCAGAAAAGAGTAGAGAGTTCTTGGAGAGCGGCGGGAAAGTTTATCTAGGAGATGAGATTCCGGTAGGCAGCGCAGCCCAGTAATAGCTGGCTGCTGGAACAAGCATCTTGGAGAAACACACAACGCCCCTGGATCAAACCTTTCGGTTTGTTCCAGGGGCGTTGTGTTGTGCTTTTAGCTAGTTAGCTTAGGAGCGTCGACTTAGTAGTCGCGACGTCCACCGCTACGGCCCGAGTCGCTGAAGCGCTTGTCGCCGCCACGGCCACCGAAGCGCTTTTCGCCGCCACCGCGTCCGCCGCGGAACCCGCCACGGTCTCCACCGCGGAACCCGCCACGGTCTCCACCGCGGAAGCCGCCACGATCGTTGTCATCGTCGTCGCGTGGCTTACGGCCGGAGTCAAGCTCCATGCTGATCAGTTCGCCGCCGATGCGGGTCTTGGACAGTGCACGCCACTGGTCCTTGCTCAGCTCTGCTGGCAGTTCAACCAAGGTGTGATCCGAACGGATCTCAATGCCACCGATTTCCGAAGAATCGAAGCCACCTTCGTTAGCCAAAGCGCCAACGATCGAGCCTGGCTGCACGCGGTTGCGGCGGCCAATGGCCAGACGGTACATGGCGTTGCCTGCAGCAGCAGTCTTACGTGCACGTGGGCCACGGTCGCCGCGATCTCCGCGGTCACCACGGTCGCCGCGATCGCCACGTTCTGGGCGGTCACCACGTTCCATGCGAGCCTTCTTGGAAGGCGAAGCTACTGGTTCGGTCATCAGCAATGGACGTCCACCCTGAGCCATCAAAGCCAGTGCAGCTGCGATTTCCAGCTGATCAAGGTCTTCGTGCTCAGAAGCGAACTTCTCAACGATTTCGCGGAAGGTGGTCAGGTCCTGACCACTGATGGTCTGATCGATGCGATCAGTGAACTTCTGGATACGACGGTCGTTGACCGAATCCAGCGAAGGAAGCTGCATCTGGGTCACCGGCTGGCGGGTAGCCTTCTCGATGGCACGCAGCAAGTACTTCTCGCGTGGGGTCATGAACAAGATCGCGTCGCCCGAACGACCTGCACGGCCGGTACGGCCAATGCGGTGAACGTAGGACTCGGTGTCATGTGGGATGTCGAAGTTGATGACGTGGCTGATGCGCTCAACGTCCAAACCACGAGCTGCAACGTCGGTAGCAACCAGGATGTCGATCTTGCCTGAACGCAAGTTCTCAACGGTGCGCTCACGCTGCTGCTGTGGGATGTCACCGTTGATAGCTGCAGCGGTGAAGCCGCGAGCCTTCAACTTGTCAGCCAGGTCCTCGGTAGCCATCTTGGTACGAACGAAGGCGATAACACCTTCGAATGACTCGGACTCGAGGATACGGGTCATGGCGTCAAGCTTGTGCGAGCCCATAACCTGCAGGTAACGCTGGGTGATGTTGGTGCCGGTCGACTGCTTGGACTTGACCGAAATTTCCTGCGGATCGCGCAGGTATTCCGAAGCAATACGACGGATGGTACGTGGCATGGTGGCCGAGAACAGGGCAACCTGCTTCTCTGCTGGGGTTGCTTCCAAGATCTTGTCGACCTCTTCGGCGAAGCCCATGCGAAGCATTTCGTCGGCTTCATCCAGTACAACGTACTGAAGGTTGGACAGGTCCAAAGAACCCTTGTTGATGTGGTCGATTACGCGACCTGGGGTACCAACAACAACCTGAGCGCCACGGCGCAGGCCGTTGAGCTGTGGGCCGTATGGGGAGCCACCGTACACTGGCAAGACGGTGAAGTCTGGCAGGTACTTTGCGTAGGAAGTGAAAGCCTCAGCTACCTGGAGGGCCAACTCGCGGGTTGGAGCCAGAACCAGGATCTGTGGGGTGCGGGCTGGACCATTGGTGTCAGCCAGCTCTGCCATGCGGGACAGGGCAGGAAGCGCGAAAGCAGCCGTCTTACCGGTACCGGTCTGAGCCAGACCAACAACGTCGCGGCCTTCGAGAAGCTTAGGAATAGTGGCGGCCTGAATTGGCGATGGCTTTTCATAGCCCAGGTCAGCCAGTGATGCAAGCACACGAGCATCCAAACCAAGTTCGGAGAAGAGCACGGTTGGCTCTTCTGGGGTCTGGTTGTCATCGGTGTTTACGGGCATGTCAGAAGACACGAAGATTTACCTCATTCGTTGGGGAATATGCCTTAGCCGTCCCCAAAGAAACGACGTATAGGCTACACAGTCAGATACAAGTCACGCTCTACAAGCGCTCCCCTATGACATAAGAAACCGCACACACTTGCGGAAATACAACACGAGAAGGCTCCAGCCTCAAATATTGGGCTGGATGCAAGGGATACCCTTGAAGTTTGCGAACACTTAACACTAACGCGAACCACCGCTAATTGTCAGTGCCCAGAGCGTGTGAGATCGGGCACCGCGCCAAAGCACGTAGTGTTAAAGATGTGAAAATACCATTCTTGCCACGCCGCCCTGAAGAGCCTGTACCCAGCGCTTTGTTCATCGCGCAAATGCTTTGGTTACTAGCCGGAGTGCTGTTTTTAGGCTTTGGTGGCTTCCTCATTTATGAGCAGAGCGACTCAGGTTCACTGAACTTTGCAGCCATTGCCTTGGCCATATTTTTTGCTGCCGCCGGCTGCGCCTGCGGGGTTCTTGGCTACCGTTTGTTCACCGGTCAACGTGCTGCCCGCACCAATCTCACCTGGCTCGGTGTGATTACCGCGGTGCCATTGTTGATGCGTTTTGGTCGCTATTCACTACTGGCCGCCATCATCATGTTCTGTGTAGCTCTCATGTGGCTTCCTAGCAGCAACTACTACTTCAAGGTCGTCTCCCCTAAGCCGCCTAAACGGCGTCGCTAGCGCAGCTGAAACCCGATAAACAAAAAACGCGAGGGTGAACATTCCATACGGAATGTTCACCCTCGCGTTATATGCGTTGATTTAGAGGTTGCGGAAAGCCTTCTCTAGGTCATCAATGAGATCTGCTGGATCTTCGATGCCCACCGAAAGACGCAACAGGTTCACTGGAACCGCCAGCTCGGTACCCTTGACCGACGCGTGGGTCATTTCCGATGGGTAGTTCATCAAGGATTCAATGCCACCCAAGGATTCAGCCAAGGTGAACAGCTTGGTGCTTTCAGCGATCTTGCGTGCTGCAGCTTCGCCGCCCTTGAACTGAACCGAGACCATGCCACCGAAGTCGCTCATCTGCTTCTTGGCGATCTCATGGCCTGGGTGATCTTCGAAGCCTGGGTAAAGTACGCGCTCAACTTCGCTGCGCTCGCGCAACCACTGGGCAACGGTGGCCGCGTTCTCGCTGTGTGCGCGCATGCGCACACCCAAGGTCTTCAGACCACGGGTAGTCAAGAAGGCATCCATTGGGCCAGATACTGCACCAACGGCGAACTGGATGAAACCAATCTTCTCTGCCAGGGCTGCGTCCTTGACGATCACCGCACCGCCCACCACATCGGAGTGACCACCGATGTACTTGGTGGTTGAGTGAACCACAATGTCAGCACCCAAGGTCAAAGGCTGCTGCAAGAATGGGCTGGCGAAGGTGTTGTCCACGACCAGCAGTGCGCCGGCAGCGTGAGCAATTTCGGCTACCTTGGCAATGTCGGTGATGGTCATCATTGGGTTGGATGGGGTTTCTACCCACACCAGTTTGGCCTTGTTCTTTTCGATAGCTGCAGCCAGGGCAGCTTCGTTGCTCATATCTACCGGGGTGTTACCGATGCCCCAGTCACCGAGCACTCGGTCAATGAGGCGGAAGGTTCCACCATAAGCATCGTTACCAAGGACAATGTGATCGCCTGGGCGCAGAATTGCGCGGATCAATGAGTCTTCGGCAGCCAGTCCGGAGCCGAAGGAGAAGGCGTGGGTGCCAAATTCGGCGCCGGCAAGCTGAGCCTGCAGGGCGTCACGAGTTGGGTTGCCACCGCGGCCGTACTCGTAGCCGTTGCGCAGGTTTCCGATACCGTCCTGTGCGTAGGTGGTCGAGAAGTGCAGCGGTGGCACGACGGCACCGGTGTGTGGCTCAAATTCCTGGCCCACGTGGACGAAGCGAGTGTTTGATCCCTGAGTGTTTTCGGTCATCGATATCAGTCCTTAAGTGAAATCATTAGCGAGTTGAGTAAGCCAACAGATCTGCTGACGTGGCGCCTGCAATAACGTCGCCACCCTTGGTCAGCAGCACCGCTGGATGCTGTTTAAGTAGTTCTTGGGCGTGTTCTAGGGTGTCAGCTACGCCGATCAGTGGCTTGGGCAAATCTCCCAAGTCCTTGATGGTGCTTGTTGGTTCTGCTCCACCGAGCAACGCTTCGGTAATGGTGCTGGCGCCGATGACGCCACGTACTTCACCAATGCGGGCTGGCAGCGAAGTGCTGGCAACGACCAACGCGTCGGCACCTTGTTCGCGTAAGGCCCTAGCCGCCTGTAACAACGTTGCGTTCTCGTCGATTATTTCCGTGCCTTGCTTTGACAGGGCGGAGCCGATGAAGTCCAGAGCGGAGTATTCATCAGTGATGAAGCCCTGCTGCAGCATCCAGCTGTCGTTGAAGATCTTGGCAAGGTAGCCGCGTCCGCCATCTGGGGCGATAACTACTACAACGTCGTCTTCGCTGAGTTCACGCGCGGTACGTAGCGCCGCAACAACTGCCATGCCTGAGGAACCGCCCAAGAGCAGTCCTTCTTCTTTAGCTAGACGACGGGTCATCTCAAATGACTCAGCATCAGTGACCGCTTCAATAGCGTCGGGGACCGAAGCATCGTAGTTGCCCGGCCACATATCTTCGCCAACACCTTCAACAAAGTATGGGCGTCCGGTGCCACCGGAGTAGACCGAGCCATCTGGATCAGCCGCGATAATTTTCACTGGGCCTGAAGCACGCTGCGCCGAGATCTGCTTGAGGTAGCGTCCGGTGCCGGTAATGGTTCCGCCGGTACCTGCGCTAATGACCGCGTGGGTCACTTTGCCGTCGGTATCGTTCCAGATTTCTGGTCCGGTAGTTTCAAAGTGGCTATCAGGTGCGCCCGGGTTGGAGAACTGGTCGGGCTTGTAGGCGCCCTCAATTTCGGTCACCAGTCGGTCCGAGACACCGTAATAGGACTCTGGAGAATCAGGGGCTACAGCGGTAGGCGTGACCACTACTTCGGCACCATAGGCACGAAGTACGTCGCGCTTTTCCTCGCCAACCTTATCTGGCGTGACGAAGATGGTTTTGTATCCCTTGAGCTGGCCAACCATGGCCAGACCTACACCGGTGTTTCCACTGGTAGGTTCCACGATGGTGCCGCCGGGCTTAAGCTGGCCACACTGTTCAGCACGTTCAACCATCTTCAACGCAATGCGGTCCTTAATGGATCCGCCGGGATTTAGGTATTCAAGTTTGACCAATACGGTGGCTTTGATTCCGTCGGTAACGCTGTTGAGCTTTACCAGCGGAGTGTTGCCAATCAGATCAAGAACAGTGGAAGCATACTTCATGTCAAGAACTTTACCGGCGCTTGTCACACTTGTCCTTGCCGATCGTAGTGAAACGTCATGCAGTGGACGTGATGTTTGCGTCAGTGCTAAAGGCCACTGAAGCCCCAAGCTCAAAGATCCAGACGATAAAATGCGAAATATGCAGAAATCTTGGAGCGCGAGCTTCACTCCTAGCGGACCGGTGTCTTTGACGAAGTCTCTGGGTATCCTGCGCCGAGGCCTCGGTGACCCGACGATTCGGCTTTCGGCAAGTGAAGCCTGGCTGGCTTTTGCTACTCCCCTAGGCCCAGCAACCCTGCAAATTTCAAAACCCACCCTTCAAGGTGCTGCCGACTTCCAAGCATGGGGTCCCGGCGCATCTTGGGCATTGGACTCTGCGCCCAATCTTTTAGGCGCGCAGGATGATTGGAACGAATTTGATCAAGGTCTGCAAGAGGGAATCTATCCGGAGATTATTGCCCGGAACCGGGCAGAACATCCTGATGTAGTACTCCCCAAAACCGGCAGGATCTTTGAGCATGCAGTAGGTGCCATTCTTGAGCAACGCGTTACTGGCATTGAAGCGAACCATGCGTGGCGTTGGCTCGTTCATCGATTTGGACAGCCCGCGCCCGGTCCGGCCCCTGAAGGGTTGAAGATTTTTCCTTCACCGCTGGATCTGGCACAGATGCAACGGTGGGATTGGCAGCAGGCTCGGGTTGAAGGGCAGCGCGCCACAACGATAAGAAAATTCGTTCAGGTAGCCGGTGCCATCAATTGGTGGGCGGATAAGCCACTGAACCATGCCAAGCCGGCGGCAAAAGCGCCTGGAACATTGGAGGCGGCGTTAGCCTCGGTGCCTGGAATCGGGCCGTGGACTATCGCTGAAACTCTTCAGCGGTCGCATGGGTCTTCAGACCACATCTCAGTGGGAGACTTCCATTTGGCCCATTTTGTTGGTCAAGTACTGACCGGAAAGCGGATCACTGATCCACAAATGCTGGCGCTCTTGGCACCCTACGCACCACATCGGCAACGAGTGGTGCGACTGTTGATGCTCTCTGGCGAGCGAAAACAAAGCTTCGGGCCACGCTACGCTCCGCTGGATCACCGGCAGAGGTAGGGCCCGAAACTCAAAACGCAGTCCTAGGAGTCAGCCTGAGCTGCTTCTTCAGCGATCTGCTTGTGAACTTCACTCATGTCGATGCCCTTGACGGCGGTGACCAAGTCTTCAAGCTGTGGCTGGTTCAACGCACCTGCCTGCGAGAAGACGAGTACCTGCTCACGGAAAGCCATGATGGTAGGAATCGAAGTTACGTTAGCTGCACGGGCCAGGCCCTGTTCTGCTTCGGTGTCTACCTTGGCGAAAACAACATCAGTGAACTTGTTTGAGGTCTGATCATAAACAGGTGCAAACTGCTTGCACGGTCCGCACCAGTCTGCCCAGAAATCCACAAGGACGATATCGTTGTCTTCAATCACCTGTGCGAAGTCATCTTCGCTCACATTTCTAGTAGCCATGCCTATACGGTAACCGAACATTAGGTGAAATACGTAGAAAGGTGATCTTCATTGACACCGGGAATAGATCCGGATCACAGTGCAACAAAGTTTGCCCGGATGCAAAAAACTCCCGGATCAATGATCCGGGAGTTTTTGTGGCAGATACTGGATTCGAACCAGTGAAGGCGTTGCCAGCTGATTTACAGTCAGCCCCCTTTGGCCGCTCGGGTAATCTGCCGAGATGGTTCGTTCAAGAACGTTTGTTCTTGTCGGAACGAGAAATAACTCTACAGGAGATTTTCGATGATGTGAAATCGAGGGGGCTCTTTTCTCTGTAAGCCTGATCACAGCCCGAATTTAGGGCGCAAAACCGGTAGGCTATGAAACGAATCAGACCCGTTACAGCTAGGAGTATTCACATGGCTAGTGATTCCACATTCGACGTCGTCAGCAAGGTTGATAGCCAGGAAGTCGCTAACGCGATGAACCAGGCCCAGAAGGAAATCGCCCAGCGCTACGACTTCAAGGGTGTAGGCGCTGAGGTTGACTTCAGTGGCGAGAAGATCTTGATGAAGGCTAACTCTGAAGAGCGCGTCAACGCTGTACTGGATGTTTTCCAGTCAAAGCTGGTCAAGCGTGGCATCTCATTGAAGTCCTTGGAATCCGGTGAGCCATTTGCATCCGGCAAGGAATACCGCATTGAGTCCAGCATCAAGGAAGGCATCGCACAAGATGTCGCCAAAAAGATCAACAAGTTGATCCGCGATGAGGCTCCTAAGGGAGTCAAGTCCACCATTCAGGGTGACGAGCTTCGCGTCTCTTCCAAGTCCCGCGATGATCTGCAGGCCACCATGGCCCTGCTGCGTGACTTCGAAGAAGCTGACCTTCAGTTCATCAACTTCCGGTAGGCATCTTTAGGTTCTCTTTGAACTAGAAGTGAGCGGCGGCATCCCACAGTCAATGTGGGAAGCCGCCGCTCACTTTTTGTCTACGCGCAAACACCGCTAAGGATTTCTAGTACTGCTGGCCGCCGGCCATGGCTTCGAGGCGAGCAATACGCTGATCCATTGGTGGGTGCGTGGAGAACATCTGCTTCAGGCGCGAACCGAAAGGATTAGCGATCATCAGGTGTGAGCTGTTGACCAGCTTCTGGTCCCCCGTAGCCAGTGGAGCCTGAGAAATTCCGGACTCCAACTTTCGCAACGCGCTGGCCAGAGCCAATGGGTCGTTGGTTAGTTTGGCTCCATCTTCGTCAGCGTCATACTCACGAGTCCGGCTCACAGCCATCTGAATAATTGATGCGGCCAGTGGTGCCAAGAGCGACAACGCGATCAGTGCGATCGGGTTGACGTTGCGGTTTTCATTGCTTCCACCGCCACCAAAGAACATCAGGAACTGTGCCACCGAGGTGATTACACCGGCAATCGCCGCAGCCACCGATGAAGTGAGAATGTCACGGTTATATACGTGCATCAGTTCGTGGCCCAGCACGCCGCGCAGCTCGCGCTCATTGAGTAGCTGCAAGATTCCCTCGGTGCAGCACACCGCAGCATTTTGTGGGTTGCGGCCGGTGGCGAAGGCATTGGGCGAAGTAGTTGGTGAGACATACAGTCGCGGCATTGGCTGTTGAGCGTTCATCGATAGCTCGCGCACAATGCGGTACATCATCGGATTCTCAGCTTCACTCACCGGGTAGGCGTGCATGGAACGCAAGGCGAGCTTGTCACTGTTCCAGTAGCCATACGCGGTGGTGCCCAAACCGATCAGGGCGAAGACCCAAATGAACATTGACCGGCCAGTTCCGGCCGAAATGAGCGAACCGATAGCCAGTAGCAGGGCAAACATTCCGCCGAGCAACAGTGCTGTTTTCAGTCCGTTGTTATGACCATGCACCGTGACGCACTCCTTGTAAATGACTCAGACCAAGTTGGTATTTCTTAGTCTAGTCAACGTTTATGCCTGCAGCTTCGTTCCGGTATTAAGCATTTGAAACGCAGTTGTGATGTAGAGTACCGAATTCTGCCTAACGTATTTCGCTCTGCGGGGAATATTGTCTAGCTATAGGCGTTGTACTTTGTGAGTTGCAGGGTGCAATTTTTGCCCCGTAGCTCCGCCTTTTCCTGCTTCACAATAGTTCGAAAGCGTACATTCTGCATGTCATCAAGCACCACCAAACCGGTCCGCTCTGAACACAGCTATGGTCTGATTCAAGGCACCTCTGCCTATCTCATCTGGGGATTGCTCCCCGCATACTTCTTGCTGCTCCCGGAGATCTCAGCTGTGGAGTTCGTAGCCGTGCGAGTTCTCTTCTCTTTGATCTTCTGCTTGATCCTGCTCGCTATTACCTCGCAGATTCGTCAGTTTATTGCGATGTTCAAAGATACAAAGACCATGATGCAGTTGGCCCTGGCCAGCGTCTTGATCGCGGGCAACTGGGTTCTCTACGCCTTGGCAGTGTTGACCGGACACGTACTTGAGGCGTCGCTGGGCTACTTCATCAACCCCATTGTTGCCATCCTGCTCGGCGTGCTGGTGCTTAAGGAAAAGCTGCGCCCCTTGCAGTGGGCAGCAGTGGCGCTGGCTACCGTAGCCGTTATTGTGCTCACCGTGGGCTTGGGCCGCGTGCCATGGATTTCTCTGGGCCTTGCGTTCTCCTTTGGCTTCTACGGCCTAGTAAAGAACAAGGTCGGCTCCAAGGGCACCGCATTGGGCGCACTGACGGTCGAAACTGTGTGGCTAACCCCGCTGGCCATCATCTACGTCATTTGGCTCTCGCAGACCACCGGTTCCACCTTGCTAGACAGCAACCTCGGTGGCGTACTCTTGCTGGCTTCCAGCGGCATCATCACTGCTGTTCCACTCTTGCTCTTTGGTGGGGCTGCTCGACGCCTTCCGCTGAGCACGGTGGGCTCGCTGCAGTTCATCGCTCCCCTACTGCAGTTCATCCTTGGTGTACTGGTGTTCCACGAACATATGCCGTTTGAACGCTGGATGGGATTTGTCCTGGTATGGATTGCGGTCATCTTTGTTTTGGTCGATATGCTTCGCGCACCTAAGGCCCGGAACCTTCCTGAACCAGTAGAGATCAGCTAGCTGCCAACGCATTTAGCGCACAAAGAAAAAGCTTCGGCCGTTCTAGTTTCAAACTAGAACGGCCGAAGCTTTAGTTATTTACTTCCGGGCTAAGCCTTAGGCAGCAAGCTTGCGGATAGCAGTCTCAAGAACGTCGAATGCATCGTTGAGCAGCTCATCCCCGATAACCAATGGAGGCAGCAGACGAATGACGTTGCCGTAGGTACCGCAAGTCAGGATGACAACACCCTGAGCCAGGCACTCGGCAGCGATAGCCTTGGTCAGATCTGCGTCTGGCTCTTTGCCACCAGCCTTGACGAACTCAATAGCAATCATTGCGCCACGGCCACGGACTTCACCGATAGCTGGGAATGCGGACTGCAAAGCGGTGAAGCGAGCGAAGAACTTCTCTTCGATCTCACGTGCGCGACCTGGCAGGTCCTGCTCTTCCATGAACTTGATGCTCTCAAGTGCTGCAGCAACAGCTACTGGGTTACCACCGTAGGTGCCACCCAAGCCGCCACCGTGAACCGAGTCAAGCAGTTCGGCGCGGCCAACGATGCCCGACAGTGGCATACCGCCGGCGATGCCCTTAGCCACGGTGACGATATCTGGTTCGATCTCTTCGATGTCCGAAGCGAACCAAGCACCGGAGCGTGCGAAGCCGGCCTGAACTTCATCAGCAATGAAGACAATGCCGTTTTCCTTGGCCCATTCAGCAACGCGTGGCAAGAAGCCGGTTGCAGGAACGATGAAGCCACCTTCACCCTGGATTGGCTCGATGATGATCGCAGCGATCTGGTCGCCACCGATCTGCTTCTCCATGGCCAAGATCGCGCGCTCTGCAGCTTCCTTGCCCGAGATGTTTGGATTCTCTTCACGGAATGGGTAGCTCATTGGCATGCGGTAGATCTCTGATGCCAGTGGACCGAATCCGCGCTTGTATGGGGCAGCCTTAGCGGTCAGACCCATGGTCAAGTTGGTGCGGCCGTGGTAAGCGTGGTCGAAGGCTACAACTGCCTGACGACCGGTAGCTACACGAGCAACCTTGATGGCGTTCTCCACGGCTTCAGCACCGGAGTTGAAGAACACTGCGCGCTTCTCGAAGTTACCTGGGGTGATGGCAGCAAGCTTCTCAGCCAAGGCAATGTAGTTCTCGTAAGGAGCAACCATGAAGCAGGTGTGGGTGAAGCGCTGCGCCTGCTCGGCAACGGCCTTAGCCACTGCTGGGTTGGATGCGCCAACGGTGGTTACCGCGATGCCCGAGCCCAGGTCGATCAGCTGGTTGCCGTCAACATCAACAATGATGCCGCCGTCAACGTCAGCTGCGTAAACAGGCAGGGTGGAAGCAACGCCGGCAGCAACTGCCTTGGCGCGGCGTGCGGCGAGTTCTTCCGACTTTGGGCCGGGGAATGGCCCGTTGATCTTGCGCTTCTGTTCAATACGGTAGGTAACGTCCACCTGCTTGTCCTTTCACTAAAGTTTTACGAGCATGTCGCTCGACGTGTTCTAACCAACAGACTATTCTTCAAGGCCCTTTGCGACTAGCAAAGTTGGCACAAATGACTTTTGGTTTTGTAGTGCATCTGCACAGCAAAGCCTCCCCGTTCCAAGTCGGACTTGGAACAAGGAGGCTACAGCTAATTTCTGCGGAAATTACAGGTTGCTATTACCTGCAGGTTCAGCGGTTTCAATCACGTGGTCATCATCCTTTTCAGGATTGCGTGAGAGGTTGATCAGTGAGATGGCCAGGCCACCCCAGATGGTCAGCATGGAAATGATCATGAATACAATTGCGATGCCGCTCATGACTAGTATTCCTTTCCGACTGCGTCAGGAAGTTCTTCAGCTTCAACATTCTTCTGATGCTGTTCAAACTCTGGATCATCGATCTTTGAGTTTTTGCCCCATGGGATCAGCGACATGAGTACAGCGCCAACAATCAACGCGCCAGCCATGCCCCAACCGAAGATGCCGTTGAACCATGCTGGGTAACCCGAGTACGGCTCGTTGATCTTGGACTGCACTTCGTTGATCAGCATGTAGCCCAGCGCTGCCGGACCGATGCCGCCAACCAGGACCTTCCAACCGGTGCCCAGCTTGATGGAGCTGTGACGGTTCATGTGCTTGGCCAGCTTAGGCAACATGCCAAGACCTGCGCCAAAGACAATCACCAAGACCAATGCACAAGCGAGGATGCCGAACTGGTTCACGAAGGCGTCCATGGTGTCCAGTAGGTACAAACCGGTGGTTGTTGGGAACAGCACCAGTGAGATCACGGCAACTGGAAGAACAACTACCAAGGTTGCCGGGGTACGCTTCCAGCCCAGCTTGTCTTGGAAGGCCGCAACGATGACCTCAAGAATCGAGATCAGCGAGGTCAAGCCCGCGAAGACCAGCGAACCAAAGAACAGCACACCAATGAGTCCACCCAGAGGTGCCTGGGAGACGATGGTTGGGAAGGCAATAAATGCCAAGCCGATGCCACTGGTGGCCACGTCATCAACGCTGGATCCAGCGTTGTGCGCCATGAAGCCTAGGGCAGCGAAGACGCCGATACCGGCGAGCAGCTCGAAGCCCGAGTTAGCAAAAGCAACAACATAACCGGAACCGGTCAAGTCACTCTTGCGCTTCATGTACGAGGAGTAGGTGACCATGATGCCGAAGGCCACGGACAGCGAGAAGAAGATGTGGCCGAAGGCCGCAGCCCAGACGGCCGGGTTCTGCAAGGCCGCGAAGTCCGGGGTGAAGAAGGCGTTCAGGCCGTCAATGGCGCCTGGCAGGAAGACCGACTGGACCACGAGGATCACGAACATGACGATCAGCAATGGCATGAAGACCGCGTTGGCTCGGGAAATACCCTTGTTAACGCCGGCAATCATGATCACCATGGTGACCAGCCAAACGATCAACATCGGCACGAAGATGCGGCCGACCACGTCGAAGGAAACGCCCACGGTATCGGAAACCTTGAGGAAGTCATTCATAAAGAAGCCTTCGGCTCCCTTAGGGTTCTTGTCCCAGGCCTTGGTGATGGAGAACCAGCAGTACATGGCAGCCCACGCGATGATGGCTGCGTAGTAAATGGCGATTACGAAGCAGATCAGTACCTGCCACCAGCCGAGCATTTCGGTTTTACGGTTGGCCCGGCGATAAGCCAGTGGAGCCGAACCGCGGTAGCGGTGACCGATGGAGTAGTCGAGGAATAGCAAAGGGATACCGGCGCAGAGAATTGCGACCAGGTAAGGGATCAGGAATGCACCGCCGCCGTTTTCGTAGGCAACATAAGGGAAACGCCAAATGTTTCCCAGACCAACGGCTGAACCAATCGCAGAAAGGATGAACAACTTTCGAGAACTGAAGGTTTCACGCTTTTCGGATGCGAGTGGAGCGCCCTGTGTAGAAGATGGAGAGCTCATGAATCCAAGCTACTGCAAAAAGTTCACATTCTGGTCAATTTTCGGGTGCGTGTGTCCATTATTTGAGCATTTTGCTGAAATGGGAACTTTCCGTCTCCCAACTAGAATAGCCACATGGCAATTAGTTTACGCGGACTCCTTGAGCATGACGAGCTCAACCTGAAGCCGATGACCGACCACACCCATCGCGACGACGTGGTTATCACCTGGGGAGCCATCACGGAGCTACTTGACCCCTCACGCTTCCTTACCGGTCGAGAGATCGTGTTGACCACCGGTGTGCGTCAAAAGACAAAAGCCGCCCAACGAGAATTCGTTCGTGTTCTGGCCGCCAATGATGCAGTGGCGCTGGGTTTCGGCACCGGTCTTGAACATTCCTCGGTTCCCGAGGCAACCATCACCGCCGCCCGCGAAGTAGGATTGCCGGTCTTTGAAGTTCCCTATCAGGTACCTTTTGCCTCAATCACCCGGCTCATCGCCGAGGCGTTGAATGCTGATCACCTCAAGCGCGTTGAGAACCTGCTCAAGTCGCACCAGAAGCTGGCTCGCTCGCTGCTCTCCTCAGATCTGGACAGCATGCTTGATGAGCTCGTACGGATGATCCGCACCGATGTGGCACTCAGCCTGCACGGCGAGGTCATCAGTGGCGACTACGACCCAGAACGTATCTGGCATGAACTTCCGGTGGCTACCGGACTTCGCGATAAGTGCATTCTTCATCTGGCCGAACCCTACGTACATGACCCGGTCGTGGACTACGCACAGTCACTGATTGGCCTAGAAATGGCCAACAAGTCACGCCTTCGCGCCTCCCAGCGCCAGGCCAACGGTCAAGTACTCGCTGACCTTGCCGCCGGCACGCTGGTTGGCTCGGACGCAGCCGGACGGCTTGGCGCCCTGGGACTAAACCCACAGCGTGAACACGCAGTGATCTTGGTGCAGGCTTCATCTCAAGCCGAACGACTCCAAACACTGCCATTACCAGCTGATCTTTCTTCCCAGGTCTCCGCAATGATGGAAGGACGGCTTGCGGTCATTGTTGCCCACTCCAAGGTGCAGCTATCAATCAAGCATCTAGATGAGTATCTGGTGGCTGCCGGTATTCCCGCCCGCGTTGGCTACGGTGGACGCTATTCAAATACCACCGGTATTCGTTGGAGCTACTTTGAGGCGCTTGAATCCCTTCGTCACGGCGAACGTGTCAACGTGCCAACCAAACTTTCTTTGACCTCGCTGCTGCTCGCTGCCCGCGATGTCCCATTGCAAGACTTGGCTACCGAGGCTTTGGGCCCACTGCAGGACTTTGATTCCACCCATGAGTCAGACTTGCTGTTGACCTTGCGTGAATACCTGAATCGGGATGGATCTGTCGGCGCCGTTGCCGAAGCTTTAGGGTTGCATCGCAACACGGTGCGCTATCGCATGCAGCAGATCTCAGAGCTCTCGGGCTATGACCCGAATGTGACAAGTGACCGAGTCCAGCTTTGGATCGCGTTGAGCGCACTAGAGCTTGGCTAATCTCGATAGGATAAAGACATGGCTGACATGTTTCTAGAGAAGTTCTGTTCCTTGGTTCCAAAATATTTGGAAGACCAGTGGAATGAAGCCGACGGGTTGAACAGCGAAGAGCTGAGCGAAGCCCTAGCGCAGTCCAAGGTTTCGATTCCTTTTGTGCTCGAAGAGTTCTACCGGGCCCTAGGCAACAATGAAGACTTCATGGAGGCCTACCACTACTTCTTCGACCCAGAAGAGCTGGAAATCGAAGACGGTCACCTGCTGTTCTTGGAAGACGAAGAAGAGAAGTTTGTCTGGGCGTTTAAGGCTTCACAGCTTGATGTTCCGGATCCAATTGTCTATCGCCGCAATAACGCCAAAGGTACCTGGACCAGTGAAGAAGGCACTTTCAGTGAATTCACGCTGGACATGTTCGCATGGGTCTTTGACGAGCTGGCTGCCGAACTGGAGGACTAGTGCTCCACCATTCCCATCAACCGGACGGCTACCAATGCCCATTTTGCGAATTGGTGCTTGACTTACCGTTCAGCCAAGACAACTTGTGCGCACCCACAGATCTGATTTATCAGACTGATCTGGTGGCCGCCATAATGGCTTGTGATGGGTTTGGTAATTACGGCGGGCATGCCATGATCATTCCCACCAAACATTTGGAAGCACTCTACGACCTAGACGACGCCACCGGTGCGGCGATCATGAAGGAAACCAAACGCGTGGCCTTGGCCATGAAATTAGCGTGGGATCCCGAAGGAACCAGTACCAGGCAACATAATGAACCGGCAGGAAACCAGCACGTCTGGCATTACCACCAGCATGTGTTCCCGCGGTATCACGATGATCAGTTGTACCAGCAGCTTCGCCACCGGGTCTCGGTTGAAGAACGAGCGATCAAAGCCAAAGAACTACGCGCGGCTCTATTCTCTAATGAGCATCCAGAGCCACTAACTGCTGCACAAGTTATCCGCTGAGCACCGGCGATGACCAAGCAAAAAATCCCCTGAAGAAATCAATCTTCAGGAGATTTTTCGTCTCAACATTCTTTAGGCGTCGCGGGTTACCACGGCGTCAGCGAAGGAGATCAAAGCTTGCTTCACGGTGCCCTCTGGCAACGGATTCAGCGCCTGGATCGCGGAATCTGCCCACTGACGGGCAACCTTCCACGCATCGTGGAGCGCGGTGTGCTCACGGACCGCTGCTACTGCTTGGGCCAAGGCCTCATCGGTAGTGAGGTCTGCATCAACCAGTGCCAGCGCAGCCTGTGCTTGTTCGTCTCCAGCCTCAGCAGCCTGACGCAACAGCAAGATTGGCAACGTCGGAACACCTTCGCGCAAATCAGTGCCCGGAGTCTTGCCCGAATCTGCCTTCTCGGACGCTAGGTCAATTACGTCGTCGGCAACTTGGAAGGCAACGCCAACCTTTTCACCGTACTCACGCAAGGTCTCAATAAATTCAGGTGCTCCACCAAAACGAGCGCCAAAGGCACCGGAGGTGGAAAGCAAAGAAGCGGTCTTATCGCTGATGACCTGGATGTGGTGCTCAATCGCGTCGTCGCCTTCACGCGGCCCGATGGATTCATGCAGCTGGCCTAGGCAGAGGCGCTCAAAGGTTCGCGACTGCCACATCACCGCTTCTGGTCCCAGATCTGCACCGAAGACCGAAGCCCGGGCGAAGATCAGGTCGCCAGCCAAGATGGCTACCGAGTTGCCCCAGACCTCGTGGGCGGTGGGGGCTCCACGACGTAGCGGAGCTGAGTCCATCACGTCATCGTGGTACAGGGTGGCCAGGTGGGTCAGCTCCACAATGGCGGCAGATTTGATGACCTCGTCGGTCACACCGTGGCCGAGCAGTGAGGTCAGCAGCACCAGCAATGGGCGCACGCGCTTACCGCCGGCTTCGACCAGGTGCCGGCTGGAGGCATCAATCAATGGATCGGAGTTAGCTAGCGCATCGCGCAATAGCTTCTCGACCTTTGCCATACCGATGGAAATAGCCGGACCAAAGTCCGGGTCCTCGGCCAGCATTGCAAAGCCCGAGGGAAGATTGATAGCCGCAGCTAATGCAGCGGTTTCAGGATTCAGCTCAATCGAGTCGGACACTTCGTGCCCGGCTGCGGTCCAGTTGCTCTTCGAATCAGTCACTGTTCTACGGCTTACTTATCTTTCATCGGGGCGGCCATCGCGGAATGCGAAGACTTCTGCGCCTGCATAATGCAGACAAACATCTCTTCACTCTAACCGATGCGGTCCACCGCTGGTGATCGGCACGACGCAACATTTTGCAGGTTACAGGCCAGCGACCGAGCGGTTCGGTTTAGAGTTTACCGACTTAGGCTAACAGTTCTGCCAAGACCCGCCATATCTCACAGTCGTGACTGGGGACACCACCACCGCTTGAACCCCGGCATCCCGCGGTAGGCTTAGCCATATCATGTCTGCAGAATCGTCCGTTCTTAGCGCCAGCGCCCATCAGGCGTCGGCTCCATCGCTGTCCAGCATCACCTTTGAATATCTTGATGCCCCGCAAACTCTGCTTGGCGACTCATTGCGTCACCGAAGCATGGTCTGGACCCGGAACGGGCATGGCTTGGTGGGTTTTGGCACCGCCGCCCGCCTGCACACCCACGGGGAGGAACGCTTCGCGCGGGCCCGCGCGTGGTTTGCACAGGTCATCGAGGCCGCGGACATCATTGATCCAATCAACCGGCCCGGTAGTGGTTTGGTCAGCTTTGGATCCTTCGCTTTTTCCTTTACCAGCGTTTTTGAATCGCGCATGATCATCCCGCAGCTGGTGGTTGGACGCGATGAGCAGGGCGCGTGGATTACCGTAACCGGCACCGCCGAGGAACTAAGAGATCTGACCTACGAGCAGGCTTTGGCCCGGGTCAACGCCGCCATGGAGGACGCGGCCATCGCTGCCACCGATCCAGGGGCTATCAAGCTCACCAGTGGACAGTTGACCGCAGGCTCCTATGTTGAAGCCGTACGCAAAGCACTGGGTCATTTTGAAGAGCGCGGAATCTCCAAGCTGGTGCTGGCTCGCGACGTACTAGCCCACAGCACCTCCCCCATCGATCTGTCCGCAGTGGCCCACGCTCTGACCGAACGTTACGCAGACTGCTGGACCTACAGTGTTGATGGCCTCGTGGGTGCCACCCCGGAAATGCTGGTTCGCGTCACCGATGGCCTGGCAGAAGCCCGCGTCTTGGCCGGCACGTTAGATCGTGCCGCAGCGGGAGCCGCAGACCCTGAGTTTGCCCAGCATCGACTCTTTGAAGATCCCAAGCAGCGTAATGAGCATCAGCTGGCCATCGATTCACTCACTGACTCGTTGAACCCAATCTCGCATGGCATGAGCGCACCCAAAGAACCATTTATTCTCCAGCTACCGAACGTCTGGCATCTAGCCAGCGACGTACGCGCACAGTTGCGTGCCGACGCAACAGGCGCCTTGCCCTCCGCTTTGGATGTAGCTGAAATTTTCCATCCCACCGCAGCGGTGTGCGGAACACCCACCAAGAAGGCCGGGGTGCTCCTGCGCGAGCTCGAAGGTTTGGACCGTGGACCTTACGCGGGCCCAGTGGGTTGGGTTGATAGCCGAGGCGACGGAGAATTTGGCATCGCCTTGCGCGGAGGAATCTTGGAAGACGAGAAACTCATGCGCCTCTACGCCGGATGTGGCATCGTTCCGGGTTCAGTGCCGGAGGATGAACTGGCAGAGTCTTGGGCAAAAATGCGCCCCATGCGCCAGGCCCTCGGCGCCGAGTAGGACGCAGATCACTTTTCGGTCAATTGTTTCACTCTCATGTTTCTTCAGCGTAAATTTTTCTTGCCCTCGATGACACTTGTGTGAAGTGCGTCTCTCGCTAGTGTTACCGCGGTTATGATTAGGGCATCGCAGTGATCCACTCGCAATGACCCGAAAGTAGGTTTTGATCCTATGCGCAGCCCTAAGAAAAAATTCGCCGCCGCTATCGCTCTCAGCTCCGTAGCACTCTTGGCAATGACCGCCTGCGGTTCCGATAGCAGCTCCGAATCCTCAGCGGATGGTGCATCCTTCCCGCTCAACCAGGGCAAGCTGACCGTCTGCTCGGATATCCCTTACGAGCCATTTGAATTTGTTAAAGACGGCAAGAACGTCGGCTTCGACATGGATGTTGCTGCAGAAATCGCCAAGGACGCCAAGCTGGATTTGAACGTCATCGACGCCAGCTTCGACTCCATCGAATCGGGCCTGTTCAGCACCCAGTGCGACATCGCAATTTCCTCGATCTCCATCACCGATGCACGCAAGGAGAAGATGGACTTCTCCACCCCTTACATGGATGATGACCTGGTTCTGATCGCCAAGAACGGCTCGGGCATCACCGATCTGGAAACCGCCAAGGACAAGAAGGTCGGTGTCCAGCAGGCCACCACCGGTGAAAAGTACGGCAAGGAAAACGGCCTGGAGAACCTGGTCGGCTACGAAGATGCCGGTCTGCAGACCCAGGCCCTGCTGGCCAACCAGGTTGACGCGGTGCTGGGCAACCAGTCGGTCCTCGGCTACGCGGTGAAGGACAAAGCCGATTACAAGGCTGTGGCCAACTTCAAGACCGGTGAGCAGCTAGGTGTTGCCGTTCCTAAGGACAAGGCTGACACCTTGAAGCTGGTCAACGGAACCCTGAAGCGCCTGACCGATGCCGGCACCATGGAAGAACTGACCGTGAAGTGGTTCGGCGAAAAATAACTCGTCACTGAACACGCAATGATCTACCAGCGGGGGTTCACCGCCCAACCGACAAGCATGACCCGGTTGCAAGTGCGAACCCCCGCTACCTTTACGAGAGGTACAACCCCATGGCAATGACTACCAGTCAGCGTGCCCGTACGAGCAAGACCATTCAGATAGTTGTCTTTGTAGGCATCATCATCGCGTTGATTGCGATTATTGACTGGGATAAGGCCGCTTACGCGTTCTTCTCCTTTGACAAGCTCGGCCCGATGTTCCCGGACATGATTTTGGTCGGCCTGAAGAACACCATCTTCTACACGATCATTGCCTTCGCCTTTGGCTTGGCACTGGGTCTGATTCTGGCCCTATTGAAAACCGCGAGCTTCGCGCCCTATCGTTGGTTCGCCACCGCATTTATTGAATTCTTCCGTGGCATCCCCGCGATCCTCGTGCTCTTGGCTTTTGGATTTGGCTTGCCTCAAGCTTTTGGCACTACGTGGCCGCAGCCGGTGAACGTGATGTTCGCTTTGGGTCTGGTTTCCTCGGCTTATATCGCTGAAACCCTGCGTGCTGGTTTGCAGGCTGTCCCTAAGGGTCAGACCGAAGCAGCCCGTTCGCTGGGCATGCCAGCCTGGCGCGCAATGGTTACCATCGTCATCCCGCAGGCATTCAAGATTGTTTTGCCACCGATGACCAATGAGATCATCTTGCTCACCAAGGACACCTCGTTGGCATTTATTCTTGGCGCAGCCATGGCCCAGTACGAGATGACCAAGTTCGGCCGTGACGGTATCTCCCAGTTGGATGCAGGCCTCACCCCGCTGGTGGTTGCTGGCTTGTTCTACCTGGTTATCACCATTCCGTTGAGCTTGGTAGCCCGTAAATTCGAATCCCGCGCAGCGAAGACCAAGCGGTAGAGAGGACTTGAGAATGTCTACTGACACTAATCAAATTTCAGTCAATGCCGCGGGCGTGGAGATCACCGGACTGCGTAAGTCCTACGGTTCCAACGAAGTACTCAAGGGCATCGATCTGAAGGTTAAGCCGGGCGAAGTTGTTTGCCTGATTGGTCCTTCAGGTTCCGGAAAGTCCACCTTGCTGCGTTGTGTCAACCTACTTGAGCAGCCCAACGGCGGCACGATCATGGTCGGTGGCTTTGATGCCACCAACGTAGATGTCAATCTTGATCAGATGCGTCAAAAAGTTGGAATGGTTTTCCAGCAGTTCAACCTTTTCCCACACCTCACGGTGTTGGAAAACTGCACTGTTGCACCGATCAAGGTGCTCAAGCGCAAGAAGCTTGATGCGCAGAAGGTAGCTCACAGCCACCTCGAACGTGTTGGCTTGGGCGATTTTGGTGGTCGCTACCCTGACCAGCTTTCCGGTGGTCAGCAGCAGCGTGTGGCTATTGCCCGTGCACTATCGATGGAACCGACGCTGATGCTCTTTGATGAGCCAACCAGTGCTTTGGATCCTGAGACGGTCGGTGAAGTTCTATCGATCATGAAGAATCTAGCCCAGGCGGGTATGACCATGCTTGTGGTCACCCACGAAATGGCTTTTGCTAAAGAAGTTGCTGACCGTGTGGTCTTCATGGACGGCGGTGTGGTGGTTGAAGAAGGCATTGCTTCGGAAGTCATTGGCAATCCGCAACAGCCTCGTACCCAGGATTTCCTGCGTCGAGTCTTGGACCCTACCCACGTGGATATCTAAGGCCCAAAGAAGCTAAAGAAGATCTATTGCAAAAGAATCCTCTGTCCCGACACCGGGTAGGTGTTCGGGGCAGAGGATTTTCTTGTCGAAAGAATCAGTGAACAGCTTAGGGCTCTGGCCAAACAAGGCTTGAGATGTGTTGATTGAGTCGTTGATTATCTGCCCGCAAGGTTTCACGGGAAGCCGGGACTTCGATGAGCCGCAGCGTCTTTTCCTCTGACTGGGTCAAGATATCTGAAAGTTGTGCTCTGGAGGTTGCCCGCTCATAGCGCCACCCATAAGCCTTGGCCAGCGACTGAACATCAAATTGTTGAGCAGTAGCAAACAAACGCTCGACCGCTTCGGCATAACGTCCCGAGTCATCCACCGCACCGTGCTCCAATGTGGAGAAAATGGCACCGCCACCATCGTTGTACACCACCACATCCAGTTGAGGTTGTGGCTCTGAAGGTGCCCACATCAAGGAGCTGGCGTCATGAGCGAAGGTGATATCTCCCATGACAGCGACAGTTCGCTGTCCACTGCCCACGGCCAAGCCCATGGCAGTAGAAATCGTGCCGTCAATTCCCGCTAAACCACGGTTGGCATACACCTTGGTGCCATGACTCTCGGTCGGCTTGGCAGCCAGATCAAAATCGCGAACGATATTAGATGAGCCGAGCAGTAGAACCTCCGGCTGGTTTTCCCAGAGCACTTCAGCCACGTCCAGCCCGTTGAGCGTGGACTCTTCGCCGTGCAACGCACGAATCTGCTGGGCGTGTCTATCTAGGTCTTGCCAGTTGGCCAGCCATCCCTCAGCGCCTACACCGGCAAACTCTACAAGCTGTTCCCAGCTATTGATCGGTTGCTCACGACGCCGCCCTGGCTCATACCAAGGCGCTGGTGTCGGTTGCCAGATGGCACTGTCAATTCGAGGATCAGCTAAGAGTTTGGCTACAGGCCGGCTGAGCGTAGGACGCCCAAAAAGCACTACACGATCAATGTGTTCACTGCCCACGGCAATCAACGGCCGGTAATGAGTAATGGCATTTGTTGAAAAGCGTGCGTTGGACGAGGGCTCAGCAAAAAGTGGCAGACCTAAAAGTTGTGCAAACTCTGCCGCCTGCTCCCCCGCATCATGTCCTGCAACAACAACCGTGCGACGCTGTGGAAGGACTTGAGCACTCACGATTGCTGTTGATGATTGATTCACGACACCAGGCCATATACCGGCCTGAATGTTGGTCCAGGGCTGAGAGCCAATCGTTTCGTCTTCACCTGGGATCAGCGGATCGCGAAATTGCAGGTTCAGCTGCACTGGGCCGGCCGGGTTCAGCTGGCTACCGGCGAGCGCTATTAGCGCTTGATTCACTTGGGCTACAGGATCTTGGCCTGCAGACACGTTGAGCGCGGCCCTGACGTGTTCGCCGAAGAGTGTCTTTTGTTTGGTGCTTTGGCTGGCACCCGTGCCATGTAGTTCATCGGGCCGGTCCGCGGAGAGGACTAGCAGTGGTGTTGCTGTGTGGTTCGCCTCCATGACGGCTGGCAGCATCTGGCCGATGGCAGTACCACTGGTGGCAGCTACGGCTACCGGTGTTCTTGTGCTTTGCGCCAGACCTAAGGCCATGAAGGCGGCTGAACGCTCATCGATGCGCACATGGATGGTGAGCAATCCTGCGTGCTCAGCTTCAGCGGCGGCATAGGCCAAGGGCGCGCTACGTGAGCCGGGAGAAATCACTAGATCTCGTACTCCCGCCTGGATCAGTGATCCGAGGACTTCACGAGCCGTGCTGATGGCGCGTTGCTCTTCTGGTTGCTGCAATCCCACGCGATGTGGCTCCTTCGATTCCTCAGCTTAGGCACTACCCCAAGTCTATGCCTTGGTACGCGCGCCGACTGTGAGGGTGCAACAAGACGCCGGTGAGATCTGCGAAACTCACAGATCTCACCGGCGTCTAATTACACGATGGCCGAAAGGCTACTTGTTTTTGCCTTTGCCCTTACCCTGGTTTTCAGTCTCTGCTTTGAAGACCTGAACCACGGTTGGACGTGGGCCGTAGAACTGGCCTGCGCCTGCTGCGGCTGGGTTCTCTAGGAAGTCAGGGAACAGCGAGCTTGGGGAGGCGAAGGTGCCGCCTTCTCCCGGGTGCTGCACAGAGACGAAGACTGAGTTGTCTTTGTCATGGATCAGTGGGCCACAGGTTTCAGCGCCCGTTGGGACAGCCAGGAACTGTTCCACGCGGCCACGGTCCTTGCCGGTCAAGGTGACCTTGTGCAGTGCATCCGAGTAGCCGATGGTGCTTGGTGCGCCGTCGGTGGAGATCCACAAGTTGCCCTTTGAATCGAAGGCCAGGTTATCCGGGCAGGAAATTGGTGAGACCTTATCGGCAGGGTAACCAGAGAAGTACGTTGAACCGTTGACCTTCGGATCGCCTGCAACCAGCAGAATGTTCCAAGTGAACTTGGTGCTGGTGGCGTCGTTTCCTGCCTCGGTCAGTTCAATGATGTGTCCATCGCGGTTGGAAATGCGAGGGTTCGGCTCGGTTGCGCCTTCCTTGCCGGTCTTGCCACGATCAGAGTTGTTGGTCAGTGCCACGTACAGCTTTCCCGACAGCGGGCTTGGCTCCACGTCTTCTGGGCGGTCCATCTTGGTGGCGCCGAGCTTATCTGCTGCCAGACGGGTATAAACCAGAACCTCTTCAACGCTCATGCCTTCAACCATCGACTTGCCGCCCTTGACCAATGGCAACCAGGTGCCGGTGCCGTCGAATGCGCCGTCCGCTGGTAGCTCGCCGTTGCCGTCAATTTCGTTTGCTGGCGAGTTGCCGGCGAACTCTGCGACGTAGAGGTCACCGTCGGAGAGCAGGCTCATGTTCTTCTTGCGGTCATGCTTGGAGTAGGTGCCCTTGGAGACAAACTTGTACAGGTACTCAAAGCGGGAGTCATCACCGGAGTAGGCAACAGCCTTACCATTCTTGGCGATGCGCACGTTGGCACCTTCATGCTTAAAGCGGCCCAAGTTGGTGTGCTTTACCGGAGTGGACTTTGGATCCTGTGGGTCAATTTCGATAACCCAGCCGAAGCGGTGTGCTTCGTTTTCATAGCCTTCGTTGCTCAGGCCAAAGCGTGGGTCAGTATCTTCCCAACCGCGCTCGGTGGCTGCGGTGCCTATGCCGTAGCGTGCTTCTTCGGCAGTGCCCTTGCCCTTGAAGTACTGGTCAATGTTTTCTTCACCGGAAAGCACGGTGCCCCATGGGGTGGTACCACCGGAGCAGTTATTCAGGGTGCCCAGAACCTTGGTTCCGGTTGGGTCTGCAACGGTCTTGAGCAGATCGGCTCCAGCAGCAGGGCCATCTACCTTGAATTCAGTCTGTGCGGTGATGCGACGGTTACGTTCGCCGCCCTGGACGTAGCTCCACTGCTTGTCATGCTTCTTGCGCTTTACTTCTACAACGCTGAAACCGTGAGCGTTCATCGCGATGCGGCGAGCTTCGTCCTTGTTAGCTTCAAACCACGCAGCGTCAAACATCATGTCTTCGTTGGTGTATTCGTGGTTAGCTACCAGCACGCCGGTGCGGCCCGAGTACTTATCAACGATGATGTCTAGGTAATCGTTGTTGTAACCGAACTGTTCGGCCTGCTTCTTGGCACTCTGCTTGGTGGCGTCAAACTGTGCGGTGTTCTTGAATAGCGGGTCACCCCAACGGATGATCGGAGCCCAATCGTAGCCTTCTGGAACGGTGAGGTTATCTACTGAACGAGACACCGGCTCAATGGCGTCAAAGGCCAGCTTCCGCCCTTGGCGGAACCGTTCTTTAGCGGCACCAATGGTGCGGCGGTGGCATCAGAGGCACCGAAGAACTGTGGTCCAACTACTAGCGCCGATGCACCGACGGCGCCTAGGCCAAGGATGCTGCGGCGAGACATTGCCTTATCGGCGATATCTTTGAAGTAGCCGTTGGACGAGGTATTGCAATCTGGCTTAACGCAGGCATCTCCACACTTAAAGTGGCAAGTAGCTGCGGAACGTCCGCCACGGGTGTGGCCTAGCATTGGCAAAAGGGTACGGGTTGGATTCATGATCCATCACTTCCTCAGTTAGGGCTCGCTGTCAGGGGAACGACTCGATATGAGGTTTTCACCCAGAAGTGTGCAAAATGCAACGCGTAAGTTAACTGCGGGGAAATAGATGGGTGCTACAGGCTAAGCATTCACCAGCTGCTCATAACATTGCTCAACTCTGCGTAGCCACCACTGAACTTTCGAGGCTTCAGGGCGTAGGTCCTGAAGTTTCTTGGCATCGGCTTCGATTCGACGCACCGGAAGGTAGCCGGCTTTGGCCAGCAATGGATCCGCGCATACGTCATCGGCTAATAATGTCCCGGTAGATAATCCGCAGGCGTAGGGCAGTTCTGGTAGCGCACTGGCTAGAGCTGCCGCTTGAGCTAGTCCTACCGAGGTGTCCAGAGCGCTAGAAACGACGACGTCTAGTTCAGCTTTCTTAGCAATATCCAGTACGGCCTGAATCCCACCCAGTGGCTGCGCCTTGATGACCATGAGATCTGCTGCGCCCAGCCGAGAAACTTCCAGCGGGTCTGTGTGCTTGCGTACTGCTTCATCGGCAGCGATCTTCAAATCAAAGCCTGCATTGCGCAATTTCTCACGAACTTCAGCCAAACCGGTGATGCCCGGTACTGGCTGTTCAGCATATTGCAGGTCGTACTCACTGAGGGCCTTGAGCGCATGGACCGCTTGCTCAATGTCCCAGCCCATATTTGCATCAACTCGCAAAGCGGCGTGAGGGTAAAGCCGACGGGCTTCGGCAACCCGGGCCAAGTCCTGGTCCAAGTCTTGTCCCTGTTCTGCCACCTTGATTTTGATGGTGTGTGGTGCATCGTAGCGTTCAAGTACGGCACCCACCTCGCTGGCTGGGACCGACGGCAGAGTTGCGTTGACGGGGATCAAAGTGCGAAGTGGTTCCGGGAATGGTTGGTAGGCTGCTTCGATGCCGGCAGCGAGCCAGCGGGAGGCTTCGTGGGCTCCATATTCAGGGAAGGCCGAGAATTCTCCCCACCCGGCCGGTCCTTTGATGAGCAGTGCTTCGCGCTGGGTGATTCCGCGGAATTTAACTCGCATGGGTAAGCGAACAACGTGGCTGTTTGCTAGCAGCTCTGCCAGCGGTGGAAGTTCAATGCTCATGTACTAAGCCTAGCGAGCGTGGGCATAATTACAGTCTTTTTGGGTGACGTTTGCACCAGTAATTGTGACAGTCTAGAAGCATGCCCCGCCATTCAGCAGCTCCGCACCCGCGCCACATTCGGTGGTGGTTGGCTCTCATCTTGTTGATAGCCCTGTTCTGCGTGGAATACGTCTTCTTTGTGCTGCTGCGCGCGGGTCAATGGGCCGATCAAGCAAGCTTCATGGCTTGGTCGCAGTGGTGGCCACGTACCGAGTTGCTGGATCCAGTGCGCCAGTTCTTGGATCTGCTTCCGGTGATCTGTGGTGTTGTTGCCGGAATCTTCTTACTCTATCGAGTGATCAGAGACCGAAGTTTCATCAGGGCCATTGTCGCGATTCTCGGTGCGGCAGCAGCGTTGGGCACTACGCAGTTGCTCAAACATGAAATCTTGATTCGTCCGGACTTCAATTTTGGTACGACCGGAAACTCATTCCCTTCGGGACACACCACTGCTGCGGCAGCGGCCATGGGCTTGATGTATTTGATGTCCCCACCAAAACTTCGCCCAGTCATACAGCCTATTGTTTGGCTCTTTGCCACAGTCACCGGTGTGGCAACACTAGTCTGTGGTTGGCACCGCCCGAGCGACATCGCCGCTGGTTTTCTGGTCACTGCTTTTTGGATGGTTATCGCCAGCGTTGTATTACAACGGATTCAACCGCTGAGTCATGAAGTGCGCAAGACTGGCTGGTCCAGACGAGTTGGCGCGACCAGCATCATCGTGTGGGCCATCATCATCGGATTATCTTTCCTCTTACCTCACCCGCACATTCAGAAGATTCCCGAGACCTTACAGCTGACCTACGCAGTCTTGGGCATTGCACATGTCGTCGCGGCATCACTGGTTACAGGGTTGGCGTTACGTTCTGTCGTGCTGGGGCCAATGCGCACCGTTGCGCAATAAGTGGTTCCTCGGGGTCACCAGCAAGGCCGTATTTAGGAATCATTCCTCTGCAGCAGTGCATTGAGTTTCTCGGCGCCACGTTCAGAGTGCGGAACCGTCACAGCAAATCGCGTTGAATTCTTCAGCTCAAAGGCCAGGCCTTCAAAACGTCGTAGGACCACCGCTGATCCACCGGGAAAGAAGCGCCATCCCCAGCCGCCCCACGTCATTGGGTCAATCTCGGTACTGGCCACCGACAGGATGTCGACCAGCTGGATGGTGCGCAAGGGGAACCCAAAGATTGCGGAGGCCACCTGCACCTGTTGGTCAGTGATAGTCACTCGGATCAAACAAAGTCCTAGGACTAGCGGACTAACGACCAGGCAAGTTACTAGACCGGTAATGGTGGCGGCCGAATTCACTTCACCCGGGCGGGCGAAGAATTCGAAGAGAATATATAGCCCTACTCCAGCAATCAGTATCCCGAGCGCCCGCATCCACCACGGGGCCTTCATCGTTTCACTAAATTTCTTGCCCCCAGCGCTCACATCGGGCTGGGGTGTAGACGCAGTTCTTCCCTGAGCTTGGTCGATACGTGTTTGTCGTTGAGCTTGCAGTTGCTTTGAATACGACTGGTAGACGCCGCAGATCCACAGCGGAGTGAGAGCTATCAGCGTGCAGAGCAACATGGGGAGCATCCAGATGCCGATGACAGATGTCTCTGGTGTTTCGGCGAGCGCTGTTGGTATCACCGAGCCTACAAAAACTCCGACCGTGGTCCACGAAATTAGTGAACCAACAAAGAGAAGCGTCAACAATAAGCCCGGCCTGCGCTGCTGAACTAATGAGCTCAAACCGAGGACGGTTCCTAGGATGCTCAGGCCAATGGCAACTGGCACAAATACTGCAGTGCGGGTGAATTCGTCAGGATAGGTCGATGACCAGTGCGTAGCGATGATCTCAGGCAGCTGATTAGCCAGCGGGAAGTAAATGCCGAGCACGATGAAGACCGGAAGAATCAAGATCAGGTATACCCATGGACGGTTCTTCACTGCATGCCTGGTCATCTTCATCTCGTTTCCATAATCCACTTGATCGGCTCCGTGGTTGGTGGAGTCATTTACCAGCCGCATCTACTTCAACAAGGTGCGGAGATGTATTTCCATGCTATCAACACTAATCTGACATGGAACTAAATGATCGATCAATACTGAAATATCAGCATTAAGGATGATCCCCGTCGAACCCGTTTCAACTTGGGTTCGACAGGGATCATCGATGCCACTCAGCAACTGAGTAGTTCAGTGACAGCGCAGCACTACTAGAGCGTCGCCAGGGCCCGCTTGGGATCCGTCATTGCATCAGCAACAAATCGCAAGAACCCGGCAGCGGTGCCACCATCACAGACACGGTGATCAAAACTGAGCGTCAGCTCGCAGATCGAGCGGACCTTAAGTTTGCCGTTGACCACCCATGGCTTCTCGATAATGCGCCCCAGCCCCAGGATCGCAGCCTCCGGGTAATTAATAATGGCAGCCGAACCATCAACGTTGAAGACCCCGTAGTTGTTGATCGTGAAGGTGCTACCCGACAAGTCGGACACGCCGGCCTTGCCCTCGCGGGCAACCGTAGCCAAACGAGCAAACTCGGCAGAGAGCTCTTGGGCATTGAGCTTATGAGCGTCCCGTACATTCGGCACGACCAAACCACGATCTGTCTGAGCCGCAAATCCTAGATTCACTCCATCAAATACGGTGTGGCGCAATCCCCCATCAGTCTCGACATCAATGCGACTGTTCAGTTCAGGGAAACGTTGCAGCGCTGCCACGGCAAAACGCGAAATCAAAGCCATGACGCTAGGCGCCTGCCCATCGGCTTCCTTGATCTTGGTGCGCAGCTTCAACAGTTTGGTGACATCTACATCCACCCACACGGTCGCTTCGGGAATTTCACGGCGAGAGGTGCTCATGGCGTTGGCAATGGTCTTGCGTACCCCGGAGAGCACCTGCGAAGAAGCTACCGGCAACCCGGTACGTGAGTCTGCATCCACAGTGCCTGTCGAAACTTCCGGCTTCGCGGCCGTGCTCGAAGTGCTTGGCTGCGTAGTGGTAGCAGTCGTCGTAGGCGCTTGACCTGCGGCAGCAACGGCAGCTTCCACATCAGTGCGCAGGATCAGACCCTCAGGGCCGGTGCCTTGCACGGTAGAAATGTCCAGAGAATTCTCTCGGGCCAGCTTACGAACCAGCGGGTTGACTACACGAACTGCTTCAGCAGAAGCCTTGGTCGCTGATGCACCACTAGCGCCCAGCCCGCGATGCTTACGTCGCCGACTTGTTTTGCGCTGAGCTGAGCCAGTGCCGTAGCCGATGAGGACATTGCCGCTGCCTTCTTCGTCTTGCTCTGCCTCGCCACTTGGGTCAACAGATTCACCAGCAGGGGCCTGTGTTCCTGCAAGTTCTTCTTCGCGATAGGACTGTGCGCGCTCGCCGGATGGTTCCCCAGTCTGCGGTGCATCCTCGCCGCCGGTGTTCACGGAGATGAACGGCTCATCTACCAGCATCATCTGGCCAGCTTCACCGTGCAGCGTGGAGACTACGCCTTCAAAAGGAGACGGAATCTCCACCAAAGACTTGGCGGTTTCGACTTCTGCGATGGGTTGGTCCACGGCGACAGTGTCGCCAGCAGCCACAATCCATCGGACCAGCTCTGCTTCGGTCAGTCCCTCGCCGAGGTCAGGTAATAGGAAAGTCTTGATACTCATTTAGGCCTCCCATTGGAGTTGATCAACGGCGTCGAGAATTCGTTCCGCGCTGGGCAGGTGGTATTTTTCCAAAGTTGGTGCCGGGTATGGGATATCAAATCCGGTGACCCTCAAGACTGGAGCTGCCAGAGAGTGGAAGCACCTTTCTTGGACGCGGGCAACAATTTCGCTAGCCACTGAGGCGAAGCCCTGAGCTTCGGCAATCACGATAGCTCGCCCAGTTTTGCGTACCGAGGCACAGACGGTCTCATCGTCAAACGGAACGATGCTGCGCACGTCGATAACTTCTAAGTTGAGGCCTTCTTCAGCTGCCATCTTGGCTGCTGCCAAAGCGGTGGAGACACTTGGGCCGTAGGTGATCAGCGTGGCGTCGCTACCGGCACGCGCAATACGAGCTCGGCCTTCATTTTTTGCGCTCTTTTTTGCTTCGTATTCCTGTGCCAGCTGCTCAAGGTCTACCTGTTCCTTAGACCAGTAGAGCTTCTTTGGTTCAAAGAAAACTACCGGATCATCGGAATCAATGGCTTCGCGGAGCATCAGGTAGGCGTCCTCAACACAGGACGGAGTGAACACCTTCAGTCCAGGAGTGTGAGCGTAATAGCCTTCCGACGAATCGCAGTGGTGCTCTACACCACCAACTCCTCCGGCATAAGGGATACGAATGACCATCGGCAGGCTGAGCTTGCCTTGGGTGCGGTTACGCATCTTAGCCACGTGCGAGGCTACCTGCTCAAAAGCGGGGTAAGCGAAAGCATCAAACTGCATTTCAATAACTGGGCGCATACCGTTGATGGCCATGCCCACAGCCATTCCGACGATGCCAGATTCTGCCAGTGGGGTGTCAAAGCAGCGGTCAGCTCCGAAGCGTGCGGTGAGCCCATCGGAAATACGGAAGACTCCCCCAAGGGTTCCGACATCCTCACCAAAAATGACTACTGAATTATCGGCCACCAGGCCATCGGCGAGAGCCGTATTCAGTGCCTTACCAAAGGTCACTGGCTGGTTTTCATTAGCGGCTTTGGCGGCAGCACGCGCGGTGGCAGCACTGACGTTCGGGTTGACGCGCGAAGTAGTGGCAGTCATTCTAGGCCTCCTCGCGGTCTAGTTCGTCAGCAAGCAATGCTTGCTGTTCGGCGAGCTGAGTGCTCTTGGTGGAATAAACATGTTCAAAGAGTTCGCGCGGATCGGTGTTGGCATCCTGATTCATGCCATCACGCAAGGTCTTGGCCACCGCTTCGGCGTCCTCGGAGATCTTGGCAACGGTCTCCTCGGTGAGCAGTCCGGCATCTTCCAGATACGTCTTCATGCGGGTCACTGGGTCTTTGGCAATCCAGGCCTGAACCTCGGAGTCCTCGCGGTAACGCTTGTCGTCGTCAGCGTTGGTGTGCGCCTGCATGCGGTAGGTGTGAGCCTCAATGAGCAGTGGGCCGTTGCCTTCGCGGGCCATGCGTACTGCTCGGGTCATGATGGCCATCAGTGCCATCAGGTCATTGCCGTCTACCCGCTCACCGGCCATGCCGTAACCCACTGCCTTGTGGGCCAGCGATGGTGCGGCGCTCTGATGTGAGAGTGGGACAGAGATGGCGTACTTGTTGTTTTGTACAAAGAAGATGACCGGCAGGTTGAAGACCGCAGCAAAGTTCAGTGCTTCGTGGAAGTCGCCTTCACTAGTAGCTCCGTCGCCACACATGGCCACAACAACCGTGTTTTCACCGCGCAGCTTGGCGGCGTGAGCAACGCCCACTGCGTGCAGTAGCTGAGTGGTCAATGGCGTTGACATGGGCGCGCATTTGTAGGCCTTCGGGTCGTAACCACAGTGCCACTCGCCTCGGAAGCTAGTCATGACTTCCATCGGGGCAACGCCCTTGGTTAGCACGGCTACAGTGTCCCGATAGGTTGGGAAGAGCCAGTCGTTGTCATCTAGGCAGAGCGCGGCAGCAATTTGGCAGGCTTCTTGCCCGTGGCTTGATGGGTAAACAGCCATTCGGCCCTGGCGGACCAGGGCGGAGTTTTGGTCGTTGACTCGACGTCCGGTGACCAGTGCGGCATAGGCTTCCATGAGCCGAGCAGGACTTGGCAGCGGATATTCGTGACCTGGTTCGGTACCCTGCTCATTGTCCGGACGGAGTGATCCATCTGGATTCAGCAAGTTGATCATGTGCCGCGCTGGCAACATGTAGTCCTCGGGGGTAATGCCGAACTTTTTGCTGACTTCAGAGATGCGAGCTGAGGATGCGTCCGCGCTCATGTTCTCCCACCTTTCTCTTCTGTGACTCAGCCCTCTAGGCGCACGCCCTATGACTCAGTTCACCTAAACATCATTTGCAACTAATTATGCGTATTGATTGCATTCTGTATCCACTCAGCCGGAGAATCGTGGAAAGTTGAGATGCAGATACGTATACTTGTGGACGAAACGTTTCAATAAAATGTGTTTGATCGAGAGACGTCAGACACATTGAAAAGGAGAATCATGGCCGCGGAAGTGGAGCTAAAACTTGACGAGGTTGACCGCGCCATCTTGGCCGAGCTCACCAAGGATGGTCGCCAGTCAGTAACCACGGTTGCGCAGAAGGTTCACGTGTCTCGTGCCCACGCCTATTCGCGCATCGCCAAGCTGCAAGATGCTGGAGTTATCACTCGTTACACGGCGGTCATCGACCCGGTGAAGGCCGGCCTAAAAGCCAGCGCCTACGTCACCCTCAAACTTCGTCAGCATTCGTGGCGCGAACTACGCGACCACCTAGCTTCAATCCCTGAGGTCCAACATATTGGCCTCGTGGGTGGAAATTTTGATGTGATCCTGCTGGTGCGAGCAACAGACAATTTGGACCTGCGTCGTGTGGTCTTCGAAGAATTACAGGCACTGCCGACGGTGCTTGATACCCAAACGCACCTGATTTTTGAGGATACAGACACCCGATAAAGACAAACTGCCCGCCTGTACCAAAACTTCGGTCTCCCAAAGCCATGGAACAGGCAGGCAGTTTCAAGCGGATCAAGTCACTGGCTTGCCACGGGTTTTATTTCTTCCCATAAAAGACCGGCGGGCGTTTGTCTTGGAAGGACTTGAACCCTTCGGCGTAGTCAGGCGTATCGCACAAGGCTGCCTGCGCACGGTTTTCAGTTTTCATTGAAGCCCAGAGTCCAACTCGCTGATCCCGTATTTCTTGGACCAGTCGCTTTGACTCAACAAACGCCTGCGTTGCCCCTTGGGCCACTTTGCCAATCAGCTCTTCGCCGCGTTCCACCAAGTCCTCTGACGGGAAAGCACGCGAAAATAATCCGGATTTCACGGCTTCTGCCCCGGAAATCAGTTCAGCGGTATAGATCATGTCCAGGGTGCGGTGCGCTCCGAGTCGCTCGGTGAAAAGCCAATGCCCACCCGAATCCAATGTTGCTCCCAGATTGGCAAACGGTGAACCAATTTTTGCGTTCTCTGCCACGTACACAACGTCCGTAGCGATGGCCAAGCCCAGACCAACACCCAGACACGCACCCTGAACCAAGGCGAAGGTCGGCGCCGGAAAATTCGACATCTTCTCTAAGAGTGGCTGCACTTTGCCATCCAAATACCCAATGACATCATCATCGGCAGGGTTCACTGCAGAAATATCTCTTCCGGCACAGAAGCCACGGCCAGCGCCGGTCAGCACCAACGCCCGAACACTGCCATCGGCCACGCCAGCAGCAGCCTGGTCGTAGGCGAGCGACAACTCGTCTAGGGCAGCTACATCAAGGGAGTTCATTTTCTGTGGAGCATTAAGCAGAACTCGGGCAATTGAATCGGCAATCGTCAATTCGATCATGAGTGATTCCTTGCTTTCCTAAGCGTCAAAATCGACGGCCAGTTTTTCGCTGGTCGGATGTGATTGGCAGGTGAGCACGTAACCGGCTTCAACTTCTTCTGGCTCCAGCGCATAGTTTTCAGCCATGGTCACTGATCCGCAGGTCACCTTGGCACGGCAGGTTCCGCAGACTCCGCCAGCACAGGCGAACGGGACATCTTGGCGAACACGCAGAGCAGCGTTTAACACGGTTTCGTTGGCTCGCACCGGCGAGGTAACTTCGCCTTTGAGGCCATCGAGGTTGAAGCTGATCTCGTAGCTTTCCTCATTCTCGTCCACCACCACGGGTCGGCCAATATGGCCTTGCGGCTTGGATGGTTCACCGGTGGTAAATAGTTCAAAACGAACCTTCTGCGCTGGTACTCCTAGCGCAGTCAGTTGGTCTCTGACCAGCTGGACCAGTTCGAATGGTCCGCATAGGAACCACTCGTCCACACTGGGTGCTTGCACCACATTGGTGAGCAAGGAGCTTAGCTTTTCTGCGTCGATACGACCAGAGAGTAACGGTGAAATGCGCTGTTCACGACTCAGCACGTGGTGCAGTGCCATGCGTGATGGGTACCGGTCTTTGAGGTCTGCCAGCTCTTCAAGGAACATAACATCCATGGCGGCTTTGTTCGCGTAAATCAGATCAAAGCGGCTGTGCTCGTTGGCTTCCAGGATCGTACGAGCGATTGCTAGTACCGGGGTGATCCCTGAGCCGGCAGCCACTGCAACAAAGCGATCTTGTGTGGTGGTGTTGATCTTTGAAGGATCATTAATCTCAGTGAGTCGGTGCTTGGAAATGAAGGCACCGGCAGGACTCATCACGTCAATCTGCTCACCTGCGGCAAGTTCCTCGTTGGCCCAGGTGGAGAACAAACCACCAAGGTCACGCTTGATAGCTACCTTGATTTCATCCCCGGTGGGCGCGGCGCAAATTGAGTAAGAACGGCGCAGTTCCACCAATTCGCCCTCGGCGTTGGGCAGCTTCTTGCGAAGGGCCACGTACTGTCCGGCGACATAGTCATATTCTTCGCTGAGTTCTTCAGGGATAGCGAAGGTGACTTCAATGGCGTCTTTGGTCAGGCGACGCACATTCGAAACGGTGAGTCGGTGAAAAGCGGCTCTGCGTCGAGCCGAAGTTTGTAGATCGGTCATGAAAGTACCTTGAAGTAGTCGAAGGGCTCTAAACAGTCTTTGCAGGTGTAGAGCGCTTTACATGAAGTGGAGGCAAAGCGGGCTAGCTCACGGGTATTCAACGAATGGCACCGAGGACATTTCACACTCATACCCAGGGTGATTCGCCCGGCGTGGCCTTGGCCGGTAGGAGGAGCGATCCCATACTCTTCGAGTTTTCGTTTGCCATCTTCGCTCATCCAGTCCGTGGACCAGGCAGGGCTCAGCACCAGCTTGATCTGGACCTGATGATATCCGGCGTCACTATAGGCCGAATACAGGTCTTCACTGATCACGTCCATAGCCGGGCATCCAGAATAGGTCGGGGTGATCACTACCTGTACTGTGCCGTCTTCGGCGGCGGTGACCTCGCGCAGAATCCCAAGGTCCACAATGGACAGCACAGGTATCTCCGGATCATGAACCTTCGCGGCGATGGCGAACAGCTCGTTGGTGTCAGCGATCAGCTTATTCAAGACTGCTCCCCCTCTCGGGCATTATTTGTCGTTACCAGCTGGCGCCGGGATGCTTACGTGCAAGTACCTGCATCTCGGCCAGCACGTAGCCAAGATGCTCAGAGTGCTCACCTCGTCGTCCATAGACCATGGCTTGGCCGGTGGAAGGAATCTGCAGACCCGCGTCGGTTAGAACTGCCGTGATCTCTTCTTGCCATGCGTCGCGAAGCGTCGAGGGCAACACCGCGATACCTTCTAGGCGTTGGTGTACCGCTTCATCGCGGAACATTTCATCAACGTAGGGCCAGAGAATATCCAGAGCGTGACGCATTTTTTCGGCCGACTCTTCGGTTCCCTGTCCCAACCGGATGGTCCACTGAATGGCGTGGTCGCGGTGGTAATCCACTTCTTTGACAGCCTTGGCTGCGATAGCTGCTAAAGTTTCGTCAGCTGAGCTGACCAGCTTTTGATAGAGCAGGTGCTGGAAGATGGAGACGATCAGCTGTCGCATGATGGTGACACCAAAGTGCCCGTTGGGTTGCTCAACGATCCATAGCGAAGTGAATTCTTCTTCCTCACGCCAGTACGCCAAATCATCTTCACTCTTGTCCCAGGCCAGTCCGGCGTAGGTCAAAAATGAGCGGGCGTGACCGAGGATATCTAGGGCAATGTTGCCCAGGGCTACGTCTTCTTCTAGCTCAGGGGCCCTCGAAATCCAGTGGGCAAGTCGCTGAGCCAAGATCAGCGAGTCATCACCCAAGGTCAGTGCGTACTGTGCCACTTCATCGCTGGGAGCTACACCGTCTACGGCAATGTCTTCCGGACGAAGTGCGTTTCCCGGGGTGACTCGGGTGGCCGAAGCCAGTGCGTCGCCGAAGCTGTCCAGTGCAGCATCCAATTCTTCGTGCTTCACAGATGCTTCACTCCTTCACTGGCCTTGTAGTACGTGGCATGTCGATAGTCTTTGCCCTGCGGAGATTCAAAGAAGGAATCTTTCTCATCCGGATCAGAACTAATGATGTCGCTGGATTTCACTACCCAGAGGGAAACGCCTTCATTGCGTCGGGTGTATAGATCTCGTGCGTTACGCACGGCCATCTGCGCGTCAGGGGCATGTAAGGATCCTGCGTGCACGTGCGAGAGTCCGCGGGAGGAACGGACAAATACTTCCCACAGGGGCCAGTTGTTCTGTTGGCTCATGTTAGGCGACCTCACTTTGTGCTTGTTTTGCGGCGTAGGCTGTTGCGGCTTCGCGGACCCAGGCGCCTTCTCGGTGTGCTTCGCGGCGACGTTCGAGTCGTTGGGAGTTGGCTGGACCGTTGCCTTTGATGACGTTCATGAATTCATCCCAGTTCAGATCCTTATGAATCCACTGCTTTTTGACTTCGTCATAGTGCAGTTCTGGATCTGGAAGGGTCATGCCAAGGACCTTGACCTGCTCGGCGATCATGCCGACAAAGCGCTGGCGCAACTCATCATTTGAGAATCGTTTGATGTTCCAGGCCATGGACTGCTGGGAGTTAGGTGACTGGTCATCGGGTGGGCCGAACATCATCAGCGATGGCTCATAGAAGCGGTTGATGGCATCTTGAGCCATTTTCTTTTGAGCTTCGGTGCCGCGCGAGAGTGCCAGCAGGATCTCAAATCCTTGGCGCTGGTGGAAGGACTCTTCCTTGCAGATACGCACCATGGCACGTCCATAAGGACCATAGGATGCACGGCATAGTGGGACTTGGTTGGCGATGGCTGCTCCGTCGACTAGCCAGCCGATAGCACCCATGTCCGCCCATGAACGTGCTGGGTAGTTGAAGATCGAGGAGTACTTGGCGCGACCGGTCAAGAGCTGATCGTTGAGCTCGTCGCGGCTGGTGCCTAGGGTCTCGGCAGCCGAGTAGAGGTACAGTCCGTGCCCGGCTTCATCCTGAACCTTAGCCATCAAGATGGACTTGCGCTTCAGCGACGGAGCACGAGTAATCCAGTTAGCTTCAGGCTGCATGCCAATGATTTCTGAGTGGGCATGCTGGGAGACCTGTCGAGTCAAAGTTTTGCGGTAAGGCTCAGGCATCCAGTCACGTGGTTCAACGCGAGCGTCCCGATCAATCAACGCATCAAAGCGAGCTTGTGATTGTTCTTCTTCGTAGCTCGGGACAGCACTGAGTCCCGGTTCCTGCGGCGCACTCGGGGCCATGGGTTCACCTCTTCGAAAACAAATTACATACTGACCGTTCGTTCAGTATGTCAGAGTGCTCTCGGTCACGTCAACAAAAGCTCCGCGGGTACAACAAAACCCCAAGGATCACTCCTTGGGGTTTTGATTGAAGCTACAAATCTAGGCGTTGACCGCGGCACGCTTTCCGCACTTACGGCCAAACAGCAAGTGATCAATGGCCCAGCGACCTGGTCCCATCAAGGCCAGCGCGACGGCGCCGGCAGCCAGGGCCAGCACGAGCTCATAACCACCATTGGCAACAAAAACGCCGTTCTGTGCGTGAGTTAGAACCAACGCGCCGATCATATCCAGCGCCAACAGTGCGCCGAAAATTCGGGTTGCAATGCCCAAGATCAGGGCGATGCCTCCCACCAGTTCCAAGGTTGCTACCACTGGGGCAACCAAGCTTGCGGCAGGAACGCCCATCTGAGCGAAGCTGGCGGTGGTGCCATCAATGGTGAACTGGGAGAACTTTTGCCAACCGTGGGCGGCAAATAGGAATCCGATAACAAGGCGCAAAATGGCCTGCGCAGCGGCAAGTAGGCGGGGATTATTTTCCAGATTGTTCATGATCTAGCTCCTCGGAAACGTCAGCCGGTCAGGGGTCTCCTGCTCGATTTCCCGTTCAACACTATTCGGATCAAGTTGAAGCTTCAAGCACTTAGATGTTTTACTCCGGTTACCTTCATCACGAAAAAGCCGCGTTCCCCACCCCAGCGTGATGCTGGGGCAGGAAGCGCGGCCCTTATCCGTTGGCTTTAGAACTTCGTACTAGAGCACCTTCGAAAGGAAGTCACGAGTACGTTCCTGCTGCGGATTACCAAAGAGTTGCTCTGGCTCACCCTGCTCACAAACCACACCGTCAGCCATGAAGATCACTCGGTCACCCACCTCGCGGGCGAAGCCCATCTCGTGGGTTACCAAGACCATGGTCATGCCCGAGTCAGCCAACTCCTTAATAACCTGGAGCACCTCGCCGACCATCTCAGGGTCAAGAGCACTGGTGGCCTCGTCAAAGAGCATGATTCCTGGAGCCATGGCCAGCGCACGAGCAATAGCTACACGCTGCTTCTGTCCACCTGACAGGGATGCCGGACGGGCGTTGGCCTTGTCCTTGAGCCCTACACGTTCCAGAAGTTCCAGCGCACGTTCGCGTGCCTGGGCCTTGTCCATCTTCTTCAGCTCCACTGGAGCAAGCATGATGTTCTCGGCGACGGTCATGTGCGGGAAGAGGTTAAAGTGCTGGAACACCATGCCCACAAGACGGCGAACCTCATTGATATCCACCTTTGGATCGGTGACATCAAAACCGTCAACAATCACCTTGCCAGAAGTAATCTCTTCCAGCTTGTTCAGGCAACGCAGCAGTGTGGACTTACCGGAACCCGAAGGCCCGATGACACACACCACTTCACCTTCACGAATATCAAGATCAATGCCCTTAAGAACATTGTTTGAACCGAAAGACTTATGCAGGTCTTGGACCTGGATTTTCATC
Organism: Glutamicibacter sp. M10; assembly: GCF_025452055.1. Classification (NCBI taxonomy): domain Bacteria; kingdom Bacillati; phylum Actinomycetota; class Actinomycetes; order Micrococcales; family Micrococcaceae; genus Glutamicibacter; species Glutamicibacter sp. M10. Next base: position 1,522,027 of record NZ_CP104918.1, on the reverse strand, counting down.
TGGGAGCTCTGCTCGGTTACGGCGCTCACTTGTTGAACCTCCGATCGGCGTAGTTAGCCAACTTTGTCAGGGCCATGATGGCGATGAAGTAAATGACACCCACGATGAGCAGGGTTTCGGTCACGCGGAAGTTCGCTGCGTAAATCTGCTGACCTTGGTAGAGCAGTTCGCCAAAGCCAATAGCCAACAGCAACGAGGAGTCTTTCAGGCTGATGATCAACTGGTTGATCAACGATGGAGTCATCATCTTGAAAGCCTGAGGAACAACAACCTTCTGCATCGACTTGCCGTAGCCCAGACCCAAGGAGCGAGAAGCTTCAAGCTGGCCTGGATCCACCGACTGGATACCACCGCGAACGATTTCAGCAACATAGGCGCCAGCGTTCAGCGACAAGGTCAGCACACCTGCGGTCCAGACTGAGACTTCCCAACCGGTCAGCTGTGGCAGACCGAAGTAGAACATGAAGGCCCAGAGCAGCAGCGGGGTTCCGCGGAAGATATTGACGAAGGTCGAGGCAATCCCGCGAAGCACGATGTTGCCCGAGAGCTTCAAGAAGCCGAAGAACAGACCAAGCACCATAGCAATGGCGAAGGAGATCGCGGTGACCAACAGGGTGTGCCACAAACCGGACATCAAGGCCGGGAAGGACTTGGCCACTAGATCAAAGAAATTATCCGGAGTCGAAGCGCTGGGATCAGAAAGGTACTTGTCCAGAATCTTCTGGTACTCGCCGTTGGCCTTTAGCTCTGCAAGACCATCGTTGAAGGCTGCCAACAGGGCGGTGTTCTCACCCTTATTAACTGCGAAACCGTAGGAGCCACCGGGCACCTTGTCGGTCACGGTCTTCAGACCGTTACCCTGAGCAATGCCGTAGGCCAGCACCGGGTAGTCATCAAATACCGCTACAGCGGAACCTGACTTCACCGATTCATACATGGTCGCGGACTGGTCTAGGGACTTGACCGTAAACCCATATTTTTTAGCGATGGACTTGGCGTAGGTTTCACCCTCAGAACCAGTCTTGGCGACAACGGTTTTGCCCTTGAGGTCCTCATAAGTCTTGACGTCGTCTTTGTTCTTGGCGACAGCCATCTGTACACCGGACTCAAAATATGGCTCCGAGAAGTCATAGATTTCTTTACGTTCATCGGTGATCGACATACCTGCGATGACGCCATCCACCTGATTTGATGAAAGGGCAGCCAAAGCGGCACTGAAGCCAAGGGACCTGACTTCAACCTTAAATCCTTGGTCATCAGCAATTTGCTGCAAGATGTCCATATCGATACCAGTCAGTTCGCCATCCTGACGGAATTCAAAGGGGGCGAAGGTGGTGTCGGTACCAATGACGTATGTTTGACCGTCAACTTTTTCGTTGCCTTGGGCCATGGCCGAAGGCGCACCAACAACCAACGCCATCAAACCGATGGCTGCCGCGGCAATCCATCGTTGCAGGCGCCCGTGCCGGGCAACTCTCTGTTTCTTTTCCACTGATGATCGCTTTCTCAAACTAAAGGGCGAGTGGCCCGAGCTGCAGACATGATCCTATTCCTGCAAGCCTAGGCGCATTAGAGTCTAGCCGGAAGCTTTGGCGCCTATTGTGCTCAGAGATCCAAACCCGGCAACGATCTTCTGTCCGCGCTGAGCATAGCCAGTGCCCACAAGTGGTGCGCGTGAGATTGAATAGGGGTATGACTGATGCATCGTTGAATAACACTCCTCCGGTCGCGGCCAAGCGCCCTACCACCCGCAGCTTCCATGGTGATGATTTCATCGATAACTACGAGTGGCTCAGGGAGAAGACCAGCCCTGAAGTGATCAACCATCTCAAGGCTGAAAACGACTACACCGACGCAGTCACCGCCGCCCAGCAGCCACTGCGCGATGACCTGTTTAACGAGATCAAGGCACGCACCGTAGAAACCGACTTGTCTGTACCGGTTCGCCGCCGCGGTTGGTGGTACTTCACCCGCTCAGCCGAGGGCAAGCCTTACACCGTGCAGTGCCGCGTTAAGGCCACCGATACTTCGGATCCAGTAGCCGACTGGACTCCCCAGTAATTGATGCAGAACAGAGCTTGCCGGCCGAAGAAGTCTTGCTTGACGGCAATGCACTGGCTGAAGGTCAACCCTTCTTCTCCCTCGGTGGCATGGCGCTGAATGAAGAAGGGAATCTACTGGCCTACTGCGTTGATAATGCAGGAGATGAACGCTTCACCCTTTACATCAAGGACCTCAAGACCGGTCAGCTCTTGCCGGACGTTATCGAAGGCGTCTTTTACGGCTTAGCTTTCTCCCTGATTCCTCCACCGTTTTCTACACGGTGGTTGATGAAACGTGGCGTCCTAACCAGATTCGCGCACACCGTTTAGGCACCGATGCAGCCGAAGACCAGCTGATCTTTGAAGAAAACGACCCGGGCATGTGGCTTGGTTTTGATCTGAGCCCAGACCGCAAAGTCCTGATGATTTCCAGCGGCAACTCTGAGTACTCGGAAACCAGCATGCTGGATCTGACCGACAGCAACGCCGCTGTCACCTTGCTGGTCCCCCGTGATCTGGGCTTGTTACACGGCATCGACTTGATGCCAGCCGCCGGCCAAGCACTGATCACCCACGACTACCAGGCACCGAACAATATGGTGTCTTTGGCAAACATTGATCAGCTTGGTAAAGACACGTCTCCAGAGCAGTGGCAGAGCGTTGTTGCTCATGAGGACACGGTGAAGATTGAAGGTACGATCCTCACCGGTTCCCACGTGATCCTCTCGGTACGTCGTGACACCTGCGAACGCGTGCAGCTTCTGGCCCTGGAAGGGTTGGGAACCGCGGCGCAAGCAGCACCGATCGAACCTGAATTTGAAGACGAGTTGTTCACCGCCTCCCCGACTTTTGCTGAACTTGATGCACCGCTGATCCGCATCAGTTACACCGCTGACTTCACCCCTGCCCGGGTTTACGACCTGTGGCTAGAAGATCAGAGCTTGGTTCTACGCAAGCAGACGCCGGTCAATGACTATGACCCGAGCAAGTATGTCTCCACTCGGGATTGGGCTACCGCCGCTGACGGAACCAAGATTCCTTTGACCGTCATGCGTCGTGTCGATCTGGATACCTCCGTACCGCAGCCGGTGCTGATCTACGGGTACGGCTCCTATGAGGCTTCCATGGACCCAGGCTTTGGCATCCCGCGGTTGAGCGTTTTGGATCGCGGAGTCATCTTTGTGATCGTTCACGTGCGTGGCGGTGGCGAGTTGGGTCGCGATTGGTACTTGAAGGGCAAGAAGCTTCACAAGAAGAACACCTTTACGGACTTTGTTGATTCAACTAAGCACGTCATTGATTCCGGCCTTGCTGACCCGCAGCGCATTGTCGCCCTTGGCGGCTCCGCCGGTGGACTTCTTATGGGTGCTATCGCCAATATGACTCCGCAGCTGTACACCGCGATCATTGCTCAGGTGCCGTTTGTTGACGCACTGACATCAATCCTTGATCCAGATCTTCCACTCTCTGCTTTGGAGTGGGAAGAGTGGGGTAATCCGATTGAAAGCAAAGAAGTCTATGACTACATGAAGTCGTATTCTCCGTATGAAAACGTCACTGCTCAGGCCTACCCAAAGATTGCCGCGGTTACTTCGCTGAACGACACCCGTGTGCTGTACGTTGAGCCAGCGAAGTGGGTTGCCAAGCTTCGTGAAGTCGGCACCGGTGAGGCACCGATCGTGCTGAAAACCGAAATGGACGGTGGCCATGGCGGCGCCTCGGGCCGATACGAGTCATGGAAGTCTCGCGCCTGGGATTACGCCTTTGCCTTAGATTCCTTGGGTTGCACCAAACTAATCTGATCATGAAGCAAGTAGCGGCCATGCGCCACATCAGCATCACCGACTACCGCGATGACTCTGCGGTGCGTCGGTTGCTGGTGCTGGCCGCTAGTCCTGCCGATGAACAAGGCCTAGAAGAACTACTGGACGAATGCCAAGCTCTGAATGTTCTTGCCAGTTTCACTCAATCTGGGAACATTTGCGCCTTGGCCGCCTACCGGCATGGTGACAAGTATTCGTTGTGCCTTGAATACCTCGCCGTCTTACCCGAACACCAGCAACAGGGCTTGGCACATGGTTTGCTGAAGGCACTGCGAAAGCGCCACGGCAAAAGCATTTGGGCGACCACCGATAAGGATGCCATCGAGTTTTACGGTGCCATCGGCTGTATGATTTCCAAGTCAGCCGAAGATTGGCGTTGGCCCGGCACCACAAGATATTTGTGCACCTTGCCGTACCCCCGCTACTGCGATCTCAGCCCGAAGAAGACCCGGGTTATGAGGCGGTTGGTGGCCAACTGACGCGCGGAAACATTCGCATCGAAGAACCCCAAGCTCATTGGGCCAGCGACTTCGCGAACCTCGCTGCCCTTATTTCCTCGGCGTTGGGGCCGCTTGCCTTAGCTGTGGAACATACCGGTTCTACTTCGGTAGTTGGACTGCCAGCCAAGCCGATCATCGATATCACCTTGTTGGTGCCTGATGCCAACGATGAAAGTACGTATGTGGCGGCGTTGCAACAGGCAGGCTTAGTGTTCTGGCACCGGGAACCAGGCTGGTACGCGCACCGCATGTTTAAACCGTCGATTGAGTCTGGGCTGTCGGATGCCAACATTCACATCTTTTCCGCAGGCAGTCCTGAATACCTGCGAATGATGATTTTCCGTGAACATCTGCGACACAACAGTGTTGACCGTGATGCCTACGCCGCGGTGAAGCGACAGGCCGCTGCACAGATCGCGGCTACCGATGGTGAAGATGCTCTGGTCATGGACTACAACCGAATCAAGGAACCCTTCATCCTTGATTTACACCGTCGCATTTTCACCGACTAGTTTCCTCTCGCCCTCTGGCGCAATACGGGATACCCAACTGTTCAAAAACTTGACTTAGCTCACATTATGTTATTACCTAATGATCGTTCGGTAAATAAATCGGCGAAGGACAATGATGACCAAAACTCAGGTAGAAGAGCCGTTACCCCACGAGATTCTCCGCAATGATACTGCCGCCCGATGGCTAGGCATTGAAGTCATCGAAGCCAGTGACGGACATGCGGTCATCACCATGGAGCTTCGTGAAGAAATGCTCAATGGCTTTGGCATTGGTCATGGCGGGATGATCTTCACCCTTGCAGACACCGCATTCGCCATGAGCTGCAATGAAGTCGAAGGCTCCGAAGAAACCATCACCGTGGCCTCCGGAGCAGACATCAACTTCCTAAAGCCAGCAGTGCTGGGCAGAAAACTCACTGCCACCGGCAACCGAGTCTCGCAACAAGGACGTAGCGGACTCTACGACATTACGGTCACTCAAGAAACCAGCGACGGCACTAGCGAAGTTATCGCCGAATTCCGCGGACGTTCCCGCACCATACCTAAGCCAAAATCGCGCTAATCCCCCAGTCCATTCCTGACGAAAGTTCTAGCATGTCTGAGACCTCCCGCCGTGTTGAGCTGCCAAACCCGCTTGACGCAGAAGAAACCATGAGCCGTGATGAGATCGAATCGATCCAACTTGCTCGTTTGAAGGACACCCTGCATCTGGCCTACAACAAGGTTCCTCATTACAAGGAAAAGTATGATGCTGCAGGCGTCCATCCCAGTGATCTCAAGGAACTGAGCGACCTGTCGCTGTTCCCTTTCACGGAAAAAGAAGATCTGCGAAAGACCTATCCGTTTGGCATGTTCGCCGTCCCACAGCACGAAGTTGCACGTATTCACGCTTCCTCAGGAACCACGGGAAAACCCACCGTTGTTGGATACACCCAGCAGGATTTAGATGACTGGGCCAAGTTGGGCGCAAGGTGCCTTCGCCTATCGGGAGTGAAACCAGGCTGGAAGGTTCACAACGCCTATGGTTACGGACTCTTCACCGGTGGACTGGGCGCGCACGCTGCAGCCGAACGCCTGGGCGCTACCGTTATCCCGATGTCCGGTGGGCAAACCGATAAGCAGATCTCACTGATCCAAGACTTCGCTCCGGATGCCATCTTGTGCACGCCAACCTACCTGCTGACTATCGGGGACGCGATGCAACGCAAAGGCATTGACCCACGCAGCACTTCGCTCAAGGTTGCTGTGCTCGGCGCAGAACCGTGGACTGAAGAAATGCGTCACGAGCTAGAAGAAATGTTCAATATTGATGCCTGCGATATCTATGGACTTTCCGAAGTCATGGGCCCAGGCGTCGCTGGAGAATCAAATGAACGTAAAGACGGCAGCCACATCTGGGAAGATCACTTCCGTCCGGAAATCATTGATGCCTTTGACCCAACCAAGGTCCTCGGCGACGGCGAGCACGGAGAATTGGTCTTCACTTCTTTGACCAAACAGGCCCTACCGATCATTCGCTATCGCACCCATGACCTCACTCGACTAATGCCAGGCAGCGTTCGTCCCGGACACCGTCGAATGGGTCGAATCACCGGACGCAGTGATGACATGATCATCTTGCGTGGCGTGAACTTGTTCCCCAGCCAGGTTGAAGAATTGATCCTGAAGGTTCCGGGTCTCTCCCCGCACTTCCAACTCATCCTCTCCCGCCCTGATCGCATGGACCAGTTGGCCGTCAAGGTGGAGCGTCGCATGGATACTTCCACCGAGCAGGCCGAGCACGCAGGCAAGGAACTAGCCAAACTGATCAAGATTCACATTGGATCATCGTGTGCCATCGATGTTGTAGAACCTGAATCGCTGGAGCGTTCCATGGGTAAACTCAAGCGCATCTATGACCTACGTAATCAGTAATCCGAGCTGGGACATGGAATAATCGATTCATCATGGACACCACTGACACTGCAAGTCGACCGGCTAAAAGAGGGCGCCCCGGCTACGACCAGGAAACCGTATTGCGCATTGCCGTTGAGGCTTTCAACGAATACGGGTACGACGCGACCTCGATGGGTAAACTCGCCGACCGACTGAGCATTAGCAAGTCCGCGATTTATCACCATGTGCCTTCTAAAGAGGATTTGTTGCGCCTTGCCTTGGATGAAGCACTGATTCCTTTGGAAGCAGTGATCACCGAGGTGCAGTCCCATGAGGGTAGCGCCGATGAACGGCTCGAATTTTTCCTGCGTTCAACGATTCGTATTTTGATTGACAAGCGCCTGTACGTCACCTTGTTGCTTCGCTTGCGTGGCAACACCGAACTTGAACGTCAAGCGTTGGAGCGCCGACGCGCCATGGACCGCCAGTTAGCTGAATTGGTCACAGCTGCGCAGAGCGACGGCAAGCTTCGAGAAGATCTAGATCCACGAAGCACCGCCAGATTACTCTTCGGCATGATCAATTCATTGGTGGATTGGTACCGCGTAGATGGTCCCCTCGAAGCGACGAAGCTTGAAGAACAAGCCATCTCTTTGCTGTTCACCGGTTTGCACACCAAGTCGTAATAGCTAGATTAGCAACTTTGAGGATGCGACCTTCTGCTTACGGGTAGAGGGTCGCATTCTTGTTTCTGCATCATCAGGCACGAGGGTTGTGTTGCATCCAACCCTTACAGGATTCACTGACTCACAGGAATCACGGCTAGCATCTAAGGGGTGCCTTGTGCACCTGCCGTTGCCAATCGATCGAGTGAAGAGCACCGTGGATTCAATCTTACAAACCCTTTTCATGGCTACTGCTGACAGCAATAGTTCCTATGTTCAAATCCTGCTGTCCGCCGCAAGCATGTTGCTAGTTTTCGTCTCTGCAATCTTGCTGGCCCATCGCAACGATCTGGGTTGGTGGACTCTGATTCTTGCCGTTTTTGTCGGCCCACTGATTTCTGCGCTGCAGTTTGACCTTCTTGGACTGATCTACGGTATTCCGCTGTTGCTGCTGCCGATCTTTGGCCTCTGGCGGTTCTCCCAATACAAGCTTCACGGCAAGTTCACCCGTGAAGTAACCCGTACTGGAATCACCATGTGGTCTGCCGTTGGCATGCTTGTTGGCCTGATCTTGTTGGTTGCTTTGCGATTCGGCCCATTCTTGTTCAACTCCACTTTCCTGAGCGCTACGCCGGAAATTTGGGTCATGTACTTCGCCGACGCAGCGATCTTCGCATCCTTCGTGATGATCGCACGAGGCGTTCGTGAGGGTTGGCTGTTGTTGGCCCTTGCGGCCATCGCTGATCTGGTCATTTACTTCATGATCTCCCCAATGCTGGGCATGATCGGCTTGTACGTATTTATCGCCCTGGCCGCCGTGTATGGCTTCTACCTCTGGCGCAACCTGTCCGGTGCTTCAGAGGTTGCTCATGAGGAACTGAGCGAAGAAGAACTTGCACTGCAAAAGGCAAAGCAAGCCACTTTGGATAAGCTGAACGCTGACTCTGAAAAGTAAGTTTTCCGCAAAAAATCCCGCCCATTTTTGGGCGGGATTTTTTTGTTGGAGCTAGTTATGCCAGCTGTCTTTCAGAACCAGTGATCCATCGGCCCCAACAGTGGCGGTGCGGTTGCCTCCGGACTCCCAACTGGTGTTCCCGTTCTGGTCATACTTGATGTACTTGTACTCAAAGGTTGTCCCGGCAGGAAGGTCCACGGTGCCGGTCCAGCTCGGGTAATTTGCCGAGGAGAGCGCCAGCGCCTTGGCCGGGTCCCAATTACCCAGCATCGCCTGGTTGCCGACAATTCGGATATTCTGCCCCAGTGTGGTTTCGGCAGTTACTGCCACACTAACGTCACCGGCTTCTTCGACCGGGTCGGTTCCCCCACCGATTGAGCCATCACCGAGTGCACCCACGTGCAACGCCAGTGCACCGTACGCAGGTATGGTCGCGGTGAACTTGCCGTCAGCTCCCACGGTGATCTTCTGCGAGCAGTCCGCACCGGAGACGACATCGCAGTAGGTCCCGGCAGCTAGCGCGCTAGTGTACTGACGGGTAGTGGCAGCCCCGGTGTTGTTAATGGCGACAAATCCCTTGTTACCTCGTCCGTAGGCGATCTGGTTATTTCCGTCGTCCCACCAGTTGCTTACCGCAGCGTCGCCAACGGCATTGTTGAATCCGACCATTCCAATAATTTCTTCTTGCCGCTGTTCGCAGGTCCATGCCGATGAATCACAGTTGGCGTTGGGCACCGAAGAATCGCTGGCGCCGGGAGCACCGGATTCCTTGTCAGTGAATGAGAAGCCTGAGTACACCGAGGGCGAACCGTAAGGCCAAGAAAGCATAAAAACGTTCGCTAGCAGGTATTTGGCTCCCCATTTGTAGTTCATGGTTTCACCATTGCGTTCGGTGTCATGGTTAGTCACGAAGACCCCAGCATTGGCGCCGTTAAACTTGCCATCACCGATGAAACGCAGGTTGGAAATCTGTGCATCAAAGTCGTTCTTCAGCTGACGGGCATAGTCGAATTCAAATGAGTCGCCGCTACCTAGATATTCGCTTTCCTGGATAGGTTCCCCAGATGCTCCGATAACTTCATGGACCCAGTAAACACCCGAGTTTTTCATCTTTGATTTGATCGCCTCAAGATCAGAAGCCGGGATGTGCTTTGAGGCGTCAATGCGGAATCCGGAGACACCTAGCGAGACCAGATCATCAAGATAGTCTGCGATGTTCTGCTGAACGTAGCTGCTGGAAGTCTTCAAATCTTGCAGTCCGACTAGCCGGCAATTTTGAACCTGCCAGCGGTCAGCGTAGTTGGAAATGTTGGTGCGGCAATCGTTGAAGTCTTGGGCCGAATACTCTGGGAAGTTGTCTTCCGAGAATGGCGAGCCGGCGGTCCCGGTACCGGACTGGCCCACACCAGCCATGTGATTGACCACGGCGTCGGCGACTACTTTGACGCCTGCATCGTTACAGCTTTTGACCATGGCCGAGAACTCTTCGCGGTTACCCAGCTTTGAGTCCACCTTGTAGCTCACCGGCTGATAGGAAGTCCACCAGGCTGTTCCGCGAAGGTGCTCAGCGGGTGGTGAAACCTGAACGTACCCGAAGCCTGCTGGTCCGATGCTTGATTTACATTCTTGGGCCACCGAGTTCCAGTTCCACTGGAAGAGGTTAAGAATGACATCCTTCCCGTTGTTTGATGGGGTTGTCGCTTGAGCTGGGGCGGCGAACAATGGGGCAGCCAACAAGGCTAGTGAGGCGGCTAGAGCGGCAGCTGGTTTGGCCGCTCGTGCTCCGATTCTGCGTCTAGTTGATTTGGCGCGTGATGACAAAAGTCCCACAGAAATGCTCCTTTGATGTGATGATTGGGCAACGATCCGGCGGAACCTGCGCTCCGAATCGACTAGCCACACATCTCCCCATCAATATGTGACCTGAGGCACAACTGTAAACGCTTTCTTAGGTCTAACCAAGAAGTAAATTTCTGTAAACAGGTTAAATCAGCGATATTCTCGGCCTAGATTGACGAAAGTTTTTTGCCATGAGTATGAGTTTGAGAACATTTTGGAAACGCTTACATGGGCTCCACAGTTCATCGGAGCAGACACGAAAGAGGTGGGCGTCGCATAGTGCGACGCCCACCTTCTATGGATCTAAGAGCTTAGCTTCCGAAGTTTGCGTAAGTGATATTTTCTTTCTCCACCAGAGTCAAAACATCGTAGGTTGCCACGATCTCATCATGCTGATTGTGCAAGATTGCGTCCCACGCGACCTCGCCATATTCATCGGTGACGCGCGGGGTGATTTTCTTGGCCGTCAGCGTCACGCGAATGGCGTCCCCGGCCGAAACTGGAGTGATGAACCGTAGGTTTTCTAACCCATAATTGGCCAGTACCGGCCCCGGTGCTGGCTCAACGAAGAGGCCCGCGGCCCATGACACCAGAAGATAGCCGTGGGCAACAATCCCTGGGAAGAATGGGTTAGCTTCCGCGGCTTTGGCGTCTGTGTGAGCGTAGAAGGTATCGCCGGTTTTTTGCGCGAATTCACTAATTTCTTCTAAGTGCACAACACGCAGATCCGAGGCGAATCCGTCCCCAACGCGCAGCTCGGCAAGTGACTTACGGAATGGGTGGACGTACTGCGCATCGCCACCAAACTTTTCACTTCCAGCCAATCGTTGGTCGGCCCCTAAGTGCCATACTCCGCTCAGCGCGGTGAGCATATTTGGTGAACCCTGTACGGCGGTGCGCTGCATATGGTGCTTGACCGAACGGATTCCGCCTAGCTCTTCGCCGCCACCGGCACGGCCTGGTCCGCCGTGGACCAGATGCGGTACCGGTGAGCCGTGGCCAGTTGTTGAACGAGCAGTTTCTCGATTCAGGATGTGAACACGTCCGTGATGCGCAGCGATGCCCAAGGTCAGCGCGCGCACCGTCTCAGCGTCGTTACTGCACACGGTTGCTACAAGGGACCCGGCACCCATGACAGCCAGTTCGATTGCTTCGTCCAGGTTCTCGTAGCCGATGACCGAACTGACTGGTCCAAACGCTTCACGCGAGTGCACCAGTGGATTACGTGCATCATTCCAGCGAAGAACAATCGGTGACATGAAAGCACCGGCTTGTGCAACAGCGTCCTTTTCGGGCGCTACGCGCACCGCTGGCGCGTCAAGACGTCCATAGGCCAGCTCGCCGCCGGCAGCCATCATATCTTGCACGGCAGCCCGCACATCGCTCAGCTGCTCCAGTGAAGCCAAAGCTCCCATATTCACGCCCGCTACGCGCGGATCACCAATGACCACGCGCTGGTCAATGCGCTCTCCGATAGCTGCAATCACTGGGTCAACCAAGCGCGAGGGAACGATGTTGCGACGGATGGCGGTGCACTTTTGGCCGGCCTTGCTGGTCATCTCAGTGACGGCTACCTTGACGAAGGCCTCAAATTCGGCGCTTCCCACTTCTGCGTCCGAACCTAGAATGGCCGCGTTCAGGGAATCGGTTTCAGCCGCGAATCGCACTCCCCGTCGATAACGTTTGGATGGGATTTAAGTTTGTTTGCGGTGGCAGCTGAGCCAGTGAAGGCAAACATGTCACGGTAATCCAGATGATCCATGAGGTCTCGGGCTGAGCCTGAAAGTAGCTGCAAGGATCCTTCTGGCAGGATGCCTGAATCGAGCATCAGTCGTACTGCGGCCTCTGCCAGGTAGCCCGTTGGCGTTGCTGGCTTAACGATGGTTGGAACACCGGCAATAAAGGCGGGGGCAAATTTTTCCAGCATGCCCCAGACCGGGAAGTTGAAGGCATTCACCTGCACCACTACTCCGCTCATGGCGGTGTAGATATGTGTGCCGATAAATGAGCCGTCTTTGCTTAGTGGCTCAGTGGGGCCGTCAAGAATGACATTGTTGTTGGGTAGTTCGCGACGTCCCTTGGAAGAGAACGTAAAGAGCACACCAATGCCGCCATCAATATCCACCATGGAATCTGTTTTCGTGGCTCCGGTTTTGAACGAGATCTCGTAGAGATCCTTGCGTCGTTCATTCAGATACAGCGCCAGTTCCTTGAGCTTCAACGCCCGCTCGTGCAAGGTGAGCTTGGCAAGTTCTTGGTGCCCGGTGCTTCGGCCATAGACAACGGCGGCGGAAACATCCAATTTGTCACTAGTTACCGAGGCCAGCAGCTCTCCGGTATTGGCATCGCGAACCTCGGTTCCTCCCTGAGATTCGGGAGTCCACCATTGTCCCGCGATGAAGCTGGGTACTGCGCTGATCTGTTTTGTCGACATTGACACAATTCCTTCCTGAACGGTCGGTCAGTATTAACTTAAACCATATCAGGAAGAGCGTGACCGGGGACACCTTAAGCTGCCTCAGATCAATGAGTCATCTTTCGCCAAGATTCGTAAACGCTCCAACAATGCCGGGTCCATACCCTGCTGTTCGAGGTAGGACTGCGCTGAACCAATCCAAGTACAGAATTTTTCCAGTGCTACCGCGCGCTCATTGATGACCTGTCGCAGTTCTTCTTCCTCACGAAAACTCTCGTACGGGTGCTTGCGGGGCGATACCCGGTGCCATTCATTAATGCCTCGCACCGCAAGTTCATCATGCTTCAGAATCTGGTTTCCCTGACCAGCCAAATCAAGCAAGAGCGTCGCAATAAGTCCTGAACGATCACGTCCTGCCGAGCAATGAATCACGGTGGCCCCTTGTGAATCCGCCAAATTTTCAAAGACCTCACGTAGCTGGCTGCCAAATTCTTCGCAGACCAACCGATACATACTGGTGTGATTCATGTAAGGAACCGCGATGGACTCAAAGCGTTGATTGCCCGGGGTTTCCAGTGGCAGGTTCACTAGTTCAATACGAGCAAGACTGACCTCGGGTACCGCTGGGTCATGTTCTCGCCGATGAATCTCCGCTGGGTTGCGCAGGTCAATTACCTTGGCCACGCCATCGGCATGCATTTGCTGCCAACCTTCAGCGCTCAGCCATTCATGGCGACCCATGCGATAGAAAGTTCCGCAGATATGTCGCGCATTCACCGCCCCTGACCACGCCAGGTCCCCGACCTGCTTGTGATAGTTCACTTCCTGACTCATTTACCCATTGCAACATATTGATTCACTGTTGTAGAGTCTTAGTCATTGACAAGTGTCAATCAGTCTATTGAAGGAGGGGTAACGATGATTGTTTACCGCTATTCCCGGTCAGTTACCTCTTTCCTTAAGGACTTCCCCCAATGCATTTCCCTGCTGGAGAACCATCCACCAGCTCACAGCTGATCACGTCAAAATCCGCTGACACTGAGACAGAACTCAAATTCCACAAGCACAAGCCTGTCTGGAATGAATCATTCACCGATGAACCACCAGCCGGCCAACGCTACTCAACGTGGCCATTTGTTGAGAAGGCTCTGAGAGGTCCTCAGCCCTATCCACTGTGGCTCATTGAAGATGCTGGCGCCCTCGATACCGAGTTAGGCATCCTCAAGACAGGCAAAGAAGGCGACGTCTTTTTGCTTGAACGTGCTATCGGCGAGCGCAAGAGCCTGCTGGCGGCCAAACGTTACCGCAGTCGCGACCACCTGCAATTTAGCCGTTCGCAGGCCTATAGTGACGGCCGTTCAGCACGTCGCTCCCGTGATAACCGCGCAATCCGCAATAACTCTGCCTATGGCCGAGACATTGCAGCTTTGCAGTGGTCCAACGCCGAGTGGACCTATCTCTTGCGTTGTTATGAGGCAGGGATCCCGGTGCCCTACCCAGTACAGATCGACGGCACCGAAATCCTGATGGAGTTCATTGCCGACCCAGATGATCCGTTCGCCGCAGCCCCGCGACTTCAACAGCTTGCGCGTTTTGATCCACGGCTACCTGCTTTGTGGGATCAACTCACCGATGCGTTGGAGAAGTTCGCGCGGCTGGGAGTGGCTCACGGTGACTTATCGGCGTACAACCTTCTGGTCTCCGGCGAGCGCTTAGTTGTTATCGATGTCCCGCAATGTGTGGACCTCGCTGGCAATCCGCACGGTATGGACTTCTTACATCGTGACTGCCTGAACCTCTGCGAGTGGTTTGCTTCCAAGGGTCATGTGCATGATCCCGATGAGCTGTTCGCTTCATTATTAGGCCACCTGTTCTAGGCTCCTTAAAACGTTCAGTCCCGCCGGTCAGCTACGACCGACGGGACTGAAAGTGTTGTGACCAATTGCCGATATTTCCTACCAGCTATAGAAGCCTTGGCCGCTCTTGCGCCCCAGCTTTCCTTCAGCCACCAAATCCTTGAGGATCTGCGGTGGCGCAAACCGCTCCCCCAGAGTTTCATGCAGGTACTCGGCAATTCCTAAACGCACATCCAGTCCGACAATATCGGTGGTCTTCAGTGGACCGGTCGGGTGCTTATAGCCAAGCACCATGGCGTTATCGATATCTTCGGCGCTGGCGACACCTTCTTCAACCATGCGCATCGCTTCCAATGCGATAGCTACCCCCAGGCGTGAGGAAGCAAAACCCGGAGCATCATTGACCACCACTGCGGTCTTTCCCAAGGCCTGAACCCAACCACGTGAGGCCTCGATCAAGCTGGTATCGGTTTGTTCACCGATGACTACTTCGATCAATGTGGACGCGGGAACGGATTAAAGAAGTGCAGTCCGAGGAACTTTTCCGGACGCTCTAATTCTTTGGCCAAGCCGCTCACCGATAGGGAGGACGTATTCGAAGCCAAGACCGCATCGGCAGCTAGTACCTGCTCAACTGCTTGCAAGGAAGAAACCTTGAGGTCCCAGATTTCGGGAACCGCTTCGATCACCAGCTGAGCGTTGGCGAACTGCTGATAGTCAGTGCTGACCGAAAAACGTTGCAGTAGCTCGGTCTTGGATTCGCTGACCACACCGCGCTCGATGGACTTTTCCACGGACTGAGCTACTCGCTCAAAAGCAGCCTGCGCCGAGGCATCATCGCGCTCAACTATGACCACGGTACTTCCGCTAATCAATAGTGCGTGGGCGATACCGGCGCCCATGCGTCCGCCACCGAGCACTCCGCTGCGTTGCGGAAGTTGGCCGGCGGCCAAGGTGTTACTTGCGCTCATGGTTACTTCTTCTTTCGATCAAGGAATTCTTGCATACGATCAAATTTGGCTTGGGATTCAAAAGCATTCCTTGGGCCAAGGTATCGATGAGCGGGTGGGCTTCACGTGGGCTATGGAATACCGACTTGGTAATGCGCACCGCCAGCGGGTCTTGGGCGGCAATCCGATCAGCCAAAGCTTCAGCGCCGGTATCAAGGTCCGCCGCCTCATGCAGTTCGGTGACCAGACCAGCCTGAAGACATTGCTGGCCGGTAAGCACTTTGCCTGCCAAGAGGATCTCTTTGGCCAGCGGTTCACCCACGAGTTCCTTGAGTCGCCAGGTCGCACCGGCGGCAGCCATGATCCCAAGGTTGGTTTCCGGATTGCCCATTCGAAGTTCGGGGGTGCCGATACGGAAGTCTGCGGCATAGGCCAACTCAGCTCCGCCACCTAAAGCAAATCCGTCTAGAGCAGCAATAACTGGCATGGGAAGCTTGGCGATGCGCTCGAAGATGCCGGAGTTAATTCCGGCCAGGGCGTCATTGCGGCGACGTTCACGTAACTGGGAGATGTCCGCACCGGAGGCAAAGATCCCCTTGCTCCCCTTGGGATTTTCCTCGCTGGGCGCTTGGCCCGGTGTACCGGCAAGGATCAAGATCTTCGGGTTTTTTCCAGGTAGGAACACACTGTGTGTAGCTCATCAACCATTAACTGATCGATGGCATTGCGCACCTCTGGTCGGTGCAGGCGAACCCAAAGCCGATCTTCACCTTCAGTGACGAGAATCGTGTCAAAGTTCTGCGTCAGGTTGTCCATGTTTAGACACCTTCCAAGAGGATCGCTGAACCTTGCCCCACGCCAACACACATGGTGGCCACACCAAGTTTGCGTTCAGCACCTGCCAGTTCACGTTCTATTCGGCCCAGCAGGCTAATGACTATGCGCGAACCGCTTGAGCCCAACGGATGGCCCAGAGCAATAGCCCCACCGTCGCGGTTCACGATGTCTGGGTCTACTGACAGTTCTCGGATACTGGCCAAGGACTGGCTAGCAAACGCTTCGTTGATTTCCATGGCGCCGATCTCATCGATCTTTAGCCCTGCACGATCAAGCACCTTGCGGGTAGCCGGCACCGGCCCCATGCCCATGATTTCTGGTTCCAGTCCGACGGCCTGGCCGTCGATAATGCGTGCTCGGGCGTTCAGCCCGTACTTTTTTAGGGCGCGTTCGGAAACGACCAGAATTGCTGAGGCGCCATCGTTGAGCGAGGAAGCATTGCCGGCGGTGACCACGCTGCCGCCCTTTACTACTGGCCGTAGCCCGGCGAGCACCTCAAGAGTTGTCCCTTCACGTGGGCCCTCATCGGTATCAACAACCATTTCACCTTTGCGGTGCTTAACAATTACCGGAACAATCTCGTCACGGAAGTGCCCCGCCTGGATGGCGGCTATGGCTTTGGCGTGGGACTGTACGGCAAACTCGTCGCAGTCCTCGCGGGAGATGCCGTATACGCGGGCCACCTCTTCGGCCGTTTCTGGCATGGAGAAAGTTGCTTTGCCCTCGCGGGATAGCTCACCGGAGAGAAATTGAGGATTGGTAAAACGCCAGCCAATAGACGTGTCAAAAACGGCTCCGGGCTTGGCAAATGCTTTATCTGGCTTCTCCATTACCCAGGGGCGCGGGACATGGACTCGACGCCGCCGGCAATCACAATGTCGGCAGCTCCGGACTTGATCATATGGCTGGCCATGGTGATGGCACTCATCCCCGAGGCACACAAGCGATTGACCGTAATGCCCGGAATACTCACCGGCAACCCGGCAAGGAGCGCTGCCATGCGGGCCACGTTGCGATTTTCTTCGCCTGCACCGTTGGCGTTGCCAAGAATCACTTCATCAACCGCTGCTGGGTCAATGCCTGAGGCTTTGATGAGCTGAGAAATAGTGATGGCTGCCAAGTCATCTGGGCGTACCGGACTCAGCGCGCCACCGTAACGCCCCACAGGAGTACGGGTTCCGCCCACCAAATATGCCTCAGCCATGAATACTCCTTTGTACTCCGGGGCCAACCCCACTTATTGAACCTCAGGGGTCAGGGTCCGGAAAGATGTTTTTCGCGGTGGCGCAAACCACCGCATAAACTTACCGACCATTCGTTCACTAATAGAATCACAGAAAGGTTCACTCGCCGTCAAGAACGTGAACCTATTTGGCAAATTTCACAGAGCGTCTAAACAAACAAATCCATGTCAAACATTGAATCTCGAATTCTCCTGACGTAGCCTGTGGAGATTGACCGACTCTGGGCACCTGCCCAGATCGTGGACCGTCACCCAGGGTCAATATAACGAGGTATCCCCTGGGCGTCCGGTCGACGAAAAGCTGAAGAGCAACGGAGCAGTTATGCCACCGGATGACAGCCAACCCAACCACGCAACACCTGCCGATTCTTTTTCTCCCGATTTGTCTCATGACATCGGCCCTGACATCAATACCACCGCCGGACGCCAAGAAATTCGTAAAGCTACCGCCGCCAGCGCCATGGGTAACATGACCGAGTGGTTCGACTACGGTGTATATGCGGTAGCCGTCACCTATATCACCGCACACTTCTTCCCTTCCGAGGGCGGCACACTCATGGCTTTGGCCACCTTTGCGCTCTCCTTCCTGGTTCGCCCACTGGGCGGACTGGTTTGGGGTCCACTCGGGGACAAACTGGGACGCAAAAAGATCCTCGCTTTGACCATCATTATGATGTCTCTTGCGACATTCTTGATTGGTGTACTTCCAACCTTTGAAACCATCGGTGTCTTTGCACCGATCTTGCTTGTCTTGCTTCGCATGGTCCAAGGCTTCTCAACGGGCGGTGAATACGGTGGCGCAGCAACCTTCATGGCCGAATATGCCCCGGACCGCAAACGTGGCTTCTTTGGATCATTCCTTGAGTTCGGCACACTGGGCGGGTTCGCCTTAGGCACTGGAATCATGCTTCTGCTGCAGATCACCCTGGGCGAAGAATCCATGATGGCTTATGGCTGGCGCATCCCGTTCTTCCTCGCATTACCGATGGGCCTGATCGGTTTGTACTTGCGAAGCAAGTTGGAAGACACCCCAGTCTTCCAGGAGATGCAAGAAGCCGAAGAAACCCAGCAGAAGAGCACACTCAAAGAATTAGTGATGACCTATTGGAAGCCAATGCTCACCATGAGCGGGCTGGTCATTGCACTGAACGTCGTGAATTACACCTTGCTCAGCTACATGCCGACCTATCTGGAAACTCAGTTAGGTCTGGATTCCAAGGCTTCATTGGCCACTATCTTGATCGGTGAGGTGGCCATGATGGCAGTCATCCCCTTTGCTGGATCACTCTCTGACAGGGTGGGCCGCCGACCCATGTGGTACACGTCGGTCATTGGATTATTTGTTCTGGCTGTACCAATGTTCTGGCTCATGGGACAAAGCTTTGGCTGGGCCATCGTTGGCTTTGCGGTACTCGGACTGTTGTACATTCCGCAGTTGGCAACGATTACTGCCACGTTCCCGGCCATGTTCCCCTCACATGTTCGCTTCGCCGGGTTTGCGGTCACCTACAACATTGCTACCGCACTCTTTGGCGGAACCGCGGCCATCGTTAATGAGGCTGCCATTGATGCCACAGGCTTCCTACTTTTCCCTGCGGTCTACATGATGATCGCCTGCGTCATTGGCATGATCGCCATCAAGTACATGCCGGAAACCGCGGGCGCCTCCCTACGAGGCACCGAGATCCCTGATGCCCACGACACCGGGATTCTAGCGACGGTGAAGAAGGACCAGTGAAGAAGAACTAACGCTAGACGCCTATCGTCAACCAACCGTGCGGGGCTTGGGTTTCAGTCAATTTTTGGCTAATTCCCAAGCCCCTTCGCTGTGGCACCGAGATTCACTGCGTTCAAAACCATCGGTTTGTGCGCCACAGTCCGCGCAAACAGGTTCAAGGTACTAGCATTTAGAGGGTGAATAGCCAGAACAGCTCAGCCCTGCCCGAAAAGGTTTCCGACGTCTTTGATCCAATGCGCTGGCGCGTGGTTGAAGGATTCGACTTCACCGACGTCACCTACCACCGTCAGGTAGAGCGCAATACCTACGGCGAAATCACTCGCGACCTACCAACGGTCCGTATCGCCTTTGACCGTCCCGAGGTGCGCAATGCTTTCCGCCCGCACACCGTTGATGAGCTTTACCGCGCTATGGATCACGCCCGTATGACCAGTGATGTGGCCACCGTCATCCTCACCGGCAACGGACCATCAGCCAAAGATGGCGGGCACGCCTTCTGCTCCGGTGGCGACCAGCGCATCCGTGGCCGTGATGGCTACCGCTACGCCGAGGGTGAGACCCGCGAGTCAATCGACCCTGCCCGCGCCGGACGCCTGCACATTCTTGAAGTACAGCGCCTGATGCGCACCATGCCCAAGGTTGTCCTGTGCGTGGTCAACGGTTGGGCCGCGGGTGGCGGACACTCACTGCACGTAGTTTCTGACTTGACCATCGCCTCCAAAGAAAACGGCAAGTTTAAGCAGACCGACGCCACCGTCGGTTCCTTTGATGCTGGCTATGGCTCGGCGCTGCTGGCCCGCCAGGTAGGTCAGAAGACTGCCCGCGAGATTTTCTTCCTTGCCCGCGAATACTCCGCAGATGACATGGTACGCATGGGCGCGGTTAATGAATCAGTTGATCATGAGCGTCTGGAAGAAGTTGCATTGGAATACGCAGCGGACATCGCCAAGCAATCCCCGCAAGCCATCCGCATGCTCAAGTTTGCGTTCAACTTGGCTGATGACGGACTGGCCGGTCAGCAGGTCTTTGCCGGCGAAGCTACCCGCATGGCCTACATGACCGACGAAGCCGTAGAGGGACGCGACGCGTTCTTGGGCAAGCGGGACCCTGACTGGTCCAACTACCCGTACTACTTCTAATCACTGGCACCGGCACAAGGAACCACTATGGACGCACAGCTTCAGGAACTGCTCTCGGCACTGGCCAACGTCGCTAACGACGATGGCCCGGCTGTTGAAGTCATCATCGACGAAAGCAGCGACTCAGGCTGGCGCATCGAATACCTCACCGAGCAGGATCTGCCCGGCTTTGAACAACCCATGGCGGTGGTGCGCACCTCCGGTTCTACTGGTCGGGCCAAGCGCACGGTGCTCAGTGTTGAGGCGCTGGCATCAAGTGCGCAGGCCACTGCTGAGTACCTAGGATTTGAGGGCCAGTGGTTGTTGGCTTTGCCGGTGCATTATGTGGCCGGGCTCAGCGTGCTGACTCGCTCCTTGTTCGCCGGAACCAAACCTGTGGTCATGGATTTGTCGGGTAGTTTTTCAGCTTCCTCGTTCACTCAGGCTGCACAGCAGATGGTTGAAAAGCGACGCCTCACCTCGCTGGTACCAACCCAGCTAGCTCGCCTGCTTGATGACGCTGATCCGGCTACCTTGACCGCGCTCAAACGCTTTGACGCCATCTTGCTCGGCGGAGCCCGCGCCAGCAAGGACTTGCTCGTCAACGCTCGACACCACGGACTGAAGATCTTCCAAACCTATGGGTCTTCAGAGACCTCGGGTGGATTGGTGTACAACGGCAGCGCACTGCCCGGCGTGCAGCTGGCCGAACACGATTCTCGCATCTGGGTTTCTGGCCCCATGCTGGCCGATGGCTACGTGGATTCCCCAGAGGCCACCGCAGAGCACTTTGTAGAACACGATGGACACCGCTGGTACGTTACCGATGATTTGGGCTCTGTTCAGGGCCAGCGACTAAGCATCGTTGGGCGCGTGGATGACGTGATCAACTCTGGTGGCATCAAGCTCTCAGCTTCCAAGATCGAGGGCATCCTGGAAGAATTCTTCACCCAAACCTTGGTCGTTTCAGTGCCTGATCCGCAGTGGGGTCAAAGCGTTGGCTTAGCTTTCAGCGGACCCACCAAAACCGAGGCAGCCTTCGACGCGGTGCGCCGAACCTTGGGCAAAGAAGCCGTGCCAAAGTATGTTCGGCACTACCCTAACGGGTTGCCACAACTGCCCAACGGCAAGTTCGACCGCAAGCTGATCATTGATGAACTCGGTGCGCGCAACTAACTCGATTCGCCTTGCCCGCCCATTCGCGGGAAACTAGAGGGTACGAGTTTTTCTTTTGCCCCGAAAGGACTGAAAGTGGCCACACTTTCCCAATGGGTCTCCGGTGCACGTTTGCGCACCTTGCCTATCGTCATCGCCCCGGTAGTTATTGGCACCGCGGCCGCAGTGGGCGAAACAGGCACCCTTCACTGGGTCCGTTTTGTTCTGGCGTTGATAGTCGGTTTGCTGTTGCAGGTTGGCGTTAACTACTCCAACGACTACTCCGATGGAATCCGCGGCACTGACGATGATCGTGTCGGCCCATTCCGTCTTACGGGCTCCAAACTCACTGCCCCGAAGAACGTACGCAACCTCGCCTTCGCCTGCTTTGGCCTGGCAGCTATTGCGGGCCTGACCCTGGTGGTCGTCTCCGCATCATGGCCGTTGTTGCTAGTTGGCGTGGCAGCCATTTTTGCTGCGTGGGGCTACACCGGTGGCAAAAATCCTTATGGCTACCGCGGCCTTGGTGATATCTACGTCTTCATCTTCTTTGGATTAGTAGCGACCCTGGGCACGACCTTCACTCAGATCAATGAACTGCCACTGACCTCCATATTGGGTGCGATTGGTACCGGTTTGATTGGCTGCGCGCTACTCATGGCCAACAACGTTCGGGACATCCCCACCGATAAAGAGGTTGGGAAAATTACCTTGGCTGTGCGCCTCGGCGAACACAATGCCCGTCTGAGCTACGTGTTGATGATTGCCGTAGCGATCTTGTTGCCACTGCTAGCTACCGGAACTTTCCCTTGGCTGTGGTTGCTACTGCTTACTTTCATCCCAGCTATCGCACCATCGTTGCTGATGCTGCGTGAACACGAGCTTCCCAAGCTGGTTAAGGTTCTCAAGCAGACCGGCATGCTGAACATGGTCTATGCCTTGCTCTTTGCGCTGGCCATTATCTTGCAGACTTGGTTCTAGCCCACCGGGTATTTAGCGCTTAATCACCAAAGCCTTGGCTCATCACTGCCCTCGCGGGAAATGATGAGCCAAGACTTTTTCTGCTCAAAAGGTCACTGGAGTTAAGAACTCAGTTACCGAGCACGCAAATTATGTTGACGTTTATTCTGCAGTTCGGTGATTGCGTCGCTGATCTTCATCAAATTCATCTTCGACAGCTTCATCGTCCAGCTGCTTCTGCGTCTTACTTGCCGAGGTTTTAGCAAAAGCTTTACGCACGTCCTCGTTCGCTTTTAGACGAAGTTTATTAAAGAACAAGTAGGCTACCGCGAACGCGAAGATCAGCCCGATGATTCCGGAAACGAAGATAGGCCAGTTCAGACCCCACGAAAGACCAAGGAACACTGCGCAGAAGATGCCCAGGCGAAGAGCTGTATATTTCAGAAACTGCATAACTTCAAGTTTACCGATGAACCTGTGAACTCGATTATCACTAGAATGATTACATGGTCCGTCTCCTTATATTCGCAGCAGTAGTTTCGGTCGCTTTGATGATCTACACCTTGATCGAATGCAGCCGTGCGCCGAGGCATCTGATACGTTCCTTGCCGAAGCCCGCATGGTTCGTAGTGATCATCCTCTTACCGCTGATCGGTGCCGTATTGTGGTTCGTTCTTGGACGACCTCAAAGCTCGGCAAACCAACCAGCAGGGCAACAAACTGCCCCCGATGATGATGAGGACTTTTTGCGTCAGCTAGAAGTCTGGCGCCGACAGCAACAACGCGAAGCAGATACTAAGGCTCGTGAGCAAGAACTCAAAGATCAGGGCAAGATTCAAAAGAATACTAATCCTGAACCACCGGCTAAATCAGAAGACACCGACACTGATTCACCGGACACCAAGTCCTAGAAGCCAGTAGCGGCCTACTCACGGCCCGTAGAACACAAGCCCCGACATTTCCGTTACCGCGCCCTCGCGTGGCGCTCACGGAGGCCGGGGCTTTGTTGTACCTGTTGCTCGGCTGGCGTGGTCTGAGATGAGTAGCGTGGATCAGTTGGGTAGCTCAGATCAGTTGGGAACAAGGTGCCGAGCCCAGCGCCCTTCAAGGCCCAGAATGATCCGCCAACGACAAACGGCGAGCAATACCCCTGATGGGTGTCGCTCGCCGTTTGTGTATTGCTGCGGGGTCTAGACGCCCGCGTAGGAGTGTAGTCCGTTGAAGAAGATGTTCACGATGGTGAAGTTGAAGACCACGCAGAGGAAGCCGATAATCGACAGCCATGCTGAACGTGGGCCGGTCCAGCCACCGGTAGCGCGGGCGTGCAGGTAGCCTGCGTAGACAACCCAGATCACGAAGGACCAGACTTCCTTTGGATCCCAGCCCCAGTAGCGTCCCCACGCTGCTTCGGCCCAGATGGCGCCAGCCATCACGGTGAAGGTCCACATGACAAACGCGATGGTGTTGATGCGGTAGGCGAAGTTCTCCAGTGCACCTGCGCCAGGTACTACGCGCATGAATGGCAACTTGTCGCTAAGACCTGAAGCCAAACGGTTCATGCGCGAGTGCTGCAGCAACTGCAAAACGTTCATGGCGAAGCTAATGGCAAACAGTGAAGAGGAAAGCACTGCAATGGAAACGTGGATGACGATCCATGGCGACTGTAACGCTGGCACCAGGTGACCTACTGGAGTAGGGAAACCGATGGTAGCTGCACACAGCATCAAGGTGACCAGACCAGAGATGAACGAACCCATGAAGCGCAGGTCCTTGATGATCAGAATGATCAGGTACACCAAGGCAACAAGGAATGCACCGGTGGTGAGGAACTCGTACATGTTGCCCCATGGCACACGGTGAGCAGCCAGAGCACGGGAAACCACAGCGAAACCGTGAAGCGCAGCGGCAAGCCACATCAGCACTACGGCGATGCGCGCCATGGGGCGCTTCGCCGAGAAGCTGGTGTAGGTCATCTTGTCCGAGACGATCTCTTCACTGATGTGATCTGCTCGGCTATTTTCGCCGCGGCGTTTGCGATTGCTTCCAGCAACAACGTTGCCAGCACCAACGAGCAGTTCTTCGTCACGCTTGAGCGCAGCAGAGTCCATCTCGGTAATGGACTTGTTTGTCTTGGCCAAATCAAGAGCAAAGATGATGAAGACTACGCCATAGACCATGGCTGCCAGCAGCATGAACAACTGGCTGTATTCACCCAGCGATTCATTAATTGGTGATAATGCCCCAGCGTTACCCATTTACTGCTCCTTGGTTCTGCTCCTGGCTTGCCAATGGCCAAGCCTTGTCAAAGATTTTTTGTAGTTCTGAAGCTTCGCGTTCCAGTCGTGGGTCTTCGCCACGGGCCAACAGCGCATATTCGATACTACGCTTGCCATCAACCTGCACCAGTTTGATCCAGACACGACGACGCGGAGTAAACAGCGAGACGCCAAGTCCGATGAGAGCCAGAGCCGCAAAGATACCAATTGGCAGCTTGCCCGGGTCGTAGTTCACATCCAAGGCTACGTAGCGCTTGAGGTCATCAAAGGTGATGCTTCCCTTGCCATCTGGAAGATCGTAGGTCTGGCCAGCTTCAAGACGAATACCACCGGCGTCGAGGTCGCGACTGTTCAGTGCCTTCATCTTCGCGGTATCCAGCACAAAGACGTTCTGCGGATTGCCATTGTCTAGGCCTAGATCACCGTAGAAGGAGTTCAGGTGCAGCTGCGGGTTGATCGCGTTAGGATCTCCCGAGATACCAAATCCCTTTTCATCTACCAGCGCGGTAGGAAGTAGGAATCCCTGGAAGCCCAGCTGATCGGGCTTAGCGTCAGGCACCTTCAGCACGAAGATTGAAGTGTAAACGGAGTCCTGCGGAACCGAAGCTACCGGACCCGAGTAAGAAACGTTGCCTTTACCATCACGCACGGTGATGACCGGTGCATAGCCGTTGCCCACCAAGTAAACATCCGCGCCATTAATACGTAGCGGATGGTTCACTTTCAGGTCTTGTTTTACCGGTTCTGACTGCGCAGTCTTACGGACCTGCACGTGCGCGGTGAAGTCCAGCGGCTGTCCAAAATGTGCCTCTGATTCACGGTCAAAGACGATGTCGAATTTATCGAGTTTCACCGAGTAACCAGGAAGTTTGTCAGCATTAAACGCGGTTCCCGGAGTGAACGAGTCGTAGGCAACCAGCGAGTTAACGAAGGTCTCCCCTCAACAACCACACGCTGTCCGGTGTAGCCGAAGGCCCCACCCACGGCGGCGGCAACCAGCACACCAATCAACGAGATGTGGAACATCAGGTTGCCGATTTCACGAACGTAACCACGTTCTGCTGCTACCGAACGTCCCGTCGCATCCTCGCGGCGTTCTACTCGATAACCACGCTTTTTCAGGATCTTGTAGGAGTCCTCAATGATTTGGTCATCATCGGGGGTATCCGACTCACCTTCGAGAATCTCGTAGGAAGTATATTGCGGCAAACGGTTCAGGCGAGCCGGAGTGCGTGGTGGTGGAGTACGCAGTGCTTGCGCGTGCTTACGCACACGCGGAATGATGCAGCCAACCAAGGAGATGAACAGCAGAATGTAGATCGCTGAGAACCAGACCGAGGAATAGACGTTGAACATCTGGAAGCGATCAAGCCATGGACCGGCCACCGGGTGCTGGTCAATGTAGCCTACGACGTTTTCTGGCCCCGAGGGACGCTGCGGGAAAATCGATCCCGGTACAGCAGCAACAGCCAATAGCAACAGCAAGAACAACGCTGTTGGCATGGATGTAAGTTGAGTCCAGATCCACCGCAGGGTACCGACAAACCCTAATGCGGGTGCGTCTTGGGTGCCTTTGGACTTCCGTTGTTTTTTCGCCATTAAATTGGCAACCTCACTTCATTGGCAAACCAGTTTTGCAGTTCTGACACCCAAGTGCCCCATAGGCCAGTCACCATGACTACGCCGAGGGCCATGAGCATTGCGCCGCCAAAACGCATGATGAATACCTGATGTTTGCGGAAGAACGCTAATGCCTGCATTCCGCGCTGTAGTCCAAGGGCTATCAGGATGAACGGCAACCCTAGTCCTAGGCAGTAGAACGCCGTGAGCAATGTGCCTCGTGCGACGTTGGCTCCGCCACCGGTAGACATTATTAGTACCGCGCTCAAGGTTGGGCCGATGCACGGTGCCCAGCCTAGACCAAAGGTCAGGCCCAGGACCGGAGCACCCCATAGCCCGGCTGGTGGTTTTTTATGGATCTTACGGTCACGCTGCATCCATGAGAATCCGCCCATGAAGACGATGCCCATAAAAATTACGACAATGCCCAGAATCTGGGTGACCCAAGATCCATTAAATTTTAACCAGGCGGTCGCCTGGCTGAACAGCACGCCAGCTGCGATGAAAACTACGGAGAATCCAAGAACAAACAGCAAGATTCCAAGGACTACCCGGCCTCGTCGGTGTTCTTTGAGATCCGCTCCGGTCAGACCGGTGACGTAGCCAAGAAATCCGGGAACCAGTGGCAGAACGCAGGGAGAAAGAAATGATACTAATCCCGCCAACACCGCTACCGGCGACGCGAGTAATAACGACCCGTCTAGGACGATGTCGGCAAATGGATTTGAGGTCAATGCCTAGCTCACAACTCTTCGGTCAAAGCAGTATCGATCAGCGACTTCAAAGTGCCCGGATCCGCTGCACCAATAACGCGGGCGCGCACTCGTCCCTTGCGGTCTAGGACCAGGGTGGAAGGAACGGCTTGCAAAGGCACGTACTTGGTCATAGCTAGCTGAATATCGCCAGAGGTGTCTTGGATTGATTCATAAGGAAGGTCAAAGGTGCGTTCAAACGCCTTGGCTGCCTCCGCTTCATCACGCACGTTGACGCCAATGAACTCCACCTTGTCACCAAACTTGTTGGCCAACTTCTTCAAATCTGGAGCTTCGATACGGCATGGCGCACAGGCGGCGTACCAGAAGTTCATCACTACTGGCTTGCCTTCCCACTTGCTGAAGTCAACGTCGGTGCCGTGGTACGTGGTCGCGGTGATCTCTACTGGTTCACTGCGCTTGGATGCTACGTATTCCTGCACAGCTCCGTCGCCAGCAATGTAGTTTTTCCCATCGCCGTTGTTTGCTTGCGCAGTCAACGTAT
Organism: Glutamicibacter sp. M10; assembly: GCF_025452055.1. Classification (NCBI taxonomy): domain Bacteria; kingdom Bacillati; phylum Actinomycetota; class Actinomycetes; order Micrococcales; family Micrococcaceae; genus Glutamicibacter; species Glutamicibacter sp. M10. The sequence goes on along the minus strand of NZ_CP104918.1, from coordinate 1,494,390 downwards.
CTTCCTTGGCGCCACAGGCAGCCAAAGGAACGATCGCGGCGGTAAGCATCAACGAACGCAGCATGGTGCGTCGGCTCAGATTGCGCGGGGTTGGCACAGGATCAGTCATTTGCTTAGGCTCCAGGAATATTCGCTGCGCCGGCCAGTAGCTCGGGGTTTGGTTCGGTGTATCGCACGGAGACTAATTCGTCCCCTTCAAAGTCGAAGCTCGTGACCGAGGCCAGCGTGCATTCGCGCTGACGCGGGTCGTGCCACAACGGCTTCTTCTCGGCTGCTCGGCGAGTGACCCAGATAGGAAGCTGGTGACTAACAATGATCACTTCGGCGCCTTCGCCGTGTTCGGCGACAGCAGCGCGACGATGCGCATCCATGGCTTCACGCATGCGCTGAACCTGCTGCGCATAAGGTTCGCCCCATGATGGCTTGAGTGGGTTGACCAACAATGGCCAGAACTTCGGCTGACGAAGGTGCTCGGCGACCTTGGACAGGCCTTGAAGTTTGTTACCGGCTTCGATGACACGGTCATCAGTGCGAATCGGCAGGTTCAGGGCGTGGCTGGTGGGAGCAACGGTTTGCTGGGCACGGATCAATGGCGAAGCAACCAAGCGAACCACCTTGGCTCCCTCGGCCTGACGCTGAGCGAAAAATTCGCCGGCCGCATCAGCCATTTTGAATCCCAGCTCGGAGAGCCCGTAGCCGGGGATCCGTCCGTAAAGAATACGGTCAGGGTTGAAAACTTCCCCGTGGCGCAACAAATGGACGGTCGATAAAGGCATACTTCCAGTGTCTCAAATGTTCAGTGCAAAATAGTCATATTGTGTCCACCATCAACTATTCACAGCCCATGCATGGGATTCCCATATAGAAAAACCATCCTTTTGGATGGGGTAGCTCACAGCGCCGAGTACTAGTCTTGAACACAACAACAAGTTGACCCCTAAAGGATGATGGATCATGAGTAATTACGACCCGAATCAACCCGGCCAGCCCTACAATCCTGAGTCCGGCGCTCAAGGTTCAAATCCGAACCCTTACGGTGAAAACCCGTATGCACAGCAGCCTTCCCCGTACGGTCAAAACCCATACGGTCAGAACCCGCAAGCCGGGCAAGATCCTTACGCACAAGCTCCGATGACTGCTGGCTACAACCAGTTCCCTACCCAGGGTGGCTACGCCGCAGTTCAGCCTCCAGCAACCCGACCAAAGACCTTGCAGATTGCTTTTATCTTGATTCTGCTTTCGGGTGTTGTCGGTGCGATTGCTAGCTGGATGATCTCCACCTCAAATCTGTTCACCAACATGGTTGCTTCCCAGTGGGCAGCGGTGGAGACAGAACTAAAAACGCAGATGGAAAGTTCGCCTGAAATGGCTAACGACCCAACCCTGCAGCAGATGATGAACAGCCCCGAAGCGTTCATGGCACAGGCCAGCTCGGTAGTGGCCGGCATCAGCATTGTTGGTGCCATCATCTCGGTACTTCTGTACTTCTTGGTGGGCTTCTTTGTAGGCCGTGGTGTGGGCGCGATGCGCATCATCGCTACCATCTTGGCTGTACTGTCACTGTTCGGCATGTTCTCAACCGTGTCCGCCATCAGCATGTACGGCGACTCCCAGGCCGGTGTCCTGAGCGCGGTCTACATCATTGGTGTATTGCTTGGCATTGCTGGTGTGGTCTTTGCTTGGCTTCGTCCATCATCCGAATACATTGCAGCCCGTCGCATGGCTCGTCGCGCCGGTTACCGGTAAACAGCTGTAGCGCCCTGACTTCAGGGCAAATAGCTAAGGCGTTGCCTGTTTTGTCATCACTGACAAAAACAGGCAACGCCTTTTTTATTGCTAAAAGTTGGTTAGCCTTGCACGGCCAGATAAGCCAGAATCTGTAATTCTGTCGACAGATCAACACGGCGTAGGTTCATGCCGGTTGGAACCTTTAAAGGTTTCGGGGCAAAAGACAGCACCGATCGCACGGAATTTTCAGCAAGTACGTAAACGAGATCTTGAGCAGCATCACCAGGGACCGCTAGCACCGCAATATTGATTTCTTCGCGGGCTACTACTTGGGCAAGATCAGCTATTGACTCAACGGTCAGTTCACCGACTTTGTCACCGATTAGGGCAGGGTCAACATCCAAAATGGCTTTGACGTTGAAGCCACGCGAAGTGAAACCCGCGTATCCGCTCAACGCGCGGCCCAGGTTACCGGCACCGACAATCGCTACTTTCCAGTCTTGGTTCAGCCCCAAGGTCCGACTGATGTGTTCAGCCAGTTCTCGCACGACATAACCGACTCCACGCGTTCCATAGGAGCCGAGCCATGAAAGATCTTTACGCAAGATTGAGGGGTTCACCCCAGCCTCTTTGGCCAACACCCCGGAGCTGGTGCGTTCGCGCCCTTGGGCTTCGAGAGTGTTCAACGCCCGCAGGTACTGAGTGAGTCGAGCCAAGGTGGCTTCAGGCAGGACACGAGCTTCAAGCTCAGACATCTTCGTTCCCCTGCACTTTCCAATGGGCTAAGCGAGCACCGCGCATGTTCATGTTTGTGGCAACTGCTAGTTGGTGAGCAGACGCTCAAGCCGTTGTGGATCGATGGTCCAGAAGTCTCGGACCTGTCCGTCAATGAACAGCACTGGAACCTCTTCATGATGCTTTGCCAACAGATCAGGATTCTGATCTATGTCTATCTCAGAAAATTCCATATTCAACCGGCCCGTCACTTCTGCCACTGTCTGCCGAGCGGCGTGACAAAGGTGGCAGTCTTTTCTAACCAACAGTTGAATCTGATGCAAAGTACTCACCTGTCCATAATCTCACGAGCCGTAACCACGCTTGAACTTTAAGATGAAATAAACTGGATCAAATGTCTTCCTCAGAATTTGACTCCACGCAGTCTCAAGCTCCGGCATCGGGTACCGTCGCCGCATTTTTTGATGTGGACAACACCCTGGTTCGCGGTGCCTCGCTTTATCTACTGGCGCGCAAACTCCGTGAACACAAATTCTTCCAATTCCGCGAGATCCTATGGTTCGCGTTGAAACAACTGCGCTATGCCGCCCGTGGCGAGCATTTGGGCGACATCCATCAGATTCGTGACCGTGCGTTGATGATGGTGCGCGGAATCCCGGTGGCCGAAATTGAGCAAATCGGCAACGAGATCTATGACGAGTTCATCGAACCGAAGCTGTGGTCCGGGACCGTGGCCATTGCCCGTCAGCACCTGCATGTAGGTCGCGAAGTCTGGCTGGTCACCGCCACTCCCTGGAAGTGGCGAATGTCATCTCGGATCGGCTCAATCTTTCCGGCGCTTTGGGCACCGTGGTGGAAAGTAAGGACGGTTTGTACACCGGGGCGTTGGCTAGCCCAATTCTTCACGCAGCCGAAAAAGCGCAAGCTGTTCGGTCCCTGGCTAAGGCTCGCGGGATCTCACTTTCGCGTTCCTGGGCCTACTCGGATTCCTACAATGACGTTCCATTGCTAGAAGCCGTTGGCCATCCTGTGTGCATCAATCCGGATGCTCGGTTACGTGCCTACGCCAAGCGCAGAGGCTGGCAAGTTTACGATTTCCGCACCGGCCAACGAGCCGCCAAGCTCAGCCTGCGAGCAGCCGGAGTCATCGGTGCGCTGTGGGCCGCTAGGCGCTCTATCCTGCGCCGTTCCGGCTCTTAGCAGGGTGTTAGTTACTTCTGGATAAAGCAATCGCCACCGTTTGCAGTTCAACTGCATATCGGTGGCGATGATTGCCTAGCGGCAAAGTGCTCGAAGTAGATTTACTTCTTATTGCGACGCTGGTGACGAGTCTTACGAAGCAATTTACGGTGCTTCTTCTTGGACATACGCTTGCGGCGCTTCTTGATAACAGAGCCCATAATGGTTCCTCACAAACTAATAAATGCGTCAACCCAAAATATCTGCTTGCACGCAAGCAAAAGGACAAGGTTGACCGGACGTTAAACGTTCCTTAATAGATTACCCGCTTTTCGGTCATGCTCTGACCATCGTGCGGACTAACGGCCGTATGAACCAGTACCGTGCTGCGGATCAATAGCCGCGGCACTTAGGTAGGATTCGACAGCGTTCTCCGGTACACGATAGGAGCGACCGAACTGAACGGCAGGCAGATCGCCTGCGTGAATCAGCCGATAAACCGTCATTTTGGAAACACGCATCATGTCAGCCACTTCGGCTACCGTCATGAAACGGGCTCCTGCAAAATTCTGTCTATCCGTCATGCGGGATATTCTCCTGACGCTGATCTCTATTTCGTCGCGTTACTAGCGAAGGTGAACTTACACGACTTTGGATCAACATCGGCGATCAGGTTCACGTTCGCTTTGTCCTAGTCTAATCGCACTTTGGTAACTTTCGCATCACGCAACACTTCAGGGCGCATCTGAATCAAAAATTTTGTTGCTTAATTGAGACAATTCGCGAGCCACGGTCCAATACAACCGGCTGTGACACGCGAGTCGTAATCAAAGGATTCCCCTAGATGACGCCTTGGGCCAGCATGGCGTCCGCTACCTTCACAAAGCCAGCGATGTTGGCACCGGCAACATAATTGCCTGGTATGCCGTACTCGTCAGCGGTTGTCGCACATCGGTCGTGAATGCCCACCATGATCTCGGTCAGACGCTGCTCGGTGTGTTCGAAACTCCACGAGTCACGGCTGGCGTTTTGTTGCATTTCCAGCGCTGAGGTTGCCACGCCACCTGCGTTGGCTGCCTTACCTGGGCCAAAGAGCACCCCGGCTTCTTGGAAGAGTGAGGTTGCAGCAGCGGTTGTTGGCATATTGGCGCCTTCGGCAACAGCAATGGTTCCTGCGGCCACCATCTTCTTCGCGGCACTTTCATCCAGCTCGTTCTGCGTTGCGCAGGGCAGTGCGACGGTTCCAGCAACGTCCCACACGCTGCCAGCTTCAACGTAGTGCACCCTGCTGGTTCCACGGCGTTGTGCGTATTCGGCAATACGTCCGCGCTCAACTTCCTTGATCTGGCGTAGCAGTTCTAGGTCGATGCCATCTTCGTCAACGATGTAGCCGGCCGAGTCCGATGCGGTCACGACCTTGGCACCTAGGTTGGCAGCTTTCTCGATGGCGTGAATGGCCACGTTGCCGGATCCCGAGATGATCACCCGTTGCCCGTCGAAGGACTGGCCGCGGGTCTTGAGCATTTCTTGGGTGAAGATCACGGCCCCGTAGCCGGTTGCTTCCGGGCGAACCAACGAGCCGCCCCAGCTCAGTCCTTTGCCGGTCAAGACGCCAGATTCGTATCGGTTGGTAATGCGCTTGTACTGTCCGAAGAGATAGCCGATTTCGCGGCCGCCCACGCCAATATCACCGGCAGGCACATCGGTGTATTCGCCAATGTGACGGTACAGCTCGGTCATGAACGATTGGCAGAAGCGCATAACTTCACCGTTGGACTTTCCCCGTGGATCAAAGTCAGACCCACCCTTGCCGCCGCCAATAGGCATACCGGTTAGGGAATTCTTGAAGATTTGTTCAAAGCCTAGGAACTTGACGATGCCTAGGTACACCGAGGGGTGGAAACGCAGTCCACCCTTGTACGGGCCTAATGCGGAGTTGAACTCAACGCGGAAGCCTCGGTTGATTTGGACTCGACCTTGGTCATCAACCCACGGCACACGGAAAATGATCTGTCGTTCGGGTTCGCACAAGCGTTGCAGGATCGCTGCTTCAGCATATTCGGGATGTTTGAGCGATACAGCTTCAAGGCTGTCGAATACTTCGGTGACCGCTTGGTGGAATTCTGATTCTCCGGGGTTACGACGGAAAACTTCATCACGAATCGTTGTTAAGTGCGTATCCAAGTTTCTCTCCTCATCAAACGGGGCAGGAACATGCGCACTGGGAAACTTACCCGTGGCGACACTGTCCCCCTTTCGAGAGTGTCATGGAGAACACACCGAGCTAAAATTTGCCGTTAAAAACCAGAAACACAACCGTAACTTGAAAACTGGGGATCACTTAGCGACGGCGGCCAAAGCGCGGAAGCCGCTCCAAGAATTCTTGAGCACGTCCAGTAACTTGTTCCAGGCCTCGGCCAACGCTGCGGCCAATCTGTTGCGCAGTGGGGTTGGCGGTTGTTGCCAGCTCAGTGCCCGCTTCAGATTCATGGAGTTCTTGTTGCTCTTCGAGTACTTGTTCTGGCAGCAGATCGGCGCACCAACGAACAAGCTGCTCTAGCGCGGAGGTATCGATGCTGTAGATACGGCGCTGCCCGGCAGCGGCCATGCTCACCAGCTGCGCCTCACGTAATACCTTCAGGTGCTTGGATACCGTGGGCTGGGAAATTTCCAGCTCGGTTACCAAAGCGCCCACCGCTTTCGGTTCGCTTTTGAGAGCTTCAATAATTTTGCGTCGGGTTGGTTCTGCCAAAGCCGAGAACACTTCATCAATTGCCACACACATAACCCTAACGGCATATGACCTTCTGGCCATTGATTTCGCCGGGCTATCCACGGTGAAATTCACGGCAATTGCCTAACCGATGAAGTTCAAAGGCTCAGTCAAACCAGGGGTCGAGTCCAAAGAGCGGGAAGATTTCCTTGCGAGTCGCGATGATCGTGCGGTCCACTGGATCGGCTGGATCGTAGCCGACTTCCCAGTTGCGCCACCACAGCTGGGCGTCATCACCCATCAGGTACGGGGTGGCACGACCGTATCGTTCCAAAACATATCGTCGGAAAGTCTCCGGGACATATGTTCTTAGCGGCACGGGCTTCCCGGCGACGATGGCCGTCAGATGAGTCCACACACGCGGGACCACTGCGCTCACGTTGTAGCCGCCACCACCGGTGGCCAACCATCGACCTTCGCAGACCTCATCGGCCAGCTGGGAAATATCCAAAGCGGCCTGACGTTGCGCGTCCACGGAGAGTTTGAGGTTGGTCATGTCGTCGTCACGGTGGGCATCGCAACCATGCTGAGAAACGATAATCTCTGGCTTGAAGGCATGAACCAGCTGGGGAACAATCGCATGGAAGGCGCGCATCCATCCGGAATCCCCGGTCATGGCCGGCAGCGCCACATTGACTGCACTGCCTTCGGCTTGCTTGCCGCCAATATCGTTGGCGAATCCTGTTCCAGGAAATAACGACAGGCCAGATTCGTGGATGGATATCGTCAGTACTCTTGGGTCATCCCAAAAATTGATTCGGTGCCATCCCCATGGTGAGCGTCAACATCGATGTAGGCAACCCGTTGCACCCCACGGTCGAGCATGCGTTGGATCGCTGCGGCAGCGTCGTTATAGATGCAGAAACCGCTGGCTTTTCTTCGCGCCGCATGGTGCATGCCGCCTGCAAAGTTCACTGCTCGAACGGTACTTTCATCCATTATGGATTGCGCGGCAATCACTGAGCCACCCACAATACGCGCCGAAGCATCATGCATGCCGGCGAAGACTGGATCATCTTCGGTGCCCAAACCAAAGTCTTCTGCAATCAGTGTCGGATCTTCGCTGACCCGACGCACCTGATCAATGTAGGCCTGATCATGCACGGTTGCCACAAGCGCATCACTAGCAATTTCTGGAGCATGGATACTCACGTTTTGCGCGCTCAGCACTTCGAGTTCTCCGCTAAGGCGGTAGGTCAGTTCTAAACGTGATGGGTGCATCGGATGCCAGTCGCTGAATTTGTACTTCAGATACTGTTCATCCCACATGACCATAGTTGGGCGAGGAGCCTGCTGCGGATCTAACACTTTTTCAGGCTACCTGATAGTGATCCAACTCATGAATATATGGCGTATTCGGCCACGCAGTCATTCTTTAGGGCGATATGACAAGCGTTTGGCCCGGGAAACGCGTAAATTACTAGGAGGACTTGAACCTCCACATCTTTATTCCACCCGGCCAGAAGAAACTGCGAGTTATCGATGAGCATAGGCAGTGAACTGGGCCCCAGCGCCCGGGCAGCTGAATTGCGCGAGAAGCGCCGCAAGCAACGATTTGCGTTTCGCGCGAGAATTGCTGACATCACCGTACGCTCCCCCGCGCGCTTAACGCTGAGCGTCTTTCTCTTAGCGATCACACTTTTCACTTCCCTGCTCGCTGCCCCGTTTTCTTCTTCTAAGGGTGAAGTGACTCCCCTGCACGACGCGCTGTTTACCGCAGTTTCTGCGGTTTGCGTGACTGGTCTAACCACCGTCTCCACCGCAGCGCACTGGTCCTTTGTTGGACAGCTGATCATGCTGATCGCTGCATTCATGGGTGGTTTGGGCATTTTGACGCTGGCCTCGATCATGTCGTTGGCCGTCTCACGCAAGTTGGGCGTCCGCGCCAAGCTCATGGCACAGAAGTCCATGGACAGTTCAGGTGCCTCCGCGTTGGGCGAGGTTAGTTCCTTGCTGCGCATCGTGATCACCACGGCCGTGAGCCTTCAGGGACTTATCGCGCTGTTCCTGATCCCGCGCTTCTATGTTCTGGGCGAAAGTTTCCTTTCCTCTATTTGGCACGGGATTTTCTATGCCGTCTCAGCGTTTAACAACGCCGGGTTCACTCCCCACTCAGATGGTTTGGTGCCTTACGAAACTGACCTGTGGATCTTGATCCCTTTGATGGTCGGCGTGTATGCCGGCTCGCTGGGCTTCCCAGTAGTCATGGTCTTGTTGGCGCACAAGTTCAACGTCAAAAAATGGAACTTGCACACCAAACTGACCATGCTGGTCACCACGCTATTGCTCTTTGCTGGCGCGCTACTGTGGCTGGTATTTGAATGGTCCAACCCGCGTACCCTGGGTGACATGTCCATAGGCGACAAGGTCATTCATGCTTTATTTGCCTCGACGATGACGCGCTCTGGCGGCTTCAACTTGGTTGATCAAAATGACATCCACCAGGTGACGGTGTTGCTCACCGATGCATTGATGTTTGCTGGTGGCGGTTCGGCATCCACCGCCGGCGGTATTAAGGTCACCACCATCGCTGTTATGTTCCTAGCAATCATGGCCGAAGTTCGAGGCGACACCGAAGTGACCGCGTTTGGTCGCCAAATTCCCCAGGGAACAATGCGCGTAGCTATCTCGGTAGTTGCGATGGGCGGTTCGTTGGTCATGGTGGCCACCGGCGTTTTGGTCACCATCGATGAGTCTGTTGGTTTTTCCCGTGCCTTGTTCGAATCCATTTCAGCTTTCGCCACCGTCGGATTAAGTACCGGCGTGTCTCAAGAGATGCCACCGGCCGGTAAATACGTACTCAGTATCCTTATGTTTGCTGGACGTATCGGTAGCATCACCCTAGCTAGCGCGCTGACCATGCGCCACCGTAACTCCCTGTTTAGACTTCCAGAAGAGAGGCCGCTCATTGGCTGACAAGAATATAGACCACAATGCCCCAGTTCTGGTGATCGGTCTGGGACGTTTTGGTGCCTCCGTAGCCCAAACGTTGGTCAAGCAGGGCCGAGAAGTTTTGGCCATCGAACGCAGCCCAGAACTCGTTCAGCAGTGGGCCAGTACGCTCACCCACGTGGTCGCCGCTGATGCCACGAACATTGATGCACTACGTCAGCTTGGTGCCCAAGAGTTCTCCTCCGCCGTGGTTGGCGTGGGTACTTCCATCGAGTCATCCGTGCTGATCACGGTGAACTTGGTGGACTTGGGAATTGAGCATCTGTGGGTCAAGGCCATTACCCCTTCGCACGGCAAGATCCTCACGCGCATCGGTGCCAATCACGTGATTTACCCGGAAGCAGATGCTGGGGTCCGTGCCGCGCACTTGGTCGGTGGACGTATGTTGGACTTCATTGAATTTGAAGACGGCTTTGCCATCGTGAAGATGTATCCGCCAAAGGAGACTCAGGGCTTCACCCTTGCGCAGTCCCAGGTTCGTTCTAAGTACGGCGTGACCATTGTCGGTGTGAAATCGCCCGGTGAAGATTTCACGTACGCTGTGCCAGACACCATCGTGACCCGTAGAGACGTGCTGATCGTTTCTGGGCACGTGGACTTGCTAGAAAGATTTGCGGCCCGTCCGTAGGCCATTGCACGGCGCTTGGCACGGATGGAAGAGGCCGGTACCCCTTAGGGTACCGGCCTCACTCATCTTTAGTTGTAAAAAGAAACGGCGATTAGCCTAGTTCCTCGCTGAGCTTGGCCGCACGTGCAGCAGCAGCCTGGGTGCCCGCAGCAATAATCTTTGGGATACCCTGCTCATCAAAAGTAAGGATGGCCTGCTCGGTGGTGCCCTTAGGGCTGGTCACAGCCTTGCGCAGCTCACCCGGGTTAGCGTTCGGATCAGAAAGCATCTTGCCGGCACCGGCAACGGTGGCTCGGGCCAGATCGATGGATAGCTTTTCATCCAGACCCATCGCTACACCGGCGTTAGCCATGGCTTCAGCCAGGTAGAAGGCGTAGGCAGGGCCTGATCCTGAAATCGCCGAGAGTGCATTTTGCTGGGACTCATCGATGACGTGAACGTCGCCGGAACCTGAAAGTAGGTCGCTGACAAGTGCGGTCTGCGTTTCGCTCACGCTTTGAGCTGGGCTCAAGCCAACTACGCCTGCGCCAACCATCAATGGGGTGTTTGGCATGGAGCGAATCACCGGCTGGTCAGCAGGCAAGTGTGCCTGCATGCTTGCCAGGGTGATGGCGGCAGCGACTGAAACGACAACCTTTTCTGCGGTGAGGGATTCGGAAATCTCTTCACACAAGTCAGTAATTCCTACTGGCTTTACACCCAGGAAAATGATGTCGGAGTCGGCGGCAGCCTTAGCGTTGGCCGATGAGTCTTCTTCGCTAACCAGCACGTTGATGCCTAGTTCGCGAAGTTCTGCAGCTCGCTTGTCGCTACGGATGGTGGCGGTGATCAGCTTGGGATCGTGGCCTGAAGCGACAATGCCGCGAAGGATGGCACCATTCATGGATCCGGTGCCGAGGAAGGACAGTTTTAGGTTCTTTGTTGCTTCACTCATAAGTTCATTGTTTCATTGGGTCGTGCTCGGAGCTTGCAGATAAGTGCTCACGAGCAAATTCAAGGGTCTTTCCCAGCCACTCTTCTTTTTGGCCGGTATTCTTTGCCTTGCGCGTGGAGACTTCAACCGCCATGGTTCCTGACCACTGAACGTCCCGCAAATACTGCAAGGTTTCGGCCACGCGCTGTGTTCCTAGGCCCGGTACCAAGTGCTCGTCTTTACCGTTATCAAGACCGTCGCAAAGGTGCACGTGGGTTAATCGCTCACCGAGGTCCTCCACGGCTTGGCGTGAATCGGTATTGGCAATGGCAGCGTGGGAGAAGTCCCACGTGACGTGTTGGTAATTTTGCGGAACTGGGTTCCAGTGCGGCAAGTACATTTTTGCTTCGCGGCCTCGGGCGCGCCACGGGTACATATTCTCCACGGCGATTTTCATCCCGGTGGTATCAACCAGACGCTGGACACCATCGGCGAAGCCTTCAGCGTAGGTGCCCTGCCATCTGAATGGCGGGTGTGCCACTACGACGCTGGCGCCCACTGCTTGAGCCAGGATGACCGAGCGTTCCACCTTGGCCCAGGCCGAACCCCACACCTGCTGAGTCAACAACAGGGTCGGTGCGTGGATGGCCATGATGGGCAGTTGGTACTTATCCATCAATTTTTTGAGCGCGTCAGCGGACTGGCTTGCAGCATTTCCGGTAATCAGGACCTCAATGCCGTCATATCCCACGTCTTTGGCCATAGCGAACGCGTCATGGACCGATAGCGGGTAGACGGACGCGCTGGACAAGGTGACCGGCACCCGGTGAGAACTCTTCTGGTCTTCCATGCCCCTGCCTCCTGTTACGGTGGCGCCCTAGTTCAAGGGCACCTGTATCACTGAGAAACTCTAGCTACTTGGCTCTTTCAAGAACTGGTCTTTTTCATAAGCCAAGGGTACTTCTCCCACACCCACGCTACTACTGAGCGGTGTCGCTGAAGCAAACATCACGTGATCAAAACGGCGCAGCATCAATCCTTCACGAATTGCCCATGGGCAGATTCGGATGGATTTCAGCTTCAACGCGCTCATCGCTTCGTGAGCCACAATGGCGCCAGCTAACAGCTGCGGTGCACGGATCTCTGAGACCCCTGGCAGCTCGGCTCGCTCGGCCCAGCTCATCGCTGTCAGACGGTTAGTCCAGAGCTTTAGCGCGTCACGGTTTAGTACACGTTTCACGTACGGACCTTCATCACTCGGAGCAGCTCCGGTGATGCGGGCCAATGAACGGAAAGTTTTAGATGTTGCCGTGGCCAACGTTGGTTTTCCGTATTGGCGCAGCTCGGTCGAAGGGTCATTCAGGACGTCGCGTACATAGGTACGCAATTCCTTGACCTCTTTGATCGACGGCAAGTCATTCGGCAGCCATTCACGAGTCAGGCGTCCGGCACCCAAAGGCACCGAGAATGCGGCCTGTGGGAATTCGTCGGTGCCATAGGCCAGCTCTAACGAACCGCCACCCATATCCAGGTTGAGGATAGATTCCGAAGACCAACCAAACCAACGACGTACCGAGTAGAAGGTCATGCCGGCTTCTTCTTCACCGGATAGTTCCATCAAGCTCACACCGGTCTGAGTTTTGACTCGTTCCAGCACACTGGCACCGTTGGAAGATTCACGAATAGCCGATGTACAGAAGGCCATAAAGTCTTCCACCTGATGGCTTCCAGCAAATTTCACTGCTTCATCAATAAATGAAATCAGCTCTTGCTGGCCCTCTTCGGTAATGGCACCGTATTCGTTGAGGTAGCGCACCAAGGACAGTGGACGCTTGTGCGATGCATAGGGAACCGGTCGGGCTCCTGGGTATGCGTCGACGAGCAAAAGGTGAACGGTATTCGAACCGATATCCAGTACACCTAGTCGCATGGTGCGCTCCTCATTTGGCCGAGCAAAAAATTCTAATCAGTCTTTTTTGCGGTCGTCTTTTTGGTCGTAGTCTTCTTTGCTGGCGCCTTCTTGGCGGTGGCTTTCTTGGCCGGAGCCTTCTTCGCTGGCGCCTTCTTCGCGGTACGTTTTACCGGGCCGCGGGCGCGCTTGTCTGCCAGCAATTCGATAGCCTGCTCGCGAGTCAGCTCCTCCAACGACGTTCCTCGCGGAACGGTGATGTTGGTAATCCCATCGGTGATATAAGGACCGAAACGACCATCCTTGACCACGATGTTCTTTTCGCTTGTCGGATCCGCACCGAACTCTGCCAGTGGCGGAACAGCAGCGCGGCGACCACGTTGCTTTGGCTGCGAGTAGATCTCCAGAGCTTCATCCAAAGTGATGGTGAAGATCTGATCTTCGCTCTCAATTGAGCGCGAATCGCTACCCTTCTTCAGGTATGGACCAAAGCGACCGTTCTGTACGGTGATCTCTTCACCCTCAGCATCTGCACCCAGCACGCGTGGCAAGCTCATCAGCTTCAACGCATCATCCAAGGTCACCGTCTCAACGGTCATGCTCTTGAATAGTGAAGCGGTGCGAGGCTTAAGCTTGACCGGCTTCTTAGGTGGCTTAGGCTTGCCATTCTTGTAGTACTCCACAGGCTGAGCAGCCAAATCTTCGGCCGTTGGCTCTGGAATGATCTCCGTGACATAGGCGCCATAGCGACCGTCCTTGGCCACAATCGCACGGCCCGTTTCTGGGTCAGTGCCCAGTTCGTTTTCCGAGACCTGCGAGGTAGCAAAGAGCTCTTCAGCCTTCTGTGCAGTCAGCTCATCCGGTGCCAAATCTTCAGGCACGTTGGCGCGCTGTGGCTCGGTACCTTCTTCAGCACCTTCCGGGATGGCACGTTCAAGGTAAGGACCGAACTTGCCCACACGCAAGGTGATGTCATCAGTGACTGGGATGGAGTTGATGGCGCGCGCATCAATGTCACCGAGGTTATCGACTACATGCTTCAGGCCTTCGGATTCAGACTCTGCGCCCTTGCCGAAGTAGAACAGGTTCAGCCAATCGCTACGAGCGCGCTGACCCTTGGCGATCTCGTCGAGGTCATCTTCCAACCGTGCGGTGAAATCGTAGTCAACGTACTTAGCAAAATGCTCTTCGAGCAAACGAATAACAGAGAAGGCAATCCAGCTAGGAACCAAAGCTCCGCCACGCTTGGTGACGTAGCCACGATCCATGATGGTGGAGATTGTTGGTGCGTAGGTTGAAGGGCGACCAATTTCGCGCTTTTCCAGCTCAGCAACAATCGAGGCTTCGGTGTAGCGTGCTGGCGGGGAAGTTTCGTGGCCCAAGGCCAGAAGCTCATCTCCTGCCAAGTACTGTCCGACACTCAGCTGTGGCAGGCGTGCCTCAGCGTCAGCGGCAGCAGCTTCAATAGCCTGCTCATCCTTGCCTTCTTCGTAGGCCGAAAGGAATCCGCGGAAGGTAATCACGGTACCAGAGGCTGAGAATTCAGCAACGCGGCTATCACTAGCGGTGCCCTGAAGCTTGATGGTGGCGGTGAAGCCCTTGGCATCTGCCATCTGCGAAGCAACGGTGCGCTTCCAGATCAGCTCGTAGAGTGCGTTTTCATCCTTGGACAGCGAGGAACGCACATCCTTGGGACGACGGAACATGTCACCGGCTGGACGGATCGCTTCGTGAGCTTCCTGTGCAGCATCGGACTTGGCCTTGTAAACACGTGGCTTGGCTGGCACCGAGTCGGCACCATAAAGTTCGGTGGCCTGCTTGCGTGCGGCGGTGGTTGCTTCCTGCGAGAGGAAGACCGAGTCCGTACGCATGTAGGTGATATAACCGTTTTCATACAGGCGCTGAGCGATCTGCATGGTCAGCTTGGAGCTCCAGCGCAACTTGCGCGAGGCTTCCTGCTGCAACGTGGAAGTGGTAAATGGTGCGGCCGGACGACGTGTGTACGGCTTATCTTCAACCGAGGTGACAGCAAAGTCAGTGTCGGAAAGATTGGTAACCAGCGACTGAGCCGATTCTTGATCCAGGTGAGCGAGCTTGTTGCGAGTTGCCTTTAGTGCACCGCGGTCATCAAAGTCACGGCCCGAGGCCACGCGGGCGCCGTCAACGGCAGCGAGCTTCGCTTCGAAGCCTTCGCCTTCTTTAGTGGCAAAGTTGCCTTTCACGTCCCAGTATCCAGCCGGGATGAACGCCATACGTTCGCGTTCACGCTCAACAACCAGACGAGTAGCCACAGACTGCACACGACCTGCAGACAGGCCACGAGCTACCTTGCGCCACAGTACCGGCGAGATCTCGTAACCGTACAGACGGTCCAAAACACGACGGGTTTCCTGGGCATCAACGAGGTCGGTATCCAACTCGCGCATGTTTTCCAGTGCGCGAGAAATACCTTCCTTGGTGATTTCGGTGAAGGCCAGACGACGTACTGGAACTTTGGGCTTAAGCACCTGCAACAGGTGCCACGCGATGGCTTCGCCTTCGCGGTCCGCATCGGTTGCGAGGTAAAGTTCGTCAGCTTCTTTAAGCTTGGCTTTCAGTTCTGAAACGCGCTTTTTCTTGTCTGGATAGACCATGTAGTAAGGCTCAAAGTCATTATCCAAATCAACAGCAAACTTGCCCACCGACGTCTTCTTCAACTCGGTTGGTAGTTCTGATGGCTGTGGAAGATCGCGAATGTGCCCCACCGATGCATCAACGTCAAAGCCCTCGCCCAAATACTTGGCGATCGACTTCACCTTGGCAGGAGACTCCACGATAACGAGTTTCTTACCAGTCTTTTCTTTGGCCTTGGGGGCACAGCACTCCTTTTAAACAGTCCGGACTTTAGGAGTCTTATTTAGACCCCGAATCAGTCCGCCATCGCAGCTTCGTTCTTTGTGCCTACTCTATAGCCACATTTCCCGATGATCTTACACCGAGGGATAACCGTGGTTTGAGTGAGGCTTTTTACAACGCTGCTTCACCGGAACTCTGATATTCGGGAAGCAACGAGATTAAGTAGAACATACGACGGGAGTCAATGCTTCGTTCCTCAGCAGTAGCTTTCGCCTCGTACTCGTAGACAAGGTCCAACATTCTGCGATTGAACTCACGCTGTTTATCTTCAGAAAGGAAGACCAAACCGCTAGTGAGCATAGGTGGGCGATCAGGATCTGGGGTGATTCCTGCGTTCGCTTCATTTTGGCGTCGCTGAACTTCGGCGTTCAACCGTGTTCTAAATGCGTTTAATTGCACGTTTAGATATGCAGTCTTGGCGTTAGAGGAGTCGATCTGAGTGTTCAGTTCCAACCGTTCACCGGCCGCACGCCACCTACGCTCGCGGGCATCACCTTCGCTTGCTGCACGGATCACATACCCGTATTTTTCAAGCGCACGCAAGTGATAGCTCATGGCGCTAGGCGTTAGATCACACAGCGATGCGAGTTCAGTTGCAGTGCGAGTAGTCTGCGAGGCAAAGAGCTCATCCAAAACGATTAGTCGCGCGTCATGGGCCAAAGCACGAATGGCCTGTGGGTCCGTAATGGAGACGACCTGTGGAAATTCGCTCTCCTGGGTCGAGGCTGCAGGAGCCTGCTCCTCTATTGTGTTGCGTGTCATAGGCAAGAACTTTAGCGCTTGTTTCACATTTTACGAAGCATACCGTGTAGCAAGAGGCGCTTCACTGCTTCATAAAGCCGTTCCGCAAAGTCTTCCTCGCCCTCACCAATCAGCGAATCTAGCGCGTTGACTAGTTGATTTACGGACAAATCACCGTCGCAGGCAGAAACAAATCCGGCTTGTGCAGTATCAAGGAGTTCGGTTCTACGCAGACCCGCACCTTGGCGAAGCAAAATCACCCCAGGATGCTCAGCTCCGGGACGCTGATGGCGCTCTTCGGTCACGTCTTCGGCCACCAGCAGGTGCCAGTTTTAAAATCTTCTCCTGCGGCTGCCAGTTCATCAGCCATGGCGATATCGCGCTGCAAAGTCGGGGCCAGCGGCTGCTCCACCTGGTGGGTGATCTGCTCATAACTTTGCAAGACCCGATGGCCGTCTACCGGCTTGCGGAAGTAGACCAACCCGAAGCCCACCGCAGCTACGGCACGGGATTCAAAATCATCAAGGTACGCGTTGTAAGCGGCAATATAGGAGCTTGAGTCTTCGGTCTGTGAAGAGTCCCGTAGCCACGTTTCGGCATAACCACTGGGGGTAGTCTGCTCACGTTCAATGACCCAGACGTCCAGGTCTTCTGCGAACCATTGGCGAACTCGTGTATCCCACGAAGCATCCGACTCGTCATCTATGCGAGGAATCTCCCAGTTAGAGAGCATCTGCAGCGAACCGCCAGGAGCCAGGAACTGCGGTGCCTGCTCAATGAGCGTGCTCACCAGGTTGTCTCCAGCCATGCCGCCATCACGATAAGTGAATCGGTCTTTGGCTCGCTCATTAGAACTGCGAGGGGTGATCACAAACGGTGGATTGCTAGCGATCAGTTCAAAGCTCTGCCCGGCTACCGGTTCGAAGAGGCTCCCCTGCAACAGCGTCACACGAGCTTCAAGATTCTGTGGGTCAAGCTTCAGCGCCCGGTGGTTGAGCAACAGATTGAATCGGGCAAAGCCCAAGGCGCGAGCCGAAAGGTCAGTTGCCGTGACATGTTGTGCATGAGACAGCAGGTGGAAGAGCTGGATTCCGCAACCGGTGCCAAGGTCCAAAGCCCGTTGAACGTCGGCTCGAATTGTCAGCTGTGCCAGTGTCAGCGATGCTTGGCCAATTCCCAATACGTGGTCAGTGCGCAATACACCTGGGCGCTGATGTGCACCAAGGTCATGAGCCACCCACAGCTCACCGTCCACGTCTGAGGAATGCAGCGCCAAGGCGATGGTGGCACGGAAACCACTGGCCCACGCATCGATAAGGCCGAGTTTGATCAGACCTTCCACTTTCACATGGCTAAACGCCTGATTGATCGCGGATTCAGATACGGTTTGGGCCAGCTGGAAGAGTCGGATCACAGATGCCAAAGGCGAATCAGGTGTTTGGCGATCTAGTATTCGCAAGGCCGGGTGAATTTGGTCCCGGGCAAATGCGGAGGCCGCTTCTTCACCGATCAACTCTAGGACGTTTTCGTAGCTATATCCGAGGTCATCCAAGTCTTTGACTAGCAAGTCAATCAAGGTTTGATCGGAACTTTGAGGGGTATCGTCCAGGGCAGAAAATTCAGCGGCATTCACATCTTCAAGTCTACCCAGTCACGCAACTGTGCGCAGATAGCTTGATTCGCCCTGCCCCGAATAGGATGTGGGCATGACTCAAGTGACTGTTACCTTCCTTCAGCAGCTGTCCTCGGATGAGCTCATCGGCTCCACCAAGACCCTTCCCAGCGACGCACGAATTGAACAAGTTGAGCAGATCACCCCAGAATTCTCACGCTTCCTCTACCAAAGCGTAGGCAGCGAACTAAATTGGACTGACCGGTTGGATTCGACAAGGGAAGTGTGGAACGAAGTTCTGATACGTCCTGGTTCTGAAACGTGGGTCCTCTATCGGGGCGGCGCACCACGCGGTTACTTCGAGCTGGTCACCGAAGCCGGGCAGGGTGGAAGCGAAGTGGAGATTTTTACTTCGGACTTTTCCCTGATGCCACGGGCCAGGGACTCGGCGGAGTTTTACTTGACCAAGCTTTGACTCAGGCGTGGCGCTTAGCAAGCCGGTGGCCTGCTTTACCTGAGGTCTCCCGAGTGTGGCTGCATACGTGCTCGCTCGATTCTCCCGCTGCGCTGCCTAACTATCTGGCCCGCGGTCTGAAGATCTATCGCACCGAGGTTGAAGAATCCGAGGTACGCGATGCATCGACCGGATTATGGCCGGTGGCTGCCAAATAGAAAAGCTCGGCACCAACTTCGCGAGAAATTGGTGCCGAGCCTCTTTATGAGATGCGCTTAGGCATCCACGCTGTTGCAATCTGGGCAGCGACGTAGCTGCTCATCATGTGCGCAGTCCTCGCAGAACAGGCGCAGGTTACGACAGGTTGGGTTTGAGCAGTTTTCAAACTTGTTGGTTGGTCCCTGACAGCCAACGCACTTGCCGATGGTTACGGCATCTTCCGAGAACTCGGTGTGCATACGCTTGTCGAAGACATAGAGGGATCCTTCCCACAGGCCTTCATCCGCATACTTTTCGCCGTAACGAACGATGCCGCCTTGCATCTGGTACACCTCTTGGAAGCCGCGCTTAACCATCAGCGCTGAGAGTACTTCGCAACGGATGCCACCGGTGCAGTAGGTAACTACCGGCTGGTCCTTGAGGTGGTCGTATTTGCCCGAATCAAGTTCGGCTACAAAGTCACGCGTGGTATCAACTTCAGGAACGATAGCGTCCTTGAACTTACCGATCTGCGCTTCGAAGGCGTTTCGTCCGTCAAAGAAGTGCACCTTTTCGCCGGACTTCTTCTTGGTGTCTACCAACTCGTGAAGTTCCTCGGGGCGCAGGTGGGTTCCGCCGCCAACAACACCGTTTTCGTCTACTTCCAGTTCGCCGGGCGCACCGAAGGTGACTATCTCGTCGCGGACCTTGACCGAAATACGTGGGAAGTCTTCTGCGGAGCCTTCGGACCACTTGATGTCCATTTTTTTGAAGGCAGGAAGTTCGCGGGTGGCTTTGACGTAAGCCTTAACAGCCGAGATCTCGCCACCGACGGTACCGTTAATACCTTGCTTGGAGATGATGATGCGTCCGCGTAGTCCCCAACGTTCCAACAGTGAACGTTGCCACAGGCGAATTGCCTCTGGGTCAGGAAGCGGAGTAAATGCGTAATACAGAACTATGCGATGAATGGCCACCATACAATATTAGTAGCTTTTGGTCGCGAAACGCCGAGTAAAAGAGCAACGTCACACTGATTCGTCGCGAAATTTCCAGTGGTCCGGTGGTCCAAGAGTTTCAACTAGGCAACGATTAGGTCGACATCAGCAAATTCCTAGGAAAGACAAGGTAGGGTCAAATTATGGCATCAAACGCAAGCGATGAACTGATCGGCACCTGGGTCACCGGCTGGGCTGGCGCCCGTGGCTACGAAACTCGCAATGAGGGACGAGTCCATGCTGCCCTGCGTCATGACACCACCGAAGACTGGGAATACGTGATCTATGGCCCTTCTAAAGAGGAACTGGCTGCAGTCGCCGAAACTCTAAAAAACACCCTAACCGTCGCCTTACCGCGTTTGATGATTCGGCCGAAAATTTGGTCGCCATCGCCAGCGAGGTTGGCCTACAGGTTACTGCCGACGACGAAGCACTCATGGTGACTGAACTTGCCGTGCACGACGTTGAAGTACCGTTGCCCATTGATGGCTTTGTCTTCCAGATTGAACGCGATGGCACCCACGCTTATGTTTCCTTGCACCCCGAGGGCAACCAAGAAGTAGTGGCCGCCTCAGGTCACGTGTCGGCCGTTAACGGTGTGGCAATTTTTGACCGCATCATCACCGGTGCAGACTTCCGTCGCCTTGGCCTGGGTACCTTGATCATGCGCGCTCTGGCCTCTTTGGCTCAGGAACACGACGTGGACGAAGGCCTGCTCATTGCTTCGGTTGACGGCCAGCAGCTTTACGCTTCACTGGGCTGGACTTCCCTAGGCAAAGTTGTCATGTTCAAAGCCTGAACTATCTAGTATTTTTCTTTCGCCGTATCCGACGCATCAAAGTGTTGGGTACGGCGATAGTCTTTAACTTCAGCAATTTTTGGTTCCGAAAGGCGTCCACGTGAAGTCAGTGCGTTCCCTGCTGGATCCGTATGACCGGACTAATGATCCGGATGCGGTTCTTCATCGTCGTTCAAGGCCAGCCAAAGATGAAGTGACCAGCGACTGGCCGCAATGGCTCAGCACTGAACTGATCGAAACTTTCCAAGGCTTAGGCATTCAAAAGCCGTGGTTGCACCAAGCGCAAGCTGCCAACCTCATTCATGAGGGGCAGCACACCATCGTGTCGACCGGCACCGCCTCGGGTAAGTCGATGGCCTACCTGATGCCAAGTTTGGACGTGCTGTTCAAGGCGCGAGACAGCGGATTTAATGATGCTGATTCTGCCGCTTCTATCCTCTACATTTGCCCTACCAAAGCCTTGGCGGCTGATCAGCTCTCCGCGGTTCAAGC
This sequence comes from Glutamicibacter sp. M10, assembly GCF_025452055.1. Lineage (NCBI taxonomy): Bacteria > Bacillati > Actinomycetota > Actinomycetes > Micrococcales > Micrococcaceae > Glutamicibacter > Glutamicibacter sp. M10. The sequence goes on along the minus strand of NZ_CP104918.1, from coordinate 1,473,384 downwards.
TTTGGATGTTCCCGGTGTCCGCGCAGCTCCCTACGACGGCGATACTGATCAGGCCACCCGCGCTTGGGTTCGCCAGCATGCCAATTTTGTTTTCACCAATCCTGATATGTTGCACCGCGGGATCATGCCCAACCATCCAGCGTGGTCACGGTTCTTCAAGCGTCTGCGCTACATCGTGATCGATGAAGCCCATTCCTACCGCGGCGTCTTCGGAGCCCATGTAGCTAACCTGTTACGCCGTTTGCGTCGAATCTGTGAGCACTACGGAAGCACACCGGTGTTCATCGGTGCCTCGGCAACAAGCTCCGATCCAGAAGAATCTTTTGGGCGGCTCATCGGGGCACCCGCCAAGGCGGTAGTCCATGATTTTTCGTCCAGTGGCGAACTAGTCATCGGCTTGTGGGAACCTCCGTTGACCGAGCATAAGGGTGAAAACGGTGCCCCGGTTCGCAGAACTGCCATTGCTGAGAGCGCGTCAATCCTCACCGACTTGATGGCAGATCACGTACGCACCATCGTTTTCATCAAGTCTCGACGTGGCGCCGAAACCATAGCAACACTGACACGTAAACACCTTGAACGCTTCGCACCAGAGCTCTCGGTTCGTTTGGCTGCCTATCGTTCGGGCTATCTACCGACGGAACGTCGAGAAGTTGAGCGGCAGTTACGAAGTGGAGAGCTTCTGGGAGTCACCTCAACTTCGGCCTTGGAGCTCGGCATCGATATCGCAGGTCTTGATGCGGTCGTCGTTGCCGGATGGCCAGGTACCAGAGCATCGTTCTTCCAGCAGATTGGTCGAGCGGGCCGCTCGGGTCAAGATGCCTTGGCTATTTTTGTTGCCGCCGAAGATCCGTTGGATACCTATCTTGCTCATCATCCGGAAGCCATCTTTGATTTGGGTGTCGAAGCTACAGTTTTTGATCCACACAATAAGTACGTACTGAGCGGACACTTGTGTGCTGCCGCCCAAGAATCCCCGTTGCGTCCCGAAGAGCTGGAACTTTTCGGCCCGAAGACTGAAGAACTTCTCGAATCTTTAGTTCAGCGAGGCTACTTGCGGCGCCGACCTGCCGGCTGGTTCTGGACCCACCCGCAGCATGCGGCCGCGATGTTCTCTATTCGCGCTGACGGTGGCGGGCCGGTGGACATTATTGATGCTGAAACTGGCGCACTTTTGGGAACCATGGATTCTCCTCAGACGCACTATCAGGCGCACCCCGGTGCCATCTATGTGCATCAAGGTGCCAGCTACCATGTGGAAGAACTCGATGAACAAAATCATGTTGTTGTCGTTAGCAGAGTAAACCCGGATTACTACACCACGGCGAGAGACCTCACTACGGTTGCCATCGATTCTGAAGAACGTAAAAGTAGCCATCGTGAGCTGAACATTTACTTTGGTGAAGTCACCGTGACCACCCAGGTCGTTTCATTCCAAAGAAAGTCCGTGGCATCTAATGAAGTTCTTTCAGAAGAACCTCTGGAGCTTGAAGCCCGTGATCTGAATACCAAGTCAATCTGGTTCACGTTGACCGAGCAACGACTGCTGCGCGCTGGTCTAACCGTGGATCAATTTCCCGGTGCACTTCACGCCGCAGAACACGCCATGATCGGTTTGTTGCCACTGGTGGCCACCAGTGATCGCTGGGATATTGGCGGAGTTTCTACTGCCCTGCATATGGACACCGGTGAACCGACTATCTTTGTTTATGATGCTCAGCCTGGCGGGGCAGGATTTGCCGAGCGCGGATTTGAACGGTTCACCGATTGGGTTCGAGCTACCAGAGAAGCTATTGATGCTTGCGAATGCCAATATGGTTGCCCGAGCTGCGTCCAATCCCCCAAGTGCGGCAATCGCAATAACCCTTTGGACAAGGCCGGAGCCATCTTGCTGCTCAGCGCCGTCTTGGACGATGTCGAGCCTCGACACCACCGCTAGTACCCGGCTCATGTCTCTCCCCTCTGCTTAGGGCTGATCCAGTGGTGGTGCTCCGGCGCGGGCCGTGGCTTTCGCCGCATAGATTTCGAAGCCCATAATTTGGGAAGCGATGGGGACTTTGGCAGTGACCATCACGGTTTGCCCGTCGGCTTCAACCAGGCACGATTCCAACTGGGCCTTGTTAGCGTTTGCCAGTTCTCCTGCAACGCCACAAGGATCTCCCGGGCGCAGTCCTCGCGCCGTATCGGCCCCGGCCAAGGCAGCTAGATCAGCGGCCGAGGCAGCAGTCATTGCCGCGTGGACGGCGGCTACCCAAGTCAGTAGCGCCCCAGTCAGGAGCAAGGCAATGATCACCAATGCCGTGGTCACTACAGCGCCGCTGCCTTGCTCATCTCGAATGTTTATCATTGGCTACTTCTTTCAACGGCAACACTTGCTTGGCCATGAATCTGCATGCTGCCAACGATGGGGATTTGCACCGATTTGCTGACCGTCACCTTCGACAATCCACCGCCACTAGATATGGTGAATCTGGCCTGATTTCCAGCCAACCTGACTCCGCTGGCTCTTGCTGTTGATCCATCTTCGCCGCGGGCCAATTCCCTAGCTATGGCCCCGGCTGCCTGTTGAACTTGAATTTGTTGGATCCCAAGGACTCCTAAACACAGCAAGAGCGAGAGCATCAACACAACCGCCGGAAGCAGCACCGCAAATTCTGCGGTGCTGCTTCCTGATTCATCGCTGAGTTTCATGGCCTACAGCGACAGGGCTTTGCTGATCAGACCCATCAGCATTCCACGTACATCGCCGCTGGATAGAATGCTGATCAGCAAGCCGGCGAATGCCACAGCGGCCAGGGTGACCATAGCAAACTCGGCGGTTGTGGAACCCTGCTCGTCCTTCAGCTGGTCCATGATTTCGCGGAACTGTCCGTTCATTGTTTTCACCTTTCTCAGTGTTAGTTGTTGGCGGCTTTGTCGCTGCCAACGGTGTATCTTCACTCTCAGCTAGTCGGTAAAGTTCTTGAGCTAGTTGCAAACGATCTGGGTATAACTCTTATGAACATCTCGTCAGGCAATCTAGAGGCTGGGAAACAGCGCGATGATCAGAGGCACAACGCCCAACGCAATGAAAGCGGGCAAGGCACAGGCACCCAGGGGCAGAACAAGTTTCGTCGCGAACTGTGCTCCGAGACGTGCCACCTTTTGCGAGTGTTCTCGACGTTGAAGGGCGGCAGTATTACGCAGCAGATTAGCTGCCGGAGCACCGGTCGTATGGGCGAAGAGCAGTGCTTTGCGCAGTGGCGCAAGCCATTGGGGTGCGGCTTCCCATGCCTTATCCCACGCGAGATTCATTTCCAGACACCGAGCGACGCTTCGCAAAACGGTGCACTGCTCTATATTGCTGCCAAGCAAGTCCAAGATCTCCGTAATAGGCATGCCTGCATCCAGCAGGCTGGCGCTCAAATCAAGGACGAATTCGATGGGCTGCTGGGCGTCACGACGCTTGGATGGCCCTTCTGTTGGTATCAATCGAGCAGACATTCGCGCAGTAATCCCGGTGCCGAGGCTAAGAAGTCCGGCGAGCGCTGCGGATAACAAGATGAGTGTGTTCATGACAGTGCCTGCGCTGAGGTTGAGTGCAGGAGTCGTTGACACCAGAATCTATTCAAAACCCAGAGCCCTACGCCGACGGCTACGCTCAACTGGGCTGCCCATGAGGAAGTGATTGTTCCGATCACGTCGATGCCTACGAGTAACCCGAAGCCGAACCCAACCAAGGGAAGCCAAGTGAGTAACTTGGTGGTGGCTTTCGGTCCGGCCATCGCTGCATCAAAGGATTGCTGAGCTACCAACGCTGATTCCAGATCCTCGGCTAGCCGTTCAAGGACTTCGGCCAAACTAGCGCCGCTGCGTTCAGAAATTTTCAGGCACCAATGCAATCGTTGAACCGCCGGATGCCCACTTCGGCTGAGCGATACGGATTCGTTGCCGGGCTGGTTGTTCAACCGATGAGTTGCCTGCAAGCCCTTCAACGCTTGGGCAATATTGCCTGTGTTTTCTTCAACTTCAAGCAGGGCCTCCAACGCTGGATAGAAACCCACGCCGCTTCGAAGCAGTGCCGAGAGTTCTCGAATAACGCGCGCGTCTTCGCTCAAGGCCAGATTCTTTTGATGGGCCCCTTGGCTGCTTTTCTTCCATCTTCTCCAGAATTGAGCGGGCTGATGATGCTCACTTTGATGTGCGGGAATCCCTAGGGCCAGCGCCATGGCGCAACAGATAAGGATCAGCATGGCCGTTGCCCTACAGCCATGGACTGATTCAAGTCCGCGCAGATCTTGAACATGAGCTTAGCTCCGAACTTTTCTCCAGCACCGCCCGAGCCTTTTCTGGCATGGGGTCGGTGCTGTGCAGATCAATCAGGGTGTGCATGAACATGCGTCCTGACTCATCGGTTTCTAGAGTTCCTAGTGCCACTGGTCCACGGCGTCCGTGCTCTCCTCGGCTGAGATGGATGATCAGGTCCAATGCACTGGACGCTTGAAGTGAGGTTGCCTGAACGCTCCACCCAGCCAGGGCTCCCAGTGCTGCCAAGCGGGCAGGAACCGACTCTGGATTATTTGCGTGCAGGGTGCCAGCGGCTCCTTGATGTCCGGTATTCATTGCTGCGAGGAAGTCTCTGATTTCTTCGCCGCGGCACTCCCCTACGATCAATCTGTCTGGACGCATTCGCAGTGCTTGGATGACCAGATCTTTGAGTTCTACCAGTCCGGCCGATTCCACGTTGGCTGCCCTAGTTTGTAGGGAGACTGCGTGGGGATGATTCACCTGCAGCTCTTGAGAGTCCTCAACTATGATTAGGCGTTGTTGTGCTCCTACCTCGGCCAGCATTGCCTGAAGCAAGGTGGTCTTTCCGCTACCTGTTCCTCCGGTGACCAAGAAGTTCATTTGTTGGGTGGCGATGGCACGCAAGAGCGGATCCCAGAAGCCCAGAGAATGTTGCAGCACTTCGGTCAGCCCCAGCTGTGTGCTGTGTTTTACACGGATTGAAATCAGCGGTCCCGCGGCAGCGATAGGTGGAAGCACTGCATGAACGCGATAGTTTTTCAGGCTCATGTCCATAAACGGACTGGCCGAATCTAGTCTCCGCCCAGCCAAGGTAGCTAAGTGAACTGCAAGCTCACGGACTTGTTCAGCTGAAGAGAAGCTAAAATCGGTGAGCTCTAAGCCTCGTGGGGAATCCGTCCATACCTGGCCTTGTCCGTCTACTAAAACGTCGGTGACATCCGGGATGCGCGCGAATGGTTCAAGAATCGACAGTCCGGCAACTTCGTGTTGCAGAATTTCTAAAGACTGCGCTGCACCTTGTGCACCCAAGGCTGCTCCCGAATCATGAACTGCACCGGCCAACGCGATGGCATCAAGTTGTCCACCGGAGAGCAGCGCCCTTTCGCGTACTGATTCAAGGATTTTTGCATCCAACACATGGCCGGTGGCCACCATGATGCCGTCTTTGCTGTGGCGTCCTGAACTCATGAGCGTTGCTCCTGAACTTGTGGGATCAAGCAAAAATCCGCTAGTCCTTGTCGCAAGGTGCGGGATTTGAAGCAATCAAGTAGTTCCCCGCGCCCAGTGGCTTTGATGATCCTGCTATTGAGGGGGAACGATCCGAGTATCTGCGCGTGATCTTCTGTAGATCTGCGCAAACGCGACTCACCGCACAGCACCGTTTCCCCCGTTTTGGGAATGGTGGTGTTGTTGGCAGCAAACACGTGGCGGTCTAGAAATTGGTTGATAATCTCTTGCTGAGGATGAACCGCCCGGCCGGTATCTAGCACCACAAAGTCGAACCCTTGGCGCGCTGCGGCGAGAAGTCTGATGAGTAGTTGTTCTTCCAATACTTCGTGTTCATTAGCCTGTGACCAGGTGAGTACCGAAGTCTCGCGTAGTTTTGGCAGCGTCTCTGCAAGCTGGTGGGCAGCGAGTGCTCCGCCGGACTTCACCAATTCTTCCCACCCAACCCCTACTGGCGCTCTGGTGGTAATACATGGCCACAGGCTTTGTGAATGTGGGTCTAAATCAATCAAAACGCTACGTAATCCGCTCAGTGTTCCAGCGTGAGCCAATAACATGGCCAGCGTGGTTGTTCCCAGTCCCCCAGCTGTGGCGGAAACAGCCAAGGTGTGGCCGTGACCGGCGCGCATGGCCCACAAGCCTAGATACTCTCCGAGCCATTGACCGGCCGAGGGCAACAGCGCAACGCGGGCTTTGGGAATGCGGCTTGCTAGCGCCCACAGATGGGATGCATCAGGTTCTAGCCCCACCAAAACATCAACCGAATAATTCTGGTGGCCGGCAACTATCGCCATATCACTACCCCAGAGCACCGGGCCCGCGATCCCCAGAGATAGCGATGCAGGTTCCGTACATTGAATGATGCGCACGGCCGCGCCGACGGCGATGGTCGCACAGATCTCAATAATTTTCGGATCGTTGCTCACGATGGTGCACACCGGTTCGTTGCCCCTATTGATGTCAGGTAGCTGGCTTGGTTCAGGGGCAAGTGTTCCCACCGGGTTATCAAGCTTGGTGATCACAAAGCGATCAGTTCGTTGAGACTGGGGTCCCACTGTGGTGTCAGTTAGCCATTTCATACTTCGAGCGTGGCATCAGGCAAAGAAGTACGTACAAGCCCCGGAGCCAACTGGGGATATCTGATGCTGGCACGGCACAATGGAGCTATGAGTGCCATCGCCTTTATTGCTTCCGATCCTGAAGGCTACGCCCTGATTGAAATCCGTGAGTCCGAAACCGGAGTCTCACTCAAGCCAACCACCGCGGTCACTCGTGAAGACTTTGTCAGCGTTATTGCTACTACCGAGGCCGAGCTTCAACCGCGCTGGGCCATGCTGCGCACCGATCCGTGGATGACACCTTTGGTGGCCGCCGGGGTGTATCTGGCTAAGGCGTACATCCTTTCCTTGGCGCAGCGCATCATGCACCGCACTCCCTAGCTTCTGAAGTTATCCCCGATTTTGATCTTGAACGTCCGCCTTCTTCCTCCGACCGCTTTAATCAGGACGCGCTCTTTGCCGCTCCTTCCTCCGGTGAGTCTTTGGAAGATCTCATCGCGCTCTACACCCAGCAACGCCAAGCGATGCCAGCTGATCCTAGTGCCCGACGACGCCTTGAACTACTAGTTCACGCTGAGTCGGTGGGTGCGCTGATTGCCTGCGAGATGGAAGCAGCAGGGCTTTCATGGGATGAGTCCGAACACCGTGCACTATTGCGTGAACAGTTAGGCGAACGGGTCACCGACTATTCGCGCCCGCCAAAGCTCGCGGCCAAGGCTCAGGAGTTGGCTTCTGCCCTGAACACCCCGGGGCTCAATCCTGACTCCCCGCAAGAACTCTTGCGCGCATTGCACAAGGCTGGATTTGCGGTGCGTTCGGTGCGGGCTTGGGAACTTGAGCAGATCAATCACCCGTTGATGAGCCAGGTTTTGGAATACAAAAAACTGGCTCGACTCGCCAGCAGCCATGGGGACGCGTGGCTGGATCAGTGGGTGAAAAACTCTCGCTTCCATCCACATTATGTTCTTGGCACTGTGGCTTCGGGGCGCTGGGCTGCTTCAGGTGGCGGAGCTTTGCAGCTTCCCCACGCTATCCGCCAGGTCGTTCGAACCACTGCGGGCCGGACCTTTGTGGTGGCTGATGGCCGGCAACTGGAACCACGTATTTTGGCGGCGATCTCCAACGATCAACAGTTGCAAAAGGCTGGGCAGCAAGATGACCTGTACCAATGGTTGCTTGATGCCAAGTTGGTCTCCACCCGCCAAGAAGCCAAATTGGGGATGCTCTCGGTCATTTATGGTGGCGGCGGCGGTGCTTCGGGCACCGTGGGTGCGGCGTTGACCCGCAGTTTTCCTACCGCCATGAAATTTGTTGAGCAGGCTGCCCAAGCCGGCGAACAGGGCCAAGGTGTGCGCAGCTTCTTGGGCCGTGGTTGCCCACCGGCCGATGATGCGTGGATGCGGGCGCAACGAGATACCGCTGATGAAGGTTCACAACGTGCAGCCGACGCAGCTGCTCGCTCCCGGGGCCGATTTACCCGAAACTTCGTAGTGCAGGCCACCGCGGCCGAATGGGCGCTGGTGTGGATGGGTCATGCCCGTCATCTGATCCACACCGCCGGCTGGGATTCAGTATGCAAACAAGTATTTTTTGTTCACGATGAGATCGTTTTTGAATGCCCGGTCGAATTGGCTGACCAGCTGCAGGAGCTGGTCCGGCACGCTGCGATGCTCGCAGGGCGTACCCTGTTTGGATCCGCTTCACCATACTTCCCCGTCAGCGTGGCCATTAATGCCAACTACGGGGAAGCCAAATAAAGGTTGAGCCGCTAGTTCATTTGTAGTTCGCGCCGGGTATCCCAGTTTTTGGTCCAGCCCAGGTCTGTGAACAGTCGGTCCAAGACGATAGCGGTGAAGCCCCAGATGATCCGTTCACCAAACTGGAAGGCCGGTGAGCTGAATTTCTGTCCTCCGCGCTGAACCACGCCAGTCAGCCGATTTTTGGATCCAGTAATTCGGCGACCGGTGCACGGAAAACACCAGCGCTCTCGCCAGGATCTACTGCGTGAACTTTGGACTCGGCATGCCACCAACCGATCACCGGGGTGACGAAGAAGTTTGAGACCGGCAGTTCGGTCTCTGCGAGGTTTCCCAACACTTCAATGCCGCTAGTATCTACCCCTGTCTCTTCCCACGCTTCGCGTAAAGCTGCATCAGTGGCGCCCGAATCTTCAGGATCAATGCCACCGCCTGGGAAGGCAATCTGTCCAGCATGTTTGCGTAAGGTGGTGGCCCGCTCAACAAAAAGCAGATCCAGATCCCTAGCGCTCGTGTTCTGCGCTAAAGAACCATCACCGGTGGCGCCAAAAGAATTAGCACCGCTGCTTTGCGGGCAGGCCCGGCGCCAAGATCAAGTTCAATCCATTCCTTGGGCAGCTTCTGGGCCGCACCAACCTTGGCTTGAATCTTGGCAATAACCTGCTTCAGTTCACTACGTGCGCTCATGCGTCCAATCCATATCCTTGCTCCCGCAGCTGCCGGCGAGTGGCGCCTGCCTGCATCTTTGCCAGCAGGTCTTCGCGCCCCAGTGCGAGCTCATACTTAAGCAACTGTTTAGCCTTGGCGGGTATTTCCTCGCCGATTCCATACGAGGGGCACAAGGACGCCACCGGGCATACTCCGCAGGCGGGTTTGCGAGCGTGACAGATGCGCCGACCGTGGAAAACTACGCGGTGGCTGAGCATGGTCCAGTCCCGCTTTTCGAAGAGTGCTCCTACCGCTTGTTCCAGCTTGACTGGATCGGTTTCGTCACTCCACCCAAAGCGGTTGGCCAAACGACCAAAGTGGGTATCAACGGTAATTCCAGGCACGCCAAAGGCATTGCCTAGCACCACGTTGGCGGTCTTACGTCCGACTCCGGGAAGCTTGATGAGTTCTTCGAGCTTGGGTGGAACCTGTCCGCTGTGGCGCTCGACCAGTGCCGCGGAAAGCCCCAGTAAGGAATCGGTTTTTGCCCGGAAGAACCCGGTGGACCTAATCAGCGCTTCGATCTCGCTTCGCTCCGCTTGGCTCATTGCCAGCGCATCCGGGAAACGTGCAAAGAGCGCCGGGGTGATCGCGTTGACCCGCACGTCGGTGGTTTGCGCTGAGAGCACCGTCGCCACCAACAACTCGAAGGGGTTTTCAAAGTCGAGTTCCGGGACCGCATAGGGATAGGTCTGCGCCAGCACCCGATTAATTTTGCGCGCTCGACGCTTGAGCCCCAGTTCAGTTTCCAATTTTGGTTTTTTCGCCACGGATAGATCGTGTCATGTGCGGGCCGTGTTTTCACTGTGGGACACCGTTGTTAGTTGCTGTTCATCGCTGTGAGCTGACCGTTGAGCGCAGAAATCACACTCTTTCTCCCTGTTCGAGAACACAATTCACCTCCAAAGCCTTATAAGGATGTAACTTTGATCACAGAGAATATTTATGTTTACACGGAAGGAAACGAAGCCCGTGAGCGATTCAAAAACCCTAGACAACCTGTCACACGAAGACCGTGCCTTTGCTCCGAGCAAAGAGTTCAGTGACCAAGCCGTAGCCACCTCGGCCAGCTATGAGGCGGCCAACGCTGACCGCCTGCAATATTGGGCTGATCAGGCGCGCAAGGTACTTACCTGGGACACCGATTTCACGCAGACCTTGGACTGGAGTGAAGCACCGGTTTCCAAGTGGTTTGTCGGGGGCAAGCTCAACGCGGCATACAACGCACTGGACCGTCACGTCGAAAACGGTCTGGGCGATCGTGTGGCCATCTACTTTGAAGGCGAACCGGGCGACACCCGCACCTACACCTACGCCCAGCTGACCGAAGAGGTCAAAAAGGCTGCCAACGCATTTGAATCCTTGGGTGTTGCCAAGGGTGACCGTGTTGCCGTGTACCTGCCGATGATCCCTGAAGCGGTCATCACCATGCTCGCCTGCGCACGCATCGGCGCAATCCACTCAGTGGTCTTCGGTGGATTCTCCGCCGACGCGCTACGCAGCCGCATCGATGACGCGGACGCAAAATTGGTTGTCACCGCCGACGGCACCTGGCGCCGTGGCAAGCCTTCCCCACTGAAGCCTGCCGTGGACGGTGCACTGACTGCTCCGGGCCACACCGTGCAGAACGTCTTGGTCGTTAAGCGCAACGGCGAACCAGTGGAGTTTGGCCCACTGGATAAGTGGTGGCACGAAGTTGTCGACGAGGCCTCCACCGAGCACACCGCGGTGCCACACGATTCCGAGCACCCACTGTTTGTGCTTTACACCTCGGGCACCACCGGCAAGCCAAAGGGCATCGTGCACACCACGGGCGGATTCCTCACCCAGGGTGCGGTCACTCACCGCGATACCTTCGACCTGCATCCAGAAACTGACGTGTACTGGTGCACCGCGGACATTGGCTGGATCACCGGTCACTCCTATGTCACCTATGCGCCGCTGATCAATGGTGCCACCCAGCTGATGTATGAAGGCACCCCGGACACTCCGCACCAGGGTCGCTGGTGGGAACTGGTGGAAAAGTATGGGGTCTCCATTCTTTACACCGCGCCAACCGCTATCCGTACCTTCATGAAGTGGGGTCGTTCCATTCCCGATGGATTTGATCTGTCTTCGCTGCGGGTGCTGGGCTCGGTTGGTGAACCAATCAACCCAGAAGCTTGGATGTGGTACCGCGAGGTCATCGGCACCAACAACGGCAAAAACGGTGAACTCAAAGAAAACCCAACGCCGATCGTGGACACCTGGTGGCAGACCGAAACCGGCGCCCACATGATCGCTCCCCTGCCCGGCGTCACCAATACCAAGCCAGGTTCGGCTCAAGTAGCGGTGCCAGGTATCAGCATTGATGTAGTTGATGAAGCCGGTGAATCGGTCGGCGATGGCGAGGGTGGCTTCTTGGTCATCCGCGAACCGTGGCCATCGATGCTGCGTGGCATCTGGGGCGACATGGACCGCTACAAGGAGACCTACTGGTCCCGCTTCGAGAACATGTACTTTGCCGGCGACGGCGCTAAGAAGGATGAAGACGGTGACATCTGGTTGCTCGGCCGCGTGGATGACGTGATGAACGTGTCCGGACATCGCCTGTCCACCACCGAGATCGAGTCTTCCTTGGTTGCCCACCCATATGTGGCTGAGGCAGCTGTTGTTGGCGCTAAGGATGACACCACCGGTGAAGCTGTAGTTGCCTTTGTCATCTTGCAAACCGAGCCTGCTGAAGGTGAAGACGTTGTGGCTACCTTGCGCAACCACGTTGGTAAGGACATTGGACCGATCGCCAAGCCGAAGCACGTGTTGGTGGTTCCTGAACTACCTAAGACACGTTCAGGCAAGATCATGCGCCGTCTGCTCAAGGACGTGGCCGAAGGTCGTGAAGTTGGCGATGCAACAACTCTCTCGGATTCCACCGTCATGAGTCAGATCGCCCAGTCCATGGGTAAGTAATCCAGAAATATTTCGACGCCACCGCCGTGGAGAACAACAACATTGTTCTCCACGGCGGTGGCGTTTTCTCGTTCATCAATAAAGGTTGGGCAACGAATGCGTGAGGATGTAATAGATTTGAGTCCATGACTGACAACGCATCGCGCACCATCTTGCTACTCAACGGACCAAACCTGAACTTGCTCGGTACTCGCGAACCCAAGATTTACGGACACGACACCTTGGCTGACGTTGAACAGCTGGCCCGCGACACCGCGGCGGCCCACGGATATGAATTGCGCACCTTGCAGTCCAACCATGAGGGTGTACTCATCGATGCGATCCACGAAGCACGCAGCACTGCCGCCGGTATCGTCATGAATCCTGGCGCCTTCACCCACACCTCGGTAGCCATTGCCGACGCACTCAGCGGTGTGGAGCTTCCAACCATCGAGGTGCACATTTCCAACGTGCATCAGCGTGAGGCATTCCGCCACAACTCTTACATCTCACCGGTAGCAAGCTCGATCATTGTGGGAGCCGGCGTTAATGGTTACAAGCTGGCCGTTGAGCAACTGGTGCACCTCCTGAGCAAGTAAACAAGGCTAGTTGGCGATGCAGTCCCCGGTGCTCACTGAGGTTCGATTCGAGCCGCCAAGCTCCATCGCGTTTTCCATTTCGTCCAGACTCAGTGCGAAGCCGACCTGATCATCGCTGCGTGACTTAGCGAAGATCAGGCCAACGGCTTCGCCTTCTTCGTCTAGCAGAGGTCCGCCAGAATTACCCTGAGCTACTTGGGCGCTGAGCTGGTAGACAGAGATTCGTCCTGGATCTTCACCGTAGATATTCGCGATAGACACGTTGGCTCGGGAAGCGATGACGGCACTGCGGATTTGCTGCGGACCACCGGCTGGGTAGCCGATGAAGGCTGCGGCGTCGCCGCGAGTGAGCTCATCAGGTGCCAAGTCGATGGCCGGGGTCTGTAAACCTTCGACATAAAGCAAAGCAATATCGGTCTCAGGATCAAAGTAAACGACGTTTCCGCGGTGAACTTCATTACGACCGGTTTCTACTGTTGCTGAGCCCAAGCCTGCGACCACGTGAGCATTTGTCATGACCATTTCTGGTGCCACGACAAACCCGGAGCCGGTTAGGTTCACACCACATTGAACTGCGGTGCCCGAGACTTTGGCAGCTGATTCGGAAGCGGCGCGCTGCAAGTCAGTGGCCTGCCAATTGTGGTCCACCGGCTGATCAACCTGCGGTGCAAACGGATCCAGGAAGGCCGGCAAGGTTTCAGCGATCACTTTAGAACGTGCGCTGGAAATTGCTGAGTTCACAAACTGCGGAGTCGCCGAGCGGATAGCGGTAATCATCCCTGACTTACCAATCTCCATGGATAACTGCGGAATGCCCATGCTGGAGGTGGAAAACGCCAGACCACCAATGATCGTGGCGCTAATGACCACGGAAAGCACACCGCCGGCAAAGCGATCAGCTGAACGCAAAAAATCGACATTCATCCAGTGCCGAATGCGTGTGGCGATAACCCTGCCTAGAGCTTGGCCAAGGATGATCAGCACCGCTGCGGTGGCGACCATCAGCCCAACACGCCACCACGGATTAGTGGCAAAGGTTGAAACCAAGGGGATGGCAAAGAACGCGGCAACACCTCCAAGAATGAGGCCCACCATGTCACCGACGGTTAGAAGAAAACCTCGGCGGAGTCCGATGATGAAAAAGATCAGTAAAACTGCACAGATGACTATGTCGAGCCAGCTGAAAATTCCGAGCACCAAGACTCCAATGCGTTCATTTACTTTGTATTAACCAAGGTACCCTTAGAAGCTGATGGATTTCTGCGAGCATATCCGCGAGTTTTGACCTGATGAGCGTGACGTTCAACATTTTCTTGGTAAAACCACGTGTGGAAACTGTCACATTGTTACTGAATACGGCACAATGAAGTAAGCGCCTACTACTGTTGACAGGAGATTTAATGGATATCGAGGTACTGCGTCGCGCGCCACTGTTTGCGTCGCTTGGTGATGAAGTATTTACCGCGTTGACCGAAGAATTGACCGAGGTTGATCTGTCTCGCGGTGCATCGGTGTTCCGTGAAGGCGATCAAGGCGACCGTCTGTACTTCATCGTTTCGGGCAAGATTAAGCTGGGTCGCACCTCTTCGGATGGTCGCGAAAACCTGATTGCTGTTCTTGGCCCAGGCGAACTGTTTGGCGAAATGGCCCTATTCGATCCACACCCACGCAACGCTACGGCGACTGCTGTGTCGGAAACCCGACTTGCAGGTCTAAGCCACGAGAACATGCGCAAGGCGATCCTGAACTCCCCTGAGGTCTCGATCCAATTGCTGCAGGCTCTGGCTGCTCGCTTGCGTCGCACCAACGAGTCCCTAGCGGACCTAGTCTTCTCCGACGTTCCTGGCCGTGTTGCCAAGGCTCTGTTGGATTTGGCTGATCGCTTCGGACGCCCAGCAACTGACGGCATCCTGGTAGCTCACGAGCTAACCCAGGAAGAGCTCGCTCAGCTGGTTGGCGCATCGCGTGAAACCGTAAACAAGGCATTGGCTGAATTTGTACAGCGCGGCTGGCTCCGCCTAGAAGCACGCGCTGTCGTGATTCTAGACATCCAGCGTCTGCGTCAGCGTTCACGCTAAACGCACTTAGTACAAAGGCCGAATATCCATCATGGATATTCGGCCTTTGTGTTTAACTCTAGTTTTTTAGTGACCGGCCAGAGCCTGCCATGGACGCGATGACTCAGCGCTCATTGAGCCGAGCACTTCCAGATAGTGGATTCCATCGCGCACCAGCAAGTCTGGGTGTTTTAGGTCCAGGGCCCTAGACCGCGAAAGGTAAGCCACAACTCCGTTGGCATCCGACATGGCCTCAAGGATCAGCTCCACTGCGGGGTAACTAATCTGCGAAAGATTGAGCCCTACGGTGTTGGGCTGGCCTACGAGGTCTCCCAACGCGGCGCTCTCGCGGCCGGCGAGAACTTGTTTGGCAACATTCCAGCGGGCCCATTTTCCTTTGCCACGAAGCAACGTCGGTTCTTGGCGAGTGGGAACGGTAGCCGCGAAGTACCAGGTATCAAATCTGCGCAGCGCAAAGTTTGGGCTGAGCCAGTGCGAGACCGGGCGCAACAAATCGGTGCGTAGTCCCAGTCCGCGACGGCGAAGAAATTCATCAAAGGATAAGTCCTGAACCGCAATGGCTTCCCGAGCGCTCATCCAGTCATCAGGGTCGGTCATCTCGACAATAGACTGCTCATCGGTGCCGGCTAATAATATGCCGGTCTCTTCGAACAGCTCACGGATGGCACAGACAATATAGGCCTGCACTAATTGCTGATCCAGCACGTCCATGCGCTTGGACCACTGAGAAAGACTTGGGCCAAACCATTGGTAAGTTGCTCGGTCACTGGCCTCGTGGCTACCACCTGGAAAGGCTACGTTGCCCAACGGTGAGCCGCCTGGCCGATAGGTCAGGTAAGTTTCCACACCGTTCGCGCAATCGTGCACCAGCGCAACAGAGGATGCGCGGCGCGGACTTCGAGGTGTGCGAGAGCCGAAGGTAAACCAATTTTCGGCAGTAGGGATCTGGTGCGGAGGCACATCAAAGATTCGGCGCACCATGCCGCTGCGCGGGCCACAAGGAAAAGCCCTTGCGGTCCGCGCAACTGGCGACTGAAATGAACTACTCAAATTCAGCGATGACCTCAACCTCGACTGGCGCATCCAGCGGCAGTACGGCGACACCAACGGCCGAACGTGAATGCAGGCCGGCATCTCCCAGGACCGCACCGAGGAATTCGGAGGCTCCGTTGATGACGCCAGGCTGTCCGGTGAACGAAGGATCTGACGACACGAAGCCGACAACCTTCACGATTCGTTTAATGCGATCTAGGTCACCGATCTCAGCCTTGATGGCAGCCAAAGCGTTCAGCGCAGCTACCTGCGCCTGAGCCTTCGCTTCTTCAGCTGAAACTTCTGCCCCAACCTTTCCAACAACTGAGAGTTCACCATTAATCAGTGGAAGCTGACCCGAGGTGTACACGTAGTTGCCGGTAGTTACTGCCGGCAGGTACGCGGCAACTGGTTTCGCTACGCCTGGCAGCGTGTGGCCGAGTTCAGCTAGGCGTGCTTCGACACGCGAAGAAGTGGCTTCTTGCATGGGCTTTGTCTCCTTTAGGAAGTGTTAATTTATTATTCTTTTTCGCGCTTCAGGTAGGCCACTGGCGAGGAGCCGTTGGGACCTGGAACAACAGTTACCAGCTCCCAGCCATCGTCTCCCCACTGGTCCAAAATCTGCTTCGTAGCGTGGATCAAGAGTGGCAAAGTAGCGTATTCCCATTTAGTCATACTGGATACGTTATCGCGTCCTTGTAAACTAATAGGTATGGCAGCCAAGAAGTCCCCCTTTTTGATACCGCCACCACGTTAGGGAAAGTCGTTGCGTTCTTCGGAATCAGCGCCCTGTGTGGTGTGCTCGCAGCAGGTATGCTCGTACCCGTAGCAGCTATCGCGAAAACCGGTTTGACCACCGGTAACAGCGTCATTAGTGCACTTCCAAGCACCTTTGAAAAGCTCCCAATTTCGGAGCCTTCAAAGATCTTGGACGCGGACGGAAAGACCATTGCGTCCTTCTATCAGCAGAACCGCGAACCGGTGAAACTTGATGACATCTCCACACACATGCAGAAGGCAATCGTGTCGGTGGAAGATGAGCGCTTCTACGAGCATAAGGGTGTCGACCCTCGCGGTATCGCCCGCGCAGTAATCGGCAACCTTACTTCCTCATCCCGTTCCGGTGCTTCCACGCTCACCCAGCAGTATGTAAACAACCTGTTGGTGAACAACCAGGAGCTCACCGGCTCGGAAGAGTCGACCATTTCTGGTCAGAAGGATTACGCCGCAAAGATCCGCGAGCTGAAGTACGCGGTAGCTATTGAAAAGGAAATGTCGAAAGACGAAATCCTTGAAGGCTACCTGAACTTGGTGCTCTTCTCGGGTCGCGAGTACGGCATCCAGGCCGCAGCGCACCGTTTCTACTCGGTTGATGCCAAGGATCTAAACGTCCAGCAGTCCGCCATGCTTGCGGGCATGGTTCAGCTGCCCAACGTTTACAACCCAATCAACAACCCTGAGCGTTCGCTTGACCGCCGTAACAAGGTACTTGGCAACATGTACCGCACCGGCGTCATCACCGAAAAAGAGTACGACGAGGCTGTGAAGTCTGATCTCGAACTCAAGCCAAGTGTTTCCCCTTCGGGTTGCTCCTCGGCCAAGGACAACGCTTACTTCTGTGACTATGTCACCAACCTGATCTTGAGCGATGAAGCTTACGGTAAGACCAAGGAAGACCGTGAAGGTCTGCTCTACCGTGGTGGCTTGACCATCAAGACCACGCTGAACAGCAAGCTGAACGAAAAGGCTGCCAACGACGCTCGCGAGGCGATCGATCCGAACGCCAAGTCCAACAAGGACATTCACTCTTCAGTAGTTTCGGTCCAGCCTGGCACCGGCAACATTCTGACCATGGCTCAGAACACCGAGTACGGTCCAGAGAAGGAAGATACCGGCTCGAGCACGTACTACAACTTCGCAGTTGAGCGCTCCAAGGGTGGTGCCGGTGGTTTCCAGGGTGGTTCCACCATGAAGCCTTACACCACCTTGGGTTGGCTCACTGAGGGTAACCGCATGAACGACACCATCAATGCAAAGAAGCAGGTCTTCCAACCTGGCACGAAGTTCCGCGCTTCCTGCCTGCCTGGCAGCACCGCTACCGTGGGCACCAAGTGGGAGCCAAAGAACGCTTCAAAGGGCTTCTACCGCCCGATGAGCGTTGATACCGGCTTGTACTGGTCCATTAACACTGCGACCGTTCAGGAAGCCTACCGAACCGACTTGTGCACCATCGCTGACTACACCAAGCGCCTTGGCGTCTTGGATCAGGATGCTGATAATGGTCAGCCAGGTCCAATCAGCCCAGCTAACCCATCGTTCATCATTGGTTCAGCCAACATCACCCCACTGTCGCAGGCAGCAGCATTTGCTACCTTCGCCAACAAGGGCGAGTACTGCAAGCCACGCGCCATCACCGGCGTGACCGATTCAGCTGACAACGAGTACAAGGTCGCTGGCGAATCTTGCTCACAAGAGGTTGATCCAACCTATGTTGCCGATCTTGATAAGACTCTGAAGAAGATCGCTACCAAGCGTGTTTCTAAGGGTGTTGTCGAGGGACCAATCGCTGGT
The DNA here is from genome assembly GCF_025452055.1 of Glutamicibacter sp. M10. Lineage (NCBI taxonomy): Bacteria > Bacillati > Actinomycetota > Actinomycetes > Micrococcales > Micrococcaceae > Glutamicibacter > Glutamicibacter sp. M10. The sequence continues at coordinate 1,455,139 of NZ_CP104918.1, read as the reverse complement.
AAGACCGGTACTAACAACTACGCCACCTCGACCTGGTTTGTTGGTTTCACCACCGGCATCTCGACCGCTACGTGGGTAGGCCGTCTGGACGGCAAGGCTGCCACTGAGCAGAATTCGCTGCACGGCGCAATCATCAATGATAAGCAAGCACCTGAAATGGTTGACTCCTCCACCTACGCTGCACCGTTGTGGGTCGATTTCATGAAGGATGCAGTCCTTCAGTACGAGCGCAAGGGCTTTGGTAAGCCGGGCAAACGTCCAGCACCTGTAATCCCTTCCACTCCGGAAAGCGCAAAAACCGAAGGCGAGAAGCAGGACGCTGCTGCAGCGGCTGCCGCTGCTAGGGCTCGGGCTGCCGCCGAAGCACAGAAGCGAGCTGCTGCCCAGCAACGAGCAGAAGCTGAAGCTCGACAGCGTGCCGCTGATGCTAAGGAAGCTGCCGAGGATCGGGCCGAAGCTAAGAAGGATGCTGCAGCCAAGAAGAAGGCAGACGAGGCTAAGAAGAAAGCCGACGACGCCAAGAAGAAGGCTGAAGCTAAGAAGGACGCTGCCGAGGCTAAGGCAAAGGCTGAAGCTGCCAAGAAGAAGGCAGCCGCCGAAGCTAAGAAGAAGGCAGCAGCCGAAGCTAAGAAGAAGGCTGAAGAGGCAAGGAAGAAGGCGGCACAGTCGTCTAAACCTAAGCCGCCGAAGTCCACTGATTAGTCCGAATAATAGCTAGCTGCCAAGCAAAGGCCGCGTTCAACTTTGGTTGAACGCGGCCTTTCGGTTTAGATTGGCAATAGCGGACTTCATGAGAAGTAGCCCCCGGGCATGAAAGGACGATGGCAGAAAAGTCATGGTTGAACACAATACATTTGGCGCCACGCTGCGCCACGCAGCGGGTACAACAGCTTTGGCGGCCGGTGGAGCGTTGGCTCTCGGCACCGCCTTGATTGGCTACGGCATGCTGGAGACCCAGAAGTTTGGACTACGCCGTGAGACCCTGAATGTTCTGCCTAGAGGTGCTGCCGACATCAAGGTCCTGCACCTGTCCGACATTCACATGGTTCCGGGCCAAGAGACCAAAATTCAGTGGATCCGTGAACTCGCCGACCTGAAGCCAGACTTTGTGGTGAATACCGGCGATAACCTCAGCCACCGCAAGGGTGTTCCATCTTTGCTCAAGGCATTGGAACCGCTGATGGCGTTCCCGGGAGCCTTTGTTCCTGGCTCCAATTGCTACTACGCGCCCAAGCTGAAGAATCCTTTTAAATACTTCTCCAGCTCCGAGGGCTCCCTAACCCGTCACCAAAGGACCAGCTGCCTTTTGAAGAAATGCACCGCGCATTTGGTGCAGCCGGTTGGAGCAACATGTCCAACCGCTCCCACTCGACGGTATTGAACGGACTGCGTCTGGATCTGACCGGGGTTGATGATCCGCACATCAACCGGGACCACTTCGCCGGATGGACCCGTGGCTCATCCACGAGCGACCAGGCTCCGCACGTGCGTATCGCACTGACTCACGCCCCATACCAGCGAGTCTTAGATCAGTTCACCGAAGCAAAGGCAGACGTTATTTTCGCTGGGCATACACACGGTGGCCAAGTCTGCATCCCTGGCTACGGCGCTTTGGTCTCAAACTGCGATCTGCCAACCTGGCGAGCTCGCGGCCTGAGCGACTGGGAGTACGCAGGCAACACGGTTCCGCTAAATGTCTCGGCCGGTTTGGGCACCTCACGCTTCGCCCCGATCCGCTTTGCTTGCCCACCTGAAGCAATTCTCGTGACGTTGAAGGCACGTAGCTAAACACTAAATATTGTTCTTGAGGTCCCGGTATTTTCGCCCTAGCTGGCGAAGTCCCGGGATCTCCTCATTTCCGATGTGAAGCGTTTCTTTCTCAAATTCAGAAATTGATTGAATTCTCCCAACCAGTGACTGTAAGCTGAAGCTCTGTCGAATTTCTGGATGAATACGGGGTACCGTGGCGCAAGCACAAAAGGTCGAGACCAAAGATCCAGTTCCGCTCTCGGCAACGTTGAAGAGATTGTACCCGTTTGTTAAGCCGATTCTTCCTCGGCTTTTCTGCGGATTCCTTTGTGCGCTCGGTGCCGGAATTGTTGCCCTAGCCATCCCTCAGGTGTTGGCGTGGCTGGTGAACTCTGTTTTTCACCGTGATGGTGCCACCTCCGAAGTCTGGATTTCCGTTGCCATCATTGCCGCCCTCGGATTTGTTGAAGCGCTACTGATTTTCCTGCGCCGCCAGTTTGTGCTCAATCCCGCCGCCGGGCTTGAAACCCAGATGCGCATTCGTTTCTACAAGCACCTTCAACGGCTGCCTGTTGCCTTCCACGAGCGCTGGGGCTCCGGCCAGCTACTCTCCCGCTCCATGTCGGATCTGTCGCTGTTGCGCCGTTGGCTGGCCTTCGGCGCAATGATGCTGGTCGTTGAGACCGTCACTGTGATCACCGGACTCATTCTGATGTTCACTCACTCGTGGATCTTGGGGTTGCTGTACTTGCTTGGCTCTATTCCCATTGCCATCAAGGCTTACCGCTTCCGCAATGAATACCGTGCGGCCAGCCGGCTCAGCCAGGATCAAGCCGGAGACCTTGCCACCGCCGTGGAAGAATCGGTGCACGGTATTCGTGTCATCAAGGCTTTTGGACGCGGTCCACACATCTACGAAGGATTTAATACTCAAGCCAAATCCCTCCAAGAAACCGAAATTGCCAAAGCTAAGACCTTGGCTAGTTTCTTGCTTACTGTGGTCGCGGTGCCAGAAACCATCTTGGGCATTGGCCTGTTCATTGGTATCGCTCAAGTCGCCAATGGAACGCTCAGTGTCGGCGCGCTGGTTGCCTACTTCGCCATCGCCGCAGTGATCGCTGGCCCGGTAGAAGGCATGGGAATGCTCTTGGGCATGACCTTGAGTACCAAGACTGCACTGGACCGGCATTTTGAGGTCATGGACTCGACCAATGACATTGTCTCTGTGGCCAACCCAACCGTCCCTGAAACGCGAGACGGAAGCGTGCAGCTACGTCACGTTCGTTTTGCCTACCCAGATGTAGCCGGAACACGCCGCCCGATCCTTGCCGACATTGATCTAGACATTCGTCCTGGCGAAACGATGGCCTTGGTGGGAATCACCGGTTCAGGCAAATCCACCTTATTGAACTTGATCCCCCGTCTGCACGATGCAACGGCCGGGGAAGTGCTCATCCATGGACAGAACGTCAAGGACTGGGAATTAGATCAGCTACGCACCGAAATTGCCGTGGCTTTTGAAGACACCACATTGTTCTCAAACACCATTCGAGAGAACGTCCTGCTCGGTGCCCCAGAACAACTAAACGAAGAACAACGCGAAGCACTGCTGAGCGAAGCACTAGACGTAGCCCAAGCGCACTTCACCTATGACCTGCCTGCCGGCGTAGATACTCTCATCGGTGAAGAGGGGCTTTCGCTCTCCGGCGGCCAGCGTCAGCGCATCGCGCTAGCACGTGCCATTGCGGCCCGTCCGAGCGTACTGGTCCTTGATGATCCGCTGTCCGCTTTGGATGTGAAGACAGAAGAACTGGTGACCGAGAAACTTCGAGAAGTTCTCGCCGGAACCACCACGCTCATCGTGGCTCACCGACCATCAACGGTGATGCTCGCAGACCGAGTGGCGTTGCTGCGCGATGGACGAATCGACGCGGTGGGCAGTCACACCCACCTGCTGAGCACCAATGAACACTACAGATTTGTCATTGCCAGTTTGGATGATGAAGAACAATCAGCAATTGAGGGAGCCTCCCGATGAGCCAGACACAAGGCGTCGCCAACGAGGACGCCATCAAACTCAACGCTGCTGATCGTAAGGTAGTACGCCAGCGGTCCTTCCGATTGCTCGGGGCACTGGCTTTGCCGCAGAAAAAGCTTTTTATCCTCACCGTAGTTTTGGTGTTGCTCTCCAATGCAGCACGCGTTCTGCTGCCGGTAATCATTGCCTTTGCTATCGACTGGACGCTACCTCAAGTACGTGAGGGCAACTGGTCAGCCTTGGGCCTTACCGGCGCCGGCTACATTATCTGCGCGATCCTCAGTGGCTTTTTGCTTTCTTGGTACATCAACTCTGCAGCAAAAATTTCGCAGGCTATGCTCTTGGATCTGCGACAGCAAGTGTTCCGTCATACCCAGCGCCTGAGCCTTGAGTTTCACGAGAACTACACCTCCGGTCGCATCATCTCCCGACAGACTTCAGACTTGGAAACTCTGCGAGAGCTGCTTGATCAGGGAGTCTCCGAGCTGGCTTCCTCCTGCGTCTTTGTTATCTTCACGCTGATTTCGATTTTCTTCCTCGACTGGCGCAGTGGATTAGTAGTCTGTGTTGCCGCGATTCCAGTGACCATCTTGTTCTTCTGGTACCAGCGCCGCTCTGAAGTTCTGTACCGCGAATCCCGCGTCGTTTCAGCCAAGGTGATTTCCACCTTTGTCGAAACGATGACCGGCATTCGCGCTGTGAAAGCTTTCCGCCGAGAACGGGCCAACGACGAGAACTACCAAGAAATTGCGGAAAAGTACCGGGATAATTCGGTCCGCTCCTTCAACCTGTTTGGTGTTTTGCAGCCCGGACTGGTGCTCATTGGCAACCTCACTGTGGCCGCTCTCTTAGCCTACGGTGGATTCCGAATCATCTCAGGGACCATGGCCGTCGGTGCCATGGTGGCGATCCTCTTGGCCTCAAAACGGCTCTTTCAGCCTGTAGAACAGATTGCGATGTTCTACTCGTCTCTGCAGTCAGCAACAGCGGCGTTGGAGAAGGTCTCGGGTCTGCTTGAAGAAGAACCAACGGTGCGTGAACCTGCGCAGCCTCAGTCCATCACCACAGTGGCCGGAGATCTTCAGTTCAAGGACGCGGTATTTGGTTATGGCAATGGACCGATCATCATGGACAAATTTGATCTGCACATCCCTGCCGGTCAAACGGTCGCTGTGGTGGGTCAGACCGGTGCAGGAAAATCGACGTTGGCCAAGCTCATCGCCCGCTTCTATGATCTTCGCTCCGGAACGTTGGCACTGGATTCGGTTCCGATCAATGAACTGTCCAACAAAGAGTTACGTCAGCACGTAGTGATGGTGACTCAGGAAGCGTTCCTCTTCTCGGGTTCCGTGGCCGAGAACATTGCTCTAGGCCGCCCTGGCGCATCTTTAAAGGATATTGAGTCGGCGGCCCGCGCAGTTGGAGCTCACGAGTTCATCATGGATCTGCCCGAAGGTTATGACACCGACGTGAACAAACGCGGCGGCCGTGTCTCCGCTGGCCAGCGCCAGCTGATCTCCTTTGCACGAGCGTTCTTGGCAGATCCTGCAGTGTTGATACTTGATGAAGCCACCAGCTCCTTGGATATTCCTTCAGAGCGAGCTGTACAGCGCGGATTGCAGACGTTGCTGGGTAACCGTACGGCGCTGATCATTGCGCACCGGCTCTCCACTGTGCAGATCGCTGACCGGGTATTGGTAGTTCACGATGGAAAGATCACCGAGGACGGTACACCACAGGAGCTCATTGCCAGTCAGGGACGTTTCGCCGCCTTACACAAGGCATGGAAAGACTCATTGGTCTAAGGTCCGCCGACCGACGAATAAACCCCCTGCCGGCCCGGAATATCACTCCGGATCGACAGGGGGTTTTATCCTGGAGTGCAACTAGCCTAGGCGCTGAAGCTTAGGCCAGTTAGACGCTCATAGGCCTCAATGTACCGAGCGCGAGTCTTCTCAATAATCTCTTCTGGGAGCTGTGGTGGCTCCTGGTCAGAGTTCTTGTCCCAACCCGATGCGTCGCTGGTCAGCCAGTCGCGGACAAACTGCTTATCAAAGCTCGGCTGCGCCTGACCTGGCTGATAGGCCTCTGCGTCCCAGAAGCGTGATGAATCCGGGGTGAGCACCTCATCACCCAAAGTAACTTCACCGGTAGCTGCGTCAGCCCCAAACTCAACCTTGGTGTCAGCCAAGATGATGCCACGGCCACGAGCGATCTGTTCGGCCTGTTCGTACAACGCAACAGTCTTCTCACGCAGTGCCTCAGCCACGTCGTTGCCGACGCGCTCAACGGTCTGCTCGTAAGTGATGTTCTCGTCGTGCTCCCCCACCTCAGCTTTAGCCGATGGAGTGAACAGTGCAGGGGTCAAACGTGAACCGTCAACCAAGCCATCAGGCAATGGCAGGCTGCATACGGTCTTGGAGACCTTGTACTCAGCTAGCCCTGAACCGGTGAGGTAACCGCGAGCGATGCACTCGATCGGGTACATTTCCAGCTTCTTGCAGACCATGGCTCGTCCGGCCACAGCTTCTGGAACATCGGTGGAGATCACGTGGTTGGCGAAGTCGCTGAGCTGTTCAAACCACCAAAGGCTTAGCTGAGTCAGCACTTTGCCCTTGTCTGGGATCTCGCTGGAAAGTACAAAATCGTAGGCGCTAATGCGGTCCGAAGCAACGACCAGCACGCGGTCGGTGTCCTCGAAGCTCACACCGGCTGGCACGTACAAGTCGCGTACCTTGCCCGAGTAGAAATGGTCCCAACCTTCAAGGTCAAGAACTTCGGTCTTCAATCCTGCCATAACTGCCTAGTCCCTTACTTGCTTTGCTTCGCTACGACGATTTCGCCGCGTTCGGCCTTCAATGCAATGTCGGTGCGTGACTGGGCACCGTTCCAGCTGATCTGTGCAACGCCTGCGTAGGCAGCCTTGCGAGCAGCGCTCAGGTCATCGCCTAGACCAACCACTGCCAGCACACGTCCGCCAGCAACAATGACATTGCCTTGGGCATCCGCGGAGGTTCCGGCATGCATCACATGCACGTTTTCCAGTGCGTTGGCAGCGTCAAGGCCGGAAATTACCGCACCCTTCACCGGGGTGTCAGGGTAATTCTCTGCCGCGATAACTACGTCTACTGCGGTCTTGGACGACCAGTTCAACTGCTCATCATCATCAAGCTGACCCTTGGCGGCGGCCAACAAAATGCCACCAAGTGGAGTCTTGAGGCGTGCAAGCACCGCCTGAGTTTCAGGGTCACCAAAACGAGCATTAAATTCAATGACTCGAATACCACGCTTGGTCAGCGCCAAACCGCAGTAGAGCACACCGGTAAAGGCAGTGCCACGCTTTTCCATCTCACGCAGAGTTGGGTAAGCGACTCGGTCCATAACCTCGTTGACGAAGTTCTCTGGAAGCCACTCAAGTGGTGAGTAGGCACCCATGCCACCGGTATTTGGGCCTTCGTCATTATCGAAGATGCGCTTAAAATCTTGGGCTGGCGACAGTGGAACGGCATGCTTGCCATCGCAAATAACAAAAAGTGAAACTTCTGGGCCATCAAGGAATTCTTCAATGACTACAGTGCCGCCGGCTGCGAAGCAGGCTTCAGCGTGCTCAAGGGCCTCATCACGGTCAGAGGTGACAACAACACCCTTGCCTGCGGCTAGTCCATCATCCTTGACCACGTAAGGTGCGCCGAAGTCGTCTAATGCGTTGGCGGCTTCCTCACGGTTGGTCGCCACATGAGCCATCGCGGTTGGAACTTCAGCCGCGGCCATCACGTTCTTGGCGAATGCTTTGGAAGCCTCCAGTTGGGCTGCGGCTTTGGTTGGGCCGAAGACCGGGATTCCCGCCTCAATGAGTGCGTCGGAAACGCCTGCTGCCAATGGCGCTTCGGGTCCAACAACGACCAGATCGCTAGCTAGCTCGCGGGCCAGCGCCAACACTGATGCTGGATCTTGTGCATCGATCTGATGGGTGGTGACGTCCTGTGCGATACCGGCATTACCGGGTGCACAATGAACTTCTTTGACGTAGGGGTCTGCACTGAGTGCTCGGACAATTGCATGCTCGCGGCCACCTGGGCCAATAACCAGTACCTTCACCCCGCCGAGTTTACCGGAGAAGTTGGGAGCTGATGCTGTCTATGACTTCCCCAGATCCTCTGAATTTGGACGCAGGATCACCCTGCTGCACGCCGTTGAGCATTGGTGCGCACAGTTCGCGAATAAACTGGGCAGATGGATGGATCAGTGGATATTTCCGATTGTGCGCAGCTGGTGCAGGTGCGACGTAATGGCGCGGTGGAATCTAGACACTACGGTGTAGCCGTGGTGCTCGGAGAAAACGGATCCTCGTTGCTGGCTCTCGGTAACCCAGAGGCGCTGATCTTTCCGCGTTCTGCACTCAAGCCCTTCCAAGCAATCGCTTCCTTGCGCTGCGGTGCACAACTAACTGAGGAACAGGTAGCTCTGGCCTGCGCTAGCCACGTGGGCAGCTTTGCGCATCAGCAGCTTGCCTTACAGATTTTGGAATCAGCTGGACTGAGTACCGATGATTTGCAGTGCCCCGAAGCGTGGCCCGTAGATTCAGCGACTCGCACGCAGATGACCATTGAGCGTCTTCCCAAGTCGCGCTTGACGTTCAACTGTTCGGGAAAACATGCAGGGTTCCTGAATGCAGCCAAGTCCCTAGGCGCTGACACCGACACGTACTTGGATCCGGCACATCCTGTGCAGCAAACAGCTCACCGTGTCTTTGAAGAGTTCTGTGGCCCGGTGGCACGCACCGGCGTAGATGGTTGCGGCGCCCCAGCAGTGCAAATGTCCCTGCTCAGTCTGGCCCGCGGTTTCCATCACTTGCTCGCTACTTCAGATCCAGATGCTCAACGAGCCGTTACTGCCATGCTCCACCATCCCTGGGCGGTGATGGGCGAAGGACAAGCAAATACCGAAGTCATCAAACACGCTGGTGTCATCGCTAAGTTAGGTGCCGAAGGAGTGCTGGCCATGGCCGCTCCCAAAGGGGTCACCGTGGCGATAAAAATGCTTGATGGCTCTTCGCGAGGAACCGATCTGTTGGCTCTGTCATTACTGCACAAGTTCTCGGCCATCGATGAAAATAGCTATCGCAAATTGCACCAGCAACTTCAGCCGCCGGCCACCACAGTTGGTGCCCAAGCAGCTGATCTACAGTTAGCTGGGACCGATTTTTAGTGATCAACTTCCACCCGGGACGACTCCCCGGCAAATATGACAGTTTTACGTCATCGAAACAAAGAGATGAGATAGGTCATGGCCATCAAGCGTCGCGTTGATGAAACCGCTGGACGCTCGGCAGTGCGCGAGTGGGCTCAAACCGAGCCAGGACAAGGAAAAATATCCCGTCCTGTCCTCGCTATGGCGGTTCGCTACCTGCTGGAAGAATTAGCCTCTCGTGCCGAGGAAATTCCGTTGAAGTACGCGTACCACCCTTCGGTGTGACTCAGTGCATAGCAGGGCCCAGGCACACCCGTGGAACACCGCCCAATGTAGTCGAAATGCCTGCTGAACTCTGGCTTTTGTTAGCTACCGGGCGAACGTCTTGGAGTGAAGCACAGCAAACTGGCCAGTTGCACGCCTCTGGACTTAGGGCAGACTTGTCCGCGCACCTACCACTTATTGAGTACCCTTAAGGGTATGGAGCAACACCCCGCTACCCCGAGATCTGCAGAGCAAAGTGTCGAAGTGCAAATTCACTCGGCGCCCAAATTCTGGCCATTCATCTTGACCTTTGTCGTACTTGGTGCGCTAATCGGTCTGGTCACAGGTTTGCTCGGCGAACCTTCGCAGGAGTACACCCGCGCTTCAGCCTCCGGATTCTTCGCGATGTTCGGTGCTGGACTCGGTGCAGGTATCGGAGCATTGGTGTACGTGATCATTGATCGCTTCACGTCAAAAAATCCACTAAGCATCTGGCAGTTCCTCTGGCCGAGGACACTGACTCCAGGGGACAACATGGCTAGGCAGCTTTTCCCTTCCACTGAAGAGCGGGCGGCCGCGCACCTGGCCGCCACCAACCACACACAAACGGTCGGTGTCGACCAAACCAGAACATGAGAGAATAACTGACATGGCGCGTGGCGACGGATTCTTAAATCACGACCTGCTTCCAGGCGAGAAGGGGCCGCAGGACGAATGCGGCGTTTTCGGCGTTTGGGCTCCGGGCGAAGAGGTTGCAAAGCTGACCTATTACGGTCTGTATGCATTGCAACACCGCGGGCAGGAGTCAGCTGGCATTGCGACCAGCGACGGTGCACGCATCAATGTCTACAAGGACATGGGCCTGGTCTCGCAGGTATTCGACGAGAACACCTTGAACTCCATGAGCGGACAGCTGGCTGTTGGCCACTGCCGTTACTCCACCACCGGCGCCAGCCACTGGGCTAACGCCCAGCCAACTTTGGGTCCAACCCAGACCGGCACAGTTGCTTTGGCGCACAACGGTAACCTGACTAACTCCGCTGACTTGGCTGACATGGTTGTTGCCAAGCAGCAGGCAGATGGTGGCAAGGTCCGCGGCGAAATCGCTCAGGGCAATACCACCGACACCGCTTTGGTCACCGCTCTTTTGTCCGGGACCGAGGGACAGTCGCTGGAAGAAACCGCGCTGGAACTACTGCCTAAAATCGAAGGCGCCTTCTGCTTTGTTTTCATGAACGAAGACACCCTCTACGCAGCTCGCGATCCACACGGTGTACGCCCACTGGTATTGGGCCGATTGAACCGCGGTTGGGTTGTTGCCTCCGAGCAGCCAGCCTTGGCTACCGTAGGTGCCTCGTTCATCCGCGAAATCGAGCCAGGCGAAATGATCGCCATCGATGAGAATGGTGTTCGCTCCACCCGCTTTGCCGAGGCTACCCCCAAGGGTTGCGTTTTTGAGTACGTTTACCTCGCCCGCCCTGACGCTTCCATCGCTGGACGTTCGGTCTACGAGTCCCGCGTAGAAATGGGTCGCCAGCTGGCCCGCGAAAACAGCGCGGATGCAGATATCGTGATCCCAGTTCCGGAATCTGGTACCCCCGCAGCCATTGGTTACGCCGAAGAATCTGGCATTCCATTCACCCATGGTTTTGTGAAGAACGCCTACGTTGGCCGTACCTTCATTCAGCCTTCGCAGACCCTTCGCCAGCTGGGCATCAAGCTAAAGCTCAACGCCTTGGAAACCGTCTTGCGCGGTAAGCGCGTGGTGGTAGTGGATGACTCGATCGTTCGTGGCAACACCCAGCGTGCGGTAGTTCGTATGCTGCGTGAAGCTGGAGCTTCCGAGGTGCATGTGAAGATTTCTTCGCCTCCGGTGAAGTGGCCTTGCTTCTACGGCATCGATTTCGCCTCCCGCGCAGAACTGATTGCCAATGGTGCAGCAGTGGATCAGATCGCTACCTCCATTGGTGCTGACTCGCTGGCCTATATCTCTGAAGACGGCATGATCGAAGCCACCATGCAGCCACGCGAGCGTCTGTGCACCGCGTGCTTCACCGGTGACTACCCGATCGCGCTTCCGCAGGAAGAACGTCGGGGAAAGAATCTGCTTGAGCGTGCTAACCAGCCTGGTTGCGAGCCCGGCCCAGATTCCGAATTCGAAAACATCAGCTAAGTACCCGGGACCTCCCCACACATCTCGTTGCAAGCGGCACCGGAGAACCGGTGCTCACGACAGAATAGGAAACCTCTGCCATGAGCGGCAATGATCAGCCAACTTCCATCACCTATGCCGGTGCCGGCGTTGACGTTGAGGCCGGTGACCGTGCCGTTGAGTTGATGAAGGGTGCGATCAAGGCTACCCACACCTCGGGTGTCGTCGGAGGCGTTGGCGGTTTCGCCGGGCTTTTGATGTCTCCTTCTTGACCGGTTACAAAAAGCCTTACCTAGCTACCTCCACCGATGGTGTGGGCACCAAGGTGGCTATCGCCCAGAAGCTGGACATCCACGACACCATCGGCCAGGACCTGGTCGGCATGGTAGTTGACGACATCGTCGTCGTAGGTGCCAAGCCACTATTCATGACCGACTACATTGCCACCGGCAAGGTTGTCCCAGAGCGCATCGCGGACATCGTTCGCGGTATTGCCGAGGGTTGCAAGCTCGCTGGCACCGCATTGGTCGGCGGCGAAACCGCTGAGCACCCAGGCCTGCTGGCGGAAGACGAATACGATGTTGCCGGCGCTGCCACCGGTGTTATCGAAGCTGATCAGCTGCTCGGCCCAGAACGTGTTCTGGCCGGCGACGTTGTTATCGGCATGGCCTCTTCAGGTATTCACTCCAACGGTTACTCGCTGGTGCGTCGGGTTATTGCCCACGCTAAGTGGGAACTGGACCGCGAGGTTGCCGAGTTCGGTAAGACCCTGGGTGAAGAACTGCTTGTTCCAACCCGCATTTACACCACCGCCTGCTTGGATCTGATTGATGATCTGAACAACGGCGAGGACTTCGGTGTGCATGGCTTCAGCCACGTGACCGGTGGCGGCCTTGCTGCCAACCTCGCTCGTGTGCTGCCACAGGGCTTGATGGCTCGTGTGGATCGCTCCACCTGGGCTTTGCCAGCTGTCTTCTCCACCATCGCGACTCTGGGCAACGTGCCACAGCCAGATCTGGAGCGCACCCTGAACTTGGGCGTTGGCATGGTAGCCATCGTTGATCAGGCCGTGGCAGACCGTGCTGTACAGCTGCTGAACAAGTCAGGTATGGGCGCATGGGTTATGGGTCAGGTTGAAAACATTGATCCGTCGGCAGCTGACGCAGGCTTGGACTTCGTCCAAGGTGCTAAGGGTGTTGACGGTGGCGCAGTGCTGCTGACCGGAGCCTACGCCAAGTAGCCAGCACAGTTACCTACAACGAAGCGCCGCACTGATTGTCAGTGCGGCGCTTCGTTTATTTCGGCTTAGGTTCGGGCAGCCCTAGTCCAGTTGGCTCAGAGCCTGGTCCAAGGGGATCCGCCAACGCCAGGTAGCTTTTTGTTCTCCGCGCACATGGCCATTGGTGATCAGCGCTACGGGCAGTTCACGTTTGACGAAGTTCAGCAATACTTTGTAGCCGCTCATCACTGCCAGGGAGGACCCCAGCACAAGCAAGGAGCTGGATTCTTCTTCCAACGCGGTCATGAGTTCTTTGCGTTCAGCTGGGACGCTTTCCCCGAAGTAGACAACGTCTGGTTTGAGCGCATAGGAATCGCAATTCAGGCAACGAACCATCACAAACTGGTCGATGAGGTATTGCGGTAGCTCCACATCGCCATCGGGATTCACCGCGGCGGGATCAATTTCTACCGCTTCTATGTAACCCTTGTTGGCCGCTTCCAGTCGTACGTCGAAGTCCCTACGGTTCTCGCTAAATCCGCAGTTTAGACAACGCACAGTCGAGAGATCTCCATGCACCGGGATCACGCGTTGGGATCCCGCTTGCTGGTGCAGGCCATCCACGTTCTGGGTGATGATTCCGCTAATCTTGCCTTCACGTTCCCACTGCACCAAGCGCCGGTGAATCTGGTTTGGTTCAGCCTTATCCATGTGGCGCCAGCCTACGTAGCCGCGCGCCCAGTAGCGTTGGCGTGCTTCAGGACGGTAGCGGAATTCCTGATAAGTCATCGGACGGTGACGCTGTAGCGATCCGTTAGGGCCCCGGTAGTCTGGAATGCCCGAGTCAGTGGAAACCCCGGCACCGGTAACAACTAGCACGTTGCCCGCAGCGAGGATTTGTTTCACACCCTCAAGCGCTTCGGCTTCGGGTGTTGGTGGAGCTTGCTCCTCCACAATTCGCTGCATCGAGCGTATGGCAGAGTGGTGCGCCATCTGGATTGATAGCTCTTCTTTGCTACTCACGTTCCACCTCAAGCTTGTTAGACACGACAAAGGCCGCAGCGACTACTAGCTAATTTAGCTTAGTCCCTGCGGCTTGTCGTAAATGTACTGAAGAGCTGTACCACTTGGTGCTTTGGGTGTGGCACTGAGAGTCAAGAACTCCCGGTCTCAGATAAGGAGATTAATCCTCATCGTCGTCTCGTGAGTACTTCTTAGTCAGATCGTCGTAATCCGAATAATCTTCTTCATACGATGAATCATTACGCTCAATTTTTTGAGCATGATGATCGGACTGAACGCCCAACTCGCGTTCTAGTGCCGAAAGGTCAGTGGACGGAGAGTAGTACTTAATGTCTCGCGCCTGACGCTGTGCTTTAGCCTTTTGACGGCCGCGCCCCATGGCGTGACCCCCTCTTTTCAGTAGAGTCGGAAGGTGGTCCACCTTAAAAGATGAAGGCCCCCGAATATGTGATCAGTTCTTTCGTATTTAAAGGTTAACATGATTCACCGGCGAGCATTGAACGCAACACTCTCCGATACCGCTAGACTGTCAATTAGTCCAACGACTATGTATTGAGCTGATGAACGTTCGCAGGACCCGACAATGAAGGAGCCCAGCAGGTGGTGGAAAAGAATCTGCCGGAGCCGCAGGCGGCATTGCCCCCATTGCAGCCCGAAACTCAGAAGCCTAAGCGACGCGGTGGCCAATGGGCACTAATGATCATCGCCGTTTTGGCGCTGGCCGCTGCCGTGGTCTTTGTGGTGTTACGCATCATAGATCCCCCAGCTTCGCCCATTGCGAACAACGTGGAACGCAACGAATCCCCTGGGCTCGACGGGATCATTGCAACCGAAATGCCTCCAGCTCAGCTAGAACTCGGAGATTGCCTTCGCGAATTCGATTCTCCGTTGGACACGCAAACTGTCGTGACCTGCAATTCAGCGCACAACGCTCAGATGATCGGTTCCTTTGAAGTTTCCGGCACCGACTACCCTGGCGCCAACGAGCTACTGACCCAGTCAGAAGATATGTGCAAATCTGTCTCCATTGATCCCAGCGCTGGCTTGGACTCCACGTGGACTTATCACTTCTCCCGCCCTTCTGAAAGCACCTGGGGCCAGGGCGACCGGACGGTCTCTTGCTTCTTGAGCGTCTCCGAAGGCAACGTACGCACTTCGCTCTTGCCTGAAGAATCGACCGAGAATTCTGAAGACGAAAAGTCCACGGATGAATCTTCCGAGGATGAGGATTCGAAGGCCGAAGAGACCACCGAAAGCTAAGTAAATATTTCTTGCGCAATAGTCTTGAGCAAAAAGTGAGTAGGGGCATGAACAGAATGATTCTGTTCATGCCCCTACTTTTTGTTATTAGCTCTTCTTCAACACCTTGAGCTGATCCGCCTCTTGGTCAAGAAGCACTTCAACGGTGTCACCATCTTGTACATTGCCAGCCAAGATTTCCTTAGCCAACCGGTCCCCGATTTCACGCTGAACCAAGCGACGCAAAGGACGCGCACCATAGGCAGGATCGTATCCGGTCAGGGCCAGCCATCCACTGGCAGCCTGATCAACCTCTAGGCTCAGACGACGTTCGGCAAGGCGCTGCGAAAGAAGCTCAATCTGCAGCTTCACAATGTTGCCCAACTCCTCCAGGCTCAGTGGATCAAACAGGATGACCTCATCCAAGCGGTTCAAGAACTCCGGCTTGAACGACGCATTGACGACGTTCATGACCGCGCTCTTTTTCTCCGCCTCTTCCATGCTTGGATCAACCAGGAACTGCGAACCAAGGTTGGAAGTGAGAATCAGGATGGTATTCCTGAAGTCCACTGTCCGGCCCTGCCCGTCAGTCAGCCGGCCATCGTCGAGCACCTGAAGCAGAATGTCGAATACCTCTGGATGCGCCTTCTCAACCTCATCAAGCAAGATCACCGAGTATGGGCGCCGACGCACTGCTTCGGTGAGCTGCCCGCCTTCTTCATACCCAACGTATCCCGGAGGGGCACCAACGAGGCGTGAGACTGCATGCTTCTCCGAGTACTCAGACATGTCGATTCGAACCATCGCACGCGGGTCATCAAAGAGGAAGTCTGCCAAGGACTTAGCCAGCTCAGTCTTACCAACACCGGTTGGCCCAAGGAACAGGAAGGATCCTGTAGGCCGGTTGGGATCGGCAATACCAGCACGAGTCCGGCGTACTGCATCCGAGACGGCGCTAACAGCTTGCTTCTGCCCCATCAACCGCTGGCCAAGGATCTGTTCCATATCCAGCAACTTCTGGCTTTCACCCTGAAGCATTCGACCCGCTGGAATTCCTGTCCACGCTGAAATGACTTCGGCGATGTCATCGGCAGTGACCTCGTCAGCGACCATGCTATCTTGGGTTGAGCGGTTCGCCTCGGCGAGCGCAGCAGCATCCAATTGCTTCTGGAGAGCTGGAATCTCTCCGTAGAGAAGACGTGAGGCCTTCTCCAAGTCACCTTCGCGCTGCGCCTTTTCTGCCTGGCCACGTAGCTCATCAAGTTTGACCTTGAGATCACCTACGCGGTTTAGTCCGGCCTTCTCCGACTCCCACTGAGAGTTCAGTGCGTCAAGAGTTTCCTTCTTGTCGGCCATGTCTTTGCGTAGTGCCTCCAAGCGCTCGATTGATGCTGGATCACTCTGGTCGGATAGGGCCAGTTCTTCCATGGTCAGTCGGTCCACTTCACGGCGCAGTTCATCGATTTCCTCTGGTGCTGAGTCAATCTCCATGCGCAGTCGGCTGGCTGCTTCGTCAACGAGGTCAATGGCCTTATCTGGAAGCTGACGCCCTGAGATGTACCGGTTGGATAGCGATGAGGCTGCCACGAGTGCGGAGTCAGCAATGGACACCTTGTGGTGCGCTTCGTAGCGTTCTTTGAGTCCGCGCAGGATGGCAATGGTGTCATCTACGCTCGGCTCTCCAACGTACACCTGAGCAAAGCGTCGTTCCAGGGCTGGGTCCTTCTCGATGTTCTCGCGGTACTCGTCCAAGGTGGTGGCACCGATCAGGCGCAGTTCACCACGGGCGAGCATTGGCTTGAGCATATTTCCGGCGTCCATAGCGCCTTCAGAAGCGCCAGCACCAACAACGGTATGGATCTCATCGATGAACGTCACGATCTGCCCGTCTGAAGATTTGATCTCTTCAAGAACAGACTTCAAGCGCTCTTCAAATTCACCACGGTACTTAGCACCGGCCACCATAGCACCCAGATCAAGGGAGATCAGGGTCTTGCCTCGCAGGGACTCGGGAACGTCTCCGGCAATCATGCGCTGAGCTAGCCCCTCAACCACTGCAGTCTTACCAACACCGGGCTCACCGATGAGCACAGGGTTGTTTTTGGTCCTGCGAGAAAGCACCTGGACAAGCCGACGAATTTCACGGTCACGGCCAATGACAGGATCTAGCTTGCCGGAGCGCGCCATAGCTGTCATGTCAGTGCCAAACTTTTCCAAAGATTGGAAAGTGGCTTCGGGGTTTGGATTATCAACCTTGCGGTCCCCACGAATGGTAGGCAAGGTTCCCACCAAGAGCTCGCGGGTAGCACCGAAGTCACGCATGGTTTCGCCGGCCTTGGTTTGATCCGAGGCCAGTGCGATGAGCAGGTGCTCGGTAGAAACGTAGGTGTCGCCCATTTCGGTCGCGGTTTCCTGGGCGTTGCTGACTACCTGCAAGAGCTGACGTGAGAACTGGGCCTGGGCCACTGAGCTACCCGAGCTTGATGGCAGCGCACTAATAGTGGCGCTAGCCTTCACTGACAGAGCATCAACATCAAGCCCAGCCGTTTTCAGCAGGGCAACAGCGACGGAGTCTCGCTGATCCAGAAGTGCCTTGAGCAAGTGCGCTGGTTCAATCTGCGCATTGCCTGCGGTGGAGGCATTCATACCGGAAGCTGAGAGAGCCTCCTGGCTCTTAGTGGTGAGTTTGGTGTCCACGCTCGTCCTTTCTCTCTTTGGGTGAACCCATAAACTTGAGTGTACTTAACTCAACTCTATTGTAGGTGACTTTATTCCAACCAGAAACACGTTGCAAGAGCCTTAGGATGAATCATGACCAATCCCGATACCCCCGAGGTGTACAGCTCGAATCACGACTCAATGATTCAGGTTTTCATTGATCAGCACCGGCAGATGCTGCACGACAGTTTGGAAACTCTCACGGAGTCTGAAGTACGTATGCAGCTAGTGAATTCCAAGACGACGTTACTTGGATTGCTCAAGCACGCCACCTTCGTTGAACGCGTTTGGTTCGGCGAAGCTGCCGCTGGGACCTCACGCAAGCAACTGGGAATCCCCGATAGCCCAGATGAGACCTTTGACCTCCTACCCACGGACAGCATTGAATCAGTGCAACGTGACTACACTCAGGCCATCGAACACTCTCGCAAAGTAGTACAGGGCACGAGTGGGGACGAGATCTTCCCAGGAAACCGACGAGGGCCACTACCGCTACGCTGGATTCAGCTCCACGTACTTCGTGAACTCGCTCAGCACTGCGGGCACGCAGATATCGTGCGTGAACAAATCATCGATGCACGCCAGTAGCACTCCCCAACCAACGGAAACGCAGCGAAGATGTCACTAACCCTCATCCCCATCCCCGCCCAAAAATTCTCATCATGGCTCAAGCGCAGTACCAGCGAATACGTCGCAGATCTCATCACTGCAGGTACAAGTCCGGCTAAAGCGCAGGACAATGCCGAACGAACCATGGCAGGATCATTTCCGGATTCCCTTCCCACCGATTCCAACGCGGTCTTCATTCTGGATCATGATGAATTTGGCGATGTCGGGTACCTCTGGATTGGTCGAGACACCTCCGAAGATCCAGCCTATTGGTGGCTGTGGGACATCATGGTGGATCCCGAATACCAAGGCAAAGGTTTTGGCCGGGAAGCTATGGAACTAGCGGAAGCCTACGCTCTCGCCCAAGGCGCAAAGACTCTTGGGCTAAGCGTCTTTGGGTTCAATCATGCTGCACGCGGCCTCTATGAATCCTTAGGATTCGAAACCACCAGCGTCAAGATGCGCAAAACGCTCTAGGATGGCCACATGATCCACGCTCACTCAGAACGCGCGAACACGAACCATGTATGTCACTAATCACATCTTCATCTGCACTGCGGGTCTTCCCAGCCACTGACAAAACACGTTAGGCTTGAAATACGTAAGGGAGTATTCATAAGCGTTTCACCCGTCAATACGTGGACCTTCATAGGTCTACCGGGTTTTACGGCCAGCTCTAAGCAGGCGAAGAGACTTACTCAAAATCGTCTAAACGCGCCTTACGAAAGTAGGACCTTCCATGGAAGTATCTGCCCTAATTTGGACCCTCACTGTGGTGCTCATTCTCGGCCTGTTGGCCTTCGATTATTTCTTCCACATACGCAAGGCCCACGTTCCGAACCTGCGAGAAGCAGCGATCTGGTCCAGCATTTATGTTGGCATTGCCCTGCTCTTCGGAGTCTTTGTACTGATCTTCGGCGGCATCGATATGGGCACCGAGTACTTCGCTGGTTACATCACCGAAAAAGCACTGTCGGTAGATAACCTCTTTGTATTCCTGATCATCATCGCTAGCTTCCGAGTCCCCCGTGAAGACCAGCAAAAAGTATTGCTCTTTGGCATCGTCTTTTCGCTGATTGCCCGCACCGGCTTCATCTTTGTTGGCGCAGCCCTGATCAACCAGTTCGCCTGGGTCTTCTATCTCTTTGGCTTGATCTTGCTGCTAACTGCAGGCAATTTGCTGAAGAAAGATGATGAATCTGATGAAGCCAATAACTTCATCATCCGTATCGCCAAGAAGCTGTTCCACACCACCGATAGCTACGACGGTGACAAACTTTTCACCAAGATTGACGGCAAAAAGTACTGACCCCGATGCTCCTGGTCATGGTGGCCATCGGTGGAACCGACATTCTGTTCGCTCTGGATTCGATCCCGGCCATCTTCGGCCTAACCCAGAATGTCTACATCGTCTTTACCGCGACAGCATTCTCACTTATGGGACTGCGCCAGTTGTACTTCCTTCTTGACGGGTTGCTTGATCGACTGATCTACCTGTCCTACGGTCTCGCAGCGATCCTGGCCTTCATCGGCGTCAAGCTGATCCTGCACGCACTGCACGAAAACAATCTGTCATTCATCAACGACGGTGAACACGTTCAAGTCATCGAAATTAGTACCGGATTGTCCTTGACCGTAATCATTGGTGCCTTGCTCATTACCGTACTTGCATCCCTGTTCAGCAAGGCCGGGAAGGCTCAGACTGCTATTGGCAACCTAGGACGTCACGCCAGTAGCTACACAGATCTGACCTACACCTCGGATCCAAACGAACGTGAACGCATCTACCAGGCCTTGCTTGAAGAGGAAGCCTACGTGAAGTCGATGGCCAAGAAATACCGGGACAAGGCCAAAGACGTCGAGAAGATTCGCGAAGAAGTTGCCGAAGCGCATCAGCAACACGAACACTATCTAAATAGCTAGCTTCTGCTTGCGCCCAAAGAATTGGCCACCATCTCCAGTC
Organism: Glutamicibacter sp. M10; assembly: GCF_025452055.1. Lineage (NCBI taxonomy): Bacteria > Bacillati > Actinomycetota > Actinomycetes > Micrococcales > Micrococcaceae > Glutamicibacter > Glutamicibacter sp. M10. Next base: position 1,434,975 of record NZ_CP104918.1, on the reverse strand, counting down.
GGAGGTGGTGGCCAAATCTTTGCAGGAGTGCCTAACGGCGGATGCCAGCGATGTAGTAATCGGAAGGCACGATGACCTTGCCCAGTGGCATCAAGGAGATGGGGATCATCTTCAGGTTCGCGATGCCCAGAGGAATACCAACGATGGAAACAAACATCGGGATCGCAGTAACGATGTGCCCAATAGCAATCCAGATACCCGCAACGAGTACCCAAATAATATTGCCCAAAGTGGAGAAGGCACCGACCGGACCGCGATCGATGGCAGTGCGGCCGAACGGCCACAACGCATACCCTGCGATCCGGAACGAAGCGATGCCAAAGGGAATGGTTACGATCAGTAAGCAGCAAATAATGCCGGCCAAGACGTAGCCCAGCGCAAGCCAAAGCCCGCCGAACACCAGCCAAATAATGTTGAGAATACCGCGCACTAAATCAGTCATAGCTATATCTTCTTCCCTAGCTGGCCGTTGCACTATGGGTGATCCCCGGATTTTCCCCTAGGGTGTCCAATCCCCCACTTTCTGGCAAGCAACCGACCCCGTTGCTCCGCTAGGATTAATCATCATGAGCGAATCGAGCGATCAGCAGCGCCCTGCCGAAGGAACTGCCCCCAAGGACCCAAATCTCTTCCGCGCAGAACCAGTGTCGTTTGTGCGTCGTGGCAACCGTTTGCAAGGCCGTCGTGCCAGCGCATGGGAACGCAATGCCGAGCAGTACGTCATTGATCCGCCGCGCAAGATTGCCGACACCTCGGTTGCCGATGATTTTAAGCTAGACCCTGAGCAGGCCTTTGGCCGTAGCGCTCCACTCATCGTGGAGATCGGTACCGGCCTTGGAGAATGCATCGCTAATGCTGCCAAGGATGATCCTGAGCGTAACTACCTCGCAGTTGAGGTTTACCGTCCGGGACTTGCACAACTAATGCTGAAGGTTGAATCCTTCGAGATCAGCAACGTCCGCGCAGTTCAGGCCAACGCTCCGGAAGTTTTGGACGTGATGCTTGATGAGAATAGCGCCGATGAAATCTGGATCTTCTTCTCTGACCCTTGGCACAAGCCTCGCCACCACAAGCGCCGCTTGATCAAGCAGTCCTTCCTGGACAAGGTGTCGCGTGTGCTCAAGCCAGGTGGAACCCTGCGCTTGGCTACCGACTGGTCCAACTACGCGGAGCAAATGCGCGAAGTCTTGGAAGCCCATGCAGACTTTGAGAATCAGCATCCAGGCAACCTCGCGGGTGTTGAGAGCAACCTGACCAAGGTCCGCCGCGACGGCATGGAAGGCTTTGACCCTGAGCCAGAATTCCTTGATGAACAAGGTGGCTGGGCTCCGCGCTTTGAACGTCGCATCCTCACCAGCTTTGAAGGCAAAGCGCTGAAGGCTGGACGTCTCGTTTTCGATTTGGCTTACACCCGCGTCGGTTAATATCAACGACAAGAAGTGTTTGGTGGCCATGGAATCCATAGGATGGATTCCATGGCCACCTTTGCATCCGAAACCAATACGTACGCGCAGACTCCCACGATGGAATACGCCGGGGTACGCCTGGAACAGCTTTCCGTGGATCACGCCGACGACTTAGCCGAGGTGGTCACCGCCGGCGCGCTGGACAAGATTTGGTACACGTCCATTCCGTCAGCCCAACAGATGGTTGACGATATTAAGAATCGTTTGGCGCTACAGGATGCTGGGGTTATGGCGCCCTTTGCCATCATTGACGTCGCAACAGGTAAAGCGGTGGGTGCCACCACTTATCTAAACATTGACCAGCCAAATAGGCGCGTTGAAATCGGTGCAACCTACTTGTCGGTCGCTGCTCAGGGAAGCGGAATTAACCCGGCGGCAAAGTACTTGCTACTGCAGCGTGCCTTTGAAGAATTAGATTGTTACTCTGTAGCATTCTGCACCCACTGGCACAATGCTGCTTCTCGAGCCGCCATAACGCGCCTTGGTGCAAAGCAGGACGGTGTGCTGCGCAATCACAAATATGATCCAACAACTGGGACCTTGCGCGACACCGTGATTTTCTCGATATTGCCGCACGAATGGCCAGCGGTGCGCACCAATCTTCAGGCGCGTCTAGAACGCCACGGGCGACTCTAGCGGCCGATAGCCCGGCGGGTGGTAAACAACGTTACGGTCGGTTCACGACGTTCTGGGCGCATGCCACGAGCCAAGGAAACGACGTCACCCCCGGAAGTACCGGCGGCAAAGATGCGTGTTTGGCCACGGCGCACGGCGCTTAGTTCATTGCGCAGATCATTCACTTCAGTTTGCAGGTAGGCAACCTGATCTTGCAGATCCAGGATTCGCTTGATCCCCTCTAGGGAGACCCCGTCCTTGCTCAGTGTTTGAACTTGGCGCAGCAAGGAAACGTCACGCTGCGAATAGCGACGCTGCTTGCCGGACTGTCGACTGGGCGAGACTAAACCGATGCGGTCGTACTGGCGCAACGTCTGCGGATGCATATCTGCCAGTTGGGCGGCGACGGAAATGACGAATACAGGTCGCAGGTACTCACCGTTCACGTTGGTTCAACCACCTTTCATCCATGGCTTATTTGCTCCTAAGTCTCTAGTCACCGAGTCTATCTTTCCTGCCGTGCCACTTCGAGGGCACGGCAGGAAGGAAAGCGGACTTCCCTGTTTTAGAGCTTGGCCTTAGCGGCCAGGTCCTCTCGGGGATCTGCGTCCTGTGTTGCAGCAGCGAAGTCCTCGACTGCCTTCTTTGCAGCGTCCGACAGGTTCTGCGGAATCACTACATCCAAGATGATCAGCAGGTCACCAGTGGCCTTTGACGTCTTCACGCCGCGGCCCTTCAGCCGCAAGGTACGACCGGAGTTGGATCCTGCTGGTACCTTCATCGCCACGGTGTCGCCATCCAAGGTTGGCACATGGATCTTGGCGCCGAGTACCGCTTCGTCAAAAGTGACCGGCACGTGGACACGGATATTATTTTCTTCGCGCTTGAAGAAAGGGTGTTCCGCAACCTTGACCTTGACTAGCAGGTCACCGTTGCCGGCAGCTCCTGGCTGGCCCTTGCCGCGTACGCGAACGGACTGTCCGTCCTTGATGCCCGCGGGGATGCGCACATCGATGACTTCGCCGTTCTGCTCACGTAGCCCAATGGTCGTTCCCTTGATGGATCCGGAGAAGGAAATCGAGGTGTTCGCGGTGCGGTCCGCTCCCTTTCGTGGTGGTGCGCTTTGTCCGAAGCCACCGCCGCCACCACCAAATCCTCCCCCACCAAAGAGGTCGGAGAAGTCCGGCTGTCCGCCACGGGTTCGTGCCCCGCCTCCGCCACCAAAGAGGTTGGAGAAGATGTCGTCAAAGCCGGCTTGGCCACCACCCGGTGCGCCACCTGCGCCGCCAGCTGAGAAGCGTGCTCCGCCACCCATAGCGCGAATGGCGTCGTACTGCTCACGCTGTTCTTTATCGGCAAGCACCGAGTGCGCTTCGGAAATGTCTTTGAATTTCTGTTCAGCGGTCACGTCGCCCTGATTGGTATCAGGGTGGTACTTGCGTGCAAGTTTGCGGTACGCCTTTTTAATGTCCGCCTCATTGGCGTCCTTGGCGACGCCCAAAATGGCGTAGAAGTCTTTTTCGATCCAGTCCTGACTTGCCATCAGGGCCCCATCCTTTCAATGCCAATTCGAAACTGCCCACTGACGAAGTCTCGGCAGTGGGCAGTTTCAATTGTGTTATTCGTGGCTATTCGCCGGTTGCGACCAATACCTGCGCTGCGCGCAGGACGGTGGTTCCCTTGCGGTAACCGTTACGCAACACCTGACCCACATGGTCGGCTGGAATTTCCGGAACAGCCTGGCGAAGCAGTGCTTCGTGGATGTTCGGGTCGAATTCCACACCGGCCTCGTTGATGCGCTCCAGGCCATGCTGAACCAAAATGGTATCCAGCTTGTTGGCGATCGCAGCGAACGGTCCGTCGGTCAGATCCCCATGCGCCCGGGCTGCATCGATTTCATCGAGTACCGGAAGGATGGTGGTCAGCACCGACTGGACAGCGTTTTCGCGGGCCACGGCACGGTCACGTTCAACACGTCGACGGTAGTTGACGTATTCAGCCTGCAACCGAAGCAGGTCGTTGCGTAGCTCGGCCTCACCGGCGCTAGCAGCTTCCTGCGACTCGGCCGACTCGTCCACGCCAGCACCAGCCTCGTTCAGGATCGCCTCGGCCTGACCCAGGGCGTCAGCGGTTGGCTGCTCGCTTGCGGCCTCTGGCTGGTTCTCCGACTCAGTGTCGAAGTTTTCGTTCTGGTCTTTTGCCTCGGACATATTCCCCAACTCCCTACTTCTTGTCGGCTTCGTCTTCGTCGATTACCTCGGCGTCGACGATGTCTTCATCAGCGTTTGGAGCCTGCTCGCCTGCAGTTGCCTCAGCACCCTCAGCCGAAGCGTTGGCGTAGATAGCCTCGCCCAGCTTGGTCTGCGATGCCTGCAGCTTCTCGAACGCGGCCTTGACCTCGTCGTCGTTATCCTGCTTCTCAAGGGCAGCCTTCAGTGCGTCAACGTCGGCCTGGACCTCGGTCTTGACCTCTTCTGGCAGCTTGTCTTCGTTGTCCTTGATCAGCTTGTCTACCGAGTAGGCAGCCTGCTCAGCAGCGTTACGGGTCTCAGCTGCCTCGCGGCGAGCCTTGTCCTCCTCGGCGTGTGCTTCAGCTTCCTGAACCATGCGCTCGATGTCTTCCTTGGACAGTGAGGAACCACCGGTGATGGTCATCGACTGCTCGGTGCCGGTTCCCTTGTCCTTAGCGGATACGTGCACGATGCCGTTGGCGTCGATGTCGAAGGTGACCTCAACCTGTGGGATACCGCGTGGTGCTGGTGCGATACCGGTCAGCTCGAAGGTGCCCAGAGCCTTGTTGTCACGGGTGAACTCGCGCTCGCCCTGGAAGACCTGGATCGATACCGAAGGCTGGTTGTCTTCAGCGGTGGTAAAGGTTTCCGAACGCTTGGTTGGGATTGCGGTGTTGCGCTCGATCAGCTTGGTCATCACGCCGCCCTTGGTTTCAATACCCAGGGACAGTGGGGTGACGTCGATTAGCAGAACGTCCTTGCGCTCGCCCTTCAGTACGCCTGCCTGCAAAGCTGCACCAACGGCGACAACCTCATCAGGGTTTACGCCCTTGTTAGCTTCCTTGCCGGCCAGGTCCTTGACCAGTTCAGCAACGGCTGGCATACGGGTGGAACCACCAACGAGGATTACGTGGGCGATGTCCGAAACCTTAACGCCTGCTTCAGCGATAACGTCGTTGAATGGCTTACGGGTGCGCTCCAGCAGGTCCTTGGTGAGGTCCTGGAACTTAGCACGCGAAAGGTGCTCGTCCAGGTGCACTGGGCCTTCTGGGGTAACCGAAAGGTACTGCAGGGAGATGTTGGTGCTGGTAGCCGAGGAGAGTTCCTTCTTGGCCTGCTCAGCAGATTCCTTCAGACGCTGCAGGGCAATCTTGTCCTTGGACAAATCTGCACCCTTGGCCTTAGCCTGAGCCAGCAGCCAATCTACGATGCGCTGATCCCAGTCATCGCCACCCAAGCGGTTGTCACCAGCGGTGGAGCGAACCTGAATGGTGGAGAAGCCGTCGTCATCCTTGCCAACCTCAAGCAGGGAAACGTCGAAGGTACCGCCACCCAGGTCGAAGACCAAGATGAGTTCGTCTTCGTTGCCCTTTTCCAGGCCGTAAGCCAGTGCAGCTGCGGTTGGCTCGTTGACGATACGCAGTACGTTCATGCCAGCGATCTCGCCGGCTTCCTTGGTTGCCTGACGCTCAGCGTCGTTGAAGTAGGCAGGAACGGTGATCACTGCGTCGGTGACCTTTTCGCCCAAGTACGACTCAGCGTCGTTCTTCAGCTTCATCAAGGTACGAGCGGAAATTTCCTGCGCGGTGTACTTCTTGTCGTCTACGTCGATGGTCCAGTCGGTACCCATGTGACGCTTGACCGACGCGATGGTGCGGTCGATGTTGTTGACGGCCTGGCGCTTGGCGATGTCGCCAACCAGAACTTCGCCGCTCTTCGAGAAAGCAACGATTGACGGGGTAGTGCGGTTGCCTTCCGCGTTAGCGATAACGGTTGGCTCACCACCTTCGAGTACGGAAACTACGGAGTTGGTGGTTCCTAGGTCAATACCTACAGCACGCGACATAATGGCTCTCCTTTGCCTTGGTTGAAAGTACTAACGCTGAGGACGTTTATCCTCATTGAGCGTTCTGGACTCAAGTTTACTCAGCCGTTTTCGACTGTCAAATCAACTTGAGCCAACCTCACTCAACTTTGCGTTCTGCTCTGTTCAACGGGTGAGGTGAGCGAATAATTCCCCTACCGCAAAAAATTTCTCTCCCAGCTACGCGGACGCCACTAACTGCCCTAGATGCGATGAATCAAAGACTTCTTCCTGAATCCCAAGTTGTCGTGATGGGCTACAGAATTATCCAGCTGGCTTGGGCAATCACAACGTTATGTGACTTTCATAGGCGCCCAGCACAGTTAGTCCGAGGACCAAATCCACCGCGGGTTGCATTCCCTTACTTCCGCTTCGTGGGATCAATTTCCTACTTTGTCTTTGGCAACGAACAACCCACCCTTGCCGAGGCGAGGGTGGGTTGTTCGCTATGAGCGTGGCCAGCTATGTAGTTATTTGAATTGAGCTTCGCAAGAGCTGAGCAAGCGATCGGCTGATCAAATAACTAACCCAAGACTTTTAGTCGCTTTCAGCTTCCACGAGCACCGCGGCGGTGCGCGCAGGAATCGAAAGTTCGCCACTCTCGCTCTTGAAGGAAGTCGACTTTACTCGCTGATCGCTTCCATCTTCCAGTGCAGAGGCAAGCGAATACTCGCGCCCAACGAGGTCCTTAAGGGTTTGTGTTTTCTCTTCAGGAGAAGCGTTAAAAACGACCAAGGCCCCATCATGCTTGCTGTCCGCATCTGCACCCACGGTATCGTCAATGCGCATCACGATAATTCCCGGATCCGCCTTTGGACCGCTGAGCGGGAAGCTAACCTTCTGCTCAATCAGCTCGGCAGTTCCTAACCTCAAGAGGCCAACTTCATTGCGGGTACGCAAGAGGTCAAGAGCTGCACCTTCAGCTTGGGACATCGCTTTGGCATCTGGCTTGAGCTCAGGATCTTCCAACAGCGGTGCCATCAGATCCCATTTCTCACCGTTATCAGCCTTGGGAGGTAGACCAGAACCGAACGTATTTTCCTGGCCGGAGAAGTCGATTCGGTTAAACCAGTCCCCCGAGTCATAGCTATTTCGGTCTAGAGATTTTGAGCGCAACAGTTCTGTTCCGGCATGCCAGAAAGGAACAGCCTGCGAATACATCACCGCAGCTTGGGACAACGTATTCATTCGCACACGATCCTCCATGGAAGTTTCGAGAGGCAGCTTGAGCACGGTGAGATCGTAGAGTGTCTCGTTGTCGTGCGCATCAACATAGTTGATTACTTCTCCAGGTTGCGAGGCATAACCAGCAGCAGATCCGCGGTAATCCAATTCGTCACCACGGTGCACCTTGCCATCGGCAGCGAGGAATTCGAATCCGGCAAGATTGCCAGCCAAGCCCAAACGCACCAGGTCCGTTTCATGGCTTAGATCTTTGAGCGCTTCTTCGGTACTTCCATTAACCTCGTTCCCGTTAGGGTCTGTGCCCAGTCCGGTACCGAAGCCCTGACGGAAGGTTGATGATGAATCCACCGGACTGCCACCGTGGACCGCGTCGCGCAGCCGGTCGTTAAAGGTACCGATGCCGGTACCGTTGAGTTGACCTTGGGTGGCTTGATAGAACCGGGCGTTGTTGGCTACTTCCCCAAAGTTCCAGCCCTCGCCGTAGAGGTAGATGGACTTTCCATCCACACCATCGCGTGTAGGTGAGAGTTCATCTAATGCACTGCGCGCAGCCTCCATGGTTTCGCGTGAATGATGCCCCATGAGGTCAAAGCGGAAACCGTCAACCTTGTAGTCCTTGGCCCACAGCACCAGTGAATCAACCATGAGCTTCTGTGCGGCCGCATGTTCCGTCGCTAGATTTTCACAACAGGTCGAGGTTTCTACGTTGCCGGCGGCGTCCAGTCGGTGATAGTATCCGGGCACGATTTTGTCGAACACACTCTTCTCTGCCTGACCAGAGGCCGCGGTGTGGTTAAAGACCTGGTCCAACACAACTTCCAGTCCCATGCTGTGCAGGGATCCAACCATGCCACGGAACTCTTCTACACGCTGCGCTCCTTCGGGATTAGTCGCGTAGGATCCCTCCGGTGCCATGAAGTGGAAAGGATCATATCCCCAGTTGAATCCATCTTCGCCTGCATGAGCGGTGACGCATTCTTGCTGTTCACTTGAGGCGGCAGGCAAGGACTGCAACTTGCAGTCAGTTTCAGTTCGCTGCTTTTCATCCTCTTGGATTGTCGCGATATCAAAACTTGGCAGCAGGTGCACAGTGGTCAAACCTGCGTCCGACAGTTCTTGAAGTTGCTTGCTTCCTGCACCGTTGGCACCAAAGGCTCCAAAACGACCCCGAAGATTTTCTGTCACCGATGAGTCGGAGACTGAGAAGTCACGGATTTGAAGCTCGTAGATGCTGCGGTCCACATCTTTCTGAACATCATTTGCTTCGGCTTTGCGCCACTGCTTGGGCTGATGCTTAGGATCTTCCAAGTTCACTGCCACGGACTGAGTGGAGTTCGTCGTTAAGGCAACCGAGTAAGGGTCGGTGACAATATTGGTCTCGATCTTGCCGGTCTCGGGAACAAAGACCCGTACTTCCCACCGGTATTTGGCTTCCGCCATCTGTGGCTTACCGTTGACGGTCCATGCTCCACTAGCTGCGTCGTAGCTGGCTTGATGCCGGGTTGTCTTCTCGTTTTGGTCGGTGATCAACAGCGTCGTTTCATGGGCAGTGGGTGCCCAAAGCCTGAAGGTTGGTCGTTTGCCGGTGAAGCTCACGCCAAGTTCTACTTTTGAAGTGCCGTCGCATAGAGATCATCAATGGCACCGGAGGTTTGCAGTGCGGTGAATGCGGTGAGCTTCTTGGCTCCGTCTTGAACATCCCAACGCGCCAAGGCCAATTGTGAGCGCAAGACGGCTGCAGTAACTTCCCGCGACATGTTCACGCGCAGTGCGCGGTAGTCGGCTAGGTGTGGGAATTTCTTGCGCTGCGCTTCGGTGAGCCCGCTGATAACTCCTTTGAGTTCAATCGGTTTCGCTCCGGAAATTTCCTCCCCGTCCAACCTCAGCTTGGCATCTTTCGAAGCGTAGAGAGCATAGCTTTCCCCGCTACCTAAGTCTCGCGGGATGGCAATCGTATCGGCAGAGATCCACTGCGCTTTGGATTGCCCAACCCCGGCAATCGTCGCACTAGTGCCATCAACCTGCACTAGATGAGTTGTTGAATCGTAGCTGAAGGTTACCGAGTCGCCCGACTTGACCGAAAGACTGTAGTTTCCGCCTCCAAGGGCTCCGCCCAACCCATAGTTCTCATCCCAACCACCATTGTGTGCCACCTTGAACTCGTAGGTTCCAGTGGGGATCTTGTCGGTGGCGAACTCGTACGTTCCGTCCCCGTCAGCATCAGTCATCGCTGTTGCTGCACAGCTTGCTTCCCATTCGGTACCGCAACCCAGTTCATCTTGAAAACTGCCAACCAAGGTGACTGTGGGTCCGTTAGCCGAAGCGGCCACCAGAGCCAACGGTGAGACCGGCGCCAGCACCAGTACCGGAGTGGCAGTCAAAGCAGTCAGCCAGCGGCGCCATGTGCGCTTTGGGTACTGCGGGGGTGAATGATGTTGGCGCGCAGAGAAAGTAGCGCTAGTGCTGTTCACGAAATGCTCCATTGAATTCGACAGTGCTGATGGCGCGCCACAACAAGTGGCAGGCCAGTGATTCAGACCACACTACTTAGCAGTATTCACAGAGTGCAAGCGTTTTCAACATTTACATCAATAAGGAGGTCAACTGGCAATCTTTATGGAAGTTTTCCATCTTTTTCCATAGAAAACGCTTGCAGTAGAACCTCAAGACGAGGGACATCGCCCATCTTGATTGCCACTTTTTGAGCGCTTAAAACACGAAGCCCTGGACAGCTTTTGCTGTCCAGGGCTTCGTGATGACTATTTAGTTTTAGCGACCGCTAGTGGTCGGGCTCGAAGCGCGACGTGGTCCGCGTGAACGGCCACCGGTCGGTGCTGAAGCGTTGCGACCACCAGCACGCGATCCGCGTGAAGCGTTCGATGGACGCTCTGTGTTTGCACCGCGAGCTGAACGTGCTGGACGATCAGCGTTGCCACCACGTGCTTCGCGTGCTGGACGCTCAGACTGGCTCGATGCGCCGTCACGATCCGAGCGACGACGTTCGCCACCGCGGGACTGACCTTCGCCACCGCGAACATTGCGTCCGCCACCGCGGCCACCACGAGCGTTCGAAGATTCGCCAGCTGGCTTCTTCTTAGCTGGGTTACGGGTCTGCTGTGCTGGAGCAACGTAGGCAACGTGCTCAGCAACTTCGCCAACAACCTTGGCAACAACTGGCGAGTTCAGGTTGACCTTTTCGAAAGGTACCTTCAGGCCAGCCTGCTTCAGCAACGAAGCAACGTCGCCCTGCTGATCAGGGGTGCAAATGGTAACTACGGTTCCATCCGAACCTGCACGGGCGGTACGGCCCGAGCGGTGGGTGTAAGCCTTGTGCTCTGCTGGTGGATCAACGTGAACAACCAGTTCCACACCATCAACGTGGACGCCACGGGCGGCAACGTCGGTAGCTACAAGAACCTTAGCTTCGCCGGAAGCAAAGGCTGCCAGGTTGCGGTCACGGGCATTCTGCGAGAGGTTGCCGTGCAGGTCCACCGCTGGAACGCCAGCCTTGGAGAGTGCAAGAGCCATCTTCTTTGCGTGGTGCTTGGTGCGCATGAACATGATGCGGCGTGCGGTGCCCTGAGCCAGAATACGGATCAGTTCTTTCTTGTCATCGTTGCCGATAACAAAAACGTGGTGCTCCATGGTGTTCACAGCAGCCTGAGGCGCATCCACCGAGTGAATGGTTGGGTTGCTCAGGTAACGCTTGACGACCTTGTCCACGCCGTTGTCCAAAGTAGCAGAGAACAGCATGTGCTGGATGCCGGTTGGCATGCGGTCCATGATGCGGCGAACTACCGGCAGGAAGCCCATATCAGCCATGTGGTCGGCCTCGTCCAGCACCGAGATCTCCAGCTGGGACAGGTCAACGATCTTCTGCTTGATCAGATCATCAAGACGGCCAGGGCAGGCAATGACAATGTCAACACCGTCGTTCATGGCCTTTTCCTGGCGGCTCTGGGCCACGCCGCCGTAGATGACGGTGGTGCGCAGGCCGCTAGCCTTCGCCAGGGGATCGACAGTCTTCGCGATCTGGGTTGCCAATTCACGGGTTGGCGCCATGATCAATGCGCGGGGAAGCGGGCCTTGCGGCGCTGGGGACGCTGTGCCAAGCGAGCGACCAGTGGCAACGAGAAAGCCAAGGTCTTGCCGGAACCGGTCTGTCCGCGGCCAAGAACATCTCCGCCAGCCAATGTGGATGGCAAGGTGGCTTCCTGAATCGGGAAGGGGTTTCGATTCCGCTCTCGGAAAGGACTTTGGCAAGGTTTCCGGGCACGCCCAGGGCGCTAAAAGTTACGGACATATTCAAGCTTTCTCTCTGATTCGCACGCCACGAGCCGTGGCGCTGGGTCTCGCCGAGCCAGGAGGAAGTCCGCACCGCGCAGGGCCATCGTTCTGGCCTGCAACCACCGGTGAATCCGCACGGAATCATTCCGGGGAATCAGCTGGAGGGAAATCTAAACTGTCGACGCATGCATCCGGTCAAATCCGGAGGTGCACAAGTATCCACTCTACAGTGCTTGAACCTGATTGGCCTGTGACCATCCCCGCCTTGCCCTTGATATGCCGGAGACTTTCACCACGTTCCCGCTACTTGCTGGCGCCAATTTTGCGTGCCAATTTGGAGGGCCACCAGACCTTTGGCCCAATCTCCTCCACCAGTGCTGGCACTAGCAGGCTGCGGACAATAAAAGTGTCAAGAAGCACGCCGAAGGCAACAATGAACCCCAGTTGTCCCAGGAACATGATGGGTACAACCCCTAGTGCGGCAAAGGTTGCTGCAAGGACAACACCTGCAGATGTGATCACGCCGCCGGTGACCTGCAGCCCGCGGCGCATGCCTTCATAGGTGCCGATCTTCAAGGACTCCTCGCGCACTCTAGTCATGAGGAAAATGTTGTAATCCACGCCCAGCGCTACCAGGAATACAAAGCCGAACAACGGCACCGAAGGATCCGCGCCAACATAGTTGAAGACATTATTGAAGACCAACGCGCTAACACCCATGGCCGTTCCATAGGAGAGCACCGTGGTGATCATCAAGAGCAATGGCGCGAGCACCGAGCGCAAGAGCAGCATCAGAATCACAAAGATCGCGCCCAGAGTCGTGGGGATGATCTTGTAGAGGTCCGCCTGCGCCGTTGCATTGGTATCGAGCTGCGTGGCGGTGGTGCCGCCAACCAGCGCTTGCGAATTGACCTGGTGCACTGCATCGCGCAGCGCAACGATAGTTTGCTTGGCCTCATCGGAGTCGGCGGCATCGGCCAGGGTCACAGAAATGAGGTTCCGCCCCTGGACCTCATACGGCTCAATTCCGCGCTCGGCAAGTGCAGGGCCGCCATTTTCGGCCTGCAGGTACGCTGAGTCAACGCCCATCACATCAAGAGCCTTGTCCAGGGTTGCCTGGGCATCTGCTTGATCAACAATCACCGTTGCCGGGGAGCCAGTTCCTCCAGGGAAATGCTCGCCCAGCGCTACCTGGCCATCCCGGGCTTCGGAACCGCCAACCACCAGTTCGCTTTGAGGCACTCCGTGGGCCTTGAGCCCGGTGACACCCAGCACTCCCGCGGCCAAGACGACAACAGTGATCATCCAAATCGGCCGTGGATGCCGGGCGACAAATCCAGCGATCCTGCCCCACAGGCCCGCCGGGATCCCCGGGTCTTGGGGAGCGCTTTGAGGCTTGGGAGCAAATGGCCAGTAGGCGGCCCTGCCCAAGAGCCCCAGTACTGCTGGCAAGAAGGTCAGTGCGGCAATAATCGAGAAGATGATGCCCGAAGCGCCGATGGGCCCCAGAGCCTTGTTGGAGTTCAAATCCGAGAAGAGCAGGCATAGCAGGCCCACGGTGACGGTGCCACCCGACGCGACAATCGGCTCCAGCGAGCTCTTGAACGCCGTGGACACTGCCTGCCACTTGTCAGCGCCGGAGACCAAGGCTTCCTTGTGCCGTGCGACAAAGAGCAACGAGTAATCCGTGGCCGCGCCAATCACCAGAATGGAAAGGATGCCTTGGGCCTGGCCATCCAACCGGATCCAGCCTTCCGAGGCCATGAAATAGACGCTCAGAATCGCGGCGCAGAGGGCAACCATCGAGGTCATCAGCACCGTGATGGGCAGCAACAACGAGCGATAGACCAGCAGCAGGATAACCAGCACCGCTGCCAGTGCCACGCCCAGCAGCACACCGTCGATGCCGCCGAAGGCCTCAGCCAAGTCCGCGCTGAACCCTGCCGGTCCCGTCACGTAGGCAGTGGTGCCTTCGGGCTTTTCCGCGGCGATCAGGGAGCGCAGTTCCTCGACGCCTTCTTTGGCTTCGGTCTCGCCGGAGATTGGTACGAGCAGTTCAGCAGCTTGCCCGTCCTTGGAAATAAACGGTCCAACCACATCCCCTTCGAGGTATGTGAAGCCGGCAAGCTTTTCGGCGAGCGCAGTGACGGCAGAAGCCTCGAGTTTCCCCGTGCCGGTTAGGACCACGACGGCGGGGATCGCTTCAGAAGTTTGGAATTTGTTCTGCCATTCAAGGGCCCGGGTGGCTTCTGCGCTGGCCGGAAGGAAAGAGGTCTGGTCATTGGTCTGGACTTCGGAAAGCTTCCCGAAAGTGGGTCCGCCAAGTCCAGCCACGCCGAGCCATAGCAGAATCAAGACAGCGTAGATTCCAGCTCTTATACCTATGCTTTTTCTTTTTCTGGTAGTGGACGAGCCGTTTGCTAGCTGGGTTTGTTGTGGCACTTTCGCGTTTCCTCATTCATAGTCGCGCTCTGCGCATCGATCCTCGATGTGAATCCAACATTACCCTAGATAGTTCCACCATCGAACTATTTTTTCTGGACACGGGCCAAAACGGTTTAGGATTGCGGCTATGACTGCAAGCGACTACCAGCAGCTGGTGGTGCTCCTACAGGAATTCAGCCAGGCAACCGACCGCTATGTTGAATCCACGGGAGCGCAATTCGGCACCCACCGAACGGACATGAACGCCCTGTCCATCATCATGAAGTACCAGCAACGCGGAGCACTGCCGTCCCCCAAGGACCTGAGCCATGAACTGCAATTGAGTTCCCCGCCACCACTGCGATGCTGGACCGCCTCGCACGCCTGGGCATGATTGAACGGTTGCGCTCCGACCAGGATCGACGAGTCATCCGGATCTCTCCAACCGACAAGGCCCGGCTCAAGGGACGCCAAATGTTCATGCCGCTGGGCATGAAAATGATGGAAGTCATCGGCACCTACAACGACCAAGAACTCCAGATCGTTACCCGCTTCATGAACGATGCCATCGCCGGGGTCGACGCTGCCCGTCAAGAAGCCGTAACGCAAAGTCCCGCGAATCCCTCGAACCCGCCAGCGGGCACTAGCATTAACCGGTGACTCTTTCACTGTGGTTTTCCCTGCTCAGCGCCTGCATCATCATCAGCTTCACTCCCGGTGCTGGCGCCATCAACACCATGAACAATTCGATGCGCCAAGGCTGGCGTGCCTCCATCTGGGGCATCCTCGGACAGCAAATCGCCTTGCTCATCCATGTAGTGATTGTCGCCGCCGGCGTTGGAATCCTGGTAGCCAATAGCCCAGCGCTCTTTGCCATCATCCGATATGCCGGAGCGGCCTACCTGGTGTATCTGGGAATCCGAATGCTGCTGTCCAAACCGGAAGTGGCCTCCGATGGAACCACCTCGGGGCGGCAGCTGACCCGACGCGTGATGCTCAACCGCGGGATCCTGGTCAACTTGCTCAATCCCAAGGCCATCGTGTTCTTCTTGGCTTTCACCCCGCAATTCATCAACGCAGATCAACCGCTGCTGGGTCAATACGCGTTGTACATCGGAACGGTCATCGCCGTGGACATCCTGGTGATGTACTTCTTCTTTGCCGGAACCGCACGCACTTTCCAGCGCTTCACCGCCACCTACCGCGGCGCAAAGATGCTGAACATCCTCTTCGGGGTCCTGTTCATCCTTGTCGCTCTTCTGCTGCTGTTCCTGCACTAGCGGCATCAACCCTGAAACGTTACCGATTTATGCCCGACTTTCGGGCGCGTAGCTATCGCACCAGAGCGCTTGTGCCCATAGACTGATGCCATGTTCCGGATAATGATCGTGTGCACGGGGAATATCTGCCGTTCGCCTATGGCCGAGTACATGCTCAAAGACGCCTTGGTTAATGCCGATGTCAACGAAGTTCAAGTGCTCTCGCGGGCCATCACCGACGGCGAAGTCGGCAACCCCATCGACGAGCGCGCCGCCAGCATCCTGCACAGCCATGGACTGGACGCCTCAGAACATGTCGCTGCCCAAATCGACGCCGATGAATTGGCCGATATGGACCTCGTCCTGGCCATGGACACCGACCACTTCGAAGAACTGGTACCAGAGTTGGCAGAGCTCGACCCGTCGCAACGACCTCAGCTGCGCATGTTCCGGTCCTTCGACCCAGTTACAGTTAATGAACCACACGAAAACCAGGGTGTTTATGACCCTTGGTACGGCGACGCCGGAGACTTCCGCGAATCGTGGAAACTCATTTCAGCATCCCTGCCAGCCCTTGTAGATTACGTGCGGAGTAATATCGCTTCTCGTGGAAACCGCTAGACCAACTTTCATTGCCATTGATGGACGCTCCGGTTCAGGCAAAAGCACCTTCGCATCATCACTAGCGCAGCACCTTTCAGAGTTCTCTTCTGTAAATATCCTGCGCCTTGAAGACCTCTACCATGGGTGGCACGGCCTCGCCGATGCCCGGCGGATGTACAACGACCTACTACCCGCCTTAGCCGCAGGAGAAACAGTCACCTACTCCACCTGGGATTGGGCAAACGATCGCCTTGGCGAGCACCACGAGTTCACGGCCGCCGACATTCTCATCATTGAAGGCGTCGGAGCACTCAACGACCAAGCCCGCGAAATCATAAACTTCGGCATCTGGCTTGAAGCACCGGAAGATTTTCGCCGCGAACGCGCTTTAGCCCGGGACGGTCAAACCTACCGCCCGTACTGGTCTACGTGGGCAGAGCAAGAATCTGTTTATCTTCAGACTCACTCACCTGCTGATCATGCGCTGCTGTTCATTGATACTTCCGAAGTTGCTGATCCGCTCAACTCGCTTTTGGGCGCCAGCCATTTCTTGCCCGAAGCGATCAAGGAACTTTTTGGCGGTACGGCTCAGGGCTCCAACCTGCCTACATTGCGCCAAAGTTATCAGGCACCAGTTGATGTGGCTGCACTTTTTGAACAGCTCACAGCCCAGTTACCCCACGCTGCTCTTTTGGAATCCACCAGCCAGCACCTTGATGATCCGCTGGGGCGCAACCGCTATTCCATCCTCGCTTTTGCAACCAGTGCTCAACCGCCAATCCTCGGGGCCAACGAATCAGGAGCCTACATCACCGTGGGCGGGGCGCGCCTTCAACTCGGTCAAAATTTCTTTGACTCACTAGGCTCCCTCTGGCCCTCAAAAAACCAGTTGCACACCGACTACCCACTGCCACTATGGGTGGGCTACCTCGGCTATGAGCTCAAGCGCGAAGTCGCAGCCTCAAATATCAGCGCAGAAATCTCTCCGGGACAAACGCGTCCCGACGCGCAATTTTTCGCTCCGGACACCATCATGGTCATTGATCACCTGAGCTCCCAGATGCATTTACACAGTGCCAGCAAACCTTCCGCGCAGCTGTCCATCCTTCTTGGCAATCCACCGCAAGATCGCCGGAGCAAAACACTACCGATACCTGAATTTGCATGTGCTGACACCGCAGCCGGTTACCAAACCAAAATCCTCGCTGCGCAACACGAAATCTATGAGGGCAACACTTACGAAGTCTGCCTGACCACCGAGTTGACCGCCGTTACCCAAGACTTTGATCCGTTCGAAGCCTATTGCAGGATGCGCCTTAGCAGCCCGGCGCCCTTTGCTCACTACTTGAAGTTAGCTGACCTTGAAGTCGCAAGTATCTCTCCAGAACGTTTTTTGGCTCTGTCTAACGATGGGCAGCTACGTGCTGAACCCATCAAGGGCACACGACCACGCGGCGTCACCGAAGTCTCAGACCTGGCACTCAAACATGATCTAGCAACGCATCCAAAAGACCGCGCAGAAAACATCATGATTGTTGATCTTCTGCGCAATGATCTCTCACATTACGCAGTGCCCGGATCCGTCAAGGTGACACGGTTGTGCTCTGTGGAAAGCTACGCAACGGTGCATCAAATGGTCTCCACCATCGACGCCACCCTGAGTCAGCCAGAACTGGCGGCTGGGGCCTTGCGCGAAGCCTTCCCACCGGGATCAATGACCGGTGCCCCAAAGCTGTCCACGATGAACATCCTTGATGAGCTCGAAGAGCACCGTGCCCGCGGCCTGTACTCCGGGGCGGTGGGCTATTTCGGAGCCGACGGTGCTGCCGACTTCTCCGTAGTTATCCGCACACTGGTTTGTGACCGTTTGCCTGATGCGTCGTGGCGATTATCTTTGGGGCTGGGCGGAGCAATTACCGCAGACTCAGTTCCACAAGAAGAGTGGGAAGAGGTCATCACCAAATCCCGTGGTGTCCTTCAAGCCCTCGGCGCCAGCTTCCCGCAGCCTACTGCAACGTAGCGGTGAGGCGGGCTACGTTGTCTATCCAGCGCTGCATACGTGGACGACGGCGCCACTGCCCCAAAGTGATTTCCGTAGAAATCTCGCGGTAGTGATTCTGTACTTCGTTGACCGCGTTGACCATCTCCTTGCCCAAGAGCATCACGGAAATTTCCATGTTCAGGCTGAAGGAACGCATATCCATATTTGAGGATCCGACGACCGCCACTTCGTCATCAACAGTGAAGCACTTGGTGTGCAGAACCATCGGCGCTGGGTAGCAGTGAATACGTACACCAGCTTCGAGAAGTTGCTGGTAGTAGGACTGCTGCGCGTGGTGAACCAGGAACTGGTCGCCTTCTTCACAGACAAAAAGTTCAACTTCTACCCCGCGCTGGGCTGCAGTAGTAATTGCGTAGAGCATGGAATCATCTGGCACAAAGTACGGGCTGGTGATTTCCAAGCGCTCGGAGGCCGAGTAGATCAGCGTATTAAACAGGCGTAGGTTATTTTCCTTGCCGAAGCCCGGACCGCTTGGAAGTAGCTGCGCCAAGGTTGACCCGGGACGTTCTTCGTAGGCCAACGGGTGCCTGGCCTCGTTCATGTCCATCAGGACTTCTTGGTCGTTTTCTTCCTGCCACCAGTCAATAGCAAAGGTCACGTCCAAGCTGCGAACCAAAGGACCTTCAACGCGCAGCATCATTTCGACCCACTCGCGTCCGACCTTATGCGAAGACTTACGCTTGTAACCCGGTTCAATCAGGTTCTGGCTCCCGGTGAAACCGACCTCGCCATCAATGACCAAAATCTTGCGGTGGTTACGCAAGTCTGGGCGGCGCCAGCGCCGACCAATCAAGTCAATGGGAAGCATGGGACGCCAGTTGATCCCTGACTTTTTTAGACGCTTTTTCAACTCGCCATAGCCCTTAACTCGCAAGGTACCTAGGTGGTCAAAGAGCAGGCGCACGTGCACACCACGTTGTGCCGCGCGTTCTAGTGCTTCAAGGACTGGGCCAACATATTCTTCGTCGTCGCCCATGATGTAGAACTGAATGTGGATGTAGCGTGTTGCTTTGTCGATTTCATGACGCATCGACTCCATCGAGTAACGGTAGTCAGAAATAACCTCAACACTGTTGCCACCTTCTAGGGGCATAGCACCTAAGTTACGGTTCAGGCTGACCGCAGATTCAACCCACTCTTCTTGGGAGTGAAATTCTTCAGGCAACTCCATGTGCTTGGTGGCGTCAATGATTTGCTCGTGGGCACGCTTCTGCTTTTCTAACCGACTACGCGAGAGCCGTGGATTAGCAAAAAGCCAGTAGGCCAAAAGTCCAACCACCGGAAGGAAGAAGATTCCCAAGAGCCAAGCCATCGCCGTGGTGGGGCGTCGGTTGCCCGGAACGATACCGATCATGAAGTAACGGACCACCAATTCGATGGCTACTAGGATACTCCACAGCACGCTACCGATCTGCATAAGTACTTCATTACTCGGTAACACTGCTGGTACACCCCTTCGTTACGCACGATGATCGTCGCGATTTCCGGCTCTGATCTGCGTAATACAGCTCAAATTCCTCCGCTTAGCTTATCTAAGATTCACTAAGAAGTCTGAACATCCGTGAGCTCAAAGGTCACACATGGGCTATGGGTTCGATAATCTGTAGGTATGAGTTCTCTAGTATTCTTGGATCCGGCCTATCCGGCAGGCTACTTGGCCGATATTTCCGCACCACAACTTCCAGTCACCGTGCAGGGAGTCACCCGTGGAGACGGCATCTTCGAATCGATGCTCTACACCAACCAAGCGGTTCGCAAATTTGAAGCGCACCTTGCTCGTCTGGCCAGCTCGGCTGAACTATCAGACCTGATCATTCCCGATGCACGCACCTGGTATGCCGCAGTTGATACGGCCGTGGCTGACTTTGACGCCACCGGCGGCGCAGAGGAAGCTGTGGTCAAACTGATCGCAGCTCGTGGTGAGCATGATGAAGATCCAGCAATCTGTTGGGTGACTGTCACTCCTGCCCCGGCCCTAGGCAAAGAGCAGCGCGAATCAGGAGTCGACGTACTCTTGCTTGATCGTGGCTACGATTCCAAGCTTGCCGAACGTGCACCATGGTTGATGATGGGCGCGAAGACCCTGTCCTACTCGATCAACATGGCAGCCCTACGTTATGCACGCAAGCACGGCGCCAATGATGTTATTTTCACTTCGGCCGACGGTATCGTGCTGGAAGCTCCCACCTCAACGGTGTTGGTTGCCCAGCGCGATGGTGAGACCAAGCGTCTGCTGACCCCCATGCTAGAAACGGGTATCCTGCCGGGCACCACACAGAGTGCAATCTTTGATGCGGCTGCTCAAGACGGTTGGGAACTGGGTTACGGCCCGTTGCGTCCAGAAGATCTCTACCAGGCTGATGGTGTCTGGTTGGTTTCCTCGATCCGTCTGCTCACTCCGGTGCGCACCTTGGATGCCAAGCCATTGCGTCTAGACGCTGAGCTCCATGAAGAACTCAGCGCCCTCAGCGACGCAATTCGCTAACTCCACACAAGGTTGTAGGTGCCGGCCCACAGGGCCGCACCTACAGCTGCAGCACCCAGGACGATGCCGGCGATAAGTACCGCGGCGTCGGTCCGGGTGAAGGTGGCCGTGCGGATCCAGGTCCGTTTGGCCGTACCAAAGCCTTTAGCTTCCATGGTGGTTGCCAAACGACCGGCACGGCGAATGGCCTGAACCAGCAAGGCCAGGCTCTGACCAAGTTTCGCGCCAATCCGCTCAGCGAGGGTGCCGAAGTTTCCGACACCACGAGCCCGACGGGCCAAGGTCAACGTCGTAAATTCCTCAATCATCAGTCCCAGCAATCGCATTCCGGCTAATGCGCCGAGCACAAAACGATGCGGGACCTTAAGCTGTTGAGACAGTGCCCCGCCCAGATCACTCGGGTTGGTGGTGGCCAACAACAAGATGCATGGAATCGCCAAGGCGAAGGCCCGCAGCCCGGTGGCAATACCGCCCTGCAGCGAACCCTCGGTAATACTGAACAGTCCAAGCTGCGCATAGACTGCGCCACTATCTTGGCCAACCAGTGCAATACCCCACGCAGCAAAAAGCCCTGCCAGTAGCAGCGGCCACGCCCGTTTGAGGAACTTCAGCGGACTGAGACCGGCCAGTGGGAACAACACAACGCTGGCAACAACGATCACCAAAGCCGAGACTGCATCCAATGTACTGATCAAAGGCAACGTTGCGGTAGCCACGGCGCCCAGCTTGGCTAACGGGTTGATCTTAGCTAGCCAGCTATCGCCCACCGGAGCATCCAGTACCGGTCCCTTAGGCTTGGCCACGTCGCCGCTTGGCAGTGCAGCTAGATGAATCTGCTCAGCCTGCAAGACGCTGGCCAAATGTTCATCGTGAGTCACCGCAATGATCGCGGTGTCCTGCTCCAACTGAGCAACCAGCAGCTGCGCTAATTCACGCCACGTATTGGCATCCTGTCCGAAGGTTGGTTCATCAAGGATCAACACGTCTGGAGAAGCGGCTAACACGGTGCCTACGGATAGCCTACGTTTCTCTCCTCCGGAGAGCGTGAATGGGTTTGCGTCAGCAAGATGTTCCAGACCCAAGCGCACCAGCAGTGACTGCACTAACTGCTCAACTTGTTCCGGCTCGTATTTCAGTTCTCGCCCGCCACTGGCTTTGGCTCTTAACGGAGCAAAAGCTAGTTCTTCACGGACGGTTTGCGCCACAAATTGGTGCTCAGGTTCTTGGAACACTGAACCGATCCGACCAATCAGCGCACCAGCTTTCCAGCTAAACGGTGAGCTGCCAAGACCATTGGCTAGCTGCTCGCTTGCATCAAGCTGTCCTGCGACAGGAGCGAGCAAGCCACCAACGGTGAGTGCCAAGGTGGATTTACCTGCACCGTTTTCACCACGGATGACCGTTGCGGTGCCTGCGCGGACTTGTAGGGTAACCGGGCAGGTGCGCGGTGCTTGCTCAGCTCGGGCGCACACCAAGTCTTTGGCCTCCAGCAAGGTTCCTCCCGGCTGGAGTGTCACTTGTTGGATTTGTGGCAGGTAGCCGGGAACCCACAGACCGGCCGAAGCGAGTTCAGCGCGAAGCTGCTGATCCTCCATGAGCTGTTGCGGGCTCAGATCATGGGCTACTCCGCCACCTGGCTCAAGGACGATGATGCGGTCCATGTGCTGGGCCCAGACTTCCAACCGGTGTTCAACTACCAGCACGGTGGCCCCGCTGAGCTGTGCCGCATTAAGCACGGCATCGCGCAAGGGACCGATCCCCTCTGGGTCCACGTTGGCGGTCGGCTCATCAAGGAGCATCAATCCTGGCTGCATGGCCAAGATCCCGGCCAGAGCCAGTCGCTGTTTCTGTCCTCCGGATAGTTCTTGGGTCCGGTGGTCAAAGGAGAGCATGCCTAGACCTACAGCGTCCAATACTTCTGGGATGCGCTCACGGATCACCTCGGGATCTACAGCAAGATTCTCCGCACCGAAGGCGACATCATCAGCTACCCGGCTCTGCACCACTTGGGTCTCCGGGTCTTGCTGCATCAGCCCAACCGGGCGTTGGCGAGCAAAGGCATCTGCCCCGTCAATGAGTAGCTCGCCACGCATTTGCTGCGACTCGTCGACTTCCAACAACCCCGCCAGAGCATGTAGCAAGGTCGACTTTCCCGCACCGGAAGGACCAACAAGAAGTACTTTCTGGCCAGCCTGAATATTAAGGTCTAAACCGGAAACGGCGGGAGTTGTTCTTTCGGCATGCTGCCAGCTAAAACCACGCGCAGAAATCTCGGCGCCCCGCCGAGTTTGAGCGTCAGCGCCACGGTTAGCCAGCGAACTCATTTGGCGTCCAGTTTCCCGGACTCGAGGTGAGCACGGCGGCTAGCCAGTGCGCTCAGTGCACCGGTCTTAGCCAATCCACGGGTGGCCAGCCAAGACAGCAGACCAGCGATGATCAGTCCAGAGACGCCGGTGATCAGCACGTGCAAGATCTTTAGTGCTGAGGTGTATTCCACGTAGTACGCCAGGATGTA
The DNA here is from genome assembly GCF_025452055.1 of Glutamicibacter sp. M10. Taxonomy (NCBI): domain Bacteria; kingdom Bacillati; phylum Actinomycetota; class Actinomycetes; order Micrococcales; family Micrococcaceae; genus Glutamicibacter; species Glutamicibacter sp. M10. The sequence continues at coordinate 1,411,979 of NZ_CP104918.1, read as the reverse complement.
GGCTTCGGAAATACCGGCGAAGATGCCGGTGAAAAAACCTGCAATGAGCGCAACGCTCAGGTTCCACTTGCGGTAGCGGAAGATGGCAAAGACCAATTCAGCACCAAGGCCCTGGACCAGCCCGGAAACGATGACGCTCAGACCGTAGTGAGATCCCAGCAATGCCTCGATAATGGCTGCCAGTAATTCGCAGAACACTGCTGCACCTGGTTTGCGGATGATCAGGGCACCGAGTACCGCTGGGAAGAGCCATACGCCAGTCAGCAGTGCAGCGGCAGGTGGGAAGGCAACAAAAGCTAGCGAGAACAGCGGCATGCCTGCGCTCCAAGCCCAGAAGATCACTCCTGAGGCTACGGCGATTACTGAGGCTACGACGATGTCGACAACGCGCCAGCTGGTTCGCTGTTTTGCGGCTACTTGGTTCATGGGTGGTCCTCCTATATTTAGGAGGGGAGATGTACGGACTGATGGCATAGTGCTACACCCGTCCGCATCCGAGATGCTCGACTTCCTTCGCCGGTACTAGCCGGAGCAGGTTCGAGGGTCTGCGATCTATCGCACTCTCAGCGTCTTGGCGACTTCTTTTTGAAGTCTGACGCTCCCCTGTCGGAAAAATTACTGCTCCCCCACCTTACCGCAGGTATGCTGGGCAGAGGAAAGATAAGTTACGACGTTGAAGCGAGGGCAATATGAACACAGTACAGAAACTTGCCACCACCGGAATTTCGATTGGCGCCGGTTTGCTCGGCAGCAAGCTAGTTGATCAGCTGTGGAAGGGCGTCACCGGAAATAAGGCTCCCCGCAAGGGTAGCGAAGAAGCTGCTGAGGCTTCATTCCGTCAGGCGCTCGGATTCGCGATCTTCTCATCGATTGTCGCAGCGACCATCCAGGTCTTGGCAGACCGTGGCACCAACAAGGTTGTCGCACGGTTCAGCAAGTAGCTAATGCTCAAGGAACGGCCCACCAATGGTGGGCCGTTCCTTTTTGTTTTGTTCAGTTTTACACTGCTCAGTTTTTCACTGCTCAGTTTTACTTTGAGTCCTTCGACTCTTCGCTGGAGACTTCAACAGACGCGGTGGCCGGTGCGTCAGATACCGTGTCCACTACTTGCCTCAGTTCATCGGCGTAGAGAGATTGTTTGGCAGCGTGCTTGGTTCGGTAACCAGCGCGCCCAATCATATGTGCGGATACGGGAGCGGTCAGTAGCTGCATCCCCCAAGCCAGGAACAATACTGGAACCACACTCCAGCTACGCAAGTGAATTGCTAGCGCGGTGAAGATCAGCAGAAAGCCAAGTACTTGCGGTTTGGTGGCGGCGTGCATCCGAGTGAGCATGTCGGGGAATGAAAGCAGACCGATACCGGCAATCAGCGACATGAGGCAGCCGGTGATCAGCAGGACGGCGACAAGAATATCGAGGAACAATTCCATTAGGCGTTCCTCTGATCCGAGACGTACCGCGACACCGTAACCGAGCCAATGAAGCCCAAGGTGCACGCAACAACGACAAACAACAGGTAGTCGGTGTGGCGGTTGAAGACCATTTCCAAGCACAACGCCACGGAAATGATCAGCAGCATCACGTCCAAGGCTAAGACTCGGTCAAGAATCGAGGGGCCCTTGGCAACGCGGATCAAGCACGCAACGGTGGCTAGACCCAGCATGATGCCGCAAATCCACATCACGATTGTCATCATTTTTTGCCTCCTACTCGACCAAGAATTGGACCGCATTCGTGCTTGATTGCTTCAAATTCATCGTGGCTACCCATCGCCATGATCACTCGACGTTCAATGTCGCGCACCGCTTCGCGGGCCCGTTCCATGTCGGATTTCGATTCGATGTTGATGTAGTGCAAGTACAGCGTTGATGAGCGCCGGTCAACGTCGATAACAAATGATCCAGGAATCAGCGTCAGTACATGTCCCACCGCGGTGACAATCAAATCCGAGTCGGTACGCAACTCCACGGCGATCACTCCACTGCGGGTTTTCTTTCCCCGGAAGATCGCCAGTCGTGCCACTTGGAAACTTGCCACAAATACTTGACCGATGAACCAGATAAACAGTTCAAAGCAGTACCAGACGTTCACACGGCCCGAAAGGACCACCGGCGGCAGCGGGAAGAGCGTGACAATTATCAGCGCAACGATGACACCGAAGATCAGATTCGCCGGCGAGAAGTCTTGCCAGAGGGCTGCCCAGACAAAGATCAGCAACGCCAGCAGCGGCCATTCCTGTTTGAGTGTTGCCCGGTGACGGACACCAGAAGTATCAAGCGCATCATCGATACGCTGATCTCTGTGCTTCAGGTTTTTAGTCGACATCGTCCCCTCCAATCACAATGGCAAGATCGCACTGATGTATGGTTCGCGAGCAATGAGCTCAGCTGCGACCCGTTCACAGAACTCGAAGATTGGTCCAGCAAATACGGTCAACGCAATGCCGGCTACAACGAGTGACGCGGTGGAATAGCGCATTCCCCACGGCAAAGAATCGGCTTCAAGCTCCTTGGCCAGTTTCAGACCCAATGCCGGATTTTGCGCTCCACCAGCAGCAGTCTCAATAGCTACTGAGGCGGCCTGTTCCACTAGTTCTTGGTTTGGAACTTCAGCATCGGTAGCGCGTCGCCAGAACACACGGGCCCAAACACGGATGATGGCCAGCAGCGTCAGCAAGCTAGTGAGCAGACCAGCGCCAACAACAATCCAGGTCAATGGGTCAGCATCCTGTACTGCGGCGTGCAGCAATCCGAACTTCCCCAGGAATCCGGAGAACGGTGGGATGCCGCCCAAGTTGATCGCGGGGATAAAGAAGAGCAGCGACAGCGCCGGGGAAAGTTTGGCTAGCGAGCCGAGCTTGGTGACATTCGAGCTACCTGCACGACGTTCAATCAGGCCGGCCACCATGAACAACGAGGTCTGCACAATAATGTGGTGACCTACGTAGTAGATGGTTGCCGCGATGGCTAGTGGGGTGCCGATAGCAACACCAAAGATCAGGTAACCGATGTGGCTGGTCAGCGTGAAGGACAGCATACGTTTGATGTCCGTCTGGGCCAATGCACCAAGAATACCGACCACCATGGTCAGCGCTGCGGCCACCATCAGTCCGGCGCGTACTTCGCCTCCGGGGAACAGTAAGGTTTCGGTACGCACGATGGCATACACGCCCACCTTGGTCAGCAACCCTGCGAACACGGCGGTCACCGGTGCCGGAGCGGTTGGGTAGGAGTCGGGAAGCCACAAGGACAGCGGGAACACCGCGGCCTTGATGCCGAAGGCAATCAACAGCAATACATGCAAGATCAGCTGCGGGCCTTGATCCAACTGTGGCAGCTTCACCGCGAGGTCCGCCATATTCACCGTTCCGGTGGCGGCGTAGATCATGGCGATGGCCATCAAGAAGACCACCGAGGAAACCACCGAAACCACCACGTAAGTAGTACCGGCGCGAATGCGTTCAGCTGTGGCACCCAAGGTGAGCAGCACGTAGCTGGCGGTGAGCAGGATTTCGAATCCGACATAGAGGTTGAAGAGGTCCGCTGCCAGGAAGGCGTTAGACACACCGGCCAGTAGAATCAGGTAGGCCGGGTGGAATACCGAGACTGGTCCGGGTTCATCCCCGTCGGCTAGACCCTGACTGGTAGCGAAGAACAACACTGCCAGTGACACCAAGGTGGAAATCAGCAACATAAAGGAGCTGAAGCCATCAACCATCAGTGCGATGCCGAAGGGTGACTCCCAGCCACCGATGTGGATGGCATAACTTTCCCCGCCCCAGACGGCTGCCACCATGCCTGCTTCCAAAAGCAAGGTCAGGCACAGGATGCCGATGGTGATCAGTCGTTGGGTGCGCACCTGGCGGCGGGCCAGGAACGCGGCACCGGCGCCAATGATCGGAAGGACTACGGCCAGGGGTGCTAGATCTAGAAAATTCACTCTTCCCCTCACGTACTGGTCGGCCTTCTTCGTCAACGAATTCGGTCGTATCCTCTGCCACCGGCGAGTCTTCCTCTTCGTCGTAGGCGGTCTTCTGCGACACCTTAATATCTTCGGTGTCATCGGCCAGCTCATCGGCACTGGTCAGCGTCCACGACCGATAGATCATGGCGAGCAAGAATGCTGTCACCGCGAAGGTGATGACGATTGCCGTCAAGATTAATGCTTGCGGCAGTGGGTCTGAATATTCTTCGGCTGCAATTTCGGGTTTGAACAGCGGGGCAATGCCTCGCCGGCCACCGGTGGTCAGGATCAGCAGGTTGATGCCGTTGCCCAAAAGCATGATGCCTAACAACACACGGGTCAGGGTTCGTTCAAGTACTAGGTAGAAACCGCAGGCAAGCAGCACACCGGTAATCACGAGAAAGGTGATGTTCACGCTCATCGGCCAACTCCTGTCTGTGAGGCTTGTACAAAGTCATGGCGGTCCACCGGGCTACGTCCTTCGGAGAGTGAATCAATTTCGCTACCCAGTGAACGCAGCACGTCCTGTACCAGTCCCAAAACCACCAGATACACGCCGATATCGAAGATCGTAGAAGTAACAAACTTCTGATCTCCAAAGAACCAGAACTCCACGGCATACATGGTGAAAATTTCGTCGCCCAGCAACAGCGGAACAATTCCGGCCAGTCCAGCTAGTGCAATACCGCCACCGATAAGCAAGCCTGGGGCAATCCTGAGTGACTCAGAGAGTTCAATGCGACCGCCGGCTAGGTAACGGATGGTCAAGGCAAGGCCTGCGATCAGACCGCCGGCAAAACCGCCACCGGGAGTGTTATGTCCGGTGAGCAGCGTGTAGACCGAGAGGATCAGCACCGAGTGGAACATCAGCCGGGTGACCACTTCAAAAATAATTGACCGGCGTTCGGCCACGAGGGTACTTCCGGCCATCAGCCAGTCTTGATTGCCGCTGGTGGCAAAGCGTCGGGCGATGCGCAGTTCCACATCTTTGGATTCCTTATTGCCCATGGCTTCGGAACCCGAATCGATGCTGCCCGGTTCCACCTCGTGTGCACGAACCCGTGAGCCGAAGCTACGGCCGGCGAAGATCAATGAAGCGACGCCGGTTGCAGCCGCCGCGAGGACGGTGATTTCTCCGAAAGTATCCCAGACACGCATGTCAACCAGGGCGACGTTGACAATATTTTTTCCGTAACCCTCGTGGTAAGCCAGCTCTGGCCATTCAAGTGAAATTCGGGTTTGGTCACGGGCGCCCATCATGGCGATGGCAATGTAGATCACCATGACGGCCAAGGCGATTGCCAGCAGTGCGCGTCCCCATTTGATCTTGGCAACTCCACCCCACAGTCGCTTTGGCAAGGCACGCAGAGCCAAAACGAAGGAGACCAAAATGATGGTTTCTACCAACAGTTGGGTCAGCGCCAAGTCGGGTGCCCCTGCAAGGCAAAGATCGCGACCATGCCGTAGCCGGTGACCGAAACCATCAGCACTGCCATGAAACGCTTTGGCGCAATCACGGACACCACGGCGCCTGCAATAATCAGCGCACCGATGAGCAGCTGGGCAGGGTGGTCAGCAATAACCCAGAGATCGGGCCAAGGAGTCGAGACTGTCAGGGCAATCCCCAGCGGAACTACTAAGACGACGCCAAGAATCACGCCGAGGTAGAAGGACAACGAACCACGTTGGGTGCGACCGGTAATCCAAATGGCAACCATGTCCAGCCCGTTGAGTGACATGCGGTAGATATCTTCGGCGGAGATGATCATGCGCCTCGGAGCAGCACCGGTATCTGTTCGGCGGCGAATCCAGTAGAAGGCAAGACCCAGGCTGATGGAAATTGCGCTGAGTCCCAAGGCTGGGTTCAGTCCAGCAAATGCCAACAGGTGCATTTTGCCTGGTCCACCCTGCGCTGCTGACCAGTGGATCATCAAAGGCTCAACCAGCTGTGGGTACAGGCCAAGGGCCAGCGTCATGGCTGAGAGCAGGAGCAATGGTGCGAGGAAGATCAGTGTTGGGGCCTTGCAGGTCAGGTACGGCACCGAATGCTTTTTCACCCCGAACGCGCCGAAGAAGAAGCGAAGAGAATAACCCATGGTCAAACCAGCGCCGAGCACCAAGCCGATCAAAGCAACGATGCCCCAGCCGTGTTCTAAGTGCAGCGCGGATTCGTAAATTGCTTCCTTGGCCACAAAGCCAAAGGTCAACGGCACGCCCGCCATGGATGCTGCAGCGATTCCGGCGGTAACACTCAGAATCGGCATGGCCCGGCGCAGTCCGCTGAGCTTTCGAATATCACGAGTACCGGTGTTGTGGTCAATGATGCCCACGCTGAGGAACAAGGTCGCTTTGAATAGGCCGTGGGCCAAGGTCATTGCCAGTGCGGCGAAGGCGGCTTCCGGTGTTCCAAAACCGAAAATGGCAATGATGAAGCCCAGCTGCGAGACCGTACCAAAAGCAAGAATCAGTTTAAGGTCATGCTGTTTAAGCGCACGGAAGCCACCAATGAGCATGGTCAGCACACCGATGCCCACGGTCATTGGTACCCAGAGGTTTGTTTCGGAGAATCCCGGGGCCAAGCGCGCGATCAAATAAACGCCGGCTTTAACCATGGCGGCGGCGTGCAAGTAGGCGGACACCGGTGTTGGTGCGGCCATGGCGCCGGGCAGCCAGAAGTGGAAAGGAACCAATGCGGATTTGGAGATGGCACCAACAATGATCAAGGCTATGGCTACGTCCGTGTAGGCACCAAGTGAAACGAGGCGATCTGCGGAAGCCAAGATCTCGGAGAGCTGGTAGCTGCCAGCTTCGGAGCCGATCATCAAGATACCGGCCAGCATGATCAAACCACCCAAGGTGGTGACGATCAGTGCAGTCATTGCCGAACGGCGGGCTGAGATCAAGGCTTGGTTGAAGCCGATGAGCAGATAGGAAAGAACGCTGGTGATTTCCCAGAAGATAAACATGATGATGACGTCGTCGGCCGTGACCAAGCCGGTCATCGCTCCGGCGAAGGCAACCATCTTCGCAGCGAATCCACCAATTTGTGGGTCATCGTTTTTGAAGTAGCGTGCACAGTAGAACAACACCAGTGCGCCCACGCCAAGAATCAGCAGCAGGATGGTGGCGGATAAGGAGTCCATCCGGAAGTTCAACCCGATGTTGAGTCCGGAGATCCACTCAATTTTCAGTGAAGGCGGCGCATTAGGTGCACCGTTGGCCAGAGAGTTATCTGCGGCAAGTACAACAGGTAGCTGAGTCAGCAACCAAATAAATCCCACTGCAGGGACAGCGGCCACCACATAGAAGGCGTTTCGTTTAAGTACCCGGAACAAGAGCGGGCACAAAAGGGCGGTCACAAACAGCGCAGTGAGAATTACTAGCACTTGTCTCCTCTGTCGACTGTTGGTTGGGCAGAGTGCATTGACCACAAAAATAGTCCGCAGTAGTAATTTTATCAGCCGGTTTCCGCGAGCCTTCGCGCAATCTGTCTTTAGAGGAATATTTTCGCCAGTTTCCGCGATCAGCTGATTTTGAGCTTTTGCACAGGATTATCAAGATTTCGATTTTTGGTTCACTCGCTGTTCCGTTCTTGCGGGTACGATTCGAGCATGTCAATCATTCGACCAGATTCGCCCCCAGCCAGTGATAAGTGGCTGAACAAGTACACCTGGGCTTGGGCTAGCTGGGACTGGGGTCAGGCAGCGATCAACGCGGTGATGATCACCTTCGTTTTTACCGTCTACTTGACCAGTGAGCTCTTCGGCGACAAGGACCATGCTTCGCTGGTGTTGTCTCAAGCGCTGACGGTCGGCGGTTTGGCCATCGCATTGCTGGTGCCAGTCACCGGAATGCGCGCCGATGCGGCAGGACGACGAAAACTGTGGATTGTGGTCAATACGCTGATCCTTGTTGTTATCTGCGCGGCCTGTTTCTTTGTCTATCCAGACCCCAAGTTTCTTTGGTTAGGCGCCATCCTGATTGCACTGATGTCAGTGGTCAGCGAGTTTGCCGGAGTGAACTACAACGCCGTACTCAACCAGATTTCAACCAAGGCCACCGTCGGCAAGGTCTCCGGATTCGGTTGGGGCATGGGCTATGTTGGTGGCATTCTTGCTCTCGCTCTGGTGCTTTTCGGATTTGTGGACCCTATAGTTCAGTGGCCAGGTGCCAGTACCGACGGATCACTGAATCTTCGATTGATCGCCATCTTCTCTGCCGCTTGGTGCCTCGTGTTTGCGCTGCCACTGTTTTTCATCATTCCCGAGGCACCGGCAGCCACTTCAGCGAAGATCCCACTGAAGGATTCTTACAAGGTCTTGTTAACAACGATCAAGAACTTGTGGAGCAGTGACCGCAACTTACTGTTCTTCCTTTGCTCCTCAGCCGTCTTCCGTGACGGTCTCGCCGCCATCTTCACCTTCGGTGGCGTCATCGCGGCGGGCACCTTTGGCTTCAGCACCTCAGAAGTAATCATCTTCGCCATTGTTGGCAACCTCGTTGCCGCGGCCGGTGCGGTGTTGGGCGGTCGACTCGATGACGTGCTCGGGCCAAAGATGGTCATCTGCGGTTCCCTCATCGGGTTGCTCATCGCCGGTGCAGGAGTATTCCTCTCCCCCAGCGCCAGCGGCTTCTGGATCTTCGGATTGCTGCTGTGCTTGTTTGTGGGTCCTGCTCAGGCGGCCTCACGTTCTTACCTGGCAAGGCTAATTCCAGCAGGCCGCGAAGGAGAACTCTTTGGCCTCTACGCCACGACGGGTCGGGCGGTTTCCTTCTTAGCCCCGGCACTGTTTGGCCTGTCTATTGCCATAGCTACTCCCCTAGTAGCTGCCGGCGGCGCCCAGCGCTATGGCATCTTGGGAATTCTAGTGGTGCTTGCCCTGGGCCTGCTGCTTCTGTTGCCTATCCGTGCACCGCGCAAGGTCAAGGATTAATCAGCCGTGGAATGATCCACCAAACACAATGAGGATCGGCTCAAGGGCGATCCTCATTGTGTTTAGCTTTCGATGTTTGTGCGGTGGAAGTTCAGGTGGCTGCGTGATGCCGTTGGTCCGCGCTGTCCCTGGTAACGGTTTCCGTAGGGTCCGGAACCGTAAGGGTGCTCGGTGGCGGAGGTCAGCTTGAAGAAGCAGAGCTGGCCAATCTTTGAACCTGGCCAGAGCTTGATCGGCAGGGTAGCCATGTTGGAGAGTTCCAGCGTCACGTGTCCGGAGAAGCCCGGATCAATGAAGCCTGCAGTGGAGTGGGTGAGCAGTCCAAGGCGGCCCAGTGAGCTCTTGCCTTCAAGACGTGCCGCAATTGAGTGTCCGAGGGTCACCACTTCATAGGTGGAGCCAAGCACAAACTCACCGGGGTGCAAGATAAACGGCTCGTCCGGGGCAACCTCGACCAGGCGGGTCAGTTCATCTTGTTCCGTTGAAGGATCAATATGCGCGTACTTGTGGTTGTCGAATAACCGGAAGAACCGGTCAATTCGAACGTCCACGGATGCGGGCTGGACCATGTTCGAGTCAAAGGGCTCAAGGCCAATCTCACCGGACGCTATTTCTCTGCGAATGTCACCATCTGAATACAACACGTGAACAAACTTATCGCGTGAAGTGCCATTGGATGAACTCTGCGGGCAAATAAGTACATTTTTCAGTCGTCTAAGTCGTCTCTGCTTCACTAATGAGGTGATGTACTTCCCCTCGCCTAGAGAAGAAATCGGGCTATCGTTGTAGAGGGGACTTGTTTTCCCACTCATCGCTTCATCTCAAAGGGTTCCTTCATCATGCGTCTCGCCTCTGCAGTGACAAGCACCGTGCTTGCCTCGACTCTGCTGTTCTCAGCAATTCCTGCTGCCCAGGCCGCGCCCGATAAGGATCTGCCCGCGATCGAAAGCTCGCAGCTTACGGACGCATCAAGCCTGCTCGCGTTGATCAATCCCACCACCAAGCTTTCACCGGAGAACTACACACCCTCAAAGCTCGTGAATGTTGCCGGGACTGGAATGCAGTTGAGATCCGAAGCGGCTAAGGCCGTGGAGCAACTCATTACGGATGCTCGCGCGGCCGGCCATTCCATCCATCTGCTGAGTGCCTACCGATCCTATGAACGGCAAGCAGCGCTATTTAATCAGTACCAAACCAAATATGGGACCGCTTATGCCGAGCGTATTTCGGCACGTCCTGGCACCAGCGAACACCAGCTCGGGTTGGCGGCGGACCTTGGTTACACCAACAGCCAGGCTGAACTAAAAAGTGCCTTCGGGCAAACTCCTGCAGGTATCTGGATTGCCAAACATGCGGTGGAGTACGGGCTGATCATCCGGTACCCGGATGGCAAGGAAGAGATCACCGGCTACAAGTACGAGCCATGGCATGTTCGCTACATCGGTAAGGAGCACGCCAAGGCATTGGCACAATCAGGGGCTGAAACCTTTGAAGAGTACTTCACGATGCTTGGCGAGGCATCAGCGTCCAAGAAGGTCAAAGCAACCGCGGTTGCCGAAGATGAAGAGCAAGACAGCTCAGCACCTACCGACACTGACTCTTCAGAAGAATCAAAGAAGTCCGGTTACGGCGTGATGAAAGACGATGACCTTCTCGTTTTGCGTTTCCTACCGCCGTACCGCGATTGGGGTTTTGGCTTCAGCGAATAGTCGCTGCGCCTGAAAATTCTCGGCTAGAAGAAGCTCGCTACGCCCAAAAAGAGCAGTGACGGGACCAACGAAGCGACCAACGCTATGGCCCAATGCAAGATTTTTCCGCTGTTCTTCTGACATGCTCCGGTGCGTTTCCTTCGCGAAATCAGGTTCACATTGGAAAAGATCCAGATGATGGTTCCGATGGCCAACGGTGGGCCAAGCATCGTTTGAAGCGGGAAAATCGAGCTCTCTTGCAGAAGGTCGCGAACTGAACGACCCCAAGAACTGATCGGGTTACCAACCACCACTACGCACAGCATCCAGTAGTAAATAATTCCGGGGATACCAAGGAGCAGATTCACGACTGTTAGTCGTCTCAAAGCTTTCCCCTTCATCCCGATGATGTGCCTCGGGGTCTGCGAGGCTTCATGAATTCTACCGAATTCACGCTCACGCCTAGTGCTCTTTGCCTAGAATTGCGCCTGTGCATCGCCTAGGAGTTGCAAAAAGACCGCCAACAGATCATTTTCTGTTGACGGTCTCTTTGACTGGTGCTGCGAAAACTACTTAGCGCGTACCGGGATTCCGGTGAAGGTTGGCTTCAAGGTCTCGGCAAAGAAATCTTCGCCCTTGTCGTCAACGACGATGAACGCTGGGAATTCCTCAACGTCGATCTTCCAGATTGCTTCCATGCCGAGCTCCTCGTATTCGAGAATTTCGACCTTCTTGATGCAATCCTGCGCCAAACGTGCTGCTGGTCCACCAATGGATCCAAGGTAGAAACCACCGTGGTTGTTGCACGCATCGGTGACCTGCTTGGAACGGTTGCCCTTTGCCAGCATGACCATCGAGCCGCCGGCTGCTTGGAACTGATCCACGTAGGAGTCCATGCGCCCTGCGGTGGTCGGGCCGAAGGAGCCCGAAGCCATGCCTTCTGGAGTCTTGGCAGGACCTGCGTAGTAGACCGGGTGGTCCTTGAGGTACTGCGGCATTTCTTCGCCAGCGTCCAGACGTTCCTTGATCTTGGCGTGCGCGATATCGCGAGCAACCACCAACGGACCGGTCAGCGATAGACGAGTCTTGACCGGGTACTTGGTCAGTTCAGCCAGGATCTCAGCCATTGGCTTGTTCAGGTCAATCTTTACCACCGAGTTGCCACCGGTGCCCGAGACGCCATCGGTCTCATCGTCGTGAGCGGCAATCGCTGGGTGGTTCTCATCTGGCATGAAGCGGGCTGGATCGGTTTCCAGCTGCTCAACAAAGAGACCTTCTTCGGTAACCTTGGCCAGCATCTGGCGGTCAGCCGAGCAAGATACTGCGATGGCTACCGGCATGGAGGCACCATGGCGTGGCAAGCGAACGATGCGCACGTCGTGGCAGAAGTACTTGCCGCCGAACTGGGCACCGATGCCGAAGTGACGGGTCAGCTCTAGGACCTTTTCTTCCAGCTCGGTATCGCGGAACCCGCGACCGGTCATCGCGCCTTCCGTTGGCAGGGAATCCAAGTACTTGGCCGAACCGTACTTAGCGGTCTTCAGCGCCATCTCGGCCGAAGTTCCACCGATAACAATGGACAGGTGGTACGGAGGGCAAGCCGCGGTGCCCAGCGAACGCAGCTTCTCATCGAGGAACTTCAACATGGAGTTCTCGTTGAGGATGGCCTTGGTCTCCTGGTACAGGAAGGACTTGTTAGCAGATCCACCGCCCTTGGCCATGAACAAGAACTTGTAGCTGGTGTCAGCCCCGTCCTTGGTATTGGCGTACAGGTCGATCTGTGCTGGCAGGTTGTTGCCAGTGGACTTCTCTTCCCAAGTGGTCAGCGGGGCCAGCTGCGAGTAACGCAGGTTCAGTCGGGTGTAGGCGTTGTAAATGCCACGCGAGAGCGAGATTTCATCCTGCTCTTCGGTGAGCACACGCTGGCCGCGCTTACCCATAACGATTGCGGTACCGGTGTCCTGGCACATCGGCAGGATGCCGCCGGCAGCAATGTTGGCGTTCTTCAGCAAATCCAGTGCAACGAACTTATCGTTCGGGCTAGCTTCCTCATCGTCGAGGATGTTTCGCAGCTGCTGCAGGTGGGCTGGGCGAAGGTAGTGCGAGATGTCGTGCAGTGCGGTTTCAGCCAACTGCTCTAGTGCCTCGGGGGCGACCTTCAGGAATTTCTTCCCATCCGGACCGGCGACGACCTCGACGCCTTCGGAGGAAATCTTGCGGTATGGGGTTGTATCTTCGCCAATTGGCAGAAGATCCTCATAACGGAATTCAGGCATGCTCTGTCCTTGATTCAATCGTGGATGCTCATCTGCCATTTTATGCCTCTTGCCCCAAATTCCCGCATTCGCCGTTTGCACCGCAGGCTTTATCGCGACATGCTGTAGTACATGAGCACCGAGAACACCCCAGCTGCGCACGACGGGCAGGATCCAGCACAGGCCCCGCACGCGATCATCGAAACACCAATGGACCAGCACCGGGCCAAGCCTAAAACGCACTTCGAAATGATGTTGCAGGCTGGCCTGAACAAGCCTGAACTCTCCGGTTCAGTCATTGCTGCCTTTATGCGTGCCGAGGTGTACTTCCTCTCCCGTGAAGAGGTCACCGAAGAGAACAAAAACGCTCAGCCAATGCTGCTGACCAACCCCACCGGTGAAGCCGTGGTGGCTCTCTTTACTTCTTTGGAACGTATTCCATCTACCTACATCGACCAGGCACCGTTTGGTGTGAAGGTTCAGGGCGCCACCGTGGTGCGCGCACTGGATAACACTGGCTTTGTGGTCAACCCAGGCGATGAACTGAGCTTTGAAGTTCCAGCAGATGGCGTGGCCATTTTGCAGCAGCAGATGCTGAATCAAAAAAGCGAAGATCAAGCGTAATTTTTCCCACGGTTAATCGTGCGATGTAACGTCCCGTCGAATTCGTGAGATATGCTGATTGATGCCCGAGCCGTCATTAGGCCGCTCGGTGCACCTGCGGGCGTAGCTCAATGGTAGAGCGCTAGCTTCCCAAGCTCGATACGCGGGTTCGATTCCCGTCGCCCGCTCGCACTCACGTCGGGGTACCACCAGGTGCCCCGACGTTTTAGTTTCATTTGGCCAAAACCAAGGAGCATGATGACCGGAGTCCTCGAAGGCTTCTCCATCATTTGGGTGGTCATTGCCGTAGGTTACCTCGTAGGACGCACCGGAGTACTTGGAGATCAAGGACGCCACGTGCTTAGTCGCGTGACCTTCTTTGTCGCTAGCCCCGCCCTGCTATTCAGCACGTTGGCTGAATCAGATCCTGGTTCGGTCCTTGGCCCGCTGTTGTGGATCGCTGCAATCTCTGCCGCGCTCACCGCGCTGGCCTACCACGGTGTTACCGCACGGTGGCTAAAGCGTTCGTCTTCGGAGCGAATCATCACCGCGATGTCAGCGTCCACTGTGAACTCAGCAAATCTCGGTCTACCCATCGCTTTGTACGTTCTTGGTGATGCTTCCTACGCTGCTCCGATCATCTTGTTCCAATTGGCGCTGTACCAGCCAATCAACTTGGCCATGCTTGATGCCAGTACCTCGCGTCACCGCACCACCCCGCTGGCGTTGCTGCTAACAACGGTGAAGAACCCGATGATCATTGGTTCCATGCTTGGACTGGTGGTGGCGCTGACCGGTTTCAACGTTCCCTCGATTGTCCTTGAACCGATCGATTTGATCGCTGGCGCTTCGATTCCCTCAATGCTCATGGCCTTTGGCATTTCCCTTGTTGGGTCCAAGCCACTAGAGAAGAAGTCCGGGCGACGCGCCGATGTACTGATCGCCTCCGCTGCCAAACTGATTCTGCACCCGGCTTTGGCCTGGGTCTTGGCCTATTTCGCATTTGGGCTTCGTGGAGAACTGCTGGTGGCATCGGTAATCATGGCTGGTTTGCCTACCGCACAAAACGTATTTGTTAGCGCCTCACGTTATGACCAAGGTGTCATCGTGGCCAAAGATACCGTGCTCATCACTACTATCTGCGCCATACCACTAATGATGCTATTGGCCGTAGCGCTGGGAATTTAGTGTAACTTTTGACCTTCGGAATAAGCGGATGTCTCTAGACTGTTGTTAGGACTAGAGCATTACCCATCAATTCTTGAACGAGGTCATCATGAAGCGCACCATACCCCTGCTGGCAACTGCCGCAATTCTTGCCCTATCCCTAAGCGCCTGCGGCTCTTCCGGCGGCTCGGGCGATTCCTCCGCTTCGGCCTCGACCGAGGGCGGTTCCGCGTTGCAGAAGGTCAAGGATGCTGGCGTATTGACCGTGGGCACCGAGGGCACCTACCGTCCGTTCTCCTTCCACGAAGGCAATGACCTGACCGGTTACGACGTTGAAGTGATCAAGGCCGTCGGTGAAAAGATGGGTGTAGAGGTCAAGTTCCAGGAAACCCAGTGGGACGCGATCTTCGCTGGCTTGGATGCCGGACGCTTCGACGCTATCGCCAACCAGGTGGCCATCAACCCTGAACGCGAGAAGAAGTACCTGTTCTCGAAGCCGTACACCGTCTCTGAAGGCGTGGTTGTGACCAAGAGCGATAACACCGACATCACCTCCTTCGATTCGCTCAAGGGCAAGAAGACCGCGCAGTCGCTGACCAGCAGCTTCTATGAAGCAGCCAAGGCCGCCGGTGCCACCATCGAGCCGGTTGAAGGATGGGCCCAGTCGGTCACCCTGCTCAAGCAGGGCCGAGTGGATGCCACGGTCAATGACAAGCTGACCTTCCTGGATGCCCAGAAGACCAACCCGGATGACAGCATCAAGATCGCTGCCGAATCCGAGGACAAGAGCGAATCCGCAGTCACCTTGCGCAAGGGCTCCGAAGACCTGCAGGAAGCCATCGATGACGCGCTGGACGAGCTGCGCACCGATGGCGAACTCGCCTCGATCTCCAAGAAGTACTTCGGCGAAGACGTCAGCAAATAACCGCACCATCCCAAGTGAAACAGTAGACTGGCTCCACACGTATACGTCGTGGGGCCAGTCTCATTTGTCTCGAAGGTAGCTCATGGATTCGAATTGGCAGTTATTTATCGATTCGCTCTGGCCCTTGGCCAAGGGCGCAATCACCGCAAGCATTCCGCTGGCACTGATTAGCTTTGCCCTAGGCTTAGTTATCGCTTTACTCATGGCGCTGATGCGGATCAGCAAGAACCCGGCGCTCTCGGGCATCGCCCGGGTCTACATCTCGATCGTCCGCGGCACTCCCTGCTGGTGCAGTTGTTCGTCATCTTCTATGGCATGCCCACCCTGGGCATCACCATTGACCCGTGGCCCAGCGCGATCATCGCCTTCAGCCTGAATATCGGGGCCTACGCCGCGGAAATCATCCGTGCCGCGATCCTCTCGGTTCCGACTGGCCAGTGGGAAGCCGGATACACGCTTGGCATGTCTCGCACGCGCAGCCTATTCCGGCTGATCCTGCCCCAGGCCACCCGCGTGGCCATCCCTCCATTGTCCAACTCCTTCATCTCGCTAGTGAAGGACACCTCGTTGGCTTCGACCATTCTGGTCACCGAAATGTTCCGCAAGGCCCAGGAAATCACGGCCTCGACCTACGAGTTCATGGTCCTGTACTGCGAGGCGGCCGCGATCTACTGGGTCATCTGCCTGGCGTTGTCCGCACTACAGAACTCTGTTGAAGGAAGGCTGGAAAAGTATGTCACCAAGTAACTCAACCTTGCTCAGCGTCACCGGCCTGCACAAGGCTTTCGGCGAGAACCAGGTGCTCAAGGGCATCGACTTCTCCGTGCACTCCGGCGAAGTGGTGGCCCTGATCGGCCCTTCGGGGTCCGGCAAGACCACCGCGCTGCGTTGCCTGAACGGACTGGAAATCGCCGATGCAGGAACCGTCGGATTCAACGGTGGACCGCAGGTGGACTTCGATCCCAAGACCAAGCCCAAGTCGGCTCAGATCCTGCGCGATCGTTCGGCGATGGTCTTCCAGGGCCACCACCTCTTCCCGCATCTGACAGTGCTGCAAAACGTCACCATCGGACCCCTCGAAGTCCAAAAACGCGCCCGAGCTCAGGTATTGGCCGAGGCCCACAAGTTGCTGGATCGTGTAGGGCTCGGAGCCAAGGCCGACGCGTACCCAAATTCTCTGTCTGGCGGTCAGCAGCAACGCGTAGGCATTGTCCGCGCGCTAATGCAGCAGCCTGATCTGTTGCTCTTTGATGAGCCAACCAGCGCCCTGGACCCAGAACTCGTCGGCGAGGTTCTCAGCGTCATCAAGGAACTAGCCCAAGAGGGCTGGTCGATGGTTCTGGTCACCCACGAGCTGGCCTTCGCCCGCGACGTGGCCGACACCGTGGTCTTTATGGATGGCGGAGTGGTTGTTGAAACCGGGCCGGCGGCTCAGGTTTTGTCTGCTCCGACAAATCCCAGAACACAAGCCTTCGTTCAACGTCTTTTGCACCCGTTCTAGAAAGCATAAGGTAAAGGTATGACCCAAGACACAAATGCATTGTTGACCAGCCTTATCGAAGGCTATAACTTCTCTTCGGAAGGTCTTGAACTCGGTGTAGCCCTCATTGATGGCAAGGTCGAGCCCACCGCTCCCATCAGGTTGCCGCTGAAAATGCTCAACCGCCACGGACTGGTCGCAGGTGCTACCGGTACCGGTAAGACCGTGACCTTGCAGCTGATGGCTGAGCAGTTGAGCAAAGCTGGTGTGCCGGTATTCCTCGCAGACATCAAGGGTGACCTCAGCGGTTTGGCACAGGAAGCTGTAGCTTCCGAAAAGCTCACTGCCCGCTTGGCCGAACAGGGCAAAGAATTTGCTCCCCGTGCCAACCCGGTTGAGTTCCTATCCCTCGGCGAAGGAACCCACGGAACTCCGGTTCGCGCTAGCGTTGATGCTTTTGGTCCAATCTTGTTTGCTCGTGTTTTGGAGTTGAACGAGACTCAGGAAGAATGCTTGCAGCTGATCTTCCACTACGCCGATACGAACAAACTCCCACTTGATGACCTGAACGATGTGAAGTCGGTGATTAGCTTCCTAGTCAGTGATGAGGGAGCATCAGCGTTGGAGCAACTCGGCGGCGTGTCAAAAGCCACCGCTGCAGTCATCCTTCGCGGCATCACCATCATGCAGTCGCAGGGCCTAGACCAATTCTTTGGCCAGCCAGAATTTGATACCTCAGACTTCTTGCAGGTACGCGAAAACGGTGGCGTCATCAACGTTCTGGAATTGCCCAGCGTCAATCAGCAGCCAATGCTGTTCTCCACCTTCTTGATGTGGCTTCTTGCTGACCTCTTTGAGGACTTGCCTGAAGCCGGTGACTTGGACAAGCCAAAGCTGGTGTTCTTCCTTGATGAAGCTCACCTGTTGTTCAAGGATGCAACCAAGGCCTTCACCGACGCCATCATCAATACTGTTCGGTTGATTCGTTCCAAGGGTGTAGGACTGTTCTTCATTACCCAGTCCCCTACCGACTTGCCTGATGAGGTGCTCGGCCAGCTCGGTAACCGAATCCAGCATGCGGTACGTGTATTCACCGCCAAGGACCAGAGCGCACTGAAGAAGATCATCCAGACCTTCCCGGTCAACGGAGTGGATCTGCAAGAAGCGTTGACTCAAGCCGGTGTGGGTGAAGCGGTCATTACCGTTCTTGATGAAAAGGGCGCTCCGACCCCAGTCGCGTGGACCAAGATGTCCTCGCCAGGATCAAATATTGGCCCAGCCTCCCCTGAGGTACTGGATTCGAATCTCAAGGCCTCACCGCTGGCTGCACGTTATGCCACCGCGGTAGACCGTGAGTCCGCTCGTGAAATGCTTGAGGCCAAGGCGCAGCCTGCGCCAACGCCAGAAGCTGCACCAGAACAGCCGGCACCAGCACCGCAGCAGGAATCAGCACCACGCCAGCAGCGCCAGCCAAAGGCAGAACCAAACCCGATGCGAGACATGGCCGTAGATGCCGCAACCATGATTGGTCGCGAGCTTCTGCGAGGAATGTTCGGCAACCGTAAGCGCCGCCGCCTTTGGTAATACCCGACGCTAAAAATCGGCCAGTTACAGTTTGGAGCTCAATACCAGATAGCCTAGCTACTGATGAAGACTCCTAACTCCACGCCGATCACCGCCACCGCCTTGGCCCTTCGATGGACCCTAGCCGCGGTGGCGGTGCTCGTTTTGGCTGTTGCCGGCGTGATTATTGCTAATCGCACCCTGTTCTCCCCCTCGCATGATGTCAAAGAACTTCAGCAGGACCTCGCCAATGGCGAGGGTGCTAAAGCTCTGGGCCTGATGCAGGCCACCGTGCCAAAGGGTGACGCGGTAGCTCTGAACGGTGAAGTGCTCAAGCGTACCCAAAAGGGCGTAACAGACTTCTCCACTGATAAGGCACAGCCAGTGAAGGGCAACAAAGAACTGCGCACCGTGACCGCGCACTACAAGGTTGATGGTGTTGATAAGCAGTCCACCTACACCTTGCGCCACATCGGTAAGTCATGGCTCTTCTTTGATAATTGGGCCTTTGAACCTTCAACCCTTCCTAGCGTGAAGATCAAGGCCAATACCGTCAACGAGGTCACGGTCAACGAACAGAAGATCCCATTGGACGCCGGTGTTAGCACCCTGCCGGTCTTCTACCCTTCCGTTCTTGACGCCAGCTTCAGCACCAAGAATTTTGCTGCCGACACCCGTGGTGTGGTGGTCACTGCGCCTGCTGAAGATCCAGTGGAGATCGCGCTAAAGACCGAGCCAACTGATGCTTTCATCTCGGCCATCAATTCCAAGGTCAAGAAGTACCTCGATGATTGCACCAGCCAGCAAGTGCTTATGCCTTCCGGGTGCCCCTTCTCGTACAACACTTCGGCACGAGTTGATTCCTCAACGATCAATTGGGATATCACCAAGTACCCGACCATCAAGGTCAGCTACTACAACGGTTCCTGGGTTCTTTCGCCACTGAAGACCTCCGCAGCATTAACTCTGACCGAGCAAGATCTGCGCACTGGCTCTAAGGAAAAGAAGACCGTCAACGACACGTATTCCTTTACCGCGAAGCTGACCACCAGCACCACCGAGGTCTCCGTGGTTCCAGTAGCCGGCGGTCAACAAGTCGCTCAGTAGCCCCAGGCTACCTACCCAGCATTTCGCGGAATTGGCTACGTAGTGGCACCGCATTGGTCTTGTACTTCTGCCACGTAAACAGCGCTAGCAAGCTTGCGCCCAGTGACAGAACCGCTCCGATGGACACCGCAATCTGAGTTCCAAAAAGCTCAGCAAGCCAGCCCACCAACGGCGAACCAATCGGTGTGCCACCTTGGACCACCATCAAGTACAGAGCTAGGACGCGGGCGCGGTATTGGGATGGCACCGACATTTGCACCATCGTGTTGCAACTGTTCAGGAAGGTTAATGCTCCGAGCCCAACCGGGACCAGCATCAGGGCAAACAGAAGATAGTTTGGCATCCACGCGCTTGCTAGTGCGGCCAGTGAGAAGAATACTCCGCCGCCAATGAGGTAACGCCAGCGAGGTGCTGAACGCCGAGCAGCTAGCAGCGCACCACCAAAGGTACCCACCGCCATGATGCTGCCAAGGATGCCGTACTCCCCTGCGCCAACTCCGTAGACTTCGGTAGCCATCAGCGCGTTGGTCAGCTGGAAGTTCAGCCCAAACGTTCCGATGATGAACGCGAGGAAGAAGATCAGCAGCAGATCCTTACGGCTTTTGACGTAACTGAATCCTTCTCGCACTTGCCCTTTGCCCCGTGCCACCGGAGTAGAGGGTGCAGCGCGTCTTTGCGCATAAAGACCAGTGAGGTGATCACCGCGATGAATGACGCACCGTTGAGCAGGAAGGCAGGTCCGGTGCCTACTAGTGCGATCACCGCTCCTGCAATGCCCGGACCGGCCAGGCGGGCCAGGTTAAAGTTGGCACTATTCAGCGCGACGGCATTAGCCAGGTGGCTTCCGGGCACCACTTCAGAAACAAAGGCTTGGCGTGCCGGAGCATCAAAAGATGCACCTATGCCCAATAATCCTGCCAAGACGTAGACCTGCCAGAGCTGGGCCGAGTCGGTGACAACCAGTAGACCCAGGATCAGGGCACATAAACCCATAAAGCTTTGCGTCACCATGAGCACGTGACGCTTATTAAAACGATCAGCAATCAAACCCGCGTAAGGGGCCAGGACAAGGACGGGAAGAAACTGCAGGCCGGTAGTGATGCCGGTAGCTACCGCATCGTGGTCGGTCAGTTCTGTCAGCACCAGCCAGTCCTGGGCCACCCGCTGCATCCACGTACCGATGTTGGAAACTAGAGCCCCAATAATCCATAATCGATAGTTGGGTATTTCTAGAGCCCTGAACATCTTCGTCGCCATAAACTTCTACCGGATCTCTCCGGCGCCTCCCGAACCTCAGTCTAATGCGACACAGCGAGGAATGCTGAGGTTTCCTCTGCATTCCTCGCTGTGAGGTTTGAAGCTATGTTTACCAACGCTGTGTCGGTGTGTGATTAGTTCACTCCACGAAGATCCAACAGCAATTCGTCATCGCCTTCTGGATCCAAGAGAACCGGGATTCCCCAGTCCTGCTGGTAAAGGTGGCAGGCTGCGTGATCTGGGATCTCGCCACCTGGCTCACCATCACAGGCCGCAGCGCGAGCGGTAATGTGCAGAACGCCGTCAGCAACTTCTGGGTTCAGCTGCAACGTGCGGGTCAAGCCCACCGAGGTTCCGCCACCGTCCAGCAACAATTCTGCTGGGCTTGAAGAAATCTTCAACTGAGTTGGATCTCCCCAACGGTCATCCAGCTTCTGCCCCTTCGGAGCGGCAAAGCGAATAACAATGTCGTGCTTGCCGGCCTGCACCTTGGTCTTCGGACGCTGGGTCTGGCTGGCGCCTTCATCAACAACCAAAGCTTCAGCAGGAATCGGCACACGCACCAGCTGGTGGGAATTGGTTTCAACAACCAGCAAAACTGGATCGCCCTCAACCGAGGAATCAACCAACACATCGGCTGGTTCCTTCAGCCCCTTGGCCAAGGTAGAAACGGTCTTGGTGGCCGGATCAAAGCGGCGCACCGCACCGTTGTATGAGTCAGCGATCGCAATGGACCGATCAGGTAGCACTGCCACACCCAATGGGTGCTGCAAGCGTGCCTGTTCAGCCTCGCCGTCACGGAAGCCGAAGTCGAACAACCCGGTGCCAACAGCAGTATTAACGCTCTTAACTTCCCCGTTCTCAACTTCAATCCAACGCAGGGCGCTGGTCTCCGAGTCAGCGATCCACACGTTTTCGCCCTCAAGGGCTAGGCCTGAAGACTGGGCGAACCAAGCTTCATCGGCTTTGCCATCCTTTAGGCCTTCCAGCCCGGTTCCAGCGAAGATGGACACCGCATTGGTTTCTGGATCAAAGGCAAAAATCTGGTGAGTTCCGGCCATCGCGATGATGATCTGGCCAGATGGGTGGAAGAGCACGTCCCACGGGGAGGACAACGAAATGTTCAACGCGTCGGTGCCCAGCTGTACTGCTTGGGTTTCCTGACGAGCATTTTCCGAATCCAGCAGGCGCTGCACACCATTGCCAGCCAAGGTACCTACAACGCCGGTGCTTAGGTTGACCGAACGCAAACGGTGGTTCACGGTGTCGGCCACAACCACGTCGTAACCGACCTTGGCGGCCAGCTCTTGAGGCAGCGCGGTCAGACCCTGCAGTTCGTTGAACTGTGCGGTGTTCGCATCGCCATCGGCGTAGCCTCGAACACCGGAGCCGATGGTGCGCACCACGGTGGACAGATCATCGGCCAGCTCAACCAAACGGTGGTGGCCCGAATCGCCGATCAGTAGGTTTCCGTTAGCCAAGGCGATGGCCTTGCCTGGGAAGCGCAGGTCGCCTTCCACAGCTTCTGGTGCCACGTAGGGGCCGTTGCCACGGTGCAAGGTGCCCTTGGCCTCGTGCTCGGTGATCAGTTCTTCAACCAGCGAACCCAGACCCTGCGCGTGACCTTCACCGGACAAGTGCGCCACAATGTAGCCCTCTGGATCCAGTACAACCAAGGTTGGCCAAGCGCGTGCGCCGTAGGCCTGCCAGGTGGTTAGCTCCGGATCATCAAGGATCGGGTGATGGATTTCATAACGCTCTACGGCCGCAGCCAAGGCATCCGGGTCAGCCTCGTGCTCAAACTTAGGCGAGTGCACACCGACGGTCACCAGCACGTCAGAGTACTTCTCCTCCAGCGGGCGAAGCTCGTCAAGTACGTGCAGGCAGTTGATGCAGCAGAAGCTCCAGAAGTCCAAGAGCACGATCTTGCCGCGCAATGCTTCAAGGTCCAGCTGTTTACCACCGGTATTCAGCCAGTTGCGGCCTACCAGTTCACTGGCGCGCACCTTGTAATTGGCGCGGACGGATTCTGTAGCGCTCATGGTCATCCTTTCGCAAATGCCGCGGCTCGGCAGTTAGAACTTTATTATCAGCCACGGCTCGGTGCTGTACTAAACGGTGTTAAGGAACATTGAGGTGCAACCGGTGCCAGCCCGGTTCTATTCCTCTGGCTCTGCCCGACTATGGAAGTTGGGACAGGGCAGCATCCATGACGCTGGTTGCCACCTTGTTGAACTTTTCGTCGGACAACGAGTTACTGGCAACGAAGGAAACCATCGCCACATACTCTTTGCTCTTTTTGATCAGGACCAGCGAATTTTGGGCGTATTCCCCGTCGCGGCTGTAGTACAGCGCAGAATCCACCGAGTCCACCTTGGGATCGGAGAACTTAAGGGTCTCGGTGTACTCGTTGGTGTTCAGCTTGACGCTCTTGCATTCAGAAAGAATGCTCTTCACGTTTTTGGTGTGCTGGACAACCGACGCGTTCCCGTCCTTGCCCAACTTAGCTACTTCGACCGAGCCGGTAATGGACTGGGATTCGTTGGTGAAGTCAGTGCGTGCCGCTTGGGTGCCCAACTGCACCGGCGACCAGTTCAAATCGTTGATCGGAGCCGAGCATTGAGCTGGCAAGACCACGATGCCCTTGAGCGTATCGGTCGGTGGGGTGGCCAGAGAGTCAAGATCTTTGCCCTTGATTTTAGCGCTGCTTGGGAAGCCCAATTGTGAGGCGATCACCGAGCCAGCTGCTGTGGCCATCTCAGGGGTAGTCGGATCTTCCTCGGAGCTCGATGCTGAGGCGCTGGGGCTAGCACTGGGTGAGGCCGTGCTTTCAGCGGCAATCTTATGCGTCTGGTCCTGTGGCATCTGGCTCTGTTCCGAGGAACAGGCGCCCAAGGACAAAGCGGTGCACAACACCAGCGGGATGCTCAATGTCTTGATGGTCTTAGGCATTGGGATTCCTTCGATCGGCCTGATTAAATTTGGCGAACATCGCGTTGTAGGCTTCCAGCTCGGCATCGTTGTCGCGTTCTGCCTGTCGGTCATAACGTTTGGTGTCTTTTTTGTCCTGTTTGAGCCAAGACAAAACCACAAAGATGGCCAAGACCAAGGTGGGTACCTCGCCGATGGCCCACATGGCGCCGGCGCCCACCACTTGGTCTTCCAGAGCGCTGCCGCCCCAGGTGCGTCCCATATTGCCGAAGTAGTCGGGAGCCAATAAGTTTTCGGTGCTCATCAATGCCACACCGAAGAAGGCGTGGAAGGCGACGGTAGCCAGCAAAACTACCAGGCGCATTGGGTATGGGTAACGCTTAGGCACCGGATCCGCATCCACCAGACTCAGCGCAAAGAGGTATCCGGTGAGCAGGAAGTGCAAGTTCATCAGCTCATGGCCGGCGTGGTAGCGCATGGCCGGTTCCAGGATCGGGGTGAAGTAGAAGATCACGATGGACCCGGCGAAGTTTACCGCAGCAAAAATTGGGTGGGTGATTACCTTCGAATAACGAGAGTGAACCAGGAACAGGATCCATTCGCGTGCTCCACGGGTGCCGTCAACGCGGGCAGGCAAAACCTGCAGCAGCAGGGTAATAGGCGTACCGAGTACCAAGAAGATGGGCACGATCATGGTCAGCGACATGTGATCAACCATGTGCGTGGAGAACTGGATTTTGCCGTAGACGGCCACCGCACCGCTGGTGACGTAGAACAGTGCGAACAGGCCAACAACCCAACTGATCAGGCGCGGCACGCTGGGCTTGTCGCCACGACGAGCCAACGTGATGAAGGCATAGAGGTAGGCCGCTAGCCCAAAGAGGCATACCGCTACCCAGATCCAGTCCATGCGCCAGGTGGTGAGCCAGCTGGCGGTGTCTGGGGCTGGTGGCAGATCGTAGCCGGTGAGCAGACGGGCCGGGGTGGTTTTTGCCGGGGCATCGTCGCTGGTTGGCGGTGCGGTTCGAGCCAGCACCGTGGCTACCGACATGACCGAGGCCATCAGGATGACTTCAACTAGAACTACCTGCCATGCAGCACGCAGCGCGGTGTACTTACCGGCCAAAAGCTGCGGAATGACCTTGCGGCGGTGAACCAGTCCGAGTGCGCCCAGGGCCAAGGTAATCAGAAGTTTGACGATGACTAGCGCGCCATAAGGTGTGGCCCACTGTCCCCAGTTGGTGATGCGGATGATCGCCGAGGCCAGACCCGAACCGATCATCAGGAAGACAACAATGGTTGCCAACCCGGAATAGCGTTGCAGGACAACTCCAGCCAGTACCTGGCCACGCTTGCGTCCCGGTGCTTGGCCTTCCAGCGTGGGAGCTAGTAGTGCCAAGACAATAATTCCGCCGAACCACAGTACGACGGCCAACAGGTGTAGGCCGATGGAGTTCACAGCAGCAAAGTGGTCATCGCCGCCGGCAGCATGGCCGATAAAGGCCATCGGCAGGATGCCTGCGAAGGAGAAGAGCGCGGTGGCACCAACTCCGGTTTTGGAACGTACCGCCAAGGCGAGCGAGCTCACCACTGCGGCAATCACTACCATCCAGGCCCAGGCCCGGCCGGTGGTGATGGAAAGAATATAGTCCAGAATTGCGGCTGAATATTGCCCATCCAGGCTCATCGGAAGGCCGGCCAGATCCCAGAAGGTCAGCACCATGACGGTAGCTGCAGAAAGGGTCCACAACACTGCAGAACCGGCGGCAATATTCATAGCGCGAGTAAAGGCTGGATGATCCGCGCCTTGCTCATCGCGTGTGGTTTTGATGCTTCGAGGCACAATGGCGGCAGCAAAGACTAACGCGGCTATGGCCACTGACATGGATGAATGATGGATCGCTCGCGCGATCGGCAGGCTCCAGCGCACAAACGCTCCAGGATCGGCCAATTCGGCCGGACGGGCGATGCCGGTGAACAACACCGCAACCAGGAAAACTACCGCTGAAGCGAGCAGCCCGGGCAGGATGAAGCGGGTGACTGAAACCGTGCGCTTTGCTGTATCCATATCCTTCTAATCATCTCATTTTTGCTCGACGGTCACAGACCAGATCGGCCGGAACTACACCGCTACGGCGCATCTCACACCCACAGTGCACGCGTGTAAATCTCGTGCGCGAGGTGCTAATCAACGGCTTCTAAACCAGAGACCGGCAGGCCAAGGTGGATCTTTGGCCTGCCGGTCTACGAGGTGTGCGCTTACTACTTGTTGTTGCGCATGAACTTGGCCAGAACGGCAATGGCGCCACCAAGGATCACAACGCCAATAACTACCCAGATGACCGGGCTGACATTGCTGCCTGCGGCCTGAAGTGGGTTGTCATTCTCCTGCTGCGCGTCGCTAGGCTGGTCAGCCTGCGCAGATTCACTTGGAGCACTGATCATCGAGGGAGTTGGCTTAGCTGATGCGTTGACGGTGAAATCCAGCTTGCTCTCTACTGGATGTCCGTCCGAAGAAACGACGCGGTATTCCAGCTCGTATTCGCCGTTTTCCAACGATTTCGCCGGGGTGACAGTTACGGTCTTGCCCTTGGTTTCAGCCTTCGCTTCGACAGCTTTGCCATCATTGCTCAGCTCAACCACGGTGGAGTTCACACCTGACATGGTCTGCAGTTCACCGGAGAATTCCAGGGTGAGCTCCTCGGGAACCTGCTTCAACGTTGCCCCAGCTTTGGGATTTGAACTCACCAGTTCGTCGTGAGCAGAGGCGGCGGTCACCGAGGTAAATACTGCAAGGATCGCCAACGCCACTACGGCTGCGAGGCGGGTCAAATTCATTGTGGGTAGGGTTTTGCTCTTCATTGTTTTCCTTCCAAGCCCCTGGTGGGGTAATTCGTTCTATGTCTTAGGCAACAAGAACGAAGGAAGGTGGCCCGCGGCGTTCGGGCAATCGCCCCAGTTGCGCCAACTTGGGTTGAAAACGCAAAGGGAAGTATGCCGGCAGTGCGCGAGCTTCAGGAACTTGCACACGGACAAGCGAAAGGATTTTTCGGGCAGTCGACAAAGTGAGGCATGAGGCCAGAGCCCCGAGCAAACGCTCGCCGCAGTGAAGCACGATAATGCTGACTACTGCAGCCATGACGTGTGCATAAAGCATTGATTCACTATGTGCGTTGGCATAGTGGGAGCTGATGTTGTGCGCCAGTTCGATGCTGCGCCCGGTGTGCTGGATGTGTTCCATGCCAGCAACACCAGTACTGTCATGGCTCATCACCAACAGGCTCAGATGGAACAGTCCTTGACTGGCAAGCACCACTAAGCTGGTAGCCCAAACGGAGAATTTTTTGCCCACTAGCGTCATGGCGATCACCGCAGAAATGCAGCTGATCAGGCCCATGGCTACCAACGACATTTGTGTTGGAGCGCTATGCGCGTGAGCTGCAAAAGCCGTCCAAGTGCACACGCTTGCCGCCAACCAGCCGCGCATAACGCGGGTTGCGGGTTTGTGTGGCACGGTTTGCAGCCTGTTCTCCATGATCGGTGTTGAGCACGCCTGATTCTACGCGAAGTAGAAGATCCGCTCAAACGCTGTCAAAAAGAAGACCCGACCTGCCTGACGGAAAATCTCCGGCAACAAATCGGGTCTTACTCAAGCTTTAGAGAAGCTTACTTCTTGGCAACAGCTGCCTTCAGCTTCGAACCAGCGGTCAGCTTGACCGAGTGGCCTGCTGGGATCTGGATTGCTTCACCGGTCTGTGGGTTACGGCCGGTACGAGCTGCACGATCGGTGCGCTCTACAGCCAACCAACCTGGGATGGTTACCTTTTCGCCCTGGGAAATCTGGTCGACGAAAACTTCGAAGACAGCATCCAGAACACCGTTAACGGCAACCTGGGAGTTTTCGGTCTTCGCTGCAACTGCAGCAACAAGTTCGCTACGGTTCATAGCCAATGTATGGTCCTCCTGGACTAGTGATCCAAAACCCGATTTCGGACTTCGAATGCCGCGCGGTCGCACGGGCTTATCAGTGAGAACATATCAAACGTTGAGGCCCGAAATGGCCGAAAACAGCCGAAATACCGGGATTTTTTCATCTTCTTACAGAATTCTTTGGCTAACGGCACCATTTTTGGGTTCAACGCCCACTTCTGGTACGCCAGTTAAGAACACAAGGCCCATCCCCCGGCATCGGAGAGTGGGCCTTGCTTAAGCTTTAGAGAGGCTTACTTCTTGGCAACAGCTGCCTTCAGCTTCGAACCAGCGGTCAGCTTGACCGAGTGGCCAGCTGGGATCTGGATTGCTTCACCGGTCTGTGGGTTACGGCCGGTACGAGCTGCACGGTCAGTGCGCTCCACTGCCAACCAACCTGGGATGGTTACCTTTTCGCCCTTGGAAATCTGGTCGACGAAAACTTCGAAGACAGCATCCAGAACACCGTTAACGGCAACCTGGGAGTTTTCGGTCTTCGCTGCAACAGCAGCAACAAGTTCGCTACGGTTCATAGCCAATGTATTGTCCTCCTGGACTAGTGCCTCAAAACCCGGGTCCGGGTTTTGAATGCCGCACGGTCGCGCGGACTTATCAGTGTTGAACTTACCAGTTGTTGGCGACAAAATGGCATC
This sequence comes from Glutamicibacter sp. M10, assembly GCF_025452055.1. NCBI lineage: Bacteria > Bacillati > Actinomycetota > Actinomycetes > Micrococcales > Micrococcaceae > Glutamicibacter > Glutamicibacter sp. M10. Next base: position 1,383,483 of record NZ_CP104918.1, on the reverse strand, counting down.
ATCACGCGGATTTTGCCGATTTCATCTAGAGAATCGAGGTGTGAAAGTTCACCTGAGCCCTATAGCGCGAAGGGATCTACTCCCTCATTCGCTTGTATCAATATCTCCCATGCCGCATCTTGAAGCACCTTGCTCCGAGTGACATTTGCCGGTCTGGCTAGCGTAATTCGGCCTTTGGAGGTCCATTGCGGGCCGAAGAAGACGCCGGGGGCACAGCGCTCCAACCCTTCGGTTAGCGCTGCCTCGACAATGGCCACCGAACCTTCATGTTTGCCCTGCGCGAAACTGCCCTGTAATCGACCCGTTAGGCGCTTTGCAAAGTCAGGTTCGTTGATTTCCTCAATCACCGGAGTGAGCCCAGAGACCGAATAACCCGGGTGCACGGCTACCGAACGAGACGGCCACTGCAGCTGACGTAATCGATGATCCAAACCAATTCCCATGCTTTGCAGTACAGCCTTGGACTGAACGTAGGCACGGTACGGGTTGTAGTCGTGCGCCAGCTTCAGATTTTTGGATCGGTGCGCATCAGCAAAGTGGACATTGATCCAAGGGTGATCAGCCGTAGCTGTCCTTCCTTGAATTTCTCAGCCAATTCCCCGACGAGTCGGGCGTGTCCAATCACATTGGTGGTCATGGTTTGCTCATAACCCAAGGCTCCGGCTTCTCGGGTACTCGGGGTGTGGATCATTCCCGCGTTGGCCACTAGGATGTCCAGCTGACGCCCTCGAAGCTCGGCGGCCAGCGCCATCGCAGACAGGGTTGAAGCAGCGTCAAACTGCATAAATTCAACACTGGCCTCTGGCACTCGACGGCGGATGGCGGCCATGGCCTTTTCGGCACGTGACTGGTTACGACAGGCCAGAATCACATGCGCTCCCGCTGCAGCCAAACCCAAGGACGCAAAGAATCCTAAGCCTGCGTTGGCGCCGGTAACCACTGCTGTTTTACCGACGCCTAACGACTTCCAGCGCTCATAGTTGGCACGAATACTGGCCTGGGGCACGGACTGCCCCAACTGTTCTAGGGAACCCAAACGCACTGCACGATTCATGCTCCCCACGCTACTACAACCGTTAGCCTGCCAGACCTGGTGGGTTCAACCGAGAATCGGTAATTCCTTCCTCGCTCAAACCCCACTTATCCAAGATCTGTTTGTAGGCGCCAGATTTAATCAGCCCATCAATGGCCACTTCTGCAGCTTCCGCCAGTCCGCTACCCTTCTTAGTGGTCACCGCGACCTGCGCGGTATCCGGCCACCCACCGGGGAAGGAACCAATCTGCTTAACTTCTCCGGCAGTCGCCTGTTTGTAGGCACCGGATGCGTTCGGTCCAAAGCTTGCATCAGCACGCCCAGAAAGTAGCGCCAAGGTTGAAGCCGAATCATCGTCGTAGTACTGGAAATCCACTGGTTTCAGACCCTTGGCCTGATTAGCTTTGTCCCACTCAACCAAGATCTTTTCCTGGTTGGTTCCCGAGCCGACGATAATCTTCAAACCAGCCACATCTTCGGCTTTTTTGATTGGCCCAATGTCCGAATCCTTATCGGCGTAGAATCCGAGCAGGTCCTCGCGGTAGGTCGCAAAATCAAACTTCTTTTGCGCTCTTCGGTCACCGTCACGTTACTGATCGCGGCCTCGTACTTGGCGGACTCAATACCCAACGGCCAGTCCGCCCATGACACTGGAACTAGTTCTAGTTCCAAGCCGAGAGCATCGGCGAGCGCCGCTGCGAGGTCAGCATCATTGCCGATCGGTGTGGTGTTATCGGTGGCGTAAAAACTCAGTGGTGCTGAACTTGGTGCGGTCACGATAGTGAGTTTTCCGTCGGCCGAGATCTTTTCTGGAACCACCTTTTGAGCTTTTTATTTACCGCGACGTCCGGACGCTCTTGCTGCGGGCTCGATAGCGCCGTGTCAGCAGCATTGGTCGGTGCCTGAGATTCGGTGTTCTCCTTGGCCTCGGATGGATCGGCGCACGCACTGAGGGACACCAAACCGATCAGCGCAAGGGTGGTGAAGGCGTAACGGGATTTGTGGAGCTTCATGATACTTCCTGCACTGTCTTGAGTCGCTGGATGGCCCGCTGCTCATGGGTTTCGTCGATGGTTAGTCCGAGGTTTTCTCGCAGAGTGTCCGCATAGGCCTGTGGGTAGACTCCGCGTTCCTGAAGCCGAGGGACCAGGTGGTTGACGATGTCATCAAGCCCGGTAGGAATCAGCCACGGGGTGATGTTGAAGCCATCAACCGCACCAAGTTCTGCGTACTGAGCCAAACGGTCCGCGATCTGATCATAGGAACCGGTGAAGGTGTGGTCCGCACGGTGTGAACGGGAACGGACAAACTCGATAATGTTCTGCCCCTTCTCCTTGGCTTCGGCACGCCATGCGGCAGCCAGCTCTAGAGACTTAGCACCTTGGAAGCCACTACCTCGGGTCACTGAGCTCTGCTCGACTACTGGATCAAATTCGGGCAGTGGCCCGTAAGGATCGACGTTCTCCAGTCGAGTACCCCAGAACTGTTCAAGGTAGGCCAACGCCTGGTGTGGGCCAATCTGGTGTTCGCGGACCCAGTGGTACTTTTCTTCGGCTGCTGCGGCAGTTTCTGCCACGATGAACTCAGCTCCGGGCATGATCTTCACCGAGTTCTCGGCACGTCCCACCTTGGCTGCACGAGCGTTGATGTCCTTGCGGAATTCCAGTGCGTCTTCCAGTCCAACGTGGGCGGAGAAAATGACGTCGGTCTGGCGGGCAGCAAAGTCGCGTCCCTCGGCTGAGTCGCCGGCTTGGAAGAGCACAGGCCGATGTTGTGCGCTGGCCGGAACGGTGCCGGTGTAGTCAACGTTGTAGTGATTGCCGCGGTGGTGAACTGTGGAATCGTCCCATATCTGACGTACGGTACGCACAAAGTCCTCTGCATGAGAGTAACGCTCGTGGTGCTCTAGGTAGCCGCCTCGGCGGAAGTTTGCGCCGGTCCAGGCGTTGTGGGTGGTGACAATGTTCCAGGCAGCGCGACCCTCGGAAATCAGGTCCAAGGAGGAGAGCCGACGGGCCAAATCTGCTGGGTCGTTGTAGGTGGTGTTCTGGGTGGCTACCAAACCAATGTTGCTAGTTACCGCGGCCAGGGCTGCGAGCATGGTCTGTGCATCGGGGCGACCGGCCACATCCAGTTCATGAATGCCACCTAGGTGTTCACGCAGGCGCAGTCCCTCACCGAGGAAGAAGGCACTGAATAAGCCACGCTCTGCGGTCTGTGCAATCTGACGGAAGGAAGCAAAGTCAATCTGGGATCCCGCCTTTTCGCTGCGCCATACGGTCGAAGAGTTCACGCCTTGGAAAAAGACGCCGAATCGTAGTTGGTTCTGGGTGCTCATGATGCCTCCTGGAAGCGGTTTTTGGCCACCGGCAGTGCGAAGGTTTCGCGCAGGGTGTCACCGATGGGTGCCAGCAAGTTGCTGTGCTTCAGTTTTGGTAGTACTTCGTCAAGCAGTACGCTTGCGTCGATCCTCAGATCTCCCGGATGCAGGTGGACAAGATGTCGGCGTTGATCTTCCGGGTTGGCGGTAGCTTCCGCGAACTTTAAGGAAGCTAATGAGCTCATCAACACTGCCGATAAATTCGGCGCGAGGGGTTCGCTGCACGGATTGTTCGGCCGCCCGGCGGGCCCCGGTATCCCCTGCGGTGTCCAGATAAACGTCTAGTTCGATGGCTACCGCGCCCTTGCTGCTGGCGGTCTGTGCTTTGGCGAGTAGCTCATCAAGGTTGGCTGCGTTCACCTTCACCACGTCGGCACCGTTCAGTCGGCAGTGTTGCAGACCATCGGGCGTAAATAGCGGGGCCGGAGCAATAATCGGCAACTGTCCCTGAGGTGGGCGTGGGGTGATAGCCGGGCCCTTGACCGAGAAGTTTTTCCCCTCAACATCCGCGTAGTGCAACTTGGTGGCATCTAGGTAGCGTCCGGTTGCCTCATCACGAATGACCGCGTCGTCTTCCCAGCTGTCCCAGAGTCGACGGTGGGTGGTGACCACGTCGGCAGCTTCGGTACTTAGCTGGTCCTCGGGCAATATGCTGCGACCTACTGCGTCGGCCTGTACCGAATCGTTCTGCGTTTCTAAGATCCATCCGGCCCGGCCGTGGGAAATGATATCTAGGCTGGCCAGCTGGGTTGCAGTGTGAAAGGGCTCGGTAAAGAGGGCATCAATCACCGGCAGCACCGCGATGCGCTGGGTTTTCGCGGCAACAAAACTGGCGCGTTGCACCGAGTCGAGCAGGCCATCACTGGAGAAGCTCACGCCGTGGAATTCAGCAGATTCAGCGCGTAACGCTGCGAGGGCCGAATCGTTCGGATCGTTACCGGCGCCATCAAGATTGAGCGCCAGCAGCAGGGAGTACTCACTCATACTGCATACTCCTTTTCTAAGGTGTTGTTGAACTGTGGATCTGTTTCGGTCCACAAGGTGGTCTCGGTTTTCACCAGCGGAATCACTTCCTTTGCGAAGCGTTCCAACGTTTCAATTTGTGCCGCATAGGGCGCGGTGGTTGGCAGCGAAATGGACTGCAGGTCGTGACCGAAGCTCTGGTGATAATCCAAGATCTTCTCGGCGACAAACTCGGGGCTACCCACCAAGAGGGGTCCTTCGGCCACCGCGTGCTCAATGCTGCGGTACGGGGTGTTGTTCCCCGGTACATCGCGCCGGTTAGTCAGTGCTTCGTACACCGGCCCAAATTCCTTGATGGCCGCCTTGGTGCTATCGGCCAGGTACACGCCTCCCGCCCCGCTGCCCGAACCTATATACCGTGCCGCCGGATCGTGGCCTGCCTGCTCATAGGCCAGCTTGTAGTGATCGATGAGCACCTTGTAATTTTCTTTGGGCTGGATCGCATTGGCCGAGAAGAGTGGGTCACCATGTTTGGCGGCCAGTTCTGCCGAACGAAGCGAGGTGGCCGAACCATGCCAGATCCGCAGTCGTGACTGGAACGGGCGTGGGCTGGTGGTGACCTGTTCTAATTCGCTGCGGAACCGTCCGGTGAAGTTCACTGGCTCATCGGCAAAGAGGGCTTTGAGCAGCTCGTAGTTCTCTTCGAGCAAGTCCCATTGATCCTCAACCTTCCTGCCAAAGAGCGGGAAGTGCGCCACTTCGTTGCCCTTACCAATTCCCAGCTCCAGGCGCCCATGACTTAACTGATCCACGGTGGCAAAATCTTCGGCTACGCGCACCGGATCAAGAATGGAAAGCACCACCACACCGGTGTGCAGCCGAATCTTCTTGGTCCGCGCGGCAATAGCCCCAAGGACAACGGCCGGCGAGGAAGAAATGAAGGCACCTGCGTGGCGCTCGCCTACTGAGAAGGAATCAAAGCCAAGTTCCTCGGCCCGCATCGCGGACTGCACTACCTGTTCAAAGCGTTGCGCGGTATCAACCTGCAGGCCGGTGATCGGGTCAGACTGGTGCGGAATAATGTCTAGTACTTGAAAACGCATTATTTGCCCTTGTAGTTCGCCGCGTTGATGGTTTCTGATTCCGGCAGAGCCTCTTCACTCAACGACCAGCGATCTAGCACCTTGGCGTAGGTGCCTTCCTTGATGGTTTCGTTCAGTGCCGCGGTGATCTGTTCAGAGAGGCGGTTGCCGGCCTTGGTTGTTGCGGCAACCAGCGTCTCATTAGGCCATCCGGCGTTGATCTTGCCAACCACCTTCAGATCATCACGTTGGTTTTCGCGGTACACGGTGGAAGGATAAGGCGCGATGTTCAAATCGATGCGTCCCGAGGATAGAGCCAAGATGGTGTCGGCTTCACTGGAGTAGTACTGCAGTTCTGCTGGTGCCTTGCCCTTGTCCTCTAGCTCTTTGTTCCATGCCAGCAGGATCTTTTCCTGGTTAGTCCCGGAACCCACGGCGATCTTCTTGCCCGTAATGTCGTCGGCTGATTTCACGGTGATATCGCTGTCGGCGCGAGCTTCAAAGCCCATAAACGCTGCACGGTAGGTGGAGAAGTCGAACTTCTTCACTCGATCCGCGTTCACCCCAACATTGGAGAAGACTGCTTCAAAGTCGCCCGATTCGGTTTTCAGCGGCCAGTTCTCCCAACTGGTCACCTGCAAGTCCAGTTCTAGTCCCAGCTTGTCGGCGACCAACTGGGCCAGGTCCACTTCGGTGCCGATCACGGTCTTTTCATCGGTGGCGTGGAAGGAGAGTGGTACCGAGCCGGCGGTGGTGGCCACGGTGAGCTTGCCGTCCTTTTTGATCTTTTCTGGGACCGCGTCGGCCAGCTTTTGATCTTTGGTGGAGCGGATGCGGTCTTGCTCTGGTGAGGTGTTGTAGGTTGTGCTGCTCTTGGCTTCAGCGCCCGAGGATGCTGCCGGGGCGGCGGCGCCTGGGTCAGCGCAACCGGCGAGGGTGAGCAGGCCGATCGCAGAGAGGGCAGAAACTGCTGCGTACTTTTTCATGGTGCGAGTCCTTAGTGACAAAGCTTTAGATGTTAAAAGCCGGTTCGATGACTTTGGAGAGGAAGGATTTGGTGCGCTCGTGCTGTGGGTTGGCCAGTAGTTCTCTCGGGGTCCCCTGCTCCACGATTCGTCCGCCATCCATAAACACAATTCGGTCGGCGACATCGCGGGCAAACCCGATCTCGTGGGTGACGATGATCAGCGTCGTACCTGACTTGGCTAAGTCCTTGATCACTTCGAGCACCTCGGTGACCAACTCAGGGTCCAGCGCACTGGTCGGCTCGTCAAAAAGCACCACCTTGGGATCCAGGGCCAGGGCCCTCGCGATGGCCACACGCTGCTGTTGACCGCCGGAGAGCTGGCGAGGATAGGCATCAGCTTTATCCGCCAATCCCACGCGGGCTAGTAATTCTTTGGCCCGCGCCTGGGCTTTGGCCTTGGGAACCTTGCGAGCGTGGATGGGCGCTTCAACAATGTTTTGTAGGGCGGTCAGGTGCCCGAAGAGGTTGAAATTCTGGAACACCATGCCCACCTCGGTGCGCTGCGCCAAGATTTCTGCTTCGCCTCGTTCATGGAGTTTGCCGTTGCGCACCTTATAGCCGATCAATTCGCCATCGAGGCTGATGGTGCCTCGGTCCACCTTTTCCAGGTGGTTGATGGTGCGCAGCAAGGTGGATTTTCCTGAGCCCGATGGCCCAATAATGACCAAGACTTCACCCTGGGCAACATCAAGATCGATCTCGTGCAGAACTTGGGTTGTACCGTAGCTCTTGTCTACCGAACGCACCGCTACTTCTCCGCGGGTGCTAACTTCTGTGGTTGCCAGGCTCATAGCTGTCCTTTCGAGGAATTGATCGAGGTGCCGGTGGCGGCGTGGGTTGTGAAGAAACCACGCAGTTTTTGTAACGGGGTTGGTGGCAAGGTGCGCAGTGCACCGCGGGAATAGTGACGTTCAATGTAGTACTGGGCCACGCTGAGCACCGAAGTGATCACGATGTACCAAATGGTGGCCACCAGCAGCATCGGCAACACTTGCTGCGTGCGGTTGTAAATGACCTGCACGGTGTAGAACAGTTCCGAATAAGCCAGCACGTAGACGATCGAGGTGCCCTTGACCAGGCCGATGATTTCGTTGAAGGCGGTCGGCAAGATCGCTCGCATGGCCTGCGGGAGCACGATCCGGGTGGAGCGGCGCCAGCGAGGAATACCCAATGCGGTGGCCGCTTCGATCTGGCCCTGGTCCACCGAGAGAATGCCACCGCGAATGATTTCCGCACTGTAGGCCGCCTGGTTCAGGGTCAGCCCCAGCACCGCGGCAGCAAACTGGCTGATCAGGCTCGTGGTCTGGAATTCGGCGAAGGTAATTGAGGTGAACGGGACCCCCAGCCGGATGGTTTCATACAGGTAGCCGAGGTTGTACCAAAGCAATAGCTGCACCAATAGCGGGGTGGATCGGAAGATCCAGGAGAAGGTCCACGACACCGAGCTAAATAATGGCGAGCGTGATAACCGCATCAGCGCCAGCACAAAGCCGAGCGCAAAGCCCAGGCTGCCGGAAATCAACGTGAGCTTCAGAGTCTGCCCGAGTCCGCGAAGAATGGATTCGGCGGTGAACCATTGCGCCACCACACCCCATTCCCACCGTGGGTTAGTAATCAACGAGTACAGGATCGCTGCGGCGATTCCGGCAACAACCACGGTGCCGACCCAGCGCCACGGATGGACCGCGGCAACCACCTTGTAGTCAGCAATAGCACTATCGGTAGTGTAGCTCGGCGTTACTACCGGCTGCACTGTCTCCGACTCGGTGTTCTGCACGGTGTTCTGAACTTTGTCCAGCGCAGTCTCCGGCGTTGTGTCCTGCACGGGATCTGGGTTGGTGACCCGGGTACTTGTCGGTGGCATCGTTTGCTCCTTGTATGGCTTTGTTTCTCTTGAGGAACACGCTAGAGCCGTGGGGACGACCACCGCATCTGGCTAGTTCACGCTCGTTCACTCAAAGACACCATGTGTCGAAATGACGAAAAGTGACGGCCAAAACCGGGCGTTTTATAACGACGTGTTGCTGCTGCATCTCGGTCCGTGAACTTTGCGTCCTTGCAAGTCACACCCGCTAGCGTCGGACAAAGCAAGGCTCCTAATCTGGCGCTAACTACAGATTCCGCACCTACCGGCCGGCGGCGCAAAGGAGAAAAATGTCCGAGCAGCACATCGTTTTTATCGGCGGCGGCCCACGCACCGCGATGATTCTCGAGCGCATCAGTGCCAACCGTGAGTTGTTGGACAACACCGCCCTGCACCTACATGTCGTTGACCCCTTCCCGGTGGGTGCCGGACGCATCTGGCGCGAAGATCAAAGCCCGCTGCTTAAACTCAATTCGCGCGCCGCGGATGTCACGATGTTTACCGACGCGTCGGTGCAGTGCCTGGGCCCAGCCAAGGACGGCCCTGCCTTAGATCAGTGGGTGCAGCTTATTCGCGACGGGCAGCTTCACGATGTGCCTTCCTTATTGCTCACCGATCCGCTGCTGCGAGCCGAGGTTGCTCGCCTGGGTCCTGCCGATTTTCCGACCCGGCGTTTGCAGTCCTGCTACCTACGCTGGTTTTTCGCCCGCGCGCAGGCCTCATTTGCCAGCCCGGACGTCATCAAAATCCATCAGGATACGGCCGTGGATCTGCTCTCCGAGTCCAGCACCCATCGAGTGCTCCTTGCCTCAGGTCGTGAAATCGTCGCCGATCAGGTTGTCCTCGTTCAGGGTCACCTAGACGCGCGGTTGGAATCCGATGCCCGATCCCTAGAATTTGCCGCCCACGCCGACACCGCCGATCATTTGGGCTACATCCCGCCCGGCTACACCAACGACATCAACTTTCAGACACTGTCGGCCGGGACCGAGGTCTTGGTTTCTGGCATGGGGCTGGCCTTCACCGACCTATTTGTGCTGCTTTTTGAGGGCCGCGGGGGCAAGTTTGTTGCCGGCGAGAACGGAAGTTTGCGCTATCTGCCCAGCGGCCAGGAACCGAAACTTCTGGCCGGTTCGCGGCGCGGGGTTCCGTATCACAGCAAAATTCGCAGCACCACCACTGCGCCGCTGAGCACCGGTTACTTCACCGAAGAAGCCGTCAATGAATTACACGCGCAGCACGGCGAACTGGACTTTTTTGCCCATGTTTGGCCATTGATCGCCAAGGAAGCAGCCTTCTTTTACTACCGCGAAATTTTTGCCACGCCCCACTCATTCGCACCAAGTATCTGGAGCGAATTCCATGCCCGCTTCGATGCCATCTCTTGGTATTCGCCCGAACGCACAAGCCTCGTGGCCCAATTTGTCGCCCCAGAATTCCGGCTGGAATTTGAGGACCTAGAATTCCCGCTGCCCATCCCCCGGCCATTGCCCGCCCAAGGCCAAGCTCAAGAGCTCAACCAGCTGGTGCGCGAACATATCAAAGAGGATTTGCGGGTGCGCGATTCGGCCGATCATCCACAGTTCCAGGCACTATTTTTTGGTCTGCTCAAATCCTTTGTCACCCTGCCCGTCGTCGACGCCCTACTCAGTGACACCGGTCGAATTCAGCTAGCAGGATGGTGGCAAGGCTTCTTCAGCTTTGTCGATTCTGGCCCACCGGCGCACCGTCTGCGCGAGCTACTCGCCCTACACGAGGCAGGATTTATCAGCTTCTTGGGTCCAGAAACCTCATTCGGTTTTGACGCCAATCGCCAGCTTTTTTGCGCCCAAACCCTCGCCGGCGAAGTGCACGCGCCGTGGTTCATCGAAGCACGGCTACCATCGACCCACATTTCAACCAGCACCGATCCCCTGCTGGTCTCGTTGTACCACCAGGGATTGATCACCGAAGAACCCGGAGGTTCAGGAAAAATGCACATCACTTCACTGCGCCAAGTCATCGGTCGTGGCGGGAGCATCCACCGTTGGCTCTTTGCCACCGGTGCTACCGCCGGTCGATTCCAAGGCGGCGCGTTCTCCCGGCCGAACTCCAATTCCGCGCCCTTTGCTGATAGTGACGCGCTGGCCCGCGAACTGCTCGCCGCACCGGCGGCCATGAACCAGTGGGAATTAGCCGGCGCCATCGCCCAAACCCATCGGACCCTAGGCTAGAAGATCAAGATGACCACGCAACAGCAATCACCCAACCTCACCGCCCATGCCGTTTTGATTGGCGATCCTCGCCTAACCCCGCTCTTTGCCGGGCTCACCGTGGAATACACCCAGCGCTACGGGGATCGCAACGGTGCGGTAGCCGCCGAACTTGAGCGCTTCCCCGCCCACGAATTCACGGCCCCACTGGGACGATTTGTCATTCTAGAGGAGGACGGACAGACCGTTGCCGGTGGGGCGCTGCGTCGTTATGACCAGCACACCGCCGAGCTCAAACGCATCTGGACCCATGAAGACCACCGACGTCGTGGCCTGGCGCGTAGGGTTCTGCAGGAACTTGAGTTGGCCGCGATCGATCTGGGTTATACACAGCTCTACCTCACCACCGGTCCGCGTCAACCCGAAGCGCTTAAGCTGTACCTGAACGCAGGCTACCAGCCCCACTTTGATCTTGATGCCGACCCGTTAACCATCGGGCACCTGCCTTTCACCAAGGCGTTGCCTCACGCTCAAGCTAATGCCACGATAGGAGTATGAACCAACCGGAGAATTCGGATGCTGCGCTGAACGCCGCACGCTACGCCATGGGCAAGGCCAGCGATCAAACGCCTCTGCCGGTAGATGAGTATGCCCAGGCCACCGGCATGGCGCCGGTTCAAAAGCCCAAAACCCCGCTGCAGCTACACGCTGAAGATGAAGCGTGGGAGGTTGCCAATTCCGTGCTCGATGAGGCCTTTGCCCGTGGCGAGTTTGAGAACCTTGCCCTATCGGGGCAGAAGATCGACCACCTGACCAATAATAATGATCCAGACTGGTGGATGAAGTCGATGATGCGCCGCGAACAGATCACCGGTCTGGGCCCACCGGCGTTAACCTTGCGGGTTGAGGACGAACACTTGGAGCAGACGCTGGATCGTTTACCCACGCCGGCGGCAGTACGCGCGCACGTCGAGGACTTCAACGCCCGGATTATCGATGCTCGTCGCCAGCTACTTGGCGGTCCGCCGGTGATTACACCGCTGCGTGAGGTGGATGTCGAGGTCTTTGCTTGGCAAAGTCGCCGCGCGGTTGCCCAGCCAGAGCCAGCGATCATCCCCAAGCGCCGTTGGTGGCAACGCAAAAGCTAGTGCTTAAAGACGAACTTAACGGCAAAAGCCGCCCTCCCAAAGGAGAGCGGCTTTTGCTAAGTCAGATGACTTGCAGGTCTTACCAGGAAGACTTGGTGATGCCCGGAAGCTCACCACGGTGTGCCATGTCGCGGAAGCGAACACGGGAGATACCGAACTTCTGGAAGGTACCGCGTGGACGACCGTCGATCGCGTCGCGGTTACGAACGCGGATCGGGGAAGCGTCGCGTGGCAGCTTCTGCAGGCCTACGCGGGCTGCTTCACGAGCCTCGTCAGTTGCGTTTGGATCTACAAGAGTCTTCTTCAGCTCGAGGCGCTTCTCAGCGTAACGCTCGACAATGACCTTGCGCTGTTCGTTCTTTGCGATCTTGGACTTCTTGGCCATGTCTTAGCGCTCCTCTCGGAATTCGACGTGCTTGCGGACTACTGGATCGTACTTCTTCAGAACCATACGGTCTGGGTCGTTACGACGGTTCTTACGGGTTACGTAAGTGAAACCGGTACCAGCGGTGGACTTCAGCTTGATGATCGGACGTACGTCCTTATCCTTCTTTGCCATCTTAGAGCTTCACACCCTTCGCAATCAGGTCGCCAACAACAGCGTCGATTCCACGAGCATCGATGAGCTTGATGCCCTTGACCGAAAGGGTCAGGGTCACCTTGCGACGCAACGAAGGCACGTAGTAGGTCTTCTTCTGGATATTCGGATCGAAACGACGCTTGTTGCGGCGATGCGAGTGGGAGATGCTATGTCCGAAGGCCGGAGTAGTACCGGTTACCTGGCAAACAGCTGCCATGATCACTCCTCAGTTAGTTAGTAGTAAAATTCGGCGGTACTCGCGCACAGTGCCCATAAGTAAATATCGGCACCGCTTTTGTGCGTTATGAGTCCCGCCAACCAGTGAAACACCGTTAATACTGCACACTAGGAAGGTAACCAGGCTGGGTGAGAACCAACCGAAGAGCCTTAAAGTATGTATGTCGGTGAACTTCGTAACCGGTCGAGCAATGTCCCCGTACTCAGGTGGTCACGATATTCGGTATTACGGGCAACGCGCAGTTGCCATCCCACCGTGCGGCGGCACAACAACACACGCGATTAACGCCTGATTAGCTTATCGAGAATTCCTCAGTGTTCCAAATCGGTCGCGCCCGGCTTTAAGATCCAGTGATCTTGCTGAAGCGAGGCAGTAATCTTCCGCGTAATCCGCGCCAGACTCTTAACGTCCTTGTCATCAAGGGGATCGAACAAAAGTGCACGAACCGAAGCGACGTGATGAGGCGCCATTCGCACCACCGCTTCCCATCCAGCCTTCGTTAATGAGGCGATTTTCACACGTGCATCGTCCGGAGATTGCACTCGAAGCAGCCAGCCGCGCTGTTCCAGCTTCTTAACCACGTGCGAAAGCCGGGATAACGAGGCGCTGGTATGCGAAGCCAGTTGGGTCATCGAAAGCTGATGGTTATCCGCCTCGGAGAGCATGGCCAGCATGTGATAGTCGAAGAGCGTAATGCCTTCAAGCCCCTGCAGATCGGAGTCCAGCGCGGACGGGAGCAGGGTCATGACGGATTGAAGTCCGAGCCATGCGTCGCGTTCGGACTGGGTCAGCCAAACAGGCTTCTCGCTCATCGGTGGTCCAATCGTTCAGGCCCTGCCAGTGCAGGAAGTGCGGTAGTCAACGGGTAAGAGAATACATTGTCAAGCTAGGCAACCGCCTAAACCTGAGCTTTTCTGAGGAAAACCAAAGGCTTGCACCGTGCGGTGCAAGCCTCTGGATAATCACGAATTTTCTAGCTGCCGCTTCTTGCGATAGCTGATCACTTGGCCTGTGACCACTACTAATAGGGCAACGATGAACATTGCCGAACCGATAACATTCGCTTGGGCGGGAATGCCACGGGTGGCCGAAACATAGATGAACTTCGGGAAAGTCTGGAACGCGCCCGAGTTGAAGTTCGTAATGATGAAGTCATCGAAGCTCATCGCGAAGGACAACAACGCCGCGGCGATAATGCCGGGAAGCAACAGCGGGAAGGTCACCTTCCAGAAGGCCGCGGCCGGTGACGCGTAAAGATCGGCTGCCGCCTCTTCCAATCGTGAATCCAGCGAGGAGACGCGAGCCCTAACCGTCACGATCACAAAGGACATGCAGAAGACCACGTGGGCGATCACGATGGTGCCGTAACCCAGCTCCCACCCCAGATTCAAAAACTGTGCCAGCAGCGACGCACCGAGCACCACTTCCGGGGTGGCCAGCGGCAAAATAATGAGCACGTCGGTCAGCTTGCGGAAGCGGAATTTGTACCGCACCAAACCGATCGCGATCCCGGTGCCCAATACCGTAGCGATCACCGTGGCCACCGTGCCGATCTGCAAGGAGTGCACCAACGACTGGCATACCGCTGGAGCCCCACACGGGTTCATCCAGTTATCCAGGGTGAAGCGCTGCCATTGCAGGTTGGCTCGGCCGCCGTCATTAAAGGAGAAGACAAAGATGTAGGCGATCGGCACCAGCAGGTAAATAAAAGCCGCACCGCCGATCACCGGAATCAGCCAGCGTCCAATTTTCTGCTTCACGCTACATCAACTCCTCGGTGCCAAAGCGGCGGATATAGATCGTGACCAGAATGAGGATCGAAACCATCAGCACAAAACTCAGCGCCGCAGCGCCCGGGTAGTCGATGATTTTGAAGAACCGTGAGTCAATAACCTGGCCGATCATCGTGGTATCTCGGTTATTGCCCAGCAACGCCGAGTTCACGTAGTCGCCAGCGGCCGGAATGAAGGTCAGCAAGGTGCCAGCAAAAACACCCGGCGCGCTCATCGGCAGCGTGATCTTGGCAAAGGAGGTGATCGGACTGGCATACAGATCCCCGGAGGCCTCCAACAACCGGGTATCAAGCCGGCCGAGGTTCGCATAGATCGGCAACACCATAAAGGGCAGGAAGTTGTAGGTCAGGCCGGCCACCACCGCAAAGGGAGTGGCTGTCAGGTGTCCGTCCGCGGGTAGGATCGCGATGAATTTCAGCGTCTGCGCCACAAATCCTTCATCGGCCAGGATCTGCTTCCAGGCCTGGGTGCGCAGGATAAAGCTGGAGAAAAACGGGGCGATCAGCAGTACCAACAAGATGCCTTGCAACAGGGTTTTTTCGCGCAACCGTACGGCCACCAGGTAAGCCATCGGGAAGCCGATCAGCAATGCCAGCACGGTGGAGATCAGCGCAAACCAGAAGGAGCGCAAGAGTTCTGGCCAGTACGCCGAAAGCACCGTCGCGTAGTTACTGAACTGCAGGCCCGGCACAAATTCGCCGACCTCCGCGCCGGGTGGTTTGGAGTACAGGCTCATCGCCAGCAAGATCACCACGGGCAGAGCGAAGAATAATGCCAGAACCAACAACCCGGGAGTGATCAGAAAAATGCCAGTGCGGTTTTTGCGTTTTTCTGCCCGTAGCTCGTCCTTGCTACGCAGATCGACGCTCATGACTCGACCCCTGCGTCCACACGTTCATCCCCGGCCAGCCCGAAGGAGTGCTCAGCTTCCCACCCAAGGAACACCGTGTCACCTTCTGCCGCCGGTTGCTGGCCACGGTTCTGCGTGAAGGTGCCGATCAGGCCGATTTGCGCGACGTCCACGAGGTATTCCGTGGTGGTGCCGGTGAAGGAAACGTCCACGACAGTACCGGTGAGCTGATTCTGCCCATCAACTGGGTTTCGGTCGATGGTGATCTTTTCTGGGCGGACACCGACCACCACGTCTCCCTCGGTTTGCACCGCGCGCTCAGCTGGAAGCAAGATGGTGCGCCCGACAACTTCCACGCTGAGCATGCCATCCGTCACTGCGCTGACCGTGCCGCGCATCAAGTTGGATTTGCCCAAGAAGTTGGCCACAAAAGCGGTGCGTGGCAATTCGTACAGTTCGCGCGGCGGACCCATTTGTTCGATCCGCCCGCCGTTCATCACCGCGACCACGTCGGCCATGGTCATGGCCTCTTCCTGGTCGTGGGTGACGTGGATGAAGGTCAGCCCCACCTCGGTCTGGATCTTCTTCAGTTCCAGCTGCATTTGCCGGCGCAATTTCATATCCAGCGCGCCGAGCGGCTCATCAAGTAACAACACCTGCGGGCGATTAACCAGCGCCCTGGCTAGGGCCACGCGCTGTTGCTGACCTCCGGAGAGTTGCGCAGGTTTGCGGTTGGCCAGGTGCGCGAGCTCAACAAGCTCCAGACCCGTCCGCGCCTTGTCAATCGCCTGTTTGTCCTTTTTGCGCTTGAGCCCAAAGGCCACATTTTCCAGCACCGACAAGTGCGGGAACAACGCATAGGACTGGAAAACGGTATTAACTTCGCGGCGGTGGCTGGGCAGTGCGGTGACGTCCTGCCCGCCGATCAAAATGCTGCCTTCGCTCGGAGCTTCGAGTCCTGCGATCATTCTCAAGGTGGTGGATTTGCCGCAGCCCGAGGGCCCCAGCAAGGCAAAAAATGTTCCCGCTGGAACCAGTAGGTCCAGGTTTTCCACCGCGCTGAAGCTGGCGAAGCGTTTGCTAATGCCCGAAAGTTCGAGGTCAGCACCCGAAGTTACGGGGCTCTGTGTATGTTGAGCCAAAGTGGTCATACCCCTATCACGTCCTTATGCTGCCCGCGGTTCTGCCCGTGCGATCTTTGATTGTGCATCTTAGGCGCCGATCGCGTTCTGGAATTGAGTTGCCAGCGTTGATTCCTCGTCTGGCTCCAGCGAGCGGAAGACATGTGCTTTGGCCAGGTCCTGATCGGTAGGGAAAATCAGCGGGTTGTTCACCAGCTCCGGATCGATCTTCTCCATCTCTTCTTTGGCGCCGACCACCGGGCAAATGTAGTTCACATAGGCGGCGACCTCGGCGGCCACGGCCGGATCGTAGTAGAAATCCATCAGCTTCTCCGCATTGGTCTTGTGCGGCGAGGCCACCGGAACCATCAGGTTGTCACTCCACAGGGTGCCGCCGGCTTCAGGCAGGATGAACTCCCACTGGTCGTCGTTCTCAAAATTCATTTGCACCACGTCACCGGACCACACAATGCCTGCGATCGCGTCCCCGGAGATGAAGTCCTGCTTATAGGAGTTGCCCTTGACCTGGCGAATCTGGCCGTTGTCGATATTCTTGCGCAGCACGTCGGTGGCCGCACCAAACTCAGATTCGCCCCATTTTCCGGCCACATCCACACCGTTTTGCAACATCAATAGCCCCATGGTGTCGCGCATTTCATCCAGCACGGTGACCCGGCCCTTCAGCGCTGGATCCCAGAGGTCATCCAGGGACTTCAGACCCTTGGGGAAAGCCTTCTTATTCCAGGCGATGCCCGCGTAACCGGTCTGCCAGGTCAGCGAATGTTTGCGCCCTGGATCAAAATCGACGTTCTGCAAGCTTGGCAGCAGGTTCGCTGCGTTCGGGATGTTATCCAGGTTCAGTTCCTGGGCGTACCCCTGACGAATCAACCGCCCAGCCATCCAGTCGGTGAGCGTCACGATGTCTTGGCCGATGTCCTGGCCGGCCTTAAGCTGCCCCTGCACCTTGCCGTAGTACGAATCGTTGCCGTCGATGTCCTCTGCGTAGTTGACCTTGATGCCGGTCTTCTTGGTGAACGCGTCGAGGGTCGGGTAGGTCTTCTTTTTGTCGTCGTAGTCTAGGTACAGGGTCCAGTTGGCCCAGTTCACACTCTGATCGGACTCGGAAAGATCGGTCACCACCGCCTCGGTCTTGGTGTCCTTGGAGCCGCCGGTGCCACAGGCAGCCAGCAGGCCGGTCAGCCCTAACGCGCCTGCGGTGGACAGCACGGACCGGCGAGAAAAGCTGCGTTGACCCATGGCTTGGACCAGTGCTCGAACTTGAGGATCTTGCGGTAGTCGTCGTTGCGAGTGCGACATGGCATCCGTCCTTTTGCATCGTGAAAATGAGATCGGTCACATAGGAAACTGATGTCGTTCATCCTGTCAGCTATACAAAAGTCAAACAAGAGCTAAACAAAAGATTCCTCAGGTATTTAACGAACCGGAAACGAGAAACTTACAAAATACCCCCTTTCGCAACTGAATCAGTGGCTGTAGGGTCGGTTCAAAGCCCCCAAGACCCAAGGAGGTCGATATGACGTTACCCTCGCACTCAGCACAGGTCATCGACGAAATTTCCAAGGAGATCATCGAACAGCTGCAGGAAGACGGGCGTCGTTCCTATGCCGCCATCGGCAAAGCAGTGGGCCTGAGCGAAGCAGCGGTACGCCAACGCGTGCAGAAGCTGGTCGAGAGTCGCGTTATGCAAATCGTCGCAGTCACCAACCCATTGGAACTGGGCTTCACCCGCCAGGCAATGATCAGCATTGTCGCCAATCAAGACATCAACGGCACCGCCGATCGCATCGCCGAACTGCCAGAAGTCGACTATTGCCTGGTGACCACCGGAACCGCCGACATTCTCGCCGAGGTCATCTGCTCTAACGACGAAGACCTCTTGCGCGTGATTGGCACCATCCGCGGGATCGACGGCGTGCTCAGCACCAATACCTTCACGTACCTTTCACTGAAAAAACAGGAATACAACTGGGGAACACGATGAACACACCACGCGGTACCGATCGCCAGCAAGCAGCTCGCGATCACCTTTGGATGCACATGGCCCGGCACTCTTCCATCGCACAGGGTGGCCACGTTCCGATCATTTCGCGCGGGCAGGGGCACAAGATTTACGACGACGCCGGTCGTGAGTACTTTGACGGGCTCTCCGGTCTGTTTGTGGTTAACGCGGGTCACGGCCGAGCCGAACTGGCCGAAGCGATGGCCAAGCAGGCAGAAAAGCTGGCCTTCATGCCACTGTGGTCCTACGCCCATGAACCAGCGATTGACCTGGCTGAACGTCTTGCCAGTTACGCCCCGGGAGACCTCAACCGCGTGTTCTTCACCACCGGCGGTGGCGAAGCGGTGGAATCGGCCTTCAAATTAGCCAAGCAGCACTTCAAAATGAAGGGCAAGCCTGGCAAGACCAAGGTCATCTCCCGCGCTTTGGCCTATCACGGCACCCCGCAAGGCGCCCTGGCCATCACCTCGCTGCCGGATATGAAAACTCCCTTTGAACCGCTGGTTCCGGGCACCTTCCGGGTGCCAAATACCAACTTCTACCGGGCGCCAGAAATGTTCGCCGACAATGAGAAGGACTTTGGACTCTGGGCCGCGGAGCGTATTCGCGAAGCCATCGAATTTGAAGGCCCGGACACCGTTGCTGCCGTCTTTTTGGAGCCAGTGCAGAATTCCGGCGGCTGCTTCCCGCCGCCACCTGGCTACTTTGATCGGGTGCGCGAAATCTGCGACGAGCACGACGTGCTGCTGGTCTCCGATGAAACCATCTGCGCGTTCGGACGCATCGGCTCGATGTTCGCCTGCAATGACTTCGGCTTTGTCCCCGACATCATCACCTCGGCAAAGGCCCTGACCAGTGGTTATGTACCGCTTGGTGTGATGGTTGTGTCGGACAAGCTCTTTGAACCGTTCACCAAGGGAGACACCACCTTTTACCACGGCTATACCTTCGGTGGGCACCCGGTCGCCGCTGCCGTCGCGATGGCCAATTTGGACATCTTCGAACGCGAGGGGCTGAACGAGAACGTCAAAAACAACGCCGACAATTTCAAATCGACCCTAGATAAGCTGCGCGACCTGGACATTGTGGGCGACGTGCGCGGGGCCGGCTACTTCTATGGGATCGAGCTAGTCAAGGACAAGGCAACAAAGCAGACCTTCAACGACGAAGAGTCCGAGCGACTGCTACGCGGCTACCTCTCCCCTGCTTTGTGGGAGGCGGGTCTTTACTGCCGAGCCGATGACCGCGGAGACCCGGTGATCCAGCTGGCGCCACCGATCACCATCGGACAACCCGAGTTCGACCAGATTGAATCGATCTTGCGCACCGTGCTGAAAGAAGCGGTCAACAAGATCTAACCCATTTGGCCCGCAGGATCTGCCTGCGGGCCATAAATCTGCAAGTCAGCGTCATATGAAGCGGCGGTTCTTCACGGTTTGTCGCTCAATTGGTGCTTTGTGTCATAGGCCACTAGTCTGAGGTCATTGGACGATCAAGATCGCCTTTTGGAAGATGGCAGGAACCTCATGACACTGGAACCGACCCGAATCAGGCTCGCACGTGAACGTGTGGCACTGAGCAGGTCAGCGCTGGCCGCGTCACTGGGCGTGGGCGAGCGGGAACTGGCCCAGGCCCCCGAAAAATTGAGTACTGCGTTGGCGCAGACGCTAGGTTGTGCCGAGCAATTTTTCCGCCTTCCCGCCACCTCAGGGATCGACGCTGAACGGATCTTCTTCCGCAGTCCGCGACGTACCAGCAACGCGCAGAAGCTCGCCGCAGCGGCCGCCGGGCGCACCGGTGTGGAGCTATACCGACTGATCACCCAAACTTTCCATTTTCCACCGACCGAAGTGCCGGAACTGACCGGCTACAACCCGGCTGACGCGGCAGCACAATTGCGTTTGGACTGGGATCTTGGCTGCGGGGCGTTACCCGACGTACTGCACCTGCTTGAATCTCACGGGGTGAGGGTGCTCAGTTTGCCCGCCGAGCTCGACGCGGTGAAAACCTTCAGCTTCTGGGAAGAGGGCCAAGCGTTCATCTTCCTGGCCTCGGGCACTAGTGCGGCGCAACGCTTTGCGTTGGCCCATGAGCTGGGGCACCTGGTACTGCACTCGTCGCTGAGCCGAAATGGGGAGCAGATCGCCCACGCTGAGTTGGAGGCCGATCAATTCGCCGCGCACCTGCTCATGCCGGCGTTGTCCTTGCAGATTCGGGTCTCGAACCTTTTGCAGATTCCTCAATTGCTCACGCTTGAAAAACATTTTGGGGTGCCGGCCACGGTGATTCTGGCTCATGCTCGAGCGTGTGGGGTGCTGGGCGAAAGCGCCTACACCTGGCTATGCCAAGAGATGCTGCTTGAGCCGGTGCGCAACAGCGCTCCGGAAACCTCGCGGGTCTTCTCGCTGGTCTTCCCTTCACTACAGTTTGACCACCGGGCCAGTACCGCGCGGATCGCCCAGGAATTGGGCCTGACCGAACAGCATATTCACGAACTGACTTTTGGGCAGGCTTTTGTTTTACTCACCGGCGAAAATCAGCAGGATCCTGGGGAGAGTATCCGCGGGCATTTGCACGCGCTGTAGCTGAGGGCGAGCCGGCTATAGGGGGATTCGAGGCTTTTTTCAGGGGCGGCTTCGGGGCCAGGCTTCAGGGGTCGACGATTTCTACTTGGAGCTCGCCGGCACGCCATAATTCCGTCATCCGATCGGCGAGCTGGTCGGCCTTGATGGCCTCGTCGGGCGTCATGAAATACGTGTTGACCCGCAATTTTTGTTCCGGATCCAAGGCCTCGGGCAGTAGTACCATCGGTCGACAGCCCGGGATTTTCACCGCGTGGAACAAGCCGCAATGACGTTCGACGTGATGGACCGGACAGCCCAGGGCGGCCGAATTGATATCCGTGGCGCCACCTTTTTCCCAGGCGTCAAGATGGTCGAGCTCGCATCGTTCAACGGGCATGGAGCAGCCCGGGTAAGAGCATCCTCGATAGGCAGCGCGTAGAGCTCTGCTCTGGGCTTTGGAGAACAGCCGTTGGCTGCGGCCAAGGTCTAGTGGTAGCGATTTGCCGTTGAGGATGACCGGGTAGATTCCCGCCGAACACATCATCGCGCGCACTTCGCCGGGGGCGAGGGTAAATCCCGAAGAGCTGACTGCATATTTTTCGCCTCCTGCCATCATTTTTTCGTAATCCAAAATGACGCTGACTTGACCTGTTGCCAAACCTTTTCGGGTGCCGGTGTCTTGTGCGGTTCGAGATGAATGATCGGCCATCAACAACGCCATCACTCCGATCAGGCGCCTTCGCTCCGGCTTCAAGTCTTCCCACGCTGGCTGCGGGTCGGCCTGTGGAGCAGGTGGAGCTGGTGGGTCGGCGGGCGCGTCGCCCGGATCAGGCGGATCGGGCGGCGGGTCGGTGGAGGAAGAGTCCTGCCGGGCCCAGTCGGGTTTGGTCGATTCGTCATCCCAGCCGGAGCCTTGCTCGCCGGTGAATTCAGCCTCGGTATCTTGCAAGGCGTCGCGGTTGCCGGCCAGCGTGGACGGGTTGGCCAAGGCCGCAAAGAAAGCCTCAATCACCGCCGCCTGTGAGGGCAGGACGCGCAGGATGTACTCAACTAGGCCTTTGCGCAGGCCTCGGCGGTAGAGCCCGACCTCCTCAAGCAGTGCCTTGAGCGGTCGCTTGCCGGCTTTGACCTGCGCGACGAGTTCGCCAATGTGCTTGCGGGCTGACTTGGGTTCGCCGTCAATCATCTGCAGGGCTTGGGATTCGAGCTGCTCTTTTGGGCCTCGCCCGCCGCGCCGTCATCCAGGTCTTTGCGGACCGAATGCAGCTTGGTCGCGGTGGCCAACACCAGGCGAGGATCAACTTCCGGGTTGGCGAATTGCTGCGAGAGCTTGGGCAGCCAGGGCGGAAGCGGTGCGCCGGACTCGTCGATGCCGCCGATGAGGCAGTCGGCCTGAACCAGCCGATCGTTCACCGTGCTGCACGGGATGTCCAGCCAGTCATGCATCATGGCGCGGGCGGAGCGGTAGTGCGTGCGCCCCATGGTGGTGTGCCCTTCGGCGGCGATCAGCTGCTCCACGCTCGGTTCGGCGCCGAGATCGGCGATGATTTGCAGGGAAGTTTGGTCGAGTTTGTGGGCGCCGGAAGTGCGTAGTGCGTGGGCGGCGTGCAGCTGGGCGCGCGACTGGACGGAGGCATGGTTTTCGGTGGCCAACACGAAGTAGGCAGCGTGCCCGGCCGGAAGTTCGGAGGTTGAAAGCACAGCAGTAGCGGACGCGTAAAGCTTGTTGGCCGTGGCCAGATCTTGTAGCGCTTGGGCGGTTGCTGTGCTCATGTTTGTCAGTGTGCGCCGGGGCGCAAGCGCGCGCAGAAACCGCGGGGCGGGATGTGGAGAACTAGCCGTGCAGGCGGTGCCAGAGCAATGCAACTTGCAAGCTGGCTCGGGATTCGGCGGAGTGCAGCCCCACCCCTAGTTTGGCTTCGAGCTTGGCTAAGCGCGTGTAGAGCGTGGGGCGCGAGAGATAGCCGGCCTTAGCTAGGGCGGACTTGTTGCCGCCGTGCGCGAGGTAGAGTTCGAGCAGGTCAAGTGCGGGTTCATCGAGCGGGTCCAGCAACCCGGCCAGTTCGGCGTGGGCAAAGGCGCGCATCCGCGAGTCGTTGCCCATGGCAGATAAAACCCCGCGCAGGCGCAGGTCGGCAAAGCGGTAATAGGGGCGGGCGCGCGTGGGTAGGTGCGGCACAATTTCGCTCACCGCTCGCGCCTGTTCCAGCCCGGTGATGGCGGTGCGCAGGTTGCCTTCGGAACCCACCCCGATGGCCAGCGGGGAACTGTGTTCTTCGGCCAAGCGGCGGGTGAATCCTTGCAGGGTGGAGTCCAGTAATTCGCGGGCGCGCAACGGCAGGATCAGCCCTAAGTACCCGGGTTTAAGCAGACCCGCGAGGAAGCCCAGGTGCAGGATGTCGGCGAGCTGATCGAGCACTTCAAGCAGGGCACGGTCAGCCAGCTGAGTTTGGGTGGCCGTGGCTGCCGCGCTGCTGGAAATGACCACCGGCACGTAGTAGGCGGTGGCGGTCAGGCCCAAGGCTTGGGTCCGGCTGGCCAGCTCCTTGTCGCTGTAGTTATGTCCGGCGATCAGCTCGTGCAAGGTGGCGGTGCGGGTTTGGTAGAGCAGTTCTCGTTCATCGCGCCCGGACAGGCGAGTGATGGTCAGCGCCTGCCCGGCACGCTCAAGGACCATGGCCGCACGTTCATCGTCCGCTAATTCGGTGGGGACGATCAGCCGGCCCCAGCGTCGGCGGGCCGCCCCCACCGGAGTTTGCAACCAGTTTTCCGCCCCCGTGCTGCGCCCGGTGTGCTCCAGGAAGCCGACAAATTTGGAGCGGTTGATCCAGTCATCAAGTTGCGCGCCGGCGTGCGCCAAGACCCGGTGGCGGACATCTTCTAGGACCACCGGGGCGTCCAGTAGCGCGGCGGTGCGGGTGACAATTTGCGCTTCGTCCGCCTCTTTGAGTGAGAGCTCGGTGTAGATTTCGTGCACGGTGCGAGAAAATTGCACGGCTTCAAGCTGTTGGGCGACCAAGAGTTGGTGGATGACCTCGGTGATGGCCACAAAGCGGGTTTGGCGGCGCAGTACGATCACCGGTAAGCCTAGATCTGCGACGGAAAAATTGCTGCCGCTGGTGTTTTCGATGATGACCCCGGATGCGCCGGCGGTGCGCAGGGCGGTGATAAATTCGCGGACGTCGCTCACGTTGCGCAGGGTGGTGAGCATCAGCTCTCCGCCGAGCAGTAGTGCGATGTTTTCGCTGGATTCGGTAACGTGCACCCAGCGCAGTTCGGCGTCCAGGCCGTCAGCGCAGAGCACTTCGGGTTCTGCGCCTTGCACGATGGGCAGGGACAGCACCTCATTAACCGTCAGCATTTTTACACTCCGTCATCGATCGAGCTTAAATCATGACATAGTGCCGGTGTTCTGACTCACTTTTCTCGACCATGATGAAGCCATGACACCTACCGAAAACCTGCAGCACTGGATTAATAACGCCGCCACGTCGACTCAAGATCGCACCGGCAAGATCTACAACCCGGCCACCGGTGAAGTGGCCCGCACCGTGCAGCTGGCCTCCAAGGCCACCACCGAGCTGGCCATCTCTGCCGCCGCCGCGGCGTTCCCTAAGTGGCGCGACACCTCGCTGGCACGGCGCACCGCCATCATGTTCAACTTCCGCCAGTTGCTGACCGAGCGCAAGGGCGAGCTGGCCGCGATCATCACCGCCGAGCACGGCAAGGTGCTGGACGACGCCCTCGGTGAAGTGGCCCGCGGCCTGGAAGTCGTGGAGCTGTGCTGCAACGCGCCGTATCTGCTGAAGGGTGAATACTCGCAAAACGCTTCCACCGGGGTGGACGTGCACTCGCTGCGCCAGCCGGTCGGCGTGGCAGCGATCATCTCGCCGTTTAACTTCCCGGCCATGGTGCCGCTGTGGTTCTTCCCGGTCGCGATCGCCGCAGGTAATACCGTGGTGCTTAAACCATCGGAGAAGGATCCTTCGGCCGCCATCTGGCTTGCCCAACTTTTGCCGAGGCCGGCGGCCCGGAAGGCGTGTTCAACGTGGTGCATGGAGATAAGGAATCGGTGGATACTCTCTTGACCGACCCGCGGGTGAGCTCGGTGTCCTTTGTTGGTTCCACCCCGATCGCCCAATACGTGTACGCCACCGGCACCGCGCATAACAAGCGTGTCCAGGCCTTTGGCGGGGCGAAAAACCACATGCTGGTCTTGCCCGATGCCGACCTGGATCTGGCCGCCGATATGGCGGTGAATGCCGGATTTGGCGCCGCCGGAGAGCGCTGCATGGCGATCTCCGTGGTGGTGGCCATCGATTCGATCGCCGATGAGCTGGTGGCCAAGATCGCCGAGCGCGCCAAGACGCTGCGCGTGGGTGATGGAACCCGCGGCTGCGATATGGGCCCGCTGATCACCGGTGAGCACAAGGCCAAGGTGGCCGGCTACATCGATGCCGGAATCGAGGCGGGAGCGGACCTGGTGGTTGATGGTCGCACCGGCACCGTGGATGCCGAGGGTGAAGGCTTCTTCCTGCACCCGACGCTGTTCGATAAGGTCGGCACCAACATGTCCATCTACACGGACGAGATCTTCGGCCCGGTGCTTTCGGTGGTGCGCGTCCAGTCCTTCAACGAGGGCATCGAACTGATCAACGCCTCGCCATACGGCAATGGCACCGCGATTTTCACCAATGACGGCGGGGCGGCCCGCCGCTTTGAAAACGAGATCCAGGTGGGCATGGTGGGGGTCAACGTACCGATCCCCGTGCCGGTGGGCTACCACTCCTTCGGCGGCTGGAAGGCCTCACTCTTTGGGGATCAGCATGCCTACGGCCCCGAAGGTTTTAAATTCTTTACCCGCAATAAGGTGGTTACCAAACGTTGGCTAGATCCTAGCCACGGTGGCATCAACCTCGGCTTCCCGCAGAACGACTAGGAGCATCATGAGCGAGCAAGTAGCAGCCAACGCAGAAATCAGCGACGCGCAGATCGCAGCCGGGCAGCGTGCCTATGAACTGGATCGTGAGCATGTCTTCCACTCCTGGCAGGCGCAGGGACCATTTACCCCGATGACCATCCTAAAAACCGAGGCGTCCTATGTCTGGGATGGGGACGGCACCAAGCTGATCGACCTGTCCAGTCAGCTGGTGAATACCAATATCGGCCATCAGCATCCCAAAGTCATCGCTGCCATCCAAGAGCAGGCCGCCAAGATCGCCACGATCGCGCCTCAGCACGTCAACGATGCGCGCTCCGAGGCGGCCCGGCTGGTCGCCAAACACACCCCAGGGGAACTGAACAAGATCTTCTTCACCAATGGTGGGGCCGACGCAGTAGAGCATGCGGTGCGTATGGCGCGGGTGCATACCGGCAAGCAGAAGGTGCTTTCGGCTTATCGTTCCTATCATGGTGGCACGCAGCTGGCGGTGAATCTGACCGGAGATCCTCGGCGCTTCGCCTCGGATCAGGGCAGTGACGGGGTAGTGCACTTTTTCCCGGCCTACCCTTACCGTTCCTACTTCAACTCCACCACCTTAGAAGAGGAAACGCAGCGCGCGCTCAAGCATTTGGAGGACACCATCCTGCTGGAGGGCCCGGGCACCATTGCGGCGATCATTCTTGAATCCATTCCTGGAACCGCGGGTATTTACCTGCCACCTCCCGGTTACCTGCAAGGGGTTCGTGAACTGACTAAGAAGCACGGCATCGTCTACATCGCAGATGAGGTGATGGCAGGCTTTGGTCGCAGCGGAAAGTGGTTCGCCGTGGATCATTTTGATGTGGTGCCGGATCTGCTCACCTTCGCCAAGGGAGTGAACTCTGGCTACGTTCCGCTCGGTGGAGTGGCGATCAGCCCTGAGATCTTTGAGACATTCCGCGAGCGCCCTTACCCGGGCGGGCTAACCTATTCGGGCCATCCCCTGGCCTGCGCCGCAGCGGTCGCGACCATCACTGCGATGGAAGATGAGCGCATGGTTGAAAATGCGCAGCGCTTGGGAGAGGAAATCATCGGGCCACGCCTGGCACAGTTCGCCAAAGATCACCCGTCGGTTGGTGAAGTGCGTGGCACCGGAGTGTTCTGGGCGATCGAACTGGTAAAGAATCGGGAGACTCGTGAACCGCTGGCCGCCTATGGTGGCAGTAGCCCCGAGATGAACCAGGTGATAACGGCAGCGAAGAACGCCGGTTTACTACCGTTTGCTAACTTCAACCGGTTGCATGTGGTGCCGGCGATGAACATCGAAGATGAGGTGCTGATTGTTGCGTTGGATCGTCTGGAGCAAGCACTGATCGTCGCTGATAGTTTTGTCGAATAACCTCTTGCGCTTTTGGGAGGACAATGAGGAATCCACAACTCGGGAAAGGTGATCTGATCTAGTGACGTGGAACTACTACAGGGCTAGGGTAAATACATGGGAGAGTTCCTCAAGGTAGATTTTGCCACGCCAATGCTGTTTCTAGTTGTCGCGGTGATCTTGTTCGTAATTTGTATACCTGTGCTGATCCATGGGCTGGTGCGCCGAAAGAAGTTCGCTACGCTTCGCGACGGTGAACAGACCTATGCACGCCGTGCGTCGATCCGTACTGAATTACTGACCTCAGCCTTGGCCGCTTTGTTAGTGGTGGTTTGCCTCGGTGCTGGATTCAGCGGATACGCTCGCGCCCTGGATCATCTGCAGGCCAACATTGAGCAAGAGTTCTCCCCCACCAAATTAGAGATCCACCATTGGACCGGATCTTCGGCGGTAGCCACCCTCACTCTGCCGGACGGGACTACTTTTGACCCTGCGACGATCGCCGTGGAAGATGACTATCGTCCGGTAATAAATGAAGCACCGCGTAATGATCGGCTGGCAGCGAACCCAGAGCCAACGAGCTAACCCAGATATGAAATACTGATCAACAGAGCATTTAGTGTCAGTAATCTGTGGAAGGAAGACAACAATGATGGGAAATGGTGCGCCAACAGGCGATCCGTTCCAGCCACATTTGGAATGGGGTCTGAAGGCCTCGTTCGTCGGTTATATTTCTTCCTTGGCTGATGGACGCATTGAAGCTAGCAATGGTGTGTGGCAGGCCGGCAATTCATTGGTCTTCCCTGCTTCGCTTTCAGAAGAAGCTCCCGATAATGAGGTGTGGTTTAACGGCCAAGTTTCGTTCTCCGGCCACGGCGGAATGATGAAGCTAGATCTGATTGAGCCTCGCGTGGAAAACCAAGACGACGCAATCAAGCTGACCATCGATACAGCAACTGAGCGTGTGGCTATTGCTGAATTGACTGAGACTTCGGTTTCCCGTGCATTCGGTTTGGTCAAGACTCGCTTCTCTGCAGTTCTTACTGAAGACGGTTCAAAACTCTTCAACGGCCAATACCCAGCTGGCCAAGCGCTTGAAGACCTTGAGGTTGTACTGCGCGGCTAGCTTGGCGCCCTGACTGTTCGTCAACGCGTATATAGCAAGGCAAGAAGAAGTGCCAGCACTGAATTTTCAGTGCTGGCACTTCTTCTTTATGAGACAGTCAGATTGATGCTTACAGGCGAGAGAACTCTGAAGCTCGCGCTACCTGATCATCGGTCAGCGAGTGGCCGGTGTACTTTTCGAACTGTGCTGCGGCCTGGAGTGCAATGACCTCTGCACCAGTAATTACCGGCTTGCCAGCCTTTTGGGCGGCAAGGATCAGTGGTGTCTGGCTCGGGAATGCGACAACATCAAATACGGCTTCGGCAACGTTGATGTGCTCATCGGTGAAGGACTGGGTATCGGCCTGTGCGCCGTCCATGCCCAACGGGGTGACGTTGACGAGAATCTGATGTCCTGGGGCAGGGTCTGCCGCAACGAACTTGTAGCCATACTTCTCAGCCAATTCGGCGCCGGCTTTTTCATTGCGTGCCAGCACGGTGACATCTTCAAAGCCTGCATCGCGGAACGCCGCAACGACGGCCTTAGCCATTCCACCGGAACCGCGGACCAATACGCTGTGGATCTTGTCCAGCTCGTGGCGTGCGATCAACGTTGCGATCGCTTCAAAGTCAGTGTTGGAAGCAACCAAGTGACCATTGGTATTCACGATTGTATTGACCGAATCGATCGCTGCGGCAGACGGTTCAATTTCGTCGACAAGTTTCATCACGTCCTCTTTGAAAGGCATGGAAACGGAGCAGCCACGGATACCCAACGCACGGACACCAGCAATCGCGCCAGCAAGATCATCGGTGGAGAAGGCTTTGTAGATGAAGTTCAGTTCAAGTTCTTCATACAGGTAGTTGTGGAACCGGGTTCCAAGGTTGGATGGTCGACCCGAAAGCGAGATGCATAGGGACATGTCTTTGTTCAAAATTGGCACGTGGAAATCTCCAAAGCTTGTTCGTGGTTCACCACCAAATATACGTGTTTACGAGCTGATTACCGGCCAAATGCTCGCCGGGCCGAGGCATGGTGAGTGGCTCTTTCCCTGCGTCATCTCATTAGCTAAGCTCTGGTTCTATGAGCAAGGATCTTGAATCGGGACCGTTCTTTCACGGCACCAAAGCAGAGTTGGTACCAGGCGATTAGCCGTCTGCGGGATACCCGTCGAATTACCGGCCAGAAGTCATCATGAACCACGTCTACTTCACCGCGCTGTCTGACGGTGCGGGGCTAGCAGCCGAAATCGCGTCCATAGATGGCGCCCCTCATGTTTACGAGGTTGAACCGACAGGCGAATTTGAGGATGACCCCAATGTCACCGACAAGAAATTCCCGGGTAATCCGACTCGTTCCTACCGCAGTACTCACCCGCTAAAAGTGATCCGCGAAGTGCATGACTTCACCCGGCTCTCCCCGCGGAACTTCAAGCCTGGCGCGAAAGAATCGCTGCAATAGCGCAAAGCCCCAAGGGCGAAATCATCAACTAATTACGATTCGCATTGGACTTCAAGCGCGGGCTCGTCCGCCCGTTCTATCCGCACATTGTCATATTCAGTGGCAAGCTGCATCGCTTGGTCCATGACTCTTGACAAGGGTTTGTCCGCAGGATTAGATGAGTAATGAATCACATTCAATTTTGCGGACTTCTTTTCCGAGAAGAGGGATAAGCCTTGATCGCCGACTGGCTCTCAACTGGCATCCTGTCTGCCCAACAAACCGCAAAACCTCAAGGCCCTATGGTCGTTCCGCTGACTTACTAGCTCCCAAAAATGAAGCTACTAATCAAGGAATGAACTAATGCGCACACAGAACCCCATTACCTTTGATCGCCACGAAGAAGCCGCTTCTGCAGAGCACATCGCCGCTTCCCTGACCTCAGCCAAACACACCAGTTACTGGCTAGATAATGCCCGACGTCCTGAACCAACACCGGCACTGCACGGATTCATCACCACTGACCTCTTAATTGTCGGAGGCGGATATACCGGTTTGTGGACTGCGTTGCAGGCCAAAGAGCAAGACCCAAACCGTCATGTTGTTCTTATCGAGGGCCAACGCATTGGTTGGGCGGCTTCTGGTCGCAACGGCGGGTTCTGTGAGGCTTCGTTAGTTCACGGCGAAGCAAATGGGGAGAATCATCTGCCCAAAGAAAATGCCTTGCTCAGTGAACTCGGCGCCCAGAACCTCGATGATTTTGAGGCCACTGTTCAGCGTTACGCCATGGACGTTGATTTTGTTCGGCAGGGCTCCCTGAGCGTAGCCACCGAGGCTCATCAGATTGCTTGGGCTGCGGAGGAAGCTGAAGCACCTGGTGTGGATTATCTTGACAAACACCAGGTCAAGAACGTTATCAACTCACCAGATTTCTTGGCGGGGGCGTTAGACCATCAGTCCACCGCTCTGGTGCATCCGGCCAAATTGGCATGGGAGCTTGCCCGAGTATGCCGCGAGCTGGGCGTTGAACTCTACGAAAATACGCAGGCAACTGAACTGGTAGAAATGAACGAGCAGATCAAGGTGCTAACCACCGACGGGCAAATCTTGGCAGACCGTGTAGCACTGGCTACGAATGTTTTCCCTTCATTGATCAAGCGCCACAGAGCCCGAATCGTCCCTGTCTACGACTACGCCCTGATGACTGAACCACTCACCGATGCGCAGCGAGAAGCCATCGGTTGGGAACAGATGGTCGGTTTGGCCGACATGAACAACCGCTTCCACTATTCACGGCCAACCATCGACGCCGACGGGAATTTACGTATCCTCTACGGCGGCTACGACGCCGTGTATCACTTTGGAGGAAAGGTTCGTTCAAGCTATGACAGCAACCCGGAGACCTTCGAAAAACTAGCTGCTCACTTCTTTGGCAGTTTCCCTGCGTTGAACGGGCTGAAGTTCTCGCATGCTTGGGGCGGCGCCATCGACACCTGCTCACGTTTCTTCTCGTTCTTTGATCTCACACACGGAGGCAAAGTAGCCTACTGCGCCGGCTTCACCGGGCTAGGAGTCGGAGCCACGCGTTTCGGAGCGAAGGTCATGCTGGACTTGCTCGCCGGGGAAAAGACTGAGCTGACCGAGCTGGAGTTAGTGCGCACCAAACCCATCCCGTTCCCACCGGAACCGGCGGCATGGCTGGGCGTGAAACTCATGACCGACCACCTAATTAAAGCGGATCGCAATCAGGGACAACGCTCTGCATTCTTGCGCCTCATGGACAAGATTGGCATGGGATTCGATTCCTAATGACGGAATTTTTCCGTCACTAGACCACCGCACTTTTCATTGATCTCAGTACCCTCCGCAGGAGAATCATCATGGATTACTACACCCCATCATTAGGACATCAGTTCATAAACGGCAAGCAGGTGCGCGGACTAGGACCAGTTCTTCCACGCGTCTCCCCTGCCACCGGGGATAAATTGCTTGACGTTGATAGGGCAACTGTTGCTCAGGTTGACCAAGCTGTGCAGGCAGCTGCTGAGGCTTTTAAGTCATGGTCTGCGCTGACGCCGGGTCAACGCTCGGACCATCTTTTGGCTTTTGCTCGAGAGCTTCAATCGCATGAACACGAGCTAGCTGAAGTAGAAACAGCTCAGACTGGCAAGAGCATTCGAATGTCTACCGAGTTTGATGTTCCCGGATCCATCGACAACGTGAACTTCTTCGCCGGTGCGGCGAGGAATCTTCAAGGTTTAGCAGCCGGAGATTATGCAGGAAACACCACGTCAATGATCCGTCGAGAGGCCATTGGCGTGATCGGATCCATTAGCCCCTGGAACTATCCATTACAAATGGCTGCATGGAAGGTGCTTCCGGCCATCGCGGCAGGTAACACCATCGTGCTCAAGCCCAGTGAGCTCACACCTGGCACGTCGATGCTCTTCGCCAAAGCAGCGACTGATGCAGGTCTGCCTGATGGCGTGATCAACGTGGTGGTTGGTGAGGGTCCAAGCGTCGGTTCTACGCTGGTCCGCCACCCATTGGTGAAGATGACTTCCTTCACCGGCTCCACCGCGGTGGGCCTAAAAATCATGTCCATGGCCGCTGAGCGTGCAAATCGAGTGCACCTTGAGCTCGGTGGCAAAGCACCATTTGTTGTGTTTGATGACGCAGACATTGAAGCCGCAGCGCACGGAGCGGTAGCTGGCTCCACGATCAATTCCGGTCAGGACTGTACAGCTGCCACACGTGCTTACGTGCACTCTTCAGTGTTTGAAAAGTTCACCGCACGGGTGGCCCAACTCATGGATGCCATGGTGGTTGGTGATCCCACGGACATAGACACTGACATGGGTTCTTTGATCAGCGAAGCGCACTTGGAAAAGGTGTCTGCGATGGTTGTGCGAGCCGAAGAATCCGGTGCAAAGGTTCTGGCCGGCGGGCGCCGCGAGGAACGTCCAGGCTTCTATTACCGTCCAACACTGATCGTTGGGGCGACTCAGGATTCTGAAATAGTCCAGCAAGAGGTCTTCGGTCCGGTGCTCGTTGCCTTGCCATTCGAGTCTGATGACGAAGCAATTGAACTGGCCAATGACACCCCGTATGGCTTGGCCGCCAGCGCCTGGACCAAAAATGTTGACCGCGCGATGCGGGCCAGCGCCCAGATCCAGGCTGGATGTGTTTGGATCAACGAACACATCCTGATCGTTTCGGATATGCCCCACGGTGGTTACAAAGCCTCAGGGATGGGCAAAGATATGAGCCAGTATTCCTTTGACGAATACACAAACGTCAAACACGTGATGTTCTCACGTGATCCTGCGGCCCATCGCGCATGGCAGGATACTGTTTTTAAGCAGCGCTAGTCGGAGACTAGAGGCTAGCTAACAGCTGGTTCAGCTTCTGCGTTGCCATTCCAGGTTCGGTGGTAGCGAAGAAGTACTGGGCCAGCTGTTTTTGCTGTCCGGCCACGCCTGTTGCGGCCAATCGCGCCACCCGGTCAGCCAAACCATTGGCGTTGCCCAGCCGTTGCTCTAGTGGCAGGCCGTCACCGAGTTTGCTTGGACGGTTGGAGGCCAGCAGCAACGGGATGTTCAGTGCCACCGCGTCGTAGGCCATGGCAGACGTGTCACAGATGGCAACGTCGGCCCACACCAGAGACTGCGAGGCATCGCTGACTGGATCCAGGGTTGAACTGAAATTGGCTTTGAGCGCGGTGACTGCCTTTGCAGCCTCGGCAGACTTGTCACCGGTTTTTGGGTGCGGTCGGAAGCGCACCTCAAAGCGGTCGTCCGTAACCAGCTGAGCGAGAATTCGTTCACCGAGTTTTGCTAGAGAGGAGTAGGCCATCGCTTCTGAATCGCCCTCCCACGTTGGCGCATAGAGCACCCGGATCTTCTGTGAAGGCCCTTCCTGCTCCAAGGCATCAAGCTGAGGCCGACCAATCTGGATCAGATGTGATGGATCAAAACGTGCAATGTTCTCGGTGATGCGCTCGACTGCGGCCGGACCGGCGACACAGGCGAAGTCATAGGCTTTGAGCTGATTGGAGACCATCGAGGCCTTTTCACTCTCACCATGGTTTAGGTGGATATGCGCCGGGCCGTTAACACGCAGCATTGTGAAGTTGCGCTGCGCGTTGTTCACGTAGCTGATCGACTTGGTTCCCCAGCCTCGAAGCTTTGATTCGATCTGTTCCATTGAGCGGGTGAAGAGCAACGGTACGGTGGTCTCGCTCAGTGCGCGTTTGGCGCTCAGAGAATCCATGAGCACCAAACCGACGCTCAGGCCGTCTTCGACCAAACGCTCAAAGGTCCCCAGCCAGGCACCTAGTTGGTAGAACTGGCCCGGTCCCTCAGCGAAGAAGAGGACGTGATCGGCTTGTTGTATTTCCCGATTTCCTTGGGCTATTTCAGCGCGTACAGATCGCTCTGCGAGCAGAGACTTTGCCTTACCTGCCGCTTGAGAAATTTGAGAAGAAATCAATGCCATATAAGTAGTCTACGTATGACCTAGCCGTTGATCGCGGAAGACAAGTTCGAAATGTTGGAATTCATCCACTCAAGATAACTGGAATCATTCAGGATGGTCTCTGCGAAGTCGACGACAGGAACCTTACCACTTTCCGCGTCCTTCTGGAGTACCTTGGTTTCGTTGCCTTCAGTTTGGACGTTGTATGCCAAGGCATCAACCTGAGCACCGTCCAGCTGGTCTTGCGCCTTCTTCAGGGTCATCGGCGCGATGCCCTCGCCTTCTTCAATGGCTTCACTCAAACCATCGGGCGTGGCGTTGACCATTCCGGCATCTTCCAAAAGATGGAAGGGAACCGGTTCAGTCATAATGAACGTCTTGCCGGTCAGCTTCGCGTCGCCGAGCTGGGTCTGAAGCTTTTTGATTCCTTCTTTAAAGGTCTGCGCATTTTTCGTGTACTCCTGCGCGTTAGCTTCATCAGCTTCACCGAAATCATCGGCCAGCTCGTCAGCTAGTGCGCTCATCGAGTCCAGGTCGTACCAGATGTGCTCGTTGTATGCGGCATGCTCATGGGATTCTTCACCCTCATGCTCCGCATGCTCTTCTTCGCTTTCGCCTTCATGCTCTTTGGCAATAGGTGAGCTGTCCACGGCGTGAATCAGCTGAACTCCGCCAGCTTGTTCGCTCGGTAGGGACTGAACCAACGAATCCATAAACTGGTCATACCCGCCGCCATTGGCTACAACAATCGAAGCTTCAGACACGGTGAGCTTGTCACGGGTGGTGGGCTCGTAAGAGTGAGGATCCTGCGCGCCGGAGGTAATAAGCTCGCTGACTTTGACCTTGTCGCCACCAATAGCGCGAGCGATCTGCCCGTACACATTGGTCGTTGCCACGACGTTCAGTGAAGAGGTACCAGCATTCGATGCTTCACTGCTGGTATTGCTGCATCCAGTCAGGATCAGTCCTGCGACTGGCAATGCGGCAGCGGCTGCAAGCAAAGAGCGATACTTCTTCATTCAAGATCTCCATCTAAACAAGGTTGCTATTGAGAACAATTCTACATTACTTTTGAGAACCGTTCGCACCTAGGCGTCGGTTTGAGTAGCAAATAGTGCTCTCTTGCCGTGCGCTCCGCCGGTGCCAGTAGCTTTTACCACCATCACCGCGACGGCAGTAGTCACTGGAATTGCCAGTACTAATCCAATAGAACCAATAAGGATGCGAATTACTTCCTCAGCCATCTCCCCCGAGGTCAGTGTCACACCAAAACCTTGGTTGCTCAGGGCTGCAATGGCCAGAATCGGCAGTGCGGCGCCTGCGTAGGCGAAAGCAATGGTGTAAACGGTCGAGGCAATATGGTCTCGACCAATACGCATTCCACGGAAGAATAATTCTTTGGCACTCGCCCTAGGAGAGGTTTCGGCCAGTTCCCATACGGTAGCGGACTGCGTAATAGTGACATCGTTGAGCACGCCCATGCCGCCAACCAAAACACCACAGATCAATAGACCCGGCAACGAGATCTGCGGAGCCACGGTAGATAGCGTGATTGCCGATTCACCGTTGGCCCCCGTCAGGGCTGCCGCGTCGGTCAGCCATAACACCATGCCGGCCGTAACGCCGAGGCCGAAGAGAGTTCCCAATAGGGCCGTTGAGGTTTTGGCATTCAGTCCGTGAGCAAAATAGAGCGCGACAAACATGATGGCCGTGGCACCGGTCAAACCAACTAATACCGGATTTCCGCCTTCGATAAGCGCCGGAACCATAAAGAAGATCATGAAGGCAATGCCACCGATCAGACCGATAACCGCTCTGGCTCCGCGCCATCCAGCGACCAGCACGACAACCACTCCATAGGCAATCGCCAAGAGAGCCATCGGCAAGGTGCGAACGAAATCGACAAAGACGTACGGGCTTCCGCTGGTCGTATCAACCTTGGACAGGTCAAGATAGCGCAGGTTATCCCCCGGACGCGCATCCCGGGATTGCAACATCTCGGCCGGGATCTCCAGCTGAATTTCGGCGCCACCAGAATCTGGCATGACGTAGGTGACGTTGCAATCTAGAACCTTGCCACCGACGTCTTCCAAGCCTTTGGAAGAGGGGCATTGCTCTGTTCCACTACGCATGACGGTACCGGTGGCCATCGTGGCGCCACCTGCGGTATCCATGTTGCCGTCCAGTGCAAACTTGTCGTAATTTCCTTGTGGCCACAGAATGAGGACCATCACCAGGGCGAGCGCACCTATGGGCGCAAGTAGTGCCCACAAGATAATCGAGGCACGGCGGCGTCGCTTAGGATCTTGCAATATCGGTTCGTCATGATGGTGGCCCACGCGGCGTCGCTCCAAGTCAGTTAATGCGAATCATTCGCTACAAGTGTATGGGTATTGTGCCGAACACCTAAGGATGACAAATAAATCCTCCGCAAGGTTCATGCCGTCAACGCAGATCAGGGAGAGAATTGAGCTATGAGCTCGCCCTTGCCACCGCCCGCCACTATGCCTATGACTAGTGGGGAACAAAGTTATCCATTCCACCGTTTGATGCGCCGTAGCCACAACTACCGCTGGTGGAGGCCTATAGCCTTTGCGGGAACGGGTACTGGATTCTATGTAGCCCTACTCATCATGGTGATGTTGGTGGTATTTGTTGCCATGCTGGTCAACCCCGCAACATGGGCCACAGATGCTGGCGCCGGCACTAGCGACGAAACGTTATTCGCTGATGCGCAGCTCGATATGACGTCACCGTTAGATTTTTCTATGACGATGGTTTCATTGATCGTCATGATTCCGGCCGTGTATTTGGCCTATCTCTTGCTTGGTTCTAAACCTGTCGGTCAACTGTTTTCCGTAGCTGGAAAAATGCGCTGGCGCTGGTTCGGTCTGGCACTGGGCACGAGCGCCATCTTGTTCGCCGTTTATTTCGCCTTGAGCTTTGGCTTTTCTGGCCTAAGCACCGAGGACTCCGGACAACTAGCCCCGTATGACGTGCCGGCCGATCCGCTCTTCTTTGCCATCTTGGTCCTTCTACTTACTCCGCTTCAATGTGCTGCCGAGGAACTGGTATTCCGTGGAGCGCTGATGCAGGTTGTGGGCAGTTGGCTCAAACATCCGCTGTTTGCGATTCTTTTGCCTGTACCGCTGTTTACCTTCGGGCACCTTTACGATGTCTACGGATTATTGGACGTTGCCGCTTTTGCTGTGGCAGCTGGTTATCTCACCTGGCGAACCGGTGGGCTGGAAGCGGCGATGGCTATGCACATCATCAACAACACGTTCTTGTTCATGCTTGGTGCGCTGGGCCAAATTGATCTGAATGAGGAGTCCTCGGATGGAACATCACTAATCATCTCGGTGCTCTTCATGGCCGTGCTCACCGCGGTACTAACCAAGCTGGCCGACAAGAAAGACATTCAACGCACTGCTGGAGCACTTCCACCTCCACCCCAACTTCCGGTACTTCAGCCATGGTCAGCTCCTCAGCAAATGCCGTACCCTAACCAGGCCTACTGGGCTCCGCCGGTTGAACCTTGGCAACATAACGCTCAGCAGAACCATCCGCAGGGCAACTATCCACCGCCACCACCGCCTATGCTCCACGATCCAAATCAGCTGGGCCCTGGTTCTCAGCCTCCTAGCGGCTCACCTCAGGTTGGCCCAACACCGGGCGAACCGACGCACAACGATCCGCAGCAACACGACCAGGACTAATTAACTGTCGGTGTAGGTAACGATTCGGTGGGCTAGAAAGTGTCGAACACTAAAATTGGGTTCTTGCCACGAAGATCATCTTCGTAGCAAGAACCCAATTGTTGTTTTGGTGACTGTTTAGGATTTTGCCCAACGCAGCAGGGCGGCGATTCCGGCACCATCAGGGATTAGCGAATCAGGAACGTAACGGATTGTCGCATCCGTTAGTGCCGTGGCACGCAACAGCACTTCCGGTGCAGGCCATTCACCAGCAACCAACTCGGCGTGGTCATCGCCTTCCTGGTGAGCAATCCACGGTTCAGCACTTAGTGCCCGTAGGGTGTGCTCGTCCTGATACTGTCCGACCAGCACGGTATCTGCCTGAGCCGATTGCAGAGCCGTGACAACCTCATCAAGTCCAACTGCTAACAAGGCTCGTCCATTGCCGGACTGCGCGGAGACCTTGGCCTCCAGATCCGCAAGATCCTTGGACTTCACGTCATCAATCAGTTTGGAGATCTGGGCATCTACTTGTTTGGAGTCGGCGCCACCGGTTCGGGTATGCGAATCAATGACTTCAACATAGTCACGTAGGGCAACCGGTAGCTGAGCGATAACCGCTTCGCGCGCCTTGATGTCACCAGAAACCACGATCAATCGCACGTAGTTCTCGGCAAACATGTTTCTGATCAGCTCAGCGACTTCGTCAGCATTGCGGCGAACCATTTCGTCGGCTGCGGACTGCGCCTTGGGTTGGTCATATTCGCCGGGCACTTTTCGGGCGTGATGGATTTCTTCAGGCAGTCCGACGATACCTTGGCTAGCAATGCGCTCCGGAGAGGCAGTGTTATACAGATGAACCTCGCCGCCATCTTTTCCGACCTCAGCGACGAGGTAAGAGAAAGACCCCCGCGGGCACGGGCGATGGCTGTGAAATTCGGGAACGGTCCTACGTCAACTGAAGGAGAGGAGACCTTGAGACCCGGAATGATTTCGTTAAGAACTACTTCGCCATCATGAACTGCGACGAACCGTGCAACTGGTGCACGTAGCCCACTTGCTGGTTCCAATACGCCAATGAGCGCTTGTACATCTTGAGGCTGAGCCTGCTGGGACTTAAGCAGTTTTGCGACCTCGTCTGGAAGTCGATCAGCGGCTTCCTGTGCTCCAGTTGTCCCCAACGAAGCATCAACGAGAGCTGTGCTCCAAGAACCATTCCTTCGATAGAGCGAAGCGTC
This sequence comes from Glutamicibacter sp. M10, assembly GCF_025452055.1. Classification (NCBI taxonomy): domain Bacteria; kingdom Bacillati; phylum Actinomycetota; class Actinomycetes; order Micrococcales; family Micrococcaceae; genus Glutamicibacter; species Glutamicibacter sp. M10. The sequence goes on along the minus strand of NZ_CP104918.1, from coordinate 1,344,372 downwards.
GATTCCATTAGAATCCGCGCGTAGTGCCATGCTGACTCCCTTCCGCACGCGACTCCTGGCCGCGTTGCGACTAGATCCGTGGGACTAACCTAACATCACTATTCAACGGCTGGAAGAGGTAACCAGAAACTAACTGAGGATTCGGAAGAATTCAGCATGGCAACGCCTTTTACCAGCGGCCGCGCCAGTACTGAGGTGGGTGAGATTTCTGCGCACCTAGCTGCTGAGCGGCATGGTTTGGCCACTGCGGATTGCCTAAGGCGGCTCGGGCGATGCTAACCCCGTCAGCCTGACCGGTCACCACAATATGTTCTGCTTGAGTCGGATCAGTGATGACACCAACGGCCGTCACAAACGCGTCCTCTGGCAATGCTTGTTTCACCGCTTGAGCCAGCGGCACCTGGTATCCGGGACCCGTAGGACCGGCGAAAGCACCGATACCTGCGCTGGACAGATCGAAGGCCCGCACGCCAAGGTCATACATTTGCTTGGCAAGCTTCACGGTATCGGCGATGCGCCAGCCCTCTTCAACCCAGTCTTCACCCGAGAAGCGAATGCCTAGGGCCTTATCCGCTGGCCATACGGCGGTGATGGCTTCAACAACTTCTCGTAGGTAACGGGTACGGTTTTCGTAACTTCCGCCGTACTCATCGGTACGCTCATTGGATAGTGGCGAGAGGAACTGGTGGATCAGGTAACCGTGGGCCGCGTGAATCTGAATCAGGTCGAATCCGGCCTCGTCAGCACGTTGTGCTGCGTCTGCCCAATCTTGGACTGAGGCTGCGATTTGTTCGGTGCTCATGGCGGTTGCCGGCTTCAGCCCAAATACGTCCGAGGATGAGGAACTGAAAGTTTCCCAGCCACCGTCTTCGTCACTGATGCTGCCGAGCTTTCCGGCATCTTCCAGTTCCTTTAACCATCCATAGGTCGAAGCTTTAGCGCCAGCGTGCGCAAGCTGAACGCCTACGGCTGCGCCATGGGAACGAACGTATTGCGTAATGGGCTTCCAGGCTTCAACCTGCTCCTCATTCCACAGCCCGGCATCACGGTCAGAGATGCGCCCTTCAGCTGCCACTGCGGTAGCTTCGGAAATCACCAACGAGAAACCGCCGTGTGCCATCGAGCCAAGGTGAGCTAGTTGCCACGTGGTTGGAACACCGTCACGCTTATCGATTGCATACTGACACATGGGCGGCAGAACAACACGGTTGCGTAGCTGCAGACCGTTTCCACTCTTGGTTGGGATGGTCACTGGTGAGAATAGTTTGCTTTGAGGCATACATAGTGAGACGTTGTGAAAGGCCGTTTTATTCCGTGGGCGATTCTTTCGCGGTGCCCCAGTGTCGGGAGCAGGAGTATGCCTTGGACCTGCCTGCCTCTTCGCTCAGACGCTGCATTCCAATGGCTTGGACTTCGTATCAATCCCACGCTTCCACCCTCGACAAATAGTGGAAAAGTCTACTTATTTCTCGTCCGCACTGGCACCGAACAGAGAATCGACAAGAATTCATAATACCTACTCAAAGTGCTAATGACGAAATAGACGTATGGCATCTAGGGGATAAATCATTCAGTATCTGACAAGCGATAGAAATCAGGACTAAGACAGTGAATCCGTGCATTAAGTGCTTCGGGAGGCCGGATTACCCGACCTCCCGAAACCAAAAATCAGCTAGTGATTAGCATTCAACCACGTTAACGGCCAAGCCGCCCATGGCCGTCTCCTTGTACTTATCACTCATGTCCTTGCCCGTTTCACGCATCGTGATGATCACTTCATCAAGGGTGACGTGGTGCTCACCGTCGCCCATCAGCGCCATCTTCGCTGCGTTAACAGCCTTGGACGCGGCAATCGCATTGCGTTCAATACAAGGGATCTGCACCAAACCACCAATTGGGTCACACGTCAGTCCAAGATTGTGCTCCATCGCAATTTCAGCAGCGTTTTCCACCTGCTTTGGAGTACCACCCAAAATTTCGGCAAGGCCAGCTGCCGCCATCGACGACGCCGAACCAACCTCACCCTGACAACCAACCTCTGCACCAGAGATCGAAGCCTGTTCCTTATAAAGCACACCAACAGCACCAGCGGTCAGCAAGAAGTTCACAACTGCATCGTTCTTCTCTTCATCGTTCCAGTACTTAGCGCCCGGAGCGTAGTGAGTGGCATAGAAGAGCACCGCCGGAATGATGCCAGCAGCACCATTAGTCGGCGCCGTAACAACACGACCGCCGGAAGCATTTTCCTCATTAACCGCCAAGGCCACAAGGTTGATCCATTCCTGCCAATACACAGGATCACGGTCCTTGTCTTCCTTACGCAAACGCTCATGCCATTCTGGTGCACGACGACGAACTTTGAGCCCACCGGGCAGCACGCCGGTACGCTCCAAGGCAGAGTCCTTGCACTCTTCCATCACCGCGTAAATGTGGATCAGGCCCGAACGAATTTCTTCACGGCTGCGGTAGGTCAGCTCATTGGCCATCATGATTTCGGCAATGGACTTGCCGGTGTCCTTCACATGTTCCAACAACTGTGCCGCGGTGGTGAATGGATAAGGCTGTTTCTGCAGCTTTTCCTCAAGGTTCTTTTCGATGCGCTCTTCGGAACCTTCGCGCACGATGAAACCACCACCAACGGAGAAGAAGGTTTCATTGACCAGCTCGTTACCCTGGGCATCGAGGGCCACAAACTTCACACCATTGGTGTGGCGAGGCAAAACGGTCAGCGGGTGCTGAACCATGTCCCCCACCGTGTACTTCAAATCTTTGCGCTGATCTAGCTGAGCAGCTAGCTGCAAAATGCCAGTTTCTTCCATCTGCGCCAGTCGCTCATCAACTTGGGCAGGAAGCACCTTTTCAGGCTCAAAACCTTCAAGTCCCAACATGATGGCGGTGAATGTTCCGTGCCCACGACCGGTAGCGGCCAGTGACCCATAGACATCAACCCGGATAGTCTCCAGGGCTGCTATCTTCTCTTCACGGATTACTTGGGCAATGAATGCGTGTGCCGCACGCATTGGCCCCACGGTGTGGCTGGAGGACGGTCCAATACCAACCGAGAAAAGATCGAATACGCTTACCGCCATGGCGGGTCACATCCTTAGAACTTGGGCATTCCGATAGCTAACTGCCGGAAAGATGAAGGGGTGCGCAAGAGGTCATCCTTGCAACGGGACATCCACACAGTTATGGGTGGACAAATGTGGAGGAAAAACTGCGGGCCCGAAAAGCGAATGTTTCCGCCTTCCGGGCCCTCATCAATAGCTGATGATGTTACTCGGAAACCTTAGCAAGCTCCGGATACAGCGGGTGAGACTCGGCCAGCTTCAGAACTCGGTCCTTCAGCTCTGGCAAAACTGCAGTATTACCATCGGCACCGGCGATCAGTGTCTGCGCGATGATCTCCGCGACCTCAGCAAATGCAGCTTCCGAGAAGCCACGGGTTGCCAGTGCTGGAGTACCAATGCGCAAGCCCGAAGTGGTCATTGGCGGACGTGGATCAAATGGAACCGCGTTGCGGTTAACCGTGATCTCCACCTGTGCCAAAAGATCTTCTGCCTGCTGTCCGTCAAGCTCCGAGTTACGAAGGTCAACGAGCACCAGATGCACATCGGTGCCACCGGTCAAAACGCTGATGCCCTTGGCAGCAACATCTTCCTGGGTCAGACGCTCAGCAAGAATGCGCGAACCAGCCAAGGTACGCTGCTGGCGTTCCTTGAACTCTTCGGAAGCTGCAATCTTGAAAGCTACAGCCTTACCAGCGATGACGTGCTCCAGTGGACCACCCTGCTGGCCTGGGAAGACTGCAGAGTTAATCTTCTTGGCAATATCCGCGTCGTTGGACAGAATGATGCCACCACGAGGACCGGCAAGGGTCTTGTGGGTGGTGGAGGTAACCACGTGGGCGTAAGGCACAGGCGATGGGTGCAGACCAGCTGCAACCAGACCTGCAAAGTGAGCCATATCCACGAACAGGTAAGCGCCGACCTTGTCAGCGATTTCGCGGAAGCGCTTGAAGTCCAGCTGACGTGGGTAAGCGGACCAACCAGCAACGATCATCTTTGGCTGGTTCTCCACGGCAAGGCGCTCAACTTCGTCCATGTCCACCAGGTTGGTCTCTTCATTTACACCGTAAGGAACGATGTTGAATAGACGACCGGAGAAGTTGATCTTCATGCCGTGGGTCAGGTGACCACCATGCGCCAGGTTCAAACCCAGTACGGTGTCGCCTGGGCGAACCAGTGCGTGGTAAACCGAAGCGTTAGCCTGAGCACCGGAGTGTGGCTGAACGTTGGCGTACTCGGCACCAAAAAGAGCCTTGAGGCGATCGATGGCCAGCGTCTCAATGACGTCAACCTCTTCGCAACCACCGTAGTAGCGGCGTCCCGGGTAACCTTCGGCGTACTTGTTGGTTAGCACCGAACCCTGAGCCTGCATAACAGCCTGGGCGGTGTGGTTCTCCGAAGCGATCATTTCCAGGCCACGCTGCTGGCGAGCTAGCTCGGCGTCGATGCGCTGTGCTACCTCAGGATCCAGAGTTGCTAGGGACTGGGTCAGCGATGCTGGTGCCAGAGATTCAAAATTCTGGTTGCTCATTACTGGACATCTCCACCGTTCGCGCTTGCGTAGTCTGCTGCCGAAAGTAGCGGACCTTCTTCGGCGACCTCTACGGTGAACAGCCAGCCGGCACCATATGGGTCTTCGTTCAAGATTGCCGGGTTTTCTACAGCCTCGTCGTTGATCGCAACTACGGTGCCGGTAACAGGCGAGAACAGGTCGGAAACCGACTTGGTGGACTCAACTTCACCACAGGTTTCACCTGCGCTGACCGAATCGCCAACCTCTGGCAGGTCTACGTAGACAACGTCGCCCAGGGCGTCAGCAGCGATCTGGGTGATGCCGACCTTGGCTGGGGACGATGCATCGATCCACTCATGTTCTGCCGAGTAGCGTAATGACGAAAGAACTTTACTCACGGTATTTCCTCTCCCAAGGGAATAAGCGGGCGTATGGCTAGGCCCTACTGATGTTTAACGTTACTTGGCTCGCGTGTAGAACGGCAGTTCGACGACGACAAATGGCAAAGTCTTACCTCGCAGATCGACCTCTAGCTCGGTGCCAACTTCACTGTATTGCGCATCCACATACCCCAGGGCTACCGGGTAGCCGAGGGTCGGAGATGGCTGTCCTGAGGTGATTTCACCAACAGTAGCGCCGTCCTTAACGATGGCGTAGCCACCGCGTCCGGCGCGCTTGCCCAGACCCTTCAGACCGACCAGCTTGCGTGCTGGAGTCTGCTCTCGCAGGGCTTCAAGAGCCTTTCGGCCCACAAAGTCTTCTTCCTTCTTGAAGGAGACTACAGGGCCAAATCCCGCATCAAATGGGGTGCGTTCTAGGCTTAGCTCGTTGCCGTACAACGGCATGCCAGCTTCCAGACGCAGCGAGTCACGTGCGGCAAGGCCACACGGAACCAACTCGTGATCCGCACCAATTGTGACAATTTTTTCCCACAGCTCGGCCGCTTGATCATTGTTGATGATCAATTCGAAGCCATCCTCGCCGGTGTATCCTGTGCGCGCAACCAGAACGTCAAGACCGCCGAGCACCAGATAAACCGCTGCGTAATATTTCAACTCTGTGACGGAGTCAACGGTGCTTTGGTCAGCTGCCAGCTTGGAGACGATGTCCTGCGCGTTCGGTCCCTGCACTGCAATCAGCGACTGACGCTCCGAAGCGTTATCGACCTGGACATCAAATTTAGCTGCACGCTCTGCAAGGGCTGCGGCTACCACCACAGCGTTGCCAGCGTTAGGAACCACAAGGAATTTTTCTTCTTCAAGGCGGTACACGATCAAGTCATCAATGATCTTGCCGTCATCATTGAGGATCAGCGAGTACTTGGCCTTGCCCACCTTCATGATGCCAAAGTTGCCTGCCAGCGCGGTGTTCAGCGCGGTGACCGCTTCCGGTCCAGCCAGGTACACCTCGCCCATATGGGACAGGTCAAAAAGCCCAGCAGTGGAACGAACAGCCTTGTGCTCGGCCAATTCTGAACCGTACTTCAGTGGCATATCCCAGCCGCCGAAGTCAGTGAAGTTTGCGCCCAGCTCTTTGTGCTGTTCATAGAGGGCGGTGCGTTTTAGTTCGTGGGTAGTCTCAGTCATCGTGAAATCCTCTTAGTCTTCAAAGGCTTCAGGAGCCGGGCAGGAGCAGATCAGGTTACGGTCGCCGGAAGCACCATCAATACGGCCAACAGCCGGGAAGTACTTGTCGAACTTCAGACGCGATACCGGGAACGCAGCCTGCTCTACCGAGTACTTGCGGTCCCAGTTGCTGTTGACCACGGCGGTAACGGTGTGTGGAGCGTGGCGCAGTGGCGACTGTTCAATGGTGTAAACGCCCGAGAGCACTTCTTCCATTTCCTGACGGATGGTGATCATCGCTTCGATGAAGCGCTCAATCTCGCCCAAGTCCTCAGACTCGGTTGGTTCCACCATCAGGGTGCCTGCTACTGGGAAGGACAAGGTTGGTGCGTGGAAGCCGAAGTCGATCAGGCGCTTGGCCACATCTTCTGCGGTCACCCCAGTCTTGGCGGTCAATTCGCGCAGGTCAAGGATGCACTCGTGGGCAACCAATTCCTTGTTACCGGTAAACAGTACTGGGAAGTGCTCGTTCAGACGCTTGGCAATGTAGTTGGCGTTCAAAATTGCATGCTTGGTAGCTTCGGTCAGACCGTCGCCGCCCATCATCGCAATGTAAGCCCAAGAGATTGGCAGTACGCCGGCCGAACCGAAAGCGGTAGCAACCACTGGCACACCGTCACGTTCGGTGTAGGTGCCCGAAGCGTCGCCTGGCAGGAATGGCAAGAGGTGCTCGCCTACGCCGATTGGGCCAACGCCTGGGCCGCCACCACCGTGAGGGATGCAGAAGGTCTTGTGCAGGTTAAGGTGCGAAACGTCGCCACCGAAGGAACCTGGCTGTGCCAGACCAACCAGTGCGTTCATGTTGGCACCGTCGATGTATACCTGGCCGCCGGCGGCGTGGATCTTGTCGCACACTTCGCGTACGTCAGCGTCGTACACACCGTGAGTGGATGGGTAGGTAATCATGATCGCAGCCAACACGTCCTTGTTGGCTTCGATCTTGGCATCCAGGTCATTGGAATCGATGGTGCCATCGGCAGCAGTCTTTACAACGACAACCTTCATGCCAGCCAGTACCGCGGAAGCCGCGTTGGTGCCGTGAGCCGAGGCTGGGATCAGGCAGACATTTCGCTGACCCTCGCCGCGTGATGCGTGGTAGTCCGAGATGGCTAGCAGGCCCGCGTATTCACCCTGGGAACCAGCGTTTGGCTGGATGGAGACGCCAGCGTAACCGGTGATCGCGGTCAGTCGACCTTCAAGGTCGGTGATCAGTTCACGCCAACCTTCGGTCTGCTCTGCCGGCGCGTAAGGGTGGATGGAAGCGAACTCTGGCCAGGTGATGGATTCCATTTCGGCAGCCGAGTTCAGCTTCATGGTGCACGACCCCAATGGGATCATGGTGCGGTCCAGTGCCAGGTCGCGGTCCGAGAGACGACGCAGGTAACGCATCATCTGGGTCTCGGAAGAGATGGTGTTGAAGATCGGGTGGGTCAGGTAGTCGCTGGTGCGAACCTGCGACTCTGGGATCTCAAAGCCTTCTGGAGCCGAAAGCTCTACGCCGAAGACCTCAAGAAGGGATTTGACGATGCTTGAGGTGGTGGCCTCATCGGTGGAGATACCAACCTGGGTGTCGTTGACCTTGCGCAGGTTGATGCCCGCGGTGATCGCCTTGGAGATGATTTCCTCGGCGTTCTTCACGTTCACCACAACGGTGTCGAAGAAGGTATTGGATGCGAGGGTGAAGCCGCCTGCTACCAGCGAGGTGGCAATCACGCGAGCGTGGTTGTTGGCGCGGGTTGCGATTTGCTTTAGCCCGGCTGGGCCGTGGTACACCGCGTACATCGAGGCACAAATGGCCAACAATGCCTGAGCGGTACAGATGTTGGAGGTCGCCTTCTCGCGGCGGATGTGCTGCTCGCGAGTCTGCAGTGCCAGACGGTAGGCAGGAACGCCAGCGTCATCAACCGAGACACCAACCAAGCGCCCTGGCATCGAGCGGGTCAGACCATCGGCAACGGCCATGTAGGCCGCGTGTGGACCACCGAAGAACAGTGGAACACCAAAACGCTGGGTGTTGCCCACAGCGATATCGGCGCCTTGTTCACCCGGAGGGGTGATCATGGTCAAAGCCAAAAGGTCAGCAATGACGGTGACCATTGCGCCGGCGTCCTTGGCGGCTGCGATGATGCTTGCGTGTTCTGCGATGGAGCCGTTGTTACCTGGCTGCTGCAATACGATGCCGGAGATGTCGCCTTCTGGCAGGCCTGCGGAGAGGTCAGCAACTTCAACTTCGAAGCCCAGTGCGTCGGCACGGCCCTGCACAACCTTGATGGTCTGCGGGAAGATGTTGGAGTCCAGGACGGTCTTGCCCTTGGCCTTCTTCTTGTTAGCACGGCGCATCATCAGCACGGCTTCTGCGGCGGCCGAAGATTCGTCCAGCAAAGAAGCGTTGGCGATTGGCAGACCGGTCAGATCCATCACCATGGTCTGGAAGTTCAGTAGGGCTTCGAGGCGGCCCTGGGAGATTTCTGGCTGGTACGGGGTGTAAGCGGTGTACCAGGCTGGGTTTTCGACAATGTTGCGTCGAATCACCGCTGGGGTGAGGGTGTCGTAGAAGCCCTGACCAATCATCTGGGTCTTCATGACGTTTTTGGAGGCTACCGCACGCAGGTGGGCCAGCGCTTCGGTTTCACTTAGTGCTGCTGGAATATCCAGTGCGGCACCTTGTCGGATATCTGCGGGAACTGCGGTATCAATCAGTGATTCTAGGCTGTCGTAGCCAAGAGTCTGAAGCATGGTGGCGACGTCAGAAGGACGCGGGCCGATGTGGCGAGTAACGAATTCACTGTTCGTAGAAGCCGAAGTCTGCGTGATGGTCATGGTGCTGGAGTCTCCACGGGATCTGTCTTGGCGCATGCCAAAGGAAGGACGCTTTGCCTCCCCATCCCTGTTGCACTACCTGAGAGTTTTACGTGTTCGGCCAACAAAGCCGAGCACTTGCACCTTCGGTGAACCGGATCTGGCCGGCTACTTTCCAGAGTTGCCTCGTGATGGCGGTACGGGGGCCTGAGAGTTTCCTGGGGAGGAATTGCTCCTACGGCGCCCGTCCATGGTGTGAACGGGACTCTCCCGCCATCCGTCTATGGCGTGTGCTGCTGATCTTAGATCTGCAGCACACAACCATGTTACCTGCCTCGCGCTTTAGGTCAAAGAGTCGCGCTGCGTTGAACTGTCACAAAAGTTTTACTTCGTGACCGCCGTGAGTTGAACGTACTGCGGATACCTTGCTGACAAGGAATCACCCGAGGATGTGCCCGAGAGCCTGCGCCTAACCCAAGGAACCAAATGTTCGGTAGCCCAACCCAATTCTTGCTTCAGCTTTTCGCCGCGAGAGTTCACCGCGTGATCCGGCAGAACCGGAGCCTGAAGTTTATCTGCCCAGTTTTCGTCGGTGACCTGGTGTCGTCCAAGAACGTCAAGAACCCTCGCGGCCATCAGTGCATGTCCCAGCTCGTTCATGTGCAGGCGATCTACAGACCAATAACGCAAGTCTGAGAATTCGCGCCAACGCCAGTAGTCCGCAATGACCGCGCCGTACTTATCGGCAATCTCGCGAATTTTCTCGTTATAGATCGCAGTACGCGGACGGGTCTTGGAGAACAAGGGAGATTCGACAGTGTCAAAACCGGTGAAGAGTACAACGGTGCTTCCGGCCTCGGTGAAGCGTCGGACCATCCCTTCATAACCACGCATCAGCGCATCAAGATCTGCTCTGGGGCGCAAGATGTCGTTTCCGCCGGCGTAGATGCTCACCAGATCTGGCTTCATGGACAGGCCTTGGTCCAGTTGCTGGTTGATGACCTGACCGATTTTCTTTCCGCGTACCGCGAGGTTGGCGTATTCCCAGTCGCCCTGCGCGCTGAGCACTTCAGCGACTCGGTCGGCCCATCCGCGCACCTGGTTAGGTCGATTCGAATCTACGTCGCCGACGCCTTCGGTGAACGAATCACCCAATGCCAAATACTTCTTCACTTCAATCTCACTTTTGTATCTGCTAAATTTTTCTGTTCACTGCCAAGGTTCAGTTTGCCAAGGTTCAGTTTGATTTAGCCTTGGCGTTCTTGGCGAGGATCAGCTGGCGCGCCAGCTGACTGAGCTTGACCCCGGTAGATGTGTCTTTGGGTCCTTCGTTGCGTGAGGGAATGAAGCCAAAGCCGAGCTGGTAGGCAGGGTCGGCAAAGGCCAAAGATGAGTTAGCTCCGTCGTGACCGTAGGCGAAGATGGAGCCGTAATTATTGCGGGCGGTAGCCTTCATGAATCCCAAGGCAAAAGCCTGCAACAAACCGTTGCTTCGATCCAGTCCGTAAACCAGTTCGGTGGAGACCTGTGACCAGGTGTCCGCGCTGAGGAATCCTTGCATCGCGCCGAGGGATGGAACGGCGCCGAAGGATGCGGCATAGATTCCGGCCAGGCCTTGAGCGTTGGCTACCGCACCCATGGACGCCGGACCGATCTGACGTACCTGGGCTGAGTTGGCCAGCTCATGCCAGTTGTAAACCGGACCGTCTGCCAAGGCGAATCCGGAGGCGGAGTTTACCGCCAGGCCAGCTGGCGAGAAGGGATCAAAAATTCGCTTGGCGCTTCAACGCCAGCTAAGACATCTCGGTAGCGTGATTCCAGTGACGGGTCTTGTCCGATATAAACGTCTGCCGACAGAGGTTTACGGATGCGCTCTTCAAAAACATCTTTAAGCTCTTTGCCGGCGACGCGGCGAACCAGTTCTTCCATCAGTACGCCCATGGTGATGGCGTGATATCCAACGATGTTCTGACCCAGCGGCCAGATGCTTGGCATGGACGCCAGAACCTTGGCATATTCAGCCGAGTTCAGTAGGACTTCACTTGGTACACCGCCGGGAACACCAAGAACGCCAGCCTGGTGACTGAGCACCTCGCCAACGGTGAGCTTATTCTTTCCACCGGCGCCAAATTCTGGCCAGTAGGTGGTCATTGGGGCAGCTGGATCAATCAGGCCATCTTGGACGAGTAAGGCGATGACCAGTGCGCCCATGCCTTTGGTACACGAGAAGACACAGGTCAGTGCATCCGCCGCTAAATGCTCACCGACGCTGTGGCTGAGCACGAGTTCACCCCGGTGATAAACAGCGAGCTGTGCCGAGTAGTTTTCTTCTTCAGCAGCTCGTGCTTCCAGAGCTTGAGCCAAAGGTGCGAAATCTTCGCTAATCACCGAGTCCATCTACGTCCTTAAAGTGCTTGTCGCTTTTCAACTAACCCTAGTCGGATCCAGCGCAATTCTCACTTGGCTCGCCAACATGCTACTAAGATCCCATCCGTATGTCAGGTCACAGCTAGAGGGGCGTAGTACCGCTTATCGTCATTTTGCAACCTTTGGACTCGTGATACTGTGAGCCAACTCAGAAGACGGTTTGCCGACTATGGGTGCAACAACTAAATTTGTCATGCTTGCCACCTACTACTGAAGGAGATGATCTCGATCGCATGACTGTGAATAGTGACACGCCAGTACCCCAGGGCCAGGATACAGAACTCAAGCGGGTGATCGGCCCCAAGCTGCTGCTATTCCTCATCATGGGCGATATCATCGGCGCAGGCATTTTTGCCATCACCGGTAAGGTTGCTGGCCAAGTGGGTGGCGCGGCCTGGTTGCCGTTCCTCGTTGCTTTTGCCATCGCAACTTTGACCGCTTTTAGCTACCTCGAACTGGTCACCAAGTACCCACACGCCGCTGGCGCGGCTCTGTACGTGCACAAAGCTTTTGGCATCCATTTTGTCACTTTCATCGTGGCTTTCACCGTGGCCTGTTCAGGCATTACTAGTGCCGCGACCTCAGCAACCTTGGTTGGTCAGAACCTTCTGATCGGTTTTGGCCAGTTCATTGATGGTGTCCCCACCACGCCACAAGCGGGCATGTGGGCTGCCATTGCCATCATCGTGATCCTTGCGCTGATCAACTTGCGAGGTGTGGGTGAGAGCGTCAGGTTCAACCTCGTCTTGACCATTATTTCGCTGGCCATCATGGCAGTGATCATCGGCATCGGCTTCTCTGTTATTGCGTCCGGTCAGGGTGATATCAGCCGTCTTGTAGTCTTCGAGACCCCGTCGGACCGCAGTCTTTTTGCCGCGGTAACCATGGGTACCGCCATCGCCTTCTTCGCCATGGTTGGTTTTGAAGACTCGGTGAACTTGGTGGAAGAAACCAAGAACCCAAACAAGGTATTCCCGAAGATCATGTTTATTGGTCTGGGTTTGTGTGCAGTGATCTACATGCTCGTGGCAGTTACCGTGATCATGGTGATCCCTACCGGCGACTTGCTGAACCCGAAGAATCCAGATGCCGGTATCTTGCTGGACGTGGTGCGCCTGGGCGCCCCGAACATTCCGGTGGACGCTATCTTCCCGTTCTTGACCGTTTTTGCCGTGGTCAACACCGCGCTGATGAACATGCTGATGGCAAGCCGATTGCTCTACGGCATGGCCCGTCAAGGCGTGCTCCCGCAGTTCTTGGGCAAGGTGCACTCCACCCGCCGCTCCCCTTGGGTAGCCATCTTGTTCAGCACCGCGCTGGCCATTGCTTTGGTGGCTTACGTCAACTTGGATAGCGAGAACGGCATTGTTGGCTCGCTGGGTGGAACCACAGCACTGCTGTTGCTCTGCGTCTTCGCCGTAGTTAATGTTTCATTGCTGGTCTTGCGCCGCGAAAAGGCACCGGAAGATGCCTTCCGTACCCCGACCGTCATCCCGATTCTCGGCGTAGCCTTCTGCCTGTTCCTCGCCGGCCCGTGGGCCCGTTCGCGCGAGGACTGGGTGCAGTACGAAATTGCCGGCCTATTGCTGGTTATTGGCGTACTGCTCTGGGCAGTGACCTGGCTGGTCAACCGCATCAATTACAAAAAGGGCATTATCGAAACCCGCCCCGGGCACTACGAATAAATAGCATCGGGTACAGCTGTGGTCCACCGAGAATTTTTCTCGGTGGACCACAGTTCTTTAAGCCTCTAATCTCGCACTGGCCGCTATGCGGACTGCTCGATAGTTTCCTGACGGAAGCGAAGCTTCCAGCCCTGTTCGCCTAGTTGCCACCAGGAGGAGACCACCAAAACTTCAGAGTCGCTTGGCTTCATTCGGTAGGCCAGCAACACCATTTCTTCACTGATCTGTCGGGTGGCCAGAACCTGCATCTGCCCCGTGGTGGGCAGGGAGGATCCGGAACTCAACAGGGTGCCGATGGTTGCTACATCCAGTAGCCCACCGTGGCGGGTCACCTCTTGGTAGCTGGGGTGCAAGAAGTCGGCGATCTCAGTAAAGCTGGTGCGGATTTGTGGGTCGAGGAATCCTTGCTCCAGCTCATAAACCGTCGCGGCAAAGTCCCCGGATGTTGACACTAGCGCAGATACCTGTGCGGGTTGTTCGGCTTCGTGAGCTGGCTCAACTGGCTCTGCCGGCGCGGACGTAGTGGAAGCACTTGCCGCGGCTGGCGCTTGTGCGCTTCCCACGATGTAACCGGGGCCAGCGTCAGGGGAAGTTCCCCTTTGATGAGCGGTGGCCGCTGCGCGAGCACGTTCGTCGGCAGCCTCGTTCAGGTCATGCCCGGCATGACCCTTGACCCATTCAAAGGTGTACTTGCGGCCGACAATGGCCGAATCAAGTTCTTTGAGGATGTCTTGGTTCAACACCTGTTTTCCATCGGCTTTTTCCAGCCGCGCTTCTTCCAGCCCGGCATCCATTTGCTGATGCAATTGATGGCGTACTGCGAATCACAGAGGATCTTTAGCTCTTCATCAGGCAGGTGTGCGGTGGCCCGGAAGAGTTCAAGGACTGCTTGCAGCTCCCCCATATTGTTTGTTCCGTGGTCCCAACCACCGGCCGCCCAATTATTGTCATCCACGTACCAGGCCCAACCGGCCGGCCCTGGGTTACCTAGGGCGGATCCATCTGCAGCTGCAATGATCGTCATGCTTTAATCCTGCCACGCCTGATGCCTGCCTCTGACCTACCTATCGGGCCATGTCGCTGACGGTTCGACTCAAAACTAAAACTGAAGAAAAGCTCAAGAAATGGAAAACCCCTGAGCTGGCAGGTTTTGACGATTTCAAAACGTCACCCGAACCCAGGGTTAAGACCACTTAGCCTAAGCGTTCTACTAGCTATGCCGAGTACAACGGGTTGTGGCCGGCTTGCACGCGCTCTTCGGCTCGAACTTCACCCGGTGCGGTGCCGTTGAGGAACGGACCGTTATCGGCCAACTGATCACGACCCGAGAGTTCTAACCAGTTTTCTAGCACTGGACCCTTCGGGATGATCTGGGTTGGGTTAATGTCTTCATGCACCACGTAGTAGTGAGCCTTGATCTGTTCAAAGTCGATGGTGTCACCAAAACCAGGGGTCTGGAACAGATCACGGGCATAACCCCAAAGGTTAGGCATCTCGACCAGCTTGTTGCGGTTGGTCTTGAAATGACCGTGATACACCGGATCAAAACGCACCAAGGTAGTAAACAGACGTACGTCCGCTTCGGTGATGTAGTCCCCCATCAAGAAACGACGGGTAGCAAGTCGCTCTTCCAGGAAATCCAACGTATCAAAAAGACGATCGTAAGCGTCGCTGTAGGATTTCTGATCCCCAGCAAATCCTGCGCGATATACGCCGTTGTTCACTTCGGTGAAGATCCGCTTGATCAGCGGAAGCATTTCATCTAGCTGATCTTCCGGCACCAAATTTGGTGCACCCTCGCGATGGAATTCTTTCCACTGGGTGGATAGGTCCCAGGTGATTTGTGGGTACTCATTGGTGACAACGGCACCGGATGGGATATCCACGATGGCCGGAACGGTGATGCCACGAGGGTAGTCAGCAAAGCGCTTGAAGTAGTTTTCTTGGATTCGTTCGGTGCCTAGAACTGGATCTTTCCCGTCTGGATCTAGATCAAAAGTCCAGCTGCGGGCGTCGTGGGTTGGCCCGGGAAGCCCAACGGACAAGGCATTTTCTAGGCCAAGCAGTCGGCGAACAATGAGGGTGCGGTTGGCCCAAGGGCAAGCACGAGCTGCCACCAAGCGGTAGCGCCCTGCTTCTACTGGCCACAGCTGGGCACCTTCAGAAACACCGGCCAACGGATGACCGATCTTGCTGTCGTTATGCTCATTGCTGTAATTTTCTGGCGCAGTATCAGCGACAATCCGGTCTTGGATGTAGTTGGTATCACGGGTGAATTCTCCGCCGGTGACATAGGCACCCTTCGTTGAATATTCTTCGCTCATCGTTTCCCTCCAAAGTCCTTCATGCTCTACACATTCAGTGTGCTTCCACATCGACCCTAGAACAACGGCTGCCCGTTGAACATGATGATGTGAATCAATATTTCGGCAGGTAGCTGGCCATCAGTTAATTGACGTGTCAGCCTATGTTGCCAAAACCAACCTTACACGAGATGATTGATGCGTCAACAAAATTTTATTGGGCTAACGATACAAGGGTGAAAGAAAATCATGAAGAGCGACGAGACCCGCTGGCTCACCGATAGCGAGCAGGAACTCTGGCGCACGATACGCGAGTTCCTCTGGCAATTCCCCAGCGCAATGGACCGTCAGTTACTCCGCGATGCACAAATGCAGTCCGGGGAATATTCGGTTTTGGCGGTACTTTCAGAGACTCCGGAACCAAGTTTACGTCCCGCTGACGTTGCTCAAGGACTTCGCTGGGACCGCTCCCGACTTTCACACCTGCTTCGTCGTATGGAAGCCAAGGGCTTGATCAGCCGTTGCTCGGATGAAACCGATCGCCGCGGTCACCAAATTGCGCTCACCGAATTGGGTCAACAAACCATCCAAAGTGCAGCGCCGACCCACGTCACCTTTGTGCGCGAAACGCTCTTTGATTCCCTTGATCCTGCAGAACGCAAAGCACTGGAATCCGCGTTGCCAAAGATCCTGGACTCACTGGAAAAGCAAGGGCTCAGAGGCTCCTCCTGCTAGTTCCTTTGCGCGGCTAGCTCGCTGTTTTGAACTAATCGCGCAAAGCGACCACCAAGGGCCACCAGCTCGTCGAAGGTTCCTGCCTCAGCAATCTGGCCATCTTCGAGCACCACAATTTTATCCGCACGCATCACAGTGCTTAGCCGGTGTGCAATGAGCAGAGTAGTACGCCCAACTGCAAGCTCATCCAGTGCCTGCTGCACCAAAGCTTCGGTGACTGTATCCAGTGCGCTAGTTGCCTCATCCAGCACCAGAACCTTTGGCTTGCGCAGCATGGTTCGAGCGATGGCCAGACGTTGCTGTTCTCCACCGGAGAACCGATGGCCACGCTGACCTACCTCGGTATCTATGCCCTGAGGCAACCCGCGGATGAGCTCTGCAATCTGTGCGGCTTCGAGCGCCTGCCACAGTTGAGCTTCGCTTGCTTCCGGTGCAGCCCAGAGCAAGTTAGCCCTGACAGTATCGTGCAGCAAGTAGCTCTCCTGAGCCACCACAGAGACCACATTCGCGATGCCTTCTGGCGCATAGTCTTTGAGGTCAACTCCGTCGAGCAGCACCTGTCCCGAAGTTGGGTCCAGCAATCGTGGAAGCAATGAGCCTAGAGTGGACTTACCGGAACCAGTAGAGCCAACCACTGCGGTCATCGTGCCGGCTTCAAGTGTCAGATTTAGTTGATCCAAGGTCGCCCGATTAGCTTGCGGGTAGCGGAAGCTCACGTTGCGAAGCTCTACGTACCCCTGAACATTTTCTGGTTTCACCGGCTTTGGATTCTTCGGCACCGGTAATTCTTGGTCAGTATCAAGGTACTCAAAAACCCTGCTGAACAAGGCCATGGCCGAAACCCACTGAACCGATAGTTGCATCAAGCCCATGACTGGACGGAAGATCCCAGCTTGTAGCCCAGTGAAGGCAACCAGGGTACCGATACTCATTCCTTCGCCTGTCACCGGCAATCCGGCAGCCAGATAGAGGGCAGCTGGAATAGCCGCAAAAATGATGCTCATGGTGGCCATGCGCCAGCGTCCGGCTAGGGCGCTTTTCATTTCAAGGTCAATGAGCTTATGGCTGGAATCCGCGAAGACCGCAGCGTCCGCACTACCAGTGCCCATGATCTTGGACAGGCGTACTCCTGAGATGCTCAGCCGCTCTTCAATCAGCGAGGTCAGGTTAGACATCTCGCGCTGTCGCTTACCGGTGACCGCGCGCCGCAACTTTGCGGTCTGTTTGGCCAGCAAAATTGCCGGAGGGAAGACAATCAAAGAAATCAGACTGAGCTTCCAAGAGATAGCAACCATGGCTACTGCTGTTGCCACCACGGTGGTCAGGTTTGAAGCGATACTGGTTGCCGAATTGGTAATGACCGACTGCATCTGCCCGACATCATTGATCAATCGAGATTGGACGTCCCCTGAACGGGAGTTGGTGAAAAATCCGAGCGACTGTTTCTGTAAGTGGGTAAAGAGACCGGTACGCAGTCGGTGCATAACGCGCTGCCCCATCAAGGTGGCGCGCCACGTTTGCAGCACTTCCAGCACCGCGGCAGCTAGCGCAATGAGCACCAGTCCCCCGGCGCCGAACATCAGAAGCCGAACATTGCTATTGGGAATGGCGTCATCAATCAGCTCGCGGACAATGAAGGGTTGAGCGAGGCCAATGATGGACGAGGCTACGATCAGTAGGACCACGACGATGACAGAGCCCAGGTGCGGTCTAAAAAGTTCGGCCACACGCTTGAGTGAGACCGGATGCTCGGCTAGCCATTGTTTATCTTGGGCCGAATTTTTCATGCGGCCACCACCGGTAAGCGCGGCCGGTGCTCCGTGCGTTGCTCCTGAACTCATAGACCCTCCCTCATCACTCTTTTCACACAAAGAATAGCAGAGGTAACCTCACTATGTGGTTTCATCTTGAATTTGTTCTGAAGAACACACTATTCTTGAAAGCATGCAGAACGAAGAGTCCAAGGATGACTTGGCAGATCTCTTTCTCCGGGCCTCGCGCGTTATCCGCGGGCGCTGGCGAGAAAACCTCATCCCCTTAGGGATCACCCCACATCAATCGCGAGTGTTGAGCCTGCTCAGCCATGCCGAAAACCAGGGGATGCGCAACTCGCACTTAGCAGAGCGACTACATATCGCCGCGCGCTCCACCACCGAGGTTGTCGACCAGCTTGAAGCTAAAGAGCTGGTGATCCGCACCCCGGATCCTGCAGACCGACGTGCCACACTCATCGCACTGAGCCCCAGTGGCAAGGCTCAAATAGGTGAGCTGACTCGGCTTAGACGCGAGAGCATGGACGGGTACTTTGAAAAGCTTCCGGGCGATGATCGCAGGGAGCTCACCCGCCTGCTGGAGATCCTAGACAGGGAAAATCCTCGCCCACGGCGTTCCGATTGCAAGCCTGCGAGCAGCAACTAGTTCTCAAAACCAAAAAGCGGCGGCCCTGAAAACCATTTAATGATTTTCAGGGCCGCCGCTTTGGAATAGTCCAAGGACTAAAATTCAGTTCTAGTTTTCGGTCTTCCCACGACGCCAGTAGCCCATGAAGGCCACCTGCTTGCGATCTAGACCCGCTTCACGCACCAAGTAACGGCGCATTTCCTTCACGGTCGCTGCCTCACCGGCAACCCACGCGTAGAACGGGGCGTTGTTGGCTTGGCCGGTCTCCCAAAGAATTTCGGAATCAATGTCAATGTCTTCAGGCTCGGCGTTGGTATCAACAACACCGGCTGCCGGGATTGCCACGACCTGACGCAAGGCCGATCGTAGTAGCTCCCCGTGCTCACTATTTCCGCGGGTAAGCCACTGTACGGACACCCCAGAACGAGTCGAAGCACCCAGAATGTCGGTGGTCTCTGGCACCTCGATCAGGGCATGTCCGGTGACATGAGAAGGTAATGACTCAAGGATCGCACAAATTGCCGGAGCGGCCGTTTCATCCCCGGCCAGCACAATGCGGCCGGCATCGCCTGGACGGAATTCGATGCCGCCGTAGCTGGAATCATTGAGGAACTTATTAGGGCCAAGGAGCAACAGTTGGTCACCCACCTGGGCGCGATCACCAAACTCGGTGGCTGGACCGCCGTGTAGCTTTCCATCCACCATGTGTCCGTGCATCACAAAATCAATATCTAGCTCTGCAGTGAGCCCAGCGTTATCTCGGTGACCGGCTTCGCGGAAGGCACGAACGGTGTAGGTGCGCAT
Source organism: Glutamicibacter sp. M10 (assembly GCF_025452055.1). Classification (NCBI taxonomy): domain Bacteria; kingdom Bacillati; phylum Actinomycetota; class Actinomycetes; order Micrococcales; family Micrococcaceae; genus Glutamicibacter; species Glutamicibacter sp. M10. The sequence continues at coordinate 1,325,013 of NZ_CP104918.1, read as the reverse complement.
GTAGCCGCGGGTGTCCGGATCAATGGATAACCAGCGCTTGTACCAACCGACTTGATCCGCTGGACTGGTCATCGCGTTCGGGCGCATCGAGGCAATTTCGTCGGTCAGCGCGGTACCGCCAGCTGGTGGCAGCAACAACTTGATCCGCATATCCAATGGGTGACTGTTGGTCCCAAAGTAATCCAGGTCGTTGCCGCTGAAAGTCAGACGGCGGAAGGAAGGTGAGAGTTCTTGACGTTTGATCAAGGTGGTCTCAAAAGCCAACGTTGGAACGTGCTCGTAGGCCGGGCGAACGCTCTGTTCAGATTCGCCGGTCGTCTCATCTTGTTCTGCTTCAGCTGGCTGCGTACCGGTAGAAGGCTCAAGTGCTTTGGGCTCACTGCGGAAAATACCCTTGGAGGCCAGCACCTGCTCGGTGCGCAATACCCGGTGACGTCCGATAGGTAGAACCAGTGGAGTGCCACCCACCGGGTCAGGGATAACTCGGCTTGGCATCCCAAAAACATCTTTAACTGTCTTTTCGGTCACCACTTCATTCGGGTGCCCGGCAGCGTAGATCTTTCCGTGACGCAGGGCCACCAGATAATCGGCGTAGCGCGCTGCCAGGTTCAAGTCGTGCAACACAATGACCACGGTGATGCCGCGACTACGATTCAACTCGCTGACCACATCAAGCACCTCAAGCTGGTGCGCCACGTCCAAGAAGGTGGTGGGCTCATCAAGTAACAACAGGTCAGTTTCCTGGGCCAGCGCCATGGCGATCCAGACACGCTGACGCTGCCCACCAGAGAGCTCGTCGACTGCACGGTCGGCAAGCTCGGTGGTGCCGGTCATTTCCATTGCGTGGTTCACTGCCGCTTCATCTTCAGCGGAGAAGCGCTTGAATAAGCCCTGGTGTGGGTAACGTCCACGGCTGATCAGCTCGCGGGCGGTGATTCCATCCGGCGCGGTTGGTGACTGTGGCAGCAGACCCAAAATCTTTGCGACTTCCTTGGCCGGCTTGGAATGAATATCCGCCCCGTCCAACAGCACCTGCCCACCGGTGGGCTTAAGCAGTCGTGATAGGGCGCGCAAGAGGGTGGACTTGCCGCAACCGTTGGCGCCGACCACGATGCTCACCTGCCCGGTGGGGATGTCCAAGGACAGTTCGTCGACAATGGTGACCTTGTCATAGGCCAAGGTCAGATCGCTAGCCTGCAAAGTGGCCATGGGTTAGCCCCCGTTTCCGGTTGAGTTGGCGCGCACCAAAATCCAAATCAGGAACGGTGCGCCGAATGCGCCGGTAATTACCCCTACCGGCAGTACAAGATCTGCGAACAAATTTGCTGCAAAAAAATTGGCGATAATCACCAAGGTTGCGCCGGTCAATCCGGCAAGGGGAATGTTGATTGGCCCACGCGAAAGGGCCGCGCTAATCGGACCGGCAAGGAACGCCACAAAGGCCAGTGGCCCGGTCACTGCAATGGGCATCGCCCCCATAGCGACGGCCACAAACACCAGCAGCGTGCGAGCCTGGCTGACATTGACGCCCAGTGCGGCTGCCGAATCCTCGCCCAGTTCCAGCATTTTGAGCTGACGCAGCACAAAGGGAAGGAAGACTCCCCCAATAATTCCTAGGCTGATCAAGAGCACCAGGGCGCTATGCCAGTTGCTCGAAGACAGTGAACCGGAGAGCCAATGCATCACGTCGCTCGCGGTATTCACCTGAGCTTGGGTCAGAAGATATTGGATCAGTGCCTGCAGCATGGATCCGATGGCTAGCCCAGCCAAAATCAATCGTGGCCCGGTGCGTTTACCCGACGCTGAAAGCCAATAAATCAGCGCGGCGACAATCAGTCCACCGGCTAAGGCGAAGACGTTCAGTTTCCAGTCGGTATAACCCAGGGTGATCATCGCGAACACCGCGGCGGCCGAGGCACCGTAGCCCACGCCGATCACATCGGGGCTGGCCAGTGGGTTGCCCAGCCAACGCTGGAAGAGTGCGCCGGAGATACCAAGACCCGCACCAGCCAAGGCGCCAACAGCTACTCGTGGCAGCCTATCGGACATGATAATAAAGCTCGTTCCGGGGACCTTTTGGCCGCTAAGCACCTGTAGAACTTCGGTGGCAGGTAGGCGGTCGCGGCCCCAAAACAGGTAAGCCACGATGGAAAGAATGATGGCGGCCGACATCCAGATGGTGGTTCGAAGCACCCGGTTTTTAGTCCTTTGCGGCCGGCTCTGTTCCGCTTTGTTTTGCTTCACCGTCTCTTGCGTCATTTCGTTGGTGCTCATAGGCTCACCGACTTCATGCCGCTGCGCATCATCAGGATAAAGAGGGGTCCGCCGATCATTGCGCACATGACGCCAACTTGGATTTCACTCGGTGGCGCGATCACTCGTCCCACGGTATCAGCCACCAATAAGAGGATCGGCCCGGCCAGCAAGGACCCAGGCATTAACCACCGGTAATCCGAGCCCACCAGTAAGCGCACGGCGTGCGGGATCATCAAGCCAACAAAGGCGATGGGCCCGGCCACCGCCGTGGCGGTACCGGCCAGGATGACCACACCGATCGAGCCCAGCAGGCGTGCTCGTCCTAAGTTGAAGCCTAGCGCGGTGGCAGTGTCATCTCCCATGGAGACGGCGTTGGACACCCGCGCGGTAGACAAAACAATTAATGCTCCAACGGCCACAACCGGCGCCGCACCAAGGAACGTGTCTAGTGGAGTGCTGGACAGGGATCCGATCTGCCACATGCGGAATCGATCTAGGGTGGAATCCGAGATCATCAGAATCGCGTTGGTGACGGCCCCTACGCCCACGGCCAGGGCCGCGCCGCCTAGGGCCAGCTTGATGGGGGTGGCACCTTCACGCCCCACATTGGCCACCACGTACACCAAGGTCATCACCAGCGCCGCACCAATAAAGGCGGCAATCATGATCCCGGTCAGCGAGCTAACACCCAAAAAGCGATGGCAACCACCACGCTCATCGCGGATCCTGCGTTCAGTCCCAGAATTCCGGTATCGGCCAACGGGTTGCGAGTTAGACCCTGCAGTCCTGCACCGGCCATGCCCAAGGCGGCCCCGACCACGATGGCCCCGATGGTCCGTGCAAAGCGCGAAGCGACCACGCCTTGATCTCCGTTGGTGGCATCAAAATGCCACAGCGCATCACTGAGCGCGGACAGCGAAACGGCGCGTGCGCCAAAGAGCAACGACGCGCAGATGGCAACTACCAACAACACTCCGAGGATGATAAATGCCCCGAGTTTGCGTGGCAGACGCGGACCGGCAGCTTCGTGCTCTGGGCGCGTCACACTTTCAGTCGAGGTCATAGGTTCCTACACTCATTGCTATGGATCATCTTTCCGCTCCCACCCTGATTGCTCCGGGTATCGCTTTGTTGCAGGCCGATAACCCTTCGGAAATGACGTTGGATGGGACTAACTCCTATTTGCTCTTCGACCCGAACATTTCTGCGTTGAGCCCCGGTACCCCGGTGGTGTTGATTGATCCAGGACCCGAGCTTCCCGCTCATTTGGAATCGCTGGCCCAATTTGAAATTCAGTTGGTGCTGATCACGCACCGCCATGGCGACCACACCGACGGTATCAACTACCTGCATCGGCTGTGCCAGGCACCGGTTCGCGCCCAGTTGAACGAATACTGCCGGGATGCGGCAGCGTTGGAAGACCACGAAGTCATTAGCTGCGCGGGCATCAACGTTCAGGTTCATTTCACTCCGGGCCACACCTCGGACTCGGTGTGCTTTACGCTCAACGGTGTCAGCCCGCACCTGTTCACCGGCGACACCGTATTGGGTCGCGGGACCACTATTTTGGATCATCCGGACGGAACGCTGGAAGATTACCTTGCTTCCTTGGATCGGCTGCTGCGCCTTGATGACATGCCCCTGCATCCAGCGCACGGCGAGCAACACACTGCCTCGCATCAGTTGTTGCGTGCCTACCTTGCGCATCGTGAGTCCCGATTGGATCAAGTTCGTGGGGCCCTGATTAAACTCGGCAAGGCCGGGGCGGACGTTGACCCAGCTCAATTGCTGGACGTTGTCTACCCCGACCTGGATCCGCGCCTGGTTGGCGCGGCTAGCCGATCCTTGGAAGCGCAGTTGCACTATCTAGCGTCGAATCGCTAGCAGTTACTTTGCTTTGGCTGCGTTTTCGGCAGCCTTTACGATTTTTGGAACCACGGTGTCCAAGGACCATTCCAGGGACAGCGGCGAAGCTGCCGAGATAGCTAGGGTTGCTTCATCGGTGCCTGGCAGTGCCACCGCGTCACTCTTCACCGCAGGGATCTGACCGTACAGCGGCTGCGACTTCACGATGTCTTTAGTGGTGTTACCGGCGATCGCTGAGGAGAAGACGATATCTGAATCCCACTCGTTGACTTTTTCAGGGGAAACGGTGAAGAAGAACGTATCCTTGGCGGCGTTGTTCTGCACGTAGTCAGCCTGCTTCATGCCCAATGCCGTCAAGAAGCGTGGACGGGTGTCGCCTTCGGAGTACACGTACGCGGTATCCGGGGCGGACAAGTCAGCTGCGATGAAGGTTGTATCCTTCAGGACTGGGTTGTCCTCGCCGACCTTAGCCAAGTCGCCTTCAACCTTCTTGATCAAAGTTTGTGCTTGATCTTCCTTACCGAGCATCTGTCCGGCGGCTTCGGTGACTTCCTGCCAGCTGGAGGTGTAGTTCGGCTTGATTGGACCGACTACCGGTGCAATCTCTTTAAGCTTTTCGTACTGTTCCTTCTTCAGTCCCGAGTAAGGAGCGAAGATGACATCTGGCTTGCTCTTGGCGATGGCGGTGTAGTCAGGGTCATCACCGGTGGTGAACTGTGCTGGAGCCTTCTCGGAACCGATGGAGGCGTCAAGCTTGGCCAGCGCCTCGTCCTTCCACTGCGTGGAATTGTTCTTGTTCTGGCCGTAAGTGTCGGCATCCATGCCTACTGGAACGGTGTCCAAAGCCAACAACGTGTCAGCGTTGACCCATGAGATGGTAGCTACGCGCTCTGGCGCCTTATCAATCTTGGTCTCACCATAAATGTTCTTGATGGTGACCGGGGCGAAATCTTCGCCAGCTTTGGCTGATGAATCAGCCGAAGAATCTGCGGAAGTGCCCGAGGAACCGCAAGCGGTCAGGCTCAGAGCGAGGATTGCGGTGGACGCGGCGAAGATTCCGGCGCGACGTGAAATTTTCATGGGTCGGTGATTCCAGACTATGCGAGGTTCTGTGAAACATTACTGCCAAGATAGGTAAGGGTTACCTATCCGAGCCGTATGCCACGATACGCGGTAATCGGATCAATACGCAACACGAAGCGTACCTAATCACCGCCCATGAAGTGATGCTAACCATTTACTGAATCAGAGAATGGACCCTGATCACTGTCTTTATCTTCCAGCCGTTAGCAACTTTTTCGGATCCGCGACCAATATTGATGCCCTAACCAAAAGCAAACCAAGTAACACGGCGACAATAACGGTAAGCACCGTCAGTGGGCTGAGGATGACTGCCATCCCAGCCAACGGCAGGACCAGAACGGTCGAAGCGATCGCAAAACCGATCGACGCAGTCAGCGCCGGGATCATCAATGAATTAGTGCGCGCCGAATTCATGGTGGAGTACGGCATCCCTAGGCGGTGTAGTCCTGAGTACAGTGGCGCCCGGTCCAAGGTACTTGCGCTCTGGCTAATAGCGGAGGACGTAGCCACGCAAATGAAGGTTATTGCCAAGGTCACCAGAACGCCGGTGAGAATATCGCCGGGTAAATAGTCATACCAGGAGTGATCTATTACATCTGTTGCTGACTGTTGCATCAGGGCTGCGCCACTGCCTCCCACCACAGCAACAAATGAGGCCATCGCGACGCCGGAAACCTGTCGCCAAGACTCGGCGGGACTTTCCAAGATCATTCGTGCGGCCAGGAGCTGTTGTGGAGTTTTAGCCGTCTTGAGCTTGCGCTTGCCCACCTTAGAAACAAGGTAGGGGCCAACTAAGTTCAGCACGAGTAGTCCGAAACCAAAGCCAGCAAGAATCACCACGATGATTACGGCAATACTTTCAGTCACTTTCCCCAAATTGAGGAAGACCAAACACAACACAATGATGCTGCCTACCGAAATCAAAGCGCGGACCCAGCTTGGCACCGGCACCGTTCTGCGAGTAGCCACAGACAAGGGCGAGATAACTAACTTGCGTAGACCCGCAGCTGCGCTGATGGCGGAGAGAAGAACGACAGCGAATACTGCTATCGCAACAATCCAAGCCGGCAGATAAATGGCCTTGCCAATGGGTGCTCCTTGGAACCGAATCAATGACGCCAACGGAGCACAAGCCAAGTACAGCACCACACCGGCGAGCGCACCGGCACATGCCGTGGCAGCCGCTTGAATCACGGTCACCGCACTAATCTGTGCTCCGGTTCCACCGAGTAACCTCAGCGAAGATAGCGCCCGGTCATTAGCTCGTGCAGATAGTCTGGCAGCGGCTGACCCAAGTACTAGAAGCGGCACCACAAGGAGCACTACCGCTATTCCCGCCAATGGAAGATATGCTCCTTGAGCTTCGGCTTCAAAGCTGGTGAAGGAATACGCTCCACCAAGTACGATCAGCAGAATCGTGCTGACCATGGCGTAAGCACTGACGGTGAGAACTTGAGGTGCTAGACGAGCCTTGGCTGGGCGCCCCAGCAGCCAGGCTAGATGCAATAGGTTCATCGGGTTTGACCCACAAAAGTGCTGCTGCCCTGGCGGCTGTCACTGATCAGGTTCCCGTCGCTGAGTTTTACAACGCGGTCACAACGCTCAGCTACCGACGGGTCATGGGTCACCATGACCAATGACTTTCCCGCACCCACGGTGCAAGCGAGCAACACGTCTAGTACTTCGGCACCGGTAGTTGAGTCCAAAGCGCCGGTAGGTTCGTCGGCAAAAACAACCATGGCACCAGTGACCTGCGCACGGGCAATCGCTACTCTCTGCATCTGTCCGCCAGAGAGCTGGCCTATTCGACGTTGCTCCATTCCAGCAAGACCTAACGCAGCCAAGACTTGGCCTGCCTGCATCATCGCAGTTTGACGCGAGGTTCCGTTGATCATCAAAGCCATTGCCACGTTCTCTTCGGCAGTAAGCTCTGGGATTAGCAGTCCTGCTTGGAAAACGAATCCGAAGGACTGGCGGCGCAGTTTGGTTCGAGCTTTGTCATTGAGCTGTTGCAGATCTACTCGTGCTTGTCCGGGAAGGTCCAAGATTAGGCTTCCCGTATCTGGCAGTTCAATGCCTGCCAGCGCGTGAAGCAAAGTTGATTTGCCGGATCCTGACGGACCCATAATTGCCAGTGATTCTCCGAGGGAGATTTTCAGATTTACGCCATTGAGCGCGGTGGTGGAGCCGAAACTACGGCGTAGGTCCTGTGCATTGAGTACGGGTGGATGATCTATGGAATTTTCAAGCATGATTCAATGTTTTCAATATTGGTCTGCTTGCACATCGGTGCACGGGCCGAAGTAGCTGCGAGCAGGGTTCATCCCGCAGTAGGAGCGATTCTGACTTGAACCAGTCCTACAGGAGTTCTAGAGCAACTAATGAAATTGGAACTGTACACACAGCCCTTTTGCGCACCCTGCGTTCGTACTCGCCAGACTGTAGCTAGAGCCCAAGAACTACTTCCTGATTTAGAAGTAGAAGAAGTCAATGTGGTGGAGCAAGTTCAACGCGGCGAGGACCTGGGAGTCACCAGCACGCCAATGATTCGCTTGATGCAGGGCGACACGGAAAAATTCCGCGCCAGTAATACTCCTACTTTGCCTCAGCTTTTGACTGCTATCGCCCGTGCCAGCGACTAGTCTCACCTAGTTCAGTAGCTGCTGATGCACGGTTCTTCTGGGTTTATGGGGAAGAATAGATCAGGTGATAACTGTGCCCGGCGTTGAACATGAATGTTTCCAACGCGTCCTCGCTGATTCAACTAATCGTATTGAATGGCTGCGGGCACGAGCGCAGGGCATCACCGCCACCGACGTGGCCAAACTTTCCACTGAGAAGTCCATCAAGAATGCCGCGTGGGACAAGCTCTACGGCAACGGTTTTTCCGGTAATCCCTACACCGATCACGGTCGCAAGCGCGAGCCAGTCATCGCCGCCTGGGTGCAAGAAAATTTCAACATTTTCCCTTCGTCCCAGCTTTTTCATTCCCAAGCTTCACGACTTCATTTAGCCACCCCCGACGGGCTGGGATTTGATGCTGACGGTGCTCCGGTCTTAGCTGAAATCAAGACCACCAATAAGCCACTGAAAAGAATCCCCAAGAACTACCTGCGCCAGATTCTGTGGCAACAGCATGTCATTGGGGCAGAACGTACGCTGTTTGTTTGGGAAGAACATCAGGATTTTATTCCGTTGCGTGATGTGCCCGAGTACCTCTGGGTGGAACGCGATGATGAACTGATTCAGGACCTCATCGACAAGGCCGAGTCTTTGATTTCCGCCCTGCGCGAGGCCACCGCCAGACAGCAACGTTACGACGACTATGGCCCGGCAGCTCTTCGCCTCTAAATCACACTGAACGCAATTGACCCCCAACACCTAATGTGGTGTTGGGGGTCCATTGCTTAATTACGCTCTTACTTCAGGATCAGACGGTGTTGCCGGGAACCATCCGAGGATCGGGTAGGCACTCCGGGTAGCTTTCTAGTAGCTCGCCCAAAAGCTTTTCGCGGATCATATTGCGCAGACTCCACAGGTCTCCGGCATTTCGTGAGGAGAGGTAGATGGTCACGGTCTGTAGACCATTCTGAACATCCGTCACCAGAAGCTCATTTTCTCGGCCATCCCACCAGTCCGACGCTTCAAGTAGCTCGGTGGTGCGCTCGCGCAGGTAGGCCACCGGCGCATTAAGTTTCAGTTGCAACGCGACGTTGCCAGAAATTTCAGTGCTGCGACGTGACCAGTTCTCAAACGGTGTGGTGGTGAAATACGTGGAGGGCAGAATCATTCGGCGACCGTCCAACAGTAGGACCACCACATAGGACAGGGTGATTTCTTCAACCGAGCCACGCTCCCCCTCAACCACCACGGTGTCATCCACTCGGATTGAATCGGTGAAGGCAACTTGCAGCCCGGCAAACACATTGGCCAGCGTTGATTGCACAGCCAAACCGACAACTACCGAGGCCAGACCAGCTGAGGCCAAAAGTCCTGCGCCCAGGGCCCTGACTTGCTCGATGGTCAACAGCACGGCGGCTACTGCGAGGATGCACAATACGGCGATGAGCACGCGGCGCATCAACCCCACCTGAGTTTGCACCTTGGCCAAACGACGCCCAGGACCAAACTTTGATTCGAACCGCAGCATCATGCCTGATTCGACAACGCGCACCAGCTTGATGATGAACCACGTCAGGAAGATTACCAGGATGATCAGGATGACAAACTGCCACGGGTTGTACCAAGAACGGTCCCGGTAGAAGAGGGCAAAGGCCGACTTGGCGATGATTGAGGTGACCAATCCAAAGAAGGGAAGTCGGGTAGCGCGAACATCGGCTTCTTCTACACCGATGCGTTTGAGCATGCGCCGCGCAACGGTACTAAAGGCGAAGGCTAAGAGCGCGGCAACGACTGCACCGGCCAGAACGACAGCCCAGAATTGCATGGACTCAGGAAGAAAGCTTGAAACTTTTATAACTTCCTCGACCGTATCGTCTATAGGTTCAACGGGGGTAGGTGACATGTTTTAAGGATGGCACAAGGCACTAGAAAAATGCTGTGCAGAAACTTGTTGAATCCTTGTCTAGGCCGTTATTTTTCAGCGGTTTTGCTCACAGTACCCGTTGTGGATTTGGTGCTGGCGGTGCCGGATACCGCATGAGGACTAAGCATGGATCTCTTGATTACGTTTTGCTAGGCCCTGCGCGTAACACCCGATCAACCTGAGGATTAATGTGCCACCATGCTAAGTATGAGCCGAACATTTGCTTATCAGCAGGTTGATGTCTTCGCGCCCACTGCTTTTAATGGCAATGGGCTAGGAGTCGTATTCGACGCTGATCAACTCACTGATGACCAGATGCAACATTTCGCCCAGTGGCTGAACCTTGCCGAAACGGTATTTTTTGTTGAGCCCACTTCCGAAGAGGCCGACTACGCAATCCGTATTTTCACTCCGAGTACCGAGCTGCCCTTCGCCGGGCATCCCACCTTGGGTGCGGCGCATGCTTGGTTAGAGTCAGGCGGAGTCCCCGGCCCGGGCGGAAATCTCATTCAACAGTGCGAAGCAGGATTGGTTCCGGTCCGCGTAGAACGCGAAAGCACCGACAGCCATTCACGTCGCCTGGCCTTCTTAGCTCCTCCACTGACTCGTTCAGGCCCTTTGGAACCTGATGTCCTGCAATGGGCCATTAGTGGCCTGGGCCTTCACGAGGACGACGTGGTTGACCACCAGTGGCTGGTCAACGGTCCACATCCTGCGGGTCTCGTTCTGCGCGATGCAGATATCGTTCTGGGGATTGAACCAGACTACGAAGCCCTGCAAGGGCTTGAAGTTGGAGTCATCGGACCTTATACGGCGTCCAGTGTTTCTCACGGCGTCTGGCAGCCACGTGGTTCAGTACTCCCCGGGTTTCTGGAACCCGAGAAGAACTTCGCCCCCTAGATTTCTCCGACCTTGAACGTTCCGAAGAACGCTTTGGCTCGGTAGTTCTGCAACCGCCTGCCGACTTCGAGGTACGCGCCTTTGTCTCGGGAGAAGCGGTGCCAGAAGATCCAGCCACCGGTTCACTGAACGCGGCCTTCGGCATTTGGCTGACTCAGTCCGGTTACGCTCCGCAGCGATACACCGTACGCCAGGGAACCCGAGTTGGTCGTGGCGCGATCTTGCATATCGAAGCCACCGAAAAAGGTGTGTGGGTCAGTGGCGATGTGGAGACTCGCATTTCAGGTGATGTGAGTTTCGACTGATTCGCCCTCATAGGCTAACTATTGATTCCTTTGTCGGCAATCAGGCACTAACCTTGACCAGTGCCTGAAACTGCGAACCCTAATACTGACTTTGATAAGAAAGCCGCGTGGCGTGCCCTCTGGGCATTAGTCATCGGCTTCTTCATGATCCTGTTGGACACCACGATTGTCTCCACAGCGATGCCTTCCATCATGACTTCTTTGGATGCTGACATATCCAGCATCTTGTGGGTCAACAGCGCCTACCTGCTCACCTTTGCAGTGCCGCTACTGGTCACTGGACGCCTTGGCGACCGCTTTGGACCACGCAATATCTACCTCATCGGTATGGTCATCTTCTCCTTGGCTTCACTGTGGTGTGGCCTGTCTGATTCGCTGGGCTCATTGGTTGCAGCCCGCGCGGTTCAGGGCTTGGGTGCCGCGATGATCTCGCCCCAGGCGATGACCATGATTACCCGTCTGTTCCCTTACCAGCACCGCGGTGCTGCCATGGGACTGTGGGGCGCCGTAGCAGGTATTGCCTCGCTGATCGGCCCTATCGCCGGCGGCCTATTAGTTGACTCCGTGGGCTGGGAATGGATCTTCTTCATCAACCTGCCTATTGCTGTAGTCAGCTTGGTCATGGTCTTCAAGTTTGTTCCGCGTTTGGCCCCGCAGGCCCACTCCTTTGACTGGCTGGGTGTTGCGCTCTCGGCAGTGGCGATGTTCTGCCTAGTCTTTGGTATTCAGGAAGGCCAGTCCTCGAACTGGGAGCCATTCATTGGCCCAATTTCCTCATGGCACCTAATCATTGCCGGCATCCTACTGATGGCCGTTTTTGTGTGGTGGCAGAACAAGACCAAATCTGAGCCACTGGTTCCGCTGCGTCTATTCAAGGTCCGCAACTTTTCGCTGGCCAACGTTGCCATCGCAGCCATGGGCGTCACTATCGCCACCATGAGCTTGCCAATGGTCTTCTTCTTGCAGAACGTTCGTGGACTGACTCCTACCGAGTCTGCGCTGATGATTTCACCTATGGCCGTGGTTGGTATTTTCATCGCCCCACGCTTGGGCAAGATGGTCAACAAGCTCAGCCCACGCAAACTCGCAGTTCCGGGCTTCATACTCTTTGGTGGCGCCACGGTGGTTTATGCGTTCATGATGCACGCCGCGATTCCGCTGTGGACGTTGCTGATTCCTTCGGCCGTTCAGGGTGTCGGCTCTGCAATGATTTGGCCGTCGCTCTCCTTGGCTGCCACCCGCGACCTCACTCCACGCGATGCTGGAGCTGGCTCCGGTATCTACAACACCACCCGTCAGATCGGTTCGGTGCTGGGTTCAGCATTGATCGCGGTGATGATGGATTCTCGTGTCCAGGCACAGATCGAAAAGGCCGGATCTAAAGATCCAGCAACGCTGATGGAAGCAACATCGGTTGGTCTGGGTCAGGCACTGTTGCTACCCGGATTTGTCGCTGTCGCCGCCGTGATCGTGGCAGCATTCCTCAGCCCTGGCAAGAAAGCCTAGCTTCAAGGCCTGCTGCCCGTAGGCACGAAAAACGCCCTTGCGATTAACGATCAATCGTCATTCGCAAGGGCGTTTCTCTGTGCTAATTAGACCTTGTCCGAAGGGCCGTCGGTGTTGTCACCCTTGAACTCATCGACCTTTTCGCCAATTTTCTCTTGAGCATCAGCAGCAAAGTCTTTGATGTTCTCGGTGGCTTCACCGGCGAACTCTTTTGCGCTCTCGACTGCTTCGCCCAGCTTCTTCTTTGCATCATCTAAGAAACCCATTGGTTCTCCTCTTAGCTTGTGTTCCAAATCTAACCACTAACAACGCCAGCCTTCAGGCTCAACTTACCGCTGGTGAACTTTGAGAGTCAGCAACGGCGCAATGCTATTTGTCTTTCTTGACCTTCTTGGCGCCCTTACGAGCAAAGATCAATGCAGCTGCGATACCTGCAAGCCAGAAGTCCTTGGCCAACGCGGTGCCGTCTGCAGTTGGACGTACGCCATCAGATTCGGTCATACCTGGGGTACGTAGGTAGGAGGAGAGTAGAACTGCAGAGAATGCACCCAGTCCTAGACCCGCCAAACGTGATGGCACCAGTGGCAGCAACAGTGCGCTACCCAGTGAGATTTCCGAGATGGAAACAACCTTGCCAAAGACACTTGGTTCTAGTTCGGCTAGCTGAGGCACACCGTTGGAGGCCATCTGCTGCAGACCGGCTGCGCTAGCTTCATCAATGCGCAGCTTGTTGATGCCGCTGTTGAGAATGAATGCGCCACTGACCAATCGTAGTGCGGCGTTTGCGATCGAGATTCCCATGGGCCCTCACTTCTCTTTCCGTTGTGAACAAAAAGCGTTCCATAAAAGAACGCGTTACTGTTCAGCGTAGTCATGGCGGGTGTGGTTCACAATCATTTCGACGGCGCGCTTGTCTGTTCTCAGGATTCTGTAAACAAGTTTCGTGCTAAATTCGTAAATCATGATCGCTTCTTCCGCTGTACCTCCGGCCGCACTTGATTTGCTAATTTCACAAGGCTTTGACGCCACAAGTGTTGATGAGCTGGCAACCGCCGCAGGGATCTCACGTTCTACTTTCTTCCGCCGTTTTGGCTCCAAAGAGAACATGGTATTTGCCGACCAAGAAATGATCATCACCCACGTTCAGACAACTCTGGCTGCCTCATCCGTGGACGCAATTTCGACCCTTGTTGATGCGGCCCATGTAGTTTTTGATCAGTACACGGTTAATCCAGAAGGAGCTCAGCTGCGCCATAAGCTGCTGTCCTCTGTTTCCTCGTTGCGTGAACGAGAGCTGGTTTCTACCCATCGCTACGAACGCGCTTTTTACGACTTCCTCTCCCGACGCGGGTTGACCAACACCGCCTCGGAAAAGGCTCTGTGCTTGGGCGTCAGCGCAGGGCTGGTAGCAATTCACAATGATCACCTGCGCGGCTGGATCAAGGACCCCACCAGTACCGACCGAGGCAAACTGGCACATGATGTCCGGTTGTTCCTAGGGCGCTTTGCCGACTTATTGGGTTCTGAAGGTAGCGAATCGGTCACAGCTTCGCCGGCCCCCACCGTTGTTGTATCAGTGTTGGATCCAGGCGCCGACGAGCAGTCCATCTTGCAAGCGGTCTCGGCAGCGCTCAAAGAACGAGGCTAACAAAGCTCCCGCGTTTTGAAACCTAGTTTCTTGACATGACACCGAGTTCCACTAGGCTTGAGGTGATACCTTTTCCCTCTAGCCAATTTTGGAGCGCCTGAGATGACAGAGCAGTCAACCGGTATGGAATTTCCCACCGGAGTTGTTGAGCCTGATTACGATTTGTGGGCAGATGACGTCAACATTGACCCCACCGGAGTCTTCGCTGATGTGGATGCCGCTGACAACGCTTGGCGCGCTAAGGCACGTAAATTCATCTTGGATGAAGTCAAGGCAGACATTCATGAATACTGGGACAAGGCAGAGTACCCGCTGCACCTGATCAAGAAGCTAGGCGAACTGGATCTGCTTCGTGACGGCTTGAACTTAGACTCCCACGAAAAAATGAGTCCGCTGGCGGCCGGTTTGGTCAACATGGAAATGGCCCGCGGCGATGGGTCGGTGGCCACCATTGTTGGTGTCCAGGGTGGACTTGCGGTGCGCTCAGTGCTGTACTGCGGTAGCCCAGAACAAATTCAGAAGTATGGTTTGCCAATGCTCGCCGGCGAGCTACCCGGCGCATTTGCGCTGACCGAACCGACCCACGGTTCTGACTCGGTGTCGCTAGAAACCCGAGCAACCAAGGTTGAGGGCGGCTACCGGATCAGCGGTGAAAAGAAATGGATCGGCAACGGCTCGATTGGTGGCGTCTCCATCGTGTGGGCACGCGATGATGAAGGTAAGGTCCGCGGTTTTGTTGTCCGTCAGGATGCCGAAGGCTACAGCGCGACGACCATTGCTAATAAGCTCTCCCTGCGTGCCATCTGGCAGGCACACATTCGCATGGAAAACGTCTTTGTTCCCGACGAAGATGTCTTGCCGGAAGCAACAAGCTTCAAGGATACCTCACGAGTACTGTTCGCTACTCGTCTGGGCGTTGCCTGGTCCGCGGTGGGACATGCCACTGCCTGCTATGAGTCGGCAGTGAACTACGCCAAGCAGCGCGTGCAGTTTGGCCGCCCGCTTGCCGCAAGCCAGATTGTGCAGGAGCGTTTGGCTCGCATGCAGTCCGAGCTGGCGTCCATTCAGGTGTTGGTCATGCAGGCAACTAAGCGAGAAACCACTGGCGAGCTCACCGGCCCGCAGGCCTCTTTGGCCAAGTACACCGCTACCCGTACCGCTCGTGCCATCGCTTCTAACGCTCGCGACTTGCTCGGCGGCAACGGTATTCTGACCAGCAACCGCGTAGCGCGACACTTTGCCGATATTGAAGCAATCCATACCTATGAAGGCACTGAAACCGTTCAGGCCTTGATTATGGGACGCGATATCACTGGCATTTCAGCTTTCGCCTAAGACTAAAGCACACACGTAGTCAGTACGTTGGAGACCAGTTCACATTGAACTGGTCTCCAACGTTTTGTCCATCGCTACTGACGATTTAATCTATTTTTTGTCTTGGCCGTAGCCACATGCTCCCACGGATTCTCCGGCCATGGATGCTTCGGATAACGCCCACGCATCTCGGAACGAACCTGCGCGTAAGGACCGTTAAAGAAGCTCACGAGGTCTTCCGTCACTGCCAGCGGAAAACCGCCCGGCGAGAGTAGATGGAACTGTACCGGGAGCTTGTCCCTAACTAAACGCGGGGATTTATCCAGTCCAAAGCACTCTTGCAATTTCACCGCGACCACCGCCGGGCCACTGTCCCCTACCGGTGGATAGGTAACAACAATCTTTGATCCTGATGGAACTTCTAGACGTTGCGGTACTAAGGAATCAAAGTCGTGAGCGTGCTCCCAGGGCAGCAAGTTGCGCAGTGCAGAGTACAGATCAACCTTGGCCACGTTCTTTCCGTTGGCTACCTGACGCAGAACAGGTTGCAACCAGTTCTGTGCATCATTACTTAGCGATTGACTATCCACGGCAACAAAGGGTTCGCCGAGCAAACGGTAGGCCACAGCCATTCGCCGACGCAGAGCATCAAAGTTTTCATGTTCACCGAAGAAGGCCATCCCTTGGTCTTGAATTGCTGACTCAACAGCTTTCATACCGAGCTCTTCAGTGGCTTTGATCGGATGGGAAGCTAACTCGATGGCGCCAAAGTTTTCTATCTTTCGTGCGCTAATCTTCCCATCGATAAATTCGGCAGTTTCAACGCTCTTGTGTAGCTGCGGAAGAAGCTCCATGGCTGTCTGCAGCTCAATACCGACGGCACGTCGGATCATTGCTTTAGACCCAGCACGGGCAACCTCGACTACAGCCACGTACTCTTCATGGGCCAACGGGCTATTTCTCGGCAACGTGGCACGAGTGCCTGATGCCAATAGATATTCATCGTGGCTGACCTTACGCGCCACCCATTGTGGGTAGGCCAAAGCGCTGACACCGGCCAGCGCATCGCGCTCTGTGCCAGCCAGTTGCTGCTTAGCTAAGGAAGCGCCGGTGTGCTGTTCTAGCAGTCGTTCAAGTCGCTCGGCTTCTTGCTTCCAGGCACGGTTCCCAGGATGCGAACTGCGCCGTACTGCCGATTCCAACTCGTGTAGATCCGCGCTGGCGATTCGCTCAGAGCTCGCCAAGAGAGCCACAGCTTCAGAAGCTGCTCGGGACCCGTAGATTTGTGCACCGTCGAGCAGTGCGCGAGCAGTTCGTGGGTCCGTGGGAATCTTGGCCATCTGCTCACCTTGGGCGGTGATGTACCCAGAATCATCCACGGCACCAAGGCTCTTGAGCACCTGCTCGTCACTAGCCATGGTGGATGCTGGTGGCGCTTCCCAAAGGTCTAGTCCCTCACCTCGCGGTGTTCCCCAGACGGCCATTGCCAGCCCCGCTGATACCAGATCACCAGTTCGAATTTCCGGGGTGGAGAATTCTGCGGCCGCAGCAAATGACTTTGGATCCAAGGTTCGCACAACACGTCCAGGGCCAAGTCGTCCAGCCCGGCCAGCACGCTGCGTTGCGGCGGCACGGCTGGCCACCACGGTCACGAGCCCTGACATTCCTCTGGCGTTATCCCGGCGCGGTTCGCGGGCATAACCCGCATCAATCACAAGATGAACTCTAGGGACGGTCAACGAGGATTCAGCAATGGACGTGGCGACGATAATTCGTGGTGCACTGCCCGACTCTGGAACATTGAGTATCGAGTCCTGTTGCGCCGAGGATATTTGCGAGTGCAGGGCCAGGGCGGTGACGCCACTGGCCGAAATTTGAGCGCAGACACGTTCTACTTCGCGCACGCCGGGAAGGAAAACCAAGGTGTCAACCGGTTCATCACTGTCTGCATTCATGGCGGCGGAGTGCTGAAGGCTCACGCTGGCCACATGTCGAAGGTATTCGTCCTTGAGCCCAAACTCATTGGTTCGAGCCGATGAAAAGCTATCAAAGCTTTCGGCGACCTCATACTGTGCGGTGCGCGCGCTGAGCACCGGAGCCGCAGCCTCACGGGTTAGAAACTGTGCAAGTTCTTGGGCATGCAAGGTGGCGCTCATCAGAATCAGTGAGAGGTCATCACGCAATTGACTGACTTGATTCACCATCGCCAAAAGAAGGTCGGTATCAATCGAGCGTTCGTGGACTTCATCGATAATGACCGCGCTGACGCCGGCCAGATCTGGATCCGCCAGCAACCTGCGCAGCATCAAGCCGGCGGTCACAAATTCAACGCGGGTGTTGGCCGAACTTTTTCGTTCTCCACGTACGGCAAAGCCCACCCGCTCACCCAGAGCGGTTCCGTCCAACTGCGCTAAGCGTCGAGCCGCTGCACGAGCTGCCACACGGCGAGGCTGGGTGACGATTATCTTTCCGTTCAACCCTGCCTGATCTAGTGCATTGGCTACCGTTGGCGGAACAATGGTGGTTTTACCAGAGCCCGGCGGTGCTTGAATGACTAGTGGTCCAGAAGGATTGTTTGCTAGGGCATCAAACAGCTCATTGCGGCTCGGGCCAAAGGCCAGACCCGTTGAGATCCGTTCAAGATCAAAGCCACCATCGCTCATACGCTTCGTCCGGACCAGAAGGATCGAATGGCAGAGATGATCGGGTCAATCGGGAACAAGGTTCCGCCATGGGTGCGCCCGGGCAGGGCCACCATGCGCGCATTGGGCAACGTGCGGGCCATGATTTTGTTTTGGTCAAAGCGGGGTTGATCCCGAGTGCCAATCAGCAACAGCGTGGGAATCCTAATTTTGGCCAGTTCGCTCAGCTCAACATTTTGTACTGTTTCGGCTGCTTCATAATATGCAGCGAGGGCCAGCGGATCATTGGATCTAAACGCCAGCCTTGTGGCAGGATCCAGCTTGCCGTTGGTTTCTTGGCCAGTAACAAATCCTTCGATATCTCCGCGACGCAGGGTTTCAAGGTATCCGGTGAAGAAGAGTTTGCCGATCTCCCCTTCGGTAATTTCGAAAGTGCCACCAAGCATGATCAATGAAATAACTTGTTCAGGGTGGGTCATGGCCAGGTGCATTCCGGTACGCGCACCAAATGAATAGCCAACAACATGTACTCGATCAACGTTGAGATGTTGAAGTACTGCTTGGATGTCGCTGATGACCTTGTCCATCGTGTAATCAGCAACGTCATGAGACTTGGAAGATTTCCCATGTCCACGCAGGTCCATGCGGATAGTTCGATGATCTTCGCCCAGAGCTTTGGTGTACCCCAGTCCCCGCCAGATAGAGCGAGACAAAGCAGAGCCATGTAAGAAGAGAATTGGCTCTCCGCCTGCACCATCATCATCAAAGAAGATATCTGAACCGTCGACAGGATTATTGATCATTGGCATGTCTTTGATTAAATCCCTTCGAAGCGAGGATGGCGAAATCCGAGTTCCGTACAAGCTATCGACAATGCCGTGCATTAGGTGAAGACTGACAGTACGTGAACAGGCCAAGGCCACCGATCACGGCAGACCATCCAAGTAGAAAAAGGGGGAATACTATGAGCGAGAAACTAACCGACGAGCAACAGCTCGCAGCTGACGAAGAAAAGAAACGTCATGACGAGCACGATGAAGCGCTTGTCGAAGAATGGGAAGACGAATCCTTCCCGGCTTCTGACCCACCTTCAAATTACTAATCACTATGCATCTTGCAGTGAGCACACACTTAGCACTCAGCTTGTTTCAAGACTCGGCTCCTAGTGTGGTGATTACCTTCTTAAGGTGCGAGTGACTTAGAAGAACCGATCCACACAGGCGTTACCTCCTTGGCCTGCTGGATCGGTTCTTCTATTTAAGCTGCGCCTACCTGGGCTCGTCTGCCCACCAGCATGCGCGTTACGCATTTAGCAGATTTACCGGCAGGTATCGTGCGACTCAGGTCGCTTGCCATATTCTGAAATGGAAGACCCTCCGTCATCCACCCCGTCAGCATCGACGCTGGCAGAAAGGTGTCTCGTGGAATACGAGCGAATCCCGGCCGTCAACGAATTGCACCGCCCTTACACCGCTGCAGCCGACAGGTATGAGCATTTCGGTTACCGCCGTGTGGGTGAGTCCGGTTTACGCCTTCCACCATTGTCGTTAGGGCTGTGGTGGAATTTCGGTGATAACCGTCCTTTTGATTCCCAGCGCGAAATTCTCCGTCATGCCTTTGACCACGGAATCAACCACTTTGATCTAGCCAATAACTATGGGCCTCCAGCTGGCTCGGCAGAAGAGAACTTCGGGCGCATGATGCGCAAGGACTTCAAGGCCTACCGCAACGAACTACTGATCTCATCCAAGGCTGGCTACAACATGTGGCCAGGTCCTTACGGTACTTTCGGTTCGCGTAAGTATCTGCTCGCGTCGTGCGAGGCCTCCTTGGAGAAGATGGGTTTGGACTACGTTGACATCTTCTACTCGCACCGTTTTGATCCAGACACTCCCATAGAGGAAACCATCGGCGCTCTGGATACCTTGGTCCGCCAGGGCAAGGCCACCTATGTCGGCATTTCCTCATACTCTGCAGAACGTACCGCTGAAGCCAAGGCAATTGCCGATGACTTGGGCACGCCACTCGTCATCCACCAGCCTTCATACAACATTCTCAATCCTTGGGTTGAGCATGGCCTGCTGCAGACTTTGCAGAAGGAGAATATGGGTGCGATTGCGTTCACTCCGTTGGCACAAGGTCTGCTGACCGATAAGTATCTGTCCACCACCGATGTTGAGCGTCAAGGTGGCCGGCGTTCTTTGGAAAGCCAGCTCACCGAAGAAAACCTCACCAAGGTGCGTCGCTTGAACGAGATTGCACAGCAGCGCGAGCAGTCACTAGCACAGATGTCTCTGGCTTGGTTGTTGCGCGATGGCGCTGCAACGTCGGTGCTCATTGGCGCTTCTTCAACTAAGCAGCTCGATGAGAACTTGGGTGCTCTGAAGAATCTGGAGTTCACGCAAGCTGAACTTTCCAGCATCGCAGAGATCGCTCAGGGTGATGCGGGCATCGACTGGTGGCGTGCCTCAGCTATCAGCTAGTACCCCTCTCGCCGCTGACCAAGAGGATCAGTCTGCGGCCGCGGTCTCCTAGGTTCCCTGGGCAGACCACGGCCCTTTCTTGGTGGTCAATAAGCACGTTATTTCCCACCGTTCAAAATTTGCTTCTTCATAGTGGCTCAAACACGAATCTGAGGATAAGCTCAGAGTAGACGCGGAATGAAGTGAATTACATTCATTTATCGAGTGAAGTCCGATAGCGTCAAGTTACAGGCTTACGCTGACCAATCTGCATTAACGAGAGGAGCATTGATGAGCGCCACAACTTATAAGGTTTTGAACCCTGCTACCGGCGAGGTTGTCGAAGAATTCGCTTCAGCAACCGACGAGCAAGTTGAGCAGGCACTAGCTGCCGCCCAGTCTGCCTACGAGGCATGGCAGGACGTAGACATCAACGAACGCGCAAAGATTGTTTCCAAAGTCGGAGCACTCTTCACCGAACGTGCGGATGAACTTGGCAAGATCATGACCACGGAAATGGGTAAGCCCGTTTCTGAAGCAGTAGGCGAAGCGCAGTACTGCCAGGAAATCTTTGAATACTTCGCAAGCGAGGGCCCTACCTTAGCTGCGGATCAGGAAATCAAGTCCTTCTCCGGTGGCAAGGCTGTCGTGCAGAAGCGCCCAGTTGGTCCATTGCTTGGCATCATGCCTTGGAACTTCCCGCTGTACCAGGTTGCTCGCTTCGCAGCACCTAACTTGATGCTGGGCAATACCATCATCTTGAAGCACGCTGAGTCTTGCCCACGTTCGGCCTTGGCTATTCAGGAAATCATGGATGAAGCTGGCGTCCCAGCAGGCGCTTACAACAACGTCTTCGCTACCCATGACCAGATTTCCACCATCATCGCTGATACCCGCATCCAGGGTGTTTCCTTGACTGGTTCCGAACGCGCTGGCGCCATCATTGGTGAGCAGGCTGGCCGCAACCTGAAGAAGGCTGTACTGGAGTTAGGTGGCTCGGATCCATTCGTCGTTCTCGACTCGGATGATGTTCCGGCAATCGTTGATACCGCGTGGGGCTACCGCATCGATAACACCGGTCAGGCATGTAACTCGAACAAGCGAATGATTGTCATGGAAGACATCTATGACGAGTTCGTATCAGAGCTGACCAAGCGTGCCGATGGCTTGAAGCCGGGTGACCCAATGGAAGAAGCAGAAGGAACCTTCGCACCACTTTCTTCCCGCAAGGCAGCAGAGTCCCTGCACGAGCAGGTTCAGGATGCAGTATCCAAGGGTGCAACCCTGCACGCCGGTGGCGTATTGCACGATGGCCCTTCGGCTTACTACTCCCCTGCTGTGCTGACCGGCATCACCAAGGACATGCGCGCCTACTACGAAGAGCTGTTCGGCCCTGTAGCAGTGGTCTACAAGGTGACCAGCGATGAAGAAGCTGCAGACTTGGCTAACGACACCATCTACGGTCTTGGCGGTTCGGTGCACTCCACCGACGTGGAGCGTGCCTCGAAGGTAGCCCAGAAGCTGCAGACCGGCATGACCAACGTCAACACTCCAAGTGCCGAGGGTGCAGAAATGCCTTTCGGTGGTGTGAAGCGCTCGGGCTTCGGCCGTGAGCTTGGACCACTGGGTATGGATGAATTCGTGAACAAGCGACTGTTCTACATCGGCGAATAACCACACTGGTAAAGGCAGGTATCCGAGTATTGCTCAGATACCTGCCTTTACTCTTGTCGATAGCTGCAACGAGACTCTACTCGCCACGACTTGCACCAGCACTAATCCATCTCAAAGTCCTAAACTGTCACTTTTGGACGAGACCTATTCCATGCTTTCGGCTGCTGGTCTTTGAATACGGCGACTCACCACCATGGCCGGCGGGTATGCACTCGAATTCCGCCCCGGAGGTACTGACTCGACCCTGACAGGCTTAGTCAGTATCAGTTCGACTACCCGGACTAATTGTACGGATTTGCATACCCCGGAAGACTGCCTTGCGCAGTGAACTGGGTCCCGAAAGTTGGACTAGCTAAATAATAGTCCCTGCTCAGGCTACAAGGTTATGGCGCCGATTCGTGTTGCACCAATCGATGTACGCTTCAATTTCCACTTTGGGCTCTCCAAGATCCCTAAAGTGCTCTCCATGGAACATCTCCGACTTGAGACTGGTTGGGTCCCTTTGAGCGGTCCAGCATCTATGCGATAGCTCACTGATTCTCTCTAACCCATTCATCCCATAACCGGGACGGCGTCATTCCATCCAAGGAACCATGGGGGACGTTCCTGATTGTAAATGTCCTTCCATTCATCGGCCGCATACTTTGCCTCCACCACGGTATCCGTGATTTCCCCAGAGAGCTGTTCACGCCGGAACTGCGCATTAAACGACTCAATAAAACCGTTCTGCCAGGGCGAACCTGGATCGATAAACGCAGTGCGCACCCCAACATTGTTGCACCAATCCACCAGCACGCCGGCAGTGAATTCAGGCCCGTTATCGCACCGCACGAACGTCGGTTGGATTCCGTTTTCGGCAATGATGCCCTCCAAAACATCCACCACGTCCGTAGCCTTGAAAGACCGGCGGTCAATGATTGAGCTGTCAGGGTCAAGGGCTTAACCACTTTTGATGATGAACCGGGCACGGGAACCACGCCGCTGCGAAGTTCGGTGTGCCAACCGCTGCTGCGAGTGCAGCCAAGCAGATCGAATGAGCTCTGAATATCGTTCAATCCCGTTAGACGTACGAATAACAATGCCAGGCGCCCAGGGCGTCTGCAAAGTCAGTGACTGGTGTCCAAACCGATCAGCGACAACACTCGGTCAGGATGATTGCGTAGCTTCCGCGTAGCCTTCGCCAAATTACTGTGCCCGAGATTCTTAAGTAACGAAATCGCGATATTCCTCAACGTTGCCATCGCGTGCGGAGCATTCCCGGTCCTGACTTGAGATTTATCCTCCAGCCAAGTCACGTCCCGCCTCCAATGCAGGCCGTTCTCAATACCCCAATGCTTTTGAACCCGTTCGCCCAACTCTCGGGGACTTGCAAGATGTGTCGGCAACGACGTCAATGCATGCACCGTCTCAAGATGCCACTTCGTTGAGTTTAACGACCGTGATTTACGGGTGATCTGCATTGCTTGGGTCGCATGCGGGAAACTAGTCCCGGTGGTCACAGTGACGCTTTTGACTGTGCGAATGGTCCGACGCCCATTCTTCGTCTGAATAGTACGATTACCTTCCGGCATAGCGTCCCATGGGAATTGCTCAAGCTCAGCCAAAAGCTTGGCTTGGTTGCCTTTGACAGTAAAAATATAGTGCGCTTCACGCCCATGCAGATACCTAGCATGTCCCTTTTGCGTATGTAGGGCATCGGCTGTCACGACGGTACCTTTAAGGTCCGTCACGTGATCTAACAAGGTTGTGAACTGGGTAATCTCGTTGGTTTTGACTCCCAAAGAAACTTGGCTGAGCACCGCGTGGGAGTCTTGGTCAATGGCTGATAACAGATGCACGCGTGGGTGGTTTCCGTTCTTCGCTCCGCGGACCTCTTTGCCATCGATAGCGATCGCTCTGATTCTTGTGTTGTGGCGTGTTCGGTGACGTAAGTTTCGGGCCCAATCAGCAAGGAGCAGCTCAAAAGTTCGGGTATCCAGGAGCTGAAGTACCCTGGCGATCGTTGTAGCGTGGGGTGCTCCGATGCCGTATCTGGCCAGCTGTTGTGGGGGCTGTGTCTTGAGCCCATTCAGCGATCTCAACCAGGCTTTTCGCTCCTGCGATGACCGCGCAGATGACGATGACTAAGATATGGGCTAGCGGATGGCGGATGCCGCGTTTGGCGCGGGGATCTGGGAGTGCCGCTAAGCTGCGAAGGAATGTTTTGGGTTGAATGATGTCGGGGTGGAGTCCTTCAAATTGGTCAATGAAGGCATGCAAATGAGACGATGGCACGTAGGAACTCCTGTGCTGACATGTGGGCTTGAACATTCACATGTTTAACAGGGGTTCCTGCCTATTTAAAGCCAGATCAAATTTGTCTCAGATTTTAAGACGATTTGACCGGTTCAGGACTCTGCAGACGCCCTGGAGCAGGACTACTTTTGATGCACCGAAAACAACGCCTAACTAGTAGCTCCCGGCATGCAGCTCCATGGGCCCCAAGCCTCAAACACGGCAAGTGGATCTTGTATTCAGCTATTCTGCCGATGACTGGCCTAGTAAACGGTCCGCAATTGGCTAGCGGGAACCCACATCTCTTCGCCGTCGCGGTCGATCTGACGCCAGGCGCCCTGTCGCGCAACAATAATTACCGCGGTATCTGCCGGGAGAATGCGTACCAGCGAATGGTGGTCGCCCGGACCGCGTCGTGCGTTGAGTCGAATCGTGGTCAGCGCTCGCTGATTTGGTACGGCGATCAGACCGCCACGCGCTGGACGTGCCGGGATCTCCTGCAGGTACATACTCGGTACCCAACCGAGAAGTTTTCCTGCCTGAACCTGGGACCAGAGGCCCTGCTGGAGCATCGAACGAACCTTGTTGCCCTGATCTATGACCTTTAGTACGGGATATCCCGTGCCGCTGCCCTTGCGCAGGTTCAGTGTCGCCGTGGTTACGTGGGTCGCTTCAATCAGCGAGTAACGGGAGAGCACCGGTTCGGCGTAGTCATCCTCGTCTTCGTTCTCGGCCACAACTGGCTGATCAAAGACTGTCGGGATTGGCTCCAAATAGATATTGGGCAGCCAGCCGTAAATTCCGTTAACAAACACATGGGCCCAAGATCCTTGAACTTCAATCAAGGCGAGCTCGGTGAGCTCGGCAAGGTTGCTCTGCACAACATAGTGCCGTCCGGCACCCTTGCGCAGTTTCAGCGAGGCAGTAGTCCGATGGGTTAACGTTACTGACGACGTCAAAGCCGACTTATGCGGTAAGCCCAATGGGTTCACAACCACCTCAAATAAAAACTTAGGGAAGCAACCGAAGGTTGCTTCCTAAGTTTATTCCATTTTCAGAAGATGCGTACTTCCTACACGATTAGTCATCGGATGGACGAGAGCCGAGCTCAGCATCCAGACGCAAAAGACCACTACCGTCGTTGCCAATTAGCTTCACGCGATCCAGAATTTCAGAAACGGTTGCCTCTTCTTCAATCTGCTCATCGATGAACCAGTGCAGCAGTGGAAGGGAGTCAATGTCTCCCTCGGTCTGAGCCAGACGGTAAAGCTCACGAATTGCTTCGGAGACCTTCTGCTCATGAGCCAACGATGCTGCAAAAGCATCAGCAACGCTCTTGATGTTCAGCTCTGGTGCTGGCTGCTCGCCAATCTTCGGGTGAGCCGAGCGGTCAGTCATGTGAGTGATGAACTTTTCTGCGTGCACAACTTCCTCGCCAGCCTGGGCGCGGAACCAACCAGCGATACCTGGAAGGCTCTTAACGTCCATTTCAACTGCCAGCTGACGGTAAACCGTGGCTGCGGTTAGTTCGAGAGTTACCTGAGTGCTGAAGGCTTCTGCCAGTTTTCCTGTAAGTTCCATGTCTTTAGACTAGGACGATTTCCCCTACTTGTCACTGAAGTTTGCACTCACTTAGTCCAACCCGAATTAGGGAATCATCCCACGTTGCGAGCAAGTAATCGTAGCCGATGCTAACCAAGGTTAGGTAAACCGAACAGCACCTAAACTACCGGCTAAGTCCAGCTCTGCGCAGCGCCTCTGCCATAGCAGTGTTGCCCGAAGCAGCCGGCTGCCGTTCTTGCGCCCCAGCCTTACGGTTCTGCTGTCCACCACGCTGATTTTCACCGCGCGCAGAAGGAGGAGGAGCACTGGTCGTTTTGCGCTGGCGCGAAGCACCGTTGTTGTTTGGTTCTCCAGCTACAGGTAGCTCATCATCCAGACGCAGGGTGAGAGATATACGTTTACGGACACTGTCGACTTCCAAAACCTTGACCTTAACGATCTGTCCGGAGCTAACTACCTCACGCGGATCAGAGATGAACTTAGAGCTCATTGCGGACACGTGAATCAAACCGTCCTGGTGGACGCCTAAATCAACAAACGCTCCGAAGGCAGCAACGTTGGAAACCGTTCCTTCAAGAATCATGCCCGGCTTAACATCTTTGAGGCTCTCAACGCCTTCCTTGAGGGAAGCGGTCACAAATTCGCCACGCGGGTCACGAGCCGGACGACGCAATTCAGAAATAACGTCGCGGATCGTTGGCTCACCGAATTGTCCAGTGACAAAGTCCTGAACGCTAAGCTCTTCTAGTCGACGCCCTTGAGCTTCGGCCGCCTGCTGTAGTTTCTTGGCCAAGTCATATGCTTCGGGGTGGACCGACGAAGCATCTAGCTGTTCCTTGCCTCCGGTGATGCGAAGGAATCCCGCGCACTGCTCAAAGGCCTTGGCACCTAGGCGAGGAACCTTGAGCAGAGCCTTGCGTGAGGCGAATGGACCATTAGCGTTTCGGTGATCAACAATGTTCCGGCTGAGCAGTGGGCCCACACCAGCCACACGAGAGAGTAATGCTGGGGATGCAGTATTAACGTCTACGCCGACCGCGTTCACACAGTCTTCAACGACGGCATCCAGGGCACGATCTAGCTTGGAAGCAGTAACGTCATGCTGGTACTGACCAACGCCGATGGACTTTGGATCGATCTTGACCAGCTCAGCCAATGGGTCCTGCAGGCGGCGAGCAATGGACACGGCTCCACGTAGGGACACATCCATATCGGGTAGTTCTTGGCTTGCCAGTTCTGAGGCGGAGTAGACCGACGCACCGGCCTCGGAGACGATCACCTTACTGATCTTCGAATCGCCCAAGGCCTTGATGACCTCAGCCGCCAAACGGTCTGTTTCGCGCCCAGCGGTTCCGTTGCCCACGGCGATGAGGCTCGTTCCATGCTTCTTGGCTAGCTGAACCAAAGTTGCTAGGGACTCGTCCCACTTCTTCACCGGAGCATGAGGATAGATCGTGGCAGTTTCAATACACTGACCGGTCAGATCCACTACCGCGACCTTCACGCCGGTACGGAGTCCAGGATCCAAGCCAAGCACTGCCTTATTTCCCGCCGGAGCAGCAAGCAAAACGTCGCGGAGATTGGAGGCGAAAATCTTCACTGATTCATCTTCTGCTGCGTCAAAGAGTCGCGAGCGAAGATCAGACTCAAAGCGGGTTAACAGGCGCGCTTTCCAGGCCACGCGGACGGTCTGGGAGATCCAGGACGCAGCTGGCGCACCGGTAGGAACATTGAGACCCAGCGACGCGGTGATCGCATTTTCGTATCCTTGGCGTGCCTGGGCTACCGCCTCTTCATCGTGTGGATCAGCTTCAGCCAGCTGCAGGTTCAAAACGCCTTCACGTTCGCCACGCAGGAGCGCCAAAACCCGGTGTGAAGGCAGCCGGTCCAGATTAGCAACGTAGTCCAGATAATCGGAGTACTTGCCCTGGCCTTCGGTGCTGGCAGTGGGTGAAACGCTGGCAGAAATCTTGCCAGTCTTCCACAAGCGTTCGCGTAGTTCACCGGCCAGTGCCACGTCTTGAGATACCCGCTCGGTGACGATGGAACGTGCACCGGAAAGTACGTCGGCTTCGGCGGCAAATCCGGCCTCGGCATTGAGATACTTTGTTGCCGCTTGCTGCGGGTCAGTTGAAGGAGTGGAAAGCAATAGGTCTGCCAGCGGCTCCAACCCTGCCTCACGAGCGATCTGAGCTTTGGTGCGGCGCTTGGATTTGAAGGGAAGGTAAATGTCTTCCAACTCAGCCTTGGTGGCCGCTGCTGCAATGGCGGCCGAAAGCTCATCGGTGAGCTTGTCTGCTTCGGCGATCGCTTCGCGCACCACAACTCGTCGGTCTTCAAGTTCGCGCAGGTACCGCAGGCGCTCTTCAAGTAAACGTAACTGGCTATCGCTGAGTGTTCCGGTGACTTCTTTTCGGTAACGAGCGATAAATGGAACGGTTGATCCCGAATCAAGTAGCTCTACCGCTGCCTTGACCTGCCACGTGGCAACCGTGGATTCAGTGGACAGTTCCTTGGCCAGCTGAGCGATGATTCGCTGTTGCACACCGTGGTCACTTACTGTGTTCTTCTGCTCGCTACTCACCGATCCATTGTGTCTTAACGGCTCTAAAGTTCAGATGATCGACTCGGTTAGCATTCAGCTGAAATTCATTATCGGTCGCTAGAATTTAGTTCCATGGGGAAAGTGAAATTTCGTAAGGTGGCATCGGTATTTGCGATAACATCAGTAGCACTGCTTAGTGCCGGATGTTCTGTAGTTGAAGACACCGCATCTCGTGCGTCAGACCAACTCACCGACGCTGCCAGCAAAGAACTCGTACGTCAGGCGTGCGCTCCGATTCAAGACGGCACCATCAATTCCAGTGAGCTTCGTGTGCTCTCCTCCATTGTGGGGTCTGTAGAGGGCGGCGGCCTTCCGGAGGATATGGTCAACGTTCTCAACGAGTTGGCTGATTCCGGGGATAAGGCCCCGGCAGCTCTCCAGGATCGGTTAAAAACCTCCTGTGACAACGCCACCGCCCAGAGCAACTAACAAATCAGTTCCCACGCCAGTGATCTAGAATTTTGTCATGGTTGAAATTCCCACCAGTGGCAAAGTACGACTCGACGCTTGGTTGTGGTCTGTTCGGGTTTACAAGACTCGCTCCGCGGCAACTACTGCCTGCCGTGCTGGGCATGTGCGTTTAAACGGAGATCCGGTTAAGGCATCACAAAATGTGGTCTCCGGAGATCGGGTTCGTGTGCGCAAAGACGGTTTTGACCGAGACCTTGAAGTCACCGGCTTGCTCTCCAAACGAGTTTCAGCTCCGGTAGCCACCAAGTGCTATATCGATCATTCTCCACCGCGTGAACGGATGGTGGTCCCGCAAGTTCCTTTGCGCGAGCGTGGTGCCGGGCGTCCCACCAAGAAGGACCGCCGCGAGATGGATCGCTTGCGTGCTTCCTGGCAGGAACCCGGCTCCGAGCAGTAGCTCTCTTATGACTCTTTAGATCTAGGACAGCTCGATGACTGGCACGTCTGTCTCAAAGTTGAAGATTTGTGAGTAGAACGCCAACGACGATTCCAAAGCCCGCACAATATTCTCCGACTTCCTGAATCCATGCTGTTCACCTTCAAAGAGAATGTAGGCGTGCTTGATACCGCGGGCAGCGAGCGCATCAGCAACAACCTGCGATTGGGCAGGTGGCACCACCTTGTCCTCGTCACCTTGCAGCAGCAGTACCGGGCAAGAAATCTTTGATACGTGATTGATCGGGGCACGCTTCTCATACAGGTCGGCGGCTTCTGGGTAAGGGCCCACCAAAGAGAACATGTACTGGGATTCAAAATCGTGAGTATGCTGCACCAGACCTACAAGGTCTGAGACACCGTACCGGCTGATCCCTGCGGTAAATACGTCAGCGAAGGTCAGTGCACAAAGAACGGTCCAACCGCCGGCGCTACCGCCTTCAATGCCGATCCGCGCCGGGTCAGCTATTGATTGACCTATCAGTGCGTTGATCACCGCAACGGTGTCGGCAACATCAACAACTCCCCACGAGCCGCGCAATCTGTTGCGGTATTCGCGACCGTAACCGGTTGAGCCACCGTAGTTCACATCAATAACACCGATGCCGCGCGAGGTGTAATAGGCCACCGCTGCACTCAGTGTTGCCGTCGCCTGACTGGTTGGTCCGCCGTGAACGAAGGTGACAAATGGTGGCAGCTCGTCCTCTACGCCGGCATAGCCTGCTTGGGTTGGGCGGTAGAGCAGCGCGTGTACCGATTGGCCTGCCAGGTTTTTGCATTCAAATTCTTCAACCTCTGGCAGCATGGCTGGGTCAGGCAAGCTCTGAATAGAACGAGTGATCTCGCGGTGTTCCAAAGTTTCGATATTGATCAAGATGATCTGCTCACCGTGAGTCATCGATGAGGTGCCGGCCAACAGCCAGTCGTCTTTGAGTGCCAAAGGACGGATCCCGGTGAAGGGAAGGGAAATGTCGTCCAGTCCCCCGGTCACCGAATGCACTCGTGCCAAGGATTTGGTTCCAGTTCCGTATGAGCAGAGCAAGCTATGTGGGTTTTCCACCAGGTACCAGCTGGTGCCTAACTGCCATAGTGGTCCTGCAAATTCTGCAGGACGGTCAACTAGTCGAGTGGTGCGTGAAGACCCATCCTGATAAACGTAGGGATTCCACCAGCCGCTGGCATCAGAGATGAACGCAATGCGGTCATCATCAAGCCATTCAGGTTGCATCACTGAGACATCTTCGCCACCGGCAATGATATTGCTATTAAGCACTCCTGCTTCAGTCATCTCGGCAAGGTGCAAGTTGGTGGAGTCCCACGGCATATTTGGGTGTTCCCAACTGATCCACGTCAGCTTCTCACCATTAGGGCTTAAGCGCGGAGCCGCTACAAAGCGGGCCGGAGCGCTCAGAATTCGTATGTTGGAAAGGTCTTGGGCAGCACTGCCGTCCAAGGGAATGGCCACGATGTGTCGTACAGGTTCTGCCCGCAGGTCTTCCATGATGGCCAAGACGCTACCTTCGGGACCACGCTTAAACTCTGCAAAACGTAGCGCCGGGTCAGCATCAACCATGCTTTCTGGGGTAAGTGGAGTCGGTTCGCCTTCGCCAATAGTTAAGGAATAAACACGCTGGTCGCTGAAGTTAGCAAAGATTATTTGTGCGGCGCCCTGTTCGATGAGCGTCCAGCTCGCTCCACCGTATTCGTGGACTCGTGAGCGAACGTTGAACGGGGCATCAACCAGCTGTTTGCCAGCTTGGCCGTTGCTGTCGTAATCGACCAGGGTGATGCGGCCACCTTCAGCGGGGCGTCCTTCTTGGACAATAATCCGCTCGCCGTAGAAGCAGGCGCCGCCCAATGGCTTGGTCCCTGCAGCAACGTCTTGTGCTGTGATTGATGAGGGCCAGGATCCGAAAGGCAAGTGCATAGGCATATTCTTGATCCTAGCGATCTTTGGGATACAGAACGACCCCTAAGAAGATTCATGTTCAAGAGCTTGGAAAACAATGAGTAAATTTGCCGTATTTCTTCGCGGAGTGAACGTTGGTGGCGTAAAGGTCCTTATGAAGGACTTGTCGCAGTTACTGCTATCCGCCGGCTTCACCGAGGTCAAGACCTTGCTGGCCAGCGGTAACGTGGTGCTTTCATCAGAAGAGTCTGACCCGCAGATCATTCAAGCTACTTGCAATGAACTTCTGGCAACGCACTACCAACGCGAGATCCCCACGTTGGTTTATACCGCCGAAGAAATCAAAGAATTATCCGGACCTTTTGGGATGCCTCTGCCTGATCCAGTGGCAGAGCATCACTGTTATCTCACGCTGTGCCAGAGCGAAGATGATGCCCTAGCTATGGGCGAGGCCATCAAGACGTTAGATGACTCCAGAGAATTATTGATCATCGGCCGGGCCATCTGCTGGATCGTTTCTAAGGGAACCAGCACCACTGACCCAGTAGCGAAGCTGATCCAGGCCCAAGCCAAGCGAAGAATCATCACGACAAGAAACCACAACACACTGGTGAAAATCGCCAAGATTGTTGGCTAAGGCTCAGACAGGCAATAATTGGGCATTGACCACACTTCGCCGACTCCGCTAAGGGCTCTGGAATGTATATTCTGATCGAACTCGTCGGCATCTTCTTCTTCGCCGTTGCAGGATCTTTAATGGCTGCCCGGCGCGGATTTGATCTCTTAGGTTCTGCCTTCCTCGGTGGAGTCTGCGGTTTGGGCGGCGGAGTGGTCAGAGATTTGATCCTTAACGAGTCCCCTGCGACCTTCCAGCATCCGATCTACTTTGTGCCACCAGCCTTGGCCGCGTTGTGCGTTTATGCCTTCACACCGGCGGTAAAGAAATTGCACCGACTCATTCAGCTTTTTGACGCTGCAGGGCTGGGCCTATTCTGTGTCACCGGCACCCTCAAAGCGTTGGAACATCACTTCAATCCGGTAACTGCCGTGCTGCTAGGCATTATTACCAGTGTGGGCGGCGGATTGCTGCGTGATGTCATTTCTAATGTGACCCCGGATCTGTTCAACCCCCGCGATATTTATGCGATGGCTGCCATGGTGGGTTCAGCTCTCACAGCTGTAGCCTGGCACGCTGGATTGATGAACGCTGCGGTCGGAGCAGGTATCGCTGCGCTGGCCTTTATCATCCGTGTTGCGTCGTTGCGTTTCGGTTGGTCGGTGCCTTTGGCCGCCGGACACTGGCACCGTCCGAACCCCAGCGCACCGGGGTCAGACGGTCCGCAGCGTCACTACTTCTAGGTTCGCACTGATTCTAGGTTCGCGCTGAACCCTAGTCGATGCGTTCGAGCTTGCCCATTTCTTCAGTCGTGGGCGCATCGTCTTCAATGGTCCGTGATGGGTTGATGATCACTGCACCGATGAGCATCACGATGAGGCAACCGCCGAGCATCGAGAACGCAGCACCCCAAGAGTCCGTAGCTTTCTGCACGACACCAAAGAGCATTGGAACCACTGCTGCGCCCGCATAGCCCAGCCCCTGGGCAAAGCCGGAAAGCACACCCGAACCGTAGGTGGTTCGCGAACGCAAGTTCATCATCAGCAGGGCGACAGCAAAGGTGCCCTGACCCAGCCCGGCAGCGCAGATCCACAGCACGGTGTTATGGGTTGGTGAGAGGAAAATACCTAGGTGCCCAACGATCCAGCAGGCGGTGAAAATCAGTACTGCGACAATCGGGTTTTTAGTCTTGGAACCCATAGCGGAACCAGCAGGCTCATCGGCAGGCCAAGGATGGCAAAGAGTGCCAGCATGTTGCCCGCGGTGAGTTCATCAAGTCCACGGTCTTGCAGATACGGTGGCAGCCAAGTGAAGTACACATAGGTCTGGGCTGAGTTACCTGCCAGGAAGATCGCCAGACCCCAAGCGACTTTGGACTTCCAGGGGTTGATCTTGATAACCGGATGAGGCACGCCATTGGCACCGACCAGATGCTCCGAGCGCTTGACCCCGCGGTCAGCAAAGAGCTGAAGGATCCAAGGGATCAATACGATGCCCGAAAGTGCCGCCCAAGCTCCGATGGAGACTTGCCAGTTGCTCACATTGGCCAGTGGGACCGAGAACTGTGGTGCCATCCAGGTACCCACGGCAATCATGGTGACGTAGCCGCTGGTGACCATCCCGATGCGTTCTGGGAAATATTTCTTAACCAGTGGCGGCAGGACTACGTTTCCCATTCCATATCCGGCCAAGGCCACGATGGATAGGGCGAGGAATGAGTAGACCTCGGGCATAAAAACTCGTGCCAGCTGTCCAAGTACGGCACAGGCGAGCGAGATGATCAAGGTCTTCTCAAGCCCAAAAGTCTTGATCAGTCGCGGAGTGAGCAGGCCGAAAACTGCAAAGACCACCGGGGCAAGCATTGCCAGCAGACCGGTGGTGAGTTCGGTAAATTCAATGTCCGTCTTGATCCTGGCTAACAGGGGCGGGACAGAAACTACCGCCGCACGAAGCGACAGGGCGAGCATAAGGATGCCTACAAGCGCCCCGATCCGTCCGCGTAAAGACGTGGAGTCGCTGTCTTTCGCCATTGAAGTCTTCCTGCTTAGTGTTGGTTGAGATTCCCCAACTTTTTGATTGATGAGACTAACTCTAGTAAGCGATCGAGCTCACCAGCAAAATTACGTTGGTACCAATTGCTTGGAAGTGAAAGAGAAGCGTAGAGTCCCTCACCGGTGAGCATCACCAAATGGGCGAGATCTTTGCTGCCCACATCTTCGAGAATAGCCCCGTACCATCGCTCGTTGGTGCTTTCGATTTTGTCTGTGGCGCTCTTGACTCCAGCCTGCGCCAGCCGGTGGAGGGCCACAAGGTGGCGGTCCAGTTCCGTGTCTACTTCGGCGCTGGTGCGGATGAAGTAGGCAGCGCCGCCTTCTGCTGAGTTGCTCATAAGTTCAACGTCATGGGCAATGTGTACTTCAGCGGCTTCGATAACCGCTTCAGCTAGCGCTTCTTTCGACGCGAAGTGATAGAGCAGTCCCCCTTTGGATACGCCGGCGCGTGCTGCGGTGGCGTCCAGCGTTGCTGCGCGTTCTCCTTCTTCGCATAACAGCGATATGTAGGATTCCAGCACTTTGTTGCGAGCAGCAGGTGGGCGGGCCATGGCTCTCCGTTTCGTTGGGGCGGTGATCAATTCAACCTTATCGTCAATTGTAACTGTACCGTCTAGACGGTACAGTTACAATTTGTGGGCAAACCACACATTTCTACTAACTCCCAAAGGTGAAAGTTATGAGCTCAAACATCTCCGAACGCGCTTCTGCATTAAGCAAGCCGCGTCGTTGGGCGGCGTTGTCTGTTCTAATTTTCCCGGTACTGCTGATTTCCGTGGACAACACCGTCTTGTCCTTTGCCGTACCGGCGATGACCGAAGCTCTGTCCCCCACCGGCAATCAGCTGCTGTGGATCATTGACATCTACGCCCTGGTTTTGGCCGGGCTCCTCGTCCCCATGGGTTCACTCGGAGATCGCATCGGGCGACGCCGCCTGCTGTTGATCGGCGCCACCGGTTTTGCCATTGTTTCAGCCGTGGCAGCCTTCGCCACCGACGCCAGCCAGCTCATTGCAGCTCGTGCCCTGCTGGGCATTTTTGGCGCCATGCTGATGCCAGCCACGCTGTCGCTGATCCGCACCATCTTCCCGGACGCCACCGAACGACGTACCGCTATTGCTGTCTGGGCAGCTGCCTTCTCGGGAGGTGCGGTACTGGGACCAATCGTTGGCGGGCTACTGCTAGAACACTTCTGGTGGGGCTCGGTCTTCCTGATGGCAGTTCCCATGTTGTTGCCGCTACTGATCGGCGGGTTGGTCTTGGTTCCCGAATCCAAGGACCCCAATCCTGGACGGGTTGATCCGCTGTCGATTGTGCTGATCATCCTCACCCTGTTGCCCTTTACCTATGCCATCAAGACTTTCGCCACCGCACCGTGGTTTGTTCTAGTAGCGAGTGTCGGGTTGGCTGTTCTCAGCGGTATCACCTTTGTGCGCCGGCAGCTGGCCAGTGAATCCCCCATGCTTGACATGCGATTGTTCAAGAATGCACCCTTCTCCGGAGCGCTCATGGTCAACCTCATCGGGGTCTTCTCGCTGGTTGGTTTTATCTACTTCGTCTCCCAGCATTTGCAGCTCATCACCGGATTCAGCCCCATCCAAGCTGGTTTATGGATGACCCCCGGACTGGTTTTGACCATGCTCTTCGGGTTGGCAGCAGTGGCCCTGTCG
This sequence comes from Glutamicibacter sp. M10, assembly GCF_025452055.1. NCBI lineage: Bacteria > Bacillati > Actinomycetota > Actinomycetes > Micrococcales > Micrococcaceae > Glutamicibacter > Glutamicibacter sp. M10. The sequence continues at coordinate 1,289,218 of NZ_CP104918.1, read as the reverse complement.
CGTCGTTTTGGTTCGCCAAACATTATGGCGCTGGGTTTGATCTTCTCCGCGGCGGCCTACCTGATGGTGTTGCTGGCGGGAGATCACTTAAGCGCACCGGTGCTGATGGTTGCCTTCGCGGTATTGGGTACTGGAATCGGCATGACCGAGACCTTGTCCAATGACATGACACTGGCGGCGGTTCCCGCTTCCAAGGCTGGTGCTGCTTCGGCCATTTCCGAGACGGCCTATGAAGTCGGTTCGGTGTTGGGCGTCGCGGTCTTGGGCTCCATCTTAAACTCGGTCTACTCCACACGGTTGCTGGTCCCAGGATCGTTAAGCCAGGAGCAGGCACAGCTGGCAGGTGAAACTCTGGGAGGTGCGCATCAGGTGGCGGCATCCTTGAACGCAAGTGATGCTCAAGCGCTGCTGGCTTCGGCGGCGCAGGCCTTCGATCACGGTGTATTACTTACTTCGACAATCGCTGCCACACTGTCTTTGGTAGCTGCAGTCCTTGTATTTCGCGTCATCAAACCGGCAATTAAGTGAACTGAACGCACCGCTTGACCAAATTTTTGATTAATTGGTTCAAAGTTATTCAATTGTTGACGGCTAGCACGTAGGCTAGGCAGTGTAGTTCCAAAGTAATTCGCGAAGTACCCGTTAGAAGTATGTGAATGTCGAACCACCTCGGTTGACGCGAGCCCCCTTCTAGACGTGCAGTGAATGACTTGGCTGCTTCGTAAGATCTGTTCTTCCACCAGGGAGTGAGGCCTTACGTAGATTACAACCAAGATCGCCAATAGAACCGGCGAGAAACGTCTGAAAGGACCAAATAGAAACATGGCAACCGGAATCGTAAAGTGGTTCAACGCTGAAAAGGGCTTCGGCTTCATCGCACCAGACAGCGGAGATCCAGATGTCTTCGCTCACTTCAGCGCCATCCAGACCCAGGGTTTCCGTACCCTGGACGAAGGCCAGAAGGTCGAGTTCGAAGTTGTTGAGGGTCCAAAGGGTCTGCAGGCTGCAGATATCCGCGCTCTCTAAAGAAGGTCTTTGGCTCTAACGCCTGACTTTTCAAAAGAAGGTCATCCGCATTGCGGGTGACCTTCTTTTTGTTATGAGCGTTGCAGATCACTGGAATACATCAGCGCACTGACCGGTTGCACTAAATGTGAAGCTATCTATTTTGGATCTTGCCCCGGTTGCTCCCGGTCAAACTATTTCCGACTCTTTTAAGTCCTCTGTCCGCCTAGCCCAGACCGCAGAACGTCATGGTTATGAGCGTGTTTGGTACGCCGAGCACCACAACATGCCGACCATCGCCTCCAGCGCGACTTCTCTGCTGATCAGCCACGTAGCCCACCACACCGAGACCATTCGATTGGGCTCGGGCGGGGTCATGCTGCCAAACCACTCACCATTGGTGATCGCTGAGCAGTTTGGTACCTTGGCCACCATCTATGGGGACCGCATCGACCTTGGTCTAGGCCGCGCCCCGGGCACTGATATGACCACCCTTCGCGCCCTTCGTCGCGACCCATCAGCCGCCGATACTTTCCCACACGATGTGCTTGAGCTTCAGGCCTACCTCGCCGGTGAGTCACGGGTTCCTACCGTTGCCGCCACCCCAGGCGCTGGCACCAACGTGCCACTGTACATCTTGGGTTCGTCGCTGTTTGGCGCAAAGCTCGCCGCCCAGCTTGGCTTGCCATACTCCTTCGCCTCGCACTTCGCACCGGCCGCTTTGCATGAAGCCATCCGCGTGTACCGAGACGAGTTCCAGCCTTCGGCGCAGCTGTCCGAACCATACGTGATTGCTGGTGTTGGTGTACTCGCGGCAGAAACTTCCGAAAAGGCCCACGAGTTGCTCAACGTGGCCAAGCGTCACCGTGTGGCTGCATTCCTGGGTCGCAACGCCAAGAAGGAATTCACCGAAGCCGAGATCGACATGCTGATGGACACCCCACAGGCAGAGCAGATCTTGGACATGATGCGCTACACCGCAGTAGGTACCGGCGAGCAGGTTGCTGATTACCTTCAGCACTTCGCTACCGCAGCTCAGGCCGATGAACTGATCACCATTCACTACCCCACTGAAGAGCGGGAACGTTTGGAATCGGTCATGATCACCGCCAAGGCTTCCGAATTGGTCGCCGCGCAGTAATAGCAGTAATGCCTAGACGCACTTCGCCCCCGAGTTCTGTTGAACTCGGGGGCGAAGTATTTACGCTTTAGTTCTGAAATCTAAGCTTTGGTGCGCTGTCCAATGATGGCCCAGAGACCAAGAACTGCAGCAAGAACAGAGCAGCAGATCGCAAAGACCAGAATGCTAGTTTCCTGGCCAAATACACCAACGGCCCATCCCAGTGCGATCACTGGAACTGCACTGCCGAGGTACGTCACCAGGTAGATGGTGGACACGGTTTGCGCGTGCTGACGGTCGCTGACCGAGTCAACTGCCTTAGCAAAAGCGGTGCGGAAGCTCATGCCTTGGCCCAGACCCACCATGCCCAGAGCCAGCAGGGCAAGGACCAATAGGTGGTGTTCGGCGGCGAAGGCCAGCAGAACGGTAGATACTGCCATGAGTCCCAAACCGACGGGAAGAAGTTTTGCCCCTCCACGCACTACTACCTGGGATAGTGCGGAGACTCCCAGAGGCAGCCCGGCAATCAGGCCAATGATCCACTTTGATTCCAGCCCAAAGACCTGAGCGAAGTAGCCCGGCGCCAAGGAGAGCACAAAGCCGAAGACGGCGAAGCTCAAGAACCCTACCAGTGCGGCCAGCCAGAACTGGGAACGTGCAGTACTTGGAATGCCCAGACGGCGAGGGGCTAGTGCCTTGCCGCGCTTGCCTCGTTCGGCCATGGCAATGGCTGGACGTGCTTGCAAGGTACCCAACGGGACCATGATCAACAGCAACAAAATGGCTTGGATCAAGAACACGGTAGTTCGCCCACCGGGAAGGTTTGCCAGCAATCCGCCCAAGACCGGTCCGAAAGCAACTCCACCCGAGGATGCCAAGAGCGTGAAGCGTGAGGCCCATTCAGGCTTGGAAGGCAAAAGCTCACGCAGAGCTGCCGCGCTGGCACCGGTAGCTAGCGCGACGCCAGTTCCTTGGAGTCCTCGCCCGAGGCAAAGCTCGACCAGATTAGAGGCCGAAGCAAAGACGAGCGTGCCAATGAGCGAGACCAGTACGGCGATGACCAGGGCAGCTCGACGTCCAATGTGATCGGACCAGTGTCCAACGGTGGATAGGAAAAGCATCAGCGAGCAGACATAGCTGGCGAACGCGATGGTAGTTCCCATCGCGCCCAAATGTAGTTCGGTCTGAAGCGCTGGGTACAGCGGCGTAGCTAGGTTGGCGCCCACCAACAACAGGAAGCTCACTGCCACCGTGATGACCAGACGTGTGGTCAAGCCCGGGTTCCAGGAAAGCGTCCGGTGCTGCATGGGCTGCATGCGCAGTTCACTGATGACGGACACGTTCACTCCCGGTAGCAAAATAGATCAGGTCTTGGGATCAGGAACAGTCCTGAAAAAGTTTTAACCGGTGGGGCTACTCGCTTCCCCACCGGTGAGTTGAGCGTTCTGCTTGAGTTTGTCTACTGCAACAGATCGTTCACTCACTAATATCCACCCTTTCAAAGCAGGTCGAAAGAATTCTTGCTAGGATTTGAGCAGTTTGGTCAAAATAACGCCCCGCAACAACCCCTGGAGTGAGCATATAGTGCGCTTAGACGAAGTAGACCTCAAGGTGCTGCTGTCCTTAATCAAGGACCCGCGTATCCAAATTTCGGAACTTGCTGATGAGGTAGGCATCGCCCGCAATACCGCTCAGTCACGTTTGCGCCGATTGCAGCGTTCAGAAATTCTTCGAGATGGCGGTCGCGATATTGACCTCGGTAAGTTGGGCTACGACGTGCTGGCCTTTGTCACCTTGGAGGTGAGCCACCGTGACCTTGATACGGTCATCACCGCTCTGCGTCAGATCCCGAATGTTTTAGAAATCCATGAGACGTCCGGGCGCGGAGATGTGTGGGTTCGACTCATTGCCACCGACACTCACCAGCTGCAGTCTGCGCTGCGCCAGATCTTGCGCATCAAGGGAGTCACCCGTTCGGAAACCACGTTCGCTTTGCACACTCATCTGGCCTACCGCTCCTCCCCTTTGCTGGAACACTACACCGAACATGATCACTAATAAATGCTCTAGTTCCCACCACCTAAAAGAAATTTAAAACAAGTCTTTAGTTTCCAGATGCGTGGTCCTAGGCTGGTGCTACGAGAAGTCACGAGGAGTATCCCCGGCTTCGAAGGTGGATCCCTCGTATCACCGAAGGAGCGCGCGATGAGCAGGGAATTCGAACCAACAGAATTTGGCACGGAATACGGCAACGATATCTACGAGCCTGATGACGGACGTGACTCTCAGGCCTATGAAGGATCCAGCGACATGCCAGAGACCATGCGCAATCATGATCCGCTAGCCCAGCGTCAGTACCTCTACGACGATGATCTAGAAACCGAAGATGATCTGGACAACGAATTCTCCAACGACGGTTCCGACGATGATGAAGAAGACGAAACCTTTGAACCTGAGGATGACGACTGACACGGCGGCGAAGCAAAACTTGGGCTAAAGGCCATAGACTTTAGAAGTGATTAATCCAGTTCATCTGCGCACGCTACTCGAAGTAGTGGCGCATCGTTCCTTTGCCACGGCCGCAACCCGCCTAGGCTACACGGCCAGTGCTGTATCTCAGCAGATGACAGCGCTGGAGCGGAGCACCGGCACAACCTTGTTTGTCCGAGGCGCCCGCTCTATCACTCCTACGCCTGGGGCCATGCGCATGGTTCGCCACGCTAAGCGTGTGCTGACAGACCTTGACGCGCTCATGGCCGATGTCGCCACGATCTCCACCGAGGCCACCGACCTTGAAGAGATCAAGCTAGGCATCTTCCCTTCCTTGGCCACTTACGCGTTGCCACAAATCCTGACAGCACGTGACTGGTCCTCGCTAGGAATCAACTTGCGCTTGTGGATCGGTGAACCGCAACAGACCGTTGCCGGTCTAGGCACCGGTGGAGACCTCGACCTCGCGCTGATCTTCCAGGTGGGTCCCGGCGGACTATCGTGGCCTGCATCCCTGGAACGCACATGGCTAGGTGACGACCAATTCCGTGTGGTCATTCCCGCCTCATGGCCTATCGCCGAAGACTCTCAGCTCACCGTTGACCAGTTGGCCGAATGGCCGTGGATCTTCCACCACCCTGGAACCTCGGACGCTACCCTGATCTCCCGGCTGTTCTCTTCGTACAACATCCACCCGCAGGTGGCTGCCTACTGCGATGACTTTAATGCCTCGCTGAGCTTGGTGTCTTCAGGCCTGGGTGCCGCGTTAGTTCCTGACCTTGCCATGGCCAACGCCCCGGAAGGTATTCGTATCGTGGATGCTCCGGAGATCCGTTTGGCACGTTCCATCTTTGCGCTGAAACCAGAGAACTCTAAAAAGCCAAAGGTGGCGCTGGTCTTAGACCGACTAGCCCAGATCTTGGCCCAGTAAAACCCGCGCAGTAAGACCAAGCGCAGTAGAACCTGGCCCTGACCGTTTGGCACCGCACGTGCCTAAGAATTTATCAAGAGAGTCTTTTGATGACTAGCGCTCACAACCAAACCAACAACGGATCTACGGTTCTCTCACATGTTTATGGACCCATTGGGCACATAGAGCTCAACCGCCCCGCTAAGCTCAACGCTCTAACTCTTCAGATGCTCACTGAGCTGACGAGAGTACTGAAAGTATGGGCCGAGGATCCATCGATCCAACTGGTTCTTTTGACGGGGTGCGGCGAGCGGGGTTTCTGTGCTGGCGGGGACATTGCAGATTTCCATCAAGCGATCACTACCGGAAAACATCAGGACTTCATCAACCTGCTGTCTTTGGAGTTTGATCTCGACTATCTTATTTCCACCTATCCCAAGCCACTGATCACCCTGGCTCACGGCATCACGATGGGTGGCGGCGTGGGCTTGGCATCTCATGCGCCGATCCGGCTTGTCACGGCAAGCGCAAAATTGGGGATGCCCGAAGCCAAAATCGGCTACACCCCTGATGTGGGTGGAAGTCATTTGCTGGCCAACTCTCCAGGACACCTAGGGGAATACTTCGCCATGAGCGCTACCTCATTCGCCGGCGCGGATGCAGTTTTCATGGGGTTTGCTGACGTTGTAGTGACCGACTCCTTTGCCGAGAACATCTTGGATGAGCTTGATGAATTCCTCGGACTTTCCGCAGCAGAAATCATCTCAGCTATCGAGGTACTTCATGGGGCGCCCGAGTCTCACGGAGTTGAACAAATCCAAGGCTGGGTTGATCACGCGTTCAGCGCCGATACCCCGCAAGAAGTTATTAGTCGTTTGGAGCAGATGGTGCACCCGGCGGCGGATCAAGCCGCACAGTTGCTGAAAGCTAATTCGCCCTCCAGCATTTGTGCAGCGTTCCATTCGGTGCGAGAGGCCCGCGTTGAACAAGATCTGCGCTCCGCATTAGACCGCGAATTACGCTTGGCACGGTTCTTGATGTATCGGCCTGATCTGGCTGAAGGTATCCGTGCTCAGGTGATAGACAAGGACCGCAACCCGCACTGGTCTCCTACGCTGGTAGGCGAAGTTGACCAGGACGAATTACGGTCCTTGGTGCGTGATTCTCAGCTTTAGCTGTCGACTCCGGGTCGGCCTTCGGGTCGGGTGACGTCCGAATGCACCGGACGAACCTTCGCTGATTCCCTAGGTTCAATACGCGGTGCGCTCACCGCATCATGAGGCTCTCGCACGACGCTGGCTTCAATGCCCACGCCCATTGGTTCTTCGTAATGCAATGGTGCGTGCTCGCCGAAGTGATCTGAGTCCGCTTCCTCCCAGTCTTCCTTCCAAGACCCGGGGCTTCGTCAAGCAGTTCGCCTGGACGAAGCCAGTGGAACAGCGAAGCATAGGACCTGGTTGACTGTAGGTTGACCCGGCGACGTAGCATTCGGGTATTTAGTTGTGTCGGGCTGGTGAGCCCCATTGATGCCATGATCTGTGCAGATTCAGTAACTGTCAGGTGATGGTAGTTGTAGACGCGGTGCCCTTTATCTTCTACGTCTAAGGCTCGCATCAACCGCTTGTTCTGCGTAGCCACACCCACCGGGCAGTGATTGGTGTGGCATTGCTGAGCTTGGATACAACCGGTGGCCATCATCATTGAACGCGCGGAGAAGGTGAAATCGGCACCTTGAATCAGGCGTTTGATGATGTCAGATCCGTTGGCAATTTTGCCCGCGGCCGCCAATCGGACTTCATCACGTAGTCCCGCACCCACCAACGTATTGTGCACCAGCATCAGCCCCTCGGTGAGCGGTGCGCCAACGTGGTCTTCATACTCAAGCGGAGCTGCACCCGTGCCACCTTCAGCACCGTCCACGGTGATGAAGTCAACCAGGATGCCGGTATCTAGCATGCCCTTACACAGCGCCATGATGTCGGTACGCGAACCAACGCAGAACTTCACTCCGATTGGCTTGCCGCCGCTAAGCTCACGCAGTTTACCGACAAAATGCATTAGTTCTCGTGGAGTCGAGAACTCGGCATGGCTAGCTGGGGAAATGCAATCCACACCCATCGGAACATCACGGGCTTCCGCAATCTCTGCGGTGACCTTTGCTGCCGGAAGCACACCGCCCAATCCGGGCTTGGCACCCTGCGAGAGCTTGATGGTGATGCCCTTGACCTTCTCGTGGTTAGCCTTCTTGGCGAAGGTTTCCGGGTTGAACCGTCCCTCGGGGGTACGGCAGCCAAAGTAACCTGACCCGATCTCCCAGAACAGATCTGCCCCGTACTCCAGGTGGTACTTAGTCAGCCCGCCTTCTCCGGTTTCATGGACAAACTCCCCCATTTCAGCACCCTTGTTCATGGCTAAAACAGCATTAGCTGACAAAGCGCCGAAACTCATCGAGGAGATATTCATCAACGAAATCTCATAGGGCTGAGTACATTGGCTGGAACCAACTTTGACTCTGAACTGACTGGTGGGAGGAGCAACTGGCGCCGCCGAATGAAGCAGGTACTCGTGGCCCAATTCGTTCACATTGCGTTCAGTACCGAAGGCCTTGTGGCTGTCGGCTCCTTTGGCACGCGCATAAATCAGGGAGCGAGTATCACGGTCAAAAGGTTTGCCATCGGTATTGCGCTCGATGAAGTACTGCTGAATTTCTGGGCGGATGAATTCAAAGAGGTAACGCGCGTGCCCCACAATGGGGAAGTTGCGCAAGATCGCATGCTTTTTCTGCACAAGGTCCCGAACTCCAAGCAAGACCAGAAGCCCGGTTAGCGCCACCAAGATCCACCAGACCCATCCTCCAGAGGTACTGGCCAGGATTGCGGTGATCACAAAACCGGTCGCGAGCACACCTAAGAACAGGAGAACCACTATTCGCATCATGGTGCGAGCCTAATAGTTTAGGACGTGATTGTCAGGCATCTACGCAGGGAGGATTCGATCCGCCTCACGAATGGCCATTTGTGCAAACAGCGAGTCTTTCTGCCCCAGCAACAGCCCGGCGTTTCCGCTTTCAGCGACTGCACCATTTTCCAACACCAAGATCTGCTGCGCATGGCCCACAGTTGCCAGTCGGTGGCTTATCATGATGACACTCATTGAGTGCTGACGCCGGCGTTCGATTGCCTGCAACACGAGTTTTTCACTGGCAGTGTCCAATGCACTGGTGGACTCATCAAGAATCAACACCGCAGGTTCACGGACCAGTGCCCGAGCTAATGCCAACCGTTGACGCTGTCCTCCAGAGAGTCTTGAGGACCGATCCCCTAAGCGCGTGTTGAGCCCGGATTTCTGTTGTTGTAGCCAAGTGCTCAGGCCCAACTCTTCGAGTACTTCTTCCAACTTTTCATCACTGATGCCTTCGTGACCCAACAGCAGGTTTTCACGCAATGTTCCGCGAACCATCACTGCCTCCTGGGAGACCAACATGATCTTTTCCCGCAGTTCGCTCAGCGCAGCTTCGGTGATGTCTACACCGCCAAAGGTGATAGACCCGGTGAAGTTCACCGCTCTAACCACAGCGGAAGCAATCGATGATTTCCCTGATCCGCTCTCGCCAACCAGAGCCACCATGCCCCCGGGATTCAGTTCGAGATTTAGCCCGCTGACCACTTGCTGGGACCCGTAGCTGATTGCCACATCGTTGATCTTTAGGGCGCCAGCTTCAGGGAGTTCTTTTGGCTTGGCCACTTCGGCCACTTCGGGCTTTTGGGTGGCTGTGGCATGCAGCCGACGAGCGCTAGCCAGCGAATCCTGGAGTCCAAGCACAAACCCATCAACGGTTCGTACCGCTTCATAGGAAGGCACAGCGGCGCAGCCCAAGATCACCAGAGCACCCAACTGATGTTGGCCGCCCAGGACAATGAACAGGGCCAGCAGACTTCCCCAGATGGTCAGCTGGGTGAGTGTCGCGCGTAGCGCTGTGATGGTGCCGGTGCGTAGGCTGGCAGCCCCTGATTGGCTGGTGCTCTCACGCAGTTTTCTCAGTGTCTCGTTGCCGCCGCGGAAGCTGTGCAGGATTTCTATGCCCCACATCGCTTCATTCATCAGCTGGTTTTGCGCTCCTCTTGCAGAAGCCGTAGTTGCCGAATTGGCCCGTAGTGTGCGCACCCCAATGAGTGGAATGATCAGGCCTATCAGCGTGTAAGCACAAAGTAGGATCAACGCGGGAAGTTCGCCGAAGTAAATCCACGTTGCCCAAGTAGCCAGTGCACTGATCACTACCGCGGCTACCGCTGGCGGTAGCGTGTGCGCGAAGAACACTTCAACCTTGTCGATGTCACTGGTGGCTCGGGCCAGTAGGCGTCCGGAATTTTTAGTGGCCGCGTTGTAGGGAGCTTGGCGTTCAAAGGCTGCGTACATCCGCCGCCGTAGACGCGCTAGCGACAGGAACGCTACGCGGTGTCCCACATATTGTTCCAGGTAGCGCAGCACGCCCTTAGCAAGGCCCAGAACCACGATGGATCCTGCCAGCAACCACCAGTTCAAAGAATTGAGCACTTCAATACTGTTCAGGCCCAGCACCTTGCTCAACCCAATGCCGGCAAGAACGTAAATGCTCAACGAAGCCAGACGCGTCAGGCACGAGAAAACACTGGCTAACGCCAACGGTGGTACCAGATCCTTAGTGGTACCGATGAGCCAGAAGACTGTGGAGACAGTGCGCTTCTTTTCTTGACTCATGCTTTCCCCTCCCCCAAGGCACGTAGACCTGAAGCCTGTAGCTGCGCGGTGCGCTGTGACAGATCGTTTAATGCGCCTTTGAGATAACCGTCTTGATTCACCAGTTGTCCGCGCGGCCCGGACTGTATAACTCGTCCTTGATCCATGACCACGACGTAGTCAAAATCGGCTAATAGTCCAAGACGATGGGTGACGGTGATGATCGTTGTTGATGAGCCAAGCTCTCTCAGGCTTTGGCGAATATCTGCTTCGCTGTGCACGTCCAAGGCACTGGTGGGTTCATCAAGTAAGAGCACTGGGCGCTGTGCTAACAGGGCACGAGCCAAGGCAAGCCGTTGCGCTTGGCCACCGGAGAGCCGGGCCCCACCTTCACCCAGTGGTTGGTCAAGTCCCAGGGGTTGATCTGCCAGCCATGAGTCCATCCGGACTTGGCTGATCACCGCCCTGAGTTGTTCATCGGTGGCGTTAGGTGCACCTAGTCGCAGGTTCGCAGCTATGCTCACGCCGAATAGTGTGGCTTGCTGTTCAACCACCGCGGTATTCGCCTTAAGAGTGGCAGGACCCATGGCTTGGCGGCCGTCATGAATGATCCCGGCCGAGGATTGCAGCTGTCCTTGCAACACCCGAATCAGGGTGCTCTTGCCGCTTCCGGAGGGACCCACAATAGCTGTTCGGGATCCGACGGGGAATTGGAGATTAATCTTGTTCAGTGCCAGATCGGCGTTGTTGTAACTCGCGCAGAGATCTTCGATGAACAATCCGTTCTGCGACAGATTGACGGTCAGTGGGTTGGCCATCGAAGGGTGCATCGGAATGTCTTGAATTTCGGCTAGCTTTTTCTCTGCTGCCCGCCCGGTCATCCCGATGTAGAAGAAACTACCTACGTAGTTCACCGGAGCAAGCATCAAATAGCTGAGAATGATCAGTGCGAATCCCAAACCTGGACTCATGGCCCCTGAACTGGTTCGCCACCAGGCTAGAGCTGCGGAGCTTGCCAAGAGCAACACCGCAAAGCTGGAATCAATGACCAAGAGGATGAGCTGGTTGCGGGCCAAAAGTTTCATGACCTGCTGGCGCACCCGTTCGGTTGCCGACCCAATGGTTTCGCCCATCCAGCTACTGCCACCGTTGAGCTTGAGCATATTTAGTGAGCGAAGTGCATCCAAGAAGGTGGCCGACAAGATTCCTTGAGCCCTGCGGTACTCACCGGCGGATCCGCCAAAGCGCTTCTGGAATCCCAAGACGATGACCGGCACCAAAGCGGTGGGGATCAAAAGCAAAATGGCACTGAGCGGGTCAATAAACAGTGCAATGAACACAAGGATTAAGACGGGAGTGGCCACCGCGGCACTGGCTGGGCCAAGGAAGCTTGAACGGAATTTCACCGAGCGTTCCACCAAATCCATGGCCGAGTGCACCAGCTCTCCCTCGCCGGCCCGTCGAACGGCCAGCGGACCGATGGACAGGTAATGCTTGAGCAGCTTGGAACGATGATAGGCGGTGAGCTGTTGGCTATCGTGCGCAATAACCACAGGGACCAAGAACGTTGATAGTGCCAGGGCAAGTAATTCACCGGCAACCCCGATGTACCAACGTGTGTCTGGGGATTCGCCTCGATAGAACAGGTCAAATCCCTGTCCCAGTAAGATCACCAATCCGGCGGTAGCTGCGGCAGCGAAGATACGCAGAGCCACGACCATTACCGTTGTTGCTGAGAGAATTCCAAAAAGCCTACGCACATCACTATCCTAGGACAGATTCAGGGGCGGATTGCAGGGGCTTTGTCACACATTGCCGCTCAGAGCGCTTGTGAGAGAAACTTGGTGCATGAGCACTTCGGAGCTAAAACAGCGCCCCCATTCCGTTACCCTGCGTTTTCTTGCCGCCCCTACTGACGTTGATGTCAACGGGATGGTTCCAGCGGGCACCGTACTTGAGTGGGTTGACAAGGCCGCTTACGCTGCCGCTGTAGGTTGGTCCACTAGCTATTGCGTCACCGCCTACGTTGGCAATATCCACTTTGCTGATCCGATTCACTCCGGTGATCTTGTAGAAGTAACAGCCTCAGTGGTCTACACCGGAACCAGCTCCATGCACATTCAGACTGAAGTTTCCTTCAGAGATCCACGCGAACTGCGCCCCGTGGCATCGAGTAACTGTCTGGTGATTTTTGTTGCTGTGGATGAATCAGGCAAACCAACCGCGGTGCCTAGTTTCAGCCCGGGCACGGTACGTGAAATAGAACTGCGCGACGACGCGCTGGCACGCATTGAGATCCGTGAACAGATCGTTGCGTCGATGAAAGATCAGCAATACACGGATGCTGGCACCGCCGAACGCGTTACCCTTCGGTTCATGGCAGCACCAACAGACGTGAACTGGGGCGGTAAAGTCCACGGTGGCATCGTGATGAAGTGGATCGATGAGGCTGCCCAGCTTTGCGCTGCCCGTTACTGCCAGCAGGATACTGTTGCTGTTTTCTCCGGTGGCGTGCGTTTTTATCAGCCACTGTTTATTGGACATTTGGTTGAGGTAGAAGCTCGCTTGGTATACACCGGCAGCAAGGGTATGCACGTCGCTGTCCATGTGCGCTCCGGTGACCCGAAATCACGCGAAATGAATCTAACCACTTACTGCCTGACAGTGATGGTCACCCGCGACGAGACGGGAACTGCCGTTCCGGTCAAGCCTTGGGTTCCGGTCAGTGAAGAGGACCGGCGCTTGTGGGAGCACGCTCGTGAGTTGGTGGCCATTCGAGCTAACGCACCTGGCGGTTACACACCAGTGCACCTGGTAGGATCGAGCGCCTCATGAACAATGTAAAACCGTTGGTCAAGGTCTGCGGGCTTTCCACTGCCGAAGATGTTCAGGTAACCATAAGCCACGGCGCAGATGCGATTGGTTTTGTGCTGACTTCTAGCGTTCGGGAAATTGCTCCGCAAGACGCCGCAACTCTTGTTGCACTGGTTCCGAAAGACATTGCCACCGTTGCGGTCTTCCGTTCAGAAGATATCCCTACCGTGGTTCAAAGGGCGAGACAAGCACAGGTGGGCTGGGTTCAGCTTCATGGCCAGCGCACCAAAGAGGACGTGGCTCAGGCCCAGGCTGCTGGGTTTAAGGTCATCCGTGCCGTACGTCGTGATGCCACTGCGGAAGAATTCACTGATTGGGGCGAAGAGCTTTTGCTCATCGATGCCTCCGTGCCAGGCAGTGGTGAAAGTTGGGATTACGCTGCTGTGCGTGAATTGGCTGCTGGACGCAAATGGTTAGTAGCCGGCGGGCTAAGCCCTGCCAATGTTGCCCCGGCGTTGAGAATCTCCGGGGCCACCGGAGCAGATGTTTCTTCTGGTGTTGAATCATCACGCGGCGTCAAAGACCCGTTCCTGATTGCTCAGTTCCTTGACGCCGCGAAAGCTGAATAGTTTCTAGCCCACCCAGTTATGTGGTGCCGGTTTGCGCGAGCCGGGCAGTGCTCCTTGTTCGCGCCACTGGTGCAACCATTCTGGAACTACACGGTCTTCAGGAACATCCAAGCCTACGGCGGCGAGGATTTGCTCGTTGGATACTGCACCCTTGCTTGAGGTCATGCGGGTGGCAATGTAACCGCGGGCGTAGATTTCTCCGTCAACGACAATGCGCTGTTCGAAGTAGATGCACTTGTCATCTAGCCCCAGCAGTTTGGTCTCCTGCGAGAATTTGGTTCCCAAGCGCACAGACTTACGGAAGGTAATGGTTTCGGTCTGAACCACTGGCGTCCATTTGTTCTTGCGCATGATGTCCCAGACCCCGGAGCGGAACATCAGATCAAAACGACCCAAATCAAAGATCGAGAAGTACATTCCGTTATTGATATGCCCAGCAAAGTCGATGTCGGTCAGTGTGGCTCGCATTTGCACGGAGCTGGTATCAAACATGGTGAGCTTGCTGGACTTTTTGCTGTTAACAAAGAGCATAAGAATTCTGAAGATCATGTGCATACCATCACATTACCGCTCAGTAACTTTTCTGCCTAGTCCGCTGTTCTCTGAAATTTCCCTTGGGTACGCTGCACACCCAGCCGCCAGCCATGACGCAGAACAGCACTTGCACAGCGAGCATTATTAGACTTGACCAAGTGAGCGAAGAAAAACCACTGATTCAACTGCCAGCCCGACTTATTGGAGTCTGGCTCGCCTTGATTGTCGGCATTGCCGGATCCACCTTATTGGCCACAGCGCACTATGTCACTGGCGGAAGCTTGCTGATCATTGTGGCTCTTTGGGTCATCCGTGTTCTGGCCATATCTAGCTTCTGGCTACTGCCTGGTCGCAAGGACACCAAGATCTTCGCCATGGCACTGGTTCTGCTCTCACAGATCTTGGATATCTTGCTGAAGTTACCCGTCTTGGACACTGTCGAATACGGTGACTGGTTCCTGGTTTCCGCGCTTGATCTCACCGGCCAGTTCAGTGGCTACTTCACCGTGTGGGGCTTACTGCTACCAGTGCTCGCCCTGGCCGGTTGGTTTACTTTGCGCTCACGCCAGCTTGCTGGATGGATCATCGGTCTTTTCTCGGCCGTTGGCCTAGGATTCCTCGCGCAGGCAACGGTGACCTCGGATCACGGATCCCTTACTACCTTTGTCTTGGTGAGCATGGCCCGCTATGTAGTACCAGCGGTGCTTGCTGCATTGGCCGATTTCTACATGGCCAAGTACAAGCCCCTCAAGAAATAACGTCCACATAAGACTACGGACGGCATCTGCCTTGGGCAGGTGCCGTCCGTAGTTCTTGTTATGAGCGCTTAGACCAAACCGTCACTGAGGTGGTTTGGCGTACCAAAACGGTGGGCGGTAATAGATACTGCCTGCTCGTGCAGGAATGGCAGTAGCTCTACTCGCCCGGCACCGGTCACTGGCGAAGCGTAGATGGCGACATCTGGCTTGCCGTCGGTTGCCTCGGCAACCGCCTTGATCGATCCACCAATCAAACGGATCCGAGCTGCCGAATCCGGACCGGTCTTCGCCGCAAGCTTGGCAGCCCGAGCAGCAAACTGGTCGCTGGTTTCACGCACCACGGTCACCGAGTGTTCAGCCAGCAAGCCACGAACCTGCGTTGAAAGCTGCGCATCCACCGAGAGGTATACGCGGGAGCCTGCGGTGACGCCGGCAGCAACAACGCGCAAAGCCTCAGCCAAACCATGGCCACTGGTTTCTTGCTCAAAGCGCACGGTGACATCCACCGAGCAGTAGCGGAAAACGTTGCGCTCAGCCTGCAGACCGGAACGGTCCTTGGCCTTGTTGAACTCAGCGTTCCACCAGTACTTGTCACTGCCCAAAGCAGCGGTCAGCCACTGCAGCTGTGACTCATCCAGCTCGGCCGCTGCGAGTAGTCGCTCATCAAAGCGAGACAAAGCAGCGGTGTCCTTCACCGGAGCATCCTTGAAGCTACCCATACCGATCAGGTAATTAGGGCCGCCGGCCTTGGTGCCTGCACCAATAGCGGACTTCTTCCAACCACCAAATGGCTGACGCTGAACGATAGCACCGGTGATGCCACGGTTGACATAGATATTGCCTGCTTGGATGTTTTCCATCCAGTAAGCCATCTCGCCACGGTCCAAGGAATGCAGTCCCGAGGTCAGTCCGTAGTCCACCTCGTTGACGATTTCCACTGCCTCTTCCAGAGTCGCCGCGGTCATCACACCAAGAATTGGGCCGAAGTATTCGGTCTTGTGGTATTCGCTGCCACGTTGCACACCGTAGCGCACACCGGGAGAGTAGAGCTTGCCGGAGTCATCCAACTGCTTTGGCTCAACTGCCCAGCGCTCACCGTCACCCAAGGTGGTCAAACCGCGCTTGAGCTTCTCGCCGGGTTCACCGATCAACGGGCCCATCTGCGATTCAGGGTTCCACGGGTAGCCAACCTTCAGCGACTTGACCGCATCGATCAGCTGGTTGTTAAACCGACGTGAGTCAGCAACCGATCCAACCAGAACTACCAGCGAGGCCGCTGAGCACTTCTGTCCGGCGTGACCAAAAGCCGACTGCACTACATCGCGGGCAGCTAGATCAAGGTCTGCATTTGGGGTAACAATAATGGCATTCTTACCCGAGGTCTCAGCCAACAGTGGCAAGTCCTTGCGGAAAGAACGGAAGAGTTCTGCGGTTTCGTAACCACCGGTGAGGATCAAACGATCTACTCGCTCATCGGAAACCAACTGCTGACCCAACGAACGATCACCCACGAAGACAAGCTGCAGTACATCCTTTGGCACGCCAGCGTCCCACAGGCACTGCACCATAACCGAACCAACACGAGCTGCCTGAGTCGCTGGCTTGATGATCACTGCCGAGCCGGAAGCCAACGCCGAAAGGGTTGAACCTGCAGGAATGGCCATCGGGAAGTTCCATGGTGGAGTCACCACGGTCAGCTTGGATGGTACGTATTCTGCGCCGTCCACCGAGTCCAGTTCGCGGCCAAGCTGCGAGTAGTAGTGGGCAAAGTCGATGGCCTCAGAGATTTCAACGTCACCTTGGTCAATGGTCTTGCCGCACTCGGAGCCAAGAACTTCCAGCAAGGTGGCGCGACGCTCTTCAAAGAGCAGTCCACCGCGGTGCAGGATATCGGCACGCTTTGCTGATCCCAGCGCCTGCCAAGCCTGCGAAGCATCAACACCCATGGCGATGGCTTCATCCAATTCGCCGGCGGCGTTGATGGTGTTCGCCTTGACCAAGTCTTTGCCCAGCGAGGAGTCACGCATCTTGGAGAGAATTTCGCGGCCCCAGGTACGGTTTTGCAAAAGATCCGGGTCGGTATCCGGGGTGTTGAAGAATTCGGTGGTTCCATCGGCAAAACCAGCAACGCGCTGCGCCAAGGCTGGATCTTCAATGTTTCGGTCCTGTACGCGGTGTGGTGCAGGAACCACATCGGTCAGTGCGTCCAAGGAAGCTAAGAAACGGTTCTTTTCACGTTCAAAAAGCTGTTCATTCTTTGAGAGTTCAAAGACCGCAGACATGAAGTTTTCTTGGCTTGCGCCTTCTTCAAGGCGGCGAATCAGGTAAGCGATTGCAACATCAAATTCCTGTGGGTGCACTACCGGGGTGTACAGCAGCAGGGAGCCGACTTCTTTACGCACCGCTTCGGCCTGGCCGGTGGCCATGCCAAGGAGCATTTCAAATTCAATGCCGTCCGTGACATTGCGGGACTTGGCCAGTAGCCAAGCTAGGGCAACATCAAAGAGGTTGTGTCCGGCAACGCCGATACGTACGTTCTTCACGTGCTCTGGGCGCAAGGCGTATTCCAGAGACGGACTTGTAGCTGGTGTCCGAGTCTTGCTTGCTGTGCCAGGTAGCCAGTGGCCAGCCGTGGATGTCAGCTTCCATGGTTTCCATCGGCAGGTTAGCGCCCTTGACCACGCGCACCTTGATTGGCGCTCCGCCGTCGGCTACACGTGCTGCGGAAAATTCCTGCAGCTGAATCATTGCCGAGAGGGCATCTGGCAAGTAGGCCTGCAAGACGATACCGGCCGGCAAATCTTTAAACTCTGGCTTCGAGAGAATCTTGGTGAAGACCGCAATGGTCAGCTCAAGATCCTTGTACTCTTCCATGTCCAGGTTGATGAATTTTTCTTAGGGTTGCTGATCGCAAGTGCGTACAGCGGGCTGAGCTTTTCAACAATGTGCTCCACCGCTTCATCAAAGGCCCAGTGGTTGTGCGGGGCGACAGTGGAAGAAACCTTGATGGAGACGTAGTCCACGTCATCGCGTTCAAGCAGGGTGGTGGTTCCTTCAAGACGGCGGGCGGCTTCGCCCTCGCCCAAGATGGCCTCGCCCAGCAGGTTCACGTTCAGGTTCACCCCGTCACGCTTGATCTTCTTGATTGCTCCGCCCAGTTTGGCTTCGGACGCGTCAATGATCAGGTGTCCCACCATTTCGCGCAAAACCTTGCGCGCGATAGGAACAACGATTTGAGGCACTACCGGCGCCATGGCTCCACCGAGACCCACGGCCTTGCGCATGTACCAAGGTAGGAAGCTTGGAACCTTTGGTGCCAGCTTCTTCAGGTTGGCTGCGGCAACGTTGAGATCTTCAGGGCGAATAACGCCGTCAACAAATCCCACGGTGAAGTCCAGGCCGTTGGGATCTTTGAGCACACCTGCCAGTCGGGCAGCCGCTGCATCCACCGGATAGTCAGCTGCTTCGGTGAGCCAACGGCGCACCAAGGCAATAACTTCATCGGCAAGATCTGCCGGTGAGGTGAGCGGATTGCCATCAACATCTACTGCTGCTGGCACGGTGTGCTGGGTGGAGAGAGAAGACACTTATTGGTCCCTTCGATGCAAATTATTTCAGTCTTGGTTCGGCACCGAACGCGTAAGTCGTTATGGCTTTTTTGGCGGGTAGCGATTGCTGTGTTCCCGAACAAATTAGCTGTGTGCAATTTCGAGTATGAACCTAAGTTGCATTAAGCAAAAGTGAACAAAACCGAAGATATTTGTTCGGGTTTGCTAATGTATCTTTACGCATCATTTCAAACCCGACCGAACGGCGGAAAACCCGTGCTTGAACTGCGACGATTACGACTGTTGCGCGAGCTAAGCATCCGCGGAACCATTGCCGAAGTAGCCGATTCGCTGAGCTACTCTCCTTCCTCGGTTTCGCAACAGCTTAGTCAGTTGGAAGCCGAGGCCGGAGTGCAACTGCTTCGACGCACCGGCCGCACCCTGAAGCTCACCGCCCAGGCGCAGCTTTTGGTGGCCCACACCGAAACTTTGCTTGAAGCCATGGAACAGGCCGAAGCAGATTTGGCTGGCACCATGTCCTCAGTTGCTGGCACCGTACGGCTGGCCGTCTTCCAAACCGCCATGCTCGCACTCATGCCACCGGTGCTGCGCGAACTGCGCCGAAAATATCCTCAGCTGCGGGTTGAAATGAGCCAGCAAGAACCGGCTGACGCGCTGGAAGAAACCAGCAGTCGAAGCTTTGACCTCGTCGTCGCTGAGCAATATTCAGGACACTCGGCCCCACACTATTCCAACCTTGACCGCAGGGTATTGACTCATGACCCGATTCGTCTGGCCCTGCCCGCCTTGGGATCAGTTGGCAATGAAGACTTTGATCGAGTCACCTTGTTGGAACACGCGGCCAGTTTGCCGTGGGTGGTTGAACCCGACGGAGCTGCCAGCCGACATTGGGCTTTGCAGGCTTGCCGGCTGGCAGGTTTTGAACCGGATCTGCGGTACGAAACCGCCGACCTACAGGCGCACGTGGAACTGGTTCAAACTGGAAATGCCGTGGCGATGTTGCCAGATTTAGTGTTGCGTTCCAACCAGCACACCCTGCGCACCGTGGACCTACCCGGCGCCCCGGCCCGCACCATTTTCACCGCCATGCGGCATTCATCCACCAAATCCCCGGGCATTCAGGCCGTGCGCAATATGCTCCATGCACAACCGGGAATGAGTGACGCAAACAACTCTGTAATTTTGGCTACGCCCAAAGATTTCGATACGGTCGAATAGAAGTATCGACCATCACAACTGTTATGACACTTGCGAGAAACCACACCTTTCGTGTCATAGTGGTGACGCGCACCACTTGAATCCGCGTCCCGAACACAATCTACGTTTCGGGACAGCAACGGTAATGAGGAATAATGTCCGACCAGACTTTCCAGATGATTGCGATCGCAATTTATATGGCCGCCATGCTTGGCATCGGCTATATCGCGTATCGCCGAACCAACAACATTGACGACTACATGCTCGCTGACCGTGGCCTGAAGCCTTGGGTAGCAGCCCTTTCCGCCGGAGCTTCCGACATGTCCGGCTGGCTGCTGATGGGTCTCCCCGGAGCCATCTACCTCGGCGGCCTGCACGAAGCATGGATCGGTATCGGCCTGCTGATCGGTGCATGGCTGAACTGGAAGTTTGTCGCTCCGCGACTGCGTTCCTACACCGCGATCTCCGAGAACGCCATCACCATCCCGAGCTTCTTTGAGAAGCGTCTGAAGGACAACCGCCACCTGTTGCGCATCGGATCTTCGCTGATCATCCTGGTGTTCTTCACCTTCTATGTCTCTTCAGGCATGGTTGCCGCAGGCAAGTTCTTCGAAGCATCCTTCGGCTGGCCATATCTTTCTGGCATGTTCTTTGTTGCCTTCATTACCTTGCTATACACGCTCTTCGGTGGCTTCCTCGGAGCTTCCTTGACCGACATGGTTCAGGGTGTTTTGATGTTCGCTGCGTTGATCGCAGTGCCAATTGTTGCCGTGATTCGCATGGGTGACTTCCAGACCCTCGGTTCGCGAATCACGACCGTGAATCCAGAGGCTTTAACCTGTTCTCGTCCTTCAACGACAGCAGCTGGATCGTGGCAGCCGTAGCAATTTTCTCCACCGCAGCGTGGGGTCTGGGCTACTTCGGCCAACCACATATCATCGTTCGCTTCATGGCTCTGCGCTCCCCGGGTGAAGCTAAGGCCGCCCGCGGAATTGGCATGACCTGGATGTTCCTGACCACCTTGGGTGCAGTACTGACCGCATTCATTGGTGTCGCGCACTTTGCTGATAAGCCTCTGGATAAGTCAAGCAGCGAAACCGTCTTCCTGCTGCTCAGCCAGATCTTCTTCCACCCACTAATTGCTGGCCTGGTTTTGGCCGCTGTGTTGGCAGCCATCATGTCCACCATGTCCTCGCAGCTGATCGTTTGCTCCTCTGCGTTGGTGGAAGACCTGTACAACATCACCGGTCGCAAGGCTTCACCTACGGCGCTGGTAAACCTCGGCCGAGCAGGCGTTCTGCTCATTGCCGTCGTGGCAGCGTTGCTTGCGTTGAACCCTAACTCCTCGATTCTGGACCTGGTTTCCTTCGCATGGGCCGGATTCGGTGCGGCCTTCGGCCCGATCGTTCTGTTGGCTCTGTACTGGCGCAAGCTAACCGCCGTCGGTGGTTTTGCTGGCATGGTTTCCGGCGCAGTTGTGGTCTTTATCTGGGGAAATATCAAGCCACTGTCCTCGGCTATGTACGAAATCGTTCCTGGTTTTGTCGTAGCCTTGGTGGTTGCTTGGTTGGTCTCTCGGGCCACCTACCGTCCAAATCCAGCCATCGATTCGGAGTTCTCCGAGATGGAACAGGAAGTCGGCGCAAAGGTCACTGCCTAAGCACTAGTTGATCTAGCTCCCCCTGTCCTCGTTACCTTCACGGTTTGAGGATACGGGGAGCTTTTTCATGCCCTTCACACACCGATGTCGCACGTAGAAAACATAGCCGCGCCCAGTAGCCTTGAGCTATGCCCGATGTACCGAGCTGGAAGGAACAAGCACGATGAGCACCCAGAATAAATATACCCACTGGCAGCGCACCGAAACCCAGTTCCTGGCCGCCGACCCCAACGCCGTCTATTCGATTGTTGGCAACCTGTCGCAGACCGGCCAATGGATGAAGAGCTTCGACGGATTTGTGGTTCATGACGACCAGCGCGGCGTCGGAACCAAAGTAGATCTTCTACCTCCTGGCAAGATCTTTGGCCCGTTACACCGGAATACTGCGCCCACCGGCACGATCACTCGACGCAATCACCAGACCCGCATGGTTGAGTTCACGCAGCCGCAGCCCGGTGGCTCCATGAGCCTACGCTGGCAGGTTGATGAGCATGAGGGCGGCGCCCTGTTGCACTTCACCGTGAACCTCTCCGGCCCCGGTACTACCGCGTTTAAATTCACCGTGGCCAATGCCTTATGCAAAGACTTCGCGGTAGCTGCAGCACGACTGTATAAGATCACCGCTCCGACAGCTCACCGCAAGAAAGACGCCCAAGTGGTTATTGCAGGCG
This sequence comes from Glutamicibacter sp. M10, assembly GCF_025452055.1. Lineage (NCBI taxonomy): Bacteria > Bacillati > Actinomycetota > Actinomycetes > Micrococcales > Micrococcaceae > Glutamicibacter > Glutamicibacter sp. M10. Next base: position 1,267,145 of record NZ_CP104918.1, on the reverse strand, counting down.
GCCGAGGCTTCCTGGGTAGAAACCTCGCGGCTGATCTGATTTGCCGTGGCATCTCGGTAGCTGTGCTCACCCGCAAAACCGCAGAAGATTTCCCCGCAGAGCAATATACCTGGGACGGCGTCCATCAAGGTCCATGGACCCGAGTGCTTCATAGTGAGCATCCGGTGCATCTGATCAACCTTGCTGGTGAGCGAGTGGACAAGCGCAATACTCCGGCAAATATCGCAGCGCTGACTGACTCGCGTGTGACCACCACCCAGACGTTGGCGCATGCCGCAGCTTCCGCACCCCAACTAGCTACCTGGATTCAGTCCAGCACCACCGCAATCTTCGGGGATGCCGGCGAAGCGGATCTCACCGAGTCCAGTCCGCTACCAACGGACCGCCGCGCGCTGCCGGAGATGACCGGTGTCGCCTCTGCCTGGGAACAGGCCTTTGACGAAGCTGACGTAAATGCAGCACAGCGTTATGTACTGCGCACCTCGTTGGTGATGCACCCCGATGCACCGCTGCTTGGCCCACTGAATATGTTGGTGAATACCGGTCTTGGCGGACGCATGGGCGACGGACAACAGTGGTTCAGCTGGATTGGCTTGCAGGACTGGCTTCGGGTCATTCGGTGCATGCTTGGATTTGAAACCCCGCAGATCCCTGCCGGACTGGTACATGCCGCCAGTCCTACGCCGCTGCGTAATGCTGAGGTGATGGCGGCGCTACGCTCCGTCGCTGGCTTGCCAGGAATTCCTACCGGCTCGGTACTGCCAAAGATTGGTGCCGCGGTCATGGGCTCCAACGCACGCGTTGCATTGACCGGACGCAAGGTCACCAGCGAAGTTCTTGCCCACGCAGGCTTTGAATTCCAAGAGACAGATTTTGCGTCCACCGTCTCCGGATAAAGCCTTGCCATGATCTGAAATTTTTTCACTTCCGTTGGCCCCGCACCTTCAGCTCTCACCTAGTCACAGGTGAACGCTGGAGTGGCGGGGCTCATTCATTAGATTTTGACCTTTGTAGTGCCGTATTTGACGCTACGCTCTTACCTATAACGTAATTCTTCGACCATTCGTCCACCACGCTTGCGCGCTCCGAGCACCATTGAAGTGCGCAGCTGGACCATCTCGCCCCAGTCGGTGGCGGCAATGAATTCGTAAAGATCCCGCTGACTAGCAACAGTGACCTCTACCAGCAGCTGAGCGTCTCCAGCCACTGCCGCTACATAGCGGACCTGTGGCAACGTTTTGAGCTTATTCCCGTCCGCGTCCACGCTGGCTGGTGAAACTTGAATCCGCAATAGTGCTTCGACTTGGAACCCCATCAGCGCAGGATCAACCAACGTGCGAATACTGATATGTTCTCCTCGTAGCAGGGCGTCCACTCGGCGCGAAACCGAAGTTTCGCTCATCCTCACCTGCCGAGAAATGCTGTCGATACTTGCCCGGCCATTGTTGCGCAGGACCTCAACAATCAAGCGATCAATATCGGTCATGCCATCGGCAGGATTCCACGTGGTGAGTTCCCCACCTGCGCTGGGAGTGAGCGCGGCTTCCTGAGCATCGCTGAGCGATCCTGCCCTCTACGCTCGAACAGTCTTGAAGTATTTCAGAATCGGATAACTCTGAATGCTGCTCAGTCCGGGTGTTGCCGGCAATTGCAAGGTCAGAATGTCTTCAAGCCCACCGTCATAATGTAGTTCGCTAACCACGTCACTCTCGCCGGTAACCATGTAAGTGAATGAAGTATCTGAGCGCTGCGAGATAGCTTCAATGGCTACAGGTATAGTTCCAGGCGCGCACTTGAGTGAAGCAATGACCGCGGCCTTACGATGAGCGATGGCTGCAACTTTGACCTTGCCTTCATCTAACAATGCTGAACCATAGTGGGCGACCGTTCTTTCCGGTTCACCAATGACTTTGGCAATCTTTCGCCATGTTGCTCTGCCATCTACCTGAAGCGCAACGACGATACGTCGTTCCACTTCACCCAATACTTGAATATCAGCCATAGATTCAAATTTCAGGCCAAACTCCCCAATAAGCAATCACTTTTGCGCCTAGATACCATTTTGTTTCAACTGAAATGGCGCGATTTCCTCCATTTTCAGGTGAGAACTGCGCATCAAACTGGGTGTTTAGACAAGAATCTGGCTAAACCTTTCAGATCTTGTCAGCTGTACTGTGATAGCGGATCGTTGAGACCCAAAGAGACGTGCCTCATATCAATGGTTCGCAGGGCAAGAAGCGCTAATGAAAACGCAACAGATTATGGCGGCAGGTGATCCGGGTTCCACAGACATCTGGGCACTTGCCAACTCCCCAGTACTTTGGTTCTGCGCACTAGGTGTCTTTGCAGTCATCTTTGTACAGTGCGTGCTCTACACCAGGGCCGTAAAAAGGCAGCACCGCATGTGGACATGCCCTTGGCGGAAGTCAAGGAATCCTTACGTGCTGGCGCTGTTGCGTCCATCGGCCCATCCCTCGCCGTGGTGCTAGTAGCCATCGCATGTTGGCGCTTTTCGGCACCCCAGCCGTTTTGGTACGCATCGGGTTGATCGGATCGGCCGCTGCAGAAACCGGCTCAGCCAGCATTTCGGCCAGCACCATGGGAGCTGCCCTCGGCGGTGAGACTTACACCCAGCAGGTCTTCGGTGTGGCCTTTATGGCCATGAGCCTTTCCGGTGCAATGTGGATGATCTGCACCTTGATCATGACTCCACTGCTCAAAAAAGGTGGAAATAATCTAGCCAAACGTAACCCTGCGGTGATGGCTCTGGTGCCTACCGCAGCTCTGCTCGGGGCTTTCAGCGCGTTGACCATCGCGGAACTGCCAAAGTCCAACGTCCACATGATTCTGGTCTTCATCTCCGCGGCCATGATGGGCTTGTGCCTCTATCTGGCCAAGACGCTTCAGCTCAAATGGCTGAAGGAATGGGCGTTGGGTATTTCCATCGTCGTCTCGATTATTGCCGCCTATTTCTTGCACACCGCTTAAGGAATCATCATGACTGCGACACCACAACTTTCCAGCGCTGATGCCTCGATCGAGCGCTTTGAAAAGCAAACCAGCCGCTATGGTCGAAACACCATGATCATTGGACTGGTGCTATCACTGATTGGTCCAATTTACATCGCGTTCTTCAGCGGACTGGAGATCACCGGGTCCATGGTCTGGGTGGCGTTCCTCGCCGTGGCCGGAACCTTTGAGTGCTCTGGATTGTCGAGCCACTGACGTACTTCCCGATTCTTGGATCTGCTGCCATGTACCAGGCGTTCATGATCGGCAACATCTCCAATAAGCTACTGCCAGCGGCCATCGTTGCTCAGTCCACCATTGGCCAAGCCTGGCACCAAACGCGGGGACTTGGCTGCGGTGATGGCTATCTGTGGTGCGGCAACGGTGCACCTGACCAGCTTGCTGCTTCTGGTAGGTCTGCTGGGAACGTGGCTGGTTTCGCTGATTCCCGCAGAGATCACCGACGTGGCCCGACTGTACATTCTGCCGTCACTGATGGGGGCGGTATTGGTCCAGAGCATTGTGGCGATGAAGTCGTTGCGACCCACCGTGATTGCCATCGTATTAGCGCTGCTGATGACCTTTGTGTTTGTCCCTCTAGCCCCATCCTTGGCGATGTTCGCTACCGCCATCGTGGTTATCTGCTCCACCGTCTTTTCCTGGGTATTGCGCGACCGCAAGAAAACCTACACTTCAGAAAGCTAAGAGGTACTCCCCGTGCAAACCACACTTCAGCTCACCGAGATCGATACCAACAAACTACACCAGGACTACCTGCACCTGCACCAGAGTCCGGAACTGTCGATGCAGGAGCACAATACCGCCAGCTTCATCGAATCACAGCTCACCGATATGGGCATCGAAAACTTCCGGTGCGGGGGCACCGGTGTGGTGGGCATCCTGCGAAATGGTCGGGGACCAGTGGTGGCTTTCCGGGCCGATAGTGATGGATTGCCCATCCAGGAGGACACCAAGGTCGACTATGCTTCGACCGCACGCGGCACGCTTTCCGACGGCACCGAGGTACCGGTGATGCATGGCTGCGGGCACGACACCCATAGGGCCAGTGCGCTGGCTACGGCACGAATCTTGGTCCGCAGTTCCACTTCGTGGCAGGGCACCGTCATCTTCATTTTCCAGCCGGGTGAGGAAACCAGCGCCGGAGCTAGCGCCATGGTGGCCGACGGATTATGGGAGAAGGTTCCACTTCCGCAGGTGGTGCTGGGCCAGCATGTTTTCCCCTTTGCCACCGGCACGATCTCGGTGACCCCTGAATCTGCCATGGCGATGGCCGACTCCTTGGAGGTGACCCTCTACGGCAAACAAGCCCACGGATCCCAGCCGCAGGATTCTATTGATCCGATAGTGCTGGGCGCCAACATCATTACCCGATTGCAGACCATCACCTCACGCGAGCTCAACCCATTGGATTCTGCCGTGGTGACTTGTGGTTCCTTCCACGCTGGGCTGAAGGAAAATATCATTCCAGATTCCGCGGTGTTCACCTTAAATATCCGCACGCTTACCGACCCGGTACGTGCCAAGGTGCTTGCCGCTGTCACTCGCATCATCAATGCAGAAGCTGAGGCATCCGATGCGCCACAACCGAAGATCACCGAGTTGTATACTTTCCCTCGTCTTTACAACGATCCGCAGCACACCGAACAGCTGGTACCGGCATTTGGTGAAGAGTTCGGAGAAGATCAGATCCGCTTGGCTCCCCCAGCGATGGGATCCGAAGACTTTGGCGCACTGGCCGATGCCATCGGCGTGCCCAATGTCTTTTGGATGTTTGGCGGCGCTGACCCACAAGATACTTCACCTGCGGTCAACCATTCGCCGTTCTTCCTGCCGGAATACCGTGGAGCTCTGGATACCGGAGTTCTTGCTGCGGTGGCAGGATTAATGCACTACTTGGGGCGCTAGAGGGCTGTGCGCCCGTCAAGGTAGGCGCGCAAGACCTGCAGCACACCGTGTTCGGTATTGGCTGGGGCCGTGAAGTTCGCGGCCGCGGCAACGTCGGGGTGGGCGTTGGCCATGGCGAAGGAGTAGGTGGCTGCCTTGATCATTTCCAGATCATTAGGGTAATCACCAAACACGACAGTTTCGTCGTCGTTGATGCCTAGTTCCTTTTGCAGCGCACCAAGAGCTAGTCCCTTGTGTACACCGTGGTTCATGGCGTCAACCCAGTGGCTTCCAGAGATGACAACCTGCAGCGGAACATCAAGCACATCAGCCATTTCTTGGACCTTGCTGGTGCCAACGTTCACTGCCATCTTGATGATTTCATCATCAACGTCATTGAGGTTTTAACGACCTCAACTGCACGGTAGTACGGTGCGACTGCCTGCATGAATTCTTCGTCATTGCGTTCAACATAGGCAGTACGTCGTCCGCACAACACCAATCCAGCATCCAGCGCTTCTTGTGCTCGGACCGCATCAATGACCGCATCCACAGATGCCGAATCGATGATGTTGGAGTAGATTTCTTTGTCGCCATCCATCACCACGGTGCCGTTTTCGGCAATGATGGCGATTTCGCCGAGCTGCGCGAACTGCTCGCGCAGGGTGGCGAACTGCCGGCCTGAGGCGGGCACAAACTTGATGCCGCGAGCCTGAAGCTGGTCAATCACGCCCCAAGCGTCATCCGGGATTTGACCGTCTCCGTCCAAAAAGGTGCCGTCCATGTCAACGGCAACGAGCTTAATTTGGGCGTTCGGGTCAATGGTATGCATTAGTTCCTTAGTTGTTTGGATGCATGGCGCGCTGCGCTGCGCCCAACACTCCGGCGGCGTTGTTGAATTGCGCAGGCACAACTTTTGCGCGCAACTCCAGCTTAGGCAAGAAGTGCTCGTGGTCCTCGGAGATTGCGCCGCCAATGACAATCAAGTCAGGGCTGCACAAGAATTCAACGTGCGACAGGTAGCGCTGCAGTCGCTGAATGTACTGCTCCCAGCTCAGGTCCTCTTCGCGCATAACGCGTGCGGCTGCCTTGCTTTCAGCATCAAATCCGTCGATTTCTAGGTGGCCAAATTCCACGTTAGGGAAGAGCACACCATCACGGAAGAATGCTGAACCGATTCCGGTGCCCAGGGTCAGCAACAAGGTGCTGCCCTTGAGTGGAATGCCGTCCTTGGAACCTGCGCCAGCAAAGACTTCAGCTACGCCTGCGGCATCTGCATCGTTGAGCACGTGGACTTCGCGGCCCAAGACTTTGCCGAGCATGGTGGTGGCGTCAAGGCCGATCCATGCCTTGTCGATGTTTGCTGCCGAGTGCACTACACCGTCAATGACGATGCCTGGCACGGTGACTCCCACGGGAATGCCGGCAAGATCCTCGCCGGTGACCTTCTGCAAATCGATGATGATCTGCGCCATAACTTCGGCCACAGCATCTGGGTGAGCACCCTCTGGGGTGGTCGCCTTATTCACGGTACTTTCGACAAGTTTTCCGTCGGTACCGACCAAGGCGTACTTGATCGAAGATCCGCCCATGTCAAGGCCGATGGCAGCGTACTGCGACTTACTTGCCGATGCGTCAGATGATGCCATCAGGATTCTCCCCAGCGGTGCAAAGAAATTTTAAGGACTCTTTACGATATATTGGTTCCGCCGTTTGGTCAACGTTCGCGGTAGTTTTCCCAAAGTTTATCTAATGCGACTTCGCGCGCACCAGCAATGGCTCCATGTGCGGCAGCCTGGGCTCCGAGTGCAGAAGAATGAACATGCACTGGAACCAGCAATCGATCATTAACCTCGTCAGCCAGTGCTTGGCACAATTCTTCGGTGACCGCAGGCCCACTAACGACCAGCTGTTGCGGGTCAACAAAACCGACCAAATTCGCCACCACCTGGCTCAGTGGCCTCAGGAAAGGTTTCCACGTGCGCTGATCTGCCAGCTTCTCCCAGAGCACGCGGGTCTGGAACATGCCAGCTTCACCCAATACTTCGCGTAGGTTCTTTTCACCGAGCAGCTGGTTCTCCAGTTCGCCGGCAGTACCGTGACGTCCGCGATGAAGCTTTCCGTCAATGACCAATCCAGCACCAAGACCGGCACCGATGTAGAGCATCATTAGTGAGCCGTCGCTGTTCTCGGCTTCGGCTACCGCCATCCAGTTCACGTCATTGTCCAAAACCACTGGCGTCTTCTGATCAAAGAGTCCAGCCAAGTTGGCGCCTGAGGCAGGGAAAATCTCGGTGGGAACTACGCGTTCTGAATCCTCACGGAGCACCGGAGCTGCCTGACTGACTGCAGCAGCAAGCAACGGCGAGCGCAACTGCTTGTGTACCCGGGTGATCTCCGTGGCCGCCATCTTTTCGACTTCTTCGGCGCTACTGTGCGGGGTCAAAGCGTAGAGCCGATCCACCAAAATGTTGCCCGCCAGATCGGTGGCGCGAACCTGCAAGGATTCGGCTTGCAGGCACAATGCGAGCAGGTGACCAAACTCGGCGCGTAGCGCGTAGCGTTCTGGGGTACGTCCGCGCTTCGTTTCAGAGGGACGGTCAATGGCCAGGGCCAAACCGTTCTCCTGCAATCGTGAGATCGCTTGAGAAGCAGTGGGTTTGGAGATGCCAAGGTCGGCAGAAATCTGGGTGCGCGTCGCCGGTGCGGTGCACAGGTAATCAAACACCCGGATGTCGGTCAGAGTTGCCAGTGCTCGTGGACCGGCGGTCGAATCAGTCACCCCTCAATCCTACTGGTCAAGGCAGCAGTACTTGGCGAACTGAACGCCCCTGAGCCAATTCATCTAACGCCTCATTGATCTGCGCCATCGGCCGGGTACGCACCAACTTCTCGATTGGCAGTTTTCCTGCGCGCCATAAGCCTGCGTAGCAGGGAATGTCGTTGGCTGGAAGGGCTGAGCCCATGTAGCTGCCGATGATGGTTCTTGCCCCAGCCGTCAGCGACAGTGGTTCAATGCTGCTCATCGCCCCTGGTGCAGGAAGCCCCACGGTCACCAGCGTCCCGCCAACAGCGGTAGCGGCCAGCGCGGTTTCAAAAGCTCGTGGGTGTCCCGCAGCTTCAATCACGATGCTGGCGCTACGCCCGGAAAGATCCTGCGGTGTACAGGCTTCGTCAGCACCTAGTTCCAAGGCTGTGGTCAATTTGTCTTCATTGGCATCTATCGCCAGAATCTTGCCTGTGGTGCGTTGACCTACTGCCACCAGTAAAGCGGCCATGCCTACTCCGCCGAGCCCAACGATCGCGACATCTTCTGCACCCGTAGCTTTGGCTGCATTGCGCAGGGCCCCGCCACCGGTGAGTACCGCGCAGCCAAGTACGGCAGCTACTTCAGCGGGAATATCAGCTCCTACCGGCACCACGCTGCGTGCATCCATCACGGCATAAGTAGCAAAGGCAGAGACACCCAGATGGTGGTGCACCCCTGGCCATCCATCTGCAGCCGGCGAGTGCCAGTGAGCAACGTTCCTGCGGTATAGGCTTCGGTACCGGCAGTGCAGGGTAGCTTTCCTCCGGTGGCGCAGGCTTGGCACTTCTCGCAGCGTGGCAGGAACACCGAAATGACTTGCTGGCCCACTGCCAGCTGCACCCCGGCACCGACCTGTTCCACAATGCCCGCCGATTCATGTCCAAGCACCATAGGTAGAGGCCGTGGCCGGTTGCCATCAATCACCGATAGATCAGAATGGCATAACCCCGCGGCGTTGATGCGCACCAGCACTTCGCCAGGACCAGGTTCATCAAGCTGCACTTCACGCAATGAAAGCGGTTGGTGTTCGGCGTAGGGTTGCTGATTCTCTCGTTGTTCAAGAACGGCGGCCTGGATCAAGCGCACCCTTAGCCTGCCTGCTCTGGGTTCCACCCGCGGACCGCACCGTCAGGCAAGAGGTTTTTGACGATCAACGAGCAGTCCTTATCCCCCAGCCCTTGGGCAATTAGCTCATCAAATTGTTCCCGGGCTAGTGTCGCCGCCGGCAAGCTCACCCCGGTGCTTTCCCCGGCATCTAAGGCAAGGCCGATATCTTTGCGCGCTAGATCCGCACGGAAGGTGGCCTCAAAATTATTGTTGGCCGCGGCAGTGTCGATAATGTCCGGGACCGGGTACCAGGTTTGTTGCGCCCAGGATTTGCCCGACGAGACCGAAGCGATCTCCCAGAACACCTTGGGATCCAGTCCGAGCTTTTCGGCCAGCTGAGAGCCTTCGGCGCTAGCCATCAGATCAATAAAGAGCATCATGTTGTTGCAGATCTTGGCGGCAATGCCCATAGTGGCCGTACCTGCGATGATGGTCCGCCCACTCATCGGGGCAATATAGTTGGTTGCCCGCTCCATGAGTTCTTGCGCACCGCCAAGCATGAAGGCCAGGGTTCCTGCAGCTGCCCCGGAAATGCCACCAGAGACTGGGGCATCAACAAAGTTCAAACCACGTTGGGTAGAACCTTCATGGATATAGCGTGAAGTTTCGATGTCCACGGTAGAGGAATCAATGAGCAACATGTCCTTGGTGGAGTTGGCCCAGATTCCTGCCTCACCTTCATACACCGAGCGCACGTGCTGCCCCTTGGGCAGCATAGTGAAGACTACTTCGGCACCATCAATGGCTTCGAGGACCGAACTGGTGATCTGTACCCCGCCTTGGGCCGCGGTATTGCAGGCATCCTCGTTGAGATCAAAGCCCAGCACCTGATGACCTGCTGCAACGAGGTTGGCGGTCATCGGTCCGCCCATATTGCCTAGACCAATCCATGCGTACGTGCTCATCGAATATCCCCTCACCATTGAGTTTTGTCTTCTCAAGCCAGCGTAGGTTGCTCTGCTAGGGGCACTCAATGTTTGGGAGCAATCTAATTGCGCATGGGCAGTGTGCGCTGGCGCACACTGCCCATGGCAGACTGGTTCTATGGACCGTCAGATCGATTACCGCCACCTCGAATCCCTCATTGCTTTGCTCACCGTGGCACGCTTGGGTCGCTACACCGCAGCGGCAGCTGTACTCGGGGTGAACCACTCGACAATCTCCCGGCGCATCGACGCCCTGCAAAAGGCCATGGGCGGCCACCTGCTGACACAGACACCCAACGGTTGGGAACTAACGGACCTCGGACGCCATGCCATGGCCAGTGCCGAGGCCATCGAGCAGGCGGTAGCAGCGATCAGCACCGAGGACGATTCCCCAGCGCTCGCCGGTCACGTGCGCTTGGCAGCGCCTGATGCGTTCAGCGCTCATCTTGCTGCCCCTGCTTTGGCTAAGTTGCAGGCCCGTCATCCGCAGTTGGTTTTTGAAATTGTTTCGGAAACCACGCGTGCGCGGCAGACTCGCACCGGCATGGATTTGGAAATAGTCATTGGACAGCCCAACGTCCGTAAAGCGGCTTCCACAAAACTCATGGACTATGAATTGCGACTATACGCTACCGCCGAATATCTAGAAGTCCATGGAACTCCGCAACAACTTTCAGAGCTGGCTAGGCATAGCCTGAACTACTACATCGACACCGCTCTGACCGTGGACAAGCTCGACGAGGCGACCAGTCATCTACCGCCTATGCGGCGAGCAATTTCCTCGACCAGCATTGCCGTGCAGTACGCAGCAACAATGAATCATGCTGGTCTCGGATTACTCCCCGTTTTCTTATCTAAGCATTACCCGAATCTGATTCCGGTGCTGCACGATCAGTTCAGTTATCTCTCGGAATATTGGCTTGTCGGCCGCGAGGAAGCTCTGCGCAGCAAGGCCGTGCAGGCGACCGTTCGAGCGCTGAATGATGCAGCAGCCAATGGGGATTGGTTTATTCTTCCGTTCCCTGAGCAGGCTCCCAACTAAGCACCGCTTCACACAGCTCTGGCACGCTGCGCGAACTATCAAGGCGCAGTACAGGGCAATTCAACGTATCCAACCACGCTTCATGTTTAGCCCGGTTTCGACCGTGAAATTGTGGATCGTCGTAACTTTGGGACCAGTGCATAAATTCGTCAAAGGCAGCACTGTCGATATCCTCCCCTCACGACGGATCAATTCGCGTTGCCTGGTCCGGCTGAGGCGCACCGCAGGGTCCAAGGACAAAAAGACCACGGCATCACATTGTCGTAAGACCAAATCTGCCCACCCATTAACCGAGCCTGATAAGACCCAGGCGGCGCGTGGCACAAACATGCTAAGCATCAGAACCACCCGATCTTTGACGGGCCGTGCTTGAACGTAGGGCGGAACGCTGGGGAGCCAGAAGTAGTCATCCGAATCAGCATGAGGCACCGACCAAGCAGTGGCCACGGCCCTACCTAGCGTCGTTGTTCCTGATCCGCTGGCGCCCACAATATACAGTCGGCACGGTTGCATCTTTTTCTCCTTGGACGTGTTTTTCCCAGACGAAAAGTCTACGCCCGCGCCCCGGAAAGCTCCGCTGGGTTCTCCGCACCTACGCAATAGAAAAACAGAAGGTGGCCAGCTCTGTGATGAACTGACCACCTTCTTGGCTATCGAAGAAGCTGTTACTTCTGCATCTTCAAATGCTTTGCTACTTCAACCTCACCATCAGTAGCCAAACGGTCCGCTTCGTCAATGGCACTCAAGTCAGTTCCCTTGGTTTCACACATGAAGAAGACTGCGACCAAGGTGACCAGTGCTGCGAAGACAATGTAACCAGCCACCGGAACCCAAGATCCGTAGACCTTCAGTAGCCAGGTAGCGATGATCGGTGCCATGGAACCGGCCACGATCGAGGTGACCTGGTAGCCCAAGGAAACACCTGAGTAGCGCATGCGGGTTGGGAACATTTCAGCCATGATGGCTGGCTGGCCAGCATACATCAGTGCGTGTATCGCAAGTCCCAGCACGATAGCGGCAAGGATGATGCCAAGGTTGGCAGTGTTGAACATTGGGAATGCCACTACACCCCAGACCATCATGAGGATAACGCCAGTGGCATAAACCGGACGGCGCCCGCGGGTATCGGTGAAGCGTCCAACCAGCGGAACCAAGATTGCGTGAATGACGTGGGCAATGAGCATCAGGCCCAAGATGGTTGAGGTCACCATCTTCAACTGAGTGGCCATGTAGGTGATCGAGAAGGTCACCACCATGTAGTACATGATGTTCTCACCAAATCGCAGTCCCATTGCGGTGAAGACGCCGCGTGGGTAGCGCTTGAATACTTCTCCGACACCATAGCCGACGGCAGCATTCTGCTCCAGCTCAGCTTTTGCTTCTTGGAAAATTGGTGCGTCCGAAACACGAGTACGAATGTAGTAGCCAACAATGACGATAATTACTGAAAGCCAGAAACCGATACGCCAACCCCAGGCCAAGAAAGCTTCGTCGCTCAAGGTGGAAGACAGAACCAACAGCACCACGGTTGCCAGCAGGTTTCCGACTGGAACAGCAGCTTGTGGCCAGGAGGCCCAGAATCCACGTTCCTTACTCGGAGCATGTTCGGCTACTAGCAGCACCGCGCCGCCCCACTCGCCACCCACAGCAAATCCCTGAAGGAAGCGCAAGGCGACCAGCATGATTGGTGCTGCGTAGCCAACTGAATGGAAGGTCGGCAGGCAGCCCATCAAGAAGGTCGTTGCACCGACCAAGACGATGGCCACCTGTAGTAGGTGCTTGCGGCCGTACTTGTCGCCAAAGTGTCCAAAGACAATGCCACCGATTGGCCTAGCGATGAATCCCACCGCGTAGGTGAGGAAGGCTTTGATGATGTTGTCGAGGTCATTGCCGTTGTCTGGAAAGAAGATCTTGTTGAATACCAAAGTGGCGGCGGTGGCATAGAGGAAGAATTCATACCACTCGACCACAGTTCCTGCCATGGAAGCCGCTACTACCCTGCGCAATCCCTTGCGTTCAGATTTTGTTGACGTTTCACTGGCCACGATTTATTTCCTAACGCCCTTGCCAGTCACCCCATCGGAACCAGCTTCACCAGAGAGTATGACCCGGATCACATCGTCAAAGATAGTCGCAACGGTGCATAGTAGGAAACAGATTGTGCACATTCGGCGTGCTTTTTTGCACAGGCCATCAAGTTCTTAGGAGGTCCCGTGGCGATAAACGTGAATTTGCGTGGTGTGCAGATGGATGAACAAACCAGATGCGCTCACTATCATCAGCTCAACGACGTGATTGCGCTCAAGCACGTCTGCTGCGATACCTATTACCCGTGCCACCTCTGCCACGCCGAATTGGCTGATCATCCGGCCCAACTTTGGCCGGCAGATAAGTTTGATCAACCCGCAGTTCTCTGCGGAGTTTGCCGCTGCGAACTAAGCATTGATGAATACCGTGCTTCATCTTCATGCCCGCACTGCCAAGCGCTATTCAACCCCGGCTGCAAACTCCACGAAAATCTGTATTTTGAATTGTCGTCCTAGAAATCTTCCGCAGCTTCAGGCTGTCGAGGAATAACCAATACGGGGCGCAGCTGTTTGTGCGCCAAGGTGACGGCAATGGAGCCGTCAATGATTTCAGTCATTCTGTTGCGCAAGCCAGCTCTTCGAGTACCGACAACAATCATTTGAGCATCAAGTTGCTCGGCTACTGCGCTGAGCACCTTTGCTGGGTCGCCGGCAACTGTGTAGGTTTCGAATTCGACACCAGTAATCACCGAGGAAATCTCCCACGCTAGTTCCTCTGAGACTTTGCCCGCCGAGGTTAACAGGTCTCCGGCGGCCAACTTTTGCGTCATGATCCGTCCAGAGTCTGCATAAACGCACACCAGACGTGCATGCAATTCTCTCGCCAGCTTTCCAGCGGCCGCCAACACGGCTGCATTCATTCCAGGTTCCACACCCAAAACCATCGTGCCCATCAGCTGTTCCTGCTTTCTAACGAACCGGTATTCACCAAAAATCCCGAACTAAAGTTGCGTCAAATCAATCTGCACATCGGCCAAACGTTCCGCGTCGATGTTCCGCCCCACCAGCGTCCGCAACGTATCGTTGACGTCCCCAATATTCACGTTGGCCGCAGCAGTCACCGTCTGGCCGTGCTGCCAGAATATAATGAATTCTCCAGATTCAGTATCTCCACGGATCACCGTTGTGTCATCCGGTGAACTGTGGCCAACATATTCCATACCCAGATCAAACTGGTCTGTAAAGAAGTACGGCAACCAGTCAGAGGACTCATCAGCGCCGGTGAGCGTTGCGGCGGCCAGCTTCCCTTGGCGTATTGCGTTATCCCAGTGTTCTACGCGCAGGTGGCGATCGAGATGTGTGTTAAAAGCTTGGGCAATATCTCCCACTGCGAGAATCTGTCGATTACTACTTCGTAGGCTCTGGTCAACAACTACGCCACCGTCCACGTCCAACCCCGCAGTTTCAGCTAGTTCCAGATTCGGAACCGCACCCATCGCTAGGATTACAACGTCAGCACGGGAGGATCCAGCATCCGAATACACTTGCAGATGCCCGTCCGCTCGTTCGATGCCCTGTACCCGTGCTGTACGCACATCGACACCGTGACGTTGATGTAGCTCCAAGAGATAGTTTCCGAAGCGCTCGCCAAAAACCTTGCTCAGCGGAACGTCGGTTGGCGAATACACGGTGACCCGCGCTCCGCTCTGACGCGCCGAGGCAGCGACCTCCATACCAATCCAGCCAGAGCCGACCACGGCTACTTGCGTTCCTTCAGTGATGTCCTCACGCAGAGACTTTGCGTCATTCAGCGTCCGCAACACGTGCACACCAGGCAAGTCATAGCCGGCAATCGGAGCCTCTTTCCCGAGGCTGGCCCGCGATCCGGTGGCTAGAACCAGATGGTCATAGCTCACCGAATCGCCATCCGCTAGCAGTACTCGTTGCTGTTCCGCTTCAATGCTGATCCCGGCCACACCCAGACGCAGAGCAACCCCATGTTCGGAGTACCAAGTGGAGTCATGAACGATGAAGTCCGCTGGCTCTTCCTTGCCTTGCAAGAAGCCTTTAGATAACGGCGGACGTTCATAAGGCAAATCGGTTTCATCACTGATCAAAGTCAGCTTCCCGGAATAACCACGCTCACGTAATTCGCTCACGACGCTTGCAGCGGCTAAACCCCCACCAAGGACAACGATCGATTCCATGCTGCACCCGATTCCTCGACAACCATGTACCTCGATACTCACACCCGGAGGCTGTGCTTGGCAAGGACTTAATCGACTCACTCAGAGATTGATCATGTGTCCAGTAAGCCCGTGGAAACTTTCCTGCAAAGCTTCTCCCAACGTCGGGTGAACGTGCACGTTACGGGCAAGTTCGGTCGCGGTCAGATCCCACTTTTGAGCGAGCGTGAGTTCTGGCAACAGCTCAGCCACATCGGCACCGATCAGGTGTGCACCGAGCAGCTCACCATACTGGGCATCGGCAATGATTTTCACGAATCCTCCGGGTTCACCCAGGCCGTGCGCTTTTGCGTTGGCGGTAAATGGGAACTTAGCAATTTTCAGCTCGTGGCCGTCATCTCGCGCTTGCTGTTCAGTTAGCCCGAAGGAGGCAACCTGCGGCTGCGAGAAGGTCGCACGTGGCATCATCCGGTAGTCTCCCAGCGTCTGGGTTTCTGCGCCGGCGATGGTTTCCGCTGCCACGACGCCCTGGGCCTCAGCCACGTGGGCCAGCTGCAGCTTTGCGGTCACATCTCCAATCGCGTACAGGTGTGGCACATTGGTGCGCATGTAGTCGTCGATACCGATGGCACCGCGATCGGTCAATGTGATGCCCGTATTTTCCAGCCCATAGCCATCGGTGCGTGGAGCAAAGCCCACGGACATTAGCACCTTGTCCACAACGATGCTTTTGGGTTCAGCACCCTTCGGTGTATAGGTCACGGTCACTAAGGATCCATCATCTTCGACAGTATTCACCGAGGCCGAGGTGAGCAGGGTGATACCCAACTTCTTATACTGCTTGGCGATCTCTTTGGAAACTTCTGGATCTTCATTGGGTAGAGCCCGGTCAAGGTATTCAATAATCGTGACCTCGACTCCATAGTTGGCAAGGACATAGGCGAATTCCATCCCAATGGCTCCGGCACCGACGATCACCATGGAGTTTGGCAGTTCTCGGGAAAGGATCTGGGACTCGAAGGTCACCACGTTCTTACTTATTTCCACCCCTGGCAGCAGTTTCACAGTGGAGCCCGTTGCAATGATGGCGTTGTCAAAAGTGACGGTTTGGCTTCCGCCCTCGGAGAGCTGAACCTGAAGGGTGTGAGCGTCGCTGAAGCTACCCAGTCCGTTGATCTCGGTGATGCCGTTTTTCTTCATGAGGAAGTGCACACCTTTAACTCTTCCCTCGGCTACGGTGCGACTGCGGTCAAAAGCGACCGAGAAATCAAAGTCCACCTCTCCGCGGATGCCGAACTGTTCAGCTTGATGAGTGAAGGTGTGAGCAAGTTCAGCGTTGCGCAGCAGGGCCTTGGAAGGAACACAGCCCACATTAAGGCACACCCCACCCCAGTACTGCTTTTCAATGACGGCCACCGATTTGCCCAGTTGTGCGGCACGGATAGCGGCGACATAACCACCGGGGCCCGCGCCGAGAACTACAACGTCAAAGTGATTAGTGCTGGTGTTCATGGAAGTTCTCCTTTAGATACAGATTTGTTTCTCTTGGCAAGATTGCTGCGATCTGCTGTTCAACGTTGGCGCGGATGACAGGCAATGAGTCATCTAGGTACATGGTGGCCGTTGCAGTGACATGGACTATCGAGGTGATCACACGAGCGAGTATCGCTGCGTCAAGGCCAGCGTACTCCGAGAGCACCTTTCGCATTCCTTGTTCCCAGCGCTGGGCATGGGCCAGTCCCTCGGCTCGATGAGGTTCTGCGGGGTCGCCAAAAACTAGCTCATGCATGTAGGTGCGACCATTTTCTGGATGCTCTCGAATACAGGTCAGCACCGGGTCTATCAGAGCCATGAGGTCTCGAACGGGGTGAGGCTCCGGCCCCTTAATCAAGGTGTCGGCAGCCAGCCCTTCTTCGATTGCGGTGGCGAATTTTTGGTTCTGCACCATAATCAAAAGCTCCGCTTTGGTTCCCGCGTAGAGGTACAGGGTTCCGATAGCGATATCTGCTTTGTCAGCAACCTGTTGCGTTGTGACACTGTTGATTCCCTCTTTAGCGAGCAGGTAGCTGGCTGCGGACAAAATTCGCTTAAGTTTTTCTTCTTTAGCCCGTTCCCTGCGACCACGGGGAGCATAGACCGACTTCATATTTCCTCCCTTGACAAAAATATCTGAGCTTGCTCATAATTGAGTATACTCGGAAGCATGGAGATGAAAACCTTTCATCCTCACAGCGAACAAGGCAGGAAGCACACAGCGCAAATGACAAAGCAACCTAACGAAGATCACGGTGCCACAGCATCGCTTGTTGCTGCGGAAAATCGCACGGTGGATGCCGCCGGGGCACAATTCATCTACCGCGAACTTGGTAATGCTCAGGATGAGAGCTTGCCCCTGGTCGGGCTGACCCATTTGGGCGCGAACCTCGATAGCTGGGATCCAGAACTCATCGACCCCATCGCCGCCACGCGACGAGTCATCCTGATTGGCTACCGCGGCGTGGGTGCTTCTACCGGAACACCGCAAGATAATTTCGAGGCCATGGCTCAAGATGCGATAGCGACCATCCGAGCATTAGGCCTAGCTCAAATTGATCTATTTGGGCTCTCCATGGGCGGGATGGTGGCACTGGAAGTCCTACGCCAAGCACCCGAATTAGTGAACCGCGTAGTCTTCGCCGGGACCGGACCGCAGAGCGGTCCTGGACTGACGCAAATGACCAAGACTTTCATCCGCGGTGTCCTACGTGGGGCAATCACTTTGACCAACCCCACCTCCGTCTTGTTTTTCACAAAAACTGACAACGGCAAGCAAGCCTCCAAAGGGTATCAGGCTCGGCTCAAGCTCCGAACCAGCAGTCGCGACAAGCCGGTAGCGCCGAACGTATTAGTGGCCCAGTTACGCGCAGTCAAACGTTGGGGCCAAGCGACGCCCGTGACCCTGGGGTTCACTGGCCCCGTACTAGATTTGCACGGCGATTCTGATGCAATGGTCTTCCCAGAAAACACCGAAGCGCTCAAGCGGGTACTCCCCCAAACGCAGGTGCAGATCTACCCGGACGCCGGGCATGGTGTTGTCTCCCAACACCGTGCATCAATTTCACAAACCATCACTAAATTCTTGAGTCGCTGACCGAGCGACGTTTCGACAAATATCCATACATCAGCCAAGAGGAGCACATAACATGCGAGCATTCGCTATCGATAAATACAAAGGTACGCTCAGCGAGACCAACGTTCCCGAGCCAACCCTCGGCGAGCACGACGTACTGGTGAAGGTACTGGCAGCTGGCGTGAACCAGCTGGACGAAAAGATTCGTGAAGGCGAATTCAAAACCATCCTTCCCTACAAGACTCCGCTAGTCCTTGGCCACGACGTTGCCGGTACTGTCATCAGTGTCGGCTCCCAGGTCCGCGGATTCAAAGTCGGGGACACGGTCTACGCTCGCCCCCGCGATTTCCGCATTGGCACCTTTGCCGAACGCATCGCCATCGATGAGGCCGACGTTGCTTTGGCTCCAACCACCATCACTATCGCAGAGGCCGCTTCGTTGCCGTTGGTTGCGCTCACTGCATGGCAGGCCCTAGTAGTCCGCGCAAATATTCAGCCGGGACAGAAGGTGCTGATCCATGCTGGCGCCGGTGGCGTTGGCTCAATCACGATCCAGCTCGCCAAGCACCTCGGTGCGTATGTGGCCACTACTGTGTCTGCCAAGAATGCCGACTTTGTCCGCGAGCTGGGAGCCGATGAAGTTATTGACTACCGCAACCAGGACTTCGAAAAGGAACTCTCCGGATACGATCTAGTGCTCGATTCACTCGGCGGCGAAAACCTGGAGAAATCACTGCGTATCCTGCGTCCGGGCGGCAAGGCCATCGGCATCTCAGGACCACCAGATCCTGCCTTCGCAGCTAAGGCGGGTCTGAACGTAGTGTTCCGTTTGGCCGTCACCGCGTTGAGCGCCAAAATCCGCAAGCAGGCCAAGAAACTTGGGGTCAGCTACGAGTTCTTGTTCATGGATGCCAGCGGCGAACAGCTGCGCAAAATCGCCAAGCTCATCGACAATGATGTGCTCAATCCGGTAGTTGGCAAGACCTTTGAATTTGATCAGGCACCTCAAGCTTTGGAAGCTCTAGCCAAGGGTGGCGCCCGAGGCAAAGTTGTTATCCTCGGCGCCTAGTTCTCATACCATTTAGCATTCCCCAAGCTCAGGAGGAGCAGAAATCATGTCCACAAATGAACCAGTCATCACTTCCTACGCGCAAGCACCGGCAAAAACCATCAGTGCCGGTGGCGTCAATTTTGCCTACCGCGAGTTGGGCCCAAAGGGCGGCATCCCGGTTGTCTTTTTTGTCCACTTGGCAGCAACCTTGGATAACTGGGACCCACGCATTGTTGATGCCATCGCAAAAAACCGCCACGTTATCACCTTTGATCAGCGCGGCGTAGGCGCATCTTCTGGCACAGTTCCCGACACCTTGGAGGCAGCCGCTGACGATGCGTACAACTTCATTACCGCACTGGGCTACGACAAGATCGATATCTTCTCGTTCTCTATGGGTGGCTTCATCGCTCAGGACCTAGTGGTCAAGCACCCAGATCTGGTGCGGAAATTGGTGCTCACCGGCACCGGACCACGTGGCGGCCGGAACATCGACAAGGTGGTTGCGGTGACCTACTGGGACATCTTCCGCGCCACCATCACCCGCTCAGATCCTAAAGAATTCTTGTTCTTCGAACGCAACAAGGAAGGCAAAAAAGCTGGCAAGGCTTTTGTGGAGCGTTTGAAGGAGCGCACCGTTGACCGCGACAAGGACATCGCATTTAAAGCGCTGCAAACCCAGCTCAAGGCCATCGTGAAGTTTGGCCGTTCGGCACCTTCAGATCTGTCAAAGATCACCATCCCAACTTTGATCGCCAATGGCGATCATGACCGGATGGTTCCATCGATCCTTTCGGTAGACCTACACCAGCGCATCGCCGGATCCGAACTGATCATTTACCCGAACTCCGGTCACGGTGGCGTCTTCCAGTACTGGGAGAAGTTCGCGCCGGTCGCCGCCGAGTTCCTGTCCGAGTAGTCCCGTTTTCTTCGCAAAAATCAATTGGAAGGCCTGAACATGAGTGAGAAAGCAAAACCAGAGGTCGCTAAGCACTTCACTTCATCGATCTTGCTGTGGATGTGCAAGGACCAGCCACGCCAAACCGGCATGGACTATTGGAAAGGCCCCCATTCGGGGATTATCGCCAATACTCCGGGCTTGAGTGAATATCGGCAGATTCATCTGGCAGAAGCTAATCCTGGACGGTGGCCAGCCCGCCCGTCCTTGGAGACGCTCATTCCCGAGGATCGGAAGATTGACGGCATCGCCGAAGTAACCTTTGAAAATGCTCTGTCCCCTTTGGCTGGGCGCGAGCAAACTGCATTGGCCTTTGCAGACGAGGTTAATGTCTTCCGCCGCACCTTGCTCTACGCCGGACCTCCGAGTTCGTCCCGGTGGTACGACGTGGCTCCTGGGTCCCATCCGGGATCTCGCGCAGTGCTGTACCTACGCCGCGGCAAGGACACCGGCACGGTGGCCTTCCATAAGTTCGTGAAGAAAACTTTGGTACCAGCTCTAGTAGAGACCGGGGTGCTTACTGAACTTCGCACCCAGGTATTTCTGCCTTGGAGTCAGAAGCTGTGGGATACCCCAAATGTGGCGCACGATAATCCTGAGGACCAGCATTTACATGCTTCGGTGATTCTTGGCTTTGTTGACGACGAGGCGCGTGAGAAATTTTTCGCTGGAGGTCAGGCTGCCAATCTTTCGGAGCTAATTGCGCCTTTTACCTCGGCAGTTCACGCCTACGATGTGGAAACGACCCTGCGCTACGTAAAGGGTGGCGAGATTCTCGCAGCACCCGAATCCTAGCCGCCCGGCAAATTGTTAAGGCCTGCGCCAATCGGTCAGTCCAACCCACTGACCGAATAGCGCAGGCCTTAGTGCACTGCTTGATTGCCTCGGCTTAGCTTGGCAGTATCGAGGAAATTTGGGTGCGAAGTCGCCCCATGATTTCCGAGTTGCTGGACTGGGCATTGACCGTCGCAGACAATTCCAAGAACATGATCGCTGAGATCACCGAAGCAAAACTCTTTGCCTGATCCTGCGGCATATGGGAGCGCTCGACTAGAAGGTCCGCCGTGGCCGCTTGAGTCTGCTCAACGATAGCTAAGGCTTCAGCGTGGTGAGGTTCTTCCGGATCTCCAAAAACCATCTCACGCAGGTAGGTACGGCCATTTTCTACCTGGACGCGGTTACATTCAACGATTGGTTCAATAAAGGCCAGAATTCCATCCAGCGCAGTGGAGGTCTTATTCGCTGCCGACAATCCGCGTTCCAGAGACTGCGCATAGTGCAGATTTTGCACCAGCAGTAGCAGTTCGCCTTTGTTCTTGGCATACAGGAATAGTGTACCAGTGCCGATATCGGCAGCGTCGGCAATTTGTTGTGTGGTCACTTCGTCTACGCCGTACTTGGCGAAGAGCTTACTGGCGGCCGCGGTGATGCGTTCAAGCTTTTCCTGCTTGTTCCGCTCACGCCGCCCTAGGGGCTGGGACGCCACTGACATTTTTTATCCTCCGGGAATAAACTATGACTACACTCAGTTTTGATTATAGTCACCGTTTGCTGGGGTTGGAAATTTACACCTTCCATTCTTCCACGATGGCGTGAGGCAACAAGGCCTCAACCCTAGGACAGTGCCCACAATTAGTAGATAAGGAAACCGCTCGTTATGACTTCCCCGTCCCTTTGGCAGCCGTTCACTCTCGGCCGGATCGAACTCCCCCACCGCCTTGCTTTGGCGCCGATGACCCGCAACCGCTCAAATGCAGACGGCACCCCGGGCGAGCATGTCGCACAGTACTACGCACAGCGCGCATCCCTCGGCTTGGTTATCACCGAAGGAACCCAGCCATCGGCTGACGGCCAGGGCTACTTCAACACCCCAGGCATCTACACCGAAGAGCACATCGCAGGCTGGCGCAAGGTCGCTGATGAGGTTCATGCTGAAGGTGGGCACCTGTTCATTCAGCTCATGCACGCTGGCCGCTCGGCTCACCCGGATAACACCCCACATCATCGTCAGCCGGTAGCGCCGTCAGCGATCTCCGCCGAGCAAGAGATCTTCACCCTTGAGGGTAAAAAGCAGACTCCCGTGCCACGCGAACTGAGCCGCGAAGATATCCAAGAAGTCATTGGCGAATTCCGTCACGCAGCTGCTTCGGCCATCGCGGCTGGAGCTGACGGTGTAGAAATCCACGCCGCTAACGGATACCTGTTGCACCAGTTCCTGGCCCCAAATGCCAACGAACGCACCGACGAATACGGTGGCTCGGTAGAAAATCGTTCACGCTTTGTCGTTGAGGTCACTCAGGCGGTTGCCGAAGAAATTGGAGCGGATCGCACCGGCATCCGCATCTCGCCTGCTTTCCCACTCGGAGGCCTGTTCGAGGGCGAGCCAGCAGATGTCCATGCCCAGTACCAACACTTGGTCGGCGAATTGGCCAAACTGAATCTGGTCTACCTGCACGTTCATCACCTGGGCGATGACGCACTACTGCGCTCCCTGCGCCAGTCGTGGCCAACGGCCGTGCTGGTAGTGCGCTATGGCCGCGAACGCGAAACTATCGGTGCGGACATCGAGGCAGGATTGGCAGACATCGAACCGCTGGGACGCATTGCCCTAGCTAACCCAGATGTTGTTGAACGCCTACGTACCGACGCACCGGTTAATGATTTGGACCCAGCCACACTCTATGTCGGTGGAGCAAAGGGCTACATCGACTACCCAACCCTGGCTCACGCCTAAAACCAACAGAAACAAATTCACGAAAGAAAGTAGGAAGCATTCTCATGACTTCACTTAAAGATGCAGTAGTTCTAGTCACCGGCGCAAACGGCGGAATCGGTGGACACTTTGTCCGCGAAGCTCTGGCCCGTGGCGCAGCCAAGGTCTACGCCTCGGCCCGCAACCCACAAGTTTGGGATGACGAGCGTGTTGTACCGCTGACCCTGGATGTCACCGACTCTGCATCCATCAAGGCCGCCGTCGAAGCCGCACCAGATGTCACCGTATTGATCAACAACGCAGGCGCAGGCGTAAGCACCTCAGAAATCCTCGTCCAGAGCGACGAAGAAATCCGGGCCAATGTCGAGACCAACTTCCTCGGCCCACTCTTCCTGGCTCGTGCCTACGCACCAGTGCTTTCGGCCAAGGGCGGGAACACCGCGATCATCGATATCCACTCGGCGCTCTCCTGGTACGCCGTGGCAGGGATCTACTCGGCTACCAAGGCAGCCCTGTGGTCAGCGACCAACTCCCTGCGCCTCGAACTGCAGCCAGCAGGCGTTCAAGTAGTCGGCGTGCACGTGGGCTACGTTGATACCGCAATGGCGGCGCATGCCACCGAACCAAAACTGGATCCATCAGTTCTGGTGACCAAGGTGCTTGACGCTACCGAGGCTGGAGAATTTGAAGTTCTAGCTGACGAAACCTCGGTTCAGGTGAAGTCCGGACTTTCTGCTCCTTTGGAAGCCTTGTACCCACAGCTGGCACAGGTCAAGTAAAGCAGCCAAGTAAAAGCTCGCTGGGTATTGGACGGCGGGCATGGTGACTTGTCGGGCCTTGCTTGTACAGTACGAAGCACTCGCAGGTGCAACGTCCACGAACCAGCAAGGAGCCCGACATGTTCAGCAAAAACTCTCCACGCTCAGCAGCCACCGAAGTTCCCGACCGCTTTGTGATCATCTTTGATTCGGCGGATCCGGCAACCCCGGGCATCGCTGCCGAAGCTCGCGAGCAGCAAGTTCCTCAACTGCTAACCGAACAGGGCTACTCCATCAGCGAGTACTTCCCAATGTTGGGCATCGCGGTGGTCACCAGCAAAGCTGACCAGCTTGATGATTTCCGCCAACGCTGCGCAGGCCACCAATTGCCAGCCGAGGTGGTACCCGAACTGATCTACCGCATCCTTCCGGATGCTGTAGCCAAGGACAGTTTCACCGACACGGGGCAGTTCACTTGGGGACTGCAAGCTGTGGGCGCAGATCTCAGCTCTTACACCGGCAAGGGCATCAACCTCGCGGTTCTGGATACCGGCTTTGATGCTAACCACCCGGATTTTGCCGGACGCAACGTCACCACCAAATCCCTGGTGGACGGCGAAGATGCTGCCGACAGCCACGGTCATGGAACCCACTGCATCGGCACCTCCTGTGGACCACGCACTCCTGAGCAAGGCCCGGGTTATGGCGTGGCCAGCGAGGCGAATATCTTTGCCGGCAAGGTGCTCGGCGCCGACGGCTCAGGTTCTGACTCCACTATCCTCGCTGGCATTAACTGGGCCTTGGAAAACAAATGCCAAGTCATTTCGATGTCTCTGGGCGCAGATGTTAAAACCGTGCACCCGCCCTATGTCACCGCAGGCCGGCGCGCCTTGGAACTAGGATCTTTGATCGTGGCCGCCGCCGGCAACAATGCCCAGCGGTCCGCGGGAAACCCCGGCTTTGTAGGTGCACCAGCTAATAGCCCGTACATCATGGCGGTGGCCGCGGTGGACTCAAAACTGGCGGTCGCTGACTTCTCGGCCCAAGCGATCAGCACCGAGGGCGGCGAGGTGGACATTGCCGGTCCTGGTGTAGATGTTTATTCTTCGTGGCCAGGCTCGCAACGCTACAACACCATCAGTGGTACCTCCATGGCTACCCCGCATGTGGCCGGGCTTGCTGCACTGCTGGCCGAATCCACCGGACTACGAGCCCAAGAACTGTGGGACAAGTTAGTCCAAGAAGCTCGCAGCCTGTCTTTGCCGACCACCGATGTGGGTGCCGGCCTGGCCCAAGCCCCCACCAGCGCAGAAAGCTAGGCTCATGTCCGACTCTGAATTACCGGTATATGTCATCACGCTGGCCGAAGGCATTGAAGCCACCGGCGCGGTGAGTGAACTTGAATCTCACGGTTTACAAGTTAAACGAGTGCTCGCTGCCCTGGGCCAAGTTATTGGTCAGGGCAGCGAGCAGGTTGCTACACAGTTACGTGGATTAGATTCCGTGCAATCGGTGGATGCCCAACGCACCTACCGCGCACTAGACGAGTAGCCCGTCCAGGCTAACCCGGCTAGATCGATTCGGTACGAAATTCGATCATCGCATCAATGAGCCAACGCGCGGTGTGCTCGGTGAAGGAAGCTCGCGGCATGATCCGCCAGCTTTCTTCACCGGTACGCCAGAGCAATACTGGAATGTTAGCCAGTGATGTAGTGATCGCGTGATTCACCGCAAATGCTCGTGGATGAAGATCTGCCGGACAGCTCTTGCGTAGCACCAGCGGGGCTTTAGCGCCGGTAAGTTCCAGCACGCTGCGGTTGGCCGAAAGGTCCACTACCTGTCCTGGATTTTCCCCTAGAGCTTGATCGAGTTTAGCCGCCAGTTGCGCATCCTCCGGGGCCGCCACCAAGAACTCGTCCGGGCCCAACCAGAGCACTGCCACGGTATCCACTTCACCACGCACCTCTCCGACCTTTTGAGGCAAACCCACACCGGTAGCTGTTGCCACGGCGTCAAAGCCAGCACTGCCCGGTGCACAACGCACCGAGACCTTGGTGCTGAAGGCAACTTCACTCAACGACAATGCCCCGGGCACCGAAGCGTCAGCCATTTCTTGGTACAGGTGCGCTGCAGGGGACACACGTGTTTCATTTTTGATCAAAGTGTCATTAGCCATCTCGACGGCTTCCTTCCGGGTCAAAGAGGACGGTTTCACCGATGGTGACCTCAACAAGCTGGCCATTTACCGGGGTTCGCAGGGTTTCACCAATGCGGTTGCGCCCATTTTTGATTAGCGCCAAACCAAAGGTTCGGCCCAATGCAGCCGAGTTATAGGAGCTGGTGACCCAGCCGTCCATTGGGGTGATCCCCTCGGCAGCCAGTTCCTCCACCGATACCAGTGCTGCACCTTCTGGCAAGAGTAGGTTCTTATCTACCGGCAACACCGAGACCAGGTGCTTGCGGTCCTCGCGCTGGTTATCTGCTCGTGAGTAGGAGCGGTTACCGACAAAGTCCTTAAGCTTGGAAACAACCCAATCCATACCGGCATCTTGCGGGGTGACCGTACCGTCGGTGTCCTGACCGACAATAATGAAGCCCTTTTCTGCACGCAGTACGTGCATGGTTTCGGTGCCATAGGGGGTGATACCAAATTCTTGGCCGGCCTCGTACACGTCCTGCCAAACCTTGAGTCCATGCCAAGCCGGGATGGCAATTTCAAAGGCTAATTCTCCAGAGAAGGAGATGCGCGATAGTCGTGCTTCAATCCCGGAATCCAGCACGATGTCTTGGAATGCCATGAACTTAAAAGCTTCGTTGGAGACATCAACGCTGGAGGCGAGCTTGGCGATTACTTCGCGGGACTTTGGCCCCACTACTGCTACGGTGGCTAGCTGTTCGGTCACCGAGGTGCACACCACGTCCAGCTCTGGCCATTCGGTCTGCAACCATTCTTCCAACCAGTCCAGTACCGCCGCAGCGTTACCGGTGGTGGTGTGCATCAAGAAGCGATCTTCAGCCAAACGCAGGGTTACACCATCATCAAAGATCATGCCGTCGGGCTTGCACATCACGCCGTAGCGCCCCATGCCAACCTTGAGCTTGGTGTAGCCGTTGGTGTAGATGCGGTTCAGGAATTCTGCGGCGTCTGCTCCGCGAATTTCAATTTTGCCTAAGGTGGTGGCATCAAGCATGCCCACCGATTCACGTACGGCCTTGGACTCACGGTAAACCGCGGTTTCCATGTCTTCGCCGGCTTGTGGGTAGTACCAAGGGCGCTTCCACTGTCCAACATCTTCAAATTCTGCCCCGTGCTCTACATGCCAGGAATGCATGGCGGTCAACCGTGCAGGATCCAACTGGTCCCCGCGGTTGCGTCCAGCCAAGGCGGCAAATGCCACCGGGGTGTACGGGGCACGGAAGGTGGTGGTGCCAACGGTGGCCGGGTTTTCAATGCCCAGAACCGCGGCAATCACACCGATAGCAGCTACACCGGAAGTCTTGCCCTGATCATTAGCGGTAGAGATCGAGGTGTAACGCTTGATATGTTCCACCGACTGCATGCCAGCGCCTGTAGCGCGCAGTACGTCAGCTACTGTCTGGTCACGCTGCAGGTCCACAAAGTGGAACTTGTAGTTTGCTGCGTCATCACCAAATCGTGAGGGCACCAGCCAGACCGGACGGGTTTCACCCATCGTTGCATCCAGGGCCTGTGGCACCCGAGCAACGGTGTCAAAACCGGCAGCGCTCGCTGCGGCTGCACCGGTGGCAGCGCCCGTGGACAAGGCGCTAGCGGTATCAAGCAGTCCAGTCACGGCACCAGCCAAATGCTGCTTGGCTACCGCGTTGGCGGGGACAAAAGCATGAATGCTGGTATTCCAGTCCAGCTTGCCCTGGCGCTGCGAGTGCAGGTGTACTACCGGGTTGAAGCCACCGGCCACAGCCAGCACGTCGACATCAATGCGGGTTACTTCGCCCAGCTCACGCTGTTCATCTAAGGTGGCAACAAAGATGGCTGAAAGCTCCCCTCCTCATTGGCTTCGGTATCAACCACAGCAGAGCCCGAGATGACTTGCACCCCGTCGGCTACCGCTTGAGCGGCCGCGGCGGAAATGTTCTGCCGTGCATCAACCACTGCCACCACCGAACCGGAGGCAGCTAATTCGCTGACCAATTGGTAGGCAGAGTCGTTGGTGGTGAAGACCGCGATCTTCTCCCTGCACGAACCCCGTAACGGTTCAAGTAACTGCGCACCGCACCGGCAAGCATGATGCCCGGGCGGTCATTGTTTTCAAATACCACCGGACGCTCGTGGGCGCCGGTAGCCAGCACGACCTGTCCGGCACGGATGTGCCAGATGCGTTCGCGGGAAACACCGGGTGCAACCGCAGCATCGAGGTGCACGGTGCGACGTTCAACAGCCACCAGGTAGTTGGCATCATAGGAGCCAAAAACCGTGGTGCGCTGCAGGTGTGTGGTCTCCTCGGCCTGCGCCAAGTCACCGACCACTTCGCTGATCCAGTCGGTGGAATCCTGTCCATCAATCTGCTCGCCGGCAGTATCCAGAAGTGTTCCGCCAGCTTCGGGGCGCTCATCGAGGAGCATTACCCGGGCGCCGGAGCGCGAGGCTTCACGCGCTGCGGCCAAACCGGCAGGACCTGCACCAACCACCAGGACATCGGTGTGTACATGTACGTGGTCATAGTAGGCAGTGTCGGTATTTGGATCCAGCACACCCAAACCGGAGAGCAGGCTAACGGCTACGCCCTCGGTGACCGAGACGGTCGTTGCCGGAAGCATGGATTCGTTGATGTCTGCTTCATGACGAGCAGCCACGGTAATCAGTGCATTGGGCTCTTCTACCCCGGCGGCCAGAATGCCGCGCGGGCGCTTCAGGTAGAGCGAGGGACCACAGGCACGAATCCCGTTGGCCAACATCGCACTGGCGACGGTGTCTCCGCGGAAGGCGGAGATTTGGTGACCATCGATGCTCAAGTTCAGCGGTTCGTCTCGGTTGATCCGGGCACGTGAGCTGAGCTCTTCGCTCAGACGTTGCGGCTTGCTCATCGGGTGCCTCCTTGAAGCTGCTGGATCTCAGGTTGCGCCTCGCCGGCGCCATAAACGGCCAAAAATTCGTAGCTGACGGTATCGCGTAGGGCGTTGAACCACTTGCGGCAGCCACCGGAGTGGACCCAGCGTTCGGCAAAAATGCCCTTTTTATTGCCGCGGTAGAACAGGTAACGAGACCATTCTTTGTCGCTTAGCTCGGCCGGGTTTTCTGGATAGGCAACGTGTGCTTCTCCGCCGTAGCCGAATTCGTTTTCATTGCGTGGCCCGCAGTGCGGGCAGTCAATTAGCATCATGGTGGCTGCTCCTAGTGTGCGACGGCTGCCGCGCCGTGTTCATCGATCAGGTGGCCGGTTTCAAATCGTTCCAAGCTAAATGGGGCATTTAGCGGATGGGCCTCATCGTGGGCGATGGTGTGTGCCAGCGTGAAGCCAGCACCCGGGGTGCCCTTAAACCCTCCGGTGCCCCAGCCGCAGTTCACATACAGGTTCTGGATTGGGGTCTTGGAAATAATCGGTGAGGCGTCCAAGGTGGTGTCCACAATGCCGCCCCAGGTACGCAATACGTGGGCTCGGGCGAAGATTGGGAAAAGTTCCACGGCCGCTGCCATCTGCTCTTCAATCACGTGGAACGCACCGCGCTGACCGTAACCGTTGTACGAGTCAATGCCTGCACCCATCACCAGTTCACCCTTGTGAGCTTGGGAGACGTAGACATGGATGTGGTTGGACATGACTACCGTGGGGTGTACCGGTTCAAAGAGTTCGGAGACCAGTGCCTGCAGTGGGTGGGACTGGATGGGCAGTTCAAATCCGGCCATTTCGGCCAGTACCGAGGAGTGCCCGGCGCCAGCTAGTGCGACCTTGCCGGCGTTGATGGTGCCACGGGTGGTCTTCACTCCGGTAACCTTCTCGCCATCCTTGATGAAGCCGGTGACTTCGCAGTTCTGGATGATGTCTACGCCCAGCTCATTGGCTTTGCGGGCGAAGGCCCAGGCAACGTGGTCGTGCTTGGCGATACCGGCGCGTGGCTGCCAGGTGGCGCCCATGACCGGGTAGCGGATGTTGTCGCTGGTATTGATGATGGGGCAGGCTTCCTTGACCTGGGATGGGTCAAGCCATTCTGCGTCTACCCCGTTGAGCTTATTAGCTTCCACACGACGTACCGATTCGCGTACGTCGCCTAGGGTGTGAGCCAAGTTTAGAACACCGCGCTGGGAGAAGAGGAAGTCGTATTCCAGATCTTCGGGTAGTTGTTCCCAGAGTTTCAGTGACTTTTCGTAGATGCCAGCCGATTCATCCCAGAGGTAGTTCGAGCGGATGATGGTGGTGTTGCGGGCCATGTTCCCGCCAGCCAACCAACCCTTTTCTATGACTGCCACGTTGGTGATGCCGTGGTTCTTCGCCAAGAAGTACGCAGTAGCCAAGCCGTGGCCACCTCCGCCGACGATAACTACGTCATAAGACTTTTTAGGGTCCGGGTTCGCCCACAGGAACTCCGGGTGCTCAGGTAGCAGATCAGCCACAGTGAATCTCCAATCTCCGCCAGGACCATTTCAATGTATGAATTGCCGACAACTGATATATCAATCTGCAATTCACTGTATGATAGAAAACGAAACCCGGTCAATGGGTTGGCGAAAATTACGTGGATGCTACGCACAGCAGGAGGACTTCAGTGAGTGAATCTCTCTCAGATCGCGCCTACCAGATACTGCGCGACCGTTTAATCATGTTGGACATTGCTCCAGGTGAGCCGATCAATGAGGCTGCCTTGGTGCAAGAACTGAACATCGGGCGCACTCCCCTACGCGAAGCTCTCAAGCGCTTGGAAGTTGACCATCTAGTTCATTCTTATCCGCGTCGCGGAACCTTTGCCACGCGGGTGGACATCACTGAACTTGCGGCCATCACCGAAGTCCGCCTTGCCCTAGAGCCACTGGCAGCTGATCGCGCGGCAGCATTAGGCGGCGGATCGTTACGTGCCCAGATTGAACAGACCCTGCACGCCATTACGAACTTCAAGGGTGATGAGTCCCGGCGCACGCTGATGGAAAATGATTTGGCGGTACACCGGCTGATCTACCAAGCTGCAGCAAACCATCACATGGAAGAGACGCTGATCAGGTTGGACAACCTAGCTACCCGCATCTGGTGTCTGACCTTGGATCGCTTGCCAAGCATTGAAGAACACATCGCCGAACATCAGGCGTTGTTACAGGCCGTACTGGATCAAGACCCATCTACCGCCAGCGAGCTTGCCCGCGAACATATCGCCAGCTTCGAGTCTTCGGTGCGCGCAGTACTCTAGGTTCCGCCTGTCGGTGCCTCTCACCTGCCTCGCGTGAACCATCCATTCTCTTGGGCCCCTCGCCACGATTTCGGGTTCATCATGGGAAGCGATCAAGCAGGATCACTAGCGACGGTCTGGAAAGTCTCCTTCGTAGTCATTCCATGTACCTGCTAGTTCTTGCATCGCCCATAGCTGGTGCTCCACAGAAGCGTCTTTGCCCGCAAAGTCCATGACGATGTAGTTCATTGTGAACCCGTCCTGAAGCGTATCGCCGAATTCCTTGGCGCGGTCTTTGCTCTCGAATCGAAAATAGTTGGCCTCTGTGGTGCTGTAGCTTTCAACGCAATCCACCGATGCTGCGCAGGCAATTTCAGTATTTTCTTCCGGCTGAGTCGTGACATCTACTGATCCCTGGCTGTCGGAGTTTACAAGCTCCTGCAGAGTCAGAGCACGCTGCGGGTCCGCTATCGAACACCCAGCCAACGATGGCACAGCGAGAAATACTGCGCCTAAAAGGACGAGACCCGAGCGTGAATTCATTCTTTTATTTTCACACCTTCACTTGGGAAGTACACCCTACTTGCGGATGATTTACCCCGAGCAGCGAGTGTTCTTGTCATCCTGCATACACAAAGAATCCGATACCCTAGGCCAACGTTGAAGGTCCTAGGAGCCAACCAGAGGAGATCTTCGGATTCGCGTGAGGAAAAGAAAAATCTCCCGGTCAATTGACCGAGAGATCTTTATTCAAATTTGTGGAGGTAAGGGGATTCGAACCCCTGACCTTCTGCATGCCATGCAGACGCGCTACCAACTGCGCCATACCCCCAATAGAGTTGGATTCATTGATATTTCTATCGTTGAACCGAGATAAAACTCTACCGGAGGGTATCGAAAAACACCAAATCCGCTCTCAGAGACCCTAATCACAGGCCACTATTCTAATTGTCCGTGCACAGTGGTAAGAATGATCTCGGGGCCGATCGGTTCCAACAGACATTGAGTGAAAGGCGCGTTCCCATGGCCATTGGAATGACCCCATACCTTCGCTTCGCCGGTGATGCCCGCGAAGCCATGGAATTCTATAACGCAGCCCTCGGCGGCGAGCTATCGATGATGACTTTCCAGGAGGGAATGAACGACGGCAATCCAGCTACGGCTGATTTGATCATGCATTCTTCACTGTTCATTGAACGCGGAATCCACCTGATGGCCTCGGATACCCCGCCAGAAATGAACGTCACCGGCAACGGCGTCATCGCTCTAAGCAGCGACGCCACCAACACCGCCGACGACGACGTGCTCCACAAGTGGTGGGAAACCCTCGGTGAAGGCGCCACTATCGAAATGCCATTGGAGAAGGCCCCGTGGGGCGACTCCTTCGGTCAGCTCCGCGACAAGTTCGGCGTGGTCTGGATGTTCAATATTTCAGCTGTTCGCGGCTAATCAGCAACGGTATGCTCGCGGGCCGCGACAGCGTCTCGGCCCACGAGCAGGCCAATCTTCTTGGCACGCATCTGCGTAATCAAAGCAATGAGCAAGCCCAAGACGGCCAACCCTGCGCCCACCAACGACGGTGCACGGTAACCGAAGCCAGCGGAAATCACTGCCGCGCCCAAGGCCGCGCCCAAGGCATTAGCCACGTTCAGTGCCGAGTGATTCAGCGAGGCAGCTAGGGACTGGGCATGCGGTGCCGAGTCCATCAGCAGGGTCTGCAAACTTGGAATCAACAGGGACCCAACGGCACCCAAAATGAAGACCATGATCATCGTTGGGATGACCCAGCTAGCCACAGCGGCGAAGACCAGCATGGTTGCAGCCATCAGGATGCTCGAAAGCTTGATGGCACCAAACACCGACCAGTCAGCCAAGCGGCCACCAATCAAAGAACCAATCACCATGCCCAGGCCATACAGCGCCAAGGCAATAGGTACTAGGTTGATGGCCAGCCCGGACTCTTCGGTCAAGGTTGGGGAGATGTAGGAATACACCGCGAAGAAACCACCGAAGCCCACGATTCCGGTGGCCATGGCCAACCAGATCTGGGGACTCTTCAAAGCGGTAAGTTCACGTCGAATACTTGCTCCGGCTTCTACCTTGCGCCATGGAACAAAGAGCGTAATCAGTGCGGCGGTCACCAATCCGATAAAGGCAACAATGTAGAACATTGAGCGCCAGCCAGCTTGCTGTCCAAGCATGGTTACCAGCGGAACACCACCGACGTTGGCTACCGACAACCCCAGCATGACCCACGCAATGGCGCGGCCACGCATGGTTCCTGGAACCAAGCTACCGGCCAGCACACCGGCCAAGCCAAAGTACGCACCGTGGGGAAGCCCAGCAAGGAAACGGGTAATAAGCATGGTGTTGTAATCAGGAGCAAAAGCCGAGGAAAGATTTGCCAGGGTGAAGAAAAGGATCAGCAGCTGCACCGCACGCTTGCGTGGGATTTTCGCAGCCATAGCGGTCAGTACGGGCGCACCAATAACTACACCCATGGCGTAAGCGCTAATCATCAGACCCATTTGTGAGTTGCTGACATTTAGATCGGTGGCGCCTTCCTGAAGCAGGCCCATCATTGAAAATTCGGTAACGCCGATACCAAAGCCACCCATGGCCAGAGCGAGGATCGCCAATAATAATTTTCCGCCGGACAGGTAGGCAGTCATTTAGTACTCAATTCTAGGCTGTTGCTTGATCGCGGCATCCTCGGCGCTCTATTCCTATCGTAGTGACTGTGTCGAATCGCCGGGGTACTTCTCCAGCTGAAAATTACGAATCCCACAGTATTTTGTGCCACTGTTTAAGTCCTATGTCTCATGCATCGCACCAACGCCTTCCGATCTCGTTGATTATCGCGAGGATCTTTTTGTTCTGCTCTGCCTAGCGCTGGCAGGGCTCTTGGTATTCCACCAACAGATCCCCGATGTCTTGGGACTTGGACTTGTTGTAGATAATTTGGCTCCCTGGGCAGGACTGGGTATCCCGGTGCTATTCCTTATCGCTCTAGTGGTGCGTGGCCGGGCTAGCTTCATCGGCCTACTTGTTCCGGTGGTTGTCTGGGCGGTCCTGTTTGGACCAAACTTCATCCCCGCTACCCAACGTGCACCGCAGGCCGCCCTGAAAGTCGCGACCCAAAACGTGCACGAATCAGCCGGTGTGCAGGCAGCCAAGGAGCTAGCTGACGCAGGGGCAGAGGTTATTACTCTGCAAGAAATCGGCGAGGGCCAAGAAGACCAGATCAGTGAAGAACTGGCCAAATCTCATCCTTACAAGTACATGGTCAGTACCGTCGGAGTGTGGAGTGCCTACCCGCTGGAGAACCCGGAACCACTAGATTTGGGGCTGGGTTGGAATCGAGCCCTACGCGTTGATGTGAATACCGGGCAAAGTACCGTGCGACTGTATTCAGTTCATGCTGCCTCGGCACGTCCTACCGGACACGATGAACGCGACATGATGCTAGCGTCGCTGGCTAACTTCGTCTCCAAAGATCAATCAGCAAAGATTGTTGCCGCCGGTGACTTTAACGCCACCAGCACCGACCGTCACTTTGCACCCATTGCCAAGGCCATGGATGAGGCCAAATACAGCAAGTGGGGACTGGCCTTGACTTGGCCGCGCTCCCCTTCCCGATGCTGGGCATTGATCACGTGATGCTGCGTGGGGTCGAGTCTGCCGGACTTGAACGCCTAGAGATTGGCGATTCTGACCATTACGCCCTGCAAGCCACCGTCGATTTGGATAGCTAAAGCAGCTAACTTTCGCTCAGACCGGTCTGTCGGAGGGTGATGTTGATGCGTCCGGCGCCCAACTGACAGTCGGCCGGGGCGGTACCCGGATGGATCTTTGTCACCCCGTGATAGGCAAAGCGCGCCGGGCCGTCAAAGATGAATAGGTCTCCTGAAGCCAAGCGCAGTTCTTGCCAGGGACGATTGCGATTTTCCGTATTCCCAAGCCGGAAGGTTGCCGAGTCCCCGATGGAAAGAGATACCACCGGGGCGTTGATACGTTCCTCGGCATCTTGATGCATGCCCATCGTGGCGTGCTGATCATAAAAATTCACAATGGCTGCGTCCGGTTGGTAGGCGGCAGCACGTGCGGCATCACCGGTAGCTTCTGCGAGTGCTTGCTGGCCTAAACGAACCAACCATTGTTCCATGGGTGCCACTGGTGCACCGCCGAGGTCATCGGCGGTTTTTGAGTACCGGTTGGGACTCCAGTGCCAGCCCAAACTTAAAGATTGCACGCTCATGGGATGACCATTAATTTGCGTGCGGTGGGGAGGAACGGGTCCGTGTCCCCACTGGAAAAAGCGTGCGACAATCCAATCCTGCGCGGTAGGGCTTAGCCAACCGGGCAGGTGCCACGCTCCGGGACGAACTTGTCCCCCGGTGCGTTCAAAGGCACTGTCATCAAATAGTGACTCCATGTACCCAGCGTGCCTGTTGCAGGCATCGACCGGCAAGCTCCCGTGTATTCGCTCACTGAATTTTGCAGGTTGACCGGCCCAGTGCCTTGCAACACTAATCACACTAATGTCGTCGTGTTTCTTCCTACCGACTCGAAGATTTCCAGAAGGTTAACCTTTATTCGAATTATTACAGCCGAAACATTTGCGATACCTCTGGGAAAAGCTGGCACTCTAGGCTGGAAAGCACCTACTTATTCCAAGGAGCACACCATGTCATACACGAAATTCCGGCAAGGATCGAGGCAATCATGATCGGCGTTGACCTCGAACTTGCCCAGTGCATGGTGTTGATTGTTGGTAACCGCACCGCAAACAGAACCGTTGCGGGGAGCTTTTTGGCCCAGGGAAGCACACTGCTGTTCGCCGAGGATCCGCAGCAGGCCGCTGAGCTAATCGGCCAGGCCGGCTTGCTGGTGGTTTGTGATGCAGAGCCAGAACGCTTCGACCCTGTGGTGAGCACCGCGCGAATCCCGGTGATGCGCGCTCAGCCAGCTGCTCCTGCCGGTTCAATTACTCTGCTCGGCGGAGGCCCCGGAGCTTTGGATCTTATGACCCTTCGCGGAGTGCGTGCGCTGGCCGAAGCCGAAGTGATCTACGCTGACCGATTAGGTCCTAGCGAGCACCTGGCCGTACTGGCACCGCAGGCAAAAATCATCGACGCCGGCAAACTGCCGGGGCACCACAAACTTACCCAACGTGAAATTGAAGCCCAGATGATTCAGTCGGCCAAGGCCGGAGCCAAAGTGGTTCGACTAAAAGGTGGAGACCCATTTGTCTTCGGTCGCGGATTTGAAGAAGTTGCTGCGGCCACCGAAGCCAATGTTCCAGTCAGCGTGATTCCAGGGTTGAGCTCCTGCATCACGGTGCCTGGCGCAGCCGGTATCCCGGTCACCGCACGCGGGGTGAACACCATGTTTACCGTCGTTTCCGGCCATGACCCGCTGAGCCTGGATCAGCTAGAACACCTTGCCAAGCTTGGTGGCAGCATCGTGATTCTGATGGGCATGGGCACCGTGGAGCAGACCGTCTCTGGACTTCTTCAAGTAGGCATGCCCAAGGATATGCCGTGTGCCATCATCCAGTCCGGAACTACGGACATCCAACGCACCAGCCACACCCAACTTGATCAGTTGGCTGGCACAGCCCGCAATCACTCAAATCCTGCAGTGATTGTCATTGGTGAAGTTGCCGCCTTGCCACAATCACTGGTTCAAGCGGTACCTACAGAACAAATTTTGGAGACCGCCTAATGAATATCGTCAAACCTTTAGCCGGATTCCGAATTGCGGTTACCAGTGACCGTCGCTCAGCTGAACTGATTGAAGCTTTTGAACGCCGTGGCGCCGAAGTCACGCACACCCCCTGCTTCGCCTGGCCCCGCTAGATGATGAACAACAGCTGCTAGCCCAGACGCACAAACTCATCGAGGCCAAACCTCAAGTTGTGGTGATTACCACCGCTTACGGGTTCCGCCGCTGGCTGGACACCGCTGAGGCTGCTGGTATTGGTGATGACCTGATTACCGCGTTCAGCCAGTCCGATCTCTATGTTCGTGGGGCCAAAGCCCACGGTTCGGTCCGTGCACTGGGTCTTGAACCTGCCGCGTTGGCTAAGGATGGACGCAGCTCTACACTCATCGAGTTGCTTAAGGGCAAGCTTGAAGGCGCCACGGTGGCCCTGCAGTTGCACGCTGACTCGGATCACGGGATGCCGCAGCAGCTTCGTGAGCTAGGTGCCAAGCGAGTGATCAAGGTAGAGCCCTACCGTTGGCAAGACACCAGCAGCGACACCGGGATCTCCGCCTTGGTTGAAGGACTATGCGCCGCCCACTTTGATGCGGTGACCTTCACCAGTGCACCAAGTGTGCACGCACTGTTTGCGGCAGCCAATGCTCGCAATCGCTTGCCTGCCCTGCAGCGCTCACTAGCCGAGCGTGTAGCCGTGGCCACCGTTGGGCCGGTCACTGCCTCGCCTTTGGAAGAAGCCGGCATCAGCCCCTTGGTTCCCGAACGCCACCGCATGGGTGCGATGATCGGTCAGCTCGTTGAGCACCTCGGCTCGCTAGGTACCCTGCAAGCAGAAACGGTCCACGGGCAGGTACAACTACGCGGACGAACGCTGTCCATTGATGATCAAAACTGCGAGTTGACTCCCGGTCAGGCCGAATTGGTCCGGGCCCTAATCGAGGCCGGCGGCAGTGTGCTCTCTCGTGATGAGCTAGGTGCCGCATTGCCTGAGGTGAGCTCGCGTCATGCCTTGGATATGACCCTGAGTCGTTTGCGCCGGGCCTTGCCACAGCCGGAAATCATCACCACCGTGATCAAACGCGGCTACCGGCTGAACGTATAAACCACTGACGGGACCTCAATAGCTACCTGAGCTCTGCCCAAGACTAGAGTGTCTTGCAGACAGAGCACCATGTACTAAGGAGGTCCCATGGGCAGTAAGGTCCCCGCAGCCGATAACACCTTGAGGATTCTTAGGCTTTTAGCCAGCAGGAAAACTCCCACTCCGGCCGCTATGATTGCCACCTTGTTGGAACTTCCACGTTCGAGCGTCTACCAGCTACTCTCAGTCATGCTTGATCAAGGATTTATCACCCATTACCCGGAAGAAAAATCCTACGGTTTAGGCATTGCCGCCTTCGAATTATCAAGCGCCTACACCCGCCAGGAACCTCTGGCTCGACTTGGGGCACCACTAATCGCGCAGCTGGTGGATAAGGTCGGAGAAAGCGCGCATCTGGCCATCCTCCATGGTTCGGACGTTCTGTACATCGTGGAAGAACGCGCCAAGGGCCGCCCCTCACTAGTCACCGACGTAGGTGTTCGACTTCCCTCGCACCTCACCGCTTCGGGGCGTGCCATTTTGGCGGCGCTGCCCAAGTCCCAGGCCCGAGCCCTCTACCCCAATGCGGCCAGCTTTTCGGATCGAGTAGAACACTCATCGATCACCAACTATTCGCAATTGCGGCGCGAACTAGAACAGTGTGCACAACGCGGATATGCAATAGAACGCGGGGACGTCACCCCAGACTTCCACTCTCTTGCAGTGGAAATTCGTGATGCGAATAATTGGCCAGTTGCTGCTATCGCAGTCACTTTCCTCGCAGACCGCGTCCCAGAGCAACAATGGGACAAACTGCTGACACAGATCCGGTCCACGGCGGCAGCCTTGACCACGCGGATCCAAGGACGCCGACTGAGTTAGGCGTAAATACGACCTGCAGTCAAGGTTTACACTTGCGAGGGATTCATGCCGAAAGCGGTGGTTCAGCTACGTATTCAAATTCAACACTAACGTCAGCTTAAGAAGACGACACGTGGAATGTATTCTGGGCTCACTTGGATTGGCATGGAAGTATGAATCCATGGAGATTCGATACCCGCAGCCGCTCATGACCGGTGACATCATCGGCGTTACATCACCATCAAGCGGTGTTCCAAGCGAGCTCGTGGGGCGTCTTGATTTCGCTCTACAACACCTGCGAGATCTGGGTTTTGTGGTGGATCTTGGTAACTGCATGGATGGCGCTACACACATTAGTGCGCCGGTCGAACAACGCGCCGAAGAACTCATGAGGATGCTCCTTGATCCGAAAATCAAGGCCGTCGTTCCGCCATGGGGTGGAGTCACAGCTATCGACATATTGCCTCATCTGGATTTTGAGGCAATCTCCGCGGCGGAGCCGACCTGGCTTGTGGGATACTCCGACATTTCAACGTTGATCGCGCCCCTCACCTTGTTAACCGGAAATGCAACCATCCACGGCGGCAACCTGATGGACACGCCTTATGGGGTTCCCGATTCATTGCGGTCCTGGCTTGATGTCGCTTCATTATCTGCTGGTGACACTTTCAAACAGTCTCCACCAGGCGTTTACAGAATCAACGACTGGGATGACTGGAGCGTGGAGCCAGAAGCCACCGAACATGCATGGAACGGCAAGGGAACTTGGGAGCGCTTGGATGCAGGGCTCGATGAAGTGAGCGTGTCAGGTCGGTTGATTGGTGGATGCATCGAAACGCTTGCCAATCTTGCCGGCACTCCGTATCTGAGAACCGAATCCTTGCGGAACGACCCGGCCGATCCGCTAATCGTTTACATTGAAGCATCCGGCGTCGAGGCCACCACGATCTGCCGTCATCTGCACGGCATGCGTTTGGCTGGATTCTTTGACGGAGCCGCCGCCATCCTTGTCGGGCGTACTGGCGCACCAGATTCTGACACTCTCACCCAAAACGAGGCAGTTCTCGACGCTCTGGGAACGCTCGACGTTCCCATCATCGGTAACGCTGAATGCGGTCACGTTCCACCACATCTAGCCATCATCAATGGAGCCCAAGGACGGTTAGTGTTCACCGACAAGGAGCAATATTTAGCACAGACGCTGGCCTGATTCGAGCCGGATAGTTCAGTCCACTGCGTCAAAAATGGCCCCATTTCTAGTTCATGCCCCACTGACGGCTAGTGCGGCCCCTTCTAGGAGTTCGGCATCGTATGGAACTCGAAGCTCCAAATTATTGGTCATTAGCTCAAGCGATCTGTTGGACCACATGCTGCTAGGCATGTGGTCCGCCTGGCACGGCGTCGCCTTGCTGATGCTCTTGGGTTCATACGCGATTTGATGATTAGACCGGTCAGCGAATCCTGGCTGGTCCAATTCAGCGGACCCAAATTCTTACGCATTCTGAAATACCGGACAGCTCTACCTGTTCGGAGGTATTCAGTCGTTGCCCGATGGCCAATGATGTAAATAGTTAGCTACGTTACATTGTTAGGAATTGTCATGAGCCACGAAGCCCGCGTCGTCCGCGCCCCCAGGGGCACTCAACTGAATGCAAAGTCATGGGCCACCGAAGCCCCCTTGCGCATGCTGATGAACAACCTTGACCCAGAGGTGGCAGAGCGCCCTGATGATCTAGTGGTGTACGGCGGCACCGGCAAGGCAGCCCGTTCTTGGGAAGCCTTTGATGCCATCGTGGAAACGCTCAAGGATCTTGAAGACAATGAAACTCTTCTGGTGCAGTCGGGTAAACCTGTTGGCGTCTTCAAGACCAACAAATGGGCACCACGAGTACTCATCGCCAACTCAAATCTCGTAGGTGATTGGGCCAACTGGGAGCACTTCCGCAAGCTGGAAGCCGAAGGCCTGATGATGTACGGGCAGATGACCGCTGGATCTTGGATCTACATCGGAACTCAAGGCATCTTGCAGGGCACCTATGAAACCTTCGCTGCCATTGCTGACAAGCGTTTTAATGGTTCTCTTGCTGGAACCCTCACGCTGACCGGCGGTTGCGGTGGCATGGGCGGGGCACAACCACTAGCGGTGACGCTCAATGGCGGTGCCGTACTGATCATCGATGTTGATGAGGCACGCTTGCGCCGTCGCTTGTCCAAGCGATACTTAGACGATGTAGAACTGGATTTGGAGCAAGCTCTTAAAAGGTGTTTGCTGCCAAGGCCGAGGGCAGGGCGCTGTCCGTTGGCTACGCTGGCAACGCGGCAGAGATTTTCCCCGCCTTGCTCGAACGCCACAAGGCCGGTGAGTTCACCTTCGATATCGTCACCGATCAGACCAGCGCCCATGACCCACTGAGCTATCTTCCGTTGGAATTCTCTCTGGATCAGTGGCAGTCGCAGGCCTCGGCGGATCCTGCTGGCTTCACCAAAAAGCTCAAGCATCCATGGCCAAGCACGTCGAAGCCATGGTTGGCTTCCAAGATGCCGGCGCCGAAGTCTTCGATTACGGAAACTCCATTCGCGACGAAGCCAGAAAGGGTGGTTTCGACCGCGCTTTTGAGTTCCCTGGTTTTGTTCCTGCCTACATTCGTCCGCTCTTCTGTGAAGGACTTGGCCCATTCCGCTGGGTGGCTCTGTCCGGAGATCCGGAAGACATCAAGGTCACCGACCAAGCCCTGAAGGATCTCTTCCCCAACAATGAGCATCTTCATCGTTGGCTCGACGCCGCTCAAGAGCATGTCGAATTTGAAGGGCTGCCCGCTCGAATCTGCTGGTTGGGTTACGGCGAGCGCCAAAAGGCAGGGCTACTGTTCAACCAGCTAGTTGCCGAGGGCAAAATATCAGCACCAATCGTCATCGGCCGCGATCACTTGGACTCAGGCTCTGTAGCTTCGCCTTACCGTGAGACTGAAGCGATGAAGGACGGCAGCGATGCAGTTGCGGACTGGCCGTTGCTCAATGCGC
The DNA here is from genome assembly GCF_025452055.1 of Glutamicibacter sp. M10. NCBI lineage: Bacteria > Bacillati > Actinomycetota > Actinomycetes > Micrococcales > Micrococcaceae > Glutamicibacter > Glutamicibacter sp. M10. The sequence goes on along the minus strand of NZ_CP104918.1, from coordinate 1,225,505 downwards.
TGACCGCTGCCAGCTCAGGCGCATCGTGGGTATCGATTCATCATGGAGGCGGAGTTGGCATGGGTCGCTCGATCCACGCCGGCCAAGTGTCGTTGGCTGACGGCAGCGAGCTAGCAGCCGCGAAGCTGGAAGCCTTGCTCACTAATGACCCAGGCATGGGTGTCATCAGGCATGTGGACGCCGGTTACGACCGGGCCATTGAAGTCGCCAAAGAGCGCTCCGTGCGTATTCCTATGAACGGCAAATGATCTGATGATTAGTTAGCGTGCATTGCCTGTTGATCTACTGGCAATGCACGCTAACCCTTGCTTCGTCAGCTGTCAAAGAACGAAAAATTGCGTCTGACATGGACACAATGAACGGTTTCTTAACGTGTAATGACGAATACCTCAAAGCTTCCGATTAGGTCTTGAAGGAGAATTTACTCCTGCATAGCGTGGGTCAGGTCAGGAACTACCGACCCACGGAGGACATCATGTCTGAGCAGGATTCAAACCAGCAGTTCGGAAATTTCGAGAACAACCAGTCGGAAGAAAACGACAGCTTCGGCTCGTCGAATGACCAGCAGAACGGTCAAGAACAGTCGTACGGCGGCGGCAACGAAGAGCAGTCGTACGGCGGCGGCAACGAAGAGCAGTCGTACGGTGGCGGTAACGAACAGTCGAGCGAGCAGTCCTACGGCGGTGGCCAGGACCAGCAGTCGAGCCAGGACTCCTTCGGCGGCGGTAACGAACAGTCCGGCGAGCAGTCCTATGGCGGAGGCCAGGACCAGCAGTCGAGCCAGGGCTCGTACGGTGACAGCAACAGCGAGCAGTCCCTCGGTGATGACAGTGAACAGTCCAACCGCGGATCGTTCGGTGACGACAACGAAGAACAAGGCTTCGGCAACCAGGGCCAGAACGAGGGGTTCTAATCTTCGCTCTAGCACTCGGCTGCTTTCACTGATTGCAGTTGCGGTGTTTCCGTAGAGCTAGGCTCTACGGATCCAGTTCAATAAGACGTCGCCTTGTCTCTGAATTTTCAGAGACAAGGCGACATTTTACTATCTAAGCGGCATTCGTTTCAGTGGCCGGTCGGAATGGCGCTAATTATGGGCGTCGGGTTTCCGCGCTGATGAACCATGCCTGCTGCTCTAGATCAGCAATGTACTGGTGCAAGATGTCAGCGGTGGTTGGATCCGCTTCGTCCACCGGATCATGCACTTCTCGGATGACACCCACTGTGCTCTGCAGTGCCTTGACCACCATGTCAACTGCATCTGTGGTCAGGATTTCGGTGTTAACTGGTTGCTCCAGCTTGCTGTACTTGGTGACCGTTGCAGCCAATCCATCTGGAGTGACGTGAAGTGCACGCATGCGCTCAGCAATTTCGTCTGAGCCACGGCGGGCAATGTCTACAATCTCGTCGAGGTTCTGATGTAGATCCCTGAAGTTTGGACCCACTACGTTCCAATGGATCTGTTTGCCAACCAGTTGCAGGTCAAGAAGCTGGACAAGCACGTTCTGCAAAGCGTCGCCAAGTGAGGCTGGAGCGATAAAGCCCTGCTCGGCATTTTCCTTCGTCGTTTTCTTAGCTGTGGTTTTCTTGATGTCTGTCATGGCATCTCCCTTGCATTGAAGTTGACGTTGCCGACACCGGTTGAGTTCCGGTGCACTTCTTTGCACGTTACTTCCGCTGCACGGCGATTCCGAATTGAATCAACAATTTTGAGAAGACATTCAGCAAGTGGCCATAACGCGTCAAGACTCAAAAAACTGGCGAGCAACAATTGCTCGCCAGTGATCGTTATGCTCCGGCGTCGGTTCCACCGTTCACACGGTCCAACGTTGAAGGACCGGCGACCATCCGGAAGATTCCCCATGCCATGGCCAGGCCACCCCAAATGACTCCGAGCCACATTGGAGTCAAGGCGCCGGCCCCGCTTACTGAGGCGGTGAATATGAATAAGAGAAACAAGGTGGCGATGAGTCCTCCACCAACAACAAGACCTATCCCGTGAATTTTTTAGGCATCTGTCCGCTCCAAGGTAATTCATCATTGAATGGACCACTGGATACGCCGTAACTCGTGATGGCTACAGTTCACCAGGCTGTCCTTGGACTGTTGTTCCCACATTGCCTCCCGTTCGCGCGCACTTGGCACACAGAGTTGATGATAGGTACAGGGTAGGCCTGTTTACTGCGCAGAACTAGTGGCATTTGACCTGCGCTTTCCCGCAAACGCCAATTTGATTTCTACATCGTTGATCTTTTAGCTCAGCGCAGATGGACAATGAATATTCAGACGCTAAAACCTAAACGACAAGCTACTGAACCGGGAGGTTGGCCATGGACTCATCCCTAGCAAGACACTACGGGCTCGCAGTAGCGATCGGACTTCTCGCAACCTCACTTGCAGGGTGCGTGAGAATTCAAAGCTCCTCCGAATCTGAGCCATCATCCTCAAGTTCTGCAAAAACTATTGTTCGCAGTGCAGCTCCCATTGAAGGCACTGTAACTGAGCGCCGCAAGAATCCAGAAGGTGTGGCTTCCGGAACGGGTATTGTTCCCAAAAAGACTTCAGAGGATTCCGTCCGGAAGAATTTTAAGCGGGACGAGTCTCAAGCCACCGAGAAAAAGCGCTCTCGAGAATGAACCTGAATGGCGATGGACAGATCTTCAGACTCGTTGGGAACTGCATGCAGGTGAAGAACAGTGGCTTGGCGAAATAGGAATGCTTCGGGACAAGACTGTGGCCAGTCCAATACTCTTGACCCCAACGCTCATTCTCGCGTAGATCAAGGTTTCTAAACACCGATCACACCACGTCCGGTATTTCAGACATAACCCCTGATTATCCCCCACCAACCAATCGTTACTGCCGAACAATAGAAGCTGGAGACCACCTTGTACAGTAACGAACGGACTGATTTTCATGACTTCTTCGACCCCAGTAACCCTTGAACTTCGCGGTGTCACGGCCGAGGATGTCATCGCAGTAGCCCGCCTTGATGCACACATCGAGATTTCCGCCTCGGTACTTGAAGAACTTGCTTCTGTCCGCGCTCATATTGATGCTCTGGCTTCCGCGGACACTCCCGTGTACGGAATATCTACCGGGTTCGGTGCTTTAGCAACACGCCACATTGCTCCCGAAGACCGTGCCAAGCTTCAGCGTTCACTGATTCGTTCCCACGCTGCGGGCATGGGTGCACCAGTGGAGCGCGAGGTCGTGCGCGCGCTGATGTTCTTGCGCGCCAAGACTCTGGCATCGGGCCGCACCGGCGTACGCCCTGTAGTGCTAGAAACCATGATTGGATTGCTCAACGCTGGTATCACTCCAGTTGTGCGCGAATACGGTTCCTTGGGATGTTCAGGGGATCTCGCCCCACTCTCCCATTGCGCCCTTGTACTCATGGGTGAAGGCGAAGCAACCGACCGCTTCGGTGTGCAGCGCCCAGTGCCCGAGCTGCTAGCTGAAGCCGGAATCACCCCGGTTGAATTGGCCGAAAAAGAAGGTCTGGCACTAGTCAACGGCACCGACGGAATGCTCGGTCAGCTATTGATGGCTCTGGCAGATCTTGAAGAATTAGCCGATATCGCTGACGCCACGGCAGCCATGAGCGTTGAGGCTCAGATGGGCACCGCACAGGTATTCCGCGCTGAACTACATGAGGCGCTTCGCCCGCATCCGGGCCAAGGCCGAAGCGCTGCCAACATGTATGCGTTGTTGTCCGACTCCCCTATCGTCAATTCCCACCGTGAAGGTGATGGCCGAGTTCAGGACGCCTACTCACTTCGCTGCTCACCGCAGGTTACCGGCGCGGTGCGCGACACCATCACCCACGCGCGAATGGTTGCCACCCGCGAACTTGCCGCAGCAATTGATAACCCAGTGGTTCTTCCTAGTGGAGAAGTCACCTCAAACGGAAACTTTCACGGTGCACCGGTGGCCTACGTCTTGGACTTCCTGGCCATTGCAGTAGCCGACTTGGGTTCTATCGCCGAGCGTCGCACCGACCGCATGCTTGATCCTGCCCGTTCGCGTGACCTGCCAGCCTTCCTGGCCGATGATCCCGGAGTTGATTCGGGCATGATGATTGCCCAATACACCCAAGCTGGTCTGGTCGCGGAAAACAAGCGTCTGGCAGTTCCGGCCAGCGTTGATTCCATTCCCTCCTCTGCCATGCAGGAAGACCACGTGTCCCTCGGCTGGCATGCAGCTCGCAAACTGCGCACCTCGGTAGCAAATTTGCGCCGTATCTTGGCAGTGGAAATGCTCATTGCTGGCCGAGCACTAGACATGCGAGCTCCGTTGCAGCCGGGCGCCGGCACCGGCGCGGTACTTGAACTGTTGCGCACCAAAGTTGCAGGTCCAGGCGAGGACCGCTTCCTTTCCGCTGAGCTAGAAGCTGCAGATCAGCTACTGGCAACCGGTGCGGTGCACCGAGTACTGCGAGAGCACCTTCCCGCCTAGAGAAGTAGCCAAGGGATGTGATTTCCCAGTCAGAAAAGTTCTGTGCTCGTGAAGAAGCGTAAACTTTACTACTGGGAAACCACTCACCTGATGTGAAAGAAACGTCTTATGCAACGCACCATGTTCAAGTCCAAGATCCACCGGGCAACCGTCACCCAAGCCGACCTGCACTACGTCGGCTCAGTAACCGTTGACTCGCAGTTGCTGGAGGCCTCGGATATTTTGCCCGGAGAACTGGTGAGCATCGTGGACATCACCAACGGCGCACGCTTGGAAACCTACACCATCGCTGGTGAACCAGGCAGTGGTGTCATTGGAATTAATGGTGCTGCTGCACATTTGGTTCACCCCGGCGATCTAGTCATCTTGATCAGCTACGCACAAATGGAAGATGCCGAGGCCCGCAACTACGTGCCTAGCGTGGTTCACGTAGATGCTGATAACCGCATCATTCACCTCGGTGATGACCCGGCTGAAGCTGTAGCCGATGGTGTGCAGACTCCCCATTCGCTCAGCTACGCAGCAATTAACTACGTTTACGAGGCCAGTCGACGCGCAAGATATTGCGCAGTTCGGCTGGCCTTGTTTTGTGCCACCTGTTCTGGTGTGCCCTCAGCAACGATGCGTCCACCGCCGTCGCCACCTGCTGGACCCATATCAATGACCCAGTCACTGGCAGCAACCACATCCATATGGTGCTCAACCACGATCACCGTATTATCTTGATCCACAAGCTGTTGCAACTGGGAGACCAGAAGTTGAACATCGGCAGGATGCAATCCCGTAGTCGGCTCATCAAGCAAATAAAGCGTATGACCACGGCGCTGACGTTGCAGTTCGGTAGCCAACTTGATGCGTTGGGCTTCACCACCGGACATTTCAGTTGCCGGTTGGCCAAGGTGAAGGTAGCCCAATCCGACTTCTCGCAAGGTCGCCAGTGCTCGGGCAGCAGCAGGTATATCAGCCAGAAATTCCTCGGCTTCGGTGACACTGAGTTCAAGAATCTGCGCGATGTTCTTGCCCCGGTATTCAACTTCTAAAGTTTGTTCGTTGTAGCGAGTCCCATGACACTGCGGGCAGGGGCCGTAAGTTCCTGGCAAAAAGAGCAACTCAATTTCCAAGAATCCTTCGCCTAGGCAGTTTTCGCAGCGTCCCCTGCAACGTTGAATGAGAATTGGCCAGCGTTGTAGTTCCGTTCCTTAGCCAAAGGCAGCTGCGCATAGATTTTCCGGACCGCGTCAAAGAGCCCGGTGTAAGTAGCCACATTTGAACGTGGGGTCCGGCCAATAGGTTTCTGATCCATGAGCACCACACGATTAACCTGCTCAGCACCCGTGATATCTGTAATGGATGCGTGCTCAACTACCTCGGCGTCGTCGTCGGAAGCTTGACTAGCTGCCCCGCCAACGGCTTGGGCCAATGCTCCGGTGACAAGGCTTGATTTTCCTGAACCTGATACCCCAGTCACGCTGGACAAAACTCCCAAGGGGAATTTCGCTTCCACGTCCACTAGGTTGTGCAGATTGATCCCGCGCAGTTCAAGCCATTGTGTTGCCGTCCTGAGCTCACGGCGTGCAACCGGTTCTGGATCCAAGAATTTTCGAGTCACCGACTCTTCAATTTTATTAAGGCCCGCCACGTCCCCGCTGTAGAGAACGCGGCCACCTCCACTGCCAGCTCCAGGGCCCACATCGACTATCCACTGTGCACGGCGAACCACATCCATATTGTGCTCCACCACAAAGACGGTATTTCCTTCCGCTTTGAGTGCAGAAAGTACCTCAATGAGCGGTTGAACATCAGCCGGGTGCAATCCTGCCGATGGTTCATCAAGGACATAGATGACCCCGAAGAGACCTGCGCGTAGCTGGGTGGCGATACGCAATCGTTGAGTCTCACCCGGCGACAGGGTCGGGGTGGCACGGTCCAAGCTCAAGTAACCCAATCCGAGATCTACAAGGACTTCAATCCGACCCAGCAGATCAGCGCTGATGGTGCTCACCACATCGGCTTTCGCTTCACCACCGGCTTGGTGGGCGAAAGGACGCAACAACTGCGCCAGTGTCTGCATGGATTCATTGTTGAATTCAGAGATGTTCAGCCCAGCAAAGCTGACCCGTAGTGCTTCTGGTCGGAAACCGGTCCCGGAACATTCAGGGCAGTCCTGAGAGATCATGAATTCCAGTGCTTTTGCCCGGAGGTTCTCGCTCTTGGACGTCGCGACGGTATGGCGAACATAGCGTTCAGCGCTCCAGAATTTTCCCTTATAGGGTTTGGCAACACGGTCTCGCTCTGGGGTGACTTCTACGACAGGCTGTTCCTCAGTGAATAACAACCAATCTCGTGTTTCTTTAGAAAACTGTTCAAAGGGCAAGTCAATGTCATAGCCCAGGTGTGAGGTGATGTCCCGAAGATTTTTCCTTGCCATGCTCCGGGCCAAGCCGCGATTGCCCCGTCTCGAATACTCAATGAGGGAACCGGAACCAGAGTCTTCTCGGTGACTGAATGAACTGTGCCTACACCGTGGCACTGGGGGCAGGCACCCACCGCAGTATTTGTAGAGAACGCATCAGAGTCCAGCCGGGAAGCACCCTGAGGATAGGTGCCCGCACGAGAGAACAGCATGCGCACCGAATTCGACAGGGTTGTCAGTGTTCCTACTGTTGAGCGAGAGCTTGCGGCACCACGTCGCTGTTGTAATGCGACCGCTGGAGGCAAACCGGAGATGAACTCAACCTTGGGTGTGTGGCCCTGGGCGATGAGTCGACGTGCGTAAGGTGCTACCGATTCTAGGAAGCGGCGCTGGGATTCGGCAAAAATTGTCCCGAAAGCCAGTGATGACTTTCCCGACCCGGAGACCCCGGTGAAGGCGACCATTGAATCTCGTGGGATCCGCACTTCCACGTTGTCCAAGTTATTTTCGTTGGCACCACGAACATGGATAAATCCGTCCTGCGTGGCCGTTGGCTGAGGCGATGCAAAGCTGTTCATCTTCTCCACAGTATCCGTCCGGTTCAACTCAGCCCAATTTCTGCGTCTGCAGCTCAGTGCCCCGACTCATCGTCCCAGCTGGATCAGTCTGCCTCTGGACAGCCCTGCCACGTTTTGGAGAAGTATCCGACAATGGATAGGGCTTCGCGCAGTGGATATCTTTCATCGATTCCACCATGAATCCGTTGTGCTGATTCTTCGAGTGCAAGGTGGAAAAAGCGACAGACTTCGTCGTAGCTCCACACTTCTGCGGTCAGCTCAACAAGCTCACTGTGGGTGAGCATGTGTGATGGGTTCAGCCCGATATCTATCAAGGTATTGAACACATGTTCTTCGGTTAGCTCGTGGTCCGCTCCGCAGTCACACCACGTGATCCCTCGGCTAGGCATGCTCCAAACATCAAGGCGGCTACTTGAGCTATTTGCCGGCGCCATCGTTTCCTCCCTGGTTAGTTGATGCGGGTCTGCCCAATCTAGCCGTGAGCGCCGACACTTTAGGCTCGCCGACTATATTTGTTAGCAGGTGAGGTGCCAACAATTAACATAGTCTTTGAGATCAGATGGCAGTTTCGAATTGACGATACTTCTCAGGAGTCTTCTAATGAACACACCTTCTTATCCGGATAGCCAAGATAGCGATTCGCACCGCAAGTGGAACGAACTACTTCAAGAAATGCGTGTGATGCAGACCGGCGTGCAGATCCTTGCTGCGTTCCTGGTTGTGCTGCCCTTCCAGGCTAGGTTTGACATTCTCAACCGGCCCGAGGAGATGATCTACATAGCGCTATTGATCGCTGCAACGTTACTAATTCTTCTGATGATTACCCCTGTGGCTGTCCACCGTTATTTCTTCGGTCAACGCCTCAAGGATCAGACCGTCCAGCTGGGCCACATTGTGCTAAAAATCGTTGGCATAGGCGTGGGCCTGCTAGTTTCGGGTTGTGTTTGGTTTGTCCTGCAGGTGCTTTTTGGTTGGCAACTTGGAGCGTGGGTCGGTGGCTCACTGGTTGTAGTCACCCTGTTCCTTTTGCTCGCACTGCCACGGATTTTGATTCCAAGTCACGCACGCGAATCTGGCGACTAATTCCCGAAGCTAAACCATACGATCGATTCGTCGTAGCATCATGCGCATGGGTAAGCGCCTAAGCCGAACAGGCAAGATGCGCGTACCCATGCGCACAAAACTCACCGTCACCCGGTTGCGTCGTTGGACTTTTTGGGTGAGATCAAACCCAAATTGTTCATGCACTGCCCGCGGCAGTTGAGCGATAGTCACGTCCCGCATCAGCGGTAGCCCTAGCCGAATCCACCACGGCGCATTGCGGCCTAGAAACAATTCGTTGGCTAAGGCTCTTGTTTGGTCAGTGACCTGTAAGGACGCCAACGTTGTGGTCATGTACTGGTCAAACTCTTGAAGCGTTGAAGGCCAATAGTCCGTTGGCATTTGCAGGGCATCACCTAGCTGGGCGTATTGCCGATACAGCTGTTCGTCATGCTCAACTTCGTGAGGCAACACTTGAGCGGCGATCACTCGGGCTGAGTCGTAGAGCGTAGCGGCAACCCACAATTGCAACTTGGGATCCAAGGCAGAATAGGCCGGCGTTCCCTTGCCCAGATCCCTCGTGCCGCGCACGTTGCGGTGTGCGTTATCTACATGACGGATTATCTTGCGCTGTTGTTCGGCGGTGCCATTACTGAGCGCATAAATGTAGCCCAAGGTGTGAATTAGCCGGCTAAGTGGGTTGCTGGCAAAATCCGAATGTTCTGCGATAGCTTGTCCGATCTGCGGGTGGGCCAGCTGCATGAGGATTGCGCGTCCAGCGCCTAGTAGCAGGCCGGCTTCCGGGGCAATTCGAGTGAACTGCTCGCGACCTCGGCTTTCAGAACCTTGCTGACTCATGACTCTGATTTTAGGCGTCAAAATAGATGGTTCGCTTAAGTGCAGTGTGGATGCTGCCACGAATTTCTTTCGTGGCAGCATCCACACTGGTTTACACCGATGTGTTGCTATTTATCGGTGTTGGTGAACATCGATTGCTGCAATGGGGTGACCTTCAGTGTCTTGAGTTTCGCAGTGCCTCCCTTGGCAAAGAGCGCCAACTGATCTGCTCCCTGGTTCGGGAAGACCTGGTCGGTGAGGGTGCGCTGCCCGTTCTGAGCGAAAACTTCTACCGAAGAACGGTCAAGGTAAACCTGTAGGGTTACCTCGCCATTGCTGTTGAGCTTCACCGGCATTTCTTCAACGGAAGCGAAGTTAGGGTTGAAGCCCACGTTCCCTGAATTGGTGCGGTCAACGTAAACCTTCTTTGAATCCGCGTCGTAACCGATCACTGTTGAACTCTTAGCATCCCCATGTACGGTGATGCCCGAAGTCTTTGCAGTTCCTGGATCAAAGGTCAGATCCACCTTGGCGATAGATCCTGAGGCCTGGGATGGTAGCGTGCGGGTTCCTTCAGCGATCGAGCGATTGCTTTCGATGTAGCTTGGCTTGCTTCCTAAGGTCTTGACCTGGTCAACCGGCTTCTGGGTAAGCCGAGGTCCTTCTGCGGTTTGAGTCAGTCCTACCTGGCGTGGCAGCGAATTTGCACTACGCCACGGATCAGTGGGAATGTCATTGGCATAGTCCCAGTTGTTCATCCAACCAAGCATGATTCGCTGGTCCTGTGGCATGTTCCCGAAGGAAACCGACGCGTAGTAATCACGTCCGTAGTCCAACCAGTCATAGCTCTCCAAAGAGGACTTTGCTGCAGTGTCCGAAAGCGTAAATTCATCGGCAAGGATATGCCCCCAACCGTCCCGATTGTTATCAACAATCTCGATTTGGGCCTGCTTGCCAGCGAACTCTTTAACATTCCATGAGGAGAAGTCCAGGCTCTCACTATCTGAGCCTGTAGTGGTGCGCACGGTCTTATCGTCAACCACCAGATTCACTGTGGTCTCATCTGAGCGTGGAACAACTTGTTCATCGGTCTGAACTAGATTGTCCAAGGTGAGGTGTCCCCAACCGCCGGTAGCCTGATCAACGACCTTGATCTGGGCTTTCTGGCCTTTGTATTGGGCCACCTCCCATGATTTCCAGTTCATTGCTCCGGCGTTGTCTCCGGCGATGGTGTCCACGATCTTGCCGCCCACCATCAACTGCACTTCTAGTTGTTGGCTAGGGTCATTACGCCGGTGTCCACCACCAACGAGCATGCCAATGCGATCCTTAGAGATGGTGAATTCTGGGGAGGTGGCGGTGCCGACCTGGCCATCATGACCGGTGCCGCCACGGCCTAAGTTGGGCTAACGCCCTGTACTATCTAGGGGCACTGGGCACGGAACCACACACCGTGCCCAGTGCCCTAATTTCCGCCATTTTCGCCCCACCGCCCAGCTAAGAGAAGACATAATGACTACCAACGCCGCACCAACCCCATCGCACGAGATCCTGGTCATCGGCGAAGCGCTGATCGACATTGTCGCCACCGATCAAGGCTCTGTTGACCACCCGGGTGGTTCACCTGCCAACGTAGCCTTTGGGTTAGGTCGACTCGGTGTACCTGTTGCACTGCTTACCGCCTTGGGTGATGACGAATTTGGCGCAAAAATTCAGTCACATCTAGCTGCCGCCGACGTACAGTTGCTGCCCGGTTCGGTGAACCTAGAGCGCACTGCTTCGGCGACCGCGGTACTGGCAGCTGATGGCTCGGCCCGCTACGAATTTGATATCAACTGGGATCTCGCACCACACACCATTGACCCGATGCCAAAGATTGTTCATGCCGGATCCATCGCTACCTTCTTAGAGCCTGGCGCTGAAGCCGTGGCGGCACTGTTGGCCCAAGCCAAGGGTCAGGCATTGGTCACCTATGATCCGAATATCCGTCCGGCGTTGGTGGGCGAACACGACTTGGCCCTGTCCACCTTTGAACGTATGGCCTCACTGTGCGATGTGGTGAAACTCAGCGATGAAGACGCCGAATGGTTGTACCCAGAACTAGATCAGCAGCAGGTAGCTACGACTATTCTGGCCCTTGGCCCCAAGCTCGTCGTGCTCACTCGTGGCGGCGACGGAGCAGAACTGACCAGCAATACTTCGCAAGTGCAGATCCCTGCAATTCTCAGCGAAGTGGCCGATACTATCGGCGCTGGAGACTCGTTCATGTCCGCCCTGCTTCATGGCCTGCTCGCACTCGGAACGGCAAATCTGACAACTACGCAGCTCGAAAAGCTGGGCCACAGTGCCGTCGCCGCAGGCGCCGTAGCTGTTCGTCGCTCGGGCGCCATGCCACCAACTCTCCAGGAGCTGACGGCATTGTTGGAAGAGCAAGAACTAGCTGCGAACTAGTTCGGTCAGATTAGAAAAGTAGCTCAGCAGCACTAGTTTGCACCATGCCGGATTCGAGCCCGTCGCTGCAGTGAGTATTCAATGACTCCCGCGATAACACCGAACAATGCCATGACAATAATGCCAAGCATCGGTGAATAGACGAGGCCAAGGCTGTTATTCCAATCGGCTGTGTCAGCTTGATGGCTGCTCGGATTCCAAGTGGCAATACTGACCACTACACCGAATAGCGTCGCGCCCGCAAAAACTCCTACGAGATCACGAATCACCGAGCGAGTCTTTCTAAGAATTGTCGGCGCAAAAGCAAAAAACATGACAGAGGTAAAGGGAATGAGGACGCCGCCCCACAGGGTGTAGTAACCAAACGGAGTGTCCTGCGACTTACTTACTCCCAGATCGACAAATAATGCTAAAAGTGTGAAAACCGGCAACGACAGAATCTGCGCATAGAGTCGGTTTCTAACGTACGTTTCCAACCCTGTGGACCTTTCAAAATATGCGGAAAAGCTGTGATTCATCTAATCGGCAACTTCGCTGTTCGGCCCTATGCATTGGTGCCACAAGTTACGACAAGCCATCTTGCCAGTCTTTTATGGGCCGGTACCTTTATCGTAGTCACCGGCATTCCGGGAGTACTAAAAAGCGACTCCACAGTGCAGGATCACGTTGGCGTAGGGAGTTGATTCCCCAGTGCGCACAATGATTTTGGCTGCAGGCAGTTCTGCTTTGAGCTCTTCATGGGAGATGAATCCAAGCTCCAGCCCCTTGATCTCGCAGAGCTCTTGGACTGAACTGTCTTTGGCTTCCGTAGCCAAAGTGCTGTGCTCGATCACCATATTGCGGACCAGCACATCAAGCACCTGCTCAAAGCTCAATAGACCTTGAACCAGAGCCAGGTCGATCACCGTTGGTCCTTTGGGAAGCGGCAAACCACAGTCGGCAATCACCACGGTATCGGTATGGCCACAGGTAGCCAGCGCTCCAAGTAATGGCGCGTTGAGAATTTCAGATTTCAGCACGAAGGCTTCCTTTGAGTCTTGCTTAAAAGTTGTTTTAGAGGTTCGTGATCGAACGCGGGTAGGAAGCTTGGGCACCGTGTGCCTGTACCGTCAGGGCCGCAAATTTACCGGCAAATTCTGCGGCCTGAGCAAGGTCGTCACCATGAGCTAGCCGTGCCGCCACGGCACCGGTGAATGCATCACCGGCACCGGTGGTATCTACTGCTTTGACCTTTACCGCGGGCAGTGCACGAACTTGGACCCCACCATTGTCTAGGGCCACACGGTCCGCAACTAGGCAGCCGTTGGCCCCGAGCGTGATGACCACGCTGGCGATGCCCTCTTCCACCAGCATGTTGGCCAGTCGCTCATACTTGCCATCAAATTCACGGACTGGGTGCGGGTTCAGCTGCTGGAGCACCGCTTCAGCCTCATGCTCGTTGACTACCAAAGGGTTGGCCTTGAGCAGGTATTCACGTTCCAGTTCAATCACTGGTGCCAGGTTCAGCACAATGCGATCGGTGGCCGCATCCATCGCGGCTTTGATGCCGGAAGCAGGGATTTCACCTTGTAGAACCAGAATGCCGTTAATAGCCCCTGCTGCTTTGACCGCCTCATCGGTGACGGTGGAGTTGGCTCCTGAGACCACGGCGATGGAATTTTCTGCCGCCGAGTCCACCTGAATAATGGCCACACCGGTCGGTTCGCTACTTCGGGCCACCCGGTCCAGTTTCACGCCTGCTTCTTGCATTTGACCCAAGGCAACTTCAGAGTGTGAATCGTTGCCTACAGCGCCGATGAATTCGGTAGCCGCTCCGGCCAGTTGAGCAGCCAAGGCTTGGTTGGCACCTTTGCCGCCGGGTGAGAGTTGGTAGGAATTAGCCAGCACGGTCTCTCCTGGGCCGGGCAAACGTGCCATCAACGCGGTGATGTCTACATTGCTTGAGCCCACGATGGTGACCTGGATGTCCTGCTGCATGGTTATTTCCTTCTGATTCTCTCAACCGACGGCCGGTGAATGCCGGTGTTTAGCTTGATACTGCTACTTGAAGATTACTTGCCGGAGTACTCTGCGATGTTCTTCGAATCAACAGTATCTACTGCAACCTGCACATTAGCTTCAACGTCTTCACCGTTAATAGCCTTGGAGAGCATCTGCACCGACTGCTTGCCCAACTCTGCTGGGTTCTGCGCGATGGTTGCCACCATGCTGCCAGCCTTCACTGCTTTGAATCCGTCTTCGGTGCCATCAAAGCCCAAGACCTTTACGCTCTTGCCGGCCTTATCGCCCAAAGCCTGAATTGCGCCCAATGCCATTTCATCGTTCATGGCCAGTACGCCAACGGCGTCTGGGTTGGATTGCATCAGGTTGGTGACTACGTCCAGGGCTTCGGCACGGTCAAAGTTAGCGGTCTGCTTGGAAACAACTTCGATGTCTTTGAACTCTTTGAGACCCTTGGTGAATCCTTCACCGCGTTCGTTGGTTGCTGAGGCACCAGGAACGCCTTCAAGAACGATGATCTTTCCCTTGCCCTTGAGCGACTCGGCCAGCGCCTTAGCCGCCTGTTCACCACCGGCCACGTTATCTGAGGCGACAAAGGAAGCGACCTTGGTGTTGCCTACCGCGCGGTCCACTGCAACGATTGGCAAGTTTGCCTTCACCACTGGGGCCAGGCCGGCCTCTGCGGTTTCGGTATCAACAGCGTTGATGATGACGCCAGCTGAACCGTTGGTTGCAGCGGTAGCCAGCTGGTTGGCCTGAGTAGCGGAGTCGTTCTGTGCATCTACTACAGAAAGATCCATGCCCAAAGCATCGGCTTCAGCCTGAGCGCCGTCTCGCAGGTCCACGAAGAATGGGTTATTCAAGGTGGAAACTGCCAAGGTCGCCGAAGCTCCGTCGGCTGCGGTTTCGCCACGGTTGCAGGCTGCCAAAGAGGCAGCAAGGCCGAGTGAAAGGGTGATGGCTGCGGTGGTGCGAATCAGTTTTTTCATGAGTTGTTCTCCTTTGAACAGAGGCTGAGTATTTGAAAAATTAGTGTTTGACGTTCTTACGGCGCAGCACGTCAAAGCCGACGGCAATCGCGATAACCGCGCCAATAACTACTTGCTGCCAGAAAGCGGAAACTGAGAGCAGGTTCAGGCCGTTACGAATGACGGCTAGGACCAAGGCACCGATGAGCGTGCCGGAAATTCGTCCGACGCCACCTGAAAGCGAAGCGCCACCGATGACGACGGCTGCAATGGCGTCCAGTTCGTAGCCTGATGCCAAGGTTGGCTGCGCCGAATCCAAACGACCAGCCAAGATCATGCCCGACAGTGCGGCGAACAGTCCGGAAATCACAAAGACGGTCACCAATACACGCTTGACTGGGATACCCGAGAGTCGAGCCGCTTCGGTATTGCCACCTACCGCAAAGGCATTCTTGCCCATGACGGTCCGGTTTAATACGAAGGCAGCCAGCAAACCGGAAACTACCAAAATGATGATTGGCATAGGGATCGGACCAAGGTCATCACCTAACCACGACACCGAGGAAGCGGTGGAAATTGGACGGCCGTCTGAGATGACCAAGGTCAAACCGCGAACCACCGTGAGCATTGCCAGCGACGCGATGAAGGTAGGCAACTTACCGTAGGCGCTCATTGCGCCGGTGACCCAACCCGAAAGAGCACCGATGGCCAAACCGACGGGGATAGCCAGAGCATCTGGCAGGCCCGAGGTGGTCACTGCATAGGAAGAACCCATGGCGGAAAGGGCCGCGACCGAGCCGACCGAGAGATCGATGCCGGCGGCAACAATCACGAACGTCATGCCAAAGGCCATCACGGCGATGGTGGAAACCTGGATGCCAATGTTCAGCAGGTTAGGCCCGGTCAAGAATCGAGGTGTCGCGATGAAGAGGGCTAGGCAGAGAATTACCAAACCAACCAGCGCGCCGTTATTGGCCAAGAATGCTTTGAAATCGAAGCCCTTCTTCGGGGCAGTAGCTACGCTGCTCATTTATTTAATTCCCATCTCTTCTTCGCGATGCACATTGCTAATAGCCAGGGCCATGATGGCGTCCTGGGTTGCTTCTTTAGTGGATAGTTCTCCGGCGATACGCCCTTGGCTCATCACCAAGATGCGGTCAGACATGCCCAGTACTTCGGGCAGCTCGCTGGAAGCCATCAAGACACAGCCTCCGGAGGCCGTGATTTCGTTGATTAGTTCGTAGATTTCTATCTTGGCGCCGACGTCCACGCCACGGGTGGGTTCATCGAGCAGTAGCACCTTCGCCCCTGCAGTGAACCAGCGGCCAAACACTGCCTTTTGCTGGTTGCCACCGGACAATGAACGGATTGGCGCATCGATG
Organism: Glutamicibacter sp. M10; assembly: GCF_025452055.1. Taxonomy (NCBI): domain Bacteria; kingdom Bacillati; phylum Actinomycetota; class Actinomycetes; order Micrococcales; family Micrococcaceae; genus Glutamicibacter; species Glutamicibacter sp. M10. The sequence goes on along the minus strand of NZ_CP104918.1, from coordinate 1,209,379 downwards.
CTGCCCATGCGAATGCGTAGGCGCTCAGCGACTTTCTGTGCACGAGCCTTCTGACCCTTGCGATCCACCAGACCATTTTTTGCGGTGGCAGCCATGGTGGCGTAACCAATGTTTTCGGCTACCGACGCATCAAGGACTAATCCCTGAGTTTTGCGGTCTTCAGGAACATGTCCGATCCCCGCGCGGGTAGCGGCCGCCACGTCATAGCTGGTTAGCTTTTTACCCGACACCTTCACAGTGCCCGATGCGTACTTGTCAGCCCCTGCGATGGCCCGAATCAACTCGGTACGCCCAGCGCCCATCAACCCAGCCAGTGCGACAACTTCACCGGGACGAATCTGCAGTGAGATGTCCTTGAGCGCTCCTTCTGACAGGTGCTCAACGGTCAATAACGGCTGTCCGCTGACCTCGGTGGCTACGCGTGGGAACTGTGCATCGATATCCCGGCCGACCATCAGACGAACAAGTTCATTTTCGTCGGTGTCCGCAGGAACTGTGGCGATAAATTTACCGTCGCGCAGTACGTTGACGTAGTCACCGATGGCGGCGATTTCATCGAGGTGGTGGCTGATGAAGACCATGCCAACACCTTGGGTTTTCAGCTGGTTGACCACACGGAACAGGTGCTCGATCTCCGTGGTGGTCAATGCTGCGGTGGGCTCATCCAAGATCATCACTCGCGCATCAAGACTCAAGGCTTTGGCGATTTCCACCAATTGCTGCTGGGCTAGGCCCAACTCCCCACCGGGGTGTTCACGTCTAGGTCCAGTTCCAGCTTGGCCAATGCATCGCGGGCAATCTTACGCATTTCACGGCGGTTGATAATACCGAATTTGCGGGGCACTCGTCCCAGCGTGATGTTCTCGGCGATAGTCATCGACGGGACCAGATTTAGTTCCTGGTGAATGGTCGCGATACCTAGCGCCTCGGAGGTCTTGGTGTCGCGGATCCTTACGGGCTGTCCCTTGAACAGGATCTGCCCCGCATCAGGTTCATGCACGCCTGCGATCATTTTGATCAGCGTGGACTTACCTGCACCGTTTTCGCCGAGCAGTACCGAGACTTTGCCGGCATACACTTCGACTGTCACGTCCTCGATGACCTGTACTGGGCCGAACGACTTGCAGACCTTGTCCAGGACCAGCAGAGCGTCATTACTCATTTTTGTTCCTTCCATGCACCTAGGCGCCGGTAGTTTCCGGGGCTTGGGCGAGGGACGCCCGGTTGGTGAATTGGCTAATAAATTCTTGGGGTTCTGGTTCATTGCTGCCCATCACAGCTTGCAAGGCAGTGACTGCTGCACGACCCATTGCGCGCAGGTCATGGCTGATGGTTGCAATCGGCGGATGGTGCATGAGCATCGCATCCACCTCGTCAAAAGCGATGACCGATAGTTCCGGGCCCACCCGAACTCCGGCCTCTCGCCACACCGTGAGAGCACCGATAGCCATAGGCGCATCTGCGATGATGACCGCAGTGGGTTTCAGCGGGTGGTTCAGCAGCCAGCGAGCTCCGTCCGCGCCTGACTCGGCTTGGAAGTCACCGGCGAAGTGCAGATTTGCGTTTGATTCCAGAGCATTTGCCAGCAGCGCTTCATCAAAGGCACGGTGGCGTTCACGAGCGGTGGAAGCGTGGGCTGGTCCACCGAGGAAGGCGATATTTCGGTGGCCCAATTTTTGAGCTCACCAATTGCCTCCCCCAATGCTTCGCTACTTGATGCTGAAACGGAAGGAACGTTCAGTTCAGGAAGTGTGCGGTCCACAAAGACCATTGGAGTACCTGAACTGATGATCCGCTGCATCATTTCGCTAGGGCGTTCGTCTTCTTCGTCCAGTCCCTGAGGAACCACGATGAGACCGTCTACTCGACGCGAAAGCATTGCAGCGAGGAACTGGTCCTGCTGGGCGGTGTCTTCATTGGCGTTACCAATGAAAGTCATCATGCCGGCCGCCAGCGCTTGCTGTTCTACGGCATGAGCCAAATCAGAGAAGTAGGGGTTGCGCACATCAGAAATCAGCAGTGCGATGGTGTCAGTTTTGGTGGAGCGAAGGGAACGTGCCTGAGCGTTGGGAACGAAGCCCAGATTCTTGGCAGCGGCTTCAACTTTTTCGCGGGAATCGGCAGAAGTTGCAGAGTGTCCGGAGAGAACGCGCGAGGCAGTGGCCGAAGATACTCCGGCTGCCAGTGCCACGTCTTTGATGGTGACGGCGTTCATCGCGTTGAGCCCCTTTGCTTTCGTGTAATCGATTCCATGGAATCGATTACACAGTTTCCACCACTCGGATAACATTGTCAACACCAACGATCTCAAGATCCAACTAGCCCAGCGATCATCTCCAAAATTATTGATGTTGATCTGAGGCTTTATCACGCATGTCGCACAGCGCACCTAATAATTCAGATTTATTCACGCACAAAACCGACAATCAACTCACTACTTTTCACACCACGCCACCGACCGATGACTATGATTGAAAACGTGTCGGTAAACCAGCTCTCAGATAGCGCGCAAAACTATCTCAAGATCATCTTTGGACTCACTGAGTGGTCCAGCGATCCAGTGACAGCCAGCGTCATTGCGGCCAAAGCTGGCATGAAGCTTTCCACGGTCTCCGGCGCATTGAGTAAGCTGCGACAGCAGGGTCTTTTGAACCATACTCCATACGGTGCCGTCACCCTCACCAACTTAGGCCGTGGCTACGCGATGGCCATGGTTCGGCGCCATCGATTAGTTGAGACTTTCCTTGTCCAGATGCTTGGCTACCGCTGGGACCAGGTGCATGACGAGGCCGAAAATCTAGAGCACGCCGTCTCTGATTTCATGATTAAGCGCATTGACGATCTCTTGGATCATCCAACCCGTGATCCTCATGGCGATCCCATTCCCACCGCCGAAGGTCACATCAGCATCCCAGAAGCAATCAATCTCAGTGACGCTGCAGACGGCAGCCGCGTTGTAGTCGAGCGCATTGCTGATGATGATTCGCAGTTACTTCAGTATTTCTCGGATCAAGACATCCGAGTTGGAGTTCAGCTCAGCGTTTCGGTTGCAGAGGACTTCTCTGACACCATCACCGTCAAGGTCGCTGGAAAAAATCAGCCGCTCAGCTCGGAGCCCGTGCAAGCACCGCAGTTTGGGTCTCCCACGTAGCTTGATGCGGTACCTACAAAGCATTTGTCGAAGCTTTCAAATGCTGCGCTAACACAAGTAACAATCCCCAAACGGCTTATTTGTCGGAATGTGGATTAGAGTATGAATCAACCAAACTTACTGAAAAGTTCAAGTTTCTTATCCTTGGATCGATCCACCGAGTTTTGGTCATCACTCGTATTCCTTCCTGCCGAAAGACTTCACCTTGCCTAGGAAAATCTTTGCCCTGCTCTGCGCTGCAATTCTGGTTCTCGCCGGTTGCAGTGCCCCAGCAGATTCGCCGTCGTTGGCCAGCGTTTCTGAAACAGTTCCAGCGCCGTTGTCCGCAGGTCAGACCTTGGTCATCGAACGCGCTTCGACCAGCTCCAAGAAGGTCAGCGCCGGGCCCAAGCTCAACGGTCCCAAAGCCACGACTATGCTCAAGTCGCTATCGGTCAAGGGTAAAGCTGCCGCTACTGGATACAACCGAAACAAGAAATTCGGCAACGGCTGGAAAGACTTCGACAAGGACAAGTGCGACGAACGCCAAGACACACTCTCCCGAGATATGTCTAAGGTGAAGTTCAAGGATCGCAAGAAGTGCACGGTCGCTTCCGGTACGTTGAACGACAAGTACACCGGCAAGAGGATCAATTGGAAGGTCAAGTCTGGAAGCGTCGATATTGACCACGTGGTCGCCCTGAAAAATGCGTGGATTTCCGGCGCGCAGAAGCTTTCACAATCTCAGCGTCAGGCCCTAGCTAACGATCCGCTGAACCTTATTGCTGCTGATGCGTCCGCTAATCGCCAGAAGGGCGAGAAGAATACAGCTGAGTGGTTGCCAAAGAATAAGAGCTTCCGCTGCCAATACGTGGCCACACAAATTAGCGTCAAGAAAAAGTACGCGCTTTCGGTGACAAAACCCGAAAAGAACGCCATGACCAAGGTGCTGAACTCTTGCAGGAACCAAAAGGGCGCCAAAGTCACCGCAATTAAGCCTGCTGGTTCAACGCCAAAAACTACTCCAAAGAAGAAGACCACAAAGTCCCCTGGCACGGTCAAGGGCACCGTACATCCTGGTTCTTACTGCAAGAACGTGGACAAGGGCAAGCGTGGAAAATCTGCCGCAGGCAAGCTGTACACCTGCAAATACGATGCCAACGGAAAGCTTCGCTGGCGCGCATAATCAGGATATGAATATGGCGGAGGTCTTTGACCTCCGCCATGTTCTTTTCTGCTGAAGCGACAACCGATTCATTGACATTCGAGAACTCGATCTAGCTAGCGGCCGCCAATGACTTGCGCCGATTTTTTGTTGCTATGTAAGCGGCAATCAATCCTTGCCGAGGGCTGAACAGGTAGACCACGGTGAAGATTAGACCTTGAGCTAGAACCACCATGCCGCCGGTGGATGCGTCGAGGAAGTAGCTTACGTAGACGCCCAATATTCCGGCAGACGCAGCGAGCGCCGGTGCAATGATCAACATCTTTGAAAACTTGTCAGTCAGCAAGAAGGCTGTGGCCCCGGGGATGATTAGCATCGCGACGACCAAGATGACTCCGACAGCTTGCAAGGCAACCACGGATGTCATGGCCAGCAACCCGAGAAGTACTGCACCAATCAGTCGTGGGTTCATTCCCAATGCGTGTGCGTGAGTCTGGTCAAAAGCGTAGAGCGTGAAGTCCTTACGTTTGAAGATCAGAATTGAGAAGGTCACCGCTCCCAAGATCAGTACTTGCCACAGATCCTCAGCAGAGACACCCAATAGATTGCCGAAGATAATGTGGTTGAGATCGATGTGGCTTGGAGTGACAGAGATGAGAACCAGCCCGAAAGAAAACAATATGGTGAAGACGATGCCTATCGCGGCATCTTCTTTCAGTTTGGTGGTGTCCCGCACTCCCCGATGAGCGCCACCGCCAAGAATCCAAAGATCAATGCTCCCAGTGCAAACGGCGCTCCAACGATGTAGGCCAAGACGACCCCTGGCAATACTGCGTGCGAGACCGCGTCACCCATCAAGGACCAGCCAATAAGCACCAGCCAGCAAGAAAGTACCGCGCAGAGCACGGAAGCAATAACCGTCACCGACAAGGCGCGGATCATGAACGTGTAGCTCAGGGGCTCGGCGAGCAGTTCAAGTAGGTTCATGAGACATCTCGTTTCATCGGATCTAGCCCGAAGGCCAACGCCAAGTTCTCTGCCTGCAGCACGACCTCGGGTGCACCGTGCATCAGGACCTTGCGCATCAACAGCACCGCTTCATCAGCGAGCTGTGGCAGGGCCTGCAAATCATGGGTGGAGATCAAGATGCTTCCACCATCATCGGCAATTTCGCGCAGTAGCGTGGTGATGGTTGCTTCACTGCGTTTATCTACGCCGGCGAACGGTTCATCTAGCAGCATGATGCTGGCACCTTGGGCGATGCATCTGGCAACGAAGGCACGTTTCTTCTGACCTCCGGAAAGTTGGCCGATTTGCCGGTCTGCGTACTCGGTCAGTTCCACCCGTTCCAACGCTTCGTTGACTGCCGCATGGTCCTTCTTCTTGGCCCGCCGACTCCATCCCATTTGTCCGTACCGTCCAGTCATCACAACATCGCGTACTGATATGGGAAAGTTCCAATCCACCGCTTCGCTCTGTGGAACATAGGCGAGCATTCCGCTCTTACGCGCTTGGAGCGGATCGGTACCACCGATTTTTACGCTCCCACTGTCGGGCTTGATTTGGCCCATGATCGTTTTGAAGAGTGTGGACTTCCCGGATCCGTTCATGCCCACCAATCCGCAGACAGTGCCTTGGGCCAGCGCCAACGATGCGTTGTCCAAGGCCAGTACGGGACCGTAATGAACGGTGGCCGACGATACGTCAACGGCCAGCTCAGTAGTACTTGTGGCGATCATGGCGTTTGGCCTTTCAACGATCGGGCAATGAGCTGGGTATCGTGCGTAATTAGTTCCAGGTAAGTCGGCACTGGTCCATCAGCTTCTGAGAGTGAATCTACGTACAGTGTTCCGCCGTATTTTGCGTCGGTAGATTCCACCACTCGTTGCATCGCCGCATCAGATACGGTTGATTCGCAGAAGACTGCAGGAACGTGGTTCTCTCGTACATAGTCAATGGTGGAGGCGACCTTGCGTGGCGTCGCCTGAGATTCCGCGTTGACCGCCCAAAGGTACTTTTCTTTGAGCCCGGCATCTTTAGCTAGGTAGCTAAAGGCACCTTCACAAGTAACCAAGACCCGTTGCTGCGCGGGAATTGATTTGAGTTCCGTGGCAAGATCATCTTGAACTTTTTGTAGTTCAGCTTGATACCGCTTGGCGTTAGCTTGATAGTCAGCGGAATTGGTTGGATCAAGTTTGCTGAAGGCCTCTGCCATCCGGTTCACGTATTTTTGCACGTTCATTGGACTCATCCAGGCGTGAGGGTTCGGTTTGCCAGCACCTTCCCCTGAACAATTCCAATCGGCGTGATGTCGTCACTGACGGTGACATGCGGTGCCGGGCTCTCTTGAACAAATTGGGCGAACCACGCTTCAAGGTTTAGCCCGTTATCCAGGATCAAATCAGCTTGGGAGGCACGGCGCAGGTCATCGGGGGTTGGCTCATAACCGTGGATTTCAGCTCCTAGACGAGTCAGTGATTCCACCCGCAGGTGATCGCCTGCAACGTTTTGAGCGATGTCCTGCAGCACGGTAAAGGTCGTGATCACCACAGGTCGGGAGTCAGCTGATTCGGCCATACCCGGCTGCGACTTACTTGCCGGAGTACATCCCGTAGCCACCACCAAAAACGACACAACAAGCAATGCCATCATGCGCGATGGCTTGCGCAGTCCGGACATTATTAGCACTTGTGTCCTCAAATCCTGAGCTTCGTGGCCCTACTCCTGCCTCGTTGCAAGAGAACGCGAGCGACAAACTTCGCTTGCACACAGGATAATGTTTGAGGGGTCAAACAATCAATCTAATGACGCCGTTACCCCACCGCAAGATGGTAGATCAGTCGCGCTGCGCTACGCGCGGTTCGAGAGTCAACATCAAATTTCGGGTTGAGCTCAACAACATCTGCGACAGCTAGCTTTCCACTCTGCACAACCTGACGGCACACGGCATCAATGACTTCAAAAGCAACGCCAAATCCGGCGGGAGCACTAACCCCGGGAGCCACGCTTGCGGGCAATACGTCAAGGTCAATGGTCAGGTACAGCACGTCGATACGATCCAAGAATTCGGAGACAAAACGCTGCGCGCGATCTGGCTGACACTGCTCATCAAGCAAGTAGCTAACACCTAGCTTGTCAGCCCTGGCGAAGAGAGCCGAGGTATTGCTCGGACGGCTGATCCCCACAACGGCATAGTTGAATTCTCGCCCAGATTTCTCCATGACTCGGGCAATGTCAAGGAACGGTGTGCCACTGCTGCGTCGAGGTTCATCACGCAGATCAAAGTGGGCATCAAGATTAAGAACGCCAATGCGTTTCGACGGCTGCGCAGCCAAGAAATTCAGTAATCCACTGGCTGTCCCGTAGGCGGTTTCATGCCCACCGCCAAGCACTATCGGCAGAGCGCCGGCATCCAAGGCTTGCTCCACCACTGCTGCTAACCGATCCTGGCCCTGCTCCAAATCGTCACCGGTAACCACAACGTCGCCTAAGTCCACTAGTGGCCGCTGGCTATGGATGGCCAAGGGGCTCAGCGCGGCCCGCAAGCTAGCGGGGCCATCAGCTGCACCGGTGCGTCCTTGATTGCGTTGCACCCCTGCATCCGAGCAGAACCCGATCAGCGCTACTGCACCAGGAAGATCTGACTGAACCTGTTCACTCACACGCTGATGCCAGCGCGTATGCTCAGGACCATCTGCGTCGACTCGACCAGCCCATTTTGGTGCGACTCGGTCCACGGAGTTTTGTTGTGCTTCTGGTAGTTCGCCCATAACTACAGCAAAACAGACTCGACTGGAATCAACCAGAGCATTGTTTCAGACGCTGTCTGACATTCCAGACTCAGCAGACGTTCTTGCTAGTCGGCTTGAACGAGAACAAATGCGGTAGTAGATCCGGGTTCAATCTCGGTACGGCCGGCATCCTGGATCACCGGCCCACTTGCTCGCCGTGACAATACTTCAAAGTCCTTTTTAGGCAGGTGTCGAATCCCTACCGGAGCATGCACTTTGAGCCATCCCTCAATGTCTTGACCTCTGCTTTCGGTCAACCATGCAAACAACGCGTGGGCACACTGAGCGGCTGCCTTGCCGGTAGACATTTCAAGGGAGGCATTGACGGCGATGATTACTTTAGAATCAAGGATTTCATCGCTCTTGGGTAGCTGCGTGCCTGAGACCTGAAGCTTGGCAATCAGCTTGGGAAGATCCGCGGCCGGAAGCGGTGGCAAACCGACAGCTTGAGCCTTGCCCACTTCGCTAACCATTTGCTCTGGGAACATTTCAAGGACCTTTGCGAACATCTTGGGATTCGCTCGCCGCACCGACTTAGCGAAAGCTTGTTCCGCCCACTTCTGCCAGTCCTCGTTATGCGGGTCCTGAAGGTATGCAATGACCGCTGCGCGAGAAACTGCCGAAAGCCCCTCATCTTCAGTTGAAGGATCTTCTTTGTCGATCCTCAAGATTATGGGTTGGACCAGTTCTTCGGGATCGCGTTCGCGCAGTTCATCCATGAGTTCATTCTAGGTCGTATCGCCCTAGCGCCTACGTGCCTTGCGAACGATCACGATAATGACGCTGGTGAGCATGGCCGTAGCAAGGCTGATAATCAATGGCGTTTGCCATGGCACCTCAAGCACGGTTGCGCTGAAGTTCTTACCAAAAGCACGCAGCCCCTTGGCGAAACCAACCTCTGATTGGATGACGCGCGCTGCACTGTCCACTACCGCGGGCATGACCCATTGGATAGCTAAGGACAGTACCCAAAAATCAGATTCGAGGCACGCAGGAATCCAACAAAACCAAGGATGAGGCCCAAGATCAAAGCACCTGCATAGCCCAGATAGATCGCATAACTTTGGGCGCCGGCGATGAGCGAAGCAACGATCTGCAACCAGTACCCAAGGCTGACCGCCAACATGGCGTAGAACAGTGCTGCCACGGGTAAACGCAACTTTGCGCTCAAGAAGTACCACGCTTGGCTAATGACCAGAAGCGAACCAAATACCCAGAGCTGGTGTACTGAAGCTTTGGACAGATCTCCACTAAACGCCGCCGGGTTTGTCGCTTGAATTCCTTGAGCACCAAGGGCAAGCATGCCAAGGAACATTCCTACCGCGGTCACCACCGCGAATCCGGTTCGTCCTCGACCTACTCGGCGAACACACCAGCTACCAAGCAGTGCTGTCAAAGCGAATACGATAATCAATCCAAGAGCATCGTCACTAGCTACCGGGAGTATCGCTCGGTCTTTTTCACCGATCCACAACCACGGCAAGACAGCGATGGCCGCCATCAAAATGCCACCGACTAATTGCATCCACCAGTTTTGCCAGACGCGCCTCATTGAACCCACAATGCTCCTTCATGTACCTACGGGCTCATTGTTCCAGAGCCGACCGGGCACTGCGCGAAGGGCACGAGGTATGTTCGCAGTTTAGGTGGGCTCACAAAAAGATGGCCCGCAAGCATTCCAGCAAACAGGAATGCTCACGAGCCATCGATAAAGTTCTTTCACCAAGTCCTGGCGTGGGTGGCCAGTTCTTATTTAGCGATGCAGATGCAGGTGGTCTACAAACACGTTAGGTCGTAATTGGATTCGGCGATTACCTTTCCAACGTCGTCTGATTTCATTGAACTACACATGATTCACCGTGCGCAACGAGCAGTCGACACAGTAGTCAATATGATCAATGAGAATCACTTTTACCTAGAATTTTCCGCCATTCTGTCGAGAGACCTGAATCACAAGTTGCGAATAACAGATTCTTAGCTACTCGTTGACATTGACGTAGCGTCAACCGGTAGCGTGTGGCCTATGAACGAGCCAACAAACTTTGAAGAGCCTGACGAATTCTCTATTGCGTATTTGGCTCGGACCGCAGGGATCAGCAGCCGCACCCTGCGCCATTACGACCACATCGGACTGTTTAGCCCGCACCGCGTGGCTTCAAACGGCTACCGCTTCTACGCCCAAGACCAGCTGGTTCGACTTCAACGAATTCTGGTACTCAAGGACATGGGACTTAGCTTAGAAAATATCGCCGAGATCTTAGAGCGCCAAAGCGATGAACGTGAGGCGCTCAAGAAGCACGTCGAGCAGCTGCAGCTTCAACGAGAAACGTTAGACCGGCAGATTCTCGCCCTGAAGCACTCAATTACCGCACTAGAAACTGGAGAGACTATGAAACCCGAAACGAGCTTTGACGGATTCAATGAGCAGTACAAACAAGAAGTCACCGAGCGTTGGGGGTCCGAGGCCTACAACAGCTCAAATAAATGGTGGCGCAGTAAGACTAAGCAAGAGCACAGTGAATTCTTCGCGCTGGTTCAAGAACTAAACGACGCGTGGATCCAGGCCGGCAACGACCAAGTGAGTGCAGAAAGCGAGGTGGCCCAGTCGCTGGCCGCACGTCACGTGCAATGGTTATCTTCCGTTCCGGGAACGCCATTGGGTGCTGAAGATCCTGAGAAACATGCTCAATACATTGAATCTTTGGCCGACATGTACGTCGCCGACGAACGGTTTGCTAAGAACTATGGCGGACATGCGCCGCTGGTACGTGACGCCCTGAAGTTCTATCTGAAGAACACTACTCAGCCCTAAGAGTGGAGTCGTTCGTGTTCTCTTCGCGAGCTTGCGCATAGCGTTGCTGAATATAGTTTTCCAACTCGACGCGTTCTACGCGCCACATGCCACGGCCACCAATTTGGATTGCTGGTAGCTCGCCGCTTTTTACTAGGGCGCGGACTTGAGGAAGCTTTACATTAAGCTCCTCAGCAACATCTTCCAAGCGCATAAACCTCATAGCAATAGGGTACTTGGATTACTTCCCAAAACATCGGTGAAGCACGCTTATGTGGACAAGAGATCACGGATGACGCGAAACCGCTTTTACTGGCATGGAGCGCCGGTTTTTACGCAACATTATCGGGCAGTCCGCGCAACACATTTGGGCTCAACTGGTCATATTGACTAAAATCCTAAGAAGGTACTTACGCACGCGCATCACAACCTGTCACAGGAGACCAGTATATGAATTCGGATACGTATCAGCTCGATGAAACCGACCGACGTATCCTGCTGGCGCTTGATGCTGATCCACGTGTTCCGATCATGATGTTGGCGCAGCAACTGGGCCTAGCCCGAGGCACTGTTCAGACTCGCTTGGAACGTCTGGCCCACTCCGGTGCATTGCGTCCAAACACCGCTCGCATCCTGCCTGCATCCATGGGGCGCGGTGTCAGTGCTTTTGTCAGTGCTGAACTGAATCAGGCCAGCCTGAATGAAGCCATCGCAGCCCTTCGCCAGATCCCTGAGGTTTTGGAATGTGTTGCACCTGCTGGCGACACCGATTTACTGATTCGTGTTTCGGCGACGGATCCAGATGATCTCTACCGCGTCAGTGAAGAGATTCGACTGTGCCCGGGCATTACCCGTACCTCAACCTCAATGATTCTGCGCGACGTAATTCCTTACCGCACCACTGAACTGCTAAAGAAACTCAGCAAAGACAAGCACTAGTCTTCCAGCTCGTGGAAGAGTTCCCTGACTCGCTCAGCAATTTCATCTCGGATGAGATTCATGCGCTCAGCGCCGGTGATTCCATCTTCACTGGGTTCATAGGTCACCCAGCGTTCCGCGTTCACCGTCGGGGCAAGGTTCGGGTGCGCATCTGTACCTAAGATGATGACCCGGTCCACCTGATCCACAATCTGCGGATCAATAGGCTTCGGCGTTCCGCCTGACATGTCGGCCCCGGCCTGCGACAACGCGGCCACAGCTTCTTGATTGATGCCAGAGCCCGGATTAGTGCCAGCCGAATAGCTGGTGACTTTGCCGTCAGAAATATAGTCCATGAGCGCGGCAGCCATCTGAGATTTGCCGGCATTGCGTGAGCAGATGAAAAGCACCGAGTTAGCCATGAACCAATTGAACCACCCACGAAGAGTTTCGTGGGTGGTTCAATGCCAAAGATTCTTTTTGTAGTTACTTGATTGGCTTGTAGGTCTTGATGGTTTCTCCCTTGAAGAAGGATGGCTGGGTGATCCGCATGTAGATCATGACTACGACACCAAGCAGCAGAACTCCGACGCCAAGAATGAAGACCATTCCTACTCCCCCAATGTTGGATCCTGAACCGTAGTCGGGGTCCATCGACTCGAAGGCCGTGGCGAAGAACAACACCAGCAAAACCACGCCACCAATGAGTGGTGCCAGGAATTTGAAGATGACGTTTCTTGCACTGCTGAAGAGCTCTGCACGGAAATACCAAACGCAAGCCAATGCGGTCAGCCCGTAGTAGAAGCAGATCATCAGGCCAAGCGCGGTGATCGTATCCCAGAGGGCATTTTCAGAGACCAGACGGGTAACCACGTAGAACACTGCAGCTGCGGCAGCAGTAACAAAGGTAGCCACCGAAGGCGACATGAATCGTGGAGAGATCTTTGCGAAGCTGGTGGGCAAGGCCTTGTAGTAGCCCATGGCCAGCAAAGTACGTGCCGGGGAAACCATGGTGGACTGCAGCGAGGCTGCCGAGGAGGAGAGGATTGCCAAAGACATCAACAAGGCCAGCGGACCCATCACTGGACCGGAGAGCACAGCGAAAATTGATTCCTGATTTTCCGGGTTTCCAGCGCCTAAACCTGTGGTTCCCACGCCCGCCCAGTACAGCACACCGAGGGATACTGCTACGTACAGCGCCATGATCAGCAGAACAGTCCACGTCGCACCTCGGCCCGGAACCTTCTTAGGATCCGTGGTTTCTTCGTTCATGGTCAGGGTGACATCCCAACCCCAGAAAACGAAGATAGACAGTGAAATGCCGGCGGCAAAGGCCGAGAAACTCTCAACGCCAGCTGGGTTGAACATTTCCAAGGTAATCGGGGTTCGGTCAAAAGGTTGGTTCGAGGTAAAGGACATCACCGCGAACAGCAACAGCACCGCTACCTGGAACGCGACCAGACCGTACTGGAAGACCTTGGTTGCGTTCATGCCTCGATAGGAGATGAAGGCGGCAACAGCGATGAAGATCAAGGTAGTGGGAATGTTGATCCACAGATTGGTGGTCAGCTCAGCGATCTCGTCGTGACCGGTCAGTTGGGCCAGCAGGATGTAGAAGAAATCAACTGCGACAGCGGCCAGATTTGAAAGGACAATCACCGTGGCAGCCACCAGCCCCCAACCGCCCATCCAACCAATCATTGGTCCGAAGGCACGGGTAGCCCAGGTGAACGAGGTCCCTGAGTCGGGCATGGCATTGTTTAGCTCTCGGTAGCCCAAGGCCACCAACAGCATGGGCAAGAACCCTGCTAGCAAGATAGCTGGAAGACTGGTGCCTACTTCAGCCACCGTTGCGCCCAGTCCTGCGGTGAGGGTGTAGGCCGGGGCGATACTGGAAATTCCGATGACCACCAGGCCCATAACGCCTACGGTGCCCTTGGAGAGCCCTTTTTCGTGCAAACCGGTTTCAGCGGCTGCAGGATTAGAATCCTGCCTCAAGTCTTGCGACATGTTGGTTTACCTTTTGCTTTAGTGAGGCGATAAGTGCGTCGGTCAGAAGTACCGAGCCACCCTTCCTTCAAGATCTAAAAAGTGAAGCTAGTTGCCTGATCCCGGGTTAGGGATAACACCCATGGGCACCGAAAGCTTGCCAAGGATACGTTGGGCTTTAGGCCCGATAAAGAGCCTGCGGGCAGCCGCTAAGCGTGCTGAGCCAAGCAAGGCGAGATCGCCGTCTTGCCAGGAAAGCTGGCCAGTTGCTTCATCGAGGTTGCGCCCAACAACAACGTCAATAGTGGCGTCCAATTCCATGGACGCTGTCAGTTGCGAAAGGTAATCGCTGGTTGCCTGAACGTGGGCATCAAGATCCCGGTCTGGGTCTTGAACGTCGTAGGGCAAAACTAGGGTTGCTACTCGAAGTGGTACTGCGCAGGCTGTAGCAATTTGGGCCGAGAGTTCAATGACGTCTTTAGCTCCGGGCCGGTCCCCCACAAAGGCGGTCAGCCTGGTGAGCTTGCCGTTGGCAGCTCGCAAGGTTTCTATAGCAGTCGGTGAGGACATGAACACCGAAACTGGCGAGGAGTGCAACAACGCGTTGGCGATTGCCCCGGGCATGAAGAACCCTGCCCGGTGACGTTTGCGGCCGCCGAGCACGATGCCGTCAGCATCAACCTGTTGAGCCAGCGAAATCAGCCCTTCGGCCACGGAGGAGACTGATCTCGCCACCACCGAGGCCTGGATTCCTTCGGGCACCAGCGTCAGGGCGTGTTTTGCCCACTGGTCTACTTGAGCGGAGAGAATGGTTGAATATCCATGATCTCCACCCGGGTAGACAGCGCTAAAGGGTGCAGCAGCCGGAAGCACAATGGCAATGTGCAAGGACGCATCCGGGGTGGATGTAACAAGCGCGCTGGCCAGTTCGATAGCTTCGGCACCGCGTTCATCGGCGGTGTAACCTACAAGCAATTTCATGATTTAGGCGTTGACCTTATCTGCGGTAGAGGTCAGCGTCTGCACGCCATCGTAGTTCTCGTCGTAGCTGGTGCCATCAAGTTCTGCGATGATGCGTGCGGCCGAGCGGCGACCCATACGTACCGCGCCATCCACGTGCTGGTAGCCTTCGCCGGCCAAGTCCGAGGAGGAGAAATAGATTGGTCCGAGGTTATCGTTCTGGACTGGGCCAAAGCGGTGCAGGCCACCTAGGTCATAGCTGGTTGCGTAAGCTCCGCGGGTCCATTCTTCAGAAGCGAAATCCGAGAGGTAGAAGACCTTGGATCTAGCGCTTTCTCGCCAAGGTAGTCGGCAATGCCCTGCAGGATGGCTTCGCGACGTGCCTCATCGTCCAGTTCCCACATCTCGTCAGCTTTCAGATCCGAGATGAAGCCCACCAAGGTTCCGGTGCTTTCTCCGGTGTAGGTGTTGTCGTAGAGTTCCTGGACTAGTGCGTTGGGCCCGAAGCAGGTTCCCGACAGTCCATCTTCGCGCCAGAACGGGGTTTCGTAAACGGCGTGCACCTTGATGACCAAGCCCATGGACTGGTGCTGATGGGTGACGTGCTGCTTGCGTGGAAGCGCAGGAACGTAAGTGATTCGCGAGTACAGGTTAGGTGGAATTGCCACCACAACCTTCTTGGCGGACACGGTGACGGTCTCACCGTGAGCTACCACCCCGTCATCATTCCATTCCAGCTTCAGCACTGGGTTATTCAGGAATACGATTTCTTCACCCAGCCGCGCAGCAACCGTCTTGGATACGCCCTGCATGGTGCCAACGATGCGGCGGTCAAGGATGAAATCTTCATCAACGAGGTTGTCGAAGGATCCCGCCGAGGAAGCCATCAATACTGCTTGAAGTGCAGAGAAGGTATGGGCTGGTTTGGTGAGCATGCCACCGGCAATAAAGAGGCCGACGTTGTTGCAGGCTAGTTCGTCCGAGGAGTGCTGACGCAGGAAGTGGTGGAAGGAAACCATGTCCAGCTCTTGGGCCTGTGGGTGTTCCCATGGCTTGTCTGGATTCATTTGTGCGGCCAGTTCGTTCATGATGCCGATGAGCTTGTTCATTTCGGCCACGCTGTCTTCGGAGACGGGGAAGTCTTCGCCCTCATAAACGATGGCTTCACCCTGCTCGTTGAGGTAGACACTTTTGCCGGCCTTGTAGCGTTCAAAGGTTTCGATGCCCAACTCGTTGATCAGCGAGTAGAGACCAGTTTGATCGGGACTGATCCACTGACCGCCGATTTCGATGGTGGCTCCGTGCATCTGGTCGCTCCAGGTGCGGCCGCCCACACGATCTCGAGCTTCGAGTACGGCGACAGACTTGCCTGCTTTGTTCAGCTCGTAGGCTGCGGTCAGACCCGATGGGCCAGCGCCAATGACAACTACGTCGCGTTCCAGATGTTCCATGAAAAGCTCCCTCAAACAATAAAATGAATTCGGTTCATTTACTTGTCATATAGCATAGGGGAAGAACATCGAGTTGTGAAGCAACCCACGTCAGGGAGAGAACGAATGACAGAATCCGGAACCAGGCGCGCAGGGCGACCACGCAAGGCGGTGCTCAACAGGGAACGTATTACCGTCAACGCGTTGGAACTGGTTTCCGATGGTGGTTATGAATCACTAACAATGCAGCGCCTGGCCAAGTCATTAGGTGTTTCACCCTCGGCTTTGTATAACCATGTGGATTCAAAACATGATCTGATGCAGTGGATTCAGGAACTGATCATGGCAGATATCGATACGTCAGTTTTTGATACAGAACCACTGCGAAATGCCTTAGTTCTTTGGGCGACCAACTACCGTAATATTTTCAGTCGGCACATTCCGCTCATCCCCATTATTGCGGTGCTTCCAGTCTCGGATTCGCCACGCACCTTGGGCATGTATGAGCGTGTAGCTCAAGGTCTCAAAGACTTCGGACTGGCCGAGAAGACGATCATTCCGACCATTGTTGCTTTGGAATCTTTTATCTTTGGTTCGGCCATGGACACCGCAGCACCCCACGATATTTTTGATACCAGCAACCACCAAGATCTCACCCCACACTTCACCCAAGCGGTGGCGGCACAACGCGAAACACAGCTCAATACCAGCGATGATTCATTCCAGCGTGGTCTCGCGGCCATCATCGATGGGCTCTTAGCGACAGGAAAAAGCAATGACTGACCCGGAGCGCAAGCCCAGCCGATTCGCGCTAAACGCCAAGCAGATCACGGCCATCGCCTTGGTGATTCTCGCTCTGGTATTTATCTTGCAGAACCTGACCTATGTGCGTGTGGAGTTTTTCTTGATCCACTCCGCGGCACCACTATGGCTGGTCCTACTAGTAACCCTGGCGGTCGGCTATGTGATCGGATGGATTTCCAAGCGCCGAGATTAGTCTTCTAAGATTGCCCATTCTCCGACTTCTTCATTCTGCGAGTCGTAGACATCTTCTTGAGACCCCGGTTCCAGCGGATACATGGCCACGCGTTGCGACCAGTCCCCCAGAATCCGTTGAAGCTCTTCTAGCGGCTTGAGTTGCATGTTCTCGGTATCGAAGTTGACTTCCAAAACAAAACGCATGGCCTGCTCCTTGTTCGCCTAGTTCTGGTCATCCTATGCCTGCGGGTGAAGAAAAACGAGAGCTATAAGGCGTGCCGCGTTCAAAGTTTTCTGCCCACAAAAAGAAATGGCGAGCTCCCAAGTTATCTTGGAACCTCACCATCAATTTCGCACCGCAGGGTCTACTGAGCGCCACCCATATATGTCAGCGACTGGATCGCTTCGTTTCCGCCGACTTTGTACAGAGCCAAAACCAGTCCGCCAAAAACAATGCCCATCACAGCGCTGAAGCCAAAGGAAATCTTGATCAAAGAACGGACCTCACCGCGGCTCACTTCAGCTTCATCATTCAGGTACCGCACCGCACCTCGACCAAAGCTGGCGGCCGGGCTCAGTGATGGGGTGGAAAAGGTGAGCAAGTTGGATGCGGTATCCATCTGACCATCACGCAACACAGCAACAGTTGAACGGGTCTTACGATCCTGGCGAAGCTTAACGATGTTGGCACCGTGCCGTGCCAAAAGAATATCTTCGCCCAAAGGGATCGTTGCCATACCTGTTGCTCCTAGTTCATTTCCATCACGTCTTTCCAGCTATAACCATCATTTCTGAACCGTTTTAGCTGCGGAAGTCTTTTGTCGAGAACCACACACGCACTTGTGATGCAATCCGCACGGTTCTGGGGCTAAATCGAGTTTTTCGGTGACCGGGGACATAGCGCCAAAACAATTGACCTACATTTTTGTGGCAGCTTTTTGGCATGCAAAAGCCCCAGGCTGTTTGATCAACCTGGGGCCGAATGCTCTAACGATGAATCTGTTTAGACAGTTTTCAAATCGTTCTCATTGTTCTTGCGCTGGCGCTTGGCCTCGCGGATCTGCATGTTCAGATCATGGTTTGATAGGTCCTCAGGCGAGGCAATCCCATACTTATAGGCCTTGGCCACCAGAGCCTGGCGAATTTCTGTCTGGTGTTCTTGCTTGTAACGAAGAACCATCACGATGCTCACGATGGCCAAAACCGCCAGAGTCACCACGGCCGTTACGATTGTTGTTTCCAAATTCATTATCTTCTCGACCTCCCCATTCTTCAGTCGCTTCCGTATGTGGTCCATCCGTTTGGTCAAAGTAAATCTTTGACGGCCAGAGGACCGCGGTATTGCTAAGAGAAGAACAACAAGTTTAGCACATTTCTTCGAAGTAGGCCCATTGCGTGGATCACTCCTACGAAAATCTGCGGGGTACTTCGCCTGAGCTTAAGGCCTAAAATTCGCCACTTCCCTGCCCGTGTTCGAACACCAGAGAAGTTTGTGTGGTCGCAACGGCAGGATTAGCTGAAAGGTTATCAAGTACAAACTGTCGCACGTCGGCAGAGTTGCGCACCGCCACATGCAAGACAAAGTCATCGGCACCACCCAAGAAGAACAGCTGGCGCACCCCAGACTTGGAACGCATTTCACTAGCAAAGTTAGACATAAGATGTCGGGCGCCCGGGCGGATCTTCACAAAGATCAACGCCTCCAATTCGCGCCCCAAGACCTGCGGATCCACCTCGATGGTGAAGCGAGAAATCACTCCGGAATCGCGTAAAGCATTCAACCGTGCCAAACAGGTCGAAGCCGCGATACCGAGCTCCTGCGCCAACGAGTTATTTGTTCGCCGTGAGTTCTTGCTCAGCAAAGCTAACAGCTTGCGGTCGATTTCATCGAGCTGCACAGGACTATTCTCTGACTTGGATAAGTTCAGCGACATTTGCCGTACCTACTCTCAGTGTTCGCGGTTTGACCCACTCATCATACGGCCGGTCAGCCCTTTATTTCTGAAGGTTGTTCTGCATCCGGCGCCTGCTTCTCGCGCTCGCGAGTGCGCCAGCGAAGGACAACAAACGCGACTATGGCTAGCAGGACAATGCCTGCCACAATCCATGGCCAGTCCAACGCCAACCACGCGTAGAACACAGCCATACCAATACTTGTGTAAATCAAGGCCCACAATGCCGCGCCAAGTGCCACGGCCGGGACATATCGACGCAGTGGCATCTTACTTATCCCAGCAGAGAGGTTGACCGCGCTTTGCACACCCACAGTCAAGAAACTCAACGGAACCGCTAGTGCACCCCAGCGTTGGATGAACCTTTGGGCTTTGAGATACCCCGGAGCGTGAAGCCGCTTCTCAAAGCGGCTACGCTCCACACCCTTGGCAATCCCGCGGCCCACCCAGTACGTCGCGTTGCCACGAGTGAAGGCGCCAAGAAAGAAGAACAACAACGTCACCCCAAAAGGTGCGTCGTTGATCAACCACGAGATAGAGTCACCCAAGGCTATGGAACACACTTAATTTTTCGCACCAGCACTGCGCCAAGAAGCGAGACGACTACCGAGCAAAGGAATAAGGTCGGATAGCCACCAAGCCAAGTCACTGCCAGCCAAGCCACCAGCGGGGCGACCACCTGAGGCAAGGAATTGGCAATATTGATCATGCCAAGATCCTTGCCGCGTGAATCGGCTGTAGGAAGCACCTGCGTCAGCAAGGCGAAGTCCACCGCAAGGTAGGCACCAAATCCGATGCCTAGCAGCACCGCAGCAATCAGTGCCATGGCAAAGGTAGATGAGACTGCCATAACCCCTGCTGCACAGGCGACAATCACTGAAGAAATGATGACGTACTTCTTACGCTTACCATCGCGATCCGAAAGTTTTCCGGATATCACCGAAGAGAAAATAACGCAGAACGCATAGACGGCGGTCAGCACCAAAACACCCTGTGCCGGGTTTGGATGACCAATGGCGTCTTGCAGGAAGTACAAGAGGTAGACCAGGCACAGCTGGCTGCCGAGGTAGAGCAAGAACCGAGTCAGCCAGGCCCAGCCGAAGTCCTTGTGCTTGACCGGGTTGATCCAGAAACTTTGAGCAAACTGCAACGCCGTGATGGGTTCCAATGCTGCCTTGGGTAGCACCGAGTCCTTGCGCATCAAGACAAAAGGTACCGCGCAAATGGCCACAGCGATGGCGACTAACGCGTAGCCGAAGACTAGATCTCCAGCGGCAACCATGCCGATGACCGCACCGATGAGCGAACCGCAGGTTTGTCCCAACGCTACTAATCCACCCACAATGCCGCGTTGTTCTACCGGGACACGATCCGGAATGGCAGCAAAGATGGCAGCTACCGCAGCGTTTCCAGCAGCCTGCATCAAGGCCCAGCCAAGGACCAAAAGTCCCACGGTATGGGCCGTTGACATGAGCAACAGTGCGAGAGCCCCGCAGAGGGTTCCGCACAATACCCACGGAATTCGACGGCCAAATCGAGAGGTAGTGCGATCACTGAGCGCACCAAAAAGTGGATTAGCAACCATGGACACGGCCGCTCCCACGCCGGTCACCAAGGACAAGATGGCGCCCTTTTGACTAGCGTCCAGTTGCTCGGCATGCAGTCCGAGGAGCACCTGAATGGGGGCGAAGAAGCCGACATTGATACCAATGTGGACGGTGACTACCGCTGCAATCCAGCCGCGGCTCACTCGCTGGGTAGGCACCTGCAGAGCCAAAGGTAGCTTCGCTGGTTCGGCTGTGCTCATTGTCCGTTCCGCCCTAATTCGCGAGGTCCCACACTCGGGTCCTCCAATTCTTCAACGCTGAGCGAGGCAGACCGAGCGATCAGCCGCTTCACGGCCTTGGCCATCAGCCCACCATCAATCATGCTAGCTGCCACCAAAGCACCCTGAGCATTTAGCCCGAAGGTCACTTGGATCTTACCGCGACGGTTGTAACGATGAACGGTACGCACCGCTTGATCAAAATCGCCGACACTTTCCACATGCATCTCATGGCGGTCGGACCAGAACCACGGCACCGAACGCTTTACTGGGTCCGTGCCGAGGATGGTTGCTGCCGCTTGGGCCGCATCTTCCATAGCAGCTTCCCAGTGCACAGCCCGGCGAGCGCCCTGGTGCCGGGACGCATCCCCGATGGCCAGTACCTGTGGCTGTGTGATGGAGCGTTGCTGCGCGTTGACCACAATGCCGTTGTCCACGGCTAATCCCATGGAGGCAGCCAACGCGGTATCTGGTTGGACACCGATGGCGCTAACGATCAAGTCAGCTTCGATGCGCTCACCGTCCACAACTACATGATCCGCAGCGATGCTGCTTGTAGTTCCGGTGATGGTTCGAATGCCACGTTGTGCATGTTCAGCGTGTAGTTGTTCGGCCAAATCCTGGCCGAGCATGGCGCTTAGTGGAGCGTCATTATTAGAAATCAGGGTGACCTGTGCGCCGAGCATGCTAGCGGTGGAAGCAAATTCGGCACCAATCAGTCCGGCCCCGATGACCACCACTTGGAAGCCAAACATGGCCGAATCGATAATTTCTGCCAGTGCCACAGCGTCGGCCGCGGTGTGCAGCGTGTGTGCGTGTTCAGCCCCGGGCAGACTTAGCCGATTCGGCACGGTACCGGTAGCGAGGACAACCCAATCCGTTTCCGAATCTGGCAGTTTAACCTCGGTGATTGTTTCTTGGATGAGGTTGATACGGTGCTGCTGGTACCAAGCAACCGGAGCAAAGGGCTCAACCTGCAAGGCTTTACTCAGCGCCGGACGATCATAGGGTAAGCCCTGGGCGTCGCTGATCGTAATGGTACCGGCATACTGCTTTTGCACCAGTTCGCGCGCCAAGGTGTAACCGGCAACGCCACCGCCGATGATGTGGACCGAAGGCATTTAGACTTCGAGCTCCAAAAACCATCCACGACGTTCACCGTGTAGGTGCGCGCGTCTACCGTTGCTGGCATGCACTGCACTCGGCCGGTCTTTAGATCAAAGGTTGAGGAGTGAATTGGGCACTCCACCGAGCAGTCTTCAATCCACCCATCGGAGAGGGACGCGACCTCGTGGGTGCACTCGTCTTGAAGGGCATAGAAGTTGCCGTCTTCGGCATGGAAGATCGCAATGTCTTCGGTGGCACCGCTGTCCTTGGAATCTACCAGCAGGGATTCGCCTTCTGGGACTAGATCTACGGGACCGACTCGATAGCTCACGATGACTCCTTTAATGCTCAATACTGATCAGTCTCATCTTGTCATCTATTGATCGCCAGCACCTAGCTGGCAGATCACGATGACTGTGCTTTTCTGACTAGTTCCCAAAGCCGTAGCGCGAGACCAGCTCCTGCAGGGCATGATCGGCGGGTAGTTGCGCCAACAGTTGCACTCCGTCCAACCCTGATCCGGTGACAGACTGAATCTGCACTCCGGGGTGTAGTCGGTGCAGCTCCGTCTCGAAGGCAGCTTTCAGATACTCACCTTCAAACACACCACCGATTGCGGCTACTGGAACGTTCCCGTCGCGCTTCTCTAAGCCGACGCGCCGCAAGGCTGTGGCAATCGAATCAGCCAGTTCCTCTCCGGCTCTGCGACAGATCTGTGCAGCAATGGCATCACTGAAGGCAAGTTCGGCAACGGTGGTAGCAAAGGAGGCCACCGTAGAAACCCTGTCGGGTAGTGCTTGTAAGTCAATGTAGGCCTCGGATAGATCGGGCCAACGTTCTTGCGCAGCAGCGGTGAGTGCGGTGGCTTGTCCGCGTACGTCAAAGTCACGCATCACTGCGATGAGTGCTTGCTGGCCAATCCAGTAACCACTACCGGCGTCGCCCATAATATGGCCCCACCCATCAACTCGGGCTACGCTGCCAGGGCCAACACCGAGGGTTACCACTCCGGTACCGGCAGCAACCACGGCGCCGTGTTCGTTACCCAGGGCCCCGAGGTAGCTGGTGACCGAGTCATGGGCCAAGGCAACACGTTCAACTGTGGCTGAGTCGATCAGCTTGAAGAGTTGATGTGCGTCGTGTTCTTCTTTGACTAACCCGGTGGTGCCTACGGTTACCGTGCCAATGTCCACCGTGCTTGCTGCGATGAACTCATTGATCACGCGCGCCAACTGGGGCAGGACCGGCTCGTCGGTTTGGACACCAGAGAATTTCGAGTCAGTGCGCTTACCATCAAATTCAAGACGAAGTTTGATCCCGCTTTGCCCACCGTCAACGGCCAATAATCCAGTTGTCATCTACCTGCTCCTGTTTGTGCTTGGTTTTCAGATTACTTTGAGAACCCGTCCGGGTGCCCCAAGAGCTCGCATTTTTGGACCGAGGACTTCGCTGCGAGTCACGCAATCGTCAGGTGAGCAGTCGTAACTACTTGACGTAGCATCCTCAGGAAAATCACCGCACCGATTACTCAATGAATTAGGCAATGAATCATAGACCCGCTTCTCCGCGCTAGAAGTCGTCGAAACTTTCACTTTATTCTCGGCCTGACCCACGGTACGTCTCGAATAAATTCCATGAGTCACGAAAAATAGTTAGGCGTTTGCCGTAGTCAGCGCGAATCTGAAATTTTTAGAACACCTTATCGCGCAAGTAACTGGCATTCATTTTTCGAAGCCTTGAAAATCGTTGGATTCCCTGCAGTGAAAGTGTGAAGTGAGTTTTTAGCACATGCAGGAATGTAAAAGATTTATTTGAGAACTACTTCCTTTCTGGATATCGCAGGCGCTACGCTCCATATCGGCACACCCCATTTCGCTTGATCACCGAACCTTGTGCGCCCAAAACCCACTAAGGAGAACATCAATGGCACGTTTTTCTACCCCACTTCGACGATCCTTGGCTGCGTCCACCGCAGTTGTGATCGGTTTGGCCGGCTTAGGGGCCGGCGCAATGCCCGCCTCAGCACAGCCCGTAACGGCACCGGCAGAAAAGTCCGCTCCCGCACCAAGCAACGATGCGAAGGTTACGATCGGTTCACCCCAGTCCGGTGAGTCCTACGACCAGTTCATCGTCACTTACAAGGTGTCAACCCAGAGCGCCGACAAGCAGGGCCGGGCCAAGGCTTGGGGCAATGCAGCCAAGGAGGCCGGAGTTTCGGTCAAGGAACTGCGCGCCATGGCCACCGGAGGTTTTGTTCTCAAGGCTGACAAGAAACTCAAGGGCGCCGACGCCGAAGAGTTTATGGCAGAAATTGCCAAGTCTGGACTGGTTGAAGCAGTCGAGCCTGATGCCCTGATGGAGATCTCCCTATCGCCCAACGACACCCGCTACAGCGAACAATGGGACTTCCACGGAACCAACGGCATGCGTATCCCTTCTGCGTGGGACATCGGCACCGGCACCGGCAGTATTGTGGCCGTCTTGGACACCGGAATCACCTCCCATACGGACCTGAACTCCAACGTGATTTCAGGCTATGACTTCGTTTCCAGCTCAACTTCGGCGCGTGACGGCAACGGCCGAGATTCCAACCCACAAGACCAGGGCGACTGGTACGCAGCTGGCGAATGCGGCAGCAGTTACGCCGGAAACTCCTCATGGCACGGCACCCACGTAGCTGGCACCGTCGCGGCAGTCACCGGCAACTCCAGCGGCGTCGCCGGAGTTGCACCCAACGCCAAGATCCAACCGGTACGCGTCCTAGCGAAGTGCGGTGGCAGCCTCTCGGATATCGCAGATGCGATCATCTGGGCCTCCGGTGGCACCGTGTCTGGCATCCCAGCCAACTCGACCCCGGCTGACACCATCAACATGTCGCTCGGTGGCGGTGGAGTCTGCGGAACCACGTACCAAGCAGCTATCGATAGCGCAGTCTCTCGTGGAACTTCCGTAGTGGTAGCGGCAGGTAATGAAAGCCAAAACGCTTCGAACTCACGCCCAGCAAACTGCAACAACGTGATTACGGTAGCTGCCAGCAACCCATCGGGAGCACCGTCGTATTACACAAACTACGGCTCTGCAGTTGACGTGACCGCACCTGGTGGCGACACCCGCTACGCAGGTCAAGGCATTCTTTCCACTATCAACACCGGCACCACCACCCCATCAAGCCAGGGTTACACCTTCTACCAAGGCACTTCCATGGCTACACCACACGTGGCAGGAATGGTGGCTCTGATGAAGTCCGTCAGCCCATCCATGTCCCCTGCTCAGGTGGAAACCGTGTTGAAGAACGGCACCCGCGCTATGCCAGGCGGTTGCAGCATCGGCTGTGGTGCAGGCTTGGTCGATGCCACGAAGATCATGACAAACCTGGGTGGAACCACCCCGGAGCCAACTCCCGAGCCCAGCGGCAATCTGCTGAAGAACCCAGGCTTTGAAAGCGGTGCCGACTCCTGGACCGCCAATCGTGCCGACACCTTTGAAACCGGAACAGCTGCTCGCACCGGCAACGGTTTGGCCGGTCTCAACGGATGGGGTACAGCAAGCACCTACACCCTGGATCAGCAGGTCGCCATTCCTTCTACTGCTACCACTGCAGATTTGAAGTTCTACCTGCGGGTGCTGACTGACGAAACCACTGCGTCTACCCAATACGACAAGCTCACCGTTCAGGTACTCGATGGTTCAAGCACCTACAACGTCGGTACATGGTCAAACCTCGACGCAAGCTCGTCCTACGCGCAGAAAAGCATCAACCTGAACAACTACCGCGGCAAGACCGTCACCTTGCGTTTCAGGGGTGTTGAAGACAGCTCCCAGGCAACAACCTTCCGCATCGACGACACCTCGCTAGCCACCAGCTAGTCCTCTAAAGAAGTATCAAGAACCAAAAAATAGTGAAGCCGGTCAGCGCCGGCTTCACTATTCTTGTATTCAAGACTTGGCTCCCACTGCCCCTTGAGTTAGGCAGAAACTGCCAGTCCGGCTTCCGCGGCCGATTCGACCGGGAAGTGGCACTCCGCGAACTGTTGCCCGGCATTGACGCTATCGCCGGGCATGCCCAACAAGATCTTGCCACCAGCTTCGCGGGTTCGGCTTTCCGGTCGCTCTGCCGAGCAGATCGGCTGCGCCTTCCAGCACCGCGTGCGGAATCGGCAACCCGAGGGCGGATCTAAAGGAGAAGGCAATTCACCCTGAAGCACTATGCGATTCACGGGTCGTAGCGCAGGGTCCAACTTTGGCGAGGCCGACATCAACGAGGCCGTATAAGGATGCAGGGGTGAATCGAAGACCTGCTCGGTAGACCCGGTTTCAATAATTCGTCCCAGATACATGACAGCCACTCGGTCCGTCACGTGGCGAACTACAGACAGGTCATGGGAAATGAAGATATAGCTGACGCCAAGTTGCTGCTGAAGATCGTTGAGCAGATTTAGCACCTGAGCCTGTACCGAAAGATCCAAGGCAGAAACTGGTTCGTCCAAGATGATCAAATCCGGACCCAAGGCCAAAGCGCGAGCAATACCAATGCGCTGACGCTGCCCGCCGGAGAACTCCTGCGGTGATTTATCAGCATCGGTGGCGCGCAGTCCCACCAAGTCAAGCAGTTCGTTCAAGCGCTGCTTTCGAGTTGCAGCGCTGGGATACAGATCTTTGTGGGTAGCAAAAGGTTCGGTGATAATTTGCCCGGCGGTCATTCGTGCGTTCAGCGAGGCAAAGGGATCCTGAAACACCATTTGCACCCTACGCCGCCATGCCAGCAACTGCTTGCCGCGCAGCGCAAAGGGGTCCTGCCCATCAAAACGCACCGTCCCACCATCGGGCTGCTCCAGCATCATCAGGGTACGAGCTAGCGTTGATTTTCCGCAGCCTGACTCCCCAACCAGGCCTAGGGTCTCTCCGCGTTTTACGCTCAGATTGATTCCGTCTAGTGCCTTGAGCTCTCGTGTTCCCGCGGCGCCGGAGGCCACATGAAATGTCTTGGCAAGATCTTGAACTTCAAGAACAGTACTCATTTTTCATCATCTCCTACAGCAAGACGTTCTTCAGTGGTTTGGCTCGTGGCGACCTGCTCAGCAAAATGGCAAGCAGCACTCTGCCCCGGGCCGGTTTCACGCAGGGCCGGACGTTGCTCGCGGCAGACGGCCGCAACCAACGGACAGCGGTCCTGGTAAACGCACCCCGAGGGAATCTTGCTCAGTTCTGGTGGACTGCCCGGGATGGAATTCAGGCCTGCTCCGCGCTGCGAATCGGTGGGGACGGAAGAAAGCAAACCTTTGGTATAAGGGTGCGTTGGCCGAGTGAATACGGTGTCAACGCTTCCTTGTTCCACCACATTGCCTGCATACATCACGCACACGTCATCAGCTTCTTCAGCAACTACAGCGAGGTCGTGGGTAATGAGCACCACCGCCATATCTTCTTGCTCGCGAAGATTTCTCAACAACTGCATGATCTGCGCCTGAACGGTGACATCCAGCGCCGTTGTTGGTTCGTCAGCGATCAACAAGTTCGGGCTCAAGGCCACAGCCATGGCAATCAGAATTCGTTGGCGCATGCCACCGGAGAACTGATGCGGGTAGGAATTAACCCGTGTCTCGGGTTCCGGGATACCAACCCTGCGCATTAGTTCAATGGCCTCAACTTTGGCCTGTTTTCTGCTGGCCCCACGGTGGATTCTGAATGCTTCTCCGAGTTGGGTTCCAATGGTGTACACCGGGTTGAGCGCGGCAAGGGCATCCTGAAAAACAATCCCTAGCCCTTCTCCCGCCGCTTTCCGGCGCTGCTTGGCAGTCATGGAAAAGAGATCTTTTGAATCAAGACGCGCAACGCCTCCCGCAACGGACGCCACCGGATCAAGCAATCCGGCGATAGCCTTTGCCGTCATCGATTTACCGCAGCCAGATTCCCCAGCAACGCCAACGTTTTGCCGCGACGTGCGCTGAAGCCGACCTGGCTCACCACACGGACAATTCCTTTGGGTGTGCGAATGTCGACATCCAAACCTTTGACTTCAAGAACGGCCTGGTCTGCTGACTGGGTGCGGGAGGTTGGTTCAAGTATTTCGGTCATCATTTGTCGTTGCCTTTCTTGGTCTGCATCTTTGCAGCCTGGCGTGTGGCCTTTTCAAACGCCTTGGTACTTTTACGGTCCAGTTCCAGGCGCCAGCGTTGGGCTGGATCCGTAGCAATACGCATCCATGCAGCAAGCACGTTGGCGGCTACCGCGGTGAGCACAATGGCTAAACCGGGAAGGATGGATAACCACCAGGCGGTCTGCAGATATTGCCGGCCTTGGGCAACCAACAGTCCCCAAGAGACGTCTGGTGGCTGGATACCAATTCCAAGGAATGAAAGTGAGGACTCGGCGAGCATGACAAAACAGAATTCCAAAGTAGCCAAGGTTAACAGTGTCGGAGTGACCACTGGAATGACGTGGCGAACAATAATCGCGTTGGGATTTGTTCCGAAGGTGCGGGCTGCATCCACAAAAGTTCGTGACTGCAGTTCGGCCGATTCTGCTCGTGCGGTACGAAGGTAAATCGGGATGCGAGTGATCGCCAGGATCAGCACGATATTTGCTGCCGAAGGGCTGAAGACAAAGAGCACCACCACAGCCAGCAACAATGAAGGGAAGGACATGATGATATCTGCGATGCGCATGGAAATGGCTTCGCGACGTCCACGGTGGTAACCCGCCCAGACACCCCACAATGAGCCAAGGAGCAGGGCCACCAATACTGCAGGAACGGCAACTAGGAGTGTTGTTTGGGTGGCAACCACAATGCGGGCCAGTACTGAACGGCCCAGAGAATCCGAGCCTAGGATGTAAAGCCATCCGTTGGCCGGGTCAAAAGGTGCCTTATTCATGAACATCAAGTTCTGCGCTGTGGCGTGTTCACCCATCAGTGCGGGACCAAAGATCGCGGTGAGCACCACCAAGCTGAGGAAAATTGCAGCCACCGTGGCGAATCTGTCGCGTAGCAACATGGTGAACATCGAAACACGACTCTCACTTTGAGTCTTCGCCTTGCGCCGATTCTTCGGCTCGGGACGTTCATCCTTAGCTGGCGGTGCCATCTCTAGTGCTGACATCAGTGATTCCCCCTCGAAGATTCGCTCGTGCTCAGCGCTGGTCCAACTGGCGCCAGCGTGCGGTTTTCAGATCCTTGGGTTGGACCTTGAGCGGCGCGTGCCTTGCGACGTTGACGTGCGCCGGCGCTTGGCCGGACCCGAGGATCTAGTAGCGCGTAGCCAAGATCAATCAGGATATTGAGCACAAAGATGGCCACCGCGGTGAGCAGCACACAGGCTTGGAGCACTGCAAAGTCTCTTTGCAAAATTGAGTCGATCATGAGCTTGCCGATTCCCGGCCAGCCAAAGATCGTCTCAACCACCACGGCACCGTTGACCAGTCCAACGGTCAGGTCCCCTGCCACCGTCAGCCCAGGGGCGGCGGCGTTGCGCAAGGCATGCTGGGCAATAACCCGATACTCGGTCGCGCCTTTGGAACGTGCCAGTTTGATATACGGTTCAGATAACGCCGAGACCATGGCCCCGCGAATCACCTGGACCAGCGTGCCAAAGGGGCGCATGACCAAGGTGGCTACGGGCAGGAACCAGGCTGCTGCACCGACTACACCGGAGGTTGGAACCACCCCTAGCGTGATGGCAAAAACCCAGATGCCTACGATGGCCAACCAGAAGTCCGGGATCGAGGCAGCGGTCATGGAGATGAAGGAGCTGCAACGATCCAGGATGCCGTTGGGCTTCATCGCAGCGGCCGAGCCAACGATGAGCGCCAAGATGATGGCGATGATCATCGTGGTGGCCGCCAGCTGCAGGGTTGCCGGGAAGGCCCGCAGCGCCATCTGCGCAGCGTCCTGTCCGGTGCGCATGGACGTTCCAAAATCGAAGCGGAAGATCCCACCGAAATACTGGGCCATCTGCACCCAGATCGGTTGGTCTAGCCCGTTTCGTGCAGCGAATTCTGCGCGCATTGTGTCAGTGGCATTCAGCGGTAGATACAGTGCTGCCGGATTACCGGTCATTCTGGCCAGCGCGAAGACACCAACGATGACAACCACCAGTGGCAGCGCCGAGGCGATGATTCTTTTACGCAAATAGGTAAGCATGTTGCTGTACTTTCAGTTGCCGTTGGTTACTTTGCCGCAGTGACTTCAGCAAGACGCAATTCGTCTCCACTGGAAGAATTCGGCTCGTAAGCTACCGAAGAGGAAATACCGAGCATGCCGGTCTGGTGAGCGATGTGAGCAAATTGAACAACTTCGTCATTCTGGTACTTGAAGACCTTTTCGAAGGCAGCTTGGCGGTCATCACCTGATGCGGCATCAGCCTGGGCAATGAGCTTGTCCAGTTCCGGGGTACCAAAGGCTGACTGCGCGCCCTTGGAAGTCATGTACTGATCCACGGTGAAGGCTGCGTCACCGGCTTGGTTTCCGTGCTGGGTCATCAGCATGATGGCCCCATCATCCTTGGTAGGGAATGGACGAACCTGGTAGGTCAGGTGCTGGCTGGTCTCAAGCATCTTCAAATTCACGGTGAGTCCGGCTTGGGTGAGCTGTTCTTGGATCACCTGAGCTAGTTCCTGAATCTTGGGGAACTGTGCGGTACGAACTACCAAGTTGATTGGAGCTGACACGTCCGTGCCATCAGCTTTGGCTTCCGCAACTAGCTCCTTGGCCTTGTCGAGGTTGAATTCCCAGACGGGCAAGTCATCGCTGTGTCCAACTACTCCGGAAGGTACCAGCTGGGCCGCGGCCTTGTCGCGACCTGCGTAGAGGGAAGCGACAATCGATTCTTTATCGATCGCGTAGTTCACCGCACGACGGATGCGGATGTCATCAAATGGTGCAGTGTCGGCGTGCATGCGCAGAGCCACGGTTTCATTGTTTGGGTAGGAAACTCCCAAATCCCCAATGTTGTCTTCTGGGCTTAGCCCTGTTGCGATATCGGCTTCACCCGAGGTGATCATGGCTGCCCGGACGCTACCTTCCGAACGCCACTGATAGTTGGCCTTGGAATAGGCAGGGGCCTCGCCCCAGTAGTCGGCGAACGCTGCCACATTAATGCTTTGCCCTGCCTGCCAGTCTTCAATCTGGTAGGGGCCGGTGCCAATTGGTTCGCGTACTTTTTCGGTCGTAGATGTCTCTTTAGGGACAACTTCTAGGAAGGACAGGCGCAATGGAAGGATCGGGTCCTTCTTGGCTGCTGTCACTTCAATAGTGTAGTCATCGACTTTTTTGAGTTTCAGGTCATCGTCGCCAAAGACGTAGCCTTCGACGTTGCAGCCGAGCTTGGAATTGACCGCGCGGTCGATGGTGGCAATGGCGTCATCTGCGTTGAAGTCAGATCCGTCATGGAATTTCACACCCTCGCGTAGCTTCAGCGTCCAGGTCTGATCATCTTTGCTGGACCATTGGGTAGCAAGCCTGGGCTCCAGTTCACCGCTGGTTGGGTTTCTTTCTACCAGTGGTTCGGTGATGGTGGAACGAATGACCACACCGGTACTGGTCAGGTTGGACTCGCAGGCTTCGAGGGTAGGTGGCTCCTGCTGGAGCACAACGCGCAGGGTGTCGCTGGGTGCCGATGACCCACCGGCAGCATCTTCAGAGTTGGCGACCGAGCAACCGGACAGTGCAGTGGTGCCAAGTAGCGCAGAGGCGGCTAAGGCCAGTGGGATGCGGCGGGAGCGTGGAGTTACTAAGAGCATTGCGTTTCCTTCGCGACGGTGCGATGAGCAAGGGTGATCAGGCGGGTTTTCCGCCGAAGTTCGTAAGCACAGCTTTGACCGCTCGATGGGCCCGGTCAAGGCTTTGGGCCGTGCAGAGAATCGCCTGATGAGGCACGGGAGTGCGTACCGCACAGTAGGCCAAGTGTGACTTGCGCTACATTCCAAGGCTTACGGGGCATCCATGCCTCAAGAGCATTGATCTATCCAATTTGCGTGTTGGACGTGAATCGATCATGATCCCTACGATGCAGTTATGCCCACGAATATCAGCGCGTCCGCGCCACAAGTCACCGCACCCATCGCCGGCGAACAGATCCTTCGCGTTGGACCAGTAAATCCCACTGTGGCCCAAAGCTTGTCCGAGGATTTCTCCAGCCTTGCTCTTCCGGAAACCGAGCCGGAACGCGAGGCGTTCCTCACGGCCCACGGCGAGCAGATCCGCGTGGCAGTCTGCTCTGGACGCTTTGGCGTGGACACCGATCTTTTATCTCGATTACCTGCGCTGGAGGCGATCATCAACTTTGGTGTCGGCTACGACGCCACGGACACCAAGACGGCCATCGCTCGTGGCATCAAGATCAGCAACACCCCCGAGGTACTCAATGATTGTGTTGCCGACACCGCCTTAGGTCTCTACCTGGTCACCCTGCGCAGCTTGGGTGCAGCCGAGAGATTTGTCCGCAATGGCTCATGGGTTCCGGGCAAGAATTTTCCCTCGCCACCCGCGCCAGCGGAAAGAAGGTCGGCATCCTTGGGCTGGGGCGCATTGGCCAAGCCATTGCCACCAGGCTGGAAGCCTTTGGGTGTGAAATCCACTATCACAACCGCAACCAGAAGCCCGACTCGAACTACACCTACCACCACTCAGCAGTTGACCTCGCAGCCAAGACTGAAGTCCTTATTGTGGCAGCGGCCGGAGGAGCACAATCGGCCAAGTTGGTGGATGCCCAAGTTTTATCCGCCGTTGGACCACAAGGCTTTGTCATCAACATCGCCCGCGGAACCGTGATTGACGAGTCAGCCCTCATTGACGCACTGAGCACTGGGAAAATCGCCGGCGCCGGGCTGGATGTTTTTGAAAACGAACCACATGTGCCGGCAGAGCTTTTGGAATTAGAGAATGTTATCCTGCTCCCCCACCTTGGTAGCGGGACCAACGAAACACGAGCCGATATGGCCGCACTGACTTTAGATAACCTGCGTTCCTACCTTGCGGATCGTTCGCTGCTTACGCCAATTTCATAACCAAGAAGCGCGCCACAGATCCCTTCGAGTACTAGCCCATCCGGAAAATACGGATGGGCTAGTACTCGTGCGCGCCAATTTACCGGGTAGAAAAAATCAAAGATATTTCTCTGCAAAAAACACTTGTGAGATAAGTTGCCAACTTATACGATAAGTTGAAAGCAATGTTCACCCCTGTTCATCGGAGCACAGATTTCATGACTTACACCCCAGACGCCATTCGCCACGTTAAGCTCTCCACCGCACGACTGCCGCTGGCCACCCCGATCTCAGATGCCAAGGTCTTCACCGGGCGCCAAAAGCCGATGACCGAAGTCGTCTTCCTCTTCGCAGAAATCACCACCGAGCAGGGCCATGAAGGCATGGGGTTCTCGTACTCCAAGCGTGCTGGCGGTCCAGCTCAGTACGCTCATGCCAAGGAAGTCGCCGAAACCATGATCGGCGAGGACCCCAACGACATCGCCAAGCTCTACACCAAGCTACTCTGGACCGGCGCTTCCGTTGGACGCTCAGGTGTTGCCACCCAGGCCCTAGCTGCCTTGGATATCGCACTTTACGATTTGAAGTCCAAGCGTGCCGGACTTCCACTGGCCAAGTTCTTGGGCTCGCACCGCGACTCGGTACGCACCTACAACACCTCAGGCGGCTTCCTTAACGCTTCAATCGAAGAGGTCAAGGAACGCGCCAGCCAGTCCATCGAGGAAGGAATTGGTGGCATCAAGATCAAGGTCGGCCTGCCAGACAGTGCCGAGGACTTGCGTCGTGTCGCTGCCGTGCGCGAACACATCGGCCCCGACGTGCCCCTCATGGTCGACGCCAACCAGCAGTGGGACCGCGCCACCGCACTTCGCATGGGCCGCAAGCTAGAGCAGTTTGATCTGGTCTGGATCGAAGAACCATTGGATGCTTACGATGCTGAAGGACATGCGGCTCTCGCCGCAGCCCTAGACACTCCCATCGCCACCGGCGAGATGCTGGCCTCGGTCGCTGAGCATGAACGCTTGATCGAAGCCCGCGCCTGCGACATCATCCAGCCGGACGCTCCACGCGTTGGTGGCATCACCCAGTTCCTGCGCTTAGCCACGCTCGCCGATCAAGCCGGACTGGACTTGGCACCTCACTTCGCCATGGAGATCCACCTTCATCTGGCGGCAGCTTACCCACGCGAGCCATGGGTAGAGCACTTCGACTGGTTGGAC
The DNA here is from genome assembly GCF_025452055.1 of Glutamicibacter sp. M10. NCBI lineage: Bacteria > Bacillati > Actinomycetota > Actinomycetes > Micrococcales > Micrococcaceae > Glutamicibacter > Glutamicibacter sp. M10. The sequence continues at coordinate 1,175,143 of NZ_CP104918.1, read as the reverse complement.
CCACTATTCAACGAACATCTGGAAACCAAGGACGGTCGGATGCTGGTCCCGAACCGCCCAGGCCTCGGGTTCACCTTCAGCGACCAAGCTCGCGCGTGGACCACGGACACCGTTGAATTCGGACGCCCATAGTTCCTCCTCCACCAGCGCCGATGCCCGCCTCTGGCGGGGATCGGCGCTTATGCTTAAGGATGCAGAGCATGAAACCCAATCTGGCCTCTTCGTTGGTAGAGCACCTACGTGAACGAATCAGCTCTGGAGACATAGTCGCTGGCGAAAAGCTTCCGAGTGAAAACACGTTGATCGCTTCCCATGGTGTTTCTCGTACCGTGGTGCGCGAAGCCATTACGCGCCTGCAGGCTGAAGGTCTGATCTACACTCGGCGCGGAGCCGGTAGCTTTGCACTGACTCCCCCACCTGCTGCCATGGTTGAAACTCGGCCACTGATCCCACGCACCTTGGATGAACGCCGAGAACTGATCGAATTCCGCATGGGATTTGAAACCGAAGCCGCGGCCAGTGCGGCGCTTAGCGCTTCTGAGTCAGACCTCTCGGCAATGGAATCGGCGCTTCAGGGTTTTGAAGCTTCCTTGGGCAACGCCTCGGTGAGCATGAGCTGCGATTATGAATTCCATCTTGCCGTGGCTAGGGCCACCGGCAATCCGTACTTTGCTCAAGCCGTTCAAACATTTGGCCCCGGCATGATTGCCATGCCTCGTCGCCGACTAGATGCCACAGATTCTATCGACAGCCACAGGTTAGATTCTGTCGCAGCCGAGCACCGCGCTATCCATGAAGCCATCGCATCGGGCAACCCTCAGTTGGCCTCTGCGGCCATGAGATTGCACCTAGCAAATTCAGTGAAGCGACTACAGGCTGAGGCCTAAGCCGAGCTGAGCAAAGCACGTTGCTTTCAGCGGCAGCCCCAGTTATAGACAAACCCTTCGTGGCCTGTGCGGAGTTCTCCGCACAGGCCACAAAGGGTTTCTGCATTTTTAGGCAATGAACTGGCTGAGTAACAGAACCCCACCCAGGCCCAAGACCGCCAACGTGGTGGTGTAGGTAGTGCGCACCGCGATGGCTTGGCCCACGTTGAGGTTGAAATATTCTTTGAACATCCAGAACCCCGGGTCATTTACGTGACTGAATGCAATGGAACCACAAGCCGTAGCCAGGACCATCAGCTCCGGCGAGGCCCCGGTGGCCACAACCAGTGGAGCGGCGATGCCGGCCGCGGTCGAGACAGCAACAGTTGCCGAGCCCAGTGCAATACGCAGAATCACGGCAATGAGCCACGCAAGGACCAACGGGCTAAGATCCCACCCAGACGTCGTTTCCGCAATGTAGTCGGCAATTCCCGCCGAGACCAGAACCTCCTTGAATGCACCACCGGCACCAATAACCAAGAGGATCATGGCCATCGCACGGGCTGCCTCGCTCATGGATTTAGCAACTTGGCTCATGCTGCGATTACTCATCGGCCCAAAAGCGAAAATTGCGACGATCAATGCGATCAGCAAGGCCATCTCAGCTGAACCAAGAAGCTCCAAAACATTGCTGAAGCTTTCACTCATCTCCAGCGTCATACGCGCTACTTCCGATCCGGCAATCAGCACGATGGGAAGCAGAGCAACGATAAAGGACATCGCAGTGGACGGAAGTTCTTCATCCTTGAATTCTTTTTCCGCCAACAGACCAGCGGGCATTTGCGGATTCATCTTCTTCACGAAAGCCAGACGTGGCCAGGTCATCGCGATGGCAACACCGACCGGGATAGCGATCATCAGCCCGTACGCAAGAGTCAGACCTACTGAAGCGTTATATAGCCCCGCAACGGCCGTTGGACCCGGGTGCGGTGGCAAGAACGAATGCATTGTCGACAGCGAGATCGACATAGGCAATCCCACCCACAACAGATTGACCTTGGTGGCGCGAACAAGGGTAAATGCCACCGGTACCAAAATCACGAACGCGACTTCGTAGAACATGGTGACACCGATCAGCATCGCCGAAATGACCATGGCCCACTGGACACCACGTTCTCCAAAAACAGAGAGAATCTTTTTCGCAATGCGTTGCGCTGCGCCTGCGTCACCCATGACACGGCCAATCATCGCGCCAATGCCAATGACGATAGCCGTTCCGCCAAGCTGCCCGCCCAAACCGTCCGCGATGATATCGGGGATATCTGCGATCCCGGCCGCCTCGCCGTCGATGGTGAGCGAGTCAGTAGCCACCGCCCAGAATGCGACAAGTGTGGCGACAAGAATGAGGGAAATGAATCCGTTGAGCTTGAACCTCATCATAAGGATCAACAGAACAACGACAGCCAGCGCGACGATGAGCAATGGCATTGAGGCTCCAATCTAGAGCAGGGGCAGGAAAAGAATCTGGGCATCGAATGGACTGCGTTCACAGTGCTACAAAGTGAGCTGGCGCATAAGTCCATGTGCCACCAATCACGTTAGTGAGTTCATTTCTGTCCGTCCAAGACTCGAACCGCATTCATTGATACCTAGCTGGCATCAGTGCGACTCGAACTCAGGTCGCCGGCTCCTGAAATCCGCGCAGATAAGCCAAGAAATCCCCTCCGCCTACCGTTCGACTCGCCCTCCACCCTCGCCAATTTTCCGCAGTTTTGTGATCAGCATCACCATACTTTTTGAATCTTCTCTACAGTTAGTCGCCCTCGTTTTTGACGCAAAAAAGCAGGCCGCGGGACTCTCCAACCGAGAGCCCACGACCTGCCGAATATATCTTTTGACTACGCCTAACGAGTCATGACGCTTTGACGGCCAGAACTGGGTGCTCCGCCTGCAGTAGGATCCGCTGAGCCTGGGATCCCATGATGAATTTGCCGACCTGAGAACGCTGGCGCAATCCAATGACAATGAGCGAGACCTGATGCTTGTCAGCAAGCCCCAAGAACTCTTCAGTTAGATCATCGCGATAAGTTGACTCGATGACCTGTGCTTTGACTCCAGCACTAAGTGCCGCGTCCAAGACACGGGCCAGGTCTTCTTCTGAAGCAGTGTTCTTGTCTACTAACGATCCCTCGCGAGAGGAATTAACGATGAGCAACTGCTCATCGCGCAGACTTGCTTCTTTGATCGCCGCAGCCACGGCGGCTTCCCCTACATTCGAGGGAACGTATCCGACGATGATACTCATGCGTTTTCCTTTTCTTTGTCTGCAACTACAGCACTGGTAGTTGAGCTCGTCTTTCGCTTATCAATTGCGCTCTTTATAACTGGCCAAATGGCGACGAAGACAAACAGCACCAACAGGGTCGCCGAAATCGGACGGGTGAAGAATCCTGTTGGGTCGCCTTCAAGCACAAGCAATGACCGACGAAGATTCGATTCGAGCAAGCTACCGAGCACGAACGCCAACACCAGAGGACCTGGTTCAAAACCAAACTTTTTCATGAGATAACCAATGGCACCGAAGAGCACGACTAGCAACACGTCAAACATTGAATTTCGAATGGTGTATGCACCAAGCATGGTGATCAGGGCAGTGATCGGAGCCAAGATTGCAGCGCGCACACGGAGGATTTTTACGAATACACCAATGAGCGGAATCGACATGATCAACAAGAGAATATTGCCGATATACATCGAATTCACAACGCCCCAGAACAACTGAGGATCATCATTGATCAGCTGCGGCCCAGGGGTAATGCCCTGAATTAGCAGTGCACCAAAGATTATTGCCATCGTCGCATTGGCCGGGATGCCCAGCGTCAGCAGAGGAATGAATGAGCTGGTAGCTGCGGCGTTGTTGGCCGATTCTGGTCCAGCAACGCCTTCAATGGCGCCCCTTCCAAAGCGCGAAGGATCCTTTGCGGTCTTCTTCTCCATTGCATAGGAAGCTAGCGAAGCAATGGTTGCCCCACCACCAGGAAGAATGCCGAGGAAGAAGCCGAGAACTGAGCCACGACCGATGGCCCCGGATGCTTCCTTGATGTCTTTGCCTTTCGGCCAAACATTTGAAACCTTCACCGGCGCAGTGGCTGCACGATGGCGTTCTTCAAGGTTGTATAGGATTTCGCCGAGACCAAATAGTCCCATGGCGATGGGAACAAAGTCGATGCCATCGGCCAGCGAGAGATTACCGAAGGTAAAACGCTCGGCTCCAGTAAATCCATCGCGACCGATTGTTGCCAGGAACAAGCCAACAGCAGCGGCGATGATTGCCTTGATTTTGGTTCCGCCGGAGATCGTTGCTACCAGCAGGATGCCGAGCATCGCCAGAGCCGTGTATTCCGGCGGACCGAAATCCAGAGCGAAGCTGGCAACGAGTGGCGCCAGAAAGGTCAAACCGATAATCGAGACGGTGGCGCCAAAGAATGAGCCAATGGCAGCGATACCTAGGGCCGCCCCTGCTCTACCCTGCTTAGCCATAACGTAACCGTCAAAGACAGTGACCACTGAGCTGGCTTCACCGGGCAGGCGGAGCAGTACCGAGGTAATGGTTCCGCCGTATTGTGCACCGTAGAAAATTCCGGCCAACATGATGATGGCGGTGACTGGTTCAACGCCGTAGGTCATGGGAAGCAAGATGGCGATTGTAGCTGCCGGGCCCAGGCCCGGCAGCACACCAATGAGCATGCCAACAACAACGCCCAGCAAACAGTACAAAAGGTTGGTGGGGTCCAGGACGACGTTAAATCCGTCTAGGACTGGTCCAAAGAATTCCATGCGAGTCAGCCTTTGCGTGCTTTAGAAGAGTCGAGGGATCGTTGTGCCCAGGGCAGCGATGAAGATTGCGTAGAAGGCTGCAACGATCAGAATTGAGTAGATCGTTGCGGACCTCCAGCGTTCACCGCCTAGCCATCGCATCCATACGAAGCACAGGAGTAGTGATGGGATTTCAAAGCCGATGACTGGCATCAGTACAACCATCAAGATCAGCGTTGCGAACCCGATTGCGGCGTACCAACTCATTGCGCTGAACTTCTCGCCGTCTCTGCCACCAGCGCGCCCAATAATTATTTGCGCGACTGCCATGACAGCTGCGATGAGTGAAATGACAAAGGGCCACATGCCCGCCGCCGGCGCAGCTGGTGTACCTAGGCCCAGACCCACGGACAGCACCATGCCAGCAATGCTCAGGCCCAAAACTACCAACGAAGAGAGCAAATTTGCGATTGGTCCCGCTGGTTCAGCCGCTTCAGCTTCCCACTGAGCTGCCAATTCATCTGGTGTGAGCGCCTCAGCTTCCTGAACCTGTTCTGCCGGTTGCGCGCTGGTAGCTTGCTCTTTTGAATCTTGCCGCGAGTGTTTCGCGTCTATGAGTTTCATCCTGAGATTCTCGCTTTCGAGTTTCCTATCGGTGTCTACCGGCTACTTGCCAGCGAGGGAAATCTCGTGCTCATCGGTTAGTTTCTTATAGGTCTCTGCCAACTCCGTCCATTCCGAGACAACCTCTTCGCCGCTGATCTCGTGGGTGCTGAGCAGGTTCTTTTTGTTGAAGGACTTGTAGCTATCAGCTGCGGTGGCGTCCTTGATGGAAGCTACCAACTTCTCCTTTGCTTCATCACTCAAGCCCTTAGGAGCCGCTATGGCACGGTACTGCGAGACTGGAACTTCATAGCCGGATTCGACAGCAGTCGGAACATCGGGCAGAAACTCATTGCGTTCCTTGGAGAAGACCGTAATTGGCACCACGGTGCCAGCATCAATCTGTGGCTTAGCTTCGCCCAGCTGAATGGTTGATACCTGGACTTGGTCACCCATGACTGCGGTCAATGCCGGTGATCCTGAGTCGAACGGTACGGTGGTGCCTTCGATATCAGCTTGAGCGAGCAACAGCTCCTGGGCCAGCTGCGATCCGGTTCCCACCCCGGTGGTGCCGAAGGACAGTTTCTTCTCGCTCTTCTTGATGTCGTCAATGTTCTTCAGGCCCGAGGCCTTGCTTGCAACCATGACGTAGTCGTCCTGCGAAAGTCCCATCAGAACATCGAGGTCATCAAGGGAAACAGTTTCGTTTTCAGAAACAGCCAGCGGCGTGATGGTGATCAGTGAAGCGTTGAGCAAGACCAGGTTCTGGCCATCTGCCTTCATAGCAGCTACCTCTTTAGTAGCCAATGCGCCGTTGGCCCCTGGCTTGTTGACCACTGGCATTGATACACCGAGGGAATCGGCCATTCCTTCAGCGGCAGCGCGGGCAATCAAATCCGTAGACCCGCCTGGAGCCTGTCCTACGGTGAGGGTGACCGGGCCAGATGGGAATTGCGCCGAGTCGGCGCTCCCTCCCCCAACGTTTCCACCGCAAGCGCTGAGTGCCAGCACAACACCGGCGGACGAAAGGGCAAGTAGCGTGCGACGAGCCATACGGTTTTTCATGTTTTTCTCCTGCGAGTTTGAGTGCGAGCGACCAATTTTGAATCCTTACGTGAGGCGAGTCACCTTGTTGGTCTCGGGTATAGCGTAGAAACTTGAAGTGATGCATGTCCAAGGTTGAATGTGCATGGAGTGATTCCCGAAAGGTATTGAATGTTTACTCTGGATCAGGCCAGAAGCTTTGTTGCGGTGGCAGAAGAACTACATTTCGGCCGCGCTGCCGAGAGGCTGAACATGACTCAGCCCCCGTTGAGCCGCCAAATCCAGAAGCTGGAACGCACCGTTGGCGTCGAGTTATTGGAAAGAGATAACCGCAGGGTCGCCCTCACCGTGGCGGGCCAGGCATTTTTGCAAGACGCCCGAAGACTGGTCATCGCAGCCGAACGTGCTCCGGATAATGCGCGAAGGATCGCAGCTGGCCAACTCGGCGAACTGCGCATTGGCTTTACCGCCGCTTCTGGCTTCAGCCTGCTCGGGCCAATGCTTGGGGAAATTTCGGCACAGATGCCGCAGGTTCATGTGGACCTATCTGAAATGGTGACCAGCGAACAAGTAGTCGCATTACTTGATGGCGACCTAGACCTTGGACTAGCCCGCCCACCCTTTGACGAAACCTTATTTGAGTCTGCCCTGCTGTTCTCGGAAGGTTTGGTAGTGGCAGTGCCATCGGATCATCCATTGGCTCAACTGAATCGAAGTCTCACCTTTGAAGATCTACGCGATGAACCGCTGATCATGCATTCGCCTACCAAGGCCCGCTACTTTTATGACCTCGTTGTGCGCATGATTGATATCGAGCATAAAAACGTGCGGCATACCGTGAGCCAGATTTTGACCATGATCGCTTTGGTCGCAGCCGGACGTGGAATCGCTTTTGTTCCAGAGAGCGCCAAACTTCTCGGCGTTTCCGGCGTGAGTTATCTGCGCCTACCCGAGGTCCGCGAGGACCCGGTGCAGCTGCACGCCATCTGGAGTAGGACTTCCAAAAACCCCGCGCTGGAACGACTGGTCTCCATAGTTCGCGGAAGCTTGCACGACAATGATGCCGAGTAGGTATCAAACAATACAAATATGGGCTTGGACATGCATCACTGAGTGTTCCTAGGGTGAGAGTAATAGCAATTCAACTCTTACTTGATTCCTACGGACTACGGACGTTGGAAGAAAAACACAAAGGAAACCCCCATGGCTCAGTACACACCTTCCGAACTTGCAAACAAGCTCAAAGACGGACTGCTCTCATTCCCAGTCACCGCCTTTGATGAGAACCTCGAAATCGATGAGGCCAACTACCGCAAGCACCTAGCGTGGCAGTCCAGCTTCGATGTGGCGGGCTTGTTCGCAGCCGGTGGCACCGGTGAAGGCTTCACCTTGACCCCGGAAGAATCAGCCAAGGTTGTTCGCATGGCCGTTGAAGAAGCCGGTTCCAGTGTTCCAGTTCTTGCCTCGGCAGGTGGATCAACCAAGCAGGCCATCCAGAACGCCCAGGACGCCGAGGCTGCTGGCGCCGAGGGACTGCTGCTCCTGCCTCCTTACCTGACCGAATGTGACCAGGAAGGCCTGTACCAGCACGTCTCCAAAATTTGCTCCTCGACCAAAACTGGCGTGATTGTTTACAACCGTGCCAACGCTGTCTACTCCGCAGACACCGTGGCGCGACTGGCAGATAACCACGAAAACTTCATTGGCTTCAAGGACGCATTGGGCGACATTGAGCAGATCACCAAGGTCTACGCGAAGAACGGTGACCGCCTGTTCTACCTCGGTGGCCTGCCTACCGCAGAGACTTTCGCACTTCCACTGTTGCAGCTGGGAATGAGCACCTACTCCTCAGCCATGTACAACTTCGTTCCTGAATTTGCACTGGACTTCTACAAGGACGTTCGTGCGCAGGACCGTGTGGCAATCAACGAAAAGCTGAACCGTTTTGTTCTGCCGTACTTGGATATCCGCGACCGCGTCAAGGGCTACGGAGTGTCCATCGTCAAGGGCGGCCTGAAGGCCATTGGTCGCGACTCCGGCTCGGTGCGCCCACCACTGCAGGACCTCACTGAAGCTGATCTAGCGGATCTTTCGGCACTGATCCAGAAGGCCGGCATCGTTCCTGCCGGCGCCGCACTGTAAAAAACTGAACTGGCAATTTTTCGAATCGCAAGGAGCACCATGACTACCAACATCGAGCAACTCACCGGGCAGTCGATTCTCGCAGGTCAAAGTACTACCGGCACCGGACGGACCGTTAACGGTTTTAACCCTGCCACCAACCAGCCGCTAGAACCGGGCTACAGCCTGATCGATACCGAGCAACTGAAGCTTGCCACCTCCGCGGCGGCCGAAGCCTTTGATTCCTTCCGTGCTCTGGATCCAGAAAAGCATGCAGCTTTCCTCGAAGCCATCGCCGATAACATCGAAGCTGTCGGTCAAGAGCTCGTGGAACGCGCCATGGCCGAAACCGGCCTGCCCGCAGCGCGCCTGAACGGCGAGCGCGGCCGTACCACCGGCCAGCTGCGTCTGTTCGCAAAGGTCGTTCGCCAGGGTGATTTCCGTGGTGTGCGCATCGATCCAGCATTGCCAGAGCGAACCCCATTGCCTCGCGTAGATATTCGACAGCGCAAGATCCCGCTGGGTCCAGTGGCCGTCTTTGGTGCCTCGAACTTCCCGCTGGCCTTCTCCACCGCCGGTGGCGACACCGCTTCTGCTTTGGCTGCCGGTTGCCCGGTAGTTTTCAAAGCGCACAATGCTCATCCGGGCACCAGTGAAATTGTTGGCCGCGCCATCACCCAGGCGGTCACCGACGCTGGCCTGCACGCCGGTGTTTTCTCCTTGATCTATGGTCCGGGAGCCTCCATCGGTCAGGCGCTGGTAGCTGATCCAGTGATCAAGGCTGTTGGCTTTACCGGATCACGTTCCGGCGGTACCGCGTTGATGGCCACCGCAGCAGCACGACCTGAACCGATTCCGGTGTACGCAGAAATGAGCGCCATCAACCCTGTCATCTTCTTCGAAGGTGCCTTGGCTGAAGATCCAGAAGGCCATGCCAAGGCGTACCTAGGATCCGTCACCGGGTCCTCCGGTCAGCTCTGCACCGCTCCAGGTTTGGTCTTTGCTCCACAGGGTGCGGCAGGCGACGCCTTTGTAAAGGCTATTGCTCCAGCTACTACGTCTAGCACCGGCCAGACCATGCTGACCGAGGGGATCTACAACGCGTGGACCGAGGGTGTTTCTGCCCTTGAAAAGCAGGACGGCGTAGAACTGCTCGGACGTGGTGCCGAAGGTGACAGCGAAAATGCACCTGGACCGGTCATCTTCGCTGCTGGTGTAGAACAGCTTTTGACCAATCCTGTCCTTCAGGAAGAAATTTTCGGAGCAGCTTCGCTGGTCATCCGCTACAACAGCGCTGAAGAATTGGTTAGCACGCTCTCGCAGCTCGAAGGCCAGCTCACCGCGACCTTGCAGCTCAACGAGTCGGATTATCCGGTTGCTGCCCAAGCTCTTCCCGTCTTGGAAACCAAGGCTGGACGTATCTTGATCAACGGCTGGCCTACCGGTGTTGAAGTTGGCGATGCGATGGTCCACGGCGGTCCGTTCCCGGCTACCTCTGCCCCACAGACCACTTCTGTTGGCACGTTAGCAATCGAACGCTTCTTGCGTCCTGTGGCTTACCAGAACTTCCCTGATTCGCTCTTGCCCCAGCCTTTGGCAGATGAGAATCCATGGAATCTGAATCGTCGCATCGATGGCACGCTGAAGTTAGCAGGAGAATAATCTATGAGTGCACAACCAACTATTGCTTCGGTAGAGGTCATTCCGGTCGCCGGCCACGATTCGATGTTGCTGAATCTTTCCGGTGCCCACGGCCCCTTTTTCACCCGAAATATTGCCATCATCACCGACTCTGATGGACGCACCGGTTTAGGTGAAGTACCTGGAGGCGAAGCAATTCGCTCAACTATTGAAGAAGCTGGAAAGCTCATCCATGGGGCACCAGTAGCCAAATACCGTTCCTTGCTGCGACAGATTTCCAGCCGTTTCGCAGACCGCGACAAGGGTGGACGTGGAGCGCAAACTTTTGATCTGCGCACCACGGTCCACGCAGTTACCGCCGTTGAGTCTGCGCTGTTGGATCTGCACGGACAACACCTTGGTGTGCCGGTAGCAGAGCTACTGGGTGACGGTCAGCAGCGTGAAGCAGTACCAATGCTGGGCTACCTCTTCTACGTGGGCAATCCCGACGCCACCGATCTTCCATATCTTCGCGAACCTCATGGCGCGGATGACTGGGAGAAGGTTCGCCGCGAAGAGGCTATGACACCAGAAGCTGTGGTCCGCTTGGCTGAAGCCGCTCAGAAACGTTACGGGTTCAAAGACTTCAAGCTCAAGGGCGGTGTCCAGGCAGGCGACGCTGAAGTGGATGCGGTGATTGCGCTCAAGGAACGATTCCCTGATGCGCGTATTACCTTGGATCCTAATGGCGGATGGTTGTTGGAAGACGCTATCCGTTTGGGCAAGCGTATGCGCGGAGTTGTGGCTTACGCTGAGGATCCTTGTGGACCTGAGGGCAGGTTCTCGGGACGCGAAGTGATGAGCGAGTTCCGTCGTGCCACCGGCTTGCAGACCGCTACCAACATGATTGCCACCGACTGGCGCGAAATGTCCCACGCAGTGCGCACCAACGCCGTGGATATTCCACTGGCGGATCCGCACTTCTGGACCATGTCCGGTTCCGTTCGGGTTGCCCAATTGTGTGACGAGTTTGGGCTTACGTGGGGTTCTCACTCAAATAACCACTTTGATATTTCCTTGGCCATGTTCACCCAAGCCGGGGCTGCAGCGCCAGGAGACATCACGGCGTTGGATACCCACTGGATCTGGCAGGACGGTCAAGAGCTGACCGAAGAACCACTGCAGATTCGCGACGGAGAAATCCAAGTTCCGCAACAGTCCGGTCTTGGGGTCACCCTGAACCGAGCGCGTGTCAACGAGGCTCACGAGCTGTATTTGCAGCACGGACTCGGATCACGCGATGACGCGGTATCAATGCAATATCTGATTCCAGGCTGGAGCTTTGATTCCAAGAGCCCAGCGTTGGTTCGCTAAGTATTGACTCTGAATAAGTGATGACCATGGGGGCGGTTGGAACAACATTTGATGTTGTCCCGGCTGTCCCCACTGTGGTGTTGGTAGGCCTCAACGCAGTCATAGAGAAGTGTAAGCAGGAGAAGATATGCACGGCGTGATGCAAGGGTTCGCGATAGTCCTAATCCTTATCGGGGTAGGTCTGGCGACAGCAAAATTTCTCCCGAGTAAGCGGCAAGCCATTTCCAACGGGCTGACCCCGCTGATCTACTACATCACCAACCCTGCCTTGATGTTCATCTTGCTCGCAGACGCCGACCTTGGATTAGTTCTGGGTGTGTTCACACCTATAGCGCTGTTGACTGCCGTGCTCACCGGTGCGCTCTTCGCGGTGGTCTCCAGAATTTTCCTCAAGACTCCGGCCCGCCATCTCCCGGCGGCCGCCATGGCAACCAGTTACGTCAATGCCGGGAACATCGGCATTCCCCTGGCGCTGTATGCGGTGGGTAGTACTACCCCTGCAGTTTCCGTCTTGATAGCTCAGTTGTTGATCATCGCGCCAGCCTACCTGTGTATGTTTGCGGTGATCTCGCGCAAACTGAACCCGGATACGCAGAACCTTCCGCTGGGCCGAACCGTCTTGAAATCCATCGCTAACCCGGTGACTGTCGCAACCGCCATTGGTGCCTGCTTTTCTTTCATCCATCTCAGACTTCCCGAAGTGTTGCACGCACCTTTGGAGATGCTCGGTAATGCCTCCATTCCGTTGTTGCTGATGGCCTTTGGCATGTCCTTGTATGGGCAAAAGCCATTGGCTGAAAAGGAAGGACGGCCTGAAGTCTTTTTGGGTAGCGCGTTCAAAGTGTTGCTCATGCCGTGCATTGCTTGGGCTTTGGGTCGGTTTGTTTTTGGTCTTGAGTTAACGGATCTCATGGGTGTAGTTGTCATGGCCGCTTTGCCCACCGCGCAGAACGTTCTGTTGTTCAGTCAGCAGTTCTCACTGAAACCTACGGTTCCTCGTGAAGTGATTCTGGCCAGTACATTTTTATCCATCCCGGTAGCATTGCTCGCAACGTTCCTTTTGAGCTAGGAGTTCAAGCCCGTCTCATGTTTGGTGTCTTCGAGGGATTTTTCGGTATCTGGGCCATTATTGGCATTGGCTATTGGGCTGGAAAGAAGAATGTCTTCGGCCCTGAAGGGCGAATGATCCTCAATCGTCTCACCTTCTTCATTGCCTCGCCCGCTTTGCTTTTCACCACAATTGCCGGCGCCAATCCTCAAGAAGCCCTCGGCTCTCAGCTGTTTATCGCCGGAATTTCGTCCAGCGTTGTGTTTGTACTTTTCCATTTTCTCTCGCGGTGGCTCTTTAAACGCTCTGCTGCAGAACGAACAATCGGCTCCATGGCCGCTTCCACGGTGAATGCCGGAAACCTAGGCCTGCCCATCGCGCTCTATGCGTTGGGGGATATCTCTATCGCTGCACCCGTGGCCCTGTTTCAGATGGCCATCATGACTCCGGTGTCACTGTCGATGATGGAAAAGGCTACAAGCAACCGGGAAGCCGGTGCGCGAAGCCTCCTGATTCGCACGCTATCAAACCCGATGATTATTGCTTCGGCAGCCGGGTTGGCTTGTTCCATCTTCCATTGGATGCCACCACAGTTGTTGCTGACACCCATAGAACTGCTTGCCGGAGCTTCGATTCCGGCCATGCTTCTTGGCTTCGGCATTTCTCTGGTGGGCTCTAAACCATTGCAAAAGGCAACACAACGCCGAACCGAAGTATGGGTGGCAACAGCACTCAAGCTGGTTGTTCACCCACTCCTAGCTTGGGTTCTGGCAGCCTGGTTGTTCAGGCTCGACGCCACCGGTCAATACATCGCGATTATCATGGCGGCACTGCCTACCGCGCAGAATATTTTTGTCAACGCTGATCGCTACAACGCCGGAATTACCATTGCCAAGGACACCGTTCTGGTCACCACGATTCTAGGTATTCCGGTCATGTTGGCCTTTGCTGGTTTGTTGCACCACTAATTCACCAATGACCCGGCAACACAGCTTTGGCCTACTCAGGCCGATCGGTTGAAGCAGTCTTGTCGGGAATCGCTGTTCCTTCAACATTTTCCAGAGAGTCAATAAAGACTTCGCGTAGTCGTTGCGCAGCCGGATTCACCGAACCTTCTTCCCAAGCAATAAAGATGTCAGAATGGTTCAAATTTTGTAGTCCGTCAGGGCTAGTTAGTTCTTCAAAAACCACTCCAGGTGGCGCAAAGTCCATGGCGCTGGCCGGCACCAACGACACCCCGAGCCCCACGGCAACCAAAGCCATGAGCGCAGGAATCTGGCTGGCAATTTGGGTAATGGTTGGTTTGCTTCCCACGGAATCGAAGAGCCGAATCACCAGATCGTAAAAGTACCTAGCTTCATTGGTTGAATACATCATCAGTGGGAGCCCCACCAATTCTTTGATCAAGACACCCTTGCCGGTGGCCAAATAGTGTCCTGCTGGAAGAGTCACCACCAGTCGGTCCTTTTTCACCAGACATGATTGCACTCCTCCCCGATTGACGACTGGGCGCAATAGACCAACATCAATATTTCCGCTGCTCAACGCGTCGAGTTGGTCAATGGAAACGGCTTCTCGCAGAACCAGCGTGACATCCGGCAGATGACGGGCAGCGGTAGACAGTAAGGCCGGCAGAACAGATTGGCCAGCCACTGAGGTGTAACCAACGATCACCGTTCCAGAGTCCCCGGTAGACACACGGGAGACTTCCATGCTGGTGCGTCGGCTCAACTCCAAAAGTCTGCGGGCATTGGGGAGCAGCACCTCGCCAGCAGCGGTTAGTTGCACATTGCGCGAGGTGCGGGTGAAGAGCTTGGCGGATAATTCACGTTCCAGCAATTGGATCTGTCGGCTCAGCGGCGGCTGAGTCATGTTGAGTCGTTCAGCGGCAGCACCGAAGTGGAGTTCTTCAGCAACAGCGACGAAGGACTCCAGTTGAATGAGCGAAAACATCAATGCTCTCCTTGAATCGTTGATTGCATAAATTAGCTTGGACAGGTATCAATAACGGCTTCTATGGTGAGTCTAGACCTACACGACCAAGGGAGCCCGCCATGCTGGATGCAACGACGCAGCAAGTCTCTAGCCAATCGCCGCAGAGCGAATCAACATCATGCCGAGTGGAAAGAATTGAAGTCACTCCCGTCGCTTTCGCGGATCCGCCCTTGCTTAATTCCGTGGGAGTACACGAACCGTTTGCGTTGCGAGCAATCGTGGTGGTGCATACAAATACAGGACACTACGGGCTAGGTGAAACCTACGGCGACGAGGCCCACGTCGCGCGGCTACGTCGAGCAGCTTCTGCTCTGAAAGGTGCCGACCCGTTTAATCTGAATCTCATCTCACGACTCGTCTCTGAGTCTCTAGTGCAGGACAACGGACAAGGCGGACACGGCACCGGAGGCATGGTCACAACGACCTCGTTAGATGACCGAGTACTGTCCGCATTCAACGTTGCGTGCCTCGATATCCAAGGCAAGGTCCTGGGAGTACCGGTCAGCACGTTGCTCGGCGGCGCAATACGCGAATACGTTGATTTCAGTGGCTATCTCTTTTACAAGTGGGCAAATCATCCCGGACGTGAAAGCGACAAGTGGGGCGAGGCCATAGACCCTGCAGGGATCGTGGCCCAAGCCCGCAAGATGGTCACTGACTACGGATTCAAGGCATTGAAACTCAAGGGTGGGGTCTTCCCGCCGGACCAAGAAGCTGCCGCCATCGAGGCGTTACACCAAGAGTTTCCCGACATCCCACTGCGTTTAGACCCCAATGGTGTGTGGAGCGTGCCAACGGCAATAGAAGTCGGGCACCGTTTGGAAGCATCCCTGCAGTACTTGGAAGATCCTTGCCTGAGGATTGCCGATAATGCTGCCGTGCGCGCAGCCATCAACCTGCCAATCGCCACCAACATGTGCGTGGTCTCTTTTGCTGATCTTCAGCCAGCCATCAAAGCGCAAGCTATAGACATCGTCCTGTCCGATCATCACTTCTGGGGCGGCTTGAGCCGGTCCAAACTACTTTCCGGCATCGCAGAGACCTTTGGTCTGAGCCTTTCGATGCACTCGAATTCTCATTTAGGGATCAGCTTCGCGGCCATGATTCAGTTAGCGGCGGCCACCGAGAATATTGACTACGCCTGCGATACCCACTGGCCTTGGAAACTCGAGGAAGACGATGTCATCGTGGCCGGAACACTGACGATTCAAGACGGTAAGGTCCAAGTTCCAACCGGTCCTGGACTGGGCGTGGAACTCGATACGCAAGCCCTTGAGCGGATGCATCAGCAATACCTTGACTGTGGGCTGAAGCAACGTGACGATACCAGCTACATGCAGTCCATCGATCCCACCTATGAGCTGAAGAGTCCACGATGGTAAGGCCACTACAGATCGTGGTGACCGACCCCATCGTCAGCCGCTTTGAATCCCTTTTCCGTCAGTTGGGCACCAGACACACCTGGAAGTTTGTTGCATCGCTTGCCCCCACGAACAGTCAAGGCAGATCGCCGAGGCGGACGTTTTGGTGTGCGCAAGACTTTCCGACCAAGACGCACAACGCTGTACAGCCGGTCTAGTGCATGTCACCGGAGCCGGCACTGACCGCGTGGCGCTGAAGTACCTGCCCGAGTCCACCCAAGTTGCGACGACCTCCCACCACGAACGTTCCATCGCAGAATACGTAGTGATGGCCATCCTCGCCCACGAACGGCGCCTGCTCAGCATCACCCGTGAATTGACCGAGGGCACCTGGCGCACTCTCGCAACAGATCCCAACATTTCCCTGTTCCGTACCGTCAAGGACCTAACCGTGGGATTCATTGGAATGGGGGCAATTGGCCAACACACCCTCTCGGCAGTCACAGCCCTGGGGGCCAAAGCGGTAGCGGTGCGCCGAAACCCGAGCGAGCCTTCAACTGATAACCAAAATCTTCACTGGGTGAAATCCATGGAGCATCTGCCCGAACTTCTTGAATGCAGCGATGTGGTGGTTCTTTGCCTACCACTGACTGATGCAACAAGAGATCTTATCGGCGCTACTGAACTCTCGATGATGCGTAGTGACGCACTGTTGGTCAATGTTGCGCGTGGACCGATAGTGAACGCGCCAGCGCTCATTGACGTATTAGATCAACAGCTCATTGGCGGAGCAGCAATAGACGTCTGGTGGGACGCTCCGACAGGCACCGTTGCGCCCGCGCTAACCCAACGGTTGGCTGCACATCCATTGGTCATTGCCACACCACATTATTCGGGGCACTCGCGAGAAACTTTTCTTTCACGGGTGAAGGAAATCTGCTCCAATATCAATGGCTTTGCCTCGGTAGCTGAACAGCGCAAAGGACTAATTTCTCCTGAGGTGGCCTCGACTCCCTAGAATAGTGACTATGCAAGATGAAACGCTGTTGCAGACGGTTGAAGATGAGTTCACTGCCATACTTTTGCACGCACGAGATATGATCGTTCGCCGCGCAAAAGCGGTCCACCCGGACTTGCAAGCGCCTGGTTACCGCCTGCTCGGACTTGTCATCCGCGAAGATGCTCAGCAACAGGGCGCTTTGGCCGAGAAGCTTCGTCTAGATAAGGCAACTATTTCTCGACTGGTTCAGCAGCTAGAGTCCTTGGGCCTAGTGAACCGAACCCAGGATCCCTCTGACGGCCGCGCTCAACTGGTCTCTGCCACGGCACTGGCTAGAGACAAGTGGCGCGACAGCGGAAACACCCTGCGTCAGGAACTGCGCCGCCAGCTCACCGAATGGGAAGCTAGCGAACTACAAAACTTTGGACAGCTGTTGCACCGACTGAACATCAGTTTCGAAGAGCTGACCTAAAGACAACGATTCAAGCTACTGCATCAAAGCTAAGAAGTCATCAGCGCTCAAGGCAGACTGCTGACCAGCCTCCGATTCGTCACCCAAAACGTCATTAAACAGCTGCGTCTTTTTGGCTTGTAAGGCCAGCACCTTGGACTCGATGGTGTCCTTGGCGACCAGACGATACACGTAAACCGGCCGTTCCTGACCAATGCGGTGTGCACGGTCAATGGCCTGAGCTTCCGCTGCCGGATTCCACCAAGGATCCAACAAGATGCAGTAATCAGCAGCGGTGAGGTTGATACCAAAACCGCCGGACTTCAACGAGATGAAGAAGACCGGGAAGTCCCCATTGCTGAACCCATCGATCATTTCTTTTCGCTTGATTCCACTAGTGGAACCATCTAGGTAACCGTGCTCAATATCTAGCGATACGGCAACGTCCCGCGCCTTGGTCAAGAAGCTGGTGAACTGGCTGAAGACCAAGATCTTGTGTCCTTCAGCCACTGCGTCGGCCATCAGTTCTCGTAGTAGCTCAAGCTTGGCGCTCGGGCCGTCACCTTCACCGACCAAGGACGGATCTAAGGCCAGTTGGCGTAGCAACGTGAGCGACTGCAAAATCTTGAAACGGTTGGAATCTACGTCATCAACCAATCCGAGCACTTCTTGTCGTACCCGCTGGAAGCGACGGTCATAGGCCTTACGGTGACTTGGTTCCAGCTCAACTTCCAGAATCTGTTCGGTTTTTGCTGGAAGTTCCGGAACCACCTGTTCCTTGGTGCGTCGAAGTACAAATGGACGCAACCGGCTCTTAAGACGATCGAGTCTTTCTTTATCACCGTCGGAAATCTGCTTCTGATAAATATCCTTGAAGGCCTTCTGTCCGCCCAACAGTCCAGGGGCAGCCAAGGAAACCAGAGCCCACAGCTCAAGGAGATTATTTTCCATCGGCGTACCAGTGACAACGAACTTACAAGGCACCGGCAACTGGCGCGCTTGCTTATAGCCCTTTGAGGTGTGGTTCTTCAGCTGTTGCGCTTCATCCATGATCATCACGGAGAATCCGGCAGCTTCAAACTCTTCATAGGACAGTCGGAAGATCGTGTAGCTAGTGACAATCAGCTGCGCGTCACCCAACTGATCCTTGATGCTCTGCCCGGCCTTTTTTGACGTGGAGCTAATCCCCCGCGTACGAAGGTTCGGCGCGAAACGCTGCGCTTCATTGATCCAGTTACCCACCACCGAGGTCGGGGCAAGAACCAAGAACTTTTGATCAGGGTTTTCCGTGCGAGCTTGTTCCAGACAGGCCAGCAACTGGACGGTTTTACCCAAGCCCATGTCATCTGCGAGCACTCCACCCAGTGAGTGGGTACGCAAGAAATTCAGCCAGGCCAGTCCCTGCTCCTGGTACGGGCGCAAATTCGCTTTGAAACTTTCTGGCAGAGCTACGGGCGCAAGTTCCTCGCCACTGGTCAGCTCGTTCATGGTTTCTAGCCAGGCGTTGTGCTGAGCTTCAATGATGCCCAAGTCCAGCAATTCTTGCCACCAGTCGATGCTCAGCTTGTGGATGCGAATCGTATCGCCTTCAACTGTGCCCAGTTCCCCAGCTTCATTAACCAGTTGACGTAGCTGAGCAAAGTCAGCACCGGCGATGGGAATGACAGTCAGATCATCTAAGACAAGGTAGTCCTCATGCCGAGTCAGCGCTGCGAGTAGTTGAGGGAAAGGTACCTTGACCTCATCAATCGTGACTTCAATCGAAAGGTCGAACCAGTCTCCGGTGCTTTCTCCAGCTTCAACGGCAACGGTGGCTGGCGCGTCATTAATTTGGTACTTTGGCAGACGGTTTTGCGCTTCGATTAATACGTCCGGGTGCTCTTCGAGCAGCGGAAGGGTATAAACCAAGAAGTCGATGGACTGAGACATGCTCAGGTCTTGATCTTCAAAAATGCCCGAAGAGTTCGCTGGTCCCAAGGCAGCGTCGTCGCCAAGCTTGTCCTTGATCGAGGCTAGGATTTCCTTCTCGATGCCACGTTGCCGTGGCGCCTTGGACGGGTACTTCCACGAATAGCGCAGGGCGACAACTTCTGGGCTGCTAGATACAGCCAGCCGCAGGACGGGACGAGCAGGGGCAGGAATTTTATAGCTAACGTCAACGCTTTTCAGCGGGGCCAAGTGGCGCATGCGTTCAAGATGTTTTTCCTCAAAACGCGGAACATCTACTGCTGGAACGAACTGAACTCCAGAAGCAATAAAAGAGGCAAGTTCCGCTGAAACAGGCTCAGCAAATTCTGCCAGTCCCCAGTCTTTGGCCTTGGTCAACGGCTTAGCCGAGTACACCAAAAAAGTCGGTGGATTTCCGACAGGGAGTACATGTGAATCTTGTGGATCAGGCGCGGAAATGAACCCTTCCATGGTCAAGCCATCTTCACCCCGGCGCAGATCTACAAAAGCATTGGCCGGCTCAGGGCTGAAGGTCACAGCGGGCTTGGCGTTGCTACTTCCGTTGATGATCTGCACTCCGGCTGCTTGCAGCGCGGTGAAGGCTTCGAGCAAATCTTTGCCCGGTAGATCCATTAACGAGATCCAGTCTTTAACATCCCAGACATAGCCGTATTTTTGCTTTTCAGCCTGCTCTCGTAGCTGGTCTAGTTCGCTCATGGCACGGCGCTGTTCTTTGGAGAACCGCTTGTCAAAGGCCACAGACTTCCAGCTTACTCCGGTCTGAATCCATGGGCTCTTGGTACCTTGTCGCGCCGGGCGAGCCTGAAGGGTCAGGGCATCATCGCTACCGTAGCGTGGTTCGCTAACGATTTTTAGAATGAGGCCCAGCGGCTCTTGGGCGACGTCCGGTTCATCATCGATGACGGGCAATAGGCGGTTAAGACTACGTTCCCACTGCGGCACCGCTTGACGTTGCCAGTCATGCGGCCGCCCCGCACCGTCGGTAACGTACAGAGGCTCATCATCTTCGTTAATGGTTTCAATCAATAACGCGGCGACTTCTTCGCAGCGAGTACTGGTGGGGTGTTTGCTGCAACCACCTTCAAATGAAATCCCTTGCGCTTCAAATCGGAAGGTTGCGTTCACCTGCGCGCCGAGCACCTGTCCGCGCACTTGAGTAAGACCGGCTTCAACGTGGCGTTCAACGTGCGAGACCTTTCCCGACTGATAGTAGAACGCACCAATCTCCAACGTGTCCTGGTCCAGTACCAAGTCCAAGTTTTTGATAGTCAGCTGGTATTCCATATCCGCCAATCGTTGTGTACGCAATAGAGCCGGTTGCTACCCTCCATCCTATCGACGGTTACCGACAGCTTCGTAATGACGAAAAGTTAAGCGAATGCTTTACTCGCAGCGGTACTCAAGGATAAAAATGAATCACTGAATCACGAGTTCCACTCACTACGGCCCTGGCTGAGTGGACGGCAACCCTCTAGCCATTGTGCCGGGTGCCCCAGGTGAAGATTCGACGCATCCTGAGAGTCAAGAAGCGTAAACGATGGCGCACCCTTGCGTCAGAAAAGGGAGAACACCTCTTATGCCTACCGCAACCAAGAAACTTTCCGTGGCCGAAGATCGCTCTGCGCGCTTACAAGAAGCTGGCACTGGATGGGGTGAACGCATTTCGGCAGCCCCACAGAGCGCACAACTCACCTTTAGTGTTCGCGGCGAAGGATTCGACTCTGTAGCCAGTAACATCAGGGCCGGCAAGCACAGCTTTACCGTTGATGAACCAGCTGCACTGGGAGGCAGCGACATCGCGGCCAGCCCGGTGGAATATGCCTTGGCAGCGTTGGTTTCCTGCCAAGTAGTTGTTTACCGTCTGTACGCGGAAAACTTGGGCATCCAAGTAGATGATGTGCAGATCACCGCTGATGGCCAGCTTGATGTTCGTGGCCTGTTTGGCATTGATGAAACAATTCGTCCGGGCTTCTCCTCCGTGGACTTGCAGGTGCACATTGCGGGTCCTGAATCCGCAGAGCGTTATGAAGAACTACGCCAGGCTGTGGATGCTCACTGCCCAGTATTGGACTTGTTCGTCAACCCGGTGCCGGTGACTACCTCGGTGCACGTTGTTGAAGCTAATAATTAGTCTCAGCTGAACCAAAAAACGCACTGCGGTGACCCGAATTTCAGGGCCACCGCAGTGCGTTTTACAGTAATGGATTATTCGCTAAGGAAATCCAGTAGGACCTTGCCCGAGGTGGAAGCATCCTTGGCCGTTTCAAAGGCTTCAAGACTTTGGCCCACTGGGAACTCGTGGGTGACAGCATCCGAGATCCGTAACGACCCGTCGGCCAAGGCAGCAAGAACGTGGTCAATTTCGTCGTTAAAACGGAATGAACCGACGAGTTCTAGTTCACGGGTGATGACAAGCGAGATCAGTGCTGGCTGCTCACCGGTTGGTAGCAGGCCAACCATGACTACTCGTCCACCGCGCGTAGCACCGCGTACTGCCGAGGCCAGACCACGGTAGTTGCCACTAGCCTCGATCACCACGTCGGCATTAACCTTGCCGATGGACTCTTGATCATCCGCCCGCAGGGTTGAGGTCGCACCGAGCTTTGTTGCGATCTGAAGTGGCTTGTCATGCATGTCCACCGCAATGATTTCTGCGGCTCCGGCGCGCTTGAGCACGGCGACTGCCAAAGCTCCAATGGGGCCGGCACCGATGACCAGTGCGCGCTTTCCAGCAACATCTCCCGCACGTGAAACTGCATGCCAGGCCACTGCTGCTGGTTCCGCCAACGCGGCATCACGTAGTGAAAGGGACTCGGGTAGAGCGCGCAACATCCGAGCAGGTAGGTTGACCTCGCGGGCGAACGCACCTTCGGTGTGTGGATAGCGGGCTGCAGATCCTAAATAGGTGCAGCCTGGAGACAGGTTGGGACGTTCGGTTGGATAAGGTTCTCCAGTTTCGCCGGGAGTTGCCGGATGCACGGCGACTTTGGTGCCGGCGGCTGGCCCAGTGCCATCGGCGGCCGTCTGCAGGACGGTGCCAACAATCTCGTGGCCTAAGACCATAGGTGCTTTAAGAATGGATTCACCGGCAGCACCATGGCTCCAGTAATGCAGGTCTGATCCGCAGATACCGCCGTAGGCGATGGAAATGCGTGCTTCATCTGCAGCCGGTGCGGCTAGTTCGATCTGCTCAACGCGTAGATCCCCTGCCGCGTGGGCAACAACGGCTTCGGTGCTAGTAGCTAGGGTGTTAGACGACAACGCTCATGCCTCCGTCGATAAAGATAGTCTGTCCGTTGACGTAGTTGGAACCATCCGAGGCCAGCCATACGGCCGGGCCCGCCAAGTCCTCAACGGTTCCCCAACGGGCTGCTGGTGTGCGGCCCAAGATCCAAGAGTTGAACTTCTCATCATCAACGAGGTTCTGGGTCATTTCGGTGTGGATGTAGCCAGGTGCGATGCCATTAATTTGCAGTCCGGAACCAGCCCATTCGGCGGTCATGGCGCGGGTGAGGTTTCGCAGGCCACCCTTGGCCGCGGTGTACGCGGAAATGGTGGGGCGCGCCAGGTCGGTTTGTACCGAGCAGATGTTGATGATCTTGCCTTCACCGCGCTGCACCATGCCACGGGCAACTTCGCGTCCTACCAAGAACGCGCTGGTCAGGTTGGTATCAATGACGCGCTGCCAGTCAGCTAGTTCCAGCTCAAGCATTGGCACACGGTGCTGAATTCCAGCGTTGTTGACCAAGATGCGGATGGCACCGATGTTCTTTTCGATGGCCTCGATATTTTCACGTACTGCCGCGTCATCAGTGACGTCAAAGCATGCACTGTGAATTTTTTCGGTGCCGTAATGGCTGCTAAATTCGGCAACGGTTTGGGCCAAGCGTTGCTCATCGCGTCCATGAAGAATGACGGTCGCGCCGGCATCGGCTAGCGCTCGGGCAAGTTCGCGGCCAATGCCGCGGGAGGACCCGGTGACCAGGGCCAAACGTCCGGATAGGTCAAAAAGTTGACTCATGAATTCCCTCGCAAGAAGTGTCGATAATTCACCGACGGGAACCCATCACCGGCCTTGGCCTAGTGGTGTATCCAAAAAGTAGCCCCGTCGCTCCCTCAAAAGATATCAGATATATGTAACGCACGTTGCAATAAAGTACGATTTATGAATTGCTGGACGAGCAGTTGATGGCTTAAAGAATCTCCAGCCGCCATGGGTGGCTGGGAATGCTTTTCCGCAAGTTCGGCAGGGTCACCCTGTCGAGCAGCGCACATTTCCGCCAGTCACACTATGGGTCCACGAAAACTAACTTTTCGCGATGGAACAGTTTTTGAATACCAGAACGTTCTCATTTGCCACCATTCGGCACTCACCGGTGAGCACGAGACGACCTTCTGGCGCGATACCCTCCAGAGTTCGGAACGAAGCTTTAGCCTTGGATCCATAAGGAAGAACTAAAACTGCAAGTAGCTCGCCGTGCGATCGATCGGATCCCTCAATTACCGGCGTCGAGTACATGCTTTGCCCCGCGCGAGGTGAGGTCAATTCGACGGCAAGTTTGCGCCCAAGGTAATTCTTTTCAGATGCTTCCGGATCTTCAAGGAACTCATTGAGCAACGCCCCTGATGTCAATCATTAGCCACTTCGTTTCCGGTGCGTTCTGCAGGCAATAGCTCCGCCAGCCGATCAAGGACCACCCGCAGATGCTCGCTTTCTTCGGCACCGAGCAATTCAACAACCCGTTCTTCAAGGTCATCTACGATGGCCTCGCCTGCGTTCAACGCGGTACGCCCTGCATCAGTCAAATACAATTCCTGCACTTGCGCGTGCCGCGGATGAACCTTCCGCTCAATGAGGCCGAGTGTTTCCAACCGGGTGGCCAGAGAAGCGATTGCCTGAGGAGTGACGTTGAGTCGACGTGCAAGCGTGGCTCCAGCAAGCCCCGGTTCGGCGCTCACCGATGCGAGCAACGCGTAGTGCGAGGAGCGTAACCCCACTGCTCGAAGCTGACGGTCTTTCAGGTTCTGCACTGCCAGCTCCGCCCGACGCAACGCCCAAATTACTCGGGCTCGGGGATCCGGGGTCTCCGCCATAGAATTTTCACTCATAACTTTAATGTACACTCATTGTCATCTATCAAACGCTTTATACTCGTCAACACTTCGAGTCAATATGTCTCGACCAATCGCATTCATCACAGGAGCTAGTTCTGGGATCGGCGCCGCCATGGCAACGGTTCTTGCCGAGGCGGGCCACGACTTAGTACTTGTCGCCCGGAGAGCAGACAGGCTAGCAGCGCTAGCCGAGCGACTTTCCGACGCGGGAGCAAGCTCAGAAACCCTGACCGTAGACCTCTCCGAGAAAGCAGGCCTGAAACGCGCAGTTGAACGTGCCGCTGCCGGTGACATTGATGTCCTCGTATCAAATGCAGGAGTCAGCGCTTATGGGCCGTTCGCAGAAATCGACCCCGGTGAGCTGGATCGAGCTTGGACACTAAATGCTGATGTCACACCGGTCCTGGCCAGAGCAGCACTCCCCGGCATGCTGGGACGCGGGCGGGGTGGAATCATCAGTGTTGCCTCCAACCTCGCATTTAGTGCGGGTGCCGACCAACCCCGGGTACTAACTCGTCGTCGGGAACGCCCGGCACAAGTGCAACGTTGCCACAGCGCGCGCTGTACGTGGGAGCTAAGGCAGGGACGATGGCTTTTACCCGAGTTCTCGCATCGGAGTTGCACGGCACCGGGGTGCAGGCAACTGTAGTGTGCCCGGGTTTGGTGTCCACGGAATGGAACGGTGGAAAGTCGCAGGGCCCCCGTGCCATGACGGCCGAAGACGTAGCTCAGGCAGGGTGGGTAGGATTCTCGCTCGGGGAAGTCGTTTGTCTTCCCGGACTGGAAGATGAACAACTAGTAGAGCAATTTACCGGAATTGAACGCCGCATCATGGGCGAAAATCTTGGATCTGAGCTCGCGACTCGCTACCGGAATCAAGAAGCCAGCGCCTCCGAATAATCGCCAACCAAACAGGGCGGTCCCTAAAGGCTTGGAGTAGAGCAGGGCCGCCACCATGAACACATATTTAAGATCGATGTCTTCCTGCTGCGCCTTGGGGTATTGCCCGTAGACGAAGACGTGGGTTCCGGACTAATTTGGGGATCTAGTGCGTCTGCGAGTAGAACCAAGTGATGTGTTCTTCGAGCAGCTGCGCTGCTCGTTCACGCTGGCCAGTAGCAAAAGCATGGTGGATGGCCTTGTGTTGGCGGCGTAAAACCTTGACCACAGGTTGCCACGATTCGTCGTCAGGAATCGATGCCGCAACATAGTCACTAATCGAGTTGCGCAGCGATTCCATCATGGACTCCACCACCGCATTGCCGGCCATGGAAGCCAGCAGTACGTGGAACTCGGCATCAATACGATGGAAGGATTCGCGGGACAGTTGCGCGTCATCCATACGCATAATCAACACAGCAGTGCGCTCAATGACCTGCTTTGCCTGGATTGGATCGCGCGGAGTCATTTGCGCAGCCCAGGTCTCGAGCAGAATGCGCGATTCAACGATCTCGCGAACATTGATGCCCTTAGCCGCCAAATGCAGGCGCAAGGCCTGGGAGATCCCGGCCGAAGGGTTGGAGATGATCACGGCCCCGGAGTTGGGTCCGGAGCCCGTGGAAGTCTTAATTATGCCCATCACATCAAGGATGCGAATGGCATCTCGCACCGAGGCACGAGAAATCCCATGTTGCTCCGCGAGCGCACGTTCGCCTGGAAGCTGGTCCCCAACGGACAGCTTCTCGGTCAGCAGATCTTCCTCAATTGCTTGAAGCACGACCTGGTACGCACGCGGAGCTGGGTTAATAGGCATCGAATCTATTTTAGCCGGTCAAAGAACTACGGAAGCATCCACGAAAGCACCGGGGTGGACTGCAGGTAAACCAAACAGCACAGCACCAGCAGCATGCCTACAGACCATCCGGCGACCTTCTTGAGGATGACCGATTCCTGGCCTTCCATCTTCACGCTGGTTGCGGCGATCGCAAGGTTCTGCGGGGAGATCAGCTTGCCGACCACACCACCTGAGGTATTAGCAGCCACCAATAGGTTGGGGTCAATACCCGCATTCACACCAGCGGTCTGCTGCAGCTTGGCAAACAACGCGTTCGCAGAAGTATCCGAGCCGGTCACGGCGGTGCCGATCCAGCCAAGAATTGGTGAAAGGAACGCAAAGAATCCACCGGCTCCAGCCAGCCAAGTGCCCACCGTAATGGTCTGGCCGGACAGGTTCATCACATAGGCCAAGCCGAGCACCGAAAGGATGGTCAACGCGGCAAATCGCATGTTGTAGATAGTCTTGCCGATTTCCGACAGACCTTCACCAAAGGTCAAGGCGTACTTGCCGCCGGAGGTATTGCGTGAATATACAAAAGCAACAATCACGCCGGTGATCAGCAGCAGAGTACCCGGCGAGGACAACCACGAGAAGGTGTACATGGTTGACGAGACAGCCTTGCCGCTGGAGTCCACCACTTCCCCATATAGTCCTGGCCAACCGAACTTGATGTCAGTACTAGCCAGCCACGCTGGGATGTCGATTCCCAATTTCCACAGTTTGGCCAGGCCGAAGATGACGATGACCAGCAAGTATGGGAACAGCGCCATCCAGGTATTTAGTCCGTGCAATTTAGTGCCCTGCTCCACCGGCAATGCAGCAGCCTCAGCGGTCAACACGCGCTGGCGTGCTTCGGATGCACCCTTAGGAGTCCAGAAGCGCAATAAGATGACCGCTGCGGCCAATCCAACCAACGAGGCCACGATATCAGTGAGTTCGTACGAGAAGTAGGTGGAGCACAGCCACTGGGCGATACCGAAGGAAATACCGATAGTCAGGGTCGCTGGCAGCACCTGGCGCACACCGCGCCAACCGTCAAGGATCAGCACCAAGATAGTTGGTACAAACAACGCCAACAGCGGCGACTGGTGGCCTACCACGGCACCAATTTCATGAGCCGGGATTCCGGTCAACGCACCAGCGGTAGTGATGGGGATGGCCACCGCACCAAAAGCCACTGGTGCAGTGTTGGCAATCAGCACGGCACAAGCCGCACGCAGCGGAGACAGCCCCAAAGCCAGCAGCATGGTGGCGGTAATGGCTACCGGTGCACCAAATCCAGCCAGCGCTTCAAGCAACCCACCAAAGCAGAAAGCGATCAACACAGCCTGAATTCTTACGTCCCCGCCGCCGATCACGTCGAAGACACGACGCAGGTCTTCAAAGCGTCCGGATTTGACGGTGACTTGGTAGAGGAAGATGGCCATGACCACGATCCAGACGATCGGGAAGGCCCCAAAACCATTCCCATCGCCCCGGAGTTCAGTGCCATCAATACCGGCATTTTCCATCCAATAATGGCGACGATAATGGCGACTGCCAGAGATCCCAATCCGGCCCAGTGCGCCTTGGTTTTGATCACAGCCAACAGTACAAAGAAGGTGATCAAAGGGATTAAAGCAACAAGCGCCGAGAGGGCAACACTGCCCGCTATCGGCTCGGTAGATGGTGTAAACACGGTGTGGGCGTCCTTACTAGAAGATGGTCTGACCATATGTGGTCCGACCACCAAGAGTACAACGTGAGTGTCATCACAACAAGTCTTGACTATTACGAATTTCTTCGCATAGTATGGTCAGACCACACTCTGAAAGAGTCATTTATTATGCGAATCGCTCTCTTTGCCACGTGCATAGTGGACGCTATGTATCCAGAAACCGCCAAGTCGACAGTGAAGTTGCTCGAACGCTTGGGACATGAGGTAATTTTCCCCAGGGCACAAGCCTGCTGCGGGCAGATGCACATGAACTCCGGCTACATGCCCGAAGCCTTGCCCGTGGTCGAAAACCACATCAATGCCTTCGACACCGACGACTACGACGTTGCAGTCGCCCCTTCCGGTTCCTGCGTTGCCTCGGTTAAGCACCAGCACCCCTACCTAGCTGATCGCTTGGGCAAACCAGAACTCAAGGAACGAGCCAAGGCCGTTGGGGCGCGCACCTATGAACTGACCCAGCTACTGGTGGACGTTCTTGGCATCACCAATGCGGCCGAACAACTAGGCAGCTACTTCCCCGAAACCATCACCTACCACCCGTCCTGCCACGGCATGCGGTCCTTGGGACTAGGCGATCGACAGCTGGACCTACTCAAGACCGTCGGCGGTATTACCGTCAATGAACTTCCAGAGGCCGACCAGTGCTGCGGTTTTGGTGGAACCTTCTCGATCAAAAACGCGGATGTCTCCTCGGCCATGCTTGATGACAAGGTGAAAAACATTTGCTCCACCGGCGCTTCGGCCTGTTCCGGCGGTGATGCCTCCTGCCTGATGCACATCGGCGGTGGCCTTTCCCGCACCGGAGCCAAACCAAAAACCCTGCACCTGGCCGACATTCTGGCCAGCACCATGGAAGAGACGGTGTCACTGTGACTCAGGTATTCCTCGGCATGCCCGCTGGCGGACAGGGCAACCTGTTCGAATCCGAGCCTTTCCCCCAGGCAGCGCACCGCGAACTGGGCAACACCCAGATGCGCAAAAACCTGCGCCATGCCACCCACACCATCCGCGATAAGCGCCTGAAGGTCGTTGGTGAACTCCCCGACTGGGAAGCCCTGCGTGATGCGGGCAGCGTCATCAAGAACAATTCGATGGCCACCCTTGAAGAGCGTCTGCTGGAATTCGAAAAGAACTTCACCGCACGCGGCGGTATTGTCCACTGGGCCCGTGACACGGATGAAGCGAACCAGATTGTCACCGATCTTGTTAAAGCCACCGGCTCCACCGAGGTGGTCAAGGTTAAGTCCATGGCCACTCAGGAAATTGGCCTCAACGAGCACTTGGAAACCGAAGGTATTAGTGCTTTTGAAACCGACCTTGCCGAACTGATTGTCCAGCTAGGCCACGACAAGCCAAGCCACATCCTGGTTCCTGCCATCCACAAAAACCGCACCGAGGTGCGCGACATCTTCCTGAAGGAGATGCCGGTGGTGGATCCGAACCTGACCGATGAGCCAGCCAAGTTGGCCGAAGCGGCTCGTGCCCACCTACGCAAGAAGTTCTTGGCTGCCAAGGTCGCGATCTCCGGAGCCAACTTTGCCCTAGCCGATACCGGCACCTTGGGCGTGGTCGAGTCCGAAGGCAACGGCCGCATGTGCCTGACCCTGCCAGAGACCCTGATCACCGTGATGGGTATCGAGAAGGTACTGCCGCAGTGGGAGGACATCGAGGTCTTCATGCAGCTGTTGCCACGCTCCTCCACCGGTGAGCGCATGAACCCGTACACCTCACTGTGGACCGGTGTCACCGAAGACGACGGCCCGCAGAATGTGCACATCGTCTTGCTCGATAACGGACGCACCCGAGCCCTGGCCGATCGTTTTGGCCGCACCGCGCTGAACTGCATTCGTTGCTCGGCCTGCATGAACGTCTGCCCGGTCTACGAGCGCACGGGCGGTCACGCCTATGGTTCAACCTACCCGGGCCCGATCGGCGCGATCCTCTCCCCGCTGCTCACCGGCATCGAGGTTGAGGAAAACGGATCTCTTCCTTACGCTTCCTCACTGTGTGGGGCTTGCTATGAAGCCTGCCCGGTAAAGATCAACATCCCAGAAATCCTTGTGCACCTGCGCGGCGAAGATGTGGATGCCAAACGTGACAAGCACAAACTGCCTACCCAGATGGATCTATTGATGAAGGGCGGATCTTGGGCTTTGGGCAAGGGCAAAAATATTGGTCTGCTCGAAAAAGCACTGCCACTGGGTCGATTGGCCGCCGGTAAGGATAAGAAGATCAAAAAGCTGCCGGGCATCGCTGCCGGGTGGACCCAGAGCCGCGACATTCCCGCACCACCAAGTAAGTCTTTCCGCGACTGGTGGAGCGACGAAAAGGAGTCCAAGTGAGCGCCAAAGATGAGATCCTCTCAAGGATTCGTACGGCCCTAGCCGATACCCCGGTGACCGAAGAAGTGCCGCGCGAATACCGCACCACCTCCGCCATGAATGAAGAGCAGCTCATCGAACTCTTGGTAGACCGTTTGGTGGATTACAAGGCCGGCGTTGAGGTCATCGATGCGGCGCAGATTCCTGAATTTGTGGCAGCCAAGCTCAAGGACGCCAGCAGTGTTGTCTACCCGCAGGGCCTAGATACCCACTGGCTTTCGGCGCTAGACAAAGATGTGGAACAGCGTCTTGATGCTCCCGGCGCCCGCTTGAGCGTGGCCGAACTAGATGCCACCAGTGCGGTGGTGACTTCTTCAGCAGTCTCCGTCGCGGAGTCGGGCACCATCATCCTTGATGGTCAGCCAGATCAGGGACGTCGTGCCATCTCGTTGGTACCGGATCACCACGTGTGCATTGTGCCGATCTCCACGATTGTGCAGCTACTGCCCGAAGCCATGCCACGGCTTTCTATCACCCGCCCGCTAACTTGGATTTCTGGGCCTTCGGCCACCAGTGATATCGAGCTCGAACGTGTTGAGGGTGTGCACGGTCCACGAACCTTGGATGTACTGATGGTGCGCGGTCTGTAATTCGACGCGCTCAGACTTGTGGCCGATTCCCCACCCAGATTCGGGCGGGCAATCGGCCACAACTATTTCTTCTGCAAGCTCTACTTGGTGGTCACAGCCATTTCGTTAGGCTCCGCGTCCAGTCTCACGGTCGCAGTCTTTTTACCGGTCTCAAGGTCGATGGCGTACACCGACTTCTTAGCTGGTTCGCTGACGTAGGCGGTGTTGCCATCAATGCGCAGGGACGGGTGGGCTTCCTGCCATTCGGCCGGTCCTTCCCACGGGTCAATAACATCGATGTCACGGGTGATCTTCCCGGTGCTTGGATCAATCACGTGGATCTTACCGTCGGTACCTAACAGGTAACCAAGATCCTGTGGACCACGGGTGACTCCGCGCCAGGTGTATTCAATTCCCTTGGGCAGATCTACTACCTTGTAGCTGAGCTTGGCGGTATCGATCAGGGTGATCTGGTGCAGCAAATTGCCCTCGGCATCTGGGTCATCCTTGTAGTCGCCAATGACTAATTCACTGGTTGGTGAGACGTAGGCGTTGCCCATGCGACCATAGGTATCAGGTGCGGTGAGCTTCGTGAATTTTCCGTCAGCAAATACCAATGCCCCGTCCTCACAGCCGAAGACTGCACGGCCATCTGCAGCGGTACCTTCACCGTGCACTCCCGGGCAATCGGTGCTTTCGGCGATCTTCTGCTGTTTGTCATCAAGCAGTTTCACACCGGTACGTGAGGTGTCATCACCAACGGTGGTCAACAAGGAACCGTCGTCCAAGGCCACCGAGACCCCGTGATGAGCTGGGGATTCGACAGTTTGAACCTCCGGCAGTTTTCCATCGGCCTCCGCGAGCTTATTGGTGTCGAAGATCGTGGTGGTTCCGCTGCCGTCGTCAAAGAGCGCTGTCTTGCCAGCATGTGGAACCACATGTCCAGCAGCTCCGGCGACAAAGGTGGTCTCGGTCAGTTCAGGAGCCGTTGCATCCAGAACTTGGAATCCTTTGGAGGTGGTGAGCAGGAAGTTTTTGCCATCTCCTGCCGAGTTCAATCGCGTGAATTCTTCGGTGTCAAAACTCTTGAGTACTTTCAGTGACTTCCCGTCGAGTACTGAGACGCCGTCTTTATAGGTCACCGCGATCCTAGTTGGTGACACAGTTTCGGATTCGGCAGCACTGGGTGCGGTGCATGCGGTGGCCAGTAGACCTAGGACGGCTAGAGCTGACCCGGCTTTGAGGGTGCGAGGCGAGATGAGATTCATGATTCCTTTCTTGTTGCGCTTAGTTGCGCAGGGCATGGGTGATTCGTTCGGTGTTCACTTGCATCATCTGCAGATAGCTATCGGCCCCTTGATGCGGTGGCGTGAGCGATTCTGAATACAATTCGACGATTTGTACCTCTACTTGGGCTTCATCGGCCAGGGCGCGTGCCAGCTTGCCCGGCTGGGCCGACTCAACAAAGATCGCGGGGACCTTTGAACTACGAATGGCTTCGGCCAGCGACGCTAGATCCGCTGCACTTGGAGAGGCGAGTGTTGTCCCCGAAGGGATCACTGCCCCAATGGTTTTGAATCCGAAGCGTTCGGCGAGATAACCAAAAACATGGTGGTTGGTTACCAACGCCCGAGACTGTTCGGGAATCTGCGCGAAAGAAGCGGTCATCTGCTGTTCAAGCTCAGTGAGCTCGGCGCGGTACCCCTGGGTATCGGAAGCCAACTGTTCCGCAGAAATTCCGGGGAGATCCTTGAGTTGCTGGTGTAAGGCGTCAACCACCTGGATCATCTTTGCTGGGTCGGTCCAGAAATGTGGGTCGGCTGCACCGTTAGACCCTGCAACCTCTAGAACCTCAAAATGATCGCTGGCGACAAAGTGGTTGTTTTCGGCCTCATCAACCGCGTCCAGCTGATGTTGCAGGCCTTCTTCCAAATTCAACCCGTTGGAAACCACCAGGTCTGAATCATGGAGCAAGGCGGCTTGCTGCGCGGAGATCTCAAAGGAGTGCGGATCAACATTTGGGGGCATCAGCGTGTGAACTTGGGCTTGGTCACCGACTAGGTTCTGCACAACATTTCCAAGAATGTTGGTGGTGACCACAATGCTCGGTTTCTCATCTTGCTGTGCCGTGCCGATGCAGCCAGTCAGTAACAGCGATACGCCCAGCAGCAAGGCCAGCGCTTTACCTGAGTGCCTTATATTGTTGCTCATCAATTCCCCACCTGAGTCATCCAGGTCGGATCTATTTGCGGGCTAAGGGTGCGGGCGATCCGTGCTGAATCAGCAAAATCGATTTCAAACACTCTCTTCTGCGCAGGGGCATTCACGTAGGCTCGCTGAGCATCGACGACCAAATTTGTGCTCGCCAAGGCCTGAGGATTTTTCACAGTTTCCTGAAGCACTGGCTTGCTGACTCCGGTAGTTTTTCCGGCTTCTGTGGAGTAGACCAGCACCCGTCCGCTTGCATCTACAGCCACCACGTTGCCGTCTTTATCCCCCACGGCAGTGACCTTCAGGAGGTTCTGATCCTCCATAATTCTGTTCATGCTCAGGTCTCGGGTATTAATAACCCAAGCCCCTCGCTCCCCTGCCAGACCAGCCACCACAGGGCGGGCCTTGCGATGTTCAAGCTGGTCAACTCGTTCATCAGCGGTAGTCCCTTGGGGATATTTCACCAGTTCAAATTCTGGGTGTCCAGGCTGTTCTTCGTTGGCAACGAGGATGCCTTCTTCACACGCGATAGCGAGTCCTGCAGCAGTCTGTGTGGCATCACTCGGGTTAGCGCAGGGAGCGTTTGCACCGTCTACCGGGTGGCCCTCGGCGTCCAAATATTGCACTTGTGCCGGAGCCGTTTCACTTTTAGCTTCGCTAGTTATGGCACCTTCTCCCAGCGGAGTCAGTAGACCTTGATGAGGTGAGGCTTGAGTAGTGAATTGTTCACTGACGTTACCCTTGGCCAGTTCAGAATTCTTTAGAAGAATTCCCCTTCCCGTCTTTGGGAAATAAACACCGGTACTTCCTGCGGTGGAGAGCGGTCCACCGATGATCTGCGCTGGTCCCTCGCCATCGAGATGACCGACAGTTTGCGGTGTGCCGCGGTAGTAATGGAAATGGTCCGTGTGGTTCCAGCTCCACATCCCGCTATCAACGATGTCTACCCCTGCCCCCGTATCTGCAAAGAGGTAGCGTCCCTCGGTTTGGAGGTTCTGGATGTTCTTTAGCTCGCTCAGTTCAGTTTCTTCATCGGTGAGCAGATCCAGCATTCCGCTTGTGCCGCTAGCGTCCACTGTCACTAGATGTAGTGGTGCCTCGGGCATTTCTTGTGCTCCTTCAACGGCTCCGTGATCTGCCGGTTCCACGGCGCTATCGTCGTTGGTGGCGGACGGAGAGGCGGCGCATCCCGCCAGTAGTACTGCGCTTAGTAGTACTGCGGTAAGTGAGTAGGACTGAGCCTTCATGTGGCACTTTCAACGTGTAGTAGCGATTTATTGTGTGTCGTTTCAGGCATGCACTTGTGAGTACTCAGAAGCTTTTGAATCAAGGCCGAAATGCCGGCCAACGAAATGGCCAGGCAAGAGATTGAAGGCCCCGCTGCCGTTTGTGCGTACCAAGAAATTAGTAGTCCGCCGCTCACACTGAGCACTCCGAAAACGGCGGCCAGGATCATGATGGCGGGAATGCGCGCTACCCAAACCTTGGCCGCTACGACTGGCGCCAGTAGCATGCCAACCACCAGCAACGTTCCGACAGACCGGAAGGAGGCTGTGATAGACAGCGCTACTAAAAGCACCAGCATGATTTGTGCTAGTCCTGGCTTGAAGCCCAAGGTCAAGGCGATTCGAGTGTCGAACGCACTAGCTACGAAGGCTCGGTGAAACTTCACGGCAATGGCCACGCTCAGCAACAAGGCACCGGCTAGAAGCCACAGGTCCGCAGTGTTGATGGCCAGGATGTCGCCAAAGAGCATACTTGTGGCGTCCGTGGCAAAGCTACGTGAGTGGGAGACGATGATGATTCCCAGTGACAGCATGCCCACGAAGACCAGACCGATGCTGGTGTCGTAGGAAAGTTTTCCTTTCCGTTGCATTGCACCAAGTAGGCCAGTCATCACCACGGCACTGGCCGCAGCGCCGAGCATTACCGGCAGTCCCAATACGGTCGCGAGGGCAACTCCAGGGAGCATGCCGTGGCCTATCGCTTCGCCGAGAAAAGCCATCCCACGAATCACGACCCATGTACCGGCGATGGCACAAATAACTGCGACCAAGCTGCCGCCGATCAGGGCGCGCTCCATGAACTCAGAAGTGAAAGGAAGTATCAACACATGACACAGAGTAACCTTAAATGAGAATCATTATCAATTGCTACACTGGAGCTATGACAACACCCAACACTTTGATCCACGTTCACTCGGTGCATTTTTCCTATGCTCAGGAAGAAATACTGCACGGAGTATCACTGACTATCAACAAGGGAGAAATACTGGCCATCACAGGCGCCAATGGGTCAGGAAAGTCAACATTGCTTGAACTGATTGCTGGTGTCATGCTGCCCAGCCACGGTCACATCGAACGACCGGTTCCAGTTGCGCTGGTGGTTCAAAGACCCAACACTCCCCGGCTCTGCCACTGAGTGTGGCCGATGTTGTAGCGATGGGGACATGGCACACCCGATCCACACGAATAGAACGCAATCGGGTCGTCGCACAGGGACTAGAGCGCGTGGGCCTTAGTGGATTTGAACGCCGAAATTTCTCCACGCTTTCCGGCGGGCAGCGCCAGCGTGCGCTAGTTGCTCAAGGATTGGTCCAGCAAACTCCCGTACTACTGCTCGATGAACCTCTGGCTTCGCTGGATACTTCAAGTCGGGATGCGATTCATAAGATTTTGCGCGCCGAAGCGGACCATGGCCTAGCGGTGGTGCTGGTGACCCATGATCACGATTCTCAAATGCTTGCGGATCGAACCATTACCTTGCGCGACGGCGCTATTGCGCAGCGCCCAATACCAAGCCTGGCCACCTAACGCTAGCTATCGATGCTACAGATGCCTTCTCGATATGAGTGTTATGCCGTGCCTCGTTCTAAAAGAACGCGTGGACAAGTACGCCCACACCCATGATGAATAGCGCTGCGCAAGCAACCCATTCCAAGCGCAAAGCGATCTCTGGGCGCTTGAACCAGTGCATCGCTTTTGACGCTGCCGTGCTCAAAATCAGCATGTAGATGAATCCAACCGAAGCGAAGATTGCGCCCAGCCCCATGCCCCACACGAAGGTATTAGAACCTTGGGGAATAAAGCTTGGCATCATCGCTAGAAACAGTAGGCCCAGCTTCGGATTGAGCGCAGCCGAGAGCATGCCGGCGGTAAAAGTTTTGCCCAGCGAGTGAACCTGCCGCGCGGTGGTGGAACGGGTTTCGGTGCGAGCGATAGCGCTGTCGGCTTTAGCGACCGCTCGTGATTTGAAAAACCAGAGAGCCCGAGATAGATCAGATACAGTCCACCGAGAGTCGAGATGACCGTCTCAACGATAGGGAATCGTTGAATGACCGAAGCCGCTCCGGCCCCGGCCAGGGTGGCCCAGGCAAAGATGGCCACCATCATCCCTAGAGCCGCGATGACTCCGTGTAGCTGACGAACCAGCGAATAGCGCAGTACCAAAAAAGTATCTGGTCCGGGTGAAAGTGTCACCATCACGCACACGCCAAGATACGCGCAAAACGAAGCCCAAGTCATGATTCACCATTCTAGAAACCAATTGGCTCGCCCGACTAACTGATGACTTTCTCATGATGACTTTTCTAGCGCCCGGAAGTGACACCTCATTGACCCAAACACAATTTATTTGCGTGAATTGGCCGCATGATTGATTTAATGAACTAACCACCTAGTTTGAAAGCAGGCCGCAATGTCGACTCCGAATGGCGAACCACAGAATCCGTACACTTCAGGCCAGCCAAACCAAGGACAAAATCAGCAGAATGGCCAGTCCCGTCAGTATCAGCAGTTCGGATACCAGCAGTCGCCTAATCAGAGCTCGCCGTACCAACAGGGTTATCAGGGTTACCCAAATCAGGGGTACCCAAATCAGAATCAGATCGCAGGTAGCGAACTGGCCCAGACATCCATGATCCTCGGCATTCTTTCTATATTTGTCCTCAGCATCATCTTGGGTCCCATCGCTATCGTTAAAGCCACCCGCGCAGAGCGTGAGTTTAATACCGCCGCCACCGTGGGCAAGGTGACCGGTTGGATTGGCACTATTATCGGGTTGCTTTGGATCGCGGTCATCGTTGGCACCATCGCACTCTCGCTCTTCGCTCCGGGCGTTTCTGATGGATCGTACGATTTCTAGGTTCAGCTAAAAGACACTTAACAACAAAGCCTCCGAACCACGAATGGTTCGGAGGCTTTGTCTGTATCGGCCCTCTATTCCGTCACCCCATGCGACGGCCTTCGGGAAGTTTTATTTAGGCTTCGGTTGGAAGCACGAAGGAAGCATCGATTTCGATCTTGACCTTGTCGCTGACCAAAACACCGCCAGCTTCAAGAGCTGCGTTCCAGGTGATGCCGAATTCCTTGCGGGAAATGGTGGTGCTTGCGAAGAAGCCAGCGCGGGTTGCACCGAATGCGTCCACTGCCTGGCCACCAAGCTCTACGTCGAATTCAACTTCCTTCGAAACGCCACGGACGGTCAGCTCGCCGACCAAGACGAATTCTTCCGAGTCACCCTTGATGCCGGTGGACTTGAAGGTCATGGCTGGGAACTGCTCGGCGTCGAAGAAGTCAGCGCTCTTGAGGTGTCCATCGCGGTTTGCGTCCTTGGTGTTGACCGAGGCGATCTGAACGTTGGCAACAACGCTGGAGTCAGCCAGGGTTTCGCCGACGGTCAGGGTTGCATCGAATTCGGTGAAGCTACCGCGAACCTTGGAGATACCAGCGTGACGGACCGAGAAGCCGACCTCGGAGTGTGAAGCGTCAAGGTTCCAGGTGCCGGAAGTCAGTGCAGATGCAGTCATATCTAAGTCCTTTCATCACGCCAACAATTAGTTGACGGTTCAATTTGTTTTGCTGATACAAGTATTGCACGAAGAAAGTTGAAGCGTCAACAACTTTGCTAAAAATTTTCCTCGTTTTAGAGACTCAACCCGATAAATCGTTTCTGACTTGAATGTTTGCCAGAAAACTTATTTTGCCTCGGCTCCTGTGACGCCCTGAACGTGTCCGCGAACAGCCACACCAGTCTCATTCACCTTTTCAATCATGCGCCCATCACTTGCCGTTGGGAATAACTTCCCGTGAATCTTCAATGACAAAGGCTGGATCCCGACACTTTCAAGTGTCAGGATCCAGCCTTTGGTAGTGAGCAGTTGTCATTGAGCAGTAAGAAGATCAGGCCTACGGCTTGGAGACTAGCCCCTCGCCAACCATCCATTCAAAGGCGACGTCCGCCGGTTCGCGCCCAACCACATCAACTTGGTAGTTCAGTTCCATCAACACCTCATCGGTGAGCAATGGAGCGATCTCACCCATGATCTTTTTGACGTCTGGATGTTCCTTCAAGAATGCCTCGTTGAAGGCCGGAGCAGCGTTGTAACTTGGGAAGTACTTCTTATCGTCCTCCAGCACCGTCAGATTCAGCGCCTTGATACGACCGTCGGTGGTGAACACCTCTCCGAAGTCACAGGCTCCTGAAGCCGTTGCTTGATAGATGGCACCTACGTCGTAGAGACCGATGTTGTTCTCAGATACTTGAGACCCACGATCAATGCCATAGTGTTCCAGCATTGGAGTCAAACCATCACGACGTGAGTTGAATTCAGGATCAACACAGAAGGTTAGGTCTTTCGTATCCAAACTCTTCAGCTCTGAGAGCTTAGTGATGCCCAGACGCTTTGCCGTCTTTTCGTTCATGGCCATGGCGTACGTATTGTTCAGTGGTGCCGGCTTGCCCCAGTTGATGCCATTGGGCACGTCTTCCTTCTGCACCGCTTCCCACTGAGCTTTTTCGCCAACCACTGGTTTCTCATGCCCGAGGTACGTCAACCAGGCTGTGCCGGTATATTCCCACAGCATGCTTGCATCTCCAGAGAGCAAGAGCTGACGTGCAGGCTGAGATCCCGGAACGTTGGTCAAGTCGGTGACATCATATCCGGCAGCTTCCAAGGCAATCACGGAGATCTTGCCCAACAGCAGCTGCTCGGTGAACGACTTAGAAGTCACGGTCACCTTCGGAGCATCAGCAGCGTCGGCAACCGGCTGAATTTTCCCGGGCCCCACTTCTGGAACGGTGCCAGTGGATGGACTCAGGCCGCAACCGGTCAAACCGATCACGGCGGCAACGGACAACACCGATAGTTTTAGTACGTGTTTCATGACAGTCCCTTCGGACGTGCAACCTGTTCAACTACTCGCCCTAGCCAATCAATGGTCAGAGCCAGTAAAGCCACCAGCAAGGAACCGGTAATCAGTACGACGTTCAGGTTCAGGTTCACGCCGGTAGTGATCAAGATGCCCAGTCCACCCCCGTTGATGAAAGTGGCCAGCGTTGCTGTACCCACCAAGAGGACCAATGCGGTGCGGATGCCCGAAAGCATGACCGGAACTGCCAGAGGCAGCTCTACCTTGAACAGCACAGACATCAAAGACATGCCAATACCGCGCCCGGCTTCCACGATGCGCTGGTCAACCTGTTGCAATCCCACGATGGTGTTGGAGAGCACCGGAAGAATCGCGTAGATCACCAGTGAAACGATGGCAGTTTTCGATCCAAAGCCAAGCCAAAAAGCTAACAAGACAATGACACCGATAGCCGGTGCAGCTTGCCCGAAGTTAGCGATGGCGCGAACGATTGGGGCAGCGCGCCGCAATGAGGGACGGGTCAGTAGGATGCCCAACGGGATGGCGATAATCAGAACAATGATCGTTGCAATCACCGTCAGTTGCAGATGCTGAAGCGTGTAGCCCCAAATGGTGGCGGGATCCAGTGTCTGGCGCTCAGTCTCGGTGAGATCTGCGCTTAACAGCCAGATAACCAGCACCGCGAAGGCGATGGCAATACCAATGATCTGCCATATCAGGCTTCGTTTTTCTCCGCTCATACGGGTTCACCATCCGGCGTGATGGCTTCACTTTCAATGTCCACCACATTGATCGCACCAGAATTCAAACCGACCGGCGCGTTGTGGGCTCCATCCTGGGAACCGTTAGCTGCCGCAATGGCTTCCATAACGGTCTGCACCGAGATGACGCCAAGAAGCACGTCGCGACGACCGGTGACCAAAGCGGACTCGGAACTGGCTACCAGCATCGTATCCAGCGCGTCATTCAGGGTTGCCTGCTCGCCAACTACTGGCAGATTCTGATCACGCGTGCCATCGATGATTTCTGCACGCGATAGCTGACGTCGATCCAAGCGACGCAATGGGCGGCCACGCGAGTCCAAGACCACAGCGTGTTTGCGCCCGGCACCCTGCAGATGGGAAAGCACCTCTGAAGCTCGCTTGCCCGGAGTGGTTGTGACTGCTTCTTCCAGCTCAACTTCGTTGACTCGGGTCAAGGTCAGCTGCTTGAGCCCGGCGCCTGAGCCGATGAAGTTTTCGACAAACTCGCTGGCGGGGTTGGCCAGAATTCGTTCTGGCGAATCGTACTGCTCCAGTTGTGCACCTTCGTTGAAGATGGCAATCCAATCCCCCAGCTTCACGGCCTCATCAAAGTCGTGGGTGACACAGACGATGGTTTTCTGAACTTCAGACTGAATATTCAGAAGCTCATCCTGAAGTCGCTGACGGGTAATCGGATCCACCGCGCCAAAAGGCTCATCCATCAGCAAGACCGGTGGATCAGCGGCCAAGGCGCGGGCTACACCAACACGCTGCTGTTGTCCGCCGGAAAGTTCCTTCGGGAAGCGGTCGCGGTACATCTCGGGATCCAGCGAGACCAACTCGAGAAGCTCATCAACACGAGCAGCGATCTTTTCCTTTGACCAGCCCAGCATCTTAGGAACCATGGCGATGTTAGTTGCCACGGTCATGTGCGGGAACAGGCCGCCAGCCTGAATGACGTAACCGATGCGACGACGTAGTTCATCGCCGTTCATTCCGGTCACGTCTTCGCCGTTGATGACGATTTTTCCGCTGGTGGGCTCGATCAGACGGTTGATCATCTTCAGTGTGGTGGTCTTGCCACAACCGGAAGGACCAACAAACATCACGATTGAACCGGCTGGAATTTCCAGGGTGAGTCCCCCGACGGCAGATTTCTTCTGCCCGGGGTAGGTTTTGGTGACTTCTTCAAGCATGATCGAAGCGCCAGTGACATTCTGGGCAGTCAAAGTTTCGGAATTCTTATTTTCAGACACGGATACCTCGCGGGGTAGTTAGTCGGCCGATGCCGAGCAAAATCAGGTCAAGAATGAGAGCCAGAATCACGACGCCGACAACGCCGGTAACCACTGATTCAAGGGCATTAGCGCCGCCTAAACGGGAAAGACCTTGGAAGATAAATCCGCCAAGTCCAGGGCCCAAGGCGTAGGAAACAACGGCGGCTACACCCATCACCATCTGCGCCGAAACACGCACGCCGGTGAGGATCACTGGCCAAGCAATGGGCAGTTCAACGGAAACAAGGGTTTTCATTCGGCTCATGCCGATGCCCCTGGCTGATTCGACAATGGTTGGTTCAATGTTGTTCAGGCCTACGATGGCGTTGCGCAGAATCGGCAAGGCGGCAAAGAAGGTCACAACGATCACTGCTGGTGCGACACCAAAACCAAACGGGACAATGAGCAAACCGATCAGTGCAAAGGATGGGACGGTCAGGCCGATGGCACTGACGGAGTTCGCGATTCCAGATAATGCCTTATTGCGATACACCAGTACGGCAAGCACTACTGA
Organism: Glutamicibacter sp. M10; assembly: GCF_025452055.1. NCBI lineage: Bacteria > Bacillati > Actinomycetota > Actinomycetes > Micrococcales > Micrococcaceae > Glutamicibacter > Glutamicibacter sp. M10. The sequence goes on along the minus strand of NZ_CP104918.1, from coordinate 1,133,423 downwards.
AATGATGGTTGCCAGAATCAGGCACTGCAGGACAAGCGAAAAGTGTTGCCAGGAGGAGAAGAGGATATTGCGATATCGCTCCTCAAAAAATTCACCCACATTAAAACCTACTTCACTTTAGTTACGTATCAAGCTCGATCTCAGGACGCATAAATCGCCCTGTTCCTGCCCTGAGCTTACCGGGGGTTATCTAGCTCACCAAGGTTCGCGGCGTTTCCTGACTTGGTACATGGGCAGTTAGCTTGCTCAAAACAATGCTTGTGGGAACCTGAAACAGGGTGTGATTTCAACGAGAAATGTAGTGAGATGGAATCATGAAACTTGCAACGCTCCGCCTCACCAGCGAACCAGGACACACCACCGCAGCCGTCATCGAAGATGGCCGAGCCTACTACCTAGACAACCTTGATACCGTCCAGCGATTCCTGCGCTTGGATGAGCCAACGCAGCAGGAAGTCATCGCTCGTGCACTGGTGGGTGAGTCTATTGCTGAAGGTGAAGCTCACTACGCGCCGCTGATTCCTAACCCGTCAAAGATCTACTGCATCGGACTGAACTACAAGTCCCACGCTGCTGAAGTTGGTCAAGAGTTGCCTAAATACCCCACAGTGTTCGCGAAGTTCGCTTCGTCGCTGTGCGGCGCAAACGACGAAGTAGAAATCCCTGTCGAAGATCACCGGGTGGACTATGAAGCTGAACTAGCAATCATCATTGGTACGCCGGGCCGGCGTATCGCCGAAGAAGATGCCGCATCACATATCGCGGGTTACGCCGTATCCAGTGACGTGTCGATGCGAGGCTTCCAAGGACGAAGCTCCGAATGGCTTCAAGGAAAGATTTGGGACCACTCCACTCCGCTAGGTCCATGGCTGGTGACGCCAGATGAGCTAGATCCGGCAGCAAAAATCACCAGTGCCGTGAACGGAGTTATCGTCCAGGAAGGCCAGATTGATGATTTGATCTTCAACGCTGAGCAGTTGGTGTCCTACTTGTCGACGTTTAACGAACTTCAGCCAGGCGATGTCATCCTCACCGGTACTCCTGCTGGAGTGGCACTGGGACGTCGCGACGAAAACGGTCGTCACCCGTGGCTCAAGCATGGTGACGTGCTGGAAACTCGCATCGATGGCCTAGGTGTTGCTCGCACAACCTTCAACGCTGCACAGCACTAGCTAGCTTTCCCTCATGGCCTGTCAGTTAGAACTGGCAGGCCATTTTTGTCCGCGCTTCATTATTTGTTATTGAGACTCATTCTCATATAGTCTTCAAGACGTGAATGTTATCGTCCTCTCTGCCCTCGACACCTCCTGCCGCGATGCTGGGCTGGAACACCTACGGCGCCACTATCCAGAGGCCATAATCCTTTCCTACGATTTCATCGAGGGAAATCGTTTGGTACGCACCGTTGCAGGGAACGCTGCAGTCGAGCATGGTGAAGCGGTCCTCGAACATCCGTGCATCGGTTGCGCCGTCAAATACGAAATCTTTCCCGCTATTGAACGGCTGGCGCCCCAGGATAACGAAGCCACAATGCTCCTAGGTCTGCCCGCAACGTGGCATAGCGGGTCGGTGCTGGAAACATTGGCCCAAAAGCTTGCCACTGTTGACATCAGCATCAACAGCATCGCACTCTCGCTGGACCCCACTGAACTTGAAGATCACATGTGGGACAAGCACTCCTTATGGGAGTCAGGATTCAGCTCCATGGAGCGCGACCAACGCACCGCCGGAGAGTTTTTCTTCACCGAGCTCATGCAAGCTGACACGGTCCTACCCGTAGAGGGGATGCACACACGGCTGCTGGAATCCCCCAAGGGGCCTCGTCGCATTGGCGGCGAAGACTTTGACACCGGACTTGGCGTGGTTCAACAGATGGCCCCACACGCCACTATCTGCAGTCATGACAGCCAGGTCGGCTCGTTCAATCCCGGTGCCGCCCAGCAACGTACCAGTGCTGGGCACATACCTGATATCTCAGAAGCCTCGTCACCAACAAAACACGCACCAATCCACCTAATCGCAGAACGACCCCTTCATCCCGAACGGTTCCGTGAAGCGCTCCCTGCGCTAGCCGCGACCTGTACCTGCATCCGGGGACGACTCTGGGTGGCCAGTGCACTAAGTGAACGAGTAGCCATCGGAAGTGCAGGACCGCGTCTCTGGATGGAAAATACCGGCTCATGGTCAACTGAAATCGCCACTTCCGAGCTCTTGCTCTACGGCTCAGAACACGAAGCAGACGAGATTACTAACCTATTCCACCAATGCCAGGTGACAGAGGAAGAGCTGCAAGGGCTATTCTCCGCATCCTGAGTTACCGCCAACATGACCTGCCCCAAAGGAGGTGAAAAATGAAAGTTCGCAACTCTCTTCGCGACCTTAAAAATGCGCCAGGATCCCAAGTGGTTCGGCGTCGCGGACGTATCTACGTCATCAATAAAAAGAATCCAAGACTCAAGGCTCGTCAGGGCTAACGGTCCTCTCTTGCCGGCATCGCGTCTTCGATGCCGGCAAGGCGCCGTCCATCGTGATGATTACCCCGCTCACCAGAGCATTCAGTGACACACATCGCACTCTGCCATAAGATGTCAGCTATGGGAGCTACAAGCTTTCTCTTTGTCACTCACTCGCACAAGGGATGTTGTATACATGGAAGCTCTGGGAACTCTCTTCGGAGATATTTCATCAGTTATTTGGGGACCATTCTGTCTGATCCCGTTGCTACTAGGCACTGGCCTGTACCTGACCATTCGCCTCGGCGGATTGCAATTTATCAAGCTCGCCGCTTCGCTTCGCCTAGGATTGCTCAAACGCAAAGATGATGGTGCTGAAGGCGACGTCTCGCAGTTCCAAGCGTTGACGACGGCCTTGGCCGCCACGGTTGGAACTGGCAATATCGTCGGCGTGGCAACAGCCATCGGCATTGGCGGACCGGGCGCGCTGTTCTGGATGTGGGTCACCGGCCTGCTGGGAATGGCATCCAAGTACTCCGAGGCTTACCTCGGCGTCCGCTACCGCGGCACGGATATTGCAGGTGAAAAATCCGGCGGACCGCAGTACTACCTGCAGCGCGGTATCAAAGGCCCATTCGGTAAATTCTTGGCTTTGTTCTTCGCTGTCGCCGCGACTCTGGCCAGCTTCGGCATCGGCAATATGACCCAGGGAAACTCGATCGCCGCCAACCTGGATAATTCCTTTGGCGTCACCCCGTGGGTCACGGGCCTGATCCTCACCATTCTATCACTGGCTGTCCTTGTTGGTGGCATCAAGTCCATCGGCAAGGTCACCGCCGGCTTCGTGCCGATCATGATCGTGTTCTATGTGGTTGCTTCGATCTACATCTTGATTGCCAATGTCGGTGGCATCCCCGCCGCTTTTGCAGAGATCTTCACTGACGCCTTCACCGGCACCTCGGCCGTAGGTGGCTTCGCCGGGTCTGCAATCATCATCGCCGTACAGTACGGTGTTGCTCGCGGTATTTTCTCCAACGAATCCGGCATGGGCTCGGCGGCTATCGCGGCTGCCGCGGCACAGACCACCCACCCGGTCCGTCAGGGTCTGGTCTCCATGACTCAGACCTTCATCGACACGATCATCGTAGTTACCTGCACCGGATTGGTGATCATCACCACCGGTACTTGGAACAAGATTGATGAAGCCACCGGCGCGCAAGTCTCCGCCGCGTTGATGACCGGCCAAGCCTTCACCCACGGCCTGCCCGGCCAGTGGGGACACTGGGTTGTCACCATCGGCCTGGTTATGTTCGCCTTCTCAACCATCCTTGGCTGGTGCTACTACGGTGAACGCAATATTGAGCGTTTGATTGGTCGACGCGCAGTGATGCCATTCCGCGTTCTCTTCTCGTTGATTGTCTACGTAGGTTGCACCACCGAGCTGACCGCCGTATGGAACTTCTCCGACATGATGAACGGTCTTATGGCCCTACCAAACCTCGTGGGCTTGCTCATCATGTCCGGTTTGATTGCTCGTGAAACCCGCTGGTATCTCAAGAATGATCCGAAGCTGGAAGCCAACAAGGCACAGATTGAGGACTTCATGAAGGACCGCGATGGCTGGAGTGAGTGGAAGTCCGGTGACGTTGTTGGTTCCTCCCAACATCGTCAAGCACATAGCGGATAACACCTCGCTTAATGAGCTAGGCGCGAATTGATGCAAAAAATGATCTCGGTGCGGATCCTGTTTCCAGGATCCGCACCGAGATCATTTGCTGTTAAACCAGGTTCGCAACTAGCCCTCGGAAAGCTTAGGCGTTCCACAGTCCGTAGGAGTCAGCCAGATCCGCAATCTTCTGCGCACGGGCCAAACGCGGCAAGTACGAGCCGTCACCCACCGAAGCGCCAGCGGCGTGGGCTTCGAGAAGTTCCATTGCCCAGGACAGCTCATCTTCGCTAGGTGCCAACGCAGCGTTGATGCCGTCCACGTGGTCGCGGGAGAGCGAGAGCTTACCGGTCATACCCATGGATGCGGTGACGCGAGTTTCCTCAGAAACCTTAGCCGCATCAGAACCAGCTGGTGGTGGACCATCAATGGCGCCGGGAAGCTTTCCAACACGTGATGCGATGACCAGCTTGCCGCGAGCATAGGCCAGCGCCAGTGGATCATCAGAGACACCGGTGTCCTTGCGGAAGTCGTTCACGCCGAAGGCTAGACGGAAAGTGCCAGGAGCCGATGCGATCGAGGTAGCATTCTCGATACCCAATGCGGTTTCGATCAAGGCCAGCACCGGGGTGCCCGCGCGCAGACGCATGGCGCTGTAGGTGACCTGCTCTGGCTGCTCGGTCATGGCCAGCATAATGCCGCGCAGACCTGGTGCCTCAGACAGGGCTGCAAGATCATCGGCCCAGAAGTCGGTATCAATGCCGTTGACGCGCACCCATGCGGTCATGCCATTGGACAGCGCGCGGACTACATTGTCACGAGCTTGAAGTTTTTTGTCATCAGGGACAGCAGCTTCCATATCGAAGATGACTGAGTCGGCCTCGCTCGCGAGAGCCGGCGCAAAGTCCTCCTCTTTTGCTGCGTTCACCAAAAGCCAGGAACGGGACAGTTTTGCCGGAAGAGCCGCTGCTCGACGATTTCGAATTGCCATAGTTCCCAGACTACTCACTTGGGCCTGAGGGCTTCCACTAGGTATGTACACTATTTGCCTCAATTGAGCCGACCAACACAGTCTGATGTGAGGACAATTACAAACAACGAGACTTTTTCCGGTAATGTCACTAGACGTGGCACTAGGCGAATCTGTCTCCACAAAGATTTATGCTTCACGATGAAGCTGCACGATAAAGGACCCTGCGTGGCAAATATAGAAACTACTGATCCCGCAGAGACTGGACCCGAGCTTAAACGAGCGTTGTCCAACCGACACATTCAGCTCCTTGCCATTGGCGGTGCAATCGGCACTGGCCTATTCATGGGCTCGGGAAAAACCATCTCTGTTGCTGGCCCATCGGTCATCCTGGTCTACATGGTCATCGGCTTCATGTTGTACTTCGTGATGCGCGCTATGGGCGAATTACTGCTCAGCCGCACCGATTACCGCAACTTCTCCGACTTCGCCGGAGACATCCTTGGACCATGGGCTGGCTTCTTCACCGGCTGGACCTACTGGTTCTGCTGGATTGTTACCGGCGTCGCCGACGTCATTGTGATCGCCTCGGTGTACGTCACTTACTGGCTGCCAACCATTCCGCTGTGGATCCCAGCATTGGCAGTCATCGTGCTGCTGATTCTGCTGAACCTACCTTCAGTACGCGGATTTGGTGAAACCGAGTTCTGGTTCGCATTGATCAAGATTGTCGCGATTGTTGTCTTGATTGTCGTCGGCCTGGTCATGATCGTCACCGGCTTCGAGCACGATGGCGCTCAGGCTTCCTTCCTGAACCTATTCAACGGTGAAGGCGGATTCTTCGGTGGCGGACTCATGGGCTTCGTTATGGGCTTCCAAATCGCCGTCTTCGCCTTTGTTGGTATTGAGCTAGTTGGTACCGCAGCTGCTGAAACAAAGAACCCGGAACACAACCTGCCAAAGGCTATCAACGCCATCCCAGTGCGTATTCTGCTCTTCTACGTAGGTTCGCTGGCCATCTTGATGTCGGTCGTTCCTTGGGATCGCTTCACCGCTGATCAGTCGCCATTCGTGATGCTCTTCTCGCTGGCAGGCCTTGGCGCTGCAGCTCACCTGGTTAACGCCGTGGTGCTGACTTCTGCGACGTCATCGGCTAACTCGGGCATCTACTCAACTTCGCGTATGGTCTTTGGACTGGCAACCGACGGTGATGCACCAAAGCTCTTCGGCAAACTCACCAGCCGTCAGGTTCCACGCAATGCGTTGTTCCTTTCCGGCGTTGTGTTGCTCAGTTCGATTGTTCTGCTGGTCTTCGGTCTGGATAAGTCCACCGGCTTCTCGGTAGTCACCACGATCTCCTCGCTGTGCTTCATGTTCGTCTGGACGATCATCTTGATCAGCTACTTGGTCTACCGCAAGCGTCGTCCGCAGGCTCATGACACGTCGGTCTTCAAGATGCCGGGCGGCACCTTCATGCCGTACGTAGTCATGGCGTTCTTCGTGTTCCTACTGTGGGCTTTCACTAAGGATGCAGACACCTTGACTGGCCTGTTGTCAACGCCAATCTGGTTCGTTGTGGTTGGTATCGGCTATCTGTTGCTGCGCAATAATCCTCAGCATCATAAGCTGCGTCAAGCACATGTGGAGCGTGTAGCTGCAGAGAAGCGTGAGGCAGCAGCCTACCTCGCTTCGAAGAAGCACTAATAAGGATCAATCTTCCTTTTGAGGCAAAGCCGTGATCATCCGAATCCATTCGGGTGATCACGGCTTTTCTTTATCCAGGCAAGGACTGCAACGGGTCAATTATTTGGGGATATCATCGCGCCAAAGGGAAGATCTCGACTCACAAAGAGCACTTCTAGCAGTCTCATATTCTCGCCGTACCGACTAAAAGCCCATGGTGCCTCGTGCCTGATCCCTCTGGAAATCTTCGAGAAGTACAACAACGTGGTCTCATTCCACGAACAGTTATGGCCGTGCGCAAAAACTTCATTGTCCTCTAACACTGATCCTGAAAGGCCGTTGAGCAGGTACAAACTATCGGCAAAGTTCAGGCCACGAACCAAAATTCTGGATGCCCTCGCAGGCTGAGCCCGATGGTGTAGGCGTAGGGCTGGCTGAATCGGCCCGGTTCTACAAAAAGTACCTGACGTCCAAAATCACGAATGCACTGATCGCTTCTGGCCTCCACATCTGCAAGGCTCATCCCATCACACATATCGCACATGCTTGCGCTCCTTCTTACTTCGATTGCTGTCCATGAGCTCAGGCTGCTTTGCATTGGACCTGGTGCAGCGCCTTGCGTGCCGGCGTTGATCTGCGCGATGGAGACTCGCAAACTAACAAACGTGGACGATACTCGCCCAGCGCGTCGTCGAAGTCATCAAGATCGTCAAAGTCCTCAGGGTCTTCAAAGTCGTCAAAATCCTCAAAGGCATCAAGGAGATACGCCTCGGCAGACAAGTCGTGGAACTTCAATTCTCCAAAGAAGGCTGTTCCGCTGGTTCCCTCTGTGAAATGTCGGCCGTGGTCGAGGACTTGTTCAGCAAGGTACTTCAATAAGCCAAAGGCTTCGTCTTCACTGCCGGCAAGGGTGGCGATTTCAGCGTGGCCCGAATCCTCAAGACCCTTGGTTGATGCCATGACAAGCGGCGACAGAGGAATACGGTAGGCAAACAACGCATAGCCGCGGCGCTTTATCTCTAATTCGGCCAGAAAGGCCGCTTCTTCCGCAGTGGATAAGGTGCTTCTGATCGTGCACCATTTCGTTACGAAGTCTCTCACTACTACTCCTCCTTGCATGATGTGATGTCAGCAAGTCTCACGCTGATATCAGGCTTGGAGGTTAAGAATCAAACTAGGTGTGGACAACAAAAAAGCGTTGCCCGCAATCACATCGATTGCAGGCAACGCCTTAGGTACGACACCGACAGGTGCCTACGAGACTACTTAGCCGACTGTGCTTCAGCAGCCACCGCGGCGGCTACAGCTGGCATCACTCGATCATCCAGAGCCGAAGGAACAATGTAGTCCTCAGCCAAGTCATCACCGACCAAATCAGCGATGGCATGAGCCGCGGCGACCTTCATTTCCTCGGTAATTCTCGTGGCGCCCGAGTCCAGCGCACCACGGAAGATTCCAGGGAAGGCCAGAACGTTGTTGATCTGGTTTGGGAAGTCACTTCGTCCGGTGGCAACCACTGCCGCATACTTCTTGGCCACATCCGGCATGATTTCCGGAGTCGGGTTAGACAGCGCAAAGATGATGCCATCCTTGTTCATCTTGGCCAATGCTGCTTCGTCAAACTTCGACGAAGATAGTCCCACCACTACGTCAGCGCCTTCCAAGGCTTCAGCCAATCCGCCCATCACGTCATCACGGTTGGTGCGTCCTGCCAATTCGGCCTTGATGGGGTTCAAGTCATCACGCTCGCGGTGAATGGTTCCCCGCGAATCGAGAACGATCACGTCATCCACTCCTGCCTTGAGCAACAGGTTAGTCACGGCTACACCGGCTGAACCCGCGCCGGAGACAACAACCTTCAGCGAGCTGATGTCCCGTTTGGTCTGACGAGCGGCCCCAATAAGTGCAGCCAGGACCACCACGGCGGTGCCGTGCTGATCATCGTGCATCACTGGGATATCCAACGCTTCTATGAGGCGCTTTTCGATCTCGAAACAACGAGGCGCCGAGATGTCTTCGAGGTTTACCGCACCGAAGCTTGGGCGTAGACGAATCACTGTCTCAACGATTTCATCAACGTCGGTGGTGTTCAGTACCAGCGGGATGGAATCTAGTTCAGCGAATTCTTTGAATAGTGCGCTCTTACCTTCCATCACCGGCAGCGACGCTGCTGCACCGATGTTGCCCAGGCCTAGCACTGCGGTGCCGTCGGAGATGACGGCAACCAGACGCGAGGCCCAGGTGTGGGTGGAGTGCATGGCTGGATCATCAGCGATCGCTTGGGAAACCTTGGCTACTCCGGGAGTGTACGCAATGGACAGATCACGCTTGGACTTCAGTGGCATCTGCGACTGAACGGTGAGTTTGCCACCGATGTGAGCGTCGAATACTTCTGCATCGGTGATGGTGGACAGGTCTTTGGCGGATTCAATCGACATTGAATGATTCTTCTTTCAAGAAAGTTTTGAACGACGAAAACGCAGTACCCACAAAGCTTGTGGCATAGCGTAGGAACGCGCATGACCATTCATCCGACCGCAACAGAGCTTGACCCGACGCAATTAAGGAGGGCATCAAGCTTCTATGTACACAGTTCCCCGAGGAGCTCCGCCGGGTAAGGCTGAAGGTTCCGTCGTGGTGTGCCGGAAGATGGCTGGTCAGTACTTTCTTTAGACCTACAATTTCCACCATACGGGAACCGTTTGTCGCAATACAACCCCCTTTCGTCGTGGAGCTCTAATATGACTTGCCGTAGCAATATCCACCTCTGGTGCTCATTGCACGCACTTGGTGCGCAACTTGAGGCAAAATGAATTCCATGGCATCACCGACTTCAGCCTTGGGCAGAGTACGTACTTTCGAGTCACTCGACGAAAAGACCACCACACGGTTGCGACGCGCGCTGGATGAATCAAACGACACCACGGTGTTTGTGAATGGCACTGCACTACAGCTACCTAAGGAAGCTCATCAGGCGCTCATTGAAGTGCTCGCGCGTTTTGCCAATGGAGAGTCGGTCAGCATCGGAACTCCAGAGTTACTGCTGAACACTTCTCAGGCCGCTCAGATGGCTGGCATTTCAAATAGCTACCTTCGAAAGCTTGCTGATGCAGGAATTATCGAGGTGGAATACCGCGGCACACACCGGCGTATCCGCCCTAGCTCCATTCAGGATTGGTTAGATTCTCGCGCCAAATCCGAGAAGTAGCCGGACGAATACCTGTCCTAGGTTAAGGGCAATGGCCGCACATTGCTGAAGTTCTTGCCAACCGCGAGTTTTCCTGTTGGAATACCAAAGTATTCTATTTGAAAACACATCCTCGCATGGAGCCTGAATGCGAGGAGCGCGCTCCTTACATCAGTGGGAGCCTTGGCCAAGGAGGACCATGAGCACCGCACCCCAGTCCCTAACATCTGCCCACGAAGAATTGCTCTCCGAGCGGGCAGCAGGTATCAAACAGTCTGCGGTACGAGACGTTTTTGAACTCTCCTTGGATCCTTCATTGGTTTCCCTTGCTGGCGGCAATCCTTTTTGCAATTACTGCCACTGGCAAAGATTGGTGAAATCTCCCAGCGCATCATCACCGAGCAGGGGCCTGAAGCGTTACAGTACGGCTCCGGTTTGGGCACCGCTCAACTCCGCGCGCAGATCCTCGATGTCATGGCCGCAGAAGGAATCACCAACGTCAAAGTTGAAGACGTAGTGGTAACCAACGGATCCCAATCGGCACAAGATATGGCCTGCAAGGTCTTCTGCGATCCTGGGGATACCGTACTGTGCGAGGACCCGACCTATGTTGGTGCGCTGAATACTTTTGAGGCCTACCAGGTCAAAGCACGTCCGGTAGGCACCGACGATAATGGTCTGATTCCTCAAGCGTTGCGTGAGCGCATCACTGAGCTGCGAGCCTCCGGGGAACGCATCAAGTTCCTCTACACCATTCCGAATTTTAACAACCCTTCAGGCATCACGCTGGCAGCCGAGCGACGCGAAGAAATCGTGGCCATCTGCCGTGAAGAAGGCATTCTGATTCTGGAAGATAACCCTTACGGAATGCTGCGTTACGAGGGAGAAGCGGCGCCAACCCTGCGCAGCTTGGATCCCGAGAACGTCATCTACATGGGTTCCTTCTCCAAGATCTTTGCACCCGGTCTACGCATTGGCTGGGCCACAGTGCCTACCCATCTGTTCCGTCGTTTCTACTTGGCTGGCGAAGCTGTGGCGCTGTGCCCACCAACCCTGAATCAGATGATCATCAGTGCTTATCTTGAAGAGCATGACTGGAAGGGACAGATCACTAAATACAACGATCTGTACCGTTCCCGTCGCGACGCAATGCTTGATGCCCTAGAAAAGTACCTACCAGCAGAGGTCAGCTACACGCGACCTGAAGGTGGATTTTTCATCTGGTTGACTCTTCCCCAAGGAATCGACACGTATGCGCTGCTGCAACTTGGCGTGAAGGCCGGAGTCATTTTCATTCCAGGAGCGGCGTTCAGCCCAAGCGGACAGGCAGATAACAAGCTTCGTCTAGCGTTCTGCGCCGTTGATGAGGCCACCATCGCTGAAGGTGTGCAGCGTCTATCGACCCTGCTAGCTTCCGCTATCGAAGCAAACGCTAGCTAGGGTCCGCCTCTCGCTTAGCTCAGGCGACCGCCAAAGTCATCAGCGATTTCTTTGGCGGTACGTCGCAGCCTTGGCAACAGCTCTTCTTCGATGACTTCAGAGTTGTTCCGGCTGGTCTGTACCGAGATGTTCAGCGCGCCTAGAAGTTTCCCACCGCGAAGCACCGGAACAGCCAGTCCGCGCAGTCCCTCGTCGAGTTCCTGATTAACCAGTGACCATCCCTGCTCGCGGACCTTTGCCAGTTCCTTCTTTAATGCCGCAAGATCAGCCACCGTGTGTTCGGTGTACGGGTGCAGATCTACCCGCTCAAGGAATGCCTCTTGCTCGGCAGGCTCTAGGTGAGCGATCAGCACACGGCCCATCGATGTCACCCAGGCCGGCAGTCGATTGCCGATGGAGACGTTTAGCGCGTGCAGTCGTGGTGCAGTAACGCGTTCAACGTACAGAATGTCTTGGCCTTCAAGCACACATAATGAAGCGGTCTCTTCCAAGTCGCGCGCCAGAGACTGTAGGTGACCCACCGCTGCCTGTGGCAGAGTGAGTCCCGACAAATAGGCAGCACCGATATCCAAAACGCGCGGGGTCATCCGATACGCGTTGCCGTTAGCTTGTAGATAGCCAAGGTCCGTAAGGGTCAGCAGGAACCGGCGAGCCGAAGCGCGGGTCTGGTCCGTTGCCGTAGCCACTTGAGAGACGGTCAATTCGGTGTTGCCAGCTGAAAATGCGAGCAGCACGGCCAAAGTCTTATCCGCAGACTTAACAAAGTAATCTGGCCGCTCTGCCACGTGTATTTCTCCCCAGCTTTATAGGTTTCTGCTCCAGCGGTTGCTCTCAAACTGAGAGGCCAGTCGCACCGGAGCATTAGGCGCTCCATACCCATCGTAGCTAGAACGACGTTCAACTACCTCCAAGAACATGTTGCCAATGGTCTTGGTGTAGAAATGCAAGAACTCCCCCGCTTCATCACGATCATAGAGCAGGTGCAATTCTTTGAGCGTTGTGAGCAGTTGCGAATCAAGGTCAAAGCGTGCGGCCAAGTCTTCATAGTAGTTCGCCGGAACCTGCAAGAACTCCATGCCTCGTGCGCGAGCATCCTTGGCCAACCCAATAATGTCCTCGGTGCGCAGGGCAACATGTTCTGGATATTCATGGTTGCGCTCGATGGCGCTCTCCAGACCATGCGGAACAATATTCAACGCCAGACGCACGCTGGAATCCTCGGTGGAAAGCACCTGCGAACGCACCAGACCCATGGGGCTAGGAACTTCGGTTCCCGGCTGTGCTTTGAGGTTGATGACACTGCTGTAAAACAGCACGGATTCATCAAAGCACTGCCATGGTTGAGCCAGGTTGATGTGGTCAATGCACAGGATGGGCCCATCGTTGACGCCCGTATTAGGCAGCGTCGCTTCTTCAAATTCAATGATCCAGTTTTGTGTATTCTCTGGCGAACTAAAGAAAATCTCGGTGCTGTCAGGGGCAACAAATCCTGGAAGTTCTTGTTCATTAAAGGTTCGCAAGCGCGGGACCTTGGTGGCCAACAAGCTGTTGCCCCGTTCGCCGCTCGCACCGGGATCTAGTACCTGAACGCCAAAACCGGACACCGCTGCTTCAACTCCGCGACTGCGCTGCGAGTTGATGATGATCCGCGCGTCCCCCGAGGTCCATAGCTGCACCGGCTTACGGCGGTGTTGGCCGCGGAAACTAAAGCCCAGTTGGGCCAGCATCCCGCCGACAAGTTCAGGATCCTCGGTACGAATCTCAGCAAAGTCGAATCCGGTGGCGTCTTGAATGCCAGGAAGTTCTTTGAGCTCCAGCGCGTACTGTTCGCCGTTGGATTTTAGTAGCTGTGCCGTCTGAGACTGAAGCCATTGCAGGGACCGCAGGCCGTCGATGGCAGTACGCTCTACGTTGGACTGACGGAATACGTCATTGAAGATTTCAAGGGAAATGATGCCGCTGTATCCCGAGCGCACCAGTTCCGCCAAGAACTGATCGAGTGCAAATCCACCCTGCCCCGGGAAGAGCCGGTAGTGGCGGGACCACGACAAGATATCCATCGAAAGCACTGGGGCGTCAGCCAACTGAACAAAGAATATTTTCTCGCCAGGGATATTCGCAATCTCTGCCGGGTCATCCCCGCGCGAAAGAATGTGAAAGCTATCGATGCACAGGCCCACATTCGCGCGGTCCACCTGCTTCACGATCTCCCAAGAGTGCTGATAGGTGTCAACGTACTTGCCCCAGGCCAGCGCCTCATAGGCAATGCGCACATTGTATTTTGCCGCCAGATCCGAGAGCTGTCGGATCTGCTCGATAAACACTTGGTCGTCGTTGATGGTTGCGGTGCCAACGTTGGAGCACAACAACATCAAATCCATGCCCAGTCGATTCATGAGTTGGAACTTCGCTTCGGCCCGATGCAGGTTAGCTTTCAGCTGACTCTCGGTGACTCCCTCAAAATCTCTGAAGGGTTGGAACAGATCCAAGGTTAGCCCCAGTCGTTGCGCCATGGCTTTGACTTCTTCTGGTGACATCGGGCTAACCAGGAGGTCTTGTTCAAAGATTTCGATGCCGTCAAACCCTGCTTTGGCGCAGGCCAGCAGTTTCTCTTCGAGTGTTCCTGAGAGGCATACGGTGGCGATGGATGTACGCATTACAGTCCCTTTTCCAGCAGTTCCAGCAGGTGCTCGCGCACCTGCTGGGCATCTGGCTTGATGCCGGTGATGATTTCAAAAGCGTCCACGGCTTGTCCCACAGCCATATGTCCGCCGTCCAGAACTTGGCAGCCCAAGTTTCGAGCGGCCACGATCAGTTCTGTATCCACCGGGCGGTAGATGCAATCTGCGACCCAGTGTCGGGCTTCCAGAGCGGCAATATCTAGTGGCACCCCTGGGTGGTGATGCATGCCAATCGGCGTGGCATTAAGTAGCCCATCAACTTGTGCCAGCAACTCAGGCACCTGATCTGGCGTGGCAGCGTGGATGCTGGCCTTGGGGAAGTTTTTGCGAAGTTCTTGGACTCGATGATTCACGCGCTCTTCATCAAGATCAACGATATGCAGTTCTTGGGTTCCAGAATCCAGCAATGCGTACGCGACGGCGGCACCGGCGCCGCCGGCTCCTAGCTGCAGGACGCGCTGCTTGTTAGCTGCGGGAAGACCGGTGTCGAGAGCGCGAGAGAATCCTGAGGCGTCGGTGTTGTGCCCGTGGAATTTGCCGTCGGTGATGACCACGGTGTTAACCGCACCGATGGCTTTGGCGGTGGGTGAGATGTCATCTAAGTGATCAAGTACGAGTTGTTTGCAAGGATGGGTAACGTTGAATGCGTTAAAACCAAGCTTTGCTCCGGCAATGAGCAATTCTCCGATGTCGCTGGCCGGTAGTTTCAGTTCGGTCAGGTCAATAGGCCGGTAGAGGTATCGCAGACCGTGAACCTCGGCAGCTCTTTCGTGCATCGGTGGGGTGAGCGACGGCATCACACCATCACCGATCAAACCGACCAGATAAGACTCCGCACGTGTACTCATTTTCTCCCGCAACTCTTCTTGTTTACTTCAGGTATTGCCTGAGATGTGATTTACATCTACTGTAATGCAATGAACACATTCCGAACAAGTGTACGCATAGCGAACACTGTTCTTGAGCTTCAGCTTTAAACACTCGACGAGGAGTACCTCCGATGCCATCTCCAGATAGCCTCAACGCATCAGCCGATTCAGGCAGTCAGGGCCGCACCCCGGTCAAAGCTGCCGTCGCTAGCTTCATGGGAAGCGCTGTTGAATACTATGACTTCTTCATCTTCGGTTCAGCGGCTGCACTGATTTTTCCGCACATATTCTTCCCTGATACAAACACCAACGCCGCCGTTATGTCGCTGGCAACCTTCGGCTTCGCCTATGTCGCCCGGCCAGTTGGCGCGATCTTTGTGGGCCACTTTGGTGATCGCATTGGACGGCAAAAAGTCTTGATGTTCACCCTCATCTTGATGGGTGCTTCAACCTTCCTTATCGGCTGCCTGCCTACCTTTGACCAGGTCGGCTGGCTGGCGCCTATCTTGTTGGTCTTCGCCCGCCTCTGCCAAGGACTGTCGGCAGCTGGCGAGCAGGCAGGTGCTTCCTCTATGTCACTGGAACACGCGCCGGATAACCGCCGTAGCTTCTTCACCTCGTGGACGTTGACGGGCACTCAGGGTGGTCAGATTCTTGCCGCCATGATCTTTATTCCTGTGGTGGCCTTGCCTGATGAGATCAAGTACGGCATCGGCTGGCGTATCCCGTTCTGGCTTTCGGCCCTGGTTGTTATCGTTACCTTCTTCATTCGTCGTTCGTTGAATGAGACTCCAGAATTTGAAGAAGCCAAGAAGAACAATGAAATCGCCAAGCTTCCGTTGGCTGTACTGCTTCGTTTCCACTGGAAGGACGTTCTGCGCGTCGTATTCTGTGCCTTCATCGCAGCCGTTTCTACCGTTTATGGAACCCTGGCTATTTCCTACGGCAAGACCATCGGCAACATGGACGAATCCATTACTCTCTGGCTGGTTGTCGCCGGTAATATCGGCGCCCTGATTTCGCAGCCGCTGTTCGGCATGCTGGCAGACAAGATCGGCCGCAAGCCGGTGTTCATCTACGGCGCGCTGGGTTCGGCGGCCATCATGCCGTTCTACCTGCGGTCCATGGAGTCGAGCAACGCGCTGGCGCAGTTCACCCTTTCGGTGCTGGTGTTCTCCTGCGCCTATGCGGCAGCGAACGCTGTCTGGCCGAGCTTCTACGCAGAGATGTTCTCCTCGCAGGTGCGCTTCTCCGGGCTGGCCATCGGCACCCAGCTGGGCTTCCTGATGGCGGGCTTCGCGCCGTCCATCGTCGCCGCCTTGGGCGGGCTTGAAGCCAATGGCTGGGTCCAGATCAGCCTGTTCACCGCGGCGATCGCCGTCATTTCCTCGCTCTCGGCGTTGACTGCACGCGAGACCTATCGGGTTCCCACCAAGCAGCTGGGCCACGCGGTCGAGAAGGTCTCCTAGCCGTCTTTGCAAGCATCCCGGCCCGTTTGGCCTGCCTTCCCTTCAAGGAATGCCAAACGGCCGGGATACTGATTTTAAGGGACGCAAGAATGCCGCCCGGGACCGCCTGGATCTCAAGCGTTGGGAGACTCGTTGATGGCGATGCCAAGGAGCGTCCGCTCATTGGCATTCAGCGCACGCTCTTCACGCCAAATGGCGCGCAACTCGCGCATTAACGCCGGGCCGGCAAACGGTACTTCAACCAACGACCCTTGATTGAGCAGGTTCTCCACCGCCAGCTGGCTGAGCACTGCCGGCCCCATGCCTCCGGCTACCAGCTGGGCGATGGTCGCATTGCTATTGAATTCCGCAATCGGCTTGGCCCGTTCAACGGCGGACAAGGAATTCAAAAAGGCCCTGGTCCCCGAGCCTTCCTCGCGCTCGATGAGCGCGGTTTCCTGCAGCTCTTCCAAGGTCACCGGATTCTTCCGCGCTGCCCAAGGATGGGTAGGCGAAACCACGACCAGCATTTCATCGCGGAACACTTCACGGCTCCTGAGAGACGTGGGCAGCTGAGGTGTTTCAACAAATCCGAAGCCGAGCTGCTCCTGTTCCACCGCCTGGATCACGTCGTGGGAATTCATGATCCTCATTCGCGGAATGACGCTGGGCAGCTTCTCATGCAGCTGCCCGATCCATGACGGGGCCAGGTATTCTGCCACCGTCATGCTGGCCCCGAATTCCAGCTCCTTGTTGCCATGTTCGGCCAGCGAGCGCACACCGGCGGAAAATGCGTTCAACCCGGCGAGCGCCTCACGCGCCCACTGGACGGTCAGCACTCCTTCTGCGGTCAGAGTTGATCCGCTGGTTTTCCTGGTCACCAGCGCATATCCCAATCGGCGCTCGAGGGTTTTCAGCGCCCGCGAGGCGTTGGATTGCGCCATGCCGGCCGCCCGGGCGCCTGCGCTGAGGCTCCCGTGATCGGCAATGCCAACCAGCAACTCCAATGATGAGAATTGCAGCCAATGAGACAGGCTCTGCCCTGCTGGCGAATCGCTATCCATATCATGATCATATGCCCGCGATAGCCAGGAGGCGAATACCGCTGGCTAGCGCATCGGCGGAGAATGGTGAGCATGAACCACCTCTCGGGCTCGACCAGCACTGCTTCTGCTTCCGATGCCGGCATGGCCAGCAGAACGCCGCTGGCCACCCGGCTGCTCTCCGGCCCGGTCCCTGGCGTGCTGTTGTGCCTGGCCGTCGGCGCGCTGTGCATGCTCGCCCGCCATTTCACCAGTTCCGTGAGCGCGTTGCTCATCGCCATTGTGCTTGGCGCCCTGTGGCGCAACCTGGCGCCAGTGCCTCATGTTGTTGATTCCGGAGTGGCACTTTCGGCAAAGAAGCTGCTGCGGTGGGGAATCGTCTTTCTGGGATTCCAATTGTCCTTGGAATCCATCCTTGCTCTTGGCCCCGGCGTGCTGCTGGTGGTGGTTTCATCGGTGACCGTCACGTTCCTGCTCACCGCCTGGATCGGCAAGCTGATGGGTCTGGACCTGGAACAACGGCTGTTGATTGCCATTGGCTTTTCCATCTGCGGCGCGGCAGCTGTGGCTGGGGCTGAAGGAACAATCAAGGCCAAGGAGCATCAAGTAGCCACAGCAGTTGGCCTAGTGGTGCTTTTCGGAACCCTGATGATTCCGGCCATGCCCGCGCTGGGCCTGTTTTTGGGTTTGGATGAACGCGGCATCGGCATGCTCGTGGGCGCTTCAACCCATGAGGTGGCACAGGTTGTGGCCGGCGCTGGCTCGGTGTCGGCAGCCGCCTTGGCCGTGGCCGTCACCGTGAAACTGGCCAGGGTTCTCCTGCTCGCTCCGGTGGTTGCCGGAGTCGGAATCTATATGCGGCGCAAGCACAGCGTTCGCGGCGACAAGAATCCGCCGCTGGTGCCCTTGTTCATTATTGGTTTCCTGGCCACCATGCTGGTGCGCACCACCATGGATCTCCCCGAGGTGTTCATCGACGGCGCTTCCACCGTGCAAACCCTGCTCTTGTCTGCGGCCATGTTTGCCCTGGGGCTCGGGGTCCACCTGCGCAGCATCTTCACTACCGGCGTCAAGGCGTTGCTTCTGGGCGTGATCGCAACACTCATCATCATCACGGTGGCAGCCAGCGGAACCGTGCTTTTCCCACCGGCCTAGTTTTGTAGCCAGCAGAGGACGTCGGCCACGCGAGACTTTCCTCGAAACGGGCCTTGGCCAAAAGCCAATATTGACGCGCTAGTTCTATTGGCAAATATTAAGCCAAGTTGTCTTTTAGGACCCTTCATCACGGATTGCGGGTCACCTTCTGGGAGCGGCACGACTTTGCCTCTTGAAGTCTCCAGAGAATGCGGCAAAGGAACTTGCCTGAATTCAGAACTCGATCATCCGAAGCTCTGAATCCTGGACAAGTCCCTTTGCCGCGCACTTAAGACCAAGGATCACGATGGCGCACCAAGCCGGTCCGCTGTAAACCTTTCCCACTAACCCTCTGGTTCCGTTGTCGTTTAGTCAGACGCTATCTCGCGATGTTGTCTCTTGAAGAACGACAAAATCCTTTCCGCAGGAGTGGCAAGGAATTCGAAATCTACATGATCTTCTCTCTCGACGACTTCTTCGTCATTTTGCCGGCTACGCCCCGCGGCTGGTATGCCTCGCTCGCCTGCAGCATTTACGCCTTGGGGATCCAAAGCACGTAATAGAGTATTGATGACTACATCTTCGTAAGCCATGGTGATGCCTCTTAACCCTTGCTCCTCAGGCACTATGAAATTACCGAACTGCCTTAAGAGACCGGAACATTAGTGATCAATTCTGGGAGAGTTCAGAATCGTAGTATTCGATTCCATCACGAATTTCACGAATCGGATCAACAGACATATCGATTTCCGCTACACCCCAGCCAGACCACTGCTGTTCTTTCAGAGTCATGGTCCATTTGCGCCAATCAACAATTCCCTTTTCACCCATAACTCGGAACGATTTGATCATCACGTCATGTCGTTCCATCGGTGTTCCGCTCAATTTGTGCGGGGGTAAATGTGCTGCACAGTCTTTCCAATGAAGTATCGGCGCACGTAGAGCATGCTTGCGAACCACGCTCACCGCGTCGCTTCCGTCAAGAGCGATATGCCCCGCATCTATGCACAGCTTCACCAAATTCGGATCCGTAATGCTCATCAGGGTGTCTATATCCTCGACTCGTGATGCCAGTGAATAGGCGTCTGTATGAATCGCGAGATGCACTCCGCTCTCGGAAGCAATTTTCCCTGCGCCTTCCAGCACGTCAGCGATGGATCCCATAAGATCAGGATCGGCAGGCTTCGCGAATGAATCGGCCGATGCTTCGACTCCGGCCGTTTCCGAGAACTCTGCCCTGGGCACGGTGCTAGTAATCAACGTTTGGCATCCCACCTCACGAAGAAATTCGGCATGTTGCGCCGTCTCCTCATGAAGCCGGTTCAGGGCAACGGCCCTGCTCTTGGCGTCTGGGGCGTCCACGACTGCCTTGAGCGCTGTCGGCAACACATAGCTCGATGAAAGTACGAGGCCGCGCCGGTCTAGCTCCTTCTTGAAAGCAGTAGCGGTCCCATAAGCACGCAACGCATTAACCCAACCACCGGGTGCTGGCGCTAATTCGATGCCGCTAAGTTGTGCTTCGGCAGCGCCGTCCAGCATTTTGTCAAAGAACCGATGAGGGTCCTCGTCAACTTTTCTTTCCCACTCGCTGTAGGCCTGCTCAGCGGGCATATCCCAATATTCAGGGTTGAAAAAAGTGACAATGTCAGTGCTCCATCTCAAGTCCAGGCTCATGCCGTCACCTCGTCTACCGCTACCCATTGGTGGCTATCAGCAGATTGCATTACAGCTTCAATGACGCGCTGAGTACGTGTCGCTTCCGCGAACCCTGGCGTACCCGGCCGTCCTTCGACGATGGCACGTACGAACTTTTGAAGCTGCAGGGATGCATCATCTGCATAACCCGTTCCCATACCGCCCAATGGGTACCAGTAATCCTGGTGATTTTCGTTCAACGTGATAGTCCGGAAGCCTTGCTTGTCTGGGTCATCACTGACCAAGCTGAGCTTGATTTCGTCAGTGTGGTTCCAGTCAAATTCAACGGTGCCGCCCGTGCATTCAAGTTCAAAAAATAGCCGGTTCTTGCGCCCCGAGGCGTACACCGTCGCCGCGAATGAACCAATTGCGCCGTTTTCGAATTTGGTCATCCACAAAGCCGCGTCATCGAGATGGTCTCCGGCTTTCCTTTCTTCGTCCGAAAGCCACGCAGTGTTACTTTTCGGATTCTTTGCGCCGACAATTGCGTTAACCGATTCAATGTCTCCAACGAGATACGAAGCCAAATCGATGATGTGAGAACCGATATCGCCTGTAACGCCAGATCCACCGGCAGACTTCTTGGCGCGCCACCCGCTCAAGACACGTCCGAGCGCTCCGACATCTTGCGTGTAGTGAGCACGGAATTGCAATGGATGGCCCAGGGTCCCGTCGTCAAGCATGTTCTTGATCAAGGTAATTGCAGCTGCATGGCGATAGTTGAAGCCCACTTGGCTCACCGATGAGCTCTTTTCGGCCGCTGCTTGCATGATCTCTGCGTCCTGAAGCGTATTGCTGATGGGCTTCTCGACGAACACATGCTTACCGGCCTGCAGAGCTGCCACAGCGATTTCTGCATGCGACCCTGGAGGAGTCACAATATCGACAACATCAATGTCGTCCCTGGCGATAACAGCACGCCAGTCATCCGACCATTCTTCCCAATTTAGTCGTTGCGCTGCCGACTTTGCCCGTTCTTCATCGGCTTCAACAAGTACGGCCTTGCGAACGACTGCACCTGCATCGGCTGTGATGGGAGCCAATGCCCATCCAAGGCTGTGGGCATACCCCATGAAGCCGCCACCACCGATAATTGCAACTCTAATCTCGTTCATTGTTTTTCCTTATGCTCGTTATTTCTGTTTTATGCAGATCAGATGGGAATGCACCTGGTAATCCTGCAGAGTCGTTCATCAGTTGGCTGGAATGCCGTGTGCCTGAACGGAAAACTCATGGAGCTCGTCCCAGCTCGGCATGGCCAATGAACATTGCGGTCTCGTCGCGACCAGAGCGCCTGCGGCATTAGCGAGGTCCAGTGTTTCCTGCAACGACATCCCTCTGAGCAGCGCATGGCACAATGCACCTCCGAATGCGTCACCTGCTCCCAGGCCGTTGATTACATCTACTGGAATCGGCTTGGACTCAACGCGTTGCGTACGGGTTCTTGCCATTACGCCTTCGGGGCCCATCTTGACGATCGCCAATTCCACGCCACGATCCAGCAAGGCCTCTGCTGCCCGGTCCGGGTCAGTTTCCCCTACTGCAACTCGACACTCTTCGAGATTTCCAACTGTCACCGTGACATGGTCCAGCGCCTTGGAAACGGCTTGGTGCGCTTGGTCCTCGTCTTTCCAGAACATCGGACGATAATCCAGGTCCAAGATGGTGTTGGGCTTACGCCCGCGTTTTTCCCAGGCCATGATGTGGGCAGACTGCGTCGGTTCCTTAGACAAGCCCGTGGCGGTTGCCCAGAAAATAGGGCTCTTCGCAATGAGGTCCAAAGGCAGTTCGTCACCATTAATGTACATATCCGGAGCAGTAGGCTCGCGATAGATATACAGAGGGAAATTATCCGGTGGGAAGACTTCGCAAAAAGTCAGCACCGATTTCATTCCGGCTACGGCTGTTATCCCCGTGTTGTCTACACCAAGGCGGGCAATTTCATTTTTGGCATACTCCCCGAACGGGTCGTCACCGACGCGACTGATCAGCCGTACGGAATTTCCGAGCTGTGCTGCAGCTACCGCAACGTTCGTTGCGCTGCCTCCAATCGACTTGCTGAAGCTGGTGATTTCCTCAAGCCCGACTCCGAATTGTTCCGGATACAGGTCGATGCAAACTCGACCTATCACCACGACATCGGCTTTTTGGTCCATCCTGTTGTTCATCGTTCTTCTGTCTTTCGAATTCGCTCTGCTATTGATTGCAAGTTCTTTGGCGCATGAGAGCGCAGGTAATCGCCAGGATCTGCCGCCCTCGTTGCACGGCTCCAAACAGCCCGACCAGCCAGAAACCCGCTTGCTCCACCCGTCACTGCTGCCAAAACCGCTTCAGGAAATTCTTCGGCAGAAACGCCGGAGGAAAGAACAACCCAAGGGCAGTCAAGTTCGCGAGTGATTGATTTGGCTGTTGCTACTGCCAGTGCTCGATCTTGTTCGCCACCATAGAGGACCTCGGTCTTATATAGGTCTGGCTGCACCTTGGACAGGTCCGATGCGGCCATGATGAGCGCTTCCGAGAAGCCTTCGGCCGATTCCAGATGCCCCTCGCGTGGCCTGACAACGCCCTCGAGCACTCCCGGAATTCCAAACTCGCGGCACCGCTCCATGAAGGCATGAGCAAGCTCGACGGCTTCGGTTCTGCGGTTGGGCTGCCAGGGCAGTAGAAACTTCAAAGCCTTCGCGCCAAAAGCTTGAACAGTTTCGAGAGTCACAGAATCATCAAGTTGAGCGATGTCCATGGGACCACCAGGCTGGCTGGAGCTCAAGATATCGGCGGCCAGGATTACCGGGCACTGTGCGTTTCTCGCTGCTGCTAGCCCGTAATCTTGGTCAAGCAATAGGCCGCTTGCCTGGTCCCCGATAGCCAGAGCCAAGTCAGTCTTGAAACTGGACAATTCATCGTCCGCAATTGCAGCACCCTGCCGGCCTTCACTCAGCATGTGACGTAGCGAGCCTCGCTGATCTACTGCGACCATACTGAACATTCCGTACTCATCACGGAACACATCGATTGGGCCACGTGGGACAGGATCGACATTTGTCTCGTAGCTTGTTTCTTCGATATGAGCGCTCATCGGATCACCACCGGATTAACTGGGGCGCCGCTTGCGCCAACAATCTTGAGGGGCGCAGCAGTGTAGAGAAACTTCCACCGCTTGTCTGCTGCACAGGCATCAGCCAACGAATCCAATTGGCACAGTTCAGTGAAGGCGACCCCGAGATTGCGCATCAAGGCGCAATGCAGCGGAAGCTGGAGCCCCCGGGGTAGAAGCTCAATTCGTTCGCAATGGTGTCAGTAACCAAGTTCGGGATTTCCATTTCCTGGAACCAATCCACTAGTTCGGGACTGTAGATCAATCCTGGTTCGTTCCAATCGTCAAAGAACTCAGAGCTCTGGGTCCGATAGTACGAGCCAATCCAGCCGGTTCTAATCAGCAATATGTCGCGATTGGAAATTTCGATATTTTGAAGCTTGGCGACATCCAAAAGATCTTGCAGAGTGATGGTTTCACCGCGTTGAAGCGCATCTTTGCCGCGGGCACGCGCCACGTCGATCAGAACACCTCGGCCAACGACACCGCGTTCAGCAATTGGCAGTACCGATGCCTTGCTCAATTCGCCCACAGTGCTTTCCGCCGGATAACCATTCCAGACCTTGCCGTCGTACCAGTAGTGAGCTAGCGCGTCGTACTGCGTCGACCCCTGCGTGAACATTTCGATCTTGTCGTCCGCCCAATGATGGCCATCGGACGGTTCTTCTTCTTCACCCCTGATGAAATAACCTTCGTCCATGACTGGGGTGCGTACTGCGGGCTCACGGCCGGGCCACACCGGATCAGGAAGGTCGGGGTCACCGATGGGTACCTGAAGCGTATGAACCTCACCGGACTGGACTGATGCAATTCCTTTCAGAATTTGGGCTGCATCCAAGTAATTGAGGCTGCCGACCTCATCTTGCTCGCCCCACTTGCCCCAATTCTTCGGCGCGTTCGGGCCAAGCAGTTCGTTGATAGTAGTGGCAATGACGTTCTGAGACATGTGTCCACCTTTCAAATTTGAGTGGCCATCAAGGGCCCGCGTCCAATTTTGTAAATCTTCGGATACCGCCTATGGCACCAGGCAATCCGAATTACTTAGTTGGCGGTCTTTGCTTGTTCAAGCAATCGCTGGATATAGAGGGCTCGATTCACGTCAATCTCGTGAGAATTGCCAGACCTTACGACTTCGGCGAATTCTCGGCGAATAACGTGAGGCGTCTCAGGGTCACCGTCTTTGCCCACGAATTCGCATTCGAGTTCGCCGTCTTCGGTATATACCTTGACGCCGGCTACGTCAGTGACGACGGGGCTAGTGAGCGACAAAGCGGCCTGGCTCAAAACCCCGTTCTCATGAGTAGCCGTCAAGATGTACCAGCGCTGTGGATCGCCTTCACCGCGAACTTGGGTAATAGGCCCAACTGCCGCGTCCAAAGTGTCCAGAACGTGCGGCCCAAGATCGAGGAGGCCGCCTTTTTCAATTCGCCAAGGAGTTGCAAAAGTGCCACCTGGAAGTGCTGCCTGATTGATGTAGCTTCCAACAGCGCCAATCGGCTTCTGTTTCCGTGCATCAGCCAAGAATTCACGAATGCGTGGGCTGAACCGGTTAGTGAACATGACCTGCGTAGCTACGTTGGCTTCGTTCAGGGTGCTCGTTAATTTCTCGGCCTGTTCAAGATCCACACCAAGTGGTTTTTCCAACAACATCGGTTTGCCGGCCGGCGCGGCCTTTGCCGCCAGTTCCGCCTGAATGAATGGCGGGACGGCGAAGACAATTGCATCTACGGACTCGACCAAGTCTTCGAAGGAGCCGGAGACCACGCCTCCGAACTCATCAACGATTTCCTGGGCAGCTTCTTGTCGACGAGCCCAGACAGCCGTAAGCTCCGCTTCAGGGCCTCCGGTGATCATTGGCGCATGAAAAATCTTTGCCCACGGGCCGGCGCCAACGAGTCCAATTTTTACTGCAGTCATCTTGTCCTACTTTCTTTTGTTGTTTCTGTTCATTGCGGAGACAGTCGACGTCTTCCGCAATGCAATGAATTCAATGAGCGATTTAGCCCACTTCAAATTTCCGAGCTTGAAAGCTCCGCTAGGATCGGTCACCTTCTGCACGGCCAAGGCAGCCATACAAATTGGGATGCAGACGTTTCATCCGAATCGCAACCAGACAGCCCGCGCTGATGAACAGGATCGGGATCAGCAGGAGCCAAAGCCGTTCTCCTGGCTCTCCGCCGACGAGAAGATCGAATCGAACAAGCGCAAACACTACGACTGCACAAAGAATGAATGCGGCGATCAGAGGCGCAGTTTTCACCCTCCACACTGATTCGCCTGCCGGGCGGCCAGCCATAGCGAAGTATCGGACCACTGCAAAACTCACCAAGGCCATCAGGGACAGAACCCCTGCCGTTCCCAAGCCACTGCCAGTTCCGATAACTAGGTCCTCGTCGTGAATGATGAGCCCACCAAGAATGAGAAGTACGCCAACCAGAACGGAGTTCGTTCCCGACGCTTTGTATGGCGACTTGTGAACCGGGTGTACAGCAGCCAAGAAGCTCGGAAGAGCATGATCTGCACCGAGGTTTTGAAGGTATCGTGCAACCACATTGTGTGTAGATAGCACCGATGCCAGCGCTGAAGTTGCTACCAAAACCAGCGTCACTGTGGCCAAGCTGTTGCTGACGTAAGTTGCCATCGCTGAATCAAACATCGTTGTTGGGTCATCAACCGCATGCGAGACCGCGCTTGATCCATAGGCGGTAATCATTGAGTACGCAGAAATCGCGTAGAACCCGCCGATGAGGAAGACAGCCATATACGTTGCCCGAGGAATCGTCTTTCCTGGATTTCGAACTTCGTCCCGATACAGAGCAGTTGCTTCAAATCCGACGAAATTTCCGAAAGCAAACAACAATGCCATGCCTGTGCCGGCATTCAAGAACTTGGCTGGGTTCAGGGGCTCAACTGACAGCCCGCTTTCACCGCCCTTGCCGAGAACGACGACGTTGAAAATTGCTACCAAGATAATCTCCAGGACCATGACGATGCCCAGTACCTTGGCGGAAAGTTCAATTTGGAAGTGGCCAAGGACGGTGATGACAATCCAACTGGCTGCAGTGCACAAGTACCACGGGATAATTGGTCCGCCTAAGGCTTCCACAGCAGAAGAAACCATTGTCCCGGTAAATGTATAGATGCCAACCGTAATCAGCATGTACGAAACCGTTGCTAGGTAGGCTCCGCCAAGTCCAAGCGTCTTCCCGAGCCCCAGTGAAATGTAGGCGTAGAAAGCTCCTGGGCGTTTGATGTGCTTAGTCATGGTGGTGTAGCCAACCGAAAAGATCGCTAGACCGATAGTTGCCACGACCCAGGCCAGAGGCGCCGTTTCACCAACAAAGCCAATTGCGAAGGCAATATATCCCGAAACGGTCACAATGGGAGCGGAAAAGGCGAGGACGCTCAGAACTAGCGACGTTGCACCTAGATTTCCTGACAATCGAGTAGTTGATGACGGGAGTTGCGTAGGCAACGCCCCTACATCCTTGGATGTTTTAGTCATGGTGGGTTCCTTGGAGAGAGGGAGGGAACGAACCGCACTTGCCGGTCGTGTGATGCGCAGCACCGGTGCGATTGTCACCACGCTACCTAACGATCGTAAGTTAGGGAAGAGGTTGTTTGTTTTTGTTTACAAGACGTTTACGAACTCCGAAAAATTCACCCTAGACATCCTAACGAACGTTAGGTAGCGTTATGGTAATCAAGAATCATGTTCTACATAGATACTAGACGTGTCTATAGTCTCATTAGGAGATATTATGTCCATTTCTACAAATTATTTGTCAGGCATCATGCCGGACAGTGGACAAAATGATGAAAAAATTTCAGCCCACGTTGCGATTGTTGGCTCCGGCCCAACCGGATGTTTCGCCGCACTCGCAATGCTCAAATGTATCCCCGAAGTACGCATTACAGTCTTCGAAGCCAGGCCTGCTCCATACGGACTTTTACGCTACGGAGTGGCTCCTGACCATCAAGGAATGAAAAACGTGACTCGGCAGTTTGAGCGGTTATTCGGATCGAACCAAGTCGAATTCGTAGGCAACGTTCGAATCGGGCAAGATCTCCCTTTTGAAGTCCTCCAGGAAAACTTTGATTTTGTAGTCATAGCGACAGGGCTTCCTTCTGAACGGGCACTTCCTGTGCCGGTCCACCCCGGTGCCAAGATTTGGGGTGCCAGCCAGTTGCTTCGCTACCTCAACGCCGATCCAGACAGTGACCTTCGCACAAAAGAAACTGTGGAGTTAGGCGACTCTGTTCTCATCATCGGCTCAGGAAATGTCGCAATGGATGTAGCGAGATTACTCGCCAAGTCAGATGAGGGTTTTGATGGATCGGATGTCGATGACGCGGCTCGAGAAGCGTTAGCGCCGTCGAAAATCACTCGCATCACGTTGCTCTCCCGAAGCCCCTACGAACAAGTTCGTTGGGACCCGTCGATGTTCAAGGAGCTGTGCTCCATCCCCGGTGTTGAGGTCTATCTGGACGGAAGACGCTCCACGGAAAGGACTGACACATTCTCGGGGCCAACGCGCCATCAACGACTTCGCGTCGAAGTTTTCTTCAACCAGAAACTGCGCGAAATCGACCTCCAAGAAGACAATGCCTATGCCAATCAAATAACTGTCAGAACTCAAAATGGAACATCTGACGCTCACCTGTCCGCAGAGTCTCCCAAAACGTCCTTTCGGGCATCGGCTGTCATTACTGCGATTGGCTTCGAAGAGCGTCGTATCGGTTTTGGCGAAGTTCCTGCCGACAATGTATTTCGCGCCGGCGGGTGCGCTACCGGCCGGCTAGGAAACCTCGCCGAAAACCGAGCGCTTGCAAAACAGACTGCGCAACTGGTCGCCGCAAAGGTGGGAAAACAATCTAAACTCACGGGTTTGGCCGGCGTTGCACCATTCCTGGCTCAAACTCCGGTTTCGTTTTCTGATTGGAAAGCCATTGATGAAGCTGAAGTAACTAGGGCACGGCCCGGTCGCATCAGGCAAAAGTTCACATCATGGTCCGAAATGAGCGACGTAGTCGCACAGACGCGCAGCTAATAACTTCTTGCTTCACCGCACTAATCAACCAACACCTAATCACAAAAGGAAACACCGATGACTCGAGTCAACGTTTGGTATGGAACAGAATCCGGAAACGCAGAAATGGTGGGAGATGAGATCGCCGCAGCGCTTTCCTCCACGGGGTTCACGAGCAATTTAGGCGAACTGCCCGACACCAGTGTTTCAGACGTTTCCAACGCAGAACTCACCATTTTCGTTACTTCCACCTACGGCGAGGGCGGGCTGCCGGCAACGACAGAACCTTTCTACGACGCGCTGTCGGCTGAACGCCCAGATCTAAGCGGACTCAAGTTCGCCGCTTTCGGATTGGGAGATCGCACCTACGAAAACTACAACAACGCGGTAGCAACAGTTTCTACGCTTTTGATCGACCTAGGAGCTGAACAAATCGGGCCAACCGGAAAGCATGACGCAGTGACCGGACTCGATCCCGCGCAGGTTGCCCAAGAATGGCTCACGAACGAGATCCTGCCCATCCTCAATGCCGAAGGTGAATCCGAACAAGTGGAAAAAAGCTCACACTCTTCAGACCTGTTCCCATGGAGCAACGAAGACTTCCAAAAAATCCTCATCCCTGGTACGACGCAGCTCGCGAACTGGGCCCCGTTCATCAGACTGACGACACGACATTCGTCGTTCTTGGCTACGATGAGGCGATGAAATTCGTCAAGGAACCAAGCATGAGCATCCGTGAGCCAGATTGGATTCAAGAGAATCCATGGAAGGCTTTTGGAAATACCGTTCTCTCTCTTGACCCGCCTAATCACACAAAGGCACGTCGATTGTTTTCTCGCTGGTTCACCCCGAAGCTGATCAAGCAGTGGGTCGAAGCGACGAAGACTTCCATGGAGGAAATCCTCGCTGGGTACAAGCCAGGACAGGTAATCGACGGCCACTTCGATTTGGGCGTTGTTCCGACTCATACAACCATGGCGCAGGTACTGGGATTCCCAGACGGCGAAGTAGAGCCGCTGTTCTGGGCACTGTGGAATGCAATGTTGATTCAGGCAACTGATCCTGCCCCTGGAACGCGCGAAAAGTCCATCGAAAGCCTAGACTACATGTTTAACACAACCGCGAAGCTGCTCAAGGAAAAGGAAGAGAGTCCAGGCAACGGTTTGGCAGATGAGCTGCTAGCGGCAAGCAAACGGGGTGAAATCACCGAACGAGAAGTTCTGGAAAATATGGTACTTTTCTACATGTCAGGCGCCCCGAATCCAGCATATCTAGTAGGCGCCGGACTTGAGATCTTCGCCGAGCATCCAGAAGTCCTTCGAGAGTACCGGGATAATCCAGGAGCCCGCGAACAGATTGTCAACGAGATCGCTCGGCTAAATCCCGTCGAACTCCTGCTTACCCGATTCCCGACCCAAGACATCGAAATTGCGGGCATCTCCATTCCGGCTGGTTCAATGGTCAAATTCCCTATCGGGGCCGTGAATCGCGATCCGAAAATTTTTGACAGCCCACACAAGTTTGATTTCACGCGGCCGATCGATGCGAGCCGAAACCTTACCTTCGGTTTGGGTACCCATAGTTGTGCAGGTCAGTTGATTGCCCGTGCTGAAATTGACATCATCTTCACAATGATTGCGGAGCGATTTACCGAAGTCACGATTGCTCAGGAGCCAATTCGCGTCATCACGGATCGATTAGTCGCATACGACAAGATGCCTGTCACTCTGTCGTAGTAACCCGTTTTGCTTGGTGGAGAGCTCCGCAAAGCTCTCCACCAAGCGATCGCCTTGATCGCACCAACGCAAACTAGTCAGCTTTTGCCTCAATGAAGGTCTAATGATCAGCTCCAACTGGACTCGACTTTTACGTAGGAAAGATCATTGCGTCGAAAACTCGCAATCTCGAATTGAACAGTACATTCGAACGGGAGACAACAGTTTTTACAGTGGAGCAGAGCAAGCTGCGAGCAAGTTAGATTTGCAGGATAAACAGATAAGATGATGGTTATGACCGCTAATGGAGCAACGACAAAAAAGAAAAAGACAACGTCAGAGCCTATGGC
Organism: Glutamicibacter sp. M10; assembly: GCF_025452055.1. Classification (NCBI taxonomy): domain Bacteria; kingdom Bacillati; phylum Actinomycetota; class Actinomycetes; order Micrococcales; family Micrococcaceae; genus Glutamicibacter; species Glutamicibacter sp. M10. The sequence continues at coordinate 1,102,965 of NZ_CP104918.1, read as the reverse complement.
GACAACTTTTCGCCAGCTTGCGTTGGATGAATTCGCGCGTCAGTTCGATACCGCTCATATAGACGACATGTCTCCTGCTAAGCGTCGTGTCGTCGAAGCATTCCTAAGGCTGTGCGTAGTACACGGGATGCAGTCCGTTAGCATGCGTACGTTGGCAAAAGAACTTGATATCAAGGCACCTACAATTTATTCGCATTTCCCAGGTGGTCGCGACGAAATCATCGCGGAATCCCTGCGCTGGCACTTCCATCATTTTTGCAGCGCCCTTGTTGATGCAGTTCGCCCCGCGAAGGACGCTTCGTCCTTTCTCGACTCGATGATCCGGCTCCACTTCGTACGCCAGGTTCAATTGCCCGAAAGCAATTTGTGGGATTTGATTGTTGGTATCGACCGATCAGTGCAAATCCTTCCTGTGGATCTCAGCGTGCAAGTGGCGCATTGGGTCGATCTATACGAATCGCTGTACATTGCGGTTGCTCGTGACCTCGGACTCGAAGATGTCTCGATCAAGGTGAAAATGGTCAACACACTGCTGGAGGGTTCAACCAGATGGTTCGAACCTACAAAGACAGCCAAGGGCCTGTCTCGAGGCGCTGATCAAGCCGTGGCCATCGCCCGTCAAATTCTCGGATTGGCCGCTTCCTAACCGGCCCGATCACCACCAGAATCAACACTTAGTTTCTTTGTCCAATTCTCAACACAAATCCTTATATCCATCTCTGCCTACCGACCGTTAGTTAGCAGAAGATGCTTTCGCAACCCTAGACATCGAGAGATAAATGATCACAGTTAAAAGAGCATTCGACCATATCGGCATGTCTGTCCCCGATCTTGAGGAAGCAGTCGACTTTTTTGTCGATGCCCTAGGATTCGAAGTGGTTATCAAGGCAGGTCCGTTTGATGATTTTGGATATGTCTGGCCTGGTGAGCTGGAACCCGAGCCAGGAACACTGCGACAAGCGAACCTGGTACTGGGTAATTCATTCAATATCGAGCTACTTGAGTACACGAATCGAACTGCCACCCTTCCTGATGCAGCGCCTCGACCTGCGGATCCAGGAGGCTGGCACCTATGCCTGCATGTCGACGACATTGATAAGGCAAGCGACGAATTAGCAAGTCGTCTAGACACCACTCAAATTTCGGACATCATCCAGGAAGAACAGGATATGGAAGGACTAAGGTGGGCCTATTTCAGAACCACATGGGGGTTAGTACTCGAACTCATTCAGTGGTCTCCTGGAATGCCTTACGAATCAACGACGCAGGCACGAATGGCATTGCCCCGCTGGGCCTAATTCCCAAGAAACTGAAAACTGCTGATGTTTTCCGCTGAAGGCATCCGGTAGTTTCCAAGTTCACTGAACCACTCCCCTACAAGTTCTCAAGCGTTATGCCACACCCGGCTTCCACAATCTTCAAAGGTTAAAATTGCAATGCACATTTCGAATTCCCCGGCACGAGGCGAACTGACTCGACGTCGGCGCGCCGTGTTCGCGGCATTTGTCGCTTTCGGTCTGGTTCTGGGGTCGTGGGCAGTTCACCTGCCAATTTTGAAATTCAATCTACACGCAAGTACATCCGAATTAGGGATCATCCTGCTCATACTGGGCGGTGGCGCATTTTCGGAATGCAGGCCAGCGGATATGCCGCCAACAAATTCGGGAGCGGGAAAGTCGCAGCCATCGGCTCATTGGCGCTCTCGATAACCATCGTTCCTCCACTTTTCTGCTCGACCTGGGCATCTGCAGCGATAGCTTCACTGGCATTGGGCATTAGCGTGGGGATCATTGAAGTAGGAGCTAATGCCGCCGCCGTAGAAGTTGAACGCGAGTACCAACGGCCCATCATGTCGTCTTTCCACGGCATGTTTTCCGTAGGCAGTGTGCTGGGCTCAGTGATCGGAGCCGGCGCATTTGCTCTAAACATCAGTTATCGGTTCACGCTGCCTACCATTGCCCTAATGGTGCTCATTTTGCTTGTTGTCTCAGCAAAAACGCTGATGACAATTCAGACAGACCCGACTCCACCAATTGTGACCGGCTCAACCGCTACCTCAAGCAAGGTTCACCGAAGCAAACGCCATACGATGCAGCTCATCGCTTACGGATGCTTGGCGTTCCTGCTCTTGCTGACCGAAGGATCTGCCATGGATTGGAGCAGCCTTCACGCCCAGGAGCACTTGGACGCGACATCCAGCGGTGCTGCACTAGCCTTGGCGTGCTTTGTGAGCGCAATGACAATTGGACGATTCACAATCGACCGTCTCGCGGAACGAATCGGTCCCGCGCGAATTCTCCGTTATGGCGCTGCCCTGTCGATCGCCGGGCTCATAGCCGTCATTTGCTCTCCAGTCCTTCCGCTTGCGTGCATTGGCTGGGCTGCTACGGGGCTAGGCCTCTCTGGCTGTGTCCCGCAGGTATTTACCGCAACAGGAAACCTTCATGGTTCAAATGCCAAAGAATTAGCCCGCGTCGTCGGCGCTGGATATATTGCGGTGCTCGCCGGTCCCGCGATCATCGGTTGGCTCGCCGACCAGCTTGGAATCAACAACGCCTTCATCCTGCCAATCATTGGCATGGTTATCTGCCTAGCATCCGCCAACGTATTGGAACCGAAGAAAGAGCCAGTAGCGACCCACTAAGCAAGTACGCACAGGCCTGCTTCGGGGAAACGCCCCTGAATCTACCGCGCGCTCCACCCGCCGTCCATGGTGTAGGAGGCACCGGTAACCATGCCGGCCTTATCGGAGCTGAGCCAAGCAGCCAGGGAAGCGACTTCATCAGGCTCGACGAGCCTCTTGATTGCGGACTCGGTGAGCATGATTTTCTGTACCACTTCCGACTCCGGAATCTGATGCAGCTTGGCCTGGTCTGCGATCTGCTTTTCCACCAGGGCCGTACGGACGTAGCCCGGGTTGATGCAGTTGCTGGTGATCCCATGCTCCGCGCCTTCCAGCGCAGTGACCTTGGACAACCCTTCCAGACCGTGCTTGGCCGAAACATAGGCGCTCTTGAAAGCGCTGGCGCGCAGGCCATGAATCGATGAGATGTTGATGATCCGCCCGAAGCCGCGCTCGCGCATTCCGGGAAGGGTTGCGCGGATCAACAGGAAGGGCGCTTCCAGCATCAGCCGGTGGATCAGCCGCCAGGCTTCGGGTTCGAATTCGTGGATCGCGGCCACTTTCTGGATGCCGGCGTTGTTGATCAAGATGTCGGTATCAATGCTGAGCTGCTCCAGTGCCGCGGTATCCGAAAGATCCACTGCCCACGCTGTTCCGCCGATCTTGCTCGCCGCTTTTTGGGCTGCTTCCTCGTTCAGGTCAGCGATTGTCACCTTGGCACCGGCTTGGGCCAAGGCCTGGGCGCAGGCGAAACCGATTCCCGAGGCTCCCCGGTGACCAATGCGCGCCGGCCGTGCAATCCGCCCGTGGTGCTCGTTGGCAGTTCTGATTCTTGAGTCATGGCCGGTGATATCCCTTCATGCGCACCATTGCGGCAGGCACCCGAACCTCGGGTGTTTACTGCAAAGTTATGGCCAGTTCCCGACACGGGTCAACGATTCACGCTGTGCAGATTCCGCAGGTCAATGTGCGTTCATGCACAAGGAAGGATCCGAGGCAGCACACAGCGGTCAACCTCCGGAGGATATGCTGAAACAAGATCACCTGCCCCTGCCTCACAAGTCAGGGCCGTACATCATTCAAAGGAATCGGCAGCCAATGACGACTTTACCGACCAACGATCCAGCACCTGCGGTTCCACTCGGCGCGCAGCCAGTGTCCTGATGCTGCGCGAAGGCGCTGAAGGCTTTGAGGTTTTTGTCCAGCATCGCGTAGCCACCATGGATTTTGCCGCTGGCATGGTGGTTTATCCCGGGGGCAGGGTTGATCCCAAGGACAGCGAAACGGCCGGCAGCGGCCAGCTGGATCCGATGATCATCAGGACTCACGCCGAACGCTGGGCGCGTACCTCCGTTTGGGATCAGGGCGAAGCCAACGCCCAGCAGAAGGCCGGTGAAATCCTGGCCGCCGCCCTGCGCGAGGTGTTCGAGGAAACCGGATTGGTCCTCGACCCCGGCCAGCTCTTCCCGTGGGCCAATTGGGTGACTCCCGCGGGCTTCCCTCGCCGGTTCGATACCTACTTTTTGTCGCGGCGCTGGCTGCGGATCAGGAACCTGCACACCAGACCACCGAAGCCGTGCGCTCCGACTGGGCTAAGCCGCAGGAGCTTTTTGCGGCGCTTGAACGCGGTGAGCTGAAGATGATGCGCCCAACCCAGCGGACCCTGCTTGATGCCATGGAGCTGGGAACAGTGCAGGCCATTATCGCCAATGATGCGGTGATCACCGCGGTGCATCCAGACCCCCGCGATTCGTATTCCGCGCACCCGGTGCGCGCCAGCGAAATCGGCACACCAGGTTCCTGATTCCTGCTCAGTTATCGAGCAGGCTGCGCCCGACAATCAGGGACATGATCTCGTTGGTTCCTTCCAGGATCTGGTGCACTCGCAGATCACGGAAGATCTTCTCCATGCCGTAGTCCGCAAGGTACCCATAGCCTCCGTGCAATTGGATGGCGCTATTGGCCACGTTGAATCCGGCATCGGTGGCAACCTTCTTGGCCATGGAGAATCCTTGGCCTTCCTCGCCCAGCAGGTTTTCGGCGGGAATGCGCACGCCTTCCATGATGACCTGGCGTGTGGGCTGCGCCTTCCAGCCCATCTTCTTCTCATTGGCGCCAAAGCTCAGTCCCGGCAGATCCGCTGGAACCAGGAAGGCGCTGATGCCACGAGCGCCGGTATCCGCGGTGCGGGCCATGACGATGTAGAGTCCGGAACTTCCGGCACCAGAGATGAATTGCTTGACACCGCTGAGCACGTATTCGTCTCCGTCTTTGCGGGCGCGGGTGCTCAGGGCCGCGGCATCGGAGCCGATACCCGGTTCTGTCAGGCAGTACGAGCCGAGCTGTTCCATGCTGATCAGGTCCGGCAGCCATTTTGCGCGTTGTTCGTCGTTGCCGAAGCTATCGACCATCCAGACCACCATGTTGTGGATGGAAATGTAGGCGGCAAGGGTCGGGTCTGCCTTGGCCAGTTCCTCGAAGACCAGCACCGCGTCGCTGCGGGTGAGCGCCGAGCCGCCGTGCTCCTCCGAGGCATAAATGCCACCCATGCCCAGTTGTCCTGCCTGGGCGAGGACATCAATGGGGAAATGCTGCTCTTCATCCCATTTTTGGGCCATCGGTGCGATCTTGGTTTCCGCGAAATCATGGACCATGCCGATCAGCGATTTCTGGTCGTCGCTTATTTCAAACACCACCGGCTCCTTTGCCCGTTATTGCTCTATGTGAGCACAGTCTATGTGACTTGGGCGACAACTCAAGGGCGAGGTCAGCTACGGATCAGATCATCGCGGGCATCGAACTCGTCGCGTGCTTTGAGCACCTTAGCTGCGTGCTGTTCTGACCAACGACGCAGAATTTCCATGGGATCAAGCAGGCTGAGTCCAACATCAGTGAGTTCGTAGTCCACACGAACCGGCACCTGCGCAAAAACCGTTCGCTTGACCAGTCCGTCGCGTTCTAAGGTGCGCAGGGTGCTGGTCAGTACCTTTGGGGTGACGCTACCGATCCGCGAACGTAATACAGAGAAACGTTGTGGTCCTTCAGCAAGCGCGAGCAGCACCAGAGGTGTCCATTTATCCCCTAGTCGTTGCATAATTTCACGTGAAGGACAGTTTTGCACGAAGACGTTAAATGACTCATGGCTATCCATTAGGAAACCTAGTTTCGTTGTAGTAGTCAGTATTCAAAGGATACCATCGTGTCATAACGCATTCCACTACCAAGGAGATTCACTATGAAGATTGCAGTTTACGGAGCCACTGGCATGGTCGGCACTGAAGTTGTTGCAGAAGCCATTTCCCGCGGACACGAAGTCACCTCGGTAACTCGTTCAGGCAACGAAGTTGCCGGCACCACCGCCGTCGCAGCTGAACTCAACGACATCGCAACCTACCGCGATCTAGGCAAGAACAATGACGTTATCGTCATTTCCGTGCCACCATCGCGCACGGGCGGGGACCACCAGGAATACCTGGATGCCTTCGAGGAAATCACCGAAACCCTCATCCCAGCTCGCCTGATCGTTGTTGGCGGCGCAGGCGCAACCGAAGTTAACGGTGTTCGCTTGGTCGAAAGCCCAGACTTCCCAGAAGCTTACAAGGCTGAAGCACTGACCGCAGCAGCTGTTTATGACATGTTCACCTCGGTCTCTGGAATCACCTGGACCGTTGTTGCACCAGCTCCAGTGATTGCACCAGGTCGCCGCACCGGTAGCTACGCGCAGGGCACCGATTCACCTGCTGGCGATTTTGTTTCCAGCCAGGACTTCGCCGTCGCAATTCTCGACGAAATCGAAACTCCAGCTCACGAGAACCGTCGCCTGACCGTAGCCAGCGAAAAGTAAAAACTGGCGTTGCCCAACCTGCGTTGAAGTTCGTCAGATCGGCGCCATAGTGCGCCGATCTGACGAATTCTCTGCACAGGGCTAAAGTTGGAATGGTCATTCCACTAGCTCACCGAGGTAAGTCACTTCTCATGCAACGCAACTCGCGCTCTTCGCGCATTCTGGCCGGGGCTTTTGCCCTGCCTCTGATCGGCGCACTTCTGGCCAGCTGCTCATCTGCGGGCAGCACCGGCTCATCAACACAAGATGCAAAACCGGTCACCGGCGGCACCATGGTTTACGCTTCGGGCGATGCCGAGCCAAGCTGCCTCGATCCGCATGTGGGCGGCAATTACCCACAAGCCCTGGTAGCAAGCCAATTCCTTGAATCCTTGTTCACCAAAGATTCTGAAGGCAAGATCATCCCTTGGCTGGCCGAAAAGACCGAAGTCTCCGAAGACGGATTGACCCGCACGATTACCTTGCATGACGGTATCAAGTTCACCGACGGCACCAAGCTCACCGCCGAGGCAATCAAAAAGAACATTGAACACCTCAAGGACCCAAACACCGCTTCCTCCACCGGCTACCTCGCGGTGGGCAAGGTTGTTCGGGTTGAGGTTAAAGATGAGCTGACCGCGACGCTGAAACTCTCCTCCCCAGATAACGCTCTGCTTGAATCGCTCTCTATGCCTTGGACCGCCATCGAGTCCCCCAAAGCACTAGAGCGAGATCAGGCCACCAATTGCACTTCGCCAGTTGGCACCGGTCCCTTCAAGGTGGCTTCGTGGGAACATCAGAAGGCCGTCAATTTGGTCCGCAACGATGACTACGTCTTGCCGGTCCCTAATGATCAGCGTGCTAATTCCACGTCTTACCTCGACGGCATTACCTGGCGCTTCATCCCGGAAGCGGCCACCCGTTATGCGGCCCTGCAGTCCGGCGAAGTTGATGTCATTGATAACGCCCAGCCAGATACCATCGCGTCTGCAGCAGATGCTGGCCTAGGCCACCTGGATGCACCGCGTCCGGGTTCGGCAAACCGCATTGAGCTCAACAGCTCCAAGGCACCATTTAATGACCAAAAAGTGCGTGAAGCCTTTATCCGCGCAGTGGACGCCAACACCGGTGTTGGCGCATTATTCTTCGGCACAGCGAAGCGTAGCTACTCGTTGCTCTCCTCGGTAGAACCACTGGGTTACTCCGATGAAGCGCTCTTTGGCACCGATACTGCCAAGGCCAATACCCTGCTTGATGAGGCCGGCTGGAGCGAACGTGATGCTCAGGGTTACCGCACCAAGAATGGCAAGCGCCTTTCCGTGCGTTTCCCGGTATCCACCAACCAGTCTGTACCTGCCGAGCAGTCCCTGTTTGAGCAGTTCCAAGCACAGGCCAAGGCCGTGGGCTTTGAAGTGAAGATCGACTTGCTTGACCTGTCCAGCTGGTACGGCGCACTGGCCAAGCATGAGTACAACCTAGTCTCGGCTCCTTACACCAAGGTTGGCCCATCGGTACTGCGCGTGCTGTACCACTCCGATTCCACCGTTCCAGCACCGTCGGGTTACTTCGCCAACAATGCACAGGTGAAAAACGACAAACTAGACAAGTTACTGGTGCAGGCCGAAGAGACCGAGGACGAAGCGCAGCGCGCATCGCTCTACGAGCAGGCACAGAAGATTGTGCTTGAGGGCTACTACGTTTTGCCGCTCTATGACCAGCAGAACCACTTCCTCTACGGCAAGAACGTGCACGGTGTCGGCGCCACCACTGCGGTGTCCTCCCCGATCTACTTCGACACCTTCTTGGATCAGTAACATCTGATGAACACGCTGGCTTGGGCCGGTCGCAAGGTCGGCGGGGCGTTGGTGGTGTTATGGCTGGTGGCTTCGGCCATCTTCATCGCCATCCGGTTGATCCCCGGCGACCCGGCCGAGGCAATTATGGGCGGACCAGGCTCTCAAGCCTCCGCTCAAGCTTTGGCCGCGGCCCGAGCCGAGTATGCACTGGACCAACCGGTCATCACCCAGTACTTGCTGTACCTTGGCAAGCTCGCCACCTTTGATTTTGGCACCTCCTATTCGCTGAAACAGCCGGTGACCCAGGTAATGGGCGAGGTACTGCCCAACACCCTATGGCTATCGTTGATGGCGCTGGCCGCCGCCTGGCTTTTGGCGCTCTGTTTTTCTGCACTGGCCATGCGTGCAGGCCGCATCGGAAACCAGGTAGGAAGCCTGCTAGAGATCATTGCTGCTGCGGTTCCACACTTCTGGCTGGGTGCCGTACTGATCATGCTCTTCTCCTCAGCGCTGGGATGGCTTCCAGCGGTGGATAACGGCACCAGCCGCGGCTTGGTACTTCCGATTCTCACCCTGGCTTTGCCTTTGGCTGGATTCCTCACCCAGCTAATGCGAGATTCACTCAGCGAAGCAATGGGTAGCCAGTTTGCGCTGGCCGCCCGAGCTCGCGGTGAAAGCCGACTGAAACTCTTCTGGCGCCATGGCCTGCGCCATGCCGCCCTGCCCGCACTGAGCCTGACCGGTTGGGCATTTTCTTCATTACTCTCCGGCGCGGTAGTGGTTGAGGCGATTTTTGCCCGCCCGGGACTGGGACGTTCTTTACTCTCAGCGGTGCTGGCCCGGGATATTCCCATGGTTACCGGCATCGCTTTGTTCTCCGCGTTGGTTTACATCGTGGTTATGGCCATCTCCGAAGGCATTGAACGAATGATCAATCCAGCAGGTGAGTCACGATGAGCCGCACCGCAAAAATCTGTTGCCTACTGGTTATCGGCCTATGGCTACTGATGGCGTTGGCACCATCTGTTTTGGCTCCCGGTGACCCACTGGCCATCAACCCAACGCAAGCGTTTGCAAAGCCAGGGCTGGCCCACTTTTTCGGTACCGACGAATCGGGCCGCGATATCTATACTCGCGTCATCCACGGGGCCGGCGATTCGCTAGCCATTGGTTTGGCCGCGACGGCATTGGGCATGGGACTAGCCATCGTGCTGGGCACCATTGCTGCGCTGTCTCCGCGCTGGCTTGATGAGATCATCTTGCGCATCCTTGAGGCCCTCTACGCTATTCCATCTCTGTTGATGGCCCTGCTGATAATTGCTTTCACCGGGCCCGGCGTCGGACCGGCCATTGTTGCCGTGGGCCTGTCAACGGCCCCTGGTTATGCCCGACTGGTACGCAGCCAAATCCGTAGTCTGAAGAATTCAGAGATGCTTGAAGCTGCCACGGTCCTAGGACGTGGCACGTGGCGCAAGTCGCGCAACCACTTAATCCCGAACGCACTGAAACCACTGTTGGCGCTGGTCACCTTGGGCATCGGTCAAGCAGTGATTTGGGCGGCAGCGCTATCCTTCCTCGGATTGGGCACGCCCCTCCAGCACCTGAGTGGGGCGCCATGTTATCGGCAGGACGCACCTACCTTCACCTCGCGTGGTGGATGAGTCTGTTCCCTGGCTTGGCCATCGTTGCCGTGGCAGTTTCTGCAACCCTGATTGGCCGCGCTTTGGGCGGAAAGGTGAAGTCACTATGAGCGAGCAAACTCTGATCACCGTCAAAGATCTGTCCGTAAGTTTTGACGGAACACCGGCAGTAAAAAACATTTCCTTTACCGTTCAGGCGGGAAAGGTCCTTGCCTTGGTGGGCGAATCAGGGTCTGGAAAATCGGTGACCGCACGAAGTCTTCTCGGACTTTCCGGTGGCACCGTCACCGCAAGTACCTTGGACATCTGTGGGCACGATGCTCGTTCGCTTTCGGACCGAGCCTGGCAGAAAATCCGCGGAAATACTCTCTCCCTGATCTTGCAAGATGCCTTAATGGCGTTGGATCCTTTACGCCCGGTGGGACGCGAGATCAATGACGGGCTCAAAGAACACACTGCGTTGAAATCCGCAGAACGCAAACAGCGAGTTCTCGAAGTGCTCAAATCCGTACGCATGCCAGAACCTGACGTGCGAGCCAAGCAGCGCTCCACCGAACTCTCGGGCGGTATGCGTCAGCGTGCGTTGATTGCGCAGGCTTTGGTTGGCAACCCGCAGGTGGTCATTGCCGATGAGGCCACCACCGCGTTGGACTCGCAACTTACCGCTCTAGTCCTCTCGCAGCTTCGCGCGCTGAAACAACAGGGCCGTGGCATCCTCATGATCAGCCACGACTTGGCCCAGGTAGCCCACCTCGCCGATGACATTGCAGTGATGCGCCACGGTGAGATTGTTGAGTCCGGACCTACACAGCAAATCCTGGAACACCCGCAACATGACTACACCCGCAAGCTCTTACGGGCCGTGCCTTCCTCGGTCCCTCGCTTCACCGCGCTCTCGGATCTTGGAGCCGAGGAAACAACAAGTCCGGCACGAAAGATTCAGGACTCCGAACAACACTCCCCGGCATTGTCGGTAAAAGACTTATCCAAGAGCTTCGGCAAGCACCTAGCCGTCAGCTCGGTCAGCTTTGAGCTACCGCGAGGTAAAACGCTGGGCATTGTGGGCGAATCAGGCTCGGGAAAAACCACGACCGCGCGTATGGTTTTGGGTCTGGAAAAGCCCGATAGCGGCACCGTCGAATTGCTCGGCGAGCGCTTCTCCCCCAGCACTGCCTCACAGCGACAGAACCTGCGAGAGCAGATGGGTGCGATCTATCAGAACCCGCTGGGCTCATTTGATCCGCGCTACACCGTAGGACAGTTGCTCACCGATGCGTTGAGCCGCGGAAAATCCAAGCGCGCCAGCGAATACCGAAAGCCCATAACTCAGCTTTTGGAACAGGTAGAACTTTCCGCAGACCTCTTGGCCCGCAACCCACGCGAGCTCTCCGGGGTCAGCGCCAGCGCTTAGCTATCGCCCGTGCGCTGGCACCGAAACCCTCGGTGTTAGTTCTTGATGAACCGGTATCGGCGTTGGATGTGTCCATTCAGGCCACCGTGCTGGATCTGCTGGATCGGATCCAGTTGGAGACCGGAACCAGCTACCTGTTCATCAGCCATGATCTGTCGGTCATTGAACACATGAGCGACACCGTGGCCGTGATGCACCAAGGAAAGCTCATCGAGCACGGTGATACCGCGTCGATCTTCGGCTCCCCGCAGCGCGAGTACACCCAGAAGTTGCTCTCGGCGATGCCACGCTTACGTTAGATCGTGTCGGTCAGCTCGTCTTTGACTTGCTTGCGAAGGATCTTGCCAAGCAATGAGCGGGGCAATTCCTCGACCGCCACTACACGCTTGGGTACCTTGTAGGCAGCTAGCAGCTCACGGCAATGAGCCCGCAGGCCGTCTTCGTTCAGTTCAACACCTGGTTCCAGCTGGACGGCCGCAACAACCATCTCGCCACCGCGAGCCAAAGGTTTGCCGAAGACTGCAGCATCAACCACATCGGCGTGCTGGCGCAGGGCTACTTCAACTTCCGTGGGGGAAACATTAAACCCACCGGTAATGATCAGTTCCTTGGCACGGTCAACCACCTGGGTGAAACCATCTTCATCCACGGTGACCACATCACCTGAGTGCAACCAGCCATCGGCAGTTTTTGTTTTAGCCGTCTCTTCAGGATTGTTCCAATAGCCTTGGAAGACCTGCGGACCCTTGATCATCAGCTCGCCAGCTTCGCCTTGAGCTACTTCCTTGGAGGGATCTTCCACGTCAACAACCTTCATCAGGGTTGATGGGAATGGAACACCGATGGTGCCGGTATGACGAGTTGGGTGGAAAGGATTACCCAGTGCTACCGGGGAGGACTCGGTCATGCCGTACCCCTCAACCAATAGGCCGCCGGACATGGACTCCCACAGTTCCACTACGTGGTCTGGAAGATTCATCGCGCCAGAGATGCAATACTTGGCACTCGTGAGCGACATGCCACGTTCCTTAGCAGCCAACGCGGTGCGCTCATAAATAGGTGGAACTGCGCAGTAGACCGTGGCTGGAGATTTCTTCCAGGCATCAAGAATCATCTCGGCATCAAACTTCGGGAACAGCACCAGCAAGCCCTGTTTCTTCACCCCGAAGGTTAGATAAAGGGTCATGCCAAAGGCATGGAACATTGGCAGGATCGCGTAGAGAATTTCTTCGCGTTCCTTGGCCCCTAGCATCCACGCTTCACCCTGCAAGGCGTTGGAATAAAGGTTGAAGTGGGTGAGCATTGCGCCCTTGGGATGGCCGGTCGTTCCAGAGGTGTACTGGATGACAGCCAGATCATCTACCCCAGGGTGTGGATGACCCGCATCCAGACGTCCGCCGCTGAGCAGCTCTTTCCAGCTGGTGGTTCCCGAAGTGCGCACCGTCAGCGAAGCCTTGGTATCGCGCAGTTTTTTGACCGGAAGGCTTAGTGCCAAACGCTTCATCGGTGGGAACGCGTCAAGTAGGTTGACCGACACAATAGCGTCGATCTGCACGTCCTGAGGGAACTTTTGCACCGTTGAAACAACTTTGTCCCAGACAATGACCACACGAGCTTGGTGGTCCTCAAACTGGTGGCGAAGTTCGCGGGAGGTATACAGCGGATTGTGTTCAACTACAACTGCGCCAAGACGCAATACCGCGTAGAAGGCGATGACGTGCTGTGGGCAGTTGGGCAGGATCAGCGCCACGCGATCCCCGGCACGCACTCCCAGTTTGCGCAAGCCTTCGGCAGCCTGTTCAACCTGTTCGCCTAGTTGCGTGTAGCTGGTGCGGCGACCGAAAAATTCAGTGGCTGGACTCGCTCCGGCTTCTGCCACCGACTGCTCAAACATACGGCTCAGTGGTTCAGTAGGCAGATCGATCTCGGCAGGGACACCGGGCTGATAATTAGCTACCCAAGCGGGCGCAGCGCTTTTCTCCATAGCCTCTATCATGCCCTACGCGGCGGTAACCTTGCGATTTTTATGCAGGTTTTTATGCGTTCTCGGCCCACTGCCACCGTGCCGGTGGGCGACCGGTGCCCACGGCCACGGCCGGTAGTTTGGCTACCGACTTGTTGGTGGCCAGTGCACGGCCAACATTGTTCATCACCGGTTCGGGGCGGCCAGCAGCGACAGCCAGCTCCTTCATGCGTGCCACCACATCTGCGGTGGTGAATTGCTCACCCAGCAGAGCCCTAGTCACTTCTTGATTGATCCACAGCGAGTCCAATAACATCGCCGCGGTGCGGGTGATGATGATGTTGTGGTCAAAGGGAAGCACTGGCAGGTTCAGCAGGGGTTCCGCTGCAACGTTCTCATCCTCGGGCATGTGGCTCAGGATCACTAGGTGCGCCATGGACAACGTGGGCCCACGCTCATCACGCTCAAAGTCGTCAAAGACAGCAACCAGCTGGGGAGTGACTTTTTCAGTGACTCCGGCCTTATCGGCCAGCGCCCGTGCCACGGCTTCATTAAGTCGTTCGTGCGCGTTGAGCAAAACACCTGGCAGTGCGTACTGCCCGATAAACGGGTCCCACTGGCGACGAGCGGTGATCACGTGCAGTGAATCGTCCACGACGATAAAGGGTACGGCGTCAATGGAGACCAGGGGCTGTTGCGGCATAACTCCCATCTTATTCGCCTGCTCCTGCCCTCTGCTCAATGCCGGCTACGCGATGTTGCCCAAGACGTTGCGAACATCCCTGAAGGACTGGGTCTTGAGGAACTCGCCGTCCTTCCACACAGCCTCCAATAGTGAGGCTGCTTGGGCCTTGGCATCTGCACGTTCTACCAAGTACAGCTCCCCTTGTTCATCACGTAGCACCGCTAATCGACCAGTTGCGGACTTTTTCATGCCAGAGTCAGTGACTGGATCTTTGAGCAAGTCATAACCCTGACCATCGATTTCTGCCCAGGTGGCCTTGACTGCCGAAGAGAAGGTATCGCGGGTGACGTACTGGTAGGTGAATGAGCCAACACCAAAGACAATATTTGAGGCGGCAAACCCGGCCTTCTCCAACCGTTCGGTGATGTCCTTGGCCCGAGCTGGGGTAATGGAGTCCCCGTAGATCAGCCCGATGTGTGGATCGAGTTCTTTAAAACCTGCGGCGTTGATAGTGCCACCAAATTCATTCCAGAGCAGTTGCACGGCTCCGAAGTAAGCGGGGTTTTGCTCAGGTGTTTGATCCTGCTCGGGCTCTGGGATCTCGGGGTTGCTTCGGGTGCCACAGACAATGTCAGCGGGGTCTCCCGAATCCGGGCGGATCACCAGTTTTCCTTCGCGGGCCATGATCTTATCCTTGAGCGTTGGCAGGATTTCTCCCAGTACAGTCCAGAAATTCATGGTGTCCGAAACTACCGACACATTGCCTACCGGGTGCTTTTCGAGGATGCGTTCAAAGGTTGCTTGTTCATCTTCGTGGGCAATTCCGGCACACATGACCGAGTGCTCTGTAGCAGGGATGGATCCAAGGATCTGTCCGTTCTCACTTCCAGCAGTTGATGGGTAGTAGCGGTTGACCCAGTCGATGGTTCCTAGTGAATCTGACCCGGTGAAGGAGAGTAGGTGACCGGCGCCGGACATGGCTGCTGCGTGGGCTCCACCCATTCCGCGGAAGCTGAAGTCGTGGAGCTGCCAATTCACAAATGCCGAGTCGCCGCCGGTGCGCTGCGCGGCTGCGTCCAGTAACTGGCGGTGGACATCTGCGGTGGTTGCCGAGGTGGAGGCCTGCCAGATTTCAGCCGACAGG
Source organism: Glutamicibacter sp. M10 (assembly GCF_025452055.1). Taxonomy (NCBI): domain Bacteria; kingdom Bacillati; phylum Actinomycetota; class Actinomycetes; order Micrococcales; family Micrococcaceae; genus Glutamicibacter; species Glutamicibacter sp. M10. The sequence goes on along the minus strand of NZ_CP104918.1, from coordinate 1,087,880 downwards.
ATGGTCTCGATGTAGTTGGTCAACCAGAAGAAGTCAGCTTCTGTGTTTTCCACGGTGAAGCTTGGCACACGCAACGGGACGCGTGTGCCTTCAGGCAACGAGCGGAAGACCAGCGGCAGGTAACCGAGCTGGTGCAATTCGCGGATGTGGCTGGTATCAATGCCGTGCTCCGGGCCCAAGACGCTCACTAAAGTTTTTTCATACTCGGCGATAGCTTCGTCTTCATCAGCGGCAAAGAAGGGAGCAAAGGCTTCAACACAGTAGGACTGGATGAAGGCCTGCAGACCGAAGTGCACTACGTGATCTACCCCGTCGATGCGGGAGGCACGGTTGGTGTAGTTCGAGTAGACCTTGGTGGTGCCGGTCGGGTAGAGGTCCTTGTGTCCGAGCTTGTAGCAGTCGGTGAGGAACAGCGGTGCGGTGATCGCGGCAGTGGTGGTGGTGTCGGCGAGCAGGTTCATGATGACTCCTTGAGGATTAGAGGTAGGTGGGGATGATTGAGGCGATGGGCAAGATGCGGGCGTTGACCTCTGGGTTGGTATGTCCAGGGTGAGAGTCGGTCGTGAAGATCTGTCCGAAGTGATTTTTCAGTTCACCGGCGGCTCCCGAGAACACCCCGTGGCTAACCCAGAGATCCAGGTTTTCCTTTGGCAGCCCGGTCGCAGCGGCTAGACCTCTGAAGGTCCCTCCCCGTCGCAGATATCGTCAACTACTAGGTAGCGGCCGCCAACAGGAAGCTCTTCGCAGTGAAAGCCGGTGAGCTTCCCGGTTTCAAAGTCGCGCTTCTTTCCTGCTTTATAGACCGGCAGTCCGAAGGCCTTGGCTGCCTTAGTTGCCCGGTTCACCGCTCCGGCGTCCGGAGCGATAATGCCGTCGTAGTGCTGGCCGAAGTGCCCCAGCCATTTGGCTAGCGGTTCAGCTGGATCAATAACAGTCAGGTTATTGACCAAGGTGGTGATCACTGGTGAGTGTGGATCAAAGCAGATCACCCGATCAGCTTCAAGCGCGTTGATCATATTTGCGTAGACCTTGGCACCGAAGGGTTCTCCACGGTCGGCCCGCGCTGCTGGCAGATATGGAATGACCACACTGACCTCGTGACCATGCTGGTGTGCGTAGTCAATCCAGAGACCAGCTCGCATGAAGTCGTTGGCGTCAGTACCGGTGATGATGATGTGGCTTGGGGTCTGCTCGTTGGCTGCGGATCCAATTTTGAAGTGTGCTTCCCCGGCAGGAAAGTTCATGAATTCAACGTCGGAGTAGACCGTGTATCCGGCTGCAACGGTGGCGTATGGCTTGATCATGAATTCAGCGTAACACATAAACATCACTTGATGTTTATTGCTGGCAAAAAACTTCCCTGCCCACTTTTGGGGTCAGCTAACCGCCAAACCACCTTAGAGAGCTAGGGAAGTATTTAGTAGTTCAGCCCGCGAGCAGCCACGTCCCACACCTCGATGGAATCATCGGGGTGCACGGCCAACACAGAATCAACCAGGTTCACTGCCTGGCACACATGATTCGGGATCACCTGCAGGCGAGTGCCGTGCGCAGGCAGCTCAAGATTTTCGGGCCACAGGACCGTGGAGTGGTGTTCGGAGAGTGCACTAATTCTGGCGTCCGGACATTCCACAATGCGCCCGTACCCGGTGGCCCAGCTAGGACGGTCACTGCCAAGAATTTTGCTACCGGCATCCAGTACTACTCGGCGAGGGATCTGCTCATTTCCTTCATGACGGCTCACCACGGTTGCCGCAACAGTCAATGAGATCTCGTCAAAGCCAATACGTCCAAGTTCAAATTGCTGAGCGTCCCCAAAAACGTAAACCCCTGGACGTACTTCGGTCAGCACAGAGCTATCGCTCAAGGCAGCGGTCGGTGAGGAGCCACCGCTGATGCGTTTGATTTCAAATCCGGCTTCACGCAACAACCTTGTCGCCTCGGCCAACGCTTTAAATTCATCATTAACCGCAGCGTCGATTCCATCGGGATCATAGCTGTGCCCAGGGAAGGTAAAGACTCCGTGCACGCGCATGCCAGCTGCGCTGGCGGCTTGGGCGATGGCCACCGCATCTTGTGGTCGCACACCGCTGCGGTGATGCCCGCTATCAATCTCAATCATGAGCCTGATTTTTGCGGCCTTCTCCCCCAGCATCTGGGACATCTGCTGGACGGCTTCGACCGAATCAGTACCGATGCTCAGCTTCGCACGTCGCATCAACTCCACAATGCGAGTTGCTTGAGACTCATCAACCCATAACGGATAAGCAATAAAGATCTTGGCCACGCCCTGCAGCGCAAAGCTTAAGGCCTCACCGACGGTAGCCACGGTCAGCCCGACGGCACCAGAGTCTAGTTGACGGCCAGCGACTTCCAGCATCTTGTGGGTTTTTGCGTGCGGGCGTAATTTCAAACCTTGACTGGCGACCCGTTGGGCCATTTTGGAAATGTTCTTTTCCAGCTGGGCCACATCGATCATGATGTGTGGCGTGCTGATGCCAGCAGGGATTGAGACCACGTCTACCGTTCCTTTAATACTTGTACTGCGTCGCGGTGACGGTCGTGTCTTGTTGAATCCGCCGATCAAAAAGATTACCGCAGTTTTCTAGCAACCAGCTAAGCGCTACATCCGAGCACCACTGGTCCGCGCGGCCAGCTTGGTCGAGAGCTCATGGGCGTGGTGCAAAAGAAGTTGCCCCAATTCCTCGCGGCGCTCTTGTTCAAAGCGCGTGTGGATGCCGGTCAAGCTCAACGCCCAGGCAGGTTGTCCAGAGCTATCAAAGACCGCTGCACCCATTCCCCAGCTGCCCTCAACGATGAGTCCGGGGTTGATGGAGTAACCAGCTTTTCTGGTTTCGGCGATCTTCTTACGCAATTCCTTAGCACTGTGCGCAGAACCGTATTCGGCCTCTAACTGAGCGCTAGCGAGATAGCGCTTCATACTCTCCTCGGGCAGGAAAGCAAGGATGGCCATGCCCGCCGATGCCACACCCAGCGGGAAGCGACGCCCTTCGTAAAGCACAAAGGAACGAATGGGGAAGGCGCCATCTTGACGTAGGAGGCACACCGTTTCATCTGAGCGTCGCGCAGAAAGAAAGGCAGATTCTCCGGTAGCTTCTGCCAATGCCGTGACGTGTTCACGAGCCAGCTCGCTGATGTCGTATCGCTCGGCGGCCACCGCTCCCATGAGGTAGAGCTCCGGGCCAAGTAGCCACTTGCCGGTCTTTCGGTCGTGGTCACAGAAACCCTCGGTGGCCAAGGCCGATAGCAGTCGATGCACTGTAGGCCTGGCCAAGCCTGCGGCACGTGCGGCCTCACTGGTTGTGATGCCCTGCGGCATCGAGGCGCTCACCGTTCTCAGTACGGTAGCCAGTCGGCCAACCACTTGGGCTCCGGCCGGTAAATTGCTCATGCCCATATTATGGACGATTCTTTTTGACTCTCCCTCTTTTATGTCGCCAACTAGGTGCATACTGTGGGGCATGAAGAGTTCATGGCAATTGGTAATTGACTGTAATGATCCGCGCGTAATGGTCGAGTTCTGGTCGCAGGCAATGCACTACATCCCCGAACCACCACCAAGCCCCCACACCACCTGGCGTTCATATTGGCAGGCCATGGGCGTGCCCGCCGAAGAGTTGCCACCAGGCGCCGGCGATATCCCCGAGTCGCTCATCGATCCGCAAGGACACGGACCGCGCTGGTGGTTCCAGCAGGTTCCTGAATCCAAGAGCATCAAGAATCGTCTGCATGTTGATCTCTTAGTTGGCGGAGGACGCAGCGTCCCTTTTGAAGAACGCAAGGCGCAGGTCAACAAAGAAGCCGAACGTTTGGTGGCTCTCGGCGCGAGCATCCGCAGCGTGATGGATCTACCGGAGATGGATCATTTCGCCGCTTGCATGGCAGATCCTGAAGGCAACGAATTTGATGTCGTCTAGCTTCAAAACTTGCGTTCATATTATGGACAAGCTGTCTAACTTTCTTCACTATCCGATCAATATGCGTCCAATCCAGTGATCACTATTGAATGCTCATCTGCGACTACGTAGGTTTATAGCAAGACATAACCGCTCTCCACATAGTGGACGCAGGGAGAAATCGATGACAACGAAGTTTCGAGAAGACGCGGCAGCAGAACTAGCCGCAGTAGTAAAAGATGGAATGACCATCGCCGTGGGCGGCTTTGGCCTTTCCGGCATTCCCAACAGACTGATCACCGCATTGCGGGATTCCAAAGCAACCAACCTCACCATCGTCTCCAACAACATGGGCGTGGACGGTAAAGGCTTAGGGATCCTTCTAGAAAATCATCAGGTATCCAAGGTTCTGGCCTCCTACGTTGGCGAAAATAAACTCTTTGCCAAACAGTTCCTCGACGGAGAACTTGAAGTTGAGTTTTGCCCGCAAGGGACACTAGCCGAAAGATTGCGTGCTGGCGGAGTGGGCATTCCTGCGTTCTTCACTCCGACCGGAGTCGGAACACCGGTGGCTGAAGGCAAAGAAGTCATGGAATTCAACGGCAAGCATGCAATCCTAGAGCGAGGCATCTTTGCGGACATCGCTTTGGTCAAGGCCTACCAAGCAGACGCCGAAGGCAATCTGCGCTACCGCATGACCTCAATGAACTTCAACCCGTTGGCTGCCATGTCTGGCCGCCACACCTTCGCCGAAGCCGAAGAAATTCTTGATGACTATCTTGACCCTTCAATGGTAGAGACCCCGGGTATTTTTGTGCAGACCTTGGTGGCCACCGACGGAGTCAAGGACATTGAACAGCGCACCGTACGCAGCAAGCAGGAGGCCTAAACATGTGGACACGTGATGAAATGGCATCCATTGCAGCCAGCGAATTAGCCGACGGACAATACGTCAATCTCGGTATTGGAATTCCTACCTTGGTCGCCAATCACCTACCCGAAGGTGTCTCGGTCAAACTCCAAAGTGAAAATGGTCTGCTGGGCATGGGCCCGTTCCCATACGAGGGTGAAGAAGACGCAGATCTAATCAACGCCGGAAAACAAACCGTTACCATCTTGCCCGGTGGCAGCTTCTTCGACTCAGCAACCTCGTTCGGAATGATCCGTGGAGGCCATGTACAGACCGCCATTCTTGGTGCATTACAGGTAGCCGCCAACGGCGACCTCGCCAACTGGACCATCCCTGGCAAACTCGTCAAAGGTATGGGTGGCGCCATGGACCTCGTTGCTGGAACGCCACGAGTGATCGTGCTAACCGACCACACAGCCAAAGACGGCACCAGCAAGATCGTGGAGAGCTGCGATTTACCGCTGACCGGCGTTGGCGTAGTCAACAGAATTATCACCGACCGGGCAGTGTTCGACATTGAGAACGGCGCCTTGACCTTGCGCGCAGTGGCCCCCGGTGAAACCGTAGAAACTATTAAAGAGATCACGGCAGCTAAATTTGCCGTCGACATCCTGGAGGATCTGAACGCATGAGCGCAAAAATTGTTGGTTACGCCCGCACACCCTTTGTAAAGTTCAACGGCGTTTTCGCCAATGTTCCAGCCACAGAGCTTGGTGCACACGCGGCTAAAGCCGCGTTGGAACGCGCCGGTGTTGACCCCAAAGAAGTAGAGCAAGTTATCGTCGGTCAGGTACTTCAGGGGGCAGCCGGTCAGAACCCTGCGCGCCAATCTGCAGTTGGCGCAGGTATTCCCCTGAACGTTCCATCCATTGCGGTGAACGCGGTCTGCCTCTCCGGCGCCGAGGCAGTGGTCGCCGGTGCCCGACTCATCAATAGCGGTGAAGCAGATGTAGTTCTTGCCATCGGTCAGGAGTCCATGACTCTTGCTCCCCACGCACAACGAGCTCGTGCTGGTGTTAAGTACGGTGCCATCGAAATGATTGACACCATGGCCCACGATGGTCTGACCGACGCGGCAGAAAAACGTTCCATGGGTGCTTCGACCGAAGAGCACAACGGCGAACTTTCCATCACCCGTGAGTCTCAGGACAAGATTGCCGCGCAGTCGCACCAGAAGGCTGCAGTCTCTCGCGAATTTACCGCCGGTGAAATTGCTCCGTTCACCGTCACCACCCGCAAGGGCGAAACAACCTACTCCGAAGATGATGGCATTCGTGACACCACCACTGTAGAAACCCTAGCTAAGTTGCGCCCCTCATTCGCGAAGGACGGAACGATCACGGCAGGTAACTCATCGCAGATCACCGACGGTGCTGCCGCCGTGGTCTTGGCCAGCGACGCCGCCATTAAACGTCTTGGCCTGACCGCTTCGGCCGAAATCGTCTCGCACGCATTTGTCGCTGGCCCAGGACGCACCTTGCATGAGCAGCCTTCAAATGCGATTGCCGCCGCCTTGCAGAAGGCCGGCGAAAAGGCTGAAAACCTGAAGGCGGTTGAAATCAATGAAGCCTTCACCGCGGTAGTTGTTGAGTCCACCAAACTTCTGGGCATCAATGAGTCCATCGTAAATCAGCATGGTGGAGCCACCGCTTTGGGTCACCCGATCGGCGCTTCGGGCGCTCGCATCATTGGCACCTTGGCTCGACAGCTGCAGGAGCTACCTGCCGGTTCCTTGGGCGCCATTGGTATTTGTGGTGGTGGCGGACAAGGCACCGCGGTACTGCTTCGTTCTCTCTAAATCGGAGTTCCGGTGACCAAGCCGGGGTCAATGAATTTTGATATTCATTGACCCCGGCTTTTTATGTGCGTAATGAAAAGCGAATTCAGGCTTTGAAACAGCGTCACAGTCTCTATTCGGAGGTATTTTGTCCGCGTTCTGTGATATGAAATTGGTAGGCCAAATTTCAACTCGTTCGACTTTAATGCGACGAGTTTTGCCATTGCTTGATCATCATCGCACCACGTCAGGACTTCCATTGGAAAATTTGCAACAACCGGATGAACCAAAGGCGCCTCAAACGCCCTCCAATCCTCCGCCACCACCGCTGGCACCAGCCGGACAAAATCCGCAGGTAAAAAAGGTTATTGACGCGCTAGTGGACCTCAAGTCCAAAGCTAGCCTTCAATTGCTCGCAATTCAGGCCGGCGCTATTGCGGTTATCGCTATCGTACTTGCCCTTTGTTACCTTATTCCGTTGGCATCCGCGGCTAAGGAATCAGGGGCTAGCGATTACTCTGACTACTCAGACGCAGGGTTAGCCTCGCAACTCAACTCATTCAAAGCCTTCATCTTGCTATTTAGCACCATGCTCGGCGGTGGCCTGAAGATTTCGGGCAACGGTGGTGGCTTCGGCATGTCCGGAGAAGCGCACCTAGCGCTCTCGCTTGTCTCGATCACTGCGATTCTCGCAATCTGCATTACAAACTACCTGGTAGTTCGCAAACTCAAGCGAGGCGTTCCTGCCGGTGGTTGGAAGAGCGCCGCTCTGAATTCGGGACTGCACGCACTGGTTCTTGCACTGGTCTTCTTGATCATTTCGCTCTTTGGCAAGCTCAGTATGGAAGCCATGGAATTCGTGAGTGCAACGATTTCGCCGCGGTACGCTGGCGTCTTCTTCACTGTTCTGCTCACTGTATTCTTCTCACAGTTCATTGCCACTGCCCCAGCTCGATCCAGCGCTGAAACTCCGCTGATGAACGGTGCACGTGAGGCAATTACTCTTGTTGTTGCTGTCTTGACGGTCTTTGCCGTAGTCGGCGTCATCATCGTATTGGTCAACAAGAGCGAAGACATGCCGTGGAGCATGACTCTGATGTTGCTTCCTTTGCTTGGAACCCTAGGCGCCTACCTTGGTGCTTTGGGCGTCCTCGGTGCGGTGGCTCCAAACATTTCTGGTGCCGCTTCGACCCTGGAAAACTTCACCGGAGATTCCATCCCAACCTCCGCGTACCGGATCTGGGACTTCGCCGACGGTAAGGGCGCTTGGCTGATTGTCCTTACTGTTCTCTTGGTTGTTGCCGTGGCGATTCGAGTCGGCATTCACCGCACCCGTACCAGTGGAATCAACTGGCAGCGGGTATGGCAGCTACCGGTTGTCACACTCGTCCTATGGATGATTCTCGCGTGGCTAACCAGCCTTTCCTTGGGAGGCAAGATCAGCGCTGGCGAACTGGGCAACATGAACGCAGATGTCTCCTTCGGCATCACTTGGTATTCCGTGATTTTCCTAGCCATCGGTGCAGCTATCGTCTCGGTGCTCGCCGAACTTCTGCCGCTTCAGGTCTACCGCTACTTCCCAGCGCTACTCGGCGTTCTGGGTGGTAAAGCTGCTACGGAACGCTGGATCTCCGGACAGTCACAGGCTCCAGTCGCGACGGCACCTGCAGCACCAGCAGCCTCAGTAGCACCAGCGCCAGCTACTCCGACCACCACCATGCCGGTCACCACCACCGAACCGGCCACAACTTCGTTTGCCGCAGCACCAGCTGCGAGCGCCAACACCGCACCGGTCTCCCCTGTAGGCCCAGCGCCTGCACTTCAGCCAGCCTCCGCAGCATCCAAGACGAAGGCAAAAGCTGTTGGATTTGGCGTACTCGGTTTGGCGGTCCTTGTAGGTCTCGGCATTGGTGCCGTGACCTACCTGAATTCTCAGCGAAAACCAGAGGCACAGGTCGAGCAGTATCTATCCCTGCTGGCTGATGGAAAAGCAGACAAGGCCGGGGAAATGGTTGACCCGGGCATTGATAATGCTTCCCGCGTTCTGCTCACAGATGACGCAATGGCTGGGGCCGAGCAGCGTTTGGAGGTTGTCGATGTTAAACGTGAGTCCAAGGACGACAGTTCAGCAACTATCCGCGCGACCTACGCCATTAACGGTGAACAGCATGAAAAAGTCTTTAGCGTAGACCGCGGGGACAAAGAGTTCGGGCTGCTTGATACCTGGGAACTGAACGAACCGCTACTGGTGCCAGTAAAAATCAGTTCGGGTCTAGTCTCGGATGTCACCGTTGGCAAGGAACAGGTTCACCTTGGTGAGGGCGAATCGTTCTTTGATGAAACTTCCTCCTCCTACAGCGGTGACTACTACGTTTACCCTGGCATCTACAACGTCACGGCCCCAAGCACTGAATACCAAGAAACTGATGTTCAGCAATTGCGCGCAAATCACCCAGATGATCTGGAAGCCGCCGTTACTCTGAGCACCGTGGCCACGGCAAAGGTTGATCAACTTGTGCTGGAGAAGGTACGAGCGTTTTCTACCGCTTGTGTCACCGCACCGACCAATCTCGATGAGGGCTGCCCTTATGAGTTGCAGGCCAAAGATCTAGAGTCCTTCTCGGTGAAGAAACAGGCCGAGCAAGTAGCGCTTGAAGGAATGGATACCTTCGAAAGCTCGCCTGTCACGTTCAAATACAAGCAAACGGACAAAGAGTACATCGACTACGACGAGGAAGAAATCGAACGGAGCTTCACGGGCAACATCGATTGGAGCACCGGACAACCGGTTGTTACCGTCACCGATTCATCTTGGTGGTAAAAACGCCTAGCAAATAAGTCCGCGGGTTGGTCTCTTGACCAGCCCGCGGACCTATTTAGTGCAGTCGCTTTTAGTGGCTCAGTGGTTCTCGGGACACGTAGTTGTTCAGCAACCGCGCATCTAGTTCGCGATAGGTTCCGTTGGCTACCCGCGGATCAGATTCACCGGTCAGTGCGCTAAGTACAGAGCTGATCAGTGCTCCATGGCTGACTACCAAAACATTTTCGCCTGCGTGCTGCTGGCAAATCTTGAACAAGGCGTTGACCGCTCGCTCCACAAGATGTTTCTCCGTTTCGCCGGAACCAATGTGTAGCTGTCGCTGCTCATCAGCAGGGTGGCCAACAAGCTTGCCTTCCCAGTCGCCAAAGTCTTGTTCCATGAGTTCAGGGTTTTCGTACAGGGCACGGGTGCCGATTCCCTTGGAAATAATCTGTGCAGTTTGTAATGCCCGGAAGAGCGGGGATGAATACACGGCGGCCCACGGACCCTGTACGGCAAATTCCTGAGCCAGCTGCTGGGCTTGGCGTACGCCGGTTTCGTTCATTGGCAAGTCGCTTCGTCCATGAAGTCGGCCTGCTTTGTTCCATTCGGTCTGTCCGTGGCGGATCAATACAATTTTCTGTTCGCTCATCGTCTTCTTCTTTCTGGCGTGCACCGCTAGTTTTCTTTCCTGCGGTGCGAAGTTCTCTGTGGATCAGTCAGTGTTCTCGTAAATACTGACTGGAGCGGGTAAGGCCACGTCCCGTGGCATACCGGTGAACTGATCGCTTGAAGCACCGGACCAGTTCACTGTGTTCAGTCCCAATTGCAGGAGCGCAAATTTCGCTCCGGATTCTTCCAAAACTTCATCTGAAGCAAATGGATTCATGTTGTAGGAGACAGCCGGCGCCATGAATACCGGAGTATTTAGTAGCTGACTGCTTGCGGCCTGGTGGTAGTGCCCGCACAAGATGGCTCTGATGTCACTGCCCGCAATGACCGCGGCCAATGCCATGGGATCTTTGAGTCCTCGGCCGGCTCTAAACTCGCTGGTTGCTTCCACCGGGGGATGGTGAATCAGTAGGAGCGAACCGCGCGGAGCTGGAACCGTCAGCAACGATTCGAGCCATTGCAGCTGGGCGCGATCCAGCTCTCCTTGCCTTTGCTGGTACCCACCACTGTCTAGACCAATAATTCTTAGGCCCATAACCTCGTGCACGGTATTGGCCGGGTGAGGTCCAGTTGAAAGTCTTCGGGTATTAAATTCAGCTCCAACACTTCGGGCTGGATCGTGGTTGCCTGGAATACTGATCACCGGACAACCCAGTTCCTCTTGGAACTCGTTGAACAGTTTGGCTGCCCGAGAGTGAATGGGTGCTCCGCGGTCCGCAATATCCCCGGTGAGGACAATCGCGTCGGGCGAGAACGCCCGTGCTGCTTCTAGCGCAAGTTCAATTTGCTGCCACGAATCGATGGTCTCGTGGAGTAATTGCCCGTCGCGGCAGAGGTGAGTGTCGCTCAGATGAATAACTGTCAGTGGCTTCATCGTTCCCTCCCCGCGTCGTGCTGCTGTTCATTCCATTGAACTGTTCTGTTCTAAAGAAGAGATGAACAAGGAACTGACACGATGTGAAGTCCTAACAAATCCCAGCTTCTCGATAACCGAACGAATTAGGACAAAATACACGGATGTATCCAGCAATACATGCATTCTGAGGTACATGAACAGCGAGTAGCACATTAAACGACTAACCTTAGAAGAGCAGATTTGAATCCACCGAGGAGCTATATCCATGACCGGCAGCAAAGTCGTCGCCTTTGGCCATTTCCAGCCAGAGCGCATCGTCCCTAACACCGAGCTGGAAAAGTTGGTGGAAACCAGCGACGAGTGGATCACTCGTCGCGTTGGCATTGAAGAACGTCGTTGGGGCACCGGAGTAGAAACCGTAGACTCCATGGCTATCAAGGCCGCCGAGATGGCATTGGGCAACGCCACCGATATAACCGCTGCTGATATCGACATGGTTATTGTCGCCACCTGCACCGCCACCGACCGCTCGCCTAATATGGCAGCTCGTGTGGCCAACGTATTGGGCATGGACCAGGGTCCAGCCGCACTGGACGTCAACGTCGCTTGTGCAGGCTTTGCCCACGCAGTTGGTCTAGCCCAGGGCGCCATTGCTTCAGGCTCAGCCACCAAGGCATTGGTTATCGGTTCGGAAATGCTGACCGATTACACCGACTTCACCGACCGCACCACCTGCGTTTTGACCGCAGACGGCGCCGGCGCTTTCATCATCACCGCTTCGGAAGACAACGGCATCTCACCAGTTGTTTGGGGCTCGGTTCCTTCCCTGTCGGACGCGGTCCGCATTGAAACCGAAAACAACATGAAGTTCGCGCAGAACGGTCAGAGCGTTTACCGCTGGACCGTCACCCAGCTTCCAAAGATCGCTTCGAAGATCATTGACCGTGCAGGTCTGAAGCCAGAGGAGCTGGACGCTATCGTCCTGCACCAGGCTAACTTGCGCATCATTGAGCCACTGGCCGAAAAGATTGGTGCTCCCAACGCACGAGTCGCTACCGACGTGGTTCACTCGGGCAATACTTCAGCTGCTTCCATGCCGCTGGCTTTGTCCAAGATGATGGCATCGAATGAGCCATTGGCATCCGGTTCCAAGGTATTGCTCTTCGCTTTTGGTGGCGGACTGGCCTACGCAGGTCAAATCATCACCATCCCGTAAGTAGCTGAAAAAGACTTTTCTTCTATCTACCCAAATCAGGGGCTTGGTTTACGTGCCGTGAACCAAGTCCCTAATTTTGTGCAAAAAATTAGTGACCCAGCGAACTTGACGTTGGGTGGATCACACCGCAGACTGGTAAACGTGAACCTGTCAGACAGCTGGACACCCGGACAACGGCCGATTGAGCGACGCTCTGCTGCCGAAGCCGTATTCCACGCACTCCGCTTGGCCATTGAAGCCCAAGAAATCCCACTTGGCAGCAAGTTAGGCTCAGAAGCCGCCCTCGCTGCCGGCTACCAAGTCAGCCGCTCGGTGATTCGCGAAGCCCTTCGCTCCTGCGCAGCCCTTGGACTGACACGGACCGAAACCGGCCGTGGCACGTTTGTTATTTCGCACTGCCCCACCCGCGAACTCAAGCTGGGTAATTTCTCCTCCGATGATCTACTCGAAGCCCGCCCACATATCGAGATTCCGGCCGCCACGCTCGCCGCGACTCGACGTACTTCCGAAGACCTAGAACGCATCAGCGGGCTCATTGAGCAGATGGATCAGGAAGATGACGCGGCCGCCTGGGTAGAACTAGACGCAGCCTTCCACGCCGCCATCGCCCAAGCCAGCGGCAACTCGGTGTTCACCAAAGTGGTGGCCGACATTCGCGAAGCCATGGCCCGTCAGTCCGAAACCGTGAACCTCGTGGCCGGTCGCCGAGACCCTTCTAAAAACGAGCATCTGGCCATTTTCCGGGCCATCGAAGCCAAAGATCCTGATGGCGCCAACCAAGCCATGAGTGATCACCTTTCCGCAGTGCAACACGCAGTGTCCACCATCGTCAGGAGCAATCAGTGAACCCCGCCCCGTCCCAGCCGCAGATCACCCAGCTAGAAAACCCGGTGCTGGCCAAACATGAGCCGTTGGTGGTGGCTACCCGTGGTGATGCAGTGGAGTCCATCCACTACGGCTCGGCAGTTCTGCTTGATGCCAACGGTGAAGTCCGCACCAGCTATGGCGAACCGCAGGCTGCGTACTACCCACGCTCAGCCCTGAAGCCACTGTTCGCGGTAGGCATGCTGCGTGCCGGTCTTGAACTTGATGACCAGCAGTTGGCCCTGGCTTCAGCTAGCCACTCCGGTGCACCGATCCACCAGCAGGTGGCCGCTTCCACACTGAAGGCTGCTGGCCTCGACGCTACGGCCTTGGGCAATTCCACCGACTTGCCCTACGGTGTGCCCGAACGCCAAGCCTATGTGGCACAGGGCGGCACCGCTACCCAGCTGGCACAGAACTGCTCGGGCAAGCATGCAGCTCTGGTAGCGCTGAGCGAACTAAAGGGTTGGGATACCGCCAACTACCTGCACGATGAGCGTTTGCTACAGATGCTGCAGGACACCGTCGAAGAGCTCACCGGTGAAAAGATCAGCGGGGTGAGCACCGATGGTTGCGGCACCCCGGTGTACCTGATCAGCCTTGTTGGTTTGGCCCGCGGTTTTGCTCGCCTGGCATCTGCCAAGGCCGGCACCCCCGAGGCCCGCGTGGCCAAAGCGATGTCCACCCACCCAGAATTGGTGGCCGGTGAGGGCCGCGATGTCACCGCCCTCATGCGTGCACTTCCCAGGGCCGTAGCCAAAGACGGCTTCGAAGGCATCCAGGCGGTCGCACTACCCGATGGCACCGCGCTGGCAGTAAAAATCGCCGACGGCGGGGACCGTGCACGCATGCCGATCACCATCAAGCTACTCACCGAGTTCCTCGGCGAAGCAGCACCCGCGGCCCTGGCCGAACTGGCCACCAGCCCAGCACTTGGTGGCGGTGCACCCGTCGGGGTGCTCAAGGCTCTCTAGATTTCTCTTTTTCGCATAACTACCTTTTTGGAGATACATCCACCATGTCTGAAACCTTGCTCAGCGGCGAAACGCGTAGCGAGCATGATCTGATTGGCGACCTCGACATCCCTGTGGAGGCCTACTGGGGCGTGCACACCCTGCGCGCCAAGAACAACTTCAACATCACCGGCACCACCCTGGCTGGCAACCCGCACCTGATCCGCGCACTGGCGCGCGTGAAGCAGTCCGCGGCCCGCGCCAACCACGAGCTGGGACTGCTGGACGCCGACCGCGCCCGGGCCATCGACCAGGCCTGCGAGTCCATCGCCCACGGCTCGCTGCACGACCAGTTCATCCTGGATCCGATCCAGGGCGGCGCCGGCACCAGCACCAACATGAACGCCAACGAGGTCATCGCCAACCTGGCCCTGGAAATCCTGGGCCACCAAAAGGGTGACTACCAGTTCCTGCACCCGAACGATCATGTGAACCTCTCGCAGTCCACCAATGACGCGTACCCCACCGCGGTGAACATCGCCACCCACTTTGCTACCCAGCCGCTGCTGGCAGCGATGCAGGTGCTCGAAGATTCGTGCAACGCCAAGGCCGCGGAATTCCGCACCGTGGTCAAGATGGGCCGCACCCAGCTTCAGGACGCTGTGCCAATGACCGTGGGCCAGGAGTTCCACGGGTGGGCCGTCACCCTGGGTGAAGACCGGGCACGTCTAGCTGAGTCACTGTCGCTCGTGACCGAAATCAACTTGGGCGCTACCGCCATCGGTACCGGTCTGAACGCACCGGCCGGTTACGCCGAAGCCGTCTGCCGTCACTTGCGTGAACTGACCGGTCTGCCGCTGACCACCAGCCCTGACCTAATCGAAGCCACCAGCGATGTGGGCGCCTTTGTGCACCTCTCCGGCGTGCTCAAGCGCGTGGCGTTGAAGATCTCCAAGATCTGCAACGACCTGCGTCTACTTTCTTCCGGTCCGCGCGCTGGCCTGAACGACTTGCATCTGCCTGCCGTTCAGTCCGGTTCCTCGATTATGCCCGGCAAGGTCAACCCAGTGATCCCTGAGGTTGTTAACCAGATCGCTTACCAGGTGGTCGGTCATGACTTGACCGTCACCATGGCGGCCGAAGGTGGTCAGCTACAGCTGAACGCCTTTGAACCAGTGATCGCACATTCCATCGGACTTTCACTTAAGCACCTGACCAATGGTTGCTTGACCCTGGCCGAGAAATGCATCGACGGCATCACCGTTGATGAGCAAGCGTTACGCCGTGAGGTGGAGAACTCCATCGGTCTGGTGACCGCGCTGAACCCACGCCTAGGCTATGCCGCATCCACTTCGGTGGCTCTGGAAGCATTGGCTACCGGACGTGGCGTTGCAGAGTTAGTACTCGAACGCGGGTTGCTTTCTGCACAAGATCTCAATGAGTTGCTCTCCCCTGAGCGCCTCGCTAACCTCTCCGACTAATTTCAAGGATCCTCATGGACTCATCTACCCCGCACGCCACAGCGCCGCACGTGCCTGATGCCGCGCTCACCGCTGGCGATAATGATTACCACAAGGGCTTGTCCTCGCGACAGATGCAGATGATCGCCATGGGCGGCGCCATCGGAACTGGCCTGTTCATGGGTGCCGGTGGCCGACTGGCCGATGCCGGACCGGGCATCGTGGTCAGCTACGCAGTCTGCGGCTTTTTGCCTTCCTGATTCTGCGTGCGCTGGGCGAACTGGTCATGCACCGACCATCCACCGGCTCCTTTGTTTCCTATGCTCGTGAGTTCTACGGCGAGAAGGCTGCCTTTGCCACCGGTTGGTTGTACTGGCTGAACTGGGTGATGACCGCGATTGTCGACATCACCGCGGTCGCCTTGTATATGGGCTTCTTCGGCAAGTACGTCGCCTGGATCGGCGCGGTGCCACAGTGGGTTTGGGCGCTGGCAGCGCTGGCCGTGGTGCTGGCTCTGAACCTGATTTCGGTCAAGGCCTTTGGCGAGATGGAATTCTGGTTTGCGCTGATCAAGGTCATCGCACTGGTGGCCTTCTTGATCATCGGTTGCTACTTTGTCATCTTCGGTACCCCGGTTGAGGGCCAAGAAGTTGGCTTCTCACTGATCACCGGCAACGGTGGCATCTTGCCTAACGGCTTTATGCCGGTGCTGGTTCTGATGCAGGGCGTGGTCTTCTCCTACGCTTCGATCGAGCTGATTGGTACCGCAGCCGGTGAGGCAAAGAACCCCGAGAAGGTTATGCCTAAGGCCATCAACACCGTGATCATCCGTATAGCTGTGTTCTACATTGGCTCGCTGGTTCTGCTTTCGCTGTTGCTTCCTTACTCCGCTTACAGCTCCGGAGAGTCACCATTTGTAACCTTCTTTGGTTCCATTGGCGTCAAGGGCATGGACGTCATCATGAACCTCGTGGTGCTCACCGCAGCGCTGTCCTCATTGAACGCTGGCCTGTACTCCACCGGTCGCATCATGCGCTCCATGTCGCTAAACGGTTCGGCACCAAAGTTCGCAGGCCGCATGAACAAAGCTGGCGTTCCATACGGTGGCATCGTGATTACCGCGGTAGTTGCTGTGCTCGGCGTTATCCTCAACGCTATTGTTCCGGCTGCGGCGTTTGAGATCGTCTTGAACTTTGCTGCCATTGGCATCATCGCCTCGTGGGGCATGATCGTGCTGTGCCAGATGGCCCTGGTGAAGTCCGTCAAGCGTGGTGAGCAAGATCGACCAAGCTTCCGCATGCCTTGGGCACCGGTGTCCGGTTGGGTCACGCTGGCCTTCTTGGTGATGGTGCTGGTCATGATGGCCTTCGATAACCCGGTAGGCACCTGGACCGTCGCCTCACTGGTCATCATCATTCCGATGATCATCGGTGGCTGGTACCTGTGCCGCGGCCGTATCAACGAGCTGGCACAGGCTCGCATGAACGCCAAAGCGCCGGCGAACGAGGTCTAAGCGACTTCGCTTTTACCGCGTAAACTGCGGCCCGGGAAACACAGCTTCAAGCTGATTTCCCGGGCCGCTGTTTTGTTTTGAAAGACCCGCCAAGGTACTGACTCCGATAATTGCTGGTCTTGTTTTAAGCGTTGAATCCCGCGACGCATAACCCCGACTTACTGGTGCAATCGGCACAAGATGATGTTGCGCTTTGCGAAGCTATTCGAAGCGCCGCTGGTCCTCAGAGTGTTCATCGCAAGTCCAGATTTTCTTGGAACCGCTGGTCTACCAGAAGCTAGTTCGCTCCACCTGTCTGACAAGGTCACTTGGCAGGGAAAAATTCGCTGGCTACCTATCGAAGAAGGCTGGCGTCTCTTCGTCGAAAACTTCGCCAACCTTCTTCAACAGAACCTATTGCGTGGTCCTACTCCTGGCGCTGTGAATCGCGGTCCAGATGAGACGTTTCTCGAGCTGAAAAACCCACCAAAAATTGTCGAACCAAAAAGACAACGAACGTCACGATAGCAATAGCGATTATTGCAACGACAATCTGCCACGGTTGCATTTCAAATACTCTCTTTCAATATGCTTCGATCATGAACCGAACGATGAGGTGGAGCCACCACCAGTATTGACGTTTAGGATCACTCCTACATCGCGACTAGTTGGTATTCCTGCAATTTTCACGGTTTGTCGGGCCTTCAACTGAGCTTTGGCCGTCTGACTTGAGTATGCAGAGCGCTTGATGTAGCTCAACGAGCCTTTTCCCATCCCGATTCCGCCTGTTTTGGGGTTGCTAATACTTTTGATGTAATGACCATTGCTCAGACTATAACGGAAGCTGGCCGTAAAACCTGCTGACCAAGTTACTGCTTGGTGCCACACCTGGCAACTGCTTTTATGCGTCATACCTACTTCGTACTTGGTTGTGCATCCCTTGACGCTAGCAGGCAATGCTAGCGGGAAACCACCCGTTGAAGCAGCGGCAGACTTGTCAGGAAATACGGTTTCACTGATCGCCGAACCATCCTCCCAAGATTTGGTAACGGTTTGCGAACCATCAGGATTTAATGCCTTGGTGACCTTCACAGGCGATTTCATCGTCTCAGAATCCAATTTTCTTCCTGATGAAATTTTTTCGAGAAGAGCACTTTGTTTAGCAACAGGGATATTCAGCTTTTCGAATGATTTCTCGATATATTCTAGGTCGTCCGCGCCCAAGAGCGATTCCGCATCAGAGATCCTTGTCTGCGATGACTGGACTGTTGAGGTGGCTGCGTAGGCCGGTGACATGCTGACAGCGAGACCCGCTGTTAATGCGCAACTAGCAACGGCAACTGACACTTTTTTGACTGCAATTCTCACTTATCCTCCAACTAGATTTTCTGGATACTGTAAAAATTACCGGCGGACAGCCTGGTTCCATCTGTACAAAAGTACAGAAGCCGAGAAGTTCTTAACTGTAGGTTCCTGGCCACAGGTTCTGGACAGAAATCGGGAGGTCAAGATCATTTACTCAACAACATCGGGGCAAGGCGTGGGTTACGTGAATCGTCCAGAAATCCTTCGCCTCAATCGGCTGGCACATTATCGGTTTAGCGTAACTTTGCCCCGACAGTAGTTTCGGGCTCTTATCAGTGGCAAGATGAGTGAGGTGGAACACTCTAAGCATTCATTTCATAATTTAGACAGCTACATCGGACTAGCCCGCGTCGGCGGATTGACGCTCTCCCCCGACGGAACACAATTGGTCACCACCATGAGCACCCTGTCCGAGGATGAAACTAGCTACGACAGTGCACTGTGGTCTATCGACCCCAAAGGACAGTTGCCAGCGCGCCGGCTCACCTTCGGCGAACACGGCGAATTCCAACCTCAGTTCACCGCTAACGGCGACCTACTATTCGTGGCCAAACGTTCCAGCAAGGACGACGCCAAACCTGAAGGATGGCTACTACCAGCGGCAGGTGGTGAAGCCCGTCCGGCCATTTCTCACCCGGCCGGCGTGCAATCACTAAGCGTCTGCAGTAAGTCACCGCAAACCATTGTGTTAAAAAGCAGCGGCCACAGCCGCGCCAAAGACCTTGAAGCCGAAGAAAAACTGCGCACGGACCGCAAAGACAAAAAGGTCTCCGCCATTTTGCACACCGGATACCCGGTGCGTTATTGGGACCATGATCTGGGTCCAGCAACTGCCCACTTCTATTCGGGCAACCTTCCTGAAGTCCAAGATTCTAAGCGCGCAGAACTCACCGATCTGACACCAGGCATCGGTGCCAACCTGCAAGAAACAGCCTTCGATGTTGCCTCGAACGGTGATTTTTTGATCACCGAATGGCAAGTTCCTGAAGGTCGAGCTTCCAGCGCACCGGGTCTGATGCGTATCGATCTACATACCGGCGCACAAGAAATGTTGTTGAGCCCGGATGACACCTACGAATACACCATTGGCAAGATCAGCCCAGACTCCAAGGAGCTGGCCTACGCACGCTGGCACCGTTCCACTGCGCAGACCGCCCCGGTCTTCGAACTGTGGCTGATGCATTTGGCCGATGGTTCAACCCACCAGATCGCCGATGGCTGGGACCGCTGGGTCAACGACATACAGTGGGTGCCCAATGGGCGTTCGCTGCTGCTCACCGCGGATGACAACGGGCACAGCCCGATCTTCCACCTGAGCCTGTACAACGACAAGATCACCCGGCTCACCGATGACGGCAGCTTCACCGACGTCACCATCAGCAGCGATTCACGCACCGCCTACGCGCTGCGTTCCAGCTACCTCTACCCGGCAGAGCCGGTGGCCGTGGACCTGACCCACGTCCACGAGCTCGAAGCCGGCGACTTCGCCGAAGCCACGCTACTGATCTCCCCGCCGAGCGCCCCGCGCTTCCCGGCACTCTGACCGAGGTCAGCACCACGGCCGAGGATGGTTCCACCGTCCGCGCCTGGCTGGCCCTGCCGGAGACGGCCTCGGCGCAGAACAAGGCGCCACTGCTGCTCTGGATCCACGGCGGTCCGCTGGGTTCGTGGAATGCTTGGAGCTGGCGTTGGAGCCCCTGGTTGCTGGTGGCCCAAGGCTACGCGGTATTGCTGCCGGACCCCGCCCTGTCCACCGGCTACGGCCAGGACTTCATCCAGCGCGGCTGGGGCCGCTGGGGCCAGGAGCCCTTCACGGATCTCATGGCCATCACCGATGCGACCGAAGCCCGCGAGGATATCGACGAAACGCGCACCGCCGCAATGGGCGGTTCCTTCGGCGGCTACATGGCCAACTGGGTGGCCGGGCATACCGACCGCTTCAAGGCCATCGTCACCCACGCCAGCCTGTGGGCTTTGGAAGGTTTTGGCAAGACCACCGATGCGGCGTTCTACTGGACTCGCGAGATGAGCCCACAAATGCGCGAGCAGAATTCCCCGCATCATTCGGTAGGAAATATTGTCACCCCAATGCTGGTCATTCATGGAGACAAGGACTACCGCGTTCCGATCGGCGAAGGACTTCGTCTTTGGTACGAACTTCTTGCTGACTCAGGCTTGCCACAAAAGGAAGATGGCAGTACCGAGCACCAGTTCTTGTACTTCCCGGATGAGAACCACTGGATCCTTACTCCGCAGCACGCCAAGATCTGGTACCAAGTGGTCACCGAATTCTTATCCCAGAAGGTCTTGGGAAATGAGCCAAGCGAACTACCTGAGCTTCTAGGCTAGTTAGTTCCCGAGTTCTCTAGCTACTTGCCGGGGTGGCAGTTATGGCTGCCCCGGCAACACTACTTGCCCAGGCGTATCTCCACCGGCGCCGCGGCTGGCTACCACCAGTTCACGCGCCCGCTTGGCAACATCAGCATCTCGCTCATCGAGCAAAGCCACGAGACGTTCTAGGTGTGTGGTTCGAGCCGCGAAGCCCGAGCCCATCCGTTGGGACAGGCTCATTGATGAGAGTTCTTCAGCTTCTCTCCATGCCATCATCAAGGCGCGTTCAGAGAGTCGTTGCCCAGCTTCGTCGGCACGGCTGGAAGTTGTAGCTCCTAGGACTGCCACTGCATTGATCTGTGAATCCTCCAGCCCCAGTGCCAGATGTTCCAGGCGCTTTCGAGTCTTTTCCAGCGAACGGGAGCCACGAGTGAATCGGGTGAACTGACCACTGGCGCCGAGGATGAATTGGATCAGCTGGAAAAGGTTGAGCACGGTGAAGAACAGCATGAAAGTCAGAATCCAGAACAGTAAAGCTACGCTGAAATCGGGTTTTTCGTATTCTGCTCGTTCCAGCACCCTGGCGAAGTCCCCGGCTTCATTTGAAACCTCCATGGACGGATATCTAGATTCGGTGATACTTCCGAAATCCCACGCGGTGGTTGAGCCCCACGATGCGTTTCCGCTGAGCACCGTGCCAGAGATCAGCCCTGGCACGATCCCTCGACCTTTGTCCGTAATCAACAAGGGAATGATCGTTAGGCCTTCGGGCAACTCTTTACTTTGTGAATCCGCACGATCCTGATATTCGTTCCTGATTCGCCAAATAGCTGAACGCACACTTTCAGCCGTTGACTCTCTGTATTCTGAACCTTCGATCGATTGTATTTTCAGGTAGGACTCTGCATCACGGACAGCAACCAACAGGTGCTGTTCCTGATCAAAGTCTTCCTCCATGTACCGTCGAATTTCGGCTTCATCGACTAGTCCTGCTTTGTCATCAATCTCTAAGACCATGCCCCGGCCAGTACCGTCATAGTTGCTCTGAGGTTTTTTGCTCACCTGATAGGTAATGATTCCGGCTGCTATCAAAGAACCGCAGAACAGTATTGATAACCATGCAACGATCTTGATGGTGCGGGCTTTGCTTGGTTCTTCGCCTCGACTAGCTCGTGCGCTGATCTGCCCGGCCACTTTCCTCAGCCAACCAGCCGATGAATCCTGAGCCGGTTGAGAAGCCTGATCCGTACTCAGGGTGTCTCCGAGAATGGCTCTGGCTAAGGAGTTTGCGGTCTTCAGCTGGTTCAGCGCTCCGTTGGCGGAAACCGGCGGCAGGCCCAAGGTGGAACGCAACTGATTGTGTTCAGCACTAACTTCTTGAACCGCAGGGCGCGTGCCGTGAGGATAGCGCCGTAGACGCCGAATAATCTGACTGGTGTGCCGGGCCAGATTCTTCTCCGCCGCAGACCAGGCCTTGACGGCGTCGCTCTGCGGTGAGTCCTTTGGGCTGCATCGAGAAGTGCACCTAACGAGTCACGTAATCCTTGAAGATCCTCGCCAGAGATCATCTTGCCCGGTGCATCTTCGAGTCTGATGAGAAGTTCGGTGGCCGCATCATTGATCGGAGTGCTCAGCTTGTCCATGGTGGATCCGGTGCCGGCCAACTTCGCATGCACCGAGCCGGCACCCATGAGACTATCCGCCAAGGCCGTCAGCTTGCGTGCCATCGCTTCGAAAGCAGTTAGCTCGTCACCGGTCTTTTGACTCAGCGATGTCTGGCGGTCATACACAGCTATAACCAGCGGGTCTTCACCACGTGCTGCGCTAAGAGACATTTCTTGTAGCTGTTCCCAGGCTTCGGTGAAACCTTTCGGGCGACGAGATTCTTCAGCAGCTACATAGGTTGCTTCCAAGGCTTCAAGGTCCAAAACCACGCGGGCCAATTTTCGCTGCGCCACGGTCAACCGACGACGGCGTGATTCCCAGCGAGATCGGAAACGCAGTGCTGTCACTAGAAATGCAGCGGTCACCATGGCGCTCAAGCCCACTAAAGAAAACCAGAAAATCGGTGAGCTTGTCTGCGAATCATCTAGTAACACTGCTGCTGTGTCTGCCGCCGCAATGACAGCCTTTGGACCATGACCGACCGATACGTTGGACTTGAATGCGTCGTGGATGTCATAACGCATGTCTGAGTTTTTATCATCGTTTGGCGCCAGGTCATGAGCTATCCCGACACCGCTGAAACGTTCATCGATCTTGTAGTTCTCGGTCTTCAGATGATCCATTTTCGAGGTAATTAGGACCTGACCGTTAGGGACCATTGCGCGCTGGGTTTCATCTGCAGTAAGCCAGCGATCAACAAGAACTAATTTTAATGGCTTTGATGATCGAACCGGGTGTGCGGCCAGTTGCGCATTAACACGCTGTTGAGTGATGTTGTAGTCATGTTTGCCTTGGATCTCTACCGTCACTTCATAAGGAAGCGGCACGCTCGCCGCGTGCACCGCAACGGCGGCACGCACACCCAACAGTGCGGTTATGAGCGCCATGAAGAGCGAAGCAATCGCGGCCCAATGGACGGGCCGGCGCAGGCGCCGACCCTCAGAATCATGCATCAACCGTGCTCGCATCAGTTGCCCCGGCTTTCCGGTACGAACCTGCGGAGCACTGAAATCGGATCATCATCCTGAACTTCAGAGTTTGTCAGTAGCCCGCGAATTTTCGCAGCCAGCTTGGGTTCTAGTCTCGCTGGCCCGCTAGCCGCCTCATTTAGGCAGGAGGCCAGCACATTTTCGAGTTCATCTCGCAAGACCCAGAAGTCTTGAAGAAGTGGCAATGCCGACTGCGTTGCGGACTTTTCCTTGGTCAGTGCACGAAGTTGTTCTAGCTCATCGGTGTGGGTAACGATGATGGTGCGCGCAGCACGGGAGACCTCTAGCTGGCTTGTTCCAGAACCGTCGAGGAAGGCAACAAGCAGTTCTATTCCTTCTTGATGCTTACTGATAATTTGATTCCAGATAGGCAGCGCTGCCCGCGGCCCACCAGCCAAACTGTTGGACACCTCTACTGCCCGGCTTAGGAGTCTGAGCTCTTCAGCTTTTTGTTCTAGCGCGCGTGCCTGCGTTGGAGATAGCTGCTCTGTTGAGTTCTCATCAGTGTGCACCACACTAGTTCCAGGACCTTCGTGCAACGCTTGCTCTCGCTGTGACTGAACCTCACCGATTGCCCTAGAGCTGCTGAGATTCTGCGTGGTTTCTATTCTTTCCATCTTGGAATCGCGCAGTTTTTTCAGATGTCGCTGGATCGAGTTTTCCCACCGCTCTGAGTCCTTACCGAGTTGTTCGATTGCAACCTGTTGTGCCTTGCGGCGTTTAGATCTCAAGGCAACAAAGACGATGGCTAAGGCAATCACGGCAAGAAAACCCAAGGCGATGCTCAACGAGATCTTCTGATCCAGTGGTGCGTCGAGCTCTTGGGTGGAAGACAGTGCTACCGCACTGATTCCTTCCGTATAGTTTCCGGCGGCAAATTGTTCTTTGCCTGCGTCGACTATTTCTTGTTTGCTTCCGGGATCAACTTCACTTACGTTGCGTCCGGGGTCAACAGATACTTCAACTTCACCTCCGGGCTTTTCCGGAAGCATCACACCGATGACTATCCACCCGGCACCGACGTAGCCCTGCGTTTTGCCATCTTCCAGCCAGTCATCACTGAGCGCGTCGGTGTCGCCAAACAGCAGCATGCCGCGCACCAATTGGCCTGCGCCCTTGAGGTTATTTGGCTTCTGATCCACGCCAAGAAGAATCTTGGCATGCTGGTCATCCACCGCGGCCCGGACCTCGTTCATGATTTTTTCTGAATCAACGTTATCGATGGCCGCATCTGTCACCGCTAGATAGAACTTGCCCTCTTGCGAAGTGACAGTAGGGATCAGAATTGATTCATCGTCTTCTTCTTCATCACTAGGCGAAGCCGAGGGGTAGACGGGCTGCGAAGACTCTGAGCTCGCTGCAGGGACACTGGCTTGAGCAGGAATACCAACTGCCCCGACGCCACCGCCGAGCAAGATGATGGCGCTGCCCAGCCACGCTGAGAAACGAAACGGCAGAGCGGTACGAGTGCGAGTCATGGACTCAACTGTAGCAACAAGAGGTTGATTAACTCGGCGTCATGACAAACCGCCAGATCTAGCGTGGAAGTGGAGTCCAGTTGCGTCCTACTTGACCTAACTTCTCAGGATTGGATACCTGCAAAATTCGTTGAATCACACC
This sequence comes from Glutamicibacter sp. M10, assembly GCF_025452055.1. Lineage (NCBI taxonomy): Bacteria > Bacillati > Actinomycetota > Actinomycetes > Micrococcales > Micrococcaceae > Glutamicibacter > Glutamicibacter sp. M10. Next base: position 1,062,993 of record NZ_CP104918.1, on the reverse strand, counting down.
TTCAGCGATATCAATGATCACAACGTCTCGTCGGCCTTCCATAGTGAAAAGCAACGCTGGTTCACCGTTGACCTGTCCCGAGAAAATGTTCCGTCCCGGGTTCTTCCGCTCAATACCAATGAGGAAACGAGCAATCCGGCGCGCTCCAAATACTGGGTTAATCGCAGCTCGCACCTTTCCACCGCCATCAGAGTAGAGCGCCGCGTCTTGGGCTAATAGCCTGACTACGCCTTCAGCATCTGTTTGGTGGATCGCTTGAACAATCTGACTGAGCATTGCCGATAGCCCGGTGTCTTCGCGTTCGGGCGCTGGTGATTGACCTAGCTTCTTGGAAGCCCGGCTGAGCATTTGGCGCACCGCGCCCGGACTGGTTTCGAGCACCTCGGCGATGTTCAGGGCCGTATACCCATGGCGTGGTGCAGCACGTATGCGGCCCTTGATGAAGCAGGGAGCTCTTCGAGTAAATGGAGAACTCCCAGCCTGAGCATTGAATCGTTAATTGCAGCGTCTTCCGGCAGCACTGCCCGATCTATTGGCTCGGGCAACCACGAGCCAACATACTGCGTTCGTTGGTGCTGGGCCGAACGCAGCACGTCGATGGCTCGTCTGGTGGTGAGCGTGGTGAGGAATCCGGGCCAATTGTGCACTTGTGCTGCCGAGGTCGGCGCCATGGTGAACACTTGTTCACCGACGGCACCGACGATGTCTTCGGCTTGGGCCCAGACGCCGAGCATGTTGTAGGCCAGCACGGTCAGCCGAGGCTTCTCAGCCTGCCAGTGCGCAAGTACTGCGTCGGTCTCTGGTTGCTCCACGCGCCCGATCGTATCAGTCATGAAGGCAGCTAGCCGCGTACTGGTGGTTCGATTCGGGTGGTGATGGCAATGCGGTTCCAGACGTTGATCGTGGCAATCGCAAAAATCAAGTTGCCGATTTCTTCTTCACTGAATTCCTCGGCCGCCGCGTTCCACACCTCGTCGCTGACTCCGGTTGACGGGTCTAGCCGGGTCACCTCATCGGTCAAGCGCAGGGCAGCACGTTCGGCATCACTAAATAGTGGTGAATCGTTGTAGGCGGCGACGGCAAAGAGCTTGGCTGCGGAGATGCCTATTTCCAATGCATCATGTGAGTGCATGTCTGTGCAAAAGGAGCAACCGTTAAGGATTGAAGCCCGTAACTTGACCAGTTCGTAGAGGTCTTTAGGCATCGAAGTACTGGCGTAGGACTCTAAACCGAGTACGGCGGCGTAGCCCTTGTTGTGGGTTTTGTTGAGGTTCATGCGCATGGTGCGCCTCCTGGAAATCGACTCTCCGGCAGGTTTCTGCCTTCTATAACTCCGTCGATTCAGAAGCATTAAACGTGACAGCCCCAAGGAAAAACTTTTTGAAAGTTTTCCTTGGGGCTGTTCTGGGCTAACTAGTCCAGCAGCATGGCTGGCTCTTGCAGGATCGATGCGACGTCAGCCATGAAGCGAGCCGACAGGTCACCGTCCACTACACGGTGGTCGAATGAACCACCCAGGGTGGTGATCCAGCGTGGGACCACTTCGCCGTCAACAATCCAAGGCTTTTGGCGGATCGTACCGAAGGCAACGATGGCCACCTCACCCGGGTTGATGATTGGGGTACCGGTGTCGATGCCCAACACACCAATGTTAGTGATGCTCAGCGATCCATCTCGCATATCTTCTGGACGGGTCTTGCCTGCACGAGCGGTTGCAGCCAAATCGTTCAGTGCGATAGCCAGTTCCTTCATGTTCAGGTCCTGGGCATCCTTGATATTTGGAACTAACAGCCCACGTGGGGTTGCCGCAGCAATGCCCAAGTTCATGAAACGCTTCTGGTGAATCTCTGCACCATTTTCGGTCTCAACCCAGCTGGCGTTCACCGAAGGGTTACGTGCTGCAGCCCAAATAACTGCGCGAGCTAGCACCAGCAACGGTGAAACCTTGATGCCTTCAAAGTCGCGAGACTTCTTCAGTCGCTGCACGTATTCCATGGTGCGGCTGGCATCCACGTCAACAAAGATCGATACATGCGGAGCAGTAAAGGCTGAGTCAACCATCGCCTTGGCGGTTGCCTTGCGGACACCGCGCACCGGGGTGCGCTCTACGCGGGCGTCAGCCAACTGGCCGTGAGCCCAGTAGGTTGGTGCTGCTGCGTGCTCGGCCTCGCGCTGAGCCTGGTAGCTGTTTACATCATCGCGGGTGACTTCGCCTTCGGTTCCGGTGCCCACCACATCATTGATGTCAATGTTCAAGTCCTTGGCCAGACGACGCACCGGTGGTTTAGCTAGCACGCGGTCAACAAAGTTGGCCACTGCTGGCTTACGACGGTCTACTTCTCCGCGTACTGCAGTACCCAAGGACTGGGCACGACGCGAGATGGTGTCAGCCAGTGCCGATCCTGATGCCCGGACAGCATTCGAACGCTGTGCAGCGGCCGATGGTGCTGGGCGGCTGGTTCGGGTGCGGCGTACCGACGAATCAGCGGTAGGACCGGAGCCCACCAACGGGCCGGGTTCTTCCGAGGCCTGAGGCGTTTCGGCGCTTTGCACTTCGGCACGTTCTGGAATGCCAGTTGGAGCCGCCGCATTGCCGTCTTGGTCAATGCTGATCAGCGGGTGATCCACCAATACGGTGTCACCCTCAGATGCGTGCAGTTCAGTGACGACACCGGCAAACGGGCACGGCAATTCAACAAGTGACTTTGCGGTTTCAATTTCCACAAAAATCTGGTTGACCTCGACGGTGTCGCCGACCTTGACCTTCCAGGAAGCAATGTCCGCTTCGGTCAGGCCTTCGCCCACATCGGGGAGATTAAAGACTGTCATGTTTACTCCTTGGGTTCCGCTTTAGTAAGCGAAGGACCGGTCGAGGGCTTCAAGCAACTTGTCGATGTCCGGCAGGTATTGGGACTCCACCTTGGAAATTGGATACGGCATGTGGAATCCACCAACACGCAGTACCGGAGCTTCCAATGAAAGGAAAGCACGTTCGGTGATTCGAGCAGCGATTTCGCCACCAATACCGCCGAAGGTCGGAGCCTCGTGGGTGACGATCAGGCGTCCGGTCTTCTGCACCGACTCGGTGATGGTGTCAAAGTCGATCGGTGAAATCGAGCGAAGATCAATGACCTCAATGCTGCGGCCATCTTCCAGCGCAGCGTCCGCGGTAGCCAAGGCAATTGGTACCAGTGGACCGTAAGCCACGATGGTGGCGTCGGTACCTGGGCGAACTACCTGTGCTTTGAATGCATCCAAGGCCGGAGTTTCGGTATCTACTTCACCTTTGAGCCAGTAACGGCGCTTAGGTTCAAAAAGATCACCGGGTCCTGGCAAGCGGCAGCTTGCTGGATCATCCAGTAGGCGTCGTGTGCGTTGGATGGGGTGATGATGCGTAGGCCTGCGGTGTGGGCAAAGAGCGCTTCCGGGGATTCCGAGTGATGCTCAATGGAACCGATGCCGCCACCGTAAGGAATGCGGATGACGACCGGAGCAGTCAAGCGTCCCTCGGAGCGTGCGTGCATTTTGGCCAGCTGGGTAGTGATCTGGTTAAAGGCAGGGAAAACAAAACCATCAAACTGGATCTCAACAATGGGGCTGAATCCACGAAGGGCCATGCCCACCGCGGTGCCAACAATGCCCGCTTCACCCAGTGGTGAATCGATCACACGATGTGCGCCGTGCTTGGTGATCAGTCCGTCGGTGACACGGTAAACGCCACCAAGACGTCCGATGTCTTCACCCATGAGCAACGACTTGTCATCACTCTCAAGAATCTTGTCCAGGCCGGAGGTAATTGCTTTGGCCAGGGTCATTGTGGTGGTCATTTACTGCTCTCCCTCGGCCGCATCAGCGAATCCTGCTTCATATTCCAAGTGCCAGGCCAGTTCTTCCTGGATCAGTGGATGCGCTTCTGCATAAACCTGTTCAAAGGACTTCGCCAGTGGTGGAACAGGGAAGGCCATGGCGTCTTCACGGACCTTGGCTGCCATTGCGTCTGCGTCGGTGGAAAGCTGTTCAAAGAACGCTTCATCAACGAGGTTGTTTTCGCGTAGGTAGGTTTCGAGTCGAATCAGCGGATCCTTGGGAGCCCACTGCTTTTCCTCTTCGCTCATGCGGTACTTGGTGGGATCATCGGCGGTGGTGTGTGCACCGAGTCGGTAGGTCACCGCTTCGATCAATACCGGTCCCTTGCCACTGCGGGCATGTTCCAGTGCCCAACGAGTTACTGCAAGAACGGCCAAGACGTCGTTGCCGTCAACGCGTACACCAGGCATGCCGTAGCCGATGGCACGGTTGACCAATGGGACCTTGGACTGCACTTCGAATGGCACAGAGATGGCGTACTGGTTGTTCTGGCAGAAGTACACCACTGGGGCGTTGAACGAGTTGGCGAAGACCATGGACTCGTGGGTTTCACCTTCGGTGGATGATCCGTCACCGAAGTACGCTACGACTGCGTTGCCTTCGGCTGCACGGCGCTCTTCGTCCCAGCCATGCTGTTCCATGTTCATCGCCATGGCGTAGCCAGCTGCATGTGGCATCTGTGCGGCAAGGACCATGGTGTACATGTGGAAGTTGTTTTCCCGAGGATCCCAACCGCCACCGGAAATGCCGCGGAAGAGGCGGAGCATCTCCGAGAATGAAACGTCGCGGGTCAGCGCTACACCGTGTTCGCGGTAAGTAGGGAAGATATAGTCGTTCGGCCGGGTGGCACGACCCGAACCGATCTGGGCTGCTTCCTGTCCGCGCAGCGGAACCCAAAGCGCCAGTTGGCCCTGACGCTGCAGCGCCGTGGCTTCTTGGTCAAAACGGCGAGTCATTGCCATGTCGCGGTAGAAACCGCGCAGCATCTGATCGTCAACGTCACCCAGATACGCGTCATACGTTTCGTGGGAGTGACGCTGGCCGTCCGGGGTCAGGATCTGAATTAGATCCGACTCCGTCGCCTCGGTAGCAGCACGCGTCATTTATCTTCCTTTGATCATAAATATGCCCCAGACGGAATACATTCCGCATGGGACATATACGGCTTGTCTAACTCCTAAGCCTATAGCTATTGACCGCTAAAACGCGAGATAACGAGTCCGATCAGCTGTCCGCCAAATCCCGTGATTCGTTGCACAGTTCAATGAATCGATCATTCGCTTCGATTTCACCGATGGATACTCGCACACCTTCGTTCGCAAAACCGCGCACCGAAAGCGCCACAGCATTAGCTCGCTCAACGAACTCCCCGGTCTTTTCGCCCAGTGGGAGCCAGACGAAGTTTGCCTGTGTTGACGGAATATTCCAGCCTTGTTCTACCAAGGCAGCAACCACTCGTTCGCGCTCCTGAACTAACGCTTCAACGCGTTCCAGAACTTGATCAATATGTTCTAGCGACGCCACCGCTGCATCTTCGGCGACGCTGGATACCGCAAACGGCGTAGCCATCACACGAATGTTGTTGGTGATTGATGGGTGGGCAACCGAGTAACCCACGCGAAGATTAGCCAGACCATGAGCTTTAGAGAAAGTACGCAGCAGAACCACGTTTTCATTCTCGTTGTAGGTATGAATTCCATCCACGGATTTCTCATCACGGACAAACTCGATATAAGCCTCATCCAAAACCACAAGGACGTTCTTGGGCACCCGGGCCAGGAAGTCATCAACTTCGGCCTGAGTCAGAATTGGACCCGTTGGGTTATTTGGGGTGCATAAGAGAATCACCGATGTGTTTTCGTTCACGGCCGCGATCATTGATTCAAGATCATGGCGACCATCCTCAAGCAACGGGATCTCAACAGGAAGAGCACCCGCAGTCTGAACCAGAATCGGGTAGGCCTCGAAGGATCGCCAAGCGTAGATCACTTCATCTTGGATGCCATCTTCATTCTGTCCTGCAAAGGTATTCAGGATCTGAGTCAGCGCACCGAGGGAACCAGCCCCGGTCACGATATCTTCGGCTGGCACATCCAAGTAATCAGAGAGTGCTTCGCGCAATTTGCTCGATAGCGGATCCGGGTAACGGTTCAAGTTGCTCTGCTCAATGACCGCTTGCTGCACCGCTTCAAGCGGTCCAAAAGGATCTCATTCGACGAGAGCTTGTAGGGCGTAATGCCTTCCACCACTTTTGGTGGCTTGCCCGCTGCGTACTTTGGTAAACGTGCAACAACGGGACGTGGCTGCACCTGGCCTGGGGTCACCGGATTCTCAGTCATGCTTCAAAGCCTAGTACGCAATTCAAGGCTGATTACACCCATCCCACATTCTTGTCTCAGCTTTTTATGCCAGAGTTAAAGCATGAGCTTCCTGATTCGAGTCATCATTAATGCTTTGGCTTTGGCCGTGGCAGTCTGGATTGTCCCAGGCCTGCAGATTGGCGCCGTAGGCGACGGTGCAGTAAACACCGCCATCGCGTACCTGATCGTCGCAGTGATCTTCGGTTTGGTGAACGCCCTAGTTCGCCCAATCGTCAAGTTCTTCACCCTGCCCATCACCTGCTTGACCTTGGGCTTGTTCACCATTGTGATCAACGCACTGATGCTGCTGCTGACTTCATGGCTGACAACTTTCACGCCCATCGAATTTGTTATCGAACATTTCTGGTGGGATGCCATTGCCGGCACCATCATCATTGCGATCATTTCGGCAGTGCTGGGATTGTTCGTCAAGAGCGACAAGAACTAAACGGCAAAAACTAAACACAGCAACTTCGCTGAGCTGCACAGAAGGTGGTTTCCATTGGAAGCCACCTTCTTTTTGCCTCCTCACGCCGTCCTCTATTTAGTGCCCGGGCGAGATGGTGCCGAGATGTTTGACGACCTTTTCTTGCTGTTCCTTAGTCATCGTCCTGGGCTTTCGCTGGATTTTGAACTTTTGTGTCTTGATCGGAGTTCTCGGCAGGTGAAAAGCATCAAGCCGCTCCCTGACTTCTGGCCGAGTGTCCAGATCAAGTTCTTGTAGGTGATCTCCATAGTTGATGAGCTTGTGGGGTGTCCCGAAAGTGGATTCCTCACGAGTGAGCCGTTTGATTCGTTCGCTTGGCCCATCAAAAATCGTGGTGAGGTGGTGACGCCCACGATTCTTATTCGGGGTGCCATCTAGGCCTGGAACCATGTCTTTCTTATCTTCAAGGGACAAGCTGCGCACGTCATCCGGGATGTCGATACTGGCTATTGGCGAGCCCAAGGTAATCATCTTGTTCAGTTTGAACTTGCCCTTCAGTTTCTTGTTCTTCATCAGCTGCGCGGCGTGAATACCGCCTTGAGAATAACCCGAGAACGTCACCTCGGACCCATCTTTGGCTCCGCTGTCTTCTAGAGCTTGAGCTATGGCATCTGCGTAGTTCTCGGACTCATACCCGAAGCCATCCCCTACGCCCACATCATCAAACGGCGACTCGTATTCTCGTCCGTCCTGAGTTCCCGGCAGCATAACGATATAACTGTCCTTATCGGTCTGCACGACCATGAACTTTCCATTTTCTTCAGGTCCTTGGTCTTCAAGCATGCTGTGTAACTCGTAGTAGCTGTCTAACCCGCCGTCCACGCTGACGTATTCAGGTGGATCTTTCTGCGTAATCACGATTTCTTTGTTCTGCTGGTTTCTGAAATGCCGAAGCACTGTTGCAAGATGTTTGGTTTGGTTCACGATTTGCTGCCCAAAAGTCTGCCCCCATCCCGAAGTCAGATCTATGCGGAAGAACATCATCAGCCGGAGCGCCGTTTCCATATCTTCGGTGGGCGGGCGCATGTCGTTGTCTTTCATCCCGGAAAAATCTCGGCGATCGCGTGTGGAACGGAGGTCAAGAGAATCTCATGCTCAACTCTGGCCTCCGCCGCTTCGTAATTCCCGCGGGCCTGACCAATAGTCGCGGTGATGTCTTTGCTGTCCTGACTGGAGAGGTTAACCAGCGCCAGTCCCCCAACCAATTTGGAGGCCAGGACGTCAAGGCTCGGGCTACGCACAACTTTGCACACACTCATGCCCAGCGCGCTGAGCCGATGTTGACTTTGCTCCGCAGCACGCTGCGCTGCTTTGACCCGCTCTTGAACTTCTTCAAGATCTCGGGTGACCTTCTGACACACCAGATAGGCCTTGGCGTAATCAAACTCGTTGTAACTGACTTCATACCCCATGATCAGAAGACCAATTTCTGCTTCATGATTTCTAGTTCCAGCTCCTGAATCTCACGTGTCGCACTGCTCATGTAACCCTCGGCGTCAGCCAGCACCTGGTTGAGCTTCTCAAGCCATGAGCTCAGATTAACTACGCGATCATAAAAGGCCTGTCCAGCCTGAGATTGCCAAGTCAATGACCCAATGGAATCAAGCTGAGTAATGGCAAATCTCGTAGTCTTCTGAGCATCATCCAGCTGAAACGCCATCGAGTCCAACGTCGCCGAGAACATCATTTTCTTGCTCCTTATCAATCGATTCTTGAACCTCATCATGAGCGCGAGAGGTTAGTTAGAACCGAGGAATGCTCCCCGTTGTGGAAACCTGTCGGATGTAAAAGATGTGATGGACGGCAAGGGATGGAAGAATATGAGTATGGCTGAGATTGCGCGCACTTCCCTTGCTAATGAACCACTGGCACTAACTGCCCTAGACGGTCGCTACCGCAGCGCCGTGGCACCGCTGGTTGACTACCTATCCGAAGCGGCTCTGAACCGCGATCGTGTTCACGTTGAAGTTGAATGGCTGATCCATTTGACCGACAACTCCGTTCTTCCGGGCACCTCCCCGCTCACCGATGAGCAGAAGGCGGCCCTACGCAAGATCGTTACCGACTTCAACGCAGAGTCCGTGAAGGAACTGGCTGAAATTGAAGCAGTAACCGTTCACGACGTGAAGGCAGTCGAGTACTACATCGCTAACCGTCTAGAAGCGATTGGCATTGGCAACCTCAAGCCATTGGTCCACTTCGGTTGCACCTCGGAAGACATCAACAACCTCTCCTACGCACTGGGTGTTCAGGGCGGCGTCACCGGCGTTTGGCTGCCAGCAGCCCGCGACCTGGTAGCTCAGATCACCAAGATGGCTGAAGAGTCCCGCGAAGTTCCAATGCTCTCGCGTACCCACGGCCAGCCAGCGACCCCAACCACCTTGGGCAAGGAACTGGCAGTACTTGCATGGCGTTTGACCCGTCAGCTGGACCGAATCGAGAAGACCGAGTACTTGGGCAAGATCAACGGTGCCACCGGTACCTACGCTGCTCACTACGCTTCGGTCCCATCCGCCGACTGGCAGCAGGTTTCCCGCAGCTTTGTTGAGCACTTGGGCCTGACCTGGAACCCCCTGACTACCCAGATCGAATCCCACGACTGGCAGGCCGAGGTCTACGCAGATATCGCGCGCTTCAACCGCATTCTGCACAACCTCTGCACCGATGTGTGGAGCTACATCTCCATTGGCTACTTCGTACAGATCCCAGTGGCAGGTGCCACCGGTTCCTCGACCATGCCACACAAGGTCAACCCAATCCGCTTCGAGAACGCTGAAGCTAACTTGGAAATCTCCAACGGCCTACTGGACACCTTGGGTTCCACCTTGGTCACCAGCCGCTGGCAGCGAGATCTGACCGACTCTTCCTCGCAGCGCAACATCGGTACCGCTATTGGTCACTCGGTGCTTGCTATCTCCAACGTTGCCAAGGGTCTTGACCGTTTGGACGTTGCCGAGGCTGTACTGGCTGACGATTTGGACCACAACTGGGAAGTTCTTGCAGAGGCTATCCAGATGGTTATGCGCGCCGAGGCTATCGCCGGCGTTGAAGGCATGGACAACCCCTACGAGCGTCTGAAGGACCTGACCCGCGGACACCGTGTGGATGCAGTGCGCCTGAAGGAATTTGTTGGCGAGCTGGGTCTGTCCGCAGAAGCGCAGGAACGCCTGCAGTCACTGACTCCTGGCACCTACAACGGCATTGCTTCGCAGCTGGTTGACCACCTGAAGAAGTAATTTTCTACGACTAAGTCGTTAAATGGAACGGTGCCGCAGCTAATGCTGCGGCACCGTTCCATTTTTATTGTCTTTGCACTAGTGCTGGTTAGAACTCAAAACCGCCGAAATCTCCGCCAGTATCTCCGAGGAAGTCACCCAAGATTCCTGAGTCAGCAGAGGAAATCTGTTCTCCTGCGCCCGAGATAGTGTCGCCCAAGCCTTCGGTGAGCGAACCGAATTCTTCACCAATTCCGGAGAATCCTTCCAGCAATGGTCCGGCAACCGCGGTGCCAATGAAGGCACCTGCGACACCACCGAGCAAACCAACACCCAGTCCTCCGGCGCCGGCAGCCAAGCCACCTGCCATGCGTGAGCGTCCCGAGCCAGAACCTAGGATTTTCTCCATGAACCCTGGGCGCGATACCTCGGCGCGAGTAGCAGCGCGGGCCAAGTCTTGAGGCTGATCGCTAACTGGTCGTTCTGCCGCCGGCAATTGTTCGGAAAGTTCAGACTGTAATAACGCACGCTGCTGCGGGGTCAACCGTGAGAAAGCTTCAGTGTGGGCACGTTCCATATCCTGCGGTGGAGCGGTGCGCAGCATGTACTTGTACTTCTCGATAGCTGCTTGGTCTTCGCGCGAAACCCCAGAAGCCGCCGGCTGCTGACCGGCATAATTCTGATTGCCGTAGTTCTGATCAGAGTAGCCCTGATTGTCATAGCCTGAACGCTGCTGCTGTCCATAAGACGGAGCATTGCCACGCGAACGTTGCGACCCATTAGAGCTACGCTCATTGAGTTGCTCGCGCACGTACTCGCCGGCCATTTGCTTGCCCTTGCGGATCAATTTATTAAACATGGACACGACTATCACTCCTCATATAGGGGAAAGCGGAGCGCTCTGCGCCCGCGTTTCCCCTTTAACTCCCCAGCAGTGAACTAAGTTCCCTTTTACTGGGCAACGCGCGCTACTTCACGTTCTGGGGTGAAGACTCCGGCACCATGACGCCAGCGGTAGTACCCAAGGCATGCCAAGGTGAATGGAATACCGAACCACAACGCAGGACGCTGGACCGGATCAAAGGCCACACCGACCAGTGAAGCGGTCAGCAAGACCAAGGCGATGATTGGCAGGATCGGGAACAGCGGAGCCCGGTAAGGCAAAGAATCAGTGGAGCCGTGCACCGCTACATAGTGGCGTCTAAATGACAGGTGCGAAGCACAGATGACTATCCAGACAGCCACTACCGCAAAACCGGCAACAGAGACCAAGGCGAGGAACAACGACTCGGCAGCGATAAAACTGGAGAACAGTGAAACCAGTCCGCCGAGCATGGATAGGCTCAACGCCAGCATTGGAATGCCACGGCTATTGGTCTTGGACAGTACCTTCGGCGCCTGCCCGGCAACACCCATCGAGTGCAGCATTCGAGCGCAGGAGTACAACCCGGAGTTACCGGCGGAGAGCAACGCAGTGATGATGACAAAGTTCATCACGTCAGCTCCGGCAGGTAAACCGGCCACGTCAAGCACGGTGACAAACGGAGACTCATTCGCTCCAGCTTCAGCAAAAGGAATGATCGCGGCAATCACAACAATGGCACCGATGAAGAAAATGGTCAGACGAACCACAGCGGTACGGATGGCCCGAGGGATGCTCAACTGTGGGTTCTTGGCTTCTCCGGCGGCCACGCCAATCAGCTCGGTACCGCTGAAGGCGTAGAACACCGACAAGATCGTTACCAACACCCCGGAGATTCCGGTGGGGAACAGACCGTCTTCGGTGTTGAAGTTAGACAGACCAATAGTCCCGGCATCACTGGCTGGTTAATTCCAAAGATGGTCGCAGCACCCACAACGATCACCAGGAGCACCGCGGCAACCTTGATCAGCGCAAACCAGAACTCTGTCTCACCAAAGACACGTGAGGAAATGGCGTTCAACGCAAAGAGGATGGCGGCGAAGATCAGTGAAAAGACCCAAACCGAAACCGAGGGGATCCAGCGCTGCATCAGCAGACCGGCCGCCGTGAACTCACTGGCCAAGGCTACTGCCCAGCACAACCAGTAGAGCCATGCGGTAGCAAAGCCCCAAGCCGGACCAAGATCTCGGGTGGCGTGGGCGTGGAAGCCGCCGGCCACCGGATAGCGTGCTGACAGCTCACCCAATCCGCTCATCACCATGTAGGCCACCAACGCGCCCACCGCATAAGCCAGCACCGCGCCTAGTGGTCCAGCTTGAGCGATGGTGTAACCAGAGGAAACGAATAGACCCGAACCGATCACACCGCCCAGCGCGATCATCACTAGGTGACGCGAGGTCATAGTTCTTCGCAGCCCAGACTCAGATTCTGAGGTCTCTTGGTTGCTGATGGTGCTCTCGGTCATGGGGCTCCTTCTGAAATGAATGCGTTTCAGAATATCGGGATTTATCACTTTGTTTCGCTGTGCACGTCATCTTCAGTCATGCGACGTCAAACTCAGTCTTTCAGCGTCGTGGGCTGTACCCTCGAGGACGTGAATAACACTGTGCATCCCGCTGATTTCCTTCAAGCCCTGCGTTCCGAAGGCACCACACCGATCATCCTCGATGGTGGTCTGGGCACCCATCTAGCAGAGCGTGGCAATGACGTCACTGGGGAACTTTGGTCAGCGCAGATCCTCATGGACCGTCCCGAAGAAGTCCGCGCTGCACACCAAGACTTTTTGCTGCTGGCGCGCAAGTTGCGACCACTTGCTCCTACCAAGTGAGCCTCGATGGGCTGGCGGGTGTCGGTTCCTCCGACAAGTTCGAAACCATGCTGCACACCAGCGTGCGACTGGCTAAAGAAGCGGCCGCGACTGAAACTTCAGAAACTCCACGCTGGGTCGCCGCCTCGGTTGGACCCTACGGTGCAGGGCCTGGTTCCGGCACTGAATACGATGGCGCCTATGATCTGGATGCTGCGCAGCTGGCTCAATGGCACCGCGCACGAGTAGAGATTCTGGCCGAGACCGACGCAGACCTGATCATTTTTGAAACGGTGCCTAGCATGGCCGAGGTGGAAGCCTTAGCCTCAGTGGCCAAGGAGCTGACGCTGCCAGTTTGGCTCAGCCTTGCGGTTCGCGCTGATGAGCACGGAAATGTGGTGCTGGGCGATGGCACCGATCTTCGCGCAGCTGCCAAGCTGATTGAAGACTCTGGTGTCTGGGCAGGTGTGGGTGTGAACTGTTGCCCAGTGCCTCAAGCGGTGGACGCCCTGAAAATTCTTGGCGAAGAAACTAATCTTCCACTCTCCGCCTACCCGAACAGCGGTGAGATTTGGGATCATGAAGCACGCGTCTGGATTCCGGGAACTGAAGGCAACGACCTTCCTTCCGCTGTCCCTGCGCTCATCGCCGCTGGCGCCCGGCTGATCGGCGGTTGCTGCCAGGTCAGCCCAGAACAGATCACCCGGGTGCGCGAAGCAGCACAACAAGGCTAACGCCCGGAAAGCGTGTTAATCGCTAGTCGGCTTGGGCTATCAGCTTCGGTGGTATAGAACTCGACCCGGTAATCCGGGAATGCCGGCTGGCTCAATACGTGATAGGTCAGCTCGATGGTTCCTGCTTGTGGATGATGCAAGATGCGTTGTCCAAAGCTGCATTCGCGGACCTTGGTACTCGCCCAAAATTCTGCGAACTCACTGCTGCGCATCATCAGCTCACCAATGAGCTCGGCTAAGTCCCGGTCCTCGGGGTAACGTCCGCTGAGCATCCGCAAGAAAGCGACATGGGTCCCGGCATAGTGCTCCCATTGACCTTCTTGGGCACGAGTCTGGGAATCAAGGAACAGCATGCGGGTGGTCGATGGACGCGTTGCTGGGTTCAACGGTGCGTCAAAGTGTAAATGGCATCCAAGTAATTGATGCCCGAGCTGATTCCACGCAAGGATGTCATTGCGACGGCCCAACAAGAGTGCCGGCACCTGCGGCATCGCAGCCAATAAATCCAACATCGGTTCCGGTGCACTTTCCGCCTTGGGTCGGCGCAACTTTACGGCGGGCCGCGCACCATTCAAATCCTTCAGATGTGCACGCTCAGGTTCGTCGAGCATCAGCACCTTAGCTAGCGCTTCTAGTACCTGCTCCGAAGCGTTGGTACTACTGCCCTGTTCCAAACGTGTGTAATAAGCAACGCTCACACCTGCCAGGTGCGCAATTTCCTCTCGTCGCAGGCCCGATACCCGGCGTCCTCCACGCACTGAAATGCCATGGTCTGCTGGCGAAACGGCGGCCCGGCGGTGTTTGAGGAAGGTTCCTAGATCATTGGTTTGCGTCACGCGGACAGTCTAGTCCTCCACCTAGCATCCGGACGAAGATCAAGGTAACCCTGCCAGTAGTACCAAAAGCAGGTGTCTGTTTGCGCCGGGAAAAACCCGCGAGCATGGATTCTAAGACAATAACTACCCATTAAGGATCCCGCACTCTTATGCCTCTGGCTCTGCTCGCTTTAGCTCTTGGCGCTTTCGCCATCGGAAGCACAGAATTTCTGACCAATGGACTGTTGTCATCGCTCTCGGGCGAATTCGACGTCACCATTGCGCAAGCCGGCATGGTGAGCACTGCTTACGCGTTGGGTCAGATGTGTGGACCAGTTCTGGCGCTGGCGTTGCTGCGTCTTCCAACAAAACGCACCCTGCTCATACTCATGGCGATCTTCACCGTGGGCAACTTCCTCGCCTCTTTAAGCCCGAGCTTCGGATTTTTGCTGGGCAGCCGTTTTGTCACCGCGTGGTCCCACACAGCGTTTTTCGGCGTTGCCTCCGTGGCCGCCTCCGGCTTGGTTCCAGCCAAAAAGCAGGGCAGCGCCATCGCACTGGTATTCACCGGGTTGACCCTGTCGATGCTATTGGGCATGCCCTTAGGCACGTTGATCGGTCAGGCCGCGGGTTGGCGGGCGTCCTTCGTAGTAGTGACCATCATTAGCTTGATCAGTTTGGTGGGCCTGGCCTTGTTGTTGCCTGCCGATCGCAGTCTCGAACCGGTTAGCTACCGAAACAGTTTGCGCCCCTTCACGAATCCTCGCCTTTGGGTGGCTTTGAGCGCCACTGCGATCGGCTTCGGCGGACTGTTCGCCTCATTTACATTTATTGAACCGATGCTGACACAGGTTTCAGGGTTCAGCAGTGGCCAAGTGATTTGGCTATTGGGAATCTATGGCGCCGGATTGGTAGTGGGCAATTCGCTCTCAGGCAAAGCGGCAGACCGCGCATTGGTACGCACCACGGTGGTCCTATTACTTTTGCTGGCTACGGTACTAGCTGTCTTGGCTTTTGGTGCCACCCATAAAACGGTGGTTATTCCTTCATTATTCTTGCTTGGTGCGTGCGGGTTTGGATTGCTCACTCCGTTGCAAACTTTTGTGCTGCGTTTTGCCAGATCAGACTCCCCTTTGGTCGGAACTGCCAACACCGCAGCATTGGGCGCAGGGATCATGCTCGGATCATTGCTCGGTGGATTCATACTGGATTCCTCCGGCAGCTTCACGGCAATAAATCTGGCAGCCTCGGCCATGACCGTCCTTGGCTTGGTCGTGTACGTGGTTGCTGCCAGTACCTCTAGGCAGAAACCACGTACTGCTCACCTTGTTGGGCACCCGGCCGGCGACTAGGCGCGCAGCTCAACCACGTTGTGGCTCTGAGATTGGCTTTGCATAGCGTGATCTCCCAAGAGCTGCAGCAGCTGCGCGGCAACACTCACCGCAATCACCGCAGGCTGTTTGCCGGTGACCTCAGGAATGCCAATGGGGCACTGGATCCGTGAGATCTCTTGTTCGCTGTGTCCACTGTCGCTCAGGTTTTTGCGAAAACGGGTCCATTTGGCTTTGGAACCAATCAACCCGATGGAACCCAGCGAAGGATGAGCTAACGCAGCGTCACTGAGGTGGAAGTCCTCTGCATGATCATGAGTCATGATCAGCACGTGACTTCCCTCCGGAAGAGTACTGAGCACCTGTTCACCCATGACCGCCACCTGAGCCTGAATTGAAGCAACACTGGGTTGCAGCAAGGAAGCGGCCTCGATCGCTTCAGGACGCGAGTCCGTGAGATACAGGTCAATCGGGTGGCGGGAGAGGATACGGGCCAGCTCCATGCCCACATGTCCCAACCCGAAAATCGCCACAGTTTTTGGTACCGGCAACGGTTCAAGCAAAAGCTTCACTTCCCCACCACAACATTGCCGACCATAGGTGGCCGGGGTCTTGTCATTAAGCCGCAGCTCCATGGTTTCCGGTCCCGTTACACCTTCACTGATCAGCTGACGGGCACGGGTGATGGCCGCCATTTCCAGGTTGCCACCACCGACCGTGCCAAAGGTTTTATCTTGGGAGATGACCATCTTGGCCCCCGCCTCGCGCGGGGCATGCCCACGCACTGAAGTGAGCGTCAACAAGACCGCGGCCCGGCGCTGGTTGCGCAAAGTGCTGACCGCATCAATCCACGATTCCACTGTTACTCACGCACCGAGTCGATAGCCCAGAACACCGCTTCGGGAGTTGCCGGGGACGCCAAGGTGACCGAGCTACCTTCCGGACCAAAAGCGGCAACGGCTTGGCGCAATGCTTCGCGTACCGAGAAGGCCAGCATCAATGGCGGTTCACCAACAGCCTTGGAACCGTACACCACGCCTTCTTCATGCGCCTTATCCAGCAAGGCAACATTAAAGACTTCGGGCATCTCGGAGAAGCTCGGGATCTTGTAGGTGCTGGCCGCTTGGGTTGCTACCCGTCCACGCCCTGGACCATCAGAGGTGTCCCAACGTAGATCTTCAAGGGTCAGCCAACCGGTGCCTTGAACAAACCCACCTTCGATTTGTCCTAGGTCAATCATGGGCGAGAGCGAATCTCCAACGTCATGCACAATATCGACTCGACGCAAGACGTAGGAACCATCAAAGCAGCTGACTTCTACCTCACTGGCTGCTACACCATAAGAGAAGTACTTAAACGGGCTGCCGGTCATGCGTGCCAGGTCCCAGTGCAGTCCCTCGGTGCGGTAGTACCCGGCAGCCGATAACTGGATGCGCTGCATATAGGCATCACGGACAACGTCATTCCATTCCAGCTCTTCGGTTTTGCCCAACGCGGTGATCTTGCCGTGGGCAAAACGAACATCTGCAGCTGGAACCCCAAACTTTCCGGCCGCCACGTGAGCCAGTCGAGCTTGGATCTGCTCACAAGCGTCCTTGACCGCACCACCGTTAAGGTCACTGCCAGAGCTGGCGGCGGTGGCCGAAGTATTGGGCACCTTGTCGGTACGTGTGGGAGCGATGCGCACGCTGGATAGCGGAACACCCAAACTGGTCGCGGCCACCTGCAGCATCTTGGTGTGCAGGCCTTGACCCATCTCGGTGCCACCGTGATTAACCAGCACCGATCCGTCTTTGTAAACCAGCACCAGTGCCCCACCTTGGTTAAAGGCAGTGAGGTTAAACGAGATACCGAACTTCACCGGGGTGATAGCCAGCGCTCTTTTGCTGTACGGATTATTGGCATTGAACTGGGCAATCTCAGCTTCACGCCCAGCTATATCTGCCGAATCAAGTACCTGCTGCCAGGCGGCATCAATACGTTCTGGATGACGCACCGGCTGGAAGTAGGGAGTGTCTTGGCCTTCGGTGTAAAAATTACGTCGGCGCAGTTCTCTGGCTTCGATACCAAGTTGCGGGGCGACCCGTCCCAAGATATCTTCCATGACCAGCATGCCTTGGGGCCCACCAAATCCACGGAATGCGGTCTGCGAGGTTTTGTGGCATTTAGCTACCCGCCCGGCAACCCGAATATTAGGGATCCAGTACGAGTTGTCGATATGGCACATGGCGCGGGTCAGCACTGGCTCTGACAGGTCCAGGCTCCACCCGCCATCAGCGGTGAGCTGCGCGTCTAAGGCAAGGATTCGGCCTTGGTCATCAAAACCGATTTTCCAGCTGGCATAGAAGCCATGACGTTTGCCGGTCATGGTCATATCCAAGGTGCGGTCCAACCGCACCCGCACCGGACGCCCAGTGAGTTTGGCGCCCAAAGCGGCTACCGCTGCATAACCGTGTGGCTGCATTTCCTTGCCACCAAAACCGCCGCCCATGCGCAGCACCTGCACGGAAATCTCGTGCGCTGGTATTCCAAGCACGTGCGAAACGATGTCTTGAGTTTCGGTGGGATGCTGGGTTGAGCAGTGAATCAGAATCTGTCCACTCTCATCAATCAGCGCCAACGAGTTCTGCGTTTCTAGGTAGAAGTGTTCCTGCCCAGCAAAGTCGAAGTCACCTTCAAACACGTGTGCTGCCTGTTCAAAACCTGCATCCCAATCGCCCTTTTGGATCACCGGCTGAATACCGTGGAAGCTACCGGCTTTGATGGCATCTTGCACGGTGATCAAGGATTCCAGCGGCTCATAGTCCACGGAAACTGCTTTGGCTCCGGCCTTGGCTGCTTCCAGATTTTCGCCGAGTACCCAAGCCACCGGTTGGCCATAAAACATGACCTCATCTACCGGCAGCAGTGGCTCATCGTGTTTGGCGCCTTGGTCATTAACTCCGGGAATATCCCCTGCAGTGATGACCTTGATAACGCCCGGGATATGCAGCGCTTCGCTGGTATCCAGGTTCAAGATTTTGGCGTGGGCCACGGTGGATTGCACTGGGTAGGCGTGTAATACTCCCGAAAGTCGGTGGGCCAGATCATCGGTGTACAGCGCGGTGCCCGTGACGTGGGCAGCGGCCGATTCATGGCGTTGACGCTGACCAACAATGGGCGCTTCGGGTCGTTGAGATAGCTGGCTCATTACTTCGCCTCCTTCATAGGGGCTTGCACCGCTAGTTGTTGGGCGTAGAAACGTTCAAGCGACGAGGCAAGCATCGCTTTGCGATACTTGGCGCTGGCCCGATGATCATCCATCGGTGTGCCTTCTTCAGCCATCACGGCGGCAGCTTCACGAATCGTGGTGATATTCCAAGCCTTGCCTTCCAGCATGGCTTCGGTGGCCACCGCACGGAGCGGGGTTGCGGCCACACCGCCCAAACCAATACGTGCTGTGCTGATCACTCCGTCCACCACGTTCAGTGCGTAGCCCACGGCAACTGAGGAGATATCGTCAAAGCGTCGTTTGGAAATTTTCTGGAAACTGGTGTGTGTAGCCAGCGGCAGCGGAATGCGGATCGCGGTAATCAGCTCGCCTGCACTACGCACGGTCTGTCGGTAGCCGGTGAAGTACTGGGCTAGCTCCACCACTCGTTGACCTTGCACGCTGGTCAAAACTAATTGCGCTTCCAAGGCCAGTAAGGCCGGTGGTGTGTCACCAATGGGCGAGCCGGTGCCAAGATTTCCGCCAATGGTGGCCGAGTTTCTAATCAATCTGGACGCAAACTGTCCAAAGAGCTGACCCAACAACGGCACGCGGCCAGCCAGGTGCCGTTCCACCTCGCTCAAGGTCAGGCTTGCACCAATTTCAAGAAAGTCATCCTCCCAACGAATTTGACGCAATTCTTCCAACCGGTCAATCGCCACCACACTGCGAGCGCGAGCGCCTTTAATATTGACCTCAACACCCCAGTCGGTACTGCCAGCCACGACGGTGGATTGCGGTTCATCGGCCAAGATCTGTAACGCTTCGCTCAGTGAGGCTGGGCGGCGGAAGCGTCCAAGTTCACCGGTGGGAGTATCGGCGGTGTACAGGTCGGTGGCTACCGGTGCCGGTGCGCTGTTGGATTGGCGGGCTGCTAACGGATCATCTGCTGCAGGCTCCCCCAGGGCGTAAGCGGCGTCGCGAATGGGGCGGTAGCCGGTGCAACGACACAGGTTCCCAGATAGTGCGTGCAGGTCAAAACCGTTGGGTCCGCATTCATGGTCTGGCTTCGCTGTGCCCTGCGCCGAACGCTCTGGACGGTAGTACTCAGCTGCCATCGAGCAGATGAAGCCGGGTGTGCAGTAACCGCACTGCGACCCTCCACGCTCAGCCATCTCTTCTTGGACCGGGTGCAGGTTTTCAACCGAACCCAAGCCTTCAGAGGTGATCACTTCTTGACCGTCTAGGGCCGCGGCTGGAACTAGACAGGCGTTCACCGAGGTCCAACGGCTGCCGTCGGCATCGGTGCGTGCCACCAAAATGGCGCACGCACCGCACTCGCCTTCAGCGCAGCCTTCCTTGCTGCCAACCAAACCTTGGTTGCGCAAAAAATCTAGTGCGTTGCTGTGTGGCGGACCATTGAAGTCCAGTGGGTTGCCGTTGACCGTGATCTGGCAATCGGTTTGTAGTGACTTTTCGGCACTCATGCCGTTAACACCTCCTGCACCCAGCTAAATGGGTGCACCATGAATGAAATGGATACTGTGCGGGACGTACCGCGGTTAGTGTCCGTGCGCGATCTGGCCCTTGGACCAGGCGGTGGTTTCACCCATGGGTTGTTTCTCCTTCAACTGCGTACTGGACTCAAATATAACCCGGATCACATCACCCAAGCAGGAGCGTGAGCGGTCCTCGGGCAAAGTAGATCAGGAATCCGAAGGCCACGACCCACATCAGCGGATGCACCTTCTTGTGGCGCCCTGCTGCAGTATTGACCACAACCCAGGCGATGAACCCAGCACCAATTCCGTTGGCAATTGAATAGGTCAACGGCATGGTGATCAGGGTCAGGAATGCTGGCATGGCTGAAGAGAACCGCTTAAAGTTGATCTCTCGGATCTGCGCGCACATCATGGTTCCTACCAATACCAGCGCAGCGGCGGCCACTTCCATGGGCACCACCGAGGTGAGCGGCGTGAAGAACATGGAGCCAAGGAACAATACTCCGGTGATCACCGAAGCCAGCCCGGTCCTTGCACCTTCGCCTATACCGGCGGCCGAATCAACGTACACCGTATTTGATGAGCTAGATCCGGCACCGCCAGCAACTGCTCCCAAACCTTCGATCACAAAGGCTGCCTTGAGCCGTGGGAACGTGCCGTCCTTGCTGGCTAGTCCGGCGTTTTTGGCCAAACCGGTCATCGTGCCCATGGCGTCAAAGAAGTTCGTGAAGACCAGGGTGAAGACCAGCATGGTGGCTGCCAACACGCCGATCCGGCTGAACGAGCCGAACAGGTCAAAGTTCCCAGCCAATGACAGATCTGGCAGCGAGACAATATTGCCTTGAAGTATTGGCATGTTCAGATGCCAGCCGTGCAGGTTGCTCTCGCTGCTCGGTCCGATCTTAAAGACCTGTTCAGCAATGACCGCCAGCACCGTAGAGATGATGATGCCAATCAGGATCCCGCCCTGTACTCCGCGGGCTACCAGTGCCCCCATGATCAGCAGTCCGAGGACAAAGATCATGGTCGGTATCGAAACAATCGATCCACCCTCCCCTAACTGCACCGGAGGTCCGGCCGGGGTGCGGGTGACAAACCCGGAATCCACAAAGCCGATGAAGGTGATAAACAGCCCGATACCTACGGTGATGGCAGCTTTCAGGTCCTTGGGGATGGCCCGGAAAATCGCGGTACGGATACCGGTCATTCCAAAGAGAACAATCAATACACCGTTGATCACTACCAGTCCCATGGCTTCTGGCCAGGTGACATCTTGGACCACCGAAACGGCCAGGAAGGAATTCATCCCCAGCCCGGCGGCCAGTGAGAAGGGAAGGTTGGCGACCATGCCAAACAGGATGGTCATCACCCCAGCGGTCAGCGAGGTCATCGCTCCCACCTGGGCTGCCGGCAACCAGTTTCCTGCCACGTCCAGCGGTGCTGCATCGTTGCTGAATCCACCAAGGATCAGCGGGTTGAGGATGACGATGTAGGCCATCGTAAAGAAGGTCACCAACCCGCCGCGAACCTCGCGGGCGAGGGTGGATCCACGGCCGGTGATGTTAAAGAAGGAATCGAGAATCTTCTTTGGTCCGCTTGGTTTTGGTGCGGACGCGACAGGGGCTTGCTGACGACTGAGCGTTGTCATGACCGGCGCCTAGTAATCGGTGCGGGATTCCAAGGAGTCCCAAGCCTGGAAAGGCTTGAGATATTGAACTGATTCGTGCTCGAAGTGCTGCACCGGCATTAGCGAGCGGTTTGATTGCTGTTCGAAATATTCGTAGAAGACTGCGTCATCAAAGCCTGCTTTTGCAGCATCGTGACGGTCAGCGGCGAAGTACACCTTGCCGATGCGTGCCCACAACGAGGTGGCCAAGCACATGGGGCAAGGTTCGCAGCTGGTGTAGAGAACACAGCCGCTCAAGTCGAACGTTTCTAGTGCTGCGGCCGCGGTGCGGATGGCAACTACCTCGGCGTGAGCCGATGGGTCGTTGGTTGCGGTAACGCGGTTGACTCCTTCGAAGACCTGTCCGTCTGCCGTGACCACTACGGCGCCGAAGGGGCCGCCTGCATTGTTCACGTTCTGGGTGGCAAGGTCGATGGCCATCGAAAGATAGTCCTGGCCAGTGGTATTAACGCTCATCGCGTGTCTCCTCATGCTTTCGTCAAGCACGACGCATCACGAGGTAACCCACCACGACCCGACCGTACTTGGCTGCTGAAATTTATCAGTTGCACGCCCGGTAGATAGCGACCCATTGATGGGTGCCCGCCATAGACACGTATGAGAGTATCAGTGTGATCTGGGGCTCGCAATCTTTTTGAGATTGTTTTTTCACATTATGAATAAATCGCTGTTTTTTGCGTTTCCAACGGATTACCAATCTCTATCGGCCCAAAATTGTGGTCGGTGAGATTAAGTTCCCCTCGGTGCAACACCCACCGCACGTAAGTGAAATACCGGTTTGTCATGCTCTAAGCATCAGTCATCTGCGAAGGGATAAACCGCCGTGAGTTCACAAGTCGACCCAGGTACGCAACTGCGCACCTCCAGCGCACCATCCCTTGATATCAGCCCTGGACGCTGGATCAACAACTGGACCCCTGAAGATTCCAACTTCTGGAACGGCGTTGGTCAAAAGACCGCCGGCCGTAACCTCAAATGGTCCATCTTCGCCGAGTTCCTTGGCTTTAGCATCTGGCAGCTTTTTGCCATCGTGGTTGTCTACCTGCCAACGGCAGGATTCACCTACAGCACCTCCCAGCTCTTCTGGCTCATCTCCATGCCAAGCCTGGTCGGCGCCACCCTGCGCATCCCGTACACCTTCATGGTTGCTCGCTTCGGCGGACGCAACTGGACCATCGTTTCGGCTCTGCTGCTGCTAATCCCCGCGGTGGGACTCTCCTTGGCCCTGGCCAACACCTCCACCCCATTCGGTGTCATGCTGCTCCTGGCGGCCCTCACCGGTTTTGGTGGCGGCAACTTCGCCTCATCGATGGCTAACATCACCCACTTCTACCCAGCAGCCCAAAAGGGTTGGGCACTGGGCCTGAACGCTGCCGGTGGCAACCTCGGTGCCGCCGTAGCTCAGCTGTTGGTTCCCATCGCCATCACCGTTTTTGCAGCCGGATCCCTGCAGTTGCCACTAGCTGGTGTCATCTGGATTCCGTTGATCCTCATCTCCGCTTATGGCGCATGGCGCTACATGCACAATCTGACTTCAGCTAAGTCAGATGTTCGTGGAGCGATTGCCTGCCTGAAGGAAAAGCACCTGTGGATCATTTCCTGCCTGTACGTGGGAACCTTCGGCTCCTTCATCGGGTTCGCTGCAGTCTTCCCCAAGCTGATCGTTGATACCTTCCCGGTCTTCTCTCACCTGCCACTAGGCACCGCAACCATCACCTTGGCGTTCCTGGGCCCACTGGTTGGTTCGCTGGCCCGCCCTTATGGTGGCAAATTGGCTGACCGCATTGGTGGAGCAAAGGTCACCGTGGCCGCCCTGGCCACCATGGCACTGATTACCGCACTGGTTGTGGTGACCTTGCCACTGGCCAACTTCTGGCTGTTCCTTGTACTGTTCTTGATGCTCTTCGCCACCACGGGTATCGGTAACGGTTCCACCTACCGCATGATCCCCGCAGTATTCGCCCTCGGCGTCGGTTCCAAGGGTGCCGAAGCATCACGCAAGTCAGCAGCCGCCCTGGGCCTGATCTCAGCCATTGGCGCCTACGGCGGATTCCTGATTCCGCAGGCCCTGGGACTGTCGATGTCCAACGCCGGGTCCTACACCCCAGCGTTTATCGTCTTCATCGTGGCCTACCTCGGCCTGATGCTGATGACCTGGTTCAACTACGCTCGTCGCGGGACCCGTTTCGCCCAGCATGGAGTCTAAAATGACCGACACCCACTGCCCCTACTGCGCACTGCAGTGCGGCATCACCCTCGAAGGCACCGGCGCGCAAACCACCTTGCGCGGCCGAGACTTTGAGACCAATGGTGGTGCACTGTGCCGCAAAGGATTCAGCGCCGCTAAATTACTCGAGCACCCGCAACGCATCACCGACCCGATGCAACGCCAAGCCGATGGTAGTTTTGCGCCGGTGGATTGGGATACCGCACTGGATTTGATTGCCCACAAGGCATTAGAAATCCGCGCCGAGTCTGGCGCAGACGCAGTGGCAATGTTTGGTTCAGGCTCACTGACCAATGAAAAGGCCTACCAGTTGGGCAAGTTTGCCCGGCTGGCCCTAGGCACCTCACGGATCGACTACAACGGCCGGTTCTGCATGTCCTCGGCAGCGGCAGGAACCAACAAGGCTTTTGGGCTGGACCGCGGCCTGCCATTCCCCTTGGCCGATCTTGATAACGCGGCCATGATCTTGATGCTTGGCTCCAACGTAGCCGACACCATGCCACCCTTTGTCCGCCACCTGGAAACGGTGCGTGGACGCGGTGGCCTGATTGTGGTGGATCCGCGCCGTTCGGCCACCGCAAAGCTGGCCGATGAAGGCGCCGGCTGGCACCTGCAGCCCACCCCATCAAGTGACCTAGCGTTGCTTTTGGGCCTAGCTCATGTGGTGCTCACCGAGTCCTTGGCCGACACCCACTACCTGGCAGAGCGCACCGTCGGCTTAGACTCACTGCGTTCCTCGGTAGCCAGCTGGTGGCCGGAGCGCACCGCTAAAGTTACCGGTATTCCAGCCGATCAAATCCGTCGCACAGCTCGCGCCTTGGCCGCTGCGGCCACGAGTGCCAAAAACGGTGGCAACCCGGTTTACATTCTTACCGGACGCGGCATTGAACAGCATGCCAACGGCACCGATACCGTCACCGCAGCCATCAATCTTGCGCTGCTCTTAGGCCTGCCGGGAACACTGGCTGGTGGCTACGGCACCATCACCGGTCAGGGCAACGGACAGGGCGGACGCGAACACGGTCAAAAGTGCGACCAGCTTCCTGGCTACCGCAAAATTTCTGACCCGGAACACCGCGCCCACGTGGCCAAAGTCTGGGGCGTTGACCCAGAGATCATTCCCGGTCCAGGGATCCCAGCCGTTGAACTTCTGAACACTTTGGGTACCAAGTCCGGGGCACGTATGCTCATGGTCCACGGTGCCAACCCGGTCATTTCCGCACCGGATGCCAACCAGATTTTTGCCGCCCTGCGCCGCCTAGACTTCTTGGTGGTCAGCGATTTCTTCTTCTCCGAAACTGCCGCCGAGGCGGATCTGGTCCTGCCGGTGTTGCAGTGGGCTGAAGAAGAAGGCACGATGACCAATCTAGAGGGACGCATCCTTCGCCGCCGCGCCGCGATGCCAGCCCCCGGTCAAGCCAAAAGCGAATTGTGGATCTTCTCCCAAATCGCAGAACGCCTCAATGCCCCAGGCACTTTCTCCCCCAATGCTTCTGAGGTCTTCGACGAGCTAAAGCTTGCCAGCGCCGGCGGCATTGCCGACTACTCCGGAGTGAACTGGGAGGACGTGGATCAGGGTGCAGCCATCTACTGGCCTTGCCCCGAAGGCAGTGAAATCAGTACCAAGACCGGCGAGCGCAACGGCACCCCGAGGTTGTTCCTCGACCGCTTTGCGCACAGTGATGGCAAGGCACAGATCATCGCCGTCTACGCACCTAACCAGCTGCCAAACAAGCAGATTTCCTTGGTGACCGGTCGCCTGCTGGAGCACTACCAGTCAGGGGCGCAGACCCGTCGAGTTGATGAGCTGGCTACCGCCGCACCTGAGGCAGCCCTGGAAATCCACCCGAGCACTGCCCTGGCCCACCAGATCAGTGACGGGCAAATGGTCAAGGTTTCCAACCAGCGTGGCACCAGCATTGCCCGTGCAAAGCTGAGCACGGATATGCGTCTGGACACGGTGTTCTTGCCCTTCCACTTCCCGAATACCGGCACCGCCAACCTACTGACCGATCCAAGTGTGGATCCATTCAGCAAGATGCCCGAGTTTAAACATGCCCATGTGTCTCTGAACCCGATTAAAGGGGAATCATGAAGCGTCCTGAACAGATTGTCATCATCGGCTTCGGTCCGGTAGCAGCCTCACTGATCGAAGGGCTGCTGCCCTCGGTCACCGCTGGCGACTGCGAACTGACCGTCATCAGCGCCGAAAAGCACCTGGCCTATAACCGTGTGCTTCTGGCCGAACTAGCTATCGGGGCTGCAGAACTTGAGCACCTGCTCATGGTGGATGCCGCACGTCTTGATGCCGCTGGAGTGAACGTTTTGCTTGGCGCTCAGGCCACCGGTGTTGACCGTGCACGCCGCCGGGTGCTGGTCCGCGATCACGAACCGGTGTCCTATGACCGTCTGGTCTTTGCTACCGGCGCTAGGGCAATGATCCCGTCACTGAATGGACTGAACTTTGACCCGCACGCCGATACCGCGTTGCCTGACGGAGTCTTCGCTTTACGCACCGTGGATGATGCCCAAAAGCTGCAACATTCACTGAGCATCGGCGGACGAATCTTGATCCTCGGTGGCGGAATCCTCGGCATCGAAGCTGCCCTAGCCATTGCCGCCAGCGGAGGCAAGCCCGTACTGGTTCACCACGGGGCCGCTCCCTAGGCCGAGTTGTCGATGGTGACGGCGGAGCATTGCTCACCCGCTGTCTCAAAGACGCCGGCGTTGAAGTGATCTCTGAAGTTAAAGCCACCGGTATCAGCAAAGATGAACATGGATTTGCCGCTCTTTCCACCTCCACCCATGGAGAGATCCTCGGCGGTGCGCTGCTGATTTCCACCGGTGTTCGCGCACGCACCGAACTGGCCGAAGGTTGTGGCCTGGCGGTAGGACGCGGAATCAAAACCAACCAATTCCTCTGCGCCGATACCGAACAGCGCATCTACGCTTTGGGTGACTGCGCCGAAGTGGACGGCCAAGCCCCTGTCGGCCTGTTGGCTCCGGGCTGGGCCCAAGCCAGCTGGCTTGCCCAGCACCTATCCACACCTACCGAAGTTCCGGCCCCAGATTTTTCTGCCTCTGATGTGTTGATGCTCAAAGGTCAAGGTATTGAGGTGGCCGCCGCCGGAGATGTCAGCGCTGGCTTCTGGGATAAACCGGAACTACAGGCCACCGTATTTGCTGACCCATCGGCCGGACGTTATCTCAAAGTGGTCACTCGCGATGGTGTGGTGACTGGTTTCCTTTCCATCGGACTGCCACAGACTAGCGCCGAGCTGGTCTTGGCTTATGAGCGCGGAAATCAATTGCCTGTTGATCGCTCAACGCTTCTGCGCCTGGATGATCCTGCCGCTTTGGACTTGAGCTCCGTAGTTCCTAGCGATGAAGATCAGTTGTGCCGTTGTTCGGGAGCTACCTACGGGCAGGTTACCCATGCAGTAGGTGAAGGTTGCACCACTGTCGCGCAGGTTGGTGACTCTTGCCGTGCTGGCACCGGTTGCGGTGGCTGCAAATCCAAGATTGAGGAACTACTCAAGAAGGCTCCCGCGCTGGCCTAAACCCGCTCGCGGTTGGGCGCGTAAAACATAGACAAATGAGCTCACGTACGTCGTCACTATCCATTGACGACCAGCGTGAATTCTCTGTGCCTGGAATCAATACCACCGAATCAGTACTTTCTACGCAACCAAAACGCAGGGACCGAAGTCCCTGCGTTCCTTTTTGCTATGTCGTTGTTGGCTGGTGGTTTGTGATTCCTGGGTGCGACGTTTATTTGGTCTTCTCCAGCCACAGCTGGCCGGCGACCTCAACCAGTTCATGCATTTGAAGTGCCGGTGAATCCGCGTTCAAGCATGAGCCGGTATCCAAACGGTAAACCTCTTTGTGCAGCGGGCAAGCAACCGTTGCCACAGACTGACCATCAACCATGGTGCCACCCAGAATTCCGCGAGCCATCACCTTGGCGCCGGTGGTCGGGCAGTGGTGTGAAGCAGCGTAAAAAGAATTGGATTCGGTGCGGAAGAGTGCCAGCTGAGCACCATCAAGCAAGAGGGCTTCGCCCCAGCCTGCTTCAAGTTCTTCGCTACGGCATACCGGCGCGAAGCTGACTGACTTCTCTAGGGTTTCTTCGGCAAATTGCGTGCTCATGAACCTGTTCCTCTACTAGTGGACGTTCGCTGATATACCGAGCATAGAAGTCTCATGTTTCGCTCAACGCCGTGAGCGGTTGCTAGGTCGTAAACCCTGACTAACATTCACAATTGGCAGAGTGAGACCGCAAAATTACCGTCATTTCCACGTTTTTGATCTGTCGCGGCCTGCCCAAGTAAGGCGATCATCAGTGCAATGAGTCCACGATGTTTCATGAGTTTCACTGCCCCAAAATCTGTTGGGGAAGAAAGTTACATCGACCGAAACACAAGAGAAATTGGACTGCAAAAACGACTTTCTACAGTAGAGCTATCAGCCTGAAACTCCTCGTTTCCAAGCGAAAGTCGAATTTGATCATGGGTACAACGAACATCGCACGCCGCGTCCTAGTAATTGGTGGCGGACCGGCAGCACACCGTTTCACGGAGTCGCTGTCCAGCCGCGCACCACAGAACCTAAACATCACGGTGCTGACCGAAGAAGTCCACCTACCTTATGATCGAGTTGCTCTCTCCAAGGCACTAACCGACCGCACTGTTGATCTCACCTTAGGCGACACCACCTTGTGGGAAGCAGAGCATGTCACTTTGGAGACCAGCGCTAAAGCGGTAGCCATCGATAGTGACCAGCGCATCGTCACCACCGAGGACGGTCGCACCTTCGGCTACGACGAACTAGTACTCGCCACCGGCTCCGACGCCACCGCACTGAAAATCCCAGGCAACGAGCACAGTTTTGTATACCGCACCCTAGAAGATGTTTGGTCTATCGCGGAAAAGATCGAGGAACTCAAAACTACCCTTGGCCGTACTCCAGTAGTAGCCACCGTTGGTGGCGGTCTGCTCGGCTTGGAAGCTGCCGCCGGCGCACAGGCTTTAGGTGCCGAAGCGCTAGTTATTGATAGTGGTAACTGGTTGATGCGCTCCCAGCTCGATGAAGGTGCCGGTCAGGCGATGGGCCGATTGATCAAGGAAACCGGCTTCACCGTGCACGGCGGGTTCCGCCCTAAGGAAATCATCACCCACGACGGCGCGGTCACCGGCGTCCTGCTCACCAACGATAAAGTTATCGACGCCGATATGGTCATCGCTTCCATCGGTGTCTCCCCGCGTGATGAGCTGGCCCGCACCTACAACAACGCTCTAGATCAGGCCGGCAGCGAAGCTCCCGCTTCGGCATGGGCCCACGTGGCGGTGTGGTTATCGAACCGAACTGCTCCACCGGGATCCCAAACATCTGGGCCATCGGTGAAGTCGCCAACTTCGACGGAATGTGCGTCGGTCTGGTCGCTCCAGCCAACTCCATGGCTGAAATTGTGGCCGAACAGCTCTCCGGCGGCCACGCAGAATTCCCTGGCTTTGATACCGCCACCAAGCTCAAGCTCTCCGGAGTAGATGTCGCCAGCTTCGGTGATGCCTTTGCCCAATCCGAAGGTGCGCTGGAAGTTGTTTACGCTGACGCACCGCGTGGCCTGTACCAAAAGCTTGTTGTTTCTGCCGACGCAAAAACCTTGCTCGGTGGCATCTTTGTTGGAGATGCGACCCCGTACCAGTCCCTGCGTCCCATGCTTGGCCGTGAACTTGCTGCCGAACCCGGTGCTTACCTGAGCGCAATTGGCGGAGAAGCACCGGAAGGTGAACTGCCCGATGACGCGGTGATGTGTTCTTGCAACAATGTTTTGGTTGGAGACATCCGCGACGCAGTCTCCGGTTGTGGCAGCTGTGAGGGCAAGGATCCAGTCACCACGGTGGCTGGCCTGAAGGCTTGCACCCGTGCCGGAACTCAGTGTGGTTCGTGTGTCCCGATGATCAAAAAGCTGATGGAATCCCAGATGAAGAAGGACGGAGCCGAGGTTTCCACGGATCTGTGCGAACACATCTCCTTCTCCCGCCCAGAACTTTTCGAAGCCATCCGCGTTGCCGGTGCGGCCACCTTCGATGAAGTGATGGAACGCTTCGGTACCGGGCCAGGTTGCGATATCTGCAAGCCGGCCATCGCCAACATCCTTTCTTCGCAGACCTCGGTGCACCCAATGGATGCAGGTCTAGCCGGCGCCCAGGATACCAACGACCGCGCACTGGCCAATATGCAAAAGGATGGCACCTACTCGGTAGTCCCACGTATTCCAGGTGGTGAAATCACCCCAGAGAAGCTCGCAGTGATTGCCACGGTGGCACAGAAATACGGCCTGTACACCAAGCTCACCGGCGGCCTGCGTATCGATATGTTTGGCGCCCGACTCGACCAGCTGCCTGAAATTTGGCGCGAACTAGTGGATGCCGGATTCGAGTCCGGTCAGGCCTACGGCAAGTCCCTACGCAATGTGAAAACCTGTGTCGGTTCCTCCTGGTGCCGCTACGGCATGCTCGACTCGGTGGCCATGGGCATCGAAATGGAGCTGCGCTACCGCGGGTTGCGAGCCCCGCACAAGTTCAAGATGGGTGTCTCGGGCTGCGCCCGTGAATGCGCCGAGGCTCGGGCCAAGGACATTGGCGTGATCGCCACCGCCGAAGGTTGGAACCTCTACGTTGGCGGTAATGGTGGAGCCAACCCGGCCCACGCTCAGCTGCTGGCCGGTGGCCTAGATGACGCCACCCTGCTCAAATACATCGACCGCTACCTGATGTACTACATCCGCACCGCAGACAAGCTGCAGCGTACCGCGCACTGGTTGCAGGATCTGGATGGCGGCCTGGATCGCGTGAAGCAGGTAGTAATCGACGATTCCCTGGGTCTGGCCGAAGAGATGGAAGCGGCCATGGAACGCCACGTTGCCAACTATGAGGATGAGTGGGCCGCTACCCTGGCTGACCCAGTCAAGCTCAAGCGCTTCCGCTCCTTCGTGAACACCGCAGAGCCAGATACCGACTTGGCCTACGTTCCAGAGCGTGGCCAGAAGCGTCCGGCCGAGCCGGTGGCGCTAGGCACCCACATCCCCATCGGAGCACCCCAGCACTAAGTAACCCAGCACTAAGTACCCCCAAATCCACCCGCGCTTACAGTTTCGAGCTGTTACCAGCGCGGGTGGATTTGTGCGCGCAGCTTGGCATCGTAGAGATCACGAACCGCAGTGTTGAACTCACTGGAGATCTCTAGTGAACCGGCCGCGGCATTAGCACGTGCCTGCTGCTCATTGCGTGCCCCGGGAATGATGGTGCTGATTCCCTCTTGAGCCGCCAACCAAGCCAACGCAACCTGCGCGCTGGTAGATTCTGGGGATTCATTTTTGGCTAACTGTGCAAACTGACCAGCAGCCTCTACCCCGGTGGCGTAGTCCACGCCGGAGAACGTCTCGCCTACGTCAAAGGCCGAACCGTCACGGTTGAAGTTTCGATGATCGTCTTGGGCAAATTCGGTGTTCAAGTTGTATCGATTGGTGAGCAGCCCGCTGGCCAAAGGAACACGAGCGATGATTCCTACGCCGGCTTCGCGTGCTGCTGGCAGGACAACTTCTAAAGGCTTATGTCGGAAGGCGTTGATAATGATCTGCACTGTTGCGATGTTCGGCCGAGCAATGGCAGCCAATGCTTCATCCACGGTTTCTACCGAAACGCCGTAGTTGGCCATGCGGCCTTCATCCACCATCGTGTCCAGCGCGTCATAGACGGCATCGGTGGAATACACCGAAGTTGGCGGACAGTGCAACTGCACCAAATCCAGGGTGTCCACTCCAAGGTTTTTACGCGAGCGGTCATTCCAAGCTCGGAAGGCATCAAGGTTGTAGTTTTCCGGTACCTGCTCAACCCTGCGGCCCATTTTGGTGGCCACCGTGATGCCAGCTTCTGGGTTTGCTTTGAGCCACTTACCAATCGCCTCTTCGCTGCGTCCGTCGCCGTAGACATCCGCAGTATCAAAGAAGCTCACGCCAGCCTCGTAGGCGGCATCTAATACTGCTAGGGCGTCTGCTTCATCGACCGATCCCCAGTCAGCTCCAAGCTGCCACGTTCCTAGGCCAATGACGGATACCGTGCGGTTAGTGCGTCCAAGTTCTCTATTTTGCATAGCTCCGAGTCTATGGTGCCTTAGCTATTAACGATACCAACGGCGGTGTTTCAACCAATAACTTTATGTTCCATTCGATAGAATATTGGTTGTCATCACAACACTGAGGAGATCATGTTTCTCGCAATTTTAACGATCATCTGCGCCTTCATTGGCGTGATTGTCATGCTCGTCGGCAAGGCATTGAAGCCTGAAAACAAAAACCGCACTTCCACCAGGCTCACCGGCTTTGGCATATTCTTCGTATCGCTGATTGTCCTCGCGTTTATGTGTGTCACCATCGTTCAGCCACGAACCGTGGGAGTGAAGGTTGCATTGGGCAAGCCGACCTCGGTGGTTAGCAACGGCTTCCACCTGAAGTGGCCTTGGGAAAAGGTCGAGAAATTAGACGGTTCGGTCCAGAACGATGTCTACTCCGCAGATAGTGGCATTCCAGTTCGTTTGGGAAACAACGGTCGTGCCGACGTTGATGCCTCGATCCAATGGCAGCTGAAGACCGACGACGCCATGGACGTGTTCCTGGATTACCGCACCTTTGAAGGTATTCAGTCGAACCTTGTTGATCGAAACTTCCGCGCCGCATTGAATGAAGTGATGGCCACCTATGATCCACTGGCCTACACCGAACCGTCCAAGGGCGGTCAGGACCTTGAAGGACTAGCTAAGTCCGTTCAGGAAAAGATGCAGGCCAAGGTCAAAACTCAGATTGCGATCCGCTCGGTAACCCTGCCAATCATCAATTTTGATGAGCCAACGCAGAACCGAATCAATGAGCTGCAGTCAGAAGCTGCTAAGACTCGCGTAGCGCAACAGCGTAAGCAGACCAGCACCGCCGAGGCAGAGGCCAACAAGATCTTGGAACGCTCCTTGACTCCTGAGACTCTGACTTCCAAGTGTTTGGACATCGTTGCTGAATCCAACCAGAGCCCTATCGGTTGTTTCCCTAACTCGGGAGTTCAGCCCATCACCATGACCGGTGATCAGAAGTCCAAGTAACTTCACGCAGGTACAGCAATGGCTCCAACATTTTGTTGGAGCCATTGCTGTACCTAGATACTGAGGCTCTAGCCTGGCTGTTCGGCGATGATCTGCACTTCAAGACCCTGGTGGTCATAGAGTTTGCCATCGATTAGACGGTCACCGTCTTCTAGCCCGGCAATCTGATATTTGTAGACTGCACGCTGGGAGATTGTCTTTTTCCCCCAGGACAGTTCGTTGAAGATAATGTTCAGCAGTACCGCCATGATGGTGGCCGACGAAATGCTGGACTGGAAGATAGTGCCCACCCAAGTAGGGAAGGCAGCATAGAAGTCAGCTTTCACCATAGGGATACAGCCGAAGGCCAGCGAGGTCGCGATGATCAGCATGTTCATGTTGTCATCTTTGACCTTGGCCAGGGTGCGAATACCAGCGGCCGCCACCGAACCAAAAAGCACAATTCCGGCGCCGCCGAGTACGGGCTGCGGAACAGAGGCGATAACACGTCCAAGTACCGGCAGTAAGCCCAGAATGACCAGGATGCCACCGCCAGTAGCCACAACAAAGCGGCTCTTCACACCGGTGATTGCCACCAGGCCAACATTCTGCGCGAAGGCTGACTGGGTGAAGGTGTTGAACACTGGGGCAACGGTGGAGGAAAGCATATCGGCGCGCAGGCCGTTGGCGATACGACGGGCATCAACCTTAGATCCAGTCACCTCGGCGACCGCGAGCATGTCTGCAGTGGTTTCGGTATAGGTAACTAGGATGACGATCATCATCGAAATAATGGCACTGATCTCAAAGACCGGAGCACCAAAAGCAAAGGGTGTTGGCACCGCAAAAATGTCACCGGTAAGCACCTGAGAAAAATCGGTCATCCCCATAAAAACAGCCACAATCGTACCCAAGACGATGGAGAGCAGAATCGATAAGCGCGAAAGAGCTGCGACCCCGGACTTCGACAGAGCCAACAGAATTACTAGGGTGATGGCAGCTAGGGCAATGTTTTTCATCGACCCGTAGTTCTCCCCCGCAGCGGCTCCGCCCATGGCCCAGTCTGCAGTCACCGGGAAGAGCGAAACCCCAATAATGGTGATCACCACTCCGGTGACCACCGGCGGGAAGAACCGTAAGAGTTTGGCGAAGAATGGTGCGATCACAATACCGATCGCACCGGCTGCTAGCACCGCACCAAAGACCGCCGGCATGCCACCGCCACCGTTCATGATGGCGATCATCGTTGCCACACCGGAGAACGAGGTGCCCTGAACCAATGGCAGCTGAGCTCCGAAGAATGGAATGCCCAAGGTCTGCAAGATGGTAGCCAAGCCGCCAACAAACAAGCAGCAGGCAACCAGCACACCCATTTGTGCCGTATCCATTCCTGCAGCGCCACCCATAACCAGTGGCGGGGCGATGATTCCGCCGTACATGGTCAACACGTGTTGGAAGCCGTAGGCCACCGTGCGACCGGGGCTCAGGCGTTCATCTTCAGGTCTTGCACTCAGCACCGGTTGGCTACTGGCAGCACTCATGGGGTTGTTCCTCTTCAGGTCGCTGCGGTGGATGATGCCTTCAATTCTCGCCCATCACCACCGCTGACCTGCGGAACTTAGGCGCTAGGAGTCCAATGTTGCGCCCGGCTGTTGGGTATGTTCGACGAAACGCACCATCATTGCTTTAAAGCCGGGGGTGTTGGATTCACGGGCCACCAAGTCACGATGCACTAGTGCGTTAGCTTCTGGATAGTAGGCAGCAACGCACCCCTTAGCAGTCGGGTAGGAAACCAAACGGAATCGATTGGCACGACGCTCGGTGCCGGCGAAGGTGGAAATCACGTCCACCAAATCACGGTCGACAAATCCTGTATCCGCCAGATCTTCAGGGTTGATCAAGATGACACGGCGCCCATCCTTGATGCCGCGGTAGCGGTCATCAAGCCCGTAGAAGGTGGTGTTGTACTGGTCGTGGCTTCGCATGGTCTGCAAGATGAGGTGACCTTCGGGGGCTTCCAGCGCTTCAAAGTCCGAGACGGTGAAGCGTCCCTTGCCGATGTCCGTGGCGAAGGACCGAGTATCGCGTGGCGGGTTGGGAAGGACAAAGCCATTCTTCTCGCGCACCCGGCGGTTGAAGTCCTCAAATCCGGGCAACACCTTTTCGATGTGGTCGCGGATGACGTCATAGTCTTCAGCCATGGCGCGCCAGTTGATCGGGTGCTCTTCGCCCAGAATTGCTTGCGCCATACGCGCCACAATTACGGGTTCCGCCAAAAGGTGGTCAGAGACCGGGGCCAGCCGCCCTTGGGTTGATTTGATGACCGACATGGAGTCTTCCACGGAAAGGAACTGCGCACCGCCCGGGTGCTTGTTGTCCTTGTCGGTGCGCCCCAAGGTAGGAAGAATCAACGAAGTCTTGCCATGCACCACGTGCGATCGGTTGGGCTTGGTCGAAATATGCACGGTTAGTTTGGCCCGTTGCATGCCCGCTTCCAACGCCTCGGTATCCGAGTTGGCTAGAGCAAAGTTTCCGCCCATCGAGACAAAAACATCAACCTCATCTTTTTCAAAGGCATGTAGCGCTTCGGTGGAATCATAACCATGCGCGCGTGGTGAGGTGATGCCAAATTCTTTATCAATGGAAGCCAACAGTTGTTCGGTCGGCTTCTCCCAAATGCCCATGGTGCGGTCGCCCTGAACGTTGGAGTGACCACGCACAGGGCAGGCTCCGGCCCCGGGCTTGCCGAAGTTGCCCTGAAGCAACAGAAGGTTGATGATTTCTTTGAGCGTCGGCACCGAGTGCGGCTGCTGGGTCAGTCCCAGAGCCCAACAAATAATGGTTGCTTTGGACTTGATCAGCAGCCCGGCTATTTCGGTGATTTCTGCACGGGTGAGACCGGTGGCTTGCTCAGTAGCGTCCCAGTCCAGGGTTGCGCGAGCTTCTTGGTAGGCGTCAAAACCATCGGTGACTTCATCAATGAATTTGTGGTCCACAACGGTGCCAGGGTTCTTGGCTTCTTCTTCGAGCAAAAGATGTCCGAAGGCTTGGAACAGTGCCAAGTCACCGCCCACCTTGATCTGCAGGAAATCACTGGCCACTGGGTCAGGAGTGCCCAGCATTCCCTTAACGGTCTGGGGATCTTTGAATCCGAAGAATCCGGCCTCTGGCAGTGGGTTAACCGCGACAACTCGGGCCCCGCGCTTGCGTGCATCGGAGAGAGCCGAGAGCATCCTTGGGTGGTTGGTGCCGGGGTTTTGACCCACAACAAAAATCAGTTCGGTGTGTTCAAAGTCTTCAAGACTGACCGTGCCCTTGCCGATACCGATCGTTGGGTTCAACGCGGTGCCCGAGGATTCGTGGCACATGTTCGAGCAGTCTGGCAGGTTATTGGTGCCCAAGCTACGAGCCAGCAACTGGTACATAAACGCGGTCTCATTGGCGGTACGACCGGAGGTGTAAAAAACGCAGCGTTCAGGGGTGGAATCATGAACATGCTGCGCGATGGTTTCAAAAGCGTCGCCCCAGCTGATTGGCTGGTAGTGGCTTTCACCTTCACGAATGATCATGGGCTGGGTGATGCGGCCTTGTGAACCCAACCAGTATTCGGTCTTGTCCTGCAGTACCGAAATTGGGTGCTGCGCGAACCACTCAGGGGTGACGGTGCGGGAGCTGGCTTCTTCAGCAATCGCCTTGGCACCGTTTTCGCAGAACTCTGCGGGCTTACGACGTGCGGTAATGGATTCAGGCCAGGCGCAACCCGGGCAGTCGAATCCGCCATGCTGGTTAACTCGCAACATCGCATGCAGCGTTCGGCTAGGGCCTGCCTGGCTGAATCCGCGCTCCATGGATACCATGACAGCCTTCAGACCGGCCGCCGCGTGGGCTGGTTCGCTGACTTTCAGATCATCTTCGTTGATGTCTTTTTTAGGTGCCGAACGATGCATGAGGCTCTCCTCCCGGTTGTGTAACCTGGTCCTGATATCCAGCTCACATATTACTAGGCTACGCCTCGTTCACTCGATGCGCATGTGTATAAATGTTCACGCTGGTATTGCGCGAAAATGCTGCCAGCGTCAGACCTGTTTCCTCAGCTAGATCTACTGCCAAGGACGAGGGAGCACTAACTGCGGTGAGCAGCCCGATTCCTGCCATCGCAGCCTTCTGAACCAGCTCAAAGGACGCCCGCCCGGAAACCTGCAGTACCGCGTCATTTAGTGGCAACATCCCTTGGCGCAGGGCCGCGCCAATCACCTTATCCACCGCATTATGCCGTCCCACATCTTCACGTAGGATCAGCAATTCACCGGCGGTAGTGAACAGCCCAGCAGCATGTACTCCACCGGTGGAAGAGAAGAGTTGCTGGGATTCACGCAGCGTATCGGGGAGGTCCAGCAAGGTATTCACGTCAATAATCCCGCTGCGATCAGCCAGATCAAATCCGGCTTTCTTTCGCACTTCATCGATGGAATTAGTTCCACAGATTCCGCAGGCAGAGCTGGTCACCACATTGCGGGCCACCCCTAGATCCGGCGGCGTCGCACCTGCACCTAGTTGCACCTCAATGACATTGAAGGTCTGATTGCCTTCTTCATCGGTGCCCGCACAGTAGCGCATGGAGACAAGTTGTTCGGCTTCACGAATGACCCCTTCACCCACCAAGAAGCCGGCGACCATATCAAAGTCGTCTCCGGGGGTGCGCATGGAGGTGGTGTAGGAGGTGTGCCCGAAACGGATTTCCAACGGCTCTTCGCCAGCTAGTTTCTCCTCGCGGGTACGCCAGCCACCCTCGCGGGTTGCACGAATAACTCGACGGCGAACGATCTTTCGACCCATGCTCTGCTCCTACATTGCTAGTTCACTGCTCCGAGTCTTCCACCGTGGTCGTAGACTGAGCAAATGCCCTCACCAAGTGAAGAATTTTTGGCCCTCTACGACGCGCAGCTACGAACCGACGCAGAGACACCCAGTGCGCTGTCCGTGACCATGCTCGGTGAACTGCGCTTGGTCACCTTCGCCAACGGGCGCGGGTTCATTACCTATCCGCACATCACCGACCAGGCACCGCAGTCTTTGGCCGAACTAGTGCCTGCTGCGCTGGAACACTTCACCCAACAACCTGAGATCCGGACGGTGGAATTCAAAACTCGCGGTCATGACCATGCGCCGGGTTTGGCTCAGCGCTTGGAAGAGCTGGGCTTTGTTGCTGAACCTACCGAGTCAATCATGATCGGTTTAATGCAAACTCTGATCAGTGATCAGCCCACGCCCGAAGGTGTGGAAGTCCGGCAGGTAACCACTCCGGCCGAGATTGAACAAATGTGTCGCATGGTCGATCAGGCTTTTGGCGAACCCTATGACCCAGCCACCACCGATGCGTTGATCTCTCGTTCAGCCACAAAGGATGGCATGGAACTGTGGGTTGCGATCATCGATGGGCACATGGTGGGTGCAGGACGTTTGGAGCCGGTGGTGGGTACCGAATTTGCTGGTCTATGGGGTGGCGGCGTTTTACCCGAGTACCGCGGCCGCGGAATCTACCGCGCGCTCACCGACGCTCGGGCACGCAGCGCCTTGTCCCACGGCTTGCGCTACGTCCATAGTGACTCCACCGAATACTCGCGCCCCATTTTGGAAAGCCAGGGCCTGCTCAAAGTTTCCACCACCACGCCATACGTTTGGAATCGCGAAGTGTAGTTAGTTGCGCGCCAGCTATTTGTGAGCTGGTGCGATCACCGCAAATTCGGCGCCACC
This sequence comes from Glutamicibacter sp. M10, assembly GCF_025452055.1. Classification (NCBI taxonomy): domain Bacteria; kingdom Bacillati; phylum Actinomycetota; class Actinomycetes; order Micrococcales; family Micrococcaceae; genus Glutamicibacter; species Glutamicibacter sp. M10. The sequence goes on along the minus strand of NZ_CP104918.1, from coordinate 1,023,966 downwards.
CCGATCACTGAGCATGGCGGTGCGCCCGAAGTACGAGTCATGCGGTGCGTTCACCACTTGTCCACCCAGGCTTGTACAGAGCTGCGCTACTTGATCTGCGTCATCTACCGCGAAGTAGGTTCGCCAGCCCTCGGTAGAGTCTTGGCCGCTGATGTCATAGAGTCCTGCGGCCGCATCGGCTCCTTGGCCCAGGGTGTAGTAACTGAAGTCGGGAGAATCAACGACCTGGTTTAGATCCCACCCCAAGGCTTCGCGGTAAAACCGGCAGGCGGTTTCAAAGTGTTTGGTATGCAGCTCATTCCAGATGCGGTGACCGTGAATTTTCCGTGCCGGATAGTTAGTCGGGTCAAAGGACTGCCAAAGTCCCACTCCGATACCTGCGGGATCCCCAATTAGGGCCACGGTCCCCTGACCGGGCATGGCCACAGGTTTCAGATAACGCTGACCGCCATGTAAATGGGCGGCAAAGACGGCCGCATGAATATCGGCCACATTCAGATACGTGGTCCACGCATCCGGGGCCGCCGAATCTTGGTCGTTGAGCACAAGGCCGGTGACCGGTTGATCATCCAACGTGACTGGAAGGTATCCGTCACTGCGAGTTTGCGGATCATCGTGAATTTTCCATCCAAAGAGTTCCGAGTAAAACTCGATGGCACCATCAATATCGCTGGTGAGTAAATCCACCCAGCAAGGTTCGGCTCGTGGACCTCTGACTACCGGCATCGCTACCCCATTTCGCGCTCATACCAGCTCAATGCGCTGAGTCTATTCCGGTTCATTGCTGAAACGAGCATTATTACGAAACTTAGTACCTTGATTTGAATCGCGGTTCCATTAGGCTTGTTTGTGACATGGAGCACATCTAAACTCTGCAGCCTCGAGGAGACTTCTATGACCACTTCAAACCTCACCCTTTCGGTAGCCGCCATCGTGGCCGAAGGTGCCAACCGTTTCCCGGATCTGAACGCCATCACCATGAACGGCGTAAGCACCACCTACCGTGAGCTTTGGGAGGAAACCAAAGCCTACGCCGGAGCTCTCAAAGAACAGGGCATCACCGAGGGTGACCGGGTAGCAGTGCTCATCCCCAACGTCACCGACTTCGCCCGCGTCTACTACGCGGTGCTATCCCTCGGCGCCACAGCAGTTCCCATCCACGCGCTACTCAAGGCCCGCGAAATCTCCTATGTATTAGAAGACGCTGAAGCCAAGATCTTGGTCTGCGCTGCAGGACTCTTAGGCGAAGGCGCCAAGGGAGCCCAAAACTCCGGGATCAACTTGGTGAGCGTAATGGAACCTGAAGCCGGGGAAATCACTCGCTTAGAAGACTTGGCAGCCAAGGCTGAACCAATCACCACCTACCTGCCTCGCAAGGCCGAAGACATTGCCACGATCCTCTACACCTCGGGCACTACCGGCAAACCCAAGGGCGCCTTGGGGACACATCTGGCACTAATCGAACAGACTCACTCCACGCTGCTGAACACCATGGACATTCGCCAAGGTGACAAGCTATTTGGCGGATTGCCACTGTTCCATACCTTCGGCCAAACCTGTGTACTGAACACGGGCCTGAGAATCGGTGCCGAAGTCATGTTGCTGCCCAAGTTCACCGCGGACGCTGCTTTAGATCTGGTTTTGGATGCCGAGATTGACGTGTTCTTTGGTGTGCCAACCATGTACGTTGCCCTCGTTGAAGCCGGGGCAAACCGTGAAGGCAAACCAACCAACCTTCGTTATGCCATCTCGGGTGGTGCCTCCTTGCCACTGTCGGTACTCTCCGCCTTTGAACAGCGTTTTGGCGCACAGATCTACGAGGGTTACGGACTAACTGAAACTTCACCGGTAGCCTGCTTCAACCATGTCGGGCGCGAACCTCGTCCAGGCACCGTCGGCACGCCGGTATGGGGCGTGGACGTGGAAATTGCTGACCCCGCCTACCCCAACGAGATCCGGTTGATGCAACGCGGAGAACTGGGTGAACTGGTGGTACGTGGTCACAACCTGTTCTCCGGCTACCTCAACCACCCCGACGCAACCGCCGAAGCAGTAGTGGATGGATGGTTCCGCACCGGAGACTTGGGAACCAAGGACGAAGAGGACTACCTGCGGATCCTAGACCGAACCAAAGACATGATTCTGCGTAACGGCTACAACGTCTACCCGCGCGAAGTTGAAGAGGTGCTCACCAGCCACCCAGAGATTTCCAACGCCGCCGTCTACGGAGTAGCTCATGACAAGCACGGTCAGGAAGTGGTTGCCTCGGTGACCTTGGTGCAGGGTTCAACACTCAGTGTCCAAGAACTGATCCGTTGGTCTAGTGAGCAGATGGCTGCCTACAAGTACCCGCGCTTCATCGAGATAGTCAAAGAATTCCCGCTGGGCCCCAGCGGTAAGATCCTCAAGCGAGAACTGATCGCGCAGTTCGACCAGGAATAGCCGTCTCAAGGAACAACGCTCCCAGGCAGGTCGCGATCCTCACGCCCTTCACTTGGCAAAACTTGAGAACATGCTCATGCCCCCTACCTGCGAATCATCGCGGGTAGAGGGCATGAGCACTGCTATTTCTTGGCGACTGTTATTTCACCGCCAGTCTCAAGAACGTGACTGAATAGGCTGGAACCTCATAATCAAGACCATGAGCTTCGGCCTTCAATTTGAACTCACGGGGCGCCACTTTAGTGGGGTCCTGCTTGGTGTTCTGAGCTTCTGGCGCAGCGACCAGTTCGGTAACCTTGACCACGGAACCAACCTTGACGTCGTCTACCGCAATCTTGGTCTGCGAAACCGTGGCCGTTGGGTTCACCAGTTTGACGATCAGCTCATTTTTCTTGGTATCGCGGGTAACCACTTGGTAGAGCGGTTTGGCTGATGGCTCGGTGTACTCAAACTGGAATTCACCATCGAGGTAGAGCTTGATGGTGTTTCCATCGACCACAATCTTGACCTTGTAATCCTTGCCGGTTTCCAAGGTGGTATTCGGTCCAGCGGCGACCTCGCCTTGACGAGCCGAGTCGGCACGTTCCAGCACAGAGCGGGTATTGCCCCAACCGCCAAGATTCCACCAGTAGAACTGATCTTCCGCCCCGGCCGCGAAGCCGATCAAGAAGCCTTCTTTCCCAGCTTCCTTTCGTGCGGTCAGCTCCATTGTGTAGTTTTTCCAGTCCTTGTCATAGGCACCGGTGATCAGGCTACGTGCGTCCTCCACACCGGTATCGGACTGCACATAACGCCCATCAGCAATTGCCCAGTTCCCGCGTTGAGCTTCCCAGTTCGCATCACTGGTGAAGTCATCGCTGAACAGGGTTTCCCCTGTACCGTTCTCAGTCACCTGCAGGTTGTCGTAGGAAGTTTTCGTCTGCCAACTACTCAGGAAAACACCACCGGAGAGATCGGGGGCGGTGGAAGTTTTGCCGGTAAGGGTCGAAGGCACCACCTGTTCACCGACGTTGTTCATCCAGAGTTTCTGGTTGTAGTAGTTAGCCGAACCCCACGACTGGTCGTTGTCGAACCACATCATGTCTGGTGCCCACTGAACATAGTCCTCGTTGGCAAACATCGGCGCATAAGAGGCTAGCTTCACGACGTCTGAATTGCGTTCCAATCCAGTCATATATGCAGCTTCGGAAAGCGCATTGGCAAAGGTGTTACCACGTGAGGCATATTCGCCTAGGAACACCTCCGGACCTTGACGGTCGTAGGAATCATACCGTTGGTCATTGCCTAAGAACCATGAGGGATCGTTGTAATAGTGTTCATCAACCATGTCCACGCCCTGAGCCTTGTTAAACTTCCACAGCTCATCAAAACGGGTTCCGGTGTCATCGGGGCCGCTATTGGAGATGATGGTGATCTGGGGATATTTGGCAGCGATCGCGTCACGGAATTTCGGGAAGTTAGCTTCAAAAGTCTTGGTGACTTCTTCATTGCCCAACCCGATGTACTTCAAATCGAACGGCTTGGGGTGTCCGAGCTGTGCACGCTTAGCACCCCACGTTGTCGTGGTGTCTCCGTTAGCAAATTCGATCAAGTCCAAGGTGTCTTGTACCCAACGATCAATGCGCGGCTGATCTGTCATCTCAGCAATATTTGAACCACAGCCGTTGGCGCCTACAGAAACCACCGGTAACGCGGTGGCACCCAAGTCCTCAGCCCATTTCAGATATTCCAGGTAGCCAATTCCGTAAGTCTGGTTATAGCCCCAGAAGTTCCAGTTGGTCGGCCGGCTCTCCACGGCACCAATGGTCTCTTTCCATTGGAAGGTGCGTTGACGGTCCTTTCCATCGGACTGCAAGTACGTATCAAAAGTACCCACGTTGGTCACGCAGCCACCCGGGAAACGAAGGAAGCTCGGATTCAGGTCCGCCACTTTTTCGGCTAGGTCCTTGCGCAGCACGGACTTACCATTCACTGGTCCAACCCACGTATCTTGAGGGAATAGCGAAATCATATCCAAGTTCACACTCCCCGGTGTATCGGCCAGCAGTTCTAGTCGACCAGTGTCAACGGTGGATAGTGCAGTCATCGTCGCGCTATATTTTTTCCATTGATCGTTGCCGTCCACGGTGATGGTGGTGGATCCAAACACTGCGGAACCGTCAGCATCGGTGAGCTTTATTTCCAGTTTTTGATCCTTCTGTGCTCGGGCAAAAACACTGAAGTCGTACTTTGCTCCCTTCTTCAGCGCCATTCCTTTGTTAAAGGAAAGGTTCTGCACACCATCACCCTTGGCCTTGGCATTGAGTTGTAGATATGCGCGGTTGGAGTCGTTGAGCCACTGATCTCGTTCAGAACTCACTTGGTTCCCGGCGGTACCTACTGCTTTCCATCCGGTCAGTGCTGTGAAGTCCTTATTATCTGAGCTGTTGAACTCGAAAGAACGGTTGCGCACCATCTCGGCGTACAGTCCGCCGTCAGCAGCGTAGTTGATATCTTCATAAAACGCTCCGTACATTGTGTCGCTGATTTCGTGGCTGGTGCCATCGCCGTCAATCGACAGTTCTTGCTGCCCAACGGTGGCTGAACCAAGACTAAAACTTGCGGCTTTAGCTTTGGATCCTAGACGCAGGGAACCATTTTCATGGCGCACTACCCAGGCCGAATCTTCATCGCTGGCTCCGGTCAAGCGTAGATAGCTTTTTCCGCCACCAGCATCCACCAAACGCCAAGACGTTGTGGAGCCCTTGGTTAATTGGAGTTTCCCGTTGCGAACGTCCATGTTGCCTGCTGGGGTAGTGAGCACCAGTGGGTGGTGGTCGTCGCTGGTCACGCCATCTGCGGCCTGCGAGGTAAAGCGCAGTACCGATTTTGGTCGCGTTGACTCCAGCTTTAGCCGTTGTTGTTTATCGGTAGTGACATAGCTTTGGGCACCTGTGGCGCTCAGCGTAAACGGCTCGGTAGGAACCAGATCTGCAGGGCCAGCCTCGTTAAGCCAGACGCTGTCGAAGGACGCTGTATGTGCGGTCCCATCTTGGGCTGCCAATGCGTAAAGCCCTACCTTGGTAGCGTTCCAATCCAAATTAAAACTTGCGGCTTTTGCCCATTGCCCTTGGGAATCCCCGTAGTAAACAGTGATTTCTTTACCTTTACGATCCAAACGAAGCCACTCGGTAGTGGATCCGGGGCGCGCGGTGAACTGCGAACCATACACTCCGGCTGACTCGGCAGCACTTTCAATCACTACTGGTCCGTTGGGGGCGCTGGATACATGGGCCAGGCCAGCTCGTACATAGTTATCGAAGTCTTTCCATGCCAGCAGCCCGGCGCCTTGGAAGTCTTGCGAGACCGGTGCAGTAAGGTGGGTGGCCACCGAGAAGTCACCGGAGGGAACGTCGAGCATGAAGAGGTTCTTGGCGTCATTCGAATCTTGCCAAGTGTCCCCTCGCTGAGAGGTCAGCTTCAGCGCCGAATCCTCCAGCTTCCACGCACCAGCCTGCTCATTGAGGATTGAGAATCGCTGATTAAGCTCCGTTGAATCAAACTCTTCGCTGAAGGTACCATCGGGAAGTTCCGGGTCAGGACCCGGAACTACCGGACCTGGAGGCTCTTCAACTTCGCCCGGTGGGTAGGCTGCAATCAGGGCCTGTTGTTCGTCGGCGGTAATCGGCAAAACAGTTCCATGACGTGGGCTCGTAGGCAGTTTTGCATCGGGAACGCTCGTCCAGTCGCCTCCGGCGAGATCATCAGTTTCAAAAACCATATAACCCTTGCCACCGTGGTACGAGGGCTGGTCAATCATCAGATACCAGTTGTCGTCTGTCAGCGAGGGGAACATGGTTGGTCCTTCACCGGATGTGAAAGTCCCGCCCCATGGATTAGGTTGGCCCACACCGATGTGCTCGGTGACCATATCCCAACCGTCCCCTTCACTGACCCCTTGGGTCCGCAGGAGTTCCGATGAAGATTCCATGCGCACACTCATGTCGCCTTCATCCTTGGTCAGACGATAAAAAGTATCACCGACCTCAGCCACTGTTGAATCAATCATTCCTAGGCCCGGACCTTGACGTTCGTCAATCCACACCTTTGGTTCTGAAAAATCCTTAAAGTCTTTGGTCGTTGAATACATCATGCGCTGATAGGAGTTCTTAATATCGCGCTGATCTGCTGGAACATCATCCGGATAAAGCGCTGAGGCCCAATACACGATGTATTGCTCGGTGACCGGATCCCAGTGCGCCTCAGGAGCCCACAAATTGCCTGAATTATCTGAGGCCACTTTGACCTCGCGCTGCTGTGACCAGTTGATCAGATCAGATGATTCCCAGATCATCAACGAGTGGCTACCGGTTTCTTGGGCGTCGCCAAAACTGCCACCCCCGTACATCTTAAGATCGGTAGCCAGTAGGTAGTATTTGGAACCGTCTTGGGATCGAATCAAGAATGGATCTCGAAGCCCTTTGGTACCCAGTGTTGACTCCAAAATGGGTTTGCCGTCGTTGAGCGTGTACCAGCTATTGGGGTCGTTCTTTTGCGAGACGGCCATATGTATTTTCTCGCCATCATCGGTGCTCTCACCGGTGAAATAGGGGAAAACATAGGCCGCGTAATCACGATCGGCTTCATTGCCAGGTGTTGTTGTGAGCGCAATATTCGGCCTGCTCACATGCGGAACCGCGGCGAGTGCCGAGGCAGGGAAAGACAGAGAAACGAGCAGTGCTAACGGCACGGCCCATCGTTGACGAGGATGCATCACTTACTCAAACCTCCGTGAGGTAGTTCGACGTGCTAACGTCGTGATGACGAGGACGGGTTCCTACATAAAACACCGTTCTCGGAAGGGATATTCGCCGCCGGAAGGCGGCTGGATATGATTCAGGGTCCGGCACGGTAATGCCGGACCCTGAACTTTTTCGCTACGGCATTTAGGTTCGCCGCAGGGAAAGTATTCGTTGCAAGATCACGAAGACCAGCAATAAAACACCGATCACGATCTTGGTCCACCAGGAACTCAGGGTTCCTTCAAAGGTGATGATCGTTTGGATTAGGCCTAGAACCATGACGCCGACTAAAGAGCCAGCGACAAATCCCATGCCTCCCACCAAAAGTGTGCCTCCAATGACCACTGCGGCAATCGCATCCAGTTCCATACCAACGCCGGTGAGTGCGTAGCCGGACCGGGAGAACATCGCGAATAGAATGCCAGCGAGTGAAGCGCAGGTTCCAGAAATGACGTAAACCAATACTTTGGTTCTTGCCACTCGCAACCCCATCAAAGTTGCCGACTGTTCTCCACCGCCAACTGCGTAAACAGTGCGGCCAAAGCGGGTTCTGTGCAGTACCCACAACGCGCCAACTACCACCAGCAGGGCAATCACCACGGCCGCAGTCAACCGCCAGCGACCAACTGTCAGGCCCCAGTTGGTCAGGGAAACAAATCCCTGATCACGAATTGGGACCGACTGTGGGGCGAAGATGAAGCACAGTCCACGAGCCAGAAACATTCCGGCGAGCGTAGCCACAAAGGGTTGCACTTCAAAGTATTGGATCATGACTCCCATACCCAAGCCGATCACTGAACCAGCGAGCAGAGCCACCGGCAAAACAATGATCAGCGGAATACCGGCTTGCAGCAAGGTAGCCGTAATTACCGAGGACAGGGCAAGGACTGCGCCGACCGATAGATCGATTCCACCGGTAAGAATCACGAAGGTCATCCCGGTGGCCAGCACAATGAGGTGAGCGTTGTTGATGAAGAGGTTTGAAATCACAGCCGGTGACAGGAAGTTCTCGTAACGCACCCCTCCGACCAGCAACATCAATAGGAATACGACGACGGTGCCAATGACCGGGAGGTAACGCCGGTCTAGGGACAGCTTAGGTGTAACGCGGCCACTGACCGTGGCAGTTGCAACGCTCATGCGCTGACCTCCTGGAAACGTCGACGTTCACGCAGTCCCGCTAACATGGTGCGCAAGCGCGTGGACATCATCAGCGTGACCGCAATGACTACGATTGCTTTGAACAGTGAAGTGACCAGCGGCGAAACGCCAAGTACGGTCACCGTAAGGCTCAAGGTAGTAATGATGAGCACGCCGATCAGCGTGCCAGAAAGATTAAACTTTCCTCCAGCCAGCGAAGTTCCACCAATGACTACGGCCAAGATCGCGTCCAGCTCAATAAACAGGCCGGCATTGTTAGCGTCTGCCGCCATCGTATTGGAAGCGAAGATCAGTCCGGCTAGCCCGGCGAGCAACCCGCACAGAGCGTAAACGGTGAAGACCAAGGTTTTGGATTTCACACCGGCCAAGCGGCTGGCTTCAGGGTTAATGCCCACCGATTCCAGCAGCATGCCCAAAGCGGTGCGTCGTACCAATATGGACACCACAAGGTACACGCCGTAAGCGATGATTGCCGCCACCGGCAGTCCCATCAGGAAGCCGGAAGCTAGAGAGCTAAAGGGTGCGCTAGTGACCGTGGTGATCTGCCCATTGGTAATCAACATGGCCATGCCACGTCCAGCAGTCATCAAGATGAGCGTTGCGATGATGGGCTGGATACCAAACTTGGCCACCAGTAAGCCGTTGAAGCAGCCAAGTAAAAAGCACAATCCCACGGCCACGAAGATGGCACCCAGCGCAGTACCCAACGAGCCTGGCTGATCCGAACTGGCAATGAAGGTCAGCGCCACGGCACCGGCAATGGCCACAGTTGCGCCCACAGACAGGTCGATTCCTCGGGTGGCAATAACCAAAGTCATGCCAAGGGCCACCAAAAGAAGCGGTGCGCTGTTGCGCAAAATATCGATCGGTGCACCAAATAGGTGGCCATCCAGAACGGTAATCCCCAGAATATCTGGGCGTTTGATACTGCAGGCCAGCAACAATGCTGCCAATGCTACCAACGGCCAGAACAGCCGATGCTTATATATGCGGGTCATGTGTTTTCTTCCCCGGTGGCGATGATTTCGATTAGGCGTGGTACATCCACATCTTGGCTGCTTGGAATTTCGGCAACCTTAGTGTGGTCACGCATGACAACGATGCGGTCGGAAAGACGCAACACTTCTTCTAGTTCGGCCGAGATGAAAACCACGGACATCCCCTGTTCGGCCAATTCCGAAACCAGGTTCATGATCTCGGTCTTGGCGCCAATGTCGATACCGCGCGTAGGCTCATCCAACAGCAAGAGCTTTGGTGCGGTGGCTAGCCAGCGAGCCAACAGTACTTTTTGCTGGTTTCCTCCGGAGAGGTTTTTGAGCAACGCCTGCGGATTCGCCGGACGCACACCCAATGCTTTGATGTACGCATCGACAACCTGCGCCGCTTTAGTAGCTGGCAACGGTCTGGTCCATCCTCGGGCCGCCTGCAAACCGAGGATAATATTTTCGGCAACGCTCAGATCACCGATTACTCCTTCACCCTTTCGGTCCTCGGAGGTGTAGGCGATCTTATGCCCCAGAGCCTGACGCGGTGTGCGCAGTTTCGCTTGGACACCATGTAGCTGGATTGAGCCTTCATCTGCTTTGTCAGCGCCATAAAGCAACCGGGCCAATTCAGTGCGCCCAGAACCTAGCAGCCCGGCCATGCCAATAACTTCACCGGGGTACAGCTCTAGGTCGAACGGTTGCACCGCACCCTTGCGACCCAGGCCCACGGCCTGCAACAGCGGTTTGGCATCTGACTTGCGCGCGCTGACCACGTTGCGTTCAATGACTTGCCCGACGGTGGCGTCTGAAGTGCCTGCAATCATCAAGGAGACGAGTTCGCGCTGTGGTAATTCACCGGTCAGCCGTTCCTCCACAAGTGCACCGTTACGCAGAATGGTAATTCGGTCTGAGATCGCGTAGATCTGGTCCAAGAAGTGTGAGACAAAAAGGATTGCCACTCCGTCTTCGCGTAGCTGACGCATGACGGCGAAGAGCTGTTCCACTTCGTCAGTGTCCAAGGAGGACGTGGGCTCGTCGAGGATGAGTACCTTGGCATCAACCACCATGGCACGGCTAATGGCTACTAGTTGCTGGACGGCCAAGGAGTGGGAGCCCAAGGAGCTGCCGGGATCAATATTTAGTCCCATACGCTTCAGGAATACCGCTGCTTGGCGACGCATACTTCGCCAGTCCAGCCCACCGAAGCGGCGGGGTTCGCTGCCGAGCATGATATTTTCCGCGACGGTCAGGTTGGTGCATAAATTCACTTCTTGGTAGACCGTCGAGATCCCATTTTCTCGAGCATCTGCAGGTCCACTAAAGCGGATTGGTGTCGCGTTGACGGTGATACTTCCGGAGGCTATCTGGTTCACTCCGGTAAGTGCTTTGATCAGGGTAGATTTTCCTGCCCCGTTTTCCCCCATGAGGGCGTGTACTTCGCCAGGGAAGAGTCTGAAGTCGACGTTCTCCAGGGCTTTAACACCGGGGAACTCGACGGTGATTCCACTCATCTGGACTATCGGAGAAGTTGGTTGGTGCTCAGCTTCGGTGGCCGCTGTCGGCCGTTGCTGAGGTGTGGATGCAATCATTATGTTGCCTCTGAAGATGCGTGATGTGGCGCTAGGTGAAGAACCGGCGCACGGAAATTCCATCCGCCGGTTCGAGGGGTTGTTGTCGCTTAGTACTTGCGATCTGGCAAGGCCTTGGCGGCTTCTTCCTGGTTGAAAGCTGCGTCTTCGACGACAATGCGCTTCTCTACCGATTCCCCGGCGACAACCTTCTTGGCGATTTGCGCGAGGTCCTCACCAAGGAGCGGATTGCACTCGACGATGTAGTTGATCTTTCCGTCGGCTAGGGCCTTCATTCCGTCCTTGACGGCATCGATGGTGACGATCTTGATGTCAACACCTGGCTTCTTGCCCGCTGCCTGGATGGCTTCGATTGCCCCTAGTCCCATGTCGTCGTTATGCGCGAAAACGAGGTCGATGTCATCATGCGAGTTCAGGAACCCTTCCATGACCTGCTTTCCGCCTGCACGGGTGAAGTCACCGGTCTGAGAATCAACGATTTTGATGTCCGAACCAGCAATAGCCTTTTCGAAGCCTTCCTTGCGGTCGATAGCCGGTGCAGAGCCAGTGGTGCCCTGCAACTCAACCACGTTGATTTCCTTGTCCTTGAAGTTTTCAGCTACCCAGTCACCAGCGCGCTTGCCTTCTTCAACAAAATCGGAGCCGATGAACGAGGCGTAGAGCGACTCATCGGTGGTGTCGACAGCTCGGTCTGTGAGGACGACGGGAATGTTGGCGTTTTTTGCTTCCTGGAGTACTGCATCCCAGCCGGTTTCAACGACCGGCGAGAAAGCCAATACATCGACACCTTGGGCGATGTAGGAACGAAGAGCTTGGATCTGGTTTTCCTGTTTTTGCTGCGCGTCGGAGAAGCTGAGCTTAAAACCGTTGGCTTCGGTGAGGGTGTCCTGAATGTCCTTCGTGTTAGCTGCGCGCCAGCCTGACTCGGCGCCAACCTGCGAGAATCCGATCGAAATCGTTTCTGACGCGGCTCCGCTTGCAGCTGGTTCGCTGGATGCTGAGCCCGAGCATGCGCTCATTGCCGCCATTGCTGCAACCGAAAGCGTTGCAATTCCGGCGCGTAAAAAGGTCTTTCGCTTCATTGAGATTTCCTTCTCGTGGGTCCCCGCCGACTGTCGAGTGATAGGTGCCGAATGCGGGATTACTGTGTCGGTGATCACAATGTTAGCGCTAACATTTCAGGGTGGGAAGAGTCGGAGAGAAAATTCTTTTTTGCCTGAAAATGTCCAAAAATTTCTGAGTCCAGTTCCCGGAGCTCTCCACTAGGCGTTCTAGGTAAATCTTTGGTCTTTCGATAGGGGTAATCGAAAAAAGGACGCCAGTTTAGACGCTAACTTTGCGTGCTGGTGCTGGCGCACAACTTCCTCGAACGATCAATTCAGGCTCAAGGACGGCTTCAAAGCGACCACCAGTTGGCGCATCACCTAACTGAACTGAGGTCAGTGCTTCCATAGCGGCTTGCCCCAAAAGATCGAAGGGCTGACGGACTGTACTTATCGACGGTATAAAGTATTCCGAGCTTTCGACGTCATCGAATCCGATGACAGAAATATCCTGTGGAACTCGGATTCCACATTCCCAGAAAGCTCGCAATAGACCCTGGGCAATGTAGTCATTGGCAGCGAAAATTGCTGTTGGCCCTTGCTCCGAGCGAATCTGTTCTGCACGTTGCAGACCTACCGCGTATCCATCAGCTGCCGCCCATCCGTCGGCAGGGAATTCCAGCGCTTCGATGTCATTCTCATTGGCGACGTTGCGGAATTCGGCCAACCGCTCAGAAGCATCAATCCAGGAGTCCAGCCCGCTCACGTGGGCTATTTTTCGATGTCCTAATCGGATCAAGTATTCCACTGCGAGACGCGCCCCGGCGCGCTGGTCAACGCAGACGTAGCGCACCATCTTCGTCGGTTCAGCGTTCGGATTTGCAGCCGCTACCACTACCGGCACACTAGGAGCAGCCCGTTCGACCACTTGCGCGACATCCATCAAGGGCGCCACCACAATAATCCCGTCCACGCCTTGATCAACCAATTGTGCCAACGCCCGGTGCGCCGCCGATTCACCTGAGGATTCCAGCGAGCTAACGGAGACGAAATATCCTCGCGAACGCGCTGCGGATTCTACGGAATTCACCGTGCTCGAGGGGCCAAAATGCGCATTGCCGATGGTGAGGATACCAATGGTTCTCGAACGAGCGGTGGCCAAGGCCCTAGCTGCGCCATTGCGCCGATAGCCGAGCTCATCGATAGCCTGCTGAACCCGCTCGCGGGTATCAAGTCGAACTTGGTCCGGATTATTCAAAACTCGCGAAACCGTCTGATGTGACACCCCTGCCCTCGCCGCAACATCTGACATCGACGGAGGGCGCCGAGCGTCATTATCGATTGCGGTTTGCGAGGAAATCATGAGCTCATTATTGCAAAAGAAACAGCCCTTGATTCGTCAAAGATTATCCGACAGGCGAACTCTCCATTTGTTACCGAGTTTCTCATGGCATTGACCGTGCGAAACTTGGCTCATGGATACACAGATTATTTACACCATCCTTGCCGGACTACTGCTGGTAGTTTCGGCCTTCGGCACCATTTTCCCGGTGCTGCCCGGTTCATTATTGACCATCGGCACCCTGCTTGCGTGGGGTTGGCTCTTAGGTTCCAGCGCTTCATGGTGGGCAGCTGGCCTAGGTATGGCTATTACCTTCTTGGGATGGTCAGCCTCCGCAGTCCTCACCGGACGCAAACTCAAAGAGCACCAGGTTCCCAAGGGGACAATTCTCTTTGCGGTGATCGGAGCCATCGCCGGAGCCTTCATCATCCCCGTGCTGGGTTTGTTCATCGGCTTTGCTGTGGGACTGTTCCTCGGAGAGAGCGTGCGGCGTCGTGAAGTCTCCGGTGCGTTCAGTTCTTCTTGGGCCGCACTGAAGGCTATGGGACTAGGCATTGTAGTTGAATTCGGCTGTGTACTTTTGGCTTCATCCATTTGGGTGATCGGGCTAATCGCGCACTTCGCGACCCGCTAGAGCCAGCCCATCTGTTTGGCCCTACGGGCGGCTTCGATCCGGTTGGCAGTATTGGTTTTGCCGATCGCGTTAGACAGGTGGTTGCGCACTGTCCCAGTAGAAAGATGCACGCTGGCGGCGATGTGAGATACCGGGGCGCCGGTAGCCGCATGCTCAAGGATTTCGCGTTCCCTCTCGGTGAGCGGATTTCGTTTGCTCTCCACGCTCAGCATCGCTCGCTTTGGGTCAACTACTTTATTACCAGCATGGATTTTGCGGATCGCCGCGATCAGCTCAGCTGGCGGCGCATCCTTTACGAGGAACCCGCTGGCTCCAGCTTCAAAGGCTTGACGGAAGTATCCAGGCCGATCAAAGGTCGTCAGAATTAGCACCTTCACTTCAGGGTGCGTGGAGCGAAGTTGCTCGGCTACTTGTAACCCGTCAAGTCGAGGCATCTGAATATCCAGAAGTGCTACATCAGCTGGATGGGTCGCTAGGGCAGCTGCCACTTCGTCACCGTCAGCGCATTCAGCCACGACATTAAGGTCATCTTCCAGATTCAACAACGCCGCTATGGCGCCACGCACCAAGTGCTGGTCATCGGCAATCAATACTCGAATCACTGTTGCTCCTTGATGCTGCTCGCAAAAATCAATTGAAGACGAGTTCCACCAAAGGGCGATGGGCCCACGGTAGCTGTTGCTCCGATCTGTTTGGCACGTTCGACCATACCCCGGATACCGTGTCCCGTATCCTGCTCCCGCAACCCGTCTCCGTCATCATCAACAGTCACCTCAACGGCAGTGATCGTGACTCGCACTGCACCAGCGTGAGCATGGCGTAGAACGTTTGTGAGCGCCTCGCGCACAATCCAAGCGGTATGAGAACGCCACCGTAGCTCAATCTGCTCGGCGTTACCCACCAAAGTGAAAGACAGTCCCGAATCGTCACAGACTTTGCGAAGTAGAGCCAGCTCCGCGTCTAGGTCCTGACGCTCCAGTCCTTGAACGGTGGTCCGCACCGAAGCAAGCGCATCGAGCGCCAATGTCGAGAGCTGTTGAACTTCCGTGCGGGCCCGATCAATTTGTCCGGCATCAATCAAACGCAGGGCTAACTGTGCTTTGAGATTCAGAGCTGTGAGTGAATGACCAATTCCATCATGAACATCGCGGGCCACTCGCTCCTGTTCAGCCATCACCAGATAGTCGCCACGCAACTCTTCAGAGGCAACGGATCTGCTAATCGCTGCCACGGTCACCGCATACACCACCATCATTGCCAGGTTTAGACCAATGAGGAACAGTCCATCCGAGAACTGACCTAAAAATATTGGTAGTCCAATGCTCAGCGCGGTCGCAACAGCATAGGTGGCAATCACCCAGCGCTTCGTCAGCAAGAAGGCAGCAAAGGAGGTAATGAACGGGAGCAGTCCTAGAGCATTGACTTCGATGAAGAAAATCGCGGGAACTACCAAGACGGCCAAGAGCAAGAAGCTGAGTAGCGCTTCTGGCTCATTGGTGCCTCCTTGCCCCACATGATGCGAATATTTTCTGAAGCCCCGCAGGTACGTGAAGGAAAATATTACAAGCAATCCGAGCCCGATAATTCGCACATGGCTTGGGTACGGGTTCTGCAACAACTGAAGAATTGGGAAGATCAAGAACAGAAGCCATACGCCGGATAGCATCCATCCCCAACGGCGCCAGAACTGCTCTTCGGCATCCATTGCATTACCCGCGCTGTTGCTCACTGACGCGCCTTGGCCCGGCGCGTGGCGAGTACCGCGAAGACGGCGAAGATCATTGCCCATACCACTAGGTTAGTAGCGATCATCCACAATGGGTCTGAGCTCATAGGCTCGCCGGCAGGAATATCAGCGAGCATCGGATAACGGGCAAGGGCTACGTAACCGAACATTGGTGTGAAACGGGCCACATCTAGCATCGCTCCCTCCAACGGCATGAAGACGTTACCAAAGAATGCGAAGAACACCATCAGCCCTGACGCCAGACCTAAAGCGGATTCCGACTTAAGAATCATGCCCATTCCGATTCCGTAGCATGCAAAGATCATGGCGCCGAGCAAGGTGATTAGGTAACTAACGCTCCAGATCCAACTGTCTAGAACCACCGCTCCGGTGGCCGCACCTAGAACGAAAACGACGGCCGCAGAAATTGCGGCAACGGTGGCGGCGACAATCATCTTGCTAGCAACAAAAGTGGTAGGAGACATTCTGGTCAACGCGATTTGTCTGCCCCAGCCCTGCATTGTTTCGGTGGCCACCGTTCCTGCAATAGAAACAGTGCTCACCGCTGCACCGTAGGCAGCCATGGAGATCATCAGATAAAACTTGACGTTTCCTCCCCCAAGCTCGGATTGTCCGTAACTCGGGATGTTTCCGAAGAGGATGTACATTGCCGCCGGTAACAACAATGCAAAAACTAAGTTGTAGCCGTCGCGGAAGTGCCGAGCAAACTCCACTTGGATGTAGGTAGTCATCATGATGCAACCTTGGTGAGTTGGATAAAAGCGTCTTCAAGGCTCGGGGACGAGATCTCAATATCTCGCGCCCCGAAGTGTTGCAACAGCGCCAGCGTGAACTGATCAGAGTTGGCACATTGGAATGTGTAGCGCAGCCCTTGACGTTCGGTGATGAAGACCGAATCGTCAAAATTGCGCGCTTGGTCTGCCTGGGATTCAGTAGTGAAACTGGCACTAACTACACGGCCAGAGATGAGATGCCGCAATTCTTCTGTTGCCCCATCCGCCACAATTTGTCCTTGGCTCATCAAGACGGTGCGTTGGGCAAAATTTTGGGCTTCTTCCAAATAGTGAGTGGCAAAAATGATGGTGCGCCCTGCTGTAGCCTCGCTCTGCATCGTTTGCCAGAACTCTCTACGCGCCATCACATCCATGCCAGCGGTTGGCTCGTCCAAGATCAGCACGTCTGGGTCTGGTAGCAGAGCCAACGCAAATTTGATGCGTTGCTGTTCGCCACCGGAGCATTTGCCAACTTTGCGCTTGGCAATCTTATTCAGACTAGTTCGTTCCATTACCGAGTCGATTCGCTCTGTGCACTCTTGCATGGCTGCGATGACTTTAATGGTTTCCCTCACGGTCAGGTCGCGCAGCAGTCCTCCGGTTTGGAGTACTGCCGAAACGTTTCCAGAAGAGATTGCTTGGTGGGGACTGTTACCTAATACTCGGATGGATCCAGACGAGGGAGAAATCAGCCCTAACATCATGTCGATAGTGGTGGTTTTCCCGGCACCATTTGGGCCCAGTAGCGCGACAATTTGTCCCTGCTCGATTTGAAGGTTTATCCCTCTTACTGCCTGAACCGTACTTTTTCCCGACGTGAACGTTTTCTCCACCGCACTCAACGAAATGGCATTGGCCCCAATTATCGTTTCCATATTTCTATTCTTTGCTTCAGAACAACACCACAGAAGAGCGGAATGTCATGACCTACGCATGACAGTTGTCATGGCTTCAACAAACTGGTTGCAACAAAACAACCATCTGGCCTGAGCTTTAATAAACGCTGTGACTTAGACAACAGTTGGTCGCGAAGTGGACCGAGGCTGTTGGAGTGAGAATTTCACAGAAGTAGTGATCAATGCCGGTTAGCGATCAAAAGGCCGATCTCTTGCCTTGTGAATCTCCGGTCGAACAAACCTTTCTCTGCCGAGTCCTATGGGAAACTCACAGTGACTTCCCGTAGGATTTTTCTGTGCTTGATCAAACTTCTTTCCTTTCCACGCTGACGAATTACGCCTCACCAACTATGGGTGCCGCGTTCCTACCGGACTGGTTTAACCCTGCGGTTTTCCTAGATAACCCAGACCTCGGCCCATGGGTCGTCGTGCTTGTCTGCGCCATCGTTTTCGCTGAGACCGGCTTGCTAGTTGGCTTCTTCCTACCTGGTGACTCAATGCTTTTCACCGTGGGTATGCTCATCGCAACTGGCACCATCCACATCCCACTGTGGCTCTTCGCGCTAGCAATCTTCATCAGCGCTTTTGCAGGAGATCAAACTGGATTCATGATTGGCAGGAAGTCCGGCCCGGCAATCTTCAACAAGCCTGACTCACGCTTCTTCTCGCAGAAGAACGTAGAACGCGCCCACGAATTCTTCGAAAAGTTCGGTGGCCGCGCAGTGATCCTCGCACGCTTTGTCCCAGTGGTACGTACCTTCGTCCCGGTCATTGCCGGTGTTGCGAAGATGGACCACAAGACTTTCGCCACCTTCAACCTGATCGGCGCAGCCCTATGGGGTATCGGCGTCACCATGCTGGGTTACTGGCTGGGACAGTTCACCTGGATCGAAGAAAATATCGACATCATCTTCATCTTGATCGTGCTGGTCTCGGTCATCCCGATCGGTATTGAATTGCTCAAGTCCCGCAAGCCAAGCAAGAACATCGAAGACTAATTTCTAAGCACTTCGGCGGCTAAAACGACCGCCACCCCACTGTACGCCGCGGCGCATCAACCAGTTCTCACACGGTTGGATTGTGCCGCGGCGTACTCCTTTACAGACCAAATCTTCGCCCGCATCAATCAAACGCATGGCCTGGGTAGATGCTGGCCGCACCGCGTTGAGCAACACCTCGCAGTCGCAATACCCGCCCAACAACCGCATCTTTTTCTCCAGTGCACTGGCCCGCGGGGCGCATTGGTCCCGGTAGTGACTGAGCATCTGCAGGGTCCCATCGCAGGACTGCGACCCGGCAACCCGGTACAGATAACAAGGCAGACATTCGTGTTCAACCGGTAATGGCAGCTGGGACATCAGAACTCCTTAAAGACGTAATGGCAGGAGCAACCAATTTGTTGCTCCTGCCATTACTTTCCAGCTTTGAGCCGGCCCAGCACGCTAAGGCTCACGAGTTGTGGACATCTATGCTCCAGCAAGGCTCTGCCGCAAGAAGGCATCTACTCGTTCCAGAGCCTCAGCTACTTGCTCATATCCGGCGGCAAAAGACAGCCGGATAAACAGGTGACCTTCAAACGGATCAAAGTCTCCACCAGGGGTCAGAGCAACATGTGCGTGCTCAAGGACTGCCTGAGAATACTCGCTAGCCGAACCAAAATGTTCCAGTACTTCCGGAGCCAACCGTCCGTAGAGGTAGAACGCGCCATCAGCCGGTGCGGCTTCAGCGATTCCTAGCCTCTTCAGGTTTTCAAGAACCAGAGTGCGAGTGCGAGCGAACTCTTCAACTCTTTGGTTTGCTTCCTTCAGACTCTCCTGCGTAAATGCGGCAACCGCAGCTCGCTGCGCTGGCGCAGGTGCGCACAATGCAAGGTTGGAAGCCAAGGCGTCAACGGCTGACAGCAGATCGTCGGGAACAACCATCCAGCCCAGCCGCCAACCAGTCATTCCCCAATATTTAGAGAAGGATGAGACAACAATGGACGTCTCGGAGAACTCCCATGAGGTGTGCCCCTTACGCTCAGGATCAAACTCGATGCCGTGATAAATCTCGTCGCTGATTAACCGAACCCCATTGGATTCGCACCACGTAGCCAACTCGTTCAGCTCCTCGGAACTGAACATGGTTCCGGTGGGATTATTTGGCGAGGCGACTACTAGCCCATCCAAACGGCCATGCTCATTTTTGGCCTGTTCCAAGTTGGCGATAGTCGGCTGGAAGCGTTGTTCTGCGTTGGTAGGAAGATCCACTACCTTCAGGCCCAGCGCTCTGAGGATGTTGGCGTAGGCCGGGTAGCCCGGACGTGCCAGTGCGACGACATCTCCGGCATCAAAGGCCGCGAGGAACGCCAGCTGGAAAGCACCCGAGGAGCCAGTGGTCATCACGAAGTTCTTCGCCGGAATCTGCACGCCGTAAGAATTGCGGTAATGCTCGGCGAGGGCTTGGCGGGTTTCAGCCAAACCAGCAGTAGAGGTGTACCCAAAGTCGGCCTGCTCAGCGTGCAGTTGCGCCGCAAGCCCATTGACCGCAGCCGGTGCTCCCCACCAGGTTCGCCGACGCATAAGGAGATCACGTCGTGACCCGCTTGGCGCATTGTGGACACCTGATCAACTATTTGCATCACTTCAAAGGGAGCAACTTGGGCGCGCTGGGATACCTGCACTTTTTGTCCTCACTACTTGCACTCGCGCTTGACCTGCGCCTAACTCTCAGCCTCCAACGCTACACCGGCTGGCCTTGAGCCAAGCGCATAGTGCCAATCAGTCGTCCACTTCATCTTGAGATCTTGATCCTGAGCACTACTCAAGCGTCGGCGCATCTACAGGCAACTCGAGCAGGACCTGACGAAGTTCGGCCGTTTTAGCTTCAATGGCTGCGCGGCTGCGCGGTCGACCTCGCGTGCTTCCGTTCGGACTCGTAGCCATTCCTCGCGCCAATGATTCGCTTCACGCTCGGTTGCAGCTTCCCTTTGCCAAGCCGAATATCTGCCGACAATTTGTGTCGTCAATTCGCGCATGACGTCGTAAATCATCGGGTCAAAATTCTGGTCATCATTCTGATTCATACCATCCCCTTATCCCTACTTCACCAAATCTATCAAGGCGTAGAGATCAGAGCTTTATTGCGGCCGGGCAACTGACCATCAAGGACGAGTATGGTGGACTATTAACGCAGACGGCAGGATTCTGCCCCGACAACGCAGAGAGCAAAGGCAACACATGAGCAAGCAAAAAGTATTCCAAGCCGTCGTCGGCAAAGAAGGCGGCTGGTGGAACATCTGGGTCCCGGAAATTGATCAGGTAACCTGCACCCGAAAGTCACGCAAGATTGCTGGCTATACCCGCACCCTGATTGCAGCGGTGCTTGGTATTCCGGAATCGTCCTTCCGCGTTGAGCGCGAATTGGTCTCCGCCGAAGAATTTGAGCGTCGCTTCACTGCGGCCGCTCGCAACGTTGACTCGCAGGAAAAGCTGTAGCTTCCAGCTCACTGAGCTTAACTAAAAAAATCGGGACCCCTTCGGGTCCCGATTTTTTCTTTGCTTACTTGTCGCCGTCAGCTGCGAGCTGGCCGCATGCTCCGTCGATTTCCTTGCCGCGAGTATCACGCAAGGTGGTTGGAACACCCAACTCATCGAGGCGACGCACAAACTTGGAAGTGATGTCCGGTTCGCTTCGGGTCCAGATGGAACCCGGTACTGGGTTCAACGGAATTGGGTTCACGTGAACCCATCCGCGACCGCGAGCGTTGAGCTTCTTGGCTAGCATTTCTGCACGCCACTCGTGGTCGTTCATGTCCTTGATCAACGCGTACTCAATTGAGACACGACGTCCGGTCTTCACGTAGTAGTCAAACGCGGCATCCAATGCCTCATCGACCTTCCAACGTGAGTTCACTGGGATCAGCTCATCGCGCAGCTCATCATCTGGTGCGTGCAGCGACAGAGCGAAGGTCACTGGGACGTTCTCTTCTGTCAGCTTGCGGATGGCAGGAACCAAACCAACGGTGGAGAGGGTAATGCCGCGAGCACTCATACCCAGGCCTTCAGGAGCTTCAGCGACCATGCGGTGAACGGCGTTCATGACGCGCTTGTAGTTAGCCAGTGGCTCACCCATACCCATGAACACGATGTTGCCAACGCGCTCCTCTGGGTGCTGCTGTCCACCCAGACCGCCTTCGGCGATCACGCGGTTAGCCTGAACGATCTGGTCCAGGATCTCAGCGGTGGACATATTGCGAGTCAGGCCCGCCTGTCCGGTGGCGCAGAATGGGCAGTTCATGCCACAACCGCACTGCGAAGAGATGCACAGGGTGATGCGGTTTGGGTAACGCATCAATACGGATTCAACGAGCGAACCGTCAAAGAGACGCCAAAGGAACTTGATGGTCTTGCCATCATCGGTCTCTAGGCGCTTAACCTCGGTGAGCAGCTTCGGGAACATGGCCTCGGCCAGTTCCGCACGGCGCTCCTTAGGAAGATCACTCATCTTCTCAGGATCGGTGGTGTAGTGCTGGAAGTAGTGCACCGAAAGCTGCTTAGCGCGGAATCCTGGCAGACCCAGTTCCTTCAGCTTGGCCTGACGCTCAGCTAGCGACAGGTCGGCTAGGTGCGTTGGCGGCTGGGAGACGCGGCGCTTGGTCGCGAACTGTAGTTCGGGACGACCATCGGCACCCATCTCCTGCTTCCAACCTTCAGCGGTTGGGATGACCTGGGCGCGCCCTTCGGCGTCGGCTCGGGACTTGGAGATGCGCAGCTGCTGGGCGCGCTGAGCTGCGGCCTGCTCGGTGCGCAGTGCCTTGCGTTCGTCAGCGGAAAGTGGGGTGGAATCGATGGAAGTCATTACTACCTATTGTTTCACGTATCGGAAGCGTCTTGGCGGTGAGTTTGGGCACGCGCTAATGGTGCTGCACCGTCAGCTTAGCGACAATGCAGCACCAATTGATTCGAGCGGCTAGTACTTGTAGGTTTCTTTCACCTGTTCAATCTTTCCCACGCTGCCAGCCAGGTCCAATTCACCGACTTGACCACTGGTGACCACGGCAGGACGTTCCCTATCGGTGCGAACGTATCCGTCCTGCCGGTCCTTCGTGGTCACGAGATCACCGGTGGCCTGCATGGTGAAGTTCAGCTGTCGAGCTTGGCCCCAGATCGGCTCACCTGATTCAGTTTCACCTTCGTAGACGCGAACCGTTGAATCAACCGTGGCCTGTGACAGCTTCTTATTGATGCTGACATCAGCGGCGTAGCCATACATGCCAACTATCCCCACTTCTTCACACCCGCTGTCCGGATCCCATGATGGAAGTTGACCCTCAGGGCAGTTGAAGCTCACCACCGAAACGTCACTAAAGCCGTCGGTGTTCCCGGAAAATCCGATCAGGTGCGAGGTGCCAGTGAACCCTTCTAGTTCCCCCACCTGCGCAATCTCGGCAGTGGCCCAGGTGACGTTGCTCTTTTCAGGTGGCGCTGCAGAGGCAGGTGCGAATGCGGTCACTGCTAGCGCGAGCGCCCCAGCTGCGGACAGAACTCCGCGAATCTTCGTATTCATGCTGATTCCCTTCTTTCTCCGCATGCGCCGTTGCACGCGAATGTAGGCTCAGCCAGTCTCCAACTCCTCACACCATTAATGCAATAGATTGATATAACAGTTACGGTTCCTAGACCTACCAGCGGTCAGAAAAGCGAATTTGGCATAACTAAATTTCGCGTCGTCATGTCGGTTCGAAGCCACGAAGTTCCGTCGCTGATTCAAGACACTCATTCGACTCCCGTCAGTGGAATCCATGGCTGGCCACTGCAGGGAGAATTCCGGTGGGAGCGAGGACCCAAAAGGCAGATCCGTTCACGTAAGTGATCAAAACGAGTCGTAGTTGTTATGACCTAGTTACCCGCCACCGGGGTTTTCTACTTGGATCCCGTCGCGGGAGGGATGACTTGCGCGCTGGTGATGATCGCATTCATCTCGGCCACAGCCCGCTGGGCAGAATCTGCTGCCGGCGAGTCTTGGGCTAGTTCAGCGATACGCGTTTGTGTTTGCCCGGAACTCACCGGAGAGATCTCATCGGCTAGTACTTTTTGAGCGATTCCCAATGCTTGCAGGATTGCTAGCACCGTGGTGTCACTGATCCCCGAAGGCCGCTTGCCGTGGATCTGGGCGCTGAAATCCGCGCGCATCTGACGCTCAATTTGTTCGTTGAGAATATTGACCCGCTCTTTACCCAAACCGAGCATTGTCCGCGAACCGTATTCAACGATGCCCTGCTTGGCTAAAGAATCGGTAACCCGACGAACATTGCACAGACCTGGAATCTTGACCGCAGCGTCTAAGGTGAGACTGCCCTTTTTCTCCAACTTTTCCAGCGAAGAAGCCAAGACCGGATCCGGGCAAGGACCGGCGCCAATGAGTTTGATCCGTGGAACCGTGTCATCACTGAGCGCAACCCGTCCAGCAATCATTAAGTCAGAAAGTACTGCGGCATTCATCCCGTAGCCGGCAGCTGTCATCACCGCTTCGGGCTTCTGTTGATTATCGGCCATCAGTAGGTAGAGCTTTTCTGAGATCAGCATGCCTACAGGCTACCTACCCGACCAATGCTCAGTCCTCAGCATTTCGACGGATATTAGGAACTAATTTTTGTCGCAGAGTCGTGCGAAAAACCGGCAGGTTCACGTTCTTCACCATCTCGGGTCATCGCCGCTGTGGTACGAATGAACACCGAGATCCACGCAAACATGATGGCTACGACGGAGAGTTCAAACCCGGTCAAGTTGTAGTAAGCCCAGTCATTCCACAGCAGGAAGGCCACCCAAACTGCACCAACAGCCGCATAGGACATCAGATGGAATACGGCAGGATAACCCGGCAGCAAGACTGCCGTACCTGCCAAAAGGATGATCATTGCTACCGAAGCGAGCTGCACAAATACCGAATGTATTTCCATAGACACATTCACCGGCACCAGACCGATCCCGATAATGCCCACGGCCACCACTACCAAGCACCAGCGCACAATCCTTGGACGGGGACGTAGTTTCCGTGCAAGTTTATATCTGCGTAGTGCTGGTCGGCAGCGATAGGTCCGAGAGAGCAACATAAGATCACGGGTGAGGAACTCGGTGAAGGCCGCCAAGACCAAACCCGAAATGATCAGCGTCAGGTTAAACGTCCAGAAGGATCCTCGGCCAGCCTGCGCAGTACCCAAGAAGGAAAACATGCTGCGCCACCAGCCTTGTTCTTCAGCCAGCAACATGCTGATCAAAACACCGGCGGCCATGAAGATTCCCAAGACCACCGAGAGCGTTTCAGCACTCGTACGAGCGGTGGCCACCAAGCATAGGTAGGCCGTCAATCCAGTCACCGCGCTGACCGCCAACGCCCCAGCAAGAACATCAAGGTGCAAACCAAAAAATGCTTGTTGGAACAGGTGGAAGACCACCAAAATGATCATGGCTGAGCTGGCCATATGCACCAGGATCAACCCGATACCGGTGACCAATTGGCGCCATACCGGGATGCGCCGCAACCACGGTTCGCGATATCTAAGGATCGAACGGAAAGCATAGGCACTACTTGATGCTGCTGCGGTTGCACCGCAGACCGCCGATACAAAGCCCACCGACCAACGTCCAAAAAGTGCGGGACGTTCACCGGCAAAGAAGATCAGCGCCGCGGTCAGGCCAAAAGAGAACAGAACAGTCCGGCCCACAGCGCACGCCGCTCAATAGCAAGCTCGCTGATCCGGCGGTTAGCTGGGACTTCGGAATACTGGTACGGCACGTGTTCTATTCTCTCATTACCGTAGAGAAACTGTCGTGGCACCGCTAGCCATCAGCGAGCTGCGAGCGCGGTGATTCCTTCAACCATCAGACTCAGCGCACCGGCAAAGGCAATCAGCACAACAAATGCGCGACTGTATTTGGACGGGATCTTTGGTGCCAAATAATTACCCAGCAAGATGCCTATCAGCATGGCAGTGAAACAACCGATCCACTGACCAGCGGGTAAATGTGGCAGTCCGCCTTTAGCTACCAAGGAGGTGCACGAGAGCACCAGGAAATACAGCTGCACCGAGACAGCGAATTGGCGTTGTGGCCAACGACTGGCCACCGCGTAGCCGGCAATGGCAGGACCCGAGACTCCGGCGGTCACCGACATGAATCCAGAGACTGCGCCGGCGCCAATAGCCAGTGACTTGCCTTGGGCCGCGGGAAGGTTGCGGATCATAAAGCTAGAACCCAGTGCCAAAAGCACCATCAGAGCAATGCCAATGGATAACCACGGACCCTGAACTCGGGCTGCTACCCAGGCACCGGGAATGGTCATGAGCATTGCCGGAATCAAGATCAGTGCAACCTTTTTATATTGCACCTTTCGGAAGACCTGAACAAAAATCATCAGGCTACTACACGCTCCGAGCAGGTTGACCAAGGTAATTCCTGCATGCGGTCCGAGTAGCAAGACCAGGAATGGGGAGGCCACCATGGCGAAGCCCATTCCGGAGATGCGCTGAGTGGAGGCTCCAAGGAATACTGCTGCTACCAGCAAAAGCACCGTTGCTAATTCCCCGCTCAAACCCACTCTTCCTCTGTGTCTTTGGATGTCCTGACTATTACGTTAGCCCAGCGAGAATACGACTCATTGCGCAGCTAGGCACTGACTAAGGTTTTAAGCTTTAAACGTGAGCAACAACGTAGAATTTTTGATCATCGGCGGCGGGGCCATGGGCTCAGCAACTGCGTTATCTTTGGCGCAGAGCGGGCACGAAGTGTTGTTACTTGAGCGCTTTGAACCGGGGCATCAGCAGGGCGCTTCCCATGGCAGCACCCGCAACTTTAATCCTGCTTACGCACGGTCCGAGTACCTGCGACTGCTACAGCGAGCCAATATCCTCTGGGATGACATCTCGGCTCAGGCAAACACCCCACTGCTGACTCGTACCGGGCTGGTCAACCACGGCGTTGTCGCGGAACAACGGCACATGCATGAGGTACTGGCCGGTGCAGGTTTTGCTAGCGAACTGTTGAGCATCGATGAGGCTCAAGAACGCTTTAGTGGCATGAAGTTTGAAACCGAAGTGCTGCACATTCCAGCGGGCGGGCAGATCAACGCTGATGCCGCCGTGGCCGCAATGCAGCGATTGGCGGCCGAGGCCGGCGCAAGAATCCAGCATGAGCACCCAGTCGTAGGCATCGAGGTGATCAACGACGAACAGGTAGCGGTGCGCGTTCGTGATGAGTCCGGCGAGCGCACTGTGTTTGCCAAACATTTGATCGTCACCGCTGGAGCTTGGACCCATCAGCTACTGGGTCAGCATGATTTGCCAGCCATCCACGTCACCGAAGAGCATCCCGTGCACTTCGCATTGCGTTCCTCCGAGGCCAAGTTCCCCGGCTTTAACCATATTTTGGACGGCACGCGGGATATTGGTTCCCCGGTCTTCGGTCCCGTGTACGGCATGCATACTCCGGGACTGGGGATCAAGGTCGGTTGGCATGGCTCCGGGCGACTGACCGATCCTAACCACCGTGAACATCAGGTCATCGAGGAACAGATCCGCGGATTGCAAGACTACGCTCAGCGCTGGCTACCTGGGGTGGATTCGGAAATCTATGAATCGATTTCCTGCACCTATTCCAATACTGATGACGAGAATTTCATCTTGGATCGTCTTGGACCGATCACCATCGGTGCGGGCTTCAGTGGTCACGGATTCAAATTTGTTCCGGCTATCGGCGAGTACCTCGCCCAACTGGCCTTGGGCAGTCGCGGCACAGAAGAATTGTTCTCAGCCAGCCGGACCCAGCGCGAGCCATTGTTCTTAGAACGTCGGCGCGCGCTGGGGATCAGCTAACTAGATATCCTCTAACTGCGTGGCAGCTGCTGGGTGATGCAGTGGATGCCACCACCGCGGGCGAATAGTTCGCGTGCATCTACGCTGACTACTTCCCGGCCTTCATACGCTTCGGCCAGGATCTTTGCTGCTTGCGCATCATTGGGATCATCAAAGGCACAAGCGATGACTCCACCGTTGGTCACGAGATGGTTGATATAGGAGTAATCCACCCACCCTTCGTCGTCGCGCAGCGCCGTGGGTGCGGGCACGGCAATGAGCTTGAGCTTTCGGCCTTTGGCATCCGTTGATTCTTCAAGACGTGTGCGCACCTCTTGGGAAATCAGGAAATCTGGATGTTCTGGGTTCTGCTGATCGTGGTAGAGCACCACGCCTGGGGCGGCAAAGCAGGCCACAATATCCACGTGCCCGCGAGTACCAAACTCCTGATTGTCGCGCGTCAATCCCCGGTCCAACCAGATCACCTTTGAGGTGCCCAGTAACCGGGCGAATTCCTCCTCGATCTGCACTTCACTGGCCTCAGGATTTCGTCCTGGATCAAGCTGCACACTGCGGGTAGCCAAGATGGTGCCTTCACCATCAACGTGGATTCCGCCGCCTTCATTAGTGATGTTCGCGCGGGCAACGGGCAGTTCTGTTAGCTGCGCCAGGTGGTCTGCGATGAGTTGGTCTTTGTCCCAGCTCGCCCAGCTTTGGGCACCCCAGCCGTTGAAGTTCCAGTTCACGGCGGCCAGTTCATTGTGTGCGGTGCGCACAAAGGTTGGTCCGATATCGCGCATCCATGCATCGTTTAGTTCATGGAACGAATAGCTGACCGAGTCCCCTAGGTGGCGGCGCGCGTCGGCTTCGCTCGAAGGATCCACCACCATGGTCACCGGGGTGAACTTGGTGATGGCCCGGGCTACCTGACTCCAGGTGGATCGCGCCGCTTCTGCTTCTTCTTCGGTATCCCCAAGCGTGTAGCCACTGGCAGGGAAGGCCATGAAGATTCGATCATGGGCTTCGGTTTCTGCAGGCATGAAAAACTCAGACATTGCTGCTGCTCCGTTCTCCCAAACCAGTCTCTTCGCGCGCTTCACGAAGCGCTGCGTACGTTTCTGGCCGGCGGGTACGTAGGAATGGGAAGAGCGTCAGCCAGTCTCGGCGCGCGTCAAGATCTAGCGTAGCGACCAGTACCGCAGATTCATCGCGTGGTGCGCGGGCCAGGATGCGTCCGTAGGGATCAGAAATGAAGGAAGAACCGTAGAAGGTTAATGCTCCTTCATCTCCCCACCGGTTAGGGACCACCATGAACAGACCATTGGCAATGCCATTGCCAACAATGGTCTGACGCCACAGTGGTTCGGTATCAAAGTCCGGGTGATCTGGCTCCGAGCCGATAGCCGTTGGGTAGGCAAGCAGATCCGCACCGGCCAGCGAGTAGATGCGTGGTGGCTCACTGAACCATTCATCCCAGCAAGTGGGCAGGCCCATGGCCACATCCCCTAGGGCTGGAATACGGTGTACCGGATAGGGATCTTCGTTGGGTCCTTCGCGGAAGTACCTGTCCTCGTAGTAGCCAGCGGTGCGCGGAATGTGCAGCTTGTTAGTCGCTGCCACCAGCTCACCTTCCGGAGAAACAATAATGGCGGTGTTCAGTCCTAAACCGTCGGCCTCTGGGGCCTTGCGGAACAGTGAAATGTGAACCTGCAGCTGGTAGATCGCGGCCATTTTCTTCGCGAAGCTAAAGGTCCTGCCGGTGAGCAGATCTTCCGCCGTTGCGTCCGCTGCGTTGCCATCCGGGATTTCAAAAGCCGGGTACTTGCTCAAAGTGAGCTCGGGAAGGAAGACAATTTTGGCGCCGTGCTTGGCTGCCGATTTGATGCCTTCTTCTAGTTCGGCTTCGGCGTCTGCCGGGTTTTCATGCCAGCGGTGCTGGACCAACGCTACGGTCAGTGTGCCTCGGGTGGCTTCTTCGGCGCGGGCCGGGGACACCGGTGGTTCTAGGGCCAGAATTTCTTGCATGGTTCACCTTCACGGTTTTAAACGAATGTGATTCGTTTTATAGCGTAGATGCTTCCGCGGGGTGAAAGCAAGAGGTTTAACGAATGCTTTTCGTTTATTTTGTGTATGCTCATGTCAAGAGATTTCCACCTACAGGAGTGAGTATGGCCCGGCCATCACAACCCAAGCTGAGCACCGACGCCATCGCTAAGGCAGCCCTGAAATTAGTGGATGCCCACGGAGATTTCACCCTGCCCCAGTTAGCCAAGGCTTTGTCGGTTTCCGCTTCCTCGCTGTACAACCACGTTCAGGGTCGCGATGAAATCATTGAGTTGATGCGTGGCCAAGCGATGTCTGCCATCAAGCTGCCTGACCTAGAGAATTCTTCATGGCAAGACACCGTTCAAGGAATCGCCATCGAGTACTGGGCTTCGTATTCAAAGCACCCGAGGCTCATCCCGTTGATGACCAGCTATACGGTGCGCGATAGCACCACACTGCGTGTTTACGATGCCTTGGCCGAAGCCCTCGCAGCTGCCGGTTTTGAACCAAAACAGCGGTTGCAAGCGATCACCATTATTGATTCCTTCGTCCTGGGCTCAGCCCTCGACGCGGCAGCCCCGAGTGAAGTCTGGGTTGCCGACACCGAGGTCTCCACCGCCTTCAGGCAAGCCTTGGACTCAGGCCAAGATGTTCAGGACCGCTCCGTGGAAACGTTCCGACTCGGCTTGGACATCATCTTGGACGGTCTTCAGAGCTCACTTGCTTGAGTTCAGCGCAGTAGGCTGGGCGCAGAAGCGAAGAGGTTCAAACCCATGGCACGCGAAAGCTGACCGATAGCCAACTGAGCTCGCACCGAGTTTCCCGCCATATCTAGAGGTGGTGAGAACGAGCAAATAGCACCCTTACCCGGGGCCACTGCAACGATGCCACCGGAAACACCAGACTTTGCTGGCAAACCAATTTCAAAGAGCCATTCACCGGAGCGCTCATATAGTCCGTTGGATGCCACCGCAGCCAAGGTATCGCGGCAAACATCGGCATCCACCACTCGTTTGCCGGTCACCGGATTCACCCCGCCATCGGCCAGGGTTGCGCCCATGATGGCTAGGTCATGTGCCGTGACGTTCAGTGAGCACTGCTTTGTGTAAACATCCACGGCGTCGAACGGGTCATCCTCTAGCCGACCATAGCTTTTGAGCAGACGTCCCAAAGCCTTGTTGCGCTCATTGGCCAAGGACTCGGAGTGATACACCTCGTCATCCAAGCTCAGCGAGTGACCAACAAAAGCGGAGAGACCTTCCTGCACGTTCTCCCACTTTTTGGCTGCCGTCTTTCCCGGAATCAACGAGGTGGTGGCAATTGCGCCAGCATTAACCATCGGATTCATTGGGTGCCCATTATTGAGTTCAACAGCCATCACCGAGTTGAAGGACATTCCGGTGTTGTTCACGCCAATGCGTTCGCGAACCGTTTCGCGCCCATGTTCCTGAAGGACCAGCGCGTAAACGAACATCTTAGAAATCGACTGAATGGAGAATGGGTGAGCGCAGTCGCCCACCGAGTGCATCGAGCCACCCACGTGCGACATAGCGATACCGAAGAGTCCTGGGTCCGCTTGTCCGAGAATCGGAATGTAGTGCGCCAGCAGGCCTTCATCTACATCTGCGTAACGTTCATGGGCTTCTTTGAGCAGTTTGTCGATTTGGTCATTTTTCAGCGCACCGGTAGATACCTGCTGAACTACGTCGTCAAAATCCGTAGGAATGGTCTCGTTATTGCCTTCCGAAGGATAGTTCAATGCCACCTGCCTCTGCTTCTAAAAATGCCTAATCATGCCTATCTGACTTGAGACTACCAACAGCTCTGCCTATTGGCACCAAAAGTCGCAACCTAAAGAACGCTATCGCTAGCACAAGGCCCGGTTCCACGGTAAGGCTATGTGTTTTCGGCGACAGTGTGGACCACATAACAGCGCAATGACCCGTATCTGACTTAGCATTTTGAGTATGGCTAAGGGTATTACTTTTCATACGCGTAAGTGGGTTCGCCCAGAAGATCTGAATGCAAACGGCACGCTATTCGGCGGTAGCCTCTTGCGATGGATTGATGAAGAAGCGGCGATCTACTCCATCATCCAGCTGGGCAACAAGCATGTTGTCACCAAGTTCATGTCCGAGATCAACTTCATTGCTTCGGCTAAGGAAGGCGACCTCATTGAAATGGGCCTCACGGCCATCGACTTCGGTCGCACCTCGATCACCTTGCGTGCAGAAGTACGCAACATCTTCACTCAGGAATCAATCCTGACCATCGAAAAGATCGTGTTTGTGAATATCGGTGAAGACGGTAAGCCACAGCCACACGGCTTCGACCACATCACCTACACCCGGGATCGCATCCCGCTGGAAATCACCACTGCGCTCATCTAACTTTCAGTACCAAAGACCCTAAGCCCACACTGCATTCAGGGTGCTTCCAAGACCTCGATCACGAACACATCTAATGTGTTCGGGTCGAGGTCTTGTGCTTTGTCCATGGCAGTTGAGGCAAAGCACTTGATCTAGCTGACAGCATCCCGCAAAGTAGATCTTGCCGTTAGATATCACCCGCATAGAGACAAGCGAGCATCACCATGGGACAAATGATTTTCGTCAATCTGCCAACCGCAGATCTGGCCGCAGCAGACAAGTTCTACGAAGCGCTTGGATTCACCAAGAACCCCACCTTCTCCGATGATCATGCAACCTCGTGGGTTATCGATGAAAACATCTTTGTGATGAGCTTGAAGCAAGAATTCTTCGCTACTTTCCTAGTCAATGGCGATAAGCCAGGACTGGATTCAGGATTCCGCGAAGCACTCAATTCCCTGACCGCCGAGACTCGTGAAGGCGTGGATGATTTTGTCTCCCGCGCTCAGGCCGGCGGC
The DNA here is from genome assembly GCF_025452055.1 of Glutamicibacter sp. M10. Taxonomy (NCBI): domain Bacteria; kingdom Bacillati; phylum Actinomycetota; class Actinomycetes; order Micrococcales; family Micrococcaceae; genus Glutamicibacter; species Glutamicibacter sp. M10. The sequence continues at coordinate 991,810 of NZ_CP104918.1, read as the reverse complement.
GGCAAGACCTACCGTCCAGCCAGCGAACCATTCCCGGGCATGTATCAGGCAGCAGTTCAGGACCCTGACGGACACGTGTGGGAAATTGCTTGGATGAGCCCTGAAGCCATGGAAGCTCCAGCAGGCTAAGTACTCAAGAAACTTCTGAATTCCGCAAAGGCTGCGCCACGAACGAGGCGCGGCGCTTGCGGAATTGTTTTTTCATGCCCTTGGCCGGGTACATGGGTTCTGGCCAACGTGGTGCAAGCTCGTCCCCCAACGTCACTCCGCGCATCCGTCGACCAAACATTGGTAGCACCCATTGTCGCAACCACTCCACGTCCCGCTGGGTGGCCTGCCAGAATCCCGCGCGCTCGGCATGTGCCAGCGGATCAAATTCCAACTGGTGCTCAGACTCTAAAATCTCAAGAATTCGGATGGCCATATAACGATGGCCCGCACGATTCATATGCAGCTTGTCGATATCCCACATGCGCCGGTCTCGGTAGGCATCCCATTGCCAGTAATCCACCAGCACGACACTCTCCGGATACTTTTGCGCCAACGTACGCACGCAGTCATTAAACCGCCAGTTGCGACGTTTAAACGGTGCCAGCACCGGATGTACTGGGATATCAAATCCGGTGAACAACAGTACTTTGGCACCGGTGGAGACTAGGTCATCCACTGCCTGCGAATATCGTTCAAGGAAAAATCTCATGTCTTTGCGGAACTCTAAGATGTCGTTTCCGCCAGCGTAAAAAGTGATCACGTCCGGCTTGAGCTCAAGGGCCACAGGGATCTGTTCTTCAATGATTTGTTCAAGTCGGCGGCTGCGAATCCCCAGGTTCATGTATTGCCACTGCGGATCCGCTTTAGACAGCTGTTTGGCCACTCGGTCCGCCCAGCCGCGCACCCCGTTAGGTAACCGAGGCTCCCAGTCCCCTACTCCTTCGGTGAAGGAATCACCTAGCGCCATAAATAGCCGTCCCATACTAAAGACGCTATTGGGTCAATGTGCATGGCGATCAGATTCGAGTTGAACACCGGGTAAATGCTGGAATCAGCACGCAGTCAAAAACTCCTTGCACATGTTCAGTCCCGACATCCGGCTGGCTACCAAGTCGCTGAAGCCAAATACTTCGGGTTTTCCATAATGAACTTGTATGGTTCCCTGTGTATCGGCGCTGATCTGCGCAATCTACTGTTGAATTATGACTTCGACATCACTGTCTTCCCCGGGAACTACGCGCTCCCGCCCACCACTGAGATTAGGCTTCACGCTGCTACATCTAGCAGTGATGGGCACTTTCGGTGTCATCGGGCTTTGCCTGCTGGTTACCTGGCTGGCCCTAGGAATTGGGCTCATTCCACTGCTCGGTATTGGCCTGCTTGTACTTGTTGGCTTGCTCGGCGCGATGTTCGTTGTGGCCCGATTTGAAATTTCACGAATCGGCGGACTGTACGGAATAGATGCGGTGCCACTGCGTTGGCCGGCTCGACGCGGTCCAGGCCTTGGCGGGTATGTCCGTACGCTGGGCCGGGCGGTCTCCGAATCACGCATGTGGGCGGCGCTGGGCAGCTTGGTGCTTTCCTGCATCACCGGCACCATCATGCTCGGAGTTCTGCAGTGGAGTGTGCACTTCGCGATTCTTTCCTTCGCTCCGCTCACCGGCACAGACACAGTGTCCGGACCGTTCAACGTGGACACCCCTGTAAACCAGGCCCCATGGCTGATGCTCCTGGCCATCGCCGGCGCAGGCATAGTCATCGCCTTAGCTTTCCTGCACCGCAGCATCACCGTTGGCATCATTGGATCCTTAGCCCGGGAAACCGCGCTCACCGAACGGGTACGCAGCACCGCGGTACAGCGGGAAGGCGCGGTGCGTGCTGCCGAAGTGGAACGCACTAGGATCGAACGCGACTTACACGACGGCGTCCAACCACGACTGGTCTCCGTGGCCATGACCTTGGGGCTGGCGCATCAGCAGATCGATTCCAACCCCGAACAGGCTAAGGAGCTGGTGGCCGAAGCTAACGCCTCCACCAAATCCGCCGTCACCGAGCTACGCCAACTGACCCGAGGCATCTACGCCTCAGTGCTCGATGATCGTGGCCTGGACGCAGCACTCTCGGCGGTGGCCGGACGTTCACATATTCCGGTCCAGCTTGATGTGCAGTTAGAAGGTCGCTACCCGCGGGTGGCAGAAGCAGCCGTGTACTTCGCCATCGCTGAGGCCTTGACCAACTCGGCCAAACACTCACGAGCCCAACGCTGCCAAGTAACCGTAAGGGTGCGCGAAACCAACGGTCAGCCACATTTGTGGGCGCGAGTTGAAGACAACGGCGTGGGCTCCGCACACATCACTGCCGGTGGCGGATTAGATGGAATCAACAACCGGGTGCTGGCAGCCGGTGGAACCCTGCTTCTGCAAAGTCCGGCCGGCGGACCAACAACAGTGGAAGTGAGCGTGCCATGCGCGTACTAATTTGTGAGGATTCGGTGCTGCTGCGCGAAGGACTGGTGCGCTTGCTGGATCACAGCGGTCACCGCGTGGTTGTGGATCTGCCCGACGCCACCGGGCTAATGAGTTTCTTGGAATCGGTGGATGCCGAAGACTTCCCACAGATCGCCATCTTGGATGTTCGGCTGCCGCCAAGCTACACCGATGAAGGCATCCGAGCAGCTCTTGAAGTGCGCAAAGTCTATCCGGATCTGCCGTTGCTGGTGCTCTCCCAATACGTTGAGGAGCGTTACGCTTCGGAGCTGATTTCCACTCAGTCAGGGGCCATTGGCTACCTGCTCAAGGACCGGGTGGCTGATGTGAGTGAGTTCATTGCGTCGTTGGAACAGATCGCTGCCGGCGGCACGATTTTGGATCAGGAAGTTGTCGCTCAGCTATTAACTCGCCGCAATCATGATGACCGAATGCAACGACTGACCGATAGGGAACGCAATGTCCTGGCCGCGGTGGCCGAGGGAAAATCCAACCAAGCAATTGCTGCGTTGCTTTTCCTCTCGGAAGCCAGCGTTGAAAAGTACATCACCTCCATCTTCCAGAAGCTCGGCTTAGAGGCCGACGGAACGGGCAACCGGCGTGTGCTGGCCGCCCTGGCACATATACAAAACCTGGGCAGCAACCACACAGATCGGAACGGATCATGACTGATACACAAACCACGACGAGGCCACCGATTCCCCCTACGTCCAACGGCAACGGCACAGCACTGAATATCATCCTCGCTGTGATCGGTGCGCTGGTGATCCTCACCTTGTTGATCAGCTCCGCGCGTAGCGCCTTTGCCACCTTGAGCCGTGAAAACTCCACACAGAGTGCCGACATTGCCGGTGTCACCAACTTAGAAATTAGTGCCGGTTCTGGACGCTTTGATCTGCACTTTGCCAAGGTCCAAGAAGCTACGTTGGAAGTGGATAGCTCGGATTCTCAGGAGTGGCAGCTGAAGCGCGAAGGCAACAAGTTATCCGTTGATTCTCCGGATTCATGGGGTAACTGGTGCTTCTTTGGCTGCAGTTCTTATGAAAATAAAGCGGTGCTCACGCTACCTGAATCCATGAATGATGGAAGTATGGATGCCTACTTTGAGCTCTCCGCCGGTGAACTCGATGCTGTCGGTTCCTATAAGAATCTCGAGGTTGAAGTTGGTGCAGGTTCTTTGGACTTGTCCGGAACAGCGAAGAACGCCAAAGTGCAGATCGGAGCAGGAGAAGCTGAAGTGTCCTTAGAGGATGTTGAACAAGCTGACTTTGATATTTCCGCAGGGCAGCTTCAAGGCACCCTATCCGGCAAGGCACCGAAACAAATCAACGCTGAAGTCAGCGCCGGTTCCTTGGAACTTGAGCTCCCCGACGTCACCTATGACCTGCGTCAAGATGTCTCAGCCGGGGACGTGAGCAACAAACTAGCAACGGATATGGATTCACCGAATAAGATCTCGGTCAATGTTTCGGCTGGCAATGCCACCTTCCATCCACAGGATTCTGGCCCTGGTCCTTGGAATAACTAATCCGAGAACACAAACAGCATGGGCTGCAGATTTGATCATCTGCAGCCCATGCTGTTCGTGTCTAAAGAAAAGCTTAGGCCTGCTTGTTCTTCAGCGCAGCCAAACGTGCTTCAACCTCTGAAAGATCTGGCGCAGCTGCTTCCAGCTGAGGATCAGCCGGTGCCTGCTCGATGACATCTTGAGGATTGTTGTTGGACTTCAGCGCAGCCAAACGGGCATCAATTTCGGAAGCCGCACCCAGATCTTCAAGCTGAGCAAACTGCGCGTCAAGCGACGAAGCTGCGAGTTCCTGAGCACCACGAACCTTGGCCTCGTCCTGACGGATCTTCTGCTCAAAACGGCTGATTTCGCTGGATGGATCGTTGAAGTCCAAAGCCTTCATGGTGTCCATCATCTGGTTCTGAGTCTTGGCATTGCGTGCACGAGCCACCAGCTCATCGCGCTTGGCCACCAGTTCCTGGCGCTTGGCCTGCATGGTGTTCAGACCGGTCTTGAGCTTATCTACGACGTCGCGCTGGGTGGCGATGGTCGACTGCAGCGAAGTAGCTTTCTTCTCAGCATCCATCTGTCGCTGGATAGCAACGGTGGCTAGCTGGTTGAACTTCTGCTGGCTGTTCGCATCTCCTGCGGCAGCATATTCATCAGCCTTATTGGAGGCAGCGACGGCCTTTGAACCCCACTCGGTGGATTCCTGCTGTAGCTTGGCGTAGTCGTCCTCGGTCATGCGCAGGTTGCCGATGGTCTGGGCAACGGCCTGCTCTGCCTGAGCAATGTTGTTGGTGTAGTCGCGGACCGTCTGGTCCAGCATCTTCTTTGGATCCTCGAGGGCGTCCAGTGCCGCGTTGGCGTTGGCTTTGCCGATTCCGAACATTCGAGCCCAAATTGAGCGCTTCTGTGCCATGGTGCGTCCCTTCGTTGTCCTTTGCTTAAAGCTTAGGGGAAGAGCGCCTGCCTCAATAACTGAAGGGCAATTCGATGAACCTACGCGTCAAAGTGGCGCAGGTAGCGTCCGGGTGCATCAAGGAATAAACGCCAGTTACTGACCATTTCCAAGTCGTCATAACTGGCCGGGCGGATCCCCCACTGGCCGATTTCGTAAATTTTTGCCTGCGGCAGCGAGGCGAGAATGGGTGAGTGGGTGGAGAGAATGACTTGGGATCCGCTGCGCAGCAGATCGGAAATGTGCGAGAGCAACATCAGGCAGCCGTTAAAGGAGAGCGCGGATTCGGCTTCGTCAAAAACCCAGAGCCCGTTGACGCTGGAGCGTTGAGTGAAGAATTCGATGAAGGATTCACCATGGCTCTGGAAGTTGTGCTTGCCGCGCGAGCCGACGGAACCCAAATAGGCGAAGTGCCCATGCATGGTTTCGGCACGCAAAAAGACCCCTGCCTTCGAAGCCCCGGCTCCGCGTTCTAATTGCAGGTGCGAAGATAACCCTGATTCGGTCATTTGTGTATGGTGCATGGAATCGCGAGTTCCGCCCTCTGGATTCAGCCCGAAGGCCGCCGCGATGCCTTCAACCAGGGTTGACTTGCCGGCACCGTTTTCACCAACCAACACGGTCAGCTGTCCCAAGTCCAGACCTTCGTCCAAGACTTGTTGTACCGCTGGGATTTGAGCCGCCCAATCGGAATGATCCATGGGCTCTTTGGGGTGCTCTGAGATTCGGCGTATCGGCAAGGAATCAAAGAACGCGTTCATGCCCCAGAGGATATCAGCCCCGTAGGACAGGACGAGTTGCCGGGCGTCGGATCTGGGACTGCGTATGACGGGGCCATTGCACATTGGTTGTCAGTAAATGAAAGTTGGTACTGGGGGCTTGCATGGCCTGCCGCATGACATCGGCCCGCGTTATATGGGCCGCTCCGACAGAATAAGTGGCACTCGGCTTTCGACCTTGATCCCACGCCCGAAATCTGGATGTATGTAACCGGCTAGAGCAACGAGGTCCTCAAATTTTTGATCCAGATCTGAGGCCCAGATTCGGTGGTGATGCCCAATCCTGTTTCGCAACTCGCGTAGTTCTCCAACTTTGGTGCTGGCTAGCAGTTGATTGCGTCCTTTCATATAGGGGAAGGCCGCAACGAGGTCCGGCCACAGGAACATCTGACTTTTCGAAACCATTTGGTGCCAAAACCCGAACGAGATTTCAGAGATGACCTGTCCTGGGTCAATAGGCATACGGTTCCTACGTACACGAGAAATTGCTGTATCAATATCGGCGTATGGATAGGCGTGATTTCGCTGTCCCCTGCCTGCGTTACGTCCTAGCTCTCGGGAATCATCAAAAATCCAATTTCCTGATCGCCCTTTAGCTTCATGTCGTAAATTCATCTGTCGATCAATGGCGTTTCTCAGCCCGACTTCTAGGTGGCCCAGCGATCCCCAAAAAGCCGCGGAGATATCGGAGTTCCATTCATAAAGGAGCATTGCTTGGCTTTGTACGTCATGGCTTTCAGCTAAATAGTGTTTGAGACGCGCAGCCCCAAAGTGAAACTCGTAAAAGTCCCAGGATTGTAGGTTGCCCATCGATAACCACCTCGTCTAGAATGGAAGAGAACACCCCGGAACCGTCCCTGTAGTCTTTTGGTAGACCGATCAGACGGCCGGGGTTCTGCTTTAATTCATGCTCTCAGGGTTATGTCCGTTTGATCAGGGCAAGCTTCAAATTGTGTGCATAAGTAGCCGTAGATGCTGTCAACGAACTCTTGAACTGACGCCACGGACCTGTACTTAATTCTCCTCAGACATTCCTTTCAGGGAGTAGCTATCCCAAGACCTGGCGCACGCCCTGGACCTAGGACGCCCAAGCGGTACGGTCCATGGGCTCTTTGGGATGCTCATCGATGTGGCGTATCGGCAAGAAATCAAGGAACGGGTTCATGCCCCGAGAATGCCAACCCGTATGACAAGACGAGTCTGTTTCACGCACTTTCACCCTGCGTTCCTCGCCCCAACTCTTCTCGCTGACGCTCCTGACGCGTAGAGTAAATGTACATACCGTCAGGAGGATGCGATGAGCACCCCAAAGCGATCAGTTTCGAAAAGACGGGCCCCCAAGGCCATCGTGCGATCGAAAGCAACCGGCGTTAGAAAGCTAGTTGGAGAGTTTCGCTCTGCCCTGGATCAGAAAATGGCGCAGGACGATCAAAGCCTGCGTGGGATCACTGTTAAGCAAAGAACAGTCATCACCAACAAAGCGAGCGAGGCTTTCGAAGGTGTAGCCGTGAAGGTCCGGCACAATCATCGTTTGCAGGATGAAGACCATAAAGCAGGCATAGAAGATCGTAGCGATCCATCGTTCGTAGGTATCGCAGTCGAGATGGAGCAAAGCCTTTCCTCGTTGGGCCCAGCATTGGCGAAGATACCAACATCCGTGTCACCGCAGCTGGCCCGCGCGAGCGCTGCAACCGAACAGGCTTGGCGTGAGCTTGAGAGCGAGTTCGGTCTACTCACCAGCACAGAGGTGTCCGATCTTGTCGGTTCCGATTCGCCTAATCGCTCCTATGCATCAAATCAGCGTTCCCAAGGGAAGTTGATTGCGGTGAAACGTCCTAAGGGGCTGCGCTATCCGGGCTATCAATTCGACAGGTCAGAGCACGCAATTCTTCCTGTGATCGAAGAGCTGATCGCTCTGGCCCAAGCTGCTGGACGGAGCGAATCGAGCTTGGCGTTATGGATCATTCGGCCAACCGGATATCTCGACGGAGACCGTCCGGTTGATAGATTCTCGGATCCTGAGAGAGTTCTGGAGGTCGCAAAACCGGCCTTTGACGTCCAATGGTGAATCGTGAACCGGGTGATCAATTTGATCCGATGACTTATGAGCTCCAGCCAAATTTGCAGCTTTACCGAGTTTTCAGTAACCGGAGGACTGGACCCTTGGATTTCAACCCGGGTTTGGGGTCCCCAACCCGCTTCGCTTTCTTTGGCGATCCCCTAGTCCCCGTTCTGTATGCGGCAGAAACCGAAGAGGCCGCAATCTGCGAAACCATATTGCATGATGTGCCGCCGGGGCCAGGGTATGTGCTGTATGACGACGTCAAGAACAAGGTCTGCGCGCAAATAACGCCTACCCGAGTCCTGAAACTGGCGTCCTTCATGGGCGACGGTTTGCGGAAACTTGGTACCGAGGCAAGGCACGTAACTGGAACAATGTCCTCGGAATATCACCGCACAGTTTTATGGGCACAAGCTGCCCACGCCGCAGGTTTTGACGGACTGGTGTGGATGAGCGATCGAAGAAATACTGATCGCGCTTACGTCTTTTTTGGCGACAGAGTGACCGACAGAGACTTAGATATTGTGCCGGAGCAAGGACGTATCTACGCAGCCGGTCCGGGATTCGACAGAATTGTTGATTACCTCGCAGGCGTGGAAGTTGAACTTCTCATGGCTTAGGAAGCTACAGCTGTTGATACCCTCGTCCTAAAAAGTCGCCATCCGCAATGGCGCATGACGACTCTTTGGTAGGTATCGAATTCAGCTTCAGGACACCGGCAGCATGTTCCGGGCGAAGAACTCGCTGATTTCCTCACGGGCATCCAGCGGGAAGATGCCTGCGACATACTGATCCGGCCGAACCACGACGATGGCACCATCGCGGTTGATTTCCCGTTCGCTGAAGATGTCGCGTCCATGTCCGGCAGCAAATACCTGGTTGATGTCGTGCAGCCCAAAAGGCACCTTCAACGGCTGGAAAATCTTAGGCACATCATGCAGTTCAACCTCGGTGTAGTCCTGCTGGTAGATGGCCTTGGTGTCAAAGACCGCGTCTTGGTCTCCATCAACCGGAGTGTAGAGGTTGCGCGGGGAAGCAAGATCCGCCTCCCACCAGGTGGCGAAGTCAGCCATGGCCGTGCCTTGAAGCGCAGGAGCTGTGGCATCAGCGAAAGCATAAACGCGCCAGCGTCCATCGGCCTCATGCTGGTGACCTAAGTGCTGCCAACGGTTATCGGCTCGGCGAATCACCTCAGCAGATTTGAAGCGCTTACCTATAGGGAATCCAACTGCCAGATCCTGGTGTTCTACACCGGTTGTGATGGTTGATTCGGTGTACTGGGTCATGAAGCCGGCAGGAAATTCCATGGTCTTCAGATAGTACTTTTCCAGTTCGTCCGGGTCTTCCCAGTCATCTACCGACTTGGCCATCAGTGAGGACCATTCCTTATCGAAGTCGATAAGATTCTGGGCAATCACCTTGCGCTCCTCGGCGTAGGTATCTAGCAGCGCTTCGGGGGCACGGCCTTCGAGCACTGCGGCGAGTTTCCAGCCGAGGTTAAAGCCGTCTTGAATGGACACGTTCATGCCCTGACCGGCTTTGGCCGAGTGGGTGTGGCAGGCATCGCCCATGATGAAGGCGTGCGGAGCACGGGTTCCACGCTCTTGGTCAGAGACATCGTCAAAGCCATCGGTGATGCGGTGAGCAACTTCGTAGACAGAGAACCACGCGACGTTTTTCACGTCCATGGTGTACGGGTGGATGATGCGGTTGGCGGTGGCAACAATGTCTTCCACCGGGGTATTGCGGATGGCTCCAGCGTCCTGTGCGCTCAGCTCTCCTAGGTCAACGTAGAAGCGGACCAGATAGCCTCCCTCACGGGGAATCAAAAGAATATTGCCCGCATCATGGGACTGGATGGAGCACTTAACCTGAATGTCCGGGAAGTCGGTATTCACCATGACATCCATGACGCCCCACGCATGCAACGCCGAATCGCCATGCAACTTGTGGCCCAGCGAACGGCGCACCTGACTGCGGGCACCATCGCCACCAACCAAGTACTTAGCCTTGACGGTGCGCTCTTCACCGGCACGCTCACCGGAAACATATTTGATCGTCGCGGTCACCGGGTACTCGGCGCTGGGGTCGATTTCGCAGCCGAGGTATTCCACACCGTAGTCCGGGGTGATCTTGCCCGGGGCACGTTCTGCATCACGCAGGAAGTAGTCAAGGATGCGTGCTTGATTCACATAGATATGAGGGAATTCGCTAATGCCGTTGGCGTCATCGGCTGCCCGTGAGTGACGTTTAATGTTCGCTGGATTTTCCGGATCAGGGGTCCAGAAGCACATCTCCACATTGCGGTAGGCCTCTTCAATAACTTCATTGGCAAAGCCGAAAGCTTGGAATGTTTCCACTGAACGGGCTTGGATCCCGTCGGCCTGTCCTACGTCGAGGCGACCGGGGCGTAATTCGATGGCGCGAGCGTTGATGCTAGGGAAGCGAGAAAGCTGAGCGGTCACCACGGAGGCGGCCGGGCCGGTGCCAACAATCAGCACGTCCATTTGATCAGGAATATCTGTTGATCGATTGATTCCATAACCTGCGGCCTTTTTGACGCGTGGATCCCCCGAAACATATCCCCGGTGGTGAATCTGCATTACCCGACTCCTAGTTCTGTGCCGCAAAACGTCATTGTCTCTATAGTTGCGACACTGTTCTAACTATAGAAACAAGTGTAGCTTCATGCGACCACTTACACCATGCTCCTTGACCTCTTTGCTGAGCAAACAACCGTGAGCCATAAATCAGACTGCACACGGAGTTGGGCAGTCACTCACGTAACCAAGGGTTCACGTGGGGTGGACGTAATTTACGTGCCGGACACAGAACGACGGCAATCGGCGAAACATCAGATCCATAAGCTGAGAAACATGACAGCGACGAATGAACAACAGCAGGCATCGGTAGTCACCGGCGCTACTGCCGGGCAAGACCAACTGAACGCGGCCAAGGAATCTTTAGAGGATTACACCCTCCGCTTTGCCCCACGCTCCTACCGTCGATGGGTTCCTTCGGTAGTGGCCACCAGCGCACTGGGCGGTATCGCTTACCTCGCGGACTTCTCCATTGGCGCGAATATCGCTTTGGCCCACGGAACGGCGAGCGCAATTACCGGTGTGCTCATCGCAGCGGTCATCATCTTCGTTACCGGATTCCCGCTGGCCTACTATGCGGCCCGCTACAACCTTGATCTGGATTTGATCACCCGTGACTCCGGGTTCGGCTACTACGGTTCAATCGTCAGCAATGTCATCTTCGCGACCTTTACCTTTATCTTCTTCGCTTTAGAAGGTGCCATCATGGCCCAGGGTCTGGAGCTGGGACTCGGAATCCCTAAGGCGCTGGGTTATGCAATTTCAACGCTTATGGTCATCCCGCTGGTTATTTACGGCATGAAGACTTTGGCCAAACTACAGGTGTGGACAACGCCGCTCTGGCTCATCCTGATGGTCGTACCCATGGTGTATCTTGTGGCTAGCCACCCCGAATCCGTAGATACCTTTGTGAACTACGCCGGCGCACAGGGCACCGGCGAGGGCGTGAACTTCGCCTCGGCCATGCTGGCCGCCGGTGTTTGCCTCTCGCTGATGGCGCAGATCGCAGAACAGATCGACTACCTGCGATTCATGCCACCAAAAACTTCAGCAAACGCACGCAAATGGTGGACCGCAGTCATTCTTGGCGGACCGGGTTGGGTCATCTTCGGTGCGATCAAACAGATCACCGGTATGTTCATTGCCGTCTATCTGATTGCCACGCTGGATCCGCAGGCCTCGGCTACCGCGAACGAGCCGGTGCACCAGTTCCTCGGTGTCTACCGTGAAATGATGCCGGCCTGGTTGGCCATGAGCTTGGCCGTGGTTCTTGTGGTCATCTCGCAGATCAAGATCAACGTCACCAACGCCTACTCGGGATCACTGGCCTGGACCAACTCCTTTACCCGCGTGACCAAAACCTATCCCGGCCGCATGGTCTTCGTGCTGGTGAATCTGGGCATCGCCCTGATCCTGATGGAATCGAATATGTTCGACTTCCTCAATACCGTGCTTGGCTTCTACGCGAACTGCGCGATGGCTTGGGTGGTCACCGTGGCCAGCGACATTGCGATCAACAAGTACCTGCTTAAGCTCTCCCCCAAGGTGCCAGAATTCCGTCGTGGCATGCTTTACGCGGTCAATCCGGTGGGCTTCGTTTCGATGCTGGTCTCCGCCATCGCTTCCATCGCGGTCTTCTTCGGACTGCTCGGCCCTGAGCTCCAGCCGTTCAGCCCACTGGTAGCCGTAGCTCTGGCCTTGTTCCTGCCACCGATTTTGGCCATCGTCACCAAGGGACGCTACTACCTGCGCCGCAGCGACGACGGTATCAACAGCCCACTACTAGATGCTGAAGGCAACCCGAGCGATGAGCTCTACACCTGCTGCGTGACCGGTTTGCGCTTCGAGCGTCCAGACATGCTGGCCTCGGCGGTCCCTGGTCCGAACGGAGAACTGCAGTACATCTCCTCACTGGCACTGGCTACGGACCGAACCGGCGAGCACCTGTTGCCAGCCGATCCGCCCATCCGCTAACAGCTTCCTTTCGGTCATGCTTCGCAGATAAGGCCCGTCTCACCAAGTTTTGGTGGGGCGGGCCTTTGGCTTCTGATTAAGTTCAAAGCAAGCCATGCCAAAGCATTGAGCTAGGCTGTGAGCAAATATAGTTCGGACGAGTAAGTAGCTTGTCGCTCAAGGCGCGGACGAGATGAAATGATGAAGTTATGACCAAATCCACCGAAGGCGGGTCCCAAACTTTGGGCCGCGGACTCGAAGCGCTGACCCTCATCGGTGAATCGCAGAGGCCACTGAGTGTCGCTGAGCTTGCCACGCAGCTCGGGATCCACCGCTCCATGGCCTACCGCCTGGTCAAGACCTTTGAACAGTACGGCTTTGTAGAACGCTTGGCCTCAGGCGATCTTGAACTCGGAGCACGCCTCGGCGCACTGGCACGCAATGTCGCCAAGTCGTTGCAGTCCGCAGCGGCGCCGCACTTGGCCACGGTTTCAGATGAACTGCGCATGACCGCCATACTGGTGGTCTTTGATGGTGAAGCTGCTGTCACCTTGAGTACCGCGGAACCCCGGATGGCCGATGCCACGGTGGCTCAACGCCCCGGCACTCGTCACCCCATTGATAATGGTGCACCTGGCCGAGTGATCCGTTCGCAACTGAACCCAGAACAGTATCCAGCAAGGGACTTTGAATCCAGTCACGACGAAGTTATCCCGGGCCTGACCTCCATTGCGGTTCCGCTGTTGTTGCCGCAGAATAAACCGGCAGCCATCGCGGTCATCTATCCGCCACTAGAGTTGGATGAGAAGCACATCGCCCAGGTGCTCACCAACGCTTCCGAACGCATTTCACAGGCGTTGGGGATTCGGTTGAACTAAGCACCTGAGTGATGGGTTGATTCATCTGCACCTAGGCAGTGCAGGCCTCATTGGAGCATCCAGCATCACGTGGCCTGTAGGTTTCGGTGCCTTCAACTTTTTCCCACACGATGTGGCGATGCTGTCCACAACGTTGGCAGGAAGGAGCTAAGTAAGTGCCCCGCTCTTCCATGGTGTACGTCCGAAAATCACCCATCAGAACCTCTTCTCAAATGGCCCCGAACCAGGGTCGCGGGGCATGCTGGACCTGCTTGGTGCCTTCACTCTACGCGCGGATATCACTACCGGCTAGAGTCGTTGCCAAACAGTTACCCACAGCCCGTCAAGCAGTATTTTCACTCTCCTGCCACACTGGGGCAATGAACCCACAAAACTTGCTTCGTTGCCCGAAGCAAAGCCCGGAAAGAAGGCGTCATGAGCACCTCTGAACACAAGCTTCAGCGACTCAAAGAACGCATCGCGTTACTGCTTAATAAGGCTGAAAACACCAACTTCCCCGCTGAAGCCCAGACCTTCCAAGAGCATGCTGAGCGCCTCATGGTTCGTTACGGTATTGGCCGCGCAGAACTTGATGCGATGGCCACCGGCCCGGACAAGAAAAAAGAACCGATCATTGAAGAACGCTTCGATATGAGAGGTACCTACCGCTTAGGACAACGCGACGGGCTAGCTACCGTCGGGCATGCTTTCCGCACCGTGACACTGCTGCAAACGAACTATTCGAACTTCTGTCGTTTGTACATCATTGGTCACGAGTCAGACGTCAGTACCGTGAAAAACTTGTTCTCCTCATTAGTCATTCAGGCAAGCCTCGCGATGAGTCACTGGTGGAGTGAAGAAGGCAGACACATCGCTTGGGATCGAACCGATTCTGAAAAGGTCATTGAGCGCCGTGAATTCCAGCGAAGTTTTTATCTGCAAGTTGCTGAGCGCATTCGCGGGCTCTACCAAGAGGAAAGCGAACACAGCGGCAGTGGTACCGAACTTGTGCTCGTTAGTCGTAAGGAACAGGTTGACGAATTTGTCAGCGAAAAATATCCATCCTTGCGTCGCAGCCGTAATCGCGCGGCCTCCGGTAGTTTGAACGCTGCCCTGGCCGGCCGGGTCGCGGGAAGTCGTGCGGATCTTGGCTTTGGCAAAGATGTTGAGTCCAACGGGCCCGCGGGAGAAGTAGCTAGCTAAGGTCTTTTACTGGAAATATTGCCCCAAAATTCCGAGTTAGATTTTCTAAGTGGCAATTTCTTCTACCCGTTCCCTGCCGTCGTTAGCCCTACGCAACGGAAGATATGACAGAGGGCCGTTCCGAAGAACGACCCTGATCACTACTTCTCGGCGTTACTAGCCGAGCTTGGCGCGAACCATCTGCGATACAGCCTTGCCGTCAAAGCGGCCAGCGATCTCGGCACCGACCAGTTTCATGGCCTGTCCCATATCCTTCATGGTCAACTCGTGATCAGCAGACAGTTCTGCCATCACCCTGTCAACGATGCTCTGAGCTTCGGCTTCATCAAGCAGCTTTGGCAGGTAGGTAGAAATGAATGCTGCCTCTGCCAGTTCACGTTCGGCTAGCTCGGCGCGACCGTCTTTGGCAGCCAGTTCGGCGGTTTCCTCGCGGTTGCCAACTTCCTTGCGCAACAGATTCTCTACGTCCTGATCGTTCAGTTCGCTAGGGTTCTTCCCTGACTTCTCACGAGTGCCGATAGCGCTGAGGATATTGCGTAGGGTGGTCTTCTCCAGCTCGTTGCCTGCTTTCAGGTGGACGATGCTGTCTTCGCGCAGGCGATCTTTCAAACTCATGGGGACTCGCTTTCAAAGTACGTGTGCTTGAAACTCTACTCGCTTTAAGCCACCGCATTTTTGCTTCTTGGTATGGTGACTTCATGAAACCACTGCGTGCTGGCGCGATAGTCGCGGCCCTCATCCTCGTAGTGGCGCTCATCGTGATCACCAAACCATGGAAGCTGCTAGATAGTTGTCATGCTCCCGATGAATTCTGCGCTTTAGCTTCCCAGCTTGAAGAAAAGGATGGCGTCGAAGCAACCGCTGTGGACTATGAAGTTACTGCCGTTGACGCCAAAGATGGCGACCGCTCAACGGTCCGTTGGACCGTTGAGCTAGCTGAAGATCTTGACAGTGCGCAGGCCGGCGAACTCGCTTCCGCTGTTTCGGCACAAGTCCAAAGCTTCATCGCTTCTCGCCCGTTGGTACAAAGCTCATTGCGTTTTGTCGCTGGAGAACCCCAAGAATCATCGATTCCTGACTTCAAGTTATATCCGTTGGACGTCTCGGATAGTTCAGAGGCCAAGGCTCAAGTCGCACGGGGCTTTGCGCTACATCAGCTCGGCGCACAAAAAGTCGGCCAGAATTCCGCGACCGCCGAAAATACTCAAGTGCTGACGGCCTTGGCAGACTACGCTTCGAACCAGGGTGCTCCAATTACCTTAGAACTAGCCGATGGTTCCATTCGGTATGCGCCCACCACAGGGTTTGATATTGCCCAGCTTGCTTTAGCTATTGAAGCTGCAGGCCTTGGACCCGTGGAATCGGCAATCATGGATTCGTCTGGGCTTTCGGTGCATACCAAAACTGCTGCTGATTCGAAGGAAACCGCTCAGATCAAGAAGTGGCTGACCGAGCATGAGCCTCTCAAAGAACCGATGGCATTCACCTTATCCAGCCCCGGTTTTGCCGACATCATCCAAGGTTGGCTTGGAGACAAAATTCCTGAATCCCTGATTGCTAGGCCTGCGCGGTTGCCTGAAGCTGTGATGCCTTGGCCGCAGGATGCTGCCGCTCAAATCTGCACTGACAAAGATCTTGCCCTAAGCCTCGGCTCTCCCGATGCAGCAACAGGTTCACGCTACATGGCCGTATACGCCAAGAACATTTCTGGCGGTGCCTGCGCAGTTAATGGCTATCCGCAGATTCAATTTCTCAACGCTGACGGTGAGCCACAGCAGGACGTCACGCTAACTAAGATGCCACACATTCAATCTCAGCGCGCTGTGATTCCTGCTGGTGAAAGCATCTTGTCTGCCTTGCAGTGGAAGGCCATGTCCACGGCCAACGACCCGGATCAAACTACGAGGTTGCGCATCAGCGCAGCTTCAGGTTTTAGCGCCACCGAGCTTGCCAGTATGTATGAACAATCAGCAACTAGCTTGGACATTCTAGACGGCGGCGAAGTCAGCCAGAGCCCGTGGGTTCAAGCACTAGATGGCTGGGCGCTACCGGATTCTTCCGGTTAGCGGCCAGCCATCTAGGGGTACCGAACTGCGCAGACTACTGCTCGCGCGGCGGGAACTTCTTGTACTTGCGGTAGTGGTTAATCGCATTGAGCACTAGGTAAGCCTTACGGCGTGGGTGCTTCTCTGCAGCGAATTTCAACGGGTTGGATACCTTGCCAGCTTTGAGCAGGGCAGCTGCCTTCTTCCCGGTTGCACTGCCCAAGAAACGTCCCAGCAGGTGGTGTGGCAGGACGGTGAACAGGTGCTCACGACGCAACTGCAGCACGCCAGCAGGCGTTTCCATGACTGCATCGGTTTGTGGGTCACCGCTATCAAATTCAGGACCCAAGAATTCGGTGACGTAGAAACGGGCCGGGTTCACCCCAGCAGCGGTCAGATAGAAGTGGTTGCGGCCCAAGCGTGGGTTGATCTCGAAGAATTTCACCGTGTTATCTCGGCGATCAAACTTCGCATCAATCATTGCGATACCGCGCCATCCGAGTTCTTCAAGCATGCGCGCACCATCGGCGGCCATCTGATCATTTTGACCGGTGACGATTGCCGCGGAATTGCCCAGTACCAGCGGGGCGTGTTCTTCAATGACGACTTCCCCATAACCAGCAAAGATGACCTTGCCTTCCTTGGTAGCGAAGTAGGTGCACAAACGCATAGCGTCGTCCCCGCCAGGCACATATTCCTGCAGGACGTAGCCGGAGGTGTAACCACTGGCGTCAATCTTGGATAACAGACTTTCCAGATCATCACGGTTATTGATGGTGTGGATTTTCTGTTTGCCCTCGAACTTCGCGGCGATCCAATCCGCGGAGCTTGATGGCTTACCGATCATCGGATAGGTGAACTCCTTGGCCATGAGTTCAAGGTCATTGGCAGGGTAGTACACGGCGGTGCGTGGGTGCGCGATCTCAAACTTTTCTGCCAGCGCGTAGAAGTTCTCCTTCAGCGCGGCCGCTTCAATGATCTCCCGCTCTGGGTAGGGAATCACGAAGTGTGCTTCGAGCTGCTCACGGTGCTTGGCAATGAGCATGATGTGGAAGTCCAACGAGCCAAAGAGCATCAGTGGGCGTGCAGAGTTTGCGGTCAGCTCTGCAGCCAACCCGATCAGTGCTGCCACAACGCGGTCTTCATCAGCCATGGAGCCGATGGGGCGCAGTTCGATGGCTACCGAATGCTCGATAACACCGTTGCCTGCTGCGGGCAGGACTACCGAGCGAACGCCGTAGGCTTCATAAAATTCGCGCGCCAGGGTGTAGGTGCCAATGTCGCCGCCGAGAATGACGGGGACGAATGGCTGGGTTTCTTCGATTGCCATGAGTACTGTTTTCCCTACTTCTTGCGCCAGTTCATGTACTTTTCGAAGGCCCAGGCCAGCGGCTTGTTCAGCGCTAGGTCCCATTCGCCGTTGGTCTGCACGATGTCACAGCCGGTATTGGTTTTGAACTTGGTCAGACCCGAGAGGTGGTGTTCCTTATCCAAGGTTGCACTCACGCCACCCTGGTCAAGGTAGCGGCAACCGGCAGCGATGGAGTCTTCCACCATGCGGTTCATGATCGCCTTAGGGGCAAAGAGTTTGCGCTGCTCATTGGAGGAGGCACCGTACAGGTACCACGCCAGGTTAGAAGAGCGGATCACAATGGAGGCGGCCAAATCCACGCCTTCATTACTCGCGATGTACAGAGTGCAAGAACCTGGAACGGCTTCGTTGAGCACCTTGTGCATGGTCTCGAAGTAGCTCAGTGGACGGCCGGTGAAGTCTTGGCGGTCTGCGGTGGTGTTGTACAGGGCATGGAATCGAGCCATGTCCGCGGTGTCTCCCACTTCAACTTCCAAGGTGCTCTTGAGCGCCTTACGAGTTTCGTTGCGGGTGGTCGCGGAGTAGCTGGCCATCACCTGCTCAACGTCCAGCTGGGTGCCATTTTCATCCTGCAGTGCTACCCGAGCGACGTATTCGGGCTGGCCTGCGCCGAAGTCTAGGCCGACGTCTTCCTTGGTGAACCCCAGGTCTAGCAGGGCGTCGTTCAAGGCCAGTGCCTGGGCCGACGAGCTTTTCAGCTCTAGGTCAGAAAGTTGGGCGAAGCCTTCCTTGCCAAGGTTTTTGCGTACAGCGCCGGCTGCCCAGGTGCGTACTTCGCGGCCTGGGCCCATCTTCAGCTGGAAGGCACCACGGTTGCGCAGGTACGCAGCCAGCGGGCGGATGACCTTTTCGGCTGGGTGCGCCTGGAAGTCAATCACTGGACCATCCGGCACATAGGCCAGGGTCTTCTTGATGACTGGGGCAGCGCGGTGCAGTACTAGCGCGGTGCCTACCAGTTCGTCTTGGTCAAACCAGCCGATGGATTCACCACGCCAGCCGCCCTTGACTCGGGCCCATTCTGGACGCTGCAAAAAGCTGACGTCGAGGGCGGTCTCAAGGAAAACTGAGTGTTCGGCGCTGGTAATCGGACGCACGTGCAGGTCGTTGTGGCTCACGGGTGAAATCTTATCGTGCTTCGTGGACTTAAGTAGGGAGGTTGAATACCCCTAGGGGGTACTTGACTTAATACCCCATAGGGGTATTCTAGGAGTATGGAAACCACGCAGAGCGTTGATGAGCATGCACAACATCATGGCTACCACGCGGATAAAGCCGCGCTGGAACGCCGACTGAAACGTATTGAAGGCCAAGTTCGCGGAGTGGCCAAGATGGTTGATGAAGACAAATACTGCATCGATATCTTGACCCAGATTTCGGCGATCAACGCAGCATTACACAAGGTCAGCGTGCAGCTGATCGATGACCACATCGGCCATTGTGTGGTTGATGCTGCGAAGTCTTCGCTGGAAACCGGGGACCCGAGCATTGTGCAGGAGAAAATCTCTGAGGCCACCGCCGCAATATCGAGGCTGGTCCGCTAAGCGTTTTTTCGCCTAGATTTCCGATTCACACAAAATTCATCGAAAGAGAGCAAGATCATGAGCCACGAATGCAACTGCGGATGCTCCAATGAGAACAACTCGAAGACCTCCCAGGGCCTACAGATCACCACTCGTGATCAGGCAACTCCCCTAAACATCCAAACGGAACTGAAGATCTCCGGCATGACGTGCGGCCACTGCGTCGCCTCGGTCACCGAAGAACTCAAGGAACTTTCCGGCGTACAAAACGTCGACGTCGTACTCGATGCCAAGGGCATCTCCACGGCCACCGTCACCGCAACGCAGCAGCTGAGCGAAGCAAGCCTGCGCGAAGCGATCGACGAGGCCGGTTACACCCTCGAAGCAATCAACGCCTAGCCACCCGCGCCAGGCACAGCCCGTAAACAACGGGCCAGAAAGTGCAAGGTAGAAATAATGAGCTCCCACGCACCCCAGAAGCCAATCGCAGAACTGCGTACCGTCGATCTTGATATTCAAGGCATGACGTGCGCTTCCTGCGTGAACCGAGTGGAACGCAAACTGGGCAAGCTGCCCGGTGTCAGCGCCTTGGTAAACCTCCCGCTGGAAACAGCAAAGGTTCAGGTACCGGTGGATGTCAGCGACGAAACGCTGATCAATACCGTTGAAGCTGCCGGCTACGGCGCCTCGGTAAAAAAGCCAGTACAGCCTGAGCATCACCATGATAGGGATGAACATTCGGGTCATGAGCATTTGGTCCCCAACCATCTGCTGCGACGGCTGATCGTTTCGGCGGTGTTCACCATCCCGCTGTTTGTGATCTCCATGATCCCGGCCTCGCAGTTCCCGCATTGGGGATGGGTAGCCTTTGCCCTGGCCACCCCAGTGGTCTTCTATGGTGCGTGGCCTTTCCATAAGGCAACAGCAATCAACGCCCGGCATCTGTCCTCCACCATGGATACCTTGGTGTCTCTCGGTGTGCTGGCCGCCTATCTCTTCTCGGCAATCCAGCTTGTTCTGGATCCGCAGATGACGGCGCACGTTGGCATGCCCATGAGCGAGCATGCCCTCTACTTTGAGACCGCAGGCGTTGTGGCTACCTTGCTGTTGCTTGGACGCTTTCTGGAGCATCGCGCCAAGACGTCGGCATCTGACGCGCTGAAATCTTTGCTCAGTCTGGGAGCGAAGGAAGCTGTACTGCTGCGTGATGGCCAAGAAGTGAAGATCTCGGCCAGTGCATTGCAGCCAGGAGATCACTTTGTGGTGCGCCCCGGTGAGAAAATCGCCACCGATGGCACGGTCACCCACGGTGATAGCGCGGTAGATACCTCATTGCTCACTGGCGAATCCGTACCGCAACAGGTTCGCGTGGGCTCCGAAGTTACCGGTGCAACCCTGAACACTTCTGGCCGTCTAGTAATTGAAGCCACCCGCGTAGGTGAAGAAACAACCCTGGCCCAGATGGGCAAGCTAGTCTCCGAGGCACAGTCCGGCAAGGCACCCATTGCGCGGCTTGCCGATCGCATCTCGGCCGTCTTTGTGCCGATTGTTCTGGGCATCGCAGTACTCACCTTTGTTATTTGGTGGCTGGTTTCCGCTGATCCATACCAAGCATTCAGTGCAGCTGTTGCTGTGCTAGTCATTGCTTGCCCTTGTGCTTTAGGTCTTGCCACCCCCATCGGTTTGTTGGTGGGTACCGGCCGTGGAGCTCAACTGGGTATCTTGATCCGTGGCCCACAGGTTTTGGAAGACACACGCAAACTGGACACGATTGTTCTAGATAAGACCGGCACCGTCACCACCGGAGTGATGACACATACGGGCACAACCACCGCCGCTGGAGTGGACGCAACTGAAGTTTTGCTGTTGACCGCAGCAGTGGAACACCATTCAGAACATCCAATTGCCCAGGCTATCGCCACCGCCGGTGCCAACGTTGGCACGCTTCCCGAGGTGAGTAATTTCCGCTCGGAGCCCGGTGGCGGAGTATCGGGAACCGTGGCTGGGAAGACCATTGTTGTTGGCCGGCCCAGCTGGCTTGAAGCCCAGGGAACGCTACTTGATTCCTCGGCCCGCTCTTTGCTCGAAGAGGCTGAAGCAGCCGGCGCCACTGCGATTCTGGTTGCGGTCGATGCCCAGTTCCAAGCGGTGATTTCCGTTGGTGATCAAGTCAAAGAAACTTCTTCAGAAGCGATCAATGAACTGCAATCCCGTGGTCTGCGGGTAGTTTTACTTACCGGTGATAACCCATCGGTGGCCGCCAAGGTGGCAACACAAGTTGGCATCAAGTCTGACGATGTTTTTGCTGGTGTACTGCCAAGCGAAAAGGCCAAGGCTATCTCTTCGCTGCAGGAGCAGGGCAAGGTTGTGGCCATGGTGGGTGACGGTGTGAACGACGCTCCGGCGTTGGCTCAAGCCGATCTCGGCATCGCCATGGGCTCCGGCACCGACGTTGCCATTGAAGCTGCAGATATTACTCTGATGGGCAATGACCTTCATCAGGTCGCTGCCGCCATTGATCTATCGGACAAAACCTTGGCCACGATCAAGATGAACCTGTTCTGGGCTTTCGCCTACAACACTGCGGGTATCCCGATCGCGGCCTTGGGTTTGCTCAATCCAATGATTGCTGGTGCCGCTATGGCAGCCAGCTCCGTTCTGGTGGTTGCCAACTCACTGCGCCTTCGCAGCTTTGGCAAATAGCCCGGCGGTTACGGAGTCTCCCTGACGCTGGTCAGGACTTTCTTCAGAGTTGAGTACTGCTCACTTGCCACGAAAGTCTTGGCCTCGTCGAGGGTGGTATCCCCGTCCTCATCAAGTCCCAGTGCGTGCAGGTACTCAGGATTCATGGCCATGATTGGGGTTTCCTCGGCACTGGTTTTGAAGTAATCAATTGCCGGTGCTTCGGTCCAGTTTTGCCATACATCATCGATGATGACGGCAACACTCAAATCCCTGTCGCCGAGGCTGGCTTCCCGGTAGTAGGAGACCACACTGGTCGGTGCGTACTGCAAATCAGGCGCTGGGGCCGAGTCGAGCACCTCGCGCTTATAGGTGTTCGGGTTGTCAGTGTCCCTGAAACTAGTCGTTTCAAGATCCAATGCGAGATTCTTCTTTGAATCCAAGATCTTGTAGACCGAATACTCGTCTTGGCATCCATATTCACAATCTTCAACGATTTCCCAGTCTTGCGGCAGGTCAAAGGTGACGTTGTACAGCGAAACGGTACGCCAGGTACCCCCGGATCTTCGGTTGGTTCCGTTGGCTCAGGTGTCGGAGTTGGCTTGGCAGTTGGTGGTCCGGCATGCTCCGGTGCCGGCGCCCAACTCGGCGGACCTGCATGGCCCGGTGGGCCGACATGATCCGGACGTCCTGCATGATCAGGTGGTGCTGCGATGGCAACTGCACTGCTGGTAAGCAGAAGCCTCGCTGCCAGTACTGCGCCACCCTTGGATAGCGACTTGAGAATGGGTTTCATTGTGGGGTCCTCTCTCCCGTCCACAATGATGAAACTGACCCGACCTTTAATCAAGAGTCCGGATATAAAGATACTGCCTCGGTTTGGTATCACTAATGTCTCGGTACGGCCCCCAAAGAAACCTTGCGCCATGAGACTTGCGTCACATTCACCGCTCAGGGCATACTGTGACGGTAATCACCACAATGCCATTGATACGTGGCGGGAGAGTCCCGCCCTCACCAAGGGCGGGCGCCGTAGGAGCAATTTCCTCCCCGGGAAACTCTCAGGCCCCCGTACCGCCACGAGAAGGCAACTCTGGAAAGCAGCGCAGAATGAACTGCGCTCACCGAAGGAGCAAGCTTCGCCCAGTAGTCGGGTTGAAGTGAAAACTCTCAGGTTCATATACAGATTGGGGAGGGACCACGAACAGTGACGCTTTGTGCGCATTAGATTCGACGGCTCTCTCCAGTGGCATAGGCAGTAGCTGCTCTTAGCGCAGCGAGCTGACGTTGCCTTCCCGGAGTCGGCGAATCTGGCATCTTGAGCAAAGCAAGTTGCTAGGCGTCACGCCACACTCCTGGAAGGCAACCAGCATGAGTACCACCAGTTCTGATCCCACACTTGAACGCGGACTATCAAACCGACACATCCAGCTCATCGCCATTGGCGGTGCCATCGGCACCGGCCTGTTCATGGGTTCGGGTAAAACGATCTCCGTCGCCGGCCCGTCAGTCATCTTTGTCTACATCATCATCGGCTTCATGCTCTTCTTCGTCATGCGGGCGATGGGCGAGCTACTGCTGAGCAACCTCAATTACAAGACTTTCGCCGACTTCGCAGGAGACCTGCTGGGCCCTGGGCGGCGTTCTTCACCGGCTGGACCTATTGGTTCTGCTGGGTGGTCACCGGCATTGCCGACGTCGTGGCCATCGCCCACTACGTTGCTTACTGGTGGGGTGAGCTACCACTATGGATTCCCGCTCTGGGCTGCATCGCGCTACTACTCGTGCTGAATCTGGCCACCGTGAAAGCCTTCGGCGAAACCGAATTCTGGTTCGCGCTGATCAAGATCATCGCCATCGGCGCACTGATCATTATTGGGCTAGTCATGATCATCACCGGGTTCCAACACAATGGTGCCACCGCATCGGTGAGTAATCTGTGGGCCAATGGCGGAATGTTCCCTACGGGCTTCATGGGCTTTGTCGCAGGGTTCCAAATCGCCGTATTTGCTTTTGTGGGCATCGAATTAGTGGGTACAACTGCCGCCGAAACAAAGGATCCTGAGAAGACCCTGCCCAAGGCCATCAACTCCATCCCGATCCGCATTCTGTTCTTCTACGTCGGCGCCTTGATCATCTTGATGACTGTCCAACCATGGAAGCTGTTCTCCCCGGAAAACTCGCCATTTGTCGGGATGTTCACCCTAGCCGGGCTGGCTGGGGCGGCCGGCATCATCAACTTTGTGGTGCTCACTTCCGCGACCTCCAGCGCCAATTCCGGCATCTACTCCACTTCCCGCATGCTGCGCGGCCTAGCCCTAGAAAACGATGCTCCAAAGAGCTTTGCCAAGCTTTCGCACCGCAAAGTTCCCAAGAACGCCCTGATGTTCTCGTGCATGTTCCTGCTGGCCGGGGTTGTCCTGCTCTACAGTGGCGATTCGGTGATGGGAGCCTTCACGTTGGTTACTACCGTTTCGGCTTTGTGCTTCATGTTTGTATGGACGATCATTCTGCTCAGTTACCTGGTGTTCCGCGCCCGCCGCCCTCACCTGCACGATGCGTCGGCCTACAAGGTTCCCGGTGGTCGAGTGATGCCGTACATAGTTCTGGGCTTCTTCGGATTTATTCTGTGGGCCTTGACCACTCAGCCAGATACTCTTGTTGCCCTACTGGTCACACCCATCTGGTTCCTGCTACTGGGTATTGCCTACCTCGTGATCCGCCGCCACCCGAGGCACCAAGCGCTACGTATGGCGCACGTGGGCAAGGTGGCCCAGGAACGCTATGAAGCCGCGGCCTACCGAGATGCTCAGGCGTTTGGCCATCGCGATATTCCAGCCACGGATAAGGTTCTGGAGCAAAAGGCGCATAAGTAGCCCAAGGTACCTCAGCGCGACAGCCGGCTGCCCCGGACCTTAGGCCTAGGGTCCGGGGCAGCCTGCGTATTCACTGTGGACGCTGTACCTCGGGACTAATTACTGCGATGATGAAATTTGGCGGCCTCTGGCCAGCACCATGGGATGACCCTCCGCCTTCAGGAGATACACCATGACTGTCCTTCGACAGATTCCATTTCATGAATCACCAACAGCATTAAATCTGAAGCAGCGTTTAGCCGCTCTTGATGATTGGATAGCAGACGAGGATTCATTCAGAGTTTCCTACCGATTTGAATCCAGCAGCACCGCATTAGAATTCATTACCCTCGTGGGCTTGCTCGCTGAGAAGGTGGACCTTCACCCGCAGGTGGATTGGCGTGCTGATGTTGTCACGCTTCGTTTGGCCCATGAATTGAATACCGAAATTACCGAGCAGGATCTTTCCCTGGCCCGCCGCATTTCCACGGACGCGCACCGACTGAGCTGCGTGGTGCTCAATCTGAATCAAGAAACCACTGCCCAACCCAAGGGCAAACCGGAAGTACTACGCGGCGGCCTTTCGGCGACTCGCTAATACTCCGATCACGATGCTCTGCACTGCGCCAACCCCGGCGCCCAGTGCGGTCATCGCGATCCGGTCAATCAGTAAGCTAGAAGCCGGTTCCGGGCTGACCATGTGAACCATCAATAGCGCGGTGACGGTCATGAAGATCATGCCAACGGCGTAGTTGCGCAAGATGACCAGCTCAATGCAGATCTGACCAATAATCGCCACCAGCAAGATGACCCAGATGGGCGGCTGGAAGGCAAAAACCGCGGCGGCCAGCAGTACACCAACGCAGGTTCCGACACTACGCTGTAGCCCTCTGGCCACCCGCGCATAGGTATCAATTCCAGTTACGGCTGCGATGGCACCAAGGCAGGCCCAGTACCAGTGCCCACCACCAACCAGCTGAGCGACGATGCCTGCCAGTAGCACGCCGGATCCCATCTGGAGTGATTCGGGCAGGGCGCGTGCCGATGGGGCCCAAGAGATCCCTCGACCCAACGTGTGGAACAGGTGCGCCCGACGCAGCGACAGACCAAGCATGAACAGCAGACTGAAGATCATCGTTCCGCCACCAACGAGCAGCACACCGATGAACGAGTTAGTTGTAGCGGGAACGGTGATGCAAGCGCCACCTGCGAAGACCGCAAAGACAGGTCCTGGTGGCATCCATCGGGCTGCGTGAGAAACATAGTGCGCGCCAAAACCAATCAGCGCCAGCACGACGACGCAGATGAAAAATGGCGCGTGGATGTACGAGAAATAGGTTCCGAGCAGCATGGCAGCCAGCTGCACCAGACCTACGGAAAGCTGCTGCCAAAAACGTGGCGCGTAGGAATCGTAACGTCCAAAGACCGAACAGAAAGCACCAAAGGCGGCATACATTGCCCAGTCCAGGTGGCCGGTGATGGTGACCAACACCAGCGGGACGGTCAGTGCCAGCGCTGCCTTAGCGGCCGGGATCACCGAGGGTTTAGGTGGCGCGACAACAACACTGCGTGCGAGGACTTCTTTGACATGTTGTTTCATTAGCGTGCCTCGCCATCTTTGGTGGCTACTTGCTGAAGCAATGAGCGCAGGGTTGCTTGTTGCTTGGCGTCAAGCGCACCAAAGACGTCAGCTTCGCTACGTTGCGCCGCGGCGGTGGCCCGTGCGGTGAACTTCTTGCCGGCGTTCGTCAGTGTGACGATGTTGCGCCGGCGGTCCGCCGGGTCAACACTGCGCTCTAAGATCTTTCGTTCGGCCAGCTCGTCCAAGTAGGCCACTAAGTGCCCGCGGTTCAGGTTTGAATGCTTGGCCAAGTCATTTTGCGACATTGGCCCGAACTCGGCGAGCGCGCAAACGATCATGAAGTGGTTGCGTGTCAGTGATTCTGATTCCATGAGCTCGGTGAGTTCTTGGGTGCCTATACGTCCAGCCCGCGAGGTCAGGTAGCTCAGGGAGTTCCATTGGAACTGGGGAATCAGAAAGTCGTTCATCCCTTCAAAATATCATTTCATCCCGAAACTATTTCCGTTTGAGCCGATAATCGAACGAACGTCACATCCGCATGACGGCAACAGCAACGCTGAGGGATGAGCGCAAGGTAAAAACCCTGATGTGCAAAGAAATCTGAAAGTTAAACAGCTAGACCCCCTTGATCTCAAGAATATGAGGGGGTCTGCGCCATTAACTATATTCCTGCTTCACCCAGAATTTCAACGTTTCGTTGACTCACAAGAAAACCTCCGCGAAAGCACCTCTCGATTCCTGGACTCTACGGTTGCCAGACTCAGCAAGGGCAACAACGTGCCAGCAATGGTGGCAACCTCGGATCAGTGGTTTCATTCATGCCTAATGACAACTTTTGGGAAGAATTTTCCGCCCCACACAAGGGCAACCAAACAAGCGGGCATCACGATGCGGTTAGGCTTGTAAGGCAGTCAATCCACCCTTATTCAGGAACGAATTATGACCTTTGCTCCAGACATCGAAGCCTCACTTAAGACCGTCGTGAACCTCCTGAACACCGAGGTGCAAATAATCGACATGCTCTCCACCGTGGCTGATCTGGATGAGTTCCTTGACTCTGAAAATTTTGAAGGCTCCCGCGCTCACAACCAGGCCGAACTTCGTTCCATTCGTCAGCTGCGTTCCCAGCTCAAGAGCATCTGGACTGGAGATGAGGAAGAAGCAGTATTTAGGGTCAATCAGATCCTTCGTAACGCCAACGCCCAGCCACAGTTGATCAAGAGTGAAAACCTCGGATATCACCTGCACGCCACAACCACCAGCACTCCGCTCTACGACCGGTTGGCAGTGGACGCAGCCATGTCACTTGCTGAGGTCATTCGTGCTGGCGGTTTAGATCGACTGCGAATCTGCGCTTCTTCCGATTGCCACAACGCCCTGCTAGATCTGTCACGAAACCGCTCAAAGATCTATTGCGATATCGGCAATTGTGCCAACCGTGAGCATGTTCGCGCCTATCGTGCGCGCAAGGCAGCAAAACACTCGTAGTCACTGTCCGAGTGGTTGATCCGCATCATCCAGTGAATGTAACCCGTACTTGTGCGCCAAGACATGTACCGTCTCACTAATGCGCCGGCGGTACTCAACCGGTGCATTAGAAGAGCGCCCATACAGCTTCTCAAATTGCGGGCCTAGTTCAGGGCGATGCGTGCGCACCCACGCTTGAATCGATTCGAGAGCGCCCGGTCGAAGATGCATCACCCCGTGCATGACAGCCTTGGCACCGGAGCTGGCAATCAGTTCCATAGCGCGCTCTAAGTGTTCCGCTGAATCCGAGAGAAACGGAATGATGGGCATCAAGAAGACGGTGACGTCGAATCCCGCGTTGGTCAGTAACCTGACCGTCTCTAGTCGGGCTTCGGCCTTTGGTGCGCCGGGTTCCATCAGCTCGCGCAGGCTTTCATCAAAGATCGCAATAGACATGCTGATACTAATATCTACGCGCTCCCGTGCCGCCTTGAGTAGAGGGATGTCCCGCCGAATCAAGCTGCCCTTGGTCAGGATGGAAAACGGAGTATCGTGTGCCGCTAGCGTTTGGATGATGCCCGGCATGAGTTGATAGCGTCCTTCAGCACGCTGGTACGGATCAGTGTTTGATCCCAGCGCAACCAGTTCACGCTTCCACGTACGTTTTCTTCTCAGTTCCTGGTCCAGCGCTTGAACAATATTTGTTTTCACGATGATTTGTTGGTCAAAATCTGGCCCGCTATTGAGCCCCAGGTATTCGTGGGTGCTGCGGGCAAAACAATAACGGCAGCCCATCGTGCATCCTCGGTAAGGATTGATGGTCCAGCGAAACGGCATTCGCGAGGTTTCTGGCACTTTAGTCAGTGCTGATTTGGATTCGACTTCATGAAATTCGATTCCTGCGAACTCCGGCGTACGAACCGTGCGGGTGACTCCCGAGAGTTTTAGTACGGCAGCTCCAGTGATGACGTCTCGTTCAACGGCGTCTTTCTGAGCATCCCAGCGCATTGGTTTTGGTTCAATATTTCCGGCTGGTTTTGCCATTGGTCCTTCTCACTCCTGGACGGTGACGCCAAGTTCAGGATCAGATCCCAAGCTCGGCTCAACAGTTTCCGATACCTGACTACCGGATCACCTTTCCGGTCAAGACGGTCAGATAATTCTATACCTCGTTCCGATATACCACGAATCGAGGTATGATGTTCACGTGATTGAGTTGATGATTCTGGGATTCTTGTCTGAAGGCCGTCTCCACGGCTATGAGCTTCGACGTCGAATGGAAGAGCTCGGTGGGCACGCCCGCAAGATCAGTGACGGCACCCTTTATCCAGCCATCACCCGACTTGCCAAAGCTGGGTACGTGACTAAAGAAAGCGAACCCGGAGTAGCGGGCGCTCAGCGGCAAACCTTAGGCCTCACCGAGGCTGGGCACGTTCGCCTTCTGGCAATTCTGCGGGACGCTTCCGGACTAGCCATCACCGACCTGACACATTTTTTCACCGTCCTCACTTTCCTTTCTGTCTTACCTGATGCCGAAGAAAGAAACGCAGTGCTTCAGCGACGCTTGGACTTTCTCGAAGCACCAGCCAGCTTCTACTCAAATGAGGGAGTTCGCGTGAAGATTGCAGACATGACGGATCCATACCGGAGAGGTGCTCAGCGCAGCGCCCGCGCCTTGCGCAATGAAGAACGCAAGTGGATTCGCGAGCTTCTCAATGACAACGAAGGAAAATGATCCAAATGACCATGCGTGCAGTCGTCTTATCTCAGCCCGGACCAGTGTCCAACTTACAGCTTCAATCCCTACCCATTCCAGAACCAACCGAGGGCTGGATTCGCATCCGCGTTCGCGCGGCGGGAATGAACCGGTCAGAACTTCACACCCGGCTTGGGTTGGCCGGCGACTCAGTGCAGATGCCTCGAGTCCTAGGCATTGAAACGGTTGGCACAGTGGACCTTGATCCCAGCGGCACGTTTACCACCGAAACTCAGGTGGCCACCATGATGGGTGGCATGGGACGCACCTTTGACGGCGGTTACGCCGAATACACCTGCGTTCCAGTCAACCAGGTGATTCCATTTACCTCCGAGTTGCCATGGGAAGTTCTTGGCGCAGTACCGGAGATGCTTCAAACTTCCTACGGAACGTTGAGTGTAGGTCTGGATGCCCAGCCTGGACAAAGCATCCTCATTCGGGGCGGAACATCCTCAATTGGCATGACCATTGCAGTGCTGGCTAAGTTGATGAACATGACCGTCATTTCAACCACCCGAGACAAAACCAAGGGCGATAGGTTGCGTGAGCTTGGAGTGGACCACATCATCATTGATGATGGAAACGTTGCGGAGCAAGTACGGGAAATCTATCCGGAAGGAGTTGATGCGGCCGTTGAGCTTGTCGGCACCCCGACACTTCGCGATACGCTCTTGGCAACACGGATGCACGGGACCGTTTGTTTCACCGGCATGCTTTCTAACCAGTGGACAGTGAAGGACTTCTACCCCATCGACTACCTGCCTCGCGGTGTGCGACTCTCCGCCTATTCTGGTGAATCGAGGGATCTTCCAGCCACCGTACTGCAACGCTTCTTGGATCAGGTTGCCGCTGGTTCCGCCACCGTTCCACTAGACCGGACTTTTGAGCTCAGCGAAGTTCAGGATGCCCATGCCCTAATGGAATCAGATAAGGCTTGCGGCAAACTCGTACTCTTACCCTGAGTACCTGACTTCTTCAGTCATTGGAGAGCTCTTGGTTCTGCGCGTTGTCGGCCATGCCCATTTGACCTTCGGATTCGTTCTCGACAAGGTCCTGCGCCAGCGAACGAATCGTGTCTGCCACGATTTTCTTGTGGCCAGCCACTGATTTTTTCCCCAAGATCACTTGGTGAACGTTGGGTGTGGCCAGCAGAGAATTGCACAGCGACACTACAACAAACAGCAGGTTCTGCGCGTCCTCTAAGTTGCTGATACCCAGAGCATTGCGAATCTCTTGAACTTTGGATTCAGCTCGCACCGAGCGTTCTTTGGCGCCAGCTGCACTGCCATGTTCAAGACCTTCCCAATGAGCAAGCCGTGCCATTTTTGAGTTCTTTGAGGAGAAGTCAAAGTATTTTTCAGCGAATGCCACGATACTTTCGATGCCCTGACCCACCACCGTGACGGCGTCAAGGGCCGTGGACAATTCGTGCACCAAGGCCGCCTCAAAGAGTCCCTCTTTGTTGCCAAAGTAGAAGTAAATCCGCTCTGGGTTGCATCCCGATTTATTTGAAATCTCTCGAATTCGGGCGCCAGCAAACCCACGGTCTGCAAATTCTCCAACCGCAGCGGTGAGCAATTTTTGACGAGTCGCTTCCGTATCCCAGCTCATGAGCCAATCGTATCTCCAAACAGTTGTTTGGTAATTATTCCGCCGGACACGTAAACTGACTTCACACATATAGTTGGAGATTCATGACCCCCACGAGCAACGAGCTAGCGACCGACGAGACTTATGCAGATTTGCTGACTCCACCAAAACTCCCCTCCGTACACACCAGAGCGGCGTTAACATGGCTAGCCATTTTCCCGATGGTGTCTGCGGGAATGTTGGTGTTGGCGTGGCTTGCTCCCCCGTGGCATCCAGTTCTTCGCTCCCTGGTGCTGACGTTGATTGTCGTTCCGCTGACCGTTTACATCACCGTCCCAGCGTTGCTCAAAGCGCACCACAAGACGGTGAACCGCACCTGGCGCAAGCCTCGTCCTGTGATCACTGAGGTAGACAGTGCCCTGCCTACCGAAGGCGCCTAAGCAACCACATCCAGCGACGCACCTGCGGCCCAATTTGCGCTTGTGTACGGTGATCACCGGTTTTGACTCGGTGATTCCTCGCCTTTAACCCGATCAGCACCCTATGATGAACACACCACCAGTACACCGGAGTTGTAGTAGCTGAAAGGACAGGTCATGTCACAAGGAACGCACGCATCAGATGACTACGAGGCACGTCTGGAAGCCGGTCACAGCAATCCGTTGATGGCCGCTGGTCGCTGGGTAGTGGCACTGGCTTCAGCAAGTTTTGGCGACGGTGAATTCGAAGCCAATGAGCCACAGGTCGTTGTGCACTCACGTGTGGATGATTCGGTACTGTTGCGCATGACCACTTCCAGTTTGGAAGAGGCCGAACGCCTGATCGTGCAGATTCGCGAAGACTTAGAAAATCTCAGCCCGGAGGAATTCCGTAATGAGTGGGAATCCGCAGGCGACCAAGAACGCTAGCCGTGAGCGAGCACTAACCGAGGTTAGCGCTCGCTGAGGTTAATGCTCAACAAGGATCCCGTCGATGTCTGCGTGGACCATCGCACCTGGACGCACCTTCACGTCCCCAATGGTGATCACTTCATCTACCGCACCATGTGAACGTTTGACCGTCTTGCGTGGGTTGCTACCAAGCGCCTTGATGCCCAGCTCAAGCTCCGCCAGCGCTGCGCGGTCGCGCACCGCGCCGTGGATAATGACGCCAGCCCAGCCATTAAGCTCCGCACTGGCGGCAATCATGTCGCCCATCAGTGCAAAGCGCAGGGATCCCCCACCATCAACGACCAGGACTGCACCCTCACCGGGGAAGCTCAAGAGCTCCTTGATCAGCCCGTTGTCTTCAAAGCACTTCACTGTGCGCGCTGGACCGTTAAACGATAGGCGTCCGCCGAAGTCTTGGAATTGCACACTAACGGACTGTAAAGCCTCACCATGCTGGTCATAGAGGTCTGCAGTGCTAATCGGTTCCTGCTGCATTCGGGCTCCTTAGAATCTGCGAAGGTGTTCCACAACACAGCATATCGGTGCCCCACGTACCAGCCAGTACAAGTTAGTTGTTACAGATCCAGTTCTGCTTGGTAGGCCTTAGCGTTCAGTGCGCCTAGGCGTGAATGGCGTCGGCCGTAACCAACGTAGATCCCGATGCCCACAAGCATCCAAATCCCAAAGACAACCCAGGTAATTCCGGCCAAGTTGAACATCAAGAACAGGCAGGCTGCGATGCCCAGAATGGGGGTGACTGGGTAGAGCGGAACACGGAAAGTACGTGGGGTATCTGGCTGAGTTTTACGCAGGTACATCACCGAGACACCAACCAGCGCAAAGGCAAAGAGCGTACCGATGCTGGTTGCTTCGGCCAGCTGACCCAAGGGGATCAGTGCGGCGGCAATTGCCACCACCAATCCAGTAACCCAGGTACCAACTACCGGTGTGTGGGTCTTGGGTGAAACCTTGGCGAAGAACTTTGGCACCAGCCCATCGCGCCCCATGGAGAGCAAGATACGCGTCTGTCCGTACAGGGCGGTGAGCACTACCGAGATAATCGCGATGACCGAAGCTAACGCAAAGGCCAGCACCAGCCACTTCTGTCCTGTGATCTCCGAAACGATCTGAACCAGCGCCGCTTCAGAAGTAGCGAACCAGTCCCACTGGCGGGCACCAATAGCGGCAACGGCTACCAGTACATAGATCGCGGTCACCAGCACCATGGCGATCATGATGGCCCGGGGCAGATCACGCTGCGGGTTTTTGCTTCCTCGCCCGCGGTGGAGGCAGCATCAAAACCGATGTAAGAGAAGAACACCATGGAGGCTGCACCGGTGACTCCGGCAGCGCCCATCGGTAACAACGGAGCAAAGTTTCCCGCATCAAAAGCGGTAAAAGCAACAATGACAAAGAAGATCAGGATGGCGATTTTCGCCAACACCATCACGGTGTTTGCTAGCGCAGATTCACGCGCTCCACGTACCAGCAACAGGGTTGCAAGAACCACCACGATCAGCGCGGAGAGGTTGATAACCCCGCCTTCGCCCGGGCCGCCTGCCAAAGAATCAGGCAAGGACAGGCCAAAGATTTGCAGGGTCTGGTTGACATACGCGCCAGCGCCCACGGCAACGGCGGCCGCTGAAACTGCGTACTCCAAGACCAAGCACCAACCGCAGATCCATGCCACACCTTCACCCAAGGTGGCATAGGAGTACGAGTAGCTAGATCCGGAAACCGGAACCATGCCAGCCATCTCGGCATAGGACACTGCCGAAAGAAGCGCCGTGATGCCGGCAAGCACAAAGGCAATCCAGATCGCCGGACCAGCCACTGGAACGGCAGATCCAAGGATCACCAAGATGCCGGTTCCGAGGGTTGCACCAACGGAGATCATCACCAGCTGCAAGACGCCCAGTGAGCGCTTAAGCTGCCCGAGCCCTGCGTTGTTGGCTGCGTCGTTGCTCATCGCCTTGATGGATTTGCGTCGGCGCAACTGCTTGCCCAGAGGGGTGCTGCCTGATGGCTCGGTGGTGCTGGTGCTACTCACGGGGAATCCTTGAACGTGTTACGGCAAACGAGAACGCGCTGAGACTATCTATGGTGGACAGTCCCAGCGCGTGATGCGTGGTTAAGCTTTATTATCAGTCTTCAAACTTCTTGTCCGGGTTCGAGGAAGATCGGTTCACGCCGGTTCCCTTGCCCAAATCTGGATCATTCTCCTTGCCGGCCATGGTCATCACCGAGATGACCAGCAGGCAAGCGATAAAGGCGATGCCGAAGCATGCTAGGCCGATATCAAAGCGCAAAGGATTTTGTGATCCGCCGGTGGAGCTAACCAGGCCGACAACTCCTGCGATGAGCGCCATGACCAGCGAAAAGCTCAGTGGACCCTTGATTGACTGGCTCCACGGCTGCTTCTTCTTGTCGTTTCCCACCAAGAACTCCGTTTCTACTTTTCGTGCAGGCCTTAAGACTAGTTGCTTTCCGGCTCTGGTGTATCGCTTGCGTTCGCGGTTGCTGCCTTCATTTCGTGGCGATGCCCAAAGCCAGCAATCAGCTCGAAGACCGCCAGAATAATGGTGCCGCCACCAATCAGGC
Organism: Glutamicibacter sp. M10; assembly: GCF_025452055.1. NCBI lineage: Bacteria > Bacillati > Actinomycetota > Actinomycetes > Micrococcales > Micrococcaceae > Glutamicibacter > Glutamicibacter sp. M10. Next base: position 957,012 of record NZ_CP104918.1, on the reverse strand, counting down.
CGAAGAGCGCATGGGCGTCCATGCCCCCGGACAGGCTCAGTGCAATGGCCAAGATCACGCCTACTGCACCGGATACCAGCTGGTTTCTAAACGGCGGGAACTGCTCGCGCAGCTTCGTAAAGACATAAAGCTCGGCAATACCGGAGACTAGGAAAGCGAATGCAGCAATGTAGCTGATCCAGGCGACCGAATCAACAAAGATAGTCGCGATACCTGCCAACATCATCAACCCAGCACCCAGAACGTAAGGGCTACGCGACTTTGCAGGCGCGCTTTCCACCGCTACGTATTGCCACATCAATGCGGCGGTGACCACGAAGAACGCTGCAGTTACATAGGCCAGAGCATTCTGGTCCGCTCCGATCCAGAAGATGGAGAGCAGAGCGTAGATAACGGCAGTGACACCGCGCATAAGGACTGGGCGGAATACTTCTTGGGCTTGAACTGGGGTGGTTGTTGGTGCAGGCACAATTTCTATTCTACCGTTCATAGAACTAACTGCCAGCTGGACCGGGGTTCCTCACATCCTAGGGTGATGATGCTTCTCGCCGAGGGACATCAACAGTTTCAGTTTTCGCATCTTCAAAGCTGCGAATTACCTCCGCTACACGCCCAAGCGCATCCAGGCCGTTCCGCGGGCGCGCACCGCGAGGGTCACCCCGCGTGAGGCCATGAACCCTAGGGCAAAGGCCACCCAGATCCACCAAATTGCCCATGTTGGTTCGGGCGCCAAAGCCAGCACAGCCCACAGCATCGGAAGGTACACCACCAGGTTCACCACGGAAGCCAACCCCAAGTAGCGGGCATCGCCAGCGCCGATCAGTACCCCATCAAGTACAAACACCAGCCCGCACAACGGCTGCGACAAGGCCAGAGCCCACAATCCCACCGTAGTTAGCTGACGGATCTGCTCATCAGGAGTGAAGATCATCGGGAAGATCCATGAGGTGGCTAGCAGCAGAATGCCGGTGGCCGCTCCAAAGTAGATTCCCCAACGACTCATGATGCCGGTGAGTTTGCGGACGCGCTGTGCATCACCGCGGCCTAGTTCTTGGCCAATCATCGCCTGAGCAGCAATCGCCAAAGCATCAAGGGCAAAGGCGAGGAAACTGAAGATGGTAAAGACCAATTGGTGTGCGGCCAAGGTCTGCGTCCCCGAAGACGTCGCTACAAGAACCGTGAGCAGCAGGGCCGCACGCATGGTCAGATTACGCAGCATTAGCCAGGATCCAACTTGACCGGTGGAGATAAATCCTGCCCAGCTCGGCGCCAGCGAGATCCCTTGTTCACGGATCCGCGGTAGCAACATCCACAGGTAGACGGCCGCCATCAACCACTGGGCAATTGAAGTACCTAAGCCCGCACCGGCCACCGACATGTGGGCGCCATAAACCAAGGCGAAGTTCAACACGATATTCAGACCAAAGCCCACGGTGGCAACCACGAGTGGCGTTTTGGTGTCTTGCATTCCGCGCAATACACCGGTGGCAGCGAGCACCAACAGCATGGCGGTCAACCCCGGCAACGAGTAGTGGATGTAGTCCACCGCAAAGTCGGCAGTCACCCCATCTGAACCCATCAGCAGAACCAGCGGTCGGGCGCCGAAGTACCCGAGGACCGAAAGCAGCACACCAATGACAACCGCAAACCACATGCCGTCACGTCCGGCAGCCATGGCTTGGGCTGGTCGTCCGGCACCGATGGCACGTGCCACCGCCGGAGTGGTGGCATAAGCCAAGAAGATCATCAGTCCCACAGCGGTCTGCAACACCGTGGTGCCCAGGGCTGCGCCGGCCAACTCGTTCACTCCAAGGTGGCCAACGATGGCAGAGTCCGCCATCAAGAACAGTGGCTCAGCAATGAGCGCACCGAGGGCGGGCACTGCTAGGGCAAGGATCTGCCGCGAGATGTTCTTCGGGGAATCGATGGGGGTTGATGAGCTCACAGACTCCACTCTACGAAGCACCGCTAGCTTTCACCATTCATGCCCAGCTGGCAAGACAATTCTTGGTAGTGCTCGTCCGCTGGGGATCGCTGAAAAACTAGGCCTTACCCAAGGATGGATCCCGCTTGGATAAGAAGGACGCCAGAAGCATGGCCAGCGCCTGCAGCGTGATGACGCTGAGGACAACGCTGCCCCAGCCCAAGTGCATGAACGGAATACCGATGAGCCATCCGAGCACCGATGAACCAACGTAGTAGAACAGGTTGTACAGGCTGGATGCTTGGGCCCGAGCGTCCGCAGCCAAGACAGGAACCCAGCCGCTGGCCACCGCGTGCGCTGCAAAAATCCGGCGGTGAAGATCAACAGGCCGACAACAATCACGATGAGGTTTCCGGCCAGGGTCAAGGCTAGGCCGAGCGCGCTGAGCAGGATGCTCAGGCGAAGGGTATTACGCCGTCCTATTTTGGCCACCACTTTGCCACTGGCCACCGAGGTGTAGGTGCCAGAAAGGTAAGCCAAGAATACGAGAGCTGCCAGCGAGGATGGGATCAGATACGGTGGGGCTTCCAGGCGGAAAGCGAGGTAGTTGTATACGGCGACAAAGCCACCCATCAGCAAGAAGCCTTGGGCGTAAACCAAAGCCATTTTGCCGCGCAGTGCCCGCCCAAACTTCGCGGCGATGCCCTTGAGGTTTTGGCCTCGGATTGGGGCAAAACCTCGGGCCGGCGGGGCTTTGAGCAAGAAGAACAAAGTGGCCAATCCGGCCATAATGCTCACCGCTGCGATTCCCCAGCGCCATCCTGCGGGTTCGCCGATAAAGCTGGCTACCAGACGTCCGGCCAGCCCGCCCAGGGTGGTACCTGAAATGTACGTGCCGCTAGCTACTGCCACTGCTTTTGGATTAACCTCATCAACGAGGAAGGCCAACGCCGATCCGGGAACGCCGGCCAGGGCAAGCCCTTCAAAGAATCGAATGGCAACTAGGGTTTCAAAATTAGGTGACTGGGTGCTGAGCAAGCCAAGTAGAACCGACGCGATCAGCGCCGCGCAGATCACCTTGCGCCGGCCAATTCGATCCGAGATGATGGCCCACGGGGTGACCGCAAGCGCTAATCCCAGGGTGGCCGAAGAGACGGCCAAGGCAGCTTGAGATGAGCTGATCTGGAAGTAGTCGGAGATGACTGGAAGCAGTCCCTGCACCGCGTATAGCTGAGAGAAAGTGGCAACACCACTAGCAAATAATGCCAGCAGCATGCCACGATAGGCCGGGGTGCGTGGAACATGTCCGGTAAAAGACACTTCTTTAGACTCCTGCAGGAAGTAATGGGTAGATCAGATACACAACTAACAAAGCCACGGTGTTATTCAGCACGTGGAACATGTAGGAATAGGCCATCGACTTACCGCTGAGGATGTAAGCAAGGCCCATCATGATTCCGAGCATGAAGTACGGAACTACTTCTAGCCACGAACTAACGCCAGCTCCAACAAAGTGGATTCCGGCAAACAAGAGTGTGGAGATCAGTAAAGTGATCCAGACATTAAGCTTGCGAGAGAGCTTGCCGATGAGCAGATGACGGAAGAAGTATTCCTCAACAAAGGGGCCAAAGAACGCGGTGACAACCAACATCACCGGTAATGGGACGGTTCCGGCCATGCTTTCTAGGGCAGCCTGGTTTTCGCTGGTGACCGCTTGACCGGTAAGCCCTGCCACCAGCGCGTTGAGCATGATGGTCAGCAGCCAGCCACCGGGCAGCATCAGCCATTTTGCTAACGAGTGGTAGCGCATGGTCTTGAAGGACTCGAAAAATTGCGGCCCGCACTGGATCATGGCCAGCACAAAAAACGTGACATACAGGATCAGGTTGATCCCGAACAACGCCTGATCTTGGGTGTCGAAGGCATCCATATACCCAGGGATCAGGGCGATCAGGCTCGCTGCTCCCCCGATGAAGAAAATCAGGTAGGCCAAGACGGTGAACAGGTCGCCCTTGCTGAATTTTCCAGCGTTGAAGACACGTTGTTTGGGCCTGAGCGGTGCATACTGAGTCGGGTGTTCGGGCCACTGTTGCATGGTACAAGCCTACTGTCGTTAGCTATGGAATTCGTAAACTGTAGGCTGTCTGGCCTATGAATCGCTTCACGTAGAACTTGCAGACATGACAGACCCCGGAACTGGTGCTGTGTGCACAGCACTCATCCCGGGGTCGCTTCGAGCCACGGCCGTAGCCCTAGCTCAATGCAAAACTAGTTGCGGTCGAAACCTTCGCGACCCTTGTCCACAAATGCTGGGAACAGGATCTTGTAGGTTACGCCTGCGATGGCCGCACCAATAATTGGAGCGAGGATAAATAGCCACACCTGACCCAAGGCTTCTGGCCCGGCGAACCAAGCAACACCCAACGAACGCGCTGGGTTAACCGAAGTATTGGTGACCGGGATGGAAACCAAGTGGATCAACGTCAAAGATAGACCAATAGCAATTGGACCGAAGCCCTTTGGTGCACGCTCGTCGGTGGAACCCAGAATCACGTATAGGAAAATGGCGGTGAGCACGATTTCAGCAATCAATGCTGCTACCAGCGAATAGCCATCTGGTGAGCGATCGCCATAACCGTTGGAAGCAAATCCTGATTCAACCGCACTGAAGCCGTCTTTGCCTGAGGCAATCGCGAACAGCACGGCACCTGCTACCGAAGCGGCAACAATCTGCGTAACGATGTATGGTCCAACGTCCTTCCACGGGGTACGGCCGGCGAAGGCTGTTCCGAGGGTGACCGCTGGGTTGAAGTGTCCGCCTGAAATATGGCCGACCGCGTAGGCCATGACCAGCACGGTTAGACCGAAGGCCAGTGAAACACCGACAAATCCGATCCCCATGTTGACCGATTCATCCGCGATGACCTTTGCGGCGAAGATGGCCGAACCACAGCCACCGAAGACCAGCACAAATGTGCCCAAGAATTCTGCCGAGAGTTTTGCGCCCACAGTGGGCACGGCAATGTCTGACATCCGTTCTTTCCCTTTCCTCGATGAATAATGCGAGTTCACTGTCAGCTTATGTCCATCGAAGGACACCTGAATAGAGATTTCACCAATTATTCCGATGCATCTCGCGAAGTATTCTCTTGTCAGGTCGCTTGCCTGCAGTTTTGGGGTTGCTTGTGACAAACGCTGGTAACAAAAGACAAATCCTCACTAGCGGTGGAACTAACCGACAGTTATGCGACTACAGGCCGACGTTCAACTATGGCTGCCGCCAGAATACCGACCACAACGCCAAGGAGATTGCCCATAGCGCAGTCCCATAACATTTGGGATCCTGCCAACGGATTCGCTGCTTGGAGCATCAAGATGACCAACGGGGTGAAAAAACTGAGAGCAAGACCGTAGTTACGCACCATGTAGGCTTCAGTCGGGAACATCAGTCCGATAATCAGGCACCCGGCCGCGACTTCATTGGGCTGAAGATAGCTAATTCCCATCAACACCACGATGCCGGCTAGGGTTCCGGCGATGCGGTTGGCTCCTCGTTGCAGTCGACCTCGGGCGTTGCCGACGGCCAGAGGAACGGCCGCTCCAGCCAGTGTCCACTGAAGGTGCTCAACCTGGAGGAAAATCCCCAACGCCCCAGCTAGGAAAATAACTATCAGGTAGGTTCTGACCCTGCGCAGGATGCCTGGCCAATAAATATCGTGGACGGCTACTACCCGTTGCGCGGCTCGGTCGAATCGCGTCGCTTGGCCGAGCAAGACACTGAACAGCGCGGTGACCACAAACGCCATAAGTCCATCCACAGCGGGCAGGTCCTTCACCGGCAAGGTTCCCAAGGCGCCAAACGCGAAAAGCGGAAAGAAGGCGCCGCCTGGTTTGATCCCAAATCGATCGGCGACCAGCGAGCTGAAGGCAGCCCAAAACATTGCCCCGGCAAGCAACCGCCACCCATGTATTGCCATCGGGGCCACAACGATCCCGCAGATTCCGGCGCCGAGCATCAAAGCCATGGCAATCAGCTGGTTCTTCAGCCGTTGCCAACGATGCGGATCGCGCCCGTACATTCCGACAATTGACCCAAAGACCGCATAGGCAAGTAGATCCACCCGACCCATCAGCAACAGCAAACTGCCTGGGATACCCAAGCCGAGGCCTACGCGCAGGGCCGGACGGATCTCAGGGCTGTGCGCGATGAGGAAGAGTTGCCAGTCCACGAGTGAAGCCATCTTCGACTTGACCTTTGGAATGGCCGCAAAAACGTCGGCCGGTTTTCCCGCCGGCATCACGCAGACCTAGTCTGCACGGCACTTGGCCGCTTGTTTGAACTGACTTGTCCCACTGTACTGTCCCCGCATCTAGTTGCATGACCCGATTCGTTTCTGGGGCTCGGGTCTGCCTCTAGGATCAAGGATCAGACTTGATCAATTCCAACAATCACAATCAATGATTCAATAATCATTCATTATGATCACTAGTGGTTGACTTATCGCTCAACTCAAATGTGTCAAAAATAATCTCCTTTAACGCCTGCGTCATCAAAGTTAACGGTTTGTCATCGACCATGACCACAGAGATTTGAGAGGTGACTTGCGGATTGTCCAGCCGAGTTAGCTCGATTCCTGGAAGGGCGCCCAATGGAGGCAGCCATTGGCGAGGGACAATGCTGGCCCAATGCCCGGTCGACACATGCGCCAAGAGGGTCACTATCGAATCACATTCAATTCGTGGTGAAACCTCCAAAGAATGCTGGCTGAGGGTCTGGTCCAAGACTTGGCGTCCGCGAAGAGAAGAATCGAGAAGACACAGCGGCATTTCCAATGCTGTCGCCCATGACTCAACAGCATCTTTCTTACGCATGCCCGTCGCGGTGAGCAGCACATGCTCCTCTGCATACAGCGGGTACACCAGCAACCCGGCCACATCCTGTGGCTCTGCGTAGATCAGGCCCGCATCAAGCTCGTAGTTCCTGATCTGTCGGACAATCTCTTGTGAACGCAGACTCGCTTGAACATTGATGCGTGTCTCGGGATAGGCTCGCGCAAACTTGTCAGTGAGCATCGCGACCGTGGAAGAGGCAGCGGGAACAGCACCAATGCGCAGTGTGCCGTTCAGACCATGAAGATGATGAGAAACTTCCTGTTTCAGCGACTCATGGTCTTTTAAGAGTTTTCGCGCCCATTTGAGCACGGTCTGCCCTTCGGGGGTCAGGCTCTGGAAAGCGTGGTTCCGCCTAACCAATGGGACACCGAGTTCTTTCTCAAGTTTTCGGATCCCCTCCGATAAGGCCGGCTGGGACACAGCGCATTCTTCAGCGGCCCGGGCAAAATGCCCTTCATTGGCCAAAGCCACCAGATATTCCAGCTGTCTAAGCATCATGATCACATTGCATCATCATCGGGATGAGAAACGCTATTGATGACCTACTGGCGTGCCATACCAATCGGATCTGGAGCGCTGTCAGATATAACAAAGGACCCCGATATCTGACAGATTTTCTGTCAGAGATCTGGGTCCTAAAAGCGAAGAAAACCTACTCGGTTTCTTCCTTTGCTTCCGGCGCCAACTCAGCAGCCACCGGAGCACCGGCAGCTACCGCAGGAACGGCAGCGGTATCTGGATTTGCGTCCACATCCTCAGCCGGACCAGCAAACTGCGATTGGTACAACCGGTAGTACGCACCCTGCGTTTTCAGCAGATACTCGTGGTTGCCCTGCTCTACAATCTTTCCCGATTCCATCACCAAAATGGTGTCGGCGTCACGGATTGTTGACAGGCGGTGAGCAATCACAAAGCTAGTGCGGTCACTGCGCAAGGCGGCCATGGCCTGCTGCACCAGCAACTCGGTACGCGTATCCACCGAGCTGGTTGCCTCATCAAGGATCAGCAAGGATGGATTGGCCACAAACGCGCGCGCGATCGTGATCAGCTGCTTCTCGCCGGCCGAGACGTTGGTACCTTCTTCATCGATAATGGTGTCGTAGCCATCAGGCAGCGCACGCACAAATCGATCAACGAACGTTGCCTTGGCTGCCTCGATGACTTCCTCATCGGTAGCATCCAGACGTCCGTAGCGGATGTTCTCCATAATGCTTCCGCCAAACAGCCACGCATCCTGAAGCACCATGCCCACCTTGGAACGCAGATCTGCACGCGAGAGCTGGGTGATGTCATGGTTATCAACCAAGATCTTCCCGGAGTTCAGCTCGTAGAAGCGCATCACCAAGTTCACCAAGGTGGTCTTGCCGGCACCGGTTGGTCCGACAATGGCCACGGTGTGCCCAGGATCAGCGTCAAAGGACAGGTCCTCAATCAGTGGCTGCTGTGGGGCGTAGGAGAAGGAGACGTTCTGGAAGGAGACGTGACCGTCGGTGCGTTCAGGCAGTGCTACCTGCGCGTCTTCCGGATCTTGTTCCTCGGCATCCAACAGCTCAAAGGTACGCTCTGCCGAAGCCACACCGGACTGCAGCATATTTGCCACACCAGCGATCTGGCCCAGTGGCTGGGTGAACTCGCGCGAGTACTGGATGAATGCCGTGGCATCACCAAGGCTCATCGCACCCGAGGCTACGCGCAACCCGCCCACCACGGCGATGCCGACGTAGGACAGGTAGGACACGAAGTTCATCACTGGCATGATCATGCCTGAGACAAACTGTGCACCGAAGCTAGCTTTGTACAGCTCTTCGTTGCGGGTAGTGAAACGTGCAACCATGTCCTCTTCACGGCCGAAGACCTTCATAAGCTCATGTCCGGAGAAGGACTCTTCGATCTGGCCGTTCAGTGCACCGGTGTTTTTCCACTGGGCAGTGAACAGCTTCTGTGCCTTGGAACCAATGAAGCCTGCGGCCACACCGGATAGTGGCAGCGCCACCAACGCGATCAACGCCATCTGCCAAGAGACCACAAACATCATGATGACAATGCCAATAACCGTCATGATGGACTGCACCAACTGGCTCAATGCCTGCTGCAATGCGTTCTGAATGTTGTCCACGTCGTTGGTCACGCGAGAGAGAATGTCTCCGCGCTGGCGGGTATCAAAGTAGTTCAGTGGCAGACGGTTGATCTTGTCTTCAACATCCTTACGCAGGTTGTAAACCACGCGCATGACCAGTTTGTTCAGCAACCAACCTGAAGCCCAAGAGAAGACTGAGGCCACGAAGTACATGGACAGCACAATCAGGATGAACTGCGAGAGCTGAGTGAAGTCGATGCCCTGACCGGGGACAAAATTCACCTTAGACAGCATGTCAGCTTGGGTGTCCTGACCGGAGTCACGCAATTGCTGAACAATGACGTCGGCAGGAGTTCCGGCAGGAAGATTCTTGCCGATCAGACCAGCAAAGATCACGTCCATGGCTTTACCCAGAACGCGAGGGGCAATCACCGAAAGCACTACGTACACGGTGATCAGTGCAAAGACGAGAACCATGCCCCACTTATAGGGGGACATCAGTCCTACCAGGCGTTTGGCCGATGGCCAGAAGCGCTCAGCTTTACGCGCTGGAGCACCACCGCTCCAGTCGTCTGCACCGGCGGCGACTTCAAATTCATCAATTGCGGCGAGCTCGCTATCAAGCTGCTCTGGTTCCACATTTTTCTGTTTTTTCGCCACTTAGGCCACCTCCTCCACGCTCAGCTGGGATGTCACAATTTCTTGATAGGTTTCCGAGGATTCCAAGAGTTCTTCATGAGTTCCTCGGGCCACGATTTCTCCGTGATCCAAGACGAGGATTTGATCCGCCTCGGTAATGGTGGAGACTCGCTGGGCCACGATGATGACCGCTGCATCCTTGGTTGGTTCCGCCAACGCCGCACGAAGCTTGGCATCGGTGTTCACATCCAAAGCAGAGAACGAATCATCAAAGAGGTAGGTGTTTGGCTTGGCTGCCAAGGCACGGGCGATGCATAGTCGCTGACGCTGACCGCCGGAGACGTTGGTACCGCCCTGAGCAATGGTGGATTCCAGCTGGCCATCACGTTCAGCAACAAAATCTGCTGACTGCGCGATTCTCAAAGCTTCCCAGAGCTGCTCATCGCTTGCGTCCTGAGCACCAAAGCGCAGGTTGCTGGCAATGGTTCCGGAGAACAGGTAAGGGCGCTGTGGCACAGAGGAAATATTCTGTGAAATTGCCTCTCGGCCCAGTTCCTTCAGTGGAGCACCGCCGATGAGAATCTCACCTTCGGTGGCGTCATAGAGCCTAGGAATCAGGTTCAACAAGGTGGTTTTGCCAGCGCCGGTAGAACCGATAATAGCGGTGGTCTGTCCAGGCTTGGCAGTGAAGGAAACGTTGGACAGTACGGGAGCTTCTGCACCCGGGTAGCCAAAACTCACGTTTTTGAATTCAACGGTGCCAGGCTCTGGAAGAGCGACGTCGCGGTCTTCCGCGTCCTTCATCGATGGCTCACTGTCGAGGACCTCAGAAATACGGTCAGCTGAAACCATTGCGCGTGGAATCATCATGGCCATGAAGGTACCCATCATGACTGCCATCAGGATCTGCAGCATGTACTGCAAGAAGGCGGTCAGTGCGCCAACTTCCACCTGGCCGTTATCTACACGATGACCACCGAACCACAACACTGCTGCGGTGGAAAGGTGAAGGATCATGGTGATGGCTGGGAACATCAGCACAAACAGGTTACCGACCTTCACACCAAGGTTGGTCAGCTTCTGGTTGGCGTCAGCATAACGTTCGGTTTCGTGCTCTTCACGGACAAAGGCGCGAACAACACGGATACCGGTGATCTGCTCGCGCAGCACCCCGTTGATCCCATCGATTCGTACCTGCATGTCACGGAATAGTGGCATCAGCTTGATGACCAGCAGGCCAACAACAATCAGTACCATTGGTACCGAAACCCAGACTAGCCATGACAGTCCGGGATCTTCGCGGATAGCCATGACGACGCCACCAATGGACATGATTGGTGCGTTGATCATGAAGTTTAATGCCATCAAGGTCAGCATTTGGATTTGCTGCACGTCGTTGGTGCCACGGGTGATCAGGGTGGCGGCACCAAACTTGTTGACGTCCTGAGCTGAGAAGGTGGAGACCTTTTCAAAGACAGACTGTCGGATGTCACGGCCCACGCTCATGGCGGTTTTGGCTCCGAAGTAGACGGCAGCCACAGCGGTGACTACCTGAACAAGAGCAACAATGAGCATCAGTCCGCCGGTACGCCAGATGTAGTCAATATCTGCGGACTGCACGCCTACGTCAATGATTTTGGCGTTCAGGCTGGGAAGGTAGAGAGTGGCCATGGTGGTGGCCAACTGCAAGATGATTACGGCAATAATCCAGCCTGTATAAGGCTTGGAGTGTTTCAAGATGAGCTTGAGAAGCATGTGGAAAAATCCTCGCTGGCATCAGGCTCTCCGGCACCAGGCCACTTCGGATTAAGGGCGCGATGATTGAAGAGCGATTGCCAGTCTAACCCGGTGCACCGACAAGTAGAATCATCCTTGCGATTGATTTTTGCCAATCGCTATCTTGTCGTTCAAAATCCGCATGATCTCAGGGTCTGGTGGTGCCGATCTTAGGCGCTAATCAATCACCTGATCTTGCTTCTCTAAGCCTTCATGGCTCGCCAGTTAGTTACCGGCCCTTCTCTGTGCAGATGCAGAATCTGTTGTTCTGAGCATCGGTGACCACTACAAAGCTGGGCGCACTTTCGTGATCAAGTTTGGCTCCGGTTTGTTGCAGTTCATCAAGCACCGGCTGGCTCTCGGAATGGGCGCGCCAGACATCTAGGTGCAGACGATTATCGTTCGGCGTTTGGGTCTCCTGGAACCAGATGGCTGGCAGTCGATGATTAGGGTCGGCCAAGCTGCCATCGCCCTTCTCTTTATATCCAAGACCGGCAGCCCACTGAGCACTAATCTCACTCACGTCGGCGGTGTCTACCGCGATCTCCACAACACCAATGAGATCGGTTCGTGCGGTGGCTCCCAAGGCTGCCGCGCGCTCAGAGATTTTGCTCGCCAAGGCGATATCACGGGTGGTGACTTGTGAGCCAACATCATGGGATGTTGTGGTGACAAAAAGAATGTTGTATCGCCAGTCGACGTCCGGATGATGATTATCTAGTTCAGCAGCGCTGGCAATATCTGCAAACAGCTCAATGGTTGCAGCTGCAGTCTTGGTTTGAAAAACTGCGGCGATAGCTCCGGGAACTAATCGCCATTGGGACAGCTCCTCAAGGTATTGATTTACTTGTTGCCTATCAAGAATGTCGTTGTCACTCATGGTTATCCTTTCCGTGACAAATAGCTGTAAACAAAAAGCTGATCCGCCACTGCACTAGTGGCGGATCAGCTTGGCATTCCAGAGCACCGTGCTCTGGCAGTTACTCACTTACGAAGCTACGTATCCCCTCCCGCCAGAGAGGATTACCGCTCGTCTTGTCGGTACTGCGCCTCATCTGGGGCATCCAGCTCAGGATCCACTCCGGTGATCGGTTCGGCGTGATCAGGGGTGACCGGCTCTGCATCGGTCTCGGAATATTCGGTCAGATCCACACCGTCCTCAGGGACATGCTCGTCATCTGGCTCCCCGGCTGGCCAGGTATTTTCAACCAGGTTCTTGTCTGGGTCTTTCAACGTTTCTTTAGCACTGCCGAACAAATCTTTTACCTTGTCCAAAAATCCCATGATCTTTCTCCATTTCTGTGGGGCGTGCAGATCATCTATTTCAATGCCACAAGTGGCATCTGTGGTCGGTGTTTTCGGTGCTTACTTGCCAGAACCGTAGTGGCTATCCGGCATCAAACCGATCATCGTCGGTTGAGGTTGCTAATTCTTCGTTGTCGCTTTGTACTTCGCCACGACGCACAACGCGCTCGTCGCCCGGTTCTGCGGATTCATCGAGCTCTGCCGTGCGTGCTGGTTCTTCTGGATTCTTGCGGTCACCCATCACGATCTCCTGATCTGTCTGACTAGATTCGAGAATTAGGAATTGCGTAGAGCCTTGATCAATTCACTCTTGACCATTTTGGAACGACCCTTGATGCCAATTTCACCGGCCCGCTTGCGAAGTTCGGCAACGCTCCAGTCGTCATAGTCACCAGCTTCTCCGCCTCGCTTGCCTACCGCGGATCTTCCGTCGCGAGCTGCGGCATTGGCGATTCGTGCTGACTTCTGTTTGGAGTTGCCCTCTTCGCGCAGTTCTTCATAGAGTTCTTCGTCTTTGATAGGGCTTTGTGCTTTCCCTGCCATCTTGAACCTCCAATGCTGCCGATACCAACAAGTTCCCTGCGCGACCCACGCTAGCTAAGTGAGCGATCAGATGAAAGGGGTAAAGCGTGGTTTTGTGTCAGGACTCAGAATTGAGCACTAACACATTGAATTTCTTGGTGCCTGACGCTGAATTTGAACCGGACGCATACTGGCCGTTGCCTACAAAAACAGCAGTGGAGCTGTCACTATGCACCTATTAAGCCAAGACTGGGCATTGTTCGAAGATGCCTTGGGTCAAACTCCGGGCATCATCCACCAGCTGAAGGAGGACTTCTCATGACAGATCCAGCAGCAGATACTCAGCGGGCAGGTAAAGAACGCATCAGCCCACCTGAACAGCGCCAGCCTGAACCAGGACTTGATAGCAAGATGCAGCCCAAGGCAGATCACGGCGAGCACAGCTACAAGGGCCATGACCGGTTAAAAGGTAAGCGTGCTTTGATCACCGGTGGTGACTCAGGAATTGGGGCAGCGGTAGCCATCGCTTTTGCCCGAGAAGGTGCCGACGTTGCGCTGGCTTATCTTCCGGTTGAAACCTCTGATGCCCTCACCGTGGCACAAGTACTAGAAGACGCTGGGGTGGAAGTTAAGCATCTGCCCGGAGACTTACGGAACAGAAGCTACCGGGATTCATTGGTAGATGAAGCCGCCACCGCTTTGGGTGGCTTAGATATCTTGGTAAATAACGCCGGTAAGCAGATCAGCGTTGAGTCCCTGCAGGATCTCAGTGATGAACAGGTCGAGGCGACTTTTGACGTGAATATCTTTGCGATGTTTGCACTGTCGCGTGCCGCGCTGAAGGTCATCGGCGAAGGAGGCTCCATTATCAACACCACCTCCATTCAGGCTTTTGACCCGTCGGATCATTTGATGGATTACGCGGCCACCAAGGGTGCCATCAGTAATTTCACCAAGTCCTTGGCCTCGCAAGCTGCCAAACAGGGCGTGCGGGTGAACGCTGTGGCGCCGGGTCCAATTTGGACTCCGTTGCAGCCAAGTGATGGTCAGCCCATCGAAGCCCTGCCCGAGTTTGGACACGATACCTGGTTGGGCAGGGCTGGACAGCCGGTGGAAGTTTCACCGGCTTATGTTTTCCTTGCCAGTGATGAGGCGTCCTACGTGGTCGGTTCCACCGTGCATGTTAACGGTGGTAAGAACCAGCCATAGTTAGCGCTTCTCGAGGACTCCGTCGTATTTAGGCGGAGTCCTCGTTGGTGTCATCTAGTGTGAACTCCATATTGCGGCGCTCATATTCGCGCTGACTGAAGGTAGCCCGCTGCACTCGTGCCACGTCATCAAAGCTGGAGCCGACCGCACCACCCATCAAACCCAATGAGGAAGCTAGCCAGGCTAGGTTGAAGTATTCGGCCAGCCCCACTTGATGGGCCAGTTCCGAGGCGAGGTATTCCTGATCAATGACAATCAGCGAACCAAGGAATAGCGCCAAGAAAAGCAGTATGTACATGGTGAAGGCAGCAATGGATACAGTGAGCAACGTAGCCAGGTTGTAGACCACGAGCTTTTCTCGTCGGCGGCTACCCTGAGGGCTCTCCCATAATCGGTTATGCAGTACCAGCCAGATGGTCAGCACCAGAATGCTGAAGACTGTAATCAGTGCCAGTCGAGGCGAGGACGAGTAGTCAGCCATGGACCAGATGCTCGTGTAGAACACACCAAAGGCACCGGTAGCTACGGCACCGGCCATTGCCGAAGACAACCTTGGCACTAACCGCCAAGGACGGTTGCTACGTACCATGCCACCAATGAGCAAGATCCTGCCACGTAGTCCTTCGATACTGGAGACTCGATCCTGGGACTCATCCCCGTCAGCAAGACTGCCTTGAATACTCATCGCCTTGGCCAGCTGTGACCCATGACGGTTGGGTTCTTGACCAGTGGCGAGTTCATGGACTAGCTCTGCTAGTTGATTTGCCAAGACACTGATCCGGGCAAAACCCATAGTGGGCACACTGAGCACCGCAGAGGAGTCATTGGGACTGATCACTGAACGCACCGGGCGTTCTTGCACATAGTGCGGTACGTCGGTGAGGTAGATAATGAAATTCCAGCCGTGCTTTTCACGTAGTTCAGGGACTTTTTCATTCAAAGCCACTCGCCCGCTCTCACCCAGCGGCAAGGTATAGGTATCAGTATTAACTTGCCAGTGGTAGTCACTGTCATAACCGTTGTTGAGCTTAATTTCTAAGCGCTTGGAGACACGGTTTGATAGGGCCCGGGCAATGCCTGGGTCCGCGATTAGCCCTACTGTGCGTATCGATGTCATGTTCTCAGTCATCGAGCTCCCATCCGTCCTAGAGTGATCAATTGATCGCCCATTCCTGCCGATTCAGTGGAACACTTCTATCAACAGAATGTCGCCAACTGCTCGTGATTGGCAGGTAGCGCGGAGGTTTACGCAGTGCAATGCCAAGGTATCGCCTTGCTCTTGAACATAAAAACTATTCAAGCACTCCCCTCTAGCCTCGGACAGCAACAAGCCATAGGATGAGAACCAAATATCACAATCCGAAAGTTGGGATCATGTCAGAGCAATCCACCGCACTGTCCGTTGGACAGCAAGCACCAGCCTTTTCGCTGCGTAACGCCGAAGGTGAGACCGTATCGCTTTCGGACTACGCGGGGCAGAACGTCATCGTGTACTTCTACCCGAAAGCAGCCACCCCTGGCTGCACCACCGAAGCCTGCGACTTCCGTGACAACCTGAATTCTCTACGTAGCTCCGGCTATGCAGTACTGGGCATTTCACCAGACGAGCCAGAAGCCTTGGCTAGTTTCTCCAGCGATGAATCATTGAATTTCCCGTTGCTCTCAGACCCAGGAAATGAAGTGGCCAAGGCCTACGGTTCTTATGGCACCAAGACGTTTGGTGAAAAGACATCGGTTGGCACCTTGCGCTCCACCGCGGTGGTTGATCCGGAAGGCAAGATTTCGCAGATTGAATACGGTGTGGACGCCAAGGGCCACGTAGCCCGACTGCGCGAAGCCTTGGGCATCTAACGACTAACCGCAAATAAGTGCAACGATGGCCCGGTCTGCAGGAAGATTTTCCTGTAGACCGGGCCATTGCTTATTGACGCCGAGTTTAGCGGCCGGCGATCTTCACCAGCTTGCGGTTGATAAATTCATCCATGCCAAACTTGCCCAGTTCACGGCCGATGCCAGAACGCTTCACGCCACCAAATGGCAGTTCAGGTGAGGTGGAGGATGGTTCATTGATGGCGACCATGCCACTGCTCAGCTGGGTGGCAATACGTTGTGCGCGCTCGGCGTCCTGCGTATGTATGGAGGCTCCCAATCCGTAGTCCGAATTATTTGCCAGTTCTACGGCTTGTTCCTCGCCGTCAACCTTGTACAGGACGGCGACTGGGCCAAAGAGCTCTTCGGAGAAGGCACGCATTTTCTCGGTGACACCAGCTAATACCGTTGGTTCATAGAAAGCGCCCGGACCATCAATTGGCTTGCCGCCGGTCAGTACCGTTGCTCCCTTATCGATGGCATCCTGTACCTGCTCAGCTAATCCGTCGCGAGCTGCCACCGAGGAAAGTGGGCCCACGAAGTTTTCTTCCACCGTTGGGTCTCCGACCTTGATGCCGGCAACCTGCTCAACCAGTGCAGAAGAGAAGTCTTCATACACTGAGGAATCCACGATGAATCGCTTGGCCGCGTTGCAGGCCTGACCGGTATTGCCATAACGTGCGCGCAGTCCTAGCTTGGCGGTGCGAGCGATATCAGCATCGTCAAAGACTAAGAATGGATCAGAGCCGCCCAGCTCCAGTACAACCTTCTTCAGGTTGCGTCCGGCAATCTCGGCCACGGCCGAACCTGCACGCTCGGAACCGGTCAGCGAAACACCCTGGACCCGGCGGTCAGCAATGATGTCAGCAACCTGATCATTGGTGGCATAGATATTCACGTAGGCACCTTCTGGGGCACCAGCCTCGCGGAAGATCTCTTCCATGGCGGCAGCCGATTCAGGGCACTGCGGTGCGTGCTTGAGCAGAACCGTGTTGCCGTTCATCAGGTTTGGAGCCGCAAAGCGGGCCACCTGGTAGTAAGGGAAGTTCCACGGCATGATACCCAGCAGCACACCCACGGATTCCTTGCGCACCAGGGCTCGACCGCCCGAAGCGATTTCCAGCTCTTCGTCTTCTAGGAACTTGGGACCGTTCTTGGCATAGTAGCGGTAGATGGCCACCACAATGCTAATTTCACCGAGTGACTGCTTGATCGGTTTACCCATTTCGCGGGTGATGATCGCTGCCAGTTCATCAGCACGCGATTCATAGATGTCTGCAACACGATTGAGTAGCGTTACACGCTCATCCAAGGAAGAAGTCGACCAGCCGCGGTAAGCCTGATGAGCAGTGGTCATCGCCTGCTGGATCTGTTCGTCGGTTGCGGTGGGGAATTCTGCTTCCACCTCTCCGGTGGCTGGGTTGGTCACTGCGTAGGTGCTCATTAGTTGCTCCTGATCATGTAGCAGGTGTGTTGGTGGCGGCAGAGCTACTGGCTTGGTTCAGCGATGCCGCTTGCATTCCACACTTTCACGTCCGGCACGTCTTCGACAGTCCCGCAGTGCAACTATCGGCAAATGTTCATGGCCAGCGAACAGCGTGCCAAGGACCAGCCGATAGAACCGCCGCTGACCCGCTTCTGTAAAAACCAGCGACTCGCATCAGCGCTCAGCACAGCTGTCCCAACTTCTACTCTGCTTGCTGCTCATCTAGAGCCAGTGAGGTCTCCTCCTGCGTACTCCAGTTGTTCAAGATTTGCAGTGCGTCGTGAGTGGGCGATCCGGGTTCAACCGTATAGATCACCAAGTTATACCCAGAACCGCCGTCCACCGTCAGCGACTGAGAGTCAAAAACCAGTTGACCTACCAGCGGATGGCGGAGACGTTTAGTTGCTCGATGATATTTTTGGACGTCGTGTGAGGCCCATAGGGTGCGGAATAGTTCGCTTTTTGCCGAAAGCTCTCCGATCAAGGTGAATAATTCTTGATCCTCGCGATCTCGCCCAGCGGCTTGGCGAAGCAAGGCCACCCCGCCACGAATGGACCCCTCCCAATCAACGTAGAAGTCTTGCGCCCGGGGGTCCAAGAGTTGGAAGCGCATGTGATTAAATCTGCGCTTCTCCCCTCGGTCCAGATACTGCTGCGCGTAGGGGAACAGTTTCCAACCAATTGGATTTGAGGCTACAACGTCGAGTCGCGGGTTTTGGATAAAGGCCGGCACATCAATGGCATCCACGATTCGTTGCAAAATATCCTCATGCTGCGTAGTCGCAGCTGGCTTGGTGCGTGGCGGCCAACTTGAGCGTGGACGCAGTGCCCGCACCAGACTAAACAAGTGCTCATGCTCCACCTCGTTGAGTTTCAACGCCCGCGAGACGGCCTCGAGAATTTCTTCAGAAATCCCGGTCACTCGTCCGCGTTCCAGCCGGGTGTAGTAATCCACACTGATCCCGGCAAGATACGCCACTTCTTCACGCCTCATTCCGGCAACGCGTCGAGTTCCCGGGAACGGCTGCATTCCAGCTTCCTCGGGTGTGGTGCGTGCACGACGCGTGGTGAGAAAGCTTCTGAGCTCTGCTTGCTGGTCCATGGCCTCAAGAATACACACGGGTAAATCACGCTGGCAGGTACTGGCAGACCCTGGGAAAACACAGCACTGCTACCAAAACAAAATTCTCGTTTTACTAGATGATGGGCCACCAAAAGTACGGCACTTCAGGGACAGCCATGAGTAATCATTCTGGCCGGTTCCGAAGAAATTATCTGTGAAAGGATCTTCATGCCAACCAATCAAACCGAGTCGAAAGAATCGACAGGTTTAGCTTCTACCCCTGCCACTGGCCGGCAACGACTGCCACTGATTGTGTGGATGCTTGGTGTTGTCACCTTCGTCATGGGCACCACCGAAATGATTGTCGCTGGCCTATTACCTGAAGTTGCTGGCGCACTAGATGTGAGCATTGCCCAAGCCGGCCTGATGATCACCATTTACGCCTTGGGGATGGTAATTGGAACACCCATCATGGCGGTGCTCACCCTGCGTCTTCCACGCAAAGCAACCCTGATCATTGCCTTGCTGGTTTTTGCTATCGCGCACGTAGTCGCTGCATCCACCGATAGCTTCACCGTCCTATTGGTCTCGCGCTTCATAGCTGCCATCGCCACCGGAACGTTCTGGGCCATTGGCGCCGTAGTAGCAGCAAATGCCGCCGGCGAAGAGGCTGGAGCCAAAGCCATGGGCATCATGGTTGGCGGGGTTACCCTGGCCACCGTCATCGGTGTACCACTTGGCACCGCCACCGGTCAGCTCCTTGGCTGGCAGGGCCCGTTCTGGGCACTGGCAGTGCTTTCGGCCGGTTGCGCAGCACTGCTTTGGAAGGTGCTTCCTTCCTCACCTATGGAGAAAACCAGCGCCAACGTTCGTGCTGAACTAGCTCGCCTGCGCAAGGGCCGGTTGTGGACGGTCTACGTTGCCACGGCACTGATTCAGGCAGCCTTCCTTGGTGTGTACAGCTATATCGCTCCGCAGCTCACCGAACGTGCCGGGGCAGCTGAAGGGATCGTGCCACTGATCATGATTGCCTACGGTATTGGAGCACTGACCGGCACCACCTTTGGCGGACGCTTCGGTGACCGCAATCCGTACACCGTCATCGGTCTGTCCGTGGCAGGTCTGATCATCACCATGACCGTATTGTTCCTTTGGGGCGACAACCTGACCGTGGCCATCGTCTTCTATACCCTCATGGGTCTCTTTGGCTTCGCAGCAAACCCCATCTTGGTTTCTGAGGCCATGCGCGTAGCTGGACCAGATGGAGTACTACCTATTGCCCTGAGCAACTCGTTCTTCAACATTGGCATCGCCCTCGGTTCGGGCTTGGGTGGAGTTGCTATCGCTTCAACGCTGGCAGAACAAGGAGTCCCTGTACTTGGCCTGGTCTTGACCATCGCTGTTGCCATCCCCTGCGTGGGTCTTGGACTGACAGCTAAAAAGCCCTCGCGAAGTAACTGAGGAAAATACTTCCCGCCTAAACGCGAAGCTAGGGATCTAAGATTCAACAGCTTGATGCACTAAAGCCGCTACCATGATTTGATGGCAGCGGCTTTCGACTACTTGATCAGTTGATGTTGACGTAGCCAGCTCGTCAGCTCAGCTGACGCCTGCTCAACCTCTTCTCCACGCACCGCCAGTCCGTTCAAGACTGTGCTGGAGGGCAGCTTTGCACGATAGTCCTCGTCAATGCCGGCAAGGCCACTGACCGCATAGGTGACAAAGGGAAGCACTGTTTTCCCTGCAAGATCTACTTTCTCTAAGAATGTAGAGATGATCATTGGGGCTGCAACATTCCAGACCGGAGACCCTAGGATCACCGTGTCGTATTTGCTGATATCCGGCAACGCGCCAGCTATGGCCGGCCTTGCGTCGTCACTTTGTTCCAGCCTATTACGCTGCACCGTCTCATCATAAGAATCCGAGTAGGGTTCGGCAGCTTGGATTTCATAGACGTCGCAGTCAACCAGTTCGCTGATCATGCCAGCGACTACCTTGGTGTTACCCGTCTGCAGCACTCGCCGTCCACCATTAAAGTAATTCTCGCCAGCCCTGGAAAAGTAAACCAGCAACGTCTTGGAGCTTTTGACCGAAGCGCTGGCAGTTGGTTGTTCCACCGGTGTGGACCGCGTGCTCTGCTCTTCCGGGGCGCACCCGGTTAGTGAAGCAACGGCGGCACCGGAAATAAGCGCGGTGGTACGTAAGGCCGTTCGACGGCTCATTGCACTCACTACTTTTCTCCTGTCAAAACGTCTGAAGCTAATCCGGTTTCTACGCGTTGTTGTTTCTTAAGCTCGGATGGAAGAACTAGGACAATCACTGCAACTAGGGCCAGTGCGACCATGATGCTTCCACCTAGATAGGCGTCAGTCACCCGCGCCTGTTGGGTTGTTGCCCCGGCGGCGAAGGAGGTCAGAACTGCGACGCCCAAGGTGCTGCCCAACTGATGTGCGGTGTTGACTAACCCCGAGGCTGCACCCGAATCTGCTGGCTGCACGCCGACTAATCCGGCTGACGTTAGTGGTCCGAAGGAGAACCCTTGGCCCAGCCCGATCACGAGGAGCGGACCAACAATCCCTGCGATGGGTGATGTTGCCGAATTAACTTGAGTCATCCACACCATGCCGGTGAGCACTAGCGCCAGTCCGGTGACAAGTAGGATCCCGTTGTTAAACTTTCGGGTCAGTTTTGAAACAAACAGTGATGACACAAACTGAACTAATGTCATCGGAAGAAAACCAAGGCCCGCCTGCAACGGAGTCCAACCAAAGACGTCCTGGAAGAACTGCGTGGTGAAGAAGAAAAACCAATCATGGTGCCGGCGAACAGCAACCGGGCAATGGCTGCTCCTGCTCGCTGTCGGTGAGCAAAGAGCCGCAACGGCATGATTGGTTGTTTGGCTCGGTGCTCATTGAAGACAAAGAGCGCCAGGATCAGCAGGCCAGCAATCACCGGGCCGAGTGTCAACAGGTCGCCAAAACCGCGTTCCGAGGAGTTGATGATGCCAAAGACCAGTGCATCCATGCCAAGGGTTGAGGTCACCGCGCCGGTGAGGTCAAAGCGTCCCCGCTGAGTTGAGAACTGCGGAAGATATTTAATAGCCGCAATAATCATCAGAATCGCTAGAGGAACATTGATGAAAAATCCTGCCCTCCACGAAACCCAACTTGCTAGGGCTCCCCCGGCCACCAATCCAAGGCTTGCACCTAGACCAGCGGTGGTTCCATAGGCTGCGATGGCCCGTGTACGTTCCGGGCCAGCTGGGAACACTGCGGTGATCAGTGACAGTGACGCCGGAGCAACAATAGCCGCACCAATGCCCTGGAACGCGCGGGCTGCAATCATCCACGTTTCATTCTGGGCCATTCCCACCAAGAATGACGCGACGCCAAAGAGCGCAAGGCCGACCACAAAAACATGTTTACGCCCAAGTAGATCTCCGGCCCGCGCTCCCAAGAGCAGCAGACCGCCAAAGACCAGCGTGTAAGCGTTTTGCACCCACGCTAGGCCACTAGCCGAGAGGTTCATGCTCGCTTGGATTTGCGGAAGACCGGTGAAGATAATCGAATTGTCTAAGACGATCATGAAGTAACTTACGAGCACGATTGCCAACACCATGGCATTGCGGGTGGGCCGAGATTTATCTGGACTAGTTTTTAGCTGAGTAGAGGTTTGCATGTCTTTAAGTCCACCGCGCATCCGGATATTCAGGAAGATCCTGCCTAACAGGGTAATGCCGGTACCCCTCAGCAGGATCTCCTAATCCACCACGTCAGGAACGACTATCGGCTTGCCCATGAACTTGTTGCTGTGACCTAGTGGCCGAGAGCATGGACAGCAGCTTTAGCCTTTCGCCGGTTGCTGAACCTGGCTCGGCTCCGTACACGATCAGCGCCTGACCGGGGTCAGCCGGAAGCTCTAAGACCTCATAGGAAAGTTCCATCTTTCCCACCTCTGGGTGGTTGAGCGTCTTGGTTCCGCTGTCGTGGAATCTTACGTTGTGCGCTGCCCACAGGCTGGCAAATGTAGTACTTTGCGCGTTCAACGCACCGATGAGGTCCTGAAGCTTTTTATCGTGTGGATCCCGGCCTACCTCGGTGCGCAAGTTGGCCACAATGTCTGCGGCAGCTTGCTCCCAATGATCAAAAAACTCACGTGCACTGGGGTCAAGGAAAAGGTACTTGACGGTATTAAACGTTGGACCTGCCACGTTGCTGCTGTAGAGCACCGAATACAGTGCCTTGCCCATCGCATTGGCTGCCAACAGATCTCGGCTGTTATTCCTTACGAATGCTGGAGCGTCAACCATGCTGTCCACCACGCGCAGTACCGCGGGACGGACGTTTTGTGGTGCCACCCGGTGACGGCCCGGCTTGATCGTGGCATTGTTGGCCGCCAGATGGAATAGGTGCTCACTTTCGGCCTCGTCCAGTTGCAAGGCCTGAGCCAAACCGTGCAGCACTCCTTCGGAGATGCTGCCAAAGTTACCGCGTTCAAGTTTGGTGTAATAGTCCACGCTCACCCCGGCAAGCATTGCCACTTCTTCTCGGCGCAACCCGGCAACCCTGCGGTTACCACCGTAGGCCGGAAGCTTCGCCTGCTGTGGGGTGATTTTTGCGCGACGTGAAACTAAGAACTCACGAATTTCTTCACGGGGATCCATAGTGTCCAAGGCTACGCCTTCCTCTTATTGAACCGAGTCCTGGGGCTAAGCAACATGGCCTTGAATTCTCTCTAAGTCCTGGCGCACGGAGGCTGACTCCTTGGATAAGGGCATATTTTCCGGGTCGCGAATTCCGTCCACACTGGAAGCTAGGTCTTGATCCAGTGCAGCAAAAATTGGGCCGAGATCTTCCGGTGCAGGTCCGTACTCGGCCACCAGTTCAACGGTTAGCCGCTGAGACTGTGGTGCCGAAAGGCTGTCGATAAGCACCCGGGCAATCTGGTGACGGGCAATGACCCCATCTGCCGGACTGCCCGCACGTCGGGTATCTCCCTGCAGCAAGGTGATGGCCAGCTGGTCATCTGCGTTGTAGTCAAACCAGCCAGGACGCACGATGGTGTAGGAGTTGCCGCTGGCGCGGACCAATCGTTCTCCGCGTCGTTTCCAGTCGTGGGTACCGCCGGTGACGGTCACCCCGATGGAGCTCATCAGGGCAATCCGGACCTTTCGGCCATCCAGCGCCTGCAGGACGTTTTTCACCGCTCCGTAGTCCACCGCTTCGGACGCGCCGGCGTCACCATAGGATGCGCCGTGAGTGAAAACTACGGCGTCCACGTCGGCGAGCGCATCGGTGAGCGTTTCTGCTTTGGTGAGGTCACCAACCACGATCTGGGCACCCTTTGCGATGCGGGAGGTTGATGATCCAGAACGAACCAGTGCACGGGTGGTGTAGCCCTGAGCGATAGACTCGGCCACCGCGTACTGTCCCACGCTACCGGTGGCGCCAACCACGAGTACCGTTGTTGGCTTTGAAGAAAGTTGTCCCATCAGTGATCCTTTGTCTGTCTTGAGAAGTTCTTGGTCTCGGAAGATGGATGCTTAAGCTTCTGGGATCTCGCGGCCAAAAGTTTCAAGGGTGATCTCTTCTGGCTCTGGTCCACCGCGCACGCCAGTTTCCAATCCGGCCAGGATATTCATCTGCTCGTTAGTCAGTTCAAAATCGAAGACGTCAAAGTTCTCTTTGATGCGTTCTGGGCGAATTGATTTCGGGATGATCGAGTGGCCCAGCTGTAGCTGCCAGCGCAGCATGACCTGTGCTGTGGTTTTACCTAGCTCCTTGGCAATGCTGGTGATGGCTGGGTCGGTAAAAGTGCTCTGTTCACCAGTGCCACGGTAGGAGGTAATTCCACCCATAGGTGACCAGGCCTGGGTCAAGATTCCTTGTTCCGCGTTGGCCTCGCGCACTGCGGCCTGCGAGTAGTAGGGGTGCACTTCAATTTGGTTGACCGCCGGGACAATGCTGGTCTGTTCACGCAATGCCTGTAGGTGTTCTGGCATGAAGTTGCTGACGCCAATGGCACGGACCTTGCCGTCGGCAAGAAGCGTTTCCATGGCACGGTAGGCTGCGATGGTCTTGTCGAAGTCGCTTGGCAATGCCTGATGCAAAATGAACAAGTCAATGGTATCTAGCCCCAGCTTGCCAGCACTTTTTTAAAGGCGTGCACGGTCTGTTCGTACCCGTAGTCGCTGATCCAGACTTTCGTCTCAACAAAGATTTCTGAGCGCGGAATTCCTGATTGACGAATTCCCTCGCCAACTTCACGTTCGTTGCCGTAGGCGGCAGCGGTATCGATGTGACGGTAACCAGCCTTGAGTGCTTCAACTACAGCGGCGGTAGTTTCTTCCGGTGCCGTCTGGAAGACGCCGAGGCCAATCGCTGGCATGGTAACTGAGTTATTAAGGGTGAGATTCATGGTAGTTTTCTCCTTGATTTAAGGGCGAACTAGTACTTTGAGTGCGGTGCGATCTGCCATGGCTTGGTATCCGGCAGGGACCTGATCCAAGCTGATGCTCTGGTCAAATACCTTGCCGGGGTTGATGATTCCGTTCAGGACCAGCGGCAACAGCCGGTCAATGTAGGCACGGGCTGGGGCCACACCGCCGGTGAGGGTGACGTTGCGCATGAATTCGGTGAAGCCCAATGGGACCGTGGGGAACTGAGGTGCTCCAACGCGGCTGATGACTCCGCCATCTCGCACTACCCCGATGGCCATGTCCAAGGCTGGAGCTAGGCCCACAGCTTCGAGGACTACATGGGTACCGTCGCCACCGGTGAGTTCTCTGACCTTCTTCATGCCTTCGCTGCCACGTTCGGCCACCACGTCGGTGGCCCCGAATTCTTGTCCGAGGGCAGTGCGTGCCTCGTGGCGTCCCATCAGGATGATGCGTCCGGCACCTAGAAGTTTGGCGGAGATGACCGCGCACAGTCCGACCGAACCATCACCAATGACGGTGACACTTTGGCCCGGCTTGATATTGGCTTTTGATGCCGCGTGGTATCCGGTGGACATCACGTCAGAGAGGGCGAGCAATGATGGGATCAGGGATTCATCAAATCCGGCAGGTACACGCACCAGGGTTCCTGAAGCTTGCGGGACACGAGCCAGTTCGCCCTGTCCACCATCTGCGGTTCCGCCCCAGTGAGCACCGTGGCGGCAAGAGGTCTGCAATCCTTCGAGGCAGAAGTCGCAGGTTCCGCACGATGCGACAAACGGAGCGATAACAAAGTCACCAACGGCCAAGTCAGTGACTTCGGAGCCGAGAGCTTGGATCACACCAACAAATTCGTGTCCCATGCGCGAGCCCTCTAAGGAGGCTTCTTTAGAACCAAATGGCCACAGGTCACTGCCGCAAATGCAACCTGCGGTAATGCGCACAATTGCGTCGGTAGGCAGATTAATAACAGGGTCTGGGACGGTTTCTACACGTACGTCACCGGCGCAATAGATGAGCGTTGCTTTCACGATGCACTCCTTAGTGGTGGGAATACATCCAAGTAAATACCTATCGACTATTTTCTGGCAGGGTCTATTGAAGCAGGTACTGACAGAGCCTGTTTCAGCAGGGCCCAACCGAGCAGGCTAGGAAATTCGAGTACACGGGCAAACAGGCGCAAATGGTATCCGTGTCTAGAGACACCGGGTGGTAACGATGCCTCTAGACATGAGACTTCTAGCTAGGCCACAACTAGCTAAGACGCAGCCGTGAGTCTTGTGCTTCGACTATCCCTGGTTGTCGCGATCATCCATGTAGATAATCCACTTCACAGCCACCGATGGACGCACTCGCGTCAGTAGGTTTGGCAGCCGTGACCACTGTTCTGGGTTCAGGTTCCAACGCGCTAGATTTCGGCTCTCAAGATCGATGTTTAGCTCGTCCAGCCGACGCGAAATGGCTGCTTGTTGTGCCTCTGATTTGTAGGCAATACGCAGATATTCGACTGCACCGCGAACCGAAGAGCAAAGCAGCGCATAAGCTTCGGGGCTGAAGCCGAAGGCCTCCCACTCTTTGACGTATTGGTTGATTTCCGAGTCTCGATAGCTTTGACCTTGTCTAAGCTTCTGAGCACGATGGGGCAAGATGAAGGCCCATGGCAACTTCATTCCACGCAGTCTCGGTGGCGTGTACGGATAGTCCAGAAGGACCGAGTCCCAGCGCAGATCGACTAGTTCTTGCTCCGTGCGCGATGCATGGTGGGGCAACTGTGGAAGGCCAAACTCATCTTCCGGCGCGTCAAAGTCCGTGTTCGGATGCAGTCCAGGGCCGCCACTGCCAAAGATCGCAAGATTCCCTAGGTCTCGGCAAAGGTTTTGTATTGTGGTCGATTCGCTGTTGAGCTCGGCCGACCATTTTTGAAGTCGTCGTGGGACAGGTTTTCTGAGGAATTCTCAGTCATGGAAATTCTCCTAGCGTGAGAGCGGTGCCGCCCCGTACCGAATACTGGACGAGGCAAACCGCTAACTGAACCGATGGTTTTTGCCTCGGAACGGTTCTTCCCCTGAGGCACCCCGTGAGCCGGAGAGGGGTTGCCGTACGACTAGCCAGGTACTTTACGTCGTAACTCTTGAACCTGTTTTCAACCATAGGACAATGCACCGACAGTTTGAACACAAGTGATTGACCATCCTTTAGCTAAGATCAGACTGGTCATCATCACCGCGTCCCAGAGGACCATGAAAACTCGCTCGCAACGCTTAGAAATTCCCGTGCTCCTGGGAACCCAGACGCTGTTTAATATCGGCTTCTACGCTGTAGTCCCCTTCCTTGCGGTAGTCCTCAGCAGTGATTTCCTGTTGGCATCTACCGCGGTGGGTCTGATCTTAGGAATCAGAACTTTTGCCCAGCAAGGACTGTTCTTAGCTGGTGGCACTCTGGCGGATCGCTTCGGCGCCCGCACCATGATTCTGATCGGCTGCGCGGTACGTGCCGCAGGTTTCCTCACTTTGGCCGCATCCCTATGGCCTAGTACTCCACACTTGGGAATGTTCATTTTTGGCACACTGCTCACCGGATTTGGTGGGGCACTATTCTCCCCGGGACTAAACATCTTGGTGGCGGCTGCCCAAAGCGCGCGGGATCAAGGACAAGTCCAGCACGTGCGGCGGGCTACGCTCTTTGCGTGGCTGAGCATCACGGGTGAAATTGGCGCCGTCACCGGACCTTTGATGGGTTCGGCCCTGTGGGGCTGGGGATTTTCCACCGTGGCAGGTTTTGGCGCAGTATTCTTTGTGGCCATCGGAATCTTCTTGGCGCTCACTCTTGGCAAGACTGACACGGCGAGCGCACTGTCGGCTGCTACCGGTGCAGGAACTAAAGCATCGAAGCCTCACAGTAGCTTCCGAGAATGTCTGCGCGACCGCCAGTTCTTGGCCTTCTGTTCGCTGCATGCCGCGGACCTAGTGGCCTACAACCAGCTGTATCTAGCTATTCCTTTGGAACTTGAACGCCAAGACATGCCTACCCAGTGGTTGGGGCTGATCTTTGCGTGGATCTCCATTTTGACCCTGAGCCTGCAGATTCCCTTATCGTGGCTTGCTGCAAGAATCGGCCCAGCTGCAACGTTGCGCATGGGCTATATTCTCAGCGCCTTGGGGTTTAGTGTTTTGGCCTTCATCCCTTCATCAGCCTTTGGTGAGGAAACCAGCTTGGTGCGAATTCTTTGCGCAGTCACCCTGATGACCCTGGGTCATATGAGTGTTCATCCCACCGCGCTCAGTCTTGTTCCAAAATTTGCCGGGCTCAACGCTACCGGCTCCTACTTCGGATTACTCTCCACCTGCGGCGGCCTAGCAGTACTTCTAGGCAACATGCTCTTTGGCTGGTTACTCTCACACACCGCAGGAGCAGCCGAGTTGTCCTTTATCCCTTGGCTAGTCATGATCATTCCGCTGTTGCTGGCTTCGTGGCTTGGTTCTCGGTTGGTTCGTGACCGCATGCTACGCACACGCAGTGCGTGAACTGCGACACATAACGCAAAATGTCCTCAGAACTTCCACGGTTGACACCAACTTTCTACTACTCAGCTAGCGTTCTATCGCAGTCCAGAATCCCGAAGTTCTAAAGGGGTTTTCATGGCCTTTTATTGCTTCATGAGAAATCAAGGAATTAGGGTACGCTTACCAAGGCTCTAAGACATTGGATGCCAATTCATCACGTATTGCCGAAGGATTTCCATGAACCTTGGACGATTGAGCGTAGCTGCAAGTTTTGCAGCGGTAGCCCTCGCACTAACTGCCTGCAGTTCCACCGCCACCCCCGCTCCGGATGCAGCAGCGGATGCCGAAGCCCGCGTAGTTGTAGCGAACTTCCGTGCCCCAATTTCCAACTGGGCTTTGGAAAGCGATGACGCTTATGTGCTCTCAATCGCCGGTTGCTTGGAAACCCTGACCAAGTATGACCAGACCGAGAAGAAGGTAGAGCCAATGCTCGCCACTTCTTGGAAGCAGACCTCGGATATCGCATGGGAATTCGACCTGCGCAAGAACGTAAAGTTCCAGGACGGCACCGACTTCAACGCCAAGGCTGTTGCTAATTCACTGAACCATGTTCTTGATGCCACCGCACCAGCACGTGCAGTGAACCCTAAGACCATCAAGAAGGTAGAAGCCCTCGACGCTGATACCGTACGCGTCACTACCCCGGCAGCTGATCCGCTCTTGCCGTATCGCATGGCCAGCGTGAATGCCGGCGTGCTCTCGGGTGCTGCGTACACCGACAAGGGCATTGATCCGATGAATCACTGCACCGGGCCTTTCGCTCCGGTTTCAGAGAAGGCCGGACAGTCCTTGACCTTGGACCGCAACAAGAATTACTGGGATGGTGAGGTGAAACTGGCCGGCGGCGAAATCCGCTACATCACCGACGGCGCCACCCGCTCCACCCAGGTACAGACCGGTGAAGCGGACATCTCCATGTCCATCCCGGCCACCAGCTTGGCTACCTTGGAAGCAGACGAGAAGATCAGCGTGCTCAAGGCCGACTCTCCTCGCACCTCGACCCTGTACCTAAACAACTCGCGCGCACCATTCAACAAAGTGGAGCTGCGCAAGGCAGCCACCATGGCTCTGGATCTGCCAGCTATGGCCGCCAGCATCTATGAAGGTGCAGCACAGCCTGCCACCGGACCCTTTGCTCCGAGTGAGCCATGGGCCAACCCAGATCTGGCAGTACCTGCAGTGAACATCGACGAAGCCAAGAAATTGGTAGAAGCCTCCGGCTACAAGCAAGAGAAGCCTCTGGAGATCATTGCGATCACCGAACGTGCTGAATTTGCTGGTGTAGGTGCCATCATCCAGGAGCAGTTCAAGCAGATTGGTTTGAAGGCCAATGTGGTGACCAAGTCCTACGGTGCTGTAGAGCCAGATGTTTTGGCCGGCAAGTACGACATGATCCTCAGCCAGCGCAACCGCATGATTGATATTGCTGACCCGATCGGTTTCCTGCAGGCGGACTACACCTGCGAAGGTGGCTACAACCTGAGCCACTACTGCAACAAGGACTACGACAAACTGATCAGCCAGGCAATGGGTGAGAAGGACGAAACTAAGCGCCACGACATCTACCGCAAGGCCGGAGATATCTTGGCTAAGGATGCCGCCAACGTGTGGCTGGTCAATGAGCAGGCCATCGACGGTGTGGGCTCCAAGGTTCAGGGCTACGTCCAGGATCCACTGACCCGCTACGTACTGACCAAGGATCTGGCGAAAACCAAGTAACGTGTCCCCACTAACTGCCGTGCTGCGCCGAGTTGTAGGACTCGGCGCAGCCGTTCTGCTTTCATCCTTTGCGGTGTTTCTTGTCCCCTTCGTTTCCCCAGGGGATCCGGTGCGTGCCTTGTTGCGCGCGCGAATGGACTTCGGCGAAGCAGATGAGGCTACAGTGCAGGCCTATGCAGAGCAGTTTGGACTTCACGACCCGATGCTGGTGCAGTTCGGGCGATGGCTTGGACGGTTCTTCACCGGAGATATGGGGCTCTCTCATATCAGTGGAACCCCAGTAGCTGACCAAGTCCTCCCGGCCATTGGCGTCACCCTATCGCTGGCCGGCAGCGCACTGCTGGTGGCGATACTTGTTTCTATTTTCTTGGGTGTCATTTCAGCTACTCATGCCGGGAAGTGGACCGATAAACTCATCACTTCAGTGACCCACGCACTAATCGCCATTCCCGAATACGCGCTGGCACCACTACTGGTCTTACTCTTCGCGGTGCGCTGGTCACTGCTTCCTTCAGCAGGCTACGACTCCCCTGCATCGCTGGTGCTTCCAGTATTCATTTTGGCGTTGCGGCCCATCAGCTTCTTCACTGTTGCGGTGCGCTCAGGCGTGCTCCAAGCCTTGGATTCTGAACATGTACTCGCAGCTCGCGCCCGCGGTCTAAGCCGCACTCAGGCATTGACCCGCCACGTAGTTCCCCACGGATTATTGCCAATGTGGACCATGGTGGGTGTCTGGTTTGCTGGACTGCTTGGTGGCTCAGTCATTGTTGAAGTCATCTTTGCCATCCCCGGAATGGGGCGATTGATCTTTGATTCAATTGTTGATTCCGATATTCCCGTGGCCCAAGGTGGCGTAGTGGTCGTGGTGACCTGCGCCGTTCTGGTCACCGGAATTATTGATTTGATTCACAAGCTCAGTGATCCCACCGTGAGGATTGGAGTTCGACATGGCTAAGAGCACTGCTTCAAAGATTCTTCTTTCCGTTCCAGCGTTCATCTTGTTAGTGATAGTTCTTTTGACCATCACAGCTCCCTTGATTTCTCCCTATGACCCTGACGTTCAGTCGCTGGCAGATAGGTTGCAGGGCCCAAGTGCAGCGCACCTCTTGGGCACCGACGCCCTGGGACGCGATACCTTGAGCCGGGTGCTGCATGGCGGACAGTTCTCCCTGTCCGTAGCACTGATCACCACGCTGTTTTCACTGTTGGTCGGCACGGTGCTGGGATTGCTCAGCGCACTGCGTGGCGGATGGCTGGACGAGATCTTCCTGCGCATCAATGACCTGCTGCTCGCGCTGCCCGAAATCGTCATTGCCCTGTTGATTATTGCGGTCATGGGTCCTGGCTTCTTCACCATGGTGCTCTCCGTTGGCGTGGTGGCGTGGACCCCCACCGCAAGGTTGGTGCGTTCCATTGCTGCCCAAGCCTTGTCCACGCACCATGTGGAAGCCTCCAAACATGTGGGCGCTTCACGCTGGTTCATCCTGCGCCACCACGTCTTGCCCTTCGTTGCTGGACCGGTGCTAGCCCAGGCCGCATTACGTTTTGGTTTGCTCCTTGTTTTGCT
The DNA here is from genome assembly GCF_025452055.1 of Glutamicibacter sp. M10. NCBI lineage: Bacteria > Bacillati > Actinomycetota > Actinomycetes > Micrococcales > Micrococcaceae > Glutamicibacter > Glutamicibacter sp. M10. The sequence continues at coordinate 924,964 of NZ_CP104918.1, read as the reverse complement.
CGGTTCGCTGTCCTACCTGGGCATTGGCGTACAACCACCGCAGTCCGACTGGGGATCCATGCTGGCCGAAGCCCAACCACATGCCATCCGCTCCCCCTGGGGCTTACTTGTCCCTGGAGCTGCCATTTTCTTAGTCAGCTTCTGCGTCACCTTGCTGGGCAACCGCATCACCCACGTGCTGGGCGGAAACGACGTTCTGTACATCAAAACCAAGGCGGAAGCCCATGGCTGAAGAACTTGAATTCATTGATCTATCGGTCAGCTCGGGACAGAAAATGTTGCTGTCCAAGGCTCGTGGCGCACTGCGCTCCGGAGAACTGGTGGCCGTGGTGGGGCGCTCCGGTTCAGGCAAGACGCTGCTCACCAAAGCGATCATGGGACTTCTCCCAGAACAGTTGCAGGCCGAGGGTCAGATCCTGCTCGATGGCCAGCGGCTAGATCAGCTCAGCGATAAAGCCATGAACCAGGTGCGTGGGCACCGTATCAGCATGCTGTTCCAACAGCCTAAGCGCGTCATGAATCCTCGGATGACCATCCGCGCGCACTTGCTTGAGGCCATGGGTGCCCATGGTTGGGGCAAGGCCCGAAAGCATGCGGCTGAGGTCCTAGCTCTGTTAGAAGAAGTTGGACTGTCCCCTGCCGCGCAGATTGCTGGCCAGCGCCCGGATCAACTTTCTGGCGGGATGGCTCAACGTGCCATGTTGGCCCTTGCTTTGGCCGCGGATCCAGAATTCATTCTGGCTGATGAGCCGACGTCTTCTCTGGATTCAATTCTCAAGGCTGAAGTCTTGCAGCTACTGCGCCGCAAGCAGCAAGAACGTGGCGTTGGTGTTCTTTTTATTACCCACGACATCGCCAGCGTCCAGCATATTGCTGACCGCGTAGTGGTGGTCAGTGACGGTCAGATTGTTGACCAGTGCCCCACCGCACAGATCTTCTCCAAAGACCGTCACGCAAAAACCCGTGAATTAGTTGAGGCCAGCCTGCCTGCAGTTCGTGAACCACGGTCCGAGGATTCCGGCTGCCTGCTCGAAGCAGTGGATGCGAGCAAGAATTATTGGCGCCGAGCCAAGGGTGAAGCAGCGTTGAAGCCCACTACCCTTTGCCTCCATGGCGGGCAGGTATTGGGCGTTGTGGGACGTTCCGGCTCTGGCAAGAGCACCTTTGCCAGACTCCTTGCTGGACTGGAGCAGCCAACTACCGGACAGATCATCGATAAGCACGAGGGTGCTACGGCAACGCGAGTACAGATTATTGCGCAGGAGCCGTTCTCTTCATTTGATCCGCGGCTTTCTATCCGTACCAGCATGAGCGCCGCAGTGCACCGGCTACCTGCAGATCAGGCCCGGGAGCGCATGGCACAAGCGATGGTTCAGGTTGGATTACCCGATGAATTATTGGACCGGTATCCGGGCCAATGCTCAGGTGGACAGCTACAAAGGTTAGCTATTGCCCGGGCGCTTCTGACCGATCCACAGGTATTGATCTGTGATGAATCAACCTCGGCGTTGGACTCGGTGGCGCAGCGCCACATCCTTGATCTGTTGCTGGATCTACGCGAGCGCATGGGTCTGAGCCTTGTAGTCATTTCCCATGACATGGACGTGATCCGTTATGTCAGTGATGATGTGGCCGTGTTCTATGAGGGTGAGCTAGTGGAGCAGCGCCCACTCAACGAATTCTTGACCAATGCGGAACATCCGCACAGCAAGGACCTAGTGGCCGCGCTAAATATCACCGCGGCAATGCGGGCGTGAAGCAGCCTTCACAAAGAGAGTGGCAATGGAAACACGAGTTGGAATGCCACAGATTGGCTATCCTCAAAGCTGATTCCATGTGCCAGTGCTTCACGGTCCGGCAATTGGAGGATTCATCGGTATGAGCGAGTGAGAATTATCCGGTATTCGTCACCAATCATGTCTTCGAGCTCCCTGCGAAGCTCTTCAGCTTCCACCCAATGCACTGGTTGGGTCCCGGGAAAGTAGTCCAGTGACTATGTGAGTACTCGTGTCCGACAATGGACACAGGAGGAATCACAGAAACAATGGCACGCAGACACACACCAGACCAGGTCATCGCTAAAGTCCGCCAAGGACAGAAGATGCTCAATGAAGGCCACCCGATGATCGAGGTCATCAAGGAACTTCAGATCACCGAAGCGACCTGGTACCGCTGGATCAACCAGTACGGGTCCGAGAAAAACGCTGAAGCCAGCAAACGTACCAAAGAGCTGGAAAAGGAAAACGCCCGCCTGAAGAAGCTGCTAGCCGATCAGATGCTCGCCAACGACATCTTGACCGAGGTAGCTAAGGGAAAATTCTAAACCCTGAACCACGCCGCCGTGCCGTACGGATGGCGATGGAAAAATTCGGGGCATCCGAACGCTTCGCATGCCAAGTTCTGGGCCAGAACCGTTCTGCGCTGCGTAAGAAGAAATCACCGATGAGCTTTGACGAAGCGCAGCTGAGGGCCGATTTGCGCGCCGTCGCGTCCGACTATCCGGTCTGGGGCTGGCGCAAGGCCCGCTGGCATCTATTGAGCACTGAACGACGGGCAGGCACAGCCTTGAACAGCAAGCGTGTCCGACGGTTGTGGCGCGAGGAAGGCTTGGTCTGTAAGCCCAAGCGTCGAAAGAAGCGCCGTACCGGCCCAGATGCCGGGGAGCAGAAGCGACTGATCGCAACGTATCCAATGCATGTGCTCAGTTTCGACTTTCAGTCGGATGTCACCTCCTGCGGACGTCACTTCCGCTTTTTCAATGTCATTGATGAGTACACGAGAACAGCATTGGCGATTATTCCGCGGCGGTCTTTCAAGGCTGAGGACGTGGTGGCAGTTTTGGAAGGGATCATCGCCGAGACAGGGACCCAACCAACATTCGTGCGGTGTGATGACGGGCCTGAATTCACTGCCGGTGCGTTGGTGAACTGGTGCAACACTGTTGGAGTTTCTACTGCGTTCATTGATCCGGGTTCGCCTTGGCAGAACGGTTTTATTGAGTCGTTTAATGCGCAGTTCCGACGTGAACAACTCTCCGGAGAAATCATGGACACCATGGCGGAGGCGAGATATTTGGCTGATGAATGGAAGGACATTTACAATCAGGAACGTCCCCATGGCTCCTTGGATGGGTCGACGCCGTCCCGTTTTTGGGATGAATGGGTCAGAGAGAATCAGTTAGCTATCGCATAGTTGCTGGGCTGCTCAAAGGGACCCAACCAGTGGTAATTGCCATACCGCCTCCTAGTGGTACTAGATATGGTACGACTTTAGTTATTCTCTCAGACCATCTTCAAGAATGAAGCGACGAGCTGAGCAAAGCTGGAGATATCCTGAACGAATGGCACAGTCTTTTCTACAGTACGTAAAATTCAGGCATGGAAATCAACAACCTAGCACCCTTCGACGCAGTCATCCTCATGTCCTTCGGCGGACCGGAGAAAGATAAAGATGTTCTTCCGTTTCTCCAGAATGTCACTGCGGGACGAGGCATCCCCGATGAGCGACTAGTCGAAGTAGGTGAACACTATTACGGGTTCGGCGGAAAGTCCCCCATCAACGACCAGAACCGCCAGCTACTAGAAGCCCTACGTCAAGAGTTCGAACAACGTGGAATCACGACGCCAGTATTGTGGGGCAACCGCAACTGGGATCCTTATCTCACAGACACCGTGCGCGACTTCGCCAAAAGGACGCGAGGGTCGCGATTCCTTGCTATCGACACTTCCGCATATTCTTGCTACTCCTCGTGCCGCCAGTATCGCGAAGATTTCGCCCACACCCAAAATGTGCTAGCTCAAGAAGGTATCGAGGTATCTTTCGAGAAGATCCGCCAATACTATAACCATCCGGGCTTTGCTTATGCGGAATTGGATTGCGTGCATCGCGGGCTCACAGACTTGATCCAGAAAGTCGGGGTCTTGGATCCGCAGAAGCACAGCTTGCTCTATGTCACCCATTCGATCCCTCTAGCAATGCAAGAAGCCTCGGAGCGTCAGACTGTTGGGTATCGGGAGCAGCATCTGCAGCTGATCGAATGGATCAATCAAGAACTGGGAGAAAAGCAACCGTTGAATGCTGAGCTTGTTTTTTGTTCTCGTTCTGGTTCGCCGCGAACTCCGTGGTTGGAGCCTGATATCAATGATCGACTTGAGGAGCTCGCTAGCTCAGGGGTGGAAGGTGTGGTCGTTGTTCCGTTGGGATTCGTATCCGATCATATGGAAGTAAAATACGATCTTGATACCGAGGCAGCACAGACTGCCAAAGATCTTGGACTTGATTATGTGCGGGCCGCGACTGTTGGGGTTGACCCGATATTTGTGTCGGGGCTTGTCGATGCTACCTTGGAGCGGGCGGCTCAATATCGCGGGGAAACGGTCGATTCTCCGTCGGTCACTCCCGAAGGTCCGTTGAGCCCAGGGAGTGGTTCCTGTTCTACGACTTGCTGCATGGGAAGGGATCAGAAGCCGACAACACCTAGCTGGGATTCCTTACCGGCAAGCCACAGATCTTAGCAACCCGAAGGGTACCTGCGAATTCGAGATTTGTGAGATTTGAAGACACTACACGCCCTAAATCTTGATGGCGTGGCACGTAGCTTCATGGAAGGAAGAGCCTGAAAGAATCAACCAAATAAAGATGGCGGAATGGGCTCACAGCCCATCCCGCCACTCTTCATAGAATTACTAGGCGTGCTTAGCGCACCTGAATCTCGGTAGCCTGAGGACCCTTAGGGCCAGCTTCAAGCTTGTATTCAACGGTTTGGCCTTCTTCAAGGTTCTTGAAGCCGAAACTCTGGATCGCACTGTAGTGTGCGAAAACGTCTGCGGATCCGTCTGAAGGAGCGATGAAGCCGAAGCCCTTTTCGGAGTTGAACCATTTTACAGTGCCAGTAGCCATGTGTATTCCTAAATCTTAACCAGCGAGTAAACGATGGTTTGAGCATGTGCCGCCTAAGCGGCACGAAGTAAGTCTGTGATGCATCGAATGATTCTTCATCAAGCCAGATTAGCCTCTACGTTCTGGACATCGATTTTGAGTCCGGACGTAAAGAAATATCAATGCAGATGCATGTGTTAGCGGTAGTACCCTTGGGCCCCGCACCGGTGGCAGAACTTGCCATCATCAACGACTCGGCACTCGATCACTGCGCGGGTTTCGGTGATGTGCTGGCCGGTGGCGGTCAGTCCGAGGTCTTGAAGGCCGCAGAATGCCGTCAACTCCGGGGTGCAGTAGGTAGCATTGAGCATGGCCGGGAGCTTTCGACGGTGGTTGTGTAGGAACTTTCATTCTCGTGAAGCTCCCGGCCTTGTCCATGCCGTGACACGCTACCTGATGCCCGGGATCTGTTGAGGTTCTTACACCTTAGATTGCGAAGAGCCTCTAAAGCGCCTTGGATCAACTGTGCATAATGCCCGGATGAAATCCTGCGTCACTCTATCCTGACCGAGGCGGGCCCCTTTCCTGCCAGGATCCTTCTAGGCCATGAACCACCAAACTGAAAGTGATAGCAACACCGATCCTTACTATCACTTTGGAGGGACCCATGACTGGCTCTCATGACGCCTAACCGGCTTTCAGGTTCCCTCTGCTGAAGTACCAAAAGCATTTCTGGAGGCCTTCAAATCCACACATCTGCTCCAATGCTGAAATCATCGACGGCGATCAATTGCTTTTAAGCAAATGAAAAACTCCCCAAAAGTTGGACTGACTGTTCATGTGGCAGTCCACCTTTTGAGGAGTAGTTCAAGGGTGGCTTTGTCTAATCACTGTTAGACGTTTTGCAGGTTAGTTCTCCCAGAATGGGTAGTCGATGTAACCCTTTGGACCTTCGGTGTAGAAGGTCGCAAAGTCTGGTTCGTTCAAAGGTAGCTGTTCCTTCCAACGACGGACCAAGTCCGGGTTGGCAATTGCTGGACGTCCAACAACTACAGCGTCTCCCCAACCTTCACCAGCAACGCGTGCCGCTTCTTCATAGGTGGTGATCTCTGCGAAGCCGGTGTTCAGCAGGACTGGACCACCGAAGGACTTACGCAGCGATTGAACTAGCTCGCCGGCTGGATCGTGGTGCAGGATGCTCAAGTTCGCTAGGTTCAGCGGAGCAATACCTTCCAACAGTGCGGTGTAAGTCGCCAACACGTCCTCGCGGTCATTTTCCACGGCGCCCTGCACGTTGTGCTCTGGCGAAATACGCAGGGCGGTCTTGCCAGCGCCAATTGCTTCAGCAACAGCGGTAACTACCTCGATGACAAAGCGGGCACGGTTTTCAGGTGATCCGCCGTAGTTGTCCGTACGAGTGTTAGCCGATGGGGCCAAGAACTCGTGCAGTAGGTAACCGTTGGCTCCGTGAAGTTCTACGCCATCAAAGCCGGCAGCGATTGCGTTGCGTGAGCCGGTGACAAATTCCTCGATGATGGCTGGTAGCTCATCGGTAGTTGGTGCCACTGGCACTGGGTAGTCATATTTGCCGGTGTAGGTGCGGGTCTGTCCCTCAATTGCGATGGCGCTTGGGCCAACAACGTGGTCAACGCCGGTGGTCTCTGGGTGGGTTACACGTCCTGCGTGCATGACCTGAGCGACAATGAGTCCGCCTTCGGCGTGCACTGCATCGGTGACCTTCTTCCAGCCGGCAATCTGTTCTTCGGTAACCAGACCTGGCTGGCGCACAAACCCCTGGCCAACAAAGCTTGGGTAGGTGCCTTCGCTGACAATCAGGCCGAGGGTTGCGCGCTGACGGTAGTACTCAACAACGTCATCGTTTGGCACGCCGTCTACACCGGAACGCGAGCGGGTCAGTGGTGCCATGACCAAACGGTTAGAGAGCTTGAGGTCGCCAAGGGTTAGCGGGGAAAACAGATCCATGCGTGGAACTCCTTAAGTGGAATTGGAAAATTGCAGTTGCTTGGTGCAACCAAGGCAACCGCTGAGGTATTCCACTTGTGGTTAAAAATTGAGTTGACTCACGTTTGGTTGACAGCGAAGCCCCTAAGAGTGCCAACCTCATGGGAAGGCACAACAACGCTAGAGTTCCGCTAGTTCATCACGTGGACGCGGTCGGCAGTTCTTTGCATGAACTGCTCATCATGAGAAGACAGGACCACGGCTCCCCCACGTTCCAGCACCGAGTTAATGACTTCCTGAAGGATTGTCTCGCCAGCTTCATCCAAGGCTTCCGTTGGTTCATCTAGAAGCAGGATCTGCGGTTCGCGGACCAACACGGTGGCCAGAGCAACAAGCCTGCGGGCAGAAGCTGGCAGCTCGTACGGATGTGTATCACCAAAGTGTTCTAGACCCAGTTGGGCAAGAACCTCCGGGACGCGTTTGCGCAGAGGACTCTTCTTTGGAATTCCAAAGGACACCTCTCGAAGAACTGTGCGTTCAAAGAGTTGATCAGAAGAATTCTGCAGCAATAGCCCAGTTTGTCCAACGGTGTCCAGCGTTCCTGTTGTGGGTTTCAGCAATCCGGCCATAGCTTTGAGCACGGTTGTTTTGCCTGAACCATTGGCTCCGGCCAGACCCAGGCATTGCCCCGCACGCACCTGGAGATCAAGATCTTGGACTGCAGGGCGAGCAGCTCCAGGGTATGCCAATTGCACTGAAGCCATGTTCAGCAGCACGCGAGAATCGTCCGACGCCGGCTGACGCTCAACCTTCGAGGTTTTCGCCTGGTGTTGTTGATCCACAGTTGAAAGTCGTTGGAGAGTCCCCTGTTCTAAGGACCAAAGAGCGTCTGCTTCATGAGACCAGAAGTGTACTGAATCGGCAAGGACCACCAAGGCAGTTCCTTGAGCGCGCAAAAGATTGATCATCTGCGAAACCAACGCAGTAGCCTGCTTATCTAAGCCAGCCAGAGGCTCATCAAGAACTAGGACTTCTGGTTCACTGATGGCCAATGCGGCCATCGCAACAAGTCGTTCTTGTCCGCCAGAGAGCTGTTGCGGGTGGCGGTCTAGTAGATGCTCCAAACCAAGCCGCTGGGCAAGTGCAGTGACCAGTTGATGCATCTGCTCACGGGGCATCCCTTGATTTTCTAGGCAGAAGACCAGTTCCTCAGAAACTGTCCCGCGAATCCCGGATAGGTAGTGCCCTGCTTCCTGAGGCAGTAGACCTACATGCTTTGACCATTGCGCGATATCAACGCGAGGCTGCAACGAATCAGAAAACTCAACCTTCGTGCCGTTCACACTGACACTGCCGACAAGCTGATCCATGTCATAACGCGGAAGCAGGCCAGCCAAGACGGCGCCCAACGTTGATTTCCCGGAACCTGAATGACCGGAAATAACAGTCAAAGAACCTGGCTGAATTTCTAGACGAATATCGCTCAGGACGGAGCTCTGTGCGTGCAAATATGTGTAGCTGTGCAGGTCCAGACCGAGGACGGTGGTCGACTGTGCGGAGAGATTACGGTCCATCATTAGTTAATCCCAAACCAGGTGGGAGCCAAGATCATGACTGGACCAAGCACCGCGCAGATCACAGCAGCCCAGCGGATTCCGCGTTGGACCGAAGTATCTGGAACTTCGCGCAAGCGGGTGCGAACTCCAGTGGCTGGGAATCCCCGGGCGGATAAGTGGACGGCTCGGTCTTGAGCGTCTTGCATAGAAGTCAGCACCAACGGCACAGCCCGTAACCGCACCCGCTGAAACCATCCTGTCAGGCCCGTACCAATGCCCGCATTGCGAAGAGTCTGGGCTTCACCAATCTGCCGTTGTTTCTCAGTCATCTGCGGCAGCAAGAACAATGTCGCCGCCAGCAGATAGCCCACCTGAGGTGGCACGGGTGATAGATCAATCGCTGCCACCAGCTGATGCTTATCAATGAGTAGCCCGCACAGCAGACCCACCACCACGAGTACTGCGGTACGCAGCCCTAAAGACAACGCCACTTCAAGTCCATGAACAGTAACCCGCAGTGGTCCCCACTGTGCAACAGCAGGCGACGGGACTCGGGGATTAATCCATGAATCAACAACAGAGAAAGGAACGTTGGTAGCAACATGGCACCGCTGAGCAATGCCAGTTTTTTGGTGTGCCCCGCCCATCCCGTGATGAGAAAGCACAGTCCAATGACGGCGCAACTCAACCACCATTGGCTTGCTGCGGTAGTCATAGTTACGACTGCCACGGCAATAGCCAGAATGGTAAACGGATGAAGCTTATTTGAGCGGGGCATGGAGTTTTCGCTTACTTGCTGACGCGCTTTCCCAAGACCCGGTAGCGACGAACAAAGGCGAAGCTACCGCTCAGACGCTTTGGCAATGCGTAAACCAAGAGAGCTGCAACCAAGAAGACCACTGCTTTATCCCCTGGGTCAGAAATCAAGGCCTGCTTGGTGACTGCGGAGAGCAGTGAATCACCCATAGAGCTGAAGGCAGCAACCAAGGCACCGGTGCCAACGCCGGAGGTTCCACCGTAAACAAAGGTAGCTACCGGCGAAGAGACCACACCAACTAGTACACCGGCAACAAGGCCAGCAATCGGAGCCAGGTAGACACGACGCAGCGCACCGTATCGCGCTGCGGTTCCGGCAAGGAATCCTACAAGGGCCGCTCCTGCTGCGAAAGGCAAGACAGTTGGCGCGAACAGGGACCAAACCAAAGTGCTCAATACACCGGTGGCCGCACCGGCGCGGCGGCCAGCCAAGAAGCCAACGATGACAGTACCGATGGAGTCAATGTAGAGGGGAATCATGACCGAGCCAACAAACTGACCAAGAATGATATTCAGTGCCAAGGCGACTGGGATCAAGGTCAGGGTTGAGACTGGAAGATCAGGCAATACAGCAAGCAAAAGAAGAACAGCAGAGATGAGGTAAGCAGCGAAAGTACCAAGGGCAACGCCCTGTCCCAGTCCCTCGACGATTCCCATTGGCTGGGTAATGATCAAGGTCAGATAGGTGGCAACGAGGATTACGGTTCCTGCGACAGCCATGAGCCGGCGGCGAAGAGTTTGCGACGAAGTTTCTTCGGGCAACAGAAGATTTGATGACATGATGGGGCAGTCCTGAGGTACGGGTATGACTGCGCACCAAAGGTCGTACTGGCGCGCGCGAGCTGCGGGTCTATGTCACCTCGACCCAGTAGACAATTCTAGCCCACCACACTCAGCGTTCAGGAGTCTTAGTTCAGTTTCCGGGCCAAGGTACCAAGCCGTTTCACCAGTTCCGCAAAGCCAGCTTCTGGATCATTTCTTGAGACCACGTGCGCATTTGCTGGTTTGCCCCAAAGACCTCTGAAGTCAGCAACGGTGGTTCCAAACAGTAATTGTGATTCTGTCTCAACATCAATGGTTGCTGGACGCGTTTCGTAATCCAAGGTTCCTGCAGCAACACCGGCGGCGAAGTAGTCGTGTACGTGAGCGATATAGCCCTGGTCATAGTGACGGTGGAATTCAAAGTAAAAGCGCAATGCATCCGAGAGGTAGCGTACCAGTGGATTTGATGCTTTGCTTAGCGTTCCTTCAACATCGCTTGGCTGAACCAGTTCGGGCTCTGCGCATCCGGCTTCTTCGGCAAGCTTGGTCAGAAATTCAGGCTGCATCTCAAAGCGTTCGGTGGTGTCCAAGGAACAGAGAATGGGAAGTTTTTCAGATTCAAGGCCTTGCTCAGCAGCAGCGGTGTAGGCGGCAAAAACTTCTTTGGCAGCGTGCGGATCCACGTGGGTGTTCCACTCTGCGGTGGGTGTGGTGTTGCCTTGGTAGTAGAAGGCGCCACCCATGATCACTACTTTGCGAAGAAGCCAAGGAAGTCTTGGTTCACGTCGGAGAGCCAACGCGAAGTTGGTCAGAGGCGCAGTCAGCATAACGGTTAGCTCACCGGGGTTCGCGCGGGCCGCTTGAATCCAGTAATCAACGGCATCGTTGTTCGCCAGCGAATCAGGACCAGGAGCTGGAAGAGTCGCGTAACCGACGCCCTGAGGGCCATGCGTTTCCGGAGTTGTCACCAACGGAATGTCAAGTGGCTTTCGCGCACCAATGAGCACCGGAACATCAGGCTTGCTGCAGAGCTTGAGGAGTGCGCGGTTGTTGGCCGCGACCTGCTCAACATCGACGTTGCCCGGAGTACTGGTGATGGCTCGGATATGCACGTGGTCGAGCGAGCAAAGATATGCCAAGGCTAAGGCATCGTCGATGCCGGTGTCGCAGTCGATAAGAAGACGGATCAAATCGTCTTTCGTTCCCGGCGCACCCGCGTAGTTGGTCAGAGCCAAGGTCCCTTCGTTCTCATCACCCAATCGCGTTTGAAACTTGTCGTTTCTACCTGCTTCTGTATTACGTGAGGTCATTGTTCGGACTTAGATAGTCGTACAACGCGCGGTCGATGGCCTCTTCAAAATGCAAGTCCATGATGACTACGTCCAGCGGCACGCCGTCCTTGTCGGGCATCTGCGCTTGCTGTGCATTTCTTGAGTCCGCCTTGCCGAGATAGAAGAACTCAGTACCTTCAGCATCGTCTTTCTTAACGAAGATATGAAGGTCCACTTCATTATTGACGATGCGGCGAACCTCATCACTGCGCAACGTACGACGTGATCTCGTGAACCACCTCAGGTGAGACGGGTCCACTAATTCGTCTTGGTAGGCCGTACTAGCCGAGATGTCGTCAGACTTGTGGAGAGTCACGAAAATCGGACAGGTCTTTGAATCCATGTCGACCTTGTACCCGTACAAAGTTGAAGTCCACTTTCGCGGGACACCCAACAGTCTCGTGACCTCTTTACGCGAGTATTGACCGCCGACGATGAACGGACTGCCGCCGACATACCGGTCGCTGACCAAAGCCAAACCTGTTTGGATAAGGTCGTCGACCTCCTCGGTGAAGGATCCATGGGTGCGGTACGCATGGATGAAACCCGGGTTAGCCGAAACGGTTTCATTCTCAATTGAGGCTAGTTGAGTTCCGTACCGGGTCTGGTCCACCTGAGCGTGATTAGCCAGGTTCAGAGTCTCAACCGCGCTGCGCATTTCACGCTCGGTGGTTTCCACGCCATACTCACGCAGAGCCATCTTGAATTGGTTCAGCGTAATTGATTCGTGTGTAAGCAGTTCTCGCACCAGGACGAACTCGTGGACTCGTTTCGCGGTTAGCACTTCGTGTGAAAGCAGCGACAAGGCTCTCAGCTCATCCCGATCAAGATCATGATCGATCCGAAGGAGACTTTTCACGAGAGTCGGATAGTTTTCCTTTTTCGTCGCGAGCAATACTGGGTCTACGGACTCAAAGCGATAGAAGTCGAACAGCCGAGGCGATTGCCCAACACGATTCTGCATTGCTTGCATTGAACTACGTAGCTTTTGAATGCTGTCCAAGACAGTCGTGCGGATAGAGTCTAGGACTCTTTGCTGAGCGATCTTATCGAAACGGACACTCGACAGACCTGCCATCACTCCGGCTTGCTCTGTTGCGATCAGCTTTTCCTTCAGAGACTCCTTGTTCAACGATTCATCGCCAAACAAGGCGATGGGAATCATGTAGTTATTCGCGTAATTACCAATGAAGTCAATAACAACCAGATAGTCCTTCATTGGCGCCTTGCGAAGGCCTCGACCAAGCTGCTGAACGAAGACAATCGCTGACTGCGTTTGTCGGAGCATGACCACTTGATTCACGGTCGGGATGTCCACGCCTTCGTTGAAGATATCCACGGTGAGTATGTAATCGAGTTCGCCAGCTTCCAGCTGCGCAACGACCTGTTCCCGGCGTTCAATCGAATCGTCGCCGCTCAGATTCAAAGTCCTCAGCGTCTTTCCGCGTAGTTGTTGCTGGTTCAGTGCGGCTGACAAAGCGTTGGATTCATCTTTTCGAGAACAGAAAATCAGTCCCTTTGGTGCAACGCCCGCTTGCCCGTACTTGGTCAATGCATCGACTACGTGGTGTACACGTTCCGGAGTCACCAAATGTGAAAGATCTTCGGAACTGTCACGCACCGATTCATCGTCTAGAGTCACATCTGCAATTCCGTAATAGTGGAACGGGCTCAGCATGTTCTCTTCCAGAGCATGGCTCAGGCGAATCTCATAGGGAACGTTGTAGTCAAAAAACTCGAATACGTTGAAGCCATCGCTGCGTTCTGGGGTTGCAGTCAATCCGAGCAGGAACGACGGTTCCAGGTGAGCCAAGACTTTCTTGTAGGTCGGCGAACCGACACGATGAGCTTCATCGACAATCACATAGTCAAAGGCATCAGACTCGATAGTTTGGAGTACTGAATCTTGAGATAACGTCTGAACCGTCGCAAAAACATATTTTCGGTCGCTTTGCTTGGCTGCGCCGGCGAGCTTGCCGAACTGTTGGGCATCTCCGCCAATGACGCGTCGATACTCCTTGATCGTCTTGTCTAGAATTTGTTCGCGGTGAACAACAAACAGGAATCGTTCAGGATGGGCGGCTCGCACTTCAAGAGCAGACAGAATTGTCTTTCCCGTGCCCGTCGCCGAAATTACGATTGCCTTGGATTCGCCGCTTAGTCGAACCGCTTCCAGGGCTTTGAGCGCTTCAGACTGCATCTGGTTGGGAAAAATCGGCATGAGCTGGTCGGCCCAATTGACGTCGCCACCCAGTCCAGTGGATTCGGAAAGTCCTGCGGCAACTTCGTCGATGAGTTGCTCGTCTGCTTGTTTCAGTTTTCTGGCAATCTCTATCTTTTTGCGCGGTGGAGGCGGCGTGTACTGCTCAGCATAAAGATCAATCCAGTCCTGGCTCAGCGACACTGAATCGGCAAGTTGGTTACCAGCCAGTTCAGCTAGCTGACCTGCTAAGTCACTATCGGTCGCCGCAGTAACCTTCAAATTCCACTCATGGTTCTTGACGATGGCGTTGCCCGTGAGGTTCGAGCTTCCAATCATCGCCGTGACTACGTCAGTCGACTTAAAAATGTAGCCTTTCGGATGGAAGGCATCAGCGCTATGAATTCGGACGTCAATGCCGAGTGCTTCCAGGTTCAACAGCTCGCTAAATGCTGCGGGCGAATTGAACCCCAAGTAGTCCGAGGTGATTATTGTGCCGTGGCCAGAAAACTCCACCAATTCTTGTTTGAGCATGGCGATTGCGTTGGGAGTTACGAAAGCTACAGAGAAAATGAACTCGTCGCATCGAGCTAGTTCTTCTCGGAGAATACGCAGAACAGTATTGCCGTCAGCGTTTAGAACCACCCGTGGGTGATGATGGCGGCGAGATTGCCTCGCTCCATCCAGAAATCCATAGGTGACATCGCCAGAAAGACCGACCGCGAACGAGATATCGGGGTTGGATGACATCATGCAGCCTGAATAATCTCTACAGCTGGGATATCAGCTGGGGCCCACTCAAGTGTGGAGAGCTCATCTCGCTTGAGCCACTTTGCGTCTTCGTGTTCGGTGAGCTGCGGTTCACCGTCGACTAGCTCGCAGTAGAAAGTCGTAAGGGTGACGATCCCAAAGTCATATTCGTAAGTTGTGCTGGTGACCTCGTCAGCTACCGTAACGGTGCAAAGTAGTTCTTCTTGAATTTCGCGTTCAAGGGCTTGTCGAGGAGTTTCACCGGATTCGATCTTGCCGCCCGGGAACTCCCACATTCCGCCGAGGCTGCCGCCAAGGCCACGCTGCGCGCAGAGAATTTCGTCGTTCCGAACAATTACTGCCCCGACAACATTGATCTGTTTCTTCAACCCAATCCCCCATTGACGTCTCTTTTGATCAGAACCTTCCGCTACTTGCGATCATATCGGGCGAGAAGGACAGATTGCGGACTGCGCGTGAATTGGTGTCGTCCGTCGATACCGCCACCAGCCCTGGTCGTCATTTACACCTTCGCAAAATGAAAAGGCCACGCTTGTTTTCCCGAATGAATAAGGAAGCGTGGCCTCTACCTGATAGGAGCGATTACCCCTCGACGCGCTGCACCTTACCTACCAAGAACACGTAGGAAAGAATGCCAACCGCCGCAATGACCGTCATGTAGATGAAGGCCGGACCGAAGTCAGTTGCCGAGACCAGCAGGCCAATCACGATTGGGGTGGCAATCGAGGACAGGTTGCCGATGAAGTTGAACATGCCACCGGTCAATCCAATCAGGCGCGACGGTGCCAGCGCAGAAACCAGCGACCAGGTAATCGATGCCAGACCATTACCGAAGAAAGCAATGGACATGAACGTGATAACCAGAGCAGTGCTGTCGGTGAAGATGGCACCGATCATGCTCATGGAGAGCAACAGCCCGGTAATGATTGGTAGCTTTCGAGAAGTCCCCAGACTTACTCCACGCTTGAGCATGAAGTCAGAGAGAACACCACTAATCAATACACCCACCAACGCTGCAACAAACGGAAGCGACGTTAAGAAACCAGTCTTGATGTAGTCCATGTGGCGGTAGGTCACCAAGTAGGTTGGGAACCAGGTCAAGAAGAACCACAAGGTAGAGGTCAAGCAGAACTGACCAATGTAGATGCCCCAGAGCTTGCGTCGGCCCAGCACCAGAGCGAAGTCTGCTTTGCTCAGTTTCGCAGCAGGCGCCTTGGCCTGCGAGCTGCCCAAATCTACCAGTCCGCCACCCTCTCGGATGTACTGCAGTTCAGCAGCGTTGGTCCGCTTTGAGTCCACCGGATTGCGGTACATGAAGAACCAGATCAAGCCCCACACGATGCCAACAGCGCCGGTGACAACAAAGACCCAGTGCCAGGTCAGTGCATGCTGCAACCACAGCAGAACTGGGGTCAGCAACGCAAGACCAATGAACTGGCCCGAGGTGTAGAAGCCAATAGCTGTGGCGCGTTCACGCTCTGGGAACCAAGCAGTGACTACCTTGTTATTGATTGGGTACGCAGGTGCTTCAAAACCACCAACGGCCAAACGCAAAACGATCAAGGCAACGAAGCTTCCAGCCATGCCCATAAAGATGGTCGCTACGGACCAGAGCACGAGGCAGATTGGGTACAGCAGGCGGGGCTGTACCCGGTCTACCAACCATCCGCCAGGCAGCTGCATGGCGGCGTAGGTCCAGCCAAAGGCGGAGAGCAGCAGACCTTGCTGTGCAGTATCGAGACCGAATTCCTCGGAGATCAATGGAGCTGCAACCGAAAGGTTTGAACGGTCCATGTAGTTGATGACTACGGTTAGGAACAACATCAACGCTACGGCGTAGCGCATCTTTGTTGCTTTGTCAGTGCTCTTAAGTGTGGCAGCTGACGACACTGTCGACTGAGACATTCGATTTACCATTCTGCGAAGGATCCGTCCTTGTGACGCCAAATTGGGTTGCGCCAGCGGTGACCTTCAGCTGCGCGTTCAATGACGTACTCTTCATTTACATCAACACCCAGACCCGGGCCGTCAGGGATAGCGACCATGCCATCCTCGTAGGCGAAGACCGACGGATCATTGACGTAATCAAGGAGATCGTTGGATTTGTTGTAATGGATTCCCAGGGATTGTTCCTGGATAAAGGCGTTGTACGCGCCGGCGTCAATCTGCAGGTTTGCTGCCAGAGCGATTGGGCCTAGTGGGCAGTGCAACGCTACGGCCACGTCATAGGCTTCAGCCATGGCCGCGATCTTGCGCGCTTCGGTGATGCCACCGCAGTGCGAAGGATCCGGCTGAATAATATCTACTGCCCCACTGGCCAGAACATCCTTGAAGTCCCAGCGTGAGAAGAGGCGTTCACCCAAGGCAATAGGAGTGCTGGAGTTACGCAGCGGTTCCAGCATTGAGTTCACGTTTTCGCTGAGCACTGGCTCTTCAATGAACATCAGCTTGTAGGGTTCTAGTTCTTTGAGCAGGACCTTGGCCATAGGCTTGTGGACTCGGCCGTGGAAGTCGACGCCGATACCTACGTTCTCACCTACGGCATCACGAACTGCCTGAACGTTTTCCAAGCAGCCCTGGACCTTGTCCCAGGTATCGATGTACTGAAGTTCTTCGGTACCGTTCATTTTCACCGCGGTGAAGCCACGATCAACAGCGGCCTTCGCTGCGGCAGCGGTGTCCGAGGGGCGGTCGCCACCAATCCATGAATACACACGGATCTTGTCGCGGACTTTGCCACCCAGCAGCTCGTAGGCAGGAACACCAAGTGCCTTGCCCTTGATGTCCCACAGCGCCTGGTCGATACCGGCCAGCGCACTCATCATGATTCCGCCACCGCGGTAGAAACCGCCACGGTACATCACGGTCCACAGGTCCTCGATGTTTCGTGGATCCTGGCCAATGAGGTAATCAGAAAGTTCTTCCACAGCCGCAGCTACGGTTGATGCACGACCTTCAAGAACTGGTTCTCCCCAGCCGGAAATTCCCTCGTCGGTTTCGATCTTCAGGAAGAGCCAACGTGGTGGCACCATGTAAGTGGTCAGTTTGGTGATTTTCATGCAGACATCCTCATCTCATGGATCGTTTGGTAAGCGTGGACAATCTTGTCCGCTCTGGTTTTCAAATCTTCTAGGCTTCGTCCCGCTTTGTAGAGCGAGGAGCCAATACCAAATCCGGTGGCACCGGCTTCAACCCATTGCTGCATGTTCTCCTCGGTAATACCGCCTACTGGTATCAGGCGAATCTCTTTGGGGAGCACTGCGGTCCAGGCTTTGAAGCCCGCCAAGCCAACTTGCTCGGCCGGGAAAATCTTTACGTTTGTGGCGCCAGCTTCGATGGCGTCAAAGGCATTGCTCGGAGTCGCGGCTCCGGGGAATGATTCCATCCGTAGTGCCACGGTTTCGGCGATGACCGCGACGTTGGTGTTTGGCGAAACGATGATCTGTGCGCCCGCATCGTGGCAAGCGCGAACCTGATCCACGGTGAGTACGGTCCCGGCACCAACAACGGCGTCCGCAGGAAGTGTGCGGCGCAAGATTTCGATACTCTTCAGTGGCTGTGGTGAATTGAGCGGTACTTCTAAAGAGCGAAAACCACTGGCATAGAGGCATTCACCGACGGCCTGCGCTTCAGCCGGGTCAAGGCCACGCAAGATGGCGACAAGCCCTGAGGGACGCAACGAGGATGGATCTTCATTCACGGTGTGAGCCTTTCTATAAGAGTTGTTGGCGAGATAAATGACTTAGATCGAGGTGGTCTGAAACATGCCGAGCGCACTGGCCACGGCCCAGACTCCACGAGGCGCGGTGCCCTGAAGTGCGCGGACTTCGGTGACACCAAAGATCTTCAGTGCCCGTGTGTATCTGGCGCTAAGTTCTTCGTTGCCGCAGATGGTCAGCGCTGGAAGTGCTGAGTCTTGCCAGGCGCCAAGTACCGACCTAATTTCGGCACCAATCATCAATCCGGACAGATAGTCACTGACTTCGGTTTGCTCTAAACGTCCGGTGAGTACCAAGGTGCGCGCCGAGAACGACGTCAGCATGAGGTCCGCATCCCCATTAGAAGATTTGGAGATGTTCACCCCACGTTCAAAGGCATCCCAGCTCACTGAGTCTGTTGGCTTGATTAGTTTGGACAAGATGGACTGGGTGCTGAGTAACCCGAAGGTCTCCCCCGTCATGGAGGTCGAGAATCCGGTGATTGTCCGCCCTTGAACTGTGGCCCACTTTGAGTGGGTGCCGGGTAGCAAGAAGAGCTGCTCCGCCGCATTATCTACAGCTGCATCACCAAGCTCGATTGCGCCGAGAATCTGAGTCTCTTCTCCACGCATGACATCGGGAAGTTCTCTGAGGTCTAGGACGCCGGGAATGATGTGCATTCGTCGGTTCTCGGCAATCTGGACCGAGGCTAGTTCAAAGGTGGGGTCTGCCACGGTGGCGGGCACCTGACGGTAGGTTGCTTCAACCCAGCCCTGCTGGCTGCCAATCATTCCGCAGGCAATGACGGGGATCTGCGGATAGTCTTCCAGCCAGTTATCGCATAGTTCGGCCAGGGCCTGCTCGAATGCTTTATTCAGTGTCAGGGACTGTTCTTTAGCTCGTGCCGCGACCTGCATGATTCCTAGAGCTGCACTTCGTTCGGCCACAATGCTCGCGTCGTTGCCCATGAGGTAGGCACGTGCGGAGGTGGTTCCCCAGTCAAGGGCAATCAGCTGGGCTTCGGCGATGTTTGTCATAACTCCTGTTTCATCTCGTGCACTGCACGAGCTCACTTGAATGTGGTCCCATTCACATGTGAATATTCTCTGAGTCATCCCAATACTTCAAAGAGCGTTGCATATAGTGGGATACAGGATCTTGTTGATTATCAAACCAAGGGGACGTCAATGGCACTCGAAGCTGAACTCAAAGACGAAAATTCAGTTGACTCTCCGCCCGCCGGCACCCTCACACTTGCACGCGGACTAGACATTTTGCGTGCTGTTGGGCGCGGTGCAACTAACCTCAATGAAGTTTCAGCTGAAGCGAACATTGGCAAAAGCGCCGCCCAGCGCATGGTGAAGCTCTTGGTGCAGCGCGGATTCCTGCGCAGCACCCATGGCACTGATTTCAGTTTGGGCCCAGCGCTCATTGAGCTGGGTTTCCATGCGCTCTACCAAAGCCCAGTTCCAGTCATTGCCAAACCAATCCTTGAAGAGTTGGCCCGCAAATATCAGGACACCGTGCACCTAGCAGTGGAAGACGAAGCGCAGGTGCTCTATGTAGACAAAGTTCCCGGAACTCGTGGCGCACAGATGCGCTCTCGGGTAGGTCAACGAATGCCACTAAGCCGCACCGGCATTGGCAAGGCGTTGCTGTTAGACACCCCGGACAGGTGGGAATCAACCTTCGATTCGGAGTCCCCCATCGAGCAAGCACCGCACCAAACTAAGGCAGCCTTCCTCAAGCGCATGAAGTCCTACGCCAAAGAAGGTATCGCCTTGGATCTGGAAGACAATGAACCTGGAATCCGTTGCGTGGCTGCGCCAATTCGTGATGGCAGTGGAAAAATCATTGCCGCCATCAGCATGTCGGCCACCAATCCATATATGCCGGATGAACGCATGAAGGCACTGAAGACGGTCATGGGAACTACCGCAGCGCAAATTTCGCGCAAGCTGGGATATTCGGGCAAGACCTTCTAATCGTGCTCGTCGCTCACGGCGTAAAGCGGTACCCCATACCCAATTCGGTCAGGAAGTAGCAGGGGTTGGAAGGCTCAGGTTCCAGCTTGGTGCGCAGCTGCGACATATACACACGCAGATAATTCGCTTCTTCACCGTATTCGGGACCCCAGACCGTGGTGAGCAGCTCGCTACCGCCGATCAGCCGATGCGGGTTGCTGGCTAGCACTTCCAGCACTCGCCATTCCAAACGGGTCAACCGCACCGCTCCGCCATTAACGCTCACCGAGTGGCTGGATAGATCAATGCGCAGCCGACCGTCCGAGGTTTCCACGACGGCCTGTCCCGGGTCCGGAAGTGCACGGCGCAGTGCTGCACGCAATCGTGCCAACAGCTCATCCATGGCAAAGGGCTTGGTAATAAAGTCATCCGCTCCCCGGTCCAGGGCATCTACCTTGCTGTGGGACTCGTGCCGGGCGGAGACGACAATAATTGGCACACTTGACCAGCCACGGATTCCGTCAATAACATCTCCGCCTTCAAGATCGGGTAACCCCAGATCCAGCAGGATCACGTCCGGGTGCGCGTCCGCAGCCAACTGCAGGCATTGGAGTCCGGTGGCTGCATGCAGTGCGCGGTAGCCTCGGGCCTTGAGGTTCACCAGCAGGGCACGAGCGATCTGCGGATCATCCTCCACGATCAATACAGTGGTGGTCATGTTCTGTCCTCGAATATCGGCAGGATGAAGACCATCGTGGCTCCCCCGCCCTCAGTATCTTGTGCTTGGACGTCTCCGTCCATGCCGGCGGCCAGGCCTCGGGCTACGGCCAATCCCAGCCCTAGGCCGGTGGTGTTATCCCTATCGCCATGCCGCTGGAAGGGGCGGAAGATCCGGTCTTTTTCTTCCTGCGGCACCCCGGCCCCATGGTCGATGACCTGAATACGTACGTCGGTGGAGGTGGGGACCGCGCGCAGCTGCAACGGGCTCTCCCCGCCATAGCGCACCGCATTTTCCAGCAGGTTGGCCAACACTCGCACGGCCAGTCCGTAGTCTGCACTGACCGGTGGGCAGTCTGGGGGAATTTGCACCTGCAGGTGTGCCGGACGAATCTGCCCGGCCAGATCGCGCACGGCCGAAGCCACCAGATCCTCAACTTGGATCCGGCTACGGTGCACCACCAGCTCGCCGGCCTGGATCCGGCTCATGCTCAGCAGATCCTCGATTCGTTCGCTGAGCTGGTCGGCCGACTCCTCAATGGTGGCCAACAGGTCCGAGGTGTCTTCCTCACTCAGCACCACATCCTGCATCCGCAGACTGGAGGCCGAAGCCTTGATCCCCGACAACGGAGTGCGCAGATCATGGGAGACCGCGGCGAGCAATGCGGTGCGCATGGCATTACCGGCGGCCAGTTCTCGGGACTGCAAACGCGCCTCGGCGAGCGCCCGATGTTGCAGCACTGCGGCGATGCGCCCAGCAAAGGCCTCAAAGATTCCCTGATCCGAGGCTTCACGCGGAATGCCATCGATCAACAGCAGATGTTCTGCATCTACCGTGATGGCGTAGTCGCTGGTCTCTGCCTTCGCAGGCGCTACTCCAGCCGATGCCACGGTGACCGGAGTCGGCGAGGACTCACTACCCCGCCGAACCAGTGCGGCCCCGCGCAGCTGGTAGGAACGGCAGAGCCACTCGAGCAGTGCCGGAACGCGCAGCCCTTCGCGGATCACCCCGCCGGATAATTCAAAGAGCGTGTCCGCCTGGTGCCGGGCTTGGCCGGCCTCGGCGGTGCGCCGTGCTTCGATGTCCACCACCCGTGCCACGCCGGCCGCGACCAGCAAGAAAAGACTCAGCGCCACGACATTGAATGGCTCATGGATATGCAATTGCCCCGTCGGTGGGGTGAAGAACCAGTTCAGGATGGCGGTGCCCAGTAAGGCCGTTGCCAGCGCTGGCCACCAGCCTCCCAACAGGGCTACAAAGACCACCAGTGTGAGCTGGCTAAGGAAGATCAAGGTCAGCAGTTCGCTTTCACTGCCGCCCAGTAGAAAACCGCTGGCTAGCAAGGGTGGTCCGCAAGCGGCTAAGAGCCAGCCCAGCAGTCGCCGGGTGCCGTTAAGCCGTTGGCGTTTCTGGAAAACATCACGCATGGCCCTTCCTTCGCTACCTGGCAGTGCGGGACTGGGAATGATCATGATGCTGGGATCAGCCGGTGCGGTGGCCTGCTGTGCCAGCCTCAGGGACAGCTGATCGCGCATCCGCCGGCGTCCAGAGCCTGGGAGCTGGGCTCCGATGACCAGGTGCGTGGCTTGTGTGCTTCGGGCGAATCCCAGTAGCGCTTCGCTGATGTCTTGGCCCAGCACCATATGCCAGGTGGCCCCGGCGCTTTCCGCGGCCGTGCGCAATCTGGCAAGCTCTGCTTCTTGGCCTGCTTGATTTGCACCTATGCCGCGTTGTGGAACATGGACCGCCATTACCTCAGCCCCTTGCATCTGCACGGCCTCGTGCAGTGCGCGGCGCAGCAGGGACTCGGACCCGGCACGGCCCGACAGCGCGACGATCAGAAGCGGGTGGACCTGTGGCCCGGTGTTCGACACGTCCATGATGCTCCTTGGCGTTCGGGATCCTAGCCAGTACCCAGTGATCGTACCGGAATACGGTAGCTCAGACACGGTGCCCCACTCAGCCTATGACCGGCTGCTCTTCTGGCAACCTAAACAGCAACCGTCGGTGGCTCAGGGCCAGCGCGGCGGCAGCCGAAACGATCCCCACACGGCCGATGAACATCAGACTGGTAATCACCAGTTGGGCGCCGGTGGACAGATCGGCAGTAATTCCCATACTTACTCCGACAGTAGCGAACGCCGAGATGCATTCAAACAAGACTTCTTCCAACGAATGCTCTGTGAGCACCAGTAGTAACAGCGAACCGACCACCACCGCGCCAACGCCCAATAGGGCTACAGACAGCGCTTGGCGCTGAATCACTGTTCCAATAGCACGACGTCCCACGGTGATCTGCTCATGGCCGCGCGCCTCACTCCACACGGCGAAGGCGAGCACCAGAAAGGTGCCGATCTTAATGCCACCGGCGGTGCTTGCGCTTCCTCCACCAATGAACATTAGGACCTCTGTAACCAGCAAGGACTCGGACGAAGCCTGCCCATAGTCAATATTGTTAAATCCTGCGGTACGTGGAAAGACGCTCAATCCCATCACGCCCAGTGCTTTACCTCCTGGGGAAAGGTTCCCCAAGGTCTCGGGCCGGTTCCATTCGAACAGACCCAGAAGCAGTGCACCTATCACCAGCAGGCCGACACTTCCCCAGAGGGTCAGCGTGGTGTGTACGGACCAGCTCTTCTTTGAGCCATTGCCACGAAGCAATTCGTAGATCACCGGAAATCCCAATCCGCCCAGAACCACCGCGACGCACAGCGGGACCATAATCCACGGGTCACCTGCGTGGCTGATCAGGCTATCGCTGTAGAGGGCGAATCCAGCATTATTAAAAGCAGAAATCGAGTGGAAGACACCGCCCCAGATGGCGCCAGCCGGATCTGCGGGATTAATAACCCAGAACCGTACCGACAGCACGAGGGCTATCGGTGATTCGATGGCAAAAGTAGTTTTGGCGACAAAAACGAGTATCCGGCGCACATCGCCGAGGTTTAAGGCTTGGGTCTCCGAAGCGGCCACAAGTTGTGTGCGCAAGCCCAGTTGTTTGCGCACTAACAACGCCAGAAGTGAACTCAAGGTCATGATCCCGAAACCGCCCACCTGGATCAGCAACAGGATAAAACCTTGGCCTATCTCAGTCCAATAGGTAGCAGTATCTACCGTAACCAAGCCGGTGACGCAGACAGCGGATACTGCGGTGAACAAGGCTGGCATGAAGCCGCCAACCTCTGGGTCAACTCGCGAGATGGGCAAAAGCAGCATGAGCGTTCCAAACGCAATTGCGGCTAAAAATCCTAGAGGAACCAGGCGGACAGGATTATTCAGCAATGCTTTGCGAACTGGTCCGGTCAGAGCACTGATGACCTGCGCTGCGTCGTGGGAACGCTGGACCCTCATGAACACGATGCTGTCCACCTTTGTGCACTCTGCGAAGTTTTGGTCATACCAATGCATGACGCTGATACATTCCCATTGCACCTCCCCAAGGCCCCGCCAAGACCGGCTCTTAACGCCGTCTTAATGCGCCTTGGAGGAATCTTGATAATGGCTTCACATCACGGCCATTCCTGTGCTCAACGACACAATTTCTTTCGTTTGAATGCTCCCACTGCCAAAGAAAAGAGACTCTCGATGCCGAGATCTCAAATCTCGCCATCAACCAATCGTATGGATTTTAAAGGTATAGATCAAAGGGATTTCCCTCTGGACCGTTCCGGGTCGGCTTGCGCACCAATAGAGTATTTCTGACGCCTCATAAACGTTCACCCTAACTTGCGTACAATCACTATTTCCTGCGTTGACTGGGCTTTTAAAAATATTCCTCCCAAAGGGGCGCTTACTTGCCAATTGAGGCGTACTGTACATTTTCGTGAACAAAACAAATGCGCAGATCCAAGGGTCGAATCAGGCACCAGCAGCCAAGGTGCCATCTCGATTGCGCCTGTGGCTGACCGACAGTTCAGTCGGCCAGGAAGACACCAGCAACGAGGGCAAGCATGGTGCCAAATGGTGGCAGGTAATGTGCCTTTCAGGTCTGGATTACTTCTCTACGCTCGGCTACCAGCCAGCTATTGCCGCGCTTGCTGCCGGCGCACTCGCACCCTTTGCAACATTGATACTTGTTGCCGTCACCTTGGGCGCCGCTCTGCCGGTATACCGCCGCGTTGCCCAAGAGTCCCCCCACGGCCAAGGTTCCATTGCCATGCTCGAAAGGCTCATGCCGCATTGGAAGGGCAAAGTATTTGTCCTCATCCTCTTAGGATTCGCAGCCACCGACTTTATGATCACCGCAACCCTGTCGGCCGCGGACGCTTCAGCACACCTCATTGAGAACCCGTTCACCCCAGACTGGTTCACCGGCAAGGAAGTGCCGATCACCCTAGTTCTACTCATCTTGCTCGGTGCGCTGTTTTTGCGTGGCTTCTCCGAGGTCATCTGGATTGCCGTAACTCTCGTGTTCTCATTCTTGGCACTGAACTTGGTCATCATCATCGTTTCGGCCGCCAACATCATTGGACACCCGGTCACGGTCAGCAACTGGGTGGACTCACTGTTCACCGCGCACGGGGATCCGATCATGATGTTGCTGGTCTGCCTGCTGGTGTTCCCCAAGCTAGCTTTGGGCCTGTCCGGCTTTGAAACCGGCGTTGCTGTCATGCCCCAAATCTCCAAGGCTCCAGGTGATACCGAAGCGAACCCTGCTGGACGCATCAAGGGCGCAAAAAGCTCTTGACCACAGCAGCGCTGATCATGAGCGGCTTCTTGGTCCTGTCATCTATCGTGACCACCATCTTGATCCCAGCTCGAGAATTCCAAGCCGGCGGTGAGGCCAATGGCCGTGCACTATCGTGGCTAGCTCACCACCTGATGGGTGACGCATTTGGAACGGTCTATGACATTTCCACGATTCTCATTTTGTGGTTTGCTGGCGCTTCAGCGTTGGCTGGCATGCTGAACCTTATTCCGCGTTACCTGCCTCGTTTTGGCATGGCTCCGGCTTGGGCCAGCGCAGTGCGCCCCTGGTTCTTGTTGTCATCCTGGTAGCCATTGGCATCACCGTTCATTTTGATGCAAGTGTTGATGCGCAGGGAGCCGCCTATGCCACCGGTGTTCTGGTGCTCATGAGTTCCGCGGCCATTGCGGTAACCATCTCGGCACGACGGCACGGTGAAAGAGGCAAAACAATTCTCTTTGGAACTGCCAGCCTGGTCTTCGTCTACACCACGATTGCCAACTGTGTTGAGCGCCCGGATGGCTTGAAGATTGCTGCCTTCTTCATTGCAGGAGTGCTCGTGGTCTCGATACTTTCTAGGTTCCGCCGCTCCACTGAACTTCGCGCCACCTCGGTCATGTTTGATGACTGCGCAGTGGACATCATCCAGAAAGCCAGCAGCGCTGGGTTGCTCCGACTGATCGCCCACGAGCCGGTGAAGATTTCCAAGCGGCGCTACCTGCACAAGCACCAGCACGCTATCCTTGCCAGCCATATCCCGCAGCGTGCACAGGTGGTGTTCCTGGAAATCAAGGTCAGTGACTACTCGGACTTCGCCCAAGATATTGAAGTTCGCGGTATCACCCGTCATGGTCAATGGATTCTTGAAGCGACAGCCCCATCGGTTTCTACCTCGATTGCGGCCATCTCCATGGCTATTCGAGATCAGTACAAAGTAATGCCACACATCTACTTCCGCTGGACCGAAGGCAATCCACTGTTGAACCTGGCCAAGTTCATTTTCCTTGGACAAGGTGAGATTGCCCCCTTGACCCGCGAAGTTTTGCGCGAAGCAGAGCCTAATCTGCAGCGCCGGCCCTGGGTGCACGTGGGCTAGTCCAAATCATCCGCTTCTGCGCGTCATGCACCAGGTCGGTACCAGCCATCAATGGCCGGCGCCGACCTGGTCAATATCGTCAAGGCTCGCGTTGGCACCATCCAATACAACATTTTTGGCTAGCGGCAATTGGTGCGAAGCACTTTCGATAATGTGCATCAAGTATCCCCCGGTATTGGGGAAAGCCACTACATCGCCTTTGGCTACCCCTTGCGGGAATTCGAAGCGCCGGCGCAGGATGAGTTCTTCCTCGATGCAGTACGCACCTACGAGGAAGCCACTGTATGGGGAACGATCGTGCGCATGCCTTCCCGAAGCTTTGATGAGAATCGGGTCGACCAAGAAGTCCGCGGCAGTAGAACGGCACTGGGTGCGATTCATATGAAGTCCCACCAGGCTCACCCCGTCGTTGCGTTCCTTGGTAAACGCCACCTCGGACAGGGTCAGTCCACACCCATCAAGTAGCGAACGTCCCGGTTCGCAACGCAGCTGGATCCCCCGGGCATTGAGCATCTGGCCCACAGTCTGGGACCCATCAGCACCCCGAGCGATGAGAATCTTCTCCAGCCATGGGCCGCGAATCAGTTCTTGGTGATACGGATACAAAGCGGTGCTGGCCTGCGGCCCAGTGGCGCCCAGCCGGTCAGATTTCCAAGTTAATGATTCATCACCCTCAGGTACTTCGGCGAGCGCTTCCCAGAATCCAGACCACTGCTGCGAATCATCAAGATAAGACATGGGAATACCGCCACCCATATCTACAAATTTCACCTTATGACCCAGCTGTGCCAGGGCGTCTGCAAATTCCAAGGACTCTTGCAAGACTAGTGCCCGCTGTTCGCCGCTGTAGCCGTTAAGGTGGAAGTGCACACCAACAATGCTGAAAACTTCGGGACTATGTATCTGGGCAAAGAAGTCCAGCCATTGCTGAGCGCTCAGCCCAAACCTGGTGGGCGCAATCGCCGGGTTGCTTGAGGCCAGACGCAAAGCCACCGGCACCGGCGTTCCGTCACTCGTAGTCAATTCCAAGAGATCCATGACTTCATCGGTGTTGTCCAGACTCAGCACGACGTCATTCTCTACCGCCAACTTCAGCAGAGCTCTAGATTTCACCGCGGCGGTGACAATCAGCGACTCTGGGCTGACACCGCGTCTCAAGCATTGATCCAGCTCATTGAAGCTCGCCACATCTACACCGCATCCCTCGGCCACGGCTTTGTCGATGGCACCCAGGGTCTTGTTGGCCTTGCGTGCCAAATAGATTTGGAAATCAATGTCATGCACTGCCGCGGCATCCCGTAATTCAGCGACGTTCCGGGCCATGGATGAGTAATCATGAACGTTCAGTGGTGACCCGTAATCGGACAGCAATTCTTTGCATAGCTCCGGATCCTGAACCAGGCTCTCCATCCATGGTTCTAGTCGGGCAGTCATGGGCAAGGTTCCGTGCATCAGCGGTGGCATCAGTTGGCTACTTTCTGGCTTCGAGCGTTCACTTGCGCCATGATGCGCCGGGCCCAGCCCCGGTACTCCAGGTGCAAGGTTCGATTCAAGGTGTCATGGCCCAAGGTGGGGTCTTCGGTGGGGCGTCCTAGAGCACTCAAGGATTCGTTGCGTGAACCTTCGGCATTGATACAGGTCCCGTCGGCATCCGTGAGCAGCCCGCGCTCGCCGGTCCTGATCTTGACCTCGCCGGCAGAGAGTAACGAGCTGATCAATTCGTTGGCGGGTTCTCCGTCAGGGAAGGCAGCTGCGAGCACACCGGGAGGTGCGGTCACGGCATCGATGGTTAGGACGCCGCCGGTATGTTCCATGCCGGATGTTTGGTGCTGGAGCATTCCGGCGTCGTACAGGGCCAGCAGTTTCTGCGCCGTCGGTTCTGGCGGTCCGAAAGCCATGCGTTCAAGATTAGTGGCCGCCGCGTTGAACTTCTTCCGGTCCGCCGGGGCCCACTGGTATCTAGCCAGTGCGGTCACTAGTTCTGAATACAGGCCAGACCAAACGATGGCCCACACCCATTCATGGGTTTGCGGCTTCAGCCCACGGTGCGCATCAAGGGTATATCTCATTTGTTCAAAGGGACTGGCCAGAGTGGAGAACTGCTCTGATCTCCCGTTATCCACCGTTTGTTTTAGGGATTCTTTGCTCGCCGGAACTCCGGCGCTACCGGCGATGTCCATGGCGCAAGCTAAAAGGATCCGCCACATCTGCTCGGTGTGGTGTTCGCTAGTGTTGCTCCACTGGCGCAGTTGTAACCGGTAGTTATGAAGAATGTCCTGCGCTTGGGTCGGAAGGCCCATGGGTTTGGGTGTCATCGGGATACAGTGACGCGAGAGCATGGTCATGAGCCGTGGTTCTTTTCCGCTGGGCACATATCTCAAGCGGCCCGGTGTCCCGTCCTCCGAAGGTGCCCATTGCCCGCCACGTCCCTCGGTCAACGTCATGACCACGTCATAAGCGGTCAGTGCTGCACCGCGGATCCGCACCGTGCTTCGGTCGGGCACCTTATGCTGAGCATCGGCCGAGCGCTCTACCGTTAGTTCAGCCGCAGTTATGGTCGTTGCCGACTTCTGCTCGTGTTGGTAGCCAGCGAGTCCATGCCCAGTGGCGATGACTACCTCGTCATAGAGGTCGTACCAGGAGTCGCTGGTCACCAACCACTGTCCTGCTTGGCGTTCCACTTTGTGCACTGCTGACGCCCGATGTGTGACCGGCAGTTTCCCGTGCTGTACCAATCGTTGAAATTGCTCGCTGAGGTACTCCCCGACAAGAGCCCTCGGCGGAAAGACCTCATCGGTAGTTCCCTGCAATGCGTTATTTCTGAATTCGTTGAACGTCTGATCGCACAGACTGGATGACGCGTCGATAATGCGCGAGTTGACGTTCAATCTCAGTTCGTTGGGCTGCGTGGTATTCCATACCCGTCCGGCTCCCGGCGGGTATGGGTCATAAACATCAACCTGAACTGTTTGGGCTTCGTTGTCGCTGAGCACATCGTTCAGTTCCAGCAAAGCAAACAAACATTTTGGTCCGCCTCCGATCATCGCTATGCGGATCATCGTTCAGCATCAACTTCTAACTCAGCTAAATTTGCAGACTGAGGCGACTCACCGAGAGTTTTTGCACCCATTCGTCGTTGTAGACCGTGTGGAGATAGGGAACCCCCGAATCGTGCACGAGGAAAGCAACCCGTGATCCTTGGGGAATTTCTGGGAGCATTTTCCCCATGGCAGCGACGATTGCTCCGGTAGATGCTCCAGCAAGGATGCCTTCCCGCTTGGCCAGTAGTCGGCAGCCACGAACCATTTCGATTTCAGGTATACGTAAAACTTCGTCGGGCTGTACTTCTAGGGACAGCTCAGGGACGATTCCTGCACCCAGACCAGGCAGGCGCCGTTCGGCCGATTGGCCGCCAAAGAGCACCGAGCCCAGCGCATCCACCGCAATCAGTTTTGTTTTGAGCTGATGTTCTCGCACGTACTTTTGGCATCCGAGAATCGTGCCAGTGGTGCTGGTGGCGACAAAGAGCATATCTAGATCCCCACCCATCGCCTCCATGATTTCTGGCATGGTCGTGGAGTAATGAGCCTCGGGGTTGCGCGCAGACCCGTACTGGTTGGTGGTCACCGCACCAGGGTTTTCTGCCAACAGGGTAGCGACCCGTTTCCGGCGTGCGGCAAGTCTGTTGCCATCGGGTGGATCCACCACTAGGTCCACGGTTGCTCCATAGGCACGCATGATGTCTAGGGCTGATTTGTTGGCGTTTTCATCAACAACGGCAACAAATCTGATGTCTCGCACGATGCATTGCCGGGCCAGGGAAATCCCCAAGTTACCTGAAGTTGATTCCACCACCATTCCGCCAGGCTTCAGTTCACCTGTCTCTAGGAATGCTGTGATCAGGGATTCCGCGGTGCGTTCCTTGGTGCTGCCAGAAAGTTGTAATGAGTCCAGTTTGGCGAATATTTCAATTTCGTTGGCATCGAAGAGACGCTCAAGTTTCACAATGGGTGAATTGAAGGGTGTTAAAGCACCGGTAACTTCCATAGTCACTACTCACATTCTTACGGCGGAGAACACTGCTGGCGGTCATTTCGATGTCAGTAGCTATGAGCTTGACTCGTCCCGTTTTTAGCAAGTCTATGTGTAGAAGTGAAGTGGTGGCTACCGGTGCCAGAGATTCAGATATAAGCTCCAGACCTTGCTCTCTTGCCGGTCAGCTGGCGTTCTGAGATTCCTCACTTACTAGGTGCTCATGAGCTACAACTTGGCCTCGGTCTCGTTGTTTCCAGGACAGACCCAGATAGAGCAGGAAGCTGACGAAGAAGCACGGAAGGGTGGCGCCAATTGGGCTTGGGAAGAGGTAGGTCAGCAGGTAGGCGACAACCGCACCTGCCACCCATACGGCAACGGCAATCGGGTTCACTCCGTTGCGGTACCAGTAGGCTCCACCGGTGTGGCGCAGGATGTCACGCGTGTAGCGCGAACGCTTGAGCAGGTAGTAGTCCACAATCATGATGGCGAAGACTGGAACGAAAAATGCACCGATGAGCGTCAAGAAATCAGTGAACTGATCCAGTAACGCTAGCCAGGTGGCTCCGAGGATGGAAACTGTACCGACCACCAAAGCTGTAGCCAAGAACGGCAGTTTACGTTCGGGACGAGAGTTGACCACCGAGGTGATCATTCCGTAGACCGCCATCGTATTGGTGGCCATCACCGATAAGAAAATGGCAATAGCCAGTGGGGCGCCAAAGGCTTCAACAAGGATTGTTGGATCAAACTCTGTTGCTTGGTCACCGGAAAGGATGACGTACCCAATAGCGGTGGCGCCAAGGATCATTGCCAACACGGTGGAAAGCGTATAGCCAATGCCTGAACCGACAATGCTGGCGCGAGTATTGCGCGCCATGCGGTTGATATCGGCCGATAGCACAGTCCATGAAATCGCCGTGGCAATCACGATATCCAGAACGATAAACGGTGTGTACCCTAGCGAGGTATCAACTGGGATCGCAGCAAACTCTGCAGGATTGTATTTGCCGAAGGCCATGGCAAAGACGTAGGCCATGATGGCCAAGATCAATACGGCAAGCCAGGGTTCAACTCTCGAGATTCCTTCGTGCCCAAACAGTGCCAGTATCACTACGAAGACTTGGCAAAGCACTGAGAATAGGACAGGATTGCTGAACCCGGTCGTGGAGGCAATTAGATAGTTGACGGTGACGCCCGCCAGCATGGCTTGCACCCAGCTCCATCCCATCAATACGATGACATTGGCCGCCACGGGTAACAAGCTGCCTCGCGTGCCAAAAGCTCCGCGGGTGATGGCCATGGTCGGCAGCCCGGTGCGGGTGCCAATGTTTCCGATCAACACCAAGATGACGGCACCGATCAACGTTCCGGCAACGATCATCACCAGCGCCAGTGAGAAGTTCAGTCCGGGTACAAAGAAGGTTCCGGTCAGAAGTGTGGTTACCACGAGGTTTGCTGCTAGCCAGATCATGCCGATGCGGCCGGTGCCCAGCTGTCCGCGAATCGGGCCGGAGCTTTCGGCGCCGGCTTCTAGCTTCTGTTCAAATTTGCGGTAGAGATTCATGCGTTCTCACCGGTGGCTTCAGCTGGTGCTGTCTCCGGCACCGTTGAAAGGTGCTCGTGGATGGCTATCAGTGAGCCGTCTGTTTCGTGGCGGAAAACGATAGTTTCACGTTCTACATAGGAATCAGTGGTGTAGTTCTCTGGATCATTTCCAGTGCGGGTTTGTGTTGCCACGGTGTGGCTGAAGACTGCACCGCCAACGAAAACATGAACCAGTTGCTCAGTGGACTGGCATCCGGTGACCTGCCATCCATCACTGAGCCAGCTGTCCCAGAGTTTTTCGTAACTAGCGCGGTCATCTAAGCGGGATGCTTCGGGGTGAAAAATGAATGATGCTTCGGGCGCGAAGAGTGAGAAGTATTCTTCAGTGTTAGTCGTGCCAAATGCTTTCACGATTTTGGCGGCGGCGGCCAGAACGTCTTGTTCGGTAGGTGCAACTGTGCTCAACGGTTCTCCCAAGGATGAGGTCCGGATTCGGACGCTTCGAGGTGGGCATATGGCGTGAGATGGATTACCTATATGCATTTTTTGTTTACCCTAGGTGATCAGTTGGCACCGGTCAATGAATTCCGCTCTTATGACAAGCACCCTATGACCACGAAGTTACAGACATTTCGGACGTTAAATATAGACTATGCACTTTCAGTGCAATATGATGCACTAATGGAGACCAGCGCGGAGCGGCTCGCTCAAACCATCGGCACGCGAGTAAAAAACGAACGCAAAAAACACGAATGGACGCTGGATCAGCTCGCTGAGCATGCCGGGGTCAGCCGCCGCATGCTCATCAACGTTGAGCAAGGGACAGCCAACCCCAGCGTCAGCATTTTACTCAAACTTTCTGATGCGTTGGGACTAGGACTGCCCGCCCTGGTTGAACCGCCGGAAGCACGCCACTCTAATGTGACGCGCGCAGGCGAAGGTGCTGTCTTGTGGAACGGTGAGAATGGCGGCCGAGGAATTCTGGTGGCCGGCACCCAAGCCCCTGAAGTCGTTGAGCTATGGGACTGGAATTTAGCCCCCGGCGAGCGCCACGAGAGCGAAGCCCATGTTGCAGGAACCCGCGAACTTCTGCATCTGCTCAAAGGCTCTATCACCGTAGACGTTGATGGTGAAGCCCATGAGCTCAAAGCCGGTGATGCCATGTCCTTTGACGGGGACACCGCCCACTCTTACTCAAACATTCACAAGACCACCGCCATATTCAGCCTGTGCGTATTCGAACCAGGCGTGGGCCACACACATAAGACGGAGAACATCCATGACGAATAGACTGACCCCCACCGAATTCCTCTACGGCTGCTCCATTGACCCCTCGGTCATAGAACTACGCACCGACTACCGCGCACTACTGTTGGTGGTTGAAGGTATCGACCCACAGGCGAATTCTGAGATCGCTGATGAATTGATCAACAAGGCAGAAGCTCACGCCAATGAGTTATTGGCCTCCACCCCAGTGGATCAGCTACCGCAGATCAGCGCTTGGCGCGAAGCTTACCGCGGGTTTGGCGCCAAACCTCAACGCACCCGCAACAGCCTCGAAGCACTCACTCGTCGCGCGGGCACAGGCTTACCGCGTGTGAATGCATTGACTGATATTTACAACGCCATTTCCGTACTGCATCAAATTCCGCTCGGTGGCGAAGACTTTGATCTCTATGACGGACCGGCCATGCTCACCCGTGCCACCGGTGATGAATCCTTTGATACGACCGCCGGTGGCGAAGTGGTGCTAGAGAACCCTGAAGCAGGCGAAGTGATTTGGCGGGATAATACCGGGGTGACTTGCCGCCGCTGGAACTGGCGCCAAGGTAAGCGCACCGCGCTGTCCCAGGACACCACTACCGCTTTTTCATCTTGGATGCTTTGGCACCCATGACCGATGAAGAGCTAGAGGCAACCGGCGAAGCCTTGAGCCAAGCCTTGGAATCTTTGGGCACCGCAGTACAAGTGTCCACGCGGATGGTAGGTGCCCAGTGAACCCTCGCTCCACACTCAATGGCCTGCCGCCGTGGACCTTGGCGGTTACCGCGATGCTGGCAGTCCAGCTATCCAACGCCACGTCCGTCTTTGTCATCGGGCAGGTTGGCGCTGGCGGTACGGCATGGCTTCGCATGTGCTTTGGCGTTGTTTTCCTCTGGATCATAGCGCGCCCAAATTTCCGCTCTATTCGCAAGCAAGACATTCCAGCGTTGATCGCACTAGGTGTGGTCACCGGTTTCATGACCGCGTTGTTCCTCGAAGCCGTTGACCGCATACCCCTGGGCACTGCCGTATCCATCGAGTTCCTCGGTCCGCTCACCGTTGCGGGAATCATGAGCAAAAACCGCAAGGCGTTGATGTGGCCAATATTGGCTGTCCTAGGCGTTGTACTGCTCACCGAACCGTGGCACGGGAAAATTGACGCAGTAGGTGTGATGTTCGCACTGGGCGCCGGAACCTGTTGGGGCTTATACAACATACTGACTCAACACGTTGGTGATCGCTTCTCGGGAATCAGCGGCTTGTCATTGACCATCCCCGTGGCTGCCATCGCAACGATGCCGGTGGGCCTGCCACAAGTTATCAGCCACGATTTTGCGTGGTGGACTCTGCCCGCTGCAGCGGGCATTGCCCTCATCACCCCGGTCATCGCCTTTGGTTTGGAGATGTTGGCCCTCAAGCGGATGACGCACACCGCTTTTGGCACATTGCTTTCCATCGAACCGGCCTTTGGCATTCTTATCGGCTTGCTCGTTTTGGCCCAGACCCCAACCTGGTTCCAAGTCTTTGGCATCATTATCGTGATCGCTGCCGGAGCCGGGGCACAGCGCGGAGGGCGCCGCACGAGCGATGACTTACCTCTGTCAGATCTGCCGCTGGAAACTCAAAAATAGTTTGTTGGCTACTGCTCAATTTCGCATAAAGATATCGCCCAAGATCTTCTTGATCTTGGGCGATATCTTTAGTCCAACTAGCGGATCCTGAACTCGGAGAACGACTGGGGACTCTCCGGGAGGTCAGAGCTGATCGAACGTTTTCTGTTCGTTTGCAACATAGTCACGGATAGCACTGCCGGCAACACTCGCCAAAGCCATCGCGGTAATACGTCCAGCACCGCCGAATTATTGGCCGGCCGCCGGAAAACCCAGGGCTGTAGTGCCATCAACAACCAATGGAAGAATGACGGCGCGCAGGCCCGAGCCCACTTCATTGAGCTCAGCAAAAACCGTACTGCATTCTTTGCAAACTTTACTGTGCTGCTTTAATGCCTTCTCTTCTTTGCTTTTATTAGAGCCAAGGATCAAAGGGAGAAGATGCTTGCGCACATCAACGCCCCGCTGGGACAGCACGCACGGATCCTTCAGATGTGCTGCAAGATACGCCTAACGCTGACCGTCACGTGCGCGGATGGCGAGGGCTGAAACGGCAAAAGGCGTCACACCAAGAATCGGAGCAAACTCACGCTGCGGCAGGCGCCCCATCTTTCCATCACGCCCACCTCGCTGATAAAGCAAGAGGCTGGGGATACGGTGCGTCGATTTTAGGGTTCACCGGCAAGGAACTCGGTAAAGAAATACCCCTCTATTATCTGCCCATAAAGGCCAAGAATTAGTGAACCGGAGGATGCTCCGCAATGCAGAAGAGGTTGCCTTCTGGATCTGCCAGAGTAGTCCACTGAACGTGCTCAAATTCTTCGAGGACGTCCCATTTGTGTGTAGCGCCCAGTTCGATCACCCGCTGAACTTCTTCTTCCCGTGTTCCCCAAGGGACCGTGAGATCCATATGAGCGTCCTGCGACTGCAAACGTGGCCCGGTGGCAGGCTGGAAGAACATTCCAAAGCCGTCAGCACTGGCAGGTGCCAGGTAGAAGCTGTCGCCTCCACCAGAAATTTGGTTGCCGGTTACTGCTGCCCAAAAGGTGGCCTGTGTTTGTGGGTTGTCGGCGGTCATGTTTATTGC
Source organism: Glutamicibacter sp. M10 (assembly GCF_025452055.1). NCBI lineage: Bacteria > Bacillati > Actinomycetota > Actinomycetes > Micrococcales > Micrococcaceae > Glutamicibacter > Glutamicibacter sp. M10. The sequence continues at coordinate 888,985 of NZ_CP104918.1, read as the reverse complement.
GCCCAAGGAAATCTTTGCTGAGGTCATGCCTTTACCGTACTCCTAGGCACCGACCAGATGCCCTTTGGTTCTCACTTCGGGTCACTCACTCCGGGCCAGAACGGCAATCGCCCTCAACCATGATCAATGGTTGAGGGCGATTCTCATTTGTTCAATGATTCCTAGTGTTCGCTGACGCGCTCGCCTTCGGTGCCGTTGTTCAGCGCCAGGGCGTCTTGAGACGTTCCGCGCTTCTTCAGGTTCTTGCGCACCAGCGGCCAGAAGGCGACGAGCACCGCGGTGGCCAGCAAGCTGGTCCACACCTGGGTTCGACCGCTCTCGGAGCTGAGCATGACTCCCAGCACGCCCGCGATAGCAACAAACAGCACAATGTTCAGCCATGGGTGCAGCCACACCTTCAGCTTAAGATTCGCAACCTCTTCGGAGGTCATCTTCTGGCGTAAGCGCATCTGTGTCAACGAAATGAAGACGTAGACGAACAACGCCACCAGACCGGCAGAGTTCATGATGAAGTCGAAGACTCCCGAATCGGGAGCAGCGAAGTTCACAATAGTCGCAATCACCGCACCGGAAGTGGAAGCCACCAAAGCCCACAATGGGACGCCGTTCTTGGAACGGCGGGCCACAAACTTAGGAGCGAACCCTTGATCAGCCAGCGCGGCGAACATGCGCGAGGCAGAATACAGTCCAGAGTTGAGCACGGAAATCACCGCGGTGAAGATGACCAGCTGCATGATGATCGCAGCTCCCGGCAAACCGAGCAGTTCAAAGACCTTGGTGAACGGGGCTGCGGCTACGTTCACTGGTTCAGGCAGCTCATCCCATGGAATCACCATGGTGATGATCAATACTGCTCCGACAAAGAAGAGCAGGATACGCCAGATCACGGTACTGGTCGCCTGTTTAATTCCCTTGGCTGGGTCCTCAGACTCGGCCGCTGCCATCACGGCGATCTCGGTGCCGAAGTAGGAGAAAATCACCAGTGCCACACCGGTGAGCGCCACCCCATAGCCATTCGGGGCAAACCCGCCATGATTCCACAAGTTGCTCACCGAAATTTCGGTATCAGGCCACAGGCCCAACGAGAAGAGCAGACCAGCGCCGAGGAAGACCACGATGGCCAAGACCTTGATGCTTGCCAGCCAGAATTCGACTTCGCCGAAGGTACGCACAGAGATGGCGTTAGTGCCGATGAAGATTAGGATCAGGATCAGCGACCAGGTCCAGGCAGGGAGGAAAGCAAACCAGGAGTTCAGGGTTTCACCGCCAAGCACCGCTTCGTAGGCGAGCACTCCGACCCAGAAATACCAGTACAGCCAACCCACCAGGTACGCGGCCCAATTGCCCAGCCCTACTCGGGCATACTCCATGAAGGAACCGACCGCAGGGCGGGTAGCTGCCATCTCACCGAGCATCCGCATGGCAAGAAATACCAGCAAGCCGCCGATGAGGTAAGAGATAATTGCCGCTGGACCCACCGAACGGATGACGTTGCCCGAACCGACGAACAAGCTTGCGCCGATGATTCCGCCGAGGGTAATCATCATGACGTGGCGCGAGCGAAGCTGCTTGGGCTTAACTGTCGTTCCGGTTGGGGTGCTGGAGGGATCTTGTGTTCCTGCCATGGTGCCTCACTAGAGAAAGGTTCAATCTGCACGCGTTGCTGCAATGATTTTTCGTACGGTTCAGCATAAACGGTTCGCTGTCAGCGAAGAAATTGCGTGTCTACGCATGCAGAGTGGCGGTGGGAATCTGGACCGCCCAATGAACCGAGCAAGTGCGGCTCCTGGACGTCTTCACTTGAATCCCGCCGCAATCCCGAATGCAACTGTGAATCCACGCGGAATCCACACGGAATCCAGCGGGATATCAACGCGACGTACGTCCAAACCCAGTCCAAAAGTCTTCCGGGTATGCCCGGAGGAAGATGGATTCACGAAGCGTTCTCGATAAAGAAGCAACGTGGATCATGCGCATCAAAGAACCGAACGAAATCACCTTTTAACAAGTCAGTTATGGCTCTCATATATCAAAAACGGTCAGCCAGAACCTCAAATCTTGTAATCAAACAACCGTGACCGGATATGCGCTTCAAACGCCGCCACCGTCGACTCAAAGTCATCACGTTGAACATTACTGATCGCGTTCTTCGCATCATTCCACACATGCTCAATCGGATTATGATCTGGAGCGTACGGCGGAAAATTGATCAAATGAACATCCTGCAACGTTTCGCCCTGAGCTAGCTCTGCACGTAGCAACTGGTTCTTATGCCACGTCGCGTTATCCCACACAATCACAATCCGTTTCCCTGGATGCAACCCCACCAACGTTTGCACAGCTTCAAGGATCGTGGTGGCGTTCTGCCAATCCAACCGCAACGTCAAACACTGGCCCGTATTCTGATCCAAGAACCCGATAAACGACTGCGAAGCCTTCTGCCGGTCAACCTTCACCACGGTTTTCGTGCCCTTCTCATACCAAGCCCGCCGGAGAACGGCTTCCTGATCAATACGCACCTCGTCCGCAGCGAAGACCAACGTGTCCTCGTCAGCTAACGGGACCGTGAGTTCTTCACGGATCTCTTTGATCCGCAGGTCAATGGCCTTGTCATCGCCTCGTCTGCGGTCAAACTTCTCTGGCTTATGAAAAGACAACCCCGCCATGCGCAACAAGAACTGATACGAAGTCGCAGACGCATATTCAACGTTGAACGTCGTGAATAACCAGTGATCTAGTTTCGGAACATCCCAGAACTGTGCTGGCAAGTACTGGTCACCTGGCGGCTGGGAGAGGACCTGAGCGATAATCTCTCGTTGCTCCTCAGTGAGGAAACTACGGTTCAGGTTTCCTGCATGACCTGTAAACAAAGACGCCATACGCTGCTTACTCCAGTCCCGGGCCCAGTCCTCCAGCGTGGAAGGTTCACGGTCCACGAAGTCAGCAACAATCACCGGGTCAACACCCGCAGAAAGCAGGAGTACTGCTTCTGCTTTATTCACCACGAGTTTGTGGGGAGCAGTGTTCTTGTAGTCTTTGAGCAGTCGGCGTTCAGCGTCGGTGACTTCGGGGTTTGGCATACCCACAAATTAACACTCCGTGTGGTTCACGCAAGCATTAACGCGCCGGTCGGGTTTAGGTTATTGAACCCGCTTTTGAAGTGTGCCCGCCATAAGTGCAAGTCTTTGGCCAACCAGAATAAGCTGGTCACCCTCTAATAATCATTGAATGTGAGCATGAAAACTACTAAACGACTGTCTTTGAAGATTATCCCTGTGACTGCTCTGGCCGTGCTGATGGCTGGTTGCTCTACGCAAGGTACATACGAGGAAACGCTGATTTCTGAGGCGAAGCCTGGTAAAACTGTCATGCTTCCGCAGCAGGATTCGCCCATGGAATCTTGGGAACGTGTCGCAGTAGTGTGCCCGTATTCCTCGGTTTCTGCAGATCTGCCTGCCCCGATGAAAAGCGTGGTGGATCAGTTGGATGCTGACTCCGGGGACCAGCGACAGTGGTTGGTCTTTGGACAAGGGAATGATGCCCAGCCGGTTGAGTTGAGCCGTTCGAAGGTTGATTTCTGCTCTGGAAAGTCAGACTACTTAAAGGCGTTCCCGGCCGATCAGCAATGGTCGGTTCAGGAAGGCCCCGAGGGAATCATGGAGATGTCTCCTACTAATTCTCAGGGATCTTCCTCGTAGGAGGTCTTCCCGTTGGTTTGAAAGGCTGCCAGTGAGCGATAGCTCGTTGGCAGCCTTTTTGTGGCCTAAGGGGAGTATCCGAGGTTTCGTACGGCTTGGTTTTGTGCGTATGTGATTACTTCTACGCGTTGCTGGGGAGAAGGCGGCGCCTATGAGAGGAACTTTTCCACGTTCTCGTAGTAGTCCTGCGAGAGCTTCACATCTTCGCCGTATGGCTTCTGGGAGAAGTGCACGAGTTCGAGTAGTCCTGCAGGGATGCCCGAGCCGGTGACAATGGCACGGCCTCGGGGCAGTGCGCCCAGGTCGGAGACTTCCAGGATGGGATGTAGCTGATCTTTTAATGCACTGATCATCCATTCAGGAAGTGATGGTGTGTGGTCGGGCTCTGCTGTTGCCTCAACCGAATCGTAGAGTCGGCCCATTTGGACGATGACGTCTTTCAAAGACCGAATTTTCGGGTTGTTGCCCAAGCGCGCAACCCCAGAGGGGCGTCGCCGCGTGAGTTCGTCGGCGACTACACTCCACAGCTGACGGCATCCGTCCAATGGCCCGCGCTGGAGGGACGCGAACGCGCTGCTGACTAGGGTAGGATGAGACCGCAGACCTAACGCGAGTCGCTGACCACAGCACTGTTCTGGAGCTAGGGTACTGCTGCTTCCTTGATCAAGGAAGCTACGAACTACCGATGCTCGACCCTGAACACTTTTGTCGCGCCTCAAAATGATGACAAGCAACGATTGCCTGCGCGTTTGGATACCGTCCCTCTGCACAGGACTCATCTGCCAGCCCGGGCCAAAACGCCCGGGCAGAAAACCCAGGAGTAGCTTTGCCCCGTTCCCATTACGCTCTGGCCCTGGCAGCCAGCGCCTTCCTCGTCTTGCAGCCGCTGGGACCTGCTGCAGCTGACGAAACATTGACCGTTCCCAACCCGGCGTCCACCAGTGATACCGGGGCGTGGGCTTCGAGTTCCGTGGCTATTCCTGAAGGGCAAAGCCCGCGTTCGGTGCAGGGGCTGATCGAGACAACAGCCAGCAGCGGAGAAATCCAGCTGCGCGTTGGCCAGAAGATTCTCAAGACCTTCCCGGCGCAGCAGGCAGGAGAGTTCGCTATCGACCTGGATGAGCCAGCGCGCACGTTGCTGGCGGACGCGGAAAACGGCGGTCGCCTGAGTGTGGGCGCAAGATGGGTACCGGAGGACTCTGCCGGGCGTTGCCTGGCCGCGCAACCCGAAGAGGTCAGCTTATCCGGCCTGCGCATCAAGGTCGAGGGCGAGGCGGCCGCCCCGCAATCGATCGCTCAGTTCTTTGCCATGTCCCCGAAACGTGTTGCCATCCAGGCCACCGACCAGTCCGCAGCAGCTGCAATGACCGCCGTCCCGGCGATCGCCACGGCATTCGGCGACGCCGATGTGTCTTGGGAGGCCAAGAACCCTGATCTGACGGTTCGCTTCGACGCGTCTGGCGGGAAGCTGAAGCTGAAGCTAGACCGGGCGGGCAAGACCCTGACCGTGTCCGGGGATGCACAAGAATTTGCGGGGTTGGACTCGGTGCTACGCACGGAGGCCATCAGCCTTGCCACCGGCACCGAGACCACCGCCAAAGTCACACCGGATGAGCCGGTGCGGTGGGCGCCACCCGAGGAATTGAGCCTGAAGGATTTGGGGCTTGAGAATCCCCGGTTGGAAGGTTACGGGCAGTCCTCGCTGTATACCGGGGTTGATGAAGCAGTCTTCGGCGCCAGCATGCAAAGTGTGCTGATCCACCTCGAGGGAACGCACAGCGCGCTTCCGAGCAGTGCCGAGGCTGCATTGAATGTGTATTGGAACGACAGCCTGGTGGGTTCCTATGCGCTGGATGCGCAGGACACCTCCATCAACACCGACATAGCCGTGCCCGAAAGCCTCGTGAAGGGGCGCAATGGCCTGCGGATCCAGCTCGATGCCGCGGCCGTCGGAGCCGAATGCCGCACCGCCGGATCACTGCCGGTCCAGGTGCACCTTGATGGCGCGGCCAGCTCGATCACCCCGGCCTACGGAACCAGCGCGACCCAAGGCTTCGAGATGCTGCCCCAGGCCGCTTCGGGCCAGATCGCCTTGGCACTTGGCCAGTCCGCGGAACCATCCGATGCCTACCTGCTGGCCACGGGGCTCTTGGCCTCCCTGCAGCAGGCCAGTGGTATTCCGCTGCAGGTCACGCTGCTGCCGGAAGATAAGGTGGCGTCCTCCCCGCTCAGCGCTATTGTCGTCGGGGCCTCGGCGGCTACCATCAATGAGCTGGGTGCGCCACTGCGCCTGGAGGAAATGCGCACCATCGACGAGGGGATGCTCTCCGCCGGGGTCGGCACCGAGGCGCCGTACGCGGCACTGCAGGCATTTACCAGTAACTCGCGCACCATCCTGGCCGCCGGGGGCTGGGCACCGGGTGATGCCACCGGCGCGGCCGAGTTATCGCGGGCCGATGGTGGCTCGCTCTACGCCGACCTGGCCCACCAGGTGCTCGCTTCCGAAGGCGGATGGTCCGCGCTTTCGCGCAATCTGCTGATCGCCCAGCCAAATGCCGAACCAGTACTGCTGGAGAGCAATTCCGTCGTGCCCCAGCCATCGCGCACCGATGATTACCGGATTTATGGGTGGTGGGCCGTCGGCGGCCTGGCCGTGCTGGTAGCACTCGGTGCCGCTGGCGCTCTGGTATACCGGCGCACCAACCGCAAGGCGCGGGCGCAGGCAGAAGCCGAAGCGAAGGCCGCCGCCCCATCTACTGCCCACGATGAGCTCTAGTTACGCCTCGGCCGCCGCACAGGTGGCGCCAGTTCGGCTCGCATTGCGAGGCTGGCGGCGCGCCTGGCAGCTGCTGGATGCGCCGCCGGAAGACCGCAAGGTTCCCGGCACGCTGCTGATCGCAGGCTTCGCGCTGGCAGTGTCCCTTGCGGTCAGCGTATATACCGTCAGCACCGGGTGGGCGCTGGCCTATTCGGATGCGCAAAGCCACCTGACCATCGCCCGGCGCATCGTTGATTCCATGGCTCCGGTTTTGCCCAGCTGGGCACCGTATGGCTCCCGGTGCCGCACCTGCTGCTGGTGCCGCTGGTCCAGCTCGATCCGCTGTTCCATTCGGGGTGGGCCGCCGCGCTGCTGGGCAGCTTCTCGCTAGCCGGCACCGCAGCCGGGCTCTACCGCATTGTGGCCAGGCTCGGTATCGGGCGTGCCGGGCGGCTGAGCATGGTCCTGATGCTCGTGACGAACCCCAGCGTGCTGTATCTATACACCACCGCACTCACCGAACCGGTGCTCCTGCTGTTTCTCGTCGCGGCGCTCTCCGGTCTCACCCGATGGGCGCTGGGCACGCGGCGCATGAGCGCAGGGGAGCTGGCCATCTTCGCTGGCCTGCCGACGGCCGCGGCCATACTCTCTCGCTATGAGGGCTGGATGCTGGCGCTGACCGGGACCATGTTCGTGATCCTGGTGACCATCAGGCGCACCCGCTCGGTGCGCCAAGTCATGATCATGGGCGCCGGATTCGCCTGGATCCCGGCACTGTCGGTGCTCTGGTGGCTGGCCTACAACTGGGGTATTTATGGCGATCCGCTGGAATTTATGTTCGGCCAGTATTCGGCCAGCGCGCAGCAGTCCTCCATCAGTGGCAGTGGCCTGCTGCCCACCAAGGAAACCTCGGATTGACCCTGGTGACCTTCCATGCTTCAGTGCTGGGAACCGCGGGGACGCTGCTGCTGGTCATGGCGGGCGCCGGATTGTTCGTGGCCGCCTACCGCTGGCGCTTGTCCACGGCCGGATTGGTATTCTGGCTTACCGCCAGCGCCTACGTCTTCGCGGTACTAAGCATGTACATGGGCCAGACCGCGATTAACAACGCCCACTCCTTGCCGAGCACCTGGTGGAATAACCGCTTTGCAGTGACTGCCATGCCGCTGTATCTGGTGGCCGCCGCGCTGGCCGTGGACCGGGTATTCGCGCGCTTCCCGGCGCGCGCGGCAAGGGCGGTTCTGGCCGGGATGCTGCTGGTCGCGACCGTGCTGCAGGTCAATTGGTGGGCCAATGGGCCGATAGCTCGTGCTCCCGTGCTGGCCGAGGCGCAGATGAGCCGGGACTCGACCCGCTACTCCACCGCGGCCGCGCGCTGGCTCTCCGAGCACTACGATGGCGGCTCGGTGCTTATCGATGAGAGCGCACGCGGCAATTCGGTCGTTCCGCTGCTGGGGATTGACATTTCGCAGATCTACCTGAGGGCCTCGGGGGATTTGTTCGACCAGGCCCTGGCCAATCCGGCAGCGCACGCACGCTGGATACTGCTCAACGTCGAAGAAGAAGGATCCGCCATCAACTCGGGCCCGGTGGATCTTGTGGACCAGGCGTTGATCAGGCTGCCGTCAGTCCGGGCGCAGTACCACACCGTCTACAGCTCACCCACGCATGCCGTGTTGCAAAGGAACGACTGATGAATACTTCCTCCATTCCCCTGGGGCAGCTGCTGATCGAGCATGGTCTGGTGGATCAAGCGGCGATCGACCGCGCCTTGGCGGACCAGCGCCGCGAAGGCGGCCTGCTGGGCCGCCACCTGCTTCTCAACGGCTCGGTCGACCGCCGCGCGATGTACCGGGTGCTTGCCGCGCAATGGCAGACCGAATTGGTGGACTTGGTGGCAGATCCGCCGCAACTGGATCTGCTTGTGCAACTCGACCACACCTGGGCACTGTCCTCCGCGTGGCTGCCCTACCGTTGCGAGGGCGATAGCACGGTCATCGTCACCTGCGAGCGTCCGACCGAGCTGATGGTGGCCGAAGCCGAAGAGCGCGTGGGCACACCTGTGCGGGTTGTGGCGGCCACCGACTGGGACATGCAGCAGGCGCTGCAGTCCGCGTTCCGCCGTGAAATGCTCTATGACGCCTCCGATAAGCTCTCCGCCGAGGAGCCCTCAGCGTCGGCGCGCGTGGCGCTGACGACCTGGCAGAAAGTGCTGCCGGTGCTGCTGGCCGCGGCGCTGGCCGCCGGATTGCTACTTGATGTGCGGCTTACGCTGATCGTTGTGCTGTTCATCGCGAATATCAGTTTTGCCTCCAGCATCCTGTTCAAGACGCTGGCCAGCGTCAACGCCCCGATCCAACGGGCCCGCGAACGCCTGGGCGCGCGGATGCTACAGCGGTGGCGGAAGGATTTGGGGGTCGCCGTCGATAGCGGTGGACGCATCCCGGATGATGAATTGCCGGTCTACACCATCTTGATCCCGGCCTTCCACGAGGCCAATATCATCGCGAAGCTGCTGGATAATATCGGGGCGTTGGACTACCCCCGCTCCAAGCTCGAAGTCCTGCTGCTGCTGGAGGAGGATGACGCGGAAACGATCGCGGCCGCCAAAGCCGCAGCCCCGCCAATGAACGTGCGGATCCTGGTGGTACCCCGAGGCGTGCCGCAGACCAAGCCCCGCGCCTGCAATTACGGGTTGGCGCTGTCCAGGGGCGAGTTCTGCGTGATCTACGATGCCGAGGACCGCCCCGAACCGGACCAGCTGCGACTGGCCATTGCTGCTTTCCGCGAGGATGAAAGAATTCGGCGCGACGTGGATCCCACTGCCCGACCCCTGGTGTGCGTCCAGGCGGCCTTGAATTACTTCAATGCCGAGCACAACGTGCTCACCAGGATGTTTGCTGTGGAATACTCGCACTGGTTCGACTCCATGCTGCCTGGCATGGAGGGCACCGGCATCCCGCTGCCGCTGGGTGGCACATCGAATCATTTCCGCTCTGCGCAGTTGCGTGAGCTCGGCGGCTGGGATCCGTGGAATGTCACCGAGGACGCGGATCTGGGGCTGCGCGCCAGTGTGCGGGGATTTCGGGTGGGGATCATCGATTCGACGACTTGGGAGGAAGCCTGCTCTAAGGTCCCGGCATGGATCAAGCAGCGCACCCGGTGGATCAAGGGTTACATGATTACGGCTGCCGTCAATATGCGTCGTCCCCTGCGATTCGTTCAGCGTACCGGGTTCGGGGAGCAGTGGGCATGATCGGCCTGATTGCCGGGACTCCGCTGGCGTTCTTGTCATACCCGCTGGTTCTCGGGTTCACGATCTTCACCTATGTCGGTGTCCGGTTTATCGGGCTGCAACTTCCCACGGGTTTACTGAGTCTGGGCTGGGCGACCATGCTCTTTGGAAATGCCATGATGATTCTGGTTTCGGGGCTGGTGTCCTGGCGCCGCTACGGGGCCAGGGTGGCCGTTTTCGCGGTGCTCAACCCCGCCTATTGGGTCTTGCACTCCATCGCCGCCTGGCGTGCGGCGTACCAGATGGCACGCACTCCGCATGTCTGGGAGAAAACCCCGCATGGGCTCGACGAGGAGGAAGGCTTTGCCCCGCCAAAGGAGAAGGCCCAGCGGTCCTCGACACCCGGAGAACCTTGAGCCCTGCTCTGCCATGGCATGCATTGATGGCGCGGTTACTTCGTCTGATCGCTATTGATTGACCGCTGCCTGCGGTTTGCGATGGTGCTGAGCACATGGGTCACGACCAAGCCAGCGGCGATAGACAGGACCCACCGAAGAAGCATCGGGATATCGGTAAGAATATCCAGCGCCACATTGGCGGCAAACGCGACAATGACGCTGGGGATGACAATCATGTAAGTGCGCATGAGGTCGACTCTTCACGAGCTCTGCTGAAAAATCAATGGACTAATCATCATTTGCCCTGGTTAGTCTGAAATCATCTGCCTCGGTCCCACTAGCGATGATCGAGAATGTCACCGAAAGATGGCACCATAACTGGGCTTATACATCGGGAAGCAACACCAACTGCCGGGGATTGACGCAGCCGGATGTAGGTAGCGCCGTGGCGGCAGGAGATTTAGTTTTCGGATGTACGGGACCAGTACGCCATGAGCTGCTCCTGGCCTTGCTGCTCCGTGAGACCAGAGATTTCTTGTTCAGACAGATGCAGCTGGTCTTTTAATGCACTGATCATCCAGGCAGGCAGGGAGGATGTGCGGTCGGGCTCTGCTGCTGCCTCAACCGATTCGTAGAGCCGGCCCATCTGGACGATAATGTCCTTCAAAGGCCGAATCTTCGGGTTGTTGCCCAAGCGTCCAACGCGTGAGGTGAGCTCATCGTAGACTTCGCCATCTGAACGGGCCCCTACGGCCCAGATTTCAGAGATATCGAGGATGGGTATCCCGGAGGCGTCTTCGGTGATGCGCCAAACAATACGCCAATCCCGGTCTCCGACAACTAGTTTGCGAAAACCAACCAGGGCGCCAAGTAGGGGTTCGCCGGCTTCCGGTGACTTTTCCAGCAGCAGCATTTTCTTGAACACCGCGCGGACGATCTGGGGGTCTTTCTTGTGAAGGCGATGCAGGTCGGATACTGCGTCTTCGGTCAGCCGAACAATGCACAGCCGGTCCTGGGATGGATTCACGAATCCTCTGTCTTAGCTTCTTCGGCATTTTCTGCTTCAAGCTCTGCACGGTCCAGGTTAAAGAATTCCATGGCTTGATCGAGGGTTGTGCGTACGCCGCTATCCGTCGCAAAGCGTGCCATGACCAATGCGGCATCGCGAAGTGTCTCCCGGTCCTGCCGCAGCTGAGCGATTTCCCGGGCTGACACCACTTCGGCTACGACCTTGCCGTGACGCGACAACGCCGTATCGTTGCCTTCTTCAGCGGCTGCCACCAACGCGGAAAGGCCGGAGCGCGAGGCTTCAGTGATGCTCAGAGTAGTCATATGAAAACTATATAGATTTCTACCTAGAATTTCACCTATACAAGATTTTCCAGCATCGCTCGTTGTGCGCGGAGGTGCAGGAAGGCTATGCCCGCAAGAGTTTAGAGCAGTCGCCGATCCTAAGAGCGGCGAAACATACAAAGTCCACCTGACATTCAGATACGAGGATTTGGTAATGGAAGGGAGTTCTCGCAGCTACCTCTGTTCCCGTGAATCGAAAGCCGATAACCTATCTTATGTAAAGTAGAAAAGACTTTATTTGCTTTCACCGCACATAATGAACTTTCAGGTAACGCCTCGCATCGATCCCCGACCCTGGGCGGCTGAAGCGCGCCATGGTATCGCTGATACTCGGCGGATTTTTAGTCTAACCGTCGAATGTGCTCGTATTCTGAGGCGATGTTCGCCCGCGAATACTCTGATCCGAAAAGCTGTGCAAAGATTTACCCAGTTCTCAAATCTAAGCATCCCGAGGGGCGCATGAACTTTCACCGCACAACACTAGCCATCAGCGCTGCCCTGGCTCTCGTTGTCGGCGGCCTCACGCCGGCTGCTCAGGCAGCCCCACCGCACAGTTGCTGGTCATGGAGCGATGAAGAAGATCGCCCGTTCCATATGGAATGCTCTCAGGTTGAATCATTGGCTGATCTGGAGGTTCCCACCACGGTGACCGAGCTGAGGATTCTGAACCAGGACGAATCGACCATAGCTGGGCTGGAGCGTCTGAAGGACATGCAACAGCTGATTTCTGTGGAAATCTACGGTGCCACCAACGAGGCGGTTGCGGCAGCGGCTCAGTTGCCCAACCTGAAGAAGCTGTGGGTCACCTTCCTGCCAGCGTCCGGTGTCACTGAGGCCACGCGGACTGCTCTGACCAAGATGACAAAGCTAACCAGTCTGACCGTGCAAGACGCGGGCCTCACGGATTACTCGTGGGTGGCAGCTATGCCTCTGCTTGAAGAGTTCAAAGCCAATGAGACGCATTCGCTTTCCAAGGGCTGGGTGGGCAAAACGCTAGCCTTCGCACCAATTGTTGGTGTGGACGGCCGAGCCCTTGTTCCGCATCGGCCTTCAGGGGCCGCTGATCCACAGCCTGTTTACACGAAACTTACTGCCACATCCGTGCTGCCCATGGTGGCTGGCAGCAACGTCATGGTCGCAACTTCCGATGCAACCACGGGTTCCTCCCTGATCTCTTCTGATATATACGTTGTTTTGGTCACCGACGTATTTGATACCGCGAAGTCAAGCCCGTTGAGAGTCAACTACCGCACAGCACGAAAGGGCAATTCCGACTCTCCTTTCGCTATCGTCGGTGACGAATTGGAAATACCTTGGGGCTCTTATGCGCAAAAGAACTTCCAGTGGTTCCGCAATGCTGTCGCGGTCCCTGGGGCTACCGGGCGCACTTATAAGCTGACCCCCGCTGATGCCGGGAAGAAGATCACCGCAAAGTACACCAGCGTTGAGAAAACTTCTTGGGACAAGAAGATTGTCTACGTCCCTACCGCTACCTTGTCCACCGAGTACGACCTACAGATCCCGGCCTCTGAGTCCGCTCACCCCGCTGCCAAGCTGACCGGCACCGGATTCGTGACGGAGAAACTCAGTGTTGCGTTGGATCCCACCGTGTTCCCCCATGCCCAGAAGACGTATCAGTGGTTCAAAGACGACACTACTGCGATCAAGGGCGCGACTGGTCCCACCTTCATCCCAGATGATTCTTTGAACTTGAAGCGGGTCCACGCCGTCGTAACTTTCGTTGGCGCACATGCGGAGCCGGTCGAGCTGATCTCCAAATCCGTAAAGATCGATCATGGCAATCTGAAATCCGGGAAACCGACCATCTCTGGATCCGTTAGGGTGGGGTCGAAGCTGACGGCCAAACCGGGAACGGTATCCAAGCAGGATGCGAAACTTACTTACATCTGGCTGCGCAACGGAAAGGAAATTTTCCAGCAGAACCGCAGCACCTATACTCTTGTTCCCGCCGACCTGGGGAAGAAGATCAGCGTAAAAACACAGTTCACCCACCGTTATTACAACACCGTGGTCACTCAAAGTACAGCGACCAAGACAGTGGCACCGGGAACGCTAAAGGTGAGTAAGAAACCGACTCTCTCAGGCAAAAAGATCGTGGGGAAAACCGTAAAAGCGTCATCCGGCGCCTATAGCCCCATTGCTGAGAAAGTGACGTACCAGTGGCAACGCTCCGGCAAGAACATCAAAGGTGCAACCAAGAGCGGCTACAGGGTTACTAAAGCTGACAAAGGCAAGAAACTGACAGTCAAGGTGAGCGCAATAAAGAAGGGCTACACAACGAAGAGCAGCGTAGTGACTGCCAACTAATACCATTTTGCGTCGAGAAGAACCTGCGGTGCAGCTATTGCGTCAAGTCAGCTGTCCAGTCGCTTCATTGCTATTGTAGGGATCGTCGAGAACACGGCTGAGAGTTTAATTTGTGCGCACAAAGAGCTTTCCCTGAGAGTTGATACTCGGATAGTGTGCTTGGTGCACGCATGAAAATGCTCCCTGAAAGTTGTTGACTTGTAGAGTTCAACTTTCAGGGAGCAGTTTCCTACGGACTTTAGTCGGTAGCCACATCGACGCGGAGATTTGCCTCCCGGTTGCTGATGTTACTGGACAAGGTTCATCGCTTACCGGGGATCAAATCACTCTTAGTATGGCCAGAGCCCACCAGCTGGATTTGTAACGGAGGCTTTATAAGGCCACAATCCACCGGCATCAGTATCACTTTGTGTTGGAGAATTGACGGTAACACCAACCAACAACGCCACGGCTGCTACCGCTAAAACTAGTAGCTTCTTAAACTTAATCATCATGGGTGTGCGTCCTTCAATGTTAAAAGCTTCAATGCGGCACGACGCCTTGAGAACATAGCGAGCGTCGTGCCTAATCTTAGTGAATGCCCCGACTCCCGACAACTGCTTGGGTCGGCAATGGAATACTACTTACATGAACCCAATACTCCCTGCAGCCTCTTTCCAATTGATGGTCTCTAAGCTGCTGAGTAACGTACGACTCAAAGACCATGATGCGGTGATTACTCTCGGCAGGACTATGCTTAGCCAGATGTCGCCAAACACGGATCCTTCAACAATATGGCTTGTACAGGAGGCTATCTGTTCTGCCGCGCATGAGACAGACAACTACGAACTGATGAATACCATCGCTGAAGAGTTGCTACATACCGCAAATCTCATGGACCGCCCTGATCTGCATATCATGGCTTTGTGTAAATCTTCGACGGCTAAAAGATGCTTAGGCGATGGAGATGCGGCGCTAGACATAGCGGAAGCAGCGCGTGCACAAGCAGCGAATTTTCCCGATAGTTTCCCATTGCGCGTTCAGGTTCTCCAAGTCCTTCTGGCCGCCCTAGTAGAAACTGGCCAGCTACATGAGGCGTGGAAACTGCACAATTTACTAGATAGCTCGCTTCACCTGATCGCTGATCTACATGAACAGGGTAAGGCTTACTGGACGTTGGGAAATCTGGCGTTCTTGGTTTCAGAGCCCATTCTGGGCATGCGTTATCATGATCGTGCGGCGACATTGCTCAGCCCGACGAAAGACATGCTGCTTTGGGCACGTTTCAATAGAGCTTCGACAGAGCTCAGATTGCAAGCGGGTCTGTTCGAACCCTCCACCAGCGATTGCCTTAGTCGAGCCGAGATTGCTTTCGGGCTGGTGCAGCCCGGCGACTTGGACCAGGTGGGATTGTACATGACGAAGTCCCGATTCATAGCTTTAGGTGGAGACCCTATTCGAGGATTGAAGATGCTCGAAGAATTTTGTGCTGACTATTCGGGGGCCCCTGAACACCTCATCCCGTTGTACCAGTGGTGGTCCGAATTACTGGCCCTCACGGATCAATCAGAGCTTGCTGACGAAAAACAGAAGTTCATCGAAAAAATTGTCCAAGAGAAGAATGATGAATCGAGAGAGAATGTCACTGGCGGATTCTGATCCACGCATCCAAGAGATCGTTGATTCAATAGTCAAGATCTCCGCTGGCGACTTTTCTGTCTCACTATCTCCCAGTCCATTACGTGACGAGGTGGATGCAATTATCGTCGGTATCAAGGCTATGTCGTTAAGGCTGGAAGCAACCTATGAGGCTTTAGAACAGCGGGTCCGGCAACGAACTGGCTTATTGGAAGAGGCACGACGCGACCTTGAGGTTCTCGCATTTACCGATGCATTAACCGGACTAGATAATCGCGCTGCAATTCTGCGTAAACTTGATGCGCACTTAGTTGCCCTAGGTCGCGGGGAGCCGTCAGCGGTCCTCTTTCTATTGGATCTCGATTCCTTTAAACACATCAATGACACCCAGGGTCATAATGCCGGCGACTTAGTTCTCAAGGAAGTCGCTCGGCGCTTGAAGGAGAATATTCGCCCAGGAGATGTCGCGGCACGTTTAGGTGGCGACGAATTTGCTATCCTGGCACACACTGACATCGCCGTAGCGGAATCAATGGGACAGCGTATCCTCAACGCCCTGCATGAGCCAATGAACATCGGTTCATCGGTCATCACACCTGGTGGAAGTATCGGTTTCAGTGCAAGCACACCATCCCAGCACTCCGAACAATGGATAGAACAAACCGATACAGCGATGTACGTCGCCAAACGCGGTAATGTCACTAAAGTTCAACGGTTCGAAAAGTACATGCTCTATGAACGACAACATAAAGCTAGGCTCAGTTCCGAGTTGCGCATAGCTCTAGAACGAAAAGAGATCTATCCGATCTACCAACCCATCGTTAGTTCGGCCACCGGTGAGCACGTAGGCGTAGAAGCATTAGCTCGATGGGCTCACCCGAGTTTAGGAATTCTGCCACCAAGTGATTTTCTGCCATTAGCAACTAGCGCGGGGTTGGACCATAGCTTGACTGCGCGGATCCTTTCTGGAGCTCTTGCCGATCTGGCTCAGTGGCGAGCCAACCGAAGTGTCACTGAAGAATTCCGCATGCATATAAATGTCACCCCTTCAGAACTGAGTAATCTGGCATTTCCAGACTTCGTGAAAAGTCAGTTGCGCGACTATCAGATACCCGCCTCTTCACTAGCCATTGAGCTTACCGAGAACGAATACATTTCAGGTGGAAACCTTGAATTATATTCACTCAGAGGGCTCAAGAGCATGGGCGTTAGAATCTACATTGACGATTTCGGGGCCGGATACTCCGCCTTCGGTTATCTTGACAAGCTTCCGATCACGGGAGTGAAGATTGACCGTTCTCTAATAACCGAAATAGATACCAGTGCGATGCAACAGTCGATATTGCGTTCTGTGCTGGATTTGGGACGAGCTTGCGAACTAGATTGCATTGTGGAAGGCGTGGAAACCCAGGGGCAGGAAGCTGCACTGCGTGATATTGGAGCCACTTATTTCCAAGGCTATCTATATGGAAAACCAGACCTTTACATCCCACCCTTGAACAGGTCCTGATAATTTCCCTAATCATAGGGTAGGCTGTGTCCAGAAAATACAAAGTGACATTCGCCTCAGGTTCGAGCGCAAGCTCCCTCGGTGATTTCAGCGATCAGGATTTGGGGACCAATGACCATCAACCCGCCAGATTCACCGTCAGCGCCGACAGTAGACCCTCATTGGACAATGTCTCACGGGGACTCAGCGTTTTGTGAAATTAAGTTCGCTCAAGGTACCACACTCAATCGCTTCTTGCTCGATGAAATCGGTAGTCAATATTGTAGGCAAAATGAAAATGACCGCATCCGCGTAATCGTGCATCTAAGTGGATTGGTAGACGTGTGCCCTGATGTGGCTGCGCACCTAAGTAAGGCACCAGAATCGACTCGATTGGCGCTCTTCGGGAACAGCCATGTCGACCAAGTGCTTTCTGGCTTTCTGATGGCTGATCTCTCCACCACTAAAATCGCGAAGTACGTCACTAGATTTGATGATGCCATCGCATTTCTAAAGGATTAATCTAATCGGATCTTCAACTGCGACCAGCTCGTTGTTAGTTCCCAGGTCGGACAAATTGCTGCGAGGATGAGCAAGCGCGGACCTAAGCACAAAGCGAACACCGCTCAGACCCTCAAATGATGGACATAGCTGTACATAGCCGACGGCGGAGTCCGCGTACCATGCAGAATCGACGTCTCCGCCATTCCTGCTTACTGACGAAGTCAATCAATATCCGATATTCGTGATGCCGGATAATTTATTTTTCAATTTTTCTCAAATGCTACGACGCGAGTATCGAGACGAATTTTATCCTGAGCTTAGATATCAATTCAGCAACTGATGGTTGTTATGCTGTTCAGCAGGAAATAGTTCCACACCAGATCGCTGTTCTCGTTGAGGATTTATGTTTGATTAATTTCGAATGGGGCTCTGAGGGCATTATCGCCTGAGCCGTATGGAGGTTAAAGCCTAAGATGACACGCATGGCGAAAGATGCGCAGGTATTTAACGGTGCTCAGATATTCACCGATTCGGCCGAACAGGCTATTTCTTACCTTAAAAGCATACTCCGCTGACAGATTGGTCTGTTTCTCGCGTAATCGATGGAGAGCAGGTCCACTTGCACGTGCAGCCGGATCAGTTGCTCAAAACTGGTCAACGTGTTGAGTGGGAGGAATCTTTATGCAGTCGAATGGCCAATGGTGCTGCTCATATTGTGGAAAATACGCAGGAAGATCCTGACTATTCGTGTATGCGATTATCAGCTGAGGTGGGGGCCTATGCCGGGTACACCATCAATGATGACCGGGGTGAGATGTTTGGTGTCCTGTGCGGGGTGCGCACCGATCCGCTCACTGAGGGAGAGAAAATTGATGAAGAACTCGTTGCCCTTATCAGTTCACTTCTATCTGCCCAATTGAAGTTAGCAAGAGTAGCTGATAGAGAACGGAGAAATTGTGAGCTATCCGATGCCTTGGCGCAAACAGATGCTTTGACTGGTCTGTTGAACCGACGAGGGTGGGATAAGATCGTCGGCGATGCGCAAGAACGTCTCGACGCTTTTGGCGATTCCGTCTCGGTTGCTGTGATAGACCTCAATGGGCTTAAGCAGGTCAATGACAGCCAAGGTCATGCAGCTGGAGATTTATTGTTGCAGCGCGCTGGTGAGATCCTGAGAGGTAAAAGCACTGAGTCCTGCCGCGTCGCTCGATATGGGGGTGATGAGTTCATGATTTTGGCCAACGGAGTAGCTCCATCCCAGACAGAGGCTTATTTCTCAGTATTCAAAGAGTCCTTGGAAGAGGCAGGGATTCCTGCAGCCATAGGATTCTATTCAGCTCAGCCAGGTAGTACCAACATTGATCAGTGCATTGCCGCGGCTGATGCTTTAATGTATCAGCAGAAATATCAGAGTCGCGTTCGTGCCAGGAAAAACAGCTAACAGACTGTCCTTGCAACGGCCTTTAGAGAACTATATCCATCTAAATGCGCTCTTGCCAGGAAGATCTCTAAATCGAAAACTGTGTTCACTAATATCATTACTGACATGCTATTTTGCTGATCTTATCTACCTCTGCGACCGCTTTTTTGGACGGAATTCGTTCGCCGATAACCTCCGTTATGTAAAGTTAAGGCTATTCTTAATTTGTACAAATAGCATTGCAAGCGAACAGGGTGCAAATGTGTCTTGAATCACTGTTAGGATTTGACTTATGCAATGTACAGCTCCCGTTCAGGGTCACCGCTCGGCTAGCGCAGCAGCACGCTGCCCGGCATGTTCAAGCCGTTCATATCGACGTTCTTATACCGCTTCCCCATACCAAGCAACACAGTCTCGGTCTTCGGCGTCTTCCTCGTCTTCGCGTGGCGGGCGCAGTAGTAAGCGCCGTACCTCGAAGGGTATGAGTGTTTCTTTTACCCCTGCCGAAGTGCGAACCCTCTCCCCGGTGCACAAGCAAGCCGTGCGGATTTCCGAAAGGTATCCTGACCGCCGTGATATTTTCCTATGTCATGCTTGGGATGACAGGCAGGGCGCGGCGAGGGAACTGCATGATGAGCTGGAGAAGCAGAACGTAAGTGTCTGGTTCAGCGAGAAAGACGTGGTCCTAGGAAAATCACTTATCCGAGAGATTGATAAAGGACTCAGAACATCCAGAATCGGAATTGTGCTTGTGACGCCGTCAATGTTTAAGAGTCTCGATATGGAAGGTATCGCTGACAAAGAGCTTTCAGCACTTCTAGCGACTGACCGAGTCATTCCTGTAACACATCAAACTACGTTCGACGAGCTTCGGGATGTCAGCCCTCTCTTGGCTGCTCGCTCGGGTCTGAGCACACAGTCATCTTCGCTGGAAGAGGTCGCGATCAAGATCGCTGAGACCATTGATACGGAATCCGATTTCTAGCAGCAGTAAAACAGACCGGTGGGGCGCCCAAGCAGCAGCTGCGTGCCCCGCCGGTTATCGTTGTTTCCGCCTGGCATCTTCAACTAGCCACGCACGATAGATCTGAAGATCTGGACCAGATTCAGCAGTTCCGGTTCATCCTTAACATCAATAGGCATTACATTTCCAACTGCACCTTTACGGTGGAAACGCGCATCAGGCGCAGCTAGAAGGGCTTCGGCTGGGTCAACGAATTTCCAATCCAACGAATCATTCATTTTTCGAGGGAATTCCGCCCTATAGATCGGCGTCACAAATTCTTCAGGAGTCAGTGCGTTCAGGTCTTTGCGCAGGACAAATACTCTGAACTCCATAACGGATGGAGCTGCCGCGAAGCCTTCTTTGATCGTGGCCAAGATTGTTGACCCAAGCGCGGAAACGTACAACATATTGCGGTCAGTCTTCGTACGCTTCTTTGTGGTGGGCCTCCCCTGCGGAGTAACCGAAGGCGCTCGTTCAGGTATCTGATTCTCGGATCCGAATACGATAACGACGGTGGCGTAGTTGACACCGTTTTCAACCCCAACATCTACGCATGTGGCCTCTGACAGATTGTCAGCGAACGCAGTTTCCAGGGCAGACATGACGGCCTCTTGTTGATGGTTCAGTAAATCGCGCCAATCCTGCTCTGCTTCTAGGCTAACTTGACGGTAGAGATTCTGATTCTCTGTATCGATTCGATCTGCTTCAATTCGAGCTTGTTCGGTAGCTTTTAGCTTGGCAGCTTTTCTTGCGGAAAAACGAAACCAACTGATATCTGCAAGTTGAGATTTTTCCAACTCACGTTGTAGCTCACTCCGGTCTATTGGTTGGGGCGCTTCGATTTCTTGCCTGCGTGCAGGAGGGAACTCTTCCTGGTGATGCGACACCAGTGCTTCTTCGATTTCCTTTAAGTCTTCCACTGCTGAGGTCTGGGCAGCAGCTCTCTCTGCTCTTTCGAGTTGAGCCAGTGTCAGGCGGCCGGTCGAACCGGAGGACTTTGGGGACTGCGATGCTGTCTTGCTAACACGGATTCCGGCCACTTTCGCCGACGTGTAAGTTCGCCCACCCCCGAATGATACCCGCGCCTTGGAGTTGCCGAGGCTTGTTCGTACTCCCCGACTGGAGGCGCTAATTCGTACACCAGGAGCTATTTTGAAACTTACACGCGCCATCAGTTGATGCCTTCTTTCGTTCGTGGAATCAAGCCATAGTTAGATACGTTGGCACTAACGATATCGGAGTATTTACGCCCGAGATGGGCATCTTTTCTCAAATAAGTTCTTGTACTGCATTGGTGCTTGTCGTAGGGCCTGGAGTGTCCTCGGTTGGGCCTAGCTGAGACTCTGGAGAAGGCGCCGTGTAACCCAGGGGCTTCGAGATGTATCCCTAGTCTCTAAAACGCTGGTTATTGCGCTCTCGTCCAAGGTGTCTTCGAAGGTCTGACACATTCCGAGTTCCAAACTGCACAGTTCCCAGCCATGGATACGGTGTCCACATCGTGGATATTCGAGTTCCTTCGACTAGACATGCCAGATTGATCAGTCGACCTCAGTGTCTAGAAACCGTTATCAGAATCCGCGGTAGTTCCATTTTTCATGGTCCAGCCAGCTGGATCTATCTCGCGGCGGCCTCCCCACCACCCTCCGTAATTCCATGACTGTCCTTTAGCCACGTCTATGACTTCGAGAATTGAATCTGCAATCTTCTGATTTGAGAGGTCCCCAAAGATTGCCGCTCTGACCTCCGGCTTATTCTCAATGGCGTAGAGCGCTGGCATGATCCTGTGCTGGTGGTAGGCAGCACAACTCGGGTAGTAGGCAGCTGAAGATGATGCGTCTTCGTTCGAAGCTAAGGACAGGCAGCACCACAGAAAGTCGAACTGGCACAAAGAATCGAGAAATATTTCACCCGAGTCTTCGTCGCCAGAAACCTGCATGTCAGGTCTCAACTCGGGAGTATGGCGCAGAAGCGCGGCGGACATTGCAATGAGATTTCCGCCCTTTTCATTTTCTTCGGACCTAACCAATAGATTCTCTCTGGAGGCCACTGTTAACCCGTGCCGGATCCAGGATCTGTAGGAGTACACACTATCGCCTATGGGTCTCAAAACAATGGTGGGGAGAGATCCGTACAGACCGTTCCGAACAGCGGCGGCACCTACGGCCATAACCCGGAGAATGATCTCTAACCATTCAGCCGCTGCCCCTTGATTACCTGACGTGCTTCCCGGCCTAAGCAGACGACTTTCGTATAAGTTGGATAGCACTTCCATGGCGAGCTTGACGGCTGCGACGTCGCCCATGCTCACAGCTTCTGCCGCGACTGCAGCAATCCTGTTGAGCGCTATTTCCCTCTGCTCGTCACCTTCTTCATGGAGGTAGGCGTTCTTCGCCGCGATAAAGAACTTTTTGAGGGCACCCACATTGCCATCAGTCAGTGTCATACTCACGGCGTCAGCGAATGTCGCTGCGTCCATGCTCAAATCGGGAACTATCAGTGGAGGGGTGCCCGAGGTGCCAACCATTTGTAAAGTTTTCCGGATAAGTGTATCCACATCTTGACGAGATTCGGCCCGTTGTTGGCTCCTGAAGTTGGACAGAACGTTACGCCACGTTCTGTGTGTGACTACGGCATTGGAAGTTCCTTCGCGGGTGAATACAACCCCACGGCTGAACCGTGTTACGTTCGTGCCGCTCGGGGCTTTACCGATGCCGTCTTTTGCCATCACTGCGGGTATCCCATCAGCCGGAGGGGCGATGTAGACGACTGCCATTTGGGCAAGCTCCCTGCCAGGCGTAGCGTATGTACCTGAGCGCGTATGTCGATGGGTGCGTCGACATAGCCTCCGACAATTTCGGTGAGCGAAGCTGAATCGAACATCTCCTTCGATGGAGCAAAGGCCCCTTTTGCAGGGGTTCCGTCGTCATTTGCCCCGATGACCAAATACCCGCCCTGGGGTTGGTTCATCATGGCTGCGCAATCCTTGATGAAATCGAGTTTTTTAATCGGCTCGTTGAGGTTTAGTTCCCTCTTGAAGTCGAGAGATGAGTGTTCCGCTCCAAGAGCAAGGAGCTCTGCAAGCTTTTCTTCTCCGACTTGACCGTCGAACGCTAAAACTTGGGCTGGGCCAGCAGTCCCTGATGCAGTTTCGCTCATCTGCTTATCCTATAAAAGAAAATCCGTAGGATGGGCGAGGACTCTTGCAGTCATTTAATTAGAAGTGCCAACACTTCACTTCATTCCGGCTTCTAGCGTTCAACTCGGTCCTCTCGTGAAACTGGCATCTAGGGCTGTCTTCCTTAGATGCCTGGCATCCTAGACACCGGCGTGTCGAAACTCTTAGGTTGTAAGACGTCTCACTGGCACCACTAATTCGCTGCCCCATCCTCTGACTCTAAAGCAGCCAAAATCGCTTCAGGGGACGGCAATGTGGTTTTTTCTTCCTGCGGCAGAGCCTCGTACGTATAAGACGACACTGCCAATGGCTGTGTAGAACCATCCAACGCGTAACGCACCGTCCGGTCACTCTTGGACCCGCAGACCAAGATCCCCACGGTCCGGGCCTGACGTGGAAGCCGAAGCATGTCATTGACCGCAGCGACATAGAAATTCAGCTGCCCCAGATGCTCGGGCTTGAACTTGCCGGCTTTCAATTCAACAACAACGTAGCGGTCTGACGGCACATGATAGAGCAGTAGATCAATATAAAAATCATCGCCATCAATATCAAGATGGTACTGCCTGCCAACGAAGGCGAAACCAGCACCAAACTCTGCCAGGGTCTGCGACAATCGCAAAGTCATCGCTTCTTCCATGGCATGCTCTTGCGCTTCTGCCGTCAGACCTAGGAAGTCGAAGATTAAGGGGTCCTTGGCAACCTCGCGGGCCAAGTCGGTCCCCTCTATTGGCAGACGAGATCCAAGATTGTTGGGTGCAGCACCTTCCCTAGCATGCAATTGAGTGCGAATCTGATGTTCCAAAACGGCCAGCGACCAACCATGTTGAACAGCACGACACGCGTACCACTGCCGTAGCTCTTGTTCATCAAGCTTATTCAGAAGCACAACATTATGACTCCAACTCAATTGTCCAGACGGTGTCTGGACAATTGAGTTGTCATCACTCCAAGCTGCGGCAAACGCTCGCATGTTGTAGAGATTCGTCCGAGAAAAGCCCTTCATATGAGGGAACTCTGCGCGCAGCTCCTTAGCGATCCGGTCAAAGACTTTGCTTCCCCACGGCTGATCAGCCTGACGGTCAAGAATTATTCGTCCGATATTCCAGTACAACTCCACCATCGCCGTATTGACCATCCGCTGCGCCCGATGCTGAGCATCATGAATCAATGATTTCAACGTGGCTACCGCATCGGAATAACCGTCAGGGAGTTCAAGTTCGATCTGCGACATGCATTAACCATAATCGGCGACGGTACCCCTCGTCGCAATTGTCTAGACAACGTCTGGATAATTGCTTAGCCCCTACAGCTTTTAATACAATGCATGGCACAACACTGGAGTAAGAATTTAGCTTGGTGCCAATAACGTTCGTTTTTGACGCACCATCCTGCCAGCTAAGGTGAAGATCCTCGATAGTTGAAAACTCAATAGTTTTTCAAGCGCGTTTAGTCGCAATACCCAGTGTCACAAACTATGCGTCGAAACAGTGATCACGCCACGAGTATTGATACATTTAGAGCCATGGGACATCTTCTCGGGTACGCCAGGGTCTCCACCGGCGACCAAGACGCGCAACTTCAGCTCGATGCATTGACTAACGCCGGCTGCTACCGAATCTTTACCGACACGGCCTCCGGCGCCCTCGAGTCACGCCCAGAGCTTGATAAGCTCCTGGACCAGATCCGTCCCGGAGACACTCTCGTAGTCTGGCGCCTGGACCGACTCGGCCGATCCATCCGTCACCTGATTAACCACATGGACGCGTTGCAGCAACAAGGCATCGAGTTCAAATCCCTGCAGGAGAATATCGACACCAGTTCTTCAGGTGGCCGGCTCGTGTTCAACATCTTTGCTTCCCTGGCAGAGTTCGAACGAGACCTCATCCGTGAGCGCACCAATGCCGGCTTAGCTGCGGCACGTGCCCGTGGACGTACCGGCGGCCGCCCCTCATCCCTCTCCCCCGACAAGCTGCGCACCGCGAAGAGGCTGTATGAGCAGAAGGACATGACGGTCGCGCAAATTGGTGAAGTTCTGGGTGTCAGCCGCAGCACCGTATATCGGGCGCTGAGGCGCAACGCTAAGGAGTAAGCATCTCTAATGCAGCGGCTACTCTTGGATCGAAATAATCAGGTTCCGATCTCCGAATAACCGAGAATTTCTCCATGAACATCCTCGACCGCGATCTCCAACCGTAAACGTTCAATGAGTAGCTGGGCACCAAGGCCCCTCTGAACATGCTCTAAGACCTCCCGTTCGATCTGCTGAACGTTAGCTTCGGTGAGCATGCTGACGGTGCATCTAACCAGCCACTGAACATGAGGTATTTTCGTGTCCGTGGCCTTAACCTCGGTGTAGTTCAACTGGGCAGTTTGGGATCGCGAGAACTGCTGCCTAATGCTGCTGATGATCTCGCTCGCGGGGACACGTACAATTTCTCCCGTGTCGCGTGAGGCAGCTTCCCAAGTCCTCTGCATAGGTCGCAGTTTTGAGATCTTGGCCAGGACAATGCTAGTTATGTCAGCGCCGTCGGCGGAGCGATCTTCGCCTCTAAGCTGATCCAGGACAGTAGCGGTTTGGTCCTTGAGACGGCGTCGTTCTTGATGGCACCATCGGCATTCGAGCTCATGCAGGTCTGGTGCGTCATCAAGCTTATGAAGTACGTCCTCTATCGTGCGTCCGCAGGGAAGATTTTTCATGACACCGCCTCAATGATTGCCTTGCGCGCCCGGGCGACCCGTCCGCGAATAGTGGATTCTGACGTGTTGGCGATTGCGGCTGCTTGCCCATAGGTCATTCCCTCAAGGCATACCAGAACAAAAGCCTGCTTCAAGGTCGAAGGAAGCCTAGCGACGATACCCCACGCAATATCAACCTCGCTTCGTTGTACGGCCAAGTATTCGGGTGAAAGATGCTCCGGCGCCGGCTGGCCAGAAAATTCTTCAGCATCAACCACGCGAACCCGATTTTGAGCAGAACGAACTCGATCCAAGCAAACATTCCTTGCCATTCGGAAGATCCACGTCTTGAAGGCACCATTAGCCTTGAGCGTATGCAGGTTCTTCCACGCTTTGATCCAAACTTCCTGCACAGCGTCGTCCGCGTCCTGCCAATTCTCAAAGAAGGAACGACAATATCTCCCAAGCCCCGGTGTTAATTCGGCAACAAGCACCCCGAAAGCTTCTGGAGCGCCCTCACGGGATCGGCCCACGATCGCCAGCCGCTCTAAATCGTCCACACAACCCCTATGTGATGCAAATCACTTATCTTGTGTGTGAGGATATGGGTACGGACCTCGTCTGTATGAGTGTAAGCGAAAAGTTTCCCTCGATATAGGAGCGAAGAATATGGCACAGCCAATGTCGAACGACAAGATCATCAAGCCAACCGGCGAGGAACTGGAACGCCAGGCAAAGCGTCAAGGAAACCATGAAGCATCGGAGGAACAGCTTTCCGGTCCGCTGCACACCGAACTGGGTAAGACTACGATCGAAGACCGCGTGGTCCAGAAGATTGCCAGCATTGCAGCTCGGGAGGTGCCCGGCGTATACGCAATGGGCAATGCTGCCCGGCGAACTTTCAACTCACTTGCCGAACGCATTCCAGGAGCATCGGCAAATACTTCCGGTGGCGTAAGCGTTGAGAAGGGTGAGCAACAGACTGCGATCGATGTCTCCATCGTCATTTCTTACGGTTTCTCCATCGTGGAGGTTTCGAACGACATCCGTTCCAACATTGTCTCTCAAGTTGAACGTGCCACCGGTTTGGAAGTCAT
This sequence comes from Glutamicibacter sp. M10, assembly GCF_025452055.1. Classification (NCBI taxonomy): domain Bacteria; kingdom Bacillati; phylum Actinomycetota; class Actinomycetes; order Micrococcales; family Micrococcaceae; genus Glutamicibacter; species Glutamicibacter sp. M10. The sequence continues at coordinate 862,228 of NZ_CP104918.1, read as the reverse complement.
CGAAGTGAATATCGATGTGACCGATGTGCACCTGCCAGAAGACGACGAAGATGACGAGCCGCGCGAGGACCTGAAGTAGGCCTTTGCACCACCGGTGAACAACGAAAGGAAAACCATGAATCAGCTCAGGTGGGGACTAGTCATAGGGCTAGTGGCCGGGTTGCTTATCGCATTCGGCTCATTCACCCAGTTCATAGTCGTAGCATTCTTCGTGCTCATCGGTGGTGTGGTCGGCTGGTTCCTGCAGACCCGCGTCGACTGGGAGAGTGTGTTCATTAGCCGTCGGCGGTGATCAGTATGGCGACAAATAGTGCCACCGTGGGTGTTACTACCGTGAATAACCAGATCTATTCCAAGATCGCGGCAAAAGCGGCCTCCAAGATCCCTGGAGTCGGAGCCAGCTCTGGCGGCCTATTGCAATTGGGCAAACCACGCGATATTACAGGGAAACCTACTGCTACAGCAGAGGTTCTCGGTGGTGCCATAGCAGTCGAGCTGAAAGTCGGCATTCGATACCCGCTGAGCTTGCAGCAAACCTGCGAGGCCATACGTCAACAAGTGACAGATGAGCTCGTTCATTTCCTTGGCGCTTCATCAGTCCAAGTCGACATCGATGTTGCATGGCTTCATGCAGCTTCAACCAATGCTGTGAAGGGGAGGCTGCGATGAGCAGATTTTGGCATGTTCGCAGTGCTCGAACTGCAACCCTGCTCAGTACCTGCCTGTTGTTATTAGGCATCTCAACTACATTCCTGGTGATTTGCCTTATCAGAGTAGCTAGCGGTTCTTGGCCGAGCTGGATAACCGGATTTCTGAATTCTGCTAAGAATATTGTTTGGGAAAATAGCAGTTTGCTGGCCTTAGCTATTGGCGTCGCCGTTATCGGTCTGCTTCTGTTGATTGCTGCTTTGGTCCCGGGAAAGCGCAGTACAGCACTGCTTGAATGGGATTCAGTCCACGAGCATGAGGAGTGGGTTGCGGATAACCGCGGCTTGGCTAATCTGGCGCGTTACGAAGCAGAGCGCACTGATGGGGTGGGCGGCGCCTCGCTGATATTGCGGGGTAAGAAGCTGCATGTCGGCGTTTCCACTCCGGTGCATGAAACCAAAGATATTTCGCAGTCGGTGCAAGCGAACGTCCAGGAAGCCCTATCGGCCATCCCGTTAGCACATTCGATAAGCGTCAGTGTCAAAGCAACTACCCGAGGAGGGCAGTAGATTTGTGGAAACCCAATAGCATTCGGCAACGAGTCTTCCTGGCGCTCTTTGGAGTGCTTCTTATGGCAGGGGTGCTTGCGTGGCCTGGCTAAGCTGGGATTCAACTCAGAACGGACTTGCCCAGAAACGTCTCGTCGATAGCTTTCCTGCACAAATGCCAGAATTGGGCATTTACATAGCCGGCGCACTAGCCCTGATGTCGATCATGCTGATCTTTGTGATGGTGTCAGCTCTACCCAAGAAACCGGGTAAACGGACCTTCATCTACCAATCAGATAAAGGCACTGGCATCTCCACTGTCGATTCAGGAACCGTCGCCCTGGCTGCCCGGGAAGCAGCTGAAAGCACACCTGAGGTTGCCCGTGCAGATATACGTATTAATGGGACAGTGAAGAGCCCGATACTGTACGCACGATTCGCTTTGCGCGTGGATGCCCGGCCAATGGATGGCATGGGCCTCGTAAGGGATGTTCTCATTCCTCAGATGGAGCAAGCCCTCGGCGCCCGGTTCGCCAGAAAACACGTGAACATTGATTTCCAGCCTAAGACATCGGGAACATCCGCCAAAACGACCCTGACCTAATGATTTGTATTAATTAACCAATCGAAGGAAAGCAGCAGCGGTACGGAGACAAGATCCGGAACAAGGCTCAGGAAATATCGGACAAGTCAAAGAAAGCATGGATGATTCCTTCAGCAACAAGGATCTGGGAGCTGATGGGCCAATATGACATAGCCGGCGGGGTGCCACAGAGATTGTCAAAGATGTCTACAAGCAACTTTGGGCTGATGAATCCGTGAACGTTAGTTGCCGTGCTTAGCTAGGCCGACAATGCATTCTACCGCTAGTAATTTAACAGGGTGTCAGTGCATCAGCAGATCTGCAATTCTGCCGTGGTTTGCAAGGACGCGGCATGGCGCAAGACAACTATTTCCGAACAGAACTCACAATGCTTCCCATAGATTCCCGCTCAGCAGGGGAAGAAGAAACTCGCAATCTAAAATTATGAAAGGCCCTTAACGTGAAGAAAATCCTCATGGTCCTGACCAGCGTTTCCGAACTCGGTGCAGGAGGAGAACCCACTGGCTATAACGTCGCGGAAGCAGCCCATCCCTGGAAGGTTTTCCGGGACGCGGGACACTTCGTCGACTTCGCCTCTATCAAGGGCGGACAGCCACCACAAGATACTGTCGATACCGACGACCCGATCCAGGTGCAATTCACCCAAGATGAAACCACACGAGCCGGTCTCTACAACACGGCGAGGGTCGGGGTAGTTGATCCGGACCAGTACGATGCCATCTATCTTGTCGGTGGTCATGGCACCATGTGGGACTTCCCCAACAACGAAGACTTGCAAAAGCTCATCGGGGCCATCTACAACAGTGGAGGCATAGTTGGAGCAGTATGCCACGGTCCGGCAGGGTTGCTGGATGTAGAACTGCACCACGGAATCAAGTTGCTGAGTGGCAAGGATGTTGCTGCCTTTACCAACGATGAAGAAGTCGCGGTCGGCAAGGACAAGATCATTCCATTCTCATTGGCCGACAAACTTGTTGAGCAGGGGGCCAACCATATCGCCGCCGATGATTTTGAAGAAAATGTCCAGGTATCCGAGCGTCTGGTCACCGGTCAGAACCCTGCCTCGGCTGCCGGTGTTGCAAAGGAAATGGAAAAGCTTCTGGCCGCAGTGATTCGTCAAGAAAAGGCCACTGATGAAGCTCCCTCAGACGTTGACTCAGCCCAGGCCGTGGAAGACTAAAAACATCTGTGGGTACCGCTTTTCTACACCTGCGGATATCTCATAAGCGGCCGCAGCCGGCCAAAGAATTCCTCGTAGGTAGACAGAGACCTACGAGGGATTTTTCGTTTAAGCATGCGCGCCCTCCGCTTATCGGCGGAAACGCCACAACTTTCCGAGGGTCTGCATCGCAGTGGCAAGCACACTCACTATGCAGCATGGCCGGTTGGCAGATTCGCACTGGCCAGGCTGGCCCGCGCTGTCACCCACGATACAGGGCGACCTGCGCTCGTCGACGATGTGCAGCTCGCTTTTATCTGCTCTAGATTCGTTTTGGATCTCGACGACTTCACATACAGCAAGTTCTAGAAATGACAGAGTCGAGGGAGCGTCAGCAAATATTTGCGCAAACCGTCTTCCTACCAGAACTTCGGGATAAGCACTGGCGTATTTTCCTTGTAAGCTTCATAGTCCGAGCGACCTCCCCATTTTGATTCAGCTTTCGCTTCCAGTAGCGGGACTCCACTAATCTTGATGAGCAGCACAGCCACGAATACCGGTGAAATCATCACAACCCACTGCCAGTGCTGCAATGCCGGAGCGGCAACAACAGCCACTCCGATCCAAAGCAGAATCTCTCCGAAATAGTTCGGATGACGGGATTTGGACCACAATCCGGAGGAAATGAATTTCCCTTTATTCTCCGGGTCGCGTTTGAAAATTGATTTCTGGTGATCGGCTAGGCTTTCCACACCGAGACCTATCGCCCAGATGACGAACCCAGCCAGTGCGAATCCGTCCAGTTCACTAGCGCGTTCCGAGGTCATGGCAGCCCAAGCAGTAGCAGCAGTGAAAGAGACCCAGAGACCCTGGATGGTCCAGACACTGAAGAACCGGATGAAAGACGGTTTGATCTGGTCAAAGCGATCATCTTTGCCGTCCCTATTAACCCGGCGGAAGAGGAAGATTCCCAGCCTAAGAGTCCAGGCCAACACCATAAACGCCAGTAATAGTGATCTGGAATGAACTTCAGGGGCTAAGAGAAGCAAAAACAATGTGACTGCCGTATAGGTCAGAGTCCCGGTCAGGTCGTAGAATCTCTCTGTTTGTCCTAGGAACGAAGGTATGAAAGCGACCCATTGGACTATGAAGGACGTCAGTACAGCCAGAGCGAAGAGGGGCGTCGAACCCCATGTAAGCCCACCATCACTACCGGACAATGCAAGTATCACACCTAGCAGAAGCACTACAGGCACGGCGGTCAGCGCCTTGCGTTCCTTGCTTTTCATTATGAGGTTTCCTCCGTTAAATTTCCCTCAGGGACAACCCAGGGATCCTGCGATACTTTTATCCAAGAGTCGCTTCATCATATTGTTTGGGACCGGGCAATACTATTGGACACAGGTTGAGCCAAAGCTTTTGATGGAATCGCGGCTTGACGCTTCTCATGGAATCTCTTCGCGGGGCTAGCGTCTAGGAGATTCCTGCCGTTGGCGGAGGATTGCAGAAACAGCTTTCGTCCCCAGAATTGTTCGCGACCTGTTAATTGGCCTGACTGGACAAATCAAGCATTCTGAATGCCAGATGAAAACCGTTCTAATATCGATTGACTAGTTATTACGTCGAAACGGAACGCATGGCCTGGTTTCAAGCCTCACACTAAACAAGCTTGAAACCAAGCTATGCGAACCTCGCCTCGTCCCTGCTTATGCTGCCTATCTGAGATGATAGCGCCCAACAATACCTACCTTGAATGACGCCTGGCCGAGAAGTAGCCCACAACAGGTTAGTCCTGTCCGTATTTGATATCCATCGTTACCCCTGACCAGAAGGAAAAGCTATGAGGGAATTTTCGACGCCACTATTGGCCCCTTTGCACATGCACAGGAATGCCACCGATCTCTTGATGGAGCGCCTGAAGAATTCGCCTGAGCATATAGCATTCGAAGTTCGATCTGCTGATGGCGCCGTCGCTGCCCCATGGAAGCAAATAACTACTCGGGAATATTTTCTCGAAGTGCAGGCATTGGCCAAGGGGCTCATCGCTAGTGGGCTGCAACCTGGAAACAAGCTAGTGATTATGTCACCTACACGCTACGAATGGGCTCAGGTGGATATGGCTGCATGGTTTGCAAGTGCGGTCGTGGTCCCGATTTATGAAACTTCGTCACTTGATCAGGTCACAGCCATACTTGCCGATTGCTCCCCAAAATTTATAGTTGCTGGAAGCACCGACCAGGCCTCGATTCTCGAGCGCGGACTAACTGAAGCGGGAATAGGCGGGTCGAGAATCTGGACAATGGACACCCGGAATGATCTCGATCTTGAAGATCTTCTTGAAGTAGGGAAATCTATCACCGATCATGCGGTTGAAGAACGACGAGTGATAGCAACATCAGAGACGATAGCGACCATCGTCTACACTTCGGGAACGACGGCAGCACCCAAGGGCGCTTTAATTACGCATGGTAACCTCGTTGGCTTAGTACTCAATGTCGCTGCCGCTTACACTGAGGTGGTCAAGGAGACAGGAAATACGATTATTTTCCTTCCCATGGCCCACGTTCTGGCTCGTGGTCTACAGCTGATCTGTTTGGCCAACGGGATGCGCATCGCGCATCTCTCAGAACCCAAAGAAGTAATACCGTCTTTGGAAATCCTCAAACCCACATTTCTCGTAGTGGTGCCACGGGTGTTACAAAAGATCCAAGACTCCGCAGCACAGGCCGCTAATCAGAAACGCCTTAATCTTATTTGGAAGTGGGCCAGCGACACGGCAACGCAGTGGGGCGAGATGGCTGAGGTAAACGATGCCGGTTCGTCGAAGCAAGCTTCTCCTAGCCTTTGGATGAGACATTTCATTTTTGACCGGATTTTCTACTCGCGTCTAAGAAAAGTAGTCGGCGGCCGTCTTGAGTACCTGCTATCAGGAGCTGCAACCCTAGATAGAGAAGTTTCCCTCTTTTTCAGGGGGATCGGCTTACCAGTAATTGAGGGGTATGGGCTGACAGAAACTACAGCGCCGCTAACGGGGAATATGCCCGGGTCGATCAAGTCGGGAACCGTGGGAGTTCCGATGCCTGGGACCACTGTACGAATATCGGACGACGGTGAAGTGCTCGCGCAAGGAGTCGGCGTATTTGCTGGATATACCAATCCCGACGATAACGCCGACGCTTTCACCGATGGGTTCTTTCGCACAGGAGACTTGGGATCAATTGACGAGCGTGGACGCATCACGCTGAGGGGAAGAATCAAAGACGTCATAGTAACTGCGGGAGGAAAAACAATATCTCCCAGCATATGGGAAGGATATGCCGAAACTGATCAACTAATTGCCCACGCGGTAATGGTCGGGGAGGGTAAGCCGTTCCTGGGATGCCTCGTGCTCATTGACTCGGAAGCAGTTCAACAGTGGGCTTCAAGCCAAGGGATTACAGACGCATCCCTATTTCAGCATCGCACAGAAGGATCAATTGACAGGATTAGAAACCAGCGCCTGTTTCAAGTCATCTCCGACTCCGTCAGCTCAGCCAATAAGCGGGTAGCAAGAAGTGAACAAGTCAAAGAGATTATTATGCTTTCCACCGATTTAGGGGAAAACAGTGAGCTGCTGACGCCGACCTTGAAACTCAAGCGAAGCAAGTTTCTTGAGAGAACAAACAGCTTCGTCAACGAGATCTATGACTCAACTAAGCGCTAGTTATCAGTCATGATATGAGCCCTTTACGTTCGGATGGAAGGGCAAAAAACTTTTAAATAATCCAATCCGGAACATCCCTGGCCCCGAATGCCCTATGACATCACAGACCAAGAGGTTTGGATCAACGACTGGCCCAGCGGGGTCGCCAGGTAAGGAGTTCGACATGAAAACCATGCAGCGCAAGACGGTAGGATTGCTCTCGATCGCCGCGGTCGCCGCGTTCGGATTGAGCGCTTGCTCGATGGACAGCAGCAGCGAGACCGCCCCCAGCAGCGAAAGCTCGGCCTCCAGCATGACTGAGAGCAGCCCGAGCGCATCCGAGGATTCGGGCATGGCCAGCGAATCGGCCATGGATCCGGCCGCCAACCTTGTTGGCTCAGGATGTGCAGCGTACGCAGAAGCAGTGCCCGAAGGTGACGGTTCCGTTGCTGGCATGGCCCAGGATCCGGTAGCCGTTGCAGCATCCAACAACCCGTTGCTGACCACCCTGACGAAGGCCGTGTCGGGAAAGCTCAACAAGGACGTCGACCTGGTGGACACGCTCAATGGCGATGAGTTCACCGTCTTCGCTCCGGTGGATGATGCCTTCAAGGCCATCCCAGAAAAGGACCTTAACGCTGTCGTGTCGGATGCCGACATGCTGACCAAGGTATTGACCTACCACGTGGTCCCCGGCCAGATAACCCCTGATGATCTGAAGGGTGATCTGGAAACCGTTGAAGGCGACAAGGTCAAGATCAGCGGCAGCGGCGATGACCTGATGGTCAACGATGCCAAGGTCATTTGCGGTGGCGTGCAGACTGCCAACGCCACGGTCTACCTCGTTGATTCGGTGCTGATGCCACCGGCAAAGAAGTAGCACTACAGCATCAAGCTGAAGAAGCCAGGGAACGGGCGATGCACGATTTGGGGGACGCCCGTTCCCTGGCTTCCGTCTACCCAAGATTTGACCTGCAGCCGTTTCCTGAACGAGAGCAATGGCCCTTGACGCTACGGGGTCGTTGAACCCAAGATTCTGAATCGAGAGGTTGAAGTCACCGACGGTTCAGCGCCGGATGAAGCTCTCTTGCTTCAAGCAGCGCAAGGAGATGAAGCAGCTACGCAGCCTTATGGCGGACTTGTCCCAAGAGTGTTCGGTTTTGACGCCCGTCAACTGAGCGATGAAGTCCAAAGGCAGGAAGCTATCCAAGAAATACTTCCAGACGCCTGACAGCATGTTGATGGCTTCGCCACTGTGCGAACTACCGCACCAACTTGGCTGCTGAAGATCGTCCATCAGCCTGCTGTCGGACAGATCCGCTTCACTTCAGAGCGCCCGGAATCTGAACTGGAAATCGCTGTTGAAACCTCCTAAGCAAGACATCAACCAATGTAGGGAAGAGTAGTACGGCCTGATGAAGTCAAACGCATGATCGAAGCTCTTCGCCAACTGACTGAAGAGCAAAGAGGTACGATCCAACTGGTCTATTTCGGGGTTTGACGCATTGTTAGATCCTTGATCATGCTCAACGACCTGTGGTGATCGTGAAAGCCGGCTCACGAGACAGAACGAAGGAAATACGAGAATTACTGGGAGCCATGTCATGGGTAAGCACAAAAGTAGACTGTTCAGCGGCTTCGCCCTGAATGCGCTGACCCAAACTGAACGTGATCAGGCGCTGCAGTATGAGGCCAATGCTGCCACGCTCGAGCAAGAGCTTGCTTCTTTGCAACAGACTGGTGCCTACCTTGCTCTCACCGTCCGTGAGGTGAAGCCGCCACCGAGAATTAAGACCTACGTCATGGATGCGATTCGCACCGTTGAACAGGTTCCCGCAAGAGTTGATGAGAGTCAATGCGAGCATTCCGCAACGGAAGCAAGAGCTCTGCTTTACTCTCATAACGAATTGGCTGGAAGTATGCAGAGCGCTCACAGAAAGTCGCGGAAGTTCTTTGCCCTAAATGCGGGGATTTTACTTGTTGCTTCTGGTGGTCTCGGTGCGCTGGCATGGAATTTGAATACTCAGCAGCAGATGAACATGGTTGTTCAGGCTATGAAGAGCGAGCGGGATACGATGAAGCAGATCTTGAGCGCTCAGGACATGCAGTCTGAATCCCAGACATTAGATAATGGGGCAACAATTAGGCTTTCATATTCCGCAAAGTCTGGCGTCATGGCCGTATCAACCCACGCGCTGCCTGAACTCCCAGAAGCGAAAGGCTACGAACTCTGGCTCATCTCCGCTGAGAAAGCTATCCCTGCCGGCATGCTGGATCCTTCCAGCACCTCAGCAACCGCAATGATTACCGGTTCAATGGAGGGCATCACCCACTTCGGAATCACCGTGGAACCTGCAACGGGCTCACCTGCTCCGACTACCGAACCAATTCTCTTGCAAAGCCTTTAGAAACACAGACACGCATGCAGCGCTCATGCCGCAATTCCTTGACATCCAATCCAGGCACCGGGTGACACCGAATAGGAGTTATCCGGTGTTCGAGTAAAGCATTCGAACGCACCGCAACGAAGTGTGGGGTTCAGTGCCATGGAGCAACAACAAAGAAAAAGCAAGCGTCATATCTGGCGCTATCCAATAGCTGGCATCTGCTCAGCTATTGTCTTGTTCACTATCGCTCAAGCAGCGTCCACATTCTTCGGGACTGCTTCATCGCCCCTCGTCGCTCTAGGGTCAACAATCATTGATTTCACTCCACCGTGGCTCAAAGATTTGGCCATCGGTTTATTCGGCACCAACGACAAGCTTTTTCTATTCATCACCTTATCGATCACCGCCGCCCTCTTAGCGGCCATAGTGGGACTTGCCACGGCACGGAGCCTTGCATTCGGATTGAGCTTGGTAATAGGGCTATCAGTACTATTAGGTGCTTCCGTGCTGAGCCGCTCGGCAACAAACTTCCTCGATCTAATACCGACAATAGTCGGCACCATACTAGGCCTGGGAACACTCACACTTCTTGCCGGCATGGCTACCCGTGCCGGTGTACCAACGGTCCATCCCCAGTCCGAAAACACAACATCACGAAGAAAATTTCTCCTCGGATCAGCGGGAAGCGTGGCACTGGGACTACTAGCCGTCGGCGCTACCCAGGCCCTGCGGACCGTTAGAAATACCGCAGAGTCAGCCCGCTCAGCCCTTGGTCTTCCACCGGCGAAAGTGAAAGTACAAGCCCCACCTCAAGGAGCTGAACTAGACGTCCCTGGAGCCTCTAGATTTGTCACACCGAACCAGGACTTCTATCGAATCGACACGGCCTTGTCTGTGCCGCAAATCGACCCTCAAGACTGGTCATTAAAAATTCACGGAATGGTCGAGAAAGAATTCACACTCACGTTCAATGAACTCTTGGACATGGATCTGGTTGAGCACTACCTCACCTTGACCTGTGTCTCCAACCCGGTCGGTGGCGATCTCGTCGGCAACGCCAAGTGGCTTGGTTACCCACTACGAGAACTACTGGCCCAGGCCAAACCCTTACCGGGTGCCGATATGGTTCTGTCTACCTCCTTCGACGGCTTCAGCGCCTCCACACCGCTGGAAACTCTCACCGATAGTCGCGAAGCCCTGCTGGCCATCGGAATGAACGGCGAACCCCTGCCACTAGAGCACGGGTTCCCGGTCCGTATGGTGGTTCCAGGACTCTACGGGTATGTTTCGGCCACCAAATGGGTGGTTGATCTGGAAGTGACAAGGTTCCAAGACAAAGCAGCCTATTGGACAACGCGAGGCTGGTCGGAACGAGGAACAATCAAGATGTCATCTCGGATAGATACCCCACGGTCCTTCGCAAAGTTGCCCGCCGGCAAGGTCGTCTTTGGCGGCACCGCATGGGCTCAGACCACGGGAGTTTCCAAAGTGGAGATCCGTATCGATAGCGGGCCGTGGCAAGAGGTCGAACTGGCCACCGAGCTCTCCGTAGACACCTGGCGTCAATGGAGATTCGAATGGACAGAGGCAACCGCGGGCAATCACTCCGCTACCGTCCGCATGACCGATGCCCATGGCCAGCTACAGACAGAAGAAACCGCCGCGCCCGTTCCAAACGGTTCCTCCGGGTGGCACCGGCTGCAGTTCAGCATCGAATAATCGATGCTGCTTTCTTAGGCCACTCCTACACGTCTGAAAAACGTTGAGTGAGCAAACTGAAGCTCCAGGCTTCAGCCTGTACACAGGGGGTGCCCCTATGTTTTTTGTCAAGCAATTTTCGGCTCCGGAACATCATAAAGTGAGCCATCCCGAATCATGGCAAACATGACTGTGAGGCGACGGTGCGCTAGCGCGATGAGTGCTTGGTTATGGCGTTTCCCCTGTGCCCGTTTCCGGTCATAGTAGTCCCGACTGGTCGGATCAAAGCGGATGGACGCGAACGCTGAGAGGAAGAGAGCTCGTTTCAAGCGTTTGTTCCCTGAATGGCTGACGCGTTCGGACTTGATCGATGTCCCTGATTGACGCGTGGTTGGTGCCAAGCCGGCGTAGGAGGCCATGGCTGCGGCGCTGGGGAAGGTCTTGCCGGGCATCCTGCAGAGGTAAGCGCTGCAGTGGAAGTGGCCTCAAGGCAGTCAGTTTCGGGAGTCGTGGATGTCCTTCGCAACGTGGCGGGAGAACACCCCGAGATTGCTGATGAGTTCATCACCGCTTGGACTTCAACGCTGGAAGGTGCCGAAAGGCTGGCAGCTTCTCTCGCGGTGTCTTCGTTGTATGTCTTGGACCTAGTGCATCTTGAGCATGCCGAAGATCGGATGCTGAAATCAGTTTTGGATGCTTCGATCCAGACATTGCAAGAACTTCAACATGAGCTTGCGGACTACTCTGAGGTTGCTATTAGCCCCGATGCTAGTTTCGATACCGGATTTGCCGAGATACTGCAGAACATCGCCACGGGGCCGCTCGAGCAAGCGGCCACCCAGCTTCAAACACAAACAGAGCTACTGAACAGTTCTATGTATAACGTATAGCCGCCAGTGGCCCTCCAGCTATAGCTGGAGGGCCACTGAACTCATATAGGGAAACAAGGCTCCTGCTGCACCTGTCACTAATGAGCTCACAGGACATATAAAAGAGCAGGGGTGCATAGATTCCATCCATGGCAATGGATCTGAAGTGCCGAGCACGGTAGTTGAGTGGACGCGACTGTTCTACCCCGAGGTGGTGGCAGGAGATTTAGTTTTCGGATGCGCGAGACCAGTACGCCATGAGCAGTTCTTGGCCTTGCTGTTCGCTGAGCTCCGAGATTTCCTGATCAGACAGGTGCAGCTGATCTTTTAGTGCACTAATCATCCATTCGGGAAGGGCCGACGTGTGGTCTGGCTCTGCTGTTGCCTCAACCGAATCGTAGAGCCGGCCCATTTGGATGATGACATCCTTTAAGGGCCGAATTTTCGGGCTGTTGCCCAGGCGCGCAACCCTTGAGGTGAGCTCATCGTAAACTTCGCCATCTGAACGGGCTCCTACGGCCCAGATTTCGGAGATATCAAGGAAGGGCATCCCTGAAGCGTCCTCGGTGATGCGCCAAACGATGCGCCAATCCCGATCGCCAACAACTAACTTGCGAAAGCCAACCAAGGCACCAAGCAGGGGTTCACCGGCTTCAGGTGACTTTTCCAGAAGCAGTATTTTCTTGAACACTGCACGGACGATCTGGGGGTCTTTCTTGTGCAGGCGATGCAGGTCGGACACTGCGTCCTCAGTCAGCCGAACAATACATAACCGCTCTTGAGGCTGATTCACGAATCCGCTGACTTAGCTTCTTCGGCATTTTCGGCTTCAAGCTCTGCGCGGTCTAAGTTGAAGAATTCCATGGCTTGATCAAGGGTCGTGCGTACGCCGCCATCCGTGGCGAAGCGTGCCATGACCAATGCGGCATCGCGAAGTGTCTCCCGATCCTGGCGCAGCCGAGCGATTTCCTTGGCGGATACCACTTCGGCCACAACCTTGCCATGGCGCGACAACGCCGTATCGTGGCCTTCTTCAGCGGCTGCCACCAATGCGGAAAGACCGGACCGCGAAGCTTCGGTGATGCTCAGAGTAGTCATACAAAAAACTATATAGATTTCTACCTAGATTTCCAATTGCGATTCAGTCTTCAGCTTCGCTCGCTGAGCGCGCCACACTTCCACTCCCGTGAGTTTTTCGCCGATAAGATACGTTATGTCAAGTTATAAAAAGACTATTTGCTCCTACCGCACATAATGAAGTTTCGGGTAACGCACCGCTTTGATCCCCGACTCCCTGTCAGTCAGGCTGGCACCTAGTTAAACGAGAGGAACCCCTAGCGTTGCTAGGGGTTCCTCTCCAGTCAAAACAGTTGCTACTGCTGAGTGCTATCCATACTCTTGGCCAACGCTCGGCGCAAGATGTACCCAACCACCAGCGGAACGCCTGCCATCAGTGTGTATTGCAACCACAGTGGGTTGATCAGTGCAGGCTCAACGAGAATGAATGCGGTGCAGACGGCCACGAAAAGCATCACGAGCGCGGTGAGTGCCACCGATGTCGCGCTCTCGTTGTCGGATTCTGGCCCGGTCTCGTGTAGGCCGGCAATGAAAAACCCAAGCAGGAATGTGGAAACCACGATCCCGATGGCTGCTAGAAAGGTCATGAACTCCATGGTTACCTAACTTTCCCGTTTGGATGTGTGCTCGCAGTCATCAGATCGCTATCTTCATTTTTGAAGATCATAGCAGGAGCCTAGACCGAAGATTTGGAAAACTGTCGACCCGATTTCCGTGCAGAATTTTTCGAGCGCGCTAACCTGTGTTTCCAACGACATCGCCCAAGCTGTCGCCGCACTCCTCGAAGCAGAACAACACCTAGAGCAAGCCAAAAGCCGGCGTAAAACAATTATTCGCCGCAGCTCTCAAAAAGGATGGTCACAAGCAGAACTGAATATACTCGCCACCCCCATGCGTCGTCGCTCTCGAAAGAAAAACGACAAACTAACAATTCCAACGAAAGTTCAACGAACACACGATCATGGGCCGGAATTCATCCCAAAGTGAATACCGGCCCATTATTCATCTGTGCTTGCGTGGGGCCTTGCGTCCCCACCATATCTGCGCAGGCTGCGGAGGTCGGCTTGTAGCGGTCTAGGGGTTGCATCGCGTGGATCACTGCCCGGTTCTTGGCTTCGGGGTGTACTGCTGGGGCATGCTATCGATTATCTGGAAGTAAAACGGTATAAAACTCTGCGCGATTCAGCCTGTCAGTTTGTGTATGAGGTAGCAAAGTTTGCCCCTCGACACGTAGGTTGGTCGCGGATTCAGATTAGCGTCGCTAGGTCAGTATTGGTGTGGGACCGACTGGGTAGGAAATGGAAAATAGTGGCCGATCGCCTAATGTGGAGAAATGAACAAGGATTCCTCCCTCAATAAAGAACAGATTCTTCAACTGACAGCTCTTGCCATGGACCTGGCCCGTGAAGGCAAAAGCACAGAATTGACAGAATTCTTAGACCATGGGCTCCCCATAGATATTCAGGACCCCGACGGCAACACCTTGCTGATGCTCGCCGCGTATAAAGGCGAAGTGGACACGGTAACGATGCTGCTGAACCGCGGTGCCAACGTCGATATCCGCAACAACAGGGACCAGTCACCCCTCGCCGGAGCCCTGTTTAAGGGAGAAGAGACCATTTGCGTGCAGCTTGTGGCGGCCGGAGCCGATCTCGATGCAGGTACCCCATCGGCCCGAGCTGCCGCCGCTATGTTCTCCCGCGAACACCTGATCAACCCCGCTGGTTGAACCCCAGCCTCAGCAGGTGAGGTCATGGCAAACAAAGACGGCACCTGCCTCATGCAGAAATGCAAAAGGTGGGTGCCGCCGGAGATGGCTAGCGTTGACTACACGGAGTCAGAGTTAACATCCACACTGGAGCTCTTGCCAGCTTGCAGAGCTTCAATGGCTGCCCGGACACCTGCACCGTACGCAGGATCGGCCTGAGTGCAGTTGTAGATGTGGCGCTCGATGGTGGCCTGTGAAGCACCGTCGATGGCGCGGGCAGTATTCTCGAAGAGCACCTGACGCTGCTCCTGAGTCATCTTTTCGCGGAAGAGAATGCCAGGCTGCTCAAAGTAGTTGGCATCATCTTCGCGGTAGTTGAAACGGTCCGCGACGGCGCCAATCGACTGTGCTGGATCGGCGTAGGCTGGCTGTTCGGACCAACGACCGTAGGAGTTCGGCTCAATGCCGGGGGTGCGACCCTGATTACCATCAACGCGGCCCTGGCCATCACGGTGGTACGTGTTGACCGGGGCGTTCTTCGGCGCGTTCACGGGGATCTGGTGGTGGTTCACACCGACGCGGTAGCGCTGGGCGTCGCCGTAGGAGAACAGACGGCCCTGAAGCATGCGGTCCGGAGAGAAGCTGATGCCGGGAACGACGTTGGCCGGGGTGAAAGCTGCCTGTTCAACATCTGCGTGGTAGTTTTCAGCGTTGCGGTTCAGTTCCCATTCGCCTACCTCGATCAGCGGGTAGTCCTTCTTGGACCAGACCTTGGTGAGGTCAAACGGGTGGTACTTGTAAGTCTCAGCATCGGCTTCGGGCATGATCTGTACCATGAGCTTCCACTTCGGGAAGTCTCCGTTTTCAATCGAGTCGAAGAGGTCGCGCTGGCTCGACTCGCGGTCCGCCGCAACGACTGCAGCAGCTTCTTGGTCCGTCAAATTCTTGATGCCCTGCTGAGTGCGGTGGTGGAACTTAACCAGAAACGCTCGCCCTCAGCGTTGATTAGGCTGTAGGTGTGGGAGCCGAAACCGTGCATGTGACGGTAGCTTGCCGGAATGCCGCGGTCGGACATGACGATCGTAACCTGGTGCAGGGACTCGGGTAGGTTGGTCCAGAAGTCCCAGTTGTTCTCGGCACTGCGCAGATTGGTGCGAGGATCGCGCTTGACTGCACGGTTCAGATCGGGGAACTTCAGAGGGTCACGGAAGAAGAAGACTGGGGTGTTGTTGCCCACCAAGTCCCAGTTGCCTTCTTCGGTGTAGAACTTCATGGCAAAGCCGCGGATATCACGTTCAGCGTCGGCAGCACCGCGCTCACCGGCAACGGTGGAGAAACGGGTGAACAGCTCAGTCTGCTTGCCTACCTCGGAGAAAATGTTCGCCTTGGTGTACTTAGTGATGTCATTGGTCACCGTGAAGGTACCAAAAGCGCCTGAGCCCTTGGCGTGCATGCGGCGCTCGGGGATGACCTCGCGGCTGAAGTGGGCCAGTTTCTCCAGAAACCAAACGTCCTCCAGCAACATTGGTCCGCGGGGACCAGCGGTGAGGCTGTCCTGATTGTTAGCAACAGGAGCTCCTGCAGCTGTGGTCAGTGGCGCAGTGTTCTCGGTAGTCATAATGTTATTTGCTCCTTGTGGTGTTCGACGGTGATTGCGTCAAAAGTTTTTTAGCAGTGCAGTCCGGGCAAATTCCCCAATAGATCACATCGGCTTCGTCAATGCTGTAACCATGGCTGTCAGAGGCATGCAGGCAAGGTCCCTGACCGATGGCACAATCCACGTCGGTGATCTTTCCGCAATCGCGGCACACCGCGTGGTGATGGTTGTCCCCCACCCTGCGTTCATAGCGTGCCGTTGACCCGGAAGGTTTAATGCATCGCAGCAGACCAACATCAACCAATGTAGTCAAAACGTCATAGACAGCCTGTTTCGAAGCACTCTCCGTCCCTTGGTGAATGGCATCAAAAACATCATTGGCATCGGCATGGGGTCGGGCATCGACTGCATTAAGAACAGCAATACGGGTACGCGTCACGCGCAGCGAAGCTGCTCGCAACATTTTCTCGAATTCCTGATCGTTAGCCATGGTTCGACCCTACCTGCTTTTCTGGACTCAGTACATTTAATGAATTGTACATACAGCGCGTTAGGTAAAACCGCCGAGTTTTCAAGTCATTCAGGCTGAGGGTTTATTGCCGGCTCTCTGCGTTCCTCATGCTCAGCGAGCGGTTCTGAGAATAAACCCGCCGTTTTGTTGGCGTCCCGGATAGGCCACAAGCTAATTTGTTGGGAGATATGGCTCTCATATATCAAAAACGGTCAGCCAGAACCTCAAATCTTGTAATCAAACAACCGTGACCGGATATGCGCTTCAAACGCCGCCACCGTCGATTCAAAGTCATCACGTTGAACATTACTGATCGCGTTCTTCGCATCATTCCACACATGCTCAATCGGATTATGATCTGGAGCGTACGGCGGAAAATTGATCAAATGAACATCCTGCAACGTTTCGCCCTGAGCTAGCTCTGCACGTAGCAACTGGTTCTTATGCCACGTCGCGTTATCCCACACAATCACAATCCGTTTCCCTGGATGCAACCCCACCAACGTTTGCACAGCTTCAAGGATCGTGGTGGCGTTCTGCCAATCCAACCGCAACGTCAAACACTGGCCCGTATTCTGATCCAAGAACCCGATAAACGACTGCGAAGCCTTCTGCCGGTCAACCTTCACCACGGTTTTCGTGCCCTTCTCATACCAAGCCCGCCGGAGAACGGCTTCCTGATCAATACGCACCTCGTCCGCAGCGAAGACCAACGTGTCCTCGTCAGCTAACGGGACCGCGAGTTCTTCACGGATCTCTTTGATCCGCAGGTCAATGGCCTTGTCATCGCCTCGTCTGCGGTCAAACTTCTCTGGCTTATGAAAAGACAACCCCGCCATGCGCAACAAGAACTGGTACGAAGTCGCGGACGCATCTTCAACGTTGAACGTCGTGAATAACCAGTGATCTAGTTTCGGGACATCCCAGAACTGTGCTGGCAAGTACTGGTCACTTGGCGGCTGGGAGAGGACCTGAGCGATAATCTCTCGTTGCTCCTCAGTGAGGAAACTACGGTTCAGGTTTCCTGCATGACCTGTAAACAAAGACGCCATACGCTGCTTACTCCAGTCCCGGGCCCAGTCCTCCAGCGTGGAAGGTTCACGGTCCACGAAGTCAGCAACAATCACCGGGTCAACACCCGCAGAAAGCAGTAAGAGTGCCTCTGCTTTCTTCACCACGAGCTTGTGGGGAGCAGTGTTCTTGTAGTCTTTGAGCAGTCGGCGTTCAGCGTCGGTGACTTCGGGGGTTGGCATACCCACAAATTAACACTCCGTGTGGTTCACGCAAGCATTAACGCGCCGGTCGGGTTTAGGTTATTGAATCCGTTTTTGAAGTGTGCCCGCCATACCTATTTTTAATTGCCTGACACCTCAGCGAGTTCACATTGCGCTCATGTACTAGCAACTCGTGGCTCCTGTTTTATCCATAGCTTCATGGTTGTTCGTCATCAAGGGCACGGCAGTCGGTGCGCTTCCTCAAGAGATGAAAGATTCAAGGGATCAACCCTTCCAGGTTTGAGCCCGCTCCCCCATTTGTCCTATAGATCCACATCCAGGACTTTAGAAGAAGCAACCCCAGGCTGCCGCAGCATTACACCTAGGGTCAGACCGACTGTCAGAGCTAATGCTTAGAGGGCCGGTTCCTTGCTTCACCCTAAACCAAAGGACGCCCACCAAAGGCTTTCAAGCAGACCATGGCTTGCTAGATGTTTTCCGGTGGCCTGCCTCTGGTTAGAGATCGTTACAACACTGAGCAATTAGGGTTGCTCACCTTGCGCTGTAAGGCTATGTCTCGCTGGGGATTTTGCTGGCACCCCTCAGCGTCGCTTGAGTTTTCCCCATCGGAAAAAATCTTCTTGATTCCAATCAATATTGTGTGACAATATTCCTGTGTCATTGGAATTCTCTAACAGTGCGGACAAACACGGCATAGACCGCAGAGATGCATTGAACGCTATTTTGAATTATCAGTATCGCGAAGAGAAATTTGCCAAGCCCAGTGTCGGATCGCACGGTCGCCCCGACCTGTTCATCGATCCATTACGAGACCGCTCAAAGTTGCTAGAAGTTATGGCGGTAGTTACCCCGCCAAACAAGGTCTTCAACTTTCACGCCATGGAGGCTCGAAAGAAGATTTTGAATATTGTGCGAGAAAGCACTCAGTAGACATGCATAAGAAGAATCCACCCATCAAGAGCTCAGGCACCTTTGACATGTTGAGCGAAACTGAGATCAAAGAGCTAGAGGTTTGGGCAGAAACTGCGCAGATCTCTGAAAATGCGTTGATTAGTAAATCCGAAGCTGCGGGTGCCGGAATGGATCTACTCGCAACTGCCTTAGGTTCGAAAATAGCGGTGCATCGCGCCGTTGGGAAACCGTCCCTCAGTGGACGCGGCATATCTCCCGCCAGATCTGTACGACTACCTGCAGACATGGATGAGAAGTTAATCGAAAGAGCAGAGCATGACCAGATAAAGCCCAGCGAGGTCATCCGTCGCGCCTTGGACGAGTACCTCTCGCGCGCGTCCTGATCTTCTTTGCAGACACCCCGCTGACGGACCGAAGGGGAGCGCCGAAGAAGCACCTAGTCGCTTGAAGTTCCCTCGACCAACTGTGCATTCCCATGCAACGTTCCGGTTGATAGCCCGAAGACCACCGGCTGCGGTCCACTACTGCAGCACGAAGATTCTTCCTGTGCCGGGGCATCACATGAGCCACCCAGATCCGTAGAGCAGACTCCGGTTTCCGGTAGGTCCAGCTCCACCCGGTCAGCGGCTTGGCTATCGCCGGATAACGCGGCGGCAATGGAGCGCACCTGCTCATACCCGGTTGCCATCAAGAAGGTTGGGGCGCGTCCGTAGCTCTTCATTCCGGCGATGTAGAAGTTCTTTTCCGGATGAGCCAGCAACTTTTCTCCGTGCGCGGTGACCGTGCCACAACTATGGAACTCGGGATCAATTAGTGGCCCCAACTGTCGTGGTGCTTCAACACTTTCATCCAAATCCAAACGAAGCTCGGAAAGTATCTGCAGGTCTGGGCGGAAACCGGTCGCCGCGATAATGCGGTCCACTACAAGCTCCCGGCCATCGGACAGGGACACCGTCAATTGCTCTTCGGACTTCAGCGAAGCCACAGCCACATTTTCAAGTAGCTGCACGTTGCCGTTTTCTACCAGTCGGCGCAGGCTGGTTCCCAGTTGTCCTCGCGCAGGCAGCTGATCAGCGGCGCCACCGCCATAGAGGCGAATCGGATTCGCGTCCCCACGCAAGCCCCACACGACCCTGGTCTCGGGATACTGCTTTTGCAATCGACCCAGCGCAATGATGGTGTTGGCTGCCGAGTGCCCGGCGCCGAGAACCAGCAAGGACTTTCCAGCCAATTCCTGCTCATCAGCACCTAGCGGATCAACAAGACCACCGAGGATATATCCGCGTTCGCGGGCTTTCGCTTCTCCGATGGCTTCGATACCTGCTCGACCTACTGGGCTGGGCTGGTTCCAGGTTCCGCTGGCATCAACCACGGCGCGACCAATGAGATCTACTTGGTCCTCGTTAGTTTGGGCGCGCACCAAAAATAGTGTTTCGTCCCGATTGGCACCGCGAGTCTTGTCTACACCGCGCCCGTCGGCGGCGATGCGGCTGACCTTGATAACCCGGTGACCGTAACGAATGCGTGGCGCCAGTTCGGGATGCGCGGCCAGCGGCTGAAGGTACTCGCTGACCAGTTCGCCGCCGGTAGGCAGTTTGGTGATTCGCGGTGCTTCCCACTCCCCTGCATAGCCTTCGCTTGCGGTTTCCAACAGACGCTGAGCGGCAGCGTCGATGTTAAACCGCCAAGGAGAGAAGAGCTTGATGTGTGCCCACTGCTTGATGGCCGAACCAGCCTGCTCTCCTGCTTCCAGAACCAATACTTCCTGACCGCGTTCACGCAGGTGTGCTGCGGTGGCCAGGCCAATGGGTCCCGCACCAATTACGATCACCGGATAGGTTGAGCTCATGGCATTCTCCTTAGCGTAAGGACTGCGTTAGGTGGCTAGTTAGCTGGTAGCAACTCGGAAATCAGGGTTTCGATCCGGCTGCGGATCTCGTCGCGGATTGGACGTACGGCGTCCACTCCTTGACCGGCTGGGTCTTCCAGCTTCCAGTCTTCGTAGCGCTTACCCGGGAAGATCGGGCAGGTATCTCCGCAGCCCATGGTGATCACTACATCGGATTCTTTCACTGCTTCGGTGGTCAGAATCTTTGGAGTTTCCGCCGACATGTCAATGCCTTCTTCGGCCATGGCTGCCACGGCTGAAGGGTTCACCGAATCAGCTGGTGCGGAACCGGCTGAACGGACCTCAATCTTGCCCTCGGAAAGATGGGAGAGGTACGCAGCAGCCATTTGTGAACGTCCTGCATTGTGAACGCAGACAAAGAGTACCGAAGGTTTGTGGAGCTCAGTCATGGTTAGTTGATTCCTTAGGCCGAAGTAGTTGCGCGTTCAGTGGATGGGAAGAATTTGCGAGTCCAGAGGGCCACATACACAAGTGCCACCAAAACTGGTACTTCGATCAGTGGACCAACCACGCCAGCGAGCGCTTGTCCACTGGTTGCACCGAAGGTGGCAATGGCCACCGCGATAGCCAGCTCAAAGTTGTTGCCAGCTGCAGTGAAAGCCAGCGTAGTGGTGCGTGGGTAGCCAAGCTTCAGGGCTCGACCAATGAGCATTCCAGCACCAAAAACCACCACAAAATAGGTCAGTAGCGGCAGCGCCATCCGCAGTACATCCCACGGTTTGGAGATGATGTTATCTCCCTGCAAGGCAAAGAGCAGAACAATGGTGAACAACAGACCGTAGAGCGCCCACGGGCCAATCTTTGGCAGGAATTTACCCTCGTACCAATCCCTGCCCTTGGCTTTTTCACCCAGGGTTCGGGTCAAGAAACCAGCCAGCAGTGGAATGCCCAAGAAGACGAGTACCGAGGCGGTGATGGCACCTATGGAGAATTCTGCACTGGTGGTTTCCAGCCCTAACCAGGAAGGCAGCAACTGGAGGTAAAACCAACCCAGCGCACCAAAGGCAACGACTTGGAAGATCGAGTTGATGGCTACCAGCACGGCTGCCGCTTCTCGGTCACCGCAGGCCAAATCGTTCCAGATGAACACCATCGCGATGCAGCGAGCCAAACCAACAATGATCAGCCCCGTGCGGTACTCGGGGAGGTCTGCGAGGAAGATCCAGGCCAGGACAAACATGAAGGCCGGTGCCAGCACCCAGTTGATCACCAGCGAAGTGATCATGAGCTTTTTATCAGTGAGAACTCGAGAGGTTTCGTTGTAACGCACCTTGGCTAGGACCGGGTACATCATCACTAAGAGCCCCATGGCAATGGGAACCGAAACCCCACCGACAGTGAAGCGGTCCAACAGTTCACCCAGCGCAGGAAAGATGCGTCCCAACCCCAGCCCGATGGCCATGGCTAGCAGGATCCATAGTGCCAAATATCGGTCTAGGAAAGAGAGCTTCGCCGCCACGGGGGCGGTGTCGGGCATTGGCGCGGGTGTCACTGAATTATCACTCCAAGATTAGACATCGACGACTATCGATATTTCGAGTATCCTTGCGTATATCGACGTTTGTCAATCTCTGACGGAACTACGAAAGCGGCCCAAACAATGAGTACGGACACAAGCACCGAGTCGGGCCTGAACCTTCAGCCTTTCGAATCTCCATGTTGTGTTCCAGCTGAGGGCAAAGACATCCTTCAGGCAGAAGAAGCCGAGCTACTCGCCTCTCGTTTTAAGGCGCTCAGCGATCCCAACCGGCTTCGCATTCTCTCGATTGTCTCGGCGAACAAGGAATCTGAGACGTGCGTCTGCGACTTGCCCGAACCCCTGGGACTGAAGCAACCCACCGTCTCCCATCACCTGAAAATCTTGGTTGAGGCAGGGCTTTTACACCGCGAAAAGCGTGGCGTCTGGGCCTACTTCTCCGTGGTTCCCGGCGCACTGGAATCCCTAAGCGCAGCCTTGGTGGCAAAAAAGTAGCTTCATTAGTTCAGATGACCCCGCCCTAGCGAGCCGGTCAGCTCACTGCCGTCCACTCAAAGCCTCAGCTCGTACAGGTACGTGTCCATCCACTGTCCGGCAACCTCACCACATGCGCCCTTCGCAATACGTTCTCGGCGGCCGACTTCCCGGAAACCAACTTTTTTGTGCAGTGATCTACTACCTTCATTGCCGGAAATAATCGCTGATTGAATCGTCCAATAACCCTGCTCATTGGCCCGTTTGATGAGCTCTTGAAGCAGTATGGTTCCGATCCCACGCCCCGAGCATTGCGGATCAATGTAGACCGAATGCTCAACGACCCCACGGTAGGCGGAACGTTCTGAAATAGGCGTGGCAGCAGCCCAACCGGCAACATTCCCAGAGGAAACGAGCGCTACCAGGGATAGTTCCGGGATCTTCGCACCGAAGAATCTTTCCTTGGACGGAACCTCGGATTCAAAAGTCGCCAGTCCGGTTGTGATCCCTTGACCATAAATAGTGGATACCGACTCCCAATGATCTTGTGTCATCTGAGCAATCTGAATACCTGCGCTAATAGCGTTCCCCACGTTCAATCCTTCCCAAGGGTTCTGGCGCTATTTGGTGCGGATTTGTGGTGAGCCCTCACCCTCAAAGCGCTAGCCTAAGGGAACCGTACCGTTCCAAGTGAATTCCGGGGTCCGCTTTTCTAGGAACGCCGTAATGCCCGTGGTTGGGTCATCCGAGACATCCACCTGCTGTTGCCAATAGGCGTTGACCTCTTCTAGGTCAATGCCACCAACAGCTATCGCGTCAACAATGGCTTTCATGGCTTGAATGGACAAGGCCGAACGTCCTGCCAAATGCAGTGCGTACTTTTCGATCTCTTCCCAGAAACCCTGAACCGGTAAAACACTTCCAACCAGCCCAACATTTTTTGCCTCATCAGCATCAATGAAGTCAGCGCTGAACAGCAATTGCTTGGCTACGCCTGGGCCGACAAGATGAACTAGACGTTCAATACCACTGGTGGGATAAACGATGCCAATCTTGGACGGAGTAATCCCGAAGTGGGCACGCTCGCTAGCGATGCGGATATCGCACGCTCCGGCAATCTGCCAACCACCGCCGACACAATAACCATCAATCGCCGCGATAGTTGGCTTAGGGAATACGGCCAACGCATTTTCTCCGGCGCTGACATGTCCACCGTCATGGCGGCCTGATTCGGCATCATGCAAGATTGCGCGCAAGTCTCTGATATCAGCACCGGCACTGAAGTTCTCTCCGGCCCCGCGAACTACCAGCACGCGTACCGAGTCGTCTTCAGCCAGGGTATACAGCAGGGGCGCAAATTGTCCCCACATATCTTTGGACACCGCATTACGTCGACGCGGATTATCGATATACAGCGTTGCCACCGCGCCACTGCGTTCTACGCGCAGGCTACCGGTTAGATCCGGTTGCTGTTCGACACTCATTGTCCGCCCCTTAGCACTGACCCAGCTCTGGTCCAGTTGATCATTCCTGCCTCTATCAAAGCACCATTCTTTCTTGACCAGGCGAACTAGCTTTTACTCGGCCCATTTTGTTGCTTCTAGCCGCGCAACTTTACGTTGATTTGTTTGGTCTGGGTGAAGCCGGCCAGCATGCCCTCTAGAGATACTTCGCGCCCGATGCCTGACTGCTTGTAGCCACCATAGGATTGGCCCACCACTTGGCCACCTCCCTGGTTGACTTGAACCCAACCTGCTTCCACACGGTGGGCAGTGTTCAGCGCATTATCTAGGTTGTGACTCCATACGTAGGCGGCCAAACCATAGTGCGAATCGTTGGCCATCTTCACGACCTCGTCGACTTCTTTCCAACGAATAGCCACCAGCACTGGCCCAAAAATCTCTTCTTGTGCAAGACGGAAGTCATTGCTTGCTCCGCCAAAAACGGTGGGCTGGTGGAAGTATCCTTCGGTCAGTGGCCCTGAAGTTGGCTCGTCTCCACCCAAAGCTACGGTCAGCGCCGAGTTGTTCCGACCTTCTTGCAGGTAGTCACTGATTTGGCGGTGCTGGCTGGCATTGATGATCGCGCCCATGTCAGTGGCCTCATCCAGCGGGTCACCCACCTTCAGCGCTCCGAGCTTAAGGGTCAGCTTTTCCAAGACTTCGTCATAGACGTCTTCATGTAGGAAAAGCCTCGATCCGGCGGTGCAGCTTTGCCCCTGACGGGTGAAGCGCGAGGCGGCAAGCAGCCCATCAATCAGTTCATCGTCTACGGCATCGGGGAAGACAATCGAAGGATTCTTTCCGCCTAGTTCCAGAGAGACATGGGCAAGGCGTTCGCTTGCGGTGCGGGCGACTCCTCGACCTACGTCGGTTGATCCGGTGAAGGAGACTTTGTCCACGCCAGGGTGCTCGGATAGGGCCTGACCTATCACGGATCCGCGACCGGTCAACGCGTTGAGCACTCCTGCGGGCAGGTGTCGGTTGCAGATTTCGGCAAGTAGCAAGATGGTCAGCGGCGCATCGTCGGCCGCTTTGAGGATGACAGTATTTCCGGCTGCTAGCGCCGCTGGAATCTTAAAGCCGGCAATCATCAGCGGTGAGTTCCACGGCAAGATACACGCGACCACTCCCAACGGTTCAAGTCGGGTGTACTGCAGTTGGTTCTCGCCCGCGGGCAGTGTGGTGCCTTTGACTTCGCCCGCGATGCCGGAGAAGTAGCGGAACAGGGCCACCAGCGTGGTGACTTCCGGGCGGGCCTGGGTGCGCAGCGCGTTGCCGGTATCAAGGGAGGTGAGCTTAGCGAAGTCTTCGGCTCGTGCTTCAATGTCGTCGGCGATTTTGGCCAGTGCCCTGGCACGCTCGGTGAAGTGCACCCCGCGCCATGCACCAAACGCCTTGCGAGCTGAGTCAACCGCTCGATCCACATCTTTGATACCGGCGGCAGGCACTCGGGCGATGACACTTTCACGGATCGCCGGGTTGCGGACCTCGCGCCATTCACCGGTACTCGATTCGGTTTTTTCGCCATCTATCCACATGGGCTGGTCAAAACCGTTGAGCAGGTTTTCGGTGCGTGGATCAGTGTTAGAAGTGCTCATTGTTCCTCGTATTCAATAAAGCTAGGGTTGACCAGATCAGTTGGCGGGCTTGGCTGCGGCGGAAGCAGCTCGGATCTCGTTGATAATTCCGGAGAAGTCTTTGCGTGCGCCTTCACCGGCAGCAAAGTCTCGGTAGATCTTTTCGGCGGCCACTCCCAGTCGGGCTTGAACGCCTGCGGCGTCCACCGCCTGGACCGCTAAGCCGAGGTCCTTGGCCATCAATGCACCGGCGAAGCCTGGCTCGAAGTTTTTGTTGGCCGGGCTTGTTGGTACCGGTCCGGGGACTGGGCAGTTGGTGGTCAGCGCCCAACATTGGCCGGTGGCTGCGGAGGCCACTTCAAAGAGCGCTTCATTGGACAGTCCGAGGCTTTCACCCAGTACAAAAGCTTCAGAAACGGCAATCATGCTCACGCCGAGGATCATGTTGTTGCAGACCTTCGCCGCTTGTCCGGCGCCAGGGCCGCCACAGTGCACAATTCGCTTGCCCATATCTTTGAAGATGACTTCTGCGTCGGCAAAATCTGCGTCGCTGCCGCCAACCATGAAGGTCAGTGTCCCGTTTTCTGCACCGGTGGTTCCGCCGGATACTGGGGCGTCCACACCGCGATGCCCGGCGGCGCTGAGCATCTGATGCACTGTGTGGGCATCG
This sequence comes from Glutamicibacter sp. M10, assembly GCF_025452055.1. NCBI lineage: Bacteria > Bacillati > Actinomycetota > Actinomycetes > Micrococcales > Micrococcaceae > Glutamicibacter > Glutamicibacter sp. M10. The sequence goes on along the minus strand of NZ_CP104918.1, from coordinate 835,984 downwards.
TCCACGGCAATGGTTGAGCATTCCAAGAACAGCGTTCCTTTGGCGGCTGCTGCGAGTAGTCCGTCCGGTCCCTCGAACGCGCCGATTACGTGGCGACCGGCGGGAAGCATGGTGATGACAACGTCGGCATCCGTCACTGCTTGGGCCCCGGATTCGGCAATATTCACGCCGGCCTTGATCGCAGCTTCTAGGGCTGGGGCCGAGAGATCAAAGCCTGTTACCTGATGTCCTGCCTTGACCAGGTTGGCGGCCATATAACCACCCATATGGCCCAGACCGATGAATGCGATGTTCTTTACCATTGAAATTCTCTCTTCTTCATTGAAGGTTTATTCGTTGGGGTTTCAGTCTGCAACCCGGAAGTCTATGAGTCCAGCAAGGTTCTGCCTACGATCAGGCGCATGATCTCGTTGCTGCCTTCAAGGATCTGATGCACTCGAAGGTCACGGGCAATTTTCTCCAACCCGTATTCAGCCAAGTATCCGTAGCCGCCGTGGAGCTGTATGGCGGAATTGGCAGCATTAAATCCTGCGTCGGTGGCTAGTCGTTTGGCCATGGCACACAGCCTCACTGCGTTGGGTGCGCCTGCATCCAACGCTGCTGCCGCCCGCCACAGTAGAGTGCGGGCGGCTTCTAATTCGGTTTCCATATCGGCAAGTTTGAAAACCAAAGACTGTTGATTAGTTAGTGGGCCGCCAAAAGCTTCACGCTCTTTGAGATAGGCAACTGACTTTTCTAAGGCTTTCTGTCCGCCACCTAGCGAGCATGCACCAATGTTCAGACGTCCACCGTTCAAACCCTTCATGGCAAAGCCAAAACCGTCACCTTCAGCTCCCAATAGGTTGCCTGCGGGTACTCGGACGTTGTCGAGGATGACCTGTCGGGTAGGTTGTGCGTTCCAGCCCATCTTCTTTTCGTTAGGGCCGAAGGACAAACCTTGAGCATCGGCAGGGACGAGGATCGCGGAGATGCCACGCGATCCGGTGTCCGCGGTGCGAGCCATAACAACGTAAGCGGCCGAAGATCCGGCGCCGGAGATGAATTGCTTAACGCCATTGAGCACGTATTCGTCGCCTTCGCGCACTGCTCGGGTGCGAAGAGCTGCGGCGTCTGAACCCACGCCGGGTTCGGTTAGGCAGTAGCTACCCAAGGACTGCATGGAGGCCAGCTGCGGGATCCACTGCTCACGCAGTTCTCTGGATCCGAAGGTATCGATCATCCAGACAACCATGTTGTGGATGGAAATGTAGGCTGCGATGGTCGGATCAGCCTTGGCAAGCTCTTCAAAAATCAGCACCGCATCACTGCGGGTCAGTCCGGAGCCGCCGAACTCTTCGGTGGCGTAGATGCCACCCATTCCCAATTCACCGGCTTGGGCCAAAACCTCTACGGGAAAGTATTTATTTTCGTCCCAGCTCGCCGCGTTTGGTTCCAATGCGGTGGTTGCAAAATCACGCACCATATCTACTAGTGCGCGCTGGTCCTCGGTAATTTCAAACATGCTCGGGCCTTCCAAAGATGCGGTTAGCCACAAATATAGTTGGACATCCTACTAAATACTAGGGCTTCCAAGTAAATACTTGGAGCGAGAAACCAATCCTTGCTCAGCACGCGATTTAGGGCTTGTTTTTCATAGCAAGAAGCAGGACTCGAAGGTCCTACAGGGGGCATCTAGTCGCTACCCAGTAACCTCACCGCAAGCACCTTGTGCACGAGACTAGTAGAGCCAATGCGCCGGACAGAGGGCAGATTTATCCCCGCCAAAGATACTATTTGGCCCATTCATTGAGTGCGATGCGTAGAATCTCGCTTCATGAGTCCGGATAAGAGACAACGTAAGTCCTCTAAGCAGTCACGCTTGCCACTAAAAGCAACCTCGCAGGCAAAGTGAGCGCCCTCCAGCGATGATGTACATTCATTGGTTTACTTCAAGCGCCATAAGGATGATGATCCGAACCAACCTTCTCCAGGTCGAGATTTTCTAAAATCCTGCCCACCGAAAGTTCGGGCAACCATGAGGGCAGTACTTATCGCAGTGGCCGAGGCCCCTCCAAAAGCTTCTCTGGCGGCGGATACTGGGAAGCAATGCACTGCGATATGTCTGGATGGTTTGAGATTCGCGTCGACGGCCCAAAGAAGAAAGAACATTTCCGTCTTTTCTGCAGACTCGATTACGAAGCAGAAGGACTCGACAAGCCTTTGCTTGTAATTATTGACGGTCGAAGCAAACCAATTCGAACGACGCTTTCAGATGAAGACTACGCTGCAGTGCGCAAGCTAGGCGACGAATATTTCAGTCGAAACCCACGGCCTCTTGCTTGAGTCCATTATTACGCAGCTCTTGAAGCCTTCGTAGTTTGACGGAGTTTTTCTAAGTATTCAGCCAATTCTTCCGTGTTGGCAGATCTTCCTTCGAGTAGCGGCCGGGTGAGCGCCGAGCGTTCTGATTTAGGTAGAGGTTCAAGCTTTACCCTCATGCCCAAAGCTGCAGCCACTTCGGCGAGCGTCCCAAGTGTCGGATTAGATGCACTGCCAGAAAAGAGCCGTCGCATTGTTGCCGGCTCAGCACTTATAGCGCGGGCCAGGCTAGCTTTCGACAATCCCGCGGCAACGCGAGCCTCATCCAGACCATTCACGATGCTGTCGATAGTGGCAATCCGGATCGATTCGACAACGTACTCCCTGAGGAATTCCGGATCCTCAAGATCCTTAGCTAGATCGTCCCAAAATGTTGTTGACGCTTCCATTGAACCCTCCTCGGCGTGGATTCTAGCGTAACATATATGCTACGCCATATGAACTGCACACCGTCGCGCTCTAGTGGAATCCAACCGTCCTGATCAACCGGAACTGGCGCACTTAGAGCAGTTCGTTCAGATAGCGGTTAAACGAAACGCCTTGCTCCGAAGCTTTGATTGTTAGGTCCCGATGTTTTTGGGGTGACACTCGCAGTCGAATATTTCCGCTGTACACACGTGTGGCAAATGGGCTTGGCACTTCTTCGCCTGCTCTGGATAAGTCAGCAACCGCGCTTCTCACCAGACCAAGCATCCCCGACAGTGCGGTTGCTTGGGACTCGGCCAGCCAGGACAGTGACGGGAACTCGGCCACGGTGGCGAGATACTCATCATCTTCAGCGGACCACGCAACACTGTACTTATAGCGAGTTACTTGCACTGATTCTTCAGTTGCCATCTTCCGTTCCCCATTTCCTTGATAACCGGAGGCCCTAGTTTCACCTAATAAGACCCAGTTGTCCCGTTGGTGTTTTGAACGTCCACGGGTTACGCCAAAAAACTTTGACGCGGAATACCCAAATCATGCGCTGCAAGCTTTGGTCAGCTTTGAGAAACGAACCTTATTGGGACCTTGGCTCATCTGCGCCACAACGGCGTCTACCAATGGCATGACACCATAGTTCCACTATTGGTACCAATTAAACAAGAGGGCACAGAGCCGTCTCGGTATTACCGAAACAGGTCCAGGTACGCCAACGAATAGCCGACTCGATACTCGCTGGCTGGTTCGCTAGCAACCATCTGGCGGTCAGTTATCGCCATTTCAACTTGGTCCGTCACGATGCCATCTACCGGCAGGCTCAACAGCTCCCGAATTTTGGACTCGTCATTAACGGTCCAAACGTAGACTTCCTGACCCTGCTCGTGAGCCTGATCCAGCAAGTCTGGACGGAACGATGCCTGTTCCAACGTGTAGAAATCGCAGTTCACCTGTGGCAGCCTGCCAACACTCATGGCCACAGTGAGACCAACACGAAGTTCAGGGCGTTGGCGCTTAATTTCCTTGACTGCAGGAGCGTTGAGCGAGTGGTAGATATTATCGGTTGCAGTCCCGGCCGCATCGATTTCTTTGAGGAATTCCTTGAGGTATCCCTTATGCTCATGCCCGTTGACCTTGAGCTCTACTAGAACCGGTATTCCAAGTTCTTTGGCATGCTTCAAGTACTCCGCCATGGTGGGAATGTGGTCGGTGAAGCCACCCTCTCGGACGGTCACCTTTTGTACCTCGTCCACGGTCATGTCGTAGATATTCTTGTTGACGCCGGAAACCATCAGCAGATTGGTGTCGTGGCTTGCGACGAACTTTCCGTCCTTGGCCTGCTGGAAATCCGCTTCAACATAGTCGGCCTTGTTTTCGGCAGCGGCATCCAGAGCACCAAGCGTATTTTCCACCCCACCGGCGGCATAACCGCGGTGGGCTATCACCAAACTGTCTTCGGCACTGGAGGTTGTTTGGCCCAAGGCCGGAGCGGCATACAAACTGGCGGAGACCGCAAGACCAAAAGCCAGCGCCTCTACCGAGGCACGGGTAGCTTTGGCCTGCACAGTGCGCTTGCGTAGCGTGTACTCCTCAAAGACGGAGGTGAGTCCGAGGTGGTCACGTCCCAAAGCGACCAGAATTTGCAGGGCCACCACTGTGGCAGCACCGATGATCATGAACCCTAGGGTATGGCCTACCCCGATGCACAAGCTCGCAACCACCGCAGAGCTTTGCGCAGTCATGATGTTGGTGGCCATCTCGGAGATCCACGCCAGAACTTCTACCAACAGCGAGGCGCTCAACGCGGCTATCCCTAGTGGCAGACCCACAAGCAGAAGATATCGGAAGAAGTTCTTATGCGTTGCTTTGAGGCTTCCGCCCAATGCTGCGTATGACTTTTTCTCGCCAATAACCAACAGTGGCAGGGTCAGAATCAGACGTAGGTTCAGCCACAAGATCGCGGCGATCATCAATGCATAAAGGCCCGTGCTTAGCGGGACCTTCAGGTACTCACGGGTGATAAACGGCGGAATACCCACACCTTGAATCAATACCGATGAGAGGCCCAAGCCGCCCATTGGCAACGCCAGGAAGAAGTAAACCATCAACAGTGGAGATGGATAGCGCAGCAACTTGCGCATCACCGTAAGAGTATCCCTGACCATGTCAGCCAGGTTTGGTGGGCGGCCTGATTGTTGCCGATTGACCATCACGATCAACGCCACGAACTGCAAACTAATGGCCGCAAAAGCAAGGATCGCGATGGCCAGTATCAACAGAAGGGAGATCGGATGGGTCAGCAATTCCGTATAGGTACGGTCGGTGACGTTTTCCAAATGACTAGCTTCAAGGGCCAGCCCAAACAGGTACTTGATAGCCGGCAAGACGCCTAGTCCGTTGATCAGCTGAATCACGCTAATGACAGCTAGGTAGCGGAAAACTCGCGCATGGCTAAGACGCCAAATTCGACGAAGGAATCCGGGAATCTGCGAAAAGGTTGGTGCCACCTCGCGGGTCGCCGGGTGCAACTGAGCAGAATGATCCGGGCAAGTAGATCCGAATTTCATTCTGTCGTTCACAGCGTTTTATCCCGTTCCAATCGTTTCGAAAGCTAAAGAAGGCTAACGACTATCTTATCCCGGTCTCTTTTTCTGCGCTGTGGAGGGGGTCTCAGAAACAACCCCGAATTCTTAGAGTTCTCTGGACGATTCTGGATTCAAAAGCGTTAAGGATGGCAACAATTTATTTTGCGCCAAACGCTGGGGTCGTAGCTTCGCAGTCCACGCGTTGGCCTGGTGCGCCCGTTTCAGAAGCTATTTCTTTAACACCGTCTAGGAGAATCTTGCAGGTTGCCGTTGCGTCTTTCCCCGGCGTGGCAGCAATGGCCGCATCTTGTTCTGCGGTGACCATACTTTCCAAGGACCAGACCTTGCGAGATTTCTTCTTCTCGTCGGCATTAGCTGTCACCGTATCTTCGGTGACTTCAGCCGACTCCTCGCCACGCTTTTGCGCCTCAAGATAGGAGACTTCGCTCAAAGTGTCGTCGGAGGCACCATCCACGCTGACTTCATAGGTCACAGACCACGCATCGGAAATTGCTTTGTCGTAGGAGTCCACTGCGCCGCACCCTGCCAGACCTACGCCTAATGCTAAAAATGCTGTGCTCGCCGACATTCGGGCAATGTTGCGAGAAAGGTCGGACGATGAAAATCCACGCATGAAATTCCTTCACGAGATCAAGGTGTGCAATTGCTACAGTCTCAAGCCTAGATCCGTAGGCACTTCCAATACCTCGCATACAAGGACGACTTTAGAGCGCCCGGATCAACCCAAGGGTGGAGACAGAATCAGAACAGCTCGCAAATGTTGGTGCTCTTATCTGAAGAGGTCTAGGTGCGCTAGAGCTACACCAACACGGTAATCAGACCTCGGGTTCTCAGCCACAAAGTCCCGGTCTCGCAGCGCGACGTCCACGCTGTCGGTGACAATTCCATCCACTCCTAGACTTAGGAGCTCTAGGATTTTCTGTTCCTCATTAACCGTCCAGACGTAGACCGGCTTGTCCGCTTCCCTGGCCATCGCCAACAGTTCAGGGTCAAAGGACGCTTGCTCCACGACAATGAAGTCGCACTCAACTTCCGGGATCGCCCCAAGGCTCATGGCCATGGTGAGCCCCACACGAAGTTCGGGACGCCGTTCTTTCAGTTCACTGACCGCCGCGGGATCCAGCGAGTGATAGATGTTCTGCTCGGCGGTGCCGGCCGCGTCAATCTCTTTGAGGAAACGGTCCATAAAGCCAGGCGCCTCATGTCCTGAGACCTTGAGTTCCACAAGCAACGGAGTCTTCAACTCTTTCGCCCGATTCAGATACTCATTCATGGTGGGGATTGTCCCGGTAAACCCGCTGACGTTCTGCTTCACCGAGGTCACTTCATCGACGTTCATTTCATAGATGTTCTGATTGCGCCCAGCCACTACCAAGAGGTTGGTGTCGTGGCTGGCCACGAAGTGCTTATCTTTGGTTTCTTGAAAGTCAGCTTCAACATAGTCCGGATGCAATTTTGCGGCCGCTTCCAAACCGCCAATAGTGTTCTCCACTCCTCCACCCGAGAATCCTCGGTGGGCCAAGATCGCAGTATCTTCTGCTTTGGACGTGGTGCCAGCCATCAGTGGCACGGCACGGACGCTAAAGGCCAGCAGTAACGAGGAAACCACGACCGCCACAATCATGAACAGCATTGAGCGTGCAGTGTGGTTGGGTGTCGATACGCGTGCTAGTCCATGCGGAAGATCCAACTGGGATCGGGCTGCGACCACGAGGACTTGAATGATGACCACCGTGGTGACGCCTACAAGTAAGAAGCCCAGAACATAACCGGCTTGGATGCACACCAAAGCCACAAACGCGGATCGCTGAAGGTCCAGGAGAGTGTTGGCCGTACGGGAAATCCAGATCAGAATTTCCACCATCAATGATGAGAGCAGTGCACAACCCAGCGCCGGAATACCGAACATAAACACCGAGCCCCAGAAGTTGCCGCTTGTGGCACGGAAACTCTCAAAAATAGCGTGCGTAGCTTTTTTCCCGCCCACAACAAACATCGGCAGGCTGAGTATAAGACGCAGATTCAGGTAGAAGATCACCGCGATCAGCAATGAATATCCCACGCCACTGAGTGGAGTCTTCAGATACTCTCTGCTGACAAATGGTGGGATTTCAATTCCTTGAATCAACACCGAGGAAAGACCCAACCCACCCAACGGCAGCACCACAATGAGGTAAAGCATCAGTGGCAGCGGAGGTCTGCGCACCATACGCCACAGCGTGCCCACGGTTTCCCGCACTACCTCTTTGGTACTCAGCGATAAACCTGATTGCTGGCGATTGACCATCACGATGAGCACGGAGAACTGAAGCCCGAGAGCCAACAGAACAATAAATGCAATCAGCAAGAGTAGGAGCGCGGCCCCCGGATGGCTCAGCATCGTTGGCAGGTCGCGGTTCGTCAGGTTGGCCAGGTCGCTGACGTTTAGTGCGTACGAGAAGATCGCCTTGACCGCAGGGAGCACAACAAAACCGTTAAACGCCTGAGCCAGAATGATGGCACCCAAATAGCGAGGCACATGCGCGTGGCTCAGCCGCAGGGCCTGAACCAATAAGCGCAGCACCAACGCCACGTTCAGCCGCTCATGTTGATCGCTATGGGTCTTAGCTCCAAGCAATGAGGCGCCAAGCCGTTGCTTCTTGGACTTTCGCTGAAGCTTTAGCTCCGAATGCTTTTTCATTGCCGGTCCTGCTTTCAGGTTCGTGCGCAGGCGACTACTGATGCCCTGTAAAGAATGCCGACAGCCAAGGTCACTAGTTACCTTGGTGCTGCATGGCACCCCAACTGATACTTCTTCAGCCTGTTCAACTTTACTGCGGATCTGGCCTCTTAACTACTTCAAATGCAGTACTAGCCCGTACTTCATTGGTCCGATGTAGTCCCTGACGATTCCTCAGATAATTGAACTTGCGTGCAACGCACCCCGCACAGGACACTGCTCATCTTGCGTCGCAACCGGCGCATCAAGAATCGCGCCAGAGTTCTTGAACTGCATTCAGGGTTTCAGACAGCCCTAGAACACATCCAAAAGTTTGAACGCCGCATCCGCATCCAGTCCATGATTGTGGCTTTGCTGCTCATTGGATTAGGAATCGGCGCGGTGTGTGCAGGATTCGCCTGTAGAATCCCGCAGGAACAGGTGCTTGGTGCACTGTGCTTTTCCGTCGGTCTTACTGCCCTGTGCCTGGTTGGTAAAACGTACCGTGCGGCTCAGCGGTCCCAACGTGCTCGACGGTTCACTTGTATTGCTGTCGCGCAGATGTTTGAGGAGCGGAATATTCGCTTCAGTCGGGAGGTAAGTCCTTGCATCAGTGTTTAGTATCGGTCCGAATCGTTCGCAGGACGTGCACGAGTTTAATGTGGCATGCCGTCAGAGAGTAGCGGGACGAACTGCGAGCCGGCTAACGTAACCGGCCCGCATGCATTTTTGAATTTCTATTCGTCTGCTTCTTCTTCACCTGGCAACGTCGACTGCTCCGGCAACGTATCCCAGACGGAAGTGTCTGCCGTTTCAACCGAGCCGTCGGCCACCGCTTTGATGGTGGATTCCAAGGTCAGGATGGTCTCGCTGGCGCAGATATCCGTTGGACTTCTGACCCAGCACATAGTCAGCGTTGTAGTGATCGCTCATTCCGCGCATTTCGAAGAGCAAAGTCGAGATGCCGTATTCGGCCGCGATGCCGTTGCGAGCAATGGTGTTAGCCGTACCGCCAACATACTTTCCTAAGTGGCCCCATCCCGTGGAATCCACGTTTTGGTAAACGATGGAACCAAGGCGCTTAGACCCCTCGCGCACTTCTTCCGAAACGTCGGCAGTAGTTGGATACAGTATCGACCCCGAGACCAATTCCCCATTGATGGCTGAGCGAGTTCCCTGATGGTGCAAGTCGATCATGTAATCAATGTTGAAAGCGGACAGCACGTTATTGTGCAGAGCCTGAATTTCCGGCTGGCTCTTGGCCACGTGATCGCGGTTTATGTCAACGTTGTTGGCGTTGTATCGGGTGAGGTGACGGTCGCCGGATGCTATGTAGTCATCCAGCGAGAAATCCACGTCTCCCATGGCCCCATCCGGGTTGAGCATTGGCACCACGAGGATATTAACGTTCTTTAGTACGTCTTTCATCCGACCTGATCCGAGATGTTTGATAACTTCAAGAGTTCCCTCGGTAGTCAGTTGTTCGTTGCCATGCTGCTGAGTTAGGAAAAGGATCGTCGGGTTACTCGGGTCCGAGATGTACTTTGCTAAGTACAGGTCACGACCCTTAACCGACTGACCGATAACTTCGAGGTCCAGTGCCGCTTGTTTGGCATCCTGAGTCTTCAGTTCGGCCACCATCGAATCATAGGTGTGCAAGATCGAGGTGTTGGTCGTTCCATTCTGGTTGTTGTTTGGCCCTTCACCTACGGCTTGCGCCGGAGCCAGACCTAGTCCGAGCATCAACGCTGATCCGGCAACGATGCAGGCTCCTTTCTTCATCGCTTGGGTTGGGAACAGTGATGAACTTCTTTGCATGGTTCTTCCTTCGTTCTTCCTCAATAGTGACGGGTGATGAAAATGTTGACGCCCCTGGTCCAGGTCCATCAATGCAGTGATGTGACGCCAGTCGCACTAGGCGCTGGCACCCATCCTTGTCGAATAAATCCTGCCCCGCAAGGGAAAGAGAAGATTGCTGAACAGCACAAGGCCAGCCGCAGTATCTGTGTGCCACGGCTGGCCTTGTGCTGTTTTTCGTCTTTCTAGCGAAGAACTACGGTGCGCGAACCGTCGAGGAAGACTCGATCTTCACAGTGCCAGCGCACTGCGTCCGAGAGCGCCTTGCACTCGGTATCGCGGCCGGCGGCAACTAGGTGTTCGGGTTCGTAGCTGTGGTCAACTTCCTGAACACGCTGGGTGATGATTGGCCCTTCATCCAGCTCGCTGTTGACGTAGTGAGCGGTAGCGCCCACGGTTTTTACGCCACGTTCAAATGCCTGGTGGTACGGCTTAGCGCCCTTGAACGAAGGCAGGAAGGAGTGGTGAATATTGATCGCACGGCCATTGAGCTTGCGGGTCAAGTCATCGGAGAGCACCTGCATGTAGCGAGCGAGCACCACAAGATCCACGTCAAAGCGATCCACCAGTTCCATCAGCTTGTCTTCGGCCTCTGGCTTCGTCGCTGCGGTGACTGGAACATGGAAGAACGGAATACCGTTCCATTCAACCTGCTGACGGTGATCTGGGTGATTGGAAACAACCGCAGCAATTTCTACCGGAAGCTCCCCCATGCGGGCACGGAAGAGTAGGTCATGCAGGCAGTGGCCGAACTTGGAGACCATGATCAGCACGCGCTTTTTCTGGCCCGCTGGGCGTAGGCCCCACTTGGCGTCGTGTTCTTCAGCCAGGTTTTTCAGGTTGGATTCTAGGTCTGCGATAGCGATTTCATTATTGTCGCTGTCCGCAACCTCAAATTCGATGCGCAGGAAGTAAGTGCGTGAGCGCTGATCATCGTGCTGCTTGAGTTCGCGAATATCTCCATGATGATCAAGTAGCAGACCGGTGACCGCATGCACGATTCCTGCGCGCTCAGCACAGGTGAAGGTCAAGACGTATTTGTTGTTCGGTTCGGTCATCGTGCCGCTCCTTGCGTTCGCCGAGTTAGCGCTAGCTTCGCCATGGCTCGTGGTGGTATCTGAGTTCAAGATTGGTGGCGTGTGATGGTCAGAGATCTTTGAGAACTCCGTCGATTCCTGACTTAGCAAGTGTCTGAAAGTCTGACCATGAGACTGATATATCAATAGCTGATCACAATACTATGTGTGTACTAGGACAGCGTCAACAACATTTCTCAACAGATTTTTAACTTCTTCATCCGCAGCACTCTCACCGCTTCCGCGGGGCAAAAATCACCCCTCGCGGTTGCAGGCGATACCCTTTGTGTAGTGGCAAGTGCGTTTTGAACAGTGAAGAAAGCGAAATATCGATGGCCCCCGAATTCTCCAGCACCATCACCGAACAAGGTTCGATGGCGGATCGCGCCTACGCGGCGCTACGTGATCGGCTGATGCTGTTAGAGATCGCTCCAACTCACCCGATTCATGAACCACAGCTGGCTGAAGAATTGGGCGTGGGACGCACCCCGATGCGCGAAGCTCTTAAGCGCTTAGAAATTGATCACCTGGTGGTCTCTTATCCGCGTCGTGGAACCTTCGCCACCGCGGTAGATTTCCATGAACTGAACTACATTTCTGAGATGCGCCAAGCCCTTGAACCGCTCGCAGCACGTAATGCGGCAGCGAACAAGGATCCCGAGATCCAGTCCCAGCTCGCCGGTTATTTGGAACGCATTGATGCACTTGATCCGACGTTGGATCAGCGCTCACTGTTGCTACTGGATGTACAGATTCACCGACTCATCTACAAGGCCGCAGCCAATAAGCATCTGGAAGAAACCCTGGTGCGCCTGGATAACCTCGTAACGCGAATCTGGTGCCTCGTTATCGATCAGATGCCACCAATCGCCGAACACCTCAAAGAGCATTCGGCACTCTTGCGAGCCATCTTAGACAATGACGGAGAGCTTGCCGCCAAGTTGGTCTCCGAGCATGTGACCCACTTTGAGCAGGCGCTGCGCAGCGCCCCTTAGTCCGCAATCTTTCACGGTCCAAGAGGCGCTGTGAGCAGATACTTTTACTTCCCGACACCTTCTGCCTCTAGATCTGGATCAGCAGCTGGCAGGATCACCGGTTCATCGCTGGAAACCTGAACAATAGGCTGCTCGGTGGTCATCAGGCTAAAGTGCTCACCGTCATGGCGGTCAATACCCTCATCCACGGCCTGCTCCAGAACTTCCAGCGCTACCTTGCCACGAAGCACCAAAGGATCCTTACTCAGGTCCTTCCAGATAGCCACGCAGAGCAAGAGCATGACCAGCACAAACGGTAGCGCCGCGACAATGGTGATGTTCTTTAGACCATTCAGCGCTTCTGCCGGATGCTCTCCACCGGCCAGCAGCATCACTGCGGCCACCGCCCCTACGGAGACGCCCCAGAAGATCACTGATTTCTTGGTCGGTTCTTCGGCTCCGCGTTCGCTGAGCGCACCCATCACAATCGAGGCCGAGTCAGCGCCGGTGACAAAGAAGATGGCAATCAGTATGACGGTCAAAACCATCAGTGCCGAGGCGAACCAGCCAGGTAGGTTCAGGCTGCCCAATAGCTCAAAGAGTACCGAGTCGAAGTTGATGTCCGGAGCCCCGTCCACCATCTGGGTGATCGCTTGGCCCATATCGCCCGAGCGTTCAGCACGTTCCTGAATGCCGATGGCACCGCCACCAAAAATCGCGAACCACAGCAGGGTCACTGCCGATGGAACCAGCAGTACGCCGGTGACAAACTGACGGATGGTGCGGCCACGGGAAATGCGGGCAATAAACAGACCAACAAATGGGGTCCATGAAACCCACCAAGCCCAGTAGAAGATGGTCCACGAGGACAACCAGCTGGCCATGTCACCATCACCGGATGATGCGGTGCGTGATGCCATCTGCGGCAGATCAGCAATGAAGGATCCAACCGCGTTCGGGATAACGTTCAAGATGAACAGCGTCGGGCCGCCAATGAAGACCACCAAGGCCAGAGCGACGGCCAGCACCATGTTGATATTGGAAAGCCACTGAATTCCGCGCTCAATACCGGAGACTGCCGAGGCAACAAACAGAGCAGTGAGGATGGCGATGATCAAGACCAGCACGCCGGAGCCTACTGAGGACATGATCCCGGCGGACTGAATACCGCCACCAATCTGCAATGCGCCTAGACCCAGCGAACAAGCCGAACCAAACAAGGTGGCCAAAATGGCCAGGATGTTGATGGTTTTGCCGCCCCAACCGTTGACGGCACGTTCGCCAAAAATCGAAGAAAACATTGAAGAGAATAACTGCGGGCGACCCAATCGGAAACTTCCGTACGCCATACCCAAACCAACAATTGCGTACATGGCCCAAGGGAAAAGCGTCCAGTGGAACAGCGTGGTTCCCATAGCGGTTCCCACTGCGGCCGAGGTCTGTCCCCCGACCGTTTCAGGTGGTGGAACCATGTAGAAGTACAGCGGTTCGCCCACACCGTAGAACACCAACCCGATGCCCATACCGGTAGCAAACATCATGGAGATCCATGAGACGGTGCTGAACTGTGGCTTTTCATCATCCTTACCCAGCGGGATGCGGCCAAAGTTCCTGGCGGCCACCACGAGAACAAAGATGGTGAAGACGGTGGCTGCGATAACAAAGACCCAGCCGGTATTGGTGATCACCCAATCAAGGGCAGTGGATGCGACACTACCCAACCCCTCGGGCGAGATGAATCCCCAGGCGATAAACGCCAGAGTGAGAATGCCTGCAATTCCGAACACCCAATAGTCAGTTCCGCTGTTCAGATATCTTCGTGGCTTGCGTTTGCGCGCTGTATGCAGCTCGCTCACAAGGTCTACTTCAGGTTGCTCTGTGCTCTTCATAGCATTTCCTTTGCGGTGAGTTGGCGCCCCGCCGGCTGGGTGTGGTCCGTGGCGGTTAGCCTAGTGCCAGATCACGGGGGTGAGCCGTGATGAGGGAGTCGGGAGGGCGCATCATTGCCCCAGCCCAAGCTAGAAATGGCAGGCAACCGGCTCCGATGACGTGCTTGCCACAGGTATTGCGGGGCTGAGGCTTCGCTGCCTCAACCCCGCACCTGCTGAAGTTCTTCGTGGCGTTTAGGCGCCAATCATGCCGTGTGGATCAAGCACAAACTTCTGTGCCGCACCCTCATCAAAGGCTGCATAACCCTTCGGTGCATCCGTCAGCGCAATGGCGGTGGCATTGACGTTTTTAGCAATCGAAACCTTGTCGGAAAGGATCGCGTGCATCAGGCCACGGTGGTACTTCATTACCGGGCACTGACCGGTGACAAAGGTGTGAGACTTAGCAAAACCAAGACCAAACCGCATGGACAGCGAACCCTGCTTAGCAGCCTCGTCGGTGGCTCCTGGATCTCCGGTGACGTACAAGCCCGGGATGCCCAAGCTTCCGCCTGCTCGGGTGATTTCCATCAGCGAGTTCAGCACGGTGGCAGGCTGTTCCTTGCCGGCATTGTGTCCGTGTCCGCGAGCTTCAAAGCCCACCGCGTCAATACCGCAATCTACTTCTGGAGTACCGAGGATCTGCGCAATTTGCTCTCCCGGATCTCCCTTGGAGACGTCCACAGTTTCGCAACCGAAGCTGCGTGCCTGGGCCAAACGATCTTCGTTCAGATCTCCCACGATGACCGTTGCTGCACCGAGCAACTGGGCTGAGGTTGCTGCTGCCAGACCCACTGGGCCGGCACCTGCCACGTAAACGGTGGAGCCAACGGTGACGCCAGCGCCAATGGCACCGTGATAGCCGGTGGGGAAGATGTCCGAGAGCATGGTCAGATCCAAGATCTTCTCCAGGGCCTGGTCACGGTCAGGGAACTTCAGTGCGTTCCAGTCTGCATAGGGAACCAGCACATACTCGGCCTGTCCGCCGACCCAGCCGCCCATGTCCACGTAACCGTAGGCTGAGCCCGGACGATCAGGGTTCACGTTTAAACAGATGCCGGTCTGGCCAACCTTGCAGTTGCGGCAGCGTCCGCAGGAAATGTTGAAGGGTACCGAGACCACATCACCGACCTTGAGGAACTCAACGTCGCGACCAACTTCCACCACCTCGCCGGTGATTTCGTGGCCTAGGACCAAGCCTTCCGGTGCGGTGGTGCGTCCTCGAACCATGTGCTGGTCAGAGCCGCAAATGTTGGTGGCGATGGTCTTGAGAATGACGCCGTGGTGTACTTTTCTGCCGATGTTGGCCGGATGCACTCCCGGACCGTCTTTGAGTTCAAATTCGGGGTACGGAGTGTCGATGAGTTCGACTTTTCCGGCTCCTGCATAGCTCACTGCTAGATTGCCCATGCCAGACCTTTCGAATGAAATATTAGTTGGATACTAATCGGATGTACGAAAGTCTCCACATCTGAGTCAGTCATGTCAATAGGTTGCTGGAACTAAGAAGTGCCCTTAGGTGAGCCCTAGGCCTACCAGCTCAGTCCAGTTCGTCGGCCGAGCGTTGGGAGATAATTCCGCGGGCTGTGTCCTGCAAAATTTTCAAAGACTCGTCAATCATCGGAGAGCCCACGCTGCCTTTTCGGGTGACGGCGAGAATTCGACGTGAGGGCTTTGCCGCGCCGCTGACCCGTCGACGCACCACGTTTTCAACATTGCCCAGGGTGGCCAAGCGAGGCAAAAGTCCCACACCCAATCCGGCGCCAATAAACGCGATCATGGTTTCCCACTCCACCGCTTCATGAGCAATATGCGGAGTCACGCCCAGGGAGGTAAACGCGGCAACAAACAGTGCCCGGTACACCGAGTGCTCGGCTTCGGTAATCCACGGATCATCGGCCAACTGTTCCAAAGACACCGACTTATTGCCGGCCAAGCGATGGTCAGCAGGCAACACCACATCCAAGGGATCATCAAGCAGCACCGTCTGCTCAAAGCGAGCCTGAACCATGGAACCGGTCTGCGCCTGGCTGGCCACAATCACCGCGAGGTCAATGCGCTCAGAAAGCAGCAGATCTAGACAGCGCTGGGGTTGCGCCTCAACAAGTCGCACTTCCATCTCCGGTCGGGTGGTGCGTAGCTTGGCCGCCAGCGGGGCCAGAAGTTCGGCCGCAGCCGTGGAGAATCCGCCAAGACCAAAGCTGGACTGTAACTGCCCGGACGCGGTGCGCGAAGAAGCCATCAACAGCTCCCACTGCGTCACAATCGAGTCAACGCCAGAAACAAAATGTCTGCCGGTGGCAGTCAACCGCACCCCTCGACCGTCCTTGACCAATAGCTCTAGGCCAAGGCTGCGCTGTAGTTCGCGTAGCTGCGCGGATACCGCCGAGGGCGAGTATCCGGTCAATTCCGCGGTTTGGGCGATAGTTCCGGTGGAAGAGAAGACTCGCAGGGTGCTCAGGCGTGGATCAATCATGCACTAATTGTGCACGATTTCATCCAAAATATTGCGCTTTTCATGGATACTAATTCTCCCTAGTCTCGATTCATGCGGTAGATCACAATGGTGTTCCCTTCACCGCTATATCCACAGCAAAAGGGCGCGCATCGCCCCGTGTTTCTAGGAGTACAGATGACCGCTTCGGTAGGTGCCACGCGAAGCTCGCGAGGCAAACTCGTTTCGACACTGGACACGCAACAGCTCGCCGAGATTACCGAACTCTTCTCAAATCGGCGCAAGGGCTTTTCACTCGAAGCCCCCTTCTACACCGACCCCGCAATCTTCAAAGTAGAAATGGAAGCCGTCTTCGGCACCCACTGGCTTTTTGCCGCCAGCGTTGCCGAACTCCCGGAGCCCGGCGACTACGTCACCTTGGATTACGGACCCCACTCACTGATCGTGCTGCGCACCGATGACGGCGGAGTCAACGTCCTACACAACGTCTGCCGCCACCGCGGAGCCCGCGTACTTACCTCTAGTTCGGGCAGCACCGGCAATCTGGTCTGTGGCTACCACTCGTGGACCTACTCGCCAGAAGGCAACCTAATCCACGCCTCCTCCCCGGGTGAAATCGACTTCGACAAAAACTGCTTTGCGCTCAAGCGTGCCCACGGCCGCATCCATGCTGGCCTAATCTTTGTCTCCATCGCTGACACGCCACCGGCTGACTTTGATGATGTCGCCAAAATCTTTGAACCATACCTCGCTCCTCATGATCTGGGCAGCTCAAAGGTCGCCTACCAGCAGGACATCATTGAAGAAGGTAATTGGAAGCTGGTGATGGAGAACAATCGCGAGTGCTACCACTGCGATGGCCACCCAGAGCTGGCCTGTTCCCTGTTCCCCACCTGGGGTCTCACCGACGAACTGGTCCCACCACACCTCGAAGAGGTCTGGGAACGCAACAAGAGTGCCCAAGCCGCATTGGAAGAACGCTGCCGCCGTTATGGATTGCCCTTTGAAGTGGTAGAAGAACTTGATACCCGCATCGCCGGCATCCGCATCTCGCGCGAATCCTTGGACGGAGACGGAGAATCCTTCTCCGCCGATGGCCGCCGACTGTCCAAGAAGCTACTGGGCGATCTGCGCGACTTCCGCCTGGGCCGCTGCTCCATGCACCTACAGCCCAACTCGTGGTTCCACTTCCAGTCCGACCACGTGATCACCTTCGCCGCTTACCCGATCAATGAACACCAGACCCTGGTGCGCACCACCTGGCTGGTGGCCGACGACGCGGTAGAGGGCGTCGACTACGACCTGGAAAAGCTGACCTACACCTGGAAGCAGACCAACCTGCAGGACAAGGCCTTTGTGGAACTGTGCCAAACCGGCGCCGGCAGCCCTGCCTACCAGCAAGGCCCGTACATGAAGAGCGAATACCAGGTCGAAGCCTTCATCAACTGGTACACCCAGCGCGTGCTGGAGCACCTGGCATGAACAAAGGCACGACCGTGGTAGGCCCCTCCACCGCACAGCGCATCCGCGGATTGGAAATGCCGTGGAACCGGGTACTGCGCAGCCCCGAGCAGCCAGCCACCGCGGCTAAGGCGCTGGGACCATGGCACCCGCAGGAATTTTTGGCCGAGTGTGTGCAGAACATCGAGGAAGCCGGCGGGCTGATGACGTTCGTCTTCCGCCGCGTGGACGGCGCTCCTCTGGCCTTCCGTGCCGGTCAGTACCTGAACATCGCTTTCCCGGTCTACGGAGAAAACGAAGAGACCGTTGATCGCAGCTACTCAATTTCTAGCGCTCCGACCGTGCCCTGGACCTTTAATATCAGCATTAAGCGCGACGCTAAGGGATTGGTGTCCAACTGGGCTCACGAAAACCTGCGCCCGGGCATGGTGCTGGATATGCTCGGACCGGTGGGTGCCTTCCACCTCGGTGACTCGGACCGTCGAGCCCGCTACCTCTTTTGGCAGCAGGAGCAGGCGTCACCCCGATCATGTCCATGGTGCGCACCATTCACACCCTGCCAGGCCAGGCCGATGTGATTGTGCTCTGCCACGGCACCGTCCCAGGAGACTTTCCCTTCTGGCAGGAGCTGGAATATATCTCCAAGGTTGATACCCGCATCAAGGTGTACTACTCCCTAGGAGACCGCGACAAACCCAAAAATTGGAAGGGTTACACCGGCCGACTGTCGGCTTCCATGATTGATGCGGTGGCCCCCGATGCCAATGGACGCAAGGTTTTTGCCTGTGGACCCGAAGGCTACTTAAACTCCGCAACCCAGCTTTTGCATGAAGTCGGCGTGGATGACACCTCGGTCTTTATGGAGTTTTTCTCTGGCGACCGCAAAACCTTACTGGAATACCAGAAGGAAATTGTGCTCGCCGAGTCCATCGCCGAGGAAGTGGCCGAGTCGGTGGAAGAGTTCTACGAGAGCCAACCACCAGAACTTGGCATGTACGAACCGGAATACGATGAGACCGGGACCCTCCAGTCGGTTGGCCAAGAGCTGATCGCGGTGGATTCTGCCGCACCGATTCCCCCACCAGAACCGGTTGACCCACTGTTGCCGCCAGATACCTCGGACTACGAGTGCGTCGGTGAAGGCAACATCACCATGAGCTTTGTGCGCTCCAAACTCAACGTGCTGATCAACCCGGAGCAGAAGATTCTCGGTGTGGCCAAAAATGCCGGGGTACGTATCGCCGCCAACTGCCAAGAAGGCATGTGTGGCTCATGCAAGGTCATCAAACTTTCCGGCGAGGTCACCATGAATCATCAAGGCGGCATCCGCGCCCGCGAAATTGCGGCCGGCAAGTTTTTGCCTTGTTGTTCCACCGCCTCTTCGGATCTGGTCATCGACGCCTAGTTTCCAGATCCACCACAAACTTAGTCATCAAGAGCTTAAGGAGTCACCATGTCCCCCGTTTCCCCTCGGGTCATCATCATCGGCGCCGGCATTGTCGGAGCCAACCTCGCCGACGAACTGGCCGCCCTGGGCCACACCAATACCTTGGTCATTGAGCAGGGGCCACTGAACATTCCCGGAGGTTCCACCTCGCACGCTCCGGGACTGGTGTACTCCTCCAATTCCTCAAAGTCGATGACCGAGTTTGCCCAGTACACCATCAAGAAGCTCACTTCTCTGGTGGGCGCCGATGGCACCGGATCCTTCCTGCCGGTGGGCGGCCTAGAAATCGCCACCACCGCAGAGCGCCTGAACGACTTGCACCGCCGTGCCGGCTGGAACCGCTCCTATGGTGTTGAAGCCGAGGTGATTGACGCGGACGAGTGCCTGAAGAAGTTCCCGATGCTCGCCGAAGGCAAGGTGCTTGGCGGGCTATATACCCCGGGCGACGGCCTGGCCCTGGCTGCCAAGGGCACCGCGCTGGTGATGGAACGTGCCAAGGCGGCCGGCGTTGAATTCCGTGACCGCACCATCGTTACCGACATTGAACAGTCCGGCGGCAAGGTCACTGCGGTGATCTGTGGCGACGAACGCTTCGAGGCCGACGTGGTGGTCTCCTGCGCCGGTTTCTGGGGTCCAAACATCGGCAAGATGGTTGGCACCACCATCCCACTGCTGCCCCTGGGCCACCAGTTTGTCTGGACCACCCCGGCCCCTTCGCTGGCCGGCATCAACGAGTTGCCTAATGGTGCCAGCCGTCCGATCCTGCGCTACCAGGACCGCGACCTCTACTACCGCGAATGGGGAGATCGCATTGGCATCGGCTCCTACGCGCACCGCCCGATGCCGGTTGATCTGGATACCCTTCAGTCCTACCGCCCAGAGGAGATCACCCACGAACGTATGCCTTCCTCGCTGGAGTTCACCCCAGACGACTTTGCCGCCGAGTGGGAAGCCACCCAAGAGTTGCTGCCAGATCTGCGCAACACCCAGATCCAGCGCGGCTTTAACGGCATCTTCTCTTTCACCCCAGATGGCGGCTCACTGGTCGGTCAGTCCAAGGAAGTTGATGGCTTCTACGCGGCCGAGGCCGTCTGGGTCACCCACGCACCGGGCATCGCCAAGGCCGTGGCCGAGCTGATCATCACCGGTACCTCCAAGACCGATCTGAGCGACTGCGATCTGAACCGTTTTGAAGACGTGCAGACCACCAAGGAATACGTCAGCGAAACCTCACAGCAGAACTTTGTGGAAATCTACGACGTCCGCCACCCGCTGGAACCACGCACCAAGCCTCGCGCGGTGCGCACCTCCCCGTTCTACTCCCGCCAGCAAAAACTCGGCGCCTTCTTCCTAGAAGGTACCGGCTGGGAGCGTCCACACTGGTACGAGGCCAACGCTGCACTACTTGATCAATTGCCCGCCGAATGGGCTGCCCCAGAACGTGATGATTGGTCCAACAAGTTCCACTCGCCGATCGCGGCAGTAGAAGCGTGGAAGACCCGTACCGCGGTGGCCATGTTTGATATGACTCCGCTCAAGCGTGTGGAAATCACCGGCCCCGGCGCCGGCGCCCTGCTTCAGGGTCTAACCACCGCCAACATGCTGCGTGCCCCGGGCATGGTCAGCTACACCCTACTGCTCGACGCCGCCGGCGGTATAACCAGTGATATCACCGTGGCCCGCATTTCCGACGAGCTCTACCAGGCCGGCATCAACTCGAATGTGGATGTTGCCTACCTGAGTCGTGAGGCCAAAAAGCACAACGCGGCCAACCCGGGCCAGTGGGCTGCGGTCCGCGATATCACCGCCGGCACCTCGTGCATTGGTTTGTGGGGTCCATTGGCTCCCGAAGTGATGGCCAAGGTCTCCGACGATGACATGAGCAACGACGGATTGAAGTACTTCCGCACCAAGCAGATCACCATCGCTGGCATCCCGGTCACCGCCATGCGCCTGTCCTACGTGGGTGAATTCGGTTGGGAGCTCTACGCTTCAGCCGATGTCAGCGCACGACTCTGGGACGCACTGTTCGAGGCTGGCCAAGAACAGGGCATCATCGCCGGTGGACGCGAGGCGTTCAACTCGATGCGTCTGGAGAAGGGCTTCCGTTCCTTCGGCACCGACATGACCACCGAGCACGAACCAGAACAGGCAGGCCTGGGCTTTGCGGTCAAGGCCGCCAAGACCGTGGACTTCGTAGGCAAGTCGGCCCTGGCCGAACGTGCCGCTGCCGCCACCAAGCGTCTGCGTTGTTTGACCGTGGATGACGGAGTTTCCGTGGTGATGGGCAAGGAGCCAGTATTCGTGGACGGCAAACCTGCTGGCTACGTCACCAGTGCCGCCTACGGCTACACGGTGCGTAAGCCGATCGCCTACGCCTGGCTGCCTATCACTGTTGAAACCGGAGACTCGGTAGACATCGAATACTTCGGTAAGCCAATCACTGCCACCGTGGTCGATGATCCACTGTACGATCCGCAGATGGAACGCTTGCGTGGCCTGTCGCTGGCCACTTCGGCCAGCTAGGCGTAAGAAGTAGAAGAGGCCCGGCTGCCTGCTTGCCGGGTCGAGATTTGCCGGTGCCGAAGCGATCAGGTTCCTTCGCTGTGTTCTCACCGAATGGGCATTTTTGCGCAGTGCATTACTGAACCCGCCCGCTCCAGCAAGATACGTTGCAGCTCTCCTGTTGGATGTGCTAATGACCATGGCTAATTCCCGGGGTACCCCAAGGGTCGATTCCCAGGAAGCACCCAGCTTGGCATCGAGGATTCCACTGCCTCTAGTACCTTACTGATCTGGAAGGCGGTGCCAGCAGGCACCACCGAAGCACCGTGACACTGAACAAAGGAGAAATCTCCATGGGCATTCTAGGATGGATCGTTTTGGGACTGATCGCTGGGGCTATTGCCAAGGCCATTAAGCCCGGGCAACAGGGCGGCGGATGGATCGCGACACTGCTACTGGGTATCGTCGGTGCCCTCGTCGGCGGATGGATCGGCTCCGCAATCTTCAATGTGGGAATCAACCAGTTCTGGTCACTCTCAACCTGGCTACTGGCTATTGGTGGTTCACTCGTGGTCCTGGTCATTTGGGGCTTGCTGACCCGCCGACGCGCCTAGGCCTCATGCCATAGCCCGTGAACGCACCCCGCTCAGGGGTGCGTTCACGGTCAACGGCAATTCCACGTGCCCAGGCAAGGGCCTGCCCTAGTTTTGCGGTTCTTTCTGCTACTTGCACTCCAGGCACTGTCCAGTTCCCCGAGCTTGACTCGACTCTTCGCACTCTGCCTATTCTTCATAGTTATGCTCGGTGAATCTTTTGAGCAAGGTTTGGACTCCCGCGGCCCGGCCCACCCAGTATTCGGGTTCGAGGCGAAAGCCGTTGGACACTTCCTTCGTCATATCCGTCAATCCATTGCGGTGGTCTTCGAATTCGTCTGGGCTGACACTCAGATCAATACGCCTCAGTGGCATTCACATCCCCCTGCCATCGAGCTAAGACGAAGTAAGATTTCCCCGGGAATCAGTGCCAGATGAGTGATCGCCCTGCGCAGGATGGTGCAGCTCGCGGTCGCTATATTCCACGCTGTCAATCAGGCCCTGCAGGAATTTCCCCGCCGCCCTGCGCTCCTGCGCGCTGAGCACGTCAACGGCTTCCATCATCCGCTCGTGCATCTGTTGCAAGGTCTCTCGCACCTCGGTGTCGCTGTACTGGGTGGGGACAATACCCACCGATCTGCGGTCAGCCGGATGCACGATCCGTTCAGCGTATCCGTCACGACACAGCCGGTCGATCATGGCTGACACCGAGGCATTAGAAATACCTAGTTTCTCAGCGAAATCTCGTTGACGGGGCACTTCCCCCTTTCGGTGTACCCTCAACAAAAAACGTAGGGCAGTCATATCGGTCTCGTTCATCCCCATGGATCCGCGAGTCTGCTCGCGCATTTTCCGCTCCGCATCACGATAGCGGCGCATCAGGTTCAACAGGTCAACAGCGTCCGGATCCCAATGGCGGTCACCATACCAATATCCATTTGCCCCATGGCCACTCATGAGAACTCCTTTCATCGGATTCGAGCACAACAGTTGAGAATTTTGAGGACCGCTCACACCTCACGGTTAAACTCCGCCTTGCATCTTTTGAAAAAAATAATGTAGCCTTTCTAATAGTTAGCTTGTCTAAACATATTCTACTACGAAACATCGACGAGTGCCGGAGTGCAAGATGAAAGAGCATTTAGCAGTTCCCACAGATCACAGGACTACGGTCAAAAAGGCATGGACTGACAGGATGCAAAAGATCGCATCGTTCGGGACAGAGCAATGCCGACTGAGAAGCACAGTGCATTCGGCGATCTGCACCATCCAAGGCACGCCGGAAAAGCTGATCGTCAATCTTGCCTGCACCGCAAAGAGCGAAGAACATGTCACCGAGCACATGAACTTCGTCAATGACACCTTGTTGCCGCAGATGGAGCAGCTCCTGGGTATCCAGTTTGAAGTACGGAATCTACAGTTCGCCGTGGCTGGCCGGGAAAATCTCTTGGCTCAGCCCGAACACCTCCACGACGGGCAGCGCGCCACTGATTGGCTAGCGAACCCCTTCATTGCACCGACCTTGACCCCCGCCCAAGGCCTGCGGGTAGAAACGGGAGGGGCGCACGCGGATTTGAGCATGGCCTAAGGAATCCCAAGGCCAGCGCGATCGATGACATTCCAGTGCATCGATAGCGCACCCTTTGCAGCACCGTATTCACTGAGTAACGTATGAAAGGGAAGTATCTACAATGCCAGGTCGATTTGCTAGAACCCAGACCGCTGATCGGGTCGCTGATTTTCTCGCTACCCGTGAGGGCAAGTCCCATTTGACGTATTTTGGCTGGGCTCCGGGCATGCCCATCGTGATTACTCGCCCCAGCGAACCTCTCCATGATGTGATGGCGATGGTCTCTGTACACGGTCGAGCGGTGCTGGTGGCCACACTCGATCCCCGGAGCGAGGAGCTGCGCATGCTACACATCACCACCCCGCAACCTGCGCTACGCGTGGTTACCCCAGCACCCTCCTCGATGACCATTGGGGAGTTCTTAGACCGTGTCGCTTCGATGACAATTGTCGAATTTCGTGTGAGGTTCTGGCAGCACACCGCCGTAGCCCACGTGATTCCTTCCTGCCCTGCCATGCAGACGCCAAATACCGCTGGCATGAGATACCAGCTACCGACCCAGCGGCTCACTTTGGCAACCACCGACGCGAAATAGCCAGCAGGCTCTTCTCCTTAGAGTCCACCCTGTGGGCAGCTACTGAACACCAACCCCAGCAGCTGCCCACAGGGTGGTTTCTGCCGTGGATGCATCCGCAGCACCATACTTTGGAAATACGGTCCCTTTCAAGGCTGAGCGGGCCCCGATCACTGACCTTTGGCGGATTTCATCTGCTGATAAGCATCGAGCGCCATTTGCCGTGATTCCTTCAGGTCCACCACCGGCTCAACGGCCAACGGCGCATAGGCAGCGACGTAGCTACCTGAAGGATCAAACTTCTTGGCTTGAAGTTCCGGATTGAACACCCTGAAATAGGGGCAGCATCCGCCCCACTGCCGGCAACCCACTGCCAATTGGCCGTGTTGCTCGCCAGATCCGCATCCAACAAGGTGTCCCAAAACCATTGCTCGCCGACCCGCCAGTGCAACCCAAAATTCTTGACCAGTAAGCTGGCCGTCACCATACGCACGCGATTATGCATCCAACCGGTCTGCCATAACTGCGCCATCCCCGCGTCAACCAGTGCGATTCCGGTGCGACCACGTTGCCACGCTTGCGCCAACTGCGCCGCCCGAGCCGAATCCTCGGGCCAGGCCCAATCAAAATCGTCAAACTCTACGCGCAAATTTTCGGTGGGCATTTCTGGATGGTGGTAGTAGAGATGCCAGCAGAAATCCCGCCACGCAATTTGGCGGCGCATAGCCAACGCACCCTGAGCGAACCCCGGGGTGCTGCTCGCCAACACACTGAGCTCGTTCCATACCTGGTGCGCGCTGAGGTGTCCCCAACGCAGGGCCGCAGACAGCGCGGAGGTCCCGTCGAGGTCCGGTCGATCATGCTGATCCTGATAGTCTTGCGCGATCTGATCACGCACCATGGCCAGGCGCTCGTGGGCTGCTGGTTCGCCTGGCGTCCACGTTTCAGCCAAGCCCGTAGACCAATCCGGAGAGGTCGGCAGTAACTCCCAGCTCTGCAGCTCTTCGTTGAGTGGCAGCTTGCCCTGCGGCACGGATTGTGGGGCAGGCGCGGGCTGGGCAGGGCGAATCTCGGTGTCGCATAATGCCTTATGGAAGGGGTGAAAACCTTGTATCCGGTCCCTGACTGCGTCAGCAGTTCCCACGGTTCGTGAAGCAAACTCCCGGCGTAGCTGTGCGCGGGAATCCTAGCCTTGCGCATCGAACTCTCAAGCTCGGCATCGACGGCGCGTTCAGCATGGCCATAGCGCCGGTTGAAGTGCACCCCAGCCACAGCACCGTGGGCGATCACGTCGTCGAGGACCTGCACTGTTCTGCCTCGACGCAACAACAGCGGAATGCCGAGCTCTTTGAGCGATGCACGCAAACTGAGCAGTGCGTGGTGCAGCCACCAACGGGCCGCGCCTCCCAACGGCCTGATGCCGGGAGAACTCTCATCAAGGATATACAGCCCCACCACCGGCCCCATCGCACTGGCCGCCAGCAGTGCAGGATGGTCTGCGGTGCGCAAATCATCGCGGAAAAGTACTAGCTGACATCCCTGGGCGGAGGTGAGGCTATGGCTGGGGTTCATGCAGCCAGCGTAAATCACTCTCCGCGGGCAGCCCGAGAACCTGAGTACCAGCAGTGAACGGTGCCGTTTCATCTGCGCTCAGGACATTCCAACAGGGCTGTTTACCTCCGTGGCCCAAAGCACCATCGGCACGTCCAGAGGGAAATAACTGGCTCACCGAACCCGTGTGGCTGTCTTAGCAATTCCCTCGTCCTAGTCAAGCCCATGCGGGGTCTTCGCCCAGACACGCAGCGATGGAGGGTAGGACCCAGTAGGCGGGGTTGAGCACCGCGAACACTGCCACCCTGGTCCCACAGCGGCGCCTCGAAACCAGTGCCGAAAACAGAATCATTCTGCATTACCCAAGAGCATGGTCGCCCAGCCTAAGGCTAAGAGGCCTGCGCGACATCGCAACCCGATCAAGCAGACACCCACAGAGGTGATGATCGTGAATCCGCGAACCAGCGGGTAGGACAGGTTCGTGAGCGGAGCACTGGCAATGAGGCCAACCTATACCCACCGCTCCCCTAGACAGGTGCGCCGCACAAACCCCAGGAGACGACGCATATTCACGGCGGCCGTAACCATATAACCTTTGACCCACGCTGAGACCTTGGAACAGGCTTGCACCCACGTGGTCGAGTCGATGAACCCCAGTCGGAATCCACGCATACTGTCGCGTAGCCCCAAGTCAACGCCCCGGTAACGTTCCACGGATCCCAACCATCGAGCTCACTCAGTTGCGCAGAGCGCAAGTGATTCGACGTGCCACCCAGCGGCAATGGAATTCCGCTGACCTCGATGCCCGGAATCATGGAAGCACACCAGTGCGAATCTTCCACCGCGAACATTCGAGTGAGCACTTTGTGCCCGGCATTGTAGTAGTTCACGGCTGTTTGGACGCTGACCAGTGGGCGGAGAGTCGGTGGCTGAGCGCGCCGACCCTCGTTGCTCACTGTCATGGCGAGGCGCACGAGGATCATCGACGGTCGAGCATCAGTAAATTCACAGCGTCGATAATCAAGCAAGCAGGACCCTGGCTCCAGATCAGCGCTGCCATAAGTCAAACACGTGTTCAGGCCGGTCTCAACGCGTGCTGTCAACCCCGGCGCTAACAGCTGCGGCACCCGGCCTGCCAATAATTCACGCGGCACCGCGAGCCCACGGCGAAAACCGCCGCATGTTTGACCTCCACATCAACTATGCGGCGGTTTGGCGGGCATTATCCGATCGACAGATCCCACTTCACCACGTCGCCGGAAAAGCCCCTATTCATTCATCGCTTCGCCTGGCATCGGCCCTCCCAGCTTCCTACGCGGCCCGACGGACTGGATTGCCCGCCATGGCCAACCCCAAACGCTGGCGTACAGTTACCGGCGTGTGCTCATGGACTCTCCTCTCCACATGATCGTCTGGCAAACTTTTGTTGCTGCCTGCACGGTGTGCAGCAAAAGTAAGGCGGTGGTCACCGTTCCCACACCGCCAGGTACTGGGC
Organism: Glutamicibacter sp. M10; assembly: GCF_025452055.1. Classification (NCBI taxonomy): domain Bacteria; kingdom Bacillati; phylum Actinomycetota; class Actinomycetes; order Micrococcales; family Micrococcaceae; genus Glutamicibacter; species Glutamicibacter sp. M10. Next base: position 808,416 of record NZ_CP104918.1, on the reverse strand, counting down.
TCAGCGCGCGAACCTTGGGTTGCACCGAAGCGGTGTGGACGTCGCCAACTAGTTGCCCATCGTCATCCACGTTCGTTCCTACATCGATAACCACCGACGAGTCAGCCACTTCATGGGCGGTGAGCAGGTTGGCGCGTCCAACAGCCATGACCGTCACCGCAGCCGTCTTGGTGAATTCGGGCAGTTCTGCGGTTTGCGAATGACAGATGCTCACCGTGGCATCACGCTGTAACAACAGCTGAGCCAAGGGTTTACCCACGACCGCTGAGCGTCCGACTACTGCCACATGGTGGCCCGCGAGCGGGATCCGATAATGCTCAAGAATCTCAATCACCGAACGCGCGGTCGCTGGAGCAAAAGCAGGCTGGCCCACAGTTAGTCGGCCAAGACTCAATGGATTGGCCCCGTCAATATCTTTGGTCGGGTCGATCAACTGCACCAACGCCGCAGCATCCACGCCACTGGGTACCGGGGTCTGCAGGATGATGCCGTGGACTGCTTCGTCCCCGTTCAAGGCCTCAATGGTGGCAGTAAGTTGCGCCTGGGTACCATCCGGCAGTTCCAGCACTTGACATTCAACGCCTTGTGCAGCGGCGGCTCGCTCGATGGAGCGCACATACCATGTGGTCGCTTCGTTCCGGGTCGCGAGGACGACCGCTAACCGTGCACTGAAGCCATCACGGTTCAGACCGGCTACCAACTGAGCGGTCCGCGCCCGAATCTCATCAGCTACCGGTTTCCCACTCAAACGTTGTGCCGTCATACCGTCACCGCCGAGCGCACCTCGCAGCTGAGCTTTTGAGCTTGACCGATCATCTCACTGGCTAGGTTCGTGACCAGACCCAGGCGCTCACGCTCTGCTTCATCCTTGATGGCAGCGATATTCATTTCTAAGGTGACCAGCGCGGTTCCTAAAGCAGCGCGCGCAGACTCCCCTGCGGCAGCAATATCACTAGAAACGGCGCGATTTGCTATAGGCAATAAGTCTTGGGCAAGGTTGATGATTTTAGAAGCGATGTCAACCGTGGATATCAAAGGAGCGGCTGCTTCAATGGTGGCCTTGCGAATCGTTGTACTTCGAATGAGCTTCTGCTCTTCATCATCTTTTGGCAAAGAATACGCATCACTGAGCAGTCCGAACAGCCGCTCATCTTCTTCAGCGGCGTGTATTGCTTCTCGCATATGCTGCTTTGCTCTTTGTGCGATGAGCTCAGCTTGCTCTTGAACCTCGACATACCGTGGGCCGGAGGTAAATTCTGCCACCATTGACACCAGTGCGGCCCCTGGGCCGCATGCAGTGCTGCCGCCGCCCCTCCGCCTGGAGCGGGCGCTCTAGAAGCGAGCCGCTGAAGATAACTGGTGACAGTTTCAGTGGTGATCATGGAATATCCCATCGCTCAGTGTGCATGGCATGACAGTCCTAGACCAACCGGATCTGGCCGTGTTGGGTGCTTCAGCCCGCACCATAATGGGCCACAGGAATGCTGAAGACGACACATAGGGCTTAATATCCAGTTGGTATATCAGACTTTATTGAAGCCTAGAACACCACCGTGCGCTGGTCAAGAGCTTTTCCGCTAGCCTCCACGAACGTTAACTTCCAGTCCCAAACAGACAATGAGGCGCAGCCTAAATACTCAACTCGCGCCTGGTTGTTTCGTGCTATTCAATCCAAGTCTTACCCATGTCAACCAGTAACGTCTGGAACGCGTTTTCTGCTGGTGCGCGAACACGATCCCTGCGCTGAGCCAAGACCACACTTCGCGCTGCGGCACCCGAACCAAGAGAAAGGATTTTGACGCCTGGATGTGGGTTCATCACCGCGGACTGCGGCGCCAAGGCAATGCCCAGTCCAACAGAAACCATCGCTTGAGCTTCTTGATAATCGTTAGCCTGGAAGTAGATCTTTGGCGAGAAACCTGCGGCGTTGCAAGAGCGCTCTAGGAGCTCAGCAACCGGATGCATGTTTGCTCTGACGATCCAGTGATCGCCTGACGTGGCAGCCATATCCACTTCATCAAACTCAGCTAAAGGGTGGTCGGCACCAACAACCAAAACAGTAGGTTCGGTAAACAACGTGGTGAGTTCAAAGTCCGTCCGGTTCAGCGGCATCCAGTCATATTCCCACAGCAGACCAAGGGAGATTTCGCCACGGGAGAGCAACCCCATAAGCTCCTGCAATCTCGTACTACGCACGTCGAGATTAATCGACGGGTACATCTTGCGGAACTTGCTGATGACCTGAGGCAAGAACGAACTACCCAGCGTTGGGAAGGTACCCAAACTCAAGCTGCCACTTTTCAGTCCTGCCAGCTGGTCTAAGTCCGCTATGGCCGCATCCATTCGACGCAAGATCGAGCGTGCGTGACCGGCAAGGATATGTCCTGCATCCGTGGGAACCATGCCGCGCGCATGTCGCTGCAGCAGCGGTTGCCCCACTTCTTCTTCCAGCTTTCGCAACTGCTGGGAGACGCCAGATGGAGTGTAAAAAGTTCATCAGCAGCCGCCGTGACCGATCCGCCTTCTACGACGGCGAGCAGTATTTGCAGTCTTTTGATGTCGAGCACGCCAGCACCTTTCAGTAAAACTTAACTATATTTCAGAAAGCTTACACGCCATGGAATCACTCGAATAGACAACGATCGCTTCAGCCCACTTCAAGCCCCAGCAGCAATTCTCCACGTCTAAACAGTTTGTAATTTCGCAGTTTTAAGCATTACTACAACTATATGCAGTTTTTGTAGCTACTCATTAACTGACTGCTCACGGATCATCGATAGCAGATTATTGTGCTGGCCGTCACAGTCAAGGCTGGCGCGCAGTTCTGAAGAGATTGGCTCAATCCATTGAAACAAGCAGTCACAGCGACTTGGATGCGCGGAGGTACCAGCAAATGCTGGGTCTTCGAAAAAAGCGCACTGCAAGTCCCCGGGTACACTACCGATGAGGTGTTGCTTCGCCTCTTTGGTTCTCCCGACTCCCGCCAAATCGATGGCGTTGGTGGAGGCAGCTCAACGACGAGCAAAGCCGTCATCCTGGAACCAAGCCAGGAACCAGGAATCGATGTTGAGTACACCTTTGCCGAAGTCGGAATCGACCAAGCTGTCGTAGATTGGGGAAGCAACTGCGGAAATTGCTCCGCCGTCATCGCTCCTTACGCCCTGAAACGGGGCTGGGTTCAGGCCAAGGACCAGTTTGTCACCGTGCACATTCGCAACACCAATACGGGACAGCTGCTCGTCGAACAAATGAACCTCGACGGTTCAGAATCTTCGGCCCTCATCCCCGGCGTCCCTTTAACCGCCCAAGGCGTTGAGATAGGTTTCCTCGATCCGGCCGGTGCCACCACCGGGAAGCTGTTTCCTGATAGAAACGAAACGTCAACGCTGAGCATTCACGGCGACACGTCGGAGCAAGTTCAGGCAACGCTCATCGATGCCGGCGCACCCATCGTCATCATTGATGCGCAGTCCGCACGACTTGAAGGCATTGAGTTTTCACACTGGCTCACCGAGTCACTGGATGAAATGCCACGCCTTGACCGCATCCGCCGTGCCGGCGCGGTGGCCATGGGGCTAGCCGACTCTCCAGCCCAAGCCGAACGGGCCATCCCCAAGCTGGCCATCGTCCAAGCCGCCGACACACAGAACCACAACGACCTACTGGTCATGATGCTCTCCATGGGTGCTCCGCATCCAGCCTTGGCCATCACCGGAAGCATTGGGCTGACCCTGGCAGCCCAACATCAAGGAACCGTGCTGGCAAAGCTGCTGAAGCAGACGCCCGGCGAGTTCCTCAAACTACAAACACCTGCCGGTCAGATCACTACCTGGCAGCGCCAGATCGACGGCACAATGGTTGTGGGCACCACCCGCACCGCTCGAGTATTAGCCGAATCTACGCTCAGTTTTGACCCCATCAGCACAGAACATGGTGAACCAACCGTGACTCATCTTGAACTTCCCGACGCCTCAGAAGATCAGCTTCTGCCCGACCCAGAACCTCATCGTCGCCGCACCGTCTTCGCATCGGTGACAGCCTTCGCGGTGCTCGGTCTGGGAGCTACCCTCGTGGGTGGAGGATTACTGAACCCACCAGCCACCACGGCCGACGGTGACTATTCAGGGAAACCATTGAGATGGTCATTCCACTGGCCGAAGGTGGAGGCACCGATACCTGGGCCCGATTTGTCGGCCAAGAACTAGCTCAAGACATTCCCGGGCAGCCCGGATTCGCGCCAGTCAACGAGGCCGGCGGTGAAGGCATTACCGGGAGTAACCGCTTCGCCTCCTCCGCCTCGGATGACGGGACCGAGCTACTGGTCAGCACCGCCACTACGGTGGTCCCTTGGGTCTTGGACCGAAACGTGGTGAAGTACTCGTTCGAGGATCTTACACCGGTTCTGGTCAACGGCACCGGCGGGGTGATCTACGCTCGCACGGCCGCTGGTGTGACGTCCCCCAAGGACCTGACCGACCGGCAGAAGCCATTGGTCTTTGGCGGCATTTCAGCTACCGGCCTTGATCTCACTACGCTGGTTGCCTTCGATCTCTTGCAAGCAGACATCTCGGCAACCTTCGGCTTCGAAGGACGCGGACCAGTCAACTTAGCCCTACAACGTGGAGAAGTAGATATCGACTACACCACCACCTCCTCGTATCAGTCCGCCGTTGAGCCGAGCGAAAAGGACGGGTCAGCTACCGTACTGATGTCCTTTGGCCAGCTCGATGAGAATGGGAAAGTTATCCGTGATCCCAACTTCACGGACACGCCCACAGTGACCGAGGTGTATCAGCAACTGCATGGAAAAGCACCTGAAGGGCCTAAATTTGAGGCCTACAAAACTCTGCTCGGCTTGACCTACACCTACCAAAAGGGACTCTGGGCACCCAAGGATGCACCCGCAGAAGCAGTGACGTTGCTGCGCGACTCCGCCCATGAGCTTTCAGACGATAAAGAATTCAACAAAAAGGCCGCCGAGGTACTCGGTGGTTACCCGATCGTCGCTGATCAAGACCTATCCGAACGCGTTAAAAACGTTTACACCGTGACCGATGAGACCAAGAGCTATGTCACTACCTTGCTCAAGGACTCCTACGGCATCGAATTAGATTAAGAAGGCACGACAATGTTGGATTCCGCATTGGCCGCTTTGGCCTCGCGGGCCGATCCGAGCATGCTATTGATGCTGCTCATCGGCGTTATCTCAGGGTTGGTTATGGGCCTGATCCCAGGCTTGGGCGGCACCGCCGCCGTAGCCATCCTGCTACCGGTCACCTTTGGCATGGAACCTGCGTCCGCGCTGGCCCTGCTCATCGGTGCCTTAGCCGTAGTACATACCTCGGACACGGTATCGGCAGTATTACTTGGTGCCCCGGGCTCAGCTTCTGCCTCGGTCACCATGCTTGACGGGTACGCGATGGCGCGCAAAGGCCAAGCCAAACGAGCCCTGAGCTGTTTATGCTGACCGTTCTCGGCGTGGCGCTGGCCGCGGTGCTCTCTCGAGGCAACGTGATCAAAGGATTAACCGCTGGGCTAGCTGGCATGTTGGTGGGCATGATTGGCACCGCGCCGAGCACCGCTGAAGAACGCTTCACTTTTGGTTCACTCTTCCTCGGCGACGGACTGTCCCTAGTAGCAGTGGCGCTGGGTATTTTTGGCCTGGCAGAAATTGCTTCGCGGGCCAGCCAGCGCCGTGGTGACAAGCAGTCGGTAGAGGTTACCGGTGGGTGGGGCTCGGGCATCCGAGAATGGCTCACCCACTGGTCTCAGGTGCTTCGTGGTGGGCTGATCGGCATTTGGGCCGGAGTTCTACCTGGTGTGGGCGCAACCGCTGGAATTTGGTTGGCTTACGGTCAAGCTGTGGCAACCGCCAAGGACAAGCGCCAGTTCGGTAAAGGTGACCCGCGAGGCATCGTGGGTCCGGAAAGCGCCAACAACTCGCTGGAGGCCGGCGACTTGATCCCCACCTTCCTCTTCGGCATTCCTGGCGGTGTTCCCTCGGCCATGCTCTTGGGCATGCTGTTGACCTACGGCATCCAGCCTGGTCCAAGTATTATCAACGAACACCTTGACCTGCTGTACATGATCATTTGGGCTTTTGCCATTGCCTCGGTACTTGGTGCGCTCTTCTGCTTTATGACGGTACGTCCGTTGTCCTCACTGACCAAGGTTCCCTTCTCTATCTTGGCGGCCGGTCTTGTCGTGATCATGCTGTTGGGCTCATTCCAGGACGGTGGACAGCTCGGAGACCTGTGGGTCATGTTGCTGCTCGGCGTTGCTGGCTGGGTTTTGAAGTCCACCGGTTTCCCACGCGCACCATTTTTAATCGGCTTTGTGCTGGCCATCCCGATGGAACGCTACTACTTCCTTACCGACAGCCTGTACGAGGGCTTCGACTGGATGCTGCGCCCCGGCGCCATGGTGTTCATCGCGATTCTGGTTCTGCCGATCCTCTGGAATATCTTCAAGTGGTTCCGTGCCCGTCGCAAGCTCAGCGCTGATGATGAGCTGAAGTCTGACAGCGCTCCTGATGCTGAGGCTCCGCTGAAGAATTCCATCTGGTCGCTGTGCGCTGCCGCAGTTCTACTGGTTGTATTTGCCGGTTCACTGGTGCTCTCCTCCAGTTACTCGCCGGATGCCAAGCTGGTTCCGCAGTTGGTCGGTTGGGTCGGAGTCATCATGTCCCTGGTTGTGTTGATGACCGAGCTGCGCACCCGCAAGGCGGCGGCAAACACTTCGCAGCAGGTACCCATTGATGCCACCGCGTTCTTGAACGAACAGGCGGCCGTCACCCCTGACGGTGCCACCACTGTCCGCGGCGGATCAGCTGCTTCAGGTAAGCATGCTGCACTGACTAACGAAGCAGTAGTGGGTTCAGCTCGAACTACGGATGCTTTGGTTCCAAGCCTGCCCGGTGTTGCCATGCCCGGCGGCGGAGGTTCGTGGGGTCCGAAGTGGACCGCCGATGCATCCTTCGCACTAAGGACCTTCGCATGGATGGCTGGTTTCCTGATCCTGACAGCACTGTTGGGTTACCTCGCTGCCATCTCCATCTTCCTTCCGACCTTCTTGTTGATCGTGGCTCGCGCCAAGCTCAAAACCACCATCATCTACACAATTGTCTTCTTTGTGCTGATGCTGGCTCTACCTTCTCTGTTGCCCATCGATCTTCCACAGGGCCTGCTGGCCTCGTGGCTCTGTTCCGCTTTTACCTAGGAGAACTCCATGGCAATTCTCGCTTTCTTTAGCAATACGCCCGCAGAAAAAGCTGCAATACGCCGGGCACTGGCCGAAGCCCATAAGGCTCAGGACTCATTGTTGATCGCGAATCTCGATAGGGAACCGATCTCTGAGGCGAACCTTGGCATTGATATGAATGCGTTGTTGGACTTCGGGGTGCCTTTGCAGGTCCTGCCGCAGTCCGACACCGTCCATGATCCCGCCGACTTTGTGCTTCAGTCTGAACAAGATCATCAAGTCTCGCTCATTGTTCTGGGCTTACGTAAACGCTCCAGGGTGGGAAAGTTGTTGATGGGAAGCGTCGCTCAGCGCATCCTCATCGAGGCTGACTGCCCGGTGCTGGCAGTGAAGGCTCAGGATTAGGCTAGGCGTCTAGCAAAATAATTACGGTCCCATTCAAGGTTCCGCGTCCTTTTGATTTGATCAACAAGACGCGGAACCTTTTGGTCTTCAGCTTCTGGGTGATCGATGAGATAAGACTTCTTCAACAAACTTGTACAAATTAATTGTATTCTGAGGCTATGGAAATTTCTTCGGAGGAATCTGACTTACCTCAAGCGCTCTTCGACGCGCTGTTCCCGCTGCTCGGATTGGTCCATGCAGCCCGCACCCTCTCTCCGGGGAAAATTGGCATCCTCAGAACCCTCGCGGCAGACGAACATGTCAGCGCGACTCGGCTAAGTCAGGTGATCGGAGTCAGCCAACAAGCCATCTCACTGTCCACTAAAGAGTTGGAATCCTTAGGGCTGATCGAACGACACAAAGCTGACGTAGACCGCCGCAAGCTCTGGTTCCGCCTGACCAAAGCGGGCCAGCAAAAACTAGATTCTGAAATTCAACAAGGTCGCGAAGCACTCAAGAAAGCTATTGGAAACGAACTAAACCACAAGGAGCTCAAACTTATCCACGACGCTATTCCTGCACTGACAAAAATCAAGACGGCGGCAGCCCGATGAGCGATACAAAATTAGCAACTGAACGTACGACCCTGCTGCCCACACTCGTCTTCGCAGCCCTAGCTACGGCCATTGTTTCTTCACTCGGCATGTTGTTAGTACCTTCCATCGCCAGCCAATTCGACGTGGATGTGGCGACAGCCCAATGGATGCTCACCGTCAATCTCTTGGCAGGTGCTGTAGCAACTCCCATTCTTGGTCGGCTTAGCGACGGTCCGCATAAAAAGCGTCTGCTCCTAGTTTCTTTGAGCATCATGTTCCTCGGATCAGTCTTGGCCGCCGCGGCACCAAACTTCGGATTGTTCTTGGCCGGCCGGGCCTTGCAGGGCCTGTCTTATGGCATCGTGCCCATCACGATCTCCATTGCCCGTCGCTATGTTGAGAAAAAGAAAGTTCAGCCAACCATCTCCACCCTGTCGGTGACGGTCTCCTCGGGTATTGGCGTTGGCTACCCATTGACCGGTATCATCGCAGGGCTCTTTGATTACAGTTTCGCCTTTTGGTTTGGCGCCATCTTTGTTTTGGCCACCATCATCGTGGTGTGGAAAGTAGTTCCTTCCGGTCCTGATACGCACGCCGAGTCTCGACCCTTCGACTACCTCGGCACTGCCTTGCTGACCTTCGGTTTAGGCTCGCTGCTCTTGGCCATCTCAGAAGGACCTAAATGGGGGTGGTCGTCGTTGCCTACCCTGACATTGATTATTTTTGCCGTGGTCATCTTGACCGTTTGGGTTCTCGTCGAGAACAAACTCGCCTTCCCGCTGATCAACCTGCGCACGCTCAAGCAGGAGAAGTACTCCTGGCCAATATCTCCGCCATCGCTCTCGGAGCAGCACTGTATATCGGTATGTCGGTCTCTTCGCTGGTTGCTCAGGCCGAAACCTCCACTGGATACGGGCTGAGCTTGCCAGTGTTCTGGGCCGGATTTGTCATCTTCCCACTCTCGGTTGGTAGCTTCACTGCCAACAGAATTGTCCGAGTTTTGGCTAAGAAAATTGGCATTCAAGTGATGCTGCCCGTCGGTGCCATCATCATGTCCTTAGCCGGCACCTGTTGTGGCTACTGCATTCCCAGCTCTGGGAAATCTTGTTGAGCATGCTGGTCTTCGGTCTTGGCATGGGAGCCAGTTATGCCGCGATGCCAGCGCTGATTGCCAGAAGCGTGGCGGTCCAGGAACTGGGTAGCTCGGTCAGCTTTAACCAGGTCTTGCGAACTGTCGGCTCCTCATTTGGCACCGCGATTTCTGCGGCCATCATCGCCACCCATCCCGGGTTGCATGGCGAGGCCAGCTCGACCAGTATCAATATGACCTTCTTGATCGGTGCAGTGCTGTGCATAACCCTCGGTATAGCGCTGTTGATCAATTCGGCGCTCCGTTCCTCACCAGCAACCGCATCGGTACCGACCCGCATCAATTCCTCGGGAGCAAACAAGAAGTGACGCCGGAAGATCCGTAGATCCTTCGGCGTCACTTATTGTTCCTGCGCTCAGGCTAGAGCTCGACGACCTCAAACTCCATCAGGTCAGCACCGTGAGCTACCGACTTCTTGCCTTCGCTGCCAGCATGGGCTGCGCCCGAACGCTCATCTCGCCAGTTTTCAAAATCCTCACGTGTGGCCCACTGGGTGTACACAAAGTAGCGGTCTTCGCCGGTTACTGGGCGCAACAGCTTAAAACCTTCAAAGCCAAGTGAGTAATCCACGGACTGTTTGCGTGCCGCAAAGCGCTTTTCCAGTTCTTCACCGGAACCTTCGGGAACCGACAGGGCATTGATGACAACAATCGACATGTTCAACCTTTCTTAGCGGTGCTTCACCGAAACAGAAGCTTCTCAAAGCCACCCTACGCCGGAAGTTTCCCCGGTGGCAGTTCGTGGCGCAGTGCAACGCCCTTGACGCGTATTGACTTTCTAATCAGCGAATTCTTCTGGCCAGCAGATCTCAAAACGTTCCAAAATCAGTTCACCGCCGGGCTTCAGGGTATCCGCCGGTGACCACTCGCGACCGATTGACTTCTGAGTTCGTCGCCAGAATTTCTCGTGTTCTTTTTGCCAATAGCCAAGGCTCAGATCACCTTCGCCCTCGGCCGCTGCGAACTGCTCATCGACCTCGTCGAAGCTGGAACGCTCCACACTGATCACTCGAAGAATGGCTTTGGGTTCACCCTGACCATCACAGATGATGCAGTGATCATCTACTTGCGGAATGCGTTCGTCGTAGTACGCGTATTCACTGGCCAATGACGACGTAGCGCGCTTGGTGCCATGCATAATGGCGTTCAACAGTTCATCGGCCAGCGCTGGGTGATCTCCGAAAGATTCTGCGACATGGTGCGGTGCCGCTTCAGGATTGATGCCCCGATGTGCCAGATGTTCAGCCCACATGGCTTCGGCAGCCGTTGTGTTTACCGGTGGAAGTTCTGGCACAGGATTCTCATTCATAGCTTGATCCTACGGCGTGATGGATTTTCTAGTGCGTTCTGGAATGAAGTGAGGCGACGGTGGGCGACAGGAAATTGGTCAGCTACCGTTTTCAAACTTGCTCATGGCAGGTTCCGAATTTCGTAGTCCAACGGGCATTGGCGGGGCTTCGCGAGTCGCCGCTGGCCGTTCAATCTTTACCGGCAGATCTGCACGGACCGCAGGAGTATCTTCATCCGTTGATAACTTCAGGCAGTGACGTAAGTGAAGGTAGGTCTTGATTCCAAAGCCGATAAGAATGCTCAGGAGTATTGCACCAAAAACTACCGAAACTAGCAGCACGTCGTTGGGAGTGAAATCACTGATTTCTTTGGTCAACAACGACGGAGCAGAGTTCGCATCCGTACTCGTTCCTGAAATCGTAAGCAACCGCGTCATCGTCACCATAGAACTCCACCCTATGGTGCGCACGCAGTGAACTTGGCCATTCTCAGGCAATTGATATGGGTTCGTTACGATACGTTCATGTGATCACGGTTAAATGTCGAAAGGCCACTGCCCGTCAACGATTTTCGTAGAACGGGGCAGTGGCCTTGAACGGTAATTACTTAGTTTTCTCTACGGATCAGTTGACCGTGTGGAGTCTGGAAGTCCACGTCGGTGCCAGCGACGATTGAACGCCTGACTAGCCCTTGCAGTTCCTTGCCCTGGTACGGAGAAATCGGGTTCTTGTGGTGAAGGTTCTGCACATCCACCTCGAAGCTTTCCTCTGGGGCGAAGACGGCGAAGTCAGCGTCGCGGCCTTCTTCGATCACTGCCTTGTTATTTAGTCCGGCGAGCTTGGAGGGATTCACGCTCATCCAAGAAATCACCTGCTCCAAGCTGATCCCGCGCTTCTTAGCTTCGGACCAGATCAACGGCAGGCCCAACTGCAACGATGCGACGCCACCCCAGGCCACTCCGAAGTCACCGTTTTCCACGTCCTTCAGATCAACCGTTGACGGTGAATGATCAGAAACGATGCAGTCGATAATTCCTTCCTGAAGCCCGCGCCACAACAGGTCGCGGTTAGCGTCTTCGCGAATTGGCGGGCAGCATTTGAAGGCGGTTGCGCCGTCTGGGATGTCTTCAGATAACAGCGTCAGGTAGTGCGGGCACGTTTCCACCGTGAGCTTCACGCCCTCTGCTTTAGCCTGGCGGATCATGTCCAACGCATCCGAGCTGGAAAGGTGCAGCACGTGTGCGCGCACCCCGGTCTTGCGAGCACGGTCAATGACCTGCTCAATAGCCGTGTTTTCTGCTGAGCGCGGGCGCGAATCAAGGAAACGCGAATAGGTGGAGCCTGAAGCCTGAGGAGAACTATCAATGATTTCTGAATCCTCGGCGTGTACCACCATCAAAGAGTCAAAGGAGGCCAGTTCAGCCATGTCCTCTTCCATCTCATCAACACTCAATGAGGGGAATTCATCAACTCCCGAATGCAACAGGAAGCATTTAAAACCGAAGACACCAGCCTCGTGTAGCTCGCGCAAATCCTGTTTGTTGCCCGGCACCGCTCCGCCCCAGAAACCCACGTTCACAAACGCATTCTTGCTGGCGGCTTCACGCTTGATGTTCAGCGCTTCAAGATTCACGGTGGGAGGAATGGAGTTCAGCGGCATGTCCACGATGGTGGTTACCCCGCCAGCGGCAGCTGCCTTGGTGGCTGATTCAAAGCCTTCCCATTCGGTGCGACCCGGCTCATTAACATGAACGTGAGTATCCACGAGCCCGGGTAGAAGCACTTCGTCCTCAGCTACCTCGATGACTCGCTCACCAACAAGCTGAGCTCCGAGTTCTTCAATGGCGACGATCTTGCCGTCACGAACACCAACTTCGCGCGGGCCAATTCCCTGCGCAGTTAGTACCTGCGAACCGCGAAGAACCAGATCATAAGCACCGGTTGTTGTGGAGGGTTCGGCGGAATTGCGGTCAACGGTCTCATTGATGCTCATACGTTGTTCCTACTCGTTTTTGGTGGTGTTGTGCTTGGCAGCTCAATGCCAGTTTAGGTGGTAGTGGCGCGGGGCACACCCAGATTGGTGAACCGGTGCCCCGCGCCAATATTTTTGCGGGTTCGCAAGTCAGCGACGACTGCCTTTCACGCACCCACGGTGGCTACTGCACCCAATGGCACCAATGCGGTTGGTGCGTCATCAGGCAACAGAGCCAGGTCTTCAAATTCATTGACGGAATCCAGCGCAGCGCCCATGGAGATGTTGGTGACCTTCTCCAGTATCACCTCGACCACCACTGGAACCTGATGTTCTTTGGCCAGCGCGTTAGCTTGAGCAAAACCGTCGGCCAGCTGGCTCGGATCCTCAATACGAACCGCCTTGCAACCTAAGCCTTCAGCTACCTTCACATGGTCAACCCCGTACCCGTTGGTCTCGGGAGAGTTGATGTTATCGAAGCCCAACGAGACGTGATAATCCATGTCAAAAGGTCGCTGAGACTGGCGAATCAGGCCAAGGTACGAGTTATTGACGACCACGTGAATATAAGGCAGCTTGAACTGCGCTCCCACGGCCAACTCTTCGATCATGAACTGGAAATCATAGTCACCGGAAAGGGCTACAACTCGTTGTCCAGGCTTGCCACGTACAACGCCCAGCGCGGCAGGTCCGGTCCAGCCCAGCGGGCCTGCTTGCCCGGCGTTGATCCACTTGCGTGGACCATAAACGTGCAGCATCTGTGCGCCAGCAATTTGCGAAAGCCCAATGGTTGAGACGTAGGTGGTGTCTTGGCCGAAGGCTGCATTCATCTCTTGATATACACGCTGCGGCTTGATCGGGATGTTCTCAAAGTTGGTCTTCCGGTGCCCGGTGGACTTACGTGCGGTGCACTCATCGGCCCAGCTGGAGTAGTCCGGCAGGGTGCCTGCGGCCTTGCGCTCACGCACCACTTCGAGAATGGCTTCGATTGCTGCTTTGGCATCAGAGACAACGCCTAGATCCGGAGAAAACACTCGGCCAATCTGCGTCGCTTCGATATCTACGTGGATGAACTTTCGGCCCGCCCGGTAGGTATCCAGTGCACCGGTATGGCGATTGGCCCAACGGTTGCCCAAGCCCAGCACCATGTCTGATTCCAGGAAGCTGGCGTTGCCGTATTTGGTATGGGTTTGGATGCCCACCATGCCTGACTGCAAACGATGATCATCCGGGATGATACCCCAGCCCATCAACGTTGGTGAGACCGGGATGTTCAACTCTTCAGCCAGCGCAATTAATTGCTCGCTGGCGTTGGCGTTGATGATTCCACCACCGGCAATGATGATTGGCTTTTTGCCGCTGAGCAGCAGATCAACAATCTTTTCTGCCTGTCCGCGGGTGGCCTTGGGCCGCTCAAAGGGCAATGGTTCATAGGCATCAATGTCAAAGTCTATCTCTGCCAGTTGAACGTTAATCGGCAGGTCAATAAGTGCTGGGCCGGGACGTCCTGAGCGCATGATCTGGAAGGCCTTGGCAAAGGTTCCGGGAACCAAACCTGGCTCCAAAACGATGGAGGCGTACTTAGTTACCGGCTTGGCGATGGATACGATATCTACCGATTGGAAATCTTCTTTGTGCAATACGTTGGTCGGAGCTTGCCCGGTAATGCACAGCATTGGAATTGAGTCCGCAATAGCTGCGTAGAGGCCGGTGATCATGTCGGTGCCAGCCGGACCCGAAGTTCCTAGGCACAAGCCGATCTTGCCGGTGGCCCGTGAGTAACCGTCGGCGGCATGGGAGGCACCTTCCACGTGGCGGTGCAGGGTGTGGCGAATTCCGCCATGGTCTTTCATGGCTGAGTACAACGGGTTGATGGCTGCCCCGGGAAGGCCGAAGGCTTCGGTGGCGCCTTCCTTTTCCAGGATCTGAACGATGGCATCTACTGCACGCATCTTTGGCATGGGTAACACGTCCTTTGAGAAGAAAGATTGAACCTACGGCGAGCTGCGCGGCGTTTGAGTCACCACAGCATCTGCTCCTTGAGCACCAGATTTTGGTGGCGGGCTGGAACGTAGCCCTCACGGGCCACCGGCGGAACTGGCTGCGACTTACCGTGTACCAAAGTCGCGGCTGTCCGAATCATTCGGTGGCTCGTACCAAGTTCTGAGGAGCTGGCGCTGGCTGCGCTGCTCGCCGTAGGAAATAAGGAAGGCCTAGGCCGGTTGGGGTGCGTCGATCTTTCCGGCCAGGCGCTGTACGCCGTTGTAGAGTGCGCTGTGGTCCAGCGCTCCATCGCCGCAGGCCACGGTGGAGGTCACCAGTTGGGCCACCAAAGCACCGAGTGGGAGCACCACTCCAGCTTCTCTGGCGGCCGAGGTCACGATGCCCATATCTTTGTTGTGGAGGGCAAGACGGAATCCGGGTTCGAATTCGCGGTCCAGGATTTTTGCGCTTTTTGGTCAAGTACCTTGGAGCCGGCCAGTCCCCCGCCGAGCACCGTGATCGCTGCGTTGGTGTCCACTCCGTAGGCTTCA
Source organism: Glutamicibacter sp. M10 (assembly GCF_025452055.1). Taxonomy (NCBI): domain Bacteria; kingdom Bacillati; phylum Actinomycetota; class Actinomycetes; order Micrococcales; family Micrococcaceae; genus Glutamicibacter; species Glutamicibacter sp. M10. Next base: position 793,292 of record NZ_CP104918.1, on the reverse strand, counting down.
AGGAACACCACTGCTTCACTGAGCGCTTGAATATTGGCGGCGACAATCAGTTGGTTGGCCGCTTTCACGGTCTGCCCGGAGCCAGCTGGTCCCACCAGCACAACGGTCTTTCCTATTGCATCCAGCACTGGGCGGGCGGCTTCAAAGTCCGCTGATTCCCCGCCGACCATGATGGACAATGCTGCGTTAATAGCTCCTGCTTCTCCACCAGAGACCGGAGCATCTAGTGGACGAAGCCCTGCTTCGCGGGCAGAGGTTGCAAGCGAGACTGCCACATCTGGACGGATTGTTGAGTTATCAATCCATAGGGCGCCGGCCTCGGCATTGGCAAAAACTCCGTCTTGGCCAAGGACAACGTCTTGGACGTCGGGAGAATCTGGAACCATGGTGATAATTGCATCAGCGTCCGCGACTGCATGGGCGATGGACGTTGCTTTGGTTCCGCCAACGGCTGCCAGTGCGTCGACTGCCGCGTCGCTGCGGTTATAGCCGGTGACGTTGAAGCCAGCGTGAACAAGATTCTTGGCCATTGGCAGGCCCATGATTCCCAGTCCAATAAAGGCAATATTCTGTGTCATGCGGTGCTCCTAAAGTGGTGTGGACTCGGAATAGGTCGAAGCTTGGGCGGTGGCCAACCAGTCAAAAGCGGTGCTTGCATCCTGCTTGTATTCCAGTGCAACTTTTCCGGTGTATCCCAGTTCGCGAGAGCGAGCGATCCATTCAAGCAGTGGTAGCTCTCCGGTGCCCGGGGCGCCTCGGCCTGGTGCATCAGCGATCTGAATGTGCCCGAAGTCCTTGGCATGTTCTTCAATGACCGCTGCGACATCATCGCCGTTAACGGCTAGGTGGTAGAAGTCAGCCAAGAGGGCAATATTTGACTGTCCCTGAGCTTGAACCGCCTTGACTACGTTGAGAGCCTGAGCTGCAGTTTTTAGCGGGTAGGTTTCCATGCCGGAGACCGGTTCAATGAGCACGGTTCCATCAACCTTGGCCACCGCGGCGGTTGCAGCCAGGAGGTTGTTCAAGGCCAGCGCATCTTGAGCTTCTGGGGCAACATCTGGCAGTCGGTTTCCATATAGGGCATTAAAGGAAGTGCATCCGGTGGCTTCAGCGATACCAACAACAACGTCGAGGTTGTCCTTGAATTCGGCTTCTCGTCCCACCCAGGAAACTAGGCCTCGGTCTCCATCTGGCATGTCGCCGGCGAAGAAGTTCAGTCCGTCGAGTTGGACTCCGGCGTCCATCAGTGAGGCGACAAATTCATCAACCTGCTGATCCGTGGGCACGGCCTGGGTAAATGGCCACCAGAATTCGACACTTTCGAAGCCCGCCTGACGCGCTGCTGCAGCACGCTGCAGCAGTGGCAGTTCAGTAAGAAGAATCGAGCAATTCAGAGTGTAAGACACCGGATTTCCCTCCAAGACCATCTTCCTAAATTTCCGCTTTGTGGAATCTAGGTTTTGCTTTATGAAAACAGTAAGTCTCGACTCGGAGCACTGTCAACCCCTTGAGGAGTAACTTTTACATACTCCTCGATAGCCCGCTGCGGAACGCTTTTGTCCCCGGGAAGGCAAGTAATGATTGCTTCATACACGAAACATGATCGACAGAAACCGGGTCTAGCCAGCCCATTCCCCTGCGCGGAATGGCGAAAGCGTTTCTCAAATATTTCCACTGAGTGAAATCAGGATTTTCTATTGCGGTAACCAAAACGCAAGCCTACAGTTGGTAACCAGTTGATGTGGCACACATCTCGGAGTGACTTTTTCTAACTCAGGAGCAGCCATGAGCGTACGTCTCATAGGGAGTCCAGCTGGCAGGACGTGGGGGCAATTGCCCTCCGCGACTTTGCCAGTAGTAGGCACCCCGTCCGAGTTCTATCGGAACTTCGGACAACCGATCTACCCGTAGCCAAGGCTCTGGTCCAGTATTCGGACCGATGCAATCTCACGCTACAAATAGATCAGCATGCCTCGTGCATGCGCGCTGTAGGTGCAGGCAATCCCCCAAAGATTTCTTTCTTTGCATACCCCTGCCCTCCAGCATTCTTCTGAGAAGAGGACCTCACCATGAGGCAAAACATTTCGGAGCCAGGCTTGGCCGCGCCAGCAGTTGCACTTACACCCAGCCAGGGAATTGATCCTGCCAACCCGCACGAGCTCAGCCCCACCTTGTACAACCAAGATTTGGCACCAACCACCCGCAATGGACGATCGTGGAATGCCTACAGCATCTTCACCCTCTGGGCCAACGACGTTCACTCTCTAGGCAACTACGCCTTTGCCATCGGACTCTTCGCCTTAGGCATGAGTGCCGGCCAAATTCTTGGCGCACTGGCCATCGGGGCGGCCCTACTCTTTGTCCTCCTTAGCCTCTCCGGCTACATGGGTGAAAAGACCGGCGTTCCCTTCCCCGTCATGAGTCGAATCGCCTTTGGCATCAATGGCGCCCAAATTCCTGCGCTGATTCGTGGAGCAGTGGCTATCGCCTGGTTTGGCATTCAAACCTACCTGGCCTCGCAGGTACTTTCGGTGATGGTTGTAGCCGTCGCCCCGGGTGTTGCAAGTCTTGAACCCTCCAGCTTCCTTGGGCTCAACGTGCTCGGGTGGATCTGCTTTGTGGCACTGTGGGCCGTCCAGTTGGTCATTGTCAGCTATGGCATGGAAATGATCCGCAAGTACGAGGCCTTCGCCGGTCCCGTCATCTTGGTAACCTTCTTGGCACTGGCCATCTGGATGCTCTTCGAATCCGGATTTAACATCTCGCTGAGCACCGGCGAAACCAAAACTGGCGGGCAGATGTGGGCCGCGATGTTTGGTGCCGCCGCCCTATGGGTCGCCATCTACGGAACCTTCGTTCTGAACTTCTGCGACTTCACTCGCGGAGCCTCCTCCAAGAAGGCCATCATCAAGGGCAACTTCTTTGGCATCCCACTGAACATGTTGTTCTTCGGAGCTATCGTTGTGGTTTTGACCGGCACCCAGTTCTCCATCAATGGCAAGGTCATCACCTCACCCTCTGATGTTGTCGGGGCCATTCCCAACACCTTCTTATTGTTGCTAGCTTCCGCCGCCTTGCTGGTGCTCACCATTGCGGTAAACCTCATGGCCAACTTTGTGGCACCCACCTACGCGCTAACCAATCTGTTCCCGAAAAAACTGAACTTCCGCAGTGCCGCCATGATCTCAGGAGTTATCGGCCTGGTGATCCTGCCGTGGAATATGTACAACTCTCCGGAAATCATCAATTACTTCCTTGGTGGACTCGGTGCATTGCTTGGCCCACTATTTGGCATCATCATGGCCGACTACTGGCTGATCCGCCGTGCGCGCATCAACGTCATGGATCTGTATCGGACAAATCCGGAAGGAACCTACTACTTCACCCGCGGGGTGAACTACCGCGCGGTGACCGCCCTAGTGATCAGCTCAGCCATCGCTCTGGTCTTGGCCTTTGTTCCTGCACTTCACGTCGTTGGATCCTTCGCGTGGTTCCTCGGTTCTGGCGCAGGTGCCCTGGCGTATCTTGCCCTAGCCAAGCGACACAACGATCTTGTCGACATTGACGGTGAGCCTATCGCCGTGGCTCCAACTCACTAGGAGCATCATGCGAATCCTCATTTTGAATGTGAACACCACTGCGTCCATGACCAAGGCCATCGGCGACTCGGCTCGGCAGGTAGCTTCACCGGGCACAGAAATTGTTGAGCTGACTCCGGACTTCGGCGCGGACTCCTGCGAAGGCAACTTTGAAAGCTACCTTGCTGCCATTGCCGTCATGGACAAAGTGGTTCGATATCCAGAACCTTTTGATGCGGTGATTCAGGCCGGCTATGGCGAACATGGACGCGAAGGGCTGCAAGAACTCCTTGATGTCCCCGTTGTAGACATCACCGAGGCAGCGGCCTCGACAGCTCAATTCCTGGGCCACAAGTATTCGGTGGTTACCACCTTGGATCGTGCGGTGCCGCTGATTGAAGACCGGCTGAAGCTCGCTGGTCTCACGGATCGCCTCGCCTCGGTGCGCGCCAGCGGACTGGGTGTTCTTGAACTGGAATCTGACCCACAGCGCGCGGTAGCTGCGATCGTTGAGCAGTCTCGAATCGCAGTGGAAAAGGACAAGGCTGAAGTAATCTGTCTTGGTTGTGGTGGCATGGCCGAGCTGGAGGAACAAGTGCGGCAGGCTACCGGTGTGCCGATTGTTGACGGGGTCCGCGCTGCGGTGACTATCGCGGATTCCTTGGTGCGAATGGGGCTGAACACCTCGAAGGTTCGCACCTACGCTCCCCACGTCCCAAGATCCTGACCGGGTGGCCAATCACTGCCAATTCCCTTACCAAGTGAATGCGCAGGAGCATCCCAGTTGGTGCACAGACAGCGCGTTTAGAGTTGTAAGTACCTCATGAAGGTGCGAGTGATGACATAAGGAAACCCCGATGCTTCGGCATCGGGGTTTCCTTTTGCGTCAGTGGATTACATGGTGTTCACGCTATCCTCAACCAGCTGTTCAGTTTCCTGATCTGCAGCGTATTTGCGTGATGCCTCTCCAACCAACGCCACAGCGATGGCGAGCACACCGGTCACAAGAATTCCCAACCCAATGTGGATCTGCAAGAAGGCGGCACCGGTTGCTGCACCGGCGAGGATCAATACAACCGCCAGCAATCGTCGCTGCCAGAACTTTCCACTGCCACCACCTAGTGGCGAATCAGCGGCAAGGCCGGTCAGGGTTGAAGTCACCACGACCGTGGTGACGTCCTTAACGCCCAGGTGTCGCGCGGTTGCTGCTTGGAGTCCCATCGAGGCGGCAATAAAGCCAGTGATCAACAGTGCCACAACGTCTGATGCTTGGTGAAGGTCTAGGAACAAAGCGAGCGAAGTCAACGCGAGGCACACACCCACCACAGCGATCAACAGTGTAGTTCGTCGGTTCCAGCCAGCTAGTTCCCTCTTCAAAACGCGACCACCGATCATGGCACCCACAACAAATCCGGCCAGTGCCACAACCGGGCCAACCACGGGAAGATCATCCGCACCCAAAAGCGCCATGCCCAGGATTACTACGTTGCCGGTCATGTTGCCGGTGAAGACCCTGTCCAGTCCGAGGTAACCAACGGCGTCAATGATTCCCGTGGTAAAGGTCAGTGCGAGCATCAACCAGAGATTGATTCGGTCAGGGCCGTAAGTCTTGAACAGCTGAGTCATTCTAATTTTCTTTCGCTACTTCCGGACAGGTTTGGGGAGGCGAGGTTCGCGCCGTCCTTGGCTGCCTTCGCAAAAGTGCAGCTCAGTCACCACCGCATGCAAACTCGAAACTCCTGTTTGCATGCTAATCGTCGGGCTGCACGCGAGACTATTTCGATGACGGGGTACTAAAGACCAGCTAACGTAACAAATCGCGCAGCTGGGTAACGCTGCGAATTCTGCCCGCAACCATGCGTCATATCGTTGCTATCTTCGTTCCTCTCTTCGTGGTTTGCGCTGTGAATACCCAACTTAAACACCAACGGCCGCCGTAGCTCCTGAGAATTCAGGAGTTACGACGACCGTAGGTGTTTTGCCCTCTAGGGATCGCTTGGTGCACCAGCTGCTTAGCTAATGGCCTCGGCAATCGGGGTTGATCCGTCGTAGAAGTTCACGGTCTGGCGAACCGCTGCCTTGGTATCAACTACGTGCGTGATGACCTCTGCGACGTTGTCGCGTGATGCCTTGCCGGTCTCTGAACTGGCCGGAGCACCGTCAATGTTTCCGGACTCATCAGCGATGACCAGCTTCTTAGTGGCTGGTTCAAGGGTCAGTGCGCCTGGACCAAGAATGGTGTATTCCAAGTCAGTGTCTCGAAGTACGGCATCCGCATCATGCTTTGCCTTGGCGTAGGTGTAGAAGGAGCTCTCTGGATCGAGGTTGTCCACATCTACTAATGCGCGGGAGTAGGAAACCATCACGAAGCGGCTGACACCTGCTTGTTTTGCAGCTTCCATCGAACGAACCGCAGCATCAAAGTCCACGGCGACGGTGCGTTCTGGGCTACCGCCGCCGGCGCCGGCCGAGAAGACAATTGCGTGTGCGCCGGTGAAGGCTTCGGTCAGCTGTTCAACATCAGCGTTTTCGATATCAAGCACCACTGGGTTGGCACCGGTCTCGGTGATCTCTTCAGAGTGCGCAGGGTTGCGAATCAGGGAGTCTACGGCGAAACCGCGCTCGACCAGTTTTGGTGCAGCCAGCAAAGCTACCTTGCCATGGCCACCAATAAGGACTACTCGACGTTCTTCAGACATGTACTACTCCTTCTGATCGTTGATCTCATCGTCTTATTCGGCACAACGACGATGAGTTGTGAACTATTCCCAAGAGACCACTAAACAGACCCAATCTGGTAGTCCGCTCAATGCCAGTTTTATTCAATGCTCACCGAGCGTAGCCTCGATGCAGAAAACAAAACCTCAACCTTGGACGAACGCTCATGAAGCAGAAAACCTTAAACCTGGAACTGACCAATGATCAATTCGCCGATCTCACCAACGCTTTAGAAGACCACCGGGATTACTTCAAAAAGCGTGCCGATGAAGCCATGCTCGGAATGAGCCTAGATACCGGCTACTGGAAATCTCGTGCAGAACAAGTTCAAGAAATCCTAGGGCTTGTTATGCACAGCGCACGACAAGATCATTAGCCTCGGTGAGCCGACCATTCGTCAGCAAGCAGCGCGTAGGCATAACTGTCCATCCAGACCCCGCTGCGATGCAGGCTGTTAGCTTTTTCAAAAGCTTCACGGCGCATGCCTACCCGTTCCATGAGTTTCACCGAGGGTTTGTTGGCTGCGAAGCATTCCGCAACAACTCTGCGTAGCCCCAAATCTTCGAAGCAGATTTCCATGACCTTGAGCACCGCCTCGCTGGCATAACCTTGGCCAGCGAACTGGGGATCAAAGCTCCAGCCGAGTTCGGCTTCCACGGATTTAGTCTGTTCCACAATTTCTCGTTGGCCCCAAGCATCCTTGATGTAAACCATCACGGTTCCAATGAGGCGCAGTTGGCCATCCGGGGTCTGCAGCTCTACTGCGACATCGAGATCGATCTTCCCCGATTGCAGAAATTGCTCTCGGTAAGTCTCAAAGTCGTGAGGTCCGGCAGTGATCCACTGGGCTACTTCTGGCAACTTGCGGTAGCTCCAAGTAGCTTCCAGATCTTGTTCGGTCAGTCGTCGTAAGCGTAGTCTCTCGGTGCGCACGGGCCACTGGATCTGCTCAAGGCTAGGAGTCATGAAGCTATCTTATCCAGTGAAGCCAATTCATGTTTCGTGAAATAGCGAACTGCTACAGCATGTATTTATCCCGTCTTTCGCAATGAATGTCCGAACTAAGCAAGTACTTAACGTTGTTTACTGTGTTTCACGTGCAACATTCGAAGCAGAAGGGTACCGATGGCCTGAATCCGACTTGGCTTAATATAGTCAGATAAGGCTAAGCTAATTATCAGATCATCCACTCGCGCAACCAATGAAGGTTGTCATAAGAAAGGACGCTATGGCCTCCATCAAGCTCCGCGCCGCTGCTCTTCTCAGCATCGCTACCCTGTCCCTCACCGCTTGCGGCTCTTCCACTGATACCGCCGCAGAAGCTAACGCGGATGATGCCAAGAAAGTTTCCTTCACCGACAACGACGGCGAAAAGAACGTCTCCGTACCAGCCACGTCCATCGTCGCAACCGACAACCGAACCTTCGAAACCCTGGATAGCTGGGGCATCAAGCTCTCCGCAGCAGCCGTCACCCTGATGCCTGACACCATTTCCTACACCAAGGACAAGGACATTCTTGATCTGGGTAGCCACAAGGAACCAAATCTTGAATCAGTCGTCACCGTAGACCCGGACCTGATCATCAACGGTCAGCGCTACGCCCAGTATGCAGATAAGTTCAAGGAGTTGGCCCCCGAGGCCACGATCGTTTCGCTAGACCCTCGCGATGGCGAGCCACTGGATGCTGAACTAGAACGCCAGGTCACCACAATGGGCGAGATTTTCGCCAAGCAGGACGAGGCCAAAAGCTTGTTGACCAGTTCGAAGCAGCCCAAAAGCGCGTCGAGGCTGCCTACTACACCGATGACACCGTCATGGGCCTGGTCGCTTCGGGGGCGAGCTTGGCTACTCAGCGCCGAAGACCGGACGCACCGTTGGCCCAATGTTTGATTTCCTCGGCCTGACCCCAGCGCTGGAACTTGAAGACTCCTCCACCGACCACGAAGGTGACGACGTCTCGGTTGAGGCCATCGCCAAGTCCAACCCTGACTGGATCATCGTCATGGACCGCGATGCCGCCGTTGCATCCGATGGCCCTGACTACCAGCCAGCCAAAAAACTACTGGAAGAATCCGAGGCACTGCAGAACGTGACTGCAGCCAAGGAAGGCCAGGTTTTGGTGATGCCAGCAGATACCTACACCAACGAGGGCATCCAGACCTACACCGAATTCCTCAACGAATTCGCTGACGCTCTCGAAGCTGCCAAGTAACATCCAGACACGTCTCAACTCTTTAGTGGCGAAGCCAGAATTCGGCTTCGCCACTAAAGCTGTTTTTCCACCACACTTCTTCACGGCGGCAATATGACAAGCACAATCACCTCGGCGCGAACCCCACCAAGGGTTTTCACCGGCAAACTAACACTGGGCATCCTTGGCGTTTTACTGCTCCTAGCCTTCTCGCTCTTTACCGGCGTGTACGACATTTTTGGCCAAGACGACGGCGCACAGATGTTCGCCATCACACGCATCCCGCGCACCATCGCCTTAGTTTTGGCTGGAGCCGCGATGGCCATGAGCGGCTTGGTCATGCAGCTACTGACCCAAAACCGGTTTGTTGAACCCACCACCACGGGCACCACCGAATGGGCCGGCCTTGGATTACTCACCATGCTGGTGCTGTTTCCGACCGCAAGCCTCCTGGCAAAAATGGGTGTGGCTATCGCCTTCGCTTTCGCCGGAACGATGATCTTTTTCCTCTTCCTCCAACGCGTCTCACTCAAGGCTTCGTTGACGGTGCCAATTGTGGGCATCATGCTCGGCTCGGTGGTCGGCGCGTTCTCGACATTCTTGGCGCTGAGCACCGACAAATTGCAGTCTTTGGGCATCTGGCTGGCCGGTTCGTTCACCTCGGTGATCCGCGGCCAATACGAAGTGCTGTGGATCGTCGCCCTGGTGGCCGTCGCGATCTACATCGTGGCCGACCGCTTCACCGTTGCAGGCCTAGGCGAAGAGATCGCAACCAACGTGGGCTTGAACTACCGCCACGTGATGCTCCTCGGTACCGCACTGATCGCAGTTGCAACTGGCGTGGTCACCGTAGTGATTGGCAACCTGCCGTTCTTGGGACTGATCGTGCCAAACATTATCTCCATGGTGCGCGGCGATGACCTGCGCAGCAATTTGCCATGGGTCTGCCTGCTGGGCATCGCGATCACCACCGTGTGTGACCTCATCGGCCGCACCATCATCATGCCCTTCGAAGTTCCGGTTTCCCTGATCCTCGGGGTACTCGGTGCGATCGTATTCATCTTCCTTCTGTTGAGGCAGCGCAAAGTTGGCTAATCTCATTTCTTCCCCTGCACGTGCTGCTCATCATACTGGCCGCTCATCGGGCCCACTACCGACCGTCAAGGTGCGCAAACGCTACTGGCTGACCCTGTGGATCCTTGCAACGCTGGCAGTATTTTTGCCGTTGGACTCTTGGCTTGGGATAACCCGATGCCACTGGGATCCATCGGGTTCTGGGTGATCGCGAAGCTTCGTGCCAGCAACATCTTGACCATGGTGATCGTGGCGCTGTGCCAGTCCATTGCCACCGTCGCTTTCCAAACGGTGACCAACAACCGCATCATCACCCCGTCCATCATGGGTTTTGAAGCCTTATACCGTGTGGTGCAAACCGGGGCGGTCTTTGCCTTGGGCGCCGCCGGAGTCACTTTCTTGACCGGGGTCAGCCAGTTCGTTGTGCAGGTCGCCATCATGGTTGGGCTCTCCGTAGCGTTGTACGGCTGGCTGCTCTCGGGCAAGCTCGGCAATATTCAGATCATGTTGCTCGTAGGCATCATCATCGGCACCGGCTTAGGTTCCATTTCTACCTTCATGCAGCGCCTGCTGACACCGAGCGAATTTGATGTACTCACCGCCCGCCTCTTTGGCTCCATGGCCAACGCGGATATGAGCTATATGCCGGTGGCCATCCCGCTGGTCATTATCGCCGGCGGTTACTTGGTGCTGGCTTCCAAGAAGATGAACATCCTGGCCCTAGGCAAAGAAACCACGATCAATCTAGGGATCAATCATCGCCGCGAGGTGATGAAAACATTGTTCTTTGTTTCCATCTTGATGGCTGTGACCACCGCGTTGGTGGGACCTTTGACCTTCCTTGGATTCCTCGTGGCAACGCTGGCTTATCAATTAGCTGACACCTACGACCACCGCTACATCTACCCCATGTCATTCCTCATCGGCTTTGTGGTTTTGGCCGGCGCCTACTTCATCATGAAAAACCTGTTCTACGCCCAAGGCGTGGTGGGCATCATCATCGAAGCCGTTGGCGGCATTACCTTCTTGATCTTCATCCTGCGAAAGGGACGGCTGTGATTACCCTCAAAGACGTCAGCAAAAAGTACAGCTCCACCGTAGCCATCGGCCCCGTGACGCTCAAGATTCCCACCGGAGGCCTGACCGCGCTGGTCGGTCCCAACGGTGCAGGCAAGTCCACCATGCTCACCATGGTCGGACGTCTACTGGGCATTGATGAAGGAACTATCGAGGTCTCGGGCTACGACGTCACTAAAACCAATTCAAAGGATCTGGCCAAGATCGTGTCGATCCTGCGCCAAGAAAATCACTTTGTCACTCGACTGACTGTTCGACAGTTGGTGGGCTTCGGACGATTCCCACATTCCAAGGGCCGGCTGAATCAGGTGGACGAAGAAATCATTTCGCGGTCCATCGACTTCCTGGACCTTGGTGAGCTGGAAGGGCGCTACCTTGATGAGCTCTCCGGCGGCCAGCGGCAGCGCGCCTACGTTGCCATGGTTCTGGCACAGGACACCGATACTGTTTTGCTTGATGAACCACTGAATAACTTGGACATGAAGCATTCGGTAGTCATGATGCAGCACCTCAAACGTGCTGCGGCAGAACTGAACCGCACCATTGTTATCGTGCTGCACGACATCAACTTCGCCGGGCACTACGCCGACTACATTTGCGCCATGAAACACGGCAAGGTCGTAGAGTTCGGCACCCCGGAGCAGATCATGCAAGATGAAATCCTCACCGAAGTTTTTGAAACCCCGGTGAACGTGATCCCCGGCCCCAACGGACCGCTGGCTGTCTACTACTAAGTCAGAGACACCTGCACTAGACCCACCGTCGCTGGCGCCACGAAATTCGTGGCGCCAGCGACGTCTTTAATAGCGTTTTGCGCACTTCAATATCAAGCGATCGCTGCGGGCACTGAGCCCAGAGGGCTTCGCCTCAACGCCGTGTTAAATTCTTTTCACAGATTTCACGACGGACCCGTAAGCAACACTTCAATCATTTTCATTTTTGGTTCAATCGCTAAAATCTTCGGACTCAACAGGTTTATTTACCTCAACCATCGACTCGGAATCCTCAGAATCCCTACCCCACATAAGCACAATTCAAGCAAATTAAGCATTGCTACATCCCCTTGAATCTTATGTACGTGGACTTCAAATGTGATCCAGATTATGTTCGTTCAGTAGCCGGATGACGCTTATTCCGGACCGAGTGACCGGGAGCAAAGCGGGCACAACGAGACGTAGGAATGACGATGAACATACAAGCCGAATGGATGCGCGGAGGGACCAGCAAGTGCTGGGTCTTCGAATCCGATCATGCGGAGCAGACAGGGATTAGCCTTGATCTTTTGCTCCCAAAGATCTTCGGAAGCCCAGATTCACGACAGATCGACGGTGTCGGCGGAGCCACCTCCACCACCAGCAAAGCCATCATCCTTAGCCCTTCTACCGATGCAGACGTTGATGTTGAATACACCTTCGCTCAGGTCGGTATCGAAGAGGCCACCGTGGACTGGGGCAGCAACTGCGGGAACTGCTCTGCAGTTGTTGGACTTTATGCCATTGAGCAGGGATGGGTCACCCCCGAAGGCGACGTCACCCGGGTTATCACCCGCAATACCAACACCGGACAGATCATCATTCAGCGGGTAGACACCCCCAACGGCGCCCTGCCAATCGTGCCCCAAGCTCAGATGCCGGGTGTCGCTACTCCCGGCTACAAAGTCGGCCTAGGATTCCGTGATCCAGCAGGCAAGACCACCGGCAGTCTGCTACCTACCGGCAATCCGACCGACACCTTAGATATTGAAGGCCAGAGCTGGAGGGTTTCCATGGTGGACGCCGGAGCACCAGTAGTGGTTGTCCGTGCCGAAGATTTGAGCCTAGATATCAATGACTACGAATCGTGGATGAGCGCCGTTGAACTACAGCTTCCCATCCTTGATAAGGTACGTCGCGAAGCTGCGGTACGCATGGGGCTGGCCACAACACCCGAGCAGGCCGCTCGTGCCATTCCAAAGCTAGCCATCGCCGCAGCCCCACAGGTAGAATCCGGCAGTGATATCAACGTCATGATGCTCTCCATGGGAAAGCCGCATCCCGCCTTAGCTATCACCGGAAGTATTGCACTGACCATCGGTGCCCGCACACCCGGCACGGTTTTGCACAGTATTACCGGGGATCCAACCGGCGCCACACTGAGGCTGCGAACTCCCGCGGGAATCATCGAAACCTGGAGTGAAGAGCGAGAAGGCTCATTGCTCGTCGGAGCAGATCGTACCGCCCGCTCTATCGCCAGTAGCACTATCCACCTCCCCGAGTCCCTCGGCAGCGTTGCCGGGACCGACCTAGCAAGCGCCAGTCGCTAAGGAGAGAGACCATGACTAAAACTGAGCTCGACGTTGCGCCAGTGACTGATCGCAATGACGTTGATTTTCACACCGTTGACCCACGCCGCCAAAAGCGTCGCACCCGTCGTAATATCCTGATTGTTGCCGCCGTAGCCGCCGTGGTTGTACTCATTGCACTCCTGGTTGGCCCTTCAATGGCTAACTCCGCGGCACCGGCCGACCCACAGAGCAGCCTAATTTTAGAACAGATCGTCCCACTGGTCGTCCTGGTGCTGATGTTCATCATCGCCACCAAGTGGCCGGTGAATATCGGTGTGATGGGTCTGGTTGCTTCCTTTGGCATCGGCTACTTCATGCTCGGCATGGATGACAAAGAAATCTTGGCGGATTTCCCAGCCAGCATTGTGCTGACCATTATCGGCGTCACCTACTTCTTCTCCATGGCTCAGCACAACGGGACCATTGATGTCATCGTGCAAAATTGTGTGCGCCTGGTCCGTGGCAAAACCATGCTGCTTCCATGGGTATTCTTCTTGGTTGCCGCCGCGCTAACTTCGTTGGGAACCTTCTCCCCGGCAGCCGTGGCGCTGCTGGCCCCAGCTGCGATTGGCTTCGCCTACGAATCGCGCATCCACCCGCTGCTCATGGGCGCCTTCATTATCAACGGTGCGCACGCAGGCGGATTCTCGCCACTGTCGGTTTCCGGTGTTCTGGTCCACGACATCGCCATGGAAAATGGTTTCCCGGTCTCTGCCAACGCACTATTTGTCGCCAGCTTTGCCATCAACCTGATTCTTTCGATTCTCACCGTGATCGTCTTCGCTGCGCTGGGTAAGTTGCGTTCCGGTGAAGGTGTGGCACATACGGATGTTGAAGAGTCACGCAGCACCCGTCCGCACGGACAGCAGATCTACACGCTGGTACTCATTGCTGTGATGCTCTTCTGCGCTTTGGTTTTGCGTCTGCCGATCGGCTTTGTCGCACTGAGTGCAGGTCTGCTCTTGGCCTTGCTGAACATCAAGGATCAGCACAAGTTTGTCGCCGGGATTTCCTGGTCCACCGTTCTTTTGGTGGCCGGCATGATCACCTACGTTTCGCTGCTGACGCACATCGGTGTGATTGATACCTTGGCCCATATGGCTTTGGCTTTGGGTGCACCAATCCTCATCGCTTTGGTGCTGTGCTACGTCATCGGTATTGGTTCGGCCTTTGCCTCATCCACCGCACTGCTGGCCGCTTTCATCCCGCTGGCTGGACCACTGTTGTCGGTGAGCTCGTTGAGTGTTTCGGGCACCGTGGCTGCCATCGCCATCTCGGCCACCGTGGTTGATGTTTCCCCGTTCTCCACCGCTGGCGCGCTGGTAGTGGCCAACGTGAAGGAACAAGACCGTCAGCGCACCTACAAGCAGTTGATGATGTACGCAGGTGCTGTTGTCCTTATCGCTCCGGCATTGGCTTGGGCCCTGCTGGTACCAACCGGCATCATGTAGAACTACGCTTCAAGCATTAAATGGCAGTGGGCGCCGATCCAAAAGGATCGGCGCCCACTGCCATTACTTTTAGCTTAGCGGCGCTTGCCAGTGATGAAGCCCCAAACGATCAATACGATCAGGGAACCACCGATAGCTAGCAGCCAAGTCGAAAGCGACCAGAACTGGCTTACCCCGACACCGAAAATTGCCGAGCCGATCCAACCGCCGAGCAGTGCACCAACTACACCAAGAACCAACGTAGCGATCCAGCCGCCACCCTGGTTTCCTGGCTTGATGGCCTTTGCGATGGCGCCGGCAATGAGTCCAAGGATGATCCAACCAATAATGCCCATTTTTTGTTACTCCCCATGTGTTTTTGGCACGACAAACGTGCCGCTAGTGATTTACTACTTATTACCCGGAGGCCGGCTCAGATGAGCACGGCTTTATCCGAATCCTGTTTTTCTGGTTTCTGGAAACTGAAGGAAACGTGCTTGTGTGCAAAGGGCACACCCAGCACCATTTCAAGGTCAGGGATGACCCGGCCGTTAACCAGCTCTATTCCTCGATTCGCCGGTGCATCGGCGCGCAAGGTGAATCGCGCATAGAGTACGGGCTGCGTGGCGCTGCCACCGATTTGAACATTCGCATCCACAATTTCTGGTTGCGTTTGAGCGGCGGATTCCGCAGCCCTAGCTATTACCGACGTTTCGATCTCGCTGACTCCCTCGTTGCGCGATTCATATCTGAATTCGTGTGCCGCCGGACGGCGTGGAATGGCGGTGATAATCACGGCCAGTGAAAGCACAATGCCCACGATCCCTACAGCCAATCCCAGTGGCAGTAAGTACTGCTGGTCTATCGGCAAACTGTCACCAATCTGCGCTTGACCAAGATCCTTGATCTTGGGAAAACCAAGCAATGCTGCAGCCAGGCCCAAGCCACCAAGGACCAGCAAGGCCAGTCCGAGGATCGCCAGGATGATTCGCTGGCGCACTACATGTGTTGTCCACATTCTTAGTTCCCTCCTCGCTGCTGGACCGAGACTTTAACCTTGGGCGCCTGTTGCAACGGCAGGCCATCAATCACACTTTGCGCCCGCGTTTGCACGTTCTGCCGAACGCGTTCCACCGAGTGCGCCGGAGTCTGAACACTGACGTGCACCCAGGCCGGCGTGGTCTTTACGCTGGCCCGAGTCACCGAGTCGGTTCGTTCAACCGCGGAGCCCACCAAGGTGGAGATGCCCCGGCACGACATTGCTTGTTCCGATTCCGCTCCAGGATCATCGGTGTCCAACAGGATGCTTAGGCGGCGTCCCGGGATCAGCGCGCAAAGCAGCAGCACAAGGCCGAGCACCGCAAGAACTGCCATGACGCTAACTGCCAGGCTGTCATTGAGGCGCATACCGCTGAGCGTATTCAGAACCTGTTCAGCAGGGCCGGTCCATTGGCCACTAACCAATCGCAGGATGCAGGAAAGCGCGAGGAGAATGCTCACGGCCAACAAGGTGATTAACGTGATCATCAAGGCCAGCGTGCGAGCACTGCGCACGTGCCAGAATCTTCTCATCGCAGTCTCCTGTTCCCTGTGTTTTGATCCGGTGAAGACATCCAACTCACCCGAATGTCGGTCTGGACGTTTTCGACGCCCAGATACTTATAAAGATCCTCGGCGATCATGTCCCGCACGTCTTCGCAGGCTTGTTGGACATTGCTCGGATAGCTCAGCCCTAGGTCCAACTCGATGATGACCGCACTTCCGAGCACCTCAGCTTTGGCCTTGGGACGGCTGTCAAAATCTTTGTACTTGCGCAGCCCCAAGATCCCTCCGGCGGCCGAACCAACCAGAGGCACCTTGTAGGCGGCCTGAGCGGCGATTTTTGAATAGACGGCCGTATTCACCGTGGTGTTGCCACGGTTTGAGGACAGCTCTGTCATTTGATTCACCGCCGACGTTTGTTGAACACTTGGCTAAGATCAACCCTGTCCTGCAAGAGCCATCCGACCGCGGCACCGATGATGGCGAAGAATGCCACCACTACAAACTGGGTAAACGAACCGAAGGCAATCAGCAGCCCGGCGAGGGCTCCAATGATCAAACCCCACTTGACGTGTAACATGTTCTGCTCCTTAAGTGCGGACTGTTATTTCAGGCCGTCGCGGGGCTCGGTGTCGTCGTCATCGTCTTCTGGAAGATGTACGTCGGTGACCTCGACGTTCACCTCGATAACTTCCAGGCCGGTGGCGCGCTCAACCTGAGCGATGATGTTTGAGCGGATCTCGTTGGAGACCTCAACGATTGAGAAGCCGTAGGAAACCACGATCGATACGTCGATGGCGGTCTGCTGCTCACCCTTTTCAACGCTCACTCCACCAGCGGAGTTGGCCTGTGCACCAGGGATGCGTTCGGCCAGTGAGTTGAAGGTTCGACGTGCTGCATTGCCCATGGCGTAAACGCCGGAAACCTCGCGGGTGGCGATGCTGGCGATCTTCTGAACAACACGATCTTCAATGGTCGTCTTGCCCAGTTCAGTGTGTAGTGGACCGCGCAGTTCTTCATTGTTCTGCGCTTCATTTGCGGCGTTGGCCTTTGCTTGACGCTCCAGCTCTTCGCCGGTTGGCTTGATGATCGGGCTTTGTGAATCGCGTTGCACCATGATGGTCTCCTCATTCATTGAACGGATATTTTGTGCCTTACACTCGTACAGACGAGAGCTATACAGAAATCCTCACACGTTTTGCACGTGACTTAGATCACATTAGGAGGAGTCTTTGGACCCGACCCGACTGGCTCTTCTTGTTGGTCGCTCCATGGAAAGCGATCCTGAGGCTTTCGGCGAGCTGGTCTCCGGCATGACTCCCGGGCTACGTCAGTACTGCAAGACGTTTTTTAGCAGTTGGCATGACGCCGAAGACGCAGCACAGGATACATGGATCCGCGCCTGGCAGTCTTTGGACTCACTTCGCGAACGCGCTGCATTCAAAACGTGGCTCTATCGTTTGGCTCGAAATATCTGCCTGGATCGAATCCGCCAACGGGCGAACGATCAACAACCTGTAGATGGCGAAGCACTAGAGCGAACCCCGGTTGCCGAACGCGAATTACCTGAAAATATTGCCGTACAACGTGGGGAAATCGCCGATGCGTGGGAGATTATTAATTCGTTGCCCTCAGCACTACGCCAGACCTTCGTCTTGGTGGCGCTCCAAGAAATGAGTTACAAAGAAGCCGCGCTAGTAACCAACGTTTCAGAATCAACTGTGCGAGGTCGACTTGCACGGGCACGCAATGCAATCAGCGAGGCGGTGTCATGACTACCCTTCCCTGCGGACGATCCACCCAAGACGTCCTACTGAACCTCGATGAGCCAGCCGATCTGCACGAGTTGCAGTGCCGCTGGTGCCATGCCGAGCGCCAGCGACTCAAAGATCAGAATGGGTTCATCACCCAGCTACTGCAAACTTCTATGCCCGAGCATCAATCCGAGGCCTTTTCTCAAGGCATCTTGGGCAAGATTGCAGGCTTTGTGCCGCGTCAACGCGTGTGGGATGTGCAGGATTCTGCGACGGGTCAGCCGCAACGGATGTCCTCGTTGGACCTGATCAAAGCCATCAGAGCGGTGTTTGCCAGTTCAACCACGGCTCAGTTGAATTTCACGGAATTTAAGGCCACCGATACCGCGATCCCGCACCTCGCGTGGAAGGCGCAATGCCATGTGAGCATGGCCGAGGACAGCTCGGTTCAGGTGATCGAACAGCAGGTACTGGACTACGTTTCTCAAGCGATCAGTCCGCTGATTTCTTGGAATGAATTAGTCGTTGATCTGGTGATCGAGGACCTTCACGGTCACGCCATCGAATCCATCACACTGCGCGGAGAAAGCTAGTCCGCGTACTAGCAGTTGTGTTTGTTCGGTTTTCGGGTGGGGTCATTAACAATGACCTCACTCTAAAGACGGGTGGTTTGGCGGTTCAGCAGGTAGATCAAATACACGCCACCAAACACGACGGTCACCACACCAACGGGCAGCTGTACCGGAGCAAAAAGACGCTGCGCCAGAAGATCACTGCTGGCTAGCAGTAACGCGCCGACAAGGGCGGTGGGTAGTAATTGCAGTCCGTTAGCTCCGGCTAAACGCCGAGCAATCTGCGGGGCCACCAATGCCACAAAGGCAATGGGTCCTGCCAACGAGGTGACTGCGGCGACCAGAAGGACTGCCAGCACCACCAAGAATAATTTGGTGCGCTCCACCCGCATGCCAAGCGCCCGACACAGGTCATCACCCAATTGCAGCATCTGTAACCGCGATGAACTGGCCAGCAAAGCGATTGAAACGAGCACCAGTAGGATGCTTGTGGGAATCACCGATTGCCACGTCAGCCCGTTCAGGCTTCCTGCACCCCAGACCGCGGCGGCCATGGCCACATCAAGTTCGGCCCGCAGCACCATGAAGTGATTAAACGAGGCCAGCACCGAGGAAATACCGATGCCCACGAGGATGAGGCGAAAGCCAGCGGTTCCATTGCGCCAAGCCAGCGCATAGACCAGCACCGCAGTGAGCAAACCGCCCAGCAACGCTCCAATGCTGGTGGCCACAAAGCCACCACCAAGCACGGTTAATGCCACCAGCGCACCGGTGTAGGCACCGGTGGAAAAGCCGATAATGTCCGGGGATCCCAAGGGGTTTCTGGTCAGCGACTGGAAGACCGCACCAGAAAGTGCCAGCGCCGCGCCAAAGAGTAAAGCTGCCATGGCTCGTGGCATCCGCCATTGCCAGATCACCATGTTTTCAATGCCTTCTCCGCCGCCAAAGAGCACCCGAAGAACTTTCCAGGGGCTCATCTGATACTCACCTCCGGAGATGGCAAGGACGGTGACCAGCAGGCAGAGCACCACCAAGATCAGCAGCGCACTAGGTGCGCGTAGTTTGGAACGCAGACTCATAGTGCCACCGCCTTTCGTCCGCGGGCGATCATGATCAGCAATGGTGCACCAAGGAAGGCTGCGACCACACCGGCTTGCAACTCACCGGGCAGAACAACACGTCCCAGCATGTCAGCGCACAGCAAAAGCATCGGCGCTAACAACGCAGTGAAAGCGATAATCCACCCGGTATTTGCCCCGGCCAAGCGACGGGCAGCGTGCGGAGCCATCAAGCCAATAAATCCGATGACGCCAACCGCTGCGGTTGAGGCACCGGCCAGAACGGTAATTGCCAGCAAAACCAACACGCGAGTGCGTCCAACATTGGTCCCTAAAGACCGCGCGCTGTCTTCACCCAGAGCCAAGGAATCAAGGGAGCGAGCACTGCTGCCCGCCAGCACTAGTCCCACGACAAGGCAACCAGCCAAGGTGAGAATAATCGAAGGGTCCCTGCCCTGCAGCGAGCCGATAGTCCACGCTCGCAGCTGATCAAAAGCTTGAGGCTTGACCAAGGATAGGGCCGTTCCGACACCGGTGAGCACCGACCCGATAGCTACGCCGGAGAGTACCAGCCGGACCGGATCGCTGGACCCAGGCCGAGGCATTCCCACCACATAAACTACGGCCGTGGTCAGCAGTGCTCCAATAAAGGCAAAAAATACATATCCGCTGAAGCTTTGGATTCCCAAGAATCCGACGGAAATCACGATGGCCAGCGATGCCCCTGCGTTCACGCCCAGAATTCCGGGTTCAGCCAAAGGATTTCGTGTCAGACTTTGCGCCAGGACGCCAGAGACCCCGAGGCCCAATCCGGCCAACAAGGCCAGAACCGCGCGCGGTAATCGCGACTCAACCACAATGCTTCGTTCCACTGTGGGTTCGGAATCAAGCAGAGCGTGAATGACGCTTCCCAAAGGCAACGAACGAGATCCAATGGCCAACGACGCCACAACCAAGAGCAGCAATATCGCCGCGAGCGCACAGAGTAGGACCACTTGTCGACTCATGCTGTTGGTGCTGGGCACAGGTTTGGTGGGCCTGGTGAGATTAGCGCTAATGACCGGCGCCCTTCGTCAGATGTACTGCAGGGAACGAGATTACTTTACCGTGCGCAAGGAAAGTTTAGCGTCATAACCTTTGGGTAGGCTTAGTAAAATAAGGTATATTTGTGATGTGAATTTATCGAAGATGGGCACCGCATGGCGCCGCGCCCTAATCTCAGCCACCGCCGTAGCGCTGGTTGGCCTGACCGCCGGCTGTGGCGCGTCCACCACTACCGACACCAACTCGGGCAATAAAGATGTTGCGATTGGCGGCGCACATTTCACCACCGCGGATGGGGAGACTGCAAAGTTCGGCTCCGACGCCGAAGCTGGCCAGTTCCCTCGCACCATCACCCACGCCAACGGCACCACAACCTTGGACTCAAAGCCAAAGCGCGTTGTGGTTCTTGATACTGGTGAACTCGATGAGGTGATCTCCCTGGGCATCACCCCGGTAGGCATTCCGTCCACCGAAGGTTCCAGCCCAATCCCGAGCTACCTTGCCGACAAGGTTAAGGACGCCAAGACCGTTGGCACCATCCAGGAACTCAACCTCGAGTCCATCGCAGCATTAAAGCCAGACCTGATTCTAGGTTCGCAGCTGCGCGCGGATAAGCTCTACGCTCAGCTCAACGAGATCGCACCAACCGTCTTCTCCATTCGTCCAGGTTTTCCTTGGAAGGAAAACTTCCTGCTAGCCGGTGAGGCACTGGGCGAAGAGACCCAGGCTGTGGACGTACTGAACAAGTATCAGGACAAAGCTTCCGCCCTAGGCAACGACGTCAAGGGCGACCCAGAGATTTCCTTGCTGCGCTTCATGCCAGAAAAGATTCGTCTCTACGCCAACAAGTCACTGATTGGTGTCATCCTCAAGGATGCTGGCCTGAAGCGTCCAGGGAACCAAAGCATCGAAGACCTAGCGGCTGAAATTTCCGCTGAAAATCTCACCGAGGCAGACTCGGACTGGATCTTCTACACTTCCTACGGAACCCCTGAAGCCACCGGTGAAAAGGCCGCGATTGAAGGTCCACTGTGGAAGAAGCTCAAGGCTGTTCAAAACGATCAAGCGGTGCGCGTGAATGACGACGTTTGGTTCCTAGGCCTAGGCCCAACTGGCGCATCCCTGGTCCTTGATGATCTGCGCACCAACTTGGTGAAGTAACTATTCCTCACCCCGTCTCAACGCACTGCAACCGCGAAGCTTTTGCTCAGCCCGAGCATAGAAAGCTTGGGTAACGTAGTAAGTACCTCATTGAAGGTGCGAGTGATGATCGTTGAAATCCCCGTCGGCTTAGCCGACGGGGATTTCACTTAACTTCTTGTCCTGAGATCTAAGCCGACATCTAACTCAGCTTTCCAGCCAACTCACTTCGCCGGTCTGCAGATCATAAACGGCGCTAACCACGCGGGTACGCTTCTCTTGCACTGCCTTGCGAATAATGACCGAGCGTTCCACCAGCTGCTGCGCAACGGCTATCGCATTAGCTTTGACCACCTTGTTCACTGCATCAGCATCTGATCCTGAAACATTTTCCTTGCGGGCCACTGGCGCAATTTGCTCCGCGAAGTCATCCATCTCTCCGGGCAGTTCAGGGTTATCGGCATTCTTTTCCATGGCTTGAAGAGTTCCGGTCACCGCGCCGCAGGCCGTATGTCCGAGAATCACCAACAGGGGAACCGAGTAAGGTTCGGAGACGGCAAACTCCATGCTGCCCACCAAGGTGTCATCAAGGACTGCGCCTGCGGTTCTGGTGACAAAGAGGTCACCGATTCCTTGATCAAAAAGCAGCTCCGGGGTAACGCGCGAGTCGACGCACCCGTGGATCAGGGCGAAAGGGCTTTGATGCTCGGCCTGCTCGTCGCGCCGTTCTTCATCTTGGTTGGGGTGCTGAAGCTCGTTCGAAAGATAGCGCTGATTGCCTTCCTTCAGCGCTTTGAGTACCTCGTCCGGTGTCTTGGGTGTTTCAGCATGAGCGACAGGAGCGGTTTCGGTAGCCTCTGGTGTCGAGCAGGCGTTCAGAGAGGCCAGTGCGATCAGTCCGGTGGCGCCAGCTAAGAGCTTTCGCCGGCTAGTTACATGGGCAGTGACGACGGTGTCAGTGGGTCGTGGCATAGTGCTTTCCGGTCGTATTTCGTGGGCACCTGAATGTCATTAACTCAGATTTCAATGTAAATACCATCATGAAGCCTACCGTTATGCATTTGATTCATAAACGATTTTCCAAATATTTCGCGCTTGTCAGAACCTCGCCAGAATCGGCCTCTTGAGCTAAAAGTGATTGACACCACACCGGTTCTCGGATTGGATAGACACTGTCAATCGATTGATTGGGAACACAAGGTGGTGTCCATGGAATTGGGTCAAATCCAGCAGGCTGCAGTCTCCTGTTTTGCGCAGCGCGGATTCGCCGCGACCGGTATCCGAGAACTCGGAACTGCCTTGAATCTGAACTCTGCCACCCTCTATCACTATGTCGGGGGCAAAGAAGAACTCCTCGTTGGCATCATCAACAATTGTCTGACCTCCATGATCAAAGGAGCCGGGCAGGCCATCGCCGACAGCACCGATCCAGTACGTCAGTTGGCCCTGCTTGTTGCCTTCCACGTAGGCTTCACCGCCACTAATCCAAAACCTCCCGCGTCGCAGAACACGAAATGCGCGCCCTGTCCGCCGAGCACGCCGAAGACATGCAGGCGCTCCGCGATGACTACGAGCAGCTCTTTGCATCCATCCTGGCCACCGGCACAACTCAAGGCCTGTTCAACACCGTGGACCTGGGCATCGCCCGACTAGCCATGATGGAAATGGGCACCGGAGCATCCCACTGGTATCGCCGCGATGGACGGCTGTCATTGCCCGAAGTGCAACTAAATTTTGTCTCCCTCGCCATGCGAATGCTCGCCGTCACCGACGAATTCCCGTTGGCCATCAAAGAACTCCCTGCCCCGCTGGTTATTGCCAGCGAACCCGAGCCCAAGGACTGAAAAGTGAAGACGCTTCGTTCCCAACCGGATCCCGCAGCATTTGCGAGCCATACTCAAACCAACGCCACCCTGCTGGCGGACCTGCATCAACGCCTCGAACGCGCTGGTCGCGGTGGCTCGCAAAAGTCTCGGGAACGCCATGTAGCACGCGGTAAGCTACTGCCCCGCGAGCGTGTGGACCAACTACTCGATGACGGTTCACCGTTTTGGAAATTGCTCCACTGGCCGCCGAAGGCATGTATGGCGGCGCCTGCCCCGGCGCCGGAATGATCGCTGGCGTCGGTTTGGTTCACGGTCGACACGTGCTGATCATTGCCAATGACGCCACCGTCAAGGGTGGCACCTACTTCCCGATGACGGTAAAGAAGCACCTGCGCGCACAAGAGATCGCATTAGAAAACCGACTGCCTTGCATCTACTTGGTGGATTCCGGCGGCGCATTTTTGCCGATGCAAGATGAGGTCTTCCCGGACCGCGATCACTTCGGCCGGATTTTTACAACCAAGCGCAGCTTTCCGCCAAGAAGGTCCCACAGCTGGCCGCGGTCCTCGGATCCTGCACCGCCGGCGGCGCCTACGTTCCGGCGATGAGCGACGAGACGGTCATCGTACGCAACCAAGGCACCATCTTCCTTGGCGGTCCACCACTGGTGAAGGCTGCCATCGGTGAGATTGTCACCGCAGAGGAATTAGGTGGCGGAGACTTGCACGCCAAAACCTCCGGGGTGGTGGATCATCTGGCCGAAAACGATGAGCATGCGCTGATGATCATCCGCGACATCGTTTCCACCCTGCCGCTCAACCCCACCCCGGCATGGAACATTGCCGAGCAGGTAACGGAACCGCTCTATCCAGGCACCGAACTATCCGGCGTTGTTCCGGTAGACGTAAACGCACCCTATGACGTGCACGAAGTCATCGCCCGAATTGTGGACGGCAGTAAATTCCATGAGTTCAAAGCCGACTACGGCACCACCCTGGTCACCGGATTTGCGCATATCCACGGCCACCAAGTCGGGATCATTGCGAACAACGGGGTACTCTTCTCCGAATCGGCCATGAAGGGTGCCCACTTCATCGAGCTCTGCGACCAGCGCGGCATCCCGCTGATCTTCCTGCAGAATCTCGCCGGGTTTATGGTGGGCCGCGACTATGAGGCGGACGGCATCGCCAAGCATGGAGCCAAGATGGTCACCGCGGTAGCAACCGCCCGGGTCCCCAAGTTGACCGTTATCATCGGCGGATCCTTTGGCGCAGGCAACTATTCAATGTGTGGACGGGCCTACTCCCCACGCTTCTTGTGGATGTGGCCCAATGCGCGCATCTCGGTGATGGGCGGCAACCAAGCCTCCTCGGTACTGGCCACGGTTAAGCGTGACGGGATCGAAGCCGGTGGTGGCTCCTGGAGCAGCGACGAAGAAGAGGACTTCAAAGCCCCCATCCGCGAGCAATACGAAACTCAAGGAAACCCGTACTATTCCACCGCGCGTTTATGGGATGACGGAGTCATTGACCCAGCCGATACCCGCCGGGTGCTTGGCCTTGCCTTAGATGTTTGCGCCCGAACCGAATTACCAGAGACCAGCTTCGGTCTCTTCAGGATGTAGGCCCAAGAGATCACCATGAACAGCAAACTTTTTGATACGGTCCTGGTCGCCAACCGCGGAGAAATCGCGGTGCGCATTATTCGCACCCTGCGAGCGCTGGGCATCCGTTCCGTTGCGGTCTACTCCGACGCTGATGCTCAAGCATTACACGTTACCCAAGCCGATACCGCGGTCCGTCTTGGCGGTGCTCCCGCCAATGAGAGCTACCTAAACATCAACGCGGTCATTGATGCCTGCAAGACCAGCGGGGCCCAAGCGGTGCACCCAGGTTATGGTTTCCTTTCCGAGAATGTGGAATTCGCCCGCGCCTTAGAAGCTGCCGGGATCACCTTCATTGGTCCACCGGTGGACTCCATCAATCTCATGGGTGACAAGATCCGTTCCAAAACCACGTGCAGTCCCATCAGGTTCCGGTGGTTCCGGGCATTGCAGAACCGGGCTTGAGCGATGAACAGCTCCTGGCGGCGGCCTCCGATGTAGGTTTCCCGCTCTTGATCAAGCCTTCGGCCGGCGGCGGTGGCAAGGGTATGTTCGCTGTGGAATCCGTAGATCAGCTCCCCGAAGCTCTATCCAGCGCTCGGCGCACCGCGCTGAACGCCTTTGGCGATGACACCTTGTTCTTGGAACGCTTGGTGCGCAATCCCCGGCATATCGAGGTACAGATTCTGGCTGATTCGCACGGCAACACCGTGCACCTCGGCGAGCGCGAATGCTCGCTACAGCGCAGACATCAGAAGGTCATCGAGGAAGCGCCTGCCCCGCTGTTCGAAAATCTGGAGCACGGCGCACAAATCCGTGAACGCATCGGAGCATCCGCCGTAGCTGCCGCGCAGTCGGTCGGATACGTGGGCGCTGGAACCGTGGAGTTCTTGGTCAGCGACGAAAATCCGGACGAGTTCTTCTTCATGGAAATGAATACCCGTTTGCAGGTGGAGCATCCGGTCACCGAAGAAGTGGTGCGGGTTAACGGAGAAAAACTGGATCTGGTGGATTGGCAGGTGCGCATCGCAGCCGGTCAAACACTGAACTTCACTCAGGAACAGGTATTGCTCGTTGGCCACGCAATCGAGGCACGCCTGTACGCAGAAGACCCATCGGCCGGTTTCCTGCCCTCGGTCGGAACCGTGCTGAAGGTTCGAGAACCGGTCAACGTGCGTGTAGATAGTTCCCTGCGCGAAGGGCTAGAAATCAGTGCCCACTATGATCCGATGCTGGCCAAGTTGATCGCTTGGGGTCAGGATCGAACCGAGGCGTTGACCAAGCTGGACCGCGCTCTGGCGGACACCGTTGTACTGGGCGTACTGACCAACAACGAATATTTGCGCCTGCTGTTGGCCGATGAACAGGTGGCCGCCGGACAGTTGGATACTAATCTCATTGCGCGCAAGATGGATCAGTTCACCTTCCGCACTATCGGTCCCAGCGAATTGGCGCTGGCTGCTCAGCTGGAATATCAGCAAGTACCTACACTGCGCACCCCGTGGGGCGCCCGCGATGGCTGGCGGGCCGGGGTGCACCGCCCGATCATCATGCACTTCGAAGTTGGTGATACTCACGTCCAAACGTCACTGCCGGTTGGAGCCGAGCCCACAAGCATCGAACATGCTTTTGCCCCCGATGGCACCCTGTGGCTCAGCGATCAGGGATGGAGCGCTGCCTTTCGCAAACTGTCACGTGAAGAAGTACTCGAACGCCAGTTGGCCAGCCTGGCCAAAGAATCGGGCACCTACTCCCCCGATGTACAGACTCCAATGCCGGGCACCGTCATCTCTGTGCAAGTCAGCGACGGTCAACAGGTAAGCGCTGGCCAGGTGCTGGCCATTGTGGAAGCGATGAAGATGGAGCACCAGCTGCTGGCTCCGGTTGACGGAATTGTTCACATCTCGGCGCTACAGGCAGGAGATCTGGTCAAGGCCAAACAGGTGATCGCCACCGTGGAACCAATCCTAGAAACTGAACAGGAGCACCGAGCATGAGCCAGCAACGATTTGAACAGCGCGGCCTGTATTTTGATGAACTGGTGCTGGGAGCCAGCTACGTTCACAAGCCCGGTCGCACCCTGAGCGAGGCGGATAACATCGCCTTCACCACCATGACCATGAACAATCAGGGCTTACATCTGGATGCCGCGTGGGCCGCCACCCAACCATTCGGCAGGCCGCTGATTAATTCACTGTTGACGCTGAGCACCATGATTGGTCAATCGGTGGCGCAGCTGACCGAAGGCACCATCATTGGCCAGCTGGGCATCAACGACGTGCGCTTCCCTCACCCGATGTTCCACGGCGATACCCTGTACACCGAAACCGAGATCACCGAATTGCGCCCCTCCAAATCTCGACCCGGCCAAGGCTTAGCCTCGATGACGCATACCGGACGCAACCAGCACGGCGAGATTGTCGCCACCGCCACCCGCACCTGTTTGATGTGGACCCAACAGGCGCACCAAGAATCGTTGAAGGCAGAGTCCGATGACTAGTTTCCAGATGGGTCCGGCTATTCTCTTCTGCCCTGCGGACCGGCCGGAGCGTTTTACCAAGGCCGCGGATCGGGCCGATGCGGTAATCATTGATTTAGAAGATGCTGTGGCCCATGAAAATAAGGACGCAGCCCGCACTGCACTGGTGGAAAGCAGCCTAGATCCGGCGCGCACCATTGTGCGAGTGAACCCCGTAGACACCGAACACTTCGCCCGCGACCTTGAAGCGGTACGGCGTACCAACTACACCACGCTCATGTTGCCCAAGGCGCAGTCGGCCGCGGAACCTGCCCAGCTAGCTGGCTACGACGTGGTGGCGCTGTGTGAAACCGCGGCCGGCATCGCCAACGTGGCGCAGATTGCGGCAGCCTCGAATGTGGTGGCCTTGATGTGGGGTGCCGAAGATCTGATTGCCTCGCTGGGCGGGACCTCATCGCGCCATAACGATGGCAGCTACCGCCAGGTCGCCAGCTTTGCCCGTTCCCAGGTGCTTATCCATGCGGTAGCCAACGGAAAGGCTGCCATCGACTCTGTGTATCTGAACATCCCAGACGCCGAAGGATTGTTCCTCGAATCTCAGGATGCCAAGGCCTCTGGCTTCGCGGCCAAAGCCTCCATCCATCCCAACCAGATGCAGATTATCCGTCAGGCCTACGCGCCAACGGCAGCCGAAGTGGCCTTGGCCGAACGCATCCTCGCCGAGGCCAAAACCCATCCGGGCGTTTTCTCTTTGGACGGGAAAATGGTGGATGAACCCTTGCTGCGTCAGGCTCGGGCTACCCTCGCCAGCGCCGCGAAGCTGGGCTAACTGCTTGACCGGGCAGTTGTGCCAGCTAACGGCCTTCGTCGAAGAACATATAACAATGTCAGCAAACAGCCCGAACCAATAGTTGCCAGTCCCCACGGATCACTGAGGTTTCTACCCAAGATCCAAGCCCATCCGCGGACCTCGCCTATCGAATTTCGCGCAAAGGCTGAAGCAATCAGCAAATAGACGACTGGAACAAGCCCAGCAAATCGGTTGATACCGAGGGCTCTTGCACTCGACCAAAGTACCAAGAGCCCAAGCACGTCCCTGACCATCAGCCAAGCAGCAGCATTGTCATGCACCACGATGCCAGTGAGATGAGAAACGGCGCAGACCAGCGCAACCAATCCCGCGGCCATCAGCATTGAATGAGCCACCACGTTTCGCACTGAGGCTTCTGTCCAATACAGTTCAGCGGATTGAAGCATTGCTCCCGTCAATACCACCAGAATCACGCTGGGGACAACGGGCGCTGGCATCGTCGAAGGGCCAATAAGCGAACTCAAGAATGGAATTGGTAGGTTGATATTTCCTGCCATTGTTCCCAGAATGCTCGCGATAGCGGCGCCAATCATTGCCACCCGATAGTGTCGAGCCTTCATTGCCCACTTCACCGGACACCCGCGCTGACCGCATCCGGAAGTCGGCATGTACTTAGTCGGTCATAGGCTACCGTTACCCACTGAGTCTGTGACTTTTCGTCTAACTTGCGCAGTTTGCTCCACTGCCCAAAAAATCCGTCTCGTCCGGGATCGAGACCGATTCCAGCATGCTCGTATCCGGCAAGCCTGCCCGTTCGTCCGGTGCAAGTACTTCCTGAGCCGCAGTTTGAACTGACCAAGCCTTCAGTACTTCGGCCCATCCGTAAACATCAGCGGAGGTTTCTTGAGGACACTCAATGTAGGTAAGAGCATCCGCGTAAGTGCTGGCTGCCGATTCAACTGCACGGGTGCGCGATTGGCCTGGTGCGGCCATGACATTTGCAACGCCCTCGTCTGAGAGGACCGGCACTTGTGCTGTGCTAGTTGAATAGACCTTGGTTATTTTTCGCATCCCATGGTGTTCTAAGGCCTCGAAAGTATCGGCATACACCGGACGAGTATCTCCACGTGCCAGCTGTGTTGGGAACAGGCAGACTTCTGGAACGGTTGCGGAGCATTCAGCTTCTGATAGTGGGCGAGCTTTCACCGGGGTCGCCGCCACCTGACGCGCAATGAACAAGCCCAGCGAAGCCGCCAGGACGAGCACCAGCAGACCTGCGGTGACACGCAACCAGGCGGCCTTTCCACGGGGCAGGATCTTCCTACCGCTGACGCCCATGGCCAGGAGCACAAATCCGAAGAAGCCTAGGACCGAGAACACCATCAAAGAATAGACAGCAGCGACATCCAAGGTTTCGACCGGGGAGCAGCAACCTTCCAAAGCGAGCCCCGCCAAATATCTCACTGGTACAAAGTCAAAGCTCCAGGCGAATCCAAGCCAAATATAGGAGACCACCAACGCCAGAGGAACTGCAAAGCGCGCTCGTAGCCATGTGCCGAGGAACATCCCTATTCCCGCATGGAAGAACAAAGCACTGAACAGACCGACGGCGATGAGAACTGGGAATCTGTTGGGTGAAGAACCAGCTTTGCCCAGCAATAGGAGAATTCCGACAAGTTGGATGAGAGCGCCGGCTACAAGACTGGGCCAGAGCCGCGCACAGGCCACTATTATTTTGCCCCGTACCGCGACCTCAGCGACTCCCCTGCTGGACCTATCACGCCCTACTTCGACAGCAGCCGAGACGCTGACCAATGACGCAGCAAATATGAGCAGTAGTCCAGAGGCCGCCACGGCTGCTTGAGCATCGGCCAAGACCCGCTCCTTTGACACATACTGTTGCACATACAAAGCCGCCAAGATCATACCGGGGGCTAACAGCCACCACGCTGGTCGACGAGATATAGGAAGCATCCTCAGATCTCGCCTTCAACTAATGCCGCATAGGCCAGCCGTACTCGATCACGAGGATCCGTAACACTCGCTGGAGCTACAGCCATGAACTCGCTGACCGATCCGTTGAACCTAACGCGTCCACCAACAAGCACAACTACATGATCAAAAGATCCGTCGATGTCCTCGGTCTGATGCGTGGAAACCACGGTTATGTTCTCATCATTCAAGGAGGCCAAGATCTGACGGAACCGATCCCGCTGGCTAGGGTCGAGTCCTGCGGTAGGCTCGTCCAAAAGAACCACGCCTGCCTGGTGAACTAGTGCGCCAGCTAGACCTAGCCGTCGTTGCTGTCCGCCTGATAGTTCAGTGACTTTCTTCTCTGAAAGAGTCTCTAGCCCGACCGCTAAAAGCGCTTGCGGTGCCGCTTCTTTTACAGCCTTCCTGGACATCCCTTTCAGCCAGCCTGAGTATCTGACGTGTTCCAAAACAGTGAGTCCTGCGACGGGCGAAAAGTCTTGCGGCAACCATGCCACAAGACGACGAAATTTTCCCAAGTGGCGAGTACCGATTCGTTCCCCGCCAGCCTCGATAATCTCGATAGTTCCGGCGGAGGGCGTCACCACACTTGCCATAAGGGACATCAATGTAGATTTCCCGGCGCCATTGGGGCCCAAGAGTGCTGTTTTTCCAGAGTGGAACTCAAGATTCAGATCTTGAAAAATTTTCGCCTTGGACGAGTACGCGTAGCTAGTCACACAGATCTTAATGCTCTTCATCAGGCAGGGCAGTCCTTACTCCGGCTAGGGCGCTTGCCCGTAGCTTGTGGCTCAACAAAAGTAGACTCCTGCAAAATGGGCGACTGACGATCGCCATGCCTCTTAAGTGGTATTTAGTTTATTATCACTAGATGGGTCAAAAGATAGATTGACCTCACATAATGAAACAATCGTAAGTATTTTTTCGGATGTAGAACTTAATGTCAATCTCAGAACGTCGACGACAGGGGAATGCGACTGTTCACACTGTCACCAGCGTCCCTTCGCTTGACCGCACAGTGCCCCAGCAAGTCACTACCCAGCAGGAAACGTGCCGCGTGGGGTGTTGTTGCGCATGGCAAGAACAGTCACGAACTAGGCCACAGGTGCGTGCCAGTGTGATGCTTTGTTTATGAACGATCAGCCCGACTCCGCAATAACTCCGCCTTCCGCCCGGCGTCCCCGAGTACACCGGGCTTGGCTGGTAGCCATCGTCACCACTTTGGCCTTGGTTGCGGCAGCGGCTTTCGGTCCACCACCGGCGCATTTTTGAACCTCTTGAAGCAGAGTTCGGCTGGCAGCGTTCTCAACTATCCACAGCAGTAACCATCAACCTGGTGGTTTACGGCTTGGCCGCACCTTTGCTGCCACCTTGCTGGAACGCTATTCGATGCGCAAGGTGGCGATGGCAGCTTTGGCCTTGGTGGCCACCGGTGCCGGACTGTCCGTTTTTATCAGCCACTACTGGCAGTTGTGGTTGCTTTGGGGCGTGCTTGTCGGATTGGGAACCGGCGCCATGGCCTTGGTCTTCGGTTCAGTAGTCGCCAACCGCTGGTTCAGCAAGCGACGAGGTCTGGTGATGGGGCTGTTCTCTGGCGCCAACGCTGCTGGCCAGCTGATCTTTTTACCTTCCATCGTTGCCATCATTGAAAACGGCTCCTGGCGGATTGTGGCCCTCGTGGTCACCGCCTTTGCCCTACTGATCATTCCGTTTTTACGTTGACCTTTTGCCAACTCCCCCGCCGAGGTCGGGGTACTGCCCTACGGCGCGACCGCACCTGCAGTTCCCGCTGCGAAGCCCGAAGGATCCATGGCCGCGGCGACCTTACGGGTGCTCTTCAGCTCTGCTCGATACCCGGCATTCTGGGTGCTGGCGATGACCTTCTGGATCTGTGGCTGGTCGACTAACGGCCTGGTTCAGACGCACTTCATTCCTGCTGCGCACGATCACGGAATGCCTGCCACCACGGCATCAGGATTGTTGGCACTCATCGGTGTCTTCGACATTCTCGGAACAGTATTTTCGGGCTGGCTCACCGACCGCATACGCCCATGGCTGCTGTTAGCTGTGTACTACCTGCTGCGCGGAATGTCGCTACTGTTCTTGCACACCCTGATGGGCCCCACAGTTCAGCCGATAATGTGGATCTTCATCGTCTTCTATGGCCTGGACTGGGTAGCCACGGTTCCGCCTACGGTGGCCTTGTGCCGGCAGTACTTTGGACCGGTTAAAGCAACTGTCGTTTTTGGTTGGGTGTTCGCTTTCCATATGGTCGGCGCAGGTGCCGGCTCCCTGACTGCAGGCCTATCCCGAGAGACCACCGGAAGTTATCTGGCCGCGTGGATTACCGCTGCAGTGTTGTGTTTTGCAGCTGCTGCCAGCTTGCTGTTGATGCCCCGCATGCGTCAGGCGGTCGAGTCGCCAGTGATTGAACCCGTCCCGTCATAGACGTGCCCTGGCTGTAAATGCTCATCTACCCGGTGCATCGGGAGCGATAGAAACACCCGCACTCGCGCAGGGCTGCATTCCTCGGTGTTTTAGAAAGGTGCAGCCGTACGCACGAGCTGCACTCCGAGGTCAACGGCTCCCCTCATCACGACTTCATTTCCCAGAGTAGAAGCAGTCAGTTGGACACAAGTCAGCGCCGGTTCCTGAGCTAGCTCGCGCTGGGCAATGGAAACTACTGGCCCCACGATTTCTGCCATCGCACCGGAAAGCACCACACGCTCCAACCCGACAAAGCCGGAAATAACAGCGCTGATCCGAGCCAATCGGGCACCGAGGGATTCCAGGATTTCCTGTGCCAGCTGGTCTTCGTTCGCGGCTGCCTGAAATACGTCTTCTGCACGCAAGGACTCTGCGTCCAAAGACGCCAAGCTACTACTGACGCCGGCGGCCAACGCTGATTTTGCTTGCTCCCTAGCCAAATATCCCAAACCGTGAGCATCACCGACCCCGGCAACTTGCGAAAGGAACCGCATTTCACCGGCCAACCCCTTAGCTCCACGGAGCAGGTGGTTGTCGACCACAACCCCAGCACCGATGCGCTCACCAATCATCAATGAGGCAAAAGAACCTTCAGTGCCATGTGCCAGTTCGGCAATCGCCGCTAGGTTCGCGTCGTTCTCAACCCTCAAGAGGTGCGTATATTTGCCGAGCGCGGATTTCCAATCAGGGTTCATATTTGCCCAAAAACCATTGTCGTCATCCGGCGACGTGCCGAAAGCATCAACTGGCGCGGGGACCCCGATCACCATCGCGGCAAGCTTGTCTACGTTGAATTCAGCTAACACGCCTGCGAGTAGCTTCTCGGTAACGTCAGCTCGATGCTGTCCCGAAGACAGTGGATCCACTTTTGCCTCAGCGCGAGTTTGCAGATTTCCTCGCACATCACTGAGAGTGAGGCTGATGCGGTGTTGGCCTGCATCGATTCCAGCAATCAGGCGATGAGTTCGGTTCAATTCATAACGTAGCGCCGGTCGGCCTTTGGAATAAGCTCCAACAGCCCGAGTGTCTTGGGCCTCGATAAGCCAACCAGATTCAACCAGGTCTTTTGCTTGGTTGAGCACTGTCGCACGAGTTAAACCGGTGAGCGAGATGAGCTCACTGGCGGTCACTGCTTCACAGTCCCAAGCAGCATCCAGAACGCGTTGGGTGTTGCGACGACGCATCGCAGTAACGCCTTCTAGGGACTCGGCGCTCGGTGCATCAATATTTCTCGGTGAACTCACATTCAAAGTATAGACGTGACTTTATTTAGATGCTAAATTTACTGAGAAAATAAAGTGACCCACTTCACTTCCCACTGGAGAAACCTATGAATCTTGGATCAAGTGCCTTGTCACGGCCGTTGCGACGACGGTCGTTCATTGCATCGGTAATGGCAACCGGAGCCATGGCCCTGGCCGGTTGCAGCCCCAGCGACCCCCGAGCCACAATTCGGTTCAACCAGTCCAAGCCGGAAGTGATCCCCTACTTTCGTGATCTGTTGGGGCAGTTCAATGCTTCCCAGAAAACTACTACCGCAACCCACGAGGTAACTGCAGGACTCTCTGCAGCATTCGCTCGCAACGATCCACCGGATTTGGGTTGCCTCAACTACAACTTTGAGATGGCAAGATTCCAAGAACGTGGAGCCCTCTCAGATCTCTCTGATTTGCCCCAGCAAAAGACGAATGCGCCATTCATCAAAGAGCTCCTGGCGCTCTATCCCGACTATCCCGGACGGACATCGGTCTTGCCCTACTCAATGATGGGCGCCGCCGTTCTATACAACAAAGACATTTTTGAGAAACATGATCTCGCCATCCCAACTCGCTATTCAGAACTATTAGAACTCTGCGGTGAGCTGACCGACCTAGGCGTTACGCCCATCTACTCCACGTTCAAAGACGCTTGGACCGCTTCTCAGGGATTAGCCGACTATTCCTTGGGCGGGGCTGTCGACATTAACCAGCACTTTGCTGCACTACGAGAAATCGGTTCGGATTTCACCCCTAATGCTGCCGTCACCTTTTCGAAGTCATTCACCGAGCCGCTACTGAAGATGCAAGAACTGGCCAAGTTCTCCAACAAAGACGCAGCCAATCGTGGCTACGGAGATGGCAACCTTGCATTTGCCAATGGCAAAGCAGCCATGTACCTGCAGGGGCCTTGGGCTCTGCCTGAAATCGCCAAAACCAATCCTGATGCCAATATCGGCGCCTTCCCTCTACCGATGACAGAAGACCCCAACGACCTAAAAATCAGGGTCAATCTCGACCTAGCGCTGTGGATCCCGGAACAGTCCGACCACAAAGCCGAAGCACGTGAACTCCTCGCGTTCCTCTGCCAACCCAAAATCCAAGATGCCTATAACGAATCAGCTCTCGGTTTTGGCGTACGTACCGATTCACCGCCGACCAAAGACCCTCGCCTGAAGCAGATGCAGCCGTACATCGATTCCGGGCGTCTCTATCAAGGAGTATCAACGGCGATTCCGCGAACTATCCCCTTCGAAAACTACATGCAGGGCCTGGTGACCGGCGGCAGCGTAGAGCAGACCCTAGCAACCCTCGACGCGGACTGGGCCCGACTAGCCCAACGCAGTTAGCCAGCTCAGGAGAACACCATGGCACTAACTACCCCCACTAAACCCAGCAACGACGCTAAGGTTGCGACTCCCACCCGACCGGTGAAACGGCGTCAATTCGAAGCCACCTACTTAGGCTTCCTCGTTCCAGCGTTGATTTGCTTCACCATCACCATCACCCTGCCAGCGGCAATGGGCATTTACTTCAGCTTCACCGACTCGGTGGGATTTGGCGACTACAACCTCGTCGGACTGGCAAATTACGCCGCCTTGTTCACTGATCCAGCCATTATCGGTTCCTACAGCTTCACAATCGGGTTCGCTCTCGTCACTGTCATACTCACCAATGCGTTGGCCTTCTTCCTGGCAGTTGGGCTCACCGCACAAATTCGTGCCCGAGTCGCTCTGCGGACAATCTTTGTCATGCCCATGGTCATTTCCGGCATCGTCATTGCCTACGTTTTCAACTTCTTGTTTTCGAATACTTTGCCCGCCGTAGGTGAATACCTTGGCATTGGCTTCCTTAAGGAGTCGTTGCTGTCTAACCCGGACCTCGCCTGGCTATCCATCGTCATCGTTACTGCCTGGCAGGCCGTGCCATCGGCGATGCTCATCTACATAGCAGGTCTAATGGCTATCCCCTATGACTTGTACGAAGCCTCGTCTTTGGATGGTGCCAGTTCTTTCGGGCAGCTCAAGAATGTCACCCTTCCACTGATGACCGGATACATCGGTATCAACATCATTATCGGATTCAAGAATTTCTTGGGAGCCTACGACATTATTGTCGGCCTGACCAACGGTGGTCCCGGAGTGCAAACTAGGTCGATTGCCATGACAATTTTCACCGGTTTTGAACGTGGAGACTACGCCTACCAGATGGCCAATGCGACCGTCTTCTTCATCATTTCGCTGATTATCGCGCTGTTCCAACTGCGCCTGACCAACAAGGGACAAGCAAAATGAGCCTCACCTTGCAGCAACGACTCAACAAACGCTCGCGCACACGTATCGGACGAGAACGCATCAATTGGTGGGCCACCAGCATCTTGGGCATCTGTGCACTGGCCGTCGTGGTTCCACTGTTCGTCACCATCTCAATGGCGTTCAAATCCGCCAAGCAAGCCGTTGACGGGAAAGCCTTCTCGCTGCCAAAGCCTTTCTCAGTTGAAGGGTTCACCGCAGCGTGGGACTTAGTAAACTTCCCGCGGGCCTTCACTATCTCGCTGGTGATTACCCTCGTAGCAGTGCTTGGTGCAGTACTTGTGGCGTCCATGGCCTCGTATGCAATCCACCGGAACTGGAATAAGCGCTTCTATCGCTTCAGCTTCTACTACCTATTGGGAGCAATGTTTCTGCCGTTCCCGGTCTTGGCCCTATCGCAGGTCAAGCTCACCGGCATCTTCGGTCTAGATAACCCGGCAGGTGTTGCGATTCTGCATGTCATGTTCGGACTGTCCTTCAACGTCTTGCTATTTACCTCTTTCTTGCGTGGCCTTCCGGGCGAGCTGGAAGAAAGCGCACGCATCGATGGAGCCAGCAACTGGACCACTTACTGGCGGATCATCTTCCCTCTTTTGGCGCCAATGAGCGCCACGGTGGCTATCTTCGCGTTTCTCAGTTCGTGGAACGACTTCATGATGCCTTCGCTGATCATCTCCCAACAGGCAGATCAAACTCTTCCCGTGGTTCAACAACTTTTCCAAACACAGTTCTCGAATAACTACCACGTGTCCTTTGCCTCGTACCTGATGGCCATGGCCCCCAGCGTGGTGGCCTATCTCTTCACCCAACGTTGGGTGATGTCGGGATTGACCCAAGGCGCCGTCAAATCCTAAACCGCACTAACCGCTACACCCAGCCATTCCTAGGCTGCAAACACCATTGAAAGGAAGCATCATGACACTGCAAGACACCACCCCCAACACCAGCATTTCCAAGGACGCTACTTGGTGGCGCCAAGCTGCCGTGTATCAGATCTATCCGCGCAGTTTCGCGGATTCCAACGCCGACGGTCTAGGTGACCTGAAAGGAATCACTTCGCGGGTCAACTATCTCAAGACCCTGGGCATCGATGCCGTATGGCTTTCGCCGTTCTACCCATCGGCTCTCGCCGATGGCGGGTACGACGTGGACGACTACCGCAACGTGGACCCACGACTAGGCACCTTGGAAGACTTTGACCAGATGACGCAACAGCTTCATCAGGCAGGCATTAAGGTCATCGTTGATATCGTGCCCAACCATTCATCGAATCTCCACGAATGGTTCCAAGCAGCTATTGCTTCGCCCAAGGGCTCAGCTGAGCGAGATCGTTATATCTTCCGTGATGGAGCAGGACCCGATGGCGACTTGCCTCCAGCCGATTGGGAATCCATCTTCGGTGGACCAGCCTGGGAGCCAGTTGGAGATGGCCAGTGGTATCTACACCTCTTTGCCAAGGAACAACCCGACTTCAACTGGGCCAACAACGAGGTTCGAGAGGACTTCCTCAAGACCCTGCGTTTCTGGTCCGATCGTGGCGTGGACGGTTTCCGCGTTGACGTGGCCCACGCACTGACCAAAGACGTAGCGTTGGCGGATCTGCCCAGTAAAGCGGAGCTTGATGCCCACCCATGGGACGGCACCCACCCCATCTGGGATCGTGATGAGGTCCACGAAATCTATGCTCAATGGCGCCAGGTATTCAACGAGTACGACCCTCCCCGGATTGCCGTGGCAGAGGCCTGGACCAACTCCGATCGTCGTCCTGCCTACGCACGTTCAACCGGGCTTGGCCAAGCTTTCAATTTCGATCTGTTGCAGGCAGACTTTGACGCAGCGGCCTTCAAGAAGATCATTTCTTTCAATCTCGACCAAGCGAATATCGCTGGCTCTTCGACCACGTGGGTGTACTCCAATCATGACGTCGTGCGCCATGCCACCCGCTATGGACTACCTCTTGCCGGTGATCCAGACTCGGCGAAGAAGTGGTTGCTACACGGGGCCGATCCTTCGGTAATGGATGCGGAGCTAGGACTTCGCCGCGCGCGTGCTGCAACACTGCTGGAGTTGGCTCTTCCCGGTTGCGCGTACTTGTATCAGGGTGAAGAACTGGGTTTGCCAGAGGTCACCGAGATCTCTGACGAACAGCGTCAGGACCCTGCCTTCTTTAAAAACAAGGGCGTAGAGGTAGGACGAGACGGTTGCCGCGTGCCAATCCCTTGGGAAGCCGAGGGCCCATCCTTCGGGTTTGGCGAAGTTCAGCCCCATCTGCCGCAGCCGGAGTCCTTCGGCTCACTAAGCGTCGCGGCACAGAATGGCAATCAGGGATCGACTCTGGAGCTCTACCGCGAGGCGCTGCGCCTACGTAGGGAACTACAAAGCGATGAGTCCCTCCAGTGGCTAGATGCAAGCGAAGGTGTGCTCAGTTTTGTCCGACCAAATGGCTGGATCAGCGTCACGAACTTCAGCGCTCAGCCGCAGACGCTTCCCGAAGGCACCCTTCTGCTTTCCAGTGCACCATTAGATGAAGCTGGCCGGTTGCCGGCAGCAACAACAGCTTGGTTACGTGCCAAATAGTACCCGTTAAAGCAGTTCGGCACCGCAGAAATGTCTCTGCGGTGCCGAACTGTTTGTATGAGAACCCTTAGGCTACAACAACGTCCTTAGCAGGAATGTGCAGCTTCTTGTTGCCGTAGTGAACAGCGAAGAACCAGGCAGCACCGGTCACGATGTGAATAACGGTCAAGGTCACGGCGGTTGCTACATCCGCAGCGGTCATGATCGCGGAAATGCTCGATACAACTGCAATGACCAAGCCGACCCACTGGGCAACCTTGATGATGCCCTTCTTAGCACGACCGATCAAGAACACGATGAATCCAAAGGCCAGCAGTGGGATCCAGGTTGCCTGCAGGATGTTATCAAAACCGATAACCTTCTCAGGGTTAGAGCCAACCTTCATCGAAGCGCCCGAAGCGATACCGATGAAGAAGATGATGACATTGAGGTAGCCTGCGCCCAGTGCGGCGATGACGACCTGAATGAAGTTAAAAGGGCTATTTGGTTGTCCCTGAGCAGTCATGGTGTTCCTCAAAATCGTTGAAAGTCCTCAACAAGTCTAATTTCGCACCCCCGTGCCTTGGCTCTCATTGGTGCGTGAGATCCACGACAGTTAGGGAAGCTATCTTTCTGAGCGAGCACCCGATGCGCCCAAGCCCTGCTCTCAGTGACAACTCCCAGTACATCTTGGTCAAACCGGCGTAAACTGAAATTGGAGTTTACTTCCACTTTTTCCTCGTTAGAGGTTTCCTCCTTCCGGCATCAAGCTCTTGTGCTGTCCTTCAATTTCTGGGACGGCGTTCAGATTAACGCAGCAGTGTTGAACCGGATATCACTCTTTAGCCACCGTGACGTGGCATCCACATCAATTCACAAAGCCTGCGATACTCGCAGCAATAAGGGCTACGCAGTAACGGAGAATCCGTCATGGATAAGCCAATCAGCTGCCCACGGTGTTATCGAAACACGTTGGTAGAAACCGAAACCCGTCGATACATCGATGAGCAACGTCAATTAAAAAGCTGGGACAACGAAGGTGGCCACGACGCTGGCCAGCGTCATGATTCCCAGATGACAATGCGTGAAGTGGCTTGGACCTGCACCTCGTGCGGATGGAAAAAGGTCGCCTACAGCACTCAAGAACCAGTTCTTGGGCCAGAACGACGCATCGAAAAGTTCTCACAGAGCACGCAACGGCTCCAGACAACAGCAGCGCAAACCACCCACAGCTCGGGCAACCATTCCTAAATGAAGCCCGGCCGTGACGCACAAAATACTGCAGGCCCGGCATCGGCAAAGAATGCTGGGCCTGCAAGATTTTTGACGGTTACTTCGAGGCGCCGATGGCCCACACACGTGGCAATTCAGTGCCGTTGACCGCAAGGTCACCGATCAGACGCGCCTTGAACACCCACGGGTTGTGGTTACCTGCGGTGCGCGCATTGCGCCAGTGCCGATCCAGGTTCTTCGAAACGCTGGTGGCCGAAGCGGCCAACGCATCAAAGGCATGGGTGATGGCGTTGAGCACCAGCGGGGTGAGCACCACCTGAGCCTGGGCGCTGGCGACTTCGGCAGCATCATTGGCTGCTTCATCTTCTTCCACCGAAATCTGCCCCGACTGCAAAGCCAACGCAGTTTCATAGGCAGACTCAAGAGCCTGCGAAACACGTTCCACCGTTCCCGCCGCGGCAAATGCCACTGCCGAAACCTCGCCGATGACCTGCAACAATTGCGGATCCTCGGCTGCCACATTGGCTGCCGCATGGCTGAAGGTGCGCTTGCGCGCCTTTAACTCTGCTGCAAAATCGCGTTCCGCTGCCTTGGCCGAACCAGCCAGCACCGCCAATAACACCTGCTGATAAAAAGCAGTCTGGTACTTAAGCGGGTATCAAAGTCGATCAGATCTTCTTCGGCCACAATCGCATCGGTAAACGTCGAGGTTCCGGTGCCGGTGGTGCGCTGACCAAAACCATCCCAGTCATCGGCCAGCTCAACCCCTGGCTGGTGCCGGTTGACCGCGGCGATCACCCGCTTGCCGGTATCCGTGCGCTCCGCGTAGGTATCCAGCCAGTCAGCGAAGATTGAGCCGGTGGAGTAGTACTTGGTGCCGTTAATCCGGAACCCACCTTCACCGTCCGGGGTGACCTTGGTGATCACGTCCCCGACCTTCACCGTACCGACCTCGGTCCAGGAATTACCCACCAGCTCACCATCAACAAAACGAGCCAGCCACTTATCCCGGCCCGCACCAGGAGCAGAGATCAGCCGATCCTCCACAAACGCGAAGTGCGCCCGCAACGCTTGGGCGATGTTGGAATCAGCGGCAGCCAAATCCACAAAGAGTTCGAAGAGCTCGGGTAGGGTGGCACCTGCTCCGCCATGCGATTCTGGAATACGAACCGCACCAAAACCGGCGGCGGCAAGGTCGGCCACCTGCTGATAGGGCAGCTCACCGGTTCGGTCGCGTTCGGCGGCGCCGGCCGCAATCTGCTCAAAAATCGGGGCGAAACGGGCTTTG
This sequence comes from Glutamicibacter sp. M10, assembly GCF_025452055.1. Classification (NCBI taxonomy): domain Bacteria; kingdom Bacillati; phylum Actinomycetota; class Actinomycetes; order Micrococcales; family Micrococcaceae; genus Glutamicibacter; species Glutamicibacter sp. M10. Next base: position 751,947 of record NZ_CP104918.1, on the reverse strand, counting down.
AGTGTCGCGCGAGAATTGCCTGTAGCAAGTGCAGTCATCGTTGGATCCTATCCGTGATTGTGGTTTAGGTGTAAAGCGAAAGTGGCTGGGATTCTCCGCGCAGGAAGTAGGCACCAACCTCGATCTTTTTGTAGTCCACCGGGTCATGCAACGAGTGGGTGCGCACATTGCGCCAGAACAAATCCAAGCCCACCGAGCTCGCGGCCGACGAGGATCCGGTGACCTCAAAGATGCGGTTGGCAACCTCAATAGCGGTTTCGGTGGACACCACCTTGGCCTCTGCAATCTCTACGGCGAGCGCCGCGCGTTCGGTCTGGGTCACCTCGCCTGCCTTGGAAAGTAGGGCATCAAATTTGCGCCCTAATTTTTCGGTCAACGCCGCCACCGCTGCGGTGCGCGCCTTAAGCTCTCCGATGGTGCGCTGGAAAATCGGATCTTGAGAGTAGGTTTCTGCCTGGGAGAACAGCCAAGCGTTTTTGCGTCCCAAGATGATCCGCTTGCCACGAGCCAGTGCGCCCTCGGCAATGCCTAAGTAGAAGTTCACAAAGGCTAGCTGGATTCCCGGAGTCAGTAGCGTGGACACCGGCTCTGCGGTGACCGGACCGAGGATATCTGAGGCCTGCACCTGTACATTGTGGAACTTCAGCGAGTTTGAGGCGCTCAGTCGTTGACCTAGGTAATCCCAGTCATCAACAATTTCCAGACCTTCGCGGTCGCGCGGAATCACAAAGGCCAGCACCTCACCGGCGCGTTCACCTTCGGTGATTTCAGCATTCACAACGATGACTTCACCAACACCGGAACCAGTGGAGAAACGCTTGCCACCGTTCAGGGTGAAGCCATCACCTTGGGGAACCAGCGTCAAGGTGGGATCAATCGGGTTGACCGAGTCGCCCCAGAGCCAGCCGCCCTCAACCGTGCGCTGCCACCACTGGCCTTGAGTTTCTGGGGCCGCGTAGAACGCAATGCCCGACTGGTTGATGTAGTGGTAGGCCAGCAACTGCCCGACCGAACCATCGGCGGCAGCAATAATGCGTACCGCTTCGAAGCCTGTTTCCCAGTGTCCTCCTGCTCCGCCAAACTCGGCAGGAACCAGCAGATCCAATAGACCGGCTTCACGCAGCAACTTCACCTCAGCGAATGGTTGCTCGTTTTTGCGGTCACGTTCCAGTGCATCAACAGCCAGCTGGTCCGCCACGTTCTGGGCGACTTCGCGCCAGCGATCAAGCTCGGCGTCATCGGCGGTTCCGATGTAAGGGACGCGTGGTAGTTGCGTACTTAGTACAGTCATCTTCGTTCTCCCTACTTGCTGCGGCGTCACGGAACCAGGTCTGTCAGCCGCTCTGGATGGTTTGTCCCTCCAGTGAAACATCGACGAACCGACGACGATAGAGCCCGCGTCACCTGCCGGAATATCGTCATGAAACGTCATGGCCCGGGCCCCCATCAGACCCAAAAACCGTCGCCGTATTTCGGCCTATGACCTCGTGTGAATCGGCGAGTATTTGAATATCCGTGGTGAAAGTTTGGTGATGTCTTGGGTTTTGAGAAATATGACAACCGTATAGACTGAATACAAGCACACCGAGAGGCAGAGAAATTCCATGGATTCATTCAGCACGCTGAGTTTGATGTTCGGTCTAGCTATCCTCGCGCTCACTGCGAGCATCTTGGCACCACGATCCGCCGATGGGCGACTCAAGCGAAATACCATGGTGGGCATCAGAACCCGCCATACCCTCTCCAGCGATGAAGCGTGGTTAGCTGCTCACCATCACGCTGCACCGATGCTTCGCGTAACGGCCTGGACCGGATGGATCCTCTTGGTCATTGCGGCTGTTTTTAGCCTGCTGAAGATTTTCCCCGCCGCTTTTGTCGTCGCTACTGCCGGCTTTATTGCATGCCTGGCACTTCTGCTCGTCGCGGGCTTCCGGGCCAACAACGTCGCCAAGCAGTACCCAACCGCCTAGAAGTTAAAACCGCACCGCGCCTTCAACACCAAAGGGCAATGAAGGCGCGGTGCGTACGAAGCACTCGACAGGACCTTAGAGCAGCACGTCTTAAAGCAGCACAGCCCCAAGGATCCATACCGTCACAAAGGCGGCGGTACCCTGAATCGCCGTAGCAATACTGAGGGTCTTGTACGCGGTAATCACCGGAATCCGGCTGAGCTGCGAAACCACCCAGAAGTACGAGTCGTTGGCATGCGAAACTACCATCGCACCAGCGCCTACGGCCAGAACGCTAAGCACCATGCCCAGCTGGGAATCCAGACCCAAAGATCCGAGCATCGGCGCGACCAGCGCGGAAGTGGTCACCATGGAAACCGTGGACGATCCCTGCGCCGACTTCAGCGCCGCCGCAATCAGGAACGGCACCGCCAAGCCCAGACCAAGACCACTGAGAGAATCCGAAAGAATCGTGGTCAGTTTTGACGCGGCCAGCACAGCACCCAATGCTGCACCAGCACCGGTAATCAACAAGATGGGCGCAGCGGTGCGCACCGACTCATGCATCTGCTCATTGAAGTCTGCGAGCTTATTGTCCCCACGCAACAACAAGGTGGCCGAAAGCAGACCGAAGATCAACGCGATCACCGGGGTTCCAATAAATGACAGAAGCTCAACAAGCGTTCCCGCACCCAAGGGTTGCGAAGGTAATTTGGCGATCGACGCCGCACAGATCAGGATCAACGGCACCAGGATCGGCAAGAAGGCCAAAGCCGGGCGCGGCAGCTTGCCGAAGCTAGCGCGCAACTGTTCGTAGTCCAGATCAGCCAGGTCGTTTTCGTCTTCGGAAGGCAGTGGAGCCCAGGTGGACTTGTTAAACCGGCTGGCATAGGCCAGCCCGGCTAGAGCAGAAATTGCTGCCACTGGCAGACCTACCGCGATGATCAATCCGAGGTTATCGGCGATGCCAATACTTGCGGCCGCAGCCAGTGGTCCCGGAGTTGGCGGAACCATGGTGTGCGTCGCGTAAAGACCGGTCATCAGCGCCACCGACGTAGCCAGCGCGGAGACGCCGGTGCGCAGGGTGATGGCCTTGCGCAGCGAGTTGAGCACCACGTAGCCCGAGTCGCAGAAGACCGGAATCGAGACGATATAGCCGATGATCGTCAGCGTCAGATTAGGGAATTTTGTTCCCAACACCTTGATTAGTGCATCCGCCATGGAGATGGCTGCGCCGGATCGTTCCAGGATGATGCCGATCATCGTGCCAAAAAGAATCACCAGGCCGATGTTGCCCATGGTGCTACCAAAAGCGGTGGTGACCGTACTGGCTACTTCAGCCAAGGGGATCTTGTAGGCAAAGGCGGCAAGAATTGCGGCGCCAATCAGTGCAAGGAAGGGGCTGACTTTCCATCGTGCGGTCACCAGCACAATGGCGACCACAAGAATCAACAGAACAATAAGTTCGTACACGGTAGGTTGGCTCCTTTGCCAATTTTGATAGTTCGTTGCTCACCAACGCGGCTCAAGCTTTGGTTACGCGATCACACGCAGTCGAAAACATTCGGTGCGACCGTGCTTAAAGAGCAACCATTGTGCCAATACTAGGAACCAGACAAAAAATAACCTATGGGCATTTGCCCAGAATTCATAGGGATCAAGGGGTGAAATGTGTGCGCGAGATCCAAAGATCAGCTTCTCGCTGGGCGCCAACTCGTGCATCTAGTCATTTATCGAGTTGTCCCGCAAACTTGGTTCTAATAAACGCTTTTAGTTTCAGGAGACGTCATGGCGATCAGCGCAAGTGAAGCCCGTAAGACCCTATTCTCCTTAATCGAGCGGGTTAATGCTGATCAAGAAGCTATCGAGATCGTCTCCCGTAAGGGCAACGCGGTGCTCATGCCCGCTGACGAATACGCGGTATGGCAAGAATCCGCGTATCTTTTTCACTCCCCGGCAAACGCTCGCCGACTACTCGATTCCTATGAGCGAGTTCGCAACGGAGTACGGACCGAGCATGAACTGGACCGTTCTGACCTTGAGGACTAACGCGCCTCATACGAGTCAGGCCCGCTACCACTACTAAGGCGCTTGCCTGCAAGAACTCCGGCTAGAAGATTCGCAGTTCATCCAGCGCGATCCGCGCATACACAGCATGCTGCAAACGCAGCGACTCGGCGGCCTGCCGAATCTCAACACCCGTCACCTGGCCGATCCGTTCCAACCTTTGCACCAGCGTATTGCGGTGAATATGCAAGGATTCTGCTGCCTCTGACATAGAAGATGCTGCGACGACCACCAGCAGGGTTTTGGCCTGCTCTTGGTTCAGCACCTGCGCTTTGAGGGCCAGATACTTCAGGCTCCGTGCGGGCGCGCGCGCCACAGCTACGGCGATATCCTGATTCCAGATTGCCTGATGTCCGTGTTGCGGCAGTAGCGCCGGACGAGCCACCAAAGTACGCAACACTTCGGCCTGCGCCAATAGTTCCCCTGCGTCCGAAGCCTCCGGCCCGACAAGATAGCGATCATTAGCTTTCGGGGCGTCGACTGCCTCACCACCGGCTTTCCGAAGTCGCCAGTGAGCGCCAAATAGCCCCACCCATGCGGTGCGTATCCCGTCGAGCGCAGGCTGCTCCAACTCAGGATCCTGTTCGCTGCGCGGTATCCACAGTTCAAGTTGCCATGGTGCGCGCAGCCCGTGTGTTTCTAGGGTTCGCTCGATTACTTCAGCGGCCACGTGTCCGGCGAGTAGAGCCGAAATAATGTCCCTGGCTTCGGCAGCCTTCCGAGCACTGTGCGAATGCTCGCGTTCCTGAGCGAAGAGCAACTGCACGGTTAAGGCAATCAGATCAGCCAGCGGTTCAACCTCATGTGGTGCGCCGGTCACGCCAACTACTCCGCACAACTGATCGTTCAATCGCAGCGGAAGGTTCACTCCCGGTTGGGTTCCAGCGGATTCATCAGCCTGAGTGACCCGAATGATTTCATTGCGACGGATCACCTGAACGCTGCCCTCGTGCAGCGTCCCAACCCGGGACGCATCACTGGAAGCGATGATAATCCCGTGCGCATTCATGATGTTCACATGGCGATTGATAGTTGGGGCAATGGTGTCGACAACCTTTTGCGCTAATGCACTGGCCAGTCGAGGTTGCTCCTTTTCGCTCATGGAATCATCCTAACCGTCCGCGCTCACTCAAGGCCCGTGGGACCAATCAGGAGTCAACCCAAAAACATCGGCACGCTTACTGCTATGAATTACTTCACCTTGCTCGTTCACAGTGCTAGTCTCGCCATAGTCAAGTATCGCGACGAAAGGTTCACCATGAGTTCGGCGATCAGTTACTTAACCGGAGGATTTCTGGTGGCACTACTGGTGACACTGAATATGACTTGGACTCAATACCTGCACGGCATTAGTGGCCCGATCGCCGTGACGCTGAGCTTGGTTGGCTTCCTGAGCTGCCTTTATGTTGCCACTCGGGCGACACCCCAGGCGCACCAGAGCTAATCAGATATAGCCCTGTCATGGCTTCCACCCAGCACATTGCCGTCACCGGTTCGACCGGTGCGCTCGGCTCACTCGTTGCGCAAAATCTTGCCGACCTAGGCGTTGCACAACGACTCTTGGTCCGCGACCTTTCCCGCGCACCGCAACTTCCGGAAGCAACAGCCAGCACTTTCGACTATGCCAACCGTGATTTAAGCAAAGATGCACTAGCCGGCATCGAAGTGCTCTTCATGGTCTCCGCTCCGGAGAGTGATCACCGGATGGATCTGCACAGCACTTTTATTGATGCGGCCGTAGCCGCCGGGGTGAAGCACATCGTTTATACCTCGTTTACCGCTGCGGCACCCGACGCGGAATTCACCTTGGCCCGCGAACACTACGCCACCGAAGAGTATCTGCGGGCTTCGGGACTGCGCTTCACCTTCTTGCGCGATAGCTTCTACCTAGATTTTTTGCCCGCGTTGGTAGGCGAAGATGGGGTGATCCGTGGGCCGGCCGGGACCGGACACTTCGCCCCGGTAGCCCGAGCAGATGTTGCACGCACCGCGGCAAAAATTCTCGCTTCGGCCTCCGAACATGCCAGCGCCACCTATGAGATGACCGGCCCGCAGTCCTTGAGCATGAGCGATGTCGCCCGGATTCTGAGCGAAGTGCGTGGCCAAAACATCACCTTCTACGACGAATCCATCAAAGAGGCTTACGCTTCGCGTGCCGAGTATGGAGCACCATCTTGGCAGCTGGACGCCTGGGTTAGCACCTATACGGCGATCTCCAGCACCACCATGGCCAAGGTCAGCGACCATATCGAAATCATCACCGGCACAGCACCCATGTCTTTCGAGGACTATCTGCGCAAGTAGGTCCGTGCGAGACTAAACGCCGTACGCTGAACCAACCCGAGTGTATCGGCCGAAAGTTCTGCCAGACTCGCTGGCCCCGGCGCGATGGAGTATGCGGCCAGGATGCCGGAGCTTTCCAGTTCATCATCGCTGAGCTGAACGGACCCGGCCACCACGATCACATCGGCATGTTCGCCGGCTGCTTGAAGCACGCCGGAAACTACCTTGCCGTTCAGGGACTGGCTATCCAGCCTGCCTTCACCGGTGAGCAGCAGGTCGGCCGAGCCTAAAATTTCATGGGCATTCAGTACCTGTGCGACGAGCTCCCAGCCAGGAGTTAGCTCCACCGTGAAGTAGGAAGCCAAGCAGACCGCCAGCCCGCCGGCCGCACCCATGCCTGGATCCTGACGCAAATTTCGCCCGGTGTCCGCTTCAAGGACATCGGCCAAACGCTCGAGGCCTTGATCCAGCACCTGCACGTCGTTTTTGTCAGCTCCCTTTTGCGGGCCAAAAATCGCAGCCGCGCCCTGTGCACCAAGCAATGGATTGGTCACGTCGCAAGCAATCTGCCAGCGCACTTGGGTGGCTCGTGGATCAAGCCCGGAGGTATCAATCTTCGCCAGCTTGCCCAGCGCACCGCCACCAGCGGGTAATTGCTGCCCCTGTTCATCCAGGAATTTGGCACCCAGCGCACTGAGCAGCCCAGTTCCACCGTCGGTAGTGGCCGAACCGCCGAGGCACAAGATGATTTGTAGTACTCCAAGTTCAAGTGCGTGAGACACCAGCACACCTAGCCCATAGGTGCTTGTTTCAAGCGGCTTTCGTTCCACGTCGCTCACCTGTGGCAAGCCGGCGGCTTCGGCAGCTTCCACCACAGCGATCTTCTGATCTTTGGAAAGCCCAAGTCGCGAGGTGACCGGCCGACCAAGTGCGTCGGTGGTCTCTAGTGTGAGTGCTTCGGTGCCCCAGGTATCGATTAGTGCTTCTAGGGTTCCTTCGCCACCATCAGCAAAAGGAACAGCGGTGATATCAACCTTGCGCTTCAGGCTCTGCGCTCCCTTGGAAAATCCCTGCGCCAATGCAGCGGCCACATCGCCGGCCCGTGCACTGCCTTTAAAGGAATCGGGAACAATTGCTACCCGCAGGACGTCGTCGGCCACGGGTGCTGAATTCTGCTGAGGGTTCATGCTTCCCAGCTTAGGTAGCTTGCATGCGGGAGACTATGGGCTGGTGACCGTATTTCTAGCCCATCAAACGCATCGGTTATGTGCACGGTGCCCAATCATCGCCAATGCGAAGCTGAGCCAAAGGATCGGCACAGAAAGCGTCGTTATTGTAGAAATTACCTCATTGAAGGTGCGAGTGATGATCGTAAAAGTTCCCGTTGGATATTGCCCAACGGGAACTTTCTTTAAGCTCTTTCCCCCGATACATGGGCACTGCGCAGTGCATGCTTATTGCATCCACAGAGTGCACCCCTAGAGTTACAAGTACCTCATTGAAGGTGCGAGTGATGACGAAGAACTGGCCCTGTCGGTCTTGCGACAGGGCCACTTCTTGCCCTCTGACGGCAACTAAGCGGCAGCCGACAACACCCGAAGACAATGTGCAGTCCATGCTTATTCGACGCACAGAGAGCACCCCTAGAGTAGTAAGTACCTCATTGAAGGTGCGAGTGATGATCGAGAAGCCCCAGCCCTCCGGAGTATTCCGGTGGCTGGGGCTTCAAATATAAGTAGTAGCCTCGCCCGGTGCGGTAACTTAGATAGGTCCCCACACGATTTATGCCGTGGGACGCCTAAGTGAATGGAGTCCCGGTGAGCACCGCGATCGCACAACTGACCCCGCTGCAACGCCAGTCGGTATGGCGCACCCTAAAATCCCCTCGGTTACTCAAAACCGAACTGCTCGCCGGTCTGGTGGTGTCCTTAGCCCTGATCCCCGAGGTCATCGCATTCACCGTGATCGCCGGGGTCGATCCGCGCGTGGGCATCTTTGCTTCCTTCACCATGTCCATAGTCATCGCCTTCACCGGCGGACGTCCGGCGATGATTTCTGCCGCCGCCGGAGCGGTGGCACTGGTGGTAGCCCCGCTGGTGCGCACCTATGGGGTGGAATATCTCTTTGCCACGGTGGTCTTGGCCGGAGTCATCCAGGTGATACTCGCCTTGTTGGGCGTGGCCAAACTGCTACGTTTTATCCCCCGGCAGGTGATGATCGGCTTCGTCAACGGCCTGGCCATCTCGATTTTCTGGGCGCAAATGCCCGAACTGCGCAATGTGCCGTGGCAGGTCTACCCGCTGGTGGTCTTGGGCGTGGCCATCGTCTGTTTCTTCCCTAAAATCACCAAGGCGGTGCCAGCTCCACTGATAGCTATTGTGGTGCTCACCGCGATCACCATCTTCGCGAAAATTGTTGTGCCTACCGTGGGAGATAAGGAGAGCTACCCGATTCGCTGCCACTCTTACATCTTCCTGGGGTGCCGCTGAACGCCGAAACCTTGAAGATCATCGCCCCCTACGCGATTGCCGTGGCCTTTGTGGGCCTGCTCGAATCCTTACTCACCGCCAAGCTGGTAGATGACATCACCGACACCCCGTCAAGCAAAACCCGCGAGTCTTGGGCGCAGGGCACGGCGAACATCATCACCGGATTCTTCGGCGGGATCTGCGGTTGCGCGATGATCGGTCAAACCATGGTCGGGGTGAAGACCTCCGGCGGACGCACCCGCATCTCCACGGCTTTTGCCGGCATCTTTATGTTGCTACTGGCGGTATTGCTCGGAGACGTGGTGGCACAAATTCCGATGGCCGCGCTGGTTGCGGTGATGATCGTGGTTTCGGCGACCACCTTTGACTGGCACAGCATCAAACCCAGCACGCTGAAGCTGATGCCCAAGAGCGAAACCTTTGTCATGACCATCACCGTGGTGCTCACCGTGGCCACCCACAATCTGGCTATCGGCGTTGGTGTGGGCATCTTGTCCGCGATGGTGCTCTTTGCCAACCGGGTGGCCCACATGGTCGCGGTGACCAGGACCGTAACCGACGATCAGGTGTTGTACGAGGTCAACGGTGAACTGTTCTTCGCTTCCTCCAACGACCTGTACACCCAGTTCCATTACGCCGAAGATCCTGCGCAGATCGTCATTGACCTCAGCTCGTCGCACCTCTGGGATGCTTCGACCATCGCGGCGATGGACTCGATCCGCACCAAGTACCAGAACTATGGCAAAACCGTGGAAATTCGTGGGCTTAATGAGGCCAGCCAAAAGATGCAGGACCGCCTCGGCGGGAAACTAGGCTAGTTCCAGCCGGTAGTACACGCTGTTCTCATCGAGCTAGTAGTCGCCAAACGGCGGGCACTGGGTGAAGCCAGCGGCCCCGTACATGGCCCGGGCGGCTGTGAAGTACTCATGCGTCCCGGTTTCCAGACATAAGAGCGAGAAACCTCGTTGCCCGGGGGTAATGATCAGCTCATCAAGCAACCGTCGTCCGATGCCGCGTCCGCGGAATTCAGGAGAAACGCGCATGCTTTTGAGCTCCGCCACGTTCTCTCCCCGGTCCTTCAAACGCACCCATAGCAATGGCCGTTTCACCGACGCAGACCTGAAACATCGAGACGGCTTCATCGGCCAGCGCATTGCTGGCCATGGCATGTCGGCTCTCGTGCGGCGCGGTGGGAGCCATATCGGCCAAATGTTGTCGCACCATGCGCTGCACCGGCTCGGAGAGCGGATCGGCCTCGATCATCCTGATATCCATGGCTCAAGCCTGCCACGGTTTTATTTCGTGCCGATGTCCCCCGGATTTCGGCCTTCGCGCGAGGCCCGATCGCGCTTCGAGGCATACATGTCGCGGTCCGCACGCAGGATCATCGTGCTCAGGTTGTCGTCCTTGCGCGCCTGCGCAACACCGAAGCTCCACGCTTGCGACGACGCGCACTGCACGCGATCCATCAGGAGCTGGGCTTGGGTGCGCGTGGTGCCGGGAAACAAGATCACGAATTCGTCGCCTCCCAACCGGGCCACCACATCGTTGCTGCGCGTGCTCGTTTCCAGATGCGCCACCAGATCTTTCAGGGCCAGGTCACCCGCCTCATGGCCGCCTTCGTCATTGATTGCCTTGAACTTGTCCATATCCAGCAGGGCTGCCGCCATTGGCCGGCGGTAGCGCTGTGACGACGCAAGCATGAGTTCTCCGCGTAACTGCAGTCCGCGGCGATTGACCGCGCCGGTGAGTTCGTCGATCTCTGACTGGTAGCGGAAGCGGGCTTTCACGTAGCTGCCAATCACGGAGGCGCCGATGGTCAGCAGCACCAGGCTGAGCACATTGAGCCATCCGCTATGCAGCGCCATGCCTGACTGCGGCCCGTAGAGGTAGGCCAGGTACAGGGCGCACGCCAGCGCCGGGTAGATGGTCCATCGCACCAGCCTGGGGTCGAAGATCCAGGCCAGGTACAAGGTGATCAGCGGGAATTCCTGGAGCCGGAAGGCGATCTGCTCGAAATCCGAAGAGAGTCCGACGAAGTAGGCGAAGGCGACAAGCTCGGTCAGTGCCCCGAGGTAACCGATCCACAGCGGGAATCGGTCCAGCTTGATGTAGATCAGCAGGAGCACCAGGATCGCGCCGGCAAAGCGGACATAGCCCAGGAACTCCCTGACCACCGACTCGAAGTCGTAGGTCAAATTGATCAGGTAGAAGAGTATGAAGAAGCAGGCGATGAACCCGGTCACCGCTACTTCCGGGCGCTTGATTGCGCGAGCTCTGGGCGGCAGTAGCCGGTACCACCAGCTATAGCCAACCTGTGCTCGTCGGTCCTTTTTCCCCAGAAACCGCGTATCCATATCCAGTCCATTGTAAGATTTCCACTAGCGAGCCGCGCAATACAGCGACGGCAAAGTCCTTCAATTTCGGCCTGATCGGCGGATGATGAAATTTGTATTCCAGCCACTTATAGACTTGCGGCACCATGCCCTCGCGGGCTTCGAAGCGCTGGCCCGGTTCCGCGATGGCCGCACTCCCCAGGCGCATTTTAATGAAGCCCGCCTTGCAGGCAGTCTAGTTGATCTGGAACTGCGCGCCCTGGACCAGATCCTTGCCGCCAGCCATGCCATCCCCGATGGCCTGCTGCTGACCATGAATGCTTCGGGGCCGGCCATCGATGCCTTCGCCAAGCAGCGCCCGGAGCTGGACCCCCGGCTGGCCTGGGGTTTGGAATTGCATGAGCTCTCCGCACCGGAACTGTGCGGCAGGGCCCGGATCAGCGCCGATGAGCTCGGCTGCCTCTTGCTGGTTGACGATGCTGGAATCGGCTATGCAACCCGAGAACGCATCACCCAGCTCAAGCCCCACATCGTGAAACTGGACCGGTCGCTGTTCGTCCACTACCGGTCATCGCCCGAAGCGCATGAGCATGTGGACCTGCTGTTGGCCGCCGCCAGGGCGATCAACGCGCAAACCCTGGTCGAAGGCGTGGAAACCGCGCAGCATCTGGCCCTGGCCCAGGATCTGGGCTTCGACTACGCCCAGGGCTTCTACTTCAGCCCCGGCCTCGACGCACAGCAGCTTCCTGAAGCGATGGCCGGGCTACGGCAACGCCTCGGGATCGATACTCCGGGTTTCTGAACGCCGTTCGCGGCCCCGCGTGCTCTTCAGGCGGATCACCGGCAGCAGCTTCACCAGCCCGAGCACCAGGTATAGCACGGTGTTGATCGCGACGAATGAGGCCAGCACCGCGAACCAGTCGCTGAGCAGCACGCTCTCGGGCAGGATGATCCCGCGCGGCACGTGCACCAGAAGTTCCACCATCAGCCCAATTCCTTCCGTGCGGCACCTGCGTGCTCGACATGCTTCAATCCGCGCTGCGGGCGAAGGCGATATCCGCCACGCCCTTGAGGAAGGCCAGATCCAGGAACGCGTCGTAGACGAGCTCCGGGATTACCAGGGCCGCGACGATCCGCGCGCGCCATCCGCCATGCCAGACGGTGACGATGCGTTCCACCGCGAAGAGCGCCCCGAGCAGCATCCAGAACGGGAACCACACCCAGGTGTCCATCGAAACCATCATGATGAGCATCAGCGCGAAGTAGCTGAACAGGGCAATCACCCCGTAGCCGATGCCGATCTGCTGCGCCCAGTAGCGCGAGGTCTGCGCGCTCACCCCGTAGGCGCCCAGGTTTTCCAGCGCACCGCGCTGCCAGCGCAGGCGCTGGGCCCAGAGCATCTTCCAGCTGGGCATCAGCTCGGTGACCACCGTGCAGCTGGTCGGCGAGGTGGTCAGCGCGCCGAGGGTCTTCAGCGCAATGGTCAGCTCATTGTCCTCGGTCAGCGCGGCGGTGTCGTAGACTTCGCCCGGGTTGCCCGGCAGCGTGGTGCCGCGGGCCGCGGCCACTGTGCGCAGGGCCGCGGTGCGGAAGACCGAGGCAGTGCCGGTGAGCACGAAGACCCTGCCATTGCGGCGCTCGATCTCGCGCTGGTAGCGGGTGTATTCGTTGCGCTGGAACTGGCCGAGCAGCCCATGTCCCTCTTCGCCGTGGAAGAGACCGCCCACCGCCATCAGCGCGCGGTCCCAGGTGAACCGGTCCTTCGCGGTTTCCAGGAATCCGGCGCCGATCTGCGAATCCGCATCCATCACCATGACGCAGTCGTTATCGCCCATCGCCGGCAAAATGGCCTGCAGCGCCTGGTTCAGCGCCCCGCCCTTCTTGTGCTTGTTCTCCACCGATTCGAAGACCTCGACACCGTGCTCGCGGGCCACCGCAACGGTGGCATCGGTGCAATTGTCGGCCACCACGATGATCCGCGATGGCTTGAAGCTCTGCTCCTCGAGGGCCTTGAGCGTAAAGGGCAGGAAGCTTCCTCGTTGTGCGCAGGAATCAGCACCGTCACGGTGACTTCGCCTGCGTGGACACCGCGGGTGCGAGCCATCACGGCTTTCGGCGCCAGCGGTCGGCTCGATTTCTGGATTGGCGTACGGCGATAGCGCCAGGTCACGAAGCGCTCGCCAAGCACCACCAGCAGCACCAGCATCGCCGCGGCCGACACCGCGAATACCAGGATGGACAGATCGGGCAGCTCTGTGCTGTAGAACGTGGTCCAGAGCGCGCCGATCCGCAGCTCCACTGGGTTCCACATCGACACCGGCTTGCCGCTGAGGCTGATGGACCACAACAGCAGCGCGGCCGCGGCCACGACAATCAGGACGACAGCGATGCCCACCCATCGGCTGAAATGCTTTTGCACGTACGCGCTCCGTTCACGTTACGGGATCACCGTGCGGCACCGCACGCACGGGCCTGTCGCAGGCGTCTCCGACGATTTTGCCCAAGAAAGTTACTTAGCAAAGCTAGCATCTTTTTGCGTGGCTCGGCACCTGGCGGAGACGCAACTCACCTCCGGCAAAAGCACCGCGTTCCCCCAGCACCCGATGAACGGGGCACGCCCTAGAGCTGCAGCGATTTCGCGGCCACCTCACGCAACTGATTTTTGCGAATCTTGCCGGTGACCGTGGTGGGGAAATCTTCAACGATCTGCACATAGGCCGGAACCTTAAAGTGCGCCAATTGCCCCGCGCAGTATTCCCGCAGCGCATCAATATCCAGTGGTGCTCGTCCGGCTTTCATGCGCAGACAGGCGCACACTGCCTCGCCATACTTTTCATCGGGTACACCGATAACCTGAACGTCCTCGATATCCGGGTGCTGGTAGAGGAACTCCTCAATTTCTGCCGGGTAGATATTCTCGCCGCCACGGATGATCATGTCCTTAATTCGGCCCACGATGGTGCAGTAGCCATCCTCGCGCATCACCGCCAGATCGCCGGTATGCATCCAACCCTCATCGTCGATGGCCGCTTTGGTCTTTTCCTCATCCCGCCAGTAGCCGAGCATCACCGAATAACCTCGGGTGCAGTATTCGCCGGTTTCCCCGCGCTCAAGCGTTTCGCTGCTCAGCGGATCGACCACCTTGATTTCCACGTGGGGGTGCACCCGGCCGATGGTGGCCGTGCGACGCTCAAAGTCATCGTCGCTGCGGGTCTGACAAGAAACCGGACTGGTTTCGGTCATGCCGTAGGCGATAGATACCGCGCCCATCCCCATATCCTCAACGCAGCGGCGCATCACTTCTACCGGACAGATGGAGCCGGCCATAATTCCGGTGCGCAGCGCAGAGAGATCGTAGTTGGCAAACTTGGGGTGGTTTTGCATGGCGATGAACATTGTGGGCACCCCGTACAGGCCGGTGCACTTTTCCTCTGCCACCACACGCAGGGTGGTTTCCGCGTCAAAGCCCGGGGCCGGAATGATCATCGTGACACCGCGCGAGGTACAGCCCAGATTGCCCATCACCATGCCGAAGCAGTGATAAAACGGCACCGGAATGCACAGCCGGTCGTGCTCATCCAGATCGATCATGCCGGTGACCTGATGGCCATTATTCAGGATATTACGGTGGCTGAGCGTGGCACCTTTGGGGTATCCCGTGGTGCCCGAGGTGTACTGGATATTGATAGGGTCTTCGGGTTTGGTGGCGGCCAGTCGAGCCGCTAGTTGCGCGTCCTGGACGGATGAACCCTCATCAAGTAGCTGCTGCCAGTCATCGGTATCCAGGTACACCACGCGTTCTAGTCCCGGAGTATCGGTGCGCGTTTGCTCCACCATTGCTCGGTAGTTGCTGGTCTTAAACTCGGTCGCGGCCATCAGCATCCGCAGCCCACTGTGGTTGACCGCGTAGGCGAATTCATGGGTGCCGTAGGCCGGGTTCACGTTCACCAAAATGACGCCAATCTTTGCCGTGGCGTATTGGGTAAAAACCCATTCGGCGCAGTTTGGTGACCAGATTCCTACGCGATCCCCCGGATTGAGTCCCGCGGCGATCATGCCCTTGGCTAGAGAGTTGATTTGATCATCCAGCTGCTGCCAACTGAAGCGTCGCCCGCTACTAGATTCCACCAACGCCTCGGCAGTTCCCAGACGGGCCACCGTGCGCTCAAAATTAGCGCCAATCGTCTCATCTAGTAGCTTCGGTTCGCTCTCGCCCTTGGCATAGGACTTCATCTGGACACCTTTCAACCTGTTCTAAATTGTGCACTGCGTCACATTTTAGACAATAGTCCGGGGCCATCAACCTGCCAACTATCAGCCGGCAGCCTTCTGGAGCAACGCGCGAATCTTCTCTTCGGTGGCATCGTCAAGTGAGGTGATCGTCCAAGCCACAGGGTGCATGTGCGCACCTTCTTCAAACGCCGGGTTCACTACTTCACCAAAACCAAAGACCACATATTCCTTGCCTGGCTTGATGTAGCAGACATCCTTTCCGTCTTTAACGTAGAACGGCAGGCCCCAGCGAACGATTGGTTCAAGCGAAGGAGCGCTCTGGCTAATCAGCTCGTGCAAGCGCAGCGCAATCTGGCCATAAGGTGCTGGCGCCGAACCGAGTTTGTTGCGAACTGCCTCATCGCCCTTTTTGCCAAAAATCATCGTCGTATCTCCTCTAAAGTCTTACCGAAAAGCGCAGATTTTGCGCCGTCATCGTGTGGCCAAACCGTGACTTTCTGGCCACTACCTAACAATCCCATAACCATCGGCCCCAAGGCCATAAAACCGCGCAAATTCAGTCCAAACCGTCGGTGGGCAGCAGGAAAATTTAAGCATGACACATCCATATTTTGAACCCGATGACGATGATGAACATCGCCTACCGCTGGACCCGCCTGCCACACGCAGCGAGTCACAGTCAGACTCCTTCTTCACCGACCACCTAGAGCACCAGATGTTCTACGGACCAATGAAGGAACTAGTTGATGAGCTCTTCAACGCCGGTCCGCTCAACGGCCCTGGTGATGGTCTGGCTCGACTAGAGAAAGTTCAGAAGCTGGACAGCATGCTCTCCGCGGTCAGCGCCGCGATCATGGCCGACAGTGTGGAACAGGTTGCTCAAGCTTTCGCCGAGGACACCGTCACCAAACCCCACTTTGAAACCGAGCAGGAACGACGCGAACGGCTCTGCGCGAACTACTACCGCGTTGATCCAACTAGTGACCAGGTCATCACCTCCAACTTTGTCGCTGAAGCTGCGATCGCGCTTCGAGAAACAACCGAAAAGGCTCGCGGACGCATGTTCACGGCCAAAGGGCTGCGCCACGTTTGCCCAGAAACCCTTCAGGCCTTGGCCGCTGGACAGATCACTGCGGCCGCAGCGCGGGCCATGGTGAAGTATTCGCAGGACCTGACGCAGGAACAGATCAACCTGATGCAGGAGAATCTGTTGCCCATTGCGGCTACCGCTAGTGATGAGACCATCACGCAGCGCATCCGTCGCTTCCATGATCAGGTCCGCCCGGAGTCCGCGGACGCTCGCCACAAGAAAGCCGCGGATGCTAGAAAGGTAAGTAGCTGGGATTTGCAGGATGGGATGTCCGCGTTGAAGCTCGTGGCACCAAGCGTCAATGTGAAGTCCATAGTGAACACGCTCAAGTACGAGGCCACCTTGCATAACGATCCCGAAGACACCCGCACTCAAGCACAGCTAGAAGCAGACATCTTCTGTGATGCGCTGATCAATGGATGGCCCACCACCAATGGCACACCGCTCAAGCCTCGGGTAGTCGTCACGATCCCTGCCCTGCAGATGATTGCCAATCCAGACCGTGCCCTGGCGGACTTGGAAGGGTACGGGCCGATCCCGATGGGTGCGGCATTACAAATTGCCAAGGATGCTCCATCCATCATTCCGATGCTCACCGATCCATTCAGCGGAGCCGTGATGGATGTTGGCCGCAAACGCTACAAGCCCACTCGGGTGCTCAAGGAATTCCTCCGCGCTCGCGACCAGCACTGCTGCTACCCCGGATGCCGACGCACCGCAGATAACTCCGAAGTTGATCACGTCGACGCCTGGGAAACCGGCGGACACACCAACCGTGCCAACACCGAATTACTGTGCAAGCAGCACCAGATGTTCAAGCACGCTTTGGGCTGGAAGGTCATCAACCGCCCCGACGGTTCTAAGTGCTGGCGCACACCGCACGGCCTAAATTCCCTCGTCGTTCCCGGCAGCGTAGACAATGTTCAGCACTTTGAGCACGCCAATGATCGCTGCCCCGAACGCAAGGTCCATTTGACCCCGGCAACGCTACGCGTGCTGGGCCACCCCACCACGGTTAGCGGTGGCGACGTAAGAATCACGATTGACGACCCCAACAATGATCCGCCCGGACAGCATCCGGACGCGGCCTAGGCGTCAAGCCCCATCGAGGGTGTGCAGTGACGGAAGTTTTCCGTCATCACGATTGACCCAGATCTCCCATACGACCCGAGAATGCAGCAGCATCAGGAAAGAAAACGGTGCTTGCTGCAAATTGTGCTGTGCCCAACGCCTTCACTCGTTGAGTCCATTGAGTGCGCCGAGCACGGATGACGTAAATTTTCCGTCAGTATCGTCCCCACTTCATCCCACCCTTTACTGCGGACTTTTCTCGTTGCCCGGCATGACGGAAATTTTCCGTCAGTGAACGAGAGCTAGAGGATCCACATTAAACAGCTATCGCTGTCCTGACCGGCCAGAGTATCCTGTTGCTACAACCACTGGCACCAACTAGAGCAGGTCACCTCATGAGTGACGAGCAAACTGACAATTCGACACCGCCCGACAACGCGACGCGCGTGGTGCCGGCCGATGGTCAGCGTAGTTTTATGCATATTCTGATCAACACCGCGATCGCCAACTTCAGCACAAGCTTCCTGTGGTTTGCACTGACCTTCTGGGTTTATCTCGAAACTCAAAACGTGATGGCTACCGGCATTATTGGCGGTGCGTTCATGTTGCTGATTGCCGTGTTCTCCATGGTTTTTGGCACCATCGTGGACAACCACCGCAAGAAGTCCGTGTTTGTATTCTCGGCAATGATCACCGCAGTCACGTTCAGCTTGGCCGGACTGATCTATCTTTGGTTACCTACAAAGGACATCCTGAATGTCGGCGGATGGCAGTTCTGGCTCTTTTGCCTGGTGATCCTCTTTGGGGCCATCGTTGAACAGATGCGTGGAATCGCTCTGTCCACAACGGTCACGCTGCTAATACCCCAAGAACGTCATGCCAACGCCAATGGTCTGGTTGGCACGGTGCAGGGCATCGCGTTTATCATCACCAGCGTTTTTAGTGGTCTTGCCATCGGCTGGTTGGGGATGGGGTGGACGTTGGTCATTTCCATCGCGATGGTGGTGCTGACCATGCTGCACTTGGTGGGGATTTCGATTCCGGAAGAGGAACCTGAAAAGGAAGAAGGCCGCACCAAAACCAGCGATCTGCGTCTCGGATTCACCACGGTAATGGCCATCCCAGGACTGTTCGCGCTGATCATCTTCTCGATGTTTAACAACTTCATCGGTGGCACATACATGGCGTTGATGGATCCCTACGGGTTGACCATCATGTCCGTCCAGTCGTGGGGATTGACCTTTGGATTAGCTTCCACCGGGTTCATTGTTGGCGGTTTGTTGATTGCCAAATTCGGATTGGGCAAAAACCCGATTCGCACCATGCTCTGGCTGGTAGCAGCGATGGGTCTACTGGGCGCAACATTCACGATTCGCGAATGGACGTGGCTCTACATCGTGGGAATCTGGCTGTACATGATGCTCATTCCAGCCGTTGAAGCCTCGGAACAAACAGTGATACAAAAAGTGGTGACTTTCCGCAGGCAGGGTCGAGTCTTCGGCTTTGCCCAGATGATGGAGGCCGCGGCCGCGCCGATTACCGCATTCCTCATTGCACCGCTGGCGCAGTATTGGATCATCCCGTACATGCGTAGCGACGAGGGAACTACGCAACTGGGGTGGTTGCTCGGCGACGGTCAGGCCCGTGGCATTGCCTTGATCTTCCTTGTCGGAGGGCTGATCATGATCTTGGTGGCATTCTTAGCTATGGGCACCAAGCAGTACCGCAAGCTCTCCACAATTTTCCAAGCAGAGGAGCCCACAACACTTCAGGAGCAAGAACTTGGCAACAACCCAGAAGACCCTTCCCACCGACGTTGATGTCCACGATTTCATCGCGGCAGCCACCCCAGCAAAGCGTCGGGTAGATGGTGAAGAGCTGGAGCGAATTTTCAGTGAGGTCACCGGCGAGACTCCGGTGATGTGGGGGCCGAGCATTGTTGGTTACGGAACCTATACCTACGTTTCGCCGTCCAACCCAAAAAATACTGGCCTCTGGCCTAAAACCGGGTTCTCTCCACGCAAGGCACAGCTGTCCATTTATGGGCTAAAAGATATGCCCGAAGGGGCCGCGCTCCTGGAACAACTGGGTAAATACACCGAAGGTATGGGGTGTGTGTACGTGCGCAAACTAGAGGATATCGACCTTGAGGTGCTTAAAAACTGATCGCCATCGCCGCTTCACGCCCGGATCAAACTGCGGGCTAAAGCGGGGACGGCGACCGGTGTTATTCGGCTTCTTCGAAGAAGGTTTCCACCTCGGTAATACCGGCGGAGATTACTGGCACCAGGCGTTCGTCGATGCTGTAGTTATCACCATCCTTGGTCAGTAGTCCATAGTTAGCCAGTGATTCCATGGCAGCCTGGGCTTCGGGCAGAACCGCGTCGTAAATCTTCGGTCCCACATTGCGGCGCAGGCCTTCAAGGTCGCCATCGCGTCCGGTAGAGGCGGTAACCAGCAGGTTGCGCAGCACCAGGTAGTGGGCCTCATCGCGCAGGGTGACGTCGAAGGCGGGGTTCAGGTGGGCCTGGACTGCGCCGACGGCCATCTCGAAGAGCAGCTGAGCGCTGCCGGCTTCAGCACCGTCCACCACCAGGTCGTAGGACTCTTCATCCAAGGTCATGACCGGGCCGTCGTAGGTGACGACGGACAGACGAGCTGCGCCCCAAACGTAGGTGAAGGCCAGC
This sequence comes from Glutamicibacter sp. M10, assembly GCF_025452055.1. Classification (NCBI taxonomy): domain Bacteria; kingdom Bacillati; phylum Actinomycetota; class Actinomycetes; order Micrococcales; family Micrococcaceae; genus Glutamicibacter; species Glutamicibacter sp. M10. The sequence goes on along the minus strand of NZ_CP104918.1, from coordinate 731,742 downwards.
GGTGCTGGCTCATCATTGTCAAAGGATTCCGGGTCCACGCCAACTGCGCGCAGTACGCGGGTGCGTGCCGCGGTGGACTCTTCGCTGCTATCACTCATGTCCACCCCGTCACCCAGGGCCAGCGCGAAGGCTTTAACCTGCTTAAACAGTTCGGTGGCACGCAGCAGTTCGCAGATTTCCGCGTCGCTTTCGGCAAAGCCATCAAGGGTGTCCTCGAGCATTTCGCGCAGAGCCTGGAAGTCCTCGGATTCGCCCTCCCAGAGCTTGTTCTCTTCAACAAAGCTGAGGTAATCCAGCCAGGCGCTGAAGATCGGCTCCGGCGCCACTGCGTCGTCCAGGGATACAAGGTACTCGGCCAGGGTCTCGCCAAAGAGGTCAACGTCGATGTTGTGCAGGTTGGAACTGTTGGCGCGCTGCGCGTATTCGCCGCCTACTGCTCCAACAACGTTGAGCTGGATGGACGCGGCGGTGGCGGCATCTTCTGGGGAGAAGGCCGGGACCGCGGTGGTGACCCAAGCGGTGTATGGCGCACGCAAGGATTCCAGATACTGCTCTACCTGAATGCGGTAAACGCTACGTCCTCGTGGTGCGGATTTTGCAGGGTTTCCTGCGCCGGAGTTCTTCTTACCTTGACGCTTTTTGCTGCCCATGAGTGATCCTTCGAGTTAGCGATACTGGTCTCGGTCTCAAGACTACGGTGCACCCACGATTTGCGGTAACCCACGCGCCACCATTGACCTGCCTGCGGTAATCGGACATGATGATCAACAGAGAAACTTGGAAGTCCTAGCATTTGCGGTACGAGGGAGAATCCGAATGAAGATCGCCGTTCTAATCAAGGAAGTTCCGGACACCGGAGCGGACCGGGAACTGAACATGTACACCGGGCTGGCGCAACGTTCCGCCTCCGAGGCGGTGCTTGATGAAATCGGCGAGCGCACCTTGGAAGTGGCGCTCAAGGTGTTGGATGCAGATCCGGCAACTCAGATCACCGTGCTGAGCATGGGTCCAGAGTCCATTCAAGCCACGGTGCGCAAATCTCTGGCCATGGGTGCGGCCGCCGCCGTGCAGATCAGCGACGAACAACTTCTTGGCGCGGACCTGGTTCTGACCGCGCAGGTCTTGGCTGCCGCGCTACGCCGGGAAGACTACGATCTGATCCTCACCGGGAACATGTCCACCGATGGTTCGGCCGGGATGCTGCCGGTGATGCTCGCTGAACTGCTCAACCTGCCTGCGGCTACCTCACTGTCCGCGATATCAATCGCCGAGGGCCAGATCACCGGAACCCGCGAGCTTCAGGGAGCCACCGCGCAGATTAGCGCCAAGCTTCCGGCCATCGCTTCGATCACCGAGGCGCTGCCCGATGCAAGATTCCCCAACTTTAAAGGCATTATGGCCGCCAAGAAAAAGCCGATCGAGGTGCTAACGCTTACGGACCTTGGAGTTGAAGCACTACCTACGGATACGGCTCGGTCCATCATGCTTGCCGTTGAGCAACGACCACCGCGTGAGGCTGGCACGATCATGAATGACGACGGAGCGGCAGCGGCTGCGCTGGTTGAGTACCTGGCCAAGAACAACCTGGTGTGAGCGGAGAAAAATCATGACAACTTTTGCCCCGGATTCCATTCTGGTGTTCCTCGAAACCACGCCCAACGGTGAGCTGGCCAGCAACTACGCCGAACTACTTGGTGCTGCCAGCAGTATTGGTACAACGGTTGCCCTAGTGGCCGGAACTGAGGAAAACCTTCAGTCATTCGCCACTCAGGCAGCTCAAGGTGGTGCCGCAGCGGTACTGACCGCCAGCACCGACTCCACCATCCTCAGCGCTCCACTGACCGACGCCTTGCAGAATGGTTATGACCTAGTCCACCCCCAAGCGGTATTGTTGGGCCACACGCTCACCTCGCGTGAGGTCGCAGCCCGTTTTGCGGTACGCAACAAGCTAGCGGTAAGCGTGGACGCGCTGGGTGTACAACGCGATGAGCAAGGCATCATGGCCAGCCACTCAATTTATGGTGGCGCCTATTCAACTTTCAGTGCGCCTACCTTTGGTGCCCCGGTGATCACCCTCCGGGTGGGCAGTAGCGAGCTTCGGGCGCCAAGCCAAGAAGCGAGCATTACCGCCCTTGAGCTGACCGCTAGTCATAGCCCAGAAATCGAAGTGCACGAGATCCAACAAGCTACGAGCAACTCCGCTCGTCCCGAGCTGCGTACCGCCACCCGTGTTGTCTCCGGCGGTCGAGGTCTGGGTAGTGCCGAGCAGTTTGAATTGGTTTACCAGCTGGCCGATGCGCTGGGCGCCGGCGTGGGCGCCTCGCGCGCAGCCGTTGATGCTGGCTACATTGAGCACGCAGCCCAGGTGGGTCAGACCGGTGTGGCCGTGGCACCGCAGCTCTACGTTGCCCTCGGCATCTCCGGAGCCATCCAACATAAGGCTGGCATGCAGACGGCAAAAACCATTGTGGCGATCAACAAAGACAGCGATGCACCAATCTTTGAAATTGCTGACTTTGGCATTGTTGGCGATGTGTTCAAAGTTGTTCCGCAGTTGATCTCCGCGCTGGAAGCACGCAAGGCGCAGTAATCATGAGCCCAACATCTAGTACCTTTCGCCAGGGTTTGCCCCGTGTAGCCGGTGGAGATCCGTGGCCGCCGGTTACCGAGGTAGTGCCTCAAGTCGAACCCGTTGCGCCGCCGGTAGCGGTTGAAAGCGACGTCGCGCCACAGGCCCCGGAAGTTCCTTCCGAGGTTGTTGCTGACGTTGCTCCTGCGGTTATTTCTGCTGTGGCTCCTGCGTCGGCAACACCTGCCCGGTCGCTACGCCAAGGATTACCCCGGAGCGTTGATGGACAACCCTGGCCACCGGCACAAACACTGGTTACTACCTCTGCCGCGGCGCCTGCTCGGTCGGAGCCAGTTGTTGCGGCACCGGTAGCCGATTCTGCTGCACCTGCTGAAGCTGAAGTCGAGCCTGACGCCGCTGCTGCAGAAGTTGCACCCGCGAGTACCACTGCCCTTGCCAGCCCAATTGCAACAGGTGGGGAAAGCGCAACAATCAGACGAGGGCTGCCTCGGGTAGCCGACGGTGAAGCTTGGCCACCAAGTAGTTTCATCGCTTCTGCTCCGTCGTCTCCTGCGTCGCCCGCTCCAATCCAGCCTCCGGTTGAAGAGACGAAGACTATTGCTACGCCACCGGCACAGGTTGTGGATACCTCCGCGGCCCCGGTTCTGGAACCCCAAGCGCAGCCGGAAGTTGTTGCGGCAACTACCGCACCAGCACCAAGCCCAACAGAACAACCAGTCAAGGCGCCGGCAAAGCCAGCTGCGCAAGCACCGGCTGCCGCGCCTTCAAAGCCAACGACAACTGCAACGCCAGCGCCAACGAAAACAGAGCCAAAACGCCATGGTCCATTGACCACCAAACAATGGGTTTTGGCTTCGATTCTCGGTGCGTTCTGTGCCTTGGGCATGGCCACCGCGGTGGTCCTGGTGGCTCGCGGCATTGCCAGCATCGATGCAGTTGCCGCGTTCATCGATCGCTACCCGGGCGAATACCACCTGCCTGAGTCGGCTCCCGTTGGCGTTCCCGCATGGCTTGCATGGAACCACTTCTTCAACTTCTTCCTGATGGTGCTGATCATCCGTTCAGGAATGTTGGTCCGACACCAGAAAAAGCCGCCAGCCTATTGGTCATCCAAGCGCAGCCCTAAGGTCAGCATCAACTTGTGGTTGCATCAAAGCCTAGATTTGCTGTGGATCATCAACGGTTTGGTCTTTGTCATCGTGCTGTTCGCAACAGGACATTGGATGAGAATCATCCCTACGTCTTGGGAAGTTTTCCCGAACGCACTCTCTGCGGCCCTGCAGTATCTGAGCTTGGATTGGCCAACTGAAAATGGTTGGGTCAACTACAACTCGTTGCAGCAGCTGGCCTACTTCGTCACCGTATTCATCGCTGCACCGTTGGCTGCAATCACCGGATTCCGGTTGAGTGCGTTCTGGCCTAAAAACCCAGCACTGAGCAAGCGGTACCCTATCGAGTGGGCACGTGCACTGCACTTCCCCACCATGCTCTATTTTGTCTTGTTCATACTTGTCCATGTGATCTTGGTGTTCTCCACCGGTGCTTTGCGCAATCTGAACCATATGTACGCTGCGCAAGGTTCGACCGATCCCACTGCGTACGCGGACAACTGGGCGGGATTGCTCTACTTTGCACTGTCTTTGCTGGTCATCATGGGTGCATGGATTGCCTGCAGGCCGATGGTCCTTGCCTCCATCGCACGGTTCTTCGGAAAGGTCAGTTCTCGCTAACTTTGCCAATTCTTGCCGCTGACGCAAATTACCTCGCGTGCTTCACTCCCCTGCCGGTACGGTCGGTTAGTAGAGACTGACGAATCAGAACAGGACGGCACTAATGAGCCACCAGCACAATACCGAAGAACTTGAAGGCGTTACCTTCTGGGAAAAGCACTACGGGCAATCGGAACGAGTATGGTCCGGCAAGGTTAATAAGGTCATTGAAGATCTGGTGGCTCCATTAACCCCAGGAACCTCCTTGGATATTGGCTGCGGAGAAGGCGGCGATGTTTTGTGGCTGGCGTCCAATGGCTGGCAGGCCACCGGGCTGGACATCTCCCCGACCGCGATCTCTCGCGCTGTTGAGGAAGCGAAAAAGCATGGAATTGATCCCAGCGCAGCACAGTTTGTGGCCTCGGATCTGGATGCGTGGGATACAAAGCAGAGCTTTGATCTAGTGACCTTGAGCTTCTTCCAGGCGCCATTCCAGTTCCCTCGCGCTGAATTCTTGCGCAAGGCTGCAAGCTTTGTTGCACCCGGCGGTCACCTGCTGGCCTTATCGCATGCGTCCTTGCCATCCTTCGCGCAGATTCCGGAGCATGAGCTGCCCATCTTCCCCAGCCCCGAGCAGGAACTTGAGGCGTTGGACTTGGACCCGGTGCAGTGGAGCATTCACACCGCTGAGCTTCGCGAACGCACCATCACCGCACCCAACGGGGAACCGGCGGTTATGGAAGATTCCGTGGTGTTTGTTCAGCGAAACAAATAAGCATGAAGTGATCCTCCAGCCCGCGGGGCTGGAGGATCACTGATGGTTTAGATTCCCACACGGATCTAAACCAGCTTGAGCGCACTATCTGGTTGATAGTGACGCAAATCTACGGAACGGCGAACGACCGTACGCAGGTCTTCGGCCTTGTTGGTACCTTGCGTTATCACGTTCAGCTGCACCATCACATTGCCTAGGGCAGTGCATTCAACCGGCCCGGCGATCACCGGTACCTGAGCGTGATCAGCGGTGCGCTGGCACAACAATTCGCCTTGAGATCCGCCGCCAACAATGTGGATGTCTGCTAACTCGAATCCACCTAAGCGTGCGGCTTCTCGCGCTTGGCGGGCAAAACTGGCAGCGAGGGACTCGATGACCACGCGGATCAACTCCGCACGAGATTCCGGCGCCCTACCACCGGCAGCCACAATCGCCTCGTTGATGCGTACCGGCATCTGCCCGGGAGCGAGAAACATCTTATGTTGCGGATCAATCAGCACCCCAGCAGCGGGCAGGATTTCGGCCTCTGTAAGGAGGCCACTCAACTGAACTTCAGGCCCTGCGGCCAACTTGTCTTGCTGATTCCAATAGCTCACCGACTCACTAAGCAAGAATGTGCCGGTAACGTTTTTGAGGAACCGTACCGACCCGTCCAAACCGAGTTCATTGGTGAACCCCGCCTCTTGAGCCTCTTGGCTCAGCACCGGTTCGCCCAGTTCTACACCGACCAGACCCCATGTGCCACACGAGATGTAGGCTGATTTTTCGCTGGTCAGCGGGGTCGCTGCCACCGCACTTGCGGTGTCATGCGACGCAACCGCCACCACCGATACCGGGTTTGAGACCCCAAATTCGCGGGCCAACTCGGGCAGCAATGAACCCACTTCCTGACCCGGATGAATAATTGGAGCCAGCAAGTCGCCAACCCCGAGGTGCTGCACCAAATCCTCATCCCAGCTTTCCGTTCGCTGGTTAAACAGCCCGGTGGTGGAGGCATTGGTCCATTCGCAGCGTGCATGGCCGGTCAGTAGCCAGTTGACGTAGTCGGGTACCAACAGCAGTTGATCCGCCTGAGCCAACCGGGAATCGCTGTGTTCCGCCTGCAGTTGATACACAGTATTAAACGGAAGGTACTGCAGTCCGTTGCGCTCAAATAGTTCCGCGCGACTGAACTTAGATTCAAGATCAGGAACTGCCTGCTCATTGCGTGGGTCCCGATAGTGGCGCACCTGGCCTAGACGCTGACCTTCTTTGAGCAGTGCATAGTCCACGGCCCAAGAGTCCACGCCAATACTGGCGATGTCCGGACGCAGCGCAAAGGCCTTTTTCAGGCCAATACGAATCTGCGCCCACACCCCGTCAATGTCCCAGGCCAAAGCCTGGGCTGATGCGCCGTCTTCAAGCTGGTCTAACGGCGCCGGCCCGTTGGCAAAACGGTGGCAAAGGGTCAGCTGAACTTTCCCGTCCACCAGTTCACCAATCATGACCCGGCCGCTAGTTGCACCTAAATCAATGGCCGCAACCGGCTTGAGCTTAATCTTTTCACTCATCGCAGGAAGGCTGCTGCAACCCCAGAATCCACTGGAATGTGCAACCCAGTAGTTCGGGTTAATTCTGGTCCGGTCAGTACATATACTGCGTCAGCAATGTTTTCAGGGACAACTTCTCGCTTCAAAATTGTGCGGTTTGCATAGTACTGGCCCAAGTCTTCTTCGGCCACACCATAGGTCGCAGCACGCTGAGCGCCCCAACCCGAGGAGAAGATTCCTGAACCTCGCACCACACCATCAGGGTTGATGCCGTTAACCCTGACTCCATGCTCGCCCAGCTCAACAGCAAGCAAACGAACCTGGTGAGCTTGGTCAGCTTTGGTGGCTGAATAAGCAATATTGTTGGGGCCAGCAAATACGGAATTCTTGGAGGAAATGTAGATGATGTCACCGCCAAGCTTTTGCTCAATCAGCACCTTAGCCGCAGCCTTGGACACCAAGAACGAACCTTTAGCCATCACATCATGCTGAAGATCCCAGTCTGCTTCCGTGGTTTCAAGCAGGGGCTTCGATAGCGAGAGCCCAGCGTTGTTGACCACCAAGTCCAGCCCACCAAAGGCCAGCACTGCGTCGTTGATGGCGGCCTGTACGGCGTCGGCATCCGCAACGTTGGCGGCTACACCCACGGCAACATCGCTGCTGCCCAGTTCGGCGGCTGCGTCCTGCGCCTTGGCCAGATCCAGATCGGCAATCACCACGCATGCACCTTCAGCAGCCAGCCGCTTGGCCACAGCTTTACCAATGCCCGAAGCTGCACCTGTCACCAAGGCAATACGGCCAGCGTGGGACTTGGGCTTGGGCATACGCTGCAGTTTGGCTTCTTCCAACGCCCAGTATTCGATGCGGAACTTCTCCGCGTCAGAAATTGGGGTGTAGGTAGAGAGTGCTTCGGCGCCACGCATCACGTTGATGGCGTTCAGGTAGAACTCACCGGCCACTCGTGCAGTCTGCTTGTTGGCTCCGTAGGAGAACATGCCCACGCCGGGAACCAGGACAATCAAGGGGTCCGCTCCGCGCATGGCCGGGGAGTTTCCATCCTTGTGGCTCTCGTAGTAGCGCTGGTAGTCCTCGCGGTATTGCCCGTGCAATTCTTTGAGCCGCTCCAGCTGCTCCTCAATGCTTGCCGATGCCGGCAGGTCTAGAACCATCGGCTTGATCTTGGTGCGCAGGAAATGATCTGGGCAGCTGGTGCCGAGTGCAGCTAGCTGTGCCAGCTTTTGGCGTGAGAGGAACGCCAATACCCGCTCGTCATCGCTGAAGTGGCCGACCATTGGCTTGTCGGTGCTGGCCAAACCGCGAATGGTTGGCGCCAATGCGGCGGCCCGGGTACGACGTTCAGATTCTGGCAAGGCTTCAAAACCTGCAACTACCGCACCAAAAGGTTCGGGTGCTCCGTGCTGCTGAATGTACGCGGCGGCAGTATCGATGATCCACAGTGAGTTCGCCTCCGATTCCTCACTGGTGTCTCCCCAAGCAGTGATTCCGTGACCGCCAAGGATGCAGCCCACCGCTTGTGGGTTTTCATCCTTGATTCGGGCAATGTCTAGTCCGAGCTGGAAGCCCGGACGACGCCAATCCACCCAGGCCACTTTGTCGCCAAAGATCTTGGCGGTCAGTTCGCGGCCGTCTTTGGCGGTGGCGATGGCGATGCCAGAGTCAGGGTGCAGATGGTCAACGTGATTGGCGTTGACCAGACCATGCATGGCCGTGTCGATGGATGGCGCTGCGCCACCCTTGCCGTGCAGGCAGTAATCGAAGGCGGCCACCATTTCATCTTCACGTTCCACCCCGGGGTAGACCTGTACCAGTGAACGCATACGGTCCAAGCGCAGGGTGGATAGTCCCTGTTCGGTGAGCGTTCCCAAGTCGCCGCCGGAGCCTTTGACCCAGAGCAGTTCAAGATTCTCGCCGGTGACCGGGTCGATGGCGCTGCCCTTGGCTGAGGTGTTGCCACCGGCGTAGTTGGTGTTTTTCTTGTCTTGCCCTAGGCGGTTGGAGCGTTCGATGAGCTGCCCAGCTACGCTGGTGCTCGTTGATGTGATGCTTTGAGTCATGATTCTCTCAGTAGTTCGTCTCAGGGATCTGCGTTGTGGTGCTCAGGCGGTCTGGTGCTTAGGCGTCGATCTTGTCGGGTGCCACTAGCTTGCCGTAACGAGATACTTCAATTTCTTCGAGGGACTTGCCGCGGGTTTCGGGAGCCCAGATGGTTCCAATTAGCAAGGCTGCAGCGAGCAGTCCAAGGATCAGCAGGCCGAGTTTCTCCAGTCCTATGTTGGTCAGCAGCACCGGGAAGACCAGCGACAGCAGACCGACCAAAACGCGAGCCAGCATAAAAAGGACACCTTGGGCGCTGGCACGGTATTTGGTGGCGAAGAGCTCAGCGGTCCACAAACCGTAGAACGCCTGCGCTCCGATACCAGCGGAGATGCCCCATGCCACTGCGTAAAACAGCAGTGAGAAGGTGCCAGGCGGTACAAAGATCAGCACTGCCCAGGCGGCAATGCCTAGCAAGGCGCCGGTGAAGTACAACCACCGCCGAGATACTAGATCCCCGTATTTCATGAAGCCGAAGTACGTGGCGGCAGCGGTGAGCACCCAAACCAATACCTGCAGCAGGTTCTGCTGCGTGGCTGATTCCACGCCGGCAGCTGCGTAGACTCGCGGCTGGAAAATTCCGGCCTGACCGGCCACGGTATTCCATAGTCCATACACACCGATCAGGAAGAACAGGGCGGACCAGTTTTTGCGTTCGGCCAGCAGGCCTCGGATGCCGGAGAAGAAGGATACCTTGGTACCGTTGGCCAGCTCCTGCGCCCGTTGCTCTTTCCACCGTGTAGATTCGGGCAGTCCGCGGCGCACCCACCAGGTCACGGCGGCCACAATAAACAGATGGAAGAAGATCAGGCGCGAACCGGCCACTCCCAGCGGTTCAACCATGATCGCCAATGCGAAGCCAACGGCCGGACCAAAGGACCAAGCCAACTGCGCGGTACCCACGTGGGCGGCGCGAGATTCTTGCGGAGCTTCCTCGGCGATATAGGTCCAGGAGGCCGGAACACCGGCGCCCACCGCGATGCCCATGAGGACTACGCCGATGACGAGCAGGGCGGTGTTGAAGGTGAAAGTGATCAGCAATGCGCCGAGCATAAAGACCATCAGGTCGTAGGTGTAGATGAACTTACGACCCAAGCGGTCACAGAGCGGTCCACCAATCATCGCGCCAAGGGCCGCGCCGAAGGCATTGGCCGAGACTGCCGCGATCACGCCAACGAGTGAGTCTTCAAATCCGAAGGCGTTCTGCCACAAGCTCAGGCTGGTGGCGAGCGCGATGATGGCGCCGGCTTCGATGTAGTTGCTCATCGCCACCGCGATGGTGGCTTTCCATCCGGAGATGCCGCGCTTCGTTGCTACGGTACCCATTTAGGCTCCCCATCCTGCTTGTACTCCGCCGGTGCGTTCGGCTTCTATACGTGTTTGGTAGTCCGATTCGCGGAAGGCCTGCATCGGGTCGGTTGGTAGTCCACGCTCGGCCCGCCAGGCTTCAAGCTGCGCGCGGACGTCGGTGTAAAAAGCGTTCATGAAGATCTCGTTGGCGACCAGCACATCTCCGGAGATCTGGGCTTCGGTCAACGCAACGCGGTCGATCAGTAGGGCACGAGCCGTCATTTCCTGAACGTTGAGTACGCTGCGAATTTGGCCTTGGATTTTGTTCTCCACATTGTGGCACTGGTCCAGCATGAAGGAAATGGTGCTTGTTTCTTCCAACCCGCCGCCGCGAATCACCTCAGCCATGATGCGGAAGAGCTGATAAGGATCTGCGGCGCCAACGATCAAGTCATCATCGGCGTAGAAGCGCGAGTTGAAGTCGAAGGAGCCGAGTTTGCCCAGACGCAGTAGCTGCATCACGATGAACTCGATGTTGGTGCCCGGGGCATGGTGTCCGGTGTCTAGACACACCATGGCGCGCTCGCCTAGGGCAGCCACCTGAGCATAGGAGGTACCCCAGTCAGGGACATCGGTGTGGTAAAAAGCTGGTTCGAAGAATTTGTATTCCAAGACCAGTCGTTGCTCGCCGTGTAGCCGTGCGTAAATTTCAGCCAGCGAGTCGGACAACCGATCCTGGCGCCCGCGCATGTCAGCTTGTCCTGGATAGTTGGAGCCTTCGGCAAGCCAGATCTTTAGGTCTTGGCTACCGGTGGAGTCCATGACATCGATGCATTCAAGGTGATGGTCAATGGCCTTGCGTCGGATCTTTGGATCCTCGTGGGTCAGTGCACCGAACTTGTAGTCATCATCTTGGAAGGTATTGGAGTTGATGGTTCCTAGGCGGACGCCGAGGTTTTCGGCATGGGTACGCAATTCACCGAAGTCCTCAACTTTGTCCCATGGAATGTGCAATGCCACCGATGGAGCTAGGCCGGTCAGCCGATGAACTTCGGCAGCGTCGGCGATCTTCTCAAAAGGATCGCGTGGAGTGCCAGCGGTGGAGTACACCTTAAAGCGAGTGCCGGAATTTCCATAGGCCCATGAAGGGACTTCGATGGCTAGACGGTTCAGGGTTTGCAGGTTTTCGGGACTCAACGTTGTGCCCATTGACCTCTCCATTTCTAAAGCTTTGTACTAGTGCGTGGTTGCTGGAAATTGCGCCAGTTGATCTTCCAAATTGAATACTTCGGTGAGCCGTTGGGCCCCTTGGTCTGCGCGGCCGTCGAGACTGACAAAAAATTCTGACATTTGCGCTTCCCACTTCGCGGTGCGCGGATCGGCGTCTAAGGCTGCTTGGGCTGCCTGGTCATCGTCTGTTTCGTAATAACCAATCAACAGCCCGTCTTCTCGAAGGAAGAGCGAGTAGTTGCGACGTCCCGCGTCCTTGATGGCTGTCAGCATCTCTGGCCACACCTGTTGATGGCGTTCGATGTACTGGTCCATGAGCTTCGGGACGACTTGAAGCTGGAAGCAGACTCGCACTCGTTTTCCCTTCGGTTACCAACGTCGTTGTAAGTGGATTCGGGTGAGTCTCATTTTTATGAAAATGAATCGTTTCAATCACCCGATTTATTGAGTGTAAGCTACTTCACTGAGTTAGATCAAGCCGGAATCGATCACTCAATGAAATATTTTTGAAACCTTTCAAAATAAGGTTGTGTAAGCCTGTAAACGGGCTACTCGGGATATACTCGCAAGAAGACCATCATCAAAAAGAACAGGAATCCTCTGTGGCCGTCAGCGTTAAGGAAGTCGCCGCCGAAGCAGGAGTTTCCGTGGGCACAGTATCCAATGTGCTCAACCGCCCTCAGGTCGTTTCCGAACGCACCGTCGACAAGGTTGCCGCAGCAATTGAGAAGCTTGGCTTCGTCCGCAACGACGCGGCACGACAGCTGCGGGCCGGACACAGCCGAAATTTCGGACTTGTCGTCCTTGACGCGCGCAACCCGTTTTTCATGGACGTCACCCAGGGCGCACAACGCCGAGCTCTAGACAATGGCTACACCGTATTGATGGGATCCAGCGACAGCTCGCTAACCACCGAAGGCCAGCTACTAGATCTCTTCGAAGAGCAACGAGTGGCCGGCGTACTCATCTCCCCCATGCATAGCGATCTGAGTCGCCTATGGAAAATTCGCGACTCCGGCACCCCAGTAGTTTTGGTAGACCGTGGAAGTGGGGACCGCAGCTTCTCCTCGGTTTCAGTTAATGACGTTGAAGGTGGCCGCATCGCGGCACAGCACCTGGTGGATCTGGGCCGTAAGCGCATCGCTTTTGTCGGCGGACCACAAAGCATCGAACAGGTCCAACATCGCCTCGAAGGCGCGCAGTCAATCATTGCCGGCACCGCCGACGCCGTACTGCAGTACCTGCCAACTGCGCAGCTAACTGTCCTTGAAGGCCGAGCCGTAGGCGAACGCATTCTCGCCATGGAACCAGAACAGCGTCCGGACGGTATCTTCGCCGCCAATGACTTGTTGGCCTTAGGGATTTTGCAGGCCCTGGTGATGTCCGGTTCACTCTCGGTCCCGGAAGATATCGCGCTGGTGGGCTATGACAACATTGCCTTTGCTGAATCAGCGGTAGTCCCGATCACCACAGTGAGGCAGCCGGCCGAAGAAATTGGTCGCACCGCAGTTGATGTCCTATTGCGTGAAGCCGAAGCGGGCGAGGACGCAGTTCGCGAACAGTTCGTTTTCACACCCAAACTGGTGATTCGTGAGTCGACTGTGGGAGCAGATAACGCAAGCTGATCACTTGCTTATGAATCCCTGAAAACACTAGGTCTCGGGATGCATTCACCACCCAAATCTTGTTAGGTTGGCACTACAGCCTACGAAAGGGATGGAATTATGACTGCAAATAATCCGGACGCCTTCTTGAACAAGAATGAAGCCGAACTGCCAGATACCGTTTCCGACCCTGCGCTGAACGACGAGGTCGGTCAAGACTGGACCGACGAGGGTGGCGCAACGCCGTCCGGTGCGGCGATCGACGGTACCGAGAGCTAAGCAAAACTAAGAAACTTTTTCAACGGCGGGATGCACTCAACGAGTGCATCCCGCCGTTTGTTCACTGGCTAATCACTGCCCAGTCACGCTTTAGCGCCCATGTTAGCGTTGAATCCATGACCAAGAATCTGGATATCAGCAGTATCTCGCTCGCTCAGATATCAGCTGTTATCGCAGTTGTCGACTACGGATCCTTCACCGCAGCGGCTGACATTCTTGGAATTTCACAACCCTCACTTTCGCGCCGAATCCAGGCGCTTGAACACAGTTTGGGCGTACCAATTTTCCGTGCAGCCGGGCGCACCATGCACCTGACAGATACTGGACGAAGCATCCTCCCGGCCGGCCGGCGCATCCTCGATGAGCTCTCTTCCATCAACGCACTTGGTGCTTCCACTCGGGAGTTGACTACCGGTTCGCTCAAGGTGGCCGGACTGCCTTCCTTGATTGGCAGTGTCCTGCCTGAGTTCCTCGGCCCATTTCATCAACAGCATCCGGGAATCCACATCGAGATCCTCAGCGCCGAAGACCATGAGCAACTCATCGAGGTGGTCCGACTGGGTAGCGCGGACCTCGCTCTGGGAGTCAGCCACAGCGTTCCTGCGGATATGCACTCGCAGTTGCTCCACCACCAAGAATTCACCGCAATAGTTTCAGCTGACCTTCCGGAGAATGTAGCGGTTGATGCGCAGCTGCTGAACAGTCTCACCCTTGTCAGCCTGCCGCAGGGCACCTCCATTCGAAAGATCACCGACGAGGTCTACCGCGGGTTTGGATGCACCCCGCCCAGGGTCATCACCACCACTCAGCGCGATGCTTTAGTGCAGCTAAGCATTGCCACCGGCGCCATCACCATGGTTCCAAGCATCATGGCTAAGTCAGCCGAAGTTTACGGTGGGCGTCAACTTGCTCTGCCACAGGGTGCCGGGCGCATCATCGGGGCGATCTATCGTCGAGGCTCCTTCCAGAACCCCGCGCTCACCGAATTCCTTCGTTTCCTGTAAGCCTCCATTCCGCGAGCTGTTCACCCGATGAAGTAAGGGATTCTCAGCCTTTTATAGCCTGAATGCATAGGTGAGCTCGGACAAGGTATTGGAACGCACCGGTAGTTCTATGGTCCGCTGGAATTTGATCTAATCCAGCTGAAGATGCCCAGGAGAAACCGATGACCAAGTTTCGCATACAACTTCGCCACCGGCGCATCACGCTACTGGTCATCGCAGCCTTGGTGCTTTCATTAGTGGTCGCAGCCGGTGGACTCTGGTTCAAACTCCAAGGCAACATTTCCACCGCAGCCATGCGTGGTTCCGAGTCCGCACCTACAGACTCGCGTATGGATCTGAACATTCTCCTACTGGGATCCGATACCCGTCAGATGGAAAGTTCAGGTTTTGGTCAGGCCTCAGGAGCACGCAGTGATTCGATGGTTCTGGTGCATATTGCCGCCGGCAATAAGCGCATCGACGCAGTGCAGATCCCACGCGATACCCTGGTTGACATGCCTGCCTGCGCAGACACGGGTGCCGGAGAATTTGCTGGCGGACTTGCGATGATGAACTCTGCGTTGAACTATGGGCCCGCCTGCTCGGTGAGCGCTGTTGAATCTCTAACCTCAGTGCATTTGGATCACTTTATTGAGATCAACTTTGAGGGATTTATGTCCATCGTTGATGCCCTCGGTGGAATCAACGTCTGCCTGCCGGTAGCGATGAAAGATTCCAAAGCGAACTTGGATCTGCCAGCCGGAGAACAAACGGTCAATGGCAGCGATGCACTGGCCTTGGCACGCACCCGTCACGCAGTGGGCGACGGTAGCGATATCGCACGTCTTGGCCATCAACAGATGGTGATGTCGGCAATCGTTCAGCAGGCCACCAGCAAGGAAACACTGGCCCACCCGGACCGGTTGTACTCGTTCTTGGATGCGGCAACATCCTCGTTGACGGTCGACCCTGGACTGAGTTCCCTGGCTGACCTGACCTCATTGGCAGTGCGGGCCCAATCGGTGCCAACGGATCAAATCACCTTCATGACCATGCCTTGGCAGCCAGCACCACAGAACAAAAATCGGGTGATTCCCTCCGCCGGCGCACAGAGCCTCTTTGCGAGTTTGAATGAGGATTCCCCGGTAGTCACCGAAACTCAAGACACCACACACGATGCACCGGTGCAGATCTTCAACGCCGCCCAGGTTCCTGGTCTTGCCGCCGAGTACTCCGCCAAGGCTGCAAAGCAGGGGTTTAACGTGACTTCGGTGACCAACGCGAGTGCAGTGGCCGACAAATCCACACTGTTGACTGCCGATACCGAAGAGGCCCAACAGACAGCAAAAGCCCTGGCCAAGGCACTAAACCTAAGCATCAAGCCAACTACTGCTGACGTTAATGGGGTTCAGTTAAACCTCGGCCAGAACTATCAAAGCTTGACTCAACCGGAAAAGTCACCGGTGAAAACCACTAATCGCAAGGCTAGCCAGAGCCTTTGCGGTTAATGGTTTCTGCTTAGAACTCCAGATCCAGATTCTCGTTGATTTCCTCGATGCTAAATACGGCAGGGTCAAAATCTTCACCCGGCTGCAGTGCCGCATCTTCGGGAATCACGTCTTGCATCATGGTCAAAGGCGCATCATTTTTTGGCCCTTGAACCATTTCGGACCAGTTCCCTGGTCCACCGCTGTCTTCCAACGGACCCATTCGGCGCCCGCCGATACACCGAGGCAACTGACCATCATCGGACTTAAGCACGTCCTCCACTTCAATGCCGATCCGCCAATCATCACCAAAGTCATAGGTGTAGCTTAGGCGGTCTTTAGGCTTTTTGAAGAGCTTGGAGAGTAGTACCGTCGACTCGTCGTGGTCACTTTCCATATAGGAGTTCTGCGGTCCATAGCTGATCTTATGGTTCTGCCCGTAGAACTGGTGCAGGTGAGAGTCGGACCAGTCGAAGCTGATCTGGATGATGTCGTGTAGGTCCCCGAGGTTCAAGTCAGCTGGAACCAGCACGCGACGCCAGATCGGTGGTTTTACATCGCGCAGAGAGAGCTTAAGCTGCAGCACTTTCCCGGTGTACGGTTCAGTCCGCTTTTCTCGCTTAGGCTCTTGCTCATCATCAAGCGAGAATCCAAAGGGATCAGCCACCGCTTGGCTTGCAGGTTCTTCTTCCGGCTCTTCGTTATCCAGATCGGTCAGTGCGAGGCGAACAATTCCCGGAATGTCGTAGGTGCTTCCTTCGCTCACCAAGCCAAGAGCACGAAGCAGTTCCATGCGCTGATGTGCACCGGCCCAAGCAGCTTCCGAGAACATCTCGTCACGGGCAGCAGCAACCGAATGTGCTTCTGCGTCAATGGCTTCGAGCAGCCAGAGGTTCGATAGACCCCAGGATTCAAGAGATTCCTCGTCTTCTTGTTTCGGCTGTTCCAGAAGCAAATCAAGGATGGCCTTGAGGTAGGTGTAATTGCTTTCGAAGGCGGTCGCCTCGTCCGGAGCTATGAGGTCGCGCGAGGTTGAGCCCAGTTCCGGCAGCGCAGCCGTTTTGGTGTCCAGTGCCTCGGCGATTTCGAGGGCAGAAAGCACCACCGCAACAACGTAGTGACGACTTGTTGAGTCTAGGTCCTTCGGGAACAGCCCGCGTACCGCATGAGCGGCTTGAGAAACGTATTCAGGGCCCGGACCCGCAGCCCAATATTCGTGACCGCTGGTGGTGGCCCAAGTAAGAAGCTCCCGACCCATTTTGGAGACCGACATTTGGGCAATTTCAGCCACTGCAGCCTCTGCAGTTTCCGGAACATCCAACGGCTTTTTTGCATCTTCATCGTCGAAGGGGTCATCGGCATCGATGGCTGCCAGCAACCACTCGAGGCTGGCTGGATCTCCAGCCCACAGGTCACTGTCGAGCAAGAAGTCCAAGTAGACGGTCCACGCGGTGAAGACTAGATCGCGCAATTCTCCGGAGTCATCATCCGGGTCTTCGGCCTCTTCAAATTCGATGGTCGCAGTCAACACGGTGAATAGCTGTGGCGGTTCAAAGTCGGTGACGCTGCGAAGTTCAATCGCCTCAGCGTAGGAGCTCAAAGTTTCGGTCACGACGGCCAGAACCATAGGCGCCAGTTCGTTATCCCCATGTCGCGCTTCAAGCCACCGGGTGAACTGAACGGCCAGCGCATCTAATCCGCGCTTAACCTTTGCGCGCTCAATGGAGACGACATCTCCTTGCAGTCGCGCCGGGTGCCCTTGCTTGGGCTTCTGCTTCTTCTTTTTCTTGGCCACTGAGCTGTTATCCCATCGTTGCTTTGCTTATTTTCAAGGCTACGTGTCACCCCTAGCAGATAGCCAACATTTGAGCTGCCTGGACTTCACGCGTGCCCGACTGCGCCGGGCCGTTGGTAGGGTGAAATCATGATTGATATTGCCACCTTGCATTCAGATCTGTCCCGCCTGGGTCGCGAAACCGCGACGATGTCCTCCACCGTGCAGAGCTTATCCGCTGAAGAACTAGCCGCCGCATCCCTTTGTGAAGGATGGAGTCGAGCACAGGTCATCGCGCACCTCGCCTCCAATGGTCGCACCCTGGTTAAGCTCATCGATTGGGTCACCAGCGGCGAACCACAACAGCTTTACGCTTCTCAAGAAGCCCGCAATGCAGAGATTGACCAGCTGGCCGCGTTGCCACGCGAAGAACTATTGGCGGCTTTTGATGAATCCGCTACCTATTTTGCCCAGCAGTCCGAACGCCTTAGCGGCGAGCTAGCTATCCAGGAAGTGGACTTGCACGGCAAGGTCATCCCTGCCACCGCGCTGGTTGCCCTGCGGATTTGTGAAATTGTCATCCACCATCATGATCTTGATACCGCGTGGACCATTGCGCAAGCCGAACCGGACTCCCTTGAAGACTCGGTGGAAGCCGCCGTGCGCACCATGCGGTTCAAGAATGCTCCGGGTATGACACTGCTCAGCGAAGAAGGTGACCAGTGGGTGATCGGTGATGGCTCGTTGACCGTACGTGCTGACCGTGCAGCCTTAGTTGACTGGTTGGCCCGTGGAAATGCCCGCGACATTAAGGCTGACGGACCGATCCCCCAACTGCCTACTTGGTAGAAATTCGGTCATCAATCTAAGAAGAAAGAACCAGCAGTGATCCCCGTTATTGTGCTCACCGGATACCTCGGCGCGGGCAAGACCAGTCTGCTCAATGGCTTGCTCACCCGGCCCGGTACTCGCGTTGGCGTGATCATCAACGATATCGGCAAGATCAACGTGGATACCGGGCTGATCACCGGGCAGATTGATGCCGCCGAATCAATCGCCGGAGGCTGCGTCTGTTGCTTGCCCGATAGCGGTGGCCTCGATGAACTGCTGGAAAAGTTGGCTGCGCCCAAGCTTAGGTTGGACGCAATCATCGTTGAGGCCAGCGGTGCTGCCGACCCGATCAACGTGGATCGCTTGTTGCGTTACGGCAATGCTCCCGGGGTACGCCCGGGCGGCATTATTGATGTCATTGATGCGGTGCAGCATGAACACACGGTGGACACCGCCGCTATGGCTCCTGCCCGCTTCACCGCGGCCAGCCTCGTGGTGGTCAACAAGCTGGACATGATCCCGGAAGACTCCCGTGAGGAGACCTTCAAACGGATCAGCAATAGGGTCCGGGAAGCCAACCCGCAGGTAACCATCGTGCCGGCCAATCATGCGGCAATTGATCCCGAACTAGTCTTTGATATCGCGCTGAACGAGGATCCAGTGGACGAACTTCCATTGGCTGCCGCCTCGCGAGCTGAACATGATCACGTTCATGCCCCGCATGCCCACGCGGTCACTGTGCCTTGTGGTGAAGCCGCAGATCCGGGCGCGGTACTGGACTTGCTGGAGAATCCCCCGGCGAATGCCTATCGACTCAAGGGCCACATTAAGGTGCGCACCGGCACCGGTATGCAGCGCTACCTAGTTAATATGGTTGGCAGCCAGCTACATTTTGCACCGGCAACCGCGCACAGCGATTCCGCCGATGACGCACTGGTGGCAGTTGGTATGCATCTTGATGAGCAGTTGGTTGGAGATGCGCTGCGCGCCGCTTTGGCCCCGGCAAGCGTTGAGCCGACCTCGCAGAATCTAACCCGGTTGGAGCGTCGATTGATCCTGAGCACAGGGGCTGCGCAAGATCAGGATTTGTAAGTAGCTGGACCGCGGTTTGTAAGTAATGAGATTCTGCGCCGCTTCAATATCCCAGTATTTACAGGGATCCGAGGCGGTCGTTTGTAATTGTTAATTGACAGCCCCGTAATTGTTGGGCCAAAACTTCACCAATAAAAACCGATTAGAGCAGTCGTCGCACGTCTACCTGTGTCCCAATGGATCTGCTAAGCTGGTAATAATTCTGTTGACCCCGGTCCCAACTTTTAGTTGGCATCGGGGTCGATCTTTATCTCGCTGGCAAGGTCGTGCCGTGACTTTCAAGGAACTTAAAAACTGGTCGTCCATTTCAGAACAGATTGATCAGCTAAGAGGCCGAGGGCTGGATGTTGAATGGGACCAGTCAGAGCATTGGCTTCGTTTTGTCGGCTACTACCGCTTGAGTGGTTATTGGCACCCATTTCGCGTAGTTCAGGATGACGGCACCAGAAGCTCCACCTTTGTAACTGGAGCGTCAATGAAAAACGTAGCCGAACTCTACGAGTTTGATCGAAAACTCAAAGCCCATCTTCTCAGTGGTCTAGAACGTGTCGAAGTTGCCTGTCGATCCCGCATAGCAGATGTACTGGGCGAACGTGATGTGAACGCCCTCGCCAATCCACAGCACTTCCGCAGTCCACAGCTCCATCACGAAATGATCGACATCGTTGACCGCAGGATAAGCCGGGCTCTAGCAGCAAAGGATCCTGTAGCGCTTCACCATCGCGATTCCTACGACGGCCGCTACCCGATTTGGGTAGCAATGGAATTCTTGGATTTTGGGGATGTTTCGCGACTATACGCGAACCTGATGGATACTGATCGAGAAAAAGTAGCGAGCTGGTTCGGATGGGTGCCTCCTGAACGTCACCCTGAGGCAAAGTTTGGTCCGGCCTTCATGAACTGGCTCAGGCATCTAACTATTGTCAGAAATACTGCCGCTCATCATTCGCGGCTTTGGAATAGGACCTTTGAACCTGTCTCCGTAAAACGACTAAATATGGTTCCTGGGTTAGAAGAACTGCGCGGTCAGCAAGATAAAATTTTTGGAACATCGCGGGTTCTCACACAACTGCTATCAGTCACGTCTCCAGGAACGACTTGGTCTAGCCAGCTAGTAAATCTCCTAGAGGACAGCTTTCAGCCCCTCGACGGAGTTTCTTGGAATCAGCTTGGGTTCCCTGCCAACTGGCGGGATCACTTCCCTAACATTTAGGTCGTCGCCCAAGGCTCGGTTCGCGCAGCTGCCAAGCATTAGCCCGGCAGCTGCGCTCGATTACTGCTTACAACGCGATCTGACGGTTCTGGTCCTTGTAGAGCAGGTAACGGAAGTTATCCGGTCCACCGGCATAACAAGCCTGTGGGCAGAAGGCGCGTAGAGACATGTAGTCTCCGGCTTCAACCTCAACCCAGTCACCGTTGAGGCGATAAACGCCCTTACCTTCCAGTACGTACAGGCCGTGCTCCATCACGTGAGTTTCGGCGAACGGGATGGAAGCACCGGGTTCAAAGGTCACGATGTTCACGCCAAAGTCGAAGGCCACATCGTTAGGATCCAGCATGCGAGTGGTGCGCCATTTGCCGTCGGTACCCGGCATTTCGCCGGGTTCAACGTCGCGTTCGTTGCCAACTACCGCAGCTGGGGCATCCACGCCGGCCAATGGTTCATAACGCTTGCGCAGCCAGTGGAAGCTGGTGAGTTCTGCGCCATCGTTCCGTGCGGACCAGGTGCTACCAGCTGGCAGGTAGGCGTAACCGCCGTCTACCAACACGTGTTCCGTGCCCTCAATAACCAAGGTCAGCGCACCGGTGAGCACAAAGATGAACCCCTGGACCTCGGCCTGAGGTTCTGGCTTGCTGGCACCACCGCCGGGAGAGACCTCCACAATGGACTGAGCGAACGTCGTCGCTCCGCCAGCCACCGGACGGTTTAATACCCAAGCGCGAGTATTGGTCCACTCGGGGAAAACGCTAGTGACGATGTCGCGCAGCACGCCCTTGGGGATAACAGTGTAGGCCTCGGTAACAATGGCGCGGTCGGTGAGCAGATCGCTTTGTGGCGGGTGACCGCCGAAGTTCGCGAAATAGGACGATGAGTTCTGAACAGCTGGAACAGTCATGATGTGATCCTTAGGCGTGAGTGCGATTCAGCGCGATCGCTTCGAGTTCGGGCAGGGAAATCTGGGCCAGCTCAGAAACTTCCTCGGCGCTCACCGCGCCGCAGGTAACCCCGCGGTGGATGTAGCGGGCCAAGGCGCGAGCGGTGGCAGGTTCATCCATGATGGTGGAGCTGATCTGGTGAACATAGTTGCGCAGCCGGGTGCCGGCCGCTTGCAACCCTTCGCGGAAGAACGCAAAGGTGGCTAGATACCGGGTAGGTAATTGGTTTTCGTGCAGGTCCCAACCCTGATAAATACCGCGGGCCAGGTGACGGGAAACCAATCGCGCGTGTAGCGCCCAGGCTTCGGCCATATTTTCTGGGTCCCCGGCCGGGATGATGTTGGTTGAGCCGTCGGAAAGCTCTACCCCGGTGCCAGCTACGGCCACCTGCATCACGTCCTTGGCGAAGTCAGCCACCGGGTGTTCCATGGACTGGTAACCGGCGGCCACACCCATGGAAGCCGAGTAGTCGTAAGTTCCGTAGTGCAGTGAGGAGACTCGACCTTGACCGGCGTGGATCAGCTGAGCCACCGGGTGGGTTCCGTCAGCGGCGATGATCACCTGTGGGGTTTCCACCTGGACTTCAAAGCGGATCCGGCCCGTTTCAAGGCCGTGGGTCTGCTCTAGCTTTTGTGCCAGCAACACCATGGCGTTGACCTGGTCTACGGTAGTGACCTTGGGAAGAGTCAGACGTAGTCCGGCAGGTAGCTCCGCGTGGGAAAGCAGCTGCGTAATGAATAGACCCAGGGTGCGAATGCCGCGTGCTCGGGTGGACGCTTCGAAACATTTAAAGCGGATGCCAATGAAGGATGGAGCCTTGCCGGCGGCCACGGCCGCAGCGAGTCGGTCGGCTGCGGCCAGTACGTCCGCGTCCTCCTGAGCATCACTGCGATTGCCGTAGCCGTCTTCAAAGTCAATGCGCAAATCTTCGATGGGTTCGCTGGCCAGCTTTTGTGCCACCAATTGAGCCAGCCGCTGTGGTTCAGCCAGGTTCAGCTTGGCAGCCAGCTCAGCCAATCCGGCTTCACTGCCAGCAGCTTTCAGAGCGTTAGCTCCCCAAGCAACCGGCAGTTCAGCAGTGTATATATCTCCGGGGACATATACAGTGTGGACCGGTTGGCGGGCCCCGGAATCACCCGGGTAGGCATGTTCCAGTAGCTGATCGGTGGCGGCCAATTGCGTTTCTACGCTGGCCAGCGTGGACTCATCGAAGGGGTTGATCATGACTTGCTCACGTACTCCTTTTCCAACAGTTCATAGGCACCGGTGGTGAGGAAGTCTGCGAAGTCCTCATCCTTGCCGCTGGTCAACGTTGCGATCAACCCGGCGGCCGGCTCGTAGTAGGTCTTGAAGTGCTCTTCATTATTAACTTCACCGCGCAGGCGTTCTACTTCTTCGCTCAGAATGGTTGATACCAATTGCGCGGTGATGGTGTTGCCGGTGTCAGTGGCTACCACTTCGTTGCGGATCTGCTGCCAGATCTGTGAACGCGAGATTTCAGCGGTAGCGGCATCTTCCATCAGGTTATGGATGGCCACCGCACCGTTACCCGAAAGCCAGACGGCCACGTAGTTCACGGCCACGTAGAGGTTGGCGCGCACGCCGGCTTCAGTGACGCCACCTGGGGCACTAGCGATGTCCAGCAGCTGAGCGGCGGTAACTTCTACCTCTGGGCGCTGGCGGTCGATCTGGTTTGGCTTATCCCCTAGCTTGGCGTCGAAGATTTCCTTGCAGATATCCACCAGGTCAGGGTGGGCAACCCAGGAGCCGTCAAAGCCGTCGTTCACTTCGCGGGACTTGTCATCGCGGACCTTCTCGAAAGCTGCGGCGGTGACTTCTGGTTCGCGACGGTTCGGGATGAATGCTGCCATGCCACCCATGGCGAAGGCACCACGCTTATGGCAGGTCTTGACCAATAGTTCGGTGTAGGCGCGCATCATGGGTGCGGTCATCGAAACGGCCGAACGGTCCGGCATGATGAACGCTTCGCCGGCCTCGCGGAAGGTCTTGATGATGGAAAATAGGTAATCCCAACGACCAGCGTTCAGACCCGAAGCGTGCTCACGCAGTTCGTAGAGGAATTCCTCCATCTGGAAAGCGGCTGGAATGGTTTCGATGAGCATCGTGGCGCGCACGGTGCCGTGGGCGATACCCAGTTCCGCCTGAGCGAAGGTGAAGATCTCATTCCACAGGCGCGCCTCGAGGTAGTGCTCCATCTTTGGCAGGTAGTAGAACGGTCCCTGCCCGGATTCAGCCAGGACCTTGGCGTTGTGGAAGAAATGCAGCCCGAAGTCCACCAGCGCACCGACGGCTGGTTCGCCGTTGATCAGCACATTGTTTTCTGGCAGGTGCCAGCCGCGTGGGCGAACTACTACAACGGCGCGTGGTGCGTCGGTGCGCAGTGCATAGGACTTACCGGACTTGGCATCGGTGAAGGCTAGGGTGCCGCGGGCGGCCGCCGAAAGGTTGGAGATGGCGTCAACCACGTTGAACCAACTCGGGGTCGAGGCGTCTTCAAGGTCGGCAAGCCAGACCTTGGCGCCGGAGTTCAAAGCGTTGATGGCCATCTTGGCTGGGGACGCTGGGCCGGTGATTTCTACGCGGCGGTCACGCAATGCTTCAGGGGCTTCAGCGACCTTCCAGTCGCCGGTGCGCACCGACTCGGTCTGTGGATCGAAGTCGATGGCTCGTGCGTCGGAGAATTCCTGGCGGCGTACCGAACGGGCGGCCAGTAGTTCGTTGCGGGTTCCGGCGAACTTCTCATGCAATTTCTGGATGAACGCTAGGGCATCATCGGAGAGGATCTGCCCGGCATCTGATACGTCGGGGATGCTGGTGATTGAAATACTCATGAGTTGTTCCTTAACCTCTTGTGCTCTGTAGTACTGCTCTGTTCCATGCGCGGGTGCTTTGACGTGCACCTTGATTTTCCACTGCAACCTGTTGCGCCGGTGGGTGTTCGGCGCTCCATCAACGATCACAGCTCTTCAAAAGATTTCCGTATAGTGGATACTATTATCCTCAAAATGAAAAGGCAAGAGGGTTTTGTGGTCTTCGGCACGGATTTTTGACGGCGAAATATCGGATCGTGGAAGAAAAGCGAGTTTCTAGGCTATTGTTGGGACGAGGATTTCGCATCGTAGAACTTACGGACCACAATCTTCCAAAATCAGTGCCTTAACCAAAGGAGTAAAAATGACGCAGGCTTCCAGCAAGTCCACCACCGGCGGAGTGCAGTCCGTTGAACGCGCATTTGAACTTCTTGAGGTCATCGCCCGCGCTGGTGGAGAAGCGGCACTAAGTGAACTCGCCGCTGACACTCCCCTACCGTTGCCTACCATTCACCGGTTATTGCGCACTTTGGTCGGTGTTGGATACGTTCGCCAGCTACCTAACCGACGCTACTCATTAGGCCCACGCCTGATCCGTCTTGGCGAAGTCGCCAACCGACAGCTTGGGGCGCTAGCATCCCCGATGCTTAAGGAATTGGTCGCCAAGCTCGGCGAATCGGCAAATATTGCAGTCCTGGACGGCGACATGGTCACCTACATCGCCCAGGTGCAATCGGCTCACTCGATGCGCATGATCACCGAAGTTGGACGCCGCGCAATGCTGCACAACTCCGGTGTGGGAAAGGCAGTGCTCTCGGTACTCGATGACGAACGGGTGCAGCGCCTCGTTTCTCAGGCGGGTATGCCACCGAAGACCGCCAATACCATCACCACTTTGGGCAAGCTGTTCACCGATGTGGAGGCTACGCGCGAACGCGGCTACGCGATTGACGAAGAAGAGCAAGAGCTCGGTGTGCGTTGTATTGCCGTTCCGGTGCCTGGAGCCCCAACTCCCATGGCCATTTCGGTCTCCGGACCGGTTACTCGCGTCGACGAAGCCTTTATGCAGACCGCAATACCCGTACTGCAGGCCGCTGCCAAGGAACTTGGTGTGCAGCTGGTTGCTGCCGCCGACTAGCCTTTCAGCTCTTCAGCCTTTGGCGGCAGAACGGTCATCCACGCCAGAGGGATCAGCACGATGCCAGCGATGATGGTCAGGACCGAGAAGGAACTGACCGCCATCAAGGGCCCAGCGGCAAAAGCAGCTGTGGCACCAGAGAGGTTCGACAGCGCATCAACGCCGCCCTGGACCGATGCGCGATCTTGTTTAGTGATGACCCTGGCAAATAACGCTGAGCCGGAAACGTTGATGAAAGACCAGCCCACGCCAAGCAAGATCAGGCTGGTCATAATCCACCCCATGTTCTGTGGATGAGCTCCGCCAGCTAAGAACGAGCCAGCAAAGATCACCAAGCCGACTGCGATAGAGAAGCGATATCCCCACCGGTCAGCCACGTACCCCACCACGGGTGCCAGCACATACATGCCCAAAATATGCAGCGAGATGGTCACCCCGACCAGAGACACCGATCCGCCGTGATGAGTCAGGTGAATAGGTGTCATCGTCATGATGGCCACCATCACCACCTGCGCGCTGAGGATCGCCACCACCGCATAACGGGCTCGCTTATTGGTGCGCAGCTCCGCAACAAATCGTTGAATGCCACCGCGCTGCCGTACAGGTACCGCCGCCTCGACGTCACGTTCGAGTTGCTGGGCCAGAAGTAATGGGTCGGGGCGCATCAAGCTGAACACCAGCACCCCGGCTAATACCATCGCGATCCCGGCGATAAGGAATGCTCCAGCGTACACATGTAAGCCCGTCGCGGCACCGATTTGTTGGGCCGGAATGCCAAGGTTTGGGCCAAGTACGGTCCCGATAGTTCCCACCCAAACGATCAGTGAGAGACTGCGACCCTTTCGCTCATCGGTGGCTAAGTCGGTGGCAGCAAATCGTGCCTGCAGGCTAATGGCAGAGCCAGCGCCGATCAACAGCAGTCCGACAAAAAGCGGGATCACCAAGTGAAATTGAGCTGCGGGCACCAAAAGTAGGGCACCGACAGCTGCCAGCCACCAACCCGAGCTCAAGGCGATTCGACGTCCGTAGCGCGCGGCTAGATTGCCTAGCGGAAGACCGAGCAAGGCGGCGCCCAAGGTGCTTGCGGTGCGGGCAAGACCTGCCCAGGCCTGACTGGAAGTAACTTCCTCGGCCAGCAAAATACCGATGGACGGGGCCACACCCACACCAATGGTTCCAAAGACTTGAGAGACAGCAAGGACCCACAGCGTTCTTTGCTGGACCTTGCTACGCGTCAGCTCATTCATAGTCTTTGTCTCGCATACCTAGCTACTGCGCGAACTGAGTTTCGTAAAGCTGCGTGTAACGCCCACCCAAGGCCAGCAATTCAGCGTGGGTTCCACGTTCGATAATTTGGCCACCTTCCACCACGAGAATCTGATCAGCTGAGCGAATCGTTGACAGACGGTGGGCAATGATCAGGGCGGTACGGTTTTCCAAGGCTTCAGCCAAAGCAGCTTGCACCGCAGCTTCATTGGAGGAATCCAGTGCGGCAGTTGCCTCGTCCAGAATTACTACCTGCGGGGCAGCCAGAAGCAATCGGGCAATGGTCATGCGCTGTCGTTCTCCACCAGAAAGTCGGTAACCGCGCTCACCCACCACAGTTTCTAATCCATCAGGCAGGGACTGGATCACCGCCAGAAGTCGGGCGCGCTCCAAGGCTTCCCAGATTTCTGCGTCGGTGGTTTCCGGGCGCGCCAGCGTCAGGTTGGCACGAATGGTTTCGTGGAACAGGTGCCCGTCCTGAGTCACCATCGATACTGACTTGCGTAGTGAGTCCAGCTTAAGTTGGCGAATATCCTGCCCAGCAAGTTGAACGCTGCCCGAATCCACGTCGTAGAGGCGGGCTAACAGCGAGGCGACGGTGGATTTACCGGCACCGGATGAGCCGACCAGCGCAAAGGTCTGACCGGCAGGGATCTCAAAGTTGATGTCGTGCAAAACTTCTTCGCCGCCGCGCGTATCAAGCACTGCAACCTCTTCAAGCGAGGCCAACGAGACTTTGTCCGCGCTCGGGTAAGAGAATCTCACGTGATCAAACTTCACTGGAACCGGGGCGCCTATTTCTAGACGATGAGCATCTGGAGCATCGGTAATCAGTGGTTCAAGGTCTAACACCTCAAAGACGCGGTCAAAGCTCACCAGTGCACTGGTAATTTCCACCCGTGCGTTAGCCAAGGCTGTAAGCGGGGTGTACAGCCTGGTCAGCAACATACCGAGGGTCACCACATCACCTGCGGCCAAGTCACCGCGAACCGCATACATACCGCCCAAGCCGTACACCAGGGCCAATGCAAGTGCGGCAACCAGGGTCAGCGCGGTGACAAAGTAGAACTGACGCATGGTCATCTTTACGCCAATGTCGCGGACGCGCCCGGCATGCTGCGCGAACACCTTCGACTCATCTTTGGGACTGCCAAAAAGCTTGATCAGTGTGGCGCCCGGAGCGGAGAAGCGTTCGGTCATCTGGTTGCCCATGCTCGCGTTGAGCTCTGCGGATTCGCGGCGCAGCAATGCCACTGACTTACCAAAGCGACGAGCAGGCAGCAGGAACACTGGCAAGAGAATCAGCGCAATGAGCGTGACCTGCCACGAGGTGGTAAACATGACGGCTGCGGTCAGGATCAGTGCAACGGTGTTTGAGACCAAGCCTGAGAGCGTTCCGGCAAAAGCGGATTGTGCACCAATCACGTCGTTGTTCAAACGGCTAACCAATGCGCCGGTACGGGTGCGAGCAAAAAACGCCACTGGCATTTTTTGTACGTGATCAAAGACCGCGGTCCGCAAGTCGTAGATGATGCCTTCGCCTAGGCGTGAGGAGAACCAACGAACAATGACTGAGGTAATCGCGTCTAGAACCGCGATTACCGCCATGATGATGGCCAGATTGGCAATGTTTCGCACTGGCGACTGCGCGACAATCGCATCGACTACTCGGCCAGCCAATACTGGCGTCACCACTGCCAGAACTGCGGCGATGACGGAGAAGAACACAAAAATCAGCAGACGGGTCTTGTACGAGGCAGCAAATTTCAGCACTCGCTTTGGCGTTGTGGAGGCGTAGGCCTTGCCTTTGTCGCCGGAAAGTTTCCACAGCGAATGCCAAGCGGCAGTTTCCATGCTCATGAATATTTGCTCGCAATTCTGCTCAAGGTGTCAGCGATTTCCGCCTTACTTAGTTTCCCAGCAAGGCACCTGCAACTTCTAGCTAGGCTCAGCTTATCTAGCCAACCGGCTCAGTGAGGCGATTAAAAAATGACGGCACCAACGGAAGAGATGACAAACCGGCCACTGACCGCCGGAAATTGAAACTTTGAATGACGCACCTTTGGATTAATCACCCCACTTACACATGCTGGTTCTCGTATTTTCTCTTATCACTGCTATTTTTCTCCCTTTCAGACAGCAGGACTGGATGCGAAAGAGACAAGGTCGCGCTTCCACTACTAAAGACATAAAAGCACTTGTGAGACCGCGATATTTTCCACGATCCAGAATCAATTTATTCCGCATTGCGAAAGTTCTGTTTTTTATTGCGGAAGTAAGTGGGCTGGCTTACAGTTGACAACACCCAAGCCACAGGCACATATCTCGGAGCGAAAATTCCTCGGGAGCAGCCATGAAAATCAAGTCCGCAGACGCTTTTAAGGGCGCCGAATTACCGCGCAAAAGACCCTTCTACACCTCCTTGTTCTTCCAGCTTGGAGTCGCCATTGTCGCCGGAGTATTGATCGGGCATTCCCTGCCAAGCATCGGATCTCAGCTACGCCCGTTGGGCGACGGGTTCATCTCATTGATCAAGATGATCATCGCTCCACTGATATTCCTCGTCATCGTGACAGGAATTTCGACAGTAGGAGACGTCGAAGCAGTCGGGCGTCTAGGCGTCAAAGCATTGCTCTACTTCACCTGCGCAACACTATTCGCTCTAGTCTTTGGGCTACTGGTCGGAAACCTGATCCAGTCCGGTGCCGGGATGAACATCGACCCATCCACGTTGGACGCGGGTGCTGTCGAAGCGAAGACCGGCGAAGCAAAAAGCGCCTCAGAATTCATTTTAGGAATCATCCCGGTCAGCGTCTTTGGCGCTTTCTCGGATAACAACCTGCTTCAGGTTCTGTTCTTCTCAGTCTTCTTTGGAGCAGCCATTGTCGTAGTGGGCAAGGAACGCTGTGCTCCACTACTAGGCATTTTCGATAATGTTCTCGAACTGATTTTTAAGATCATGGGCTGGGTTATGCGCGTCGCTCCATTAGGCGCGTTTGGCGCAATGGGCTTCATCATTGGCCAGTACGGAATTGAAACACTCGGCACCTACGCAAAGCTGATCTTGGCCTGTTATGCCGCGGCCTTACTGTTCATTGGCGTTCTATTCATCGTCGCCTGGGCGTTTGCTCGCGTTCCATTCGGGGCAGTTCATCAAATACACCCGAGAAGAGTTCTTACTGGCCTTGGGTACTGCCTCAACCGAATCGGTCATGCCACGAATCATGACCAAGCTGACCAATGCAGGTTGCTCAAGGGCTACCACCGACCTAGTAGTTCCCACCGGTTACTCGTTCAACCTCGACGGGGCAGCCATCTACTTGTCGATCGCCTTGCTCTTCCTCGCCCAAGCATTTGGACATGCGTTGAGCTTCGGCCAACAGCTAGCGGCGTTGGGGGGTCCTGCTCCTTACCTCCAAGGGCATGGCAGGCGTTCCAGGTTCATCGTTCTTGGCATTATCCGCGACCGCAGCCGCGCTGGGAATCTTCCCGGTTGCCGGAGTGGCATTGCTGTTAGGTGCAGATCGCATCATGGATTCCATGCGCGTAGTAGTCAACCTACTGGGCAACTGCGTGGCAACCTCCGTGGTTGCCAAATGGGACGGACAGTTTGATCGCGAAGCCATGAAACGGGCTTTTGCTGGAGAAGTCACTGAAAAAAATGAAGCTGAACTGCCAGTGGGTGAGAACGAGCCTGTCACCAATACTCCCAAATGCTCACAGTGCGGAGCGGAAAGCACACATGCGGTGGGAGCACTCCTTGGATCCCACCATTCAATCCCACAGCACTAAGACAATAACCAAAGCGCAACAATAATTCAGATCAACCCGGTGTTCGGCCAGAACAAAGTGGAGTTATCCAGTGTGTTCTGGCCGCTCGGCCTTTAACGTGCCTGAGGCGTTTAGCGCGAGTTTCGGGCCTCAGAAGTCCACTTGTTGTCAATCATGGACGCGAAGTCAAAAGCTTCATCCAGAATTTCGCGCAACGACTGCTTAGGCGACTCGATCCACCTAACCAACGCGTGATCATAAAGGGTCAGCGCGAGTAAGGCAGAGGTTTCGGCTAGCCGCGGGTTAGCGCAGAAAACTGAAAGCGCTTGGGCCAGAGCAACCTGCTGTTCCCTGCGAGATTCTTGCCAACTAGCGCGAAGTGCTGGGGTACTCCAAACGAGCTCAATGTGAGAACGCATAACCGTCGGGTCCTGCTCCGCTGCAACCACCGTTGGCTCGAAGCTTCGACGCAACAGTTCCAGCAAACTCTCGCTTGGATTCGAGGACATGGATTCAAGCATCTGCGAAAAATGCATATTCATGGACAGCAATGCGGTCACCACAGCGTCCTCTTTAGAAGAGAAATATCTAAAGAACGTTGCCCGGGAAATTCCGACAGCCTGGGCGGCCTGCTGCGCTGTGACGTTTTCTAATCCGCGTTCGGCAAAGACGGTATACACCTGCTGCGCAAGCTCGGTTTTCATCTTCTCGCGCACCCGATCACGCACCACGCTACCCATAACAATAATTTTACTCTGAGCTAACCACTCGCGCTTGAGACTCTGTCTCTTTTTACTGATCAGATAGCGATTATGGCAGGTGTGTCGCGTGATCGAGAGTTCATGATACTCAACAAATCCCTAATGTTGATGCCTCGGGCACGAAGCTTCGATAGGCTCAAGAACAGACATCAATTCTCGACGAAGGACTGGCATGGGACAAACCAACAGCATTGGCACCATCGAACTGGGCCAGGGACTAGAAGTCACTGGGCAGGGCTTTGGTTGCATGTCCCTGAGCAGCGCTTACGGCTCGGCAGATGACACCGAATCACTGCGCACGCTCAACCACGTCATCGACTCTGGCGTGACCTTCTTGGACACCGCGAACATCTACGGTGCAGGACACAATGAGACCTTGCTGTCTCAGGTTCTCAAGACCCGTCGTGATGAGGTCACCCTGGCAAGCAAAGCTGGAATCCTACGCCCGAAGAACCCGGGTGACCCACGGGTTAGTGGTGATCCAGCATTCATCACGAAGTGCTTTGATGAGAGCCTGCAGCGTTTGGGCGTGGATCATATCGACCTGTACTACTACCACCGGGTGGACCCACTGATCCCCATCGAAGAAACGATGGGCGCATACAAGGAATTAGTTGAGGCAGGAAAAATCAGCCACATTGGCCTCTCTGAAGTAACAGCTAACGAATTACGTCGCGCTCATGCGGTTCATCCGATTACCGCAATCCAGATGGAGTACTCGATTTTCAGTCGCGATATTGAGCGTTGGCTCCTGCCCGCGGCCAGCGAACTCGGTGTTGGGTTGGTCAGCTACGCCTCCTTGGGCCGAGGTTACTTCACCGGCGAGGTGGACTCATTAGCTGGGTTGGAGGCCAATGACGTGCGCCGGAATTTCCCACGATTTGAAGATGCGCGGATGGAACACAACCTTCCATTGCGCACCGTCATTGAACAGGTTGCCCAGCGTGAGGCAATCACCACCGCACAAGTCAGCCTGGCCTGGGTGTACGAACAGGCGCGCAGCCAAAACGTTGCCCTCTCCCCTATCCCAGGCACTCGCTACGCACACCACTTTGACGACAATCTGGAATCGATGAATGTGAAACTTTCAGCGGAATCGATGGCAGCACTGGATACCTTGGCAGCTCGGGTCGACGGCGAGCGCCAGTCGGACATCATGTCGGTATCCAAGGGTCGCGAAGAGGCACAGCTGATCAATGGAGGCAACGACTAATGAAGATTGCCCTCGCTCAAGTACTGAGCACCGCAAATCCACAACGCAATCTGGTGATCATTCGAGACCAGGCAAAAAAGGCCAAAGCTGCCGGGGCTTCATTGGTGATTTTCCCCGAAGCCATGCAAGTGGCTTTTGGTAATGATCTGGCCGCGACTGCTGAAGCCATCGATGGCCCATGGCCTGCTTTGGTTCGCCAGCAAGCACGCGAAATCGGGATCACCATCATCGCCGGAATGTTCACACCCGGAGAATCCGGCAGGGTTCGCAATACCCTCTTGGTTGCCGGCGACGAGGTAGATACGCACTACGACAAGATCCACCTCTACGACGCTTTTGGCTATGCCGAGTCTGACTCGGTCACCCCAGGAACTACCCCCGTGCAGTTCACCCATGAGGGTCAGAGCATCGGTATTGCTACCTGCTACGACCTTCGGTTCCCCCAGTTGTTCATCCATCATGCCAATGCAGGGGCCATAGTGAACATCGTCTGTGCTTCATGGGGACAAGGTGAAGGCAAGGTTGAGCAGTGGACCACTCTAGCCAAGGCCCGCGCTTTGGACTCGACCACCTTTGTTGTGGCCGTTGACCAGGCTGATCCGGTAAGCGTCGGCGAGAGACTCTCGGGTACCGCACCGCTTGGCGTGGGGCATTCAGTGGTTGTCGATCCGCTTGGCCGTGTCATCGCGCAGGCCGGGGCCCAGCCCGAATTGCTCGTGGTGGATCTAGAGCTGTCGTTGGTTAGACAGGCGCGTGAACAATTGCCGGTGTTGGCCAACACCGTAGCGCTGTAGCTGCTCGTCGACTTAGCAGCATTACCTTATCTTGTTAACTCGTGGCTTTCTCTTGAGCTGAAGCGTCGCTCGATTTTGGGGGCCGCAGTTCGCTGATCAGTGAGCCAATGACAATGAATAGCGCGCCAAGAATGGCAATGGGAGGCAGCCTGTCTCCGGCAATGCGTCCAATAATCGCAGCCCATACGGGTTCACCAGCGTAGATGATGGTGGCTCTTGTTGGAGAAACGGACTTCTGAGCCCAATTCATTGCAAGTTGAATCATGCAGCTAGCCAAGCCCAAGGCAACGGAAGCTATGACCCACACCCACGAGAATTCAGGGATCTGCTCGCCAACGATAGGCACGGTGAGGAATCCAAGCAGACCTGCCACAAGCAGTTGCACCACGGTAACCCTGCCCAGATGCACCTTCCCGGCGAACCAGCCGATGAGGATGATCTCGCCTGCTATTGGCAAGGTACTGATAATGGTTACGATTTCCCCCGAGCCGAAGGTGAAGCCGACACTTCCGGGATCTGCCAGAAGAATCAATCCGAAGAAAGCGAGCGCCACACCAATCCAGGTGAGCAACCCTGGCCTCTTGCGGAAAACGACCCACTGTAACAACGGCACCAACGGAACGTAGAGCGCAGAAATAAAGGCCGACGTGCTGCTATTAAGCGTCTGTAGACCAGCAGTTTGCAGACCGTAGCCGAAGAAGATCATCACTCCGATAGCTACGCCTGCCCAGATTTCCTTTAGCGTTAGCCCCTTAAGGACGCGGGCAAATAGCAGGGCACTAATAAGACCCGCAGTAATAAATCGCATTCCAACGAAGAACCACGGACCGGTGTACTGGACCGCTACATGGATGATCAGAAAAGTAGCGCCCCATACGCACGTAGCAAGCATGAGTACCGCTTCTTGACGGGAGAGTAAACGCCGCCGCGACCTAGTGTGCAACATAATGCACAACTATATGGTGAATAATAGTGCACATGCAAACTGATGAGAGTTCAGAGGTACTCGCACACGTGAGTAGAAATGTCCGCCGCCTTCGACTGGATGCCGGACTCAGTCAGGCAGCACTCGCAGATGCGTCGGGAGTAAGCAGACGTACCGTGATCAAGCTTGAAGCGGGCGAAGCGAACATTAGCCTCACCGGACTCGACCGCCTGGCAGAATCTTTGGGCGTGACATTTGTTGACTTGGTCGCGGAGCCCTCGGCTCCGCGCTCCTCAATC
This sequence comes from Glutamicibacter sp. M10, assembly GCF_025452055.1. NCBI lineage: Bacteria > Bacillati > Actinomycetota > Actinomycetes > Micrococcales > Micrococcaceae > Glutamicibacter > Glutamicibacter sp. M10. The sequence goes on along the minus strand of NZ_CP104918.1, from coordinate 697,299 downwards.
AACGAAGTTGTGTGGAGAGGACAGCATCCTGGAAGCGTGGCGACACTGATGGCCTCCGTTCCAGCCAATAAGGAAGCACAGCTTCTGAGCTGGTGCCTGGAACCTACAGAGCGTTATGTCGGTGAGCCGGACCCCGCAGGTTGGTCGGAAATGATTTTAGTTCTCGAAGGAGAACTGCTGATCAAAACCACAGAAGAAACCGTCCTGCGCAGCGCTGGTGAGCATTACGCGTTTGCCACGTCCCAAGATTTCTCGTACATCAACGAGAGCCAGCAAGTGACGCGTTTTGCCCGGATAGTTGTGAGTTAATTTTTCTAGACAGCTAGCAACACCACTCCGCTCTTCCGCTAACAGCTACAGGCCACTAGGGTGATTATCAGCCACCCAACCACTTGCCGATGGAGCTTTCGTGTCCCTAGTACTGCCCAAGTCAACTCTACTGAATCCCTCAACGGCGCCAGCGTTGAATTGGGGAATTTTGGGCCCTGGGTGGATTGCTGAGCAATTCGCCATCTCGCTGAATACCTTGACCAAGAGCCGTATCGCCGCTGTCGGTTCACGCAGTCAAGAACGCTCCACTAAATTCGCCCGGACCCACGGGGACGAAGATACTCGCGCCTATGATTCCTATGATCAGGTGCTCAGCGACCCAACCGTGGATGTGCTCTACATTGCGGTCCCCCATAGTGGCCACGCGGAACTCGCGCTGAAAGCAATTGCCGCCGGGAAACATGTTCTCGTGGAAAAACCGATGACCCTGAACGCTGAGCAAACCCGGCAGGTAATCACCGCCGCCCGATCGGCCGGGGTGTTTGTAATGGAAGCTATGTGGTCGCGTCTTTTGCCCATTGGCAACGTGATCGCGCAGGTACTTCAGTCCCGTCTTCTTGGCGACGTTCTGGCGGTAAACGCGGACTTCGGCGCAAAGTTTGCTGTAGACCCTACGTCACGGATCTATGATCCTGCGCTGGGTGGCGGCGCCCTGCTAGACGTCGGCATCTACCCCATCGCTTTCAGTGCCATGGTTTCCCCGGCCAAAGAATTACTGCATGCCTCCGGTCGAATGACCGAGACCGGGGTAGATGCGACTTTTACGGCGGTACTGGCCAATCAGAATGGCTCCACGACGAGCGTGTTCAGCAGCATTGAAACGGATTCACCGCAGGCTGCCTGGATTGCAGGTACAGAAGCAACCTTAGAGGTAGAGCGCCCCATTTTTGCTGGATCGCGACTCGTGCTGCGCCATCACGATGGCAGCATTGCGGACAGCCAAAAATTTAGTGAGCATTCTGCTGCGACAGGTCTGGGTTGGGAAACTGCCCACGTTGCCCGGTGCATCGGCGAAGGCCTACTTGAATCTCCCGTGATGCCACTCGATGAGTCCTTGGCCATTGCACAGACCATGGACCAAATCGCTGGAGAACTTCGCAAGAGGAACTAATACACCGGAAGATGCAGTCAACGCGGATCCGTAACTGCTAAGTTGGGCACCAATGAAAAGACTGAGTACTCACCAGAGGTCCTTACTGGGGCTCTACCTGGCCCTCGTGACCTTAGCATCAGGCTTGCCAATACTCCTAGGCTTTTTCACTCCGCTCTGGATCGCGCACTACGGCACCCCTAGACCCGGAATCCTTCCGTGGTCCCCACTATTGACCATTATTTTTGTTTTGCTCGTGCTGGCCCTCGGCGAAATCAGCGATCGAATCGTCTTGAGAGTCTTCAACACAGCGCACAAACTCCCCGTGCACATCCTGCAGGCGCTCATGACCTTTATCGTCATGCTCGCCTGCTACCGCTTGGTCATGACCACCTATGAGGCCGCATTCATTGCAGCTTTGACTGCGGTGTTGGGGTACTTGCTTCTAGCTCCGCTGATTAATCACCTGTATAAGAAAGCTCCGAAGGATTAGTGAACTGGCTCCGCCGAGTGCGGGGCACCATGCTTAGCCACGTTGTCCATGAGGATCTGTGGCCAGGCGTTGACTTCGTCGCGGGTGCTCGCCACTTGCAACGTAGCTTGGGGCAATGCATACAACAATGCCTGCGCGGTAGCCACCGGATGGGACGGATCCTCAGTCCACGCAAGAATATGTGTGGGAACGGTGACGCGCGCCAGATCTGCGAGCTGAGGCAGATCGCTGGCAGCAGCACCTCTAAAAATCGTGGGCAACAATTCCAGTGAATTATCCGGCACAGTCACCGGATTACCGATAGTGGCCGGTGGGACTGGCATATCAATGTCGGCCTGGATAAAAGCATCCCAACCTTCAGCTTCTAGCAGCTCAGCGTTGTGTATATAGGCAAGGGACTTTGCTTTGCGCGATTCCCAGGCAGTAGGCGGAAGCAATAGAGTCAGCCCGCAAAAGCGTTCAGGTTCCTTAATTGCGGCGTACAGCAAGGTGGCGCAACCCATTGATGGCCCAACACCGTACACTTTTTCATTCGGAAAATACTCGTGCAACAAGGCCAGCAAGTCATCGGCGAGGTTCTTCCACTCGTAGTCCTCAACCACCTTGCGGCCACTGGACTGACCGTGCCCGCGGGCATCGTAACGAAGCAGTCTCGTCCCACTCAGGCCACGACCCAGATCCATATTTAGTACCCGGTCGCGTGCCCGACTGGAGGTCAATCCATGCAGCTGAACTACCGGATGACCACCCTCATCGCTCAGTTCTACGTCAAGGTCAGCCCCGGTAACACTAAATTTCGCCATATTCCGAGTTCGCTTCCGTCATAGTCAGTCTTGGGTAATAGGATAACGCCATGAGACTGACGAACGTTGCACAGTTACGGCTGCCCTTTGGAAAGTTGCATGGATACGACGTTTCGATCCAGCGCACCGGAGCCGCACTCCCAATTTCTTTTGACCAGCGCCGGCACGTGTCGGCCGGAGAACGTCCGGGATCGTGGATGGCCATCAGTTTCAGGCTGCCCACCAAAGTTGAACTTGATGAGCTAGCTACAGCTTGGTTAGAGGTCATTAACCGCCACGGAACACTGCGCTCTGCATTCAGCCGTGATGCGAACGGTGAGCTGCTGTTGCAGGAAATCAATGTGACACCCGGAGCCTGGGTGCAGCACCCGGTAGCAAGCGGTCAGTCGATGAACGACGCGCTGCGCGATGTGTTTGATCAAGCCTGTTCCCCTTTTAACGCACCATCACATCGCCTGTGCCTACTAGAGACCGCCTTAGAGTCAACAATCGTCATTGCTTCGGATCACTCACACGTAGACATGTGGTCAATGCTGGTCATCGTGCGTGACTTGCTACGGGCGCTAGGCCTGTCCGATGACGAAGTTGATCCTCAGCTACTACCCGCAGCCAGCTTCACCGAGCACACCCGTGCCATGGTCGAAAGGCCACGAGCCCCACAAGAGGTTCACCAACGCTGGGCGCAGGTGCTGGAAGCTAGCGGATCGGTCATGCCTCGCTTCCCGCTGCCGTTGGGTGAACCAGTACCGCATGCGGAGCGGGTAGAGGTCCGTGATGTGCTCAATGTGGATGACAGTGCTGCCTTTGCAGCCCAAGCCAAGGAAGATTCCGTTTCCACTTTGACCGCGGTGATCTCTGCGATGACCTCGGTGACGTTGGACTTCGCCGATGCTCCGCTGCGCGCGGTCTTCCCCGTGCACAGTCGCTACGATCACCAATGGGATGATTCTGTTGGCTGGTTTATCACCAACTCGGTCATTGAATCCGCAGATCCAGCACCGCTGGCGTGCGCTGCCGCGGTTAAAGAGGCGGTCCGGCTCGGCTCGTGGCCATTGGAAGACATCCTCGAGCCCTGGGGCGGGATGCCCGAAGAACCGGGCATGTTCGCCATCTCCTGGTTGGATCTGCGCCGACTGCCGGTACGAGTGGACTCCATCGGCCTTGAAGCCCAGTACATTGGTGCGACCATCCGCACCGACGGGGTCATGCTGTGGTTCATTTTGGATGATGCCGGACTGCACTTACGGTGCCGTTACCCAGATACCCCTGAAGGCCGTGAGCACGTAGGTGGCTGGCTGGATGCGCTGATCCTTAAGCTTCGTGCGCAGGCGCGCGCTTCAGTGGGTGGCTTGCTTCGCCTCGGCGAGCGCCGTTACCGTGTGCAACGTGCCGAACGCTCCGATGTACCAGCCATTGTTGCATTGCTTTCGGATGATGAGTTGGGTGCTTCGCGCGAAGGCAATGAGCTAATAACTTACGAGCGGGCTTTTGACAAGATCAGCCGCGACTCCACCAACTATCTTGCGGTGGTGCGTGATGAGCAGGACGCTGTGATCGGCACGATGCAGCTATCGATCATTCCTGGGCTTTCGCGCAAGGGCACCACACGTTTACAGATCGAAGGTGTGCGTGTGGCCGCCAGTGAAAGGTCCCAAGGTGTGGGCCGGGCAATGCTCGAATGGGCGCACGCGCACGGCCGGGCCCGAGGCGCCCGACTTGCTCAGCTGACCACCGATTCCTCAAGGCTCAAGGCGCACCAGTTTTATGCACGCTTGGGCTACGAAAAGAGCCATGTGGGTCTGAAACTGGAACTCTAAGCTGCGCCCGAGGGCGCGGCCAGCTTAGGCTCGTCCCGCGCCCTCGTCAGCAACCACGGTGAAGATATTCGGTTGCACATAACCAGCCTGCTCAAAGGCGGTCAACACCGCTTGGCTGACCGACTGAACCTGGTCCCGCTTGATCAAGGCAATAGCGCTGCCACCAAAACCTCCACCGGTCATCCGCGCACCAATGGCGCCAGCACCCATGGCCGCTTCTACCGCAGCATCAAGCTCCTCGCTGGAGATTTCATAGTCATCTCGCATTGATACGTGGGACTGATACAGCAGCTGCCCTACAGCAGCCAGATCTGCCTCGTTTAAGACCTTCACCGTATCGAGCACCCGCTGGTTTTCGGTGACAATATGCTTTGCCCGGCGCCTGATGACTGGATCGTCAATGGCAACAAGGTCATCCACCCTAGCCACATCGCGAAGCGCGTCAACGCCCAAAACTTCACAGGCCTGTTCGCAGCTGCGCCGACGTGCCGCATAACCACCGTCAACATGCGAATGTTCCACCCGTGTATCCATGACCAAGATGACCGCGTCTTCCTGCGCCAATGGCAACGGTACATTTTGGGCATCCATGGAACGGCAATCCAAGAACAACGCGTGCTGCGCCTGTGACATCAACGAGGCACTTTGATCCATGATGCCTGTCGGTGCACCAACAAACTCATTTTCTGCCCGCTGGGTCAGCAGGGCCATCTGGGTATGTGAAAGCCCCAAGGCATAGAGATCGTTGAGGGCAACGATAGTTCCGACTTCCATCGCATGAGAAGAGGACAGGCCAGAACCCACAGGCACATCCGAGTCCACCAACAGTTCAAACCCGGACAGTTCAACGCCCTGGACCTGGTTCAGCGCCCACACCACGGCCGCCGGATAGGCAGCCCAGCCAGGCACAGCCCGAGGCACCAGCTCGTCGACGGTAATTGAGGTGACGGCAAGTGTTTCACCGCCCCCGTACGTGGATGCGAAGTCCAAGCTCTGACTTTCCGGTTCCAGTTGGGACTTTCGGCGGATCGCCACCAGAGCGTTTTTGTCGATGGCGAAGGGCAGAACATAACCCATGTTGTAGTCGGTGTGCTCACCGATCAGGTTCACCCGTCCTGGTGCACGCCAGATACCTTCGGGGTGATGCCCAAAAGTCTTGGTGAACTTCTCACGCAGGGCGGCTACGCGTGCAGCGTGATCTTTGCTTCCGCTAATGCTCACAGGGTGACCTCACGCAATCTTGCGGCCGTCGTTTCGGCTGGAATGTCATTGATAAATGCGCCCATGGCCGCTTCTGAACCGGCCAGGAACTTCAATTTGTCCACGTCCCTGCGTGGGCTGGTCAGCTGCAGGTGCAACCGGGAGGCTGCGCGTTCCTTGGGAGCTAGCGGAGCCTGATGCCAAGCGGCGATATACGGAGTTGGGGTGTCATACAGGGCATCAAAACGACGTAAGAGATCGCGATACATGATCGCTAATTCGTCTTTTTCTTCCTCGTTTAGTGCCGCAAAATCCGGTACGTGACGGTGTGGAACTAAGTGCGCTTCCAGCGGCCAGCGTGCAGCATAAGGAACAAACACAGAGAAATGTTTACCTTGCACCACCATGCGCGTGCCTTCGGCCTGCTCAAATTCCAGGATGTCACCCATTAGCGTTCGGCCGGTGGTTTCTAGGTGCTTGACGGCTTGATCTGCCATCTTGCGGGCCGTGGGAGTTAGGTACGGGTAGGCATAGATCTGACCGTGCGGGTGGTGCAGGGTCACGCCGATATCTTGCCCGCGGTTCTCAAGGGGAACACCTGGGCAATGCCTTCCATCGCCGAAAGCTCTTTGGTGCGTTGCGCCCAAGCTTGAACCACCGTGCGTGCACGCTCGTCATTTAACGATGCGAAAGATCCTGCGTGATCAGGAGTGAAAACCACAACTTCACAGCGTCCGTAGGCCGGTTGCGGCACTTGTTCGGTCGGCACTTCTGGAATTTGGCCAAGCGCAGGGCCCAAGGAGGGGAAGCGGTTTTCAAAGACCACTACGTCAAAATCTTCGGCCGGGATTTCGCTCTGGCGTCCATCAACGCTCGGGCACAATGGGCACTGGTCTTTGGGTGGCAGGTAGGTGCGTGCCTGGCGGTGAGCCGCCACCGCGACCCAGTCGCCGGTCAACCGGTCATAGCGCAGTTCCCCGGGTTCACCACGCGGATCTAAGGCGCGGGCGTCATGCACCCATTCGGGCACGATGCCCGAGGCGTCGGCAAAGAAGATCGCTTGACGTCCGTCAGCTAGGTGATGAACTCGGTGGGTTGCTACATGTGCTGCGTTACCCTGCGGCATGGAAATTTCTCCAGATAATTCTTGAATGTGGTGCTGTTGGTTATCGGGCGGCGCTTAGCCGGCCTGTACTGGACCGATCAGCCAACTAGCTTGGTGTGTGGCCGCTGGTTGAAGCCGGACGACGTTTTCACCGGAATTAAAGGCACCCGGTGGGCAAGTCATGGGTTCAATGGCAAGCCCGGTGCGATCCAGCTGGGGATCATCACGATCCGCGGTGTGCACCTGAACCCAGGGGCAGGTTTCATCCCAGATAATTTGCGAACCCACACCATGGGCGTCGGTGAGAATTGCCCGGGTCTGCTTCTGGCCATCAAATTCCAGCGACGTATAGGCATGGTCGATGAAGGTGGTGCCCAGTGTCTTAGGTGCACGGAAATCTAGTTCGGTGTCGGCCACGTTGACGACCTCTGTGGGCAGCAGGCGCCGGCCTTGGGTCAGCTGCACCTGTTGGGCCGGCAGGCTCAGCGTCCACTGGTTCACCCGTTCGCCGGGGGCCACCAGGTAAGCGTGCGAACCCCAACCGAAGGGGCTGCGGCGTCGCCGAGGTTGGTGGCGGTAGCCGTGGTGCGCAGGCCTTCGGCTTCCAGTTGGTAGCTGATGACCAGCTCTATGTGGAAGGGGTAGCCTTCGCTCGGGGTGATGATTGTGCGCAGCTGTGCGCTCTGCTCACTGTGGTCGGTGAGGCTGAAGTTGGTGTCGGCCACCAGCCCGTGCAGGGCATGCCCGCGCTCGGGTTCGGTGATCGGTAGCTGGTATTCGGTCCCGTCCCAGCGGTAGCTTCCGTCGGTCACCCGGTTGGGCCACGGGGCGAGGATGGCGCCGGAAAATGCAGGGCGAGGTAACTGTGGGTCAAAGGCCCGGACCAGCGGCTGGCCTTGATATTCGAGGCTAACCAAGGTGGCGCCAACGGCGGCCAGTTGGGCACTAAAGCCGTGAGCCACCAGGTTCACCACCTGACCATTAAAGTCGGTCACTTGAGGTTCGTTCGTGCGGTGCATGATTCCTCTTTCTCTGCTGGTCAGGTTTCTCTACTAGTCCGGGACAACGTCGTGACACACGCTGGGCCCCTCCACACCGATGCGGAAGGGCCCAACGAGCACTTACTTGGTCTGCGTGGCTTAGCTACCTGCGCCAGCGCGACGCTTGTTGTAGATATCGAAGGCTACTGCCAGCAGCAGCACGATACCCTTGACGATCTGCTGGCTGGAAGCACCAACACCCATCAGCTGCATACCGTTGGACAGTACCGCCATGACCAGGCCACCGACGATGGCGCCGGTAACTCGGCCTACACCACCGGTGGTTGATGCTCCACCGATGAAGCAGGCGGCGATGGCGTCCAGCTCAAACATGTTGCCAGCACCAGGCTGTGCACCGTTGGAACGCGAGGAGAAGACCACGCCAGCCACACCGGCGAGCAGACCCATGTTGATGAAGATCCATAGGTTGATCTTCTTCACGTTCACACCCGAAAGCTTAGCTGCCGAAAGGTTGCCACCGATGGCGTAGACGTGACGACCAAAGACGGTGCGTGTGGTCAGTACGTTGTAGCCCAGGATCAGAATGGCCAAGATGATCAGCACAATCGGCATGCCACGGCTGGTAGCGATCTGCCAGAAGAACCAGAGGATGATGATGGCGGTGATCGCGTTTTTGCCCAAGAACATGGCCATGGACTCAACACTCTGGCCGTACTTCATCCGGCCCTGACGGTTGCGCCACTGCGAGTAGACCAGACCGGCCACGGCAATTACGCCGATCACCAAGGTGAAGGTATCAAAACCGTAGCCGCCGAGCAGTCCGTTCAGGAAGCCACCGGCGATCTGTCCGTACTCACCAGGGAATGGCGAGAGCGAAACGTTATTAAGCACTTCGTAGGTCAAACCACGGAAGAGCAACATGCCTGCCAAGGTCACAATGAAGGCCGGGATGCCCACATAGGCCACCCAGAATCCTTGCCACAGACCACAGATGGCGCCCACGGCGATGCCGGCAAGCATGCCAACCCACCAAGGCATATCGTGCTTGATGATCAGTACCGCGGAGACCGCGCCGGTCAGTGCCACCAGTGAGCCCACCGACAGATCGATGTGCCCGGCGACAATCACGATGATCATGCCCAAGGCCAGGATCAGCACGTAGGAGTACTGCAGGACAATGTTGGTGATGTTGGTGGGGCTCAGTAGCAGCCCGTTGGTCAGAATGCTGAAGAGCACCACGATGAGCACGAAGGCAATGTAAATGCCCGAGGTGCGCAGGTTCTTGGTGAAGATATCCTTCAACTCGGTTGTGAGTGTCATCGGGTGCTTTCCTTCTCGATGGTCATGAGTTCCATGAGGCGTTCCTGGGTGGCTTCGGCTGCCGGTAGCTGCCCGGTCATTCGTCCGTAGGCCAGAGTGTAGATACGGTCGCAGATGCCCAGCAGTTCGGGCAATTCGGAGGAGATCACCAGAACTGCCTTACCGGCGGCAGCCAGCTCGTTGATGATGGTGTAAATCTCGTATTTGGCGCCAACGTCGATACCGCGGGTGGGTTCGTCGAGGATCAGTAGCTCTGGTGCGGTGTGCAACCACTTGCCCAGCACCACTTTCTGCTGGTTACCGCCCGAAAGGTTTCCGACCTTGGCCATCACGTTGGGGGTTTTGATCCGCATGGACTGGCGGTAATGCTCAGCGATCTGAATTTCCTTGTTGCCGTTCACAAAACCGTTGGAGGAGATCTTTCCCAGACCAGCGGCGGTGGTGTTAACGCGGATATCTTCGATCAGGTTCAGCCCGAACTTCTTGCGGTCCTCAGAGACGTAGGCGATGCCCGCCTTGATGGCCTTGCCTACCGTAGAGGTGTCCACCGGCTTGCCGCCCATCAGCACACTGCCACTGATATTGCGGCCGTAGCTGTGGCCAAAAACGCTCATCGCCAGCTCGGTTCGTCCGGCACCCATCAGTCCTGCGATGCCCACGATTTCGCCGGCACGCACGTTCAGTGAGGCGTTGTCCACCACGGTGCGCTCTTGCTGCACTGGGTGCTGTACCGACCAGTCGCGGACTTCAAAGACCACTTCGCCGATATTCGGTTCGCGCTCTGGGTAGCGTGAGGACAGTTCGCGTCCCACCATGCCGCGGATAATGCGGTTCTGGTTAGATGCCGGGTCGGCCATGTCCAAGGCTTCAATGGACTGGCCATCACGGATGATCGTGGTGGTATTGGCAATGTCTTCGATTTCGCCCAACTTGTGCGAAATGATGATCGAGGTGATGCCCTGATCGCGAAGTCCGCGCAAAAGGTTCAACAGGTGCTCGGAATCATCGTCGTTCAGTGCAGCCGTTGGCTCATCCAAGATCAGCAGCTTCACGTTTTTGCTTAGCGCCTTGGCGATTTCTACCAGCTGCTGCTTGCCAACGCCCAGCTGACCTACCTGGGTGATGGGCAGTTCATCCAGGCCCACCCGCTTGAGTAGATCGGCGGCTCGGTGATTGGTTTCGTTCCAGTCGATGAAGCCACCGCGGGAGGTTTCATTGCCGAGGAAAATATTCTCTGCCACCGACAGGTAAGGCACGAGCGCCAGTTCCTGGTGGATAATCACGATGCCCTTGGCTTCGGAATCCTTGATGCTCGCGGCTTTGAGCTCTTCGCCTTCAAAAATGATCTGGCCCTCGTAGCTACCGTGCGGGTAAACCCCGGACAGTACCTTCATGAGGGTGGATTTGCCGGCGCCGTTTTCGCCGCAGATGGCGTGAATCTCGCCGGTGCGGACCGAGAGGTTGACGCCGTCTAGCGCCTTGACCCCGGGGAAAGTCTTGGTGATCTCCTGCATTTGCAGGATGGTGGTGTCCATAGTGCAGACGTCCTTGGTGTGTGCTGTGAGCACCCTGCCCGTTGCTGGCCGCAACACCTAGGGTGTTGCGGCCAGCGCGAGGCGTGGGAGACTACTTGCTGCGGCCGGCCTTAACTTCTTCTGCCGTGTAGTACTTGGAGTCAACGAGCAAGGACTTGATGTTGTCCTTAACCACGATGTCCGAATCCAGCAGGAAGGATGGAACGACCTTCTTGCCGTTGTCGTAGCTCTTGGTGTCGTTGGCCTGTGGTTCGTTGCCCGAACCGTAAGCCTTGACGGCCTCTACTGCCTGGGTAGCCAGCTTGCGGGTGTCCTTGAAGATGGTGGCGTACTGAACGCCGTCTTCAATGAGCTTTACCGAAGCGATTTCTGCGTCCTGGCCACTGATGATTGGCAGGCCGCCCTTGATGGACTTGCCGTAACCAGCGTTGGACAGTGCGGTGATGATACCGCGCGAGATGCCATCAAATGGTGAGAGCACACCGTCGATCTTGGTCTTGCCACCGGCGTAGTGAGCGGTGATCAAGTCCTCCATGCGCGACTGAGCCTCTTCCTGGCTCCAACGCAAGGTGGCTGCCTGCTGGATGTCGGTCTGACCGGACTTAACCACTAGGGTCTTGTCATCCAGGTATGGCTTGAGCGTATCCATTGCACCCTTCCAGAAGAAGTGTGCGTTGTTGTCATCAATGGAACCGGCGAAGAGCTCGATGTTCATCGGGCCCTTCTTGTCGGTCTTCTTGCCGTCCTTGTCCAACAGGCCTAGGCCGGTGAGCAGCGAGGTTGCCTGCTGTACACCCACCTTGTAGTTATCGAAGGTGACGTAGAAGTCAACGTTTTCGGTGCCGTTGATCAAACGGTCGTAGGAGATGATCGGGATATTCGCATCCGCTGCTGCCTGCAGCTGGGTGGAAAGTGCGGTGCCATCAATCGAGGCCACCACCAGAATGTCATCACCCTTGGTGATCATCTGGTCGATCTGCTGCTGCTGGGTAGGGATGTCATCGTTTGCGAACTGCAGGTCTACTTCGTAGCCCGCTGCTTCCAGCTGTGACTTGACGGCCTTGCCATCAGCGATCCAGCGCTCGGAAGTTTCGGTTGGCATTGCTACGCCGACCTTCATGTCCTCAGGTGCTTTGGTTTCTTCGCCGCCACCTGCTCCTGCGCCTCCACCTGCACCGCTACCGCCGCAAGCTGCCAGCGAACCGATCAGTGCGAGGGAACCAATGGTCGCCGCAGCTTTGCGGGTCCAGTTATTCCATGCCATCTTTTCCTCCTTGAAAATGTGCCACACTCTGCGAGTGAGACGGGGCTCACACCATGTTAGCGCTAACATAGCGGGTTAGGCCAGCCCTAATTGAAGATAAATTAAGAATCCTTACTCATTGCGTTTTTCAGGCCCACAGAATGGGCCTGAAAGGCACAAAAAACCCTGAAAAATCAGCTAAGAACTAGAAACCCTGGGCCAGACGGTAGTAGCTCTGGTTCACTCGAATCTGCGCAGCGAAGTTTCGTCGTGTCGTTTCTTCGTCAATGACCAGCAGTTCAGTTCCTGCGATTTCCGCAAAAATTTCAAAAGCTTCGATGCCGGCAGCGGTGGACATCACCGTATGGTGCGCTCCACCGGCAGCCAACCACGACTCTGCCGACACGTTGAAGTTTGGTCGTGGGCTCCATACCGCACGGGCTACCGGCAGGTGCGGTAGATCAGCCGGTGGGGTCACTACATCCACCACGTTGGCGGTGAGGCGGAAACGCTCTCGCATATCTGCCATCGACACCACCACGGCCCCTTGGGTGGCATCTGCGTTGAACACCATGCGGACCGGATCTTCGCGGCCGCCAATGCCCAGCGGGTGGATTTCCACACGTGGCTTGCTGGTAGTCAGCGAGGGGCAAACCTCGAGCATGTGAGCACCGAGGATCAATTCTTTACCCTCGGTTAGATCGTAGGTGTAGTCCTCCATGAGCGAGGCACCACCGGGCAGGCCTTCGCCCATCACCTTGGCGGCACGGACCAGAACCGCGGTCTTCCAGTCGCCCTCGGCGCCAAAGCCGTAGCCTTTGCCCATTAGTCGCTGTACTGCCAGACCGGGTAGCTGCTTCAGTCCACCGAGATCCTCAAAGTTGGTAGTGAACGCCATGGCATTGGCTTCGCCGAGGAATTTTTCCAATGCGATTTCCTGACGCGCTGCGTAGCGCAGCGACTCGTGACGATCCCCGCCGGCACGAAGTTCTTCAACGACGTCATACTCGCGTTCGTACTCGGCCACCAGTGCATCAATCTCGGAATCAGCCACAGCCTCAACGGCCTGAACCAGGTCGTTGACAGCCCAGGTGTTCACCGAAACACCAAAGCGAATTTCAGCCTCAGTCTTATCCCCCTCGGTGACCGCAACGTTGCGCATGTTATCGCCAAAGCGGACCAGATTCAGGTTCTGCATGGCATTAAAGCCTGCTGCACCGCGAACCCAGGTGCCCACGCGGCGGGCAACTGCAGGGTTGGATACGTGACCCACCACAGTGGTTCGTGCTGCACCCAACCGGGTAGCCAAGTAGGCGTATTCACGGTCGCCGTGCGCTGCCTGGTTCAGGTTCATGAAGTCAAAATCAATGGAATCCCAAGGCAGTTCAACATTGGCCTGGGTGTGCAGGTGTAGCAGTGGCTTCTGCAAAGCCTTAAGCCCATTGATCCACATCTTGGCCGGGCTGAAGGTGTGCATCCAGGTGATGACACCAAGCACCTTGTCATCCGAATTGGCCTCCAACATGGCACGACGGATCGATTCGGAATCTTTAAGAACCGGCTTCCAGATGATCTTTGCTGGAACCTCGCTGGAAGCATCCAACCCGCGGGCCACCTCGGTGGACTGCTCGGCCACCTGGCGTAGGGTCTCCTCGCCGTAGAGGTCCTGACTTCCAGTGAAGAACCAGATTTCTTTGTTGTTATATGCCTTAGTCATGATGTCCTTACTGTCCGTAAACGTTCTGGTAGCGCTCATAGAGCGAGTCAATTTGTGCGGGATCGATGGGCTGCGGATCCCCAAGTTGTTGCGCGATATGCACGGTGCGAGCCACTTCTTCACACATCACGGCTGCCTTGACTGCCGCTCGGGCATCTTTGCCGATGGTGAAGGGTCCATGGCTGGCCATCAGTACCGCGGGGCTCCGTGATTCGCGCAGCGTGGAGACAATGCCTCGGCCGATGGAGTCATCCCCGATGATCGCAAACGGTCCGACGGGAATGGGCCCACCAAACTCGTCAGCCATCATGGTTAGCACGCAGGGAATCTCTTCTCCACGGGCCGCCCACGCGGTGGCATAGGTGGAGTGGGTATGCACCACAGCGCCGACTTCAGGCATGTGTTCGTAGGTGTAGGCGTGCGCTGCGGTGTCCGAGGACGGCGCGTGTTTACCCTCAAGAAGCTGACCGTCCAGGGTGCAGACCACCATAGATTCAGCGGTCAGGTCGTCGTAGGCAACGCCGGAAGGCTTGATGACAAATAGGTCCTGGCTGCCGTCGCTCACTTCTGGATGGCGTACTCGTTGGGAGACGTTGCCCGCGGTCCACACCACCAGCTCATAACGCGGGAGTTCGGCGTGCAGATCTGCAACAACCTGACGTACCCGTTGCACTTCATCGCGCATGGATTGCGGGTAGCGTTCCAGGGAAAGTTGTTGATTCATTGATTACTCATTTCGTTCAAAAACTGAGGCAAAAGTTAGATGACGGTGATGGCGGTTCGTTGAATTTCTAGGCCGGCTTCATAGGTATTCAGATAGCTAGCGAAGCCAGCTTGATCCGCTTCTTGCGGTTCGGCCAGGGACAAACGCGCATCAGCAAAGACCTCGGAATCTAAGAATTCCGGCAGAGTTGAATCCACGCCGTCCAGCACTCGGCGGCGGTAAGCCGCGAGCACCGCAATGCCCCACGCTCCCCGTGGCCGGCACTCTCGCCGACCAGTACCGGGGTGTTGATCGCGGCTGCCAATAGTCGTTGGGCCACACCTTGGGTGCGGAAGATGCCGCCGTGGGCAAACATCTGTTTGACCTCAACTCCTTCGGCGGCCAAGACACGCATGCCAAGGCTGAGGGTGGCAAACATGGAGTAGACCTGAACGCGCATGAGGTTGGCCAGATTCAGCGTTGAATCCGGTGTTCGCAGAATCGCTGGGCGACCTTCTGCCAAGTTCGCCACCGGTTCGCCGGATAGGTTGTTGTAGGCCAAAAGTCCGCCACCATCTGCGGCTCCGTCGAGGGCTGAACCCAAGAGGGTTTCGAAGACCGTGTTCTCATCGGCCTTGTGTCCTAAGGCTTGGGCGAACTGTCCGAAAACTTGGGCCCAGGCAGCAAATTCGCTGGCCCCGTTGTTGCAGTGGACCATGGCCACTGAGCTTCCGTCCGGGGTGGCGACTACATCGATTTCGTGGTGCACCTCGGTCAATGGAGCATCAAGAACCACCATGGCAAAAATGGAGGTGCCGGCCGAGATGTTGCCGGTGCGCACTGCCACGGAATTGGTGGCGACCATGCCTGTTCCGGCATCCCCTTCCGGAGGGCACAATGCGGTTCCTGGCTTGAGCTGTCCGGTGGGATCAAGCAGTAATGCCCCGGCCTCGGTGAGTGATCCAGCATCGCCGCCAGCAGGCAAGACCTGAGGCAATAGACCAAGAAGTGAACCGGTAGCACCTTGCTGTTGCGCTAGGGCGTCGAAGCTGGCCAGCATGCTGGCGTCGTAGCTACCGGTAGCTGAGTCGATGGGGAACATTCCTGCTGCATCGCCCACGCCAAGCACAAATTTTCCGGTCAATTGCTCGTGAACGAACCCGGCCAGAGTGTTCAGGCGAGCTACCTGTGGGACATGATCTTCGTGGTCAAGCAGTGCTTGGAAGTAGTGGGCTACGGACCAGCGCTGCGGGATGTTGAAGTTCAGTTCTTCGCTGAGCTTGGCGGCAGCCTCGGCGGTCGAGGTGTTGCGCCAGGTGCGGAAGTCGACAAGCAATTCACCTTCGGAATCAAAGGCTAGGTAGCCATGCATCATGGCAGATATTCCGATGGATCCAAGCTGCGTTGGACGTACCCCGTGACGCGCTTGGACATCGGTAAGCACCCGGGCCATGCAATCTTGAAGTCCGGCAATGATCGCTTCGCGGGAGTAGGTCCAGTTTTTGTTTTGGTACTGGTTTTCCCACGCGTGGCTGCCGCTGGCTAGCTGCTGGTGATCAGGACCAATCAGGCTGGCTTTGATATTCGTTGAACCGAACTCGATGCCCAGCACGGCCTGACCGTTGGTGATGATCTCTCGGGCCGTTGACCCGTTGAGCTGTGTTGCCATGAATTCTCCGTTCGCACAGCTCGTTGAGCAGCGCCATTGCCATCGTCCGCTGCTCGATGCGTGAAAAAACAGCGTCGAGCAGAACAGAACCTCGATGCAATGTTAGCGCTAACAATTTGTGATGCGCAACACCGGATTTCAAAATACTGGCAACTAGAAGACGATTACTGAGACTTTGGAGGTGCCGTGCTTGCGCGAATGACCAGCGTTGGAGCGATCACCTTTGGGGTTTTATCGGCGGTGACACCTTCGAGCAATTCCGTGAGTGCTGCGTGGCCAACGTCCCTAAATGGCTGGCGAACAGTGGTCAGTGATGGGATGAGGAAATTAGAAATCTGCAGATCGTCAAAACCAATCACCGAGACGTCCGTTGGCACCTCCACTCCGGCTTCCCAGAAGGCGCGCAAGATGCCAGTGGCCAGATAATCATTGGCGGCAAATACTGCGGTCACTTCCCCAGCGCGCACCGAATCAACCAGCCTCTTGCCCGCCTCATAACCACTAGGTGCCAACCATGATTCGGCAGGCACTTCGATGACCGGAGCTTGAGCTTCCAGCATTTTTCTTGCCAGCCGATTTGGCGTTCAGTGGCGTCAAACCAGCCGGTTGGCCCAGAAACATGTGCGATTTTGCGGTGACCTAAAGCCAAGAGATGGCCGGTAGCTATGCGCGCGCCTTCACGCTGGTCAACATAGACGTAATGGGCCGGATCCGATTCGGGCACAGTGGTGCGAGCCGCGATAACCACCACCGGAATTTTGAGCGCCGCATCATCCAGGGCGTCAATCACCTTTTCGAACGGCGCAACCATCACCACGCCATCCACACCTTGGTCAACCAAGTGATTCAAAGCTTCAGTCGAGCTGTGGGCGTCATAGCGATCCAGTGCGGTCACGGTCACGAAGTAGCCTTGCGCGCGGGCAGCAGCTTCGATGGCCAGGACGGTGGATTGCGGTCCGAAAAACTCACTACCAATGGTCAAAATGCCAATGGTGCTGGAGTGCGATGTGGCAAGTGCGCGGGCAGCACGATTGCGACGATATCCAAGCTGACGGATTGCTTCCATCACCTGATCACGCGTTCCGGCTCTGACATTTGGGTGGTCGTTGAGCACGCGCGAGACAGTCTGGTGCGACACCCCTGCCAGGGCCGCCACATCCGCCATTGACGGGGGCCTGTTACTTGGGTGCCCTTCACCGGGCTGAGCAATGTTCACAACGGTCATTATTGCAAAGACCAGCGCTTTGACTACTGTCGCGCAGGGCAAACCCGACCTCTAAAATCCGGTACATGAGTATATGCCATATCGGGCATACGTCTATTTACGTGCCAGTATCCTCTAGATCTCGGGTATTTTTCTTGACTTACCTGAGCCTGCGTCTAGATAGAAGTCTTGATTCTCGGGACGCATTAATAAGTCCGGATCTGCACATTCGGCCGTGTTGAGAACTTACCGAGCCTGGTAAATCGCTCCGTTGGAGACATCTTCTTCGAGTGCTTCGAGGGTGCGTCCACGTGTCTCTGGAACCTGGGTAGCCACGAACCACAGCGCCAGTGCGCCAACACCTGCAAAGATAAAGAAGGAGCCAGTGATCCCAACACCGGATACCAACGATGGGAAAAAGAGCGTCAACACACCATTGGTGCCCCACCCAAAGAACACCGAGATACCGATGCCTAAACCACGCATGTGCAGCGGGAAGATTTCAGCTAGCCAAACCCACACGGCAACGCTCAGAAAAGTTTGCATTGAGGCCACAAAAGCTACGACCAGAATCAAAATGACAATTGGGCGTAGCGCGTTTCCCACGGGCAGCACCATGCTGGCGAAGGCTACTAACAAGTGGCACGTGGTGGTCAAGGACAGACCAATAATGAAGGTCTTGCGGCGATCAAGACGGTCCATATTGCGCAGGGCAATCACGCCACCAATCACAGCAACGACGCCAAAAGCGATATTGGCCAAGACCGCCTGTTGCGCGGTCATGCCCGCTTCTTCCAGCACTCGTGTTCCGTAGTACATGATCGAGTTAATGCCGGTGAGCTGCTGCATCGTTGCAACGCCGATACCAACACAAACAATGCGCATCAGCCATTTGTTGGTCAACACCGCCTTGATACCTACGGGCTTATTTTTCAGATGTTCCCTTTCGGCTACGATCTGAATTTCTTGCACCTCGGCGAGCGCTCGATCAGGTGAACGGACAGTATTAAGCACACCGAGTGCCTTGTCGTAGTGCCCCTTCTCGACTAGCCATCGAGGAGATTCTGGCATGCGCAACATTCCGAAGAACAGAACCAGGGCTGGCAACGCACAGATAGAGAACATGATGCGCCAGACACCGTCCATACTTCCGCCAAGCCAGGTGCCCAAAATAGCGTTCATCACGAAGGCAGCAAGCTGACCAGCAACGATAGCTAGCTCGTTACGACCGGTAATGGAACCACGAATCTCGTAGGGAGCCAGTTCTGCCAGGTAAACAGGCACCACGGTGGATGCGCCACCCACGGCCAGGCCAAGCATGATGCGTCCGGCGACCAGAACGCTGAACCCCGCTAGAGAGAAGGTTCCTGATTCTGGGCCCGCAGGAGAGAAGACCACAAAAAGGGTTCCAATGAAGAACAAGATGGCCAGTGCGACGATAGTTTTGCGCCGGCCCCACGAATCGGCGATCTGACCCGAGATGAGCGCTCCGAGTGCGGCGGCGAAGACCAAAGAGCTAATCACAACGCCAACTTGCAAGAGGTTTAGGCCAAGCTCCGCGGCCATGGGACCTTCAGCACCGTTGGCAACGCCGGTGTCATAGCCAAAGAGCAGTCCACCAAAGCAAGCAACAATCGAGATGAGTCCCAAACGCTTGGAATGCGGGCCCTTAGTCAGCCGCGGCAGACTCGATTCGGCAGCAAGATTCTGCGAACTGGACATAAAACTCCTTCGGACGGCCCGGAGAAAAGCGTGGTCGGCCTGTGGCGTTCACTGGATCCTCTGCGATCCAGTCGTTTTCTCTCGGTGCAACAAGGGCGGGAAGGATTGACCTTTTCGTCTGAATACCCTGTTGTGCAACATTCAGCATGACCCTGATCTTCACCGACGGATGGTTTTCCCAGTCTCGCCCAACCCTAATAGTTTCATCGAACGCAGGCCCGTCCAAACTCACTGCCCCTGCCTTGATCGCGCGGAGATCGAGATGACTAGATTTCACTGTGGCGAAACCGGAACAAAGATCTAACTGCTGCGCTCCTCGGGTGCAAACTCGTCCTTCAGATACCCGATCGCATGAATTATCTGTCACCGCGTGTATTCACTCAGTTCCAGCAAAAGATTGCTCATCAGTGTCTATCTTTCCGGTGGCATCTGGGCATAAGATTCATAATAATCTTTGTACTGACAACTGTACATATGATCCTCAAGTAATCGCTGCCAAAGTCAAGGAGGACCCATGGCAAAACTGTCCATGAACGTCACCACAAGTTTTTATGGAAACGTGGCCACCGATATCGCAACAGCTAAGTCGGCAGGATTCGGTGGCATCGAATTACAGAGTCCAAAGCTCTACCGCTATCTCGACGCTGGTTACTCGGTACACACGCTTCCAGACATGCTTACCGGCCTTGAAGTTACCGGAATTGGTGCAGTCCTCGACCTCGAACGTCAGGGCACGGCACGGGAAGAAATGCTTCTGGAAGTCAGGCGCATGGCCGAAATCGCGACCGTGGTCGGAGCACCAATCCTTCAAATGTGTACCGGACCCGTGGACTGGAACGTGGTTAAGGATTTCAAGTCCGGAAGCCTCGCGGCCTCCGATGGGCGTTACCGCGGAACCCTTGGATTATCAGAATCGCAAGCACTTGACATCGCAGCCGATAACGTCTCGGCGGCAGCACTAATCGCCGCCGAGCACGGACTAGAGATCTACCTAGAACCTTTGGCATGGTCCAACATCAACCGATGCCGCCAAGCCCTAGAAATTATTGAACGGTCCGGCCAGGATAACGTCGGTATCGCCCTAGATACGTGGCACTTCTGGACCGTTGGTGACACCTTGGAAGAGGTCGCGGCCCTTCCTAAGGAACTCATCAAAGCGGTCCATATCTCAGACGGGTTAGATCTAGATCGCGAACGCGATGTCCCCACCCAAGATGTGCACCGCAATGTGGTGATCGGTGGCGGTGCCATCCCATTGCAACAGTGGGTGGATGCGGTGAAGTCCACCGGCTACGACGGCTGGTGGGTCTCGGAAATGTTCTCGGATCGCGCCAATGAACACGACTTCCACAAGGTCGCCAGCACCATGCGCAACCTGCTCGACATCATGATTTCCTAAGCACGAATACCTCAGTAAGGAACCTGCAATGCAACGATTTGCCCTTATCGGCGCTGGCTTTATCGGTTCGGTCCACGCGCAAAATCTGGCTTCAAACCCAAATGTTGACTTCAGATGGGTCTACGACCTTGATACCCAACGTGCTGCAATGTTGGCCAATCAGCATGGGGCCGGGGTCGCCCAGAGTCTTGATCAGATTTTTAGCGATAGCGAGCTTGATGCAGTATTCATTGCGTCGTCAACGGATTCTCATGCGCAGAATCTTAAGCTTGCCGCCGATGCCGGTTTGGCGGCGCTAGTAGAAAAGCCCATCGATCTGGATTTGGAGACTGCCAAATCCACGGTTGCTTACGTTGAACGTTCCGGCATTAAAGCCATGGTGAATTTCAATCGACGCTTTGACCGAGCCCACGCAGAACTCAAAGACTGTGTGCGCACGGGAAAGATTGGCGATATCTCGCTTCTTCAGCTGACCTCCCGTGGACCGGCATTGCCACCGGTGGACTACCTGAGAACCTCCGGTGGTCAGTTCCGTGATCAAGCGGTGCATTTTTACGATTTGGCTCGGTGGATCACCGGACAGGACCCCGTCCAGATGCACGCTTTTGGCTCCGCGCTAACGGCCCCTGAAATTGCCGAATTCGGTGATGTTGATACTTCCATTAGTTCATTGCTCTTCGGTGACGGGGCACTGGCGCAAATCGATTGTGTGCGACATACCAACTACGGTTACGACGAACGAATCGAAGCACTAGGTTCAGAGGGAATGGTCGAATCTGAACGGCATCCTTCCGGCAATGTCACGCTGTTTCACGGCGAGAAAAGGCAAAGCCATGGCTTGCACAACAACTGGTTCGATAGGGTTCAGCCAACCTATGCAGCGAGCTTGGGTGCCTTCGTTCAGGCACTAGAAGAAGACCTAGAAGTTCCGATCACGTTGCGTGAGGGGCTCAAATCTCAAGCCATCGCTCAGGCTGCAGTACGTTCTGTGGCCAGTGGGCGTAGCGAAGTGATTGACTACTCGCTCTAATCTCGACAACAGGTAAGGCCTGGGCTTCACGAGAGTGAAGCCCAGGCCTTACCTGTTGATTCTCTTAAGCTGTTGTCTGAGGTGTGGCGCCCGCCTCTGCCTCAGATAGCTCTTCATCGTGCCCACCAAGCTGTTCAAGCTCATGAGCCAGCTCGGCTAGTTCGGCACCACCGGCCATCTGAGCGGTCAGCTCTCCGACGGTGATTTCCGACTTGGAGTAGTAACCAATAGAACGACCACGCTTGAGCAGCAAGAACGAGTCGCCCACCGGATAAGCGTGGTGCGGGTTGTGCGTAATGAAGATGACGCCCAATCCACGGTCGCGGGCCTGCAGGATGTAACGCAGCACCACGCCGGACTGCTTAACTCCAAGGGCTGCGGTTGGCTCATCAAGGATCAAGACCTTGGCACCGAAGTACACTGCACGGGCGATGGCTACACACTGTCGTTCACCACCGGAGAGCTGGCCGATAGGCTGCTCCACATCTCGCAGATCGATCCCCATGTCGGAGAGTTCTTGCTTGGTGATGTCCTTCATCTTCTGCACATCAAGCTTCTTGAAAGGGCCGACACCGGTGGTCAGTTCCGATCCGAGGAAGAAGTTACGCCAGATCGGCATGAGTGGAACCACGGCCAAATCTTGGTACACGGCGGCGATACCGGCATCCAACGCAACGCGTGGACTCTTGAG
The DNA here is from genome assembly GCF_025452055.1 of Glutamicibacter sp. M10. Taxonomy (NCBI): domain Bacteria; kingdom Bacillati; phylum Actinomycetota; class Actinomycetes; order Micrococcales; family Micrococcaceae; genus Glutamicibacter; species Glutamicibacter sp. M10. The sequence continues at coordinate 675,227 of NZ_CP104918.1, read as the reverse complement.
CTTGATGGCCGAACCGTGCAGCATAAATTCACCTTCGTCGTGTTGGTGAAGCCCGGCGATGATCTTGATCAACGTGGACTTGCCGGCTCCGTTGTCGCCGAGCACGCAGGTGACCTTGCCTGGATCCACCACCATGTCCACATCACGCAGGGCGATGATGCTGCCATAGTGCTTACCAACGCCTTTGAAGGTCAGCAAGTTGTCACTTGTTTTGGGTTCGAGCTTTTCGAGGAGCTCTTCGGTCTTTTTGTTCTTTCGAGTCTTCATCATTTTGTCCTTGGCTTCCTACTTGCTGGATTCCGCGCGTTTTTTCACCACGATGTTTACAACCGTGGCCAGTAGCAGCATTAGACCCAGGAAGAACTTGAACCAGTCTGGGTTCCATTCGGCGTAGACGATGCCCTTGTTGGCCATGCCAAAGATGAAGGCACCAATGGCGCCACCGATGGCAGAACCGTAACCACCGGTCAGCAGGCAGCCGCCGATTACTGCGGCAATGATGTAAAGGAATTCGTTACCAATGCCTTCACCGGACTGCACCGAGTCAAAGGCAAACAGATTGTGCATGCCCAGCACCCAACCGCAGAATCCGACGGCCATGAACAGGCCAATCTTGGTGCGAACTACCGGAACACCGACAGCACGGGCCGCTTTTTCGTCGCCACCAATGGCGAAGATCCAGTTTCCAACTTTGGTGCGCAGCAAGATCCAGGAAGCGATAAGAACCATGGCCAACCAGATGAATACGGTGACCTTGACCTCGATGCCCCCGATATTCACGGATGAAGCAAACACCGCTTTAGCGCTTTGGAAGCCTTCCATATTCGCAATGGAAGGTGAGGAAACGGATCCTCCGATGGCGCGGGTAAGCCCGAGGTTCAGTCCTGTGAGCATCAAGAAACTCGCCAGCGTCACAATGAACGAAGGCAACTTTGTCTTGATCAAGATAATTCCGTTGATGAATCCGATGAGCATTGAAACCAGCAGCGCAACCACGATGCCAACCCAGACGTTGAGCCCGAAATACCAGGAGACCAACGAGGCACTCAGTGCCGATGAAATCACGGCGACACCGGTAGACAGGTCAAATTCGCCACCGATCATCAGCAGTGACACACCAACGGCCATAATGCCGATGGTTGATGCACCGTAAAGGACCGTAGCTAGGGATGCCGGCGATAGGAACACCGGCGCAACGATAGCGAAGAAGATAAACAGTGCGACGGCTCCCACGAGGGCACCGATTTCTGGTCGGCCCAGAAGAATCGACAGGGTGCTCTTCTTGCCGACTCGCTCATCTGTCGTGGCAGATTTTTTCTTATGCGAAGGTGAAGCTGTTATTGATGACATGAGTTTTTCCTCCGTGTCCTAGCTACGCGTCGCGCTGCTAAAAGTTGCAGCGCGACGCGTAACGGCGGGACGTGGCTAGCGGACGCCTTCTTCGGCGAAACTGGTGATGTTTTCTGCCACGGCCTTATCGATGATGGCCGGACCGGTCAAAGTTGCTTTGCCACCTCCGATGGTGAAACCGCCACGCTTGTTTTGCCAGAGGGAGTCAACTGCCATGTAGCCCTGCAACCATGGCTGCTGGTCTACCGTGAACAGCACGTTGCCCTTGGTGATTTCTCCTACCAACTGCGAATTCATGTCGAAGGAAGCTACCGCAACCTCAGAATTTGCCGTCGCCTTGGCCTTGAGCAGAGTCATCGTGATTGGGGCGCCCAATCCGATGATTGCATCAGCTTGCTTGTCAGCCTGCAGCTTGGCTGTGGTTGTGGACTCAACCTGAGTCATATCGGTGCCCTGTACGTAGAGCACTTCGGTGCCTGGAACGACTTTTTTCACACCGGCACAACGTGCTTCAAGACCAACGTGCCCTTGGTCCTGAATGACACAAATTGGCTTTTTGATGCCCTCCGCTTTGAGCTTTTCTCCGGCAGCTTCGCCGGCAAGCTTCTCATCCGAACCGAAGTGGGCAAATGCTCCCAACTCCTTAAATCGGTCTTCACCAGCGTTGAGGCTGACGATGGAGATTCCTGCATCGGAGGCCCTCTTCAGCGCACCGGCCATGGCATCTGGTTTGGCTAGGGTGACGGCGATGCCGTCCACGCCCTGATCGATTGCCTGCTCAATCAGCTGGGATTGACGTCCACCGTCAGGATCACCCAGGTACTGCAATTCAACATTGTCTTTGGCGGCAGCCTCTTCGGCGCCCTTGCGGATGATGTCCCAGAAGGTATCTCCTGGAGGTGCGTGGGTGATCACTGCGATTTTGATGCGATCGGTTGTTGCGACGGTCCCAGCGGCTGAATTGCTTTCAGGCTCTGGAGCTCGTCCACCCGAGGAAGAGCAGGCTGCAAGTCCAAGAACCGGAACGATAACTAGCGACACTGCGAGTTTGCGCCACATAGGCTTTCCCATATTCATTTTTCCCCTTCAGGAATCCACCGGCGCACCCCATACATCCCCGTGGGCGAGCCGTTTGTTCAAGAATTTCGTGATCCGAGTCACAAGATGTCTAAAGTCTGCGCGACGGAATCGAATCCGTCAAGACTTTGTAAAGACATAAGGATGTGATTACGAGATTGGGCACCATCAGACACCCTGACTTGACACCGGAAAGAACGCGATTTAGGTGCTGCTACTGGGAGGAAGATCGCACGATAAGTCGCGGAGAAATCATCAACTGACGTGAGAATTTTCCGTGTGGATTGCGCATTAACTGAAGCAAGAGCCGGGCACTGCTGCGACCCATATCTTGAAAATCCGAGTCGACGCTAGTCAGTGAAATTCTTTTCAATGATGACAAAGAAATATTGTCATAGCCGGTCACCGCAGTATCTACGCCGGCCTCATCCAGGGCCTGAATCACACCAAAGGCACACAAATCATTGAAGCAAGCCAGCGCATCAGGCCGCGCACCAGAAGCCAATATCTGCCGCACGGATTCGTATCCGGATTGGAGACTCGGGCCAGCTTCAACTACTTGCACATGCTGACTCAGCGAATGCCGTTGCATGGCCCGATGATAGGCAGACTCGCGCAGTGCAGCCACTGGACCAGCACCACCGGAAATATGGGTAATTTGCACATGACCACGACCCACCAAGTGATCTATCACCAAGTCAAATCCCTGCGCATCATCAACGGAGACCACCGCGGTATTCGCTTGCGATTCGCGCCCACTACCAACAAATACCGCAGGTGTTTCACCCAGTACAGATTCGAAGCTCACCGCGTCGTCAGCGGAACCCACAACGAGGATTCCACTGACTCTCAAATCGCGTAGCGCTTGAGTTCCGCCGGTCCAATGCCTTGCCCATCATGAATGGCGGCGGCACTGAACAACACGTCAAACCCTGCGGCCTGCAACTGCTCACGCACCACCTCAGCAACTTCCAGTACCCACGGATTATGCAGTTCGCCCAAGACCACGCCAATGGCATGACGGTTTTCGGAGACTAGAGAGCGGGCAGCCAAATTGGGTTGATAGCCGAGCTCACGAATTGAATCTTCAACTCTTGAGCGCCGTAGTGAACTGACCTTGCTCGGATCCGAGAGTACCAAGGATACGAGGGACTTAGAAACCCCCGCATGCTTGGCGACATCACGGATGGTTGGGCGAGAACTTGGCGTCTGCGACATGGCAGTTAGTCGTGCTCCTTCTAGTCCTGCGCTGATTAGCTCATTTGTTGCCACTGGCCGGTGGACGCGGAAATTTCAGCAGCGTCAACGAGGGCAGCCGCGGCTACGGCATCAGCAATGGTGGAGTTCGTTTTCTCCCTCCACACACTGCGACAAGGAACTTCTTGGCTTCGATAATTTTCAGGTCATCAAAGCCCATGGCATTGCCCGGACCAGGCTGGAACCGTGAATACTCTCCATGCTTTGGCGAACCAATCACCGTGGTGAATCCCTGCTCTTCATTGCTTCGCCCAAGGACCACTTCAAGTTCATTCATGCGCTCAAAGTCCCACTTAACCGAGCCTTCAGTGCCATAGATTTCCAAACGATAACCGCACTGTGGGCCAACAGCCACACGGGAAGCTTCAATGGTTCCAATGGTGCGCTGCGCGAGGCCTGCTGGGTTGAACCGAACAAGTGCTGCAGCATAATCTTCGTTTTCCACCTCACCCATCTCACCGCCTTCAATCAGATCAAAGTGCGTGCCTTGACCCATCGACAGTTTTGGCCTGGAGGGAATCATGACATTGGTTGAGGCTGAAATGCTCTGGATGGAACCTACAACATGGCTGCACAGGTCAGCCGCATGGCTAAATAGGTCAGCAAGTACGCCGCTACCGGCAAGCTCTCGGTTGAAGCGCCAAGATAATGCCGCCCGCGGATCAGCCGCATAGCCAGCAAGGAAGCTGGCGCGAACGTTGGTGATTTCACCCAGCCGACCATCACGCACCAATTCTCGGGCCCGTTCGATAGCAGGGGCATGACGGTAATTGAACCCAACGGAGGTTTCAACGCCGTTGCGGGCTACCGCTTCTTGAATGGACTGCGTCTCAGCCAGGCTCCTGCCCGCTGGTTTTTCGATCCAGAAATGCTTGCCCGCCTCAGCCGCGGCAATGGCCATCTGCGCGTGCAGGAAGTTGGGTGCACAGATGGATACAACGTCTACCTCGGGATCGGCCAGTACCTCGTGGTAATCCAAAGTTCCACGTTCAAAGCCAAGGGTGTCCACCGCGTAGTCCACCCGCGATTGTTGGGTATCCGCAGCAACAATCAGCCGTGGTTTGATACCCAATTCCGGATATACATAGGGAACTGAACTGTACGCGCGAGCATGCAGCTTCCCCATCCATCCCACCGAGATCAGCCCAACTCCAATGGTGCGCTGTTTGTTCATGAACTTCTCCTCTTATCCTGGCGACGTGCGCCGAAATGTTCGTGGTGCCTCGACGGGCATCCTTTTTTGGACCGTTCCAAAAACCATATGCTCCCTTTCGATTCGCAGGCAACGATTTTTGGAAGATTTCTTGTCAGGACAATTGGACAAGCAAACGATGCTGTCCAAATTTCCTAGTCATAGACCACTTTTAATCTCAGGATCTACAGTTGATCAGGAAGCAGGCATGGCGCGGAAAGAGGCCCCAAGCTTTAGATCACGCGGATTTTCACTCAAGGGATGCCCAAAGGCTCAACTTTCCTATATAGTTTGTCCTGTCAAGGCGACATATAACCACAAGGTCGCCGACAAGGAGCAATTGTGAGCACACCACTGAGCATCAAGATCGATCGATCTTCACCAATCCCCTCTACCACCAGGTAGCGCAGGGCATCGAAGGTGCCATCCGCGATGGTTCTCTCGCCTCGGGCACTCGACTAGAAAACGAAATTGAGCTGGCCCAGCGACTGCGATTATCTCGCCCCACCATTCGCAAGGCCATGGATGACCTCGTCCAGTCCGGACTCTTGGTCCGCAAGCGCGGTGTGGGAACACAGGTTGTCTCCAGTCAGATCCGTAGGCACCTTGAACTTTCGAGCTTGAATGATGACCTTGAGCGCGCCGGGAAGAAGCCTTCCACTACTCTGCTCAGCTTTGAACATATTCCGGCTCCAGAGCAGATCCAGGAATTGCTCTCCTTGCCCAAGGATGTTTCGGTCTATCACTTCACCCGTCTGCGTTCGGCCGGCGGCAGCCCGCTGGCCTTGATGGAAAACTGGGTACGCGACGACATTGTTGAGCTTGACGAAAAGTCACTGCGCGCCCATGGGCTATACGAACTCTTGCGTGATGCGGGTGTTAATTTCCGACTCGCACAACAGCGCATTGGTGCAACTACTGCCGATGATATCCAAGCGAAAGCCTTGGATGCGGAGGCCGGATCAGCCCTAGTCACCATGCAGCGCACGGCTGTTGATGACACTGGTCGCAACGTTGAGACGGGGTCTCACGTCTACCGCGCTGACGCATACAGCTTTGAAATGACCTTGGTGCAACGCTAAGCACCTGACACCGCCGTCGAAAGGACTAAGAATGACCGACTGGATCTACCCTGCAGGTTCCGCCACCGATGGAGAATGGAGCATCTCACTTGGTGCCCACGACTCCGCCACGCGCGTTGACGGCTGGGCCCATACTGGGCTCAAGGTGACCGAGCTGGCTGTCGGACAAACGATCCGGTTGGAGGCAGCGGGCGAAGAACGCATCGTGGTTCCACTCTCCGGTGAGTCATTCACCGTCAGCATTGACGGCGAGGATCATGTTCTCACCGGTCGCGCCTCGGTATTCGCGGGCCCCGCAGACGTGCTCTACACAGGCATCAATACGGCGTTGAGCATCAGCGCTCCACAGGGTGGCCGCGTCGCCATCACCCTGGCCCCGGCCAAAGAGTCGTACCCAACGCGTTTGATCAAGGCTGAGCAGACTCCGGTGGAACTGCGCGGAGCTGGCAATTGCTCCCGTCAGGTTCACAACTTCGGAACTCCAGCTGCCCTGGAAGCTGACCGATTTATTGTTTGTGAAGTTATCACCCCGGCCGGCAACTGGTCTTCCTACCCTCCACATAAGCACGATGAGGAAAAAGAAGGCGAGACTAGCCTCGAGGAGATCTACTACTTCGAAACTCAGCTAGCCCGAGATATGCCAGCCCCACAGGAAACCGACCCCGTGGGATATGCCCGCGTCTACGCCTCGGACGAGCGTCCCATCGACGTTAATGCAGAGGTTCGCACCGGCGATGTTGTCTTGGTTCCCTATGGCTGGCACGGTCCAGCGATGGCGGCCCCTGGTTACGACCTCTACTATCTGAACGTTATGGCTGGGCCCGGACGAGTCCGAGACTGGCTCATCAGCGATGACCCACACCACGGCTGGATCCGCCAGACCTGGGACTCCCAGAGCATGGATCCACGCTTACCGTTTGGCCCCTCAGCGTAGTCCACAAAGTCAGACAGCGAAGCGGCGGTTACCGGTTGTCCCGGTAGCCGCCGCTTCGTTCTGTCTATTAGCTGGTGTGCTGCACCAGTGGTTCAAAGGCTTGAGCGAAAGCCGCAAGAGCGCCTTCGGAATCCGCACTGGCATAGGCTTCCATGCCGATTGGGCCGGAATACCGTAGCTCGGCTAGTGCCTTGGCTACGGCTTGATAATTGATCTCCCCGGTGCCAGGCTCGCAGCGTCCTGGAACGTCCGCGACCTGAATCTCGCCAATATAAGGGCTGGCCGCACGCACCAGTTCGATGAGGTTCCCCTCGCCAATTTGCGCATGATAAAGATCAAGCATCATCTTGACGTTGGGGTGATCAACGGCCTTGACCAGTGCCAACGTGTCTTTAGCTCGCCCTAGTGGGATGCCGGGGTGGTCAAGAATCGTATTCAGATTCTCCAGCATAAACGTCACGTTATGCTCCGCACCCAGACGTCCCAATTCTTCTAGGGTTTTCACTGCGGTCAACCACATGTCACCAGTAGCGCGGAACCGCGGGGTTGCTGCTTGGCCGTCAACGAGCTGGGCCGAGTGCACCACCAGACGATTAATGCCTAGTTCTTTGGCTACCGGGATCAATTCTTTGGCGGTGCGTACTACTTCGTGCGCACCGCTTGCATCGCACAAGCTACCTTCGCTGTAGCCTGTCATGGAGCCGAAGCGAGCGCCGGTGGCCGCTAAGGCTGAAAGGTCTTTATCTCGGATATCCCAGAGTTCAATTTCAAAGCCGGCTTCATCAAGTTTTTTGACTCGCTCCAGCAGCGGTAGGTCCAGGAAGACCATTTCCGCGCAGACTGCTAGCTGCGCACTCATGCGTTCACCGCGAGTCGAGTTGCTGACTCAAGCTTGACCGGAAGCCCGGTTTCGGAAGACTCTAAGGCGGCCAGTGCTACACGCAGGGCCGCACGAGCATCGGTGCCCGTTGGCACAGCCAGAGCCGCATCGGCACTGCCTTCGCGCAAGCCACGAATCTTGCGGGTGAAGATCGAAAGCTGATCACGGTAGGCCTGAGCGAAGAGTTCAATGTTCAGTCGCTCGGTCGGAGCGTGGGCACCTTGAGCGTCGAAGCTTGAAGCTGCTACCTGTACCGGATTGCCTGCCTGAACCATGCCCTTGGAACCGAATACTTCTCCGCGGACGTCGTAGCCGTAGCTGGCTGAGAAGTTCGCTTCAGCCACAGCGATCGCGCCGTTGGAGTAGCGCATGGTGACCACCGCGGTGTCCAACAATCCGGTGTCACGGTGCTCTGGTGCAACCAAGGCGTCGGCCATGACGTGAACTTCTACAACTTCGGCACCCGGGTTCAGCCAGTTCAAGGTGTCAAAATCGTGGATCAGCGTCTCGGTGAAGATCACGTGGGAGCGGATCTTTGCGGCATTGGGCAATCCACCGGCCACTTCTGGGTCACGGGTCAGCGAACGCAAGAGCTGCGGGGTGCCGATAGCACCGGAATTAACCTGTTCTGCGGCGGCGGCAAAGTCCTGCGAGAAGCGTCGGTTGAAGCCGATCTGCAGCAAGACACCAGCGTCATCGACAGCCTGCAGTGCGCTATCAAGGTCAGCCAAGGCGTGGGCAGCTGGCTTCTCGCAGAAAATGTGTTTGCCAGCTGCTGCGGCCTGCGCGATCAGGGACGCGTGGAAGCTTGAAGGCGCGCCGATGACCACGGCGTCCACGGTTTCGTCAGCAAAAACATCGGCGATGTCTTCGGTGTAGTTGGTGCAGCCGAGTTCCGCGGCCAGTTGTGCAGCGCGCCCTGGTGCAGGATCAGCGACAACATGCAGCTGTGCGTCGGGCAGGTATTGTGCCACGGTGCGGGCGTGGAATGCGCCGATCCAGCCGGTACCGATGACGGCAATACGCAATGGCTGGGCAACGGTTTCTGGCAATGATTGGTAAGCCATGAAGATTCTCCTAGAACGTTCTAGATATGGTGTTCAGAAAAATCATGGCACACTAGATAGCAGGTGTCTATAACGTTCTAGAAGAAAGTTTGACCAATGCCCTCAAACTCCGCATCGCGGCCGCCCAAACGCCCAACACTTACGGATGTCGCCCGCGCTTCCGGAGTATCGGTCGCCTTGGCCTCGATCGTGATGCGGGGCGCCGAAGGGGCCAGCGAAGAATCAAGGGCCAAGGTCAAACAGGTAGCAGCAAACCTCGGCTATCGCCCCGACTCACGCGCGAGATCGCTACGCAGTACCCGTAGCAGGACGTTGGGTTTGGCGCTTGCACTCGGCGAGCCTCTGCACGCAGAGCTGGCAGACGCACTGTACGCCCAAGCAGACGCTCATGGCTTCGAAATCATCTTGGGCGCCACCGGTAAACACCGTGACGAGCGCCGGGTACTGAACACCCTGATCGACGCGGGCGTTGAGGCGGTAATTGGCGTCTTCCCAGAACTCCCCGCCGCTCAACTCACCCAGGTCTCCAAGCAGCTTCCGGTGATCAGTCTGCTGCGTAAGGTCAAGGGCCTGCCCTCGATCATCACCGACGAAGCTGCAGGCATTAAGCAGCTAGTTGAGCACCTGGTAGCACTGGGTCATACTCGCTTGCTGCATCTCGATGGCGGTTCCGCTGTCGCAGCCCGGCAGCGTCGTGATGCTTTTGTTGCCGCCGCGGCAAGCGCCAAGGTTCAAGCCCAAGTCTTAGTGGCCGGAGCAGATGAAACTACCGCTTTCCAGGCCCTGCATGACTACCTAGAGCAAACACCAAGAACACAGTGCGCGTCAGCGGTTTTGGCTTTAATGACCGTGCAGCCTTAGGGGCCCGGCAGGCGATCGATCTGGCAGCTCTACAGGTTCCTGCACAGATCAGCTTGACCGGTTACGACGACAGTGAATTCTCCCGACTGGCGCACGCAGATCTGACCAGTGTCCGGCAGGATGTCACAGCGTTGGCGGAAGCAGCAATCCACGCAGCTTTGAATGCTTCAGGCAAATCCAGCATCCACGCTCCGCAACTCGTGGTACGCGGCAGTACAGGCGAACGGCGGCCATGACAAAACCAAGCTCGCCACTTACTAGTGACGAGCTTGGTTTTGGTTATCTCGCAAAAATCAGTTTGGGATTATCCGTCTGCCTGCGCTTTGACCAGATAAATAGCGCCTGTGGAGACATCCTCCTCCAGGTCTTCCAGCGAGCGTCCCCGGGTTTCGGGAACCTGAGTGGCTACGAAGATCAACGCTACGACGCCAATGCCAGCAAAGAGGAAGAATGAGCCGGTGATCCCGACTCCTGAAATCAAGGTAGGGAAGTAGAGGGCCAGGAAGCCGTTGGTAATCCAGACAAAGAACACCGAGATTCCAATACCCAGACCACGCATGTGTAGTGGGAAGACTTCAGCTAGCCAGACCCATACTGCAACGTTTAAGAAAGTCTGCATCGAGAGCACAAATGCCACTACAAGGATCATGATCACGATTGGCCTTGCGGGGTTTCCAACAGGAAGTAGCATTCCGGCAAACGCGACCAGCAGGTGACAGATGGTGGTGAGCGACAAACCGATTACAAAAGTCTTTCGGCGGTCGATCAGATCCATATTGCGTAGCGCAATCACGCCACCAATAACGGCTACCGCACCAAATGCGATGTTCGCCAACACAGCCTGCTCTGCAGACATGCCCGACTCTTCAAGCACGCGGGTGCCGTAGTACATGATCGAGTTGATACCAGTGAGCTGCTGGGCCATACCGACGCCGATGCCGATCAGCAGAATGCGTCGCAGCCATTTGTTTTCCATGATGGCTTTCCAGCCAACCTGCTTATTTTCCTTCTTTTCCCGCTCGGCGATAACTTCCACCTCGTGGACCTCGGCCAATGCACGTTCAGGTGAACGGACCGTTTTGAGAATGCGCAAGGCTTCAGCATAACGACGCTTTTCAACCAACCAACGAGGTGATTCCGGCATGCGCAACATTCCGAAGAATAGTGCAACCGCTGGCACCGCGCACACCGCAAACATGATGCGCCAGATGCCATCCACATGCCCCAGGGTCACAGCGAGGATCGCGTTAACCACAAAGGCCGATAGCTGTCCGATGACGATAGCCAGCTCATTGCGGCCGGTGATCGAGCCACGGATTTCGTACGGGGCAAGTTCTGCTAGGTAAACCGGGACCACCGTTGAGGCACCGCCAACTGCCAGACCGAGCAAGATGCGGCCAGAAACCAACACCGCAAAGCCCAGTGGTGAGAACGTGCCATAGTCGGCGGACGCCGGCGATAAAACAACCAAAAGCGTTCCGCAGAGGAACATCCCTGCAAGCGCCATGATGACGCGGCGGCGTCCCACGGCATCGGCGATGCGGCCGCAGGCCAGCGCACCAACAGCGGCCGCGAAGACCAACGAGCTAATGACAATACCGACTTGGAAAAGGCCAAGCCCTAGCTCTGCTGCCATTGGGCCCTCGGCACCGTTGGCTACGCCGGTGTCGTAACCGAAAAGCAGTCCGCCGAAGCAGGCAACAATGGAAATCAAGCCGAGTCGTTTTGAATGTGGCCCCTTAGTCAGGGGCGGTAGACTCGGCGCGGTGGATGCAGCTTGCGCACTGGACATGAAAACTCCTTTGGTTTGCTCAAGCGAAGGATTAGCCGACCCAATCTCGGCCGTCGGATCATCGATGATCCAATCCCCTTCGCTCGCTCTGACAAGGTGCTGCTTCGCATCATCTTGGTCCCTGCCATATAAACTGAAAGTGATGGGCTTCACAGCCCATATGTAAGGACAATACGTCATCAGTGTTGGACGAGCAAGCTTTTACGCCTATTTGTCCTAACAAATACTCGCTCGTAACTTTTCAATCCTTTCCTGCGTCGCTCATGCACTGAACAAACACAGGTCAACATTGAGTTGTGAGAGAGTCATTCACTCTTCGACTCCGTTTCAGACGTCAGTTAAATGACATGAACCGAACCTGTTATTAGGTTCGGTTCATGTCATGAGAGCACTTCTCTATACGAAAGATATCACTTTATGAACGTGCCGACTGGGCGGCAGCGACTCGGGCGCGCATCTGCTCCAACTGGTACTTGGAGACTTCAATGGCGTTCTCGTTCTCAGCAAAAACGCTAGAGACCATGACACTGTCCTCGCGGTCCGTAAACCCGTTGTCCACCAGGCCAGAGAAGAACTCATCCCAATTCACATCACCATCACCAATTTTCAGGTGCTGGTGCACACGTACAGCATTGCCCGGAGGATTGGTGATGTAGCGCAGACCGTGCGAAGCATGGTGGTTCATCGTGTCAGCCACGTGAACCACACGAAGCCGGTCCCCCACTGTCTTCATAATCTCCAACGGCTCATCCTTCATATGGAAGGAATGCGAAGCCACATAAACAAAGGACAGGTTCGGCGAATTGACCCCACGGATCACACGCCACGCAGCCAAGCCTTCTTCCACAAAGTCATCCGGATGCGGGTCAATGGCTACGTTGATGCCTTCGCGCTCAAGGATCGGTACGATCTCCTCCATGGAACGATAGAACGCAGCCTCGGATTCTTCGGCTCGTTCAGGTCGCCCAGTGAACTCAGTGTTCATCTGGTTCACACCCAGATCAACGGCAATCTGGATGGCACGCTTCCAATACCGCACCGCAGTTTGGCGCAAGTTTTCATCCGGCGAGGACCAGCGCAGCACCGGCAATACTGACGCAATCCCAACACCCGTGTTTTTGCATTCCGCCGCTAACTTCGCCACCAAGTCATCATCCGCTTTTGGATGAGTGAAGAATGGAATGATATCCGCGTGCGGGGTCAACTGAATGTAGTCATAACCTAGGTCCGCGGCCAGCTTCGGGAATTCCAGCACCGAGTGCGAGGAATGAAATGGAGTTGGGTCCAATGCATATTTCATGATGCCCCTAGTTGTAGAGATCCGGCTTGGAGTTCAGCTTAACTTCTACCTTCTGGCCCGAGCCTTGGGCTTCAACGCCTGCTTCGCAGCAGGCCGCAGTAGCGTAGCCATCCCATGCACTAGGACCGCCAAGCTCACCAACCAACGCAGCATCAACCCACGACTGAATCTCAGTGTCGTAGGCGGCACCAAAACGTTCTTCAAAGCCAGGGGTAATCTTTCCGCCCCACTGACCTGCGGTTCGGACATAAGGGCCAGCGTCATTGCCGATGGAGACAATACCGTCTTCAAAGGACGCTTGTGTTGCTACCTCGTAGCCGAACTTTGCGTTGACGTAGATCTCCACGTCAGCCAATACCCCTGACGAGGTTTCGATCAACACATGCTGAGGATCATGCTGACCATTCGGGGCATTGCGGGTGGCCTTGCCCAAACGCACCTGCACCGAGGTGATCTCTTCACCGGTGAAGTAACGAATAGCATCAAACTCGTGAACCACCGAGTCATGGATCAGCATCTCGTTGGTGAAACCTGCGGGGGTGGAAGGGTTACGGTGCTGGTGGTGCAATACCAGTAATTCGCCTAGGCTCTCCTGCTCAACAACCTTACGCAGTTGCTGGTATTCCGCGTCAAAGCGACGCATGAAGCCCACCTGAATACGCTTTCGACCAAGCTTCGCTTCGGCTTCAACAATCTCCCAGGAGGAAGCAGCATCAGGGGTTAACGGTTTCTCGCACAAGACCGGAATATCGGCCTCAAGCACAGTCAACAATGCATCGTGGTGCAGGAAGCCCGGGGTGGCCAGCAGTACCGCATTCACGTCGCCATCAGCGAGCGCAGCAGCCAAGTCGGTGTAGCCCTTGGCTCCCGGGATGCCTTCGATGGCAGCATTAACACGATCAGTGTCGATATCAACAACAGCGGCCACTTCAGCCCCTGAAATACGGTGGTGGATCCGCTGAATGTGGTCAGCGCCCATGCGTCCGGCTCCAACGACGGCAACGCGCAGGATTTCTGGCACGATATGTCCTTTCAAAAGTTCTTTTTAGGTGAAGATTGCTTAGACGTGACTACGGGAGCCGCAGCTCAGCAGGTAATCGCGGGTGCGCGTGGCAATAGGCAAAGGCACCGAGAAGTCAGCCACCGGGTACATGTCCTGTTCAACAATGCCGAAGATCGGACGGCCCAGCTTCTCAACTTCCTTCAAGACCTCGTTGAGATCAGGTAGTCCGGAAGGTGGCTCGCACATAACCCCGGCCAAGTTGGCAGCAGCCCAGGTCATGTCCTGCTCACGGACCGTGGCCAGAATGTCTGGGTTGATCTGCTTTAAGTGCAGGTAACCGATGCGCTCCGGGAAACGACGGATCAGATCCACGCTGGAAGCTCCACCGTATTCGGCGTGACCGGTATCCAAGCACAGGTTGGTGAACTGCGGGTCGGTCAGTTCAAGGAACTTCTCGATATCCGGCTGACCACAAACGTGTGAGTCGGCGTGAGAGTGGAACTGCTGCTTCAGGCCGTACTCTTCAAACAGAATCTTGCCCAACCGGTCATGCCCCTTAGCCAGAGCATCCCACGCGGCGACGTCCAGAGTTCCAGACTCTAGTGCCTGCCCGGTGACGTCATCACGCCACATCGCCGGAATCACCACCATATGTTCACCGCCCACAGCGGCAGTCAGCTCTGCTACTTTACGGGCTGGCTCCCACGCTTCTTCCCAAGCCTTCGCGCTGCCGTCGATCCCGCGGTGGAAAGCGGTGAAAACGGTACCGGCGCAGACGTTGAGGTCGCGAGCGGCCAACTCGTCAGCGAGCTGAGAGGGGTCGGTGGGCAGGTACCCGTACGGGCCCAGTTCAATAGTTTTGTAACCAGACTCGGCCACCTCATCAAGGAAGCGCTGCCAAGGGGTCTGCTTTGGATCATCGGCAAACCAGACTCCCCAGGAGTCCGGCGCAGTTCCGATGGTGATGTTTTGTGCCATGGGATAAACCAGAATCTTTCAATACTCAGTGCCGATGCCGACCGATTACTGGCCGGCATCGGCACGAAGGACAATTATTTTTGTGTGCGCAAACCTAGTTGGAAGGGAAGCTGTACGAGGCGGTGGACTGCTGTGTTGGTTCTGGCCAACGCTGCGTCACGGCCTTGCCTCGGGTGTAGAAACGCACACCATCTGGGCCGAAGATGTGGTGCTCACCGAACAGCGAATCCTTCCAGCCACCGAAGGAGTGCCAAGCCACAGGGACTGGCAATGGAATGTTCACGCCCACCATGCCCACCTGGATGCGGCGGGTGTAGGTGCGGGCGTGAGCTCCGGAGGAAGTGAAGATCGCGGTGCCGTTACCGTAAGGGTTGGCGTTGACTACTTCAATGGCTTCTTCCAAGCTATCTACACGCAGGACCACCAGTACCGGGCCGAAGATTTCTTCGGTGTAGGCGCTCATTTCGCGGTTGACCTTGTCGATGATGGTTGGGCCAACAAAGAAGCCGTTTTCGTGGTCCTTGACCACCAGGTCGCGTCCGTCGATGACCAGTGCTGCACCGGCCTGTTCTGCCTCGCCGACGATCTTCTGCAGGCGTGACTTGGACGCTGGAGTGATGACCGGGCCCATATCCGCCTTCTCATCAA
The DNA here is from genome assembly GCF_025452055.1 of Glutamicibacter sp. M10. Taxonomy (NCBI): domain Bacteria; kingdom Bacillati; phylum Actinomycetota; class Actinomycetes; order Micrococcales; family Micrococcaceae; genus Glutamicibacter; species Glutamicibacter sp. M10. The sequence goes on along the minus strand of NZ_CP104918.1, from coordinate 659,806 downwards.
GACCGTGGGAGACGTTAACTCCGCGGCCACGCTCAGCCAGCTTATCGACCAAAGCATCTGCTCCCTCACCCACGGCGACAGCCACGGAGATGGCCATGCAACGCTGACCGGCGGAGCCGAATGCAGCGGCGTTGATGTGATCTGCTGCCAAATCCATGTCGGCATCTGGCATGACTACGGCGTGGTTCTTCGCGCCACCCAAAGCCTGTACTCGCTTGCCGTACTTGGTAGCGGTCTCGTGTACATACTTGGCGATCGGAGTGGACCCAACAAAGGAGATTCCATCGACCTCTGGGTGGGCTAGCAAACCATCTACGGTTTCCTTGCCACCGTGCAGTACCTGGAAGACACCGTCGGGCAGGCCTGCCTGCTTGAACAGATCGGCAATCAGCATGGAAGCCGATGGGTCACGCTCGGATGGCTTCAGGATGAATGCGTTACCGGCGGCGATGGCTACCGGAGCCATCCACAATGGCACCATGACCGGGAAGTTGAATGGGGTAATACCGGCAACAACACCCAGTGGCTGGCGGAAGGAGAAGACGTCAATTCCGCCGGCTACCTGATCCGAGTAGTCGCCCTTCAGGGACTGGGAGATACCGCAGGCAAACTCCACTACTTCCAATCCGCGGCCGATCTCACCGGCGGCGTCGGAAAGAACCTTGCCGTGTTCGCTGGTGATGATGCGTGCCAGCTCATCGGTGTGCTCGCCGAGCAGCTGCTGGAAGCGGAACATGATCTTGGTGCGCTTGGCGATCGAAACTTCGCCCCAGCTATCTGCCGCGGTGCGAGCTGCCGCAACAACCTGCTCCAGGTCTTCGCTGCTGGCCAGGTGTAGCTGGCCGGTGATTTCACCGGTGGCTGGGTTGTAAACCGGCTGGGTCTGGGTGCCGGTTCCTGCCGATGGGGCACCGTTGATGTAGTGCAAGATTTCTGCGACGTCAGTGGCGATAGTAGTCATTGCTTAGATCCTTTGGTCTTGAGGTTTATGGTGTGTCTGCGCTAGCCCAGTAGGGGCTTTTGGCGAGACTTGTTGTTGGTGTAGTTCTTGTAGGCCTCGGTGGTGCTTTCAAGTTCAGCAACTTCACTGACCGGCACATCCCACCAAGATTCACTCGATGGTGCATCGGCGTACAGGTCGGATTCGATGTGAATCAGGATCGGGCCCGAGCCTTCGGGTGCTGCCTTGGCCTGGGCGATGGCCGCCGACAGATCCTCGATGGCATCCGGTCCAGGGGTAATCCTGATGACCTTTACACCCAGGGATTCGGCGTTGGTCGCCAGATCGATAGGCAGGGTTTCGCCTTCATCAAAGCTGTGGCTTGCAGAATCCAAGGTGCGGTATTTGGTACCGAAGCGCTGGGATCCTAGGGACTCCGAAAGTGCACCGATGGAGGCATAACCGTGGTTTTGGATGAGTACGGTGATGACCTTCAGGCCCTCGGCCACCGCGGTGACCAGCTCGGTGTGCATCATCAGGTAGGAGCCATCGCCCACCATGACCACCACGTCGCGGTTTCCTTGTTCCCCGCGCTCGGTTTCGGCCTGCACTGCACGCTTAATTCCTAGTCCACCAGCAATTTCGTAGCCCATGCAGGAGAATCCGTACTCCACGTGGTAGCCGAATGGATCGCTCACTCGCCACATTTTGTGCAGGTCTCCGGGCAGGGAACCCGCAGCGCACACTACAACGTCGCGTGAATCCATGGCTTCGTTGACTGCACCAATGATCGCGTTCTGGCTGACCAAGGGGCTCAGTCGTTCGGCGAAGGCTTCATCAACGGTGGCATTCCAGCGCTGCTTTTCGCTGGCGGTCTGTACTTCCAAGGCACCCTCAACGCGGTATCCGCTCAGCGCTTCGCGCAGTGCGATCAGTGCCTTGCGAGCATCTGCCACTACTGGCAGAACGGTGCCGTGCTTGTAGGCATCAAGTGCGGCCACGTTGATGTTCACAAACTTCACATCAGGGTTTTGGAAAGCGGTGCGGCTGGCGGTGGTGAAGTCTTCGTAGCGGGTGCCGATACCAATGATCAGATCCGCCTGTTCAGCCAAGGCGTTAGCGGCGGTGGTTCCGGTGGAACCGATAGCACCCAGTGAGTACTTCGAATCCCATGGCAGCACACCGACTCCGGCCTGGGTATTGCCTACCGGGATGCCGGTCGCTTCGCAGAATGCGGCCAGTTCCTCGGTAGCAAAGGCATAGAGCACTCCGCCGCCGGCAACAATCAGTGGGCGCTTGGCCGCACGGATCATCTTGGCAGCTTCGGCAATGTCCTGCGCCTCAGGCTCTGGGCGACGAATCTTCCACTCACGTTCAGCAAAAACTCTTCTGGGAAGTCAAAAGCTTCGGCCTGCACATCTTGAGGCAACGAGATGGTCACCGCACCGGTTTCTGCCGGATCAGTGAGCACCCGCAGTCCGTGATGCAGGGCGCTTGCTAGCTGCTCGGGACGGGTGACACGGTCAAAGTACTTGGACAGCGGACGGAAAGCGTCATTAACGGTGATGTCATATCCGTGAGGCATTTCCAACTGCTGCAGTACCGGATCCGCTGCGCGGGTGGCAAAGGTATCGGAAGGAAGCAACAGCACCGGCAAACGGTTAGCCGTAGCTAGGGCGGCACCGGTGAGCAGGTTGGAGGATCCTGGGCCGATGGACGTGGAGACCGCGTAGGTGGCACGGCGGCGGGTGTGCCGTGCGTAGGCAACAGCCTGGTGCGACTGCGCCTGCTCGTTACGGCCCTGGTAGTAAGGCATGAGGCTTGGATCCTTGGCCTGACACTGCTTCAGTGCCTGGCCTACGCCTGCAACATTGCCGTGACCAAAAATGCCAAACATGCCAGGAATCAGCCGTTCGCGGTACTTAGTTCCGCCAATGGTATCCACCGTGTACTGGCGGCCGAGGAATTCCACCACTGCCTGTGCGACGGTCATTGTGCGTGTAGTCATCAAGCTTGTCCTTCTGCGTTTGCTGCAGTTGTGCTGTTGTTCAGTAGTGATGCGGCGGTGGCCACGGCGCCTGCTACATCCCCGTCTTCGGGATAGAGCAGGGTTCGTCCCACGGTCAGTCCCTGCACCGAAGGTAGGGCTAGGGCCTCTTGCCACGAGGCGAAGATTTCGTCCGGTTGACCGGCTGGGTCCCCGCCAAGTAATACGGTAGGCAAGGTGGTAGCGGCCATAACGCGTTCCATTTCCTGGACCACTGGAATCTTCAGCCAGGTGTAGGCACTGGATGCCCCGAGTCCGGAAGCAATGCCCATGGACTTGATCACGGCGTCTGGGCGAAGGTCGTTGACTACCTTGCCCTCCACCCGTTTGGAGATGAAAGGTTCCACCATGGCCACCAGCTGGTGCTCGGCCAAGTCGGAGATTGCGTCGGCCGTAGCTTGCAGCGTTTTTACGGTGTCCGGATCTTCGTAACTGATCCGAGTGAGCATCTTGCCACCATCAGCGCCCAGTGCGGCCAGTGCCGCAGCGCTATGTCCGGTGAAGCGATCATCAATCTCGTTCACCAAGCCGGTCAGTCCACCGCGGTTCATTGATCCAAAAACCAATTTGCCCTCTAGTGCCCCAAGAAGCAGCAGGTCATCGAGGATATCTGGCGAAGCGAGCACACCGTCACAAGCCGGGTTCTGCAAGGCGATCTGCAGTCGGTCCAAGAGCTGGCGGCGGTCTGCCATGGCGGTGGCTCGCTTGCCCACCGAGAGGGCACCGCGGGCCGGGTGGTCGGCAGCGATAATAAAATTCTGTCGCCCCAGTACCGGGCCGGCGTGCTTCTGGCGTAGCTGTGCTGCCCGAAGAACTGATGCCGGATCTTCTAGTCGCTGGCGGGTGATGGATTCGTAGCGGCGTGGATCTTCAAGGTCCACACTCAACTCGGGTGCCTGTTGCATGACTAGACCAGGTCTTTCTGGGAGGTGGGGACGGTGCGGCCACGCTCGGCCAGCAGTGCGTTAACTTCTTCTGGGTTAGGCATCGCATCGGAGCAGGCGACCTTGGAAGCCACAATGGCTCCGGCCGCGTTGGCGAAGTCCAGTACCTGTTCTAGTGGCCATCCGGAAAGCAACCCGTGGCAGAAGGCTCCACCGAAGGAATCTCCCGCGCCCAGACCGTTGGCGGTCTGTACCGGAACCGGTGCGGAGACCACACGTTCGGTGCGGGTTTTAGCCATCACACCTTCTGGGCCGAGCTTGACGACGGCAATCTGCACACCTGCGTCCAGCAAGCGGTCGGCCTGCTCATCCGGGGTTCCTGCGCCAACGGCCACCGTGCATTCGGTGTCGTTGCCGATGGCTACGGTTGCTGAGGCCAAAGCCTGGGTGACCTGTTCACGAGCCTGTTCTACCGAATCCCAGAACATTGGGCGGTAGTCCAGATCCAAGATGGTGAACTGGCCTTCACCCAGGGATTCAACCGGCCGAGCTTCATAGGCTGCCAGCTGTGCGCTGCGTGATGGTTCACGGCTCAGGCCGGTGACGGTGCTCCAGAAGATCTTGGAATTTTTGACCGATTCAAGGTCAATGTCGCTGGTATTGATGTTCCAGTCCGGAGCCATCGGGAAGCGACCGTAAAAGTACAGTGGGAAATCATCTGGTGGCAGGATTGCGCAGAAGGTCACCGGAGTCTGCAGGGTTTCATCGCGAGTTACCTGGGTGCGGTCCACGCCATAGCGGTCCAGTTCACGTTCTAGGAAGGTGCCAAAGTCGTCATCACCAATCTTGGTGACCACGCCGGCAGCACGTCCGTGCTGTGCAGCAGCTACCGCGACGTTGGTGGCGGAACCACCGAGGTACTTGCCGAAGGAGGTCACGTCGGCAAGGCCGACACCGATGTCGTTCGGGTAAACATCAACACTGATGCGTCCGAGGGTCAGTACGTCGTAGTTCACGCGGATCGACGTCCTTTCGAGCTTGAAGTTCTATATGCCGGTGCTCCGTTTTTTCTCGATGTGAGGGGAAGCACAGTTATTACTTTGCATCAAAACCCTTTGGCCTGTCAAAGGTTTGTACTGACATATTTACAAGTTAACTTTGTCCCACTTTGAGTTTCCCCGGATTTTCAAGGAAGTTAGCCTGTTTGGACGAAAAAATTACGCGTAAAACAACCTAGGTCAGCAACGTCTTGTGTTCAGAAGCCTCGATTCTCGGCCCCGCCCAGGGTGTGCCGAGAGCGCAAAACCAGCAACCTGACCCAGCAAGGCAGCCAGTCACAATCAGCTGCCTATGTGCCAAGATTTGCAAGAAGTAGCCCTCAGGCGAAAACACTGACCCGACCCTAACGCTAGGCTCTTAACGAGAAGACCAGTCAAACTTCAGGAGGCACTGTGGCAGCAGAACGCCAACGAGCGACCATCTATGACGTCGCCCAGGCCGCGGGTGTCTCCAAATCCCTCGTGTCTTTGGTGCTTCGCAACTCGCCCAGCGTTTCGGCCCCGCGCCGCGAGGCGGTGCTTGCCGCCATCAAGGAATTAAATTACCGCCCCAGCCAAGCCGCCACTGCCCTGGCCGGTGGTACCAGTCAGACCGTTGGTGTGGTTATCGATGACTACACCAACCTGTGGTTTGTTGAATTGCTGCGCGGCCTGCAGGAAGGGCTAAGTAGCGCCGGATTGCGCATCGCAGTCTCGGACCGCACGCTGAACGCGCACGTAGAATCCGATCCACTCGAAGGCTTCCTCAGTACACGGGTTGAGGCTTTGGTGCTCGCCACCGAGCCCACACCCGCCATGCGCTTTCCTTCGCACGTTCCGGTGGTGGTGGCCGGTAACCGCGAAACCCAGGTGCCCGGAGCCGATGTCACCGCGAGCGATGACCAACTCGGCGCACGCCGCGCCATCGAGCATCTCATTTCGCTTGGGCACCAGCACATTGGTCACGTAGGTGGCGGTGGCGGTGCCTCAAGGCTCAGGCGCGCCGGATACCTGGAGGCCATGCAAGCCGCCGGGCTCAGCGCGCAGGTGATCACCACGAGCCCGCAAACCACCGAAGCCAGTGGTTATCAGGGCACTATTGAACTCTTAGATCAGGCTCCGGCCACAACCGCCATCTTGGCCGGCAACGATTCGATGGCCATGGGCGCCCTGGCCGCGGCCCGCGATCAGGGACTCTCGGTGCCCGAGGACTTATCGGTGATTGGTTACGATAACTCGCCACTATCCGACACGCATCTGTTGCGACTGACCACGATGGATAGCCGCAACCGCGATCTTGGGCTTCGTGTAGCGCAGCAAGTGATCTCTCGACTGGCTGATCCCAAGCGCGAGGCGCAAAGCGTTTCGATGGAGCCCACGCTGATTGAGCGTGGCACCTGCGCCGCACCTCGAACCCGCTAAATAATTCTTCTCAGCCAACCACTTGACCGCCGTCCGGATTCGCCTTTACACTTTTTGGAGCGCTCCAAAATATTCCATGAACAACTTTCACACAGGAGAATTCCGTGACAAAAGCCATCGGCATTGCCGTCATTGGCGCCGGCATGGCCGGGCTGTCCCACATCGCTGGATACCGCACTGCACCAACCTTCTACAGCTCCGACTTGCCACCACTTCGCTACGTTGCCGTAGCTGATGTGAACACCGATCTCGCGGCCAAGGTCGCCAAGCGTTACGGCTACGAAAAGGCCCTCAGCTCCTGGCAAGAGGTGGCCGCAGATCCAGATATCGACGTGGTCTCAGTAGTTATTGCCAATCGTTTCCACCGCGAAGCAGTTGAGGGTCTGCTGGCTGCCGGCAAGCACGTTTTGTGCGAAAAGCCGCTGGCTGACACCCTCGAAGAGGCCGAAGCAATGGCCCTCGCGGCCCGCAACGCCAACTCCGTGGCTCGCGTTGGTTTCACCTTCCGCCGCACCCCAGGCATCGCCACAATCCAGAACCTCATCGCCGATGGCACCCTGGGCAAGGTTCTACATTTCTCCGGCCGTTACTGGACCGACTACGGTCACAACCCACAGGCCCCAATGAGCTGGCGCTTTAAGGGCGAGCCAGGCTCGGGCGCACTGGCCGATGTGGGAAGCCACTTGGCCTACGTGGCCGAATTCTTGGCTGGAGACATCCTCTCGGTCAGCGGCGGCCAGCTGAGCACCAGCATCACCGACCGCTTCCTTCCAGCCGGCGCCGTCACCGGCCACGATCTGGCGGAACTCAGCGAGACTTCTGAGCCAGTGGAAAACGACGACTACGCAGCGTTCAGCGTTCAGTTCGCTGGAGCCTCGGGCAGCTTGGAAGTTTCCCGCGTGGCAGCCGGTCACCCCAACACACTGAATTTCGAGGTCTTTTGCGAAAAGGGCGCCGCACGCTTCAGCCAGCTGCGTCCCTCGGAAATCGAAATCATGCTCACCGAGGGTCCCTCGGCAACCAACGGTTACCGCACCGTGAACCTCGGCTCGGAGCATGCCTACATCAGTGGCGGTCTACCAATGGACGCACCAGGTGTTGGCTTTGGCCAGAATGACGCCTTCGGCTACCAGGCCCGCGCCTTCCTCGACGAGGTCGCCGGCCTAGAGAACGCCCTTCCAACCAACGCATCATTCGACGAGGGTGTGCACAATATGCAGATCCTGCAGGCGGTCGTGCAGTCCGCTACCCACGACGGAAAGAAGGTTTCGCTGTGAAACTCGGTGTCTACAACGCAATCCTCCACAGCCACCCGCTGACCGAAGCACTCAAGGTCATAGCCGACCAAGGGCTCACCGGAGTTGAGCTGAACACTGGCGGTTTCTTGCCACCAGTACACGTGCCAAATATCGATGAGATCTTAGAATCCGATGACGCTCGTGATGCTTTCCTCGCTCAATTTGAAGGCACCGGCGTGGAAATTTACGGACTGAATTGCAACGGCAACCCGCTGCACCCCAACCGTGAAATCGGCGAAAAGCACGCCGAGGACATCCGCCGCTCCATCAAGTTGGCGGCTCGCCTAGGTCAGACTCGTGTGGTCACCATGTCCGGACTGCCCGCTGGAGAGCACAACGGCACCAACCCAAACTGGGTAGTTAACGCCTGGAATTCGGCAGCCTTGGACCAGTTGGACTACCAATTCGGGATCGCTGCTCAATTTTGGAAAGAAATCGACGAGCTGGCTGTTGCCCACGGAGTGAAGGTCGCCTTGGAGCTGCACCCGCAGAACCTGGTCTTTAACCCTGCAAGCTTCCGCGAGCTACTTAAGCGCGCTGGAACCAGCAACATCGGCATTGAACTAGATGCCTCACACCTGTTCTGGCAGCAGATGGATCCGGTGGCCGTTGTCCGTGACCTCGGCCAGTGGGTCTTCCACGCAGCGGCCAAGGATGTGCGCATCAACGCCAATGCCGCGGTTCAGGGCGTGCTGGATAACAGCTTCCGCAAGTTGGGCGAAGATGAGCCCCGCACCAACCTCGGTGGCGACGAGTGGGCTAACGAGTGGCCAAAGAACTCAGCCTGGGACTTTGTGGCCTTGGGCAAGGGACATGACACCGCGTTCTGGACCGAATTCCTGCGTGCTTTGCACGAGGTGGATCCAGAAATGATGGTGAACATCGAACACGAGGACACCGAACTCGGTGCCGTTGAGGGGCTGGAAGTAGCGGCCAAGGTGCTGATCGAGGCCGACGCAGCCCTAGAAGCCTCGCTGACCAAAGCTTCTTAATAACCTTTCGCTGGCACAAAGAAGCCCGGAATTCACGTGGTGAATTCCGGGCTTCTTTGCGTCTGTACTTAGACGGTGCGAACTACGTTTTCGTAGCCAAAGCGAGCCTTTGGTGCACCGATTTCGCCTTCGGCTGGCTGACCAATGTTGACTACAAGGAAGCTCTTCTGGTCACCTTCCGGGAAGAAGGAAGCGTCGATAGCCGAGAAGTTAGCACCGGTCATTGGGCCCACTGCGAAGCCAAGGCTACGTGCGGCCAGCAAGAAGTAGCCTGCCTGCAGGTGAGCGTTGTTGTTGCCGGTAGCGGCGGTGAAGTCAGCGTCTGCGTCGTACATGGCCTTAGGGGCGTTGTAGCCTGGCAGGAAGTTGTCCCACTGTTCGTGCCATGCGGTGTCGTAGCTGAGGATTGCTACCAGTGGAGCGGCGGCGGTCTTGGCCTGGTTACCGTGAGCCATAGCGTCAACCAAGGTGGCGCGTGCTTCAGCCGAACGTACGTAGGTCACGCGAAGTGGCTGGGAGTTGAAGGCGGTTGGGCCGAACTTTGCCAGTTCGTAGATCTCCTGCGCCTGAGCTTCGGTGACTTCACCGGTGAATGCGTTTGCGGTGCGGGCTTCGCCAAAGATGGTGTTGATGGTCGCTGAGTCGACCTGGTTTTCCTGGGATGCAACAGTCATGAGATGACCTTTCGGTTCGGCCCGCGCGCCGGGCATTGGGCCGGTACCGGACAGAGGATCTTGTCTACCGTGCACAACCAGCTGAGCTGATCACTCATTCCGCGAACTATTGTGTTTTGCAACACACCGCTAGGGCCTGCGCCCTACGGTTAGGGTGAAAGCGGCGTCTGTCCTGAACGAACTAAACGGCGGTGCACTAGCGCGCAGGCAATCGAGCACAGCGCGATAAACACACCAAAGTACGTCACCGCCATTGATTCGCCGCTGAGCTGACCAACCCAGCCAAGCCCTAAAGCACCCAGAGCAGTCAGCGCATAACCGAGCACCCAGAAGGCCGAACTGGCGCTGGCTCGGTGGCGCAATTCAATACGCCGCAAAACAATGGATAACCCGACCGGGAACAATGCCCCGTGACTAAAGCCAGCAACCAAGAGACCCAGCAGATAGATGCCAACGCCTAGATGCCCATCCACTCTCGGCGCCAGCGCGATGAACACCGTGCCAACAGCCAGCCCAGCAAAACCGAGATGAACTTTCTGGGCCACCAGCTTCCCGCCAATTTTCTGACCCGCCGTGGTGGCGACAAAAATCAACGAACCAATCAAACCCAATAACCGCAGGTCCGTAATGCCGAAGGCGCGGACCACCAGGATGGATGTCATTGCGGTGCAACCACCCATCACCGCGAAGCCTAGGGTCATCAATCCGCCGACACAGTAATCACGTAACGCGAAGCGGGGCACCAGCGGAAGGGTGAGCTTCAGTCGGTTTGATCGGTGCACCACGCTGTCGGGAATCACGCTCAAAGCGACGATGCACAACCCAGAAAGCACCGCATGAACGCTGAAGGCGATCATTGGAACTGCGGGGAAAAAGTAGGTCAAAAAGGCAGCCAGCGCCGGGCCGCTGCCAAGCCCCACCATATTGGCAACGCTGGAAATACTTGCGCCTCGTGCCGAGCTAGAAACCAAGTCAGTCAGATACGCGGTGGCCGTACCGGTCACCAATCCGGCACAGATACCGGAGAAGATGCGGGCAATAAAAAGCATGGGTGCATCGGTGGCCGTGGCATAAAGAATCCCGCTCGCAGCCGAGGCCAACAGCCCAAAAATCATGACCGGTTTGCGGCCTATGGCATCGGATAATGAACCAAAGACACACAGTACGGCGAGCACGACAACGGCATAAATAGCAAAGAGTTGAGTTGAGGCAGCGGTGCTCAGACCGTATTCATCTTGCAGGGTTGGATACAGCGCGGTGGGCATAGTGGTGCCACACATGGCGACCGCATAGGTCACCAAGACCAAAGGTAAGGACCAACCCCGAGCTCGGTTTGGCAAAGCAGGCCGCATCACGCCAATACCTCGCTCTCATGTTGCCTAACAACATGAGCCTAGATAAGACCTAATGTCCTGTCAATGTTTTCACTATTGTTGCTGATTAAACCGAGCTAGGTCAGCGGCTCCGATCAGGCCCGCTGCAGGGCCCAATTCGGCTTGTTTGATCTTTGCAAAGGGGCGGTATCCCCTACCGGAAAGCGAACGGCGGTAGGTTTCTTCGGCCGTGGCAACCAGCTGCTTAGAGGCAGTACCTAAGCCACCACCGATAACAATGGTTCCAGGATCCAATACGGAAGCCAGGTTGGAAATACCCAAGCCCAGCCATTCCCCCATATCTGTAATCAGGTCGCTGCAGGCAGGATCACCTTCCGCAGCCAGGCGAGTCACCGCGACGCCGGTGACGGCCTCCGGGTTATCGCCCACCGCTTCGCGCAGGCGGAAGGCCACCGGCGACTTACTGCGCACCAGCTCGGCTCCTTCGCGGCCTAGCGCGTTGCCTGAGGCGTACTGTTCCCAGCATCCTCGGTTACCGCAAGCGCAACGATGACCGCCGGGAACTATCACCTGATGGCCAAATTCGCCGGCAATGCCCGACTTACCTCGGTGGATTTGGCCTCAAGGATCACCGCACCGCCGATGCCGGTTCCCAGAGTCAGGCACACCATGTCGCTTTCTCCGCGGCCAGCACCAAATCGGTGCTCGGCCCAGCCAGCGGCATCAGCATCATTAACGAGGGTGATTTCGTGACCCACTAATTGCATCAAGCGGTCCCGCACTGGCTCATTGCGCCACGACAAGTGCGGGCTAAAGAGTACGTTTTGTCCCTTACGGTCCATCCATCCGGCAGCCCCGATACCTACTGGCAACCCTTCGTCATCGTCAGAGAGCTCCCGAATGACCTCGGCCAGGGCACGCTCAATGCCGGCTACGTCATGATTAGGGGTCTCACGATAGATCTGACCGGAGACAGTTCCTGCTTCATCCACGAGGGCTGCAAGAATTTTGGTGCCACCGATATCAACGCCGATGGAAAGATTTGCTGGACTCACAATTTTCCAGCTTAGACCCTATAGCGATATCCGGGGATCAAATGTGCTGTGCTCAACTGCTCACACGCACCGGCGCGGTGCTGGCGCGATGAATAAATCGGGTCGGAACGATGGAGGTACCCGGCTTTTGCTCACCGGTGCGTAGCTGTTCCAAAATCGCTGCCACACTGCGCCGACCCACCTCGGCAAAGTCTTGATGGATGGTGGTTAGCGGAGGTGAGTAAGCGGGGGTATCTGCCGAGTCATCAAACCCGACAACGCTGAGATCCTCGGGGATCCGGCGACCTGCTTCGGCAGCCGCACGATACAACCCCAAGGCCATCTGGTCATTGGCGCAGAACACCGCGGTGCACTGCGTGTCAGCCACGAGGGTGCGGCCAGCTTCATACCCGGAGGCAGCGCTCCAGTCTCCGCGCACTATGTCCTTAACTTCAAGCCCGGCCTCGATCAGGGTTTCGCGCCATCCGTCCACACGTCGCTGCGCTGCGTAGGAGGATTCCGGTCCTGCGAGGTGGCGGATGGTGGCGTGCCCAAGTTCAAGCAGGTGACGTGTTGCTTGCCGTGCACCGTCAGCCTGGTCGGTATCGACCACGGTGTAGGCATCACCCGCGTCGGAATCCACCACCACCGTGGGCACGCCGGGAGGCAGTACCACCTTGGCGCGATCGAGCAGGTGAACCTCGACAATGACCGCTACCGCGTCAACCGCCAGCTCTTCCAGGCGCCCAAAAGCATGCTCCACGCCGCTTTGGGTTGGAAGGTCTACCGGAATCAGGGTGACCGCATAACCAGCTTTGGCCGCTGCGACAGAAATCGCCTGAATGGTTCGATGATTACCCACTGCTTCGAGTGAAAAGGTAATGACCCCGATGGTGTGAAAGGAGCCCAGCTTCAGTGCCCGAGCGGCACTGTTGGGCCGGTAACCCAACTCATCCATAGCCTTGAGCACCAGTTCCCGGGTTTGCGGAATGACACCTTGATAGCCATTGGAAACCCGTGACACCGTCTGAGCCGAGACTCCGGCACGACGCGCCACGTCCCCCATGGAAACATGGCGCTTTCGTCCCCCACGGGGGCTTTTCCACTAGTCATAACTCAAAGATTACCGTCGAAAACATTTTTAAGGGTTGGCGTAACGCAAATCACACTTTAGGATGTTTACGTAAACATCGCCTCGCCTACTTACGGCGAATGGGCCGAACTAAGGATCTACATGAGCAATACCATCACGACGCCAACGGCTCACACGCCACCGTCCTCACCGGGTGCACCAGTTACCCCGAGGCGGCGTCGTCAACGCACTTTCGCAACACGTACGAGGTGGACCGGCTGGGGATTTCTCGCCCCGTTCATGGCCGTCTTCATTTTGGTATTCATCGCACCGATCATCTACTCGATCTACCTGAGCCTGTTCCACACCCAATTGGTTGGCGGCACCTCCTTTGTAGGATTCGACAACTATGTTCGTGCCTTTAGTGATCCAGTCTTCTGGGGCGGGCTGCTGCGAGTTTCCCTGTTCCTGGCCATCCAAGTTCCCATCATGCTGGGCATCTCGTTGCTCGTGGCCTTAGCCGTGGACTCCGGACGACTTTATGGGTCGGATTTTTTAGAATTTCCATCTTCCTGCCCTACGCCGTTCCCGCGGTGGTCGCCAGCTTAATGTGGGGCTTCATGTACGGCAGGCGCTTTGGTCTGGTCGGGCAACTCAACGAGTTCTTCGGGTGGGACATCCCAGACTTACTCGGTCCGCAGATCGTCTTGGCTTCCATCGGCAACATCGTGACCTGGGAATTTGTCGGCTACAACATGCTCATCTTCTACGCAGCGTTGCGTGTCATCCCCTCCTCGCTGTATGAGGCGGCAGCCATCGACGGAGCTGGCCAGTGGCGAGTGATCACCGCCATCAAGATTCCAGCCATCCGCGGCGCACTGGTAGTGGCCACGATCTTCTCGATCATTGGCAGCTTCCAGCTGTTCAACGAGCCGAGCATCTTGCAAGCCTTGGCCCCGAACGCCATCACCTCCACCTACACCCCGAACCTCTACGCCTACTCACTGTCCTTCTCCGGACAACAGCAGAACTACTCAGCCACCGTGGCCATCATCATGGGTCTAATCACCATGGTGATCGCCTACGTTGTGCAGCTGCGTGGCATGCGGAAGGACGCCTAAGCATGGCTTTAACAACTCTGCGCCCCGCAACGACGCGCGGCCGCGGGAAACTGGAAACCCCCAGTCAGCCCAAGCGCAACCTACTGCTGACCATCGTGACCGGCATTGTGTTGGTGTATTCGCTCATTCCGCTGATCTGGCTGCTGATCAATAGCACCAAATCTCAAGCCGATCTCTTCTCCACCTTTGGTCTCTGGTTTGGTCACGACTTCAACTTCTTTGAAAACCTCACTCGCGCACTGACCTACGACGATGGCATTTTCCTTCGCTGGCTGGGCAACACCCTGCTCTACGTTGTGGTTGGAGCCGGCGGTGCCACCCTGCTGGCAGTGCTCGGCGGTTACGCACTGGCCAAGTTCAACTTCCCCGGGAAGAAAGCCGTATTTGCCATCGTTATTGGCGCGGTTGCCGTGCCGGGTACCGCATTGGCCGTTCCGACCTTCTGGATGTTCAGCCGTTTAAGCCTGACCGATACCCCGTGGGCAATCATCATTCCCTCGCTGATCTCACCTTTCGGCCTGTACCTCATGTGGTCCTTTGCCAAGGAATCCATTCCCGCAGATCTGATGGAAGCTGCACGCATCGACGGTGCGAGCGAATTCCGTACCTTCTGGCAGGTCTGCCTGCCACTACTGGCCCCGGGTACCGTCACCGTTTTGCTCTTCACCATGGTGGCCACCTGGAACAACTACTTCCTGCCGCTGATTATGCTGCGTGATTCCGATTGGTTCCCCTTAACTCTGGGACTGAACCAGTGGAACTCGCAGGCTGCTACCGCTGGCGGCCAAGCAATTTTTGATCTAGTCCTCATGGGCTCACTGCTGACGATCGTCCCACTGATCATCGCCTTCCTCTTCCTCCAGCGCTACTGGCAGTCCGGCCTCTCGGCCGGCGGCGTCAAGGAATAACCAACAAAAAATACCGAGTTTTTCAACCCATCGAACGGGGAACACCACCATGTCAACGAAGACAACCCGCCGCCTGCTCGCCGGCACCGCCCTGGCACTGTCCGCCGCACTCGGACTCACCGCCTGCGGTGTCGGCCAGGACCCCAGTAAGGCCGCCGCCGAGGGCGGGGAACTGACCATTTGGGCGTGGGAACCCACCCTCAAAAAAGTTGTCGAAGCGTACGAGGAAGAACACCCCGAGGTAAAAATTGATCTCGTAAACGTCGGCACCGGCAATGACCAGTACACCGCCGTGCAAAACGCCATCAGCGCAGGCTCCGGTGGCCCAGATATCGCCCAGCTCGAGTACTTCGCCATGGGCCAGTTTGAGCTCAGCGAATCTCTGGCGGAACTCAACGAATTTGGTGCGGACAAGCTGGCTGACCAGTTCGCCACCGGACCATGGGAAGGGATGAGCACCGACTCCAAGGTCTACGGACTGCCGATGGATTCCGGTCCGATGGCCCTGTTCTACAACGCGGCCCTGTTCAAAAAGCACAACATCGACGTACCAAAAACCTGGGAGCAGTACGCGGCAGCAGCTCGTAAGCTGCACGAGGCAGACCCCAAGTCCTACATGGTCAACGACACCGGCGATGCTGGCTTCATCACCTCATTGATCTGGCAGGCGGGCGGCAAGCCCTTCACCACGCAAGGCACCGAGGTAGGCATCAACCTGAACGATGAAGGCGCCCAAAAGGTCACCAAGCTCTGGCAGCCATTGCTCGATGACAAGATGGTCGCTCCCATCACCTCCTGGAGCGACGAGTGGTACAAGGGTCTGGGTGACGGAACCATTGCTTCATTGGTGACCGGCGCATGGATGCCAGCCAATATGGAATCCGGCGTAGCTGAAGGTTCCGGAGACTGGAAAGTTGCTCCCATGCCACAGTGGGAAGACGGAAATAAGGCCACCGCAGAAAACGGCGGCAGTGGTCTGAGTGTCCTGAAGGACAGCAAGAATGCCGCTTTGGCCTACGACTTCCTAGAATTCGCCACCGTCGGTGAAGGTGCGGATCTGCGCATCAGCCAGGGCGCCTTCCCGGCAACCACCAAGGATTTGAACGACGAGGAATTCTTGAACCGTAAGTTCGACTACTTCGGCGGACAGCAGATCAACAAGGTCCTCTCCGATTCTTCGGCCAACGTGGTTCCGGGCTGGTCCTACCTGCCATTCCAGGCGTACGCCAACAGCATCTTTAATGACACCGCGGGCAAGGCCTACATCTCAAACACCACCTTGAGTGACGGACTGGGCCAGTGGCAGAAGTCGCTGCAGACCTACGCCACCGACCAGGGCTTCACCGCCAAGTAACCACGCACTACCCCGCGCCACCGCCGGGGCAGAACAGTTTCTGTCCCGGCCACGGCGCTCCACCCCCATCACACACATTGATCCAGGAGAACACTCCATGCAACACCACCGCTGGTTGCGCACCCCCGCTTCAAAGCAACCACGCCTTTCATTCGGTGCCGACTACAACCCCGAACAGTGGCCCCGCGAGGTCTGGGATGAAGACGTCGCACTTATGACTCAGGCAGGGGTGGATGTAGTCAGTGTCGCCATTTTCTCTTGGGCGAAGCTACAGCCAACCGAAAACAGCTGGGACTTCGAATGGCTCGACGAAGTCATAGACCTGCTGCACGCCAATGGCATCGGCGTGGATCTGGCCACCGCCACCGCCTCCCCGCCAGCATGGTTGAGCATGTTGCACCCAGAAATCCTGCCGGTGACCAGTGAAGGAAACACCCTCTGGCAAGGTGGACGTCAGCACTGGCGCCCCACCAGCCCGATCTTCCGCAAGTACTCCCTCGCGCTGGTAGAAAAGTTAGCCGAGCGCTATAAAGACCATCCGGCGATTGTCGCCTGGCACGTAAATAACGAGCTAGGTTGCCACAATGCCTACGACTATTCCGATGATGCTGCCGTAGCCTTCCGCGACTGGCTCCGTAAACGTTACGGGAGCATTGAAGCGCTGAACCACGCCTGGGGCACCGCCTTCTGGGCCCAGCAATACGGCAGCTTTGAGCAGATCCTGCCACCACGGCAAGCCGCCGCGTTCCCCAATCCCACCCAGCAGCTGGACTTCTCCCGCTTCAGCTCCGACGCATTGAAGCACTACCTCTCGTCGGAACGAGAAGTGCTCCGACGCATCACCCCGAAGATTCCGGTGACCACCAACTTCATGATCATGGGTGAGACCGGATTTGCGGACTACGCCGACTGGGCGCAAGAAGTGGACTTCGTTTCCAACGACCACTACCGTCAACCCGTTGAGCGTTCGCGCGATGAACTCGGCTTCTCTGCCGCACTGACCTCCGGGGTGGCGCACGGCGAACCGTGGTTCCTGATGGAGCATTCAACCAGTGCGGTGAATTGGCAACCGATCAACCGACCTAAGGCCCCGGGAGAACTGACCCGCGATTCCTTAACTCACGTGGCTCATGGTGCCGACGCGGTCTGCTACTTCCAGTGGCGCCAGTCAGCTGCCGGTGCGGAGAAGTTCCACTCGGCCATGGTTCCGCATGCCGGCGCTGACTCTCGACTCTTCCGTGATGTGGTGGGCCTCGGTGAGCGACTTGGCCAGCTCGGCCCCGTGTTGGGTAGCAACCGGGCGCCATCTCAGGTGGCGATCCTCTTTGATTGGCAGTCGTGGTGGGGCAGCGAATTAGACTCACACCCCACCGATCGGCTGCGCTACCGTGAGGAAGCCTTCGCCTGGTGGTGCGCGCTAATCGACATGGGCGTTCGTGCCGATGTGATGCCGGTAAGCCACGACTTCTCCGGTTACGACATGGTCATCGCACCGGTGCTGTACTCGGTGCCAAAGCCTCTGGCCCAACGCTTGGAAGGCTATGTTCAGGCTGGCGGACACCTTGTCACCACCTACTTCTCTGGCATCGTTGATGAAAACGACCATGCCTGGCTCGGCGGCTACCCCGGCGCCTTGCGCGATGTACTTGGCATCCGTGTTGAGGAGTTCCGTCCCCTGCACCCAGGCGAAACTGTGTCACTGGGTTCGGTTCCTGGCCAAGGCGAGTTGTGGACCGAGATTGTTGATATCACCGCAGAAAACGTCAGCGTGCTGGCCAGTTTTGAGCAGGATGAGGAACTCGGCGGCCGGCCAGCGGTGACCAGACGCGTCTTGGCATCTGGCAGTGCCAGCTACGTTGCAACCCGACTAGATTCTGCTGCCCGCACGGCGGTGCTAGGCAAGTTGTTGGACGCTGCAGGTATCGTCTCCGAACTTCCAGAACACCTGCGTGGTCAGGTTGAATTTGCCCTGCGCCGCGGCGAGAAGTCGGACTTTGCCTTCCTGATCAACCGAACCAACACCGAACTGAGCCTGGACGGTGTTGAAGGCCAGATCATTGGTTCGGCGGATGCTCCGGGTGCCAAGGGAACCCTGGGCGGCCGGGAAGTTGCGGTATTTGAACTGTCCCGCAATAACTAACTGCGGAACCACAAAGGTCATGCGAGGTGCCCCCTTTCGGGGGCACCTCGCATGACCACTTAATCACCAGCTAGGTGATGATTTACGCTCGGGATTGTGAGGCCCGGTGGGCGCTCTGAACCATCTCTTCGAGGCTATGGCGCATCTGCCAGTCCAAGTCACGAGCGGCCAACTGTCCGTCAGCAACAATTCGCGCCGGATCGCCCGGGCGGCGTGCTTCTTCTATTGCGGTGAATTGAATACCGGTCACCTTGGCCACCGCGTTCATTATTTCTCGCACGGAAACACCGTCGCCAGAGCCCAGGTTGTAGACCGGCTCCAGTTTGGTGCCGGCTTCCAACTTCTTCGCAGCCTCAACGTGCGCCAACGCCAAATCGGCCACGTGCACGTAGTCGCGCACGCAGGTGCCGTCCGCGGTCTCGTAGTCGGTACCGAAGATCTTCGGTGTCTTGGATTCATTGAGAGCTTTGAATACCAGCGGGAACAAGTTGTGCGGGCTGGCGTCGTACAGCCCTTCGCTGCCCGAACCCACCACGTTGAAGTAACGCAGCGAGGTGTGCTTCAGCCCCGTCGCCACGGCCTGATCACGAATCAGCCATTCACCAATGAGCTTGCTTTGACCATAAGGAGATTCCGGGAAGGTTCCGGTGTCCTCGGTGACCAGCTCAACCGATGGGGTGCCATACACAGCCGCAGATGAAGAGAAAACGATATTCTGCACCCGCGCGTTTTCCATAGCCCGAAGTAGGTTGGCGGTGCCGGTGACGTTTTGTTCAAAAGTCAGCAACGGATTTTTTACCGATTCGCCCGCGTACTTGTAACCGGCCAAGTGGATCACGCCGGTGATGTCATGGCGCTTCATGATTTCGGTGAGCTTTTCGGTATCCAGCACATTGACCGAATAAAAAGGTAGCTCGTTGGCAACAAATCCGCGGACACCGCTGGACATGGAATCAACAATGACCGGGTTCATTGAAGCCTGCTCCAATGAACGCACTACATGCGATCCGATGTATCCAGCTCCGCCGGTAACTAACCAACTCATGCGCGGCCCGCTCCTTGATCTGCAACAACAGTGAAAATATTCGGGGCTTTAAAGCCGGCCTGGGCAAATGCTTCCAGGACCGCTTGGCTAACCGCTTCGATCTGCTCCCGATGGATCAGTGCAATGGAACTTCCACCAAAACCGCCACCGGTCATCCGCGCACCAATTGCCCCGGCTGCTAGTGATGCTTCAACGGCAGTATCTAGCTCTTCGCAGGAAATCTCGTAGTCATCACGCATCGAAACGTGTGATTGGTACAAAAGCTTGCCAACGGCCTGCAGATCCCCGGCTTCCAGCGCCTGCACGGTGTCCAACACTCGCTGATTTTCGGTGACAATATGCTTTGCTCGTCGACGAACCAGCTCATCTTCAATGACCTGTAGCTCATCAACAGTTCCCACATCACGCAGTGAAGGGACCCGCAAGATCTCAGCTGCTTGTTCACAACTACGTCGACGTGCGGCATAACCACCATCTACATGTGAATGCTCCACACGGGTATCGATGACCAATACCACCGCGTCGTTCTGTGCCAGTGGCAACGGTACCGCGCGAGATTCCATGGATCGGCAATCGAGGAACAAGGCATTCTCAGCACGAGACATCAACGAAGCACTTTGGTCCATGATGCCGGTCGGAGCGCCAACAAATTCGTTTTCGGCCCGCTGCGTTAGTTGAGCCATCTGAGTGTGTGAAAGCCCCAGATCATACAGATCTTTCAGTGCCACGATGGTGCTGACTTCCAAAGCGTGTGAGGACGATAGCCCTGAACCCACTGGCACATCGGAATCCACCAGCAGTTCAAAGCCAGAGATCTCAACGTCGTCCAACTGGTTTAGTGCCCACACCACAGCGGTTGGATAGGCGGCCCAGCCAGAAACGGACTGAGGTGTCAGCCCATCAAGTGGCACGCTGGTGACCTTGGGATCTTCATCTGCACCGTAGGTTGACGCTAGGTTCAGTTCGTTCGCCGAATGCTCAAACTGTGCCTTGCGACGAATCGCCACCAACGCATTTTTATCAATGGCAAAAGGAAGCACGTAGCCCAGGTTGTAGTCGGTGTGCTCACCGATCAGATTTACCCGCCCCGGCGCACGCCAGATACCTTCCGGGTGACGTCCGTAAAGTTTCAAGAACTTCTGACGCAGGTTTTCGATTCGTCCTGCTGGTTCGTGGATTTCGCTGTTGCTCAAAGCGACACCTCTCGCAATCTTGCTGCCGTCTGTTCCGGCGTAATGTCATTGATAAATGCACCCATGGCGGCCTCAGAGCCGGCCAAGAACTTCAGCTTGTCCGCAGCACGTCGTGGGCTGGTCAGCTGTAGGTGCAATCGGGTGGCAGCCCTGTCCGCTTCGTTAATCGGTGCCTGATGCCAGGCGGCAATGTACGGGGTAGGCGTGTCATAGAGACCATCAAAACGACGCAAGAGATCGCGGTACATGATCGCTAATTCGTCTTTTTCTTCCTTATTCAACGCCGCAAAGTCTGGAACATGGCGGTGCGGAACCAGGTGAGCTTCCAACGGCCAGCGCGCTGCATACGGAACAAACACAGTGAAGTGTTCCCCACGAGCAACAATTCGCGATCCATCCTCGATTTCAGATTCAAGGATCTGTCCCAGCAACGTCTTTTGCGTCTGTGTGTAGTATTCGCGCGCTTGTTCAGCGATCTTTTTTGCCGTCGGGGTCACGTAAGGATAAGCGTAAATCTGGCCATGAGGATGGTGCAGGGTCACGCCAATATCCTGGCCGCGATTTTCAAAGATGAAAACTTGTTCAATGCCCTCCATCGCTGAAAGCTCACGAGTTCGATGAGCCCAGGCGTCCACCACGGTGCGTGCCCGATCATCGGTCAGCGAGCCAAAAGAACCGGCATGGTCAGAGGTGAATACAACCACTTCGCAACGCCCCACAGCGCTCAGTGGCTGTTCAGGTAGCGTCCCGTCAGCTGCAGGTGCTGGCACCCGGCCAAGAGCAGGGCCGAGCGATGGGAAGCGGTTTTCGAAGACCACTACGTCAAATTCCTCGGCGGGAATCTCACTGTGTCGCGCCCCGACGCTCGGGCACAGTGGGCACTGGTCCTTGGGAGGAAGGTAGGTGCGTGACTGGCGGTGCGCCGCCACGGCCACCCAGTCTCCGGTCAAACGGTCAAAACGTAGCTCTCCGGGCTCGCCGCGCGGATCTAGTTCACGTTCGTCGTTGATCTGTTGCGGGAGTGTGCTGCCGGGATCTGCAAAAACACTGACTCGCGTCCGTCAGCTAAGCGATGACTTATCCAATGTTCAGCGAGCGTCTCGGACTCGATGTTTTTGACTACCATCAGGCTTTCTCCAGTCTCAGATCATGAATGTGCTCGGTAATGGCGTCCACATCCGCAGGGGATAAAGCGTCATCGGTGATGAGGGTGTCGATGGCAGCAAGTTCAGCAATACGGTACAGACCTTTAGTCCCCCATTTGCTGTGATCAGCCAACAACACATTGCTGTTACTGCGTTCAAGGAAGAGTCGGTTGACTTCAACTTCCATCATGTTTGGAGTGCTCAGACCATCTTCAACGCTGAAACCATGGACGCCCATAAAGCAGCGGTCCACATGCAAGGAAGAAATTGCTGCGGTGGCAAGGGGGCCGACCAATGCATCCGAAACGGTTCTCATGCCGCCGGTGAGCAGTACGGTCTGACCTTCTACTGGAGCGTCTTGAAGAAGGTCTGCAATCCTTGGCGAATTAGTCACCACGGTGATGCGCGGAATTTGGCGCAGCGCGCGAGCTAGGGCGAAGGTCGTGGTTCCGGAAGTCAGTGAGACTGACATTCCTGGTTCAACCAGTTTGGCTGCTGCCGAAGCGATGGCAGCTTTCTCCGGTAGTTGCAGCTGCGATTTGCTTTGGAACCCTGGTTCATCCGCTGATGAGTCCTGTTGTAATTCGGCGCCGCCGTGAACCTTATGAAGCTCTCCGTCCTTAACCAACTGGTTCAAGTCACGGCGAACTGTCATGTCGGATACGCCAAATTCAGCAGCGAGGTCCGCAACTTTTGCTGCGCCCGCGGCGCGCACGCGCTCAAGAATTTGTTGGCGACGACGGCCAGGCAGGCTCTCACTCACGGGGGCTCCATTCTTCCTCGCCGCACGGCGACGGTGTTGATTCTTCTTCATAATCTAAACACAAACATGTTTATTTCAACAGTCTTGTTGTTTGCTTATGTTCATTCTACTATGATCTAAAGCACATGACCTGACAACGTTGCCCGTATCGGCATTCAAAGAGGAACGCACATGATTCATCATGAAGAACAGCTAAACATTGACGCACAGTGCCTTGTTCACTTGAACAGCGGCGACGTGTCAGTGCTCATCGACCTTGGCGGGCAACAGCTACCTTCCATCGTCCACTGGGGCGCCACCCTAGGGAAGCTCACTTCCCAGCAGGCGATCACCTTGGCCACCGCCAACACCAACCACGTCACTTCCAACAATCAGGACCTGCCGGTACGCACCGACATCTTGGGATCCCAACACGCAGGCTGGTCAGGACGCCCAGGACTAAGCGGAACCCGTGCAGGCAAAGACTGGTCGCCTAAGTTCACGGTGACCTCCGCAGTTCTGCGCAACGCCGACGCGCAAGAGATCACCATCAACGGTGAACTAACTTCGGCAACGGCCGCCACACTTCAGATCCTCGCTGCCGACACCGAAAGCGATCTGGAGCTTGGTCTAGACTTCGAACTCACCGCACAGGGTGTGTTCCGAGCTCGCGGAACACTGCGTAATACCGCAGCCACCGCTTACCAGGTTCACGAGTTTGGCCTACTACTGCCACTGCCAAGCAACGCCAGCCAGATCCTCGACTTTGCAGGACACTGGGGCAAAGAACGCGTCCCACAGCGCCGCGAACTGACCGTAGGTACTCACCTGCGCGAAAACCGTAAGGGCCGCACCGGCGCAGACGCCAGCTACGTGCTAAACGTTGGCGAACCCGGCTTCAACTTTGCCACCGGCGAACTCTGGGGCCTTCACCTCGGATACTCGGGCAACCAGCGCGTCTGGGCCGAGAAACTCTACGATGGCAACCGCGCCTTGGGCGCCAGCGAACTGCTGATGCCCGGAGAAATTGAGCTGGGACAGGGCGAAACCGTCGACACCCCGTGGATCTACGGCGTCTACGGCAACGGTCTGGATGATCAGGCTCACCGTCTTCACAGCTGGTTGCGCGCCCGCCCCACTCACCCACAACGCCCACGTCCGGTAACCCTGAACGTCTGGGAAGCGGTGTACTTCAACCACGATCTGGCCAAACTCAAATTGCTGGCTGATCGCGCCGCCGACCTTGGTGTTGAACGCTATGTGCTTGATGATGGCTGGTTCGGCTCGCGCCGCGATGACACTTCAGGTCTGGGCGACTGGACCGTATCACCAGAGGTTTGGCCACAGGGCCTGAATCCCCTGATTGATCACGTTACTTCCCTGGGCATGGAATTTGGTCTGTGGTTTGAACCTGAAATGGTCAACGTTGATTCCGAAGTTGCCCACGCGCATCCGGAGTGGATCATGGCTCCAAGTCAGCGACTGCCCATTGAAAGCCGCCATCAGCAGGTGCTGAACCTGGCCATTGATGGAGCCTACGAACACGTCCGCGAGCAGATGCTTGCGGTACTCGAAGCCCACAACATCGCCTACATCAAGTGGGATCACAACCGTGATCTGCTTGAAGCCGGCAATCAGCTGACCGGTAAAGCATCGGTGCATGCGCAGACTCAGGCAGCCTACCGCCTGATGGCTGAGCTCAAGGAACGATTCCCAGAATTGGAAATCGAATCTTGCTCCTCCGGTGGAGCCCGTGTTGATCTGGGCGTACTGGAACACACCGACCGTGTTTGGGCTTCGGATGATATTGACCCATTTGAGCGTCAGCAGATACACCGTTGGACCCAGCAGCTGATCCCAGCTGAACTTATGGGTTCACACGTTGCCTCCGGCGCTTCGCACACCACCCACCGGAATCACTCCTTGCACTACCGTGCAGGTACTGCGTTCTGGGGACATATGGGCATCGAGTGGGACCTGACCGAAGCCGATCCAGAGGACATGAAGGAACTTCGTGCCTGGATCGAATCCCACAAGGAACACCGCGAGCTACTACACACCGGTCGTATGGTGCGCGTGGACCAGTTCGATTCATCGTTGGACATCCACGGAGTGGTAAGCCAAGACGGCACCGAGGGACTTTTCGCCGTGGTCAGCCTGGCACTAGCGGACACCGACCCTATCGGAAAGTTCAGATTTGCTGGACTAGATAACTCGCTGGATTACCAGATCCGCGATGTCACCCCTGGATTCCCGGCGAGCGCCGAGTACCAGTCTCGCCATCCACAGTCGACTCACCGTGAACTCAATATGCGTCTGCCCGCATGGTGGCCCGTTGCGGAAACAGTCATCCTCAGTGGCGCTGGACTGCAAAAAGCAGGAGTCTTCAGCCCTTGGCTCAACCCCGAATCTCTGCGCATCTTGCACCTGCGCGCAACCAGCACTAAGGAAACCAAATGAGTTCCGCAGCCCCCTACCGCTCGCTGAGCCAGGCTAAACGAAGCCGTCGCTCACGCCAAGACCTTCGTCTGGCAATCATCTTCTTAACTCCGGCGGCCATTGGTTTTTTGGTTTTCCTCGTCTGGCCAACCCTGCGCGGTATCTGGTTGAGCTTCACCTCGTACAACCTGCTCACTCCGGCTGAGTTTGTCGGGTTCGCTAACTACGAGCGCATGTTTGGTGATCCGGTATTTTGGCAGTCCATGAAGGTCACCATTGAGTACGTGGTGATCAACATTGGACTGCAGACTGCGGTAGCGCTGGTCATTGCCTTGCTCATGCACCGGCTGACCCAGTCCACACTATTGCGTGGAATCGTGCTGATGCCTTACCTGGTCTCCAACGTGGTTACGGCCATCGTGTTCCTGTGGATCTTGGATGTTCAGTTTGGTGTGGCCAACCAAATCCTTGAGTGGATTGGTGTGGAGAAGATTGGTTTCCTTTCGAGTGAAACGTGGGCTATTCCTACCATCGCGTTGATCAACGTGTGGCGTCACGTCGGTTACACGGCACTACTGATTTTTGCTGGCTTGCAGATGCTGCCCAACGATGTTTTTGAAGCAGCCAAACTAGATGGCGCGGGCGAATTCCGTTCCTTCTTCTCCATCACCATGCCGCTACTGCGTCCGATTCTTGCCCTCGTGTTGATCATGACGGTCATCGGTTCCTTCCAGGTCTTTGACACGGTCGCGGTGACCACCGGCGGTGGACCAGCCAACGCCACCAACGTTCTGCAGCTCTACATCTACGACGTAGCTTTTGGGCGCTTCCAGTTCGGTTACGCCTCAGCAATGTCAGTAGCGCTGCTAGTGGTACTGGGCATCATCACCTTCATCCAATTCCGTTTGACCCGTGCCGGGTCTAGCGACATGAACTAACGGCGGTCCACCATGACAACTACAGCAGCTCATCGCGCAACAAAGACCACGGCACCGGAACCTATCAAGGTTGGCCGACGTGTATCCCCAGGACGCATCGTGGCCTGGGTGGTAATGATTCTGGTCATTATCGTTACCTTGTTCCCGTTCTACTGGATGCTCCGCACGGCGCTGTCCACCAACCAGGGCCTGCAAGCCAACCCGGCTTCGTGGCTACCACCAGAATTCACTTTTGGCGCATTTGAACGTGTTTTGGGGCTGCAGAGCACCGAACAGGCCATCGCTGAAGGCGGTTCGGGTACGCAGCTAGACTTCTGGCGTTACCTGCTCAACTCGGTGTTTGTTTCTACCCTGATCACCGTTTGCCAGCTAACTTTCTCAGCCATGGCAGCCTTCGCGTTTTCGCGTTTGACCTGGCCGGGACGAGACAAGGTATTTGCAATCTTCATCGGTGGACTGATGGTCCCTTCGATTTTCACCCTGTTGCCAAACTTCGTCTTGATCAAGCAGCTCGGTTTGATCGATAACCTGGTGGGCATTGCCTTGCCTACGATGTTCATGACGCCCTTTGCGGTATTTTTCTTCCGCCAGTTCTTCTTGAACGTGCCTAAGGAAATCGAAGAATCGGCATTGATTGATGGGGTATCCAAAGTAGGAATCTTCTTCCGCATTGTGCTTCCAATGTCCAGCTCACCGTTGGCCACCTTGGGAATCCTGACCTACATCACCTCGTGGAACGACTACTTCTGGCCGTTGATGGTTTCCTACACTGACTCCTCGCGAGTGCTCACCGTGGCTTTGGGTGTCTTCCGTTCCCAGTCCCCTCAATCGGGAACTGACTGGGCTGGGCTCATGGCAGCAACACTCATTGCAGCGTTGCCCATGATTCTGCTCTTCGGTGTCTTCGCCAAGCGCATCGTAAACTCCATCGGCTTCAGCGGCATCAAATAGGAGAACCCAATGAAATCCACTGAACTTCGCTCCTCACAGCGCGCCCGGAGAATCACCGCCGTACTCGCTACCACTGCACTGGCTTTAACTGGTTGTGCAGGCAACGGTGAGAACGCTCAGTCCTCCAACACCATCGATTACTGGATGTGGGACACCAGCCAGCTTCCGGCATATCAGAAATGCGCCAGCGGCTTTGAAAAAGACAATCCAGAGCTGAAGGTGAACATCACCCAGTACGGTTGGGACGACTACTGGAGCAAGCTCACCGCAAGCTTCATCGCCGGCACCGGGCCAGATGTTTTCACCAACCACGTTTCGCAATACCCACAGTTCGTTTCGCTAGATGTTCTGGCACCACTGGATGATTTCAAAGACATCCAGGGTGTAGATCAAGATGCGTTCCAAGACGGGCTCAAAGATTTGTGGACCGGTGAAGATGGCAAACAGTACGGAATGCCTAAGGACTGGGACACCATCGCGGTGTACTACAACCAGAAAATCTTCGAGGACGCAGGGGTCAAACCCGAAGAGGTTTCCAACTCGCAGTGGGCCCCAACCGATGGCGGTAGTTTCGAAAAGGTAGTCGCTCACCTGACGGTTGATGCCAACGGAACCCGTGGCGATGAACCTGGGTTCGACAAGAACAAGGTCAAGATTTATGGCCTAGGACTGTCCAACTCCGGCGGCGATAACGCGGGTCAAAGCCAGTGGGCAGGCTTCGCTGCTTCCAACGGTTGGCAGGCAACCAACCAGCCACTGTGGGGAACCCACTACAACTACGATGATCCGAAAGTTCATGAAACTTTGGACTGGTACTTTGGACTCACCGACAAGGGCTTCATGCCACATTACGGTCAGTTCAACTCCGCCGATGGTGTCATCGGTCAGGTCACTTCCGGTTCAGTCGCCATGGTGACAGATGGAGCCTGGATGAACGCGTCCTACGCAGCCAGCGAAAGCAAGATTGGTGCAACGCGTTTGCCAAAGGGTCCGGATGGAACCAGCAAGTCCGCCATTAACGGACTGGCCGACTCGGTAGTCAAGAGCAGTGACAACCCTGAAGCGTCCGCACGTTGGGTTGCCTACCTGGCCAGCGAGAAGTGCCAAAGCGTGGTCGCCAAGGCGGGCGTGGTCTTCCCAGCACGTCGTGACGCCACGGATATCACTTCAAAGATCTACGCGGAAAAGGGTCTGAATCCGGAAGCTTTCACCGGTCCAGTGAAGGAAGGCAATACGTTCTACCTTCCGGTCACTGACCACGGAGCCGACGTCACCTCGTTGATCATTCCAGCATTGGAAGATCTCTGGGCCAACCGCAGGCCGGCGTCCACCTTGGACAAAACCAATGACGCCATAAATAACGTGTTCACCAATTAGCCACGTTTACCTTGCACATAGATGTAGCCGACAGCCTTAGGCTGTCGGCTACATCTATTTTTAGCGGTGCACTGATTTCCCGTTTTTAGTGCCCTGAACCAGTCTGGTTCAGCTTGGGAAGTGGCATCTGGATTTCTCCGGTTTGAATCTTTTGATAATCATCCGGAGTGACCACAGGAATTTCGTACCCTTCCTTATCAATCAGCTTTCCGTCTTCAAAATGGTCTCCGTCAATCAGTCCGCAAACTTCGTCTTGTTTGACCATGCGAGGAGGGGCCGCCGAGAAGACCGAAGCGTTCTTGGTATTGCCAAAAGTGAATTCGTTGAACAGCAGATTGAGCAGCACGGCCATGATGGCTGCGGAGGAAATGCCGGAGTGGAAGATCGTCTCAAACCAGGTGGGGAAACCTGAGTAGAAATCACTCTTGACGATCGGGATGCAACCAAAGGCAATCGACGTGGCCACGATGACCAAGTTCATGCCGTCGTACTTGACCTTAGAGAGCGTACGAATTCCGGATGCCGCCACGGTGCCAAAGAGTACGATTCCCGCACCACCCAAGACTGGGGTTGGAATGGCTGCAACAACGCGTCCTAGGACAGGAAGCAGGCCAAGCACCATCAAGATGCCGCCGCCTGTAGCCACAACAAAGCGGCTGGTAATTCCCGTGATAGCCACTAGGCCAACGTTTTGCGCAAACGCCGACTGGGTGAAGGTATTAAATATCGGGGCAATCGCGGAGGAGGCCATATCGGCACGCAGTCCATTAGCGATACGCTTTGAATCAACCTTTGTCCCAGCAATTTCACCTACAGCAAGAACGTCAGCCGTAGTCTCCGTGAGGATCACCAGCACCACGATGGTCATGGAGATGATGCCGCCAATTTCAAATACCGGCATTCCGAAAGCGAAGGGACGAGGGAAAGCGAAGAAGGCGCCTTGGCCTACCTTGGAAAAATCGGTCATGCCAAGCAAGGCGGCAACCACGGTTCCGATCACGATGGCCAGCAGAATCGACATGCGTGAGATCGCAGCGTTGCCCACCTTGGAGAGCAGCAGTACTACCAGGAGCGTGAGGGCGGCCAAGCCAATATTGCTAAGCGATCCGTAGTTTTCGGCCTTTGCGTCTCCGCCCATGGCCCAGTTAGCGGCAACCGGGGTGAGCGAGATTCCGATCATCGTGATGACTACGCCGGTGACAACCGGCGGGAAGAACCGGATAATCCTCGCGAAAAACGGGGCAACAAATAACCCAATTAGTGCTGCGACAAGAACTGCGCCGAAGGCCGCTGGCAGTCCCCCGCCACCGTTCACTATGGCCACCAAGGTAGCCACCGAGGCGAACGAGGTGCCTTGCACCAAAGGTAACTGAGCTCCGAAGAATGGAATGCCGATGGTTTGCAGCAAGGTGGCGATGCCACCAACAAACAGACAACAAGCGACGAGCAGGCCGATATCTTCTGGTGAGACTCCAGCTGCGTTGCCGATGATCAGTGGCGGAGCAATAATTCCTCCGTACATGGTCAAGACATGCTGTAAGCCGTAGGCCAGACTTTTCCCAACCGAAAGTTTTGTGTCCTCGGGTCTTATGGCTTTGATAGATTCATCAGGTGTAGCGCTCAAGGCTGACCTCCTACGTCAGTTGCTGCCAAGGGTGTGCCAGTGTGTCCGCACCGGCACACCCTCAACGCTGTTCGTTTAGATAAAAGCCGGGATATTGGCCCAGATTGGGTGATTAGCCTCGGTGTCTTCACGGGTAATGGTCGCTTCGATCAGACCGTAGGGACGATCCGCCGCGAAGAAGACCTCGTTGGGGTTGTCATGTCCGAAGACGTCCAAGTCCACGAGGAAGTGGTGCTTGTTGGGCAAGGACATCTTGATTTCGGCAATTTCTGGGTGCGCTTCAAGAACGGCCTGTCCCATCTGGAACATCGTTTGCTGCAATGCGTAGGAGTGAGTCTGCGCAAATTGGGTCAGCAACAGGTTACGCACCGAGGCATACAGAGAATCAAAGTCGATTCCTTCAGCGATAGCCTGATCGGTGTAACGCCAGCGAGCGGTCACATCGGTAGCCAGGATGCGGTCGGTGGTTTCCTTCAGAGTTGTGTACTTGTCCCGTGGAAAACCGTGGAATTCACTGCCGGTGGACTTGAGTACCGTGAGATCTTCAAGACCAGAGACGATGGACTTTTTGCCTTGAGCATCAATTTCCAGCACTGCGGTGCGGACCTCGGACTTGTTCTGCGAGAAGGCGTGGTCGTGATCGTTGATGCGGTCCCAAGAGAACTGCTGTGCTGCCCAGCGACCGCCGGTGATCCATTCAAATTCACCGGTGAAGTGTTCGCCCAACTTCACCAGGAAGTCCTCTACGGCGCCCACGCCATTGCGGGCTAGGCCGTAGACAGTGTTTTTCTGCGTGTCGGTGGCGACAACTCGTGAATTGTCTCCGTCTTGGTGTGCGGCGCTGAAGTCGCCGTGTAGCTGGCTGGTGACGTTCAAATCCTGGATCTGGTGGCGTTCGGTGTCGCGGGTGATTTTGACCAAGCGAACTTCGGCCTTGCCGTACTGGTTGGATCCGAGCACGATCTTGGTCTGGGTCGGGGCGGTGGTTTCGGTAGTCATTTCTCTAACTCCCTCGGTATGTGGAATAGGCAAACGGGCTGATAAGAAGGGGTACGTGGTAGTGCTCATCGACGTTGTTTACGAAAAAATCGATGCTTACCGCGGGGAAGAAGCTTTCCGTTCCCTGCTTCCCGAAGTAGTCGCCGGTTTCAAAAGAAACCCGGTAGCGACCGGCTTCAACCTTTGTCGGTCCGAGATTCTTGATACGGCCATCCGCATCGGTCAATCCCGTTCCGATTTCTTGCCAGCCGGATGCCGTTTTGGCTTCCAGCGTGGCCTTAACACCGGAGGCAGGCCTCCCGGTCCCGGTGTTGAGTATGTGGGTGGTGATGTGGCTGCGTTCTGCACTGTCATCTGCCATGGTCATCTCCTAATCGTTGGAGGGAATTAGTTAGTAATGAGGTCTTTGAGCCGAAGGACAGCTATTTCGCGCAATTGCCGGGCGACTTCGGCAGCTTCTGTTTTTTCATCGTTGCTCAGCCGGCGTTCGCACTCGGCCAGAATCTCTTCGGTGCTTCGACCTGCTGCACGGATGAGGAAAACGCGGTCAAAACGCTGTTCATAATTTTGGTTGGCCGCTTTCAGACGCGAGGTGGCATCACCATCTAGGCTCAGTGAGGCCTGCTCGCCACGAGACATCTCGGCTTCCTTGCTTTGACCCTGCGCCCGTTCGCCGATGCGCGGGTGCTGCGCCAAGGCAGCATCAAGTTCTTGGGGGTCAAAAGGAGCGATGCCGTCTAGGGCATAGGAAGAAAGTTCGTCCCGGTTTGCAAAAGGACGGGCAGCAATCAGCTCATGGATCCAACGGTCCACATCAACGCAGGGCCGTAAGAGAGTTTCGGCTTGGTCTGCGGATAGTTCGTTGAACGCGTCGAGGTGCATTGGGTGATCAGCTCATTTCATCGGTCGACATTCCACGGACCTTGGCTGAACACCCTTACCACCGAAAAACTACTTTCGGCTTCGACTCGATGCTGGTTTCGTGGAACCTTGTGGCTCAACTGTAAGCCAACTCACGCAGTGCGCGTCAAGGGAATGCGCCAGAAATTTACATGATCGTATTTGTTAAATACTTTTCACAGGGCGGCCAAAACTACTACCTCGTAGCCCTTGCCAAGGACCCAGAGTGGCTCACATACTGGTTTCACTAGATAAAAGATAATTTTCACAATACGAAAATTTGAGAACGAGGGAGAGTCTCATGACCACCGTCGACCCGACAAAAATTAAATTTCAGACGCAGGAAAATGATTCATCTGGCAGCACGGATGCGTTGCGAACCGGATTGTTTCAGCCGATCGAAGGTCTGGACCCAGACATGGCGCGACACCCAAAGATCTCGCACACTGCACCCTCTGCATGGACCAAGATCTTTGGTTCTAACGCCGAGCACTAAGGGTCACGGCGAGCGCCAAAGCGCAGCGCACGGAACCCCTGTCCCACCGAGCCTTCGTCGGGAAATTAACGTCGCGTGAAGTCCATGAAGTCTGCCGGCGAGGTGCTCGGTGCAGCCATCATGCCCACCACGGAATCGACCAAGAAGTAGCCCACCGATTCCCAGGTGCCTATCGCTTCACCCTCATTAACCGAGCCCTCATATTCGGCGCAGAGTCCCAACAGCATTGGACCTAGGATCTTGGCGCGGGCGCTGATAACAACCTCAGGAAGACCCTCTAACTCTTCGGGCAGCCGCCTCTTGACTTCACTTCCCCGCAGGTCCTCATCAACCAAACCGGCCAGCATCTCGCGCAGGTCTGGACGAAACAACGCCTGAAATAGGAATTTTGCTCGCCATGAAGGTTTAGGCAGTGCATCAAAAGAAAAGACCAGTGGCAGCGTGTACAGCGTGACTATTTCACGCAGATTCATCATTGATGCATCCGAACTCAACGGCAGTTCAGCGCGGATGGCCCGAACGTCATCCATCGCACGGCCAACCATCGCAGCTAAGAGATCGTCTCGACTCCCAAAGTGATATTTGATGGCCGAGTGGTTCGCCGTGCCAGCATGTTCGGTGATCTTGCGGTTAGAAACCGCATCGATTCCGTGCAACGCAAAAAGCTCTTCTGCCGCATCTAGCAGTACTTCTCGCGCCTTGTCGCTATGTCGACTCACGGAACATTTCCCTTCAAAGCTGGTACGTCCAGTGATCTTAATGGTGATCTATGGCGCTTCCAATGTCATTTTTACGCCACGTGGCGTAAAGTCGTTGATGTACTTCATCTAAAGCCAGTTGTTCCACCAAAGCAACTCGGACTGTCTAAACCTCAGGAGCCAGAGCAATTGAGCACTGCACCCACCGATCCACACAGCACGCCGCCTTCTCGGCGCGAAGCAAAACTGGAACCACACGAAACCTCTGAACAAGAGATCGCCGCCAAGCGGGCCAAGGCTGAAAAGATCGGGCGGACAGTTGCCGTTTTCATCATGCCATTGATGATCGTGGGCATGATGATTTGGGGCTACCTAGGTGCCATGCACCATCAAGAAGCCAAGAACATGCCTGTTGCAATCACCGCATCAAGCTCAACAGCCGCAGAAAAATTTGCTGAGTCACTTGAAGAGAGTGACGGCGATGCGGTGGACATCAAGATTCTCGACTCCGCATTAGAAGCTCGAACACAGGTCACTGACCGCGAGGTCACGGCAGCGGTGGTGCTTGATGATCAATCTGCAACCCTGTACACCGCCAGTGGCGCAGGTGTTTCCAGCTCCTCGGCAATCACCGCAGTGCTCACCCCGGCTTTGGCGCAACAGGGTTTCACGGTCAACAGCCAAGACCTTGTGCCACTTCCTGCCAATGACTCCATGGGCATGGGCGCGATGCTTCTGTCCACAGCAATGATCACTGCCGGTTACATGCCATGGTCTTTGGCTTTCTCCAACTCTCCTGAACTGCTCAAGCGCCGCCGTGCACTGCCACTGTTGGCCGGCTGGTCACTTCTGCTCTCAGGTTTGGGCATCTTGATTGGCGGACCAATTTTGGGCGTCATTCCAGCAGCGAGCATTATCCCGGTCTGGGGCACGCTGGCCTTGGGCGTCTTTGCCGTCGGTTCCTCGCAGGTTCTTTTGACCCGCATCTTTGGTCCTATGGCCGTCATCCCAGGCATGTTCCTGTTCATGGTGCTCGGTCAGCCGGCCTCCAATATGGGCATGTCGGTTTATATGCTGCCTAAGATCTTCCCGTTCTTGCACCAGTTCCTACCGATGCCTGCCCTGGGTGAGGCCATGCGATCGGTACTCTACTTTGATGGCCACGGGGCCGCGAAACATCTTTTGATTCTCATCGCTGGCGCGGTGGCAGCTATCTTGCTGACCACGCTGATCGACTTCCTGAGGACTCGCAAGGGTAAGAGCGCTACCCCTACCCAGATTAATGTCGCCTCCCTCCACGGGGGACCTCGCCCGCAAAACCGGGCATGGCGCTACATCGCTCTGGGCGCAGTACCTTTCACCATGATCGCCATCATGCTTTCGGCAATGCTCGGCGCCATGCAGGAACCAACTCCACGCCACATGCCAGTGGCCCTGGTTGGTTCCACAACACAACAGGCACAGCAGATGGCCGATTCCTTGAATGAATCCATGGAGGGAAAGTTCGACTTCACCATCGTGGATGATGCAGCTGAGGCCAGATCCATGGTCGAGTCTCAGGACCTCACCGGCGCATTTATTCTGCCAAGTCAGGATGATCCGCAGGCAACTATCTATACGGCGCAGGCCTCAGGCAATGCCGCCTCGCAGGTAGTAGTTCAGGTCTTCACCCAGATCGGTCAGTCCCAAAATATGACCGTAGATCATCAGGAGCTCGCGGCACTGCCAGCGGGCGACAATATGGGCACGGTGGCCATGTATCTGGGCATGGGTTGGGTGATGGCAGGCTTCATGGTCATCATGGTTGGTTCCACAGCTGCACCGCATACCCGTCCGTTACCAAAACTCATCCCGCTGCTGGCCGTGTACTCGGCCTTCATGTCTGTCGTGTTGTATTTGATTGCCGGACCGTTCACCAACTCGGTTGATGGACACTTCTGGAAGCTGTTTAGTGTCGGCATGCTCGCCATCTTTGCCGTGGCAATGCTAACTACGGTATTCAACCGTCTGATCGGAATGCTCTGCCTGCTGCCAACAATGCTGATCGTGATGTTCCTCGGTGTGCCAGCGTCCAACGGCGCACTGTCAATCTATATGGAACCGCGCATGTTCAACATCCTGCATGACATCCTTCCGATGCCAGCGGCCGTTGAATCCATTCGATCAATTCTGTACTTCGATTCAGAAGGCCTCGGTGCACATTTGATCACCCTAGCCATCTGGGCCCTGGTGTGCTTGGCCCTGACCTTGGTGATCGACCAGCTTAAGGTCGTGCAAACAACCAGCCACCCCATCCCTGAAGAGGAACTAGCCGCCCTGCAGGGTCGGGCGTTGGAAGCGAAGGCAACGCAGGCTGCGCAGAGCGCAGATCAAATTGATGCCGAAGCCCAGCACCTGATCGATGATCAGAAAGAGACGGTTACGGTGTAGCCGTACCAACGATTCAAGACACCGCGGGGCCGATGAAAATTGGTCCCGCGGTGTCCTTTGGAATTAGCTGCGCCGGCACCGAATGCTTGAGGTCCAGTATCTTCCTGCGTCTTCACCGCAATGTCGCTAGAGTTTGAGCACACTCGCCGGTTCCTCAACTGGGCATTATGGCTAGGTCTTCCTAGGATGGGAGCACGCACGCTCACCACCGTTGATGGAACCAGGCAAGGAGAAATGATGGCGCAGTCACCTCACTCAAGCGGGCAGGGTCGCACGATCGTGATCACTGGGGCGGGTTCAGGCATTGGCCGTGCCACCGCACGATTGCTCTTATCCCAGGGCTGGAATGTTGCCCTTGCCGGGCGCACCAAGGCCACCTTGGAAGAAACGGCACAGTCCCACCCCGCGGCCTTGATCCATCCCACCGACGTCACCGATCCGAGTGCGGTGGACAAGCTCTTTGCCGCGACCCATCAACGTTTTGGATCAGTAGACGTGCTGTTTAATAACGCGGGGGTGTTTGGGCCAGCGGTATCTATTGACGAGTTGACCCCAGAACAGTGGGATCAGGTATGCCAGATCAATCTCACTGGTGCCATCAATGCGGCCCGTAGCGCCTTTGCACATTTTAAAGCGCACGCCGGTGGCCGCATCATCAATAATGGGTCCATTTCCGCTCAGGTTCCACGCGTCAATTCGGTGGCCTATACGGTGACCAAACACGGGATCGCCGGGTTGACCAAGTCGCTAGAACTAGATGGACGCCCTTACCGGATCCGCGCCACACAAATCGATATTGGCAATACCGCCAGTGACTTACTTGATGATTTTGGTGCCAACGATGGTGCCCTGCAACCCAGTGGACAGCGAATTGTAGAGCCGTCCTTCCCTTTGGAAGAAGCCGCCGAGGCCATTGCCTACATTGCCGGAGTTCCTTTGGGAACTTCTATCAATCAGTTCACGATTACCGCCGGTGGCATGCCGTACATCGGACGAGGCTAGGCGAATCCCCATGCGCGTAGAGATTCCAGATCATCACCGACGTGCTCAGCACGGTTTATCGCAAGGATTTGCCGGTACTTGAGCAGTGGTGTTCGAAGGACATCCAGTGGGATATCGCGGGCAGGCCGTCCATGCAGGGTTTAGAAGCAAGCGCAGATGGCCAAAGCTGCAGCAACCAGCAATCAGTGGCTCACTTCAGCCACGTCATCAAGTTCGCTTCTGCTGGTAAGGCCGCAAAAATCACCGCGGTCCGCAGCTATTTTGTTGAACAGCCGGGAGCTGAACGGGCGGTTTAGAAGTACTCTGCCAGTAGCGCTTCAAGCTTGCCGAGGGCCGAATTCCAAGCCTTGGTGCTTGTTTCCACGACTTCATAGGGTATCGGTCCCTGGGTCAGGGAAAGCATGGTCTGGCCGGCGAACTCTTTGAATTCAATGCGTGTTTCGATGATCAGGTCCAAGGTCATTTCATGTGGACCATCTGCGCTGACCAGACATTCATATTCATCAAAGGTCGTCAGTACTGCCTTGAGCGGAACCTTTGAGTCTGGGTTGTCGACCTGCACCATTTCCAGTTCATGGCGACCGCCAACTTTGGCTTCAAAAACGACAGAATCTTCATTAACTGCCCAGCCGTGAGGACCCCACCATTGAGCGATGATTTCGGGTTCTACAAAAGCTGCCCAGACGGCAGTTTTCGGTGCAGAAAACTGTCGGGCGATAACCAGTTCAGTCAACGATTCCATGTACTCAATGGTATCGCTACTTAAAGATGCTGTAGCCCCAACCTTGACCGCACGCCACCTTCAACTCTTTTAGCAAAACAGTGGAAAAGTACCACAAACGATGGCAGACGAGAATGCCGGTTCTGCCACGTTGGTCGCAATCGAGTTCAAGGCGAAGGTGAAGGTGAAAAGTAGGTTAGACATTTGGTGTTCTCCGTACTCGTGAATGCGATGATGATCTGTCGCGGCATTCATATGCCACTAACTACTTTTCATCGCGATCGCTGTCTCGCACCTGTACAAAAGAACAGTTCTCGCAAACTATCTACTTTCAGCTGGATTTATTCCCTCCCGGTAAATCGGGCTGAATTCTTCCTTTCTCCCCAGACGCAATAAGGCCTCACTCCTCTCTACCGACCTAACCTTCTCGGACCAAGAATCGTTGAACTTTTGTACACCGCAAGACTGTACGGAAGTACAGGGTCAGTTGATTCAACGGCTAATACAGTCGTTATCAACAGCAACGATTCCAAACCAGGAAGGGCCCATCATGAACGGATTGCAGCTAACCGGCGTTAGTCGTAGCTTCGGGGACCGTACCGTCTTGCACAGCATGGATCTTTCGGTCCAGCGCGGCGAGATCGTCGGTTTCATCGGAGGCAATGGTGCCGGCAAGACAACCAGCATGAGGCTGATCTTGGGGCTACTGAGCGCCGATCAAGGACAAATTACGTGGGACGGCAAACCCATCTCCACCCAGGATCGACGCAACATCGGTTACATGCCTGAAGAACGCGGACTTTACCCACAGATGCCGGTACGCGAGCAGATCATCCACTTTGCATTATTGGAAGGTCACAAGCTTCCCGCTGCACGCACGGTGGCAGATGATCTCATCGCTTCGTTGGGACTTCAGGGTAGGG
Organism: Glutamicibacter sp. M10; assembly: GCF_025452055.1. NCBI lineage: Bacteria > Bacillati > Actinomycetota > Actinomycetes > Micrococcales > Micrococcaceae > Glutamicibacter > Glutamicibacter sp. M10. Next base: position 621,926 of record NZ_CP104918.1, on the reverse strand, counting down.
AACGCACACTCATTCAGGATCTCTCGCTGGGCAACCAGCAGCGTGTTCAGTTAGCAGTTTCACTGGTGGGCAACCCAGCACTTCTGGTACTCGACGAACCATTTTCTGGCTTAGATCCCAGCGCTGTGGCAACCATGGGTGAATTGATCCGTGAACAAGCTGCCCGCGGAGTCGGAGTACTTTTCTCTTCTCACCAACTGGATCTGGTTGAACGACTCTGTGACCGGGTCTGCATTCTCGATCAAGGCCGAGTCAAGGCCAGCGGAAGCATCGCAGAACTAAAAACCGAAGGCCAAAGCCGTTGGCAACTGAACTTCTCTCGTAATGCAGATGCCTTCGCAGCTGAAACAGCAATGCTCCAGGCCATCGACGTAACGAGGTCTTCCACTGATCGAAACAGTGTTGTGGTCTCCCTGGAAGGCGATGACCGCGACATTCCTGCGCAGCTGCTAGCCATTGCGCAGAGACACGGTGGACTGCGCAGCATCGAATCCGTTCAACGTTCTTTGGATGAATTACTCACGAAGCAATACATTTCAGCTGGTTTGGCCACACCGACCGAAGTCGAACCAGTTACAAGAGCATCGGAGGCAAGTAAATGAGCACCGTTTCGAAATCACGACAAGCATTACGCGAAACAGGACTAGTTATCCGTAGGGAAATCCTCACCAGAACGGCAAACCGCACCATTCTATTGACTACCGGGCTACTCGCCTTGGGCGTCGGTGCGGCAGCAGGTGTTGGAGGCTGGTTTCTGGTCAATTCCGCGCAAGGCCTTGAGACGTTCAGCTTGAACCCTCGAATGCTCTTCGCCACTGCCATGATCTGTGCGTTGCTAACTTCTCTGGTCTACTCCTCACAAAGCTTGACCGCCGGAGTGGTGGAAGAGAAGTCCTCGCGAGTTGTTGAAATCCTGCTCACTAAGATCGGCATCGGTCCGCTACTTGCCGGAAAACTACTCGGCATCGGACTGGTCACACTGGCTCAACTACTAGTGATCGGCGGGGCCGGAGTACTCGGGTTCACAGTGGTGGATGGGTTCTCTCTTCTTGATATGCAAGTGGGTCCATCATTGGTGTGGTTTATGGTGTGGTTCTTGCTCGGCTATGCGGTTTTCGCGCTGCTCAACACCGCGTTGGCAGCCACCGTGGCCAGGCAGGAGGACCTGGCTTCGGCAGTCATGCCACTGTCGGTGTTGCAAATGGCACTTTTGGTTATTTCGCTGTACGTCTTACCTACTCATCTAGATAACGCCTGGCTTCATGCTCTGTCCTTTGTCCCGCTATTTTCCTCTTATTTGATGCCTATTCGATTCGGCCTTGACGGCATTGAAATGTGGCAAATGATTGCAGCCGCCGGCCTCAGTGTGATGGCAATCCCTGTCCTGTTCTGGGTTGCAACCCTTCTTTATCGCAACAATGCCCTGCGTACCGGGTCTCGAGTCTCGCTGCGTACTTCCCTGAGCTCGGCCGACTAACGCTAGTTCCTAAACCTGGTCACTACGTCTTTGAAAGGACAAGAACAATGACTGAAAACAACACCGCGCAAAATAGCCCGTCCAAATCCTCGAAGCTCAAGAAGCACCTTCGAAATCTCGGCCTGCTCCTCTTGGGCATCGCCGTGGCTTACGCCATCACCACTTTCCTCGCCTAGCCGCTGTCCAAACCTCATAGCCTGAAAGCGCATCGCCATGACCGTCATTCTCAATCCTTCACTTCCGGCGACCCAAGCTGGCACCACGGCAGCGCAGCAGGCCCAACCTCTACTAGATGGTCTTGGTCGGGCACCGATCCGCACAGTCTCAGCAACACAATTTGCCGGTCGTAATGGCAGCTGGATCATGGAATTAACAGACGGAAGTCAGATATTCGTCAAGAAGTTCAATGCATCTGCGACATCACCGCAGGCATTTGCCCGATCAATGAATTTTTCGTTCTTTGCTAGAAACAATCCACAGCATGCGCCTAGCACCCCTAAATTGTTAGCGGGGGATGAATCAACTGGCCTGTTGCTGTTCGACTACTGTCCCGGAACTAGCCTGGCTCATCTGATCGTCCAGGATGCTTTGCCCGTGAGTTTCGCGGCAGATTCCGGCAGGTTATTGGCACGATTACATTCAGGCCCCACTGACGGACTGGATCCAGCGGGCAGTACGCTCCCGGTGCAGACGTTGCGCTTCGGTGTCACACATACCAGGTACTTGGATTTCACGTTGGCAGAACTCAGCCTGTACCCAACTTTGCAACAGGACGGCGAACTCCTTCAAGCGCTCGAAGCCCTACATGATGCTGAGGAGACAAACCGCAAATCACCGATTCACGGTGATCTGCGGTGGGACCAGTTTCATGTGAACGATTCACAACTGAATCTGTTGGATTGGGAAGACTTCTGCCTGGGAGACCCGGCACGAGACATAGGAACACTGGCCGGGGAATGGATCTATCGCGCGGTGCTCGACACGGTCACCTCTCGTGGCGGAGCCGATTCTCCACCCGAATACTTTGACGAAAACAGCGCGACAACCCTGATATCTCACCGGCTAGCTGCAGTCGTTCCGCAGCTACAGGAGCTGTGGCACCACTATCGGCTTAATTCCAGCACCGATGACTCGCAACTGGCATTGCGCGTCACCGCGCGGCTGGGCTGGCACTTGGTGGATCGTTCAATGGCTAGGGCAGCCATGGTTTCCAGGCTCCCCGGAATTGAACGGGCAGCGGCAGGCATCGGCCGTAGAGCCCTTTTAGACCCCGCACGATATAGCCACGCACTAGGTTTCGGAAAGGACTGAGAATGGACGCCCTACTTACGGCAACTAAAACTAATTTCACTGACATCTTGGCGGCCATCTCAGAATCCGTTCAGTTGGACCTGGTGAAAATGACGGCAAGGATCGATGGGCATCATTTTGACGCATCAAGTCCGGGGAGCTCAAAAACGAACTGAGTGCCCAGATTTATAAGCATCTGCACATCCGCAATCCCCTTATAGATACCCAGCCTACAACCGGAGAACAAGATTTAGCCGCGCAGTTCACCGCCCTGGTTCCACACCGAAGTATTTGGCAGGTAGCGGACTGTGGATTCGAAAGCTCGGCTTCAGTAAATGGAGAATCCCACGTCATCGTGAAGCTCGGCGGTGTCAAGGTTCTAGTACCACAGTCCGACGTACGTAGGGACCCTGTGAAGGAAACGTTGGCCGTACGTCTGCCCAGCTGGCGTGCCCGAACCACACCAGGATATTTGCTGGTTCTCGGTGAGCTTTCCCCTGGGCCTTCCATCGATACAGCTCGGCTCTATTTTGGTTGTGAAACCCATGCTCAAGCCTTAGAGCTCTTTCCCGAGTTACTTCTAACGCTTGCAGCTTCGGGAATTGAATACCACCTCAAGGCGCTGTCATCCTCATTGGCTTACCCTCGCAGTGACGCGATCGTTGCCTATGTACCGGCAGTGCACGCTGCAAAAATTGCGGACCTGCTTGGTCGGGCCATGAAAGACCTGTCGAGCACTCCAAATAGCTCTTCGATATTCACTCAACCGCTTGGTAAGGGAATCACCCTGGCCGAAGAGAGTATCGATCAACGTCCGTCCCACCGATCCCTGAGCTTCGGGCAACATCGCTCTCGGGTTCTAGCCGACGCACTTTTCCGTGCTGACCGCGAAAAGATCGGTCTATCTCAGGCGTGGATTCAAGAAGCGGCTGAGGCCCGGATTGACCCTAACCGGCCGTCTACTAACCTGTAAATTTCCCCGCTGACCACACGCCCATCACAACAAATGCCGTTTCTTTGGCGCATCACTAAGGAGCAACATCATGAGTAACACCAACGCACTCACCGACCTAGCCCAAGCGCACACCATCTACGCCGCACCAAGCGAACTAGGCGCCGACGCAGCCGCAGAAGCCCCCGCAACCAGCCCGCTGTGCATCGGCATCATCGTCGGCGCTACCCTCGGCGCCGGCTGCTAACCCACTGAGAACGCATTAACTAACCGTCAAACTAAGCACTACCCAATCAATCAAGGAGCACCATCATGAGCAACACCAACATCGTTGAGAACAACAGCGCACTGACCGATCTAGCCCAGGCGCACACTGCCTATGCCGCACCAAGCGAACTCGGTGCCGACGCAGCCGCAGAAGCACCAGCAACCAGCCCGCTGTGCATCGGCATCATCGTCGGCGCTACCCTCGGCGCCGGCTGCTAACCCACTGAGAACGCATTAACTAACCGTCAAACTAAGCACTACCCAATCAATCAAGGAGCACCATCATGAGCAACACCAACATCGTTGAGAACAACAGCGCACTGACCGATCTAGCCCAGGCGCACACTGCCTACGCCGCACCAAGCGAACTCGGTGCCGACGCAGCCGCAGAAGCACCAGCAACCACCCCATTCTGCGCAGGCGTCTTGATCGGCGCAACCCTGACCGTGGGTTGCTAAGCCTCACCTCAATCAGTGACTGCGGCGGGGTGCTTGGCCGGCAACGGCCGTTCGCTCCGCCGCATCATTCCACAGCTACCCCAGAGGAACACCATGACAACAGCGCACAGCACCACGCCGGCTCAGGCATTGGATCTTTCGTTGGACGGCTTCGGCTATCGTAAAGTTGCGCTGGTTCTGACAGGTTCTGCTGCGACCCAAGTCATGCCATTCTGGCTCGATTGGATTCTGGCCGCAGCACCCCACACGCAGTTCAGAATCATCATGCGAGACTCCGCGAGCCGCTTCATCACTCGACACAGTTTGGAAACGCGTTTACGCGCTCGTGTACATTCCGATCATTGGGAAGACGAGGTGATCGCGGCACATGTGGAGCTAGCTGAATGGGCAGATCTCATGCTGATCTATCCCGCAACTTTGGACTATGCATCGCGCCTCGCCAGCGGAATTACCGATTCCCCATCATTACTCGCTGCGCTCAGTACAAGTGCACCGGTATGCATCGCTCCCTCGTTGCCACCCCGCGCGCTGTCCAATCCGCTGGTAACAAATATCTTGGATGCCTTGCGCACCCCAGAGAACTTCGTGGTCATCGATCCGGTACCTGGCCCCAGCGAATCTAGTGATAGCGCGCTGGCGTGGGTACCTCCACCTTTTCCAGCAGTTATGCGTCGTCTCGAATCGTTGCGAGTTGCTGGAACTATCGGTTCGACAACGGACCGCTAATGACGACAGCCAATTTCACTCCGGCCGCAGGATTCAGGGTGCAAACAGGGTTACTGGCTACCGAAGTAACCAGTCATGACGGCGTCTATTCATGGCAACATCGCCTGGGCGCACATGCCCCGCTCAGTTTTTCCACCCTTGTGCCGTCAGGGCTAACGAACATGACTCACGATTCAGAATTGGTCATATGGGGACAAGGCGACAGCTCGGATCGCAGTTACCGAACCCATGCCGGCGCATCCCTTGCGATTCATCTTTTGGACCCAAAACCGGTCAAGTTGCGAGTTATTGGGAAACTCTGGGGCGCTGCACTCAACGAGATACACAATGTTCGTCCTGATTCCAAAGTAGCTTTCACCAAGCCTCGCACCTTGCAACGCGCTGCCGCATGGCTCGACGGCGCTTGGAAACCAGCTCGTACCGTTCTTGGTACCGCCGGACTGAACCGCATGAATGATTGGGCTATTCGAATGAGCGAGGGCCATCATCGTGTACTCGTACACGGTTGCCCTGGAATGGCTCACTGGGTCCTGACTGCCGATGCACGATCGGGAAGTCTGCTCACCGGCGAAGATACAGGCGTCGCGAACCCAGTCTATGATTTCGGCTGGATTCTGGGCGAAATTGCCGAGCTCAGGGCATTTCACCCTTTGTTAGGCCCTGTGTTGAACCAGTTAGAGGAAGGTCTTCTCGACTGCTTTCCCGGTGTGCCCAACTTGAATGATCTGAACTTGGCGCGTGCCTTCCGACTGGTTCACCATGCCTTTGATTGGCACCACTATGCCGGAGCATCGATTGAACAGGCCACATTGCTTTTGCGATTAGCAACGAATTACATATCTAACCCGGTAGGAACTGATCAGGAAATCTCATGAACTCGACCCCCTTGAAAGCACCCCAAATGCGCAGCATGACACTTGATCAGGGTGCCCGCGCAATCGCCATTCAAAACCCAGCAGCGCGAAACAGTACATTCGTTCTTGCCATTGCCTCAGGGATGCGGCACGAACTACCGGGTGAAGAAGGAATGCTTCACTTACTTGAGCATCTGATTTACCAAGATAGTGCGGCAATAACCTCAAGCGACCGTGAAGCTGAACTTAACAGCATTGGCGGTGTCTTGGGCGGACACACTCACATGGACTACACCGAGTTCTACGAAACGGTATTACCTTCTGATCTGTCTGGCATGGTTGCCCGGGTGATTGAACAGGTTTTTCATCCAGCATTTCAACCTGAGCAGATTAATGAACAAATCCAAGCTGTATGCACCGAACGGACCCAGCGTTTGGCTCCCGTACCTGGTGAAGTATTGCCGTTCCCACACCTGACTTGCCAGTATTGGGAAGATCACGCGCATGGCCACGATGGCACAGGCGACAAAACCCTACTTTCTAGAGTTTCTGTCGAGCGTCTGCAAAACCTACACGCAAAACACTACCGCCCTGAACACGCTGTTTTGGTGGCTTTCGGGCCGCAAGAACCGTCCGACATATTGGAGATCCTCGCTGAAAAAATGGGTTCAATCTCAGTTGAGAAAACCACACAAGAAACTATGGCATCGCACCTCATAGAGGCCCGTCCAAGCTCGGCGAGGAACCAAAAAGTTCATGTACCCGGCCTTCCTGCTAGACGACTGCTCGCCGCTACCAGCGCTGCGGACGCGCAGACGATCAACGAATCGTTCCTTGGTGATTTGATTGTCGCTTCACTGCTTTCAATGCAAACCGGATTGGATTCCAGCCTTGGTATCTTCGGTCCGGCCGACTTAACCGAAAACGACTTATTCATCCTCGTAGATGACACGGGCCTCGAACTAGCTCCAATGCTTAGGCTGCGAGCATTAGCCACTGTTGATGACGCAACTTTGCTATCTGCGGCAAAAAAGGCACTGTTTACCGCTGAAAAATCCGTGCATGATGATGAACGGCTGACACGGACTACCGCTCGCGACATGCTTCTTCGAGGATCACCTAGCTTTGCCCATGAACTTGTTGATCGATTGAGGCTTCTTTTGGAACAGACAGCAAGATTACGCAAACTGCTACTAGGTTCAACGCAGCGTTTAGCTACTCAGCCGTGGCATACCATCGATGTGACCCCAACCCTCCAGGAAATTGCATGAGAACCCTGACCAAGAGAATATTAACAATCTCCGATGACCGCTCCAGTTTTCCGGTGCTCTCGCTAGCTTGGCGCACTGATCCGCAACATGAACAGGAAACTCGAAGGTTGTTGACTCAGAGTTTCGGCCAAACTGACCGGCTGATCCCGGTCTGGCACCAGTTCTCTGGCGACAACGGGTCAGTAATTCTGACTGTTGCCGCTGAACAGTCACAGCTCGAACGTTGGTTGCGATCTATGGCTCACGAATCCTCGTGTCTCGATTCCAAGCTGGTCTCCGGGCCGACGATTGCTGTGGTCGGAACCTTCATTGATGCCGAAAATTTCCTTGCCACTGCTAGCGATTTGTTCCCAAGAAATGACTCAGAAACTGCGGCGTTACCGAGCCGAATGCAGCAAAACATGGTTCAGGGCTACCAGCAGACACTGATTACCGGCCAAGACCCAAGCCAGCAGGTCGGAGAGGCTGCCTGCTTCTTGGCACTGTGCCTACTATCGGGAGGAGCTTCGGCATTGCTACCGAGCTCGGTGGCGAGCATAGGGAACGGGGCTACAGTCCAAATTTCCCGAGGTCTCATACAACGCCGTGCTGCCATCACTTGGCAAGGAATTTGCCGAGGGAGCGGCGGATTGCAGATTTTCGAAAGGATCGTCCAGACCCTGCCAGTGCAGCTCAACGCCATGGATGACGCCGAGGTGCAACGCCTGAAGCACTTCGGCCTGGCCAACCTTAGTCGCGCGTGGCGCTCACCGATAGAACTAGCACAAACCGCGAATCTGTACCAGATTATGGACTGGGGACAGTCTTTGATCACTAGCCCACAGTCAGAACTTGATCGAGTAACGCGCGAAGACTTGAATCACGCAATGGATCAATTGCTACGCCCCGTATTGGAAGTTCTCGGCCGAAGCTAAGGGTATGTATTGCACGCACTAACTAGACGCGTGGCGCTCTTCTAATATCTAACAGCCCATATTCCATAGACTTAACAAGAATTTGCACGCGGTCGCGAACGCCGAGCTTTTCCATTACCTTAACGAAACGCGCCTTCACGGTCGATTCGGTAACGTACAGCTCTTCAGCCATTTCCTTGTTGCTCATCCCTTTACCAAGCAACACGATGACTTCAAGCTCTTTGTCAGTTAAGGCCTCAGATAATTTTGCATCAGGTTCAACCTGCGCTGGAATCGAGTCTGCCAACCCGGAAACGACGTGGCGAGTTACCTCAGCGGAAAGCACCGATTCGCCAGCCATTACTTTGTGAATTGCTTCGGTGATCTCTTTGGGCTGAGCGTCCTTGACAAGATATCCACTAGCTCCGGCACGGAGTAGGTCCACTACGTAACGGTCCGTAGAAAAGGTGCTAAGCCCAAGAATCGCGATTTCTGGATTGTTTTGATGGATCTGCGCAGTGGCGGCAACCCCGTCCATTACCGGCATCTGCATGTCCATGAGAATCACGTCCGGACGTAGCCCGGCGGCCTGAAGCACCGCAGCTTTCCCGTCAGCAGCTTCTCCAATGATCTGGATGGTGGGATCCGAGGAAAGATAGTCACGCAAAATTTCGCGAGTCAGAGTTTCGTCGTCAACGAGCAATACGGTGCTCAAGGCTTCTCCTTCTTACCTGGCGCCATGACAACACGGCGCTACACCCTTAGTTTGCCTTAGAAAGTCCTTCTAATGGAATTGTGACGCTGGTTGTCCACACTCCCTCAGTCTCTCCCGCTTCCACAAACCCACCGAAGACCCCGCAACGCGCACGCATGGCCTCGAGTCCAGTTTTTGAAGACATGATCGGCTTTTCGCCCGATATGTTATTCGTAGCTACGAGTTGAACGTTACCTTCGCGAACATATAGGCCCACTTCCACACTGCTCGCGGGGACCGCGTGTTTGAGAATGTTGGTGCCCAGCTCACGAATGGTTCGGCGGAGGGCCTGTCGCAAACTAGCTGGAATACGGGCAACTTCGCCCTGCACCGTGAGATTCACTTCATATCCTGAACTCTGAAGCGCATCTGCCACCGCGTCCAGATCATGTACCAGACCCACGGCTGTCTTAGTTTCTCCAGAAAGTTCTGCCGGATCGATAATACTCGGACCAACTGTCGCGCTCTCGCCAGCTGCGTCAGATACTTTATCTTCTTCCTTGAGCAGCAGTACTAGCGACCGAAGATCCTGCAGTGTCTGTTGTGCAGAATTGCCGATTCCCGCCAGAATCTCTGAAGTTTTTTCTGGTCGTCCACGAACTCTGCGCGACGCGCCTGCATCGCGATAATAGTGACGTCATGGGCAACGATGTCGTGCAACTCGTGAGCAAGCAAGGTTCGTTCGTTGGCTCGAATTTTTGCCTGCTCGACCTCCAAAGCCTCAATGCGTTTAGCGCTGTTTTCGTGACGACGGCGGAACGCATTCAAGCTGAGCCCCGCGGCACCAGCGAAGGCAACAAAGACTCCGACCATGACCACCGCGAACAACGGAGCATTGGGAACCAACAAATACAGGAAGAATAGGACGGCCTCACACAACAAGGGAAAAAGCACTGCTTGACGCCACGGCAAAAGGTAGCAACATCCTGCAACGACAATTACTGAGGGGAACACCAGTCCCGCCAAGAGGACGCCTGGCATACCCACCGCAGCGATTACACATATACACGCGAGCCAGAGAATAGCGCCAGGTAGAGCGCCAAGAAATAATGCCGCGAGCGGCAAATAGGGTAACGCTAATTTCAGCGTCCCATATTTTCCAAAAGAGTCCCCGGAGCCTACCCAAACGTCCCCCACGTACATGACGAGGGCCAGCAGAATCGGCACCAGGCGACCAACGACACCTCCGGGTAGCGGCTTAATATCGGCGGTCCAGGCAGTCCACTTTCTCATATCTGACATTGTTCCATCGCCAATGCGGGTTATTGGCATCGTCGTGAATTCCGTGACCGACTCAGAATGCGTGACTGCCAGAGTAATGATCGACTAGCTTGCCATCTACTGGGGCCGACGGCGTGATTCCAGACGGCTGACCGTGTACAACGTCTGCTCATCGGGCTGGGTTCCGGCAGCGTCATGCGCAGCCTTAACTCTCATGGCTCGATCCCACTTGATGCGCTCGCGAGGGCTGGCTTCTATGCGGCGTTCCGCCGGGCCAAAGATGCTCAAACCCAAGTACTTCAGACGCCAGAGAACGCGGTAACCGATACTCAAGCCAGTGGTATCGGCGATGATAGGCAACGGAGATTCATCCATGCTCATAGTCCTCTGCAGTATCCGTGGGATTTAGTTCTTCTTTTCCAAGCATACTGCATTAGTTGGTGCACCAACTAAATTCGTGGCTACGCTTTTGGCGCGCTACCACCAGCATCGATCAGGCGGTCCAGGATGCCCCTCAACTCAAGAACATCCTTCTCGGATAATTGGAGTCGAGACATCATTTCTAGCGGTACTTTCAACGCCCCTTTGCGCAAATCAGCGCCTTTTTTGGTGGGCTCGATGATGACCGACCGTTCATCCTGCGGATTTTTAGTCTTGTCTACCAACCCTGCAGCTTCCAAGCGTTTGACCAGAGGGGAAAGAGTACCCGGATCTAGGTGCAATTGATCGCTCAGTTCGCGGGCGCTGAGCGCTCCAGAATCCCACAGTGCCAGCATCACCAGGTACTGAGGGTGGGTCAGGCCCAACGGATCCAACACTGGCTTATAGGCAGAGATCACCGAGCGAGAAGCGACCGCCAAACCGAAGCACACCTGCTTTTCCAGCTTGAGAAGATCATCTTCCGGAAGAATAGCGCTGTCCACGTTGTTGCAAACTCCTTGAATGGGGGCAATACCGGTGATTCGATCGTACCGCCCGGAGCGCGGGTTGCTTGTGGCCAAAGCCCCTCGCAGTGAATAACCTTGGCTCATGAGCAACCTCGATCAAAGCCCAGAAGAAATCGACTGCAGCAACGCCCTATCCCCTGCTGAAGTTGAAATCTTGACACCTCGCGAAGTCCCTCTGGGTGGGCCTCGGGCAATGACCGTCTTCCGCACCCTGCCGCAAAAACAGCGTAGCCTCATCGGAGCCTGGTGCTTTCTGGACCACTACGGTCCAGATGATGTCCAAGTTACCGGTGGAATGAACGTACCTCGCCATCCGCACACCGGACTTCAAACAGTCTCGTGGTTGTTCACCGGTGAAATCAACCATCTAGATTCAGCTGGTTTTAAGGCAACGGTACGTCCCGGAGAACTCAACCTGATGACCGCCGGGCGCGGCATCAGCCACTCCGAAATTCTCACCGAGGACACCGCCACCCTGCACGGTACTCAGTTATGGGTTGCCTTGCCGGAACAGGCCAGGAACATGGACCCTACTTTTGAGAACTACCGGCCTGAGCCATTGCTCGGTCAAGGCTGGAGCCTGTCAGTCTTCCTGGGCAGCTACGAAATTTTCGGACAGCACTCGGCCTCCCCGGTAACAACTCACACCGAGCTGGGCGGCGCCGAACTACGTTTGGAGCCGAACACCGAAATCGAGGTTCTGGTCCCGGAGCATTTTGAGCACGGAATTCTTTTAGACTCGGGTTCCTTGCAGGTCAACGGGCACCCATTGGCCGCGCGTGACCTCGGCTTTGTCCGGGCCGGTTGTAAAACCTTGCGCCTGGTTTCAGGCGATGAACCGGTATTAGCCTTGCTCATCGGCGGGGAGCCGTTGAATGAAGACATCTTGATGTGGTGGAACTTCGTGGGACGCACCCACGAGGAAGTCCTCGCATTCCGTGCTCAGTGGCAAGCAGAAATTGGCGCAGAACCAGCAGACACCTCAGAGGACCGCTTTGGCCCCTTCCCGCCGAATACTCCAGCAGCACTACCGGCCCCAGCCCTACCTACCGTTCGCCTGCGCCCGCGGGTAAACCCTGCCTAAATCAAAGGACACCACCCATGAGTGAGATCAAGCCAGTATTCCTGCCCGAGCGTCGCCGCTTCGCCCTGGATGATGACGGCAAGCTGATCGGCGAGGCGCACTACCGCGACTTTGAAGGATCCGACGGCGTTGAGCGAATCTTCTTCCACACCACCGTGGATGAAGAATACGGTGGACAGGGACTAGCTAGCGTGATGGTGAAATACGCTTTGGAGAACACAATTGCCAGTGGCGCTAAGATCGTAGCGGTCTGCCCCTACGTCAAGGCTTATGTGGCCAAGCACAGCGACTACGACGCGCATCTGGTTGAGCCTACAAAAGCCCACCTGGGAATCTTGCCGCGCGATTAGTAGTCAACCGTGGTGGCAGTCCCCTTGGTGCGCCCAGAAATAATGATCAAGATCAGGATCAGGAGCAAACTAAAGCTGAAGACCGAGATGAATCCCGTGCCGATAGCTGCCATCGCAAAGATCACGCCGCCAATCGCCGTGGCACCGGCATTGCCAAGGGAGTCTGCCACTGACATCGCCGAGGAGTTAAACCCTTGCTCGTCCTTGGCTGACAGTGCCAACATATTGACGTTTTGCCGCGGGAAAATCATCCCCATACCAAAACCTCCCACGGCCCAACCGCACACCAACACGATCACCGGCGGGTGGAAGATTGCGGTGGCCAGGGCGGTGGCTATGGCCACAGCGCCCGCCACTGCCCCGAGGGTAATGCAGGTTGAGGCTTGGACCTTCTCCCCTAGCTTGCCTTGCAACCACGAACCTACCGACCAGAACAAGGCCGAAGCCGTCAAAATCAGCCCCGCTTTATCCGGGGCAAGCTGGTAGTCCTGTCGCAACAGGTAGGGGAGATAAACCTCCACACCAAAGAAGGCACCGGTGACAAAGATCCGGGTCATGATGGTGGCTGGCAGACCGCGCCGCAAGGTGAAGGTACCGACGGGCAACAACGGGCGAATGGCCACAAGTGCCACCACCAGGGCTAACGCTAGTCCGATCAGTGACCAGCTACTGCGCGAATTTCCTAACAGGTTCATGGAGATCACCGCTAGACCGGTGAGACCTGCCAACCCGAGGCGCTTCATCGAGATCGGGCCGAGGTCTTCGTTGCGTTCAGACCCCAGGGCTCTGAGCACCGGAATGATCCCGCAGAACGCTACGACCACCAAAACGGCGACACCAGTAAAGACCCAGCGCCAGCCCAGGTGCACCGCCATCAGACCTGCCAACCATGGACCGATCATCGCCGGCAGTACCCAGGCGGTAGCAAACAACGCAAAGATTTTAGAGTGCAAGTGTCCGGGATAGGCGCGTGCAATCAGCACGTAAATGGCTACGGTAATGGCGCCACCACCGATGCCCTGCAGGATGCGACCTGTAATAAGCACCTGCATGTTCGCGGCCGAACCACAGACTACCAAGCCCACACAGAAGATCGTGACACTGATCAGCAGAGGAAACTTTGGCCCCCAGCGGTCGGTAATCTCGCCAGCTGCGACCATGCCCAGCATGCCACTGGCAATCGGAGCGGCAAAGGCTAACGCAAAATAGCGTTGCCCGTGCAGTAGTTCGCTGACCAACGGCATGACGGTGGTAACCGCCATGGACTCAAAGGCAACAAGGAACACCAGAATAAACATGCCGATGGTGGTGGCAAGATACTGCGGTGCGTAGATCGATTCTGTAGTGGGTCCAGACAGGCGGGAACTACGGTTTGAAGGCATAGTCCAATCTTGCCAGCTTGTGGTTAGCCGCCTAGCACGTGCAAGGCAAAGGCCGAGAGGAAACCGGCGGTAACCAACAACCCGGTGTAGTCATGCTCAACGGAATAGGCTTCGGGGATCATCGTGTCGGCAATCATGGTCAGGATGCCACCAGCGGCCACTGCTGTAGCGAAAGCCAGAGCCTGCCCAGGCATGGATTGCATAACAAGTGCGCCAAAGAAGGCAGCCAGCCCACAGGAAATTGCGATGGATCCCCATAGCGCGGCAATCGTTTTGCCTTGGCGCCCGGCGTCTTTCATTTGAGCTGTGCTGGCCAGACCTTCGGGAACATTCGAGATGAAGATGGCGATAAGCATGGCTGGGTTGATGCTCGCACTGGTAACCACAGTTAGGCCCAGGGCCACCGACTCCGGGATACCGTCAATCAGTGCACCAACGGCCAGGGCGGTGCCTGACGATTCCCCTTGGCTGCCTTTACCTGACTTCACTTGACGCTTTTTCGTACGCCAATCCAGTAATCGATTGGCTAAGAAATATAGTCCGGCACCTACCAGCACGCCAGCGATGGTAGCTAGCAGGCCACCGGTTTCGAAGGCTTCTAACACCAACTCAAAACTCAGCGCACTAACCAATACTCCGGCGCCGAAAGCCATGATCGCGCAGACCCAAACTTTTGGGATCTTGAACCACCAGGCCGCACCGGAACCCAGCAAAAGTGCCGAGCCGGCCACCGTACCCCACAGCAGAGCCTGCAAAGAAGCAATCATGGAACTCACTATAGCCAGCAAATCGAATCTGGCTGGAACTAGCCCTCTGAGGACATGTTATTAAAGCGTGAGTAGTGACCCTGGAAGGCTACGGTGATGGTCTTAGTTGGACCCGCACGGTGCTTAGCGATGATCACGTCAGCTTCACCCGGACGGTTTTCCTTGTCGTAAACATCATCACGATGCAGCAAGATAACCATGTCGGCGTCCTGCTCAATCGAGCCCGATTCACGAAGATCGGAAATCATTGGCTTCTTGTCGGTTCGCTGTTCGGAACCACGGTTCAGCTGAGACAGTGCAATCAGTGGAACGTCGAGTTCTTTGGCCAGCAACTTCAGGTTACGCGAGAACTCCGAGACTTCCTGCTGACGGGATTCAACGCGCTTACCCGAGCTCATCAGCTGCAGGTAGTCAAGAACAATCATACGCAGCTCGTTGCGCTGCTTGAGTCGACGGCACTTGGCACGGATTTCCATCATGGACATATTCGGCGAATCATCGATGAATAGTGGAGCTTCGTTCAAGCGACCCATGGTGGTTGCAATCTTGGTCCACTGCGAGTCTTCCACCGAACCCTTTCGCAGGTCCTGAAGCTGGATGGAGGCTTCTGCCGAAAGCAGGCGCATCGCGATCTCGTTGCGGCCCATTTCCAAGGAGAAGAAGACGGTAGCCATATTGTTCTTGATGGCTGCAGAGCGTGCGAAGTCCAGTGCGAAGGTCGACTTACCGACGGCGGGACGGGCCGCGATGATGATCATCTGACCACCCTTGAGGCCCTGGGTCAGCTCATCAAATTCGTAGAAACCGGTAGGTACGCCGGTGATGCCGTCGCCTGCGTTGGCTGCGTTTTCGATTTCGTCAACGGTGCCTTCGATGATGTCCGAAAGGCGTACGTAGTCTTCACTGCTGCGGTTTTCGGCAACCTTGTAGACCTCAGCCTGAGCTTCGTTGACGATGGCATCAACTTCACCGTCTGGCGAGTAACCCATCTGAACAATGCGGGTACCGGCGTCCACCAAACGACGAAGTACTGCGCGTTCTCGTACGATTTCTGCGTAGTATCCAGCGTTCGCAGCGGTTGGGACTTGCTGGATGAGGTTGTGCAGATATGCGGCTCCACCAATACGTGAGATCTCTCCACGTTTGGTCAGTAAGTCAGCAACGGTCACCGCATCGGCTGGTTCTCCTCGACCATAAAGATCGATGATTGCTTCGTAAATGGATTCGTGAGCGGGACGATAGAAATCGGTGCCACGCAGTGCTTCAACTACGTCTGCAATGGCGTCCTTGGAGAGCATCATGCCACCGAGCACGGACATTTCCGCCTCGATGTCCTGTGGCGGCTTGCGCCCCGCGTCGGATTCCCGTGCCTCGTAAACCGGCTCAGCACTCATTACAGCCACTTCCATCCCTATTGAACCGCTGGGAAAAACTTCCTTGCCAGATGGCAACGCTCCATCATGTCAGTCGATACCGACAACTGAAAAAGCGTCTGTGGATATTTCTGTCCCAAAGTCAACACTAAGACCGTTATTTGCTCACGTAAACCTCGTTATCCACAGCGCCTGTGCATAACATGGCCTGACTTGTGGACTGCCCTGTTCACTAACTGGGGAGAACCCTGTGGATTAATAACTATTACCATTCGGTAATATGTTTTGACTTGGGTGTTTGTGTTTACACAGCTGTGGACAGAAAAATATTTTGTTGAAGCTTGCGGCACCCTTCGCAGAGTTATCAACAGCCAAAAACACCCGGAATTCGGGGTTATTAGCGATATGCACAGAGTTCTACACACATCACCCACAAGCGTGTGGATAACCCTGTGGATAGTGAGATTCTCCTAAAACCCTTAGTCACCGTAGGTTAAGCGGTTCACTTGACCCTCAAAAACGACGTCGTCCACATTTCTTTGCCCCAAGGCATCTTTTGTCCCCGTGGATAACTCACCACATCATCAAAATGCTGCCGTCACGCAAAAACGCTCCGGGTGGAACACCGCGTGTTCCGTCCGGAGCGTTTGAGCAACTAGCTAGCTGAAGTATTAGACGAGTTCAGGAACTGGGATTGAATGAAATCGTGAATCATGGAAGATCTGTGGCGAATGTTCGGAGGCGTGGTGCCCGTGCACTTCCAAGAAGACGACCCAGTGATCACCAGCTTCAACTTCGTTGTAGATGGAAGTCTCCAACCACAATGTGGATTCTTCGATAAACAGCGCACCCTGGTCAGTGACGGCAGTGTCTACACCACGGAAGCGGTCGCCGGTCTTTGAGGCGAGCTGCGCGCATACTCCCCCATTGCGGTCGCTAAGCACTGAGACGCCAATGTGGCCAGCTTCGCGTAATTTGGGCCAGGTGTTAGAAGTTTTCTGTACTGCAAACATCACCAGCGCAGGTTCCAACGAAACACCAACGGTGAACGACGAAGCGATAATTCCGGTTTTTACACCGTCAATCTCGGCGCAAAGAGCTGCGATGCCTGAGGGGTGCTGAGCGAAAACCTTGCGGAGCGTCAGCGGGTCAAGTTCACGATTCAATGACATGGCTCGATTCCTTCTGGTCTTGCCCACGGCGCTGAAGAGACCCGAGCAAACGGTTCGGCGTCCCCGAATCCACTTCTCACTGATCATTCACGCAGTGCGCGGTACTTGTTTCAACACCATTTAGCGCGAAACCGAATCCTCACCTGGAGCACCCCACTACCGTAGAGAGGGTTGCCGATCAGCAAGCCAGGGCTTATAGCTGATGCTCTTGATTCTGTTTAAAACGATATGGGTCATGACGAAGTATCGTCAAACAAATCACTTCGTAAATCGCAATATTCAATGATTCATTCGACGCATAGGCCTATATCGAGGTGTCTGGCAGTCAATTATTCAGAAGATGTGTGATCCATGACGCAATCCGCTTATCGATGACATCCTGCCCAGCTCGGTCACCAAGGCCGCTTCAACGCTTTTCTGGGGCCGCTCACCGTAATGAAACCGGGTTTCTTTCTCTGGCGTTCAGGTTCATGCCACGATAAAAGATGCAGTGTTATGCGTCACACCATTCATTGCCTGCCGCCGTTGCCAGAGATGATGAGTGAAGGATGCCTCCATGGTAGAAATTCAGGCCAACCATTCAGAACTAACCCCGTTGCGTTTCCTTGAACGCTCGGCCGAGGCCTACCCCAGCAAGACCGCCATCATTCATGGGACTCGTAGTTATACCTACAAAGAATTCGAAACTCGGGTGCACCGTTTTGCTCAAGTACTAGCCGAGCGCATCGAACCCGGTGACCGAGTAGCGGTCTTGGCACCAAATACTCCTGAGATGTTGATGGCTCACTACGCCGTGCCGCTAGCTGGGGGTGTGCTCATCGCTCTGAACACGCGACTCTCCGCCCACGAGCTGCAGTACATCATCGACCATTCGGGAGCGAAGCTCCTCCTGGCCGATACCGAATTACTGGAGAACACCAAAACCCTGCGACGCGAAAACCCCGGCCTGCAGGCACTGATTGAGATCACCGACGACCAGTTCACCTCCCCACGCCCGAACGTGGAAGTTGATGGAACCTTGGAGCAATTGCTGTCTACCGCCAGCGACGAGAAACTGCCCTATGCGATCGCGGACGAGCGCTCTGCCATCGCCTTGAACTACACCTCGGGGACCACGGGAAAGCCCAAGGGTGTGCTCTACTCGCACCGCGGCAGCTACCTAAACTCTCTGGGTGAAGCGCACCATCAGGGCCTTAGCTCAGCGACCCGATACCTCTGGACGCTACCGATGTTTCACTGTAACGGCTGGTGTACACCCTGGGCAGTGACCGCAGTTGGTGGCACCCATCTATGCCTGCGTGGAGTGCGTGAAGATGCAGTGTGGGATGCCATCGAGAACCTCGGAACTACTCACCTGTGCGGTGCCCCGACTGTTTGCTCGATCATCGCCGACTCGACTCGGGCGCACCAACTTCAGGCTCCGCTGCGCATCACCACCGCTGGAGCTCCACCGTCCCCGGCCATCATTTCCAAGTTGCAGAAACTGGGCATCGAAGTCGTTCACGTCTATGGGCTGACCGAAGTGTATGGCCCCTACACAGTCTGCGAATACCAAGAAGAATGGGATCAGCTAGAGCCGGCCGAACGCGTGGCCAAGCTAGCCCGCCAAGGCGTCGGAATGATCACCGCGGAGTCGGCACGCATTGTTGATGAGAACATGTTCGACGTTCCTGCCGATGCCCAGACTATGGGCGAAATCGTCTTGCGCGGTAACAATGTCATGATCGGCTATTACCGAGACGAAGAAGCAACCGCACAGGCCTTTGCCGGCGGATGGTTCCACACCGGCGACTTAGGCGTCATGCATCCCGACGGCTACATTCAGGTGCGCGACAGGGCCAAAGACATCATCATTTCCGGTGGCGAAAACATCTCAACCATCGAAGTGGAACAAGCTTTGGCTTCCCACCCCGAGGTACTGGATCTGGCCGTTGTTGGCATCGCCGATGAGAAGTGGGGCGAACGTCCCGTGGCCTACGTGATCCGAGCCAGCGACTCCACCTTGAGCGCGCAAGATCTGATCGATTTCGCCAAGCAGAAACTTGCTGGCTACAAAGTTCCGCGCACCATCGTTTTCCCGCAGGATTTGCCGCGTACTTCAACGGGTAAAGTGCAAAAGAACGTACTACGAGCCCAAGCGCTTGAACAGCTTAATAAGAACTAAATGTTTTGGAGTCAGCTATGAGTTCCACCAACCAACCAATCCCCGATAAGACCAGCCGGTTCACCGATAGTGTCGGTCTTATCTTTGATGAAGTCTCAGCCACACTTGTCCGTGGGCACGCGGAGCTGAACGAAGACCACCACACACCTTGGGGAGTGGTCCACGGAGGCATTTACGCCACCATGGTTGAAAGCGCTGGCAGTGTGGGAGCCAGTTACGCGGTGGCCGAGCGCCAGCAGTTTGCCGTTGGTGTTCATAACGCCACCGACTTCCTCCGCCCCTCCACCGGAGCACATGTGCAGGTCGAGGCCAAGGCCCTTTTCCAAAGCAAAACTCAGCAGCTCTGGGACGTTGTTATTACCGATACGGCTACGGGCAAAGTACTTTCGCGCGGACAATTGCGCACCCAGAACGTAGATTTGCCCAAATCTTGAGCGTAATCTGATGGCATCTAGCGGATCAGCCTCGGGAGGCTCATTATGAGTGCCACCTATACCTTTGATGTGTTCAGTAGTCTTGATGGTTTCGGCAGTGCCGGTGGCGACTGGGGAGGATACTGGGGCAAACAAGGACCGGAGCTACTTGCTCGACGCCTTGAGCTCTACGGCCAGGAGTGCCACATGGTTTTTGGGGCGAATACTTTTCGTTTGTTCTCCCAGTTTTGGCAGGAGATTGAACAGAATCCTGAAGTTGAAGATCCTTGGGGCGTTGCCATGCATGAGCAACCCGCCACGGTCATCTCCACAACGCTTAGCGACCCACTGAAGTGGCCACAGGCCACCTTGGAGCGGGCCGATGCCGTGGAGGTGGTCAGGCAATTAAAGGCCACCTCAGCGTTGCCCCTGCGATCTCACGGTAGCTTGGCGATGAACCGGTCCCTGCTCGCCGCCGGTCTGGTGGACTTTATTCAAATAACCATTTTCCCGGTACTCACCGGAGCTCACGGAGACTCCCCTGTGCTGGATGTCGGCGAAGACTACGATCTAGAACTCATTGATTCGCGACTTTTAGATGGCAGTATCCAAGAATTGACCTATCGGCCAACTCAACACGTAACTCTCTGAGCTTTTCAGAGCTCTAGGTAATAACCATTCATTTTGCATGTTTGAATATTTGAAGGTGAGACTGACATTGAGAGTGCATCAAAGATTCCCAACAGTTATCGCGGTCATTGCAGCCTTGTCGCTGACGGGCTGCTCGGCTTCTGAATCAACGGCCCAGAGTTCCACATCATCCCTGACGACTTCTTCGTCCGCCTCAGCCTCTGCCTCTTCACCCCGTTCATCCCCGTCTCCCACAGCGCTCAAGGACCTCACACCAAATATGGTTCTGGATGCCAGCATCCCGTCAATGTGCGAGTTTCCGGCCGGGAAATTGGTCGGCGGTGTCCTCAAGGAAGAGCACTCCGAATATCCCAACGCCACCCCACCATCGCTCGTTTCTGAAAAGTTAGTGGTGGCAGGTGACCTGACCGGTGATGGGGTTAAAGAACTGGCGGCGACCTTTTACTGCGACAAGGGTGGTGTTGCTTGGCCTACCCATATCCAGCTGTTCCAAAACACGGCCAAGGGCATCGCCCCGCTGGGCCAGCCCTTCCAAATGGGTGACGTTAATGGTGGCGCTCGCACCCTACCGAGCTCACTAAAATACGCCAACGGTCAGCTGGTGGTGATCGATCAAGCTCTGCTACCGATGGAAGCCGCGGCGGCTGCCTCAGGAAAAATCAAAGCAACACTGAAATGGAACGGTAAGAAGTTAGCGGCCAGCTCAATTCAGGATCTGACAGTCCCACAAAATGGCACGTTGAAGACTGCAACGGTCAACGGGACTTGGTGTCTGCTGGACGGCAAGGGGAAGTCCACAACAAAAGACTGTCTGACTATCGACTATCCAAATGTCACCAGAAAAGGCGAAGACGCGCAGACCCTATCCTTCTCAACAAATAATGGCTTCACGGTGCTGAGCTACTTTGATGCGCCGCTAGGCATGATCTATTCATCAGGAGTCAAGATCCAGGATCCGGCCAATCCTTCGGTAACTACGTCGCAGCTACAGAAGGATCGGCTGTACAACAATCAAACCCATGAGGTCTTTGTCCGTCAGGGAAAGTAAGACCTAGCTGGCCGGGCGCATGTCACCGGTTTCTTGGAACCGTTGGTGCCAGCTCAAGGCCTCACCCAACAGGTGCGGGGTGTGCTTGCCGTAGCTGTCCTTGCGGGCACGATCGAAGTAGTCCTGCAGCATTGGGCGGTAGTCCGGGTGGGCGCAGTTATCGATGACTACCTGAGCGCGCTGTTTCGGAGACAGCCCACGAAGGTCAGCCAAGCCTTGTTCGGTTATCAGGATCATGGTGTCGTGCTCTGTGTGGTCTACGTGCGAGGCAAAAGGAACGATGCCCGAGATCTTGCCACCCTTGGCGGTAGATGGGGACATGAACACCGACAGGTAACCGTTGCGGGCAAAGTCGCCCGAGCCGCCGATACCGTTCATCACGTGCGAACCGAGCACGTTGGTGGAGTTCACGTTGCCGTAAATATCGGCTTCGATCATGCCATTCAGCGCAATGCAGCCCAGTCGGCGGATGATTTCCGGGTGGTTTGAAATCTCCTGAGCGCGCAGCAAGATGCGTTCGCGGTAGTGCTCAACATTCTTGTTGAACTCCTCGATGCCGTCGGCCGAGAGCGAGAAGCTGGTAGCGGAGGCGAACTCGATGGTGCCATCCTTAATCAGCTGGAGCATGCCGTCTTGGATCACCTCGGTGTAGGCGGTCAGGCCCTTGTAGCCGCCGCGGGCCAGGCCAGCGAGCACCGCGTTGGCGATGTTGCCGACGCCCGACTGCAGCGGCAGCAGCTTCTCGGACAGGCGGCCGGCGCGGATCTCGGAGTCCAGGAAGCCCAGCAGGTGATCGGCGATCTTCTCGCTGGTCTCGTCTACTGGTGCGAAGGGGCTCAACCGGTCCGGTGCGTCGGTTTCCACGACCGCGACGATCTTGTTCACGTCGACGTCCAGGTACTTCTGGCCGATGCGGTCGCGCACCGTGGTCAGGTCGATTGGCTTGCGGTGCGGCGGCAGGGCGGTGCCGTAGTAGATATCGTGCATGCCGTCCATGGCGGCGGACTGCTGGGAGTTGACCTCGATGATGATCTTGTCGGCCATCTCCAGCCAGGTCTTGTTGTTGCCTACCGAGCTGGAAGGGATCAGGTCGCCCTCGGCGGTCACGCCGACAACTTCCACGATGGCCACGTCGATCTTGCCGTAGAAGCCGAACCAGGCGTGCTGGGCGACATGGGACAGGTGGATGTCCATGTATTCCATGTTGCCCTCGTTGATGCGGCGGCGCAGCTCTGGGTCAGACATGTAAGGAAGGCGCAGATTCATGCCCTCAGCCTTGGCAAGCACACCGTCCAACTCTGGTGCGGTTGAAGCACCGGTGAGCACGTTGATTTTGAAGTCCTTGCCGTCAGCGTGCTGGCGTTCCATCTGCGCTGCTAGTGCACCGGGCACGGCCTTCGGGTATCCCGCACCGGTGAAGCCACTCATGGCGACGGTCATGCCTGGCTTGATGAATGTTGCCGCTTGCTCGGCGCTCATCAAGAGATCAGCAAAGGCCCGGTGTTGAATACGTTCGTGCAAAATTACCCCTTCGAAACATCTTTGTGACGTAGGTCTATAACCCGCATCTCACCGGATTACCTTAGCTGTTCTCGCCTGTCACTGAGACCACGTCCGGGCGTTCAGAGCGGTAGATGGCGCTTTTCTCGATGAGTTGCGCGCTATTTGCGGTGGCCGGTCAACGTCTTGCGCACTGTGGTCGGCTAGCTCAACTGGTAGTCGGTCTGGCCGCAGAGCTCTTCGTTCCACGCAGTTGAACCAAGGAATGGCACTGCAATCAGTGCTGATCAGCGAAGATCATCCTGAAGGAGTATAGAAATGAACCTATGTAGAATTCATACTTAGCTCATGGAACAAAACAAACTACTTCAACAGATTAAGCGTTCCATGCTTCCGGCTGTTCTTCTGAGCCAACTGGCCGAGGAACCCGTTCACGGTTATTCCATGCTGAACAAACTCGAAGAACTCGGGGTATCAGGCGTCAAGAGTGGGACTCTTTACCCACTACTTCGATCGATGGAAGAGTCCGGGGACATCATCTCCGACTGGCAAATTGCTGACCGTGGACCAGCACGCAAGATCTTCAAAATCACCGACCAGGGCCACCAGACTCTGACTTCCCTCAATAGCTGGTTGCGACAGTTCACCTAGGAGACCTTCATGGAAAGCACCCTCAAGACCTACATCGATGAGCTGCGCTACAGCCTTTCACTACGCAACGTGGAGCCCGCAACTATCCGCGACATCGCTAGGGAAGTGGAATCCGAAGCCACTAGCTACGAAGATGCCGTCGCCAGCTTCGGAACCCCCGAACACTACGCGACGTCTTTCCCCTCCACCGCATCCCCAAAGAGCCACTCGGCATTCCTCGTGGTCGGCGTACTACTGGCCGCCCTTTGGGCTGTACTGACAATCATTTTCCGGGACCGCCAGGCGAATGCCTTTTCGGGTTGGGCAATCACTTGGCTACCAGTCTTCGGATTGATCGCGGCCGGAATTATTGTCGACTTCTCCCGATCATTGCTCCGTTCACGGGCCAGCCGGTAAGTTCAGCAACTGCGTGGAAAGCTCGGAGCTCGCGCATGGGCGACATTTGCCTAGACTGAACTACTTCGCAGAGCAAACACGCCAGAACACTGTATTAAACGCCAACAGGTGGCGTACATTCCCTAAGGAATGCACGCCACCTGTTGATCAGAAGGTGAGTCTAAAAGACTTACTTCTTTGCGGCAGCAACAACCTGCAGACGCAGGTTTGCAACAACGTCAGCGTGAACGCGAACGGTTGCGGTGTAGTTGCCAGTCGACTTGATGTGGTCGTTGACCTCGATGTTGCGCTTGTCGATCTTACCCAGACCGGCTGCCTCAACGGCGTCAGCGATATCGGTGGTCTTGACGGTGCCGAATAGGCGTCCGTTAGAACCAGCCTTGATGGTGATCTTAACCGGCTGGGACTTCAGCTTAGCTGCAATTGCCTGAGCATCCTCAAGGTTTGCAACGGCGCGAGCAGCACGCGCAGCCTTGATCGACTCCACCTGCTTTTCACCGCCCTGGGTCCAGACGATTGCGAAACCGCGTGGCAGAAGGTAGTTACGGGCGTAGCCGTTCTTTACCTCAACAATATCGCCAGCAGCACCGAGACCGGATACTTCGTGAGTCAAAATGATCTTTGCCATGATGTTATATCCCCTCTTCCTTAGCCGCGGCCTGCGCCGGAGTAAGGTAGCAAGGCTACTTCACGTGCGTTCTTGATTGCCTGTGCGATCTTGCGCTGTTCCTGAACGGAAACGCCGGTCACTCGACGAGCGCGGATCTTTCCACGGTCAGAGATGAACTTGCGCAGCAATGCAGTGTCCTTGTAGTCGATGACGGTGATGTCAGCGGCCTTCAATGGATTGGACTTTGGTTTGGGCTTACGGATTTCAGCCTTAGCCATCGTGGAGCTCCTTAGGTTTGGAGCCCGCAGAGTGATCTGCGGGATGGTGAATAAATAATTTTTAGAAAGGTGGTTCGTCTGCGCCTGGGTTACCCCAGCCGCCACCGTTGTTTCCGCCGGTGCTCCATGGGTCAGCGGCTGGAGCGTTCCAGCCACCACCCTGTTGCGGCTGCTGCTGACGCGGCTGCTGCGCTGGGGCACCTTGCTGTGGTGCGTTGGAGAATCCTCCACCGCCACCATTGGCATTGCCGAAGCCACCGTTGCCACCGCCGGAGCGCTGGGTACGGGTAACCTTGGCGGACGCAAAACGGAGTGATGGGCCGATTTCATCGACTTCAAGCTCCATTACGGTGCGACGTTCGCCTTCCTTGGTGTCGTAAGAACGTGAACGCAAACGACCCTGAGCCATGACTCGCATGCCCTTGGTCAGCGTTTCAGCAACGTTCTCTGCAGCCTCGCGCCAAACCGATGCACGCAAGAACAGGGCTTCCCCGTCCTTCCATTCATTGGACTGGCGGTCAAAGGTGCGAGGAGTCGAAGCGATCGTAAAGTTCGCTACGGCTGAGCCGGACGGCGTGAAACGCAGCTCCGGATCGGCGGTCAGGTTTCCGATAACGGTAATAACAGTCTCGCCTGCCATTGACTCTCCTTAAAAGATTGAACGTTATTTCTTACGACTGAAGGTTTGGCGTAATTAAACGCGAGCCTCTTCCGGGCGGGTGACCTTGTGGCGCAGGATCAGTTCGTTGATCTTAAGCTGACGCTCAAGCTCAGCCGAAGCTGCTGGTTCTGCGGTGTAGTTCACCACTACGTAGGTGGCTTCTGCTTTCTTCTTGATCTCGTAAGACATCTTGCGACGTCCCCAGACATCAACCTTTTCGATAGTGCCACCGTTGGAGCGGACAACCTCGAGGTACTTCTCGATGGTTGGCTCTACGGTGCGGTCATCGACCTCTGGATCAATGAGGACCATAAGTTCATAAGCACGCATGTGAACCCACCTCCTTTGGGCTAAACGGTCGCGGTATTTCCGCAACAGGAGGTTCTTGCGTTATCTGAGCACCAGACACCCAACATTCGGGCATGCGGTTGCACAGACTTATCTAGTTTAGCCCAGAGTTGCTCTGAGCTGTAGTCATGGTGGTGCACATCATGACAAGGCTGACTTTCTCCGGGTTTTAGCTTTGCTCCTTAAACGCCAAACCAATCCGGCGAGCGCCCTCTTTGAGATTTTCTTCGGAGACGTGGCCAAAGGAGAGCCTGAGATGCCGTGCAGCGTCGGTGCCCGGTCCGCTGGGGAAGAAGGCACCTTGCTGGTAGTCCACACCATGGCTTTTCGCGGATTCTGAGAGCTTAGCGGGATCGATCCGATCACTGGCGATTCGGGGCCATAGGAACAGTCCTCCGTCCGGAATTTGTACTTCCAGTCCTCCCTGGGTCTCGACCTCGATGGCCGTTGCGAGAATCTGAGCTCTGTTGCCATAGGTGGCTCGCGCCTTGTCGAGGGTTGCATCAAATAGAGTCTCATCGCTGGTCAACGCCTCCGCAACGATACTTTGCACCAACGTTGAGGAGTGAGAATCTTGCCGGCTTCGCAACGCGGAAATATCTGACTTCAGCCAGTTCGGCACCACAAGCCAACCTAAACGCAATCCCGGGCCAAGCGTCTTGGTGAAGGTGTTGATGTGAATGACGTTTTCAGAGTCATTAAATTCTCGGTGTGATGCACCTGCTGACCCAAAGTAAAGCTCGCGGTATGGGTTATCGGCCAAGAGCACAAAGCCATAGTGGGCGGCCAAGTCAACAAGTCGTTGCCGGTCCGCCTGCGAAAGTGAGCCCTGCGTTGGGTTGTGGAAGTCTGGCACTGTATAGAGCGCCTTTGGCCGTGCGCCAGCGCGCAGTTGGCTTTCCAATGCGTCCAGATCTAGTCCTGCGGCCCCTACCGGAATCGGCAGGATGTTGGTAGTAGCCAGTTCCAATCCGCGCAGGAAAAGTGGAAATATCGGGTTGTCTACGGCAACAAGATCTCCCGGATTGATCAGTGCCTGGATAGCCAGCGACAAGCCGTGGAACCCTCCATTGGTGATGATAATGCGATCAACCGCAACCCCTTCGCGAGCAGCTATCCACTGGCGAAGTTCGGCTATTCCCTCCGTTCTTGAATACTGCAGTGCTGGGACTCCGGATCTGAACAGCACACGTTCCGTGGCGGCAGCCAACTGGGCCACAGGAAGAACGTGAGGGTCAGGAATGCCACCTAAGAGTTCGATGGAATCAGCGCGAGGACTGCGCAGGGTCGCATCACCAAAACCTTGCGGTTTGGAGAACCGTCCAACGAGTTCCGAGGCAGGTAGTGCGGTAGCGGTTGTCATGCGATGGCTCCTGCGTAAATGTGGCTTGGGCTCTGTTCCTGGACACCTTGGGTGACATCACCACGTGAACTAGGAACGGAGGAAATAAGGGTTTGGGTATAGCTATGTTCTGGATTCTCAAAGATCTTCTGCGTCGTTCCGCTTTCCACAACAACTCCACGACGCATGACCGATACCGTGTCTGCCACCTGACGAACCAAAGCTAGGTCGTGGGAGACAAACAAGTAGGTCAACGAGTGTTCGCGCTGCAAAACTGCTAGCAGGTCAAGAATGTCCGCCTGAACGCTAACATCCAGAGCTGAGGTTGGTTCATCCAGCACGAGAATCTCAGGACGCAGGCTCAGCGCTCGAGCAATGGCCACACGCTGGCGTTGCCCTCCGGAGAGTTGGGCTGGACGGCGGGAAAGGAAAGATTCATCCAGCCCGACTTCTGCCAGAACCTCGCGTACTCTTACCTTCTGCTGCGCCCGCGATCCATATTTCAGCCGGGCCAATGGTTCTGCGATGATCTTGGCTACCGACCAGGCCGGGTCAAGTGAGGCAAACGGGTTCTGGTAGACCAATTGCAGTTGGCGCCTGGCTTCGCGCCAATCTTTGGTACTGCGCTTAGTTAGATCCTGCCCGGATAAGAAAATCCTGCCGGCAGTAGGAGTTTCCAACCCCACGATCATCCGTACCGTGGTGGTCTTACCGGACCCCGACTCACCTACCAACGCATGGGTACTGCCCCGTTTGACCTCAAAACTGACCCCGTCAACGGCCTTCACCAATTCAGCGGAGTGGCCAAAGTGTCGTACTACGTCTTCAACGTAGATCGCATCTTTCTTGTGCGCACTTGAGTCGTTTAAGGGCCCACGAGCATCTCGATAACGCTCGGTATTGAGTGACGGAACATCTGCGAGCAATTTCCTCGCGTATTCGGTTTGAGGATTTTCAAAGATCTGTGAGGAGGTGCCAGATTCCTGAACCTGACCCTGTCGAAGTACAACCAGATGATCCGTGCGCTGTGCTGCAAGCGCTAGATCATGGGTAATCAGCAGAAGCCCAATATTCAAAGAAGTACGCAACTCATCAAGAAGATCCAAGATGGTTTTCTGTACCGTCACATCCAGCGCCGAAGTTGGTTCATCAGCAACAATCAGTGCAGGCCTAGGCAGCACCGTCAGTGCGATCAGCACCCGCTGCAGCATGCCACCCGAGAGCTGATGCGGGTATGAGTCATAAACACGTTGTGGTTCCGGCAGACCTACCTGTTCAAAAGCTTGAAGAATAAGTTGCCGCTGCTCTTTGTTATCCGTCACGCCAGTCAGGCTCGCTGCTTCATGAGCCTGCGATCCGATAGTTCGCACCGCGTTAAGTGCCGTGCCAGGATCCTGTGGAATGTAACCCAATTCGGTGCCACGGAACTGGCGTAGGCCACGTTGAGACAGCTTTAGTAAGTTCTGCCCCTCAAAAATAGCCTGACCTTCCGCGTGGCCGAGACCTTCCGGAAGCAACCCCAAAATGGCCTTGGTAATCGTTGATTTCCCAGAACCAGACTCACCGATCAATGTCAGCGCCTGACCTCGCCGTAGCTGAAAATGTACATCCCGAACAACCTGGTTCGAGCCGTACCAAACGTTCAGGCCATCGACCTGTAGCAAGAGGTCCTCTGACTCGGTATGACTTTGATTGACCATGTCCTTATCTCACTTTCTTGAGCCAACGACTGATTCGATTGACCGATAACACCGTGGCCACGATGACTGCAGCTGGGGCGTAAATCAGCCATGGAGCGGTGGGATATTCCTTGCCTGAAGCTACGAGTAGTCCCCAGTCTGAGGACGGCGGTGGGTCACCATAACCAAGGAACGCTAGTGAGGCGATCACCATGATGGAGGTTCCAAATTGCAAGATCGCCAGAACTAAAACTGAACGCCCTGCATTGGGGAGCACATGAAAAATCAGCGCCTGTAACCGGTTTCCACCAGAGAGGAATGAGGACTCCACAAAGGCGGCACCGCGAATCTTGATGACTTCTGCGCGCATCAGTCGGCCAAAGACTGCGATGGCCGAAACACCGGTGGCAATGGCTGCATTGATGGTCTGAAAGCCGAGCGAACTGACAATGACAACGGCCAGAAGGAATCCGGGGATTGCCAAAAGCACGTCAACAATTCGTCCCAAGGCGGAGTCAACCCATCCACCAAGGAAGCCCGCTAGAAGTCCAATCCCGCTCCCAACAACCAACCCAATGATCACCGCAGCCAGTGCGCTACTAACCGATGGAAGCGACCCATAAACGACTCGGGTGAAGACATCTCGGCCCAGGTAGTCGGTTCCGAACCAATGGTGCAATCCGGGCGACACTAGTTTCGCTGAGGTATCCCCCAGCTCCGGACTATGCGAGGTAAAGAGGGACGGGAATGCGGAGAAGAGCACCACAAAAACAATCACCGCAAAGGACAGCAGAACGCTGACCGGTAGTGAGCTTCGATTGCCGGAGGGTGTGCTCTTAGTTTCCAAAGCTGTTTGAAGCTGAACAATCCCAGTCATGAAACTACCGCTTTCTTCTTCTTGGTAACGGAGGTTCTTGGATCCAGCAGCGGAACACTCAAATCAGCAATCAGGTTCACCAGCACAAAAACCACGGCAGAAAGCACCACAACCGCAAGCAAGACTGGCTGGTCACCGGCTCCCACTGATCGCTGCACCAAAGTGCCCACACCGTTACGTCCGAAGATCGTTTCGGTGATCACCGCTCCTCCCAACAGCTCACCAATGAGCAGCGCCACCATGGTCACTGAGGGTAAGGCTGAAGGCTTAAGCAGATGCTGGGCGAAGACATTTACTCGACTCAATCCTCGGGATCGAGCGACCAATGCGTAGTCCTGACGTGCTTCAACATCAAGACTCGAAATCAACACTTCGGCTAACGGTGCGCTGACCGGAATTGCCAGGGTGAGCGCAGCAAAGAAGGTCGCAACTGGAGCATTCGGTTCGGTGATGGTGAATGTGTGCAAGGTAAATCCAAAAACACTGATCAGCACCAGCCCTATGACGAAGTTCGGAACCGAGAGGAAAAATGAGGGAACGGATCGTAAAATTCCTGCGGCGCCCGAAGGTAGTAAATGCACCCCTACAGCAATCGCCACGGCAAGAACGAGCGCTAATATCAACGCGGTCAAGGCTAAGAACGTCGTTGAAGGCAACGCGTCAAAGACAAGATCCGTTACCGGCAAACCGGATTGCAAAGAAATCCCCAAGTCGCCGGTGACAAAGCGGCCCAAGGCCAGCAACAGCTGGATCAGCACGGGCTTATCCAGCCCGTAAAACGCCACGATACGAGCAATGTCTTCCTCACTGAGCCCAGACTGCGGGTCGTGCAACGCGTTGGTGATTGCGTCCCCAGGCAGCACGGACACAACAATAAAACTCAGCACATAGGCCAGGAAGATGACAAGAACTCCCTGCCCCAAGCGGCTAAGCACCAGATTTCGATAACCAGATAACCGCACGCTCACTGTGTAACCCATGCAGTGTAGAAGTTCGCGTAGGCCAGACCGTTGTACTGAATACCTTGGACCTTTGGGCTGCTCAAGTAGAGCCGCTGAACAAGCTGGACCAGCGGAATGAAGTACGCCTGATCCAAAACATACTTCTGTAGTTCGTTAGCTACCTTTGCCCGGTCTTTACGGTTTTTGGCCTGGGCAATCTGGTCGGAGAGCTTGTTGAGCTTTTCGTCGCTGTCTCCAAGCTTGAACCAGTCCTCGCCGCCATTCCGGTTAGTCAGGATCCCCGCGACAGTACCGACGTCAACAAAACTACGAGAGGTGTGAAGCAAAGGTGGCTCGTTGTTCTGCCACGCTGAATAGTTGGCAACATCAATGACCTTCAGATTTAGCTTGATGCCCACCCGTTGTAGTTGCTGAGCAATCAGCTCATCCATCGCCTTATCTGATGGGACATAAGGATTTGCAGCGATAGTGATCTCAAGAAGCTTTCCATCTTTATGCCTGAATCCATCAGATTCCAACGTCCAACCATCTTTTTCTAGACCGTCGGTTGCTTTTTCAGGTCGAAGTTGAAGTGGTCAGCAAAGTCGCCTGCCTCGGGAACAGTGCCCTGAATAAACGTCGAAGCCGCTTGCCAGTCCTGGGTATAAATCGTGGAGAGAATCTCTTGGCGGTCGATACCGTGCTGAAGCGCCTGACGTACGCTGGCTTGGTTGGTCGGGAAGGTTTGAGTATTTACTTGGAAGCCATCGACGAATCCCAAGTAACGCGGAGTGGAAACTGAGAAGCCCTGAGAGATGAGCGAATCAATTTCCTGAGGTTCAACATTGAAGGAAACATCGGCTTGGCCCGACAAAACCGTGGAGGTACGAACCGAAGCGTCCCGAACCACCTTGTAGGTCAGGGTATCTAGATAGGCTGGGCCCGAATATCCGAGGGCTTTGGGTCCCCAGGCGTAGTCCTCGCGACGCTGCAGGACGTAGCTTTCTCCCTGTTGCCAGCTCTTGAGCATAAATGGTCCAGAACCAATATTCTTGGCAAGATCTGCTTGTTCTTCGGTGCTGCTCTTCAGCGTGGCCGGCGCAAGTAAGATGCAACCGTGGTAGCCCAGGGTTGCAATAAATCCTAGGGTCGACGAAGAGAAGCGGACCTTAACAGTGGCTGCATCCGTAGCTTTGGCCGATTCAAAACTGGCCGATGGGAACAATCCGACCTTGGCGATACCCCGATCAGCATCTCCCACGGCCCACGCATTGATGTTTTCGACTACTGCCTTCGCATCCACCGCGGTGCCGTCGGAGAATGTCACGCCTTTCTTTAGATGTAGAACAAATTCGGTAGCATCCGAATTTTCATCCCAACTTTCAGCAATCCACGGGTTCACGTCACCCTTTTCATTGACATAGACAAGCTTGTCCGTCAGGTGCCCCCACAGGTTGCCTTCGTAGCTGGAGATTGAAGTTTTGCTAGAGATCCATCCAGCGTCAAAGCCTTGGATCAGGAAGGTTAGCGCTCCGCCACGAACTGGGGATGTTGACCCAGTCGATTCAACGTCAGGTTTGTTGCCGCAGGCGGTGAGTATTGCCAATGCTGCCAGTGCGCCGGTTCCGGTGAGGAAACTGCGCCGCTTAACGATAGGTGAGTTCATAGTAAAAATCCTTGGATCAAGTGTGTGAGTGAGATGAAAGTTAGAGTGCTTTGCCGGGGTTGAACAGGGACGAAGGGTCCAAGACATGTTTGAGGTCAAACTGAAGACTGCGGACGCGTTCGGCGAGTTCCCATTCGGACCAGTGCAGCTTGACGTTGCCTACACCGTGTTCGCCGGTGATCGTTCCGCCTAGCTCCAGCGTCTTTTTGACCAAGGCATTGGCAGCCTGTGCAAGTGATGGCGGGGCCTGGTTGGAGATGTCGGCCTCGTCGCGGTTTTGGGTAAGAAGCGGATGTAGATTTCCGTCACCGGCATGGGCTACCGCGGAGACGCTCACCCCAAATTGGCGTTCAATTTCAGGGAAGAACTCGAAAATGTCAGCCAGCTTGGATGACGGAACGGCGATATCTTCTCCGATATGCCACTTATGCGTGGGGAATCCTCGACCAGAACGGCGCAGCTCCCAGAGCTCTTGTCCTTCTTCATCGCTGACCTCGTTGAGTCGGCCACCCAAGTGAAGGACAATCTTTCGTAAGTCGCGAACCTGCTCATCAATTCCGTAGCCGTCCAGCTCAACGAGCAACAGTCCGGCCCCGTTCTGACGCAACGAGCTGCCTGAATGCTCATCGATTGCCGCCAGACTTGGACCGTCAATAAGTTCAAGGACTGCTGGCTGAACCGTGGAGGTTTTGATCAGTTCCACGGCTCGGGCAGCATCAAGGGTCTGATCAAAAAAGAGACTAAGGGTTCTACGAGCGACAGGGATCGGGAGGATCCGAACGGTCGCCTGAACAACAATTCCCAGGGTTCCTTCTGAGCCGACAAACAAAGAGACTAGGTCAAGCCCGGTGACACCTTTCAGCGAGCGGTGCCCGATGGAGATCAACGAACCATCTGCGAGCACTACCTGCAAAGACAGCACGGACTGGCGGGTCACCCCATATTTGGCGCAACGCATCCCGCCGGCGTTGGTAGCGATATTTCCGCCGATGGAGGAGATGGCGGCACTGGCAGGATCCGGGGCGTAGAACAATCCCAACGGTTCCAAGACTCGGTTCAGATCCCCATTCAGGACTCCCGGTTCAACAACAGCGACACCGTCAGCAGCTGAGATCTCGATGATCTGATTAAGCTTTTCAGTGCTCAATACAACTTGTGATTCAGTGGCACTGGCACCGCCAGACAGCCCCGTTCCTGCACCGCGCGGAACGACGCTTAACCCGTGCTTCGCAGCCGCTACGACAATTGTTTGCACCTGCGATGCCGAGGTTGGGAAAACGACTGTGGGTCCTTGTTCAGGATGATCTGAACGCGTGGGATCCGCGGTTCGGTCGTGGAGATAAGGAACAGTCGCTGCTGATCCTGCCACAACCTCAATTTCTGAGTCATGGGTCAAAAGCTCGTCGCGGAACTTTTGGCCCGCCTGTTGGTCAATCTCGAAAATTACGTGGCTCAATGTTGGACTCCGATGGAAACTGTTTGCTTTCCACCGAGTATTGATGATCGAAATTTCCAATGATGCCTTTATGACCGGCGACGATGCTAGAGCTCATTACAAGGTCACGAATCGACTCTATGTCGTGAATGAGACGGAGTCTCAGGTCAACAAAACGACATATACTTCGTTGCTTTACGTACTAATCAACGAGCTATTTCTCCAGTCTTCACAAGTTTCCTGTTGCGTGTTAGCCGTCGTGGTTGGCCGATTTTTAGCCTCTGGCCAATGATTGAGCTCAGCATTCAGATCTAGTGGTGGTGCACGTTTCTTGGGGCTTGAAGCATGTCGCAGCTGTGGCTGGACTACCTATTTGGAGTCGATGGCTCGTTGCAGTCGTTGCCCAAATACCGGCACCAGTGTGCTCATGTAGGTGTCGCTGATGTGGTGCTTATCCCGGTAGATCAGGACGTTGCCAACCACCGCTGGGCAGGTGCCGTTCACGCAGAACTGGTCGCTGAAGTCCAAGACTTTCACTCGCGGTTCCAGTTTGGCAGCGGCCTTGGTGGCATCGCCCTTTTCGTAGGCGCCCTTTTGCGGGAACGAGCAGGCTTGCGGGTTGTTAATGTTTTGCTCCACGCAGTCCCTGGCGTAGGAATCTTTCGGAGGCCGCGGAGTATCAACGATTGCGTAAACCGGCTTTCCGGCGTCCTCGAGTTCAGCCCAGGCGGCAGCTAAACCCTTTGCTGGATCAGAAACAAAGGTGGATCCACCCCAGCTTGAGGTCACTACCGCGTCGATGTCGTTCCGCTTGGTCAGCGCATCCATACTCTGCTCAAAGGTCTCTTGGCAGTTAATGCTTCCGTCTTGATCGGCTTTGCGTTGAGCAGCGTTAAAGGGACAAGAGTTCTTCAGGTAAGTGACTACTTTCCACCCCTTACTCAGTGCGTAGTCGTTCAGCGCTTCGAACCAGTGAGCCGCGTGCGAGTCTCCCACCAACGCCACGGTGAAGGTCCCGTCCTTGCTCCCGAACTCGCATTCTTTGATCTGCGTCGACTGTGGATTCTGCACACAACTACCGATGTCAGGCAGGTCATTGGCGGCTTCCGCGGGAACCGGGACTACTTGGTGCTCATCGGTGATAAAGGCAGGAGCACCGTGCGACAGGGATGCTGCGCCAAAACCCTCGGGAGGTTTCTCGGCCAGTGCTGCTGCCACGCGCGACTCCTGTTGAACCATGCGTTCTTGAGCCAGGCCAGGAAGTAGTGCCACCGAAGCGGCCACAGCAACCATGGCCACCCCGGCGACCAATGACCGTCTCGGAGAAACTGCCAAGAAGCGAAGTCGGCGCATCGGAGTTTCCACGATTTTTAGGCTCCCCCATGCCAAGATCAGGGACCCAGCCAACAGCGCAAGGGATTGCAAGGGTTTTGGTTTGCCACCGGAGAGTTCGGTGTAAAAAACGATCAGTGGCCAGTGCCAGAGATAAAGCGAATACGAGGCGAGACCAACCCACTGCACCGGCGCCCAATTCACGAGCTGGTGCAAAGAACCTGGGCCACGGGTACTGCCGGCGGCAATGATTACCGCACAGCCCAGCACTGGCACGGCTGCTGCAATGCCGGGGAAGACCGTTGCGCCGTCATAACTAAAGGCGGCGATACCGATGGCCATCAGCGATAGTAGTACCGCCAGATTCCGTGTGGACCAAGCGGTGACCCATCGTGGCAGACGAAGGGCATCTTTGGCATGTGCTTGCGCACCCAACGCCAGCAACCCGCCAATGGCCAACTCCCAGATTCGGGTGGTGGTCAGGAAGTACCCGGCGGCGTCCCCCGAGTATCCGGCGTACACCGAGTACCCCAGGGATAAGAGTGCCACCGTCCCAAAGACCATCCACAGCCATCTGCGGCGAGTGGCAAATTGATCCGAATGTGATCCGGGAAGGTTGGGCTTAACCAGCCAGCACACCGCCAAGATCAACAATGGCCAGAACAGATAGAACTGTTCTTCAACTCCAAGGGACCAGAAGTGTTGCAGCGGTCCTGCCGCTTGTTCGGCGGCCAGATAGTCAACAGAATCAGCGGCCAGCACCCAGTTCTGCACGGAGAAGGCTGAGGCCAATGCCTGGGTACCCAGTGTGCCCCACTGGGTCTTCGGCAGGATCATGACCCCGGCCGCCACAACGACGAGAATCACCAGCATGGCGGCGGGCAGGATGCGTCGAGCTCTACCGGCAAAAAACGCCGACAGTTTCACTCGTCCGCTACGTTCGGCTTCGCGCAACAGGTGGGAGGTAATCAGAAAACCAGAAATGACAAAGAAGATGTCTACGCCGATATAGCCGCCCGGGACCACGTTGGGCTCCAGATGGTAGGCAACCACTAGCAGGACTGCCGGCGCACGGAGTGCTTGGATTTCTGGTCTGAAATTTTTGACCTGCACGGAATTCGAACTCATATTGTTCGATCTGACCAGTTCGGGATGAACAGCAGGTAATCAAACGGTATCCGCGGAGAAAACTACTGATGGGAAGCTTAGCTATCTTCGTCCCTGCTGGGCACGGACAGTGGATATTTGGCATCCAATTTGGGATCAAGACTCAACCGCATCAACGCGTCAAGAAGGACCTTGCCAGCGCCCCAGTAGATAGGAATGATCAGCCAGACGTACCAGCCGACTCCTCCCGCTGTGCCTAGGATGACGGTTCCAAAGGTAACCAAAAGACCTACGCCACGGAAGATCATCATGATCCCCTGTGTGATTGAGTCTCGCCGTTCCTGTTCGATACGAGTTCTGGATTCAAGCCCTTCAACAGCTTGGGAGAAATTGGGCGTTTGAACGCTTTGGAATAGTTCACCAACTTGTACGTCCAATGCCCTGGCTACAAGCGAGATTGACTCCAAGCTGGCATCATTGCCGGCTTCAAGTCGTTGAATAGTTCTGACAGTAATTCCGCTCTCTTTGGCCAGTCGTTCTTGAGTCCAGCCCTTAGTGCGGCGAAGTTCTGCAACCCGTGATTCATTCATGGCATAAAGCTATCGATGAAGTGCACGAAAGCACCACGACATTGTCACGACAGTCGCACGACTGTTTCCCGACAGCGCACGACAGATTGCTAAACAGGCTACTGACCTGTCCTGATGGAATATTCCAAACAGGGAATACTATTGTTCTTGCCTGTCGCAGGTTATTTCGGAGGAACGACTTCACCGTGGACATCAATTGCGCTGTTGCTTTTCGCGAATAAGGTCCAAGGCCAGGACAGAACCGATAATTGCTTGGCGATGTTGTGTGCTTAACTCGCTGGCCAAGTGCAAGGCATACGTCGATTTACCCATCAGTGCGTTGCCCATACCTGACCATTGACGAGTAACGGTGCCAAGTACGCCCTGGGAGTTGGTGATCTGGAAATCAAAATCCCAGATGCTGCCCAATAGATCCAGTTCTTCGCCAAGCATTGAAATGGTGACGCGCGTTTTGAAAAACGTGATCCGCTTGACCAAGCTCGCCAGCGGAGCGTCATTTCCATCAAAGATTTCAAAGCGGTCGCGGCCCATGGTCATGGTGTCCTTGACCTTAATAACCGGTCGCTGTGGTCCGTCAAAGACCGTCAGCTCACGCGCACCAGCAAACATCCGTCCCAGCGTACTTCCGCCGGTTTCGACATGAGCAACCTGCATGCCAGCGGCGTCAAGGATCGCAAAATCATTTTCCGAGAAGTTTCGGGTCTGTTGAAAAATGAGCATATCTTGGGCAAATATCGTCATGCTGATGATTATGCCATTGTGATTCTTCCGCCGATAGCCTGCCGGGAAAGCTCAAGGCCAGCATCGCTGCTGGCCTTGAGCTAGATCGGGATTATGCTCCGAAGAACTGACGAGTCACCTTGGACAGGTACCAAGGATCATCCACGCCACACATTTCACGGGCCGAATGCATGGACAGCAGGGCGACACCTACGTCGAGGGTGCGGATACCCAGACGTGTGGCAGTCAGCGGACCGATGGTCGAGCCACAAGGAACGCGGTTGTTGGATACAAACTCTTGGTAAGGAACTCCGGCTGCCTCGCACCAGTTGGCGAAGGCCGCAGCGCCTACCGCATCGGTGGCGTATCGCTGGTTAGCGTTGATCTTCAACAACGGCCCGGCATTAACCTGCGGGCGGTTGACTGGGTCGTGGCGCTCCGAATAGTTCGGGTGCACTGCGTGGCCTGCATCAGCAGAGAGGCACACCGAATTGGCTAGCGCACGCGCTTGGTCTTCCACCCCTGCACCCAGCGAAGCCTGGATTCGGTTGATCAGTTCTTCAAGGAAAGGACCGCACGCACCGGAGCGTGAGCTGGAGCCCAACTCTTCGTGGTCAAAGGCGGCCATCATGGCAATGTGCTTACCCGACGGCTTCCTCGAATGATCGGTCAGCGCGATGATTCCGGCATGCACCGAAGTGAGGTTATCCAATCGGCCACTGGCGAAGAAGTTCTTGCCTTGGCCAAATACCTCACCACGTTGCGCTGGTGCGGTAAGGATGTCATAGCCAGCTACCTGAGCTGGATCCACGCCAGCCGATTCGGCCAGGACGGCAAGAATATCTGCATCAGCCAGATCCCCGGCTCCGAAGATGGGGTTGGTGTGGGTCTGCTTATCTAGGGTCAAGCCCTCGTTGACCTGGCGATCAAGGTGGATCGCCAGCTGTGGGATGCGCAGGATCGGTTCAGTCTGAGCCAAGTGTTCCGTGCCGTCCTTAAGCACCAGACGGCCGGCAAGGATGAGTTCACGGTCCAGCCAAGAGTTCAGTAGCGGTCCTCCGTAGACCTCTACGCCTGCCTGCCACCAGCCGTTAGATCCGGTGGTCGGCTTGGGCTTGAGTTTAAAGCCTGGTGAGTCGGTGTGTGCACCGAGGATATGGAATCCGCTGGTAGCCGTGGCCGATTCAGGTTGCACCCACGCGATGATCGCACCATCACGAACCACATAGTAAGAACCTGGTCCTAGATTCCACGCATCAGCTTCGTTCAGGCCGGTGAACCCGACAGCGTCTAGCCGCTTCGCAGCCGTTGCTGCCGCGTGGTAGCTGGAGGGTGAAGTTGCGACGTATTCGGCTAGGTCTGCAATGTGGGCCATTGCTGCGGCTTGTGCCATAGCTGGTTACTCACTTCTTTCTGTCATCGTCTTACTGAAATCCAGGATGCGGTTCCCGCCTGAATTCTCGGGTTGCTCTCCAGCTTAGTAGCCCACTGCGTAATTACTAATGGCTCAGTTCCGGCCAGCCCGGTGACGAACCAGCCGGACACCTTGATCTGATGCTTGACTTGGCGCCTTGCGTGGGCAAAGCTGAATGCAGACTTGAAGACTACGAAAGCGAGATCATCATGGCTACATCTGATCAAACTCCGGACCCGGAGCGTTTCCCTGTGGAGCCCGTGGCCGAACCGGGCACGGCGAGGCCAAGCAACTCCCAGCGGGAAGTGCCACCGGCTAAGGAAAAGCTTCCGGCAACCAAGCTGGGTCGTATTTGGACCGCCACGGTCTTAGGCATCATTGTGCTGATCTTGCTGATTATTTTTATCGCGCAAAATCAAGATCAGGTCACCCTGCGCTACTTCGCCTATGAGGGCCAAGTTAACCTAGGGCTGGCGTTGTTCATCGCGTCGATCGGCGGAGCCCTAGTCGTGGCTATCGCCGGGGTTGCCCGCGTTATTCAATTACGCGCCACCGCACGCAAGCAACGCAAAACTAGCAAACGCTAAAAACGCGGATGGCCGCCAAACGTAGGTTCTACGTTTGGCGGCCATTTTTTGCGTTCAGAATCAGTAGTCCAGACCCTGAGACGGGATCACTAGACCCGTTTCGTAGGCATAAACCACAGCCTGCACACGGTCTCGCAAATGCAGTTTGGTCAAAATTCGGCGGACGTGAGTTTTTACCGTAGCTTCTGAAAGGAAGAAGCGGTGAGCGATTTCCGCATTTGATAGTCCTTCGGCGAGCGCTCGGAGCACTTCTTGTTCGCGCGGAGTCAGGTCATCAAGCAAGGGATCTCGAGGTATTTCTTGCTTCTGACCAGCAGCTGACTTACCGCCATTACGCACATAGGTTTCCAGCAGTCGAGCGGTCACCCGCGGGGCAACCACCGCGTCGCCCGAGGCTACCAAACGCACAGCTTGCACTAGTTCTTCAGGGGCTACATCTTTGAGCAGGAATGCACTGGCGCCCGCCTGAAGTCCGGAGAATGCGTATTCGTCCAGGTCAAAGGTTGTAAGAATAATGATCTTGGTTTCCGGATGCGCCTTGGCAATGCGTTCGGTCGCTTCGAGACCGTCCATCTTTGGCATGCGTACGTCCATGAGCACCACGTCAGGTTTCAGCACGGCCGTCTGCGTCAAGGCATCTAACCCATCTGCGGCTTCGCCGACAATGACAATGTCATCCTCGCCTTCGAGAATCAGTCGGAATCCCATTCGTAACAGCGGCTGGTCATCGACCAGCAAGACTTTAATTTTTTCGTCCACGTCTATTCCTTCGCCGTCTTCTGCTTCTCATTGTTCACGCTGCATTCGGGTAGCTTCAGTACCGCTTTAACAATCCAACCGCCACTGGCTACCGGCCCAGCTTCTACGGTGCCGTCAAAGAGCGCTGCGCGCTCACGCATGCCGCGCAACCCTCGACCACTACCAACACTAGGAACTCTGGTGGCGTCCCCGTTGTCCATGACTTCCAGTCTCAGTTCATCACGCCGTCGTTCCAAACGTACTCGCACATCACTGACGTTACGGGCATAGCGCAATGAGTTGGTTAGAGACTCTTGGATCATCCGGAAGACCGTGAGCTGGAAAGTGGTGTCTTCTGGCAGTGCTCCCCGGTTTGGGTAAACGTAATGGGAAGCCCCGCTGTTCTAAAGCCCTCCAAGAGCTGCTCGACATTTCCGCCGGTAGGTTGTGGCTCCAGCTCACCGGTTTCGTTTTGACGTAGTACCCCAAGCATGCGACGCATATCTGCCAGTGCGGCTCGTCCGGTGCCCGAGAGCTCATTGAGCACTTCGTCGGCGCGGGTTTGATCCCGTTTAGCCACGACGCGGGCACCTTCGGATAGGGCAATCATCACCGAGAGTGAGTGGGCCACTACATCGTGCATTTCTCGGGCAATGCGGTTTCGTTCTTGAACCTGGGCCAAGGTGGAAACCTGCCGTGCCCAGTGATTTAGTTCTGCTTCATGGATTCGCGCATTGCGCACAATCAAGCCAAGTACGGCTGCGGAGATATAGAAGCCGATGATGAAACTTCCGGCAACGCCAATGAGAATCCGGCTGAATGTGGTCTCATCAATTCCGTCGCTTTGATCCAAATCCATGTCGGTCATTTCCGGGAAGCCCATCAATACCATCAGGACCGTTTGAAAACTGGCGGCAAGAATAGCCAACGGAATGGTGCGTTTGGCCGAATAGCTCGTGGCGACCGTGTACAGGGCAATCATCATGCCCACGCCGCCCAGTCCGCCTTGCGGACCGGCAATAACCAGGGCAACACATTCAAAGACGAAGACC
Source organism: Glutamicibacter sp. M10 (assembly GCF_025452055.1). Classification (NCBI taxonomy): domain Bacteria; kingdom Bacillati; phylum Actinomycetota; class Actinomycetes; order Micrococcales; family Micrococcaceae; genus Glutamicibacter; species Glutamicibacter sp. M10. The sequence goes on along the minus strand of NZ_CP104918.1, from coordinate 580,488 downwards.
AAGATAATCACGGTCATCGGCGCTTTTCGCCGATAGAGCAGTGCGGCGCCTACGGCCAGAGTGACCACCAACAGACCAGTCGCGTTGGTGTCCGGCATTGCTGCCATAATCAGGACGCTAGGCAGCGTGATCAACAAATAGATGACGACGACGCCAACAACCACCAAGCGGGGATGGGTGCGCAAGTAGAGGCGCAACCGTCCCATTCGCTTGGCGGTCAGTGCATCAAAGGAAGCGACAGTTTCCTGCAGCGTCTGTTGGGTCATGATTCCAGTGTAGTTTTCTCTCAGTAACCGCTGATTACTTGATATCTCGCTTGGCAAGCAAGACCGCGCCTAGAGCCAACGGAACAATGATCCATCCGGCAACGCCCAACAGTTGTTGCCACAGTTCTAGATCGCTTGGCGCGCTCAGCGGTGTAGCCAGAGACAGACCCAGCTGGTCTGGCAGGAATGCCGATACGTTTGGTAGCCAGTCCACATATGAGCCAAAGATGGCGGTGATGATCGGCAAGACGAAGAACACTGCGGCCAGAACCGTAATGCCGCCGGCGGAGCTGCGGAGCAAAACGCCAAGCGCCAAACCGATCAAGGCTGCCATGATCACTGCCAGGGTGCCGTACCAGAGCACCGATTGGAATGAAGAGCTGCTAAATTCCAAGGTCAGATTGTAGTTTTCAGCGACCGGCTTGGCGATGATGAACGCCAACAGGGTGGAGACTAGCTGCGTGAGACCGGTGAGCACAACGGTGAAGATAATCTTTGCTGTCATCACCCGAAGTCGTTGCGGGCTGGCCAAAAAGGTGCTGACGGCGGACCCTGTGGTGAATTCTCCGCTGAAGAGTAGTACGCCGAGCACTCCGAGAATCAACTGGTTGAAGACCAGTCCGGAGCCCAGCGTTTCGCTGGCAAAGCCTGGCTGGGACATAGTTCCCATGCCTTCCATCTGGCTTGGATCGCTCATGTCTTGAAGCAAAGATCCGATAGCCCAAGTGGCGATGACGGCAATGCCTACATAGAGCACGATGGAAAGGGCAATCAAGATCCCGGTGGATTTCAGCGAGAACATGCGGATAGCTTCGCTGCGCAGGACTCCAGCCAGAGTTACTTTGCCGCGTAGCGGGGTTTGAATCTGAGTTGTCATGGCTATTACTTCCCGCCGTTGTTCTCGGCAACAATGTTCGAGTGGTATTCCACGGCGTCTCGGGTCAATTCCATGTAGGCATCTTCCAAAGTGCGCTGCAGCGGGCGTAGCTCGCTAAGGGCCACACCAGTTTCTAAAGCGCGGCGTCCGATAACTTCAGAATCTGGTCCGGTGACTTCCAGAGTCTGTGCGTCAATCCGGCGAAGTTGCACACCTTGGCTGCTCAGGGCGTTCATCAGCACTTCGATATCGCTCGATTTCACGATGGTCTGAGCAAGGCCATTATCAATGAACTCACTAATCGGCGCATCAGCCATGATGCGTCCTCGACCAATAACGATCAAATGATCAGCTGTTTGCGCCATTTCGCTCATCAGGTGAGAGGAGATGAAGACGGTTTTGCCGGCGGCGGCCTGCTGTCGGGCTAGGTTTCGTACCCAAGCAACACCTTCAGGATCCAGTCCGTTCACTGGTTCATCCAGGATCAAGACCTGCGGGTCACCAAGCAGTGCGGTAGCAATGCCAAGACGTTGCCCCATGCCCAAAGAGAAGCCGCCGATCTTCTTGCGGCGAACCCCAGTTAGTCCGGTCAATTCCAAGACTTCGCTGACACGGGAGCTGGGTAGTCCGGCCGTTGCGGCGATGGAACGCAAGTGCGAGGAAGGAGTCAGCGATTTATGTACTGACTTTGCCTCTAGCAGCGTGCCAACCTCGGTGATTGGATGTTTTGATTTTTGAAGTCCCGGTTATTAACCAGCACCTGGCCTTGGGTAGGCGCGGCCAGTCCCACGATCATTCGCATGGTGGTGGACTTGCCGGCTCCGTTGGGGCCGAGGAAACCGGTGACTTGTCCGGGTTGGACGGTGAATGACACCTGATCTACTACGGTTTTGGAACCGTAGGTCTTCGTCAACTGCTGTGCCTGGATCATTTAACCAGCCTACGAAAAATACAGTTGCATTGAACCGCTCAGAGTGCTGATCTTTGTCTCCCTCCAAAGGGTGAGACCGCAGCGTGATAGCCAACAGGGCATGCACCAGATGGTGCATGCTCTTCTCTAGGTTTTACTTCGCTGACTTCCAGTCCCGAATACCAAACTCGCGCTTGAGCATGGCTTTGGCCCCGAGGAATCCGCCCATGCCGTGAACCGATGGTCCCGGAGGGGCTGCGGAGGAAATCAGATACAGTCCCTTGGATTGTAAGTACCACGGGTCCAGCGAAATTCGTGGGCGTTTGATACTGCCCAGAAGATCCATGGTGCCGCCAGAGAGATCTCCACCGATCAGTGCTGGATTCTGCTTTTCAAGCTCTTGCGCGTTGACCACGTGTTTTTCGAGGATGATGTCAGAGAACCCGGGGCCGCCCGCTGGATCATCGTTTCAATCGCTTGACTCATATCGGTGGGTGAGTTCAGCGGAACGTGGCAATAAGCCCAGATAACGTGCTGGCCAGCAGGCGCACGTGAGTCATCAAAGAGTGAAGGCTGGGCCACGATGGTAAACGGTTTTTGCGAGCCAACGCGTGCCGCGGCTCGCTCTGCTCTGCCGACCTGCGCTGCACTTCCACCGAGATGCACGGTGCCTGCCGTTGCCAGTGCCGGGTCGCTCCACGGCACGGGCTCAGAGAGCACAAAGTGCACCAAGCAACTACCCGGCGAGCGCCGGGTGGCGCTCATAGCGCTAGAGAGCTGATCCGAAAGATGACCTGCGCTGAGCTTTGCGGCTTCTTCGGCCGAGGTATCAAAAAGAATGTTCTGTGCTGCCAGATCATCAATATGGTTCACTCGTACACCGGTGTGAATTTGCGCGCCATGAGCCGTGGCTTCGGCTGCTAACGCATCGCTGATAGCTTGGGAGCCACCTCGTGGGATTGGCCAGCCTTTGGCGTGTGCGGTAGCAGCTAGGAACAACCCAGCTCCGGCATTGGCTGGCCCTCGTGATCCACCGGCAACGTGAGCCGCGCATCCGGCATACAAGGCGGCAGCCCGCTCGTATTTGCTGGAGCGTACGTTCTTCAACGCCATCCCGCCCAGCGAGCTAAGCGCAAAGGTCGCCAGTAACGATGGGTGAGAAGGGACTTTGAGCAGCGGGTTCAGCAAGGTATCGCTGAGCGAGTCGATCTGCTCAACTAACGGGGCAATTAGCTTTTGATAGTACTTCCCGTCCTCGCCGCCCAGTTCTTGCACCGTACGGTCCAAGTCCTTGTAGGCATAGGCTGTGCCCTGATCAAGCACATGGGCGAAGGAGAGCTCCGGGACAATGAAGTCCACCTTGTCGTGGACACCCAATTCACGCATGGCCTGAGATTGAAGCGCCATCGGATGCACGGCGCTACCCAAATCAAACTTTGCTTCAGAGCCATCCAGACTCTGGGTTCTGGCAGCACCGCCAATAGTTTCATTAGCTTCGTACACCTGAACGTTCAGTCCAGCCCGAGCCGCCACAGCGGCGGCCGCCAGCCCGTTAGGACCAGCACCGATTACGGCAACGTCAATCACTGTTGGCTCCCTGCAAATTTTTTAGTTTTCTTTTCCCCGGCAACAATCCGCGCAGGGTAAATCGGTCTGGTGCACCAGCGAACTCTCCGGCCAACGGATCCAATTGGCCAACGGCACGGATTGGATCTCGTCGTGGGTCCAGAATTGAGCGGGCCACTAAATACATCAAGTACGCGAGCATGAGCATATGCGCGGCCACAAGGAAGACGTACCCGGTTTCCGGGAAGGTCTTGATGGGATCTTCCGCGGAGAACGAGTCCAGATAGTTCCAAAGCCCGTAGAAGTGCGCTATTTCCACCAGCATCCAGATCACAAATTCTCTCCAGCGTGGCAAGGCCAGAACGAACAGCGGGATCAGCCACACGATGAACTGCGGTGAGTAGACCTTGTTGACCATGACAAAGGAAGCAATGATCAAAAATGCCATGGAACCTAGCCGTGGGGTCTGTTTAGCCAACAGCCCCAGCAGTGCCACCCCTACGCAGCACAGGAAGAAGAGGATCAGCCCGTAGCGCGAGATCTGGTCCGCTTCAAAGATTGGAAGACCAGGATTCTTGCCTGCCACTACATTCCAGGCGTGCCAGAAGCTAGAGAAACCCGCACCACGTTCTGAGGAGAAGTTGAAGAAGTGCATAAACGAGTCTGGGAAGGCCAACGCATATGGAAGGTTTACCAGAACCCACGTGGCAGCCGCAGTACCGGCGGTAACCCAGAAAGTTTTGAATTTCCCGGTGCGGACGGCTAGAACCAGTAGTGCTCCGAGGATAAAGAATGGATAGATCTTCATCGCCGCGCCAAGCCCGATCAGGACTCCGGCAAGTACCGTGTGCTTACGCGCAAAGGCAAGCATGCCTCCGGCTAGCAGGGCTACAGCCCACATGTCCCAGTTGATGCTTCCGGCCAGGATGATGCCCGGGGCAATGGCGATCATCGCCGCATCCCATGGTCGGCGTCCGGTCATGCGCACGGTGCAAATCACGGTGAGCATCCACAAAATCGCGACCAGCAAGAGATTGATGTCGAAGTACATCAATGAGCGGTTAGCCACCGAGTGGGGAACAATCGAAGCCACGGCGGAAGCCACCGCGCTCATTAGAACCGGGTATTCAAATTCGGCACCGGAACTAAAGGGTGCCCAAGGATTATCGGCAAAGCCGCGAGCACCAAATAGTGGCACCCAGTCGCTGTAGCAGGCATAAACGTAGGGATTATTGCCACCCCAACCGCTGACTCGGCAGGGGTTCTTGGCCAGCAGCATCAGCAATGCTCCCACGGTGGTCATCAAAATGATGACTCTTTCCACGCTGAAGAACCCTGGATCTACTCGTCCGGGATCACTGCGCCGTCCTAAGGGACCACCGATGAGTGCGGTGAATTGGCGAAGGAAACCGTCGGCCCGTGATGGCACGGTGATACGCAGAGGTCCACGCTTGGGTGGTGACTGGTTAGGCTCGTGCATACTCTCCAGCCTAAATGCTTTGTCCTTGCTCACAGCTTTGAACACCAAAGTTTCATCCCAATACCTAGTGCCGACGATGTTCGAAGCGGCAAAAAGTCAGTCATAAGATTCACGTAAACCGCTTGCTGACCTCACATTCAGCAAATTTGCAGGTGATTACACCGTGACTTCACCCCTCGTTTACCTAAATACTCCCGGCTAGTTAACTAAGGCCCATAGCGTCGTATTTGTGAACGAAACCAATCAGCCAAGTGCCATGGCGATCATCCCCGCACGGGGAGGGTCCAAGGGCATCCGGCTCAAAAACCTGCGTGAGATCGGCGGCAAGTCGCTGCTCGGTCGAGCCATTGAATCAGCAAAGGCTGCGGCGACTGTCAGCGACGTCGTGGTCAGCACGGATCATGAACAGATCAAAGCCGAAGCACTTCGTTACGGGGCGCGAGTTGTTGACCGACCGGCAGATATCGCCGGGGATACGGCCAGCAGTGAGTCAGTCCTGGAACATGTCTTGGCAAACACCAACACGTTGCCAGCGGTGACTCTGTTCATTCAGTGCACCAGCCCGATTATCGACCCAGCCGATCTCGACGCTGCCATCACCACGGTGACCTCCGGGCGCGCTGAGGTCAGCTTCGCAGCAGTGTCCGACCACGGATTCCACTGGGGACTTGATGAGCAGGGCGAGGCGGTGGCCATCGGGCACGAAAAGCTGCACCGCCCACGCCGCCAGGACCGCGAACCACGCTTCCTTGAAACCGGAGCGTTCTACGCGATGGAAACCGCAGGCTTCTTAGCTGCCGGACACCGGTTCTTCGGCCGGGTTCGAGTCCATGAGGTTCCCGCCGAACACGGTATCGACATTGATACCGAGGCAGATCTCAAGCTCGCCGAACTCACCGTCACCGATGAGCCGGCACCGATCGAGGTTGACGCTGTCATCACCGATTTTGATGGTGTGCACACCCCGGATACCGCCTATGTGGATGAGCATGGCACCGAATCCGTTCGTGTTTCACGCTCCGATGGAATGGGAGTGGCTCGGCTTCGGGCCGCAGGAGTGAAGTTCCTGATCCTCTCCAAGGAGGCCAACCCGGTGGTTGCCGCCCGTGCAGCCAAACTAAAAGTTGAAGTGGCCCACGGTATCGAGAACAAAGCCGAATACCTGGCCCAGTGGTTGGTCGATGAATCGATCAACCCGGCACGAGTGGCCTATGTCGGCAACGACATCAATGACCTCGGCGCCATGAAACTTGTTGGCTGGCCCATTTCCGTGGCCGACGCCAACAACCAAGTGCACCAAGCTGCACGCCACCGCCTGACCCGCAAGGGCGGCTATGGGGCGGTGCGAGAACTAGCAGAGCTAGTGATCGCGGCACGCTCCACCACAAATTTCCCAAGTTTCACCCAATGAAAGGCAAGTCAATGACCTCCGTGACCACCGATATCAAGCCAGTAGCCATCGGCGAATCCCAGCTCGGCGCAGGCCAGCAGGTCTACGTCATCGGCGAAATCGGCATCAACCACAATGGTGACATCGAAATCGCCAAGCAGCTGATTGATGTTTCGGCTGAGGCCGGCGCCAACGCAGTGAAGTTCCAAAAGCGCACCCCGGAAATCTCCACCCCCACCGATATGCGTGACAAGATCCGCTCCACCCCATGGGGCGATATGACCTACCTGGACTACCGCTACCGCGTTGAGTTTGATGCAGCTCAGTACAAGGAGCTCATCTCCTACGCAGCTTCCAAGGGTCTGCATGCTTTTGCTTCCCCATGGGACGTTCCTTCGGTTGAATTCATGGAAGAGCAGGGTGCAGTCACCCACAAGGTAGCTTCGGCATCGGTCACCGACATCGAGCTGCTCAAGGCACTGGCAGAAACCGGCAAGCCAATCATTCTCTCCACTGGCATGTCCACCATCGAGCAGATCGACAAGGCCGTTGAGACCTTGGGTACTTCCAACCTGGTCATGATGCACGCCACCAGCACCTACCCACTGCCTCCAGAAGAGGCTAACCTGCGCATGATCGAAACCCTGCGCGATCGCTACCAGGTTCCAGTGGGCTACTCGGGCCACGAGCGCGGCCTGCAGATCTCGCTGGCAGCCGTGGCACTGGGCGCTGTGACCGTAGAGCGTCACATCACACTGGACCGCACCATGTGGGGTTCGGATCAGGCTTCCTCACTTGAGCCAAAGGGCTTCGAGTCGCTGATCCGCGACATCCGCATCCTCGAGCAGGCCATGGGTGACGGCGTGAAGAAGGTCTTCCCAGGCGAGTTGGCTCCACTGAGCCGCCTGCGCCGCGTCGACGCATAATCTCAGTTCTCCCCGTGACTTCTCGGCGGCCGAACCTTCCCGGTCCGGCCGCCGAGTGTCATTAGTTTTCACTTCATCACTTAGCACCAACCAAAGGAAGCCAGTCCCGCCATGACGAGCCCGATCCCTGGCCGCATATCCGTGGTCATCCCGGCCTACAACCAGGAGGCGTACATCTGCGACGCGCTGGCTTCCTTTCACGCCAACAGCTGGGCCGTTGGGAGATGGAAGTGCTCGTGGTTGACGATGCTTCCACCGACGCCACCGACGCCTTAGTCCAGTCGTACCTGGACTCAGTCCCCGGGCTTAAGCTGATCACGTTGGAAGAAAACGTCGGAGTTTCAGCTGCCAGAAATATCGCGTTGGAACAGGTCACTGGCGAGTTTTACACTTTCTTGGATCCAGATGATTGGTATGGCCCGCAGCATCTGGCTACCCTTGCGGACACCTTGAGCAACTTGCACGTTGATTTTGTACGCTGCGACCACGTCCGCGTCAGTGGCACCACCCGCGTGATGTTCCGTGCTCCTCAAGCCTTGCGTGGCATCGTGCTAAATCCTGCTGATGACATTGAGCCAATCGATTCACCGTCCATGGTGGACTACCCCTACTCATGGGCCGGGATGTACCGCACCGAGCTCATGCGCAGCATCGGCTGCTTCTACTTTGATGAGCAGTTGCAATCTGCCGAGGACCGTCCGTGGATCTGGAAGCTGCACCTCGATACCTCACGCTATGCAGTCATCTCCTCCCCCAGCGTCTTCTACCGACGCGGACTACCAAGTTCCCTCAGCCAGGTTTTTGACGAGCGCCAGTTAGGTTTCCTCGAGGCCTACAAACAAGTGCTCGCTGCCGTACGAGAACACCCAGATTCCGCCCGCCATCTTCCCAAGGCTTTGCGGCAGTTCTTCGCCATCGTGTGCCACCACGAGAAGCGTTCCAAGAACTATCCACCGCAGGTGCGACTGACCATCAAGCAGCAGCTGCGAGAAATCTTCAGCGACATCGACGTCACCGTTGCCCACCAAGTAGTACTCGAAATGGATGTTGCCCGGCGCCGGCATATCCTTTCCTACCTCCAGCCAGGGAAGATCGGGGTCAGCAAGTGATCGCACTGATTGAAGCCAGCAGCTACTTCCAGCTCGCTTCTTTGGCCGCGATGGCCGATGCAGGACTGCTTCCAGAAGCAGATGAGTACGTTTTAGTTTTGGTTAATGGCTCACAGGTTCCAGAGCTAACCACAGCGTTAGATCAGGTTCCAGGCTTCGAAAAACTTGCCTCGCGTTTTGATCGGGTGGTGGACTTCGCTGCACTGCTGGCCCCGCGCCGCCCTTTTCAGTTCAACCCGCGTGAAGACGAATTACACATTTTTGAGCGCCTGATGCGCCAAGCGTGGGACCTCGGTGACGGACCACTGACCTTGGTTTTGGAATCGATTCAGGTCAACCCTGCCCGCGCCCTGGCTCGCATCTTCTTTGATGCACAATTATGGGTTCACTCGGACGGGCTCATGTCCTATGGTCCAACCCGTTCCAGGCTAGCTATACCGTTGCGCCAACGTTTGATGGGAACAATCCATGTGGATCTAGTTCCTGGATTGGAACCGCACCTGCTCGCCGAGCTCGAGCCAGCACGCAAAGAACTTCATACCGAGCAGTTGGCTCAAGTTTTCACTGAACTCGCTACCGATGCTCATTTTGATTTGCCTGCATCCTCGGCGCTGATCCTCGGACAGTACCTCGGATCCCTTGGATTGATGGATTCCGAAGAAGAGTTTGATCTTCACGTCCAGATGCTCCAAGTTGCCATAGACCGTGGGCTGAGTACCGTCTTGTTTAAGGCGCACCCTTCAGCCAGTGCCACCTCGGCTGCGCGGTTGGCTACTGTCGGCGCCGAATTGGGATTAGATTTCCGAGTGTTGAACACAGATCATCTGGCAGAAACGGTGATCACTGCGGTGCGACCGAAGGTTGTTATCTCTTGCTTCTCTACCGGCCTGGCCACGGCCAGATACATTCTTGATACCGAGGTCCATGCCGTGGGCACCGGCATGATGCTCCAGGCACTGGCTCCCTATGAGAATTCGAACCGTATTCCACTCTCGATCATTCATGCCCTGTTTGTTCAGGGCCTGCCAGCTCCTACACACAGCGAAACTGATGACCAACTTTCGGCATTGCTGACAGCCGTGGCGTACTGCATGCAGCCTAATCAGCTGTCTGAATTGCGTGAGGCCGCTGAAGAGTTCTTGGCTTCCAACTACCTTGATTTCTCTGAGCACTTCAAGCGCCGTCGCATCACCAAGTTGGATCTACCACCACGCTTCGTTCATCTGGCCCCTGCGCGACGTACCTTGCCGTCTAAGGTTCGTTCAGCCTCGCGTCGAGTCTTGCGTAAAGGGTCAAAGAGACTTGATAAATTGTCCAGATCCCTGGGCCGACTGGCAAAATGACCCTCACCATGATGAAACTGACCCAGCATGATACTCACGAAGTTCCACGGCCTCGCTTTGGCACGGCACACGTGTGGGTTGAATCCCCTTGCAGTTACTCTCTGCCGTAGAAACTCACGCGGCAGGGCTCCTTGGTACGAACATTAGGGTCGTCCCACGTTTGGGCATGCCTCTGGAGGCAACCACCGAAGCGTTGCTGGCTCGTGCACCGGATGGTGTTCACTTTGAACCGGCCGCACGCAAACCACCTCATCCTAAAAGCTCTTCGGACCGTTATGTGACCGGAGATGCCTATTCGGGAAAGGTGCAGCGCAGTTTGCTGGCCGGAGTTAAAGCCAAAGAAATCATCATCATCGATGACGGGCTAGCAACCTTGGCACTGATCAAGCAGCTCATTAGCGATACTCCGGTGCCCTTGGTCCGCGCTCGAGCCAAGAATTCGGCAGCACGGGTTGCCATGGGTCTTGCTACCTGGCATCGGTTGCGCCAGCTGGCACGTGAAGAGCGACTGTTGATCGTCTCGGCGCTTTTTGTTGATCCTCCGACTCGTCAGAAGATGACCGCGTTGGGAATCAAGTTCGCTCAACACAAGTTTGAGTGGCTCGCTACTCAGCCGGTGGCCGAAAGTTTCACCGAACCAACCCTTTTGATCGGTTCAGCCATGGTTGCCGATCAGTTGATTCACGAACAGCCCTACCTGCAGTGGGTTGAACAGATCGCTTCGGAAGGTCCGGTGGCCTATTTCCCGCACCGACGTGAGACCCCACAGTTGCTGGAAAAGATTGCCAAGATTGATCAAGTAGTACTCAAGGAACATACGGTGCCCATTGAAATGCGCCTTCGTGTGCTGCGTCCCGGCCAGGAAATCCGGGCGCTTCCTTCCACGGTCATCCCTTCACTGCGATTGCTGCTGGGATCTGATGCGCGATTCCTTTACCCGCAGGCGGTTCCTGAACATTGGTGGACCGACGATACAGAACTTGAACTTCGTGAGCACCTATCCAGTTCGTTGAAGGTGTGAAGACACTAATGAAACCCTCTATTCTTGCTATTGCCGACTCAGATTCATATCTGAAAATGGCAACAAGTTTTTGCACCGTCTAGGCCCTGAATGGGACCGGAAAATCTATTTGGCACGCACCCCGGTCATGCCAACTGCGCAGCAAATCGCGGCAGCCTTCGAAGGAACCGATTTAGATCCAGCTGCGCTCGAGGTCATTCAGCTTTCTCAGCTCAACGCCGATACGGTGGCGCAAAACCTTGTTTTTGCCTCGGCAACTGGCCCTGTTGTCGCTGAAATTTACTCACGGATACTACGTACCGAACCAATTGACGGACGTTGCACCGCACTAATTTCTGCTCTGCCTGGTGTCGCCTACCCTGCGACTCGTAAGGGCTGGAATTACCGTCGCGCCGGCGATGCGTTTATTTGTCATTCTCATGCCGAAGCTCGCGATTTTTCCTATATGACCGAGCTAAGCGAGGGGCATCAGCCAACCATCATGGTCAGCAAGCTGCCGTTCTTGCACTCCATTGGTTTCCCTCCGGTCCAGGAGCACCAGTTCAGTCGTCTGGTGTTTGCACCTCAGGCCAAGGTTCCAGAGACTGAACAGCAGCGTGAATCCATCTTGTTAGCGTTGGAAAAGGCTAGCCAGATGAATCCGGGCCTCGAGGTTTTAATCAAGCTTCGTGCCAAGGCGGGTGAACCGCAGACGCATATGGAGGCCTATCCCTATGACAGTCTGTTCGATAACCTCAAAGCTCAAAAGCTGATCAGTTCAGAATCACGGATTCGCTTTGATGCGGGATCAATGAGCGAAGCCCTGGTTCCGGGCAGTGCATTGGTCACCGTGTCATCTACTGCCGCTTTAGAGTCCATTGATCGAGGTTTACCCACGATGGTGCTCTCTGATTTTGGCGTCAGTACTCAGATGATCAATACCGTATTTACTGCCTCGGGAATCATCGGGAATTTGAATGACGTTGTTTCCTTGAATTTCGGTGAACCCAGCAAAGCTTGGTTGAGGGAAAACTACTTCCACCGCATGGATCGCAGCTTCATTCAGTCCCTCGAGGTGTTGGCACAGCGGGCGAACGAGGGCAAGCTACGCACTGACCCTGAGATGTTGGCCTTTATTCGCCGACAGCCTCTGCGTCATCGCCTGCGCACGTCTTTGCCATCTCCGGTGGTCAAGGTGTTACTGAAGGTTCGTCGTAGCTACCAACGCTCACGTGGTAGCAACACTAGAACTATGTCATGAGTGTCTGCTAAATTGATACTGACATACATTTTGGCCTGACTTCCAGCTAGGAGACACGAGTAAAAGTCTTTTTACTTCTGTACAAAATGGCCGTCCTTGTTAGCTCAGCTTCGACCATCAACCGTTGACCGTAGTCGCCAGGGTCCGCCCTACTCAGCATTAGATTTGTAATGTCTTGGCTGGTTGGGAATGTTCTGGTCTTCATAAGGCTTAATAGCTTCAAGGGCAATCTCCAGCATGTGCTTTTGATGCGCCCTAAAGTCCGAAGGTCTTACACATTTTCAAAGGAGCCCATGTGTCAGCAAACTCGATCCGTGTTGCCATCGTTGGAGTAGGCAACTGCGCCACTTCACTTATCCAAGGTGTTGAGTACTACCGAAATGCGGACCCAGCGGTCAGCGTTCCAGGTCTTATGCATGTGCAGTTCGGCCAGTACCACGTTGGTGACGTTCAGTTCGTTACTGCCTTTGACGTTGATGCCAAGAAGGTCGGCCTCGATCTCGCAGAAGCAATTCTGGCCAGCGAAAACAACACCATCAAAATCGCTGATGTTCCTACGACCGGGGTTACGGTGCAGCGCGGTCACACCCTTGATGGGCTAGGCAAGTACTACCGCGAGACCATCGAAGAGTCTGATGCGCAGCCGGTAGATATCGTTGCGCAGCTAAAGGAAAACAAGGTGGACGTCCTAGTCTGCTACCTTCCCGTTGGATCTGAGCAGGCCGCCAAGTACTACGCTCAGTGCGCGATTGATGCCGGCGTTGCTTTTGTTAATGCCTTGCCAGTGTTCATCGCTGGCACTCCCGAGTGGGCTGCGAAATTCACCGAAGCGGGCGTCCCAATTGTTGGCGACGATATCAAGAGCCAGATCGGTGCGACTATCACCCACCGTGTGATGGCCAAGTTGTTTGAAGACCGAGGCGTAGTGCTCGACCGCACCTACCAACTGAACGTTGGCGGCAACATGGATTTCAAGAACATGCTCGAGCGCGACCGTTTGGAATCAAAGAAGATCTCCAAAACTCAGGCAGTCACCTCAAATACTTCGGCTCAACTGGCCGCTGACGATGTTCACATCGGCCCGAGCGACTACGTTGCTTGGTTGGATGACCGGAAGTGGGCTTTTGTTCGCCTCGAGGGACGCAATTTCGGAGATGCTCCAGTGAATTTGGAGTACAAGCTAGAAGTTTGGGACTCACCAAACTCTGCAGGTGTCATCATCGATGCGGTACGCGCAGCCAAGATCGCCCTGGATCGCGGCATCGGTGGCCCAATTTTGTCTGCATCGAGCTACTTCATGAAGTCGCCACCCGAGCAGTACGACGATGAAACAGCACGCAACAAAGTCGAGGCCTTCATCCGCGGCGACGTGGAACGCTAGTTCTCACTACCAAAACACCCTTAGATGCGGAGAAGCCCGCCGGCTTGCAGGCCGGCGGGCCTCTGAGCATTAATATGCGAGTTCATTATGGGGTACCTCTGATTCGACGGACGGACAACGGTAATGGCGTTGTCGCGGATCAACGAATACGTAGGTACATCTCTACGGGCACATGGTTTTTCAGTTCACGCTCACGCATGCGACGGTTAAATTCTGTGCTGTCGAGGTTTTTCAACTTGCGACTGGCTTGTCGATTTTTCATTTGTTTTCCCTCCCTTCGTTAACTTTCGAAGGGTTGGGAAGATCTTGTCGCGTCGTGGAGATTGCGCGAGCCTTGAGGCTTTCGGGTCCTGCGAAGATAAGTTCCGAGGTGCGAACAGCCTGTTGAGCGGATGAGGAAAACAGGAGGCTAGACATGAAAAAGTTCCTAAGGTGGGAGTCGATTACTGACTTTCAACCTCAGGAACTTGGGTGGGGATCACCGTGTTCTAGGAATCCACTGTTCCGGAGGTTGGAGAGAAAAGGCCGTGATTGCCGGTAGACATAAAGCCACAGTCAATTCGCCATGTGCGATGAGTTGAAATATCCAGATTGATATTCATCGTTTCTCCACCTCCTAAGATCTATTTGTTGGCCAGCCGCGAATCGCCACGGGGCCTGCTAATAAGTTTCATCGATCCGCAAGTCTCATTGAGACTTCCCAATCACAGTATTCAGCATACATTGATTGCACAGGCTCCGCCACTAATTAGGTCAAAAAGTTTAAGAACTTTTTCGAGCATGAAAAAGCACCCGGCCCCTTGAGGGTGCCGGGTGCTCATTCTGTCTCTGTGCTTGTCAGCAGTTACTCTTCGGTAATTGCTTCCTGCGCTTCAGGCTGCTCGCTCCACCAAGCTCGTAGCTGCTCAATGGCAGCATCTTCACCCAGCGGGCCTTCATCCAAACGAAGCTCGAGCAAGAACTTGTAGGCACGACCAACTACCGGCCCAGGCTTAATGCCCAAGATGCCCATAATCTGTTGCCCGTCCAAGTCTGGACGGATCGACTGCAGCTCTTCCTGCTCAGCAATCTGCGCAATGCGTGCCTCGAGATCATCGTAGGCAAAGGCCAGTCGATCCGACTTCTTGCGATTGCGCGTGGTGACATCCGAACGGGTCAGGCGGTGCAGGTACTCAAGCAAGTCACCGGCATCGGTAACGTAGCGGCGCACCGCAGAGTCAGACCAGCCTGCTTCGCCGTAACCATAAAACCGCATGTGCAGCTCAACGAGCCGAGCCACAGCTTTGGTGGTTTCCTTATCAAAACGCAGGGCCCGCATGCGCGCTTTGACCATCTTGGAGCCAACCATGTCGTGATGGCGGAAAGACACCGCGCCGTTAGGTTCAAACTTGCGTGTGGCCGGCTTGCCAATGTCATGCATCAACGCTGCAAAGCGCAGAACAAAGTTGGGTCCAGGCACTGGGCCATCTTGATCCGTTTCCATCGAGACGGCCTGCTCGAGCACAGTCAATGAGTGCTGGTAGACATCCTTGTGCCGATGGTGCTCATCAATTTCTAGGCGCAGTGCTGAAACTTCAGGCAGTACTCTGTCAGCCAACCCGGTCTCAACCAGCAGGTTGATGCCCGCCCGAGGATCTGCTCCCTTGATCAGCTTCACCAATTCGTCACGCACACGCTCCGCGGAAATGATCTCAATACGTTCGGTCATCTCGCTCATGGCCTGACGAACCTCGGCGCTGACTTCAATCTGCAGCTGCGAAGCAAAACGCGCTGCACGCATCATGCGCAATGGATCATCCGAGAAGGAAATATCCGGAGCACCTGGAGTCCTGATCGACTGATCTCTCAACGAGGACACCCCATCAAAGGGGTCCACCAGTTCAAGATCTGGCAATCGAAGTGCCATCGAGTTCATGGTGAAGTCACGGCGGAACAGGTCATCGTGCAGGTTATCGCCAAAGGCAACAATTGGCTTACGCGATTGGCTGTCGTACGCATCTGCCCTATAGGTGGTGACTTCCAAAGTATGCTCGCCCTTTTTGAAGGCGATAGTGCCGAACTCTCGACCCACATCCCAGATATTGTCGGCCCAACCGGAGATCACCTTAATGGTTTCTTCCGGGCGCGCGCTGGTGGTGAAGTCTAGGTCCGGGGATACTCGACCCAAGTAGAGATCTCGGACCGGTCCACCCACCAGGGACAACTCATGGCCCGCCGCCACAAAACGGTCGGCCAAGTCGAAAATAACCGAGGGCAGGATTTGACGTAATACGTCAGGTGAGGGAAGTGCATGCATAGTTACTTAAGCGTGCCAGAAATCTGGGCAAAATGCTTGAAAATGCGCTGAAATTGCTTGCGATATAACTTACTTGTCCACGTCGATAAAGCGAACGAGGCCACTTTCTCGATAGAGTGGATCCATGAACCGACCGATCCCGTCTGCCCCAAAGCGCACCCCATTGACTGCGTCAATGGCTCGTGCGCAGGCAACTGGCGGTCATACAAGCTTGCCAACGGTGGAAGAAGTCTCTTCCGGCGGCATTGTGATCGACTTCAACGCACCCAAACTCCCCGTCGCAATTATCGCCCGGTATAACCGTGGCGGCCGGCTGGAATGGTGCCTGCCCAAGGGTCACCCCGAGGGAATAGAAAACAATGAGGAAGCGGCTATCCGCGAAATCGAGGAAGAGACCGGCATCGCCGGAAAGATCCTTGCCCCGTTGGGTTCGGTCGATTACTGGTTCACCGTGACCAATTACCGGGTGCACAAAACTGTGCACCATTTCCTGCTGGAAGCTACTGGCGGACAACTAACGATCGAGAACGACCCCGATCACGAAGCCGTCGATGTTGCCTGGGTACCTCTTGATGCCCTAGGCAAACGCCTGTCCTTCCCTAATGAACGCCGGATCGCTGATCTGGCACGCGAGGTTCTTACAAAGCATGTCTCAGGTTCCTAATTCTTCTGCGGGCTCCGATCAGCAGCCAATGACCGGGGCCATGGACTTAGTCGCCGAACCTCCCCAGCAGCTGCATACCCAGCAGGGACGCTCACGCTCTAAGATCTACGCCCTGATGGCCTCGGGAACCATGGTTTCGCGTCTGTTGGGCTTTGCTCGCACCGCGTTGCTGGCGATGGCTATTGGTTCGGTCACCTCGGTGGCCGATATTTTCGAAAAAGCCAACGTCATCCCGACGATCATCTACATGTTGCTCGCCGGTGGCGTCTTCAACGTGGTGCTGATCCCGCAGCTGATCAAGGCGTCCAAAGCTAAAGACCGAGGTGCTGCGTACACCTCAAAGCTTTTGACCTTGGTTGTGGTGGTGATGGGGCTGCTCACCCTGGTCCTGACCATCTGCGCTAAACCGTTGATCATCGCGCTGACCAACAACTGGACCGACCCGATGATCATGCTGGGCACTGCGTTTGCCTATTGGTCTCTTCCGCAGATCTTCTTCTACGGGCTCTACGCGGTACTAGGCCAGGTACTCAACGCCAACGGGCGATTTGCCGCCTTTATGTGGGCCCCGGCGGTCAACAACATCATTCAGCTACTAGTCATTGGCGCCTTCATCCTGACCTTCGGCGCTTACTCTTCGGGCGATCCGATGCAGGACTGGAGCGCGGTCAAAACCATGTGGCTTGCCGGTGGCGCCACCCTAGGCATTGTGTTGCAGTCCTTGGTGCTCTTCTGGCCACTGAAGAAGGTCGGCATTAAGCTGAGCTTTGACTTTGGCTGGCGCGGCATGGGCCTGCGCCACGTGGGCAAGCTGGCCATCTGGACCTTGGGCGCCATGGTCATCGGCAACCTCTCCTCGTTGCTGTACTCCAAGATCGTCTCTGGTGCCACCGCAGCTCGTACCTCCATGGCTCCCGAACAGGCCGCCTCGGTGGCCGGTGAGTACGCGCTGAATACCTCGCAGCTGATCACCGTTTTGCCACACTCGCTGTTCGCGCTGACCGTGGCCACCGTGCTATTTAACGACTTCGCAAGAGCCTTCACCGAAAAGCGCTACGCCGATGTTGGCCAGCTACTGAACCGCGGCATGCGCTCTACCGCCATCCCAATCGTCTTCTGCACCATCGTGTTTATCGTGCTTGCCGGTCCGCTGGGTCGACTGTTTGCTGGCTCCTCGGAGAACGCCGCGCAAGCCGCCGGAGCACTGGGCCAGTTGTTGGTTCTCACCGCCTTGGGCCTGCCATTTAAGTCCCTCCAGTTCTTCATGCTGCGCGTGTTCTACGCCGAAGAAGATACCCGCACCCCGATGCTGATCCAGTCCGCCACCGCGGCGGTTGGCCTAATCTTGGCCTTCACCGCAGCAGCCGTGATTGACCCAATGCACATCGCTGCGGCCATTGCCTTCATCTACGGCCTGACCAACGTGCTCTCCTGCATCGGCACCCACTTCCTGGTTAAGCGCCGCTACGGAAACTACGGTGTGCAGTCGGTGATCGATACCTATGTTCGCATCGGTTGGATGGCTACGCTCTCCGGCGCAGTGGGCTGCTTGGTGCTGTGGCTACTGGGTGGATTCAGCTTCGGATTTGCCTACTCCTCGCTGATTAACGCCATAATTTCGATCATTGCGGTGGCCGGAACCATGGGCGTTGTCTACATCGGATTACTCCACAAAACCAAGGTGCCGGAGCTAGATGGCTTCCTCGGTCCGATCCTTCGAAGAATCCCAGGATTCAAGCGCTAAAAAACCTTGGAAACTTGCCAGTGATTCTGCGCAAGATTGGCACCAAATCGGCCCCGCTGACAGGTAACATGACAGGTGGTGGTCTGAGTACTGCTACCGAAGAACAATCAACCCTTGGAGATGCACGTGGCGCAGCCAATCGATGTCGGCTCTGTCCTCAGCGGCCGTTACCAGGTCACTGAGACCGTCCTTTCATCAGCTGAAGGTGACTTGGTACTTGCAGGCATTGACCAAGTACTTAATCGCTCCGTCAGCATCATGGTGGCTTCGGCCGAGAACTCCTCTCAGCTGGCCGCTAGTGCCCGCGAAATTGCGATGGGTGAACGCGCCTCCAACGTCCAGGTACTGGACCTTGGCATCACCGACACCAACCAGAGCTACCTCGTGGCCAATGTGGCACGCTCTTCGGACCTGTTGGACCTAGTTCTCGAGTCCGACGACGCACCCTACGTTGAACCGTTCTTCACCGACACCTTGGGCACTGAGATCTTCGGCGTGACCCGTCAGTCCGCCCCAGAGTCTTACGAGGACGACAACCAGTACGAGGTCGAGCCTGCTGAACAAAACAAGTTCGGCACCGCCTTCTCCAGCGGTTTTGCCGGTCTGAAGAACCGCTTCGGCAAGAAAAACCAAGACCAGGCCAATGGCCAGCAGTCGGACCAGACCGCTCCTAACGAGCAGGTTCCGGCTACCACTGCCCACCCTGTGGCTTCCACCGAGCCACCGACCACCGAGGGTCAGCCAGCGGTTACCCGTCTTGATGATCAGGACGACGAGCCAAACGTCACCGCCACCGCAGCCTTAGCTGCCGCCGCCCAGTCAAAGGGTGATACCCCAGCGGCTGCAAAGCCAGCTGACGCAAAGTCGGATTCGACTCAGTCTGATTCGGCCAAGTCCGAGTCCGCCAAATCAGATTCCACCAAGCCTAAGGCCGCTGCTGGCGCCGCCGCCGGAACCGCAGCAGGTGCCGCTGCAGCAAAGCCAGCTCAGCAGCCAGTTCAGAAGCCAGCTGCGGATAACAAGCCTGTTGAGGACGAGCAGAAGCCCGCCAAGAAGAAGGGTGCCGGTGTAGCCGGTGCCGCAGCAGGTGCCGCGGGCGCTGTTGCTACTGGTGCAGCCGCTGTTGCAGCCAAGGCATCAACTTTCCCAGCCGCCGCCAAAAACGTTGTCGTCCCAAACCAGGCTGCGGCCACCGGGCAAGAAGATGATGAGTCGACGTCCAAGGGCACTCGCATTGTGGTTGGCGCGGTTCTGCTGATCATCTTGATCCTTGCCGTGGTCTTCGCCTTCAACTTCCTTGGTGGCGATAAGGAAACTACTGCCGATACCTCCAACGAGCCTCAGCAGTCCGCTGCTCCTTCCGAGTCGGCCAAGCCGAAGGAATCCTCCGAGCCGGCCTTGCCAAAGCCTGTAATTTCGGATATTTCACGACTGGTTCCTGGTAACCAGCAGTTGAATGCTGAAACCGATGGCAAGCTGGCCAACATGGTCGACGGCAACGCCTCGAGCACCTATGACACCTTCACCTACACCACCAGCAACTTCGGTGGCTTCGCCTCCAATATGGTCTTCATCCTCGAGCTCAAGGACAAGGCGGCCATCTCCGAGGTGAACTTGGAAGGTTTGAATGGCACCGGCGGTGACTACGAGATCCTCGTTGGTGATTCCGATGATCTGGGCAATGCTAAGTCTGTAGCCAAGGGCTCATTCTCCGGCCCATCGGTCTCCGTGGCCGTGAAGGACGGGGATAAGGATTCCATGGAAGGCTCCTACGTCTTCCTCGATGTCACCGACCTGCCTCGTAAGGCATCGGGCAGCAACTCATCGCGACCATACGGTCTGCAAATCGGTGAATTCTCCGCCAAGTAACAGTAGCGGAATTTTTTAGCAAAGCCATACGTTGAGGTGGATAGTGAGGTAAAGCCTCGCTATCCACCTCGCAATTTTAGGACGAAAGGGTTCTATCCCCGTGACTTCAGCACAGAACGACGAAATCCGCGACGTAATCATCGTCGGCTCCGGCCCGTCGGGTTATACAGCTGCGATTTACACCGCCCGTGCGAACCTTAAACCTCTGGTTATCGCAGGTTCGGTTACAGCTGGTGGCGAACTGATGAACACCACCGAGGTGGAGAACTTCCCAGGTTTCCCAGAGGGCATCATGGGCCCAGACTTGATGGACAACCTGCAGAAGCAGGCAGAGCGCTTTGGCGCTGAAATCTTGTTCGACGACGTTACCGAAATGGACCTGAAAGGCGACATCAAGACCTTGTCGCTGGCTGATGGCACCACCTACCGTGCACATGCCGTCATCGTCTCCACCGGCTCCGCATACCGCGAGCTGGGCCTAGAAGACGAGAAGCGCCTCTCCGGCCACGGCGTCTCCTGGTGCGCTACCTGCGACGGTTTCTTCTTCCGCGACCAGAACATCGCCGTCATCGGCGGTGGCGACTCAGCCATGGAAGAGGCACTGTTCCTGACCAAGTTTGCTGCCAAGGTCACCGTTGTACACCGTCGCAGTGAGCTGCGCGCATCAAAGATCATGGCAGATCGCGCCCTGGCCCACGAGAAGATTGACTTCGTTTGGGACTCAGAGGTTGTCGGCATCAACGGCGAGGATAAGGTTCAGAGCATTGCACTGAAGAACCTCGTCAACGGCGCCGAGAGCACCCTGGACGTCACCGGTATCTTTGTTGCCATTGGCAATGACCCACGCGTTGATCTCGTCAAGGATCAGCTCGAGCTGACTTCCGAGGGCACCATCGCCGTCGAAGGACGTACTTCGAAGACTTCGCTGCCAGGCGTATTTGCTGCAGGCGACGTCATCGATTCCACTTACCGCCAGGCAATCACCGCAGCCGGTTCCGGCTGCGCCGCTGCACAGGACGTGGAGCACTACCTGGCCAACATCACCACCGAAACCGTAGCTACCGTCTAAGTAGATTTCTCAGAAAGGGGTTGTCTCTCATGAGCAACGCAAAAGCAGTAACTGAAGCAACCTTCCAGAGCGAAGTTCTGGATTCCGAAAAGCCAGTCATCGTCGATTTCTGGGCAGAGTGGTGCGGTCCTTGCCGCCAGCTTGGTCCAGTACTGGATCAGATTGCTGAAGAGCACGCTGAAAAGGTAGACGTTGTAAAGATCAACGTTGACGAGAACCAGGGCATCGCCGCTAAGTACGGCATCACCAGCATCCCTGCTGTTTACGTTTTCAAGGGTGGCGAGCACGTAGCTACCTCGATCGGTGCTAAGCCAAAGGCTGTCATCGAAAAGGACTTTGCAGAGTACCTGTAAGTCACTAGCTTTACCAGAAGGGGATCGGCCATCGGCCGGTCCCCCTTTTCTTGTCTCAGCATGTTTTCAGACCCTAGCTGGGGTTAGGGTGAACTAGGTGCCTCTCCTGAGAGCTATTTGGAGCACGATATGCGGTATGAAAGTTATTTACTTTGTTTTTCTAGATATTCTTACTTGAAACTAGAATTCTGTCCTCACCGGGCTCAGGAGAGCGGTTCGTTCAAAGCGTCTGCCGGTGATTGCCAAAGATGCATCCTCTACGATCGAAAATGGTATTTGCATTTCTCTCGAATCAGCCAGAGCAACCCCTTGAACTGCAGTTGGTTCCCTCGGGAGGAAAACTAGCTCCTCCTTCCACGGTGTAAGTCTGCTTTGTAGATCCCGTCAGTTTTTGTATTCACGACTCTTTCAGACCAACGCGTTAGACCTATGTGTAGTTATCGATTAAAACGTCGGTTTTTTGCTCTCCGAGTCCCGCATGGAAATGTTGTGAACCGAGATGGAATCTTGGGTTCCTGGCCACCGATGCTGACAACGATAGCTCCTCCCTGAACGCCCAAGCTGTCAAAGACACATCCTCTTCGCAATGTCCGTGCCCTCAGTGTCTATAGCTTCTGCTTGCTGCCCCGGTGTCTGTCCGCGACCCACACGGAGCATACGGACAGAGTCAACTGAACGAATCTTTTCAAATTTCCCATAGGAGCTATCTAGTCCAAGTTTCAGTCCAACCAACCTGGTGGCGAGGAGATCATCACGCTCATAGGAGCTCTCCCTCAAGACCGGACACAGTCTCTGCACCCCACCTGAAACTCAGCTGATCTTCACTAGATCTTAGAGAGCCATACGTCAGCTAGCCGCTCGCTCTCCCCAGAATTCGTGAGCTTTCCTTCGACGCTCGATATACATCGTCAAGCGCCGCGAGTTCAGCCTCCTGATGCGTTCTGCCGACATGACATGCACTCATCGCGGTACCAATTGCCTAGAGTATGCGCTCGATAGGCCCAAAACTCGTTCTTATAGTCATCCCGGAACCTCTCTGGATCACTGGACAGCCTAGAATCGGCCTCTAGAGGCCGTAGGGGCCTCACGTGGAAACGTGGGGGAACCTCTCACGAGAGAGGAGGCTCTGGAGGCCCCTGAGGGGGCCGTAGAGCACCTAAGGGGTGCTCGGTTGCCCTAGAAGAGTTCTGTTGGGCATTTAGGCACTTGAAACACGTGTCTTCGGCGCTTTTGTTCGCATAAAACCAGGCCAGTGGTATCCATTCCTTACGAGCTCGAACTTCTATCTAGGTCACGCTGTACAGCAGAAGTTATCGGCCCATGAACCGCGCAAGTCTCTCTGGGCGCACCCGATCATGGTCGCCCGATCCGGGGCTACTCCGGCATCAGCTCCTGTCGCTTCTGAAGGGTCAATACATGAGGTCGGGACCACCGCTGAGGCCACAACGTTGATCGCGCGGCAGGCGTCGATTTCGATCTGCGAGACCGTCACTCAGCGTGGGCTCGGCATAGCGCGCATCCGTCACATACTCGCATGTCTCTATGTACTAAGCCGTCTCTTCTGGACACGTTTCCTGTTCTCATTCTTCGACACCATATAGCCTGCCGTCCTCAGTTGAATGGCTAACTGAGCTTCACTTGGCTTCCCCAGAACAATGTGAGCACTATGTTGTCTTGGATGGATACCAATCTCGTGGCGACCTAAACTGCATTCCAGGATTTCTAAAGAACTATGCCACCAGTCCGCTTGGATGTTTCACGTGAAACTTACGGCAATCCGTCGCTGGAAGTGCCTGCGCAATTACGCACTTTTCACCACTGTTTCACGTGAAACATCAATGTAGTTCGTCGTGCCCATCCAATACTTGCACTGCTCAGCCTGGATGGAACCGACTCGAGGCGCTCCCTTCTGTTCACAGTCCTGCTGTTCATTGCTACGCCAAGGAACAGGCGGCAACGGATGGATCGTGTTTCAACAACAGACCCGCAGCGCCCATGATGCTCAGCTTTACAGTACGAGACACTGATACTGATCAGCACCAATACATAATCATCGAACAGGAAATTTCTGAGCCTCCAATAATTATTTATGGGAAGGCCTGAACTGCCCCGTCGCCCCGCAGGTCTCAGAAAGTCCTATGAAAGCCATCCGAACACGGATGTTTCACGTGAAACGTCAGAACCTAGACCGAACTACGTGTCCGCAGTCGGGGGCACGCCCACGGAGAAATCATTCAAGTCTGACGCCAGACACAGGCATGAACTCACTACGTAGATCAAGAACCACTCCCCCTCGGTGAACTGATTCAGTTCTGTAGACACATAGTCCCTCCAGCTGAAGCTCATCAGGTGCTTGAAGAAACCGTCAGTATTCGTCGCGAAGTTCGAGAGCACACTTATGGTGCGTCTCTGCTGAATCTACAGACCAGTAACTCAGCGCAGGCGATCCTGATCAGAAACCCGTGCCTAGTCGCAACTGATTGCTTCAATTCCTACTCGCCGCAACTGTCCATCCGCGAATCATGTCAGATGCTCCTATCCCCTATCCGTCTCAGTGATCGCGTTTCATGTTTGTAGCATCAGCGCTCTTACATCTGATGACGCGCTAGTCTCTCGGAACCTCCGTGGAGAAGCCAAAACGATCTCTAATCTAATGAACCCTGATCATCGTGTATTGCAATCTCGAAGAGGTGGAACAGTTATGTAGTTCCTTGGAGACTCGTGACAGCGAATCAGGAACGCCGTTTCTAGAAGATAGCTACGGTACTTCAGTTGAGGCCCGTGGTTCAATTCCTCGCGACAGACAATCTTTCCAACCCCAGGGACACTTCCCCAATGCTGTTGTTGCAGTCCGAGCGAAAGCATATCTCCACGTATGCAGAAGCCAGGTAGCTACACTGAGTCGGCCAGCAAGATCATTAGTGGTTTGCGACGCTGCATCCGACGTTGTAGCTACACACTCGCAGTTCAACGCCGACCCATTTGAATCTGACATCTCCACCGTGATTCCTCCAGAGACCTCTTCATCCCAATATTGGAGCTACATCTTGGAGGCAAATTTGCGGCTGACGGACTGGATCCTTCTGTCGTTCCTAGACTCGCTCTAAGCCCGGATCCCCTACAACCGAACTTTCGCCGATTGCGGTCGCATAAATCTGTAGTCCTGCGTCGTCAAACGTTGAAATCGTAATGTTTCACGTGAAACTTCACGGCTAATCACCCTATCAATCGTCTGTCCCCTCGATCGCAAGACTGGCGAGGCCTGTACCCCAGGTGTGTGCATTCGTCAGCCCCGTCAGGTACCACTGGTAGGACTGAATAGGATTTCCTTCGGCTCGGTCGATTCCACCAGTTATCGATGCCCTTGGAGTCTGTGGATTACTGAGGACGAGAACATCCGTTCGTCTTCCTCTCCATGATGTTTCACGTGAAACGCGTCGTTAAATGCAAAAGGCGCATGTTTCACGTGAAACATGCGCCTTTTCTGCTAAATTATTGCTTCATCTCAGGGTCAATGACCTGCATGATGCGGTTGAGGTCATCGACGGAGGCGAATTCAATACTGACCTTACCCTTGCGCGAGCCAAGTTGGATCTTCACATTCGTGTCCAGGCGGTCCGCAAGCGACGTAGCGAGGAAGTCTAGGCGTTCGTTACGCTGAGTCTCTTTGGTTTTCTTTGCAGCCTTCTTAGGCTTGTCGTCACTGAGCGCTACCGCTTCTTCCGTAGCTCGTACGGAAAGGCCTTCGTTGATGATTCGCTGGGCTAGTTGCTCAATGGCTTCGTTGTTCGAAAGCCCAAGTAATGCCCTCGCGTGTCCAGCGGAGAGTACTCCCGCTGCCACCCGGCGCTGAACCAGTGGAGGCAGCTTCATGAGACGAATTGTATTGGAGATCTGCGAACGCGAACGTCCAATACGATCCGAAAGTACTTCTTGAGTACAGTCGAATTCTTCTAATAGTTGCTGATATGCAGCCGCTTCTTCAAGCGGATTCAGCTGCGAACGATGCAGGTTTTCAAGCAATGCGTCGCGAAGAAGATCATTATCTTGTGTGTCGCGGATGATTGCTGGGATGGTTTCCAGGCCGGCCGCCTGCGTCGCGCGCCAACGGCGTTCACCCATGACAAGCTCATACGGTGCGTCATCAGCTTCGCGTGAGGGACGAACAACGATGGGCTGAAGAAGCCCAATTTCGCGGATGGAATGGATGAGTTCATCCATGTGTTCCTGGTCGAAATTGGTTCTTGGCTGCTTACGGTTAGGATGAATCTGCGTTACATCAAGTTCCGCAAATTTAGCGCCCGGCACCTCAACAAGATCGGACGTCTCATCGGTTGTCACCGAAGGTGCTTCGATCTTTGGTGCAGTCTTTTTAGCTGGCTTTTCAGCTTCGGTGGGTTCAACCACTGGCTTGGCGGACAACGAGCTATTCAACCCTGGCATCGTCGCGCGTGGTCGCTTCGTAGTCTTGCTTGCAGCTGGCGCAGCAGACTTTGGTGCCGAGGACTTGCGACCCGGTTCAAAGAACATGTCTACAGGACGTGCTGCCTTACTTTTTGCGGAATCAGCTTTAGTCTCAGTCGAAGATGTTTCACGTGAAACATCGACTTTCTCCTCGGCAATCTCCGTGACAGGCGAGCTCGAGATAAGAGCACCTAGTCCCCTACCCAATCCACGCTTCTTCTCTGCCATGTTAATTGCACGCCCTTTCGTCCGAACATTCAGCCCGAGACTAGTTTACTGTTTTTAAACTTTCATACGGGGATGCGCGCGCAAAAGCCTAGCTCCAGTGTTGACTTCGCTTCAAACCGCTTAAAGTGAACACGAAAAACAAACAAAAAAATACGTAAATATCGATCTATTTACGTGGAACGGCTTGAGGCAGACTAAGCGCCGCGCTCGGCCATCTCTTGGGCTGCTTCCTTGTACGAAAGTGCGCCAGTTGAGTTGGGATCGTACGTAATGACGGTCTGCTGGTAACTAGGTGCCTCGGAGATACGAACGGACCGAGGAATTACTGCTTCAAGAACCTGCTCAGGGAAATGCTCGCGAACTTCATTAGCAACCTGCGCGGCCAACTTGGTACGACCGTCATACATGGTCAAAAGAATCGTGGAGACGGTCAGCTTGGAGTTCAAGTGCTTCTGAATCATCTCAATGTTCTTCAGCAACTGGCTCAGTCCTTCCAATGCGTAGTACTCGCACTGGATAGGAATCAAAACTTCGCGTGCAGCAACAAAAGCGTTGACGGTCAGAAGGCCCAGGCTAGGTGGGCAGTCAATGAACACGTAGTCGAGTCGTGGGAGACCCTCTCGCTGACGCGTACGTGCGTAGTCATCTAAGGCTCGCTGTAGGCGCTGCTCGCGCGCCACGAGCGATACAAGCTCGATTTCAGCACCAGCGAGGTGGATCGTCGCAGGAGCTACCTGCAAGCTAGGAAGCTCTGGGCAGGTTGCAACAACGTCAGCCAACGGAAGATCATTGATAAGCACATCGTAGATGCTGTCGACCTCGGCATGGTGCTCAATTCCGAGAGCGGTTGAGGCGTTGCCCTGCGGATCAATGTCGATCACCAAAACGTTCATTCCGCCCTGCGCTAGAGCAGCAGCAAGGTTAACAGTGGTCGTCGTTTTACCGACCCCACCCTTTTGGTTTGAGATCGTGAAATAGCGGGTCTTATCAGGCGCTGGCACCGTGGTGGCCTCCAAAGCTTCGCGACGACGAAGTTCGCTAGCTATCTGTGTAGCCAGTGGCGAGGACGAGTCACTGAAGTCAAAAGCGCTGCTCGATGAGCTCTTAGTCTTGGACACAGGTAAAACTCCTCCTCGTGAATTGATGCAACCCATATTCAAGGCAACACCGACAATGTTTCACGTGAAACATTCAAAACAAGTTATTGGAATTGCTAAACAACTTCAGGCCTACAGCTCGCGCGAAATTTGCCGTTAGCGTCCCAAGAACTATTAAACAGACTATCGCGTTGGGCTAGCCAACCTTAATGCGAACCACCGTAGTTGGCTCTGCGAGGAATTCTCCACCGATGGTGAGGACTTCTGTTTCCTTGCCTCCGAGCTTGCGGATGGCCTTGGAAGCCTTGTCGATTTCTTCGGCGGCTGAGCGACCCTTGATAGCAATAAGTTGGCCCTTGCCGTGGAGCAGGGGGATCGTCAGGCCAGCGAGGTTGGTCAGTGCGGAGACGGCACGTGCAGTGACATAGCTAGCGTTAACGGCATCAACCATCTGCTCAGCACGTCCACGCATAACCGTCACGTTATCCAAGCCAAGGTCTTCGATGACTTCCGAAAGCCAGATGCAACGACGCTCTAGTGGCTCAATGAGAGTCAGCTTGAGGTCTGGGCGGGCAATGGCCAAGCAGAGGCCTGGAAGGCCCGCTCCGGAGCCTACGTCAGCAACTTCGACGTCGCGCTCGATGACCGATTCAATCACGGCACAGTTGAGTACGTGACGGGACCACAGGCGCGGTACCTCACGAGGGCCAAGCAGTCCACGCTCAATGCCTGAGGTAGCCAGGTGCTGGACATAGCGCTTAGCTAAATCCAGGCGGTCGCCGAAGATCTTTTCAGCGGCCAGGGTCTCTTCTGCAGTAAGGCTGAGATCCTCAGTCATGGTCTTGGTCCTTTAGGTCGATCAGCACGCTTGCGCGCGATGTTGCTTAGTTGTCCAGTACCGAGATAACGATATGGCGTCGAGTTGATTCACCCTCGGATTCCGAGTGCAATCCTGCATCGGCAATCACGTCGTGCACGAGCTTACGTTCGTAGGCGCTCATTGGATCCAGGTGGACCTTTTCACCCGTTGAACGAGCAGACTCAATGGCTTCTTCAGCCAACTTCTTCAGCTGCCCAGCACGGTCCGTACGATACCCTGCAATGTCCAGGATCAAACGGGAACGCTCACCGGTAGCGGTAAGAACTGCCAGTCGGGTCAGTTCCTGCAGAGAGTCTAAGACCTCGCCCTTATCGCCAATGAGGCTATTGAGCGAGTCATCGTCCTCATCGGTGAGGATCGAAATGTAGGTACGTCCGCCACGGATTTCGATGTCGATGTCGCCATCAAGATCAGCAATATCCAGAAGTTCTTCAAGGTAGTCTGCAGCAACCTCACCCTCGTCGAGGGCGTCTTGTGGTGCCACGATTTGAGGCTCCACGGTTGGAGCGTCAATATTCTCAGTTGCAGTCATCGCTACTTCTTCTTCCGGCGGTTATTTCGCTTTGGCTGGTCACGCTGGCCCTTAGCCTGCTGGAGTGCTGCCTCTTCGGCGGCTGCAGCTGCGTCTTCCTTCTTAACACCTACTGGAGGCAAACCCTTAGTTGCGCGGCGAGCGTTAAGTTCACGCTCTGCCTGGGAGCCTGGAGTTGGGTTGTTACGGATAACCCAGTACTGCTGACCCAGGGTCCAAAGGTTGGTAGCGGTCCAGTAAATCAGAACACCAATTGGGAAGTTGATACCACCGATACCGAAGACCAACGGCAGGATGTACATCATCATCTTCTGCTGCTGCATGAACGGGCCTTCGAGGGCCTCCTTGCTCATGTTCTTGGTCATCAGCTGGCGCTGGGTGAAGAACTGCGATGCGATCATCGCGAGGATCATGATGACGGCAACAACTACGACGGCCCAGTTGGTATGGCCCGAGTTGAAGGTTCCCAAGAAAGTTTCCGATAGCGGAGCACCAAAGATCTCGGCGCTATCAAAACTACGGATGTTCTCAACAGAGAGGGCGCCAACGGACTGGTGGTTCTCGCTGGCGTGCGAGGCATTGTTCAGTACGCGGAACAGTGCGAAGAAGAACGGCATCTGAATCAACAGAGGCAAGCAGGAAGACAGCGGGTTAGTCTTGTGCTTCTTGAACAGCTCTTGCTGCTCCTGAACCATAGCCTGACGCGACATCTGGTCGGTCTTGCCCTTGTACTTCGCCTGTAGCTTACGAAGGTCAGGCTGCAAGGCCTGCATAGCGCGCTGCGATTTGATCTGCTTGACGAATACTGGAATCAGCAACGTACGGATCAGCAGCACAAGGAAGATGATCGAGAGGGTCCAGGTAACGCCTGAACCTTCGTTCATGCCAATCCGAGTGAACAGTTCGTGGAATGCCCACAAAACCCACGACACCGCATAAGTAAACGGAGTCAATATGGTGTCTAGAAAGTTGTTCATCAGTGGTCGAGCTCCTTGCGGCCGCTATCCGCGGCGTCTTCATCGTCGGGAATCACAGGATGATTCAGAACTATGATCCTCGGCAGTTTGCCTTCTGGCCAAATCCTTGGTCCCTCAGGAACATGATCGACGCCCCCGTGAGACCACGGATTGCACCGAAGGATTCGCCAAGTGGTCAGTCCGGCACCTTTAACAACGCCGTGCTGAGTCACCGCTTCGAGCCCATAGGCAGAACAGCTAGGAAAGTATCGGCATACATCGCCATATAGTGGCGAGATGATTTTTCGGTAAATCTTTAGCAACCCGATGACGGTGTTGCGTGGAATATCAATGATGATCCACAGCAACCCAGTGCGGGGGCAGAATCCTTACGCATCAGCGATCCTCGAGCTTCCTTAACGCAGCGGAAAATGATGCGTTGATCTGGGAACGAAGTTCATCCCAAGAAAGTTCCGAGGCGCCAGGAAGCGCACGTACGACAAAGTCAACATCGCCCTCTACGCGCCGAAGCTCGTGGGCGATTTCTCGCATTCGTCGTTTAGCGAGGTTCCTTTTAACGGCAATACCAACAGCCTTGGAAACTATGAATCCAAACCGGTCCCCCGCAAACTCTTCAGTTTCGCGGCGGCGTGCATATAGCACGACGTTCCGGCGTCCGCTTCGGACGCCGGAACGTACTGTGACTGTTAGGTCCTGCGCTAAGCGCAGTCGCTGATTCTTTGGCAACATGATGGTTCAACCAGCTCTTTAGTTGAGCTCGTTGAAATCATGAAGCCAACAGCTGAGTCGCAAATTTATGC
Source organism: Glutamicibacter sp. M10 (assembly GCF_025452055.1). Classification (NCBI taxonomy): domain Bacteria; kingdom Bacillati; phylum Actinomycetota; class Actinomycetes; order Micrococcales; family Micrococcaceae; genus Glutamicibacter; species Glutamicibacter sp. M10. The sequence continues at coordinate 550,006 of NZ_CP104918.1, read as the reverse complement.
TGAGAGTTCGGTGCGGCCCTTGCCACGACGTGCCGAAAGGATGGCACGACCTGCACGGGTACGCATACGAAGACGGAAACCGTGCTTCTTCGAACGACGACGGTTGTTTGGCTGAAAAGTCCGCTTGCTCACGGTGACACTCCAAGACGATCTAGATGATGCGTTCTTCCCGTTGACTATTTAGCAGTGAACAACAGGATGACGCTCGTAACTTATAAAAAGTGTGCGTATTTCGCGGGCTCTTCTAAAAAATGAGCAAGTCGCAAATGAAGCACACAGGACTGAATAACAATAGAAAAATGTTCGCCATAGGTCAAATTGGCGCGACAGTTCCACCAACTTCGCCCGGCAGGCGGTTAGCCTGTGAATAATCTACCCCAAACTTGTGGATTACTACTGTGTATAACGAAAGAAAGTTCACATTTAGCCACGAAACCGCAGGTCATCTCCAAGCTTAAAACGCTTATTCTCAAGGGAAAACCTCTTTTCCACAGTTTAGTGGCCAACTTTTTCCACCTAGCTGTGCATAACTGTGTGGATGGTGGATAGAATCAATGGAGACGTCGTCCAAAAAACGGCGTTTTCGAGCCTTGGAAACAAGATTCGTGTGACCAAGATTGCATTTTTATCGAGAGTGGGGCGCCCTTAGTGAGCAGCGACGAAACCAATAGCATTGGTAGCTCCTGGCGCCAGGTCATTCGCAAGATTGAGGACGACGATCGCGTCAAAGCCCGCTACCGTGCCTTCGTATCGTTGGCTAAGCCGCAAGGATTGATCGGAACTACGTTGCTAGTGGCAGTTCCCAATGACCTGACGCGAGACATCCTGCAGACTCAACTTCGTGAACCTCTAGATGAGGCCCTACGCGAAGTATTCCAAGACGATATCCGCTGTGCCGTCAGCGTTGATCTGTCTCTTTCGGACGAGTTGGAAGAAGAAATTCCAGAAACAACTGCTCCAGCTCCCGCGGCACCAGCCGTTACTGAGACCCCAGGTCCGCGGCCGCAGCCAGCACCACAGCCAACGCCCCCATCGAACTCGCAAGAATTCGGCCGGCTGAACCCCAAGTACATTTTTGACACCTTTGTCATTGGTTCCTCGAACCGCTTCGCCCACGCTGCAGCAGTGGCAGTAGCCGAAGCACCAGCCAAGGCTTATAACCCGCTATTCATCTATGGCGATTCCGGGCTAGGAAAAACTCACCTTCTGCACGCCATTGGCCACTACGCTCGTCACCTGTACAAAGGTATTCGCGTTCGCTACGTGAATTCAGAAGAGTTCACCAATGACTTCATCAACTCCATCCGTGATGACGAAGGCGCCAGCTTCAAGCAGACCTACCGCAACGTAGACATCCTGCTCATTGACGATATTCAGTTCTTGGCCAATAAGGACGCAACGCAGGAAGAGTTCTTCCATACGTTTAATGCGCTGCACAACCACAACAAGCAAGTTGTGATCACTTCTGATCTACCTCCCAAGCAGCTGCAAGGGTTCGAAGATCGTATGCGTTCACGCTTCGAGTGGGGCCTACTTACCGATATCCAGCCACCTGAGTTGGAAACTCGTATCGCGATTCTGCGTAAGAAGGCCGATGCTGAGAACCTTTCGGCTCCAGGAGACGTCATGGAGTACATCGCTTCACGCATCTCCACCAACATCCGTGAACTTGAGGGTGCGTTGATTCGAGTCACCGCTTTCGCTTCGCTCAATAACCAGTCCGTTGATCTGGCCTTGGCAGAAACCGTACTCAAGGACCTGATCAGCGAAGACGGTGCCCAAGAAATCACGCCGTCAACGATTATCAAGCAGACCGCCGAATACTTCGGGCTGTCTATTGATGAGCTCAACAGCAAGTCCCGAACCCGTACTTTGGTCACCGCCCGTCAGATCGCTATGTACCTTTTGCGTGAGCTTACTGACATGTCGCTGCCAAAAATTGGTGCCGAACTTGGTGGACGCGACCACACCACCGTGATTCACGCGGATCGTAAGATTCGTGAGCTCATGGCGGAACGTCGAGCCATCTTTAACCAAGTCACAGAGCTAACTAACCGCATTAAGCAGAGCCAGCGGGAGCATTAATCCCAAGAAATCACAGGTGTGGATAAAACTGTGGATGATCTGGTGACTACCTGCGGATAAACATAGGTACCCATGTGGACGTTAAAAATCGTGGAACTGAGTTTCAACAGGGTGCTGGAACTGAGTGTCAGTTTCAACCACAGATTGTTCACATGCACAATCGCCGTCATTTCACGGTGGATGGGGGTTGTCCACAGTATCCACAGGGGTTATTAACACTTCTCCTTTAAACACTTATTCATCCAAATAACGAGTCCACTCCTGAACCTCGAGCCAAACCTGTTCAAATCTTTTTCTCGCAGCTCTCATCAACAACCGAGACCGAGCGATGACTTTGCATCAACAAGACGTGGCAAGATTAAGATGGAGAGAACGTGCAACTACCTGCTCTATGCTTAAGAACTTGGCGAGGAAAAACCTTCTTGGCCTGACTTAAGTTTCAAAGGGTTCCGAAAGGCGGATTTTTCGTGAAGTTCAGCGTTGAAAAGGATGTATTGGCAGACGCCGTATCCTGGACCGCTCGGTCCTTGGCACAACGCCCACCCTCACCAGTACTGGCTGGCATCTTGATCACTACCCATGACGGCTTAGTTCGCCTCGAGGGATTTGATTATGAGATTTCCTCACACATTGAGATCCCTGCGGACATCTCAGAGCAAGGCTCGATCCTGGTATCAGGCAAGCTCTTGGCTGAGATCACTCGTTCATTGCCAAACTCAACGGTGACTCTTGAAACCGATGGCACCAAGATCTCTTTGACTTGTGGTCGCTCACGCTTCCACCTGGCCACCATGCCAGTTGATGAATACCCAACGCTTCCAGAACTTCCAGCAATTGCCGGCACCATCGATGGTCAGGCTTTCTCTGCTGCTGTTTCTCAGGTCATCGTTGCTGCTTCGAAGGATGACACTCTCCCAGTGCTCACCGGCATCAAGGTTGAAATTGAAAACGACCTGATCACCTTCCTGGCAACTGACCGTTACCGTTTGGCACTGCGCGAACTGAATTGGACTCCAAACACTTCGGAGATTTCCACTTCGTTCTTGATCAAGGCCAAGACCTTGAGCGAAGTTGCTAAGACTCTTTCGGGTGCAGGCGAACTGAAGCTTGCAATCAGCGAAAACGGTGACATGGTTGGCTTCGAAAGCTCCAACCGTCGCACCACCTCGTTGTTGATTAATGGCGAGTACCCAAAGATTCGATCGCTGTTCCCAAGCGACACCCCGATCCATGCAACGGTTCGCACGAGCGAACTGATGGAAGCGGTACGTCGTGTATCGGTCGTTGCAGAACGAAATACCCCAGTTCGCATGGCCTTCACCGATGGACAGCTGACCTTGGATGCTGGTACCGGCGAAGACGCACAGGCTGAAGAAGCAATCGTTGCTTCCTTGCGCGGCGAAGATATTGTTGTGGCGTTCAACCCAACCTTCCTGTCTGAAGGTTTGAACTCGTTCACCACTGACTTTGTTCGTTTCTCGTTCACCAGTGCTCCAAAGCCGGCGATGCTGACCGGTCAGAAGAAGCTGGACGAAGCTGATCAGGATCAGTACCGCTACCTTGTGATGCCAGTACGTTTGCCAAACTCGAACTAAACCCGCAAAGTGGCGGATGAACATTTCATCCGCCACCACGACGTTGTCAGGACTTCGGTGTATATTTCGCAGCTTTCCCTCACGAGCTTCCGCTCGTATGCGCAGGCTGACGTGCACCTAGCTCCTGGCATCAACGTTTTAATCGGCCCCAATGGGGTGGGCAAGACCAACATCGTTGAGTCCATTGGTTACCTAGCTAATTTGGCGTCTCATCGCGTCAGCAACGATGCTCCGTTGCTGAATTTTGGTGCAGAACGAGCTTTGATTCGCGGTACTTTGCACCGCGGAAGCCAAAAGACCACGCTCGAGGTGGAGATCACTAGCGGGAAACTGAACCGAGCAAGGATCAATCGAGCTAACCCGGTACGTGCTCGAGAAATCTTGGGCATGGTGCGAACGGTGTTGTTCGCCCCTGAAGATTTGGCTTTGGTTAAGGGCGATCCATCAAATCGCCGCAAGTTCCTTGACGAACTACTCATTGCCTTGCGACCGATAGAAGCCGGCACCAAAAATGACTACGAACGAATCGTCAAGCAGCGCAATGCATTGCTGAAATCCATTCGTGGAAAATCCAAACTCACCGCTTCGCAAGAGAACACCTTGCAAGCATGGGATCTGCAACTGGCCACCTGCGGGGCTCGACTCATCCGAGGTCGCCTTGATGTTCTTATGCTCATCAGGCCATATATGCAGGCTGCCTACGCGGATCTTGCTGATGGCGGCAAAGCGGCACAGGCGATCTACCGTTCCTCGTTGGAAGGCGAAACCGACGAGAACAGCCTTCCGGTGACGTCGTTGGAGGAGCTAAACCAAGAAGAGATCCAAGATCTTCTTCTTGGTGCCATCGAATCGAACCGCAGCCGTGAACTAGACCGCGGCATCTCGCTATTCGGCCCCCACCGTGATGACCTTGCGCTGATCCTAGGCCCAACTCCCGCCAAGGGCTACGCCTCCCACGGTGAAACCTGGTCCTTTGCCTTGGCTCTGCGTCTGGCAGCCTACAGAGTTTTTGGTGATGATGATCCTCGAGCGGGTTCGGGACCAATTTTGATTTTGGATGATGTCTTTGCCGAACTAGACACCACTCGTCGAGATCGGCTGGCTCATATTGTTGCCGGCGCAGAGCAAGTTTTGGTCACGGCGGCCGTAGTGGAAGATGTTCCCGAAGCACTGAAGGGACATTTCTTCCAGGTATCCCCTGGCCAGGTTGTCGATGCGTGAGCCTGAAGAGCGGGACGAACACCGCTTTGATCCAGAAATCGACTCAGCGAAGGCCTTGCTGAACCGAATGCGTAGGCTCGCGGAAGAGCGCGGCGAACGCCGCGTAGATGCAGCGCGAATGGAAAAAGTTCGCAAACGTCAGTCCGCCCGTCGCGGCTTCATGGACCAAAAGGGAACCTCCGAACCTGGAGTGGTGCGCGACCCTCGAGCTATCGGTGAAGTTGTCTCGCGGCTATCCAAGGCTCGCGGCTGGAACACCCAAGTTGCCGTGGGCTCGGTGCTGGGGCGCTGGGCTGACATCATTGGTGCGGAAAATGCAGAGCACTGTAAACCCGAATCTTTTGAAGATACGGTGGTGGTGATGCGTTGTGATACGACCGCACGTGCGGCACAGATGCGCCTAATGAGCCACGATATTCTGAAAAAATTTGATGCAGAGTTGGGCCCCGGAATTGTTACCGTGCTCAAGGTCTTAGGACCCAATGCTCCGTCGTGGCGTCACGGCATGCGTTCGGTCGCTGGACGCGGTCCAAGAGACACCTACGGATAAAAATAGCTGGCACGGCATATGGCGCGCTAACGCACCCGGAGGGTGGATCCCCCTCACTTATGCTCCGCAACTGCCTCAGAAGGTCAATTGCTAGCTTTATGTGGCCGATTTAGGCCACAGAAGCACCGATTATTTTGCTCAGCGCGGTAGAATTAGAAGCAGTGAAATGATTTTGCTGTGGGTCAACCCCGCGGCGACGTCCCTCCAGACCATGATCACCCGAGACGCACTTTGCGGCGCAACGGTGATCGCGCGCTTAATTCGAGGAGTTCGTAGCACCCGTGTCTACTGAAAATGCTTCACCGCAGGATCCGGCAGAAAGCCAGGTTCCCGCGGAATCGATGACTTCCAAAGTCGAACATACCTATGGCGCCCAGGATATTACCGTCCTCGAAGGACTCGAAGCGGTACGTAAACGCCCGGGCATGTACATCGGTTCCACCGGCCCTCGCGGCCTACACCACTTGGTTTACGAAGTCGTGGACAACTCCGTCGATGAAGCCTTGGCTGGATACTGCGACACCATCAACGTCACCTTGCAAGCCGATGGTGGCGTGCGTTGTGTCGACAATGGTCGAGGCATCCCCGTGGATGTCCACCCCACCGAGGGCAAGCCTACCGTTGAGGTAGTTATGACCATCCTGCACGCCGGCGGCAAGTTCGGTGGCGGCGGTTACGCTGTTTCCGGTGGCCTGCACGGTGTGGGTATTTCCGTGGTTAACGCGCTATCGCGCAAGGTGGATACCGTCGTTCGCCGCCAGGGCAACGCATGGCGTATCGGCTTCAGCAATGGTGGTGTGACCACCAGCCCGCTGGAAAAGGGTGAAGAGACCGATAAGACCGGCACCACCCAGACTTTCTACCCGGATCCGGAAATCTTCGAGACCACCGAATTCGATTTTGAGACGCTGCGTGCTCGCTTCCAGCAGATGGCCTTCCTGAACAAGGGCCTGCGCATCACCTTGACCGATGAGCGCACCCCGGTCAACGCTGAACCAGAAGCTGAAGTCGCTGAAGAGATCGAAAACCAGGTAGTCAAGCCAAAAACTGTGGACTACCTCTACAAGGACGGCCTGCTGGACTACGTCAAGCACCTGAACGCCGCCAAAAAGGTAGAACTGGTTCACGACGAGGTCATCGCCTTCGAATCTGAAGATGCTGCTCGAGGCATCAGCCTGGAAATTGCGATGCAGTGGACCAACGCCTACGCCGAGTCCGTGCACACCTACGCGAACACCATCAACACCCATGAGGGTGGTACCCACGAAGAAGGCTTCCGCGCTGCGCTGACCGGTCTGCTGAACCGTTACGCCCGGGATAACAAGATCCTGCGCGAAAAGGATGACAACCTCACCGGTGAAGATGCCCGTGAAGGTTTGACCGCGGTGATTTCGGTGAAGCTTTCCGAACCACAGTTCGAAGGCCAGACCAAAACCAAGCTGGGCAACTCGATGGCCCGTGGCTTTGTCCAGGGTGTAGTCAACGAGGAACTCAGCGACTGGTTCGAGCGCAACCCCAACGTTGCCCGCGACATTATCCGCAAGGCACAGCTCGCTTCCCAGGCGCGTATGGCCGCCCGCAAAGCGCGCGATAATGCCCGACGTAAGTCGCCGATGGAATCCTTCGGTATGCCCGGTAAGCTCTCGGACTGCTCCTCGAAGAATCCTTCCGAGTGCGAAGTGTTCATCGTGGAGGGTGACTCCGCAGGCGGCTCGGCCAAGCGCGGACGTGACCCACACACCCAGGCCATCCTGCCGTTGCGTGGCAAGATCCTGAACGTGGAGCGTGCTCGTCTGGACCGTGCGTTGGGCAATGCCGAAGTTCAGGCAATGATCACCGCTTTTGGTACCGGTATCGGCGAAGAGTTCGACATGGCCAAGCTGCGTTATCACAAGATTGTGCTGATGGCCGATGCTGACGTCGACGGCCAGCACATCACCACCTTGCTGCTGACCTTGATCTTCCGCTTTATGCGTCCGCTGATCGAGCACGGCTACGTTTACCTCGCTGCTCCCCCGCTGTACCGCATCAAGTGGTCCAATGCGCCGCACGACTACGTGTTCTCCGATAAGGAACGCGATGACGCACTGCTAGCTGGACAGACTTCCAACAAGCGCCTGCCAAAGGACAACGGAATCCAGCGCTACAAGGGTCTGGGCGAGATGGACTACTCGGAATTGTGGGACACCACCATGGATCCGGAATTCCGTACGCTGCGCCAGGTCACCATGGATGACGCCGCAGCCGCGGACGAAGTTTTCTCCGTGCTGATGGGCGAGGACGTTGAGTCCCGCCGTAACTTCATCCAGCAGAACGCCAAGGACGTGCGCTTCCTGGATATCTGATCGGCCTAGGCCAAGACGAAATCCACTGAAGACTTTTTGACTTATAAGGGAATACATTGAGCGACGAGCAAACCCCTGAGAATGAACCCATGGACGGCGAAGTCATCGAGCCAATCCATGAAGGCGGCCGGGTTGACCAGATCGACCTTCAGACCGAAATGCAGCGGTCCTACCTGGACTACGCCATGGCCGTTATTGTTGGCCGTGCCCTACCGGATGTGCGCGATGGCCTGAAGCCTGTGCACCGCCGTGTGCTGTACGCGATGTACGACGGTGGTTACCGTCCGGAGCGCGCCTACAACAAGTGCGCCCGCGTTGTCGGCGAAGTGATGGGTCAGTACCACCCGCACGGTGATACTGCGATTTATGATGCCCTGGTTCGCCTGATCCAGGACTGGGTTATGCGTTACCCACTGGCCCTGGGTCAGGGTAACTTCGGCTCCCCGGGTAACGATGGTGCTGCTGCCCAGCGTTACACGGAAACCAAAATGGCCCCACTGGCCATGGAAATGGTCCGCGACATCAACGAGAACACCGTTGATTTCCAGGACAACTACGACGGTAAGAACCAGGAACCTACGGTTCTTCCGGCCCGCTTCCCTAACCTGTTGGTGAACGGTTCCTCGGGCATCGCCGTGGGTATGGCGACCAACATTCCGCCACATAACCTGCGCGAAGTTGCCGAGGGTGTGCAGTGGTACCTGAAGAACCCGGAAGCTACTCGTGAAGAGCTGCTCGCCGAGCTGATGCTGCGCGTCAAGGGCCCGGACTTCCCATCCGGCGCGATGATCCTTGGCACCAAGGGCATCGCCGATGCTTACCGCACCGGCCGTGGTTCCATCACTATGCGCGCGGTAGTCAACGTGGAAGAAATCCAGGGTCGCACCTGCTTGGTAGTTACCGAACTGCCATATATGGCCAACCCGGATAACCTCGCGGTGAAGATCGCCGAGCTAGTGCGTGACGGCAAGATCGCCGGCATCGCCGACATGCGCGATGAAACCTCGGGCCGTACCGGCCAGCGCCTGGTCATCGTGCTCAAGCGCGACGCCGTGGCCAAGGTTGTGCTTAACAACCTGTACAAGCACACCGAGCTACAGACCAACTTCTCGGCCAATATGCTGGCCATCGTTGACGGGGTGCCACGCACCCTGCCACTGGATGGGTTCATCCGTCACTGGGTCACCCACCAGATCGAAGTCATCGTACGCCGCACCCAGTTCCGTCTGAAGAAGGCCGAAGAAGAGGCTCACATTTTGCGTGGCCTGCTCAAGGCACTGGATGCTTTGGACGAGGTCATCGCGCTGATTCGCCGTTCGGCAACCACCGAGGCAGCGCGCGACGGACTGATGGAACTGCTGAGCATCGATGAGGATCAGGCCCGCGCCATCCTTGATATGCAGCTGCGTCGTCTGGCCGCTCTGGAGCGTCAGAAGATTCAGGATCGTCACGCTGAACTCGAGCGCATGATCGCCGAATTCCAGGCCATCATCGCTTCGCCTGAACGTCAGCGAGAAATCGTCGCCGAAGAACTTGGCGAGATCGTGAACAAACACGGCGATGATCGTCGCACCAAGATCCTCATGGGCTACGACGGCGACATGAGCGTTGAAGACCTGATCCCTGAAGAGGAAATGGTCGTTACCATCACCCGCGGTGGGTACGTTAAGCGCACCCGCATTGACAACTACCGCTCGCAGGCTCGCGGCGGCAAGGGTATCAAGGGAGCTAACCTGCGTGGGGACGACGTGGTGGAGCACTTCTTCGTCACCTCAACCCACAACTGGTTGCTGTTCTTCACCAACCACGGCCGTGTCTACCGCACCAAGTGCTACGAACTGGCCGAGGCCGGTCGTGACGCCAAGGGTCAGCACGTGGCAAATGTCATGGCATTCCAGCCCGACGAGCACATCGCCCAGGTCTTGGATCTACGCACCTACCAGGATGCTGCCTACCTAATGTTGGCTACCCGCAATGGTTTGGTGAAGAAGACCCGTCTGGAAGACTACGACACCAATCGCACCGCCGGCGTGATCGCTATCAACCTGCGCGACGATGATGAGCTTGTCTCCGCACAGCTGGTCAGCGAATCCGATGATGTGATGCTGGTCTCGCGCAAGGGCCAGTCGGTCCGCTTCACCGCCACCGATACCGCACTGCGTCCAATGGGTCGTGCAACTTCTGGTGTGACCGGCATGAAGTTCCGTGAAGGTGATGAGTTGTTGGCCGCCGATGTGGTCCGCGAAGATTCCTTCGTCTTCACGGTGACCAACGAAGGTTACGCCAAGCGCACCGATGTTGCTGAATACCGCGTTCAATCCCGTGGTGGCTTGGGCATTAAGGTTGCCAAGCTGAACGAGGAACGCGGCGAATTGGTTGGTGCGTTGATCGTTGATGAAACCGACGAAGTTTTGGTTGTCATGAGCGGTGGCAAGGTGGTGCGCTCAGCCGCATCGCAGGTTCCTGCCAAGGGTCGAGACACCATGGGTGTGATCTTCGCAAAGCCGGACAAGAAGGACAGCATTATTGCGGTAGCCAAGAACTCCGAGACCCAGCTCGAAGAGAACTTGGAGGAAGATGCCGTAACGTTGGACGCAGAAAACACGATCGATCAGTCATCACCTGCGCCAGAAACCGAAACTGACGTACAGGACGATGACACCACTAACGGAGGTAACGCATGAGCACGCCCTCGACGCCACGCCCCAACGGCAGTGCCCCGAAGAGCGAAGCGCCGCGACCTGCCCAGGTAAAGCGTCCGGCAACTAGCAACACCGGTAGCCGCCCAGCGGCCGGCGGTGCCCGACCAGCAGGCGGCCAGAGCCGCCCAACAGGTCAACGGCCTACCGGTGGCCAGCAGCGCCCGGCTACCACCCAGGAGCGTCTGGTTCGCCCGGCGCCTCAGGCCAAGGTGCGTAAGGCGCGCTTGCTGGTCTCCAAGGTTGAACCGTTCTCGGTTCTGAAGCTCGCGTTCTTGCTCGCGGTAGCTTTCGGTGTGATCACCGTAGTTGCTTCCGTAGGTATTTGGGCCCTGCTTGACCTGATGGGAACCTTCGATGCGTTCAACCAGCTGATCCGTGATGCGATTGCTCAGGGCAGCTTCGACCTACGACAGACCATGTCGCTGGGTCAGGTTGCTTCCTACGCAACGATTATCGCCGTGGTGAATGTTGTAGTTATTTCGGTGGTTTCCACCCTTGGAGCGGTGCTGTACAACATCGCTGCTTCATTGGTTGGCGGCATCGGAGTAACCCTCACCGACGACTAGAAACACCCTAGTCGAGCCCGGGATTCATGCTGTGATGCATGACACCCGGGCTCGATTTGTAAGTTCTGGAAATCCCCGGTAGAGTTTTATTTCGTTCCAAAGGGAACAAACAAAAGCAAGGGCGTATAGCTCAGGCGGTTAGAGCGCTTCGCTGATAACGAAGAGGTCCCAAGTTCAAGTCTTGGTACGCCCACGGAAACCTTGCTAGAGAGAAAGAGGAAGTAATGAAAAAGTTCCTGGTTCTCGCAACGATTGCGACTGCTACGGTAGTCTTGGTCAAGAAAGTAAAGGCTTCTTCGGAAACAAAGGAAACCTGGCATCAGGTAGCCGATAAAGTTTCCTAAAGCTTTTGGGGCCTTAGCTCAGTTGGTAGAGCGTCTGCTTTGCAAGCAGAATGTCAGGAGTTCGATTCTCCTAGGCTCCACAAAAAGACTGGCGGAAAGCATCAGCTTTCCGCTAATTCTTTTGATTGATCCGCTTCGGATTGATCGGTGTGGAACACCAAAAACTGTATAAGGGGCCTTAGCTCAGTTGGTAGAGCGTCTGCTTTGCAAGCAGAATGTCAGGAGTTCGATTCTCCTAGGCTCCACAGTAATGAAGGACGGAAAGCATTCGCTTTCCGTCCTTCGCCATTTCCAAGGCAACCAGGCCGCAGAACATCAGCGGCTGATTCGGGCCATTCGGACAAATTGATAATGGTCGATGAGCTGTTCGCCAATGTTGAACCAGGAACGACCCTGAACGCTGGCTAACGCCGCACTGGCAAACGCCAAGCGTTTGGCATCATCATAAACAAGGTCACTGACCCGGCTTCGTAGCTCAGTAAGATTCCCCGGCTGATACAACCAGCCCGTGTGCGAGGAATCCACGAGGTCTAGTGGCCCTCCACGGCCCACAGCCACCACCGGGACACCACAGGCCATAGCCTCTTGAATGGTCTGGCAGAAGGTTTCAGAGGAGCCGGGATGAACAAATACATCCATAGACGCCATGACCTCAGCCAATCGTTCACCCGAGAGGAAGCCGGTGAAGTGTGCGGTAGGTAGTACGGCCCGTAATTCGGCCTCTAACGGGCCAGAACCTACGATGACGAGTCTGGTGTTCTTCAGGTCAGCTAAAGCCTTTAGATCGGCAACCTGCTTCTCTGCGGCCAGACGCCCAACATATCCGATAATGACTTCCCCATTCGGAGCCACAGCCTGCCTGAAGTGCTCGCTGCGTCGTTGTGGGGTGAATTGCACGGTGTCGACTCCCCTGCCCGAAATCTTGAGCCTGTCGATCCCCAAGTTCTTGAGCTGTTGGAAAGAAAAGGTGCTGGGAACTAGCGATAGATCAGCAGCCGTGTGGATGGCTTGGACATGCTCCCACAGACGCTGGGTTAACCACGGCATCTTATAGCGGCTTGCATAGTTGGGAACCTCGGTTTGGTAGAGGGCCACCGTAGGTAGATTCATTTCTTGAGCTGCACGTAGCCCCTGCCATCCCAAGATGAATGGGCTAGCAAGATGGACTACGTCTACGCGCTCACGCGCCAGGATCTTACGAAGCCGACCCACACTGGTAGTAGCCACCCTGACCTCAGGGTAGCTAGCCAACGGCATTGAGGGCACGGTGTGGATACGGAAACCGCGGTAGTGCTTCGGCACCCCATGGCCCGTCAGTTCGCCGGTCAATGAGCCAGCTGGCGTGATGACCACTGCATCATGTCCGGTCAGAGCCAGATGATCCAGGGTCTTCAGAATAGAGTTGGTAACCCCGTTGAAGTGGGGCAGGAACGATTCAGCGACGATTGCGACCTTCACACTTTCAGGATGGCGATCCACGGTGACATCAAAGTAAATACGACTGGGGCAGTTCATTAACTTCTGTTGTTTATTGTTGGTTTTAGGCCATTGGTGGCAAGATACCGTAAGTGGTAAACGAAAATTCCGGCGACGTCGACGGCGCAGTTCAGAGCGAAAAGATCGACAAAGATTCGCGCATAGCGGTCCTCTTCTTTCCTGTATTGATTCTGCTGGGTGGACTGTGTGGCATGCTGCTCCCCCAAGCTTTTGTTGGCTTGGCTGGGTGGATCAATCCTTTATTGATGATCATCATGTTCTGCATGGGTTTGACGTTGACCTTGCCTGACTTCGCCTTGGTGGTGAAAAACCCGCTGCCAGTCCTTGGCGGTGTGGTTGCCCAGTTTGTCGTGATGCCTAGCGCAGGCTGGTTGGTGGCCACCGTGCTTCACCTAGATCCAGCACTGGCGGCCGGCCTCATCTTGGTTGGCTGCGCTCCGGGTGGAACAGCGTCAAACGTCGTTTCCTACCTGGCTCGAGGCAACGTTGCCCTGTCGGTAGCCATGACCTCTGTATCGACCTTGATTGCCCCTGCGCTAACTCCCCTGTTGGCTCTGTGGCTGGCTGGCCAGTACATGCCTGTTGATGCCGGATCGATGGCGCTCAGTGTTGTTCAGATTGTTCTGATTCCAGTGGTGCTCGGAATTGCGATCCGGATGGTCCTTAACCGATTGGTCACTAAGGTCACCGGAATCCTGCCATGGATCTCAGTTCTCGCGATCACTGTTGTGGTGACAATTATTGTGGCCGGCAGCTCGCAAGCCATCATGAACGCGGGCCTGCTGGTACTAGTTGCCGTCATCTTGCACAACGGATTAGGGCTCCTGCTGGGCTACGGAGCCGGCGTTCTGATGCGCGTGCCTGCCGATGCCCGCCGAACGATGGCCATCGAAGTAGGAATGCAGAATTCAGGGTTGGCAGGTGGACTAGCAAAGCAATATTTCACCCCAGAAGCAGCTCTGCCCGCTGCTGTATTCTCCGTATGGCATAACTTGTCCGGAGCGATGATCGCTGCTTACTGGCGACGCAAAAAGACCGTAAACACGGGGAATTTGGCCGACAAATAAGATATATTCCCATTGAGGAATGTAGGATATTGATAGGTAACCACGGGCAAAAAACGTGATTTGTCCCAGCTGAAAACAGCTACAAGAAACGAAGGTGTTTTTAGCTCGTGACGTTCCTTCTCGCCTTGGTCGGCATCCTCGGAGTCTCTGCCTCCGGACCCATTATTGCTGCTTTCCCGGGTGTCCCGGTTCTGTCCATGGCCTTCTGGCGCAATGGTGCAGCAGCGGCAATTTTGAGTGTGCCGGCGTTGCGAAAAAACCCTCGGGTGTATCTGAGTATGACAGCTCGTGAGTGGACGTTCACCGGTCTTGCGGGAACAGCACTGGCTCTTCACTTCGTCTGCTTTATGTACTCGATGCGACTCACTAGCGTGGCTGCCGGTACTGCCTTGGTCTGCATCCAAGGTGTGTGGATTGCGGTCTTCCAAGTAATGCGCAAGGTTCAGTATCGAACACAGGTTTTTGTCGGAATGGCGGTTGCCCTAGGTGGCGCGATTGTGATCACCGGGTTCGACATGAGCTTGGGTTCGCAGGCTCTGCTCGGTGACTTTTTGGCCTTAGCAGGTGGCGTCTTGGCGGCTGTTTACACCCTTGCAGGATCCGTCGCTCGACAAACAATGAGCACCGTGAGCTACACCTCGAGCTGTTACGCAATTACCGCACTGGCTCTATTGGTGCTCTGCTTTGCCACCGGCATGCCTGTGTGGGGTTTTGATGCTCATGGTTGGTGGGGCATTGTTCTGCTGACGGTTTGCGCGCAGATTCTTGGCCACACCGCAATGAACCATCTGCTCAATGTATTGGGAGCCCTGACGGTTTCAATGCTGATCTTGCTCGAGATTCCAGGTGCTGCATTACTGGCAGCAATTTTCTTGGGGCAGGTTGTATCGCCGGCAACCTATGCCGGCCTAGTGGTGATACTCGTTGGGCTTGCCCTCGTCATACGAGGACAAGCCCAACCAAAAGTGAAGCGTAGTTAGTTTTTATTTGTCATCTTCGATGATTTCGCGGATTTCTTCCACACTGGCTTCTCGTGAATCAATGGGCTGTTGTGGAAGGGCCGTTGTAGGTTCGTTTTCCCATGGATCTTCGATTGGTTTCGAGGCTTTCCATACGGCAACCAAAATGGCGACGACTCCGGCAATCAAGCCAACGGCTAGTACTTTTCCTACTTTGCTCTTCTTGCTCATGCATTGCTCCAGACTCAAAGTCGATCTCGGTCTCCGACAGTTCAAGACTATGCAGATACGGTCTTGCAAGCCAGTGTTAGCTGTGATGCCATCAGAGATTGTTCTAAATTTTCACTCAACGCGTACGTCAGTTTTTAGTGGGTCACGCCCTGATCATGGAACAATGTAGGCATGACCGCAAACGCAACTCATAAAGCCACGATTCACACTACCTTGGGCGATATCGTTGTCGATCTCTTCGGCAACCACGCACCTAAGACCGTAAAGAACTTCGTTGGCCTGTCGACCGGTGAGCAGGAGTGGGTACACCCAGAGTCCGGTGACACGAAGACCAACACCCCGCTGTACAGCGGAACCATCTTCCACCGCATCATTTCTGACTTCATGATTCAGGGTGGCGACCCACTGGGTCAGGGCTTCGGCGGCCCAGGCTACCAGTTTGATGATGAGATCCACCCAGAACTGAACTTCAACGAGCCTTACAAGCTTGCCATGGCTAATGCGGGTATCCGTATGGGCCGCGGAACCAACGGTTCGCAGTTCTTCATCACCACCGTGCCAACCACTTGGTTGCAGGGCAAGCACACCATCTTCGGTGAAGTTAATGACGCAGATTCACGCAAGATCGTTGACGCGCTGAACGCTGTTGCAACCGACGGCCGCGACAAGCCACTGGAAGACGTTGTTATCAACTCGGTCGATATCGAGACCCTGTAACAACCGACTCCAAAACCGCAGGCCCCGACGATCCACCATGTGGTGTTGTCGGGGCCTGAAGTTTAAGCACCCAACCCTATACAAGGCAGGTACCGATGTCCTACGGGCAAATTAACCCTCAGGGCCAAGCAGCTCCGACATGCTATCGACACCCGGACACGGTAGCTTACGTTTCTTGCAATCGGTGCGAACGCCCGATCTGTCCTCAATGCCAGGTCTCTGCCCCAGTGGGCGTGCAGTGTGTGGAATGTGTCGCGGAGGCCAGCAGGCGCCTGCCGCAACAGCAAACACAGTTTGGTGGGCGCTTACGCTCCGGTGCTCCGGTGATTACCTACGCCGTGATCGCACTGAACGTCCTTGTATACCTATTCCAGTGGATCATCCCGGGGCTGACCAATTCATTGGTCCTAGCGCCCGTGATCGCCGCTTATGAACCATGGCGTTTGATCACCAGCGCCTTCGCTCACTCCACCGGGTCAATCCTGCACCTGGCCATGAACATGTACGGCATCTACATCTTCGGCACATTGCTAGAGCCCCGACTAGGCAGGCTGCGTTTCGCTTGGCTTTATCTGCTCAGCGCCATCGGCGGATCCTTGGGTATCTTATTGCTCAGCGCTCCGATGAGCGCCACACTCGGTGCCTCGGGCGCATTGGCAGGCCTCTTCCTAGCAACCTTTGTTGTCTTCCGCTCCAACAAGCAAGCCTTACGCCAGATGGGCATCATTCTCGTGCTCAACATCGTGCTTGGCTTCGTCGTTTCCGGAATCTCTTGGCAAGGACACTTGGGTGGCGCCGTAACCGGCATTATTGCTTCAGCATGTATCGTGCTCATCCCTAGAAGTAATCCACAGCGTTCGCGAATCCAGCTAGTACTGCTCAGCACGTTATCAATACTTCTGCTTGTCGCTGTGTACCTTGCAGCCCAGGGTGCAAAGTGACCGGAGCGTAGTTCGAAAATCCCAGTATTCGTTATCCACACAGATTATCCACACTGTTAATAACTTACATCCGTGTAACTTCCGGAGCTTCGGAGATATTAACAGGCGTGGATACCCTTGTATTCAAGGATATTTCGAGGACGCTAAGCAATACTCACAACCTTGTCCCCAGCTGTGGATAACTTTTTAACAACCCCTGTAGATAGCGCATATACGAACCAGTGAACTGTTAATAACTTGAGGTTCGAAAGTTTAACCGATTAGCGCGAGTGGCTGTGAATAAGCGAAAATCGAGCGCTATCCACAGTCGAAATCCACAGTGTTAATAACTTACAAGCATGTCATTTGTTTAACGAAAAGTACACTTGACAAGTTATAACGCGCATATCCACTCAAGAATCGACACCTTGTCCCCAGCTGTGGATAAGTTTGTGAACAACTGTTGGTAAAAGTTGTGCACATTGCGTGTGGATAACGTTGATAACTTGTGGATTAGTTGGCGAAAAGGGGCCAGATCAAGAAGGTTGCGAACAAAAGCATAAGAATGCCGATGGTGAAGTCGAGGATCTGCCAGGCCTTGGGTTTTGCAAACAGTGGGGCGAGTATTCGCGCTGCGTAGGCAAGAACAAAAAACCAGATGAAGCTCGCAGCGATGGCTCCGAACGCAAACCATGGAGCACCGTCGCCTTGGGCTACGGCAACCGATCCGAGTAGTAGAACCGTGTCGATATATACGTGGGGATTGAGCCAAGTTAGCGCCAGCGTAGTTCCGATTATTGACAGGGTCGTCACCGAATGAGTTGAATCGCTGATTTTCAGCGACTCTGGTTTGAACGACCGGCGGAAGGCGAACGCCGCATACGTTGCAAGGAATAGGAAGCCACCCAAGCGAGCGATGACCAGTAGCCAGGGGAGTCGCTCAACTAAGACGCCCATTCCGCTGACTCCAGCACAAATGAGGACGGCGTCAGACAGGGCGCAGACTAGCGCGGTGGTGAAGACGTGCTCTTTTCTGATTCCTTGACGGAGCACGAAGGCGTTCTGGGCGCCGATGGCCACGATCAGCGATAGTCCAGTGGTCATGCCGAAGAAAAATGGTGCAGGAGTCATGAGAAAACCGTATGAAAATCTACAGGCTAAGTCGAACTTAACTTTCTGCATCTAGATTAGAGTTCCTAATGTGAATATCGACGTTGAGCACCTCGAGACCCTCTTGGCTGTGGTGGATGCCGGAAGCTTTGATGATGCATCCATCGACTTAGGCGTTACGGCCTCTGCCGTCAGCCAGCGAATCAAGGCTTTGGAGAATCGAATCGGGGCGATCCTTGTAATCAGGAGCCGTCCGGTCATTCCTACCGAACAGGGATATAGGGTGCTCAGATATGCGCGGCAGATGGCGCTGCTCAGCGCGGAATTCACCCGGGAAATTTCTGCCGACGCACCCTTGAATGTAGCCATCGGTGTCAACGCTGATTCCTTGTCCACATGGTTCTCTCCGGTCTTTGAACAGTTGGCAGACATCGAGAATCTGTCTGTTGAGATTCTGCGTACCGATGAAAACCGGGGATTGGAGCTACTTCGAAGCGGACGAGTCAGCGCCGTAGTCACTACGACTTCCCAAGCGCTTCAAGGATGCGTCAGCAAAAAGCTTGGAGCCATGCGATATCGCGCAGCTGCAGCACCACGCATCGTTGAACGGTACCTGCCCCGCGTGGATCCAGAAGCGCTAGTGAAAACACCGATGGTCGTTTTCGATCGCGAAGATCCATTGCAATACAGCATGGTCGCACGGCTTGCTGGCCAGGGCCGACGGCCCGAAGCTCAAGTGCACCACGTTCCTGACTCGCTGCGATACCTCGGCGCGGTTGAAGCAGGGATGGGCTGGGGGATGATCCCCGAACTGCAACTCGCTGAAGCCAAGGGGCTGAAGGTACTTCACGAAGATTGGTTCGCCGATGTTCCGCTCTACGTGCAGCGATGGGCAGTGGATTCAGAGCTGCTTAGCAAGCTCGATGGCATATTAGTCACAGCCGCCCGCCAATTCGGACTGCATTTGATAGCCTGAGCTCGTTGCAGGCAATTAATGTCTGTACCCGGACGAGGGAGCCGTACCCGGAAAGCGACAAGACGGCCAGAAAAGGATTCCGGCATGTATTGGGCCGTTCTTATTATTTCTGGTGTTTTCGAAGCCGTTTGGGCCATTGCCTTGGGCATGAGTGAAGGCTTGTCGAAACTTGTTCCAAGCATCGTCTTCTTTGCTGGCTTGCTAGTTTCCATGGCTGGCCTTGCCTATGCCATGAAAGAGATTCCTGTTGGCACCGCCTACGCAATCTGGGTAGGTGTCGGAGCATCACTCGCGGTGATCTACTCAATGGCCACCGGACAAGAAGCGTTTTCGGTGCTCAAGGTGGTGTTCATCATTGGTCTGGTCGGATGCGTTATCGGACTCAAGGCCGTAAGCCACTAAAGAACTGATCGATTCAACGAACTACGCCGATCCCCATAGGGATCGGCGTAAGTGCTATTTCCAGCCTGTTGTCATAAAGAATCCGACCATCGCAATGCCGAATCCAACAACAATGTTCCATCCACCAATGTTGGGGATTGGGAACAGGGTCTGAGAAATGTAGTAGACGATGATCCACACTAGGCCAAGGAGCATCAAACCAAACATGACAGGTTTGTACCAACCTGGCATTGGCGCATCAATGGAGTGGGTGCGCTGGCGCTCGGTTTCGGCCTGTGTTTTGTTCTTGCGTCGTGGTTTTGACTCCGGCACTCGAATGCTCCCTCGGCTTCATCTGCTTAATGTAGTAAATGTGGGAGACGTTAGGTCTTCCCGGTAGGCTTGGGCACAAGGATGCTGAGAACTGCTTGTTGCATTCCTACGTAGCTTCCATACTAGCCGTAACCCATGAGAACTACCGGGTTTTGGCCTGTGAGGCCCCATGTAGATTGACATATCCTGATAAAGGAATTCCCAGAGGAGTCGCAGAGCAGTGAATCGAGTTGCCACAGCACAAGGCCGCCGCGCAGAGCGCCGCCCTCGGTCTGCGGGAAATGTCATCGTAGGATTCCTCGGTGAACTCTTCATTACTATAGGAATTTTGCTCATGCTCTATGTTGCGTGGGAACTGTGGTGGACAAATATTGATTCCGCGCAGGCTCAGAAAGAAGTAACTAGGGGACTCATCCAAGAATTTGGCGACGTGGTCATTCCGGATGAACCAGAGGATTCCTCAGAGAATTCGTCTGAACACTCTTCCGAGAAGGAAAAGGAAGAGACCAAGGACTACGGGCCGGCGCCGGTGACCGAAATAGCGCCAGGTAGCACTTTTGGAATCATGTATTTCCCACGTTTTGGTAGCCATGGATCTCATCACCCGGTGACCTCCGGAGTCGAAGACTACGTCATCGATAATCTGGGTATCGGCCATTACCCGTCGACCCAACAACCGGGGAGAAAGGCAACTTTGCCGTTGCCGCACACCGTCAAACTCACGGTCAGGTTTTCTGGGACATAGACAAGCTGCAAGAGGGCGACAAGATCTACCTGCAGACAGCAGAAGGCTATTACACCTATACCTGGTACGCCACGGAAGTGGTTGCTCCATCCAACGGCGACGTACTTCTGCCTATCCCGCACAAATGGGGAGTGGAGCCAACCAAGTCGATCTTGACGATGACTACCTGCCATCCGAAATATACGACGCAACAGCGAATGATTGCGTATTCGGAATTGACCGACTGGCAGCC
This sequence comes from Glutamicibacter sp. M10, assembly GCF_025452055.1. NCBI lineage: Bacteria > Bacillati > Actinomycetota > Actinomycetes > Micrococcales > Micrococcaceae > Glutamicibacter > Glutamicibacter sp. M10. The sequence goes on along the minus strand of NZ_CP104918.1, from coordinate 529,430 downwards.
CCTTGACGCTGGTCCACCCAAGGAAATCCGCGACATGGTTATCGAAGCAACGAGCTAGGAGGAACAAATGTACGCCTGGATTTTTCGGAACCTACCCGGTCCACTATGGCTTCGCATTTTTGAAGCATTGATTGTCATTGCCGCCATCGTGCTATTACTGATGGTGTACGTTTTTCCGTGGCTGAATCAATACATCAGCCCCTTTACCGATTCAACGATTGGCCAGAGTACCCCGTGAGCAGCACCAAGATCCTAGTGATCGATAATTACGACAGTTTTGTCTACACCCTCGTGGGCTATTTGCAGGAGCTTGGCGCGCAGACCACGGTGCATCGCAATGACGATCTCAGTGTGCAAGAAGCAATCGAATTAGCTTCTGAATACGACGGTGTACTGATCTCTCCAGGTCCCGGTGATCCAGCTGGTGCCGGGGTGAGCATCGATTTGATCAAGTGGTGCGGGCAGCAGAATAAGCCGATGTTGGGCGTCTGCCTTGGTCATCAGGCACTGGCCGAAGCCTACGGTGGAACGGTAACCCATGCCGAAGAACTGATGCATGGCAAGACCTCGCTCGTCCACCATGAGAACCACCCGGTCTTCAAGAATGTGGCCAACCCATTCACCGCTACCCGTTACCACTCGCTGGCTGCAGTACGCGAGAGCATCCCAGAAGAGCTGGAAATCATTGCACAGACCGCTGGGGGAGTCATCATGGCTCTGGCGCACCGCGAGGCGCCCTTATGGGGCCTGCAATACCACCCTGAGTCTGTTCTGACTGAGCAGGGCTACCAGATGCTTGGTAACTGGCTGGAATTCTTAGGACTGCAGGGAGCGGCCGAGAAGGCCTCCACCCTGAGCCCATTGTTCAGTGGTGAATAACCACTAGAACCTGTTGCCCTCACCGGGCTTTCCTGGTGAGGGTAACGGCTTGCCCTGCTTCGGACCTTTGGTCGACTTAGGTGAGTCGCTAGGGGATTCATTCTCAGACTCGGACGGCGTTGCTGAAGGCGATTCAGTCGGATCCTCAGAAGGATCCTCACTGGCCGTTTCGGAAGGTTCTTCGCTTTCGTCCGGGCTCGGAGTCTCGGATTCCGATGGGGTCGGTTCAGCTTCCGTCTCGGCCAGCTTTAGCTTGATCTCATCGCCTGGCGCAGCTTCCGAAGAAGACGATGGATCTTGATCGAAGACTGTTCCTGCCTTGTAGTCGTTGTTTTCTACGTGATCAAAACGGGGTTTTAAGCCCACATCTTCGGCTGTAAGAGCTTCTGTGGCCTCGTCTTCTGTCATTCCAGTTACGTCAGGGACGTCGACTTTTCCGGTCGACAGAATCAGATCGACCTTTGAACCGGCCTTAACCTTGGAGCCTAGCTCTGGATTGGTTTCAATGATCCGGTCGGTGTCTACGGTCGCTGAGTTCTTTCGGGTAATCTTCCCAACTTCCAGACCCGCCTCGCTCAGAGCGTCTCGAGCGGTGGCCTCAGACTGGTTGGCCAGGTTGTCAGGGATTTCGCGCTGCTCTGAACCCTTGGAAAGGTAAAGAGTAATCGTAGATTCCTTGGCTATCTCGGTACCCGACGTGGGGTCGGTACGAGTGGCCTTATTGGTATCTACATCTTCGTCGAATTCGTGTTCCACTTTGACGTTGAAGGTGGCGTCACGCAACAAGCTGCTGGCATCATCTTCTGACATATTTTTTACGTCAGGGACCGCTACCGGAGCGTTTTTCTCTTGATCCGCCTGAATCGAACGGACAACCAAGAAACTGGCAACGGCTACCGCCAACAAAGCGATGAGCGAAAGCAAGATAATCAAAGCGCGGTTCGACTTGTGCCGTGTAGTTTGTACCGGCTCATGTTCGCTCGTGAATACCGGGTGTTCATTGGTCATCGGAGCTGACGCAGCAGCAAAACCAGCTTCGGTATTGTCGTGGATGCCATAAATAGGCAAAGTGTATGGAGTTGCTTGAGCCTGGTCTTCGTGGAATTCGATTCCGTGCAAGGCGTTTTCCAAGGCCGTTGCGAACGCATCAGCAGACTGGAAACGATCGGCACGATCTTTGGCAAGAACTTTGGCGACAATCGGATCATAGATGGGATCTAGATCCTGATTTACGTCGCTGGGTGCCGTAGCGATCTCACCAACGTGCTGGTACGCCACCGAAACCGGGGAGTCTCCGGTGAAGGGTGGGCGTCCGGTCATCAGTTCATAAAATAGGCAACCGGTCGAATAGATATCGGAGCGGAAATCTACCTGCTCGCCTCGAGCCTGTTCAGGGAGAAGTATTGGGCGGTGCCCACTACTGCAGCAGTCTGGGTCATGGTGGCCGAATTATCGGTCGCACGTGCGATGCCGAAGTCCATGAGTTTGACGTGCCCGGCATCGCTGACCATGACGTTGGCCGGCTTAACATCGCGGTGCACCACATTGTTGGCGTGCGAATGGCCTAGGGCTTCAGCAACACCACGGGTGATGCGGACAGCAAACTCTGGCTGGATGCCACCTTGGGCAATAACCTGCTTGAGTGTTTTGCCGGTGACATATTCCATGACCATGAACGGCAAGCGTTCACGCTGCTGGTCTGTGGCAGGTAATTCGCCGGTGTCATATACGGCGACAATGTTGGGATGACCGAGCGCCGCGACTGCCTTGGCTTCACGACGGAAACGGTTGACCACCATAGGATTGCTGGCGGTATCAGGGCGCAAGACCTTAACGGCAACCTTGCGAGAGAGTACGTGGTCCGTGGCGAGGTAGACATCCGCCATGCCACCACGACCAATGAGCGATTCGATCTCGTATCGTTCATTGATTAGTCGCGGCAGACCTGGCGGCAGTGCGTCAACTTCGCTCATGGCGCTTCGCTTTGAGCCGATTCACTCGGAGTTGCCGAAGCGGACGGGGTTGCAGATCGGGTCTCCGACGGGGTCGGAGTAGCCGAAGCAGACGGGGTCTCTGAAGGCGTCTCCGATGGGGTTGGAGTAGCCGATTCAGACGGAGTCTCTGAAGGAGTCTCTGACGGGGTTTCCGATGGAGTTGGAGTAGTCGATTCAGTTTCCTTCGGACCACTGGATACATCCAAGGTCACGGTGGTTCCTGGCTCAGCTTGGCTGCCTGCGGCCTCACTCTGGCTCAGCACGGTGCCAGCCACCGAAGAATCGCTGCGTTCTTCACCCTTGGATACAGCCAATCCAGCGTTCTGAATCTGCGTCTGGGCAGCGGAGTAGCTCATGCCAACAACAGATGGCACTTCAACGGTCTCTGGGGCCTTGGCGTAGGTGACAGTGATAGTCTCGCCAACTTCTACGTTTCCGGTGGGGTTCAGCTTAATAACCTTGCGCGGATCAGTATCGGAAGATTCCTCGGCAACTGCGTTTACCTTCAGGCCTTGGCCTTCGAGCTGCGCGGTGACCTCGTCAATGTCCTTGCCCACCAGCGACGAGGATACCTGAACAGTTTCAGGGCTTTCGCTTTCACTCTCGCTGGCAGACTCAGAAATTGATTCAGAGCTTTCCGTCGAGGAAGACGCGGCAGGGTCATTGTTGCTGCTCATGGCAGGGATTAGCCACGCCAAAAGACCGATGACTACAGCCAGAACAATAACTACGATCAGTGGGATCAACCAAGGACTGCGCTTTGATTCCTGCGGTGCAGGATCTTGAGCGTCAGCATCTTCGTCATCAAAACCGCTGGCACCCAGAGGTGCGGCCGCAGTGAAGCCACTGGCGGTACGCACAGGTTCTGCCACGGTAGGCATGGAGTTAGTCATCGTTGGTGCAGGGTCCGCGCGATTCATTGCGCGGGTAGCGTCAGCGTCCAGGTTCAAAGCCTGGGTGGCGTCCTCAGAAATGCCGGTGGCCAGCATGCCAGGAACCGCTATGGTGGCGGTGTTGGTGTCGCCAGCGCGCAATGCGTCGGCGGCCTTGGCCAGCGAGGTGGCGTTCTTTGGACGATCCGATGGGTTCTTGGCCAACATCGACATGATCAGCTGACGAACCGGAGCAGGGATGGTTTCCGGCAATGCCGGGGAGCATCATTGACCTGTGCCAGTGCGATGGCGATCTGCGATTCGCCGGTGAACGGACGACGCCCAGCCAGCAATTCGTAACCGATGACACCCAAGGCATAGATATCGGAGCTGCCGGTAGCGTTCTGTCCGGTGGCCTGCTCTGGAGCGAGGTACTGGGCGGTGCCCATCACCTGACCGGTGGCGGTCAACGGCACCTGGTCGGCCAGGCGTGCGATACCAAAGTCGGTAATCTTCACAACGCCAGAAGGCATGACCAAGATGTTGCCCGGCTTCACGTCGCGGTGTACTAGACCGTGCTCGTGAGCGGCAGCCAACGCGCGAGCGGTCTGCGCAATCAGTGAGAGGGTGCGATCTACCTCGAGCTTGCGTTCGCGCTCGATGATGGTGGACAGCGGCGGGCCAGGAACGAGTTCCATGACTAGGTATGCCGAGCCCTGCTCCTCGCCGTAGTCAAAGACGCCGGCGATGCCAGGGTGGTTCAGCAGTGCGGTGTGTCGGGCTTCAACACGGAAACGCGTCAGGAAGCTTTCGTTGTCGGTGTATTCCTCTTTGAGGATCTTGATCGCCACGAGGCGTCCAAGTACCTGGTCACGAGCTTTCCAAACTTCGCCCATGCCACCGATTGCAATGCGATCGGTGAGCTTGTAACGACCGCCCAAGGTGGTGCCGGTTATTGGCCTCACTTGTTGAACACCGCCTTTAACATCTTCTTCATGATTGCACCGGTCGTGTTGTGACCAGTGTCGTAATCTACGTCTTGCAAGGTGACCGTGATGGCGACCTGAGGATCATCTGCTGGAGCGAAACCGGTCATCCACGAGTTCACGTAGGCGACGCCATTTTCGGTTCGCAACTGAGCGGTACCGGTCTTGGCACGGAAGTCCACACCTTCAACAGCCGCATTCATGGCGGTACCGCGCGTGACGGGCCCTGCCATGAGCTCCTTGAGCTGCGAGGCAACTTCCTTGGAGGTGGCCGTGGAGAACTTCTCAGGCTTTGGTTCTTCGACGACTCGAAGATCCGGGGCAATGACCTTATCGATCATGTTTGGCTTCATGATCACACCATTGTTGGCGATGGCCATGGCGGCCATGTTCATCTGCAGGGCGGTGACCTTGTTGCTGCCCTGACCGATGGCCATACGGGCCAATTCGGATTCGTCAGCATCTTGAGCAGGGAACTGGCTTGGCGTCACGCGCTGCGGAATGTTCAGTTGTTGGCCGAAGCCAAAGCGCTCTGCAACATCACCAAAGGCTTTATTACCTACGGTCTTACTGATCTCGTAGAACGGAGTGTTGCAACTCTGGGCAAAGATGAATGCCAACTTTGCGCGAGGCTCACGGGCACAAACACCTTCACCGAAGTTGTTCATCGACCTCGTTGAATTCTTGTATCGCACCGAAGTTGGGTTGTTGATCGAGGTGTCCAGATCGTACTTTCCGGACTCTAACGCAGCAACAGTACTCAAGATCTTGAAAGAGGAACCTGGATATTCCAAGTTGCTAATCGCAGGATTCAGGTAAGGGCTCAGGCCATCAATCTTGCTGACTTTCTTCAAGTTCTCGGCAGCTTTGCTAGTGGAGTGCACCGCAAGATCGTTGGTGTCATAGGTCGGCTTGGAAGCCATGGCCAGAATGTCGCCGGTTTTTGGATCGGTGACAATGACAGTTCCCCTCACGCCGTCAGGGATGGCGTTGAAAGCTGTCTTCTGCAGATCGCCGTCCAGAGTGAGCTCGACGGAAGCACCTTCGGTCTTCTTGCCGGTGAACATTGCCAGCAAACGATCGTAAAGCAGATCCGAGCTGCTGCCGGTGAGCCAATCGTTGAGCGAGGACTCCAGCTGGGTGGTGCCGTTAGCCAGCGAGTAGTAGCCGGTGAGGTGTGCATACATCTCAGCATTGGTGTACTCACGCTGGTACTCAAACTGTCCGTCGTCGGTTGGGACCGACTCGGCAATTGGCTTGCCATCAACCAAAATGGCGCCACGGGGAAGATCAAATTCACGGAACAGCTGGCGCTTATTCAGCGCATTGTCGGTGAGTTTGTCAGCATCGAAGAACTGGATGTAGCTCAGCCCGCCAAGGCAAACGATAAAGAGCATGGTCAGTGCGATCCATACTCGCTTAATAGCCTGATTCACTTGCTCTTCACCGCCTTAGTGATTGAAGTTTTAGGTTTTGTGGGCGTTGCAATTTCATCGGTGGGTCCTGAGACGCCTGACGTTGGGCGCCGTGAATTGTGGGAAATCAAGAGCAGCAGCGCGATGATGATCCAGTTCGCCAGCAATGATGAACCACCTGCAGCCATAAATGGTGTGGCCAAACCGGTCAGTGGAATCAATCGGGTGACACCACCGATGATGACCACGGCCTGCAGGCCCAAGGTGAATGACAGGCCGGCCGCCAGTAGCTTGCCGAAGGTGTCACGCGAGCCCAAGGCTGCGCGCAGACCGCGGGATACCAGCAGCATGTACAGCAGCACAATGGCAGTGACGCCAACCAGACCGATTTCTTCACCGAAGGAAGCGATGATCATGTCCGAGTTTGCTAGTGGAACCCGGTAAGGGGAACCAGCGCCAAGGCCGGTGCCAAAGAGTCCACCATCGGCCATACCGAACAGGCCTTCAACAATCTGCATGCTGCCACCAGTGGCTTGGTAGATCGCTGGGTCAAAAGCATTAAGCCAAACATCAAGACGGCGGGTCACGTGGCTCATGGTTAGCCCGGCGACTATACCGCCAACAGCGACCATCAGCAGGCCAATCAGTACCCAAGAAATACGTGCGGTAGCAACGTAGACCATGACGATAAACAGGCCGAAGAACAAGATGGCCGAACCTAGGTCACGCTGGACCACCAGCACGCCGATGGACAGCAACCAAGCGATCAACATTGGCGCCATATCGCGCAAACGGGGAAGCTGCAGTGGGCCAAATTTGTGGCCGGCCATCAGAATCAAGTCGCGGTTTGAGGACAAATATCCTGCGAAGAAGATCGACAGGGTGATTTTTGCCAATTCGCCAGGCTGCAGCGAGAAGCTGCCCATGCGGATCCAGATTCGCGCACCGTTGATGGTGACGCCCAATCCAGGGATCAAAGGCAACAAGAGCAACAGGATGGATACCAGCAATGCAATATAGGTAAAGCGGCGCAGGAGGCGGTGGTCCTTTACGGCCCACAGAACGGCGGCCGCAATGACGATTGCAATAGCGGTCCAGAGCAGCTGTCGGGCCGACTGAGAAGTGCCTTTAGCCAAGTCAATACGGTGAATCATGGCTAGGCCAAGAGAATTCAAAGCAATGGTAATTGGAAGTATTACCGGATCGGCATATTTAGCAAAGATGCGTAGCAATACGTGAACAACCAGAGCTAGTGCGGCCATGATGCTCATCTGTACGTAGAAGTCGGAGTTGTCGACACCTTCGGTGGTACTACCGACCAAGTAGAAGGCCGCGGCACCGACGCCGAGAGCCAGGATGAGCAGGACTAGCTCAAGATTGCGCCGTGGTACCGGGGCGGTCTGCACTTCGTTCACTGCATGATCTCCAGACAGTAGGCGGGCAACTTGGCTTGGTTGCTTGATGATTCGGAACTTCCGGGGCTTGCACCGGACAGTTTTGTTTGGCAGTGACCAACAGTTCTTGAATGATCATCTGCGCGTGCTCACGGTTATCGGCCGAAATATTGGCTTCAACTCGCTGGCGCGAATACTCAGGCAGAGATTCAACAGGAACCTGGGAGACGGTGTCGACTTCCGAAAGTGAAATCGGTCCGAGCTCTTGCGGAACACCCTTGTAAATGGCGACCTTGTTATCCACGGTGCCAACAAAGTATTGGGTCTGCGTCCACATGTAACCCCAGACGACCAGGGCCACCGCGAGGCAAGCAGCCAGTGTCAGCAGGATCGGCATCATCCAACGACGGTGAGCAGTTGGGCTCTCCAGTGGATCGAGCACCTGGCCTGCGGCTGGTGAACGGTGAGTAAGCAGTGCCGCGGCACGACGTTCACCGGTGTACTGGGTGACCACCGGAATCTGCCCGGTCTGCGTGGCCAACTGAGCCGCTCCCACAAGCAAGTGTGGGCGCTGGGAAATCTCGTGGCGAAGCAGTGAAGCGCTAGCCTCAACATCGCCCTCAGCAGCAATAGCTAGCTGGGCGGTGTCTGGCGCAGGCTCAAAGACAGCTGGTTCGCTGTGGTCAGTGGCGGTGTCTTCAATGACCTCAAACATTACGACGGTGACGTTATCCGGGGCACCGTTTTTCAGGGTGATGGCCACCAGATCGTTGACGGCTTCATCCATATTTGCGGTATTGCGAATGATCTGTTCAATCACCGGCAGTGACACCGCGTCGGTCAGACCGTCGGAGCAGAGCATCCAGCGTTCGCCGGGCTCAGCTTCGATTTGCTGAACATCAAGTTCTGGTGAGGCATCCGAGTCACCAAGAACGCGCAAAAGAACGTTCTTATGGGGGTGGACCTCAGCCTCGGCCGGCTTGATCCGACCTTCGTCAACAAGTCGCTGCACAAAAGTGTGGTCGCGACTGATCTGCTCAAAAGTGCCGTGCTTCAGCCGGTAGGCTCGCGAGTCACCAATGTGGGCCATCTGCAAAGTGGTGCCAGAAAGCAGCAATGAAGTGACCGTGGTTCCCATGCCCGAAAGCTTCGGATTGGAACCAACAAGTTCGTTCAAGACCAGATTGGCGGCCTGAATTTCATCAGGCAACGCGTTTTGGGGATCTGCAATGTCTGAATGATCTAGGTGCACTAAATCTAGGACGGTAGATGCCGAGGCGACGTCGCCACCGACATGGCCGCCCATGCCATCGGCGAGTACCGCAAGGTATTCACCGACATAGGCGGAGTCATCGTTTTTCTTACGAATCCGCCCAACATCAGACTTTGCGGCAAATTTGAGTTTGAGGGCCATAGGCTAGGCCTTCAATTCCAAGACAGTCTTTCCAATGCGGATCCGCTGTCCTAGTTCTACTGCTTGGGCGCGTGAAAGCTGGGTTTCACCGACAAAAGTTCCGTTGGTGGAGCCCAGGTCTTCAATGAACCAACGAGATCCCTGGGGGAAAAGGCGTGCGTGGCGACCAGAAGCGTAATCGTCATCCAAGACAACGGTGGCATCCTGAGCACGGCCGAACATGATCGGCTGACCGTTTAGTGGGATGCTGTTGCCAGCCAGCGGACCTTCAACGATGGCCAAGGTGGTAGCCGGCTTACGTGCTGGAGCTTCCGGTTCAGCCAGCTCGGGGTGCTTCTTGAGCTGACGGGCGCTTGGCTTGCCGGTGCGATCTCGTTTTCCGACGGCCAAATCACGGCGCATCGATCCGACAACGCTCAAAACGAGCAGCCAGATGAGTACCAGAAAGCCTAGTCGGAACAGGCTTAGAACCAGATCGTTCACGCGCGACCTCCATTATTCGAGGTAATTAGTCGGAAGACGATTTTTGTCTGACCGATAGTAATGATCGAGCCATCAAAAATACGAGTTTCGGCTGAAATCTTCTTGCCGTCGACGTAGGTTCCGTTGGTGGAACCCAAATCAGTGACGACAAAGCTAGTCTTGCCCCGGGTTTCCACGCGGATGTGCTGGCGTGAAACTCCGGTGTCATCAACTGGGATGTCGGTGCTAGCCGAACGTCCCAGCACGATGGAGTGATGGTGTAGTGCATAACGCTGGCCGGCAACCTCGAGGATTGCCTGCTTCTGCGTTGGAACTTTGGGGATCTCTTCAATCGGGCGCACGGTTGGACGCGACTGCCCATTGGCGCTTGAAGAAGCTGAGGAAGACGGCTTGCCAATTGGCATCTTTACCGGAGCGGAAGCCGCTACATTGGAGCTGGATTCCTTGACGGATCCGCTGATTTCCATCTCACCAGGCTTAAAATCATCTTTGGAGACAAAGTGGATCATGATGTCACCGTGAACGGTGTAGTCCTGGACGGTTGCGTGTTCCGCGGTGACCTTAGCCATCTCGTTGACTACGGCACGTCCCCAGGTTTTTGCGGTCGAGAAGTCTTTGCTGCTCAACGAAATGACAAAGTCGTTCGGAGCAAGGCTGCGTCCTTCACTGATTGGAAGGATTCCGCGGTCCATTTCGTTACGCAGGGCGCTGGTCAGTTCAACTGGCTTCAGGTCTGCGGTGCTGGTTCCACGAAAGAAGCTTGTGACGACCTTCTCTAAGCCGCGTTCGACATTGTCGAGAAAGCCCATTATTCGTGCCCCTTCCTTGATGGTCCATTGCTTATCTAAGTGTCTCGCATTCAAGCTCAAAAGCAGTGAACACAGAACTTCATTATTGATCTTACTGTTTTCAGCTGTGGAAATGCCGAAAAATACGTGAGTGATAGAAGTATGGACCGCTTAATGACGTAGTAGTCAGAGGCTAGACCGTGTGTCTCTGACCACAGCCAAAGGTTTCGATTAGGCGAACACAAAATCTGTGTGTAAGCTATTTCTTGTTGCAAAAGCACGTGGCAACAAAAATTACATATGCGCGAGTGGCGGAATTGGTAGACGCGCTGGCTTCAGGTGCCAGTGATCGCAAGGTCGTGGGGGTTCAAGTCCCCCTCGCGCACATATGAAAATAACCTCTGACAATGAATTAAAGTTCATGTCAGGGGTTATTTTGTTTTCTACGGCGGCCGCCATCGGGCAGCCCGCGCCTGCACACGGTCTCGGTGCAACACCAGATGATGAAGCCGTAACTCGTGACTAAACGCTGGCAGCGTTGAACAAATCGGCAGCAACGTCTTTGCCCTTTACTACGCGTCCGGTCTGCGTGCTGTCCTAAATCACACTGCGCATTCACGAGAATGCCGTGACTATACCTAGTTACCGCGTGTTGAATTCGCACCTCGTTCGGCAGCGTGGATCCATTACTGCATTAGACTTCCTTTGAGAATTCGAAAGGCAGAACATTATGGCGGCGTCTAAAGAACCATTTGAAGTGCACGGAACGATTGACTCCATTAATGAACATCGGATCCTGCGCTTGGACCAAGAATCGAGCGACCTGCTCTCAAGCCGCGGCCAGGTGGCGGTTGATCTGCTCGGAGAGTTTGCGGGCCGCACGATCGTTATCGACCCCGATGGGCGACGTGGCCATTGGATTGATCTCGCGAACGAACACGCGCCGGACATTGATGCTGCGCTAGGGGAGCGCGTTCACCTGGAGATGCAGCCAAGTTCGGTATGGCCTGAGACCGCAATTCCTGATGACTTGGCGCAGGCCTTGGATGAGGCTACCGATCTGGAATCGACCTGGACTAGTTTGACTCCGATGGCCCGCTGGGAGTGGGTCCGATGGGTTGGATCCACCAAGGCTCCAACAACTCGTCAACGCCGGGTAGAAGTGAGCATTTCCAAGCTGCGCGATGGAAAGCGTCGGCCTTGCTGCTTTGACCTGTCCTCGTGCACCAATCCGGAACTGGCAAAGAGCGGCAAGCTCATCGAATAGTGAGCCTTGAGCTAGCTTTGCTCTTCAGGTTGGGTTGATCCGCGGACAATCAGGGAACTGGGGAGCATGCTTTGCAATGGCTCGGGGCTCTGGCCGTTGATCAAACCCAGCAATTTGAGCGCGGCTTGTCGCCCACCCTCCTGCGCGTTGAGCTGCACCGAGGTAATGGCCGGATTAGATGTTGCGGAATACGGAAGGTCATCAAAACCTGCCACCGCGAGCTGCTGAGGAATACGGATGTCTAACGCACGGGTTGCATGAAGCACGCCAAAGGCGTGATTATCGGTGGCGCAGCCCAGTGCGGTGACACCAGCTTTTTCCCATGCTTCCCAGTTCTCACTGAAGACCTGGGAGGCTGCGGTGACATCGATCTTCGAGCTGGCTACCGAGCCGGGTAAGACTTCAATGCCGTATTCAGCTGCGGCTGCCAAAAATGCTTCGCGACGTACGGAGAGGGTTTCGGTTCCGGTGCTTGCGTCCAAATAGGCGGCCTTGCGATGTCCCAGCGCGGCAAAATGAGCAACAACATCGCGGGCGCCTTGGGCCACGTCCATGTTCACCGCGGGGAATTGCTCGCTAATGCCCGGGGCGTCGAGGGCCACCATAGGTAGATTGCCGGAGATCTCATCAAGAAATTCTTGGCTAGGCGCGTGAACGAGCAAACCGGCAGGGCGCAGGCCCATGATCTTTCGGGTTTCACTGGCGCTGGGGGAGACGCCGGCATCGGTGACCGAGAGCATGAGTTGGTAGTCGTTGGCCAGTACCGAGCGAACGCCGGCAATCACCTTGGCGAAAAAGGGGTTGGAAATATCTGGGGCCACCATGATGACCAGAGAACTGACACCCTTGGCTAGTGAGCTGCCGATGCTATCAACAAAGTAGCCCAACTCGCGGATGGCTTCGCGCACACGCTGTTCATTAACAGCCGAGACCCGCCCGGCAGACTTTCCATTGGCAACCAGCGAGACCGTTGCAGTAGAAACGCCGGCATGCGATGCAACCATAGCCGCGGTGACGCGTCGCGGTTCGCGGGAATTGCCGGTCTTTTCGCCATAGGTCATGGCACCATCGTAGTCGCTTAGTTCCCCGAGCACTCCCATAGTTAAGCGCTTGACGTAAACGAGCTAACAGGAAAGAATTAGCTCGAGCGAACTTGTCTGCAACAAGTCTCCGTTCACAATCATCTCCGCACCGCACACTGTAACCGGCCCCCTGCTGGTAGATATGAGGATGGCACCATGGCTCAGGACAGCATTACGCCCCGAAAGATCATTCTGGATTGCGATCCAGGCCATGATGACGCGGTAGCCATGATCCTTGCCCACGGCAGCCCAGCCATTGACCTATTGGCAGTAACCACCGTGGCTGGAAACCAGACCCTAGATAAGGTCACCGCCAACGCGCTGGCCGTGGGAACTATCGCAGGTATCACCGGGATTCCATTTGCCGCCGGTTGCTCCCGGCCGTTGGTGCGCGAAGTTGAAACCGCAGCCGACGTTCACGGTGACTCGGGCATGGACGGACCAGAACAGCCCGAATCCACCATCGAGTTGGACTCGCGCCATGCGGTAGATGTCATTATCGATCTGGTGATGAGCCACGAACCTGGAGAAATCACCCTAGTGCCCACCGGCGCACTGACCAATATCGCCTTAGCTGTACGCAAAGAACCACGCATCGTTTCTCGTGTTCGCGAAGTGGTGCTGATGGGCGGCGGCTACCACACCGGTAACTGGAGTGCGGTTGCAGAATTTAACATCAAGGTTGATCCGGAAGCGGCCCACATCGTCTTTAACGAGAAATGGCCGGTAGTGATGGTGGGCTTGGACCTGACCCATCAGGCGCTGGCCACTGCCGAGGTCGTGGCGAGCATTGAAAACATCGGCACCGCCCCGGCAAAGTTTGTCCGCGAACTGATGGACTTCTTCGCTCAGGCCTACCGTGATCACCAGGGCTTCGACGCTCCGCCGGTCCACGACCCCTGCGCCGTCGCCTATGTCATTGACCCGCGGATCGTGCGGACCGTCAAGGCACCGGTGAACGTGGAACTGCGCGGAGATCTGACCTTAGGTATGACCGTTACCGACTTCCGCGCCCCAGCCGATGAGAACTGCAATACTTCGGTTGCGGTAGATCTGGACCATGACGGATTCTGGAACCTGGTCACCGACGCATTGGTGCGCATCGGCGAGGTCACACCCGGAAAGTAGAACAACTTGGCTCTAATGTGGGGCAAGTCAATGCTATTTGGGGCAAGACCTGCATAAACTGGTGTCACACGAAGATCAGGAGGCGTAATGGCAGGAAAAACACCACACCAGAACGTGACGTTCCCATCCTCGGGTGCGCAGGCACACGGCTACCTCGCAGTACCTGTTTCAGGCAAGGGCCCAGGGGTCATTGTCATTCAGGAATGGTGGGGACTAACGGACCACATTCGCGACGTGGCAGACCGTCTGGCAGCGCTCGGCTTTGTTGCGCTGGCACCAGATCTTTACGGCGGATCAATCACCCATGACGGGGAAGAAGCCGGGCAAATGATGTCCGAACTTCCCGAAGACAAGGGTGCAAAGCTACTGGCCGGAGCGGTGGATTACCTGCTGGCCAGCGAACATGTCACCAGCAAGAAGCTTGGCGCTATCGGTTTCTGCATGGGTGGCGGCTTTGTTCTGCAGCTCGCCGCGCAGCAGGGAGAAAAAATTGCGGCCGCCGTCCCGTTCTACGGGGTAGGTCAAGGTGTGCCCAACGATTTCTCCGGCGTACGCGCCGCGATCCAGGGGCACTACGCCAACTTTGACGAAATGTACCCGCCAGAACAGGCGCGAGTTCAAGAAGAACAGATCCGTGAGCAGTCGGGCGCTCAGGTGAAGTACTTCTATTACGACGCCAAGCATGCTTTCCACAATGACGAAAACACCGCGGGAAATTACGACCCTGAGCAGGCAGTTATAGCTTGGGAACGCGCCGTCGGCTTTTTACAGGATAAAGTGGCCTAAAGGCCATAAAGTGTTATCCATCACTTAACAGCATCACTCACAATAAAGGAGCACAATATGTCAGAAACCATCATCGTAGGTGTCGACGGTTCGGAAACCGCTCAGCGCGCAGCACGTCGTGCTGCTGAATTGGCATTGAAGCTCGACGCCGAATTGGTGGTCATCACCGCCCACGCATCGGATAATACCGAAGTTGTTTCCATCGGCTCCGATACCTGGATCCTGGATGACGCAGAGCAGGCTCGCAAGCTCGCACAGCGTGTAGCTAACGACGTGAAGAACGCCGTTCCAGGCGTGAAGATCACCGCTGCTGCCGGTCACGGCAAGCCAGGCGACGTTCTGATCTCCGACGCTGAAGACCGCAAGGCTTCGATGATCGTTGTCGGTAACGTTGGCATGAAGGGTCTGGGCCGAGTGCTTGGTTCCGTTGCTTCCTCGGTTGCTCACTCCGCACCGTGCGACGTTTTGGTTGTAAAGACCGACAAGTAAGTCCACTTCTGGCCTACTTATCAGGCGGGTACCGATTCTTCGGTGCCCGCCTGCGGTATTTAACCCGCTACAGCGTAGGCTTAAGGGGTGCAAAAACTTCGAATCGCCTACGCCGCCGGCGTCACCCCGGCAAATGGATGGATCGCTTCCAGGAGCGCTACCCGGACATGGAACTTAAAGCCTGGCGCCAGGACGAAGGATCGATTCTTGACCTTTTGGCCAACGACGAGGCCGACGCGGTCTTCGTGCGCTACCGCGGCGAGTCCCCAAAAGACGAAACCCGCCATGTGATCCCGCTGTATGAAGAACTCGAAGTGGTCTGTGCAGCTAAAGACCACGAGGTTGAATACTACGAGGAATCCATCCCTGCCAGTGTGGTGGAAGGCTTTGCGCAGTTAGACCTCGCAGACTACCCAGAAGCCGTGGGTGGCATCCCCACCGCCATGGAAGTAGTGGCCTCCGGCGCCCAAGTTTTGCGCGTTCCGCAGAGCATCGCGCGACTCTTTGCCCGCAAGGACGTAGTCAGCCGCTTCATCGAAGACGGTTCCCCGACCCAGGTAGGCATCGCCTGGCCATCATCGGTGGAAGACCCCGTACTCTTAGAAGAATTTATTGGGATTGTCCGCGGACGCCGCGCTAACTCCTCCCGCCAAGCCTCGGTGCGCAACGAAGAACAAAAAGCCAAGCGCATTAACGACAAGGCGAAGCTGGACGCCAAGGTCAAATCCCTGGCCGCTGCCAAACGGCAAAAGGAACTGGCCAAGAAGCAGGCGCGAAGCAATGGTGGCAAGCCGGGGCGCTCAGGCGGATCCAAGGGTCGCAAAAAACGCTAGGAACCTCTCGGGTGCATGGGTAGAGTGAAGTCATGAAGCAATTTGATACGCTCGCGCTGTCTGCGCGTGGCCCAGCACTGATCCTGACCATCGACCAGCCCAAATCGCTGAACGCACTGGCCCAAGAGGTGGTTAATGACCTCGAAGCCTTTGTTGACTGGTTTGAAACCACCGGTTTTGAATACCGTGGTGTGATCATCACCGGAGCTGGCGAGAAGTCCTTTGTTGCCGGCGCCAATATCGTGCAGATGAATGCGATGGACGCCCAGGGCGCCTTGGCGTACGGACGCCAAATGCACGCTGTGACCGAACGTCTAGAAGCCTTGCAGGTCCCGGTGATTGCAGCGGTCAACGGCTTTGCCTTAGGCGGCGGCTGCGAGTTAGCACTGGCCTGTGACTTCATTTACGCCTCCGAGAAGGCAAGCTTTGGCCAGCCAGAGGTCACCCTAGGTTTGGTGCCCGGCTTTGGTGGATCGGTACGCCTGCCACGTCGAGTTGGCAACGCGCTGGCCCGCGAACTAATCTTCACCGGCCGACGGATCAAGGCCGAGGAAGCGTTGCGCATCGGACTAGCTAACCGTGTTGTCCCGGCCGAGGAACTGATCGATCAGGCGGTGGCTACCATCGAGGAAATTGCCGCTGTCGCACCCACTGCCGTAGCCAATGCCAAGTCCGCGTTGGTAGCCATGGATGCACTGAACACTCATGACGCACTCGTGGTGGAAGGCGAATCCTTCCAGCGTGCCTTTGCTACCAATGACTCGGTTGAAGGCCGCTCAGCATTTGTGGAAAAGCGCTCGCCGAATTTCCCGGGCAACTAGTGTGATGCACTACGGGCCGCACCCGGATCAATACTTGCAGTTTTGCCAACCAGAGCACACCACGGCCCAGGGGGCGGTGATGATCATCCATGGTGGCTATTGGCGTGAAAAGTACCGTGCAGATCTAGGACTGCCACTGGCTCAAGACTTAGCGCAGCGTGGGATCCCCGCCTATAACTTGGAGTACCGGCGTGGTCCGGGAAGTGCGGCAAAGATGTTGGCCGATGCCAGGTTGGCGCTGGGGCTGATTAAAGAGGAAGGGCCGATCACCTTGATCGGCCACCCGCTGGAGCCCAGCTGGCTTGCGTATTGGCTGCGAGTGATCCTCGGGTGTCGCAGGTGATCAGTCAGGCAGGAGTGCTGGACCTAGAGTGGGCGCGCCGGCTAAAGCTCAGCGACGGGGCAGTGGATGAACTGTTGGCCGATGCACCTATGGCTATGTACAGTCCGGTGGAATTATGGCCAAGTACTGCCCGTGTCGTAATCTTTCATGGGCGAGACGATCAAGATGTTCCAGTGAAAATTGCTCGACTGGCTGCCGACAAAGCAGCGGCAGTGGGGCAGGAGTATCGCTTCGCACTGTTTGCCTCAGATCATTACACTTGGATTGATCCGCACAGTAGCCAATGGGCTGCCTGCGTGGCCGCCTTGTCACCCCTGCACTATTGAAGGAGCAGCATGAACCCGACCGTGATCGGTGAAGCACTGGTCGACGTCTTGGCCTCCGGCATTACCCTCGCCCAAGAATTTGTGGGCGGAAGCCCACTGAACGTCGCGGTATCACTGGCTCGTTTGGGTTATCCCGGAACGCTGATCTCCCGTTGGGGTGCTGACGATAAGGGCCGCAAGATCGAGGTCTATCTCGAAGAAAACAACGTGAAGTACATCGGTGGCGCCGATGACGAGGCCACCGTCATTGCCCACGGTATCTTGGACCCGGCCGGCGGTGCGGCGTTCGCGTTTAACGCTTACTGGCAGATGCCAACCATCGGCCCTGAGTTGCCTCAAGATGTTGAGCTGGTGCACACCGGTTCCATCGCTACCCTCTTTAGCCCAGAAGAGCTGTTGCCGTTGCTCTCGGCGGCCCGCACTCACGCGACCATCAGCTATGACCCGAACCTGCGCCCCTCGTTGGTGACCAACCATTCCCAGACCGTGGCCGAGGTGGAACGCTTTGTCGCGCAAGCAGACGTGGTGCGTGTTTCAGGCATCGATCTAAAGTGGATGTACCCGATGCGTTCGGTTAAGGAATCTGCGCGAGCCTGGCTAGACATGGGCCCGGCCATCGTTGTGTCCACCGCAGGATCACGTGGGTCTTGGGGCATCGTCCGGGCCGGAGATGCAGAATTTACCGCGGAACCTGTGGAAGTCACCGACACCGTGGGCGCTGGCGATACCTTCACCGCGGCGTTGCTGTGCTGGCTTGCCGAGCACGGCATGATCGGTGCATCCAACCGCGAAAAACTGGCCAAACTGCAGATCAACGAACTCTCGCAGGCCCTAGAATTTGCGGCCAAAGCATCGGCGGTCACGGTGCAACGAGCTGGCGCTAACCCGCCACGACGCGAGGAGCTCTAGGGTGATCAAGCTGATCGCCTCGGACCTGGACGGGACTATCGTTTCCCCGGACGGGACCATTTCCGAGCGTACTCGACGCGCATTCTTAGACGCTCGAGAAGCCGGAATCCAGATCGTATTTGTCACCGGCAGACCCTTTCGCTGGCTAAGTCCGATCATCCAAGCCTTTGGTGGCTTAGGCACGGTGATCTGTTCCAACGGCGCGGTGCTCTACGACTTAGAACAAGACGAAGTGATCTGGTCACGCACGCTCAGCGCTGCTTTGGCACGTAAAGCTGCAGAAATCATTTTGCAGGTGGACCCGGAAGCTAGCTTTGCCGCCGAAACCACCAAGGGCTTGCACCTCTCGGACGGTTTTGCCGAACCCCATCACCGACTTGATGACTGTGCGGAATTGGATCTAACGTCGGATGAAATTGATCAAGAAGGCATCGTTAAGTTCCTAGCTCGCTCAAGAAAACTGACGATGGATGATTTTTATGCTGCGGTGCAGCCTGAATTACATCAACTAGTATCAATCACTCATTCGGCTTTTGACGTTTCCCTTTTAGAGATGGCCCACGTGGATATCAACAAAGCCAAGACGTTGAACGAGTATTGCCAACGCTTGGGTATCACCCCTGATGAGGTTATGGCGTTTGGGGATATGCCCAACGATATTCAGATGCTCGAATTTGCCCAACATGGCTACGCCATGGCTTCGGGGCACCCGACCACGTTGGCTTGTGCCCGCTACCAAGCACCATCCTTTGCCGAGGATGGCGTCGCCCAAATCATTGAGGGACTACTGAAATGACTTTCGCTTTTGCACACCGTGGTGTCCGCACCGGGGATGAAGAAAATACGCTCATCGCTTTCCAGCGTGCAACTGCCTTGGGCGTGACCCATTTGGAATCAGACCTGCATGCCTCAGCCGATGGCACCGTGTTCCTGTTCCACGATGAGACCTTGGATCGGGTCACCAATGCCAGCGGAAAATTTGTTGAGCGCACCGACGCAGAATTGGCTGAAGTCCTTGCTGGTGGTCAGCCGTTATGCACCCTGGATGAGGTGCTGGATGCTTTCCCTGAAGCTATCTTCAACTTGGATGTCAAAGATGATCTGGTCATTGGACCACTGGCGGAATTGATTGAACGCCGTGGGGCGCACGAACAAATCGCGATTGCCGCATTCCAAAGTGCGCGCACCCACGCGGTGCAACATCTGCTCTCAGCACCCATCAAGCGCTCGCCGGGACGCCGGGAAATCACAGTGATGTGGATCAGCGCCCATCTTTTAGGCTGGGTACCTAAGAAGCTGGTCAAGGGGTACTGGGCCGTTCAGATTCCATTTAAGCTACACGGACTGCCGGTGGCTACCAACCGCTTCACCAAGGCCATACAGCGCGCCGGAGCGCAGGTGCACGTGTGGACCGTCAACGACGAACCAATCATGAGGTTATTGGTTGAACGCGAAGTTGACGCGATTATTTCCGATGAGGCTGAGCTGCTGATGAAGGTTCTGGAAGCCTAAAGCAGTCAGCAAAAAAGGTTTAGGTAGAAATCCGCACGAGAGTTCACCG
Source organism: Glutamicibacter sp. M10 (assembly GCF_025452055.1). Lineage (NCBI taxonomy): Bacteria > Bacillati > Actinomycetota > Actinomycetes > Micrococcales > Micrococcaceae > Glutamicibacter > Glutamicibacter sp. M10. The sequence continues at coordinate 509,660 of NZ_CP104918.1, read as the reverse complement.
GCCTATTTGCTAGGCGGATCTACTTGCCTGCCCCGAGGGTGCAGTGCTTGAGCGTATGTTGATTCATTATTTCCGTTTCTGGCTCAAAACCTATTCCTGGCGCTGTTGGAAGAGGCAAGGTGCCCTCGGAGCTAAGCAGAGCTTGATGCGGCGCATGCCATGAATGCAGTTGCACTTCCCAATCGAGGAATGGAATTTCCAGCTCTGGTCGAATGTGCCCGTCTTCAAGACGCACTGGTGGATCCAGAGCAATGATCTGCGCGCTGGCTAGAAGTGCTGGTCCGAAGTAGAAGCAATGGGGAATGACGTGCACGTTGAGTCTTCTACCGGCTTCGCGCACCTGCAACATTGCACTGACTCCACCGATCTTGCCGATGCTTGGCTGGGCAAACTCTAGGGCACCGCGCGCCATGTCATTGATGAGGCCATTGGTACCTGAGTGATTCTCACCTGCGGAAACATTGCTGAATTCGGAATTCAGTGCTTGCAGTGACTGCGAATCATCTGGTGGGAAAACTGGTTCCTCGATCCACAAGAGGTTCATGTCGGAAAGCTGTTCAAAAGCCGCACGGGCCTCCGACAATTTCCATTTGCAGTTCACATCGACCATCAACGGGTAGTCTCCGACGGCCTGCCGTGCTGCCTGAATTGCTGGTCTCGAGGATTCGTGTAATTTGAATGCCTTGAATCCACGGGACATAGCGCGGGAAAGGTGGAAGGAAACCTCTCCCGGGTCCTCGGCGTAATGAACCAGCGATGCATAGGCGTTGATCTCGTGGCGAGAATTGGCATTAATGTACTCACGCAGGGTTTTGCCGGCCCGCTTCGACGCAATATCCCATAGCGCGATGTCGATAGCAGACAGCGCATATTCAACAGGACCACTACGCCCGAATGCATGAAAGGCGTATTCCGCGGCGGGAAGACACTCGTCCAACTCAGTGCTTCGCCCCAAGAAGAAGGGCGCCACAATATGCTCAAGTGCTGCCCACGTAGCTGGATTCGCCTTGTGCCCAAAGCCTTCACCCCAACCGACAAGTCCCTGGACGGTCGTGATTTTTACGATCAAGGATTCCATCTGGGTGAAAGCCCGCGATGATGCATTGAAAGTATCGATTGATTCCGCATTGGAATCTTCTGTTTTGCGACGCATCGCGTCAAATGGCAGCGAAATTAGATAGAGTTCTATGGACTCAACAATGTCCTTAAATTCGCTTCTGACCTGAGACAATTTATGAATCCTTCATTGAATCACTGATTTTTCTGGAGGGCACCCTTGAGGCCCGAGAGTTGGCATTGAGGATGTAAGCGCCACTACTGCAACTCATCTTACGAATGTGGTTGACCTCACGTTGGTCTTTAGTTTAGCGTTATGGAACAGAGATTGGAAAGCGCATTCCAACGTGTGTTGGCGAAGCATTTCTTAAAGCAAGGAGTCAGTCATGTCGGTCCCGATTCGCAAGGGGCACCCTAGCGTTCTGATGAAAGGAGGTGATGGCCAGTGAGCGCCATTGCCGAGTTGCAAAGCCTGAGTAAGAGTAAAGGTAAGAAGGCTCCTGCAAAAGATAACAAGGCCGCCCATATCTTCCTGATTCCATGGACGATAGGGCTCTTCCTGGTCACTTTGGGACCGATGGCGATGTCCTTATATCTCGCTTTTACGGACTACAACCTGTTGCAGTCACCGGAATTTACCGGGTTTGCAAACATCGAGCGGATGTTGGACGACCAACGACTGCATAATTCGCTGCGTGTGACCTTTACCTACGTTCTTATCGGTGTCCCGCTGCAACTTGCAGTTGCCCTCGCTGTTGCAATCTTGCTGGACCGGGGAATGCGCGGACTATCGTTCTACCGATCCGTTTTCTACCTCCCATCAATGCTCGGCTCGTCAGTAGCCATCGCAGTGTTGTGGAAGCAGATCTTTGGAACGACCGGCCTGGTCAACCAGATGCTCGAACTTGTAGGGATCCAAGGTATTGGCTGGATTTCGGATCCGAACACATCGCTTGGAAGCCTGATCCTGCTGAACGTCTGGACCTTCGGATCACCCATGGTGATCTTCTTGGCTGGATTGCGCCAAGTTCCTGCCATGTACTACGAAGCCGCGTCCATTGACGGCGCATCCAAGTGGCGTCAGTTCCGGAGCATTACGCTCCCGATGATTAGCCCGATTATCTTCTTCAACCTCGTTTTGCAGATCATCGGAGCTTTCCAGAACTTCACCCAAGCCTTCATTGTTTCCAACGGTTCGGGCGGACCGGCCGACTCCACGATGTTCTTCACTCTGTATCTGTATCAGCAAGGCTTCAAGCAATTCGACATGGGATACGCATCGGCCATGGCCTGGCTCTTGGTCCTCATCGTCGGCGCTTTTACCGCCGTGAACTTCTTAGTTTCAAAGTATTGGGTGTTCTACGATGACTAATCAAACTTCGGTACCGCAGTCAGAAGATCTTGAACAAACTCCGCAAGATCATGCTCTCGACGAGGAAAAGATGATGGGCCAGAACCTGCCGGTCGGCGGAACTGATGCCACCGGGCGCAGGGTTAAAGGCCATCGGCCAAAGGCGCGCACACCGCTTCGTTCCGTCGTAAAACACACACTGTTGCTGCTGGCCGCAGGGGTAATGATTTACCCGCTGTTGTGGATGGTAGCCAGTTCTTTCAGGCCTAATGATCTGATTTTCCGCGAAGCTGGCCTCGTCATTTCGCAGGTAGATTGGAACAACTACCCCAATGGTTGGGACGCCCTTTCTGAGCCGTTCAGCAAGTACCTGCTGAACTCGGCCGTCCTGGTCATTGGATGCATCGTCGGAAATCTTGTTTCGTGTTCAATGGCCGCTTATGCCTTTGCCCGACTTGAGTTCAAATTCAAGAAGATCATGTTTGTGCTCATGCTGATGACCATCATGCTTCCGATTCACGTGATCATCGTGCCGCAGTACGTCATGTTTTCTCAGATCGGATGGGTCAACACCTTCTGGCCGATTATCGTCCCGAAGCTGCTGGCAACCGACGGTTTCTTCATCTTCCTCATGATCCAGTTCATTCGAGGTATCCCTAAAGATATGGACGAAGCTGCCCGTATCGACGGTGCCGGACACCCCCGGATCTTCCTGCAGGTCATCTTGCCGCTGATGGTTCCAGCGTTAGCGACCACAGCGATTTTCACCTTCATCTGGACCTGGAGCGACTTCTTCACTTCCTTGATCTACCTGACCAATCCAAGCAATTACACGGTGCAGGTGGCATTGAACGCCTTCATTGATTCAACGGGTGAATCGAACTGGGGAGCCCTGTTCGCCATGTCGATCGTTACGCTCGTCCCGGTCTTCCTAGCATTCCTCTTCGGTCAAAAATATCTGGTCAAAGGCATTGCTACTACCGGCATCAAATAAGGAAGAGATTGGCCCGGCGTTTCAGACTCCGGGCCAATCGCATCTTGTCATCTCGGCAAATACTGCAGCACCTAGCTAAGGAGAAAACTGATGGGAACAACAACACGTAAGCGCTACGTGCTGATCGGGGCCGGGAACAGATGCGAAATGTACATCACCTCAATCCTTGGCGACCACAGCAACGTAGCTGAATTGGTTGCCTTAACGGATACAAACCCAGGCCGGGTCGAGTACTACCAAGACGTTGTCGAGCAGAGCTTTGGGGAACGCTTGGGCTCCTTCGACCCCGACGAGCTGGATTCATTCATCCGCGAAAATTCCATTGATCGGGTCATCATCACGACGCCGGACTATACCCACGCCGCCCTGATTTGCACCGCCATGTATGCGGGGGCCGATGTCATTGTAGAGAAGCCGCTGACCATCGATGCGGCGAGTACCGCGCGCATAGCGCAAGCCGTAGACGATACCGGTCGCGAGGTGATCGTCGCTTTTAACTATCGTTACTCACCGCGAAATACGGCGTTGAAAAAGGCCATTGATGATGGACTGATCGGTCAGGTGACGTCGATAGATTTCAGCTGGATGCTCGACACCGTTCACGGAGCTGACTACTTCCGTCGCTGGCATCGACTCAAGGAGAATTCCGGCGGGTTACTGATCCACAAATCTAGTCATCATTTTGACCTCGTCAACTGGTGGCTTGATGATTCGCCTCAGAGCGTTTTTGCTGCCGGCGGCCTCAAATTTTATGGCCCAAAAACGCCGCTGCGCGAGGACTGCAGACCCACGAACGCGGCACGCATGAGCTAAGCGATCAAGAGCCCTTTGATCTGGACTTGCGTAGTGACGAACGCTTAGAGAAGTTGTACTTGGCTAATGAACATTTGGATGGTTACCGCCGCGATCAAGGCGTTTTTAATGGGCAAATTTCCATTGAAGACAATCTGAGCCTGACCGTTCAATACGACAAAGGCACCATTCTTTCCTATTCGCTTAATGCGCACAGTCCGTGGGAAGGATACCGAGTTGCGATCAACGGAACCGAAGGGCGTCTGGAACTTGATGTAGTTGAGCGGGCGGCGGTCCTACCGGCCTCCGGCGGCCGTCCAGTTGATCCCTCTTACAACGACGATGGTCAGAGCAGCAAAGTGCGTTCCAAGGGGGAACGGCTCATACTTCAACGCCACTGGCAAGAAGCGGAAGAAATTCCCATTATCAATTCCGAAGGTTCGCACGGTGGAGGCGATAAGCTTCTGCTTCAAGAACTCTTCCAGGGCCAGCAAGTTGACGGATATTCGCGGCAGGCCGGATTCCTTGATGGCGTACGAGCGATTGCGGTGGGAATCTGCGGGAACACTTCTTTGGAAACAGGCGAGCTAGTGAACGTGCGTTTTGCTGGACTGGGCGTTAATTTCTCAGCTGTCGACAAGGCTCAGGTGTAATTGAATCCATGCGTGAAAAGGTAATTATTACCGGCGGTTCAGGTCGCCTCGGGCGGTCGGTTGTCGATGGTTTTGCAGCCGCAGGCCATGAAGTTATTTCACTGGATCGGGGATTGCCCGAGGAACCAGTGGCCGGCGTTGACTACCGCAGTATTGATCTACAAGACGCCGAAGCAACACAGACACTATTCAAAGAAATCAACCCCCAGGCAGTCGTCTCGTTGGCGGCCATGGCCGTTCCGTTCATGGCCCCTGAAGAGGTGCTTTTGCAGACCAACGCTACGATTGCGCACAACGTCACCTCTGCAGCCGTAGAGTCAGGTGCGACGCGGGTGGTCTTGGCCTCCAGCCCTTCGATTATGGGCTACGGATCTCCCGGTGGGTGGGTCCCTGAAAAGCTTCCACTGGACGAAAATGAAACGCCGAGACCCTGGCATGCTTATGGACTATCCAAGTTTGTGGCAGAACAGATCGCGGCAATGTTCGCGGCCAAGTTGGGTCCCGAGAGCCCGGTGAAATTTGTGTCGTTCCGCCCGTGCTTTGTGATCGCAAAAGAAGAGTGGGAGGGAGCGCTGACCCAACAAGGCCACACCGTGGCCGAGCGTTTGGCGGATCCAACGCTATCGGCGCCGGCGCTGTTCAATTATGTCGATGCCCGCGACGTTTCGGACTTCTTGCTGCTACTTATTCAGCGATTTGATCGCGTCAACAGTGGCGATGTTTTCTTCGTCGGTGCCCAGGATGCCATGGCTACACGTCCACTGGCGGAAATCATTCCAGAGATCTATCCGGAACTCGCAGAGTTGGCACAAGAACTGACTGGGCAGAGCCCGGCCTTCAGTATCCAGAAAGCACGCGAGGTGATCGGTTGGGAACCAAAGCGAAGCTGGCGAACTGAACTCAAGATCAAAGTCTAGGAAATTTGAGTAAAGACAAACCGGTGAGTACGAGGATTTTCTCTCCTCGTACTCACTGGTTTTCTTCTTCGCGACGTTATCGTTGCAGTACTTGGGGCCTGGGCAATCCATTGATTATTGTTGCTGGCCACTGTGGATCGACGCTCAGCACTTCAATGTCACCCGAATCCGTGAGCAGCATGGTGTCCTCAACCTTGAACATGAGGCCATCGCGTTCTGCACTCGGATTAAATGCGAACGCTTGATTCGGCTGAAAGACGTCGACAGACTCAGGTGAGAATCGGGGATCCCGTCCGTTATATCCGGCTATTCCTCCTTGATGATGTCGTGTCCATTCATCCTCATCAAATCCGTGGGCCGGGTATGCCTGCTCAATGGCGGGTAGTAGTTCGCCCAGTGCTTTGCCGTGTGCAATACCGCGAATGATCTCTGCCTCAACCTTAAGAATGTCAGCTTCACCAGCAAGCTCCTGCGCCGTTGGCGGGGCATAGCGGACCCAGCGCGTGAGATTAGCAATCAGGCCGTGGCGCCTGACGCACAGTACAGCCATCGCCTTTCGGCCCAACGGGGCCATTGTCGGCAATGGGTGTCGATACTGGACACGAGTGGAGCCACTGACCAGTGCCACGAGCACATCTCCACCCAGCGCAATTGCACCGGCTGAAAGGTGGGCTGCGACGGCATATTCGGAATCGTCACTGGAAGTTTCAGCTAGAACCTTAGTCATCACCGAAGCGGTGTCTTGGCACAGCCGGCGGTAGCGGTCTACTTCTGCTAGGGACAAAGCCGAGCGCAGGGCACGAAGCTCCTGATCGATCTGGGCCTCGGCAAGAATATTCCAGTCACTGGCCTCGGGGAACCACGAACTGATGTTATCCAGCGGCTCATACCACTTGGTGACATGGATCGTCAGCTGGTTCTGACCCGTGACTTCTTCATCTTGGATTCGCTGAGCTTCACTGATTGATGTAGCAAGTTCGCATCCGCGTGCATGAACCAGAACCGTGAGGATCGGGGGAGCGGCCAGCGAAACATGCGTGCGCGCACCGTCAAGGAACCACGCAAGCGATGCGGGAGTGGACAGCAACAATGCTTGCGCACCCTGATTATGGATGATTTCCATCAGCTGAGCATGTTTTTTCGTGTACCTACCGGCTACCGCTGTACGCATATTCGATCCTCCTATTTTTCTGAACCGATTTCTTGGTACAGCGCAGCGACGTCCGCTGCCTCTACGCGACCATCAGTGACCAAAATTCGAACTCGACGAGTCGCGGAGTCTCCGGGTTCCAGAACCACCGGCGAATTCCAAGCCAGAGAACTTCCCACACCGGGATAACTGGAGCTACGAACAAACCACGGGTCACCGTCGTTGCTGCAGAAAACGAGAGTTGCTGCACCGTGCTCAACTCCGCGTTGCGCCAAACTGACCGATTCTGAGGAGAATTCGGCACTGAAGGCTAACCATGGGCTCAGTGAGCCATGGACCTGATCCTCACCTGTTGCGTCTTGGGTAAAAATTGCTGGGCTATCAGCTTTTGGTAGCCTCCAGAAGAAGCCGCCGTATCCGCCATTAACCCGCCCGTTGGAACCGGGAGAGCCCAGAGAAACCGTTTGGTCTCGTGCGCAGAGACTAAAAGTGAAATCCATGATCCAACCCGAGATTCCGGTGGGCTCGTGGTTAAAGGCGCGCACGTTCACAGCGCGTTTTTCGTCGAGCAATATTTGCTGATCATGGCCAACCCACTCCAGGTGCGAAGAGTGAGAATTTCCGCTGGGGGCAAATGAATTTGAAACGGTTCGAATATGCCCATGGTCTTGTCGCCACACATAACGCGAGTCAGCTCGTGTATAGGTTCGGCCACCCCAAAAGTTATTTCCGTTAACGTCCTGCAGCGCCACCCCGACACCGAGGTGCCACGAGTGATCCAGAGGCTGCTGGTCGCTGATGTGCACCCCACCAAATGTTTTCAACTCATCTAAGAAAGGACGCGGTGAATTGCTCCGGGAAATATCCTCGCCCGTGCGCAGCTTTGCAACGGTCAGCTTCTGCGCAGTCGCAGGATTCTCAAGGGTCAGTTGGCCGCTGATCGAGGCATCGGCTGCCCAGGGAGCACCGAGTGAGGCAAAGTCTGATTGGGCAGCGACGGCACGGTTGATGAAATGCTCGATATCTGGAATGACAGGGTGAAATTCTTCGTCAGCACCAGTAGGTATAACGTGTTCTGCGCGGATAGTAGTGGGGGTGGGAGAAATGCGTATCTGCTCAAGCACCCGCATGAAGGCGCCAGCAGATTCCAGTGAGCTCAGCAGTGTCGCTTCTGTTCCGCGGCGCACGTTCACGAGATTTTCTAAGAGGTTGGTGCGCTCAAAAACTTCAGTAGTCTCCGGGCGCCCGGACTCCGTGTTGGGGCGGATGACCAGTTCATCGCGCGTGTAGTACAAGATTGCAGAGCCTTCGGTCCCGTAGACGGTGATCCATGGATCTTGTTGCTCCTTGGCGCAGACCGTCAACGCAGCGACTACCGGGATTCCGGTGCGCGTCTCCAGCCGAACAACAGAAGTGTCATCTGCTTCGATTTGATGAGCATGGTACAAATCGGTGGCAACCGAGACAACATCCTCAGATCTCTTCGCACCAGCAATCCGCAGTGCGCTGGCGACAGCATGAGCCAGAGGATTGGTCACCACACCGTCAGCGATTTCGATTCCGTTCAGTACTCGGTGCCCAGCCCACGGTGAGCGGTTGTAGTAGCCGGTGGTGCGCACCCAATTTCCGCTGGCGCCTACCGCGCGAAGTGCACCAATAGGCGAATTTTTGTTGTTGTCCTCGAAAAACTCTTCCACGGCTTTTAACGCGCGAGAACCTAAAGCTTGGAAACCTACCTGGACGTTGATATTGGCCTCATGTGCGGCATAGAACAGTGTTTCGTACTGCTCTAGTGTCGCCGTGGGCGGCTTTTCAAGGTACAAGTCCGCACCGGTTTCTAAAGCTTTCATGGCCAAGTCGGCATGGGTGTTGATCGGTGTTGAAATGATGACGATGTCCGGCTTTAGACCTGTTTTCAGAAAATCATCAAAGGTACTGAAAATTTGCGTCTTTTCTCCGCGAACAAGGCTGCCAGGATCCTTGGGGTCAACGCCGGCAAGAAAGGAAATCTTTTCCTCCTCGACAAGACGATGAATGTTTGTCAGATGCTGGCGTCCGAAACCATTAAGGCCGACCAGCACCACCGCTGGTGTGGTTGACGGCAAAGCGGAATTGGTGCCGGTGACAGCCGCTACGGTGGTTTGCTGGTTCATGGTGCCCTTCTTGGAATCGTCGAAGTCAGATCAGTTTATGGCGCTCGCCGGATGGATGCCTGCAGCTTGCTCAAGATGGGGCAAAACTAGCGACTCATAACGTTGAGACATGGTGGCAAGAGTCAGGTGAGGATCTTGTGAATTGATCTCATCGTTAAAGATCTCCACTTCCACTGGTCCCCGATAGCCGGCCCGGGCAACCCAGCGGGAGATCGTTGCGAAATCAATATGTCCATCGCCCATCATTCCGCGTGATTGCAGTGCATTGCTGGCGATAGGCAAGTTGAAGTCGCAAACCTGGTAGCTAACCAAACGGCGTTCGAGACCAGCCCGCTGAATTTGCTGCTGCAACTGCGGATCCCAGAAGACATGGAAGGTATCAACAACAACTCCTACGGCTTCGGCCGGGTGAGCGGTGGCCAAGTCGAGAGCTTGGCCTAGGGTCGAGAGCACAGCCCGGTCCACCGCATACATGGGGTGTAGTGCTTCGAGCACGAGGCAGACGCCGTGTTCTAGCGCCAGCGGAACCAACTGATCCAAGCTGCGCGCAACTCGGTCGCGAGCGGCGACGATGTCTTTGTCGGCAGGATCGCCAGAGCCCCCGAGAATGTGCGCCGCCGAGGGCAAGCCGCCAACAACCATAATTAGGTTGCGCGCGCCGATCGTGGCGGCCTCTTCGATAGCTTTCTGGTTGGATTCAAGCGCCTCTTGCTTAGTCCGTGGCGAAGCCCCGGTGAGAAAGCCGCCGCGGCACAGGGTACTGGCCTGAAGCCCGCCTTCTCTGATGATGGTTGCTGCACGTTGCGCACCGCCAACTTCTTCAATCAAGTGTCGCCATGGACCGATGTGCGTCAGACCCGCACGGGCAGCTGCCTCCACCGCCTGATGCAGGTTTAGTTTGGGGGTGGTTCCGGTGTTCAGCGATAATTCGAAGCTCATGAGACTCCAGTCAGCGTTTGGGTGGTTACGTTGACGCCGTAGACAGCTAGGAGCTGTTCCATGCGTTCGGCTGCCAGGTGTGGGTTCAGTAGCAGTCCGGCGGTATCGGCGAGCACGAAGGTACGGATCAGATGCGGGAGCGAACGTCCTGCCTGAAGGCCGCCAATCATCTGGAATCCGGCTTGGTGGCCGTTGAGCCATGAAAGGAAGGCAATTCCTGTTTTGTAGTAGAGCGTGGGTGCGCTAAAAATATGCAGTCCTAGTTCCCTAGTGGAATCCAAAATTGCGCGTCCGCGTTGCGAATCTTCTGCGTCAAAAGCCTGCATAGCCGTTGAGGCTGCGGGGTAGATGGCCGCAAATATTCCTAGCAAGGCATCTGAATGTAGTTCGCCGTCACCCTCGATCAGCTCCGGGTAGTTGAAGTCGTCCCCGGTGTAGAGCCTGACCCCTGCAGGAAGTGCAGCACGAAGTTGTTTCTCATGCTCGGCATCGAGCAGTGAAACCTTCACGCCATCAATCTTGTGGGCGTACTTGTCCAAGATTGATTGGAAGATTGAGGTGGCTTCGGCCAGATCGGTGGTGCCCCAGTACCCGGCCAGTTCTGGATCGAACATTTCACCGAGCCAGTGCAAGATGACCGGTTCTTGAGCAGCTTCCAGCACAGTTGAATAGACCTGGAGGTAATCGTGTGAGTTGCGCGCTGCCTTAGCGAGGGCGCGTGAGCACATCACAATAGATTTTGATCCGGAGCCTTCTACTAAGCGCAGCATTTCCAGGTAGGCATCGGTGACCAACTGCAACTGTCCGGGCTTAATGGAGTTAACCGTTAGCTGATCCGTTCCTACGCCGCAGGCGAGGATATCACGAACCGTCAGGCCGCCCAGTGCTGGGTAGCGGTTTTCTGCGATGACCGTGGCAGCCTCGTGGGCTGAACGCGTGATCAGCTCGCAGGTGGCTGCATAGTCCAAGCCCATGCCACGTTGTGCGGTATCCATTGCATCCGCGACGCCTAGTCCGTAGGACCAGAGCTCGTGGCGGTAGGCCAAGGTGGCATCCCAATCGATAATCGCCGGCGCTCCGGGGGTGTTATTTGCCCCCATCTGCGGGATGACGTGGGCCGCGGCGTAGACCTTGCGGGAGACAAAGGGGGCGAGCGGGCGTGTGAAGTCCCCTGGACCTTTGAGGGTGTAGGTGAACGACTGGCCATGTTCATCGATCAATCCGAGTTCCGGAAGATTGTTCTCGTTCATAGCGTGATCTCCGGAATGTCCAGCGTGCGTCGCTCGGCTGCGGACTGCAGGCCCAAGCTGGCCAGTTGCACGCCGCGGGCTGCGGAGAGCAAACCGAATTGGTGCTCTCGACCGGCAGCAACGTCACCGAGGAAGTCTTCCCACTGCAGCTTAAATCCGTTATCCAAGTCCGCGTTGGCTGGAACTTCGAGCCATTGGTCGCGGAAGGATTCAGTGACAGGCAGATCTGGATTCCATACGGGCTTAGGTGTGTGGGCTCGTTGCTGGGCCACACACTTGTTCAATCCTGCAACAGCGGAACCGTGGGTTCCGTCAATCTGGAATTCGACAAGTTCGTCGCGGTACACACGCACAGCCCAGGAAGAATTGATCTGAGCGATGACCGGGTCACCTGCCGGTGTCTCAAGTTCGAATATTCCGTAGGCGGCATCGTCTGCGGTAGCAGTGTAGGGCTCGCCCTGCTCGTCCCAGCGGGTTGGGATGTGGGTGGCGGTCGTGGAGGTCACCGTCTTGACGCGGCCGATGATTCCTTCCAGTACGTAGTTCCAGTGGCAGTACATGTCGGTGGTCATGGACCCGCCATCGGCCAGCCGGTAGTTCCACGATGGGCGCTGGGCTTCTTGGATTTCTCCTTCGAAGACCCAGTAGCCGAACTCGCCACGCAGGGACAAGATTCTTCCGAAGAATCCTTCGTCCACAAGGCGTCGTAGCTTGACCAGCCCTGGCAGATAGAGCTTGTCATGAACTACGCCTGCGGTAATTCCTTTGGCTTTGGCCTGACGGGCTAGATCCACCGCATCACTCAGGGTTTCCGCTGTGGGCTTCTCGGTGAAGATGTGCTTGCCCGCTGCGATGGCCTTGGACAGGGTGTCGTATCTCAGCGAGGTCATCGATGCGTCAAAGATGATGTCGACAGTGGGATCATCAATCAGCGAATCGAGGTCGGTGGTGTAGTGCTCCACCTGATGTCTGTTTGCCAGCTCGCGTAGTTTGTCTTCATTTCGACCGACGAGTATCGGTTCAACGGTGAGTTTGGAACCGTCAGCTAGCGTGATGCCGCCTTGGTCGCGGATGGGCAAGATGGAACGCAGCAGGTGCTGTCGATAGCCCATGCGACCGGTGATGCCGTTCATGGCAATTCGGAGAACTTTGGTATTTGTCACGAGATACTCCTCGGCTAAAAAATGAGAGGGGAAACAATTTCGGGAATGCGCTTTCCACGATAGTGATGCAAATTTAGGGTGTCAACCATCACGGGCTTTGAGGGATAAGCTTGTCCCAGCTTGTCGTGGACGAAAAGGATTTCAGATGGCTATTCGACTGACTGATGTCGCTAATGAGGCGGGAGTTTCATTGGCGACTGCTTCGCGTGTACTCAATGGATCAGCCCGCAAACCGGCGGCCGAAATCTCGGATAGGGTCCGTGCTGCGGCGGAGAAACTTGGGTATTTTCCTAACGCGCAAGCGCAAGCGCTTGCCCGAGCCTCAACAAAGCTGATCGGGCTGGTGGTCCGTGATATCGCAGACCCCTATTTCTCAACTATTGCCCGAGGCGTCCAGCGAGGCTTGGGGGATAGTGGCACCCAGCTGCTGTTGGCCAGCACCGATTCTGATCCCGAGCGAGAGATCGAGGCGGTGAAGGCATTTATGTCTCAGCGCACCGACGCAATCATTCTTTCCGGATCAAGGGCATTATCCGAAGATGATGGACTGTTGCGCTTGATCGAGAGCTACCAGGACAACGGTGGCCAAATTGTTGTTATCGGTCAGCCACTCGCTAGCACCGGTGGAATTCATGTGGATAACGAGACCACGTCTGAGAACCTCGCCGGTGAACTTATCCGCGCAGGTCACCGCAAGTTTGTTGTGCTTGCAGGCGATGAAAATCTACTGACTTCTCGGGGCCGTGCTCAGGGTTTCATGGCGAAGCTGAAGCGGACGGGACTTGTTGCGGTAGACGTGATTCACGGGGCATTCTCCCGCGAGGGCGCCTATATGGCCATGAGTGATTACCTGAAAGGGTGCGAGGCAACGGAGCCGCGGGAGCAGGTCTGCGTTTTTTGCGTTTCCGACGTGATGGCACTGGGCGCTATTCGCGCCATTCGAGAAAGCGGACTTCGGGTACCGCAGGATATTGCCGTGGTGGGGTTTGACGACATTCCCACCCTGGTGGACGTCACCCCCTCGATTAGCACCGCGCGATTGCCGCTGGAGGAAATTGGCCGATGGGCCGGTGAGATGGTGTTAAGCCACGGGGACGCGCGCAAAATGGTTGTTACTGGCACTCCGGTGTTGCGTGAATCATCGGAACTCCGCGCGGAAAATCGGTAATACCGAACCTGCATGATGCGATGTTCAAATGTAATTGATGGATTCGACCTCTGCTCTTGACTCGTGACTGGGGTCACAATTAGATTGTTTGGGAAGCGCTTTCCGCAATGTTGATCGGCAGGGTCAATTGTTGAAACTTCGCTCTTATCGGCCCACTCAAGGAGGAGACCCATGGACCAGCAGGACAACTCAAGAAAAAGTCGGCAGAAGTTCGGTGCACGTCTGAGCAAGTCCGTAGCCATTGCCGCCGTTGCCGCTCTGGCGCTAACTGGTTGCGGTGGCAGCAGTGGTGCTGAAAGCGCGGACGGCAAGAAGATTCTCCGCTTTTCTTGGTGGGGATCCGATACGAGAGCCCAAGCCACGAACAAGATCATCGAAGCTTTCGAAGCAGAGAATCCCGATATTGATGTCCAGGGAGAATATTCGGACTGGAGCGGTTACTGGGACAAACTGGCTACCCAGGTTGCTTCCAACGATGCTCCTGACATCATCCAGATGGACGACAAGTATCTTCGCGAATACGCGGACCGCGGCGCTCTACTGGATCTGACCGGGGTTGATGTCTCCAAGTTTGAAGAGGTTTCCATTCAAAACGGAACCACTGACGATGGTCTGGTCGGCATTACTACCGGCATCAATTCCTTCACCCTGACGGCCAATCCTAAAGTTCTGAAAGAAGCTGGTCTAGAAATCCCCGACGATAAGACCTGGACCTGGGACGACTACCGGAAGATCACCGAAACCGTCAGCGAGAAAGCAGAAGGAAAGTACGGCGCCGAAGCTCCCAACGAACCGGCTGGACTGCAGACCTGGCTGCGCCAAGACGGCAAGCATCTCACCGGCTCTGACGGCAAGCTCGGATTCAGCGCAGAGGATCTCACAACTTACTTCCAGCACCATCGAGACCTGTTGGACGCCGGCTCTTACCCTAAAGCCTCGGTATTGGCAGAAAACCAGAATGCCGGGCCTGACCGCTCGATGACTGGTACCGGAACCGCAGCTTTTGGCATGTGGTGGAGCAACCAGCTAGGTGGCTTGTCGGCCGCGGTTGGCTCGGATCTTGTCCCGTTGCGTTTGCCTAGCAGCACGGGCAAAGCCGAAGACAACGGGCTCTGGTACAAATCATCGATGATGATGTCAGGCTTCGCGCGCACCAAGCACCCGGAGGAGACCAAGAAGTTCATTGACTTTATGGTCAACTCGCAAGAAGCCGGTGCGCTTAATCAAATGGACCGCGGATTGCCAGCGAATCTCGACGTTCGTAAAAAGGTAGTTGCCGATTTGGACTCAGTCGAAACGGCCTCCGCGAAGTTCGTCACGAGCCTAAAGCCAGAGCTGAAGGGTACAGAGTCGATTCCACCGATGGGCTTCAGTGCCGTTCAGGACATCCTCTATCGCTACGAGATGGAAGTGTTCTTCGAGCGACAGAGTGTTGCCGATGCAGCACAAAACGCATTCAAGGAAATCGAAACCGCAGTATCCCAGTAATTAAACGACTAATGGGCCCCGAAAGAGGGCCCATTAGTCGTTTAATCTATTGAAGATCCAGCGTTGCCAAAACGGCTGGAGCGTTTTCGCGCAACTTTTCATCGTCGGCATCCAGCAGTAGGCGTAGCCAGGTCTCGTGCTGAGACAGCGGAGCAACCAGGCACGCTGGATCGATCAGATCGTAAAGCTCATCGGCAGTGCCATAGGCGGCAAACTGATCCAGGTAGGCGAACAAGGCCTGCATGACCCGCTCATCACCCGTGTCACAATTCCACGCCTCGGTCATTGCTTCAAGCGCAGTCTTCAGCGAGGAGAATGGGTGGGCCCAGTGCGCTGATGACAAATTCAAGATGCGACCGTGTTCCCCAGCTTCACCGGGAACTACTACCTGGGTCAGATCAAAGTTTCCGTGCTCAAGGCTCAGCGGTACCGGTCCCTCGTGGAGTGTGGCGCAGGCGCTGGTGAGCTGATCAATGTGTCCAGCCAAGCGATCCGCGTGGGCCCCATCAATGTGCAGTGGGTGATCTACTGGCAAGGAAACATGCATCATGAGCGCTTGTTCAAACTGCTCTGGCAGGAACTGAGGATCAACTACGGTCACACCGGAGTCAAAAATTCGTCTTCGCGACCCATAAGGGCTACTTGGAAGGAACCCAAGGAGGACAAAGCCATCTCCCAGTGCTCCACCGAGTCACCCAGATCAGCAAGGCAGTGGCCAAAGTCGGGGCAGAGCATGTAGCCGGCGCTACGGTCAACGGCCAACGGCATCACCACGCGGTCGGGCAAAAACTGGCCGGCCGCCACGGTGATCGCTGGCTCAGCGGCCAGCCCGGGCGCGTTGGCGCTGAAAATCAGATCGGCGGCGTCGGTCTTCACCGAGGCCTGAATCTGGTGCAATTGGGCAGGCCAGAATTCCGGGGAGCGGTGCGCTTAATCCCGTAGGACTCGCAGGCCGAGTCGATCCATGCGGCGGTCGACTCACGCCAGGTATCGCTGTTGAACAAATCTATCCACTGTGCCACGTTCTTATCGTAGTATGTCGATGCAAACGCGTTCACTTGCTACCGTATGGACTACGGCTAGTAATTTGCTCCTCTTTCGAAGGATTTCGATCGTGAACGCTTATCGACCTGAGTACCGACACCGTGATTACAAAGCCGTCCTCTTTGATCTGGATGGTGTAATCACCCCGACGGCCTTGCTTCACCGCAAGGCGTGGCATGAACTTTTCACTGCCTTTTTTGACAAATTTCCGGGCGTGGCCAGCTACACCGACCAAGACTATTTCAGCTTGCTCGACGGACGCCCGCGCTATGACGCGGTCCAAGCCACCCTTGCTTCTCGCGGAATAGAACTGCCCTGGGGCACCGTGGATGATCCTGCCGGTCAAGATACGGTCTGCGCCTTGGGCAATATGAAAAACGACAAGTTCACCGAAGTGCTGGTGCGCGACGGTATCGAACCCTATGCAGGTTCCGTAGCCTTCTTACGCCAGGTGCTCGACGCCGGGCTAGATGTGGCCGTCGTGTCCTCTTCACGAAATGCTCGGATGGTGCTTACCGCCGCGGGCCTTGATGAGCACTTCCCGTTGGTGATGGGCGGACAAGAAGCCGCAGCCCGCTCGTTGGCCGGCAAACCAGCTCCGGATACTTTCTTGGCTGCCGCCGCTGATTTAGGCTGGCGTCCCGAAGAGTGCGTGGTCATTGAAGATGCCACCAGTGGTGTGACCGCGGCACGCGCCGGAGGCTTTGGGGTCATCGGCGTAGCCCGTGAAGATAACGAAGAAGAGCTGCTCGCTGCCGGCGCGCACTTTGTGATTGAAGACCTCGCCGAGCTGACTACCGAAGATTCGGCGCAAGCCTGGGATACCGATTCCTGGTCGCTGCTACGCGATGAGCAGCGCGACTCCGATGGGGCTCAGGACACCGTTTTCTCCCTAGGCAACGGATTCCTCGGTGCGCGTGCAGCCCAGCTGGGGCTGGGGGACCAATCCGGGGGCACGTTCATCAATGGACTGCATGAGGCATGGGAGATCCGGCACGCAGAAAGTGCCTTCGGCCTAGCCGAAACCGGGCAGACCATGATCAGCGCCCCGGACTTCAGGACTCTTCGCGTTTTTATTAACGATGAGGCCCTTGAAGTAGGGCGTACCGAAATGCTGAACGATGAGCTGCGCCTGGACTTCCGCGACGGCACCCTGTGCGCACGCACACTGTGGCGCACTGCAGAAGGTCACCGGGTGGCTGTGATGGCTCGCAGCATGATTTCCTTTACCGACAGGCACCTAGCCCTTCAGGATGTCCACGTACGCCTGCTTGATGCTCCAGCACGAGTACTGGTGCAGTCTTCGGTGATTGGTTATAGCTCCCAGCGGACCGTAGCCTCCCTGAAGAGACCGATGCCTCCAAGGCTGGCGTGCCCGATCCGCGCAAGAGCGAGGAGGCTAGCGTCAACGCGCTACACCCGGCCGGACACTCGGTGCATGGCTCCAGGCTTGGAGTCTCATACCAGGTTCCTGGTTCCGGGATGTCGGTGGCGGCGGTCGTTGAGCACCAGGTGAGCACCACAGGCGGCGCAGAGCAAGAACTGCTCATCACCCGCAGCAGCGCCGACGAGCGTGCTGATGAGGTCATCAGCGCCCGTCTGGAAGCAGGACAAGGAATCCGCGTCTCGAAGTTTGCGGTGTACAACTGTTCGCGCCGCCACCCGGCACAAGAAATGTTGCTACGTTCGGATCGAGCCTTGGACCACCTGGTAGCCCAGGGCATGGACGAGCACCTACGCACCCAGCGTGCGTTTATGGCGGACTACTGGGAACGCAGTGATGTGCTGGTGGATTGTGATGACACCAGCATGCAGCGCAAGATCCGCTGGAACTTATTCCAGCTGGCGCAAGCTGCCGGGCGTGCTGACGGTTTGGGCATCAGCGCCAAGGGCGTGAGCGGTAACGGTTATTCCGGGCACTATTTCTGGGATACCGAAATCTATGTAATGCCGTTCTTGACCTACACCAACCAACAGTGGGCTCGTAATACACTGCGTGCCAGGGTCGCGATGATTCCGGCCGCCACACGCAGAGCCAGCATCATGAATGAAGCCGGTCTGCTCTTCCCATGGCGCACCATCAATGGTGAAGAGGCCAGTGCCTACTATCCTGCGGGCACCGCGCAGTATCACATCAATGCGGACGTCGTATATTCACTGAATCGCTATTTGAGCGTGATGGAGGACGACGAGTTCCTACTTGCCGGCGGCGCCGAGATCTTGGTCGGCACCGCTCGCATGTGGGCCTCACTTGGTTTCTGGCGTGGCCACGAAGGCAACGAACGATTCCACATCCACGGTGTGACCGGCCCGGATGAGTACACCGCGGTAGTTAATAACAACCTGTACACCAATGTCATGGCCCGCTTTAACCTTCGCCGCAGCGCCCAGCTGCTGACCGAGCTCTCCCAGCGACGTCCGGCGCACTACGCCAAGCTCGCTGAGCAATTGGGTCTAGAAGCGGACGAGATTAGCCTGTGGCTCAAGGCCGCGTATTGCATGCATATTCCGTATTCGGAATCGGTAGGCATTCACCCGCAGGACGAGCACTTCTTAAACCGTGAAGTGTGGGATCTGGAAAACACCGGCCCGGATAAGCGTCCACTATTGCTGCACTATCACCCGCTGGTGATCTACCGCTTCCAGGTAATCAAGCAGGCCGATGCGGTGTTGGCACTGTGGTTGCGTTCTAGTGATTTCACCGCTGAGCAAAAGCTTGCCGACTTTAATTACTATGACCCACTGACTACCGGTGACTCCACGCTCTCGGCCACGGTGCAGTCGATTCTGGCTGCCGAGGTGGGTTACCGAGAACTGTCGTGGGAGTACTTTGAGCATGCACTGAATGTGGATCTTGAGAATCTGCACGGCAATACTGGAGACGGGGTGCACGTGGCCTCCACCGGTGGTGTGTGGTCCGCGCTGATTTATGGTTTTGCTGGACTTCGTGATGACGATGACCGGCTCTGCTTTGACCCGCGTCTGCCAGAAAGCTGGCGTTCAATCAGTTTCTCACTGGCTTGGCACGGCATGCGCATTGCGGTGCGCTTGGAAAGTGAATCTATCGAGTTCACGCTAGATGGGGCTCATTCACGTCCCATCTGGGTCCGCGGTCAGCAGATAGACCTGATTCCTGGCGAGTCGATCACCATTGCGCTAGCTGACCAAGGCCCGGTACGTCAGGGACGTCCGACCTTGGAAAAGGTACTTGAAGTCCAAAGCGAGGCCGGAGTCGATGTGCCACGCAAGGCTTGGTAGCACCTCTCTTTAGGTAAAAATGTGGCTAGAACCGTTAGGTTCTAGCCACATTTTTTGTACTCAGCTTTGAGCGTTGTTGTTTTACAGCTTCATGTCTTCCAGGGTGCGTCCCTTGGTTTCCTTGACCATGAAGATCACGAAGATCAAGGAGAGCAAGGCAAAGACCGCGTAGATGCCGTAGGCCAGAGCCAGACCAGCATCGGCAAGTGCCGGGAAGGTGGTGGAAACGATGAAGTTGGCGATCCACTGTGCAGCAGCAGCCACACCCAGAGCCATTGCACGGATGGAGTTCGGGAAGATTTCCCCGAGCAATACCCATACGGCTGGACCCCAAGTGGCACCAAAGCCGACCACAAACAGGTTTGCCGAAACCAAGGCGATGATGCCCCAGCTACCTGGCAGGGACACTGCGCCGTCGATGGTGACCGACTGAGCGAAGGCAATAGCCATCATGCCCAATGACAGGGTCATGATTGCCGAACCAATAGTCAGCAACAGCTTGCGTCCTAGAACGTCGATCAGCAGCACTGCCACGACGGTGGCCACCACGTTGGTGATCGAGGTGATCAGCGAAATCGTGAATGAATCCGATTCGGCGAAGCCTACGGACTTCCACAGCGTAGTGGAGTAGTAGAAGATCACGTTGATACCAACAAACTGCTGGAAGACCGAGAGCAAGATGCCAACCCACACCAGTGGGTGGAAGCCAAAGCGGCCCAGCAGGTCGCTGAACTTCTGGCGACGCTCCACGTGCACGGTGGAACGGATCTCTTCGATCTTCTTTTCGGTTTCTACCCCTGGGTTCATGCCCATGTCGCGGGTCAGAACCGCAGCGGCCTCAACCAAGCGTCCACGCTCAACAAGGTAGCGAGGGGATTCTGGAAGTCGCAAAGCCAGCGCACCGTAGATCACCGCTGGGACTACCAGCGAGAGGTACATCCAGCGCCAAGCAGCCAGACCGAACCAGCCGGTAGCGTCTGCCGAGCCCATAACGAAGACCAGCAGGGCGCTGATCAGGAAGGCTACGAAGATGCCAAGCACGATGGCCATCTGCTGCATGGTGCCCAAGCGGCCACGGTGGGCTGCTGGGGAGATTTCGGCGATGTAGGCCGGAGCGATCACCGAAGCGAAGCCCACGCCGATACCGCCGACGATGCGCCATACGATGAGGTCAGCTGCGCTGAAGCAGAGGCCACAGCCGATGGCTGAAATGATTAAAAGGACGGAGGCAAAGACCATGGTGCGAACGCGGCCTACACGTTCGGAGACCACACCTGCAATCCATGCGCCTAGAGCTGCGCCGAGTAAGGCGCAGGAAACAGTGAAACCGATGGTTACCGCGTTGAGCCCGAATTCGTGCTCGACAGCGTCCACGGTGCCGTTAACGATTGATGAGTCATATCCAAAAACGAACCCACCTAATGCCGCCCCAAGGGCGATGAAGATGAGTCGCGCGGAGAGTTTTCCGTCTGATGTTGTCGCAGTCACAATGAGCCATGCTATCTGATTTAGACGGGGTCAAAATCCGTAATTTTCAGTTTTTGATGGGATAACCATCACATTTTGGAAGGAGTCCTTACATGTGCCACTCAGAATTGACCTCCCCTACTCACCTCTCGTGCCTAACCAGTAGGGAGATTGCAAAGAAAAGCCGGCCGGTGTCACGAGCAAACTCGCAACACCGGCCGGCTGAAAAATATTTTTAAACTCTCAGGATTCCTTCGAAGTGTCAGCGAGGTCATTGCCACGCAGCTTCGCCACCGTGCGCATCAAGTGGAAGACCACCAAGGTAGCGATGGAACCCAAGGCGATACCACCAAGCTGGAACTGTCCAAAGGCAATATCACTGGTCACAGCAATAGCGATGATCAGTCCGGTGCCAGCAGTCATCAGGTTGATCGGATTACCAAAATCAACCTTCGCCTCGATCCAAAGGCGCGCGCCAACAATACCGATCATGCCGTACAACACGATGCCCAAGCCGCCGATAACTCCGACCGGAATGGTGCCCACTAGTGCGCCAAACTTCGGCAGGAAGGCCAACGCCATGGCCACAATGGCCGCTACCCAGTAGGCGGCAGTGGAGTACACGCGAGATGCAGCCATTACGCCGATGTTCTCGGCATAGGTGGTGGTGGCAGAACCGCCACCGAGTCCGGCAACAACGCTGGCCGCACCATCAGCCATCAGTGCGCGACCGTTGAACTTCGAGAGATCTCGTCCGGTCATCACACCCACGGTGCGTACGTGCCCGATGTTCTCGGCAATCAGCACAAAAACAGCCGGCAGGAACATCAATGCGGTATCAAGATGGAAAGTTGGGGTCGTGAACTGTGGCAGACCAACCCAGCTCGCCTCACCCACGGCACTGAAATCAACCTGGCCCTGGACCAATGCCAACAGGTAGCCAAGAACCAAACCAACCAGAATCGACAGGCGTCCAAGTAGACCCTTGAAGGCCACGGTAGCGAGTACCGTGAAAATCACCGTCAAGAATGTAGTCAGCGGGAAATCGGTCATCGGTGCCAAGGTAGCGCTGGCGAGGTTCAAGCCAATCAGCGCAACGATGGTGCCCATAACTACCGGTGGCATCAAAGCGTGGATCCACCCGGTACCAGTAGCCTGCACAATCAGGCCCACCACAAAGAGCAACGCGCCAGTCATGACGATGCCGCCAAGGGCACCAGCCATGCTGTGCGACTGGGTGGTGGAAATGACCGGAGCGATCATCGCGAAGGATGAGCCAAGGTAGCTAGGTACCTTGTTCTTGGTCATCAGCAAGAAGATGATGGTGGCCAAGCCGGTAAACAGCAAGGTAGTGGTGACCGGGAAGCCGGTGAGGGTTGGCACCAGAATGCTGGAGCCAAACATCGCCAGGATGTGCTGGGCACCAATGGAAATGGTTTGTGGCCAGTGCAACCGTTCTTCCGGGGCGACAACTTCGCCCGGGTTGATGGTCTTTCCGTTGCCGTGAATGCTCCAGCTCATACAATCCTCCAGATCGTGGCCCGCGCGTTTCAGACCGTAGAAAATTCTACTCGGTTCTGTCGTGCTTGATCGAAGAAGGCCAACTCATGTTCTGAAGATCGCACAAATGCCACCCTCATCCGCTCACGCAGAGCACCATCAGACTGCTTCCACGCCATGCGCACCATGTTGATGGCCTGCTCGGTAGCTAGGTCGAATTCTTCTGATGCGTAGGTGCTCAACCACTTTTCAAAGGGGTGTTGATCGTGATTGGCTGCGGCTAGGCGCTTGCCAATGTCTTGATATAGCCAGTAGCAGGGGAGGATTGCGGCAATCAGTTCCCCGTAGCTTTGTTTGGACGCCGCCAGGTGGTTCACATAGTTCAGCGTGATCGCACTGGGGTTCGCGGTACCTTCAGCGAGGTAACTGCGATGCAGCTGCAATTCACCTTCCAAGATTGCACTGGCTGAGCTAGCCCAGAAGCGTTGCGCTTCGAGATCTGGGGCCAAGACACTGGCCTCGGCCAATACCTGAGCGTAACGCTGAAGGTAGAAGGCATCTTGGGACAGGTAGTACTCAAAGTCAGCTGAAGGCAGTGTGCCATCGGATAACTGGGTAATGAATTCCAACCCATCGATGGACCCGCGCAGTCCATCAATTTGCTGCCACCACTCTTGCATGGGATCAGCTTCGCTGAAGAAGTCCACAAAGTGGTTCACCGGGCCATGCCCGCTACCCACAGTGAGTTGGTCGGCTGCGCCGATAGCGCGCACCAGATAAGCCTTGGACTTCTCAAGAGCCTGTATCCAGTCACCGTCTGTGGCGTAGATAGTGGCCAAGGCGCTGGAGAGGGTGCAGCCGGTGCCGTGGGTGTTTTTGGTCTGGTGTCTTGGACTGCTGAACTCGGCCAGCACTCCAGTGGAACTAACTAGCGCATCAGGGCAGAAGTCTCCAGCCAGGTGCCCGCCCTTGGCCAAAACCAGAACGTCGTGCTTGGCGGCCAGTCGCTGTGCCTGCTCTAGGACTTGTGGCCATTGTGTGGCAGCAGCCTCGCGTAGCAAGCTTGCGAGCTCGAGCAGGTTAGGGGTGATGACGCAGGCGCGGTCCAGCAGTGAATCGAGTGCCGACTCATCTTCTAGTAATCGGTCTCCGCTCGTGGCTACCATCACCGGATCTAGAACGACCGGTGCATCTACGGTATTCAGCCAACTACTGACCGCGCGGATTACTTCAGCATTGGCCAGCATGCCAATCTTGATGGCGTCAATCTGTATATCAGCGCTAATGGATTCCAACTGGGCTAGGACAAAGTCACCATCAATGGCTTGTACTGCGCTGACCCCTTGGGTGTTCTGCGCGGTTAATGCCGTAATCACGCACATGCCATAACCACCGTTAGCGGCAATGGCTTTTAGATCCGCCTGGATACCGGCACCACCGGAAGGATCAGAGCCGGCGATAGAGAGAATATTTTTCACTGTGCCACCGTCCAAGCTGAAACGAGCAGCTCGCTGGCCGTTTGCGGATCCTCGGCATTACAGATGGCACGAACCACCGCTAGGCCCGACCCTCCGCCAGCGCGAATCGCAGCTGCGTCCTGAGCGGTAATGGCGCCGATGGCTACACACGGTAGTTCGGTCAAGGATGCTGCACGGATAAAACCGTCAAGACCCAACGGGGTTGGGTGATCCTTTTGGTAGGAGTGGCACGCACTGCACCAACACCCAGATAGTCGATGACCTCCGCGTCGAGACTCGCCTGGGCCAGTTGTTCATCGGTGGAAGCGCTCAAACCGATGATGCCTTCGCCGATAATCTCACGGGCAAGTCGCACCGGAATGTCTTTTTGCCCGATATGGATACCGTTGACCGCAGCTCCGGCCGCGCGAGCAGCTAAGAACACGTCAATCCGGTCATTGATCAATAGTTTGGCTTTGCCTTTGGTTAGTTGGGCTGCAGCGCAGGACAGTTCAAAGAATTCGCGGGCAGTCTCATCTTTGGCCCGCAGCTGAATCCATTCGATGCCGCCGGCTACTGCTCCTTGGATAACTTCCAAGGTGGTGCGTGGAGTGCAGCTGGCGGTGTTGGCTACTAGGTAGGCGCCGATATTATCCATGGTTCAGTTCCTCGTACTTCAAAGTCTGTAATTCTTCAGGTTCCGTGGCGGCCAGCGCATCAAGGAACGCCACCGCAAAGCTTCCCGGTCCGGTGCTTGCGGCCAGTGCCTTTTCGGCGGCCAGACCGTAAAAACCGTGGGCGGCGATGGATGCTTCAAAGGGGTCCTCGTGCACCGCGAGCATTCCAGCGTTAAAGGCACCTAGCGCGCATCCGCCACCGGTGATTCTGGTCAGCCCGATACCGTTGGTGTGTACCAGTACGGTACGGGTAGCGTCGATGATCGCATCGGCTTCGCCGGAGATAGCAACAACGCAGCCGTGTTCTTGCGCCAGTTCGCGTCCTGCATCGAGGGCAGCCTGCACGGTATCTGCCGCATCAACACCACGGCCACTGGAATCCTTGCCCGCCAAGGCGAGGATTTCCGAAGCGTTTCCACGGATCAAGGTGGGATGTTCTTGAACTATGCGTCGGGCGAAGTCGGTGCGTACCGACAGGGCGCCGACAGCCACAGGATCCAATACCCACGGGGTGCCTGCTGCGCTCGCCGAGAGCACCGCTTCCTCCATGGCCACCATTTGCTCGGTGCTTGGCGTGCCTAGATTCACCAGCACTGCAGAAGCCAAGGCAGCAAACCCGCCAGCTTCGCCAGGCAGATTAGTCATGGCTGGTGAAGCGCCGGAAGCCAGTAGGACATTGGCGGTGAAATTGGTGACGACGGTATTCGTCAGGCAAAAAACTAAAGGGGAGTGTTGCCGGTATTTTTGGGCAACGGTAGGCAGAGTCATGCGACATCCCTCCGCTAGCGTGAACTAGATCAGGTTCGACGGGTTTCATCTCAGTCGGCTTCTCCGACACCCCGTGTCACTGATCTAGAGCGTACGCAGTGGCAATGCCTAGAACAAATTCTTAACGTTCACGTCTCGCCACTAACGCTTTAAGTGTCGCCGCATCGACATGTTGCGCTGCTGCTAGCTTCCAAAGGTGGTCTACGGCCGCCACCAGATCTTCATGCTCTTCGATGGGGGTAGCGCGTTCATTAACTATCGTGCCGGCCCTGCGTCTTGAAGAAATGAGCCCTTCGGCTTCCAGCTCTTTGTAGGCACGAGCGACTGTTCCGGCAGCTACCCCAAGATCTGTGGCCAACGCCCTGACCGTGGGTAGCTTGCTACCTGCCACTAATTCGCCGAGGTTAATCAGCGACGCGATCTGCGAACGGATCTGCTCATAAGGAGCGGTAGCCGCCTCAAGATCTACCGTGATCTGGGTGCTCATGCGCGCACGCTCGTGGTCAGGCGCGCCTTCGGGCGATTGACCACGAGTAAGGCTGGGATGCAGAAGAGCCCAATGCCTATGGCTAGCACCGCTGGCTCATCGGAAGAGACCAAGCCCGGCAAGAGGAAATACGCACTGCAGAGCACTCGTAAGGCTCGGAACTCCAAGATTTGCCGATACCAGATTTCCTGTTCGTCCGTGAGGTCCCAGGGGACTGCGCAATGGCGGATCCACCAGAAGTAACCGGCCGCGGCTACCAACGTTCCCACGATTATTGCCGAGGTGACCCATGGCGAGAGTAGCTGTTGTGCCCCTGGGCTCAGTGTTTGTGGGGCGTAAAGCAAGATGCTCCCGCTGAGGATGAACAGCGCTGCAATCGTGTACACCCAAACCGGAAGATTTTGGCTCTTCGGTTCAGAAAGTGCCCCCAGCTTTGCTCGTGAATGTGCATAGAGCGCGAAGCCGGCAGAGATTACTAGGTACAGGACTACCGCCGCCGCTGACCATGGCAGCGCAAAGGAAGCGCCAACAGCACGGGCCCCGGCTTCACCGAATGGCTCTGGCGTTTGGTCAACGAGTTCACTGGCCGCAAGCCAGATAATCAACGTGGCGATAATCAAGAACGTATTCGCAAAATAGGAAACGGATAGCGTGTGGCTGCGCATCCGGGCGAAGGCGGTGCTAGGCAGGCTATTGGCCTCCGGTGCGGCATGCTTTGGAGCCCAGACGAATAGCACGAAGCCCAAAGCCAAGACGGCAAACATGGACACCTTGTTCCACCCGGAACTCAGAACCGGATCGGCGTAGGTGATTGCGGCACCGATGATGTTGGTCAGCAGCCAACCACAATTTCGTAGCAACCGGTTGAGCCAAATTGAGCGTAGTTCTTGGTTTTGGGTTGCGGAGATCCCGGCTAAGGGCCTGCGTTTGAGGATGATTGCACTGATCACGGCAGTGGCCAGTAAAACCGCGAAAATACACAGCGCAAACAGTGGAGCTACTTCAGCGCCTGAAATCCACCCGGATGTGCTGTCCCATGTAGGCGCAACTGCGTCTTCGAAGTCAGCCGCTGAGGATTCAGTACTTTTGCCTTCAGGGATGTGGCCGGCGACCCGGGATATCGGCCACAACATGCAACATGCAAAGATTGCCAGTGAGCCAACTAGGGCACCTAGCTTACGTGGAAAGGGCGTGGTCAACGTGCGTGGTTCCAAAGATGCGACGCGAACTGAGCGCAGTTCTCCAGGCCAAGTAAACAACCCGATGACGTAGACCAAAGTCAGCCAACCGGCGGCACCCAGTGCAATGATGACGCGCGTTGTCGGTGACTCTGATGGTGCTTGAATGGACCAAACCCGAGATAGGTCGCCAGAAGTCGAGGCAAAAACGCAATCAGGGCACACCAGAATGAATGTGATTGAGCCCTGAGTAACGCTGAGGATCCGCGGCGTGCAGCTACTGAGCGTAACCATAGGTAGATTACTGATGACGCAATAGCTATCGATAAGGCGCTCGCCGAGATCTGATCCATAGGTTTTAATGTATCAAACACTTGATACATAATGAATCTCCTTGAGAATTAATCGGTAGAAAATCTGCCAAGTAACGTACGCTCAGATCATGGGTCTGTTTACTTCCACTCCGTTGCCAGAACCGGTCGGCGATTCCGCTCCTCCGGTGGACGAGCATCCTTCACGTATCGCTTCGGTACTAAGTCATCTGCGCCGTTCAGCTGAGACTCGAATCACCCACCCGCGTCGCTTCCGAATCCAACAGCTACGCGCGCTGGAGAAGATGCTTGAAGAGCATCTTGATGACTTCCTGCAGGCATTAAACGATGACCTGGGTAAGAGTGCCACCGAAGCCAAATTCGCTGAAGTTGATGTGGTGCGCGCAGAGATTGATTTTGCGCTGAGGCATCTGGCCGAATGGATGGACAGCACCACAGTTAAGGTGCCACTGGCGCTTCAGCCGGCAATGGCCAAGATCGAGCCACGCCCCTGGGTGTTGTCTTGATCGTTGGTGCCTGGAACTACCCATTGCAACTTGTGCTCGCACCCCTAGTGGCCGCCATTGCCGCAGGAAATGCGGCAGTTGTTAAACCCTCAGAGCTTGCTCCGGCCACTTCAGGTGCCCTAGCCAAATTCCTTCCGCTCTACCTCGATGAGCGAGTATTTGCTGTCATTGAGGGTGGAGTAGATACGGCTACGGAATTGCTGGTGGCACGCTGGGACCACATCTTCTACACCGGCGGTGAACGGGTTGCGAAGATCATCGCCATGGCAGCGGCTCAACATCTGACCCCAACCACTTTGGAACTGGGCGGCAAGTCCCCAGTGGTGGTGGATAATCACTCGCTGGCTACCGCCAAACGTTTGGTCTACGCCAAGTTCATGAACGCGGGACAGACCTGCGTTGCTCCGGACTACATCCTCTGCATCGGTGATGCTTCCGCCCTGGTTGGTCGCCTTGGCCAAGCCATCAACAGCTTCTACGGCAAAGAGCCGTTGACGCATCCTGACTTCGGACGCATCGCTAGCCGACAGCACTTTGACCGCTTGTTAGCGATGCTGGAACAGGGTGAGGTAGTGTTCGGCGGCGAGTACGACGAAGAGACTCTACGCATCGCACCGACCATCATGCGCAATGTGGATCTTGAAGCCACCGTGATGACCGAAGAAATCTTCGGTCCGATTCTTCCGGTGATTGAGGTGCAGAGCTTCGAAGAAGCGTTAGAGTTCATTGCCCGACGCCCGTCGCCACTGGCCGCATACCTGATGAGCGAGAGTCCACGGTTGCAGTCGATCTTCTCGGATCGTGTGCGCGCTGGCTCCATTGTGCACAACGCTCCACTGACCCAAATGGTCATTCCAACTTTGCCATTTGGCGGGGTGGGAGCCAGCGGCATGGGTTCATATCATGGCAAGCACGGATTTGACCGGCTTTCACAAATGCGCCCGGAACTCAACAAAACCACGGTGGTGGATACGCTGAGCGCAATTTATCCTCCGTATTCGTGGGCTAAGCGAAAGATTATTGATCGCTTACTGTAGCGCGGTTCATAGCTTTGAGACTGGTCAGAGTGCTTGGATGGAAAGGTTGGATTTTTCTAAGCATCAGGAGATGTAACGCATGACTGAGCCCGCACCGTCCCAGGACGGCCTGAAGCGTGGCCTCAAAGCTCGCCACATGCAGATGATTGCTATCGGCGGCTCAATTGGTACCGGACTATTCGTCGCGTCCGGCGGCACCATCTCTGAGGCTGGTCCCGGCGGTGCACTGGTAGCCTACGCACTGATTGGCATCATGGTACTGCTGCTGATGCAGTCGCTTGGTGAGATGAGCGCGCGACTTCCGGTTGCAGGTTCATTCCAGACCTACGCCACGGTCTTCGTCAACCGACACTTCGGCTTCGCGATTGGCTGGAACTACTGGTTCAACTGGGCCATCACCGTCGCCGCTGAGCTAGTCGCCGCGGGCATCGTGATGTCCTACTGGTTCCCAGATGCCCCAGGATGGATCTGGGCTGCTATCTTCCTGGTGTTGCTTACTGGACTCAATTCACTGTCAGCCAAGGCCTTCGGTGAAGGCGAGTACTGGCTTTCGGCCATCAAGGTCATCACCGTTATCGTCTTCCTGATTTGTGGCTTCGCCATGATCTTCGGCATCATCGGCGGAACCTCTCCTGGCTTCAGTAACTGGACCGACGGTGACGCCCCATTTGTTGGCGGCTGGCTCTCCATCGTCTCGGTATTCATGATCGCTGGATTCTCGTTCCAGGGTACTGAGCTAGTCGGTGTTGCTGCCGGTGAAGCAGAAAACCCTCAGCGCGATGTTCCGAAGGCCATCAAAACAATCTTCTGGCGCATCATGCTTTTCTACATCGGCGCCATCTTTGTTATCGGCATGCTGATCCCATACTTGGATCCGTCCCTGCTTTCTGCTGAAGCTTCGGATATCGCCACCTCGCCATTCACCTTGGTCTTCCAGCGAGCTGGCATCGCCTTTGCTGCCGCCTTGATGAACGCAGTGATCCTCTCAGCTATTCTTTCGGCTGGTAACTCGGGCCTATATGCTTCAGCGCGCATGCTTTACTCCATGGCCAAAGATGGCAAAGCGCCAAAGATCTTTGCTCGTCTGAACAAGCGTGGCGTGCCTGTACCGGCCATGCTTTTGACCGCTTCGGTAGGACTTTTCGGATTCTTGACGGCCATTATTGGTCAGGGCGAGGCGTACACCTGGCTACTAAACGTTTCGGGACTTTCCGGGTTTATCGCTTGGGTTGGTATTGCGGTGAGCCACTATCAATTCCGCAAGGCGTACCTGGCCAGCGGGCAGAGCTTGGCAGACCTTCCCTACAAGGCGCCACTGTTCCCCTTGGGTCCAATCCTCGCCTTTGTCATCCTGCTGGTTGTCATTGCCGGACAGAATTATCAGGCTGTTGTCGATGGCAACCTCTTGCAGATGGCATCAAGCTACGTCGGTCTGCCGATCTTCCTCCTGCTGTGGCTGGGCCACTGGCTAATTACCCGGAAGCAGCCAGCTGAGGTCATTGACCCTTGGACAGCAAAGCTGAACTAGCGTTTCTTTAGACCTACAAAGCCGACAGAACCCACGTTGACCGTGGGTGCTGTCGGCTTTGTTGTGTCCGGCCTCGCCGATCATGCGGGCGGAACCAACCGAGGTGCTGCGGATTGCTGAGAAGCGCCACCTAGATGGCCAGTGCGTTTTAGGGTTCACTGCTCAGATGGTGAAGCCGTACTACTGGCGCTGTCTCACCGTTCTAATGATCAATCACCCCAAACTAGCAGTGGCCCGGTCGCATCGGAATTCTCCGCGACCGGGCCACCACTAGGGTAACTACTCTTTGGTTTACGCTAGAGCAGCATCAACAATCACTCGAGCTTCTGCAAGCACTTGCTGCAGGTGATCTGCTGACTTAGTTGATTCTGCATAAATCTTGTAGATGTCTTCGGTGCCCGAGGGGCGTGCCGCGAACCATGCGTGCTCGCTGGAAACCTTCAGTCCACCAATGGCAAAACCGGCAGCTTCGGTCACCTTGGAGGTGATCGCGTCGCCAGCCAATTCGGTGGCAGAGACCATCGACGGATCCAGCTTGGACAGCACGGCTTTCTGCGCGCGGGTAGCCGGGGCATCAAAGCGGTCGTAGAAGCTTCCGCCGTGGCGTTCCACCAGCTGCGCGTGCAACTGGCTAGGGCTCTTGCCGGTGACGGCGCGCATCTCGCTAGCCAGCAAGGCGAGCATCAGCCCATCCTTGTCGGTGCTAAATGCCTTGCCCGAGAGATCCAAGAAGCTCGCACCAGCGGACTCCTCGCCACAGAAGGCCACCTTGCCTGAGGCTAATGGTTCAACAAAGTACTTAAATCCAACCGGTACTTCGCGCAGGGTTCGACCATGGGAGGCCACTACCTTGTCGATGAGTACCGACGAGACCAAGGTCTTTCCGATCTCGGCGTCTGCTGGCCAGTTTTTACGGTGGGTCAGTAGGTAGTCGATGGCTACGGCCAAGAAATGGTTCGGGTTCATCAACCCTGCGTCCGGGGTGACGATGCCGTGGCGGTCTGCGTCCGCATCATTGCCGGTAGCGATGTCGTACTTCTCGCGGTTGGCTACCAAGGAGGCCATGGCATGTGGCGAAGAGCAGTCCATGCGGATCTTGCCATCTTTATCCAGGGTCATGAAGCCAAAACGAGGGTCAACACCTTCGTTGACTACTTCCAAGTTCAGGCCGTAACGGCGTCCAATTTCACCCCAGTAGTGCACCGAAGCACCACCGAGTGGGTCAGCGCCGATGGAGATTCCTGAGTCTGCGATGATCTTAAAGTCGATGACCTCAGCCAGATCCGTGATGTACATTTCGCGGAAGTCAAAAGGCTTCGCTGCCGCTTCGCCTCGCTTGATCTCGCCGCTGGCCAACAGCTCATTGGCGCGTGCAGCGATTGGTCCGGTGATTTCGGATTCTGCCGGACCGCCGTGAGGTGGGTTGTACTTGATGCCACCGTCGTTGGGTGGGTTGTGCGATGGCGTGATGATCAGGCCATCGGACTGATCCTTACCCTCGGCATTGTGTACGAGGATTGCGTGGCTGACAGCCGGGGTCGGGGTCAGACCAGCTTCGGCCAATACCTCAACGTTGTTCCCAGCCAAGACCTCCAAGACGGTCTGGTAGGCAGGCTCAGAGAGCGCGTGGCTGTCCTTGCCCACGTACATTGGCCCGGTGATCCCTGCGCCCACTCGGTAGTCCACAACAGCCTGCGTGATGGCTGCGATGTGTGCTTCGTTGAAGGTACCGTTCAGCGAGGTACCGCGGTGTCCTGAGGTACCGAAGATGACTGCCTGGTCAGGGTTATCGCTGGAAGGAACGATCGCGCTGTACGCGTCGAGTACGGCCGCCAGATCAATTAGGTCTGCTTCGATGGCCGGCTGTCCGGCGCGTTCGTGAGCCATGGGAGTCCCCTCATTCATTTGTGCAATTCGTATGGGTTCGTAGAACAATGGAAAACGATGAGCTATTACCCGTATCCACAGAATCCATACCAGGCCCCGCGTGAGTCCAGCGGTTTGTCCGTGGCCTCTTTGGTGCTGGGCATCCTTTCGATGCTTGGCTTCTGTACTCTCATCCTAGTTCCACTCGCCGGTGTCATCACCGGTCATCTGGGTTATCGTCGTGAACCCGCAAGTCGCGCACTGGCCCTTGCAGGGCTGATTTTGTCATGGATTGGGCTTGTTCTCGCGGTTTTGCTCTACGCATTGATCATCTGGGTCATCTGGTTTTCGGTGGATAGTTACAACACTATTAACCAGAACGCGGACTTTTCCCCACTTCTCGACTACGCGTAAGCCATTGCCTTAGCTGATTCCTTGCTCTACCCTATCGATATTCGTTGTTAACGACTATCGATAGGTTTCAGATGTTCCAGGTTGCTTCTCTTGTGGTCTTAATGCTGATTCTGGTGCTCGCAGCCCTGATCGTTTTGCTTGTTGTGCGTCGCAGTCCAACCCTGTCTGGCGTTACACGAGTCGTGCACATTGTGGCCCTGCTGATGGCGATAATCCTCAGCGGTGTGGGCCTCTGGTTGATGATCCAGACTCTTGGCGGGGCAAACGTTCCGGTCAGTGTGCCGGTGCAACCCTACTGGCCGGAGCATCCAAAAATCACCGATGTAGAGCCGAAAGATTTTGCCACGGTAGATGCGCAGATTACCGAGGTTCAGATCTTCAGTGACGCGCTCTCGTGGCCAACGAAGATTCTGCTCACCGCCGGAGTGCTGTTCCAAACCAGCGCCACTGTTGCGGTGCTGTTAGGCGTTGCGACATTATGCCGACGGGTCACCTCGGCAGAACCGTTCACGAAATCACTGCGCCGGTTGGGTTATCGAGTAGCGTTTGTCCTTGGTATTGCTAGCTTCCTAGGTCAGGTGCTCAACGGCATCGGCGCAAGCCGAGCCGGCGAGGAAACACTGCGGGTGGATGGCTTCTCCACCGACGGTATCTCCTCGGTATCGGCTCCTTGGCCGGAACCTACCTTTGCGCTGAACATCGAATTTTCCGAGATCTTTATGGCCCTAGTGATCTTGGTAGTTGTTGAACTGGTCGCCGTGGGCATCCGGCTGACCAACGAAAATAGGCAGCTTCAGCAAGATCACGAAGGACTGGTTTAGATCTATGCAGCTTAAGCGCGTTCATTGTAGACTCGGTGAGATTTTGGCTGAGCAACAACTGACCCTAGTGCAGCTCAGCGAACTTGTAGACGTGTCGGCGGTTAACCTATCCATCCTTAAAAACGATCGTGCCAAGGCCATCAGATTTTCCACCCTGATATCGATCTGTCAGGCACTGAACTGCGAAATTGGCGACCTGCTGGTTTTGCGTTAAACACTGCAGGCCTCCACCAAGGTGGAGGCCTGCAGTCAAGGAAACGATGGGTTAGTGAATTGAACCCATCAGCTTCTTTAGCCCTGGGGTCGCAGCCATCATGGCTACGCCCAAGACGACGGCCGTGCCGCCCATGGCGATAAAGTAAGGGATCTCGTTGCCCGGAGTGTAGTAACCGGCAAGCACACCCGAAAGGGTGGTGCCCAGCGAAACCGACAGGAAGAACAACGCGATCATCTGCGTGCCAAACGCGGCCGGAGCCAGCTTGGTAGCAATTGCCTGACCCACTGGCGAGAGCAAGAGCTCAGCAAAGGTGCACAGCAGCAAAATTCCGACCATGGCCAACAGTGGAGTTTTAGCGAAGGATTCCAGTGGGATGAAGCATAGGAAAGCAGCACCCACAATCACCAAAGCCAAGCCGAACTTGATGGCAGTGTGTGGCTGACGCTTACCCAGCTTGGTCCACAGCGCTGCAAAGATGCCAGCAAAAACGATGATGAAGACCGGGTTGATGGAAGTAACCCAGCTTGGTGGCATTTCCCAGCTACCCAAGTGACGGTCAAGCCGCTGATCCGAGTACGCAGCGATAAAGGTGAACTGCTGCTGGAACAGTGCCCAGAAGGCAGCCGAACCAATGTAGAACGGAATGAACGCCCAGACCTGCTTGCGTTCGGTCGGATTGACCTTGTTGCTACGCAGGATCAGTGCAAAGTAGACGGCCGAAGCCACGATAACCACGTAGGCGATGGTGCTCGCCAGGTTTTCTGGGGTGACAATCTTGGTCACGAATGCGGCAATGATCAGAATCAGTACGGCCGCAAAGATGACCACGTAGCGCTTGCGCTCGGAGGCAGGCAACGGGTTATTTGGGATGTTCCCGCCAGCAGGAAGCTTCTTGCGTCCGGCAGCGTAGATACCCAAGCCGATGGCCATGCCGATGGCGGCTGCGCCGAAACCGATGTGGAAACCGTAGGTCACCTGGAGCCAACCGGTCAGTAGTGGGCCAATCAGGCCACCGATGTTCACACCCATGTAGAACAGGGAGAAGCCAGCATCAATGCGTGGATCATCCTTGGCATAGAGTGAGCCAACCAGGGCCACGGCGTTGGCCTTTAGGCCGCCGGAACCGATAGCAACCAGAATCAGACCAATGATCAGGCCCACGTAACCGGGCAGCAGTGCCAAGGCAATGTGGCCGATCATGATGCCGATGGCCGAGAAGAACAACACACGCTCGGAACCGAAAAGACGGTCAGAGAGCCATGCGCCCAAGATGGTGGATAGGTAAACAGCGCCACCGTAGGCGCCGACCAGGGACAGGGCTAGGCCCTGATCCATTCCCAAGCCACCGTCGGTGACCTTGTAGTACATGTAGTAAGCCAGCAAGCCCTGCATGCCGTAGAAAGAGAATCGCTCCCACATTTCCACGCTGAATAGGCTTGCGAGCGCACCGGGGTGACCAAAGAAGGCCCTTCCGGTGTTAGAAGTGCTCGTTGTTGCAGTAGACATACGTAATATTTTTCGCTTTTGCCCACGCGAGTACCTACTTATATGTCAAAGCTCACAGCTGCATCTGGGCGGCCAGTGCCAGCAAAAGTCCTTCGTCAGAACGTGGAGAAATCAGCTGAATACTCATAGGTAACCCACCGGAGGTGGTGGTGACCGGAATGGTGATGGCAGCAACTGAGGCGACGTTCACCATGGAGGTGTACGGGGTGTATTGGCACTGCAACATATAATCATGATCCGCACCGGCCTGTGTATAGTGCCCGATCAGCGGCGGAATGGTGGCCATGGCCGGAGTAGCAATCACGTCATAGGCAGACCACTGGCGCACAAAGTCCGCCGCGATCGCCTTGAGCCGGGAGCTGCCTTGCAAGTTCTGTTCCAGTGAGCGTGCTGCGGCCCGGCGGCGGAAGTCCCGAGCCAATTCGCCCAGCATGGACTCGTTGTTGACCGGAACGTTTTTCAGCCCATTGGTCCACACCGTGGCAAAGGTTTCTGGGTAGTCCGAGGCGTAGTCCAACTGGGCTGGATGGACTCGATGGCGTTCTCCAAGCAGTTTGAGCCCTTGCTCAAAGGCGGTGCGCGCTTCGGGCGAGAGTGAGATGTTGTACACCGATTCAAAGGGCGAGTGGGTGCTGAAGCCGATGTTCAGCCCGTTCAGCCTCTGTGGGTAGCTACCTTGCAACAGTGGCAGATAGTGGTCCTTGCCGCGCATCGCGTCAAGCAATAGCGCAGCATCTAGTGCATCCTTGGCCAACGGCCCGGAGACTGCGAGCTTTGGAGCACCCAGCGGATCAACATAACCGTCCAACACATCCGAGGGAACTCGACCCAGCGACGGCTTGAGACCAATCAGTCCGCAGGCTGCGGCGGGAATACGTACCGAACCTCCACCATCGGAGCCTGCACCTACCGGAATCATCCCCGCAGCCACCGCAGCAGCTTGTCCGCCCGATGAACCGCCCGAGGAGCGTTGTGGATCAAATGGATTGCGCGAGGGGGCACCCACCAAATTTTCTGAATGGCTGCTCAACCCAAATTCGGGCACCTGCGTTTTGCCCAGAATGACTACACCTTCAGCACGCAGACGCTCAACTAGCGAATGATCTCTGCTGGCTACCGGGTGATCGATGGCCGCTGATCCATAAGTGGTGGGCATTCCCGCCACATCATTAAGATCCTTAAACGCGGTCGGCAAGCCGTGCAGGTGTCCCAACTCACCGCGCACCTGCGCCTCGTCGGCTGCCTTGGCCTGAGCCATGGCATCTTGTGCAACGTGTACAAAAGCGCCCAAGTCTTGTTGCTGTTCAATGCGATTGAGGTAGTGCTCGGTGAGCTCACGGCTTGAAAGCTCACCGCGGGCCAAGTCGTCACGCAATTTCAGGGCGCTGGAGGGAAACATGTCAGCTTTCGACGCAGGAAATGACTAGTCTTATAAGCAAACACCCTATGAGTGAGGAATGCTAGCCATGAGCGATTTTGAGACTGTTACCGTCAATGATGTCCCTAAGGATGCCTTCATCCTCGACGTTCGCGAAGACTTTGAGTGGGAAGCTGGCCACGCTACCGGCGCCACCCACGTTGTGCTGGGCACCCTGCCGGAGCGCGTTGGCGAATTGGACCCAGACGTAGACACCTACGTGATCTGCCGTACCGGTGGACGTTCCGCCCAGGCCGCAGCATGGCTGACCGGTATGGGGTACACCGCGTTTAATATCGCCGGTGGATCCGATGCATGGATCGAAGCTGGACTGCCAATGGAAGCGGAGAACGGTCAGGAGCCTACCGTCCGATGAAATACGCGTATCTGGGACCTGCCGGCACCTTCACCGAGTCGGCGCTGCTGCAGGTTCCCGGGGCACTTG
Organism: Glutamicibacter sp. M10; assembly: GCF_025452055.1. Taxonomy (NCBI): domain Bacteria; kingdom Bacillati; phylum Actinomycetota; class Actinomycetes; order Micrococcales; family Micrococcaceae; genus Glutamicibacter; species Glutamicibacter sp. M10. The sequence goes on along the minus strand of NZ_CP104918.1, from coordinate 472,661 downwards.
ATTCACAGCGACTCCCCGCTGCGAATGTCAATGTTGCCCTAGCCATGGTGCGAGATGGCAGTGCTGATGCTGCGATGGTGCCAATCGAAAATTCGGTTGAAGGTGGCGTCTCAGCCACACTGGACGCCATTGCTCAGGGCGAGGCATTGCAGATCATTGCCGAAGTCCTGGTGCCAATCAGCTTTGTGCTGGCCGTGCGCCCAGGCATCACGCAGCTGGATCAAATCCGCCTCATCTCCACCCATGGACATGCGTGGGCACAGTGCCGGTTATGGGCAGAAGCCAATATCCCCGGCGCGGCCTTCACCCCGGCCTCGTCTACCGCTGCGGCGGCCTTGGCCCTAGCAGACGACGAACCGCAGCACGATGCAGCGATCTGCAACCCGCTGGTGGCCCAAGAGCGGGGGCTGAACGTCTTGGTGCGCGGGGTAGAAGACAATATTGGAGCGGTCACCCGCTTTATTCTGGTCACCCGCCCGGGAAAGATCCCCGCACCGGCCGGCGTGGATAAGTCCACGCTGATCTTGCCACTGACCGAAGACCGACCCGGTGCGCTGATGGAAATCTTGGAACAGTTCACCGCACGCGGAGTGAACCTTTCCCGCATTGAGTCGCGCCCCACCGGCAAGGGTATGGGGCAGTACTTCTTCTCCGTGGATATCCAGGGGCACGTTGCGGATGAACGAGTCGCCGCGGCCTTCTCTGGGCTTCACCGACTGTGTCCAGAAATGCGCTTCCTCGGTTCCTACCCGGCGGCCGAAGGCACACAACCCTTTGTGGACACGCACAATTCTGATGAGGCCTTTAGTCAGGCTCGCGCTTGGGTTCAGTCGCTGCGCGACCGACTCTAAGCATCACGTCTTGCAAAATAAAGCGAAGGACCAATCAGTTCAGAACTGATTGGTCCTTCGCTTAACCCTTTGGGGCTCGCGCTTATGGGGTGCGCAGGCGCAGTGAACTAGGCGAAATGCTTACTTCCAGCTCGTTGACCTGGCCAGTGGGATCCCCGTCGATCTGAGTATTCATTGGCTCAGTACAACGCAAGGCGATACCTGGTGTTTGGTAGAAGCTCATGACCGGGATCTTGTTCTTGGCGCGGAATGCGGTCTTGAGCAAGATCCACATCCAGCCAGCGGCCGAACGTGGTGAAAGAATCACGGCGTCCAACACACCGTCATCAATCTTGGCATCCGGTACAAAATCCAGTCCCTGCAACTTGCCGCAGTTGGCAAAGAGCACCGAGCGAACCTTACGGTTCTGCCAGTTTTCATCACCATCAAGTTTGAAGTTGATCTTCTTGCGCTTCCCGGGCAACTGGCGCAGGCCAGCTTCTGAGTAAGCTAGCCAGCCAACTTTGGATTTCAGTTCTTCGTTGGTGTCATCAAAAAGATCTGCGTCGGTGCCGACTCCGGCAATCACCAAGAATGCGTGGTCAGCTTGAGTGCCATCAAGCAGCTTCAGCTTCATATGACCCACATCGATTCGGCGGACCATGCCACGCACTGCGGCCAAGGCTGCGGTGTGCAGGTCATCTAGTGGGATATCCACATTGCGCGCCAACAGGTTACCGGTGCCTAGCGGAAGCACACCAAGCGTAGCTTCGGTGCCTTCAAGTACTTCTGCGACAGCACGAATCGTTCCGTCACCGCCTGCGGCAATAATTGTGTCGCATTGCGCATCCAAAGCTTCGCGGGCCGCATCTTGGCCTGCGTTCTCCTTAGTGGTGTGCAAAACTAGAGGCGCTTCAACGCCGGCTTCAGCACAAACACGCTCCACAGCCTGCTGTGCTTCTTCAGCGCCTGACTTGGATGGATTGATGACAAGTGCCACCTTGCCGGGGCTGGCCTGTTCGGCCGCAACGGGCTGATTAGTTGATGGCTTTCGGTAGTGCGAAAGCTTACGCACCGAGTACCAACTGGTTGCCGCGGCGGCAGCTGCAGCGGCCACGGCAGAGAAAACGATCACACGATTTGTCTGCATAGTGCTTTCATCGTACTCATGATTGCTACGCTTAACGTGTGATCGACCTGAAAATGCTCACCGAAAATCCGGATTTGTACCGTGCCTCGCAACGCGCGCGCGGTGCCGACGAGTCGTTAATTGACCAGCTTTTGTCAGCTGACACGGCACGTCGTGAAACCATTGCCACCTACGAACGCCTGCGTGCCGAGCAGAATGCGTTCTCTAAGAAGGTCGGCCAGGCCAAAGGCGACGAGCGCTCTGCGCTGCTGGCCGAGGTCAAAGAGCTGGCCGCTTCGGTCAAGTCTGCTCAGGCTCAGTCTGATGAGGCATCTGCCAAGTGCACCGAACTGCAGCGCCTGATCCCTAACCTGATCATCGACGGCATCCCTGCCGGCGGAGAAGACGACTTCACCGTCGTAAAGCATGTGGGTACCATCCGCGACTTCAAGACTGAAGGCTTTGAACCGCTGGACCACCTGCAGATCGGTGAGAAGCTTGGCGCCATCGACATGGAACGTGGTGCCAAGGTATCTGGCTCGCGTTTCTACTTCCTCAAGGGCATCGGCGCCCGCCTGGAAATCGCGATGATGAACATGGCCCTGGACGTGGCGTTGGAGCGCGGCTTCACTCCGATGATCACCCCGACCTTGGTTCGTCCCGAAACCATGCAGGGCACCGGCTTCGACGTGGCCCACGACGACGAGATCTACAAGCTCGAGCGTGACAACATGTACCTGGTTGGCACCTCTGAGGTGGCCTTGGCCGGTTACCACTCGGACGAGATCCTGGATCTGTCCGAAGGCCCAATCCGCTACGCTGGCTGGTCCTCGTGCTACCGCCGTGAAGCTGGTTCGGCTGGCAAGGACACTCGCGGCATCATCCGAGTGCACCAGTTCAACAAGTTGGAGATGTTCACTTACACCAGCGTTGAGAACGCTGAAGCTGAGCACAAGAACCTGTTGGCTATGGAAGAAGAAATGCTTGGACGCATGGAACTTCCTTACCGCGTGATCGATACCGCCGCTGGCGACCTCGGCATGAGCGCTGCCCGCAAGTTCGACTGTGAAGCTTGGGTTCCTACCCAGGACGCTTACCGCGAGCTGACCTCCACCTCAAATTGCACCACTTTCCAGGCCCGCCGCCTGAACATTCGCGAACGTGAAATCATTGACGGCAAGCCAGGCAAGACCCGTGCAGTAGCTACCCTGAACGGCACCTTGGCTACCACCCGCTGGATCGTAGCGATTCTGGAAAACCACCAGAACGCAGACGGTTCGGTCAACGTACCAAAGGCCCTGCAGCCTTACCTTGGCGGACTCGAAGTCCTCAAGTAAATCAGGGCTCAACTAGTTGCCGGCCATCCGCTCAGGGTGACCGGCAACTGCATTTAACCAGCTATTCAGGTTCCCCTGTGCCTTGGGTCATCGCGAAAATATGGTGGTGATGGTTAACTTGAGCTATGACAGTTATGACAAAGATCGGCAACGACGACCGACTAGATAAGCAGAAAATGATGATTTGCCTTGATGTGGACGGAACGATCGTCAACCATCAGGGACAGATGAGCCAGCGGGTACGCGAAGCAGCCCGAGCGGTAGTGGAGCAAGGCCATGAGGTGGTTATTTCCACCGGCCGTTCCCTCGGGGCCGCGCTTCCAGTGATGGAAGAGCTGGGCATCGATCACGGCTACGTAGTGGTCAGCAATGGCGGAGTGCTGGCCAAGGTCAGCAACGGTGAGGTCGAAGTGATCCACCGCGAAGTCTTTGATCCTTCGGTGGCGCTCAAGGCCCTGTGGAAGCAGCTGCCCAAGGCCAAGTACGCGCTAGAAAATGAGCGCGGCGAATTTCTTTCCAACCAAACTTTTGGTGACGCCAGCTTTGGCGCCGAAACCAAGGTAGTAGATTTTGAAGAACTGCTGAGCAACAAGGCAGTGCGCGTTGTTGTTTTCTCAACGGACAATACCGCCGAGGACTTTGGCAAGGCCGTTCAAGGGCTCGGACTATCCGGGGTGACCTACTCGGTAGGTTGGACAGCTTGGCTTGATATCGCCGCCGACGGAACTACCAAGGCCAGTGGTTTGGAACGTCTGCGCGCGATCCTCAAATTTGATTCGGCTGATTCCCTGGCCGTCGGTGATGGACGCAATGACATCGAAATGCTTCAGTGGGCCGGCCACGGTGTGGCCATGGGCCAAGCCCCGGATGAGGTCAAGGACGCAGCAGACGCGGTGACCGAAGGCGTGGACGAGGACGGTTTGGCAATCGTTCTCGAAAGATTGCTTCAGGACTAACGCACCACGTGAAAAGCAATTTTTGGCTTTGTCGCTTACGTGTTTTGGATGTGCATTGTCGGCCTGATGTTTCTGGCCATGGGTTTTGGTGCACTCGGATACACAATTATTGGGGTTCCAGATTCAGGGCAATATCAGCGCTCTGAGCGCGGATACGTTGTTTCGCATCCTTCGCCCTGCCATGTAGGGCTGTCCGAGTATCTCGGAGGTGAGCCCAAATATACGCGGGCGACGTCATGGGACCGCGAAGAGTCGGATTGCCCGGCTTATGAGATCAGTGATCAGGTGTACTTTGATCCAGCTATTAAAAACATGCCGGTGGCTACAACACCGGATGATGAGCACGGTCGCGACGGATCCCTCAAGGTGTTGACTGCCCTGATGGGCATTTTCTTCATTTTCGGAGCTTTTTATATCCCGATAAAACGAATCAAGTCTGAAGTGCGTCGGCTGCGCAAAGGAAAGAGCGCGAACTAAAGCACGCGCAGGGTTCTACAGCTGGTCAGTGAATTCCAGCAGTCGGGCGATGGCTGCCCGGGCACCGAGTTCGTCGTTGTAGCCCGAACGCACAATCGCGGCGGACACCGCCTGCGGGGTAATACCAAGGATTTCCGCCACGGCTTTTTGCTGGCCACGAACTCCCGGGGTGAGTAGGTCCACCACCGACCATTCGGCTTCGGTGCGGGTGCGGATCCATTGACCGAGCATGCGCAGTAGCCCTTCCAACTCGGCATCCATCTGCTCGCTGCCTGAGGAGACACAAATGGGTACCCGCTCGCCACGGTGACTGGCCGCTTCCAAAGCGCCCAGGGCACGACGTGCAGCCTTACCTTCAACCAAGTCCGCGTCGGTAGGCACTGGCTCGTACAAGCTGCCAATGCCTAGCCCGATATTGCAGAAGTTCAGCCTCGTGACGCGCATTAGTGCATCCACTGCTGCTTCAGGATCTTTGGGCACACCAAACAATAGTTGACCGCTCAGTGCGGTGAAGGATGCGTGGGTATCAACCTGCGCCAGCTGATGCCACAACTGCTCACTGGCATCGAGAACATCGGTGACCGAGCGGGGTCGGGGGCTGAGCGCAACGACAAACATATTTCCAGTATTGCCTGTGCCGGCGGGTTTGTCGCGAGTTCAGCGCGACACGTTGACCTTATTGCTGTTGCGGCAAGCGCACGCTAGTACGTGAAACAAAGAGTTGTGTCGCCGGTCCGATAAGGACCGCGTAGGCCACTGTGCCCAAGCCCACCGGGCCACCGAGCAGCCAGCCGATGCCCAATACCGACAGTTCTAGCGCGGTGCGGATCAGCCGAAGCGACAGTCCGGTGCGCAGGTGCAGTCCGGTCATCAGCCCATCGCGCGGGCCGGGGCCGAAGTGACTTCCGATGTAGAGGGCTCCGCCTAGACCATTGACGAGGATCGCGACCACCAGGGTGAGGATCTGCCAGCCAAGGCCGTTGATTTCAGGCAGGAAGCGCAAGAAGAAGTCCAGTGCTATTCCGAGATACAGCGTGTTGGCGATGGTTCCCAGTCCTGGCCATTGGCGTAAGGGGATCCAGGCCAGCAAGACCAGCGCGCCCACTAGGATAATGATGGTGCCCAGCGACAATGGCACATGATTCGCGATGCCCAGATGCAGCACATCCCATGGATCCACACCCAGCTGCGCTCGGATGATCATGGCCATCGCTAATGCGTAGAGGGACAGACCTACAAAGAGGTTAAAGAATCGCAGTGGCAAACGTCCGCTGGCGAGCTGTTGGCGCGGAGTCAGGTTAGTGATGGTCATGAATAAAATACTCCGGTAAATTGGACATAGAAAAAAGAGCCAATTTTGAAGAGGTGGTCTTATGGGACGCGTCACAGGTGCTGCGCTCGCTAGCATGCTCGGAGCAGCAGACTCTTCCCAGCCAGCTTACCGGTGGCTTTTTGAAACCCTGCGTTCGCTGATTGCCAGCGGGCGCATCCTGCACGGAACTGTGTTGCCCAGTGAACGAGAAGCGGTGAGCCGGCTTGGGCTCAGCCGCACCACGGTCTCACGCGCCTACTCTGAACTACGCGAATGTGGTTACGCTAGCTCCCGCCAAGGCTCGGGAACTGTTGCACAAATCCCTGGAGGACCAGTGGCAGGTGGAGCCGAACCATTGCCGCTAGGCGGTTTTGGGCCGATGCCGGGCAGTACCGCAATTGATCTCACCTGCGCGGCGCCGAACGCTCCGACGGGAATGCTCGAAGAGTTCCAAAAAGCTCTAGAGCAGTTGCCAAGATATGCCGCCACCATGGGTTACTACCCACTGGGTATTGAGCCGTTAAGACTGGCTTTGGCCGATTACTACACGCGCAAAGGTCTACCCACCGGGCCGGATCAGATCATTGTCACCTCTGGTGCGCTCTCCTCGGTAGCAGCCGCTGGGCGTGCGGTGATGTCCCGCGGACAAAGTGTGCTGGCTGAATCGCCGACCTACCCTAATTCATTACTTGCGCTCAAAGCCCACGGTGCCCGCACTGCCGAGGTGCCCATTGGGCCAGATGGCTCCGATATAGAACAGATCGCCGCGGCGCTGAAGGCGGTGTCTCCGTCTGTGATGCTATGCCTTCCGGACTTCCATAACCCCGTCGGAACCTTGTTGGATGATGTCCGTCGTGAGCGCTGGGCTGCAGAACTAGACCGCGCGGGAACCACTGGCATCATCGATGAAACCTGCGCCGAACTATGGCTTGATTCTGAGCCAGAGGTACTGCCCATGGCCGCTTTCTCCAAGAACCTGATCACCGTCGGCAGCGCCAGCAAGTCGCACTGGGGCGGGCTTCGCTTGGGCTGGTTGCGCACGCCTAGGCATCTATCTGGTGCAATAGCCCGCTCGCGCATGAGCATGGATTTGGGAGCGCCAGTACTGGAGCAGTTAGTGCTGGCTAATTTGCTGAATTCCGGCGCAACCCTTGCGCAAAGCACCCGAGATTCTTTGCGGGAAAACCGGGACTGGATGGTTGATGAACTGGACCGATTGCTACCTTCGTGGAGACCAAACAAGCCAGCCGGTGGTCTGAGCCTCTGGTGCCAATTACCTCAGCCGCGATCTAGTGCTTTGGCGCGCCAGCTCAAGTCGGTGTTGCTCGCCCCGGGCTCTACGTTCGCTGTGGAAGGCCACGGTTTGGAGCACTATCTGCGCTTGCCCTTCGCCCAGGAAAGAGTCGAACTGGAGCAGGCGCTTCCGGCCATCGCGGAAGCATGGCACAAGGCGGCTGTTTAGCGAACGAGCTAACCCTTGATCGTGAAACGGGCAAGCCCCGGATCAGTCCAGCCAGCGAAGCGTCGGTGAGTTCATGATCTAGCCCAAGTTCTTCTTGAGGGTGAGTTTTTGAACTGCCTGAACGGCAGCGTAGCAAATACCAAATCCGGGAATGCATAGGGACACCAACAGCATTATTAGGCGGTTCGCTGAGCGATGCAAGAAGTAGCCCCAGCCCACGAAGATGACTCCTGCAATCCACAGCAAAAGAACTGTTGCCTCAAATAGGTCCAGGGTGAAGAGAATCATGTCAGTAGTCTATTTGTTCTGGCTGATCAGGGCCGACAGCGCATCGGTCAGTGCGGCGCTTAGTCCAGTGAGGGTATAGCCGGGACCTAACTTATCGTTTGTAGCAGTTTCTCCTGCGTCAGTTTCGGCACCCACGGTGGCTTTCTGCCCTTCGGGGCGAAGTGCCGGTACATGGATAAAAAGTGCAGGAACTTCCTGCCCATAGGCAAGGTAAGCGACGTGGTTGCAAACGAATCTTCCGGCATCCTCGGAAAGGTAGGCGCCGTGGTCAGATTTTTGCAACGCATCCAGGATTAGCTGGGGATCTAGGGTTGCACTTCGAACTTGCTCTCCACCACGGATGATGGGCGCCATGGAAGGTTGGGCGCCATCATTGTCCGGAATGCGCGCATCATCCTCATTAAATCCCAGAACTTCAATACTGATTTCAGCTCGGCCGCCAGCCTCACCCACACAGATCAGAACGTCCGGCTGACGTTCAGCCAGGAGCGCTTTGAGACACTCTCCTGAACGTTTGAATGAAACCGGCAGGATGGCAGTGCTGATTTGGTGACCAGCAACTTGTTCGGGAAGCAGCTGCACGGCTTCGCCGCTGGCGTTGAACTGGTCGTTGCCAAAGGGCTCAAAGCCGGTCACCAAAAAATGCATGAACCCATTATGACCCCAAACTGTCGGTGCATGCTGGTAGAGCTTGGGTGTACGTCAGATCAATAGCTTCTGGATAGGTGCTCATGATTATCGCGGTTTTAGTCCTCGTCATCCTCAATATTCTCGCAACGGCATGTGTCGCATTGCTGCTGATTCGCCGCACGGCAGGCAACGATGAAGTCCAGATCCGGGACTCGGTGCGGGCCGGAAACTCTGAGCTACGCCAAGAGCTAGGGACCCAGCGAAATGAACTGCGCCAGGGCATGGGTGAAGTGCGCACGGAGATTGACGTGAAGCTGAGCTCCATGAGCGAATCCAACGCCAACCGGCATATTCAGATCCAGCATCTACTCCAGCAAGAGATGGAGAAGTTGCGCGCGGGTAACGAGGCCAAGCTGGAGAAGATGCGCGAGACCGTGGATGAAAAGCTGCAGGGAACCTTGGAGAAGCGTCTGGGCGAATCCTTCGAGCTGGTCAGCAAGCGACTGGAAATGGTCCAGCAGGGTTTGGGCGAAATGCAGTCTCTGGCCCAAGATGTCGGTGGACTAAAGCGTGTACTGACCAATGTGAAGAGCCGTGGTTCATGGGGTGAAGTTCAGCTCTCACGTCAGCTTGAAGACATTCTGACCGCAGACCAATATGAGCAGAACGTTGTGGTTGTTCCGGGTAGCCGTGAAGTGGTGGAGTTTGCCGTGATTTTGCCTGGACGTGAGGCAGGAACCATCTATCTACCTATCGATTCCAAGCTGCCCCAAGAAGATTATGAGCGGTTGCTTGATGCCCAAGAATCGGGAGATAAGGCGGCAACTGACGTTGCGGCCAAGGCGCTTGACCGGGCAATTATCGAGCAGGCGAAACTGATCTCCAGCAAGTACATCGCCCCGCCCTACAGCACCGACTTTGCCATCATGTACCTGCCCACCGAAGGGCTCTTCGCTGAAGTTGTTCGCAGTCCGGGCTTAGCTAGCAAGCTACAAACCGAGCACCGAGTTTTGGTCACCGGCCCGACCACCCTGATGAGTCTGCTCAACTCGCTACAAATGGGCTTCCGGACCCTAGCCATTGAAAAACGCAGCAGCGAAGTGTGGCAGGTACTCTCGGCAGCCAAGGAAGAATTCCGTAAGTACGGAGATGTCTGGGACAAATTGGGCAAGCAACTCTCCGCGGCACAGAACACCGTCAGCGCAGCAGGTACGCGAAGCCGGGTTCTGGAAAAGACGCTGCGCGATGTGCAAACCATGGAAGTCTCCGCTCAAGAAGACGTTCTCACCGGATTGCTTCCCGAAGCCTAGTATCAGCCGTGTTCTCAGGACTACGCTAGGCGCAAATAGCGGCGTTATCCCAAGGAGAAAACATGTCCAAGTACCTCATCTCATTTCCCAGCCCGGACATGAAATTTCCTGAGGAGGACTTGGAGGCGGTGGCGCAGGCAGCCCATGAAGTCTTACGCGAAGCGAAGGCCGCAGGGGTTTGGGTGTTTGGCGGAGGGATTGATGAGAGCATCGCGCCAGTCATGGTTGATGCGCAGAGGGTCATCCATCCCGGCACCTATCCGCAGACTGCGCAGATTGAGGGAGGGTACGCGGTGTTAGAGCTCCCATCCTATGAGCAGGCGGTTTTCTGGGCGGCAAAGTTTGCTGCCGCTTGCCGCTGCGCGCAAGAACTTCGTGTCTTCCAAGATGACCCCGAAAGTTAAAATGGCGGTGACCCCAAGAGGTCACCGCCATTACGGCTCAAGTCTAGTGACTAGGCCTTAAAACGCTCGATGGAGCGAGCCAACTCAGCTTCAGCAGCTTCGCGACCTTCCCAACCTTCAGCCTTAACCCACTTGCCTGGTTCCAGGTCCTTGTAACGGGTGAAGAAGTGCTCGATCTCCTTGATCAGCCATTCGTCAATGTCCTCAAGTTCCTTGATGTGGTCAAAGCGCTTGTCGGCTGGAACGCACAACAGCTTGGCATCTCCACCACCGTCGTCGGTCATGTTGAATACGCCGATTGGGCGGGATTCAACAATGACACCGGGGATCAAATCAACACCAGGGATGAAGACTAGGGCATCCAATGGATCGCCGTCTTCGCCCAAGGTGTCATCAAAGTAACCGTAGTGCGTTGGGTACTGCATGGAAGTGAAGAGCACTCGATCCAGGCGCAAGCGGTGGGTCTCGTGGTCAATTTCGTACTTGACGCGTGATCCGGAAGGGATCTCGATGGTCACGTCGTGGCTCATGAAAAGCACACTCCTAAACTAGTCTTAGGGATATCCGATAATAAGCGTATCGCCCCTTGGGGCCCCTTCGATAAAACTTCGAGAGGAATGTAACCATATGAACACTGCCGCCCGACGCGCGATTACGCTGGGGGTGGTCGTTCTGGCCGTGATTGGCATGGTTTTGGCCATGATGTTGGCCCCTCGATTTTTCACCGGAGAACCTGAAGCGTTTTACACTCCCGCTAGTGCTCAAGCGGCAAAAGAAGACCCCGCAGCGGTGGCAGATCTTGATCCGAATGCCCCGGTACCGGACTCGGCGGCACTAGGCGCGCAACTGGATGCCATCTTGGCCGATAATCCAGACGGCACCACTTTTAATGCTCAAGTTGTCGACGTTGCCAGCCAAAATGTTCTTTATGACAGAAACGCTGACACAAAAGGTACGCCAGCTTCGAGCCTGAAAGTAGTCACTGCCCTCGCCGCCCTCGATACCTTGGGTGGCGATAGCCAACTATCAACCTCCGTGTTGTTGGACGGAAACACTCTGGTCTTACGTGGTGGGGGAGATGTACTGCTCGGGGATGGAAAGTCTGATCCTAGCCAGGCCAAGGGTTACGCCGGATTAGCGACCTTAGCCGAACAGACCGCCAAAGAACTTAAATCTCGCGGGGTCAGCGAAGTCTCTTTGTGGGTTGACGACTCCTTGTTTGGTGACGCCCACAATAATTCCGCGTGGGACAAGTCCTTGTTCACCTCAAACAACATTGCCGAGGTCTACCCGATAGCGCACTATGCAGCACGCGCCGGATTTAGCACCGACACTGCCTACCAATCTGATGCTGCCGAACAAGTACGCAAGGTGTTCAGCAAAGAACTAGGCGCCTCGGTTAAGGTCAACGAAGGTGGCCGCGGAGCCTATGACGGCGGTGAGCAGATTGCGGAAGTGAAATCCGCGCCACTGCGTCAGATCATTAAACATATGCTGTTGGTTTCCGATAACTATATTGCCGAAACCATGGGGCGTTTGGTCGCCATCAAGGGTGGTTTGGAACCAGCACAAAGTGGTCAAGCAGTGGCAGATGTCGCTGCGGAGCACGGAGCGCAAGGCGCAGAATTAAGTGATACCAGCGGTCTGGCGGCCGATAATAAAATTTCGCCGGCAGCCCTGACCGCAGTGCTGCGCGCAGCAGCCACCAGTCCCAAAGCAGAACTACGTGAGTTGGTTTATTCGCTGCCGGTTGCCGGATATAGCGGAACTCTGATGCAGCGTTTAGGTCAGGAATCTACGCTTGGATTAGTACACGCCAAAACCGGATCGCTGACCGGGGTGGCCACACTAACTGGAATGACCGTGACCCAAGATGGGCGATTGCTGGTCTTCTCAATTTTTGCCCACCAACCCAACGGAACACTCGCACCTCATAAGCCGACCATCGACTCAGCCGTAACCGCCATCCGCGGTTGTGGCTGCCAGAGCTGAAGGAGCAGGAATAGCACATGAAACAACTTGTTGATTGAAACTGGCGGCCAGCGCCGCCAAAACGCTGATGCCTGCAGGGCCAAAAATCGTTAAACAAGATGCCGCCCGCATTGTTGAAGAACTGCGCATCGCAGCCGGCGAAGGACTAGTTGAAGCGGAGAAAATCTCCAAGCTGGTCTCCACCGCGCCGTCCCAGACCCTCGTGGTTGATCGAGCCGGTTGGGCCAAAGCCGTCAGCCAGAACTTTGCTGCGATGCTGCCGGCTGAGCTTGATGTACCAGCCATGGTGCCAGCCGTAGCCGGAGCCGAACTGGGTGCAGTGCTCTCGGTACTAGGTACCCGAGTACTGGGCCAGTTTGACCCGTTTGTTGGACCACGACTATTGCTCAACGCGCCAACTATCACCCAGATTCGCGGCGACTTGAATGTGAATGCCAGAGACTTCTATCTGTGGATTGCTACCCATGAGCAGACCCACCGCCTGCAGTTTGAGCAAGCACCATGGATTCCTGAAGTGATGAAATCTATCCTTGCTCAGGCCTTTGAGCCAATGGCCGGACAGAACTCAATGAGTCAGCTCGGTGAGCGACTGAAGTCTATGAAGTCTGAGGTCAGTGAACTGACCAGCATCATGTCCGTGCTTGAAGGTCACGCCATGGTGGTGATGAATGATGTCACCTCGATCCGCAGCATCAAGACCATCCGCCGACGCTTTGAAGCCCGCGGAGAAAACCGTTCGGCTTGGGCCACACTATTGGGCAAGCTCTTGGGCATGGATGAAAAGGCTTTGCAATATAAGCGCGGAGCAAAGTTTGTCAGGCACATAGTTGATGAAATCGGCTACGAGGGATTCAACGAGATCTTTGCTGCCCGTGAACTCTTCCCCAACGCTGACGAATTAGATCATCCAGAACGCTGGTTGGCCCGCACCCGATGAATCAAGCCTTTCACGATGCCCGTCGCGCTGTCGCCCAGGTCAGTGGTCCGGGGCTGAGCCTGATTGGAGTCTCCGGCGGAGCTGACTCATTGGCATTAGCCATTGTGGCTGCATCGCTACCTACCGCCTTTGGGGCGGTCATCGTGGACCACGGCTTGCAAGCTGACAGTGCCCAGGTTGCGCAGCAAACTGCGCAAACCTGCCGAGAGTTGGGCTTGGCTCCGGTGCTGGTGTTTAGGGTGTCGACCTCCAGTGATGAGGCGTCGGCCCGTGCAGCGCGGTATGAACAGTTTGAGCAGGCGCTGGCCCAGACTGGCGCCCAACAATTGTTGTTAGCCCACACTCGGGATGATCAGGCCGAGCAGGTATTACTCGGTCTGCTGCGCGGTTCGGGCACCAGGTCCTTGGCCGGGATGCCAGCGGAACGTGGACCATACCGCCGGCCCCTACTGGAGCTGACCCGGGAACAGACCGAGGCGATCTGCCAGGATGCCGCAGTGGAGTACTGGGAAGACCCGAGCAATGCTGATACCAGTTACCGGCGGAATCTGATCAGGCATGACGTCCTGCCATTTCTGCGCGAACAGCTTGGCGAACATGTGTCTGAAGCATTGGCTCGAACCGCCTCGCTGGCAGCCGCTGATGCTGCGGCTCTGGATCTCTGGGCGCAGGAAGCTAAGACAGCCCACGGAACCAAACTTGAGGAACTAGCTCGGTTGCCGGTGGCGGTGGCTTCCCGAGTGTTACGCCTAGCCGCCATCGAATCTGGCGCAAAAAATGTGGGCCATGAGCGAACACAGGCGCTGTGCGCGCTGGGCGGAATCGGCGTTCCTAAGTCCAAATCTGCTGGTCCGGTGCAACTGGATGGCAAAATCAGCGCCTTTAGGCGAAGCTCGGTGATAGTTTTCACGAGTACCGGCTCAACAACACATCATTAAATGTGGCACTCTAGGTAAGTACCACACCTCTAGAATCAGGAGAACCCTCGTGGATTCCACTGCAGTCGAAGCCGATCTGGCGCATGTTCTGTACACCAAAGAAGAAATTCAGGCACGCGTGGCAGAGCTCGCCGCGCAGATCGACAAGGACTACAAGGGCCGCGACATTCTCGTAGTGGGTGTGCTCAAGGGTGCTGTGATGATCATGGCTGACCTGGTCCGTGCGCTCGAGTCGCACCTGACCATGGATTGGATGGCAGTATCCTCCTACGGTTCGGGCACCCAGTCCTCCGGCGTTGTACGTATCCTCAAGGACCTTGACTCGGACTTGATGGGCAAGCACGTTTTGATCGTTGAAGACATTATCGATTCAGGCTTGACCTTGTCATGGCTGAAGTCGAACCTTGAATCCCGTGGCCCAGCCTCGGTAGAAATCTGTGCACTATTGCGCAAGCCAGAGGCAGCCAAGGTTGAAATCGACGTTAAGTACGTCGGCATGGACATTCCTAATGAATTTGTCGTGGGTTACGGCCTGGACTACGCGGAAAAGTACCGCAACCTAGATTGCGTGGGCACCCTGGCTCCGCATATCTACCAGTAGGGAACTTTTTCGCCATTAGGGCGTTGAGAAGTATCGAAGGTGGCGTGACCCGGACGCCTTAGTAGTGCGTGAGGGGGATGCGTGAGGCGCGGGGCCTTGCGGATCAATGAAAACGAAGAAGCTTTTTAACAGCTGGATCATTTGGGTTTTACTTGGCGTTATCGCTGTTGCGCTGTTCTTGCCGATGGTCTTTGGCAATAACTCTGCCAAGGTAGACACCTCGGTGGGTATGTCGCAGCTAACCAGCGGCAACGTCACCGACGCCAAAATGTATGACAAAGACCAGCGAGTCGACCTGAAACTACGCGATCCCCTCAAGGTGGATGGCGTAGACAAGGGCAAGTCGGTGAGCTTCTACTACTCCACCGCACGTGCTGGTCAGGTTGTTAACGCGATCAATAAGGCCGAGCCAGATAAGTTCACCGATCAGCCGGTGGAAAGCAACTGGTTGCTTTCCATGCTCGGCTTGATTGTTCCGTTCTTGCTGATTGCCGGTATTTTCTGGTTCATCCTCGCCCGCTCCCAGGGCGGCGGCTCCAAGGTCATGCAGTTTGGTAAGTCCAAGGCGAAGCTGATCACCAAGGACATGCCACAGGTGACCTTCAAGGACGTTGCCGGTGCCGATGAGGCCGTGGAAGAACTCCACGAAATCAAGGAATTCCTGCAAGAACCAGCTAAGTTCCAAGCCGTGGGCGCCAAGATCCCTAAGGGTGTGCTGCTCTACGGCCCTCCAGGTACCGGTAAAACCCTGCTAGCTAAAGCCGTCGCCGGTGAAGCTCAGGTACCGTTCTACTCGATCTCCGGTTCTGACTTTGTTGAAATGTTTGTTGGTGTGGGTGCTAGTCGCGTCCGCGACCTGTTTGAACAGGCCAAGAACAATTCCCCAGCGATCATCTTTGTTGATGAGATCGACGCCGTAGGTCGCCACCGCGGCGCCGGTATCGGTGGCGGTAACGATGAGCGCGAGCAGACCCTGAACCAGCTGCTGGTGGAGATGGACGGCTTTGACGCCACCACCAACGTCATCCTGATCGCTGCCACCAACCGTCCTGACGTTCTGGACCCAGCCCTGCTGCGCCCAGGCCGCTTTGACCGTCAGATCCCAGTGGAAGCACCGGATCTGAAGGGCCGCGAGCAGATCCTGGCAGTACACGTTAAGGGCAAGCCAATGGATGCCACCGTGGACTTGAACGCTGTAGCCAAGAAGACCCCGGGTTACACCGGTGCCGATTTGGCCAACGTGCTCAACGAAGCTGCCCTGCTCACCGCACGCTCGAACGCCAACCTGATTGACGACCGCGCACTGGATGAGGCCATTGACCGCGTCATGGCCGGCCCGCAGAAGCGTACCCGACTGATGGACGAGCACGAGCGTAAGGTCACCGCGTACCACGAGGGCGGACACGCTCTGGTGGCTGCGGCGATGAACCAGACCGCACCGGTCACCAAGATCACCATCCTGCCTCGTGGCCGCGCCCTGGGTTACACCATGGTGGTTCCGGAGTCCGATAAGTACTCGGTGACGCGCAACGAATTGCTGGACCAGATGGCCTACGCCATGGGTGGTCGTGTGGCTGAAGAGATCGTCTTCCACGATCCTTCCACCGGTGCCTCAAACGACATCGAGAAGGCAACCGACACCGCACGCAAGATGGTCACCGAATACGGCATGAGCGACAAGGTGGGCGCAGTACGCTTGGCCGGCACGGCCGCGGACCAGCAGATGGGAACTTCCTCGCGGGAGTACTCGGATGAAATGGCCCACCTGGTGGATCAGGAAGTGCGCGAGCTGATCGAGCAGGCCCACAACGACGCCTACCAAGCACTGATGATCAACCGCCACGTGCTTGACCGCCTGGCCCTGGCCCTGCTGGAACACGAGACGCTGAACCAGAAGGAAATCGCGGAGATCTTCACCGATCTGCAAAAGCGCGAAATTCGTGATGTGTGGCTGAGTAATCAGGAACGCCCAGTGCACGCACAAGGCCCGGTGTTAAGCCCCAAGGAGCGCGCAGCTTCCTCGACCGACTAGGATCGAAGCGTGAGTGAACAACAACAGATCGATCAGCCGCGAATCGCGGCAGCCGTCCGCGAGATTCTCGAAGCCATTGGTGAAGATCCTAATCGCGACGGCCTGGTAGACACCCCAAACCGGGTTGCTAAGGCCTACGCGGAATTCTTCGCCGGCTTGCACCAGAACGCGGCAGAGCACCTGTCGACCACTTTCGACATCGAGCATGACGAGATGGTCCTGGTCAAGGACATCCCGTTCTACTCGACCTGCGAGCACCACCTGGTGCCCTTCTACGGATCGGCGCAT
Source organism: Glutamicibacter sp. M10 (assembly GCF_025452055.1). Classification (NCBI taxonomy): domain Bacteria; kingdom Bacillati; phylum Actinomycetota; class Actinomycetes; order Micrococcales; family Micrococcaceae; genus Glutamicibacter; species Glutamicibacter sp. M10. Next base: position 455,738 of record NZ_CP104918.1, on the reverse strand, counting down.
ATCGGCTACATCCCGGGCAAGGGCGGCAAGGTCACCGGCCTGTCCAAACTGGCTCGCTTGGTTGAGGTTTACGCCCGTCGCCCGCAGGTTCAAGAACGCTTAACCACGCAGATCGTTGATTCGCTGGTGGAGCACTTGAACCCGGCCGGGGCGATCGTAGTCATCGAATGTGAGCACATGTGCATGTCGATGCGCGGGGTGCAAAAGCCCGGAGCAAAAACCGTGACCAGTGCGGTGCGTGGACAGCTGCGGGAAACCGCCACACGCGCCGAAGCCATGAGCCTGATCCTCGGAAGGTAGGAACCTCTTGTCCCTTGGAGCTATCCCGGGCACCGGCCCGAACACCAGCCCATTGCCAGTGATCCGCAAGTCCAAGAAGAAGACTATGGCTGATCTTCGCACCGACCGCACCCTGGTCATGGGCATCCTGAACGTCACCGAAGATTCCTTCTCCGACGGCGGGAAGTACCTTTCGATCGATGCCGCCATCGATCAAGGGCTGAAGTTGCTGTACTCGGGTGCTGACATCATCGATGTCGGCGGAGAGTCCACGCGCCCCGGCGCCAAGGATGTTGACCCTGCCCTGGAGCAGTCGCGGATCATCCCGGTCATCGAAGCCCTGGTGAAAGCCGGAGCGGTGGTATCGGTAGATACCATGCACGTGAGCACGGCGCGGGTTGCCATCAACGCCGGTGCCCACATCATCAACGACGTGTCCGGGCTGACCTATGAGCCGGGCATGCCGGAATTGATCGCTGAAACCGGTGTACCTTATGTGCTGATGCACCGCCGCGGCACTGCACAGAATATGGTGGCCGAAGCAAATTATCAGGACGTTGTCACCGAAGTTATCGATGAACTACGTAGCCTACGTGACGAATTTGTGGCCAAGGGTGTGGCGCCTGAGCAGATCATCATCGATCCAGGACTGGGCTTCGCCAAGGATGCGGAACACAACTGGGCCCTGTTATCCAACGTTGCGGCCATCGAAGAGCTGGGTCACCGAGTACTGATCGGCACCAGCCGCAAACGATTCTTGGGTTCGCTGCTCGCCGAGGCCGGTACTAGCCGCAAGCCACTTGAACGCGATATCGCCACCGCGGCAACCACCGTGCTGGCCGCCAAAGACCAGGTCTGGGCCGTACGGGTTCACGACGTAATTGGCAGCCGCGACGCCATTGAAGTCGTGCAGGCTTATGGATCGCATTAGCATCTACGGCATTTCTGCCACCGGCTATCACGGGGTCTTTGACCACGAAAAGCGCGACGGGCAGAAGTTCATCATCGACGTGGTGCTCCACGTTGATATCACCCGAGCCGCCGCCAGCGACAACGTCTTAGACACCGTGCACTACGGCGAAGTCAGCGAGCTGGTGGTTGAACAGATTCAGGCCGGGCCGTGGGATTTGATCGAGAAGCTGGGCAGTGAAATTGCCGAGGCGATTCTCGCCGCCTACCTGAGCGTGCTGGAAATTGACGTGGTGGTTCATAAGCCGCAGGCGCCGATTCCGGTGCCTTTTACCGACGTCACCATCTCGCTGACCCGCACGCAGAAGCGGCACACCGCCATCATTGCCCTCGGTGCCAACCTGGGTGACCCGCAGGCCACCTTGGCGGCTGCGGTGAAAGACTTGGCGCAAGAGCTAGAAATTCTGCGCTGCTCGCCATTGGCCATCACCAAACCGGTCGGTGGCCCACCAGATCAGCCCGATTACACCAATCAGGTGATCCAGGTTCGCACCACTTTGTCGGCGCATCAGCTCTTGGATTTATGCCAGAGCATTGAGGCCAAGCACCATCGCACCCGCGAGGTTCGCTGGGAAGCACGCACCTTGGATCTGGACCTGATCACCTACGATCACCTGCGGTTGAGCGATGAACGGCTGACCTTGCCACATCCACGGGCCGCGATACGCGGTTTTGTGCTGGCCCCATGGAGCTGGATGGACCCCGACGCGGTACTTGAGGGCCAACTGGTTTCCCGGTTGGCCGCCAACGCCGCCGATACCAAGGACATCATCCGGTTATGAGCAAGCTGAAGCTGCGTTGGGTTCTGTTGTGCGCCGCGTTTGGCGCGGTGGCTGGGTGGATCGCACTGAGCGCACTGACCGCCGCCGGGCGCTACGCCCCGGTACTGGATTACTCGGCGCTGTTCTCCCTGGCTGCGGTCTGCGCGGTGATCCTCTTTTTGGGGATCCGGGTTAAACGATCCTCGATGGGAAAATCCCACTTTGAGCCGATCGCCGCAGCCCGCACCCTGGTGCTGGCCCAAGCCTCGGCCTACGCCGGAGCGGTGATTACCGGCTGGCACCTGCCATCGATCCTGACCCTCTGGCTGGCCAGCGGTCAAAGCCCCACCCTGAGCCGCGGATTGGTCCTGGCCGGGGCCGGTGTGCTTATGGTGGTTATTGGCTACATTGTCCAACACCTGTGCAAGCTACCCCCAGAGGATACCGATGACAGCAACGACTCCGTGGTCACCGAATAGCTTCACCCCGGCACACCCGAGCTACTTCAAAGTGAAGCTCACCACCTGGGCGATCACCTGGGGAGTAATCCTGCTGGTGACGCTGATTCCGGGGTGCTCCTACTGGCCGGGGTTTCCACGCCCCTATGGTTGGCGATCGCCGCTCCGGTGTTGGCACTGGTGATTGCCCTACTGATCTTGCGGATTCTGCGCCGCCAAGTGTTAGCCCTTGGCTACCTAGAGCGCGAAGAAGACTTTATTGTCCGATCCGGGGTGATGTGGCGCAAGCAGGTGGTCATTCCCTACGGGCGGATGCAATACGTTGAGGTCAACAGCGGTCCCTTGGAACGACGTTTCGGACTGTGCCAGCTGACCTTAAACACCGCAGGCGCCGGAGCCACCGCCCACGTGTACGGCTTGCCCGCGGAGCAAGGCCAAGCCCTGCGTGAACGGCTGGTCTCGGCCGGCGAAGAGAAATGCTGTGAGCAACAACGACACATGGCAACGGGTGCACCCGGCCAGCCCCTTTGTTCATGGCTGGCTGGCCATCGTTGGTTTGCTCTACATCTACTGGCAGAACACCGATGAGCTGTCCTTCGCCGAACGCTTCGCCGGAGACCGGCTGCTATGGACCCTCGGCTTAGCTGGCGCGGCCCTACTGGTGGTGCTCGCCTTCTATTTCCTGTCCTGGTATTTCACCCGCTACAAGCTCACCGAAAGCCACGTTTACGTTAATTCCGGCACGCTGTTTCGCAGCCAAAAACAGGCGCGCATCGATAAGGTGCAGGGCATCGATATTGCCCAACCGTTGGTTGCCCGCCTACTGGGTCTAGCCGAGCTCCGCTTTGACGTGGCCGATTCCTCCGAATCGGTACTGCGCCTAGCCTTCCTCTCCAAGGCCGACGCTCACGCCCTGCGCCAGCTCATCCTCGAACGCGCGAACTCAGGAACGCCGAGCGAAGCCAGGGTCCTGACCGATCCGGCAGACCCAAACCAAGCGGACCCAAACCCAGCAACCCTGCCACTGATGGCCAAGGTCCCGATCGGCCGGCTCTTAGCTTCCTTGTTCCTCCAGCTTCCGATAGTCATCGGCACGCTGGCCTGCCTGACCATGGTCATCTTGTGGCTCACCGGCGTCCAAGGGATCATCGCCGGTGTTTTGCCGGTGCTGCTCAGTTTTGGCAGCTGGTTCTACAAACAACTGAACCAAGGCTGGAACTACACCGCCAGCGCCATGGACACCGGGATGCGCATCAGTTACGGGCTGGCCGACACCCGGCAACACTCCATCCCCGCCGGTCGAGTCCAAGCCATTTGCGTCACCGCCCCGCTGCTCTGGCGCTTGGTCGGCTGGTACAAGGTGGAAGTCAACGTGCTGGGCACCAAAAACGATGACGCAGATAATTTTCAGGTCCTGCCCGTGGGCGACTTTGAATCGGTCACCCGCATCATGGGTATTTTGTTGCCCGATCTTGGCGTCATTAACCAGCGCGAGGTGCTGGCCACCGCGGTGAGCACAGGTTATGAGCACGGCTTCATCGGCTCCCCTCCCGGGCCAAGTCACTCTCCCCGGGAGCGTGGAAGCACCAAGGATTTTTAGTCACCGACACCACCGTGATCTCCCGCTACGGTTGGCTGGCCCGCACTGCCACCTTTGTCCCGCACTCTCGGGTGCAGGGAATGGAATTTAGCCAGGGCCCATGGGAGCAAAAGCGTAAACTAGCCGGGGTCCGCCTATTTTGTGCGGGCGGCAATATCATCGGCCACCTGCATCAGGTTGATGCGCAGATCGCAGCAGAATTTACCCTGGCCCAAGCCACACGCCAGGTCGAAAGGTAGAAGTGGACGCACCACGATTGGGAATCGGCATCATCTCGGCCGGCAAAGTTGGCACCGTACTAGGTGCCGCCTTAGCCGCCAGCGGACACCGAATCACCGGGATCCACGCGGTCTCCGAAGCATCGCAGGACCGCGCCGACGCACTACTGCCCGGGGTTGAAATCTTGGACCCGCCCGAAATTCTGCGACGCAGCGAACTGGTACTTTTTGCGGTACCCGATGACGTGCTTGGCGAATTAGTGGCCGGCCTAGCCACCGCCGGGCATATCCAACCCGGCCAGCTGATCGCACACACCGCCGGACGATTTGGCACCAGCATCTTACAACCGGCGCTAGATGTTGGCGCTTTTGGTCTAGCCATCCACCCGGCGATGACCTTCACCGGAATGAGCATGGATCTGGCCCGGCTCACCGACTGCGTTTTTGCGGTCACCGCCGATGAGGTGATGCTGCCGGTAGCCCAAGCGCTGGTAGTGGAAATGCGCGCCGAACCGGTGGTCATTGCAGAAGCCGATCGCGCCAGCTACCACGCGGCCCTGGCCCACGCCGCCAACCACCTGAACACCATCACCGCGCAGTCCGCCGATATTCTGCGCCGCATCGGGGTGGAAGATCCGGCCAATACCTTGCGCGCACTGATGAGCGCCAGCCTAGATAACGCCCTGCGCTCGGGAGCCGGCGCACTGACCGGGCCGGTGGCTCGCGGGGATATCGGCACCGTCACCGCACACCTCGACGCGCTATCCAGCGACCCGGCGGAAACCAACAATTCCTACCGCAGCCTCTCGAGGGCTACCGCCTTGCGGGCGGCCGATCGAGGGCTTATCTCACAAGGCACACTCGAAGAACTGTTGCGAGTTCTAGAATAGAGGGGTGAAAACCCCCAAAATTTGTAAAACCCGCCAGGAACTGAAGGCGGCCATCGCCGAGGCTAATCCCCGATCGTTGGGCTTTGTTCCCACCATGGGCGCCTTGCACCAGGGCCATGGTTCCCTGTTCCGTATCGCGCGTGAAGAAAATGAACTGGTTGTCATCTCGATTTTTGTCAACGAGCTGCAGTTCAACGACGCCGGCGACTACGCCCGCTACCCACGCCAGCTCCAAGCCGATGTGCAACTGGCTGCCGAGGCCGGGGTGGACATCATCTTCGCCCCCGAGGCGCAGGAGATTTACCACGCAGGTCTGCCATTGATAAAGCTGGCCTCGGGACGCATGGGTGAGCTGTATGAAGGCGCGTCACGTCCGGGCCACTTTGATGGCATGCTTGCCGTGGTCTCCAAGCTTTTGCACCTAGCTGACCCACGCCAGGGTGCGTACCGCGCCTACTTTGGGCAGAAGGACGCCCAGCAGGTGGTGTTGATCCGTCGTATGGTTGCCGACCTGGACTACCCGGTTGAACTTCGTTCGGTGCCGATCGTACGCAGTGAAAAGGGCCTGGCCCTCTCCAGCCGCAATGCCTTGCTCAGCGAGGCAGAGAAGGAAGCGGCCATGGTGTTGCACCGCTCCATCCAGCTCATCGCCGATCGTGCGGCCAACCATGAGCCACTAAACATCGAGGACGCCATTGGCCTGTTCCAAATGGAACCATTGGTTCAGCTTGACTACTTCACGGTGGTTGATCCCAACACCTTAGAAGAGCTGGCGTTTAACTGCCAGGACACTCCCTTCACCGGTGAAGGCCTGATCCTTGTGGCAGCCACCGTTGGCAAGGTGCGTTTGATCGACAACCAGCCGATCTCTGCCTAGCTTTTAGCCGAAGCGTTCTTAGCGGAAACGCCGCGAAGCAGCGGCAAGCACCTGGCGGAAACCCGCCAGCTCGGCGATGATCTCTTGGGCGGACTGCGGCGCGGTAACAAACTCAACCGCCTGCCCGGCATACACCGGGTCAATATCGACGGCAGCCTCTGCGCGAGCGGTCACCATCTTCTCGCGTAGTTCTTCGGTCGCATCCCAAGAGGACAAATCCTCGTGGGATGCGCTGAACTCATTGCGCAGGGCTCGACCGCGAAACTGCGCGGGCCAAGCAAGTTGCTGGGCAATATCAAACGCCCGGGTGTAGGTGGTGTCATCCATCCCGGATGCTCGCACTACCTGCTTGACGTTTTCATGTCCCAACGATTGTGTTGCAGATAAGAAACGGGTGCCGACCCACGCCGCCTGGGCACCCGCGGCCAGCACTGCCGCAACCCCACTGGCCGTGCCAACACCACCGGCAGCAACTACTGGCTTCAACTGTTGCTGTGTGGCCAGCTGTAGTAGTGGCAAGGTTCCGGCTTCATTGCGCCCATGCCCGCCGCCTTCACTACCACGGGTGATGATGATGTCGATGTCATCGTCCATGGCCCGTTCAAGCTCCGCTGCGTTGCCTACCTGCATTGCGGTCAGCACTCCGGCTTCGTGAGCTAGGGGCGCCCCACGGCTGACGTCGCCAAAACTTAGAGACACCAGCGTCGGACCGTATTCGAGGAAGATTTCCAGCGGGGATAGATTCGTTTTCAGAGACCACGCCATAAAGCCAACACCCCAGGGTGTATCAAGGGGAGGCAACGTGCCCAACTTGTTCCTGGATCCACTCTTCCTTTGAGGAACCGGATACTCCGATCATGCCGACTCCGCCAGCTAAGGAAACCGCCGCTGCCAAAGCGCCACCGGCAGCTCCTGCCATAGGTGCGTTGAAGTTCGTTCATGTGCCTCAGTAGGACAGCAAGGTTAATGTGACCTAGAACGCGGCCCCTCGATTTGTAACATCTTGGAAACCTCTGTATAGTTTTTATCTGTTGCCGGAACGGAAACAACACGAAATATACGAGTTGTTTACCCGGTGGCAAATCACTTTTCACTGAAGCGTTTCGACCGGTTTTGACCGGGTCACGGAACATGGTAGGCTAGAAAAGTTGCTCCGGAGCGAAGCGGTCACTGAGAAATGGTGGTTGTGGTGTCGAGAGTGTTTGTTGTTTGAGAACTCAATAGTGTGCCAAGTTTGTTGATACCGAATATTTATTTTATTTGGTGAATACATAACATTTGCTTGAGGCATTGCACCCCCGTGTGATGTTCTTGAGTGTTTTTTATTCGCCAGGACTTCATTGGTTTCGCCCTTATTTTCCGAGGGGTTGCTGATGGCTTTTTATTTTTTTATGGAGAGTTTGATCCTGGCTCAGGATGAACGCTGGCGGCGTGCTTAACACATGCAAGTCGAACGATGACCCCGTGCTTGCACGGGTGATTAGTGGCGAACGGGTGAGTAACACGTGAGTAACCTGCCCCCGACTTTGGGATAAGCCCGGGAAACTGGGTCTAATACCGGATATGACTTCTTACCGCATGGTGGGTTGTTGAAAGATTTATCGGTGGGGGATGGACTCGCGGCCTATCAGCTTGTTGGTGAGGTAATGGCTCACCAAGGCGACGACGGGTAGCCGGCCTGAGAGGGTGACCGGCCACACTGGGACTGAGACACGGCCCAGACTCCTACGGGAGGCAGCAGTGGGGAATATTGCACAATGGGCGAAAGCCTGATGCAGCGACGCCGCGTGAGGGATGACGGCCTTCGGGTTGTAAACCTCTTTCAGTAGGGAAGAAGCGAAAGTGACGGTACCTGCAGAAGAAGCGCCGGCTAACTACGTGCCAGCAGCCGCGGTAATACGTAGGGCGCAAGCGTTATCCGGATTTATTGGGCGTAAAGAGCTCGTAGGCGGTTTGTCGCGTCTGCCGTGAAAGTCCGAGGCTCAACCTCGGATCTGCGGTGGGTACGGGCAGACTAGAGTGATGTAGGGGAGACTGGAATTCCTGGTGTAGCGGTGAAATGCGCAGATATCAGGAGGAACACCGATGGCGAAGGCAGGTCTCTGGGCATTTACTGACGCTGAGGAGCGAAAGCATGGGGAGCGAACAGGATTAGATACCCTGGTAGTCCATGCCGTAAACGTTGGGCACTAGGTGTGGGGGACATTCCACGTTTTCCGCGCCGTAGCTAACGCATTAAGTGCCCCGCCTGGGGAGTACGGCCGCAAGGCTAAAACTCAAAGGAATTGACGGGGGCCCGCACAAGCGGCGGAGCATGCGGATTAATTCGATGCAACGCGAAGAACCTTACCAAGGCTTGACATGTGCCAGACCGCCTCAGAGATGGGGTTTCCCTTCGGGGCTGGTTCACAGGTGGTGCATGGTTGTCGTCAGCTCGTGTCGTGAGATGTTGGGTTAAGTCCCGCAACGAGCGCAACCCTCGTTCCATGTTGCCAGCACGTAGTGGTGGGGACTCATGGGAGACTGCCGGGGTCAACTCGGAGGAAGGTGGGGATGACGTCAAATCATCATGCCCCTTATGTCTTGGGCTTCACGCATGCTACAATGGCCGGTACAATGGGTTGCGATACTGTGAGGTGGAGCTAATCCCTAAAAGCCGGTCTCAGTTCGGATTGGGGTCTGCAACTCGACCCCATGAAGTCGGAGTCGCTAGTAATCGCAGATCAGCAACGCTGCGGTGAATACGTTCCCGGGCCTTGTACACACCGCCCGTCAAGTCACGAAAGTTGGTAACACCCGAAGCCGATGGCCTAACCACCTTGTGTGGGGGAGTCGTCGAAGGTGGGACTGGCGATTGGGACTAAGTCGTAACAAGGTAGCCGTACCGGAAGGTGCGGCTGGATCACCTCCTTTCTAAGGAGCTAACCATTATTATGGTTGCCCATGTCTGTGCACGAGTGTTGTACGGGTGGGTTGCTCATGGGTGGAATATCAATGAACTCAATACTGGAAAACGTGTGCACGCTGGTCCTCATTATGAGTGGTTGGGGTGTGTGTCGGGGTATTGGCTGTGGCTGTATGGTGTTGGTGCTTGCGAGTACGCATTGTTACTTCACATGAATGAATCCGTCCTTTTGGGTGGGTTTGTTGGTGTGTGGTGGTGGTGTTGGAATGTGGGTGTTGATGGTGTGTGGTTTGTATGGTTTGGCATGCTGTTGGGTTTTGAGGCAACAAGCCTCCGTCCCTGGTGGATGATTTGATCAAGTGTTGCGGTGCTGGCCTTTTGGGGTTGGTGTTGTGATGGTTGGTTGATTGTCTTCTTGGGTGGCGGGGTTCTTGGTGTTTCGGTGTTTGTCCTGTGTTTGCTGCAGGCATGCTCGGTACGAGCAATGGTCCTTTTGGGTTGTTGTTGGTGGGTGTGTTTGTGGGGGTGTGGGGTTGTTGTTTGGGAACTGTATAGTGAACGCGAGCATCTTGCAGATGAGATGAGTCTTATGACCCTTTTTCCTTGGGTTGTGGGGTGTTTGAGTCTTGTCTGTGTGATTTTGTTAGATTGTTTTATTGCTCAATTCTGAGAACTTTGTTTTGTGTTGAAGTTTTTAAGGGCGCACGGTGGATGCCTTGGCATCAAGAGCCGATGAAGGACGTGGGAATCTGCGATAAGCCTGGTGGAGTCGATAACCGGACGTTGAGACCAGGATTTCCGAATGGGGGAACCCCGCACCATGTTATGTGGTGTGACCTGCAGCTGAATGTATAGGCTGTGTGGAGGGAACGCGGGGAAGTGAAACATCTCAGTACCCGCAGGAAGAGAAAACAATAGTGATTCCGTTAGTAGTGGCGAGCGAACGCGGATGGGGCTAAACCGGTTGGTGTGTGATAGCGGATAGGCGTTGCATCATCGGGGTTGTGGGGTTGACATGTACCAGCGCTATCTTGCTGGTGGGATGAGGTGCAGGCGTATAGGTGAATCGGTTGGAATGCCGGACCATAGAGGGTGATAGTCCCGTAGGTGTAATGCGTGTCTGCCGTTCTAGTGTTGATACCCGAGTAGCACGGGGCCCGTGAAACCTTGTGTGAATCTGCCAGGACCACCTGGTAAGCCTGAATACTACTTGATGACCGATAGTGAATCAGTACCGTGAGGGAATGGTGAAAAGTACCCCGGGAGGGAGTGAAATAGTACCTGAAACCGTGCGCTTACAATCCGTTAGAGCCTGGGACTTGTTCCTGGGTGATGGCGTGCCTTTTGAAGAATGAGCCTGCGAGTTAGTGTTACGTCGCGAGGTTAACCCGTGTGGGGAAGCCGTAGCGAAAGCGAGTCTGAATAGGGCGTTTGAGTGGCGTGATCTAGACCCGAAGCGAAGTGATCTACCCATGGCCAGGTTGAAGCGCGTGTAAGAGCGTGTGGAGGACCGAACCCACTTCAGTTGAAAATGGAGGGGATGAGCTGTGGGTAGGGGTGAAAGGCCAATCAAACTTCGTGATAGCTGGTTCTCCCCGAAATGCATTTAGGTGCAGCGTTACGTGTTTCTTACCGGAGGTAGAGCTACTGGATAGCTAATGGGCCCTACAAGGTTACTGACGTTAGCCAAACTCCGAATGCCGGTAAGTGAGAGCGTAGCAGTGAGACTGTGGGGGATAAGCTTCATAGTCGAGAGGGAAACAGCCCAGAACGCCAACTAAGGCCCCTAAGCGTGTGCTAAGTGGGAAAGGATGTGGAGTTGCTTTGACAACCAGGAGGTTGGCTTAGAAGCAGCCACCCTTGAAAGAGTGCGTAATAGCTCACTGGTCAAGTGATTCCGCGCCGATAATGTAGCGGGGCTCAAGCACACCGCCGAAGTTGCGTCATTCAAATATTTGCTTGGTCTTCGGATTGGGCGTTTGGATGGGTAGGGGAGCGTCGTATAGCGGGTGAAGTCGCGGTGTAAACCAGCGGTGGACGCTATACGAGTGAGAATGCAGGCATGAGTAGCGAATGACGGGTGAGAAACCCGTCCGCCGAATGATCAAGGGTTCCAGGGTTAAGCTAATCTGCCCTGGGTTAGTCGGGGCCTAAGGCGAGGCCGACAGGCGTAGTCGATGGATAACGGGTTGATATTCCCGTACCGGCGAAGGACCGCCCATACTGAGCTGTTGATGCTAACCATGATGGATTCCAATTGTTGATGCCTTCGGGTGTTTTTGTTGGTTGATGTGGTGGGAACCGATGCAGTGAGGTCAGCGTATTAACAGGTGTGACGCAGGAAGGTAGCCGAGCCAGGCAATGGAATTGACCTGGTCCAAGGGTGTAGGACGAGTCGTAGGTAAATCCGCGGTTCATGATGTCTGAGACCTGATAGGCGCCCACTTTGGTGGGTGATTCGGTGATCCTATGCTGCCTAGAAAAGCATCGGCGCGAGGTCCCAGCCGCCCGTACCCCAAACCGACACAGGTGATCAGGTAGAGAATACTAAGGCGATCGAGAGAATCATGGTTAAGGAACTCGGCAAAATGCCCCCGTAACTTCGGAAGAAGGGGGCCTGCCCCGTGATCAGCTCTTGCAGTTGTGAGCGGGTGTGGGCCGCAGAGACCAGGGGGAAGCGACTGTTTACTAAAAACACAGGTCCGTGCGAAGTCGCAAGACGATGTATACGGACTGACTCCTGCCCGGTGCTGGAAGGTTAAGAGGACCGGTTAGCAACTTGTTGCGAAGCTGAGAATTTAAGCCCCAGTAAACGGCGGTGGTAACTATAACCATCCTAAGGTAGCGAAATTCCTTGTCGGGTAAGTTCCGACCTGCACGAATGGAGTAACGACTTCCCCGCTGTCTCAACCATGAACTCGGCGAAATTGCAGTACGAGTAAAGATGCTCGTTACGCGCAGCAGGACGGAAAGACCCCGAGACCTTTACTATAGTTTGGTATTGGTGTTCGGTGCAGCTTGTGTAGGATAGGTGGGAGACTGTGAAGCTTGGACGCTAGTTCAGGTGGAGTCATCGTTGAAATACCACTCTGGCTGTACCGGTCACCTAACTTCGGACCATGATCTGGTTCAGGGACAGTGCCTGATGGGTAGTTTAACTGGGGCGGTTGCCTCCTAAAATGTAACGGAGGCGCCCAAAGGTTCCCTCAGCCTGGTTGGCAATCAGGTGTCGAGTGTAAGTGCACAAGGGAGCTTGACTGTGAGAGTGACAGCTCGAGCAGGGACGAAAGTCGGGACTAGTGATCCGGCGGCACCTCGTGGAAGGGCCGTCGCTCAACGGATAAAAGGTACCTCGGGGATAACAGGCTGATCTTGCCCAAGAGTCCATATCGACGGCATGGTTTGGCACCTCGATGTCGGCTCGTCGCATCCTGGGGCTGGAGTAGGTCCCAAGGGTTGGGCTGTTCGCCCATTAAAGCGGTACGCGAGCTGGGTTTAGAACGTCGTGAGACAGTTCGGTCCCTATCCGCTGCGCGCGTTGGAAATTTGAGAAGGGCTGTCCTTAGTACGAGAGGACCGGGACGGACTAACCTCTGGTGTGTCAGTTGTACTGCCAAGTGCATCGCTGATTAGCTACGTTGGGAAGGGATAACCGCTGAAAGCATCTAAGCGGGAAGCCTGCTTCGAGATGAGATTTCCATGCACCTTGAGTGTGTGAGGCCCCCAGCTAGACCACTGGGTTGATAGGCAGGATGTGGAAGCAAGGACTAAAGACTTGTGTAGCTGACCTGTACTAATAGGCCGATGACTTTCAACACACAATATATACAATAATGACTAATAAGATCATTGCTGTTCGCGTTCACTATGCGGTTACGAGACAACAACTCGACAACCGAAACTAAACATGAGACTTGACAAGTAGTTTTTGTCGCATCGTTTCATACAACACCAGAAAATTGGTTTGTGTGCTTCGTGATTGTTACGGCGGTCATAGCGTGGGGGAAACGCCCGGTCCCATACCGAACCCGGAAGCTAAGGCCCACTGCGCCGATGGTACTGCACTCGTGAGGGTGTGGGAGAGTAGGTCACCGCCGGACTTAACTTAATAAAGATGAATGTTGGTTTGAGGCCCTAACCTTTTGGTTGGGGCCTCACCTGTTTAACCACCAACGGTGGGTTGGTTGCTGGTTGGTAGGGGTTGAGCTGAAGCTCGACCCCTTTTTTCTTGTTTAAAGAACTGGTGACAGCTGCCGGCTACAGCCGCCGACGAGGATGACGGGCCGGCAGGTTCCAGGTAGCACACGGAACAGGCACCAGGTGGTGCCGCAATTACTACTCTGCAGATATCCGTATCCAGTGCTCGGCAGTCTCATATCGGCATAATCCTGCCTATCGGATCTTTTGATGGGCACTAACCGTCGCTCTATTGGAATTTCGGTAATTTCTTGCCGAATTGGGCGACGTGATGAATGATAGAGAGCAGAATGTCGCCAATCGGCGAGATACTGCCGAAAGAAGATCATTCATGAACTCAGTGACGGAACTCGGTGCCGAACTGCAACGCGCACGAAAACAGAATGGTCTGACTCAGGAGCAGTTGGCCGAGCTAGCCGGCATCTCTGAACGTACGCTGCGCTCCTTAGAACGCGGAGCAGGAAACCCATCCATAGAAGCAGTGCTTTCTGTAGCGAATGTGCTCGGCCTGCGGATCGCCGTGGCCAAATGACCCCGCAACTCCAGGAACTCAAGCTTGTCACCCAAGCCGATGTCTACTGCAACGAAAGTCTGGCTGGCTATCTGGTCCGGCAAACCGACGGAAGTGTCGCCTTCAGCTATGGCGAAACCTATCTGGCAGGTGGCGGTTCGGCGATTGCTACATCTTTGCCGGTTTCTTCGGATTCGTACGTTGGACCCGGCGGTGCGCTGCCGGCGTTCTTCTCTGGTCTATTGCCAGAAGGCCACCGGCTCACTGTCCTCAAAGACGCGACTAAGACCAGCCTGTCTGACGAGCTGACGCTGTTGATGGCCGTTGGTTCTGACACCCCAGGCAATGTTCGTATAGTCCCAACAGGCTCTGCCTTAGAACAGACTCCTGTGGTTGCTGAATTCAGTAACGCAGCCAACCTCGACTTCTCTGTTCTCGCACATACTCTTGATCGACACTCCATACCTGGCGTGCAGGATAAGATCAGCGCAACGATGCTGACAACGCCAGTGAACTTCAAGAGCAACGCCTATCTGCTCAAGCTTGATCCTCGAGACCACCCGTATCTGGTGGTGAATGAGGCACAACATCTAGATGCTGCACGGGCGCTCAAACTTCCGGTGGCAAATCACCGGATCGTTCGGGACTCAGTGGGCAACTCAGGACTGTTGGTTGAGCGGTTCGACCGCAAAGCCAGTGGGGGACCGGATAATCCGCTTCGCTTAGCGCTCGAGGATGCCATCCAGGTACTAAACCTTCCGCCTGCGAGCAAGTATGCCGTGAGTACGGAACAAGTTATCGAGGCACTAGCGCGTCAGTGCCAGGCCCCGGTGCTCGCCAGACGCAATCTTTACATCCAGTTCCTCTTTGCTTGGCTGACTGGCAACGGCGACTTGCATGGAAAGAATGCTTCGATCCTGGCCGATGAGCATGGACGGTTTAGCGTTGCGCCCATCTATGACATCCCCTGCACCTTGGTCTACGGCGATGACACTATGGCGCTGACGGTTGCGGGTAAAGCAAAAAACCTCAAGAAGAAGCACTGGACGGAACTTGCAGCCGAGCTTGGACTAACTGAGCGTGCAACTCAATCGGCTAACCAGCTTGCCATGAAAGCGGCCATGGCGGTGGATCTCGAAGAACTCCCGTTTGATGGGTCGCCTCTTCGGGGTGCTCAACGAGAGCTGAGGTTCCGGCGCATGGAGCTGGAGTAGGTCTCTAGGCACTAATAGTTAGTCTGCTAGTACCGAGAATGCGGGTAGCTGCTCGTCTTGGCTTTTCTTCGCTTGGCCCTTTAGCCCAGTGGTCCAGGATGGATAGACACGGAAGCCGCGTTTACCTGGAGCGTTTGCTGAGGCGAAGACGCCCAGAGCCTCCAGGTGCTGTTGAGTGAACCGGAAGACTCCGAAGTGTTCGGCTTCTTCGATGAAAACCATGACTCCATGGAGTCCGACTTCAGACTCGAAGGGCACGGTAGCCCCGGTTGCGTCTCGTTGCCATATGGCTACGAACCCACCTGACTTCGTTGGCGTGATCCTTGCGGTCCGAATTCTCCACCGTTGTCCGTCGATCTCGGTGACCCCGGCTTGGTAATCGCTGTGCTGCTCTTCGGCAGTCAGCTCACTGTGCTCTTGCCCGGTGAGGAGGCAGTATCGTTCTAACACGGTGTACTTCAAAGACTTCATCCCGCTTTCCGTTGACCACCAAGGCAGCTGCAGTGCTCTGGCCGGTTACTACTAGCGGCTTCCGTGGATTCGGAGTGCACTGCTCCTACACCGTATCGGACGGGTGGGTACCTGCGTAGAACCGCATGACTTGTCATGGGCTAGGTCATCAGGGACAGCCGGACCGTGTTGGTAGTCTGCTGAGACCTAGGTGGTTGTAGGGCGAGCACCGTCTTCGAGCTCGCTACTTTCTTGGGTGACAGTCTTGCCCGGTCACGCTCCTGCGTGTGCAGTTATAGCTACGGCGGGTGTGCTGCCACTGATACAGCGCTCCTAGTATGCCGGTCCGTCTTATGGGACAGCGATTACGACCTTTTCAGAAATCTGATGCGCCACGCCTCGATGAACCAGCAACTAACTGCTGAGCGCGACCACGCCAATTATGGGCAGTGACTGAGCCTAAATTCAGGGCCGAAGCAACACCGCCGAAATTAAGTGTGCACGGTCACCGCCACAAACCACCTCACCGATTTGCACGACCCCCAAACCTGTGTATAGTTTTTCCTTGTCGCCGAGAGCAAAACGGAAGAAATAACCGGATGTAAATCGGAGGCAAAACCCCAGAATATCAACGGTTTTGCACAGGTCACTGTGGAAAAGATGTTGAAGAATGGGAACCATGAATACTGATTCAAATCACAAACAATTGATTTGACTTTCAGAAATTCACGGTGATAAGATTTGAATATAACGCTGGACGAAATTACCACCTGAAATGGCGGGTAAAGAACCGGTAAGTGTTTGTTGTTTGAGAACTCAATAGTGTGCCAAGTTTGTTGATACCGAATATTTATTTTATTTGGTGAATACATAACATTTGCTTGAGGCATTGCACCCCCGTGTGATGTTCTTGAGTGTTTTTTATTCGCCAGGACTTCATTGGTTTCGCCCTTATTTTCCGAGGGGTTGCTGATGGCTTTTTATTTTTTATGGAGAGTTTGATCCTGGCTCAGGATGAACGCTGGCGGCGTGCTTAACACATGCAAGTCGAACGATGACCCCGTGCTTGCACGGGTGATTAGTGGCGAACGGGTGAGTAACACGTGAGTAACCTGCCCCCGACTTTGGGATAAGCCCGGGAAACTGGGTCTAATACCGGATATGACTTCTTACCGCATGGTGGGTTGTTGAAAGATTTATCGGTGGGGGATGGACTCGCGGCCTATCAGCTTGTTGGTGAGGTAATGGCTCACCAAGGCGACGACGGGTAGCCGGCCTGAGAGGGTGACCGGCCACACTGGGACTGAGACACGGCCCAGACTCCTACGGGAGGCAGCAGTGGGGAATATTGCACAATGGGCGAAAGCCTGATGCAGCGACGCCGCGTGAGGGATGACGGCCTTCGGGTTGTAAACCTCTTTCAGTAGGGAAGAAGCGAAAGTGACGGTACCTGCAGAAGAAGCGCCGGCTAACTACGTGCCAGCAGCCGCGGTAATACGTAGGGCGCAAGCGTTATCCGGATTTATTGGGCGTAAAGAGCTCGTAGGCGGTTTGTCGCGTCTGCCGTGAAAGTCCGAGGCTCAACCTCGGATCTGCGGTGGGTACGGGCAGACTAGAGTGATGTAGGGGAGACTGGAATTCCTGGTGTAGCGGTGAAATGCGCAGATATCAGGAGGAACACCGATGGCGAAGGCAGGTCTCTGGGCATTTACTGACGCTGAGGAGCGAAAGCATGGGGAGCGAACAGGATTAGATACCCTGGTAGTCCATGCCGTAAACGTTGGGCACTAGGTGTGGGGGACATTCCACGTTTTCCGCGCCGTAGCTAACGCATTAAGTGCCCCGCCTGGGGAGTACGGCCGCAAGGCTAAAACTCAAAGGAATTGACGGGGGCCCGCACAAGCGGCGGAGCATGCGGATTAATTCGATGCAACGCGAAGAACCTTACCAAGGCTTGACATGTGCCAGACCGCCTCAGAGATGGGGTTTCCCTTCGGGGCTGGTTCACAGGTGGTGCATGGTTGTCGTCAGCTCGTGTCGTGAGATGTTGGGTTAAGTCCCGCAACGAGCGCAACCCTCGTTCCATGTTGCCAGCACGTAGTGGTGGGGACTCATGGGAGACTGCCGGGGTCAACTCGGAGGAAGGTGGGGATGACGTCAAATCATCATGCCCCTTATGTCTTGGGCTTCACGCATGCTACAATGGCCGGTACAATGGGTTGCGATACTGTGAGGTGGAGCTAATCCCTAAAAGCCGGTCTCAGTTCGGATTGGGGTCTGCAACTCGACCCCATGAAGTCGGAGTCGCTAGTAATCGCAGATCAGCAACGCTGCGGTGAATACGTTCCCGGGCCTTGTACACACCGCCCGTCAAGTCACGAAAGTTGGTAACACCCGAAGCCGATGGCCTAACCACCTTGTGTGGGGGAGTCGTCGAAGGTGGGACTGGCGATTGGGACTAAGTCGTAACAAGGTAGCCGTACCGGAAGGTGCGGCTGGATCACCTCCTTTCTAAGGAGCTAACCATTATTATGGTTGCCCATGTCTGTGCACGAGTGTTGTACGGGTGGGTTGCTCATGGGTGGAATATCAATGAACTCAATACTGGAAAACGTGTGCACGCTGGTCCTCATTATGAGTGGTTGGGGTGTGTGTCGGGGTATTGGCTGTGGCTGTATGGTGTTGGTGCTTGCGAGTACGCATTGTTACTTCACATGAATGAATCCGTCCTTTTGGGTGGGTTTGTTGGTGTGTGGTGGTGGTGTTGGAATGTGGGTGTTGATGGTGTGTGGTTTGTATGGTTTGGCATGCTGTTGGGTTTTGAGGCAACAAGCCTCCGTCCCTGGTGGATGATTTGATCAAGTGTTGCGGTGCTGGCCTTTTGGGGTTGGTGTTGTGATGGTTGGTTGATTGTCTTCTTGGGTGGCGGGGTTCTTGGTGTTTCGGTGTTTGTCCTGTGTTTGCTGCAGGCATGCTCGGTACGAGCAATGGTCCTTTTGGGTTGTTGTTGGTGGGTGTGTTTGTGGGGGTGTGGGGTTGTTGTTTGGGAACTGTATAGTGAACGCGAGCATCTTGCAGATGAGATGAGTCTTATGACCCTTTTTCCTTGGGTTGTGGGGTGTTTGAGTCTTGTCTGTGTGATTTTGTTAGATTGTTTTATTGCTCAATTCTGAGAACTTTGTTTTGTGTTGAAGTTTTTAAGGGCGCACGGTGGATGCCTTGGCATCAAGAGCCGATGAAGGACGTGGGAATCTGCGATAAGCCTGGTGGAGTCGATAACCGGACGTTGAGACCAGGATTTCCGAATGGGGGAACCCCGCACCATGTTATGTGGTGTGACCTGCAGCTGAATGTATAGGCTGTGTGGAGGGAACGCGGGGAAGTGAAACATCTCAGTACCCGCAGGAAGAGAAAACAATAGTGATTCCGTTAGTAGTGGCGAGCGAACGCGGATGGGGCTAAACCGGTTGGTGTGTGATAGCGGATAGGCGTTGCATCATCGGGGTTGTGGGGTTGACATGTACCAGCGCTATCTTGCTGGTGGGATGAGGTGCAGGCGTATAGGTGAATCGGTTGGAATGCCGGACCATAGAGGGTGATAGTCCCGTAGGTGTAATGCGTGTCTGCCGTTCTAGTGTTGATACCCGAGTAGCACGGGGCCCGTGAAACCTTGTGTGAATCTGCCAGGACCACCTGGTAAGCCTGAATACTACTTGATGACCGATAGTGAATCAGTACCGTGAGGGAATGGTGAAAAGTACCCCGGGAGGGAGTGAAATAGTACCTGAAACCGTGCGCTTACAATCCGTTAGAGCCTGGGACTTGTTCCTGGGTGATGGCGTGCCTTTTGAAGAATGAGCCTGCGAGTTAGTGTTACGTCGCGAGGTTAACCCGTGTGGGGAAGCCGTAGCGAAAGCGAGTCTGAATAGGGCGTTTGAGTGGCGTGATCTAGACCCGAAGCGAAGTGATCTACCCATGGCCAGGTTGAAGCGCGTGTAAGAGCGTGTGGAGGACCGAACCCACTTCAGTTGAAAATGGAGGGGATGAGCTGTGGGTAGGGGTGAAAGGCCAATCAAACTTCGTGATAGCTGGTTCTCCCCGAAATGCATTTAGGTGCAGCGTTACGTGTTTCTTACCGGAGGTAGAGCTACTGGATAGCTAATGGGCCCTACAAGGTTACTGACGTTAGCCAAACTCCGAATGCCGGTAAGTGAGAGCGTAGCAGTGAGACTGTGGGGGATAAGCTTCATAGTCGAGAGGGAAACAGCCCAGAACGCCAACTAAGGCCCCTAAGCGTGTGCTAAGTGGGAAAGGATGTGGAGTTGCTTTGACAACCAGGAGGTTGGCTTAGAAGCAGCCACCCTTGAAAGAGTGCGTAATAGCTCACTGGTCAAGTGATTCCGCGCCGATAATGTAGCGGGGCTCAAGCACACCGCCGAAGTTGCGTCATTCAAATATTTGCTTGGTCTTCGGATTGGGCGTTTGGATGGGTAGGGGAGCGTCGTATAGCGGGTGAAGTCGCGGTGTAAACCAGCGGTGGACGCTATACGAGTGAGAATGCAGGCATGAGTAGCGAATGACGGGTGAGAAACCCGTCCGCCGAATGATCAAGGGTTCCAGGGTTAAGCTAATCTGCCCTGGGTTAGTCGGGGCCTAAGGCGAGGCCGACAGGCGTAGTCGATGGATAACGGGTTGATATTCCCGTACCGGCGAAGGACCGCCCATACTGAGCTGTTGATGCTAACCATGATGGATTCCAATTGTTGATGCCTTCGGGTGTTTTTGTTGGTTGATGTGGTGGGAACCGATGCAGTGAGGTCAGCGTATTAACAGGTGTGACGCAGGAAGGTAGCCGAGCCAGGCAATGGAATTGACCTGGTCCAAGGGTGTAGGACGAGTCGTAGGTAAATCCGCGGTTCATGATGTCTGAGACCTGATAGGCGCCCACTTTGGTGGGTGATTCGGTGATCCTATGCTGCCTAGAAAAGCATCGGCGCGAGGTCCCAGCCGCCCGTACCCCAAACCGACACAGGTGATCAGGTAGAGAATACTAAGGCGATCGAGAGAATCATGGTTAAGGAACTCGGCAAAATGCCCCCGTAACTTCGGAAGAAGGGGGCCTGCCCCGTGATCAGCTCTTGCAGTTGTGAGCGGGTGTGGGCCGCAGAGACCAGGGGAAGCGACTGTTTACTAAAAACACAGGTCCGTGCGAAGTCGCAAGACGATGTATACGGACTGACTCCTGCCCGGTGCTGGAAGGTTAAGAGGACCGGTTAGCAACTTGTTGCGAAGCTGAGAATTTAAGCCCCAGTAAACGGCGGTGGTAACTATAACCATCCTAAGGTAGCGAAATTCCTTGTCGGGTAAGTTCCGACCTGCACGAATGGAGTAACGACTTCCCCGCTGTCTCAACCATGAACTCGGCGAAATTGCAGTACGAGTAAAGATGCTCGTTACGCGCAGCAGGACGGAAAGACCCCGAGACCTTTACTATAGTTTGGTATTGGTGTTCGGTGCAGCTTGTGTAGGATAGGTGGGAGACTGTGAAGCTTGGACGCTAGTTCAGGTGGAGTCATCGTTGAAATACCACTCTGGCTGTACCGGTCACCTAACTTCGGACCATGATCTGGTTCAGGGACAGTGCCTGATGGGTAGTTTAACTGGGGCGGTTGCCTCCTAAAATGTAACGGAGGCGCCCAAAGGTTCCCTCAGCCTGGTTGGCAATCAGGTGTCGAGTGTAAGTGCACAAGGGAGCTTGACTGTGAGAGTGACAGCTCGAGCAGGGACGAAAGTCGGGACTAGTGATCCGGCGGCACCTCGTGGAAGGGCCGTCGCTCAACGGATAAAAGGTACCTCGGGGATAACAGGCTGATCTTGCCCAAGAGTCCATATCGACGGCATGGTTTGGCACCTCGATGTCGGCTCGTCGCATCCTGGGGCTGGAGTAGGTCCCAAGGGTTGGGCTGTTCGCCCATTAAAGCGGTACGCGAGCTGGGTTTAGAACGTCGTGAGACAGTTCGGTCCCTATCCGCTGCGCGCGTTGGAAATTTGAGAAGGGCTGTCCTTAGTACGAGAGGACCGGGACGGACTAACCTCTGGTGTGTCAGTTGTACTGCCAAGTGCATCGCTGATTAGCTACGTTGGGAAGGGATAACCGCTGAAAGCATCTAAGCGGGAAGCCTGCTTCGAGATGAGATTTCCATGCACCTTGAGTGTGTGAGGCCCCCAGCTAGACCACTGGGTTGATAGGCAGGATGTGGAAGCAAGGACTAAAGACTTGTGTAGCTGACCTGTACTAATAGGCCGATGACTTTCAACACACAATATATACAATAATGACTAATAAGATCATTGCTGTTCGCGTTCACTATGCGGTTACGAGACAACAACTCGACAACCGAAACTAAACATGAGACTTGACAAGTAGTTTTTGTCGCATCGTTTCATACAACACCAGAAAATTGGTTTGTGTGCTTCGTGATTGTTACGGCGGTCATAGCGTGGGGGAAACGCCCGGTCCCATACCGAACCCGGAAGCTAAGGCCCACTGCGCCGATGGTACTGCACTCGTGAGGGTGTGGGAGAGTAGGTCACCGCCGGACTTAACTTAATAAAGATGAATGTTGGTTTGAGGCCCTAACCTTTTGGTTGGGGCCTCACCTGTTTAACCACCATGGTTAAGCCGTCCGCGCACCTAAGGCGCTCGAGCTCTTTATTCTCGGAGAACTGGCTACAGTGTGTAGTAGAAATAACTTGTTCTGCTACCGAGGGAGTCATGCCTTGACCACTGAGACAACGAGCCCGCTGCGTTACCGCGACGATTCGGTTCGTCCCCAGGATGATCTTTACCGTCATAGCAACGGTAAGTGGTTCGAAACGGCCACCATCCCAGGTGATCAAGGGATCTACGGTTCGTTCATGGAACTGCGTGACCAGGCCGAAGATGCCGTTCACGCCATCATCAAAGAAGCCGTCAAGGCCTACGAATCGGGCTCAGCTACCGATGAGGCAACCAAGCGCATCGCTCACCTCTATGGTTCCTTCATGAATGAAGCGGCGATTCAAGAGCGTGGCGCAGAGCCGATCGCTGGCTACCTCAACGCCATTAATGAAGTTACTTCCGTGCAGTCACTGCTGAAGCTCTCGGGATCTTTCTACCGCAAGGGTATTAGCGGATTCCTCGAAATTGGCGCGATGAACGACGCAGGGGACCCAGAGCGAAACCTTTTGACCTTTCTGCAAGGTGGATTGGGCCTGCCCGACGAGTCCTACTATCACGATGAGCAATTGGCCGAGACCCTCGCTGATTACCGGGACCACCTGCAGCGACTGCTAAGCCTTGGCGGGATTAGTGATGCGGGCTCGGCAGCCGATAGCGTCGTTGCGCTGGAGAAGGCTATCGCCGAATTCCACTGGGATCGGGTGAAGGTACGCGATGCTCAGGCACGCTACAACCTTATGACCGGCGAATCGCTCTTTGAACTCTTTGACGGTCTGAAGTCCTGGCTGGCCGGGGCAGAAATTGAAGCAAAGTACTACGGCGAAGTTGTTGTTTGGCAGCCCAGCTACCTTGAAGGTCTGGCGGGCCTCATCGAATCCCAGCCGCTAGACGCATGGAAGAATTGGCTTAACGTGCAGGTGCTGCGTTCCTTCGCGCCGTACCTCTCCAGTGACTTCGTCAACGAAAACTTCTCCTTCTACTCCGCCAAGCTCGGCGGTGTGGAGCAGATCCGCGATCGCTGGAAGCGCGGCGTATCCTTCACCGAAGGCGCCGTAGGTGAAGACATCGGCCAAGTTTACGTTGCCAAGAATTTCCCGCCGGAGGCCAAAGATGCCATGGATCAGCTGGTGCAGCGACTGACCGAGGCCTACCGGATCTCTATCGGCCAACTGTCCTGGATGGGCGAGGCAACGATCGAAAAGGCGCTGGATAAGCTTTCGAAGTTCCGGCCAAAGATTGGCTACCCGGATCAGTGGATCGATTACTCGTCGATCACCACCAATGAGCTTGATGTGATTGCCAATTTGGCCGCGGCCAATGAGTTTGAGTATAAGCGCGAGCTGAAGAAGATCGATGACGGGGTGGACCGCGAACTGTGGTTCATGTACCCACAGACCGTCAACGCCTACTACCACCCGCTGCTGAACGAAATCGCATTCCCGGCAGCCATCCTGCGCCTGCCATTCTTTGATGTAGATCGCGATATCGCCTCGAACTTTGGTGCGATCGGAGCGGTGATCGGCCATGAGATCGGCCACGGTTTTGATGACCAAGGCTCGCAGTACGATGGCACCGGCCAGCTGACCAACTGGTGGACCGATGAGGACCGCGAAGCATTTGAGAAGCTGACCGGCAAGCTGGTGGAGCAGTACAACGCACTGGCTCCCACCGAAGCACCCGAGCACCAGGTCAACGGTGCGCTGACCCTAGGTGAAAACATCGGCGACCTTGGCGGACTGGGCATCGCCTACAAGGCGTACAAGCTCGAGCTTGCCGGTCGTGGCATCACCGAGGATGAAGTGATCGACGGAGTCAGCGGTGACCAGCGCTTCTTCTACTCGTGGGCTGAATGCTGGCGTACGCTGATCCGTCCGGAAACCGCAGTGGTCCGCGTTCGCACCGACCCACACGCACCGGGCGAATTCCGTTGCAACCAGGTTCCCAAGAACCTGAGCGCCTTCCACGAAGCCTTTGGCACCAAGCCAGGCGATGGCATGTGGCTGGACCCAGAAGACCGCGTCGAAATCTGGTAAATCACCACCGATCACGCACCAGAGCACCGGCAAACTTCGCTTTGCCGGTGCTCTGGTGTACCCGGTGGGAAATTAGCGGGTGTAAGTCTGATCATGAACGGCATTGCGGGCACGCAATGACACGTAGAATGGGTAATTGTGACTTCCGAAAATAATTCCGCACAGCCCATTGATACCAACGACCAGCGACAGGTTCGCACTGATAAGCGAAACCAGTTCCTGGCCAAGGGTGAGGAAGCCTACCCTGTAGGTGTGGCTCGCACCCACTCGCTGCTGGAAATCCGCGATAAGTACGAGCACCTTGAAGCCGGCGAAGAAACCGAAGACGTAGTAGGCGTCGCTGGCCGGATCGTCTTTATGCGCAATACCGGCAAGCTGTGCTTCGCCACCTTGCAGGAGGGTGGCCCCAATGGTGAGGGTGTGCGCCTGCAGCTGATGCTTTCCTTGGCTAACGTCGGCGAAGAACGCCTTGCCCAGTGGAAGTCCCTCGTTGACCTCGGCGACCACGTTTTTGTTAGCGGCAAGGTGATTTCTTCACGCCGCGGCGAGCTGTCGATCATGGCCGACACCTACGAAATGGCCTCCAAGGCACTGCGCCCGCTGCCAGTGCTGCACGCGGATTTGAATGAAGCTACCCGTGTGCGTCAGCGCTACGCGGACCTGATCGTGCGCAATGAAGCTCGCGAAATGGTTTACAAGCGTGCCGGCATTGTTCGCGCCGTACGTAACACCCTAGAAAACCATGGCTACGTTGAGGTTGAGACCCCAATGCTGCAGCTGGTTCACGGTGGCGCATCGGCCCGTCCATTCAAGACTCACCTGAACGCTTTTGATCAGGAAATGACCCTGCGCATCGCCACTGAGCTGTACCTCAAGCGTTGTGTTGTTGGTGGCGTGGACCGTGTATTCGAAGTCGGACGCATCTTCCGCAACGAAGGCGTGGACTCAACTCACTCGCCTGAATTCACCACCCTAGAATGCTACGAAGCCTACGCAGATCAGTACGTGATGGCCGATCGCATGAAGGAAATTATCCTTAACGCCGCCGACGCCATTGGCGCTGGCCGAACCGTCGAAACCCCTAAGGGCACCGCAAACCTGGACGGCGAATGGCGCTGGTTGAGCGTGTACCCTGGCCTGTCTGAGGCTGTGGGTGTGGAGATCACTCCAGATACCGACGCTTCGGTGTTGCGCGAAGTTGCGGCCAAGCACGAAGTAAAGATCGATCCTGCTTGGGGAGCTCAGAAGCTAGTTATCGAGCTCTTTGGCGAAATTGTCGAGCCAACTTTGATCGACCCAACCTTCGTTTGTGATTACCCGCCACTGGCTCAGCCGCTGGCTCGTCCACACCGCTCGAAGCCAGGCGTTATCGAAGCATGGGACCTCATCATCGGTGGCATGGAACGCGGTACCGCGTTCTCGGAGCTGATCGACCCAGTCATTCAGCGTGAACGTCTCACCGAGCAGTCGCTGATGGCCGCTGGCGGCGACCCTGAAGCAATGCAGCTTGACGAGGACTTCCTGCGTGCCCTGGAATACGGTGCACCACCGATGGGTGGTATCGGACTGGGTATCGATCGATTGGTAATGCTCTTCACCAACGTCGGTATTCGCGAAACGATTCTCTTCCCACTGCTAAAGCCGGAGGCATAAATAATGTTGTACGTCGAGGCTATTGTTCCAACAATCGCCCTGGCTCTGCTTTTTGGTACGTGATGAAAGCGATTACTAACGCGGACCGAAAAGAGCGTCAGGCCGAAGCTGAAGCAGATGCGCTTATTCAAAATCGTGCGGATTCCAATAATCCAACGAACGAGAATTAGAGTATTCCTGATAGAACCTTGTGAATATTGATCAGAATTAGAATTTTCTGACGCTATTTGTATAGGCTTGAACATTGAAAAGGACTGGTGTCTCATTTGACGCCTAGTTCAGTACATTCAAGCTCGGAGGAATCCCCAGATGGCACGTCAGGTTCAAATCGCCCTGATTGACGATATTGATGGCAGCGAAGCAACTGAATCAATTGCATTCAGCATTGCTGGTCAGCACTTCGAAATCGACCTGAACGACGAACATGCTGCAGAATTCCACGCGGCCATTGATCCGTATGTAGAAGCTGCGCGTTCGTCGAAGCAGACGGCGACTAGCGAAGCCCCAGCAATTCGTGCTTGGGCAAAAGAAAACAATATCAAGGTCAACGCTCGTGGGCGCCTTAATGCAGAGGTTGTAGAATCCTACAACGCTGCAATGCGTAAGGGCGGACGCAACCGCACGAAGTAATTCGCTCGGGTAGTCAAAGACTTCAAATGAGTCGGCACATTCAATGTGCCGACTCATTTGCTTATAACGATGACCGTGATCTATCAATTTAATTGACCTACTCTTTTTCCCTCACATGAGAATTCAATGGCGTTTGTCCCGGTAAGCGACGTCCACCAAGCAGTATTGAAGTAACGCTTCGGGTTATCCCCGTGGCGAACAAGGGCGAATTGCGGTCGCTTGGTGCGTAGCATCGAATTATTGGTAAGCAAGGAGTGTGCCGAAGATGTTTGAGAGATTTACCGACCGTGCCCGTCGAGTTGTCGTGCTCGCCCAAGAAGAGGCGCGCATGCTCAACCACAATTACATCGGCACCGAGCACCTGCTGCTCGGCCTAATCCACGAAGGTGATGGCGTAGCCGCTAAAGCGCTCGAGTCGCTGAATATTTCGTTGGGTGCCGTACGTGAGCAGGTTCAGGAGATTATCGGTAAGGGCCAGCAGGCTCCTTCCGGTCATATCCCGTTCACTCCTCGCGCCAAGAAGGTCTTGGAATTGTCGCTGCGCGAAGCGTTGCAGCTGGGTCATAACTACATTGGCACCGAGCACATTCTGCTCGGTTTGATCCGCGAGGGCGAAGGTGTTGCTGCTCAGGTTCTAGTGAAGCTGGGTGCTGACCTTGGCCGCGTGCGCCAGCAGGTCATTCAGCTGCTCTCGGGCTACCAGGGTGGCAAGGAAACTGCCGCCGCTGGTGTTAGCTCGGGCGGACAGCAGGAAGGTACCCCGGCCGGTTCGGCGGTACTGGACCAGTTTGGTCGCAACCTCACCGCAGCTGCCCGCGAAGGCAAGCTGGATCCGGTGATCGGTCGCGAGCACGAGATGGAACGCGTCATGCAGGTCCTCTCGCGCCGTACCAAGAACAACCCAGTTCTTATTGGTGAACCTGGCGTTGGTAAGACTGCCGTAGTTGAAGGCCTGGCCCAGTCGATCGTTCGCGGCGACGTACCAGAAACCATCAAGGACAAGCAGCTATACACCTTGGACCTCGGTTCATTGGTCGCCGGTTCCCGTTACCGTGGTGACTTCGAAGAGCGCCTGAAGAAGGTCCTCAAGGAGATCCGCACCCGTGGCGATATCATCTTGTTCATCGATGAGATCCACACCCTGGTGGGTGCTGGTGCGGCCGAAGGTGCTATTGACGCTGCTTCCATCCTCAAGCCTATGTTGGCTCGTGGCGAGTTGCAGACCATTGGTGCCACCACCCTTGATGAGTACCGCAAGAACATCGAGAAGGATGCAGCGCTTGAGCGTCGCTTCCAGCCGATTCAGGTCAAGGAACCAACTGTTGAGCTGACCACGCAGATCCTTCGTGGCCTGCGTGACCGCTACGAGGCACACCACCGCGTGACCATCACCGATGGCGCATTACAGGCTGCCGCAACGTTGGCTCACCGCTACATTTCGGATCGTTTCCTGCCAGATAAGGCAGTGGATTTGATCGATGAAGCCGGTGCCCGCCTGCGCATCCAGCGGATGACCGCACCTCCTGCCCTGAAGGAAATGGACGAGGAGATCGCGACCGTACGCCTGGAGAAGGAAGCGGCGATCGACGCCCAGGACTTCGAAGGTGCAGCCTCGCTGCGCGACAAGGAGTCCAAGCTCATCGAGGCGCGCAACGAAAAGGAAAAGTCGTGGCGCAACGGTGACATGGATGAAGTATCCGAGGTCACCGAAGAGCTCATTGCTGAAGTTCTGGCTAACTCCACCGGCATCCCGGTTGTGAAGCTGACCGAGGAAGAGTCCTCACGTCTGCTGAACATGGAAGCAGAACTGCACAAGCGTGTTATCGGCCAGGATTCGGCTATCAAGGCCATCTCCCAGGCGATCCGCCGCACCCGTGCAGGCCTGAAGGATCCAAACCGCCCAGGTGGCTCGTTCATCTTCGCCGGTCCAACCGGTGTGGGTAAGACCGAGCTGGCTAAGGCGTTGGCGGAATTCCTCTTCGGTGAAGAAGACGCACTGATCACCTTGGACATGTCCGAATACTCGGAGAAGCACACCGTTTCCCGACTCTTCGGTGCCCCTCCAGGCTACGTCGGTTACGAAGAAGGTGGACAGCTGACCGAAAAGGTCCGTCGTCGTCCATTCTCCGTAGTGCTCTTCGACGAGGTTGAAAAGGCTCACGCTGACCTGTTCAACTCGCTGCTGCAGATTCTGGAAGACGGTCGATTGACTGACTCCCAGGGCCGCGTAGTGGACTTCAAGAACACCATCATCATCATGACCACCAACCTCGGTACCCGTGACATCTCTAAGGGTGTAATGACCGGCTTCCAGTCGGTCGCGGATACCAAGACCGGTTATGAGCGCATGCAGGCCAAGGTGCAAGAAGAGCTACGTCAGCACTTCCGCCCTGAGTTCTTGAACCGTGTTGATGACACCGTGGTCTTCCCTCAGCTCAACCAGGACGAGATCGAAGAGATCGTCGACCTGTTTGTTGGCCGCCTGGCCAAGCGTCTGAAGGAACGCGAGATGACCATCGAGCTGACCCAGGGTGCTCGCAGCCTGTTGGCACAGCGTGGCTACGACCCAGCAATGGGCGCTCGTCCACTGCGTCGTACCATTCAGCGCGACATCGAAGATCAGCTCTCCGAGCGGATCCTATTCGGTCAGATTGTTGCTGGACAGCATGTCACCGTGGACGTTGAGGGCGAGGGTGAACTGCAGAAGTTCGTCTTCCGCGCCGAAGGCGGCCCAGGCCAGCTAGAAGGCGAGCCGGCACCAGCAGCGCTGGAAAGCTAAGCTCAAACCGTTTGTAACAACTAGCCGTGGAACAAGAGAAATCTGGTTCCACGGCTAGTTGCTTTAACGCCTTGCTTTAACGCCGGGAAGCCGAGCGCAAGACCAAGACCAGTCCCAGAGCTGTGCAGCAAAGATAAACACCGATCACGCAGATCCAACCAACGGTGAAGCCGCCTGCGGATCCGACCAGCAGGCCCATGGCCAGCGGGCCAACGGTGAATCCACCAAATTGCCCAGCAGAGACGATGCCACTGGCGCTGCCCAATCGGTTAGCAGGAACCGCGCGGAGCAAGGCAGCCATGAGAACCACCGAGACGCCTAAGGCCGAGGCGCCGTGCAAGATCACCGCAACCCAGAGCAGCGTCGCGCAGTGCCATTGTTCGGAGAGCAGGAAGCTCACGGCCCCGCAGGTGGCAAGCGAGGCCAGTAGTAGAAGCAGTTTTGGTGCAGCGATGCCGCGGGACATCATCCTGCCCCAACCCACTCGTGCGCTGACTCCGACCACACCGGCCACTGCAGCGGTCAGGCCGCCGGCGATGAGCGAGAAGTGCAGTTCGCGCACCGCAAACAGCGCCAAATACACATTGGTGGCCTGAACCCCAACACCGTTGATAAACCCAAAGAGGGTTAATGCATAAATGACGTACCGGGTAGAAGGTGCCGCCTGTGCAATCGGGGTTTCAGACTTCGGCCCGGATTGCTTACTGGGGCTCGACTCTGGAGCTTGAAGCAGAGGTGTGCTGTTCAGAATGCGTACTGCAAGAATGGCCAGCACCGCAGCCAGTACGGCTCCGGTCAGCGATGCTCCCCGCCAGCCAATGACGGCGGCCAGAAGCGGGAACCCCACGCTGCCTATCAACTGGGAGACCTGAACACCAGACTGTTTAATCCCGGTCCAGTTGATCCGTTGTTCGCTAGGCACTCGCTGGACCAAAATACGATTGGTGACACCGTTGGGAAATGACTGGGCGAGCCCAGAAACACCGGCAGCCACCAACAAAAGAATGTAGCCGGCATTTACGGCGGCAAGCCCCAGAGCTAGCGTGGCGGCACCAAAAATGATCAGCATCAACCGGGTATCTGGTTGCCGATCCGAGAATTTACCAAACGCAGCATTACCTATCGCGGCGCACCCAAAACAAACGGTAGCCAGCAGACCAAATTGGGACTCGGTGATGCCCAGATCTCGAATCACCAGATCACTTGTCGCGCTAAGCCCGTAGTTAAACAGTGGGGCAATGCCGACAGCGGATAAGAGGATGGCCAGCAGCCCAAACCCTGGGCGTACTTCCTTGACTGACATCCTCATCCTTAAACTGGTCGAACTGCGGTTCTAGCTCAGTTTGGCATAGTCGCAACCAGGCGCATCGTTCTATGACATTTCTGGCATCGACTTAAACTCTGCGAACTATCGGGCATAGGATTTATCAGGTGAATACTTTTACCGTCCGTTCAGCAAAAACCAGTGATGTCGCAGCGATCCGCGAGCTTGTGCGACCGCTAGCTGAAAAGCGGATCCTGCTGGACAAGGAAGCAGTCACCTATTACGAATCCATTCAGGAATTTGTGATGGCTCAGGACTCGGACGGAAATGTCATTGGCTGCGGCGGCTTGCACGTGATCTGGGAAGACATTGCCGAGATTCGCACGCTGGCCACCTCTGAACAGGTGCGCGGCCAAGGCATCGGACACCTATTGCTCGAAGAGCTAATCCGCCGGGCCAAGGCTGTGGGTGTAACACGGGTGTTCTGTCTGACCTTTGAAGTGGCATTCTTTGAACGCCACGGATTTAGCGTTATGGCGGATCAGAGCGCAGTTGATCCCATTGTCTACCAAGAAATCCTGCACTCGCGAGACGAAGGCGTGGCCGAGTTCCTCGACCTTGCGCGGGTAAAACCCAATACCTTGGGCAATACCCGCATGATCATCTCATTGGAGCAGTAGCCTCTAGTCCATCTGGTCGTAGCGCGCACGCAAGATCAGGTACAGCGCGTAGATAACCAGACCCACTCCAATGACGCCCAAAACAATGGGGCCGAAACTTTGATCACGGATAGCCTTCAGCGCACCGTCAATGCCACTGGCTTCTTTGGGATCGCCCTGTACGGTGGCCACGATGAACAGCACTCCCAGCGCGCCGAGGACTAGACCCTTAGCTGGGTAGCCAAGCATGCCGGTGTAGGTGATCGCCTTGGAGATATCCCGGCGGCTCGAATTTTCCAGATCCTTCAGAAACTTCTTACTGACACCCTTATAGATGTAGTAACAAGCCATACCCAACAGGATCAGCCCGATGATAACTATCACGGCCCGTCCGGCAAAGGACTTCATCAATTCGCCACTGAAGCTAGAGGTAGTCTTTCCCGAATCGCTCGGGCTGCCCACGGCAAATCGACCAAAGGTGAAACCAACGGCCAAGAACACCACGGCCGTTCCCGCAAATTTCAGTCGCTCCCGTAGCTCTTTCTCGGGAAGGAAGAGCTGAGCCAGCGACCACAGACCCAGTAAGAGTGCCCCGGCCGCGCAGATCCAGAGCAGAACTATGCCAAAGGGTTGTGCTGCCAAAGCACGCATGGCACCGCTTTGATCTGCCTTTGCGTGCCCGCCGGAGGCCACAAATGCAGCAAGTATGCCCATGGTGGCATGTAGTACACCATTGGCGACATAACCTAGGCGGGCCAAGCGTTCGAACCAAGGATGCCGGGCTACCTGGTGGGCAGCGTTGGTCGGGTCTACAGAAGCGTTCATGGCC
Organism: Glutamicibacter sp. M10; assembly: GCF_025452055.1. Taxonomy (NCBI): domain Bacteria; kingdom Bacillati; phylum Actinomycetota; class Actinomycetes; order Micrococcales; family Micrococcaceae; genus Glutamicibacter; species Glutamicibacter sp. M10. The sequence continues at coordinate 423,841 of NZ_CP104918.1, read as the reverse complement.
TAATCATAACTAGGACGGCAGGCAAATGTGTCCGTCTTCAAGCACGGCTAGCCCGTCTTTGAGCAAACCGGACAGGGCTCGTTCACGCTGCGCTAATTCAGCTTGCAATCCTTCTAGCGCCACATAGCTGGTGTGCTCCTGTAGGGACAGGTCAGCAAGGAAAGATGTTTGTGTCACCGGATGCTCATGTTCTCGCAATATGGCCATGATGGCTCCACGAACCTGACGGTCCGTGCCTTGCCAGGCTTGGCCTTTGGGGGTGTAGTGCGGTGCCGGGCGTCCGGCAGCAATCCATGCGCACTGGTCAAAGACCGGGCAGGCATCACATTTGGGGCTGCGCGCGGTGCAAACCAAGGCACCTAGTTCCATCACCGAGACGTTCCACAAATTTGCGTCGTCTTTAGCTTCGGGCTGCACTTGCCGAGCACGGGCGAATTCACTAGCCCGCGGGGTGGGTTCGGGCAGCGCCATGCCGCCAAAGAGTCTGGCGTGTACCCGTCGGATATTGGTATCAACCACCACGGTGGGCTGACCAAAGGCAAAACAAGCAATGGCCGCGGCGGTATAGTCTCCGACCCCGGGCAGCGCACGTAGCGCTTCTTCGGTGCGCGGTACCTCACCGTTGTATTCGGTGGTGATTTCAATCGCCGCCGCATGTAGGCGCTGCGCGCGGCGTGGATAACCTAACCGTCCCCAGGCCTTGAGCGCTTCAGATAAAGGTTCGGCGGCCAGATCTTGTGGCCGCGGCCAACGACTCATCCACTGTTCCCAGACAGGTAGTACGCGCACCACGGGAGTCTGCTGCAGCATAAATTCGCTGACCATAACCTCCCAGCCGCTTGCGCCTTCACGACGCCATGGCAGGTCCCTTGAGTTTGCCAAGTACCACTGGTTGATTTTGTGATGGATTTGCTGCACCTCACCACTGTATCCAACCTTGTGCATTTGGCTCGATTCCCCTGCCATTACCGGGATCGGGTGTGCCGATGAATTAGCCTTAAGCTATGAGCAATGCACCCGGATCCAAGCCATCAGCCAGCGTCTATCGGCGTCGGCGTATTACCGTGGCGGTAATCGCCGTGGTACTGATTGGGTTGATCATTTGGGGCGTTGTCTCAGTGGCAGGTTTGCTCACTTCCGACCCGCAGAGCGCGCCGGCGCCTTCGCCGACCGCGCAGAGCTCTTCGGCAGCGCCAAGCACAGAATCTTCGGAGGATGCGGCCAAGAAGTGCAAGTCGGACGAGATCAAAATTACCGCGACCACCGACGCTAAAAGCTACCCGGCTGGCAAAAAACCGGTGCTGATCCTTGGTATCGAAAACATCTCAAAGCGCGAGTGCGACTTAAACGTGGGAACCAGCCAGCAAGAATTTTTGATCTCCAGTGGAGCCGACCGCGTCTTCTCCACCGTGGACTGCCTGCAAAACCGTGAAGATGTTCCGCTGACCTTTGCCGCGGGACAAAAAGAGGACGCGCGTTTCACCTGGAACCGTGACCGCTCGGCACCGGGCTGCAAGGCCGTGAGTGTGCAGCCAAGCCCCGGTACCTACAAGTTCACGGCGGCCATCGGAGAATTTGAATCCGAACCAGTGAGCTTCAAACTGGAGTAACTGGCTAGATGTAGCGATCCAGCAGGGAAGACTCAGCCATTCGAGCTAGCCCTTCACGGATGGACCGCGCACGCTGTTCGCCCACACCTTCAATTTCCATCAATGCCGTGGTCGAGGCGGCCATCAGCAGCTGCAAATTATCAAAGGACGCCACCAACCGGTCACCGATGGCCTTAGGTACGGTGCGGATCTGCGATAGCAGACGGTAACCCTTAGGGGAGAGCTGATCATCCTGACCAATAGTTCCCTGTGGGAACAGGATCTTGGCCAGCCCTTCAATATCGATTAGCTGGGCGTCACTGACCTCATGAAGTCGCCCAAGCGCCAGATCGATATCCAGTTCGGATCCTTCAGCCTGAGCATAATCACGCAAGAGCAACTGATTATCAACCTGGATCCCGGAAAGCAATTCTGCGTGCTGTGCCGCTAGCAGTCGACCATCAATACCCAGCTCCAGAACGTAGCGGGAGATTTCTTCGCTGGTTCGTCGCAACATTTCGGTGCGCTGCAGAACCGCCAATACTTCACGTGCGGTGGCGACGTCTTCAATTTCCGCCGCCGATAAAGCGCTGGTGACCTGGTCCAGACGATGCCGGTAGCGCTCTAGGGTAGCAACAGCCTGGTTACCTCGGGCCAACAGTCGTTCGGCCGGTTCAAGCACGTGGCGCTCGCCGTCCGCATACAGGGTGATGGTTTGCATGGACTGGGAGACCGAGATGGTCGGGAAGCCAGTCTGTACTGCAACACGTTCGGCCGTGCGGTGACGGGTACCCGATTCTTGGGTATCAATCTGCGCATCGGGCATTAGCTGTACGCCGGCCTGCAGGATCTGCCGTGCCGTGCCGTCAAGGATGATCGCGCCGTCCATTTTGGCCAGCTCGCGGATCCGGGTTGGGCTGTAGTCCGCGTTGATTCTGAATCCGCCGGAGCTCAGCGATTCCACGACCTTGTCGTGGCCCAAGACAATCAGGGCGCCGGTGCGGCCACGCTGAATGCGCTCAAGACCCGCAGCGAGTTCGGTTCCCGGAGCAATCTGGGCCAAGATGGCAAGAAATTCGGGGGATGGGTGCGCTTTCAATTTGCGTCCTTTCAGCGGGCGACAACACTCAAGTTTATCGTGCTGGTTTCTGTCGCTGGGTGAAGGCAACATCCAGTGCCTGAGCTATGTTCTCCACTTGGAATACGTGGATACCCTCGGGAATGTTTTTCAGTGGTTCCGGGGTCGCCGGAGCCATAGCAAAGGAGAACCCAAGCCGTTGGGCTTCGGTGATTCGCCGCGAGATCTCGGGAACTTGGCGTACTTCACCGGCCAGCCCCACCTCACCAAAGGCCACAAAGTCCTGGGGCAGCGGGAACTCATTCATCGAGGAAGCCAAAGCCAACGCGCAGGCAAGATCCGAAGCGGGTTCGGCAATTTTTACTCCGCCCACCGTGGCGATATAGGAGTCCATCGAAGAAAGATCCATATGGGCCCGAGCTTGTAGAACGGCCACGACCATTTGGGCGCGTGCAGCATCCAGGCCACTGGTGGCACGACGGGCAGCTGGGGCATTACTGCGTGATAGCAAGGTCTGCACCTCGGCTACCAGCGGGCGTCGGCCCTCCAGCGTCACGGTGATGCAGGTGCCCGGTACCGGATTGCGGGTACGGGTGACAAAAAGCTTGGACGGATCGGTGAGCGATTCAATGCCGTCCTCATTCAGATCAAAGCAGCCCACCTCATCGGTAGCACCGTAACGGTTTTTCAGCGCTCGCAGAATGCGCAAGCGCGAATGCTTCTCACCATCAAACTGGCAGACCACATCAACTAGGTGCTCGAGTAGGCGCGGACCGGCCACGGAGCCTTCCTTGGTCACGTGTCCGACCATGATGGTGGACATGGCCCGGGTCTTGGCAGCGTTGATGATAGAGGCCGCCACCTCGCGTACCTGGGAGACGCCGCCGGCAGCCCCATCAATCTCCGCTGAGGAGAAGGTCTGGACCGAGTCCAAAATCAGCAGTTGTGGGTCGATCTCTTGGATCTGTCCCAGCGCGAGGGCAAGGTCAGTTTCTGCAGCGAGGTAAAGGTTATCGGCCACGGCGTTGATACGTTCGGCCCGGGATTTCACCTGAGCCGCCGATTCTTCACCGGTCAGATACAGCACTCGAAGACCGGTATTTGCTGCCTTTGCCGCTACATCCAGTAACAGTGTGGACTTACCCACGCCCGGTTCTCCGGCGAGCAGGATTGCTGCAGCTGGAACCAATCCGCCACCTAAAACACGGTCCAGTTCGGAAACACCGCTGGGCCTGAAGGCTGCCTCGGAGCCGTCAATCTGAGCGATTGGCTTAGCCGGATGCGCCACCTTGGCCGCCGCGACGGTGCGCGCCGAAACGGTGCCTACTTCTTCAACGGTGCCCCACGCTTGGCATTCGCCGCAACGTCCCACCCATTTGATAGTGGTCCATCCGCATTCCGAGCATTTGAAGGTTGCTGAAGATTTGGTGCGCGTGGAGGTTTTGGCCATAGCCTAATGCTATCGACCCCGGCCGACATTTTTGTTCAGGAGAGCTTGGGCAACGCTGCGATGGCTTCATCGTGATTGCGTCCTGCAGATTCTAGAAGGTCAACGATCATCGGGCGCAACAACAGGACTAATCCTTCACCTTGCAAACCTTGGACGCCTAAGCTCTGCGGGTCTAGCTGTGCTGCCGCATTTTCCAGCTGGCGGATAGCTGCCCGTTCGTACTTTCGTTGACCGGCCAGATTCTGTTCGCGAACCGAGTGCGCCAGCGCGTTCACCGCTTCGGATACTTCACGCAAAAGTGGCGCGAGCGATTCGGCACCTTCTGGGGTCAGCGCCCCATTGGTGATGACCGAAGATAACCGGCGGGCAAAAACGCGAAGGTTACGCGCCGTCCAGTCATAGTGGTTAAAGCGTTCGGAAAGCCGATTGAGCTCATGGCGATGCCGGCGTCCGGACGGCGAAATCATCGCCAGTTCCTTCGAAGCACTAAAAGCGCCGGGTAACTTATCCAGGTGACTCTGGGTGGCGCGCGCCTTAATCAGCGCGTGGAATGCCGCACGACGATCATCGTCACGAATGGCCCAGGAACATTCCAAAATTGCCTCAGAAAGTTCCTTAAACAAGTCGCTGAGCGCTGAGACCGGGGTGCGCCGCGGGTCCGAAGGCCAAAGAACAATCACCAGCAACGCCAATAATGATCCGGTTAAAGCGTCAATGGATCTGGCAAAAGGCCCATCAACGCTGATCGGCAATAACACCACAAGGGCTGACTGCATCCCGAGCTGAGTGGAGAAGATGGCCCCGGAATCTAGATAACGAGCCACCACCAAACTCAGCGACATCACCACCGCGGCCTGCCAGATACCTTGGCCAAACCAATGCATCAGCGTATCGCCCAGTGCCACACCCAAGGTGCAGCCCAAAGCGACTTCAGCGGTTTTGCGTATCGTGGTTGAGGCTCCAAAGCCCAAGGAGATCAGTGCGCTGGTGGCGGCAAAAATCGGTTGTGTATGTCCCCAGATGCTCTCCGCGATCCAGAAGGCGCCGATGGCGCCCATGGTCATGCGCAAAATCCTTGGAAGGGAGCTGCGCGCGCGTAACAGCCCAGAGCGGTTGCGCGCAGCGAGGAAGCCAGTTACCCGGGTTGGTAGCGACTTCGCTTTGCTCTGAATTGCCATAGGGTCAGTCTCCCACGCTCAGGGCTTTAACCCGATGAAGTTGCCTGCATATTGCTCTAGTGAGCAGGATCACGACAATACGTAGAAGCTGTTAACCCTTTGTTCACCTTTGCCGGGGGATCTGGTTACCTTGGCTCTTTAACGTCATAGATGAAGCGGGGGAAGATCCGCTGGAAGTTTTCATATTCATCGTATTCAACATGGGGAGTACCAACTCGTGAAGCTTAATCGCCTTGGCAGTGCAGCTGCCGTCCTTTCTGTAGCGGCAATCGCACTGACTGCTTGTGGCTCGGATAATCCGACCGCCACCTCAAGCTCGGGCAGCTCCGCAAGCTCGTCGGGCTCAGGTGCCAGTGGCACCCTGACCGGCATTGGCGCTTCCAGCCAGACCTCGGCTATGGAAGCCTGGAGCGCAGGCTTCAAGGCTGCCAACGCAGGCGCTAACGTACAGTACTCGCCAGATGGCTCGGGCGCTGGCCGTAAGGCATTCTTGGCTGGTGGCGCTCAGTTCGCTGGCTCGGATGCTTACCTGAAGGAAGACGAAGCCGAATCGTCCAAGAAGATTTGTGGCCCAGAAGGCGCTTTCAACATTCCTGCGTACGTCTCGCCAATCGCTGTAGCTTACAACCTTGAGGGTGTTGACGAGCTGAACATGGATGCGCAGACCATCGCCAAGGTGTTCAAGAAGGAAATCACCAAGTGGAATGACCCAGTGATTGCCAAGCAGAACCCAGATGCAACCCTGCCGGACAAGCAAATCACCGTTGTTCACCGCAACGATGAGTCGGGGACCACCGAGAACTTTGTTGAGTACCTCAAGGCTGCCGCTGGCAAGGTCTGGAACTACGAAGTTTCCGGAGAATGGCCAAGCGACATCCAGTCGGAAAACGCTAAGGGCACCTCCGGCGTGGTTTCCACCACCACCTCCACCGACGGCGCAATCACCTACGCTGACTTCTCGGCTGTAGGCAAGCTGTCCACCGTCAACGTCAAGGTGGGCGACGAATACACCAAGATCTCAGCAGACGCTGCCGCTAAGGCGCTGGAGACCGCAACCCCAGTGAAGGGTGCCTCCAAGAACGACTTGGCACTGGATCTGAAGCGCGACACCACCGAAGCCGGTACCTACCCAATCGTCTTGGTTTCGTACCACATCTTCTGCAGCACCTACAAGGATCAGGCAACTGTTGACCTGGTCAAGTCCTTCGGTAAGTACGTAGTTTCCGCTGAGGGCCAGAAGGCTGCTGCGGATTCAGCCGGCAACGCTCCACTGTCGAGCAGCATCGAAGAAAAGGCTGCCAAGGCTATCGACGCAATCACCGTCGCCAAGTAGTAACTCGCCGGAATCCGGCACTCGGTGCGGGTGGTGAACTCGACCACCCGCACCAGCAACACCCTCCACCCCTGCAGCATTGGCTGCATCACCCCCGTTTTGTAAAGGCTCTAGCCATGACTACCAATGCTTTGACAAGCAAGTCATCGACTTCAGGCCGCCTAGGCGACAAGATCTTCTCCGGTGCAGCCCTGGCCGCCGGTGTACTGATCCTAATCACGCTCTTTGCGGTCGCAGTCTTCTTGCTGATCCAAGCCCTGCCGACGTTCTTTGCCGATCCGGCAGAGGTTTCCGGCGGTCAAGGATTCTTCGCTTATATCTGGCCGATTGTTATCGGTACGGTCATCGCCGCGGCTATCGCCCTGGCGATAGCTACCCCAGTCGGTCTGGGTGTGGCACTGTTTATCTCGCACTTCGCTCCACGCAAGGTTGCTGGCCCGCTGGGCTACCTCATTGACCTGCTGGCAGCAATCCCCTCGGTGATCTACGGTGCTTGGGGCTACATGATCCTGGCACCAGCCTTGGTTCCCGGATTTGAATGGCTGGCCAAGAACCTCGGATTCATCCCGATCTTCGCCGGTCCTGCCTCGCAGACCGGTAAGACCATGCTCACCGCCGGCATTGTGCTGGCCGTGATGGTTCTGCCGATTATCACCTCGCTGACCCGAGAAATCTTCTTGCAGACTCCAAAGTTGCACGAAGAAGCCGCCCTGGCTTTGGGTGCCACCCGCTGGGAAATGATCACCACCGCCGTTCTTCCTTTCGCCCGCCCGGGCATTATCTCGGCGGTCATGCTGGGACTGGGACGAGCCTTGGGCGAGACCATGGCAGTGGCCCTGGTGCTTTCCACAGGCAACCTGATCCCTTCGCTGATCAAGACTGGAAACCAGACCATCGCCGCGGAAATCGCGTTGAACTTCCCTGAGGCCTTCGGCCTGCGACTCTCGGAGCTGATCGCTGCCGGCCTAGTACTGTTCCTGATCACCCTGGTTGTGAACATCTTCGCCCGTGGCATCATCGCCCGCCACAAGGAATTCTCGGGGGCTAACTAATGAGCGCTACAACCACTAACGCACGACATAGCACCGGCAACAGCCCGGTTCCACCGGTACGCAAGCGCAATTCGCTGGCCAAGGGCAAGCTGCCTAAGTGGGCCATCTGGGCCATCGCAGCCGGTTCGATCATCATCGGCGCTGCAGCTTCAACCCTGACCGGTTTTAGCATTGCCGCCTTTGCGATCTACTCCGCCATCATCTTCTTAGTTGCCGCCTCGGTAATCACCACCGTGGTGGAAGGCAAGCGTCGCGGCACCAACGCGATGTGGACCTACCTGATCTACGCCGCATTTATCGTGGCACTGATCCCGCTGGCCTCGGTGCTCTACACGGTGCTGGAAAAGGGTCTGCCGGGCCTGAACGGTCACTTCCTGTTCACCTCGATGAATGGTGTTACCGGTGCAGTAGATAATCAGGGCGTGGAAAACGGCACACCAGTTGTCGGTGGCGCGTACCACGCAGTGATGGGCACCTTGCTGATCACCCTCTGGGCTACCTTGATTTCCGTACCAGTGGGCATGCTCACCGCGGTTTACCTGGTTGAATACGGTCAGGGCAAGACGCTATCCAAGGCGATCACCTTCTTCGTGGACGTAATGACCGGTATCCCTTCGATCGTCGCCGGCTTGTTCGCAGCAGCGTTCTTCGGCATGATCCTTGGCCCAAGCGCCCGAATGGGCATTGTTGCCGCGGTGGCTTTGAGCGTACTGATGATTCCAACAGTGGTTCGCTCCACCGAGGAAATGCTCAAGATTGTCCCGAACGAATTGCGCGAAGCTTCCTTCGCACTGGGTGTGCGCCGCTGGCGCACCATCTTGAAGGTAGTTGTCCCAACCGCGATCTCCGGTATCGCCTCCGGTGTCACCCTGGCAATCGCCCGCGTCATCGGCGAAACCGCACCAATCTTGGTCACCGCCGGCATCGCAAGCAACATCAACATGAACGTGTTTGCTAACTGGATGTCCACGTTGCCGACCTTCATTTACTACCAGATCATGAACCCGACCAGCCCAACCAACGTTGACCCATCGGTCCAGCGTGCCTGGGCAGCAGCCCTGCTGCTGATTCTGATGGTGATGGCACTGAACCTGATCGCCCGCCTGGTCGCTTCGATCTTCGCTCCCAAGAAGGGCCGTTGAGCTTAAGGCTCCGTCTCTGACCCACCCAAAGTTTTAAGGAAATATTATGGCAAAACGCATCGACGTCAACGATCTGAACGTCTACTACTCCAAGTTCCTGGCCGTTGAGGGCGTCTCGATCAACATCGAGCCAAAGTCCGTTACCGCCTTCATCGGCCCATCGGGTTGTGGCAAGTCCACCTTCCTGCGCACGCTGAACCGTATGCACGAAGTCATCCCCGGTGGCCGCGTTGAGGGTCAGGTACTGCTTGACGGAGACGACCTCTACGCACCCGGCGTTGATCCGGTCACCGTGCGCAGCCAGATCGGCATGGTCTTCCAGCGTCCGAACCCATTCCCAACTATGTCCATCAAGGACAATGTGCTCGCCGGCGTAAAGCTGAACGGCAACAAGATCTCCCGCTCGGATGCCGAGGACCTGGTTGAGAAGTCGCTACGTGGCGCCAACCTCTGGAACGAGGTTAAGGACCGTCTGGATAAGCCAGGTTCCGGTCTTTCCGGTGGTCAGCAGCAGCGTCTATGCATCGCCCGCACCATCGCGGTGAAGCCAGATGTGATCTTGATGGATGAGCCATGTTCGGCACTGGACCCGATCTCTACCTTGGCCATTGAGGATTTGATCAACGAGCTCAAGAACGACTTCACCGTAGTGATCGTGACTCACAATATGCAGCAGGCAGCCCGCGTGAGCGACAAGACCGCGTTCTTCAACATCGCAGGCACCGGCAAGCCGGGCAAGCTCATCGAGTTCAACGACACCACCGCCATCTTCTCTAACCCAGAGCAGAAGGCCACCGAAGATTACGTCTCCGGACGCTTCGGATAAAGATTTCGGATGCCGCCACTTTTTAGTAGGCGGTAGACGAACCGGAAGGGGTCTTCCGGGGATCCTGGAGGGGATCACCGCCAGCGGCGCACCATCAAGGGTGCGCCGCTGGTTTTAAAATCTGAGGTAAAGCACCCTTGACTGTAAAGCGTCCTTGTCTGTAAAGTAACGTTTACACAGCGATGAAGGAGAGCGATAAAAATGAACGCAGAACTATCGTCCAAAACCAGATGGGGTCGTTCGCGATTTGGTGGAGGCGCAGCCCTGTTGATCGGCATCAGCCTTATCGCAGGTGCGGCCCTAGCTCTTGGAGCTGGTTTGCTCTTTGCCAAGCTGAACGCCCCACAGAACCCAGTTTTTGCCACACTGATTATGGCCGCGGCCTTGTGGCCGATACTGTCCGTCATTTTCTGGGTCTTGTTGGTTGACCGAAATACGGTTCGCGGATCCCTAAGAAATCCCGAGATCTCAATTGAAGGTCAATGGCATGACGAGGCTGTTGTCAAAGTGTTCCAAGACCTGATGATTATTTGCGGTCTCGGCGCAGCGGTATTTTCGTTTATCAACGTGCAGGCATCTGTAAGCCTGGTGCTCACCGGTGTTTTGCTACTCACCGGGGCAGATTTCATCCTGCGCTACTTCTTGATCAAGCGGGCGCAGAGCTAGTGCAGAGCAATCTCAGTGAATACCGCAAGGACCGCGGGATCTCCCAACAGGCGCTAGCCGACCTGCTGGGGGTCTCCAGGCAGACGATCATTTCCCTAGAAAAAGGGCGCTACGACCCGTCCTTGCCGCTGGCGTTTAAACTCGCCGCACAGTTCAACTGCCGTATCGAAGACCTATTTATCCCCGAGGATCTTTAGTGACCGGCAAATAGCGGGCGCACCGCCAGTGTGAAAATCGCGCCACCGAGGACACAAACCACCGGGGTTAATAGCCAGTGCCAGACCACGCGGTACACATTGCGCCAAGCCACCGATTCAAAAGACTGATTCCGGCCAGCGCCGATAATACCGCTGGTCACCGCCTGCGTTGTGGACAGCGGTAGGTGGACCAACAGGGAGCCAACAAAGAGCATGCCAGCAGCCACGCCCTGGGCAATCATGCCGCGCAACGGATCAAAGTGCACCAAGCGCCGGCCCAGGGTATAGGTAATCCTCCAGCCGCCCAGCAGCACGCCGAAGCTCAAGGCGGAAGCCGCCGTGAGCTGAATGGCCACGGTCAGTGGCCCAGGATTCATCATCTGGCCGGTGATGAGCACCAGACTCAACAGGGCGCCGGTGCGCTGGCCGTCCTGCAGTCCAAGACCCAGAGCCACCGCCCCCGCCGCAACCGCCTGTCCCGCTTTGGAGCCTTCGTTGACGGAGCGCGATGTGGTGTGGCGCAAGAACCAGGTTGCCGGGAAAACTAAGAGGTAGGACAGGACATAGGCGATGATTGAGGCCAGCACCATCGGGATGATCACCGAGGACAGCAACAAGCCCCACACATTGCGAGTGGACTCATCGCCCATGATCGCCGAGGCACCACTGCCACCGGCTAAAGCGGAGAGTAATGCGTGCGTGGAACTAATCGGCAAACCGCGCCACCAACAATAAATGCCCCAGATGCCGGCGACGATCAGCCCGCTGATCAGCAGTTTTAACCCAGCAACTCCCGAGGGCACGTTGATGTTCAGTTCCTGCACCAGGGTCACACTCAACCCCGAAGTTGCCATGGTGCCAATGAAGGCGAACACCGCCGCTAAAGACACCGCAATGGCCGGGCGCAACGCCCTGGTGCGCACCGAAGCTGCCACCGCGGTGGAGGCGTCACGCATGCCGTTGAGCACGGCGTAGGCCAGCGTCAGGACGACCGCCACAGCGGTGAGGACCGTAATGAGGGTCATGGGTTTTAGGATTCCTTGACCAGCACTCGACCGAGGTGGTCGGCGAACTGGCGCAGAGTGTTGACGGTGAGCATCAGCTGGTCGGCGACCTGCTGATGGCGGTGAATGGTGCCAGCCTTAGCAAAATTAGCGATCTCATCGCCCCACACAAGGTGGGTGCGTGCGGCACGTTTGGAGAACTGAAGCATCTGCATCCAGTGATCTTCCAAATCATCGAGGTTGTTCAGTCGTTGCACCGCATCGGAGGCCAACTCAGCAAGCTGGCCAATCAACTCCAACTGCTCCGAGGAACGCTCGGAGAGCGGGGTGGAACCCACGGTCATAATCAGTTCGCCGGTACCACGCAGGTGCTCCATGGTCTCGTGCAAGAAGCGCGAGAGTGCGTACATGTCCTCGCGTGGCAGCGGGCTGATGTAGCTCGTTCTTAAGTGGGTGAGCACCGCGTGCACCAAGTCCGAGGCCTCGGCTTCAGCATTTGCAAGGTTGCGCAATTGTTCCGTGCGCGTGCTAGGACTGCCGATCATTTCGGCCACACTAGCCACGGACCCCCGAATGGTGGTGGTCAGAGCACAAAGCAACTCAATGCCACGCGAGGAGGAGGGAAAGACCTGGAACTTCACTTTTTGGGCGCACCATTCAAATCGACAGCTTTTGGTACCAACGCAGAACAGTTTACGACGTGGAAGTTAACGCCGGGGGATTGAAGGTGTCGGACCGGGAACGCCTCTCGGCGGAAGGCCGCTCGAAGCGGCAGAATTTTGGAGCCCGGGGTTACCAGCGGCCCGACACCGTTACCTAGTTTTCTCGCCTTACGCCCCTGATGTCAACCGTAATAACCTGTGCGTGTAATTTCTCACGCTAACGACGCAGATTCTTTTCCGCACCGCTCAGGCATAACAGCGCGCAACAGAACCAGATGGCGCCTGCCGGACCGAGACCAGCGGCCACTGAACTTGAAATAACCGGTAAAGCTACTTGTCCGAGCCGGTTTCCCATAAGCCGCACGGCCAGTGCAGACCCACGATCCACCGTGGGCACCAAGGTAGAAATCATGGTCATGGTCATCGGCTGACCCAGACCTAGGAAGAAGCCTCCAATGAGCAGCGCCAACCCAGAAACCCAGAGCACGTCGATGAACGTCGGAGCCAACGCGATGGAAACGCCGGAAATGTACAGGCTGGCGACCAACATTTGGCGTCGGTCAAAGTGCGCGGAGAGTTTCGGAATGAACAATCGTGACACCACTGAAGCGCAACCACGAATGGCCAAAAGCACACCAACTGCTGCCGGTGTGACGTCATGTTTCTCCGCAACCAGCGGTAGGAAGGCAGTCAAAATGTCCAACATAGACAGCAAGGTCAACGACGCAAACATATGCGAGATCATGCCCTTGATTTTCAGGATCGAACCGATGGACGCTGTGGAGCGTTCCGGGCGCGCAGAGGTGACCGACTTGGAGGTTCGAGGCTGCCAATTGGGAAGCAAGAACGGCACCGCAAGTAGCGCGCATCCCGCGCCGATCCACAATGACTGGCTAATGTCGGCTATTCGCTGCGCCGAGTGGGCATCCGTGCCGGTGCCCAGCAGCAGGCCGCCAACTAGCGGGCCCAAAAATTGCCCGGCCGCGTACGCAGCAGTGAACCAGCCGAAGCCTTTATCCAAATCACTGTCCGGGAAAAAGCGGGCGATGGATGACTGCCCACCGATGGTGAACATCAAATGCCCCAAGCCCAACACTGCGCTGGACAGGGCCACGCTGAGCGCATTAGGCGACAGGTTAATGCCCACACCGCCCACGGCAATCAGTGCCACACCGGCCACCATGAGTAACCGGATGCGTCGGATTCGAGAGCTAACCCGGCCCAAAAGCATTGCCGTGAATAGCGGCAGAATTGCGTAAGCGGCCGTCACCGCACCAACGGTAAATGAGCCAGAGCCAAAGGAGATGAGTTTATAGGTGGTCACCGGGCGAATGAGGTTTAAAGCTGCCTGGGACAGCAGTCCGGTGGCAATCAGTATCACCAGCCAACGCATGATCCCCGAAGAGTTCGCTTTTGATCCAGCGACCACACGTACCTGCCTAAAATTACGGGACTAGTTCCTCATCCATCCTAGAACTCTGTACTGGCTTTTTAATCCAATGCGTCTTGGCGCCACAGTCGGGCGCAGATTTCCAGATCGGCTGCGGTCCTGCTCAGCGCACGAGCCTGCTGTGTCAGCTTGCTGCCGCGATCACTATTGGACAGGTCAGCGGCATCAGCGTGTTCTGTCATTCCCAGCACAAGGACTCGGCAATAGGCCGCGGTACGCTCCAAGGCGTGGGCGAAATCTCCGTCAAATGCGCCGGATAGAATCGAGCCGGTCATGTTCTTCAGCTCTTCCGCGGTAGGAGGTTCGGCAACGCCGGCGACAATCCGTTCAACTTGGGCCCTATGTGCTCCTGCTTGGAAACGCGCCGAATGCACTTCTGGTTTACTCATGGTTGCCGCGCGAACTGCGTACAGACGCCATAGTGCGCCGGGCAGTGAATGGGCTGGTGCCTCACTCCACAGTTCTGCGAGCACCTCAAGACCCTCATTTTCGGCCACCGCAATCAGCCGGTTAGAAACCTCTGGGTCATTGTTGGCGATGCCACGGCGGACAAATGCTTGGGCTGAAAGATGAGCGGCTTCTGAAACGCGCGCCGGGTCGGCCCCACCTTCGTAGGGCTCGAATTCTTCGGGGGAGAAGGGGCGTGGTTTGTGATGACGGTATCCGGCATCCTGAGCTACTTTTGATCCTGCGCGTGCACCTTTCATGGGCTCAAGAATACTCCCCGAACCTTGAGAGTTCGTTAACTGGTGTTGCAGCGCACAAGGTGCGGGATTTAGCCAAATATGCGGTTGTCCGACGCGCTAATACGGCCGATTAATACTCACGCGGTTACATCAGGTAGTATGGTTTTTGGCCTTGTGCCGTGCGCCTTTAGCTCAGCTGGTAGAGCACTGGACTTTTAATCCATTGGTCGCGGGTTCGATCCCCGCAGGGCGCACAACCAGAAGATCCCCTTCACCGATTCGGTGAAGGGGATCTTCGATTTTCGGCTCATTTTTTGCTTAGAGGACGCTTTGGGCGTACTCCCAAAGTTTCTCGGCGTGCTCAGGGTCAAGTGCGTGCGCAGCTACGCCGGCACCAGTGACACTTGTCGCGATGGCTGCTTCCTGATTGTCTTCGAAGTAACGTCCGGTGACGCCCGCTAGGATCGGTGACGCCGCAAGCAGAACATTCGTTGCCGCCCCTTGTTCCATTGTTTGGTAATGCGGCTGATCGATGCGGTTGCCTTCAGCGTCTGCCCCGCCCATTTTTTGCAATGTTTCCAAGTCGATGTGCCGCTGCAGATTGGTATTGATCCAGCCAGGCATGAGCGCGTTTGCGACGATACCGTCCTTCGCCCAGCGGTTCGCGATGCCAACTGCCAGCAGTACGCCTGCCGTTTTGGATTGGCCGTAGGCAACCCATGGATCGTAAGGTGTCTGCTCGAACTGGGGATCTTGATAGTTTAAGGGGTGGTTCCGATGTGCACCTGAGCTGACGATGGTTACTCGCGCATCGCCTGCGGCACGCAGTGCGTCATGTAACCAAGTGGTCAATGTGAAGTGGCCTAGATAGTTGGTAGCTAGTTGTATCTCCCAGCCGCCGGGCGCGCGTCGCAACTCAGGGATGGCCATGATTCCGGCGTTGGCTACCAATGAGTGCAGAGGTCCGTCCCAGGAATCAGTAAATTCGCGTACCGAGCCAAGATCTGCAAGGTCAAGCCGGGCCGCGTTAATCGTCCCGGGCCAGTTTTTGTCTTTTGCCTCTTGAATGATTGGTTGCAGTGCGGCTGGATTGCGGACGGCAGCGGTAACTTCGGCACCAGCCTTGGCAAGGGCGCGCACCGTTTGTGCTCCGATGCCGGAGGCTCCGCCAGTGACAATCATGCGTTTGCCATTAAGTGCGACCCCGTCCAGAATGTGATCTGCCGTTGCGCGAGGGGTGAACTCGGTGGTGATTAGATTGGTCATTTGTGCTACTTTTATGAACTTCTTCCACAATAGGCCCGCGAGAGATAGACTATCTATCGTTATGAGTCCAGAAAAACCTATAAATCATCCAGATTTGATCGATCCACTTGAGGACGTCCTCGCATTACTCAAGGCCCGTGGTGAGCGTACTTCGACCTTCACCGGCCGTGGGGCATGGGCGGTGCGATTTCCGGCTCCGGGCGGAGCCAAGTTCAATTCGGTTTTAGAAGGTTCCTGCACACTGGATACCGAAGGTTTGGCTCAGCCGCTGACCTTAAATACAGGTGATTCTTTCCTGCTTACCCGACCGCAAGAATTTGTCCTCTCCACTTCCGGTCAGGTTCCCGAACAGCAAGCTTCCTCGCTATTCCGGGCCACGGCCGGTCGTAGCGCAGAGGCTGGTGCCAGCGAGCAACCGGTGAGCGCAGTGCTAATCGGCGGGAGCTTCAGGTTTGACCGCAACGCGCATGAGCTGTTGCTGGATTCGCTTCCGCCGGTCATTCATTTACCGGCGCACGCTCCGGGTGCTGCGATGTCACAGTACTTATTGGGGAGGATTGGTCACGAATCATCTGACCAGCGTATTGGCGCCGGTGTTGTAGGCGCACACCTAGCAGTTGTCCTGTTGATCGATATCATTCGTCATTATCTGGCTCAGGATCCGCAAGGCACTGGCTGGCTCAATGGGCTCTCTGATCCAGTTGCGTCCGACGCATTGCGTTCCATACACAGCAACCCGTCAGCGCGTTGGACTGTTCAGCTTCTTGCTGATGAAGCGCATGTTTCCCGATCCACCTTGGCGGCCAGATTTAAAGCGGTTGTAGGGGTCGGTCCGCTTGAATATCTCACACGTTGGCGCGTTGAGATTGGGGCCCACCGTCTGACCTCTACAGATGAAACCATTGCCACTATCGCTGAAGAAGTTGGTTATGGTTCGGAAGCTGCCTTCGCCCTTGCTTTTAAGCGGGAGTTGGGGAGTCCTCCGGGAACTTACCGGCGAACCGCATTGCAAGGTTCAGAGCGTTTTTGATGATCGACCACGGCGTAATAGCCGTGGCCAAATCCGCTACGGCAACAAATAAAAGATGGTGGGCATGCACCCATTCGGCGATGCCCTGCCTTCAGTAACCGATATCTGGACGCGGACCTTCCAAATATTCGAGTGACGACAGAGAAATGCCGAGTATTCTCAGAAAATCATGGAGCTGAAGTAGACAGCTTCTATGAATCGTTGGTTGAGGACAAGTCCTAGACGTAAGGCTCCAAGAACTTGATGATCCGTTCCATGACCAGCGCCCTGGCCGCAGGATCATGCGAAGGCAAGGAGCTGTCGGTAAACAGATGTTGGTTTCCCGGGTAGGTGAACAACTGCGCCACGTCTTTACCTTCACCTTCGGCGAAGTTTTGTGCCGATTCCAAGTCGCCTTCCACGGCGAAGAATGGATCTTCATCCATACCGTGGATCTGTACTGGAACATTTTCCGGCCATGGCCCGAAGCTCCAGTCGGCGTCCAGGTCTACGAAGGACTCAAGCAACACAGCTGCGACGGTTCCCGGGCGCTGTTGTGCGCACTGTTGGGCCAAGGCTGCACCCCACGAAGTGCCGATGTACACCAGCTCTTCGGGTAGCTTGCTGAAGAGCTTGTCCACGCGTTCTTGGATCTTGTCTTCGCTGAGCTTGTTGGCCAGACGAATTCCGGACTCAAGGTCCTTGGGGAGTTTTCCTGCAAACAGATCCAGAGTATGAACCGTGTGCCCGGCCGCACGCAGTTCGCCCGCCATCGCTTGGACGCCGGGGGTTAGTCCTTGGACGTGGTGGAACAAAACAATGGTTGCCATGACAGTACTCCTAGAGGTCTCTAGCGTTCGTCGACGAGGTTATTAATACGTTGAGGTAAGTGCTCCAAAGCGAGATCCCAGCCAGGCATTTGGCTGTTGATTTCTACGCTGTAGCCTTCAACCAGCATGAATTCTGCACAGGTAAGGGCTTCTTGCCCTGATCCGGTTTCGTAAATGAACGCACGTTTAATATCAGTCCAGAGCAAGGTGGCGGACTGGTCGATGACCAGTCCGGTGTTTACTACTTCAACGGTGCGCTGGGGATATGACATGTTCCACTTGCTTTCGAGATCCGCGGCGGTGTGCTTTGCTCAAGTCTAAACCGGAAGCACACCGCCAGTTGGGGATCAAACCGGGTCGGGGTAGGACTTGCTCAGGTTTCCTTGTGCCGAGAGTTCAAGAAAATAGTCCAGCTTCAGCTGTGCCAGGAACTGCTGATCGTGGCTGACTACCAACAACGCTCCACGGTAGGTCTGCAAAGCTTCGGCTAGCTGTCGCACACTGTCGATATCCAGATTATTTGTCGGCTCGTCGAGTATGAGCATTTGCGCAGTGGGCTCAGCCAGTAAGAGCGTGGCTAGATAAACGCGGAAGCGCTCACCGCCTGAAAGTGTGCCCAGTACCCGATCTGCGCTGGCACCACGCAACAGCAATCGGGCGAGCATATTGCGAATCTGCCCGCTATTTACCGACGGCGCTACGGCAGCCACGTTGTCCATGGCGCTGAGCTGGTCATCAAGACCCACCAGCCGCTGCGGTAGATAGCCGACGCGCTCTAGGTGCAGCGTCCCGCTCAGTTGCTCTTCGGGCTTTGTGCCTGAAACTAATTGCCGCAACAAGGTGCTTTTGCCTGACCCATTAGGCCCGATCAGCCCGACTCGTTCAGGACCCTGAATGATGTGCTGAGTTAGACCAGAAAGCACCGTAGCCACCTGCTTACCTGCGGGCAACTGTGGATCAGGCAGTTCAAGGTTAATATGTTCAACCTCTCTCACTTTTTGATCCGCGTCATCAACCTTTCCCTGAGCGCTCTCGACCTTTCCCTCCAGATTTGAGCGCATCTTTCCAGCATTCGCTTCGGACTTCTGACGCAGGCTATTGGCCAGAATCTTCGGTAATCCGCCGCCGAGTTGTTCGGCACGGACTTTGCGTTTGGCGCGCGCCAGCTTGGTCTCAGCCTCCACGCGCTGACGCTTTTCCACCTTCAGGTGATTTTGAGCAGTTTTTGCCGCTTGCTGTGCGGCGAGCTGTTCAGTATCCAGCTGCTGAAGGTAAACGCTGTAGGGCCCGCCAAATACGCGCAGTTCCCCGGCATACAGTTCCCCGGTGTGCTCCATTAGCTCTAACAACGCCAGATCGTGGCTGACCACAATCAACGATCCTTTCCAAGAACGCACCAGATCATAGAGCAGTTCACGGGTGGGCGCATCAAGATTATTGGTTGGTTCATCAAGCAGAGTGGTCTCGTTTCCGGCAAGCTGTAGGCCCAGCACGGCCAGCAACATGGCTTCGCCACCGGAGAGTGAACCTACCTCACGTTCCAAACTCAGGTGCCCAAGGCCAAGCCGGTCCAACTCAGCTTCAATACGCGCTTCTACATCCCAGTTATCGCCCACCGCATCAAAGTCGGCCGGATCGACACTGCCAGCCTCAATGGCTCGCAGCGCAACAAGCGACTTGTCAACGCGAAGTAGCTGCGCCACAGTTGCGTTCTTTTCCGAGGTGATCGTTTGTGGCAGGTAGCCGATCTGGGCGTTAGCTTCAATTGATCCGCTGGTAGGCTTCAGCAGCCCGGCCATGAGCTTAAGCAGTGTCGATTTTCCGCTGCCATTTCTGCCGGTGAGTCCGACTCGTCCGGCCGGGAAGGTTCCTTCCAAGTTAGTTAAAGCGCGCCTCGCCGGCAGGCCATTGGAAGCTGAGATTATGCAGGGTTATTGGTGGAGTCAAAGACATATATTCCTCCCACAGATGGTGAAGAGGCTGCCGACTGGCGGAATCAAGAACTGGCTCAACCTATAGGGAGCTAGAAAGAAAGGGACACCGTAGCCGGTAGCCAAAATGAACGGGTCGCGCCGAGTATGAAGGGCGCAAGATCATTGGCTAGCTTAGTAGGTATCCATGAAAACGAGTGTAACAGCAGATTGTTGTCTCGTCGTTAACGAACTTTCGGCCCGCATCCAGCAAAGGATGCGAGCCGAAAACTAAGACTGTGAAGGGTTACTTCCAGGCGCGGTGTACCGCGACGATGCCGCCGGTCAGATTACGGTATTCCACATTCTTCCAGTCAACGTTGATGAACTTGGCGCCCAGATCCTCCTGGTTTGGCCAAGCCGCGATGGACTCTGCCAGGTACGCGTAAGCGGTTGGGTTAGGCGAAACAATGTAGCCCAGCGCAGGGATCACGCGTGGCAAAAATTGCTGGTAGGCCACCTTGATTGGGGTAACCGTTGGGGTGGAGAACTCAGCGACGACGATGCGTCCGCCTGGCTTGGTCACGCGACGCAGCTCCGAGAGTGCCTTCTCGGTGTCGTCGATATTGCGCAGACCGTAGGAGATGGTCACCGCATCAAAGGTGTCATCTTCAAATGGAAGTTCGTGTGCGTCGCCGTAGACGAAGTCCAGCTGTGGGTAACGCTTGCGTCCTTCTTCGAGCATGCCGTTGGACATGTCGCAGGCGGTGACATTGGCGCCCGCTGCTGCCAACGGGACCGAAGAGGTGCCGGTGCCAGCTGCTAGGTCGAGGATGCGCTCGCCGGGCTTTGGGGCAATAGCCTCGGTGGTGATCTTGCGCCAGTAGTTCACAATGCCACCGGTCATCAAGGTATTGAGCAAGTCGTAGCGTGGAGCCAGCTTGTCGAACATGTCCTGAACCTGATCGGCCTTCTTATCCAGGCCCGCGCGCGCGTTGTGAGAACTCATGAAGCTAAGTCTTTCATATTTGCGCGCGAGCGAAGACAGGATGTGGGGCGAATCGCCATCTAGAGAATTGATTCGAGCCGGGCGTAGCTGGCTTCCATTCCCTCTGTCATTCCGGTGGCGAGCACCATGTCGCGGGTTTGCGCGTCGGGATAGGTAATGAGCGCGGTGAGCAGGGTTCCGCCGTCATTTGGTGTCAGTGTCAGCTCGTTCACCGTGGCTGGGTAGTCCGTGTCGATCATCTGCTCGGTGGTCTGTTCATAGGACTGCGGCAAGGATTCCAGCACGGCGCCGGTGAACCCGAACCCGGAACCCGCATCAGCAGAAATCGGCTCCCACCAGTATCGGTAGGTCTCGCCTGTTTCCTGCGCCGTTGCACATTCAGTCATCTGCCATCCGTCGGGGCCGAGCATCCAGCGCTTTATGAGCTGCTCGTCATGGTGAGCCCGCCAAACTTGCGCGACTGACCCGCGAATCAGGCGGGTGATGCGTACCTGGGTATCAGAGAGAATCTGTGCATCGGTACTGAAATTTTCGGCGTAGTCACGCAGGTCGATGAGGACCTGTTCGATCTGGCTCATCGCCGAACGGGTGCCATCGATCATGCCCATGGCCACCACCTGTTCTAGTTCCTCGACGGAGTCAAAAACCGCGGTAATGCTCAGCTTTGATCCTTCGGGTGTCGGGTCGAAAGTGAAGACCATGCGGCTGAGTGGCAAATCGGTATTCGGAGTCCCGTCTGCATGCGCAAAGCCGTCACTAACTTCGAAGAACTTGTGCTCGACGATTTCGTTCCAGATCCAATAACCGTGAAATTCTTCTCCCTCGGGCGTGGTCATGTGGTAATTCGAACGACCGCCAACAATGGCATCATGTCGGGTGAAAGTTGCCGGGCATTCAACCGGACCCCAGAACTTTTCAAGCTGCCGGGCATCAAGGTAGGCATCCCAAAGGCGGGATACCTTGACCGGAAATTCTGCATGGACGGTCAGCGAGAGTGTTTCCGGATCTTTGACAACGGATGTGACGGGCATGGGAATGCTCCTTATTTGTCCCCATCGGCGAGCAAATCATCGAGCCTGCTGATGCGCTGACGCCAGATGCCTTCGAGGGAAGAAAGTAGTTCTTGTGCGTGCCGGATGGTGTCCGGCTGTCCGCGAACTATGCGTTCGCGACCACGTGCGATTTTGATGACCAGACCAGCGGCTTCCAATGCGGCGACGTGTTTCTGAACGGCCGCAAACGACATGTCGTAGCTTGCGGCAAGTTCAGAAACGCTGACCTCGACGTGAAGGGTCCGCCGTACGATATCTCTTCGTGTGGCGTCTGCCAAGGCGCGGAAGACCTTGTTCGTCTGTTCTTCGCTCAACTCATATACAACCATTTGGTTGTATATTACTCTCGCGCAGAGGGCAGAGTAAAGAAATGGGTAAAAATAAAAGAAAGATAGTGTACTTGTCGACTATAAATTGGGCTCAATGTAGGTGACTTGTCGAACCGAATGCTCTGGCGGGGCTTGATATCTCTTCTCAAGCTTCCGCTATTGACCTAGTCTGGTTGGAACTGCAAAGAACCAACTTTTTAATGGGGTGAAGGGGAGTATGGGCACGTCTGCTATCGACTGGTCCAACGCAACTCGCCGCGCACAAAAAGCCCGCGAGCTACTCTCCACACAAGAAGCGGCTCTAGGTGAGCTTCCATTGCGCACAGATGTTCGCGAATCCTGGAAACGGTCACTGGCCCAAACGGGTTCGCTCCAAGGCCCACCGGTTTTGAGCGACGACCGGCTGCGCCTTGCCCGTGAACGCAGTGAACTTCAGCGGATCTGGCCTGTTTTTGAAAAGCTCCTTGTTCCTGCCGCGACCGACGCCAATCTTTTGGTCGCGCTGGCGGATGCCGGAGGAACGTTGTTGTGGGTGGCGGGTAGTAACAGCTCCATGAGCCAAGCCGAGCACGTAGGTTTTATGGCCGGTGCCGACTGGGCCGAAAAGTCGGTCGGCACCTCCGCGCCTGGCATGGCGTTGGCCACCGGGGAAGGATCTCAAGTTTCCGGTGCGGAGCATCTTTACGAGCAAGCGCAGCAATACAGCTGTTCGGCGGTTCCCATTCGCAACCCGCGCACCGGACAGGTGATAGGCGCGATTGATCTGACCGGTGGGCCGGATGCGATCGCCATGCACTCTATGCCGCTATTGCAGGCCTCCGTGATGGCTGCAGAAACTCAGCTGCTACTTCCTGGCGCAGGTGTGGTGGCTGACCCGGATTACCTTGATTTGGGTCAACCCGATGGTGCTCACCTTGGATCGCACCCAATTTCTTTGAGGCATGCCGAGATCTTGACTCTTTTGGCTCAACATCGTGATGGGCTCTCCAGCGCACAGCTGGTTGACGAGCTGTTTGAAAGGCCGGATTCCGCAGCCGAAGGCACCGTCCGTGCGGAAATGGTGCGACTGCGCAAAGTCTTGGCTGGATTCCCGGGGCGTTCCTTGAATTCTCGCCCGTACCGTTTGCAGTGGGAACTGCAAACTACCCTCGGACGACTGCGTCGAGCGCTAGAAAGTGGCGATATCGAATCCGCGCTGCAGCTCTACTCGCCGGGCATGCTTGAGCGCTCGCAAGCTCCCGGCATTTTGGTACTGCGCTACCGTGCTGAGGCCGCGCTGCGTGAATTGGTGATGGACCGCGGTACCGCGCAACAGCTACTGAACCTCGGCCGCCAGCTCACCGATTCAAACCTTTTGCGCTCGGCCCTGCGTGAACTTCCGGCCACCTCTCCGGCCCGTTCGCTGATCGTTGCCGAGATCCAAGAACTCGAAGTCTAAAACTGTCGGTGCGTTGCAACCTACCTGCAACGTTTCTGTGACTAGAGTCACACTCAAGGCACTGCGGGGAAACTCGCGGCATCAGTCACTGACAAAGGAGTCACCATGAGTGTTTATGCAAACCCGAACACCGACGGCGCGCTGGTCAATTTTAAAGAGCGCTACGAAAACTACATTGGTGGGCAGTGGGTCGCCCCAGTTAAGGGCATGTACTTCGAAAATGTCACCCCGGTCACCGGCAAGGTCTTCTGCGAAGTTGCCCGTTCCACCGCCGAAGACATCGAAGTGGCACTGGATGCAGCACATGCCGCAGCTCCGGCCTGGGGCAAAACCAGCCCAGCCGAACGTGCGGTCATCCTGAACAAGATTGCCGACCGCATCGAAGGGAACCTTGAGATGCTGGCCGTGGCCGAAACCTGGGATAACGGCAAGGCTATCCGCGAATGCCTGAATGCCGACCTGCCGCTGGCTGTAGACCACTTCCGCTACTTCGCCGGAGCCATTCGCGCTCAAGAAGGCAGCTTGTCCCAGCTTGATGATGACACCACCGCCTATCACTATCATGAACCGCTAGGCGTGGTTGGGCAGATCATCCCTTGGAACTTCCCCATCCTGATGGCCGTGTGGAAACTGGCCCCAGCCCTCGCTGCCGGCAATGCGATTGTGCTCAAGCCAGCCGAGCAGACCCCGGTCTCCATTTTGGTGATGATGGAACTGATCGGTGACCTACTGCCAGCAGGTGTGCTGAACATCGTTAACGGTTTTGGTGTGGAAGCCGGCAAGCCGCTGGCCAGCAATAAGCGCATCCGCAAGATCGCGTTCACCGGTGAAACCACCACGGGCAGACTGATCATGCAGTACGCCTCCGAGAACCTGATCCCGGTCACCCTTGAGCTGGGCGGCAAGTCCCCAAACATCTTCTTTGAGGACATCGCCGCCAAGGACGACGCGTTCTACGACAAGGCCCAAGAGGGCTTCACCCTCTTTGCCCTGAACCAGGGTGAAGTCTGCACCTGCCCATCACGTGCGCTGATTCAGGAAAGCATCTACGACCGCTTTATGGGCGATGTGGTAGCCCGGACAAAGGCCATCAAGCAGGGCAACCCGCTGGATACCGACGTGATGATGGGTGCCCAAGCCTCCAATGACCAGCTGGAAAAGATCCTGTCCTACATGGACATTGGTAAGGCCGAAGGTGCCAAGGTACTGCTCGGCGGTGGCCGCGCAGACCTGGGTGGGGAGCTCTCCGGTGGCTTCTACGTGCAGCCGACCATCTTTGAAGGCACCAATGACATGCGCATCTTCCAGGAGGAGATCTTCGGGCCGGTGGTCGCGGTGACCAAGTTTAAGGACTACGACGATGCCATTAACATCGCCAACGACACCCTCTACGGCTTGGGTTCCGGTGTTTGGAGCCGTAACGGCAACGTCGCCTACCGTGCCGGCCGCGCTATTCAAGCCGGCCGTGTTTGGGTCAACCAGTATCACGCCTACCCGGCCCACTCGGCCTTCGGCGGTTACAAGTCTTCGGGCATCGGACGTGAGAATCACCTGATGATGCTTGATCACTACCAGCAGACCAAGAACCTGCTGGTCTCCTACTCGGAAGATAAACTCGGCTTCTTCTAAACCGAAAGGTATTCACAAAAACCCAAAGGTGCGGGTCGACTTAAGAAACGTCAGGGACGCGATTGGTTTTATTTTCCCAACGGTGGTTTCTGCCCAGCACTGTCGTTTTTCTTGCAAAGGACAAAGTACATGAGCACGATGAAAGCTGCAGTAGTCAAAGGTTTCGGCGACGAACTAGAAGTCGAAGATGCTACCATTCCCCAGCCCGGCCCCGGGCAGGTGCTGGTCAAACTGATCGCCTCCGGCGTCTGCCACACCGACCTTCACGCTGCCGAGGGGATTGGCCGGTCAAGCCCAAACTTCCGCTGATCCCCGGGCATGAAGGGGTAGGTACCGTCGAAAAGCTCGGCGAAGGTGTCACCGAAGTTGCCGTGGGTGATCTGATCGGCAACGCGTGGCTAGCCAGTGCTTGCGGGCACTGCCAGTATTGCCGCACCGGCTGGGAAACATTGTGTGAAGAGCAGTCCAATGGTGGGTACTCCATGGATGGTTCCTTCGGGCAGTATATGCTCGTGGATGCACGCTACGCTGCCCACATCCCTGAAGGATCTGATCCGCATGAGATCGCGCCGGTGCTGTGTGCTGGGGTGACGGTGTACAAGGGGCTGAAAATGACCGAGGTTAAGCCAGGTCAATGGGTTGCGATCTCCGGCATCGGTGGTCTGGGGCACATTGCGGTGCAATATGCTGTGGCCATGGGGATGCGTGTGATCGCCATTGACGTGGCCGATGACAAGCTCGCGCTGGCCTCCAAGCACGGTGCGGAAATTACCGTCAACGCCTTCGCGCAGGATCCAGCTGAAGTTATTCAGGAGAAGGTCGGAGGCACCCACGGTGTGCTGGTCACCGCGGTCCACCCTAAAGCCTTTGGCCAGGCGATCGGCATCACTCGTCGTGGTGGAACCATCGTGTTCAACGGCTTGCCCGCTGGTGACTTCCCAGCT
Organism: Glutamicibacter sp. M10; assembly: GCF_025452055.1. Lineage (NCBI taxonomy): Bacteria > Bacillati > Actinomycetota > Actinomycetes > Micrococcales > Micrococcaceae > Glutamicibacter > Glutamicibacter sp. M10. The sequence goes on along the minus strand of NZ_CP104918.1, from coordinate 398,112 downwards.
CCCATCTTCGACATTGTGCTCAAGGGGCTGACCATCCGCGGCTCGATCGTTGGTACACGCCAAGACATGATTGAGGCACTGGACTTCTACGCTGCAGGCAAGATCAAGCCGACGTTCCACACTCGTCCGCTGGAAGATATTAACGCGGTCTTCGACGAAATGCGTCATGCAAAGATCGATGGACGCGTGGTCATCGACTACACCGGAACAAAATAATTTACGTGTAACCTCGGGCTTGCCCGCCGCAACATTGTGGCGGGCAAGCCCGAGGTTTTACTTCAGCAACACCGTGGACTGCATGGATGAAATGGAGGACACTGGCAACAACAACTTCACGCAGGAGTGAACCATGAGATCCGTAACTGAAACCAAGGCAACCATCGCCGGGGAAGGCTTCTCCCGAGTAGCCTTCGCGTCCGAGGCCCTAGACCTGTTGCGCAAACTCTGGGGCATCCATGGTCCGCTGATGTTCCATCAGTCCGGCGGGTGCTGCGATGGTTCCTCGCCCATGTGCTACCCGGCCGGGGAATTCCGCACCGGTGACTCGGATATTTTGCTCGGATTACTTCCCCTCGATGATGCCAACGGGCAAGCCTTGGGAGAGATCGAATTCTGGATGTCCAAAGAGCAGTTTGAATACTGGAAGCACACCAAACTGACCGTTGATGTGGTCACGGGTCGTGGCTCCGGCTTCTCTGTTGAAGCCCCAGAAGGCAAACGTTTTTTGATCCGCAGTCAGCTCATCGAATTTCCAACCAGTTAGGGAAACATGTCTTCCCCAATGATTTACGTGCTCTTCGAGCGCAATGCACGCGAAGCGATGAACTTTTATGCGGAGATTTTTGGTGGAGAGCTTCGGCTCTTTACCCATGAGCAGTTCAATCGCGACGAAGGTACGCCTGAGGCGATCGCGCACGCCGAGCTGCGTGGGGTGGTGAACCTAGGCGGCGCAGATGTTGCGGCAGGGCAGAGTGCGGTGAAGACTCAAGGCCTAATGCTTTCCCTGCTGGGGAGCGCTAAGCCAGAAATTATGCGCCAGTGGTTTGAGCAACTGTGTGTTGACGGTGAGGTCATCGACCCACTGTCACTCAAACCCTGGGGTGCTACAGATGGCCAGGTCCGCGACCGTTTTGGCCTTCACTGGCTGGTTGGCTTCGAGGTTGAATCGGCCTAGCCGAATAACCGCTTGAAGAAACCCTTTTTAGGTTCGGCTTCGTGACCTTGGCAGCGGTCCTTGGCCGAAACGTTGCGCATTACTGAATCAACGTGTTGGCCGCAGCCAGCCCAGGTGGTCTTCTGGCAAATCTTGCATTGAACTTGACGGCACATAATTTTCCTTGGTGTTTAGTGGTGTGGTTAGGACAGGGAGAGGAATAGCTTTTCGAGTTCTTCGACGCTCAGTCCATCTTCTTCTTTGGAAGCTTTTTCTGGATCTGCAATGCAGTACTGCATTGCAGTGGAGACGATGGCGAAGCCTGCACGATCCAAGGCGGTAGACACTGCCGAGAGCTGCGTGACAACTTCACGACATGATCCGTCGGTTTCCACCGCATTGATGACTGCATCAAGCTGGCCACGGGCGCGCTTGAGTCGGTTAAGAATTCGCTTGCGGGTTGCTTCGTCAGCGGTACGCATCGTTGTCTCCTTGTTAGCTGGCCGGCCATCGGACTGGTGATCGTTCGGTGTAAGCGTCTTGAACTGTTCGATCAGCTGTTCCAAGTCGCCAGTGTTTAACGCGCCGGGTTTTGAATGTACAAGTATCCCATTTTTGAAGGCCCTAAGTGTCGGGATCGAAGCAACTTTGGCTGCTCGTGCCAGTTCACTTTGAGTTTCGGTATTAACCTTCGCAAACGCGATTTTCGGGTGTCGCACGCTGGCCAGGTCAAAGATCGGTGCAAAGCTGCGACAAGGAGAGCACCAAGGTGCCCAGAAATCCACAAGCACCAGCTCATTGTTCTCAATGAATGTCGCAAAATTGTAGGCGGTGAGTTCTATCGGCTTCATAGGCCGCCGCCTTTGGCCACAAGCGGGCATCGGATGTCGAGCGTTGGAAGCATGCGGCACAAGATAAGAAGTGCACCGCCAGTCACCGCTGTCCAACTGAGTATCAGCCCGCCTGGAGCTGGAAGCTCTTGGCTGAGTACAAATACCCCCATGGCTAAAACAAAATAACCAAATCCGCGACGCAACGCGCTGTCGTTGATTTTTTGAGAGATTTTCATCCCGATCAAAGATCCAACGATTGCTGCTGCCGCCAAGCCCAATGCTAGCGTCCAATTAATTGAGAGGGCATTAAGCTGCCCTGACATGGCGGCAACTGAATTCAGGGTGATCACCAACAAGGAAGTTCCCACGGCGTGCTGCATGGACAGGCCAGCTAATAAGGCCAACGCCGGAACGATCAGAAAACCACCGCCAGCGCCCACCAGTCCGGTCACCATTCCAATGCCCAGACCCACAGGGACGAAGAACCTCAAAGGAAGGCTGGCGTTGGCACGCTCCTTCCGTCCACGGATCATCCCGCGGGCGCTACCTACCATGATCACTGCAAAGCCGATCATGAGGAGCTGAGCAGGAATTCCTTGGGCCAATAACCCGGCTCCGTAGGCGCCAACCATGCTGGTGGCTGCAAAAATCAGACCTTGTACCCAGCGCACATGACCTTTGAGCGCATGTGGCAACAGGCTGACCGCCGAGGTTGCTCCCACCACAAGTAGAGAGGTGGCAATTGCTTCTTTGGTGGGCATCGCGGCTACATAGCTCAGTAGCGGAACCATCAGGATTGAACCCCCGCCACCGAACATTCCCAGGGCTAGCCCGACAACGCCCGCTAGGGCCAAGATCATGATCAGCAGAGGTCCAATTTCCATGGTCTACTTCTTTACCTTGTTCCAGGGTGCCATGCACAGGACGTTGATCATCGGGCAGCTATCGCGTACAGCCGAGTATGCAAGCCCACCGCCGATCCCCGCCGAAAGGTAAGCGAACTTCGGGGAGATGAACTTTGCGCCGAGCAATCCAACTAATACCAAAGAACCGGCGGTCATGCGCATCTGGCGGTCCAAGGCCCAGCGCTGTGTACCGCGCACTATAGTGCCACCTGCAGATTCGTAGGCGGTGATACCACCACTGAGAACGGTGCTACCGGTGATATTCAGTTCCTGCAGAACGTGTTGCGCCTTAGTGGCCCGGCTACCACTGTGGCAGATCAGTATCGGGCGGCCAGGAATTTTGTTCAGCACCTCGGCAGCGTTCGCTTGGAACTCATCCAGCGGTACGTTGTAGGAACCGGGGATGTGGACGGTCTCAAATTCACCAGCCGTGCGTACATCGATCAGCGCGAGCTCGCTATCCGGGGTAGCTACCAGACACTTGAGTGCTTCAGCGTCCAGCACAGTCTTAGGGGAAGTCATAAAATTCAGTTCAGCTTTCGGTACTGTCGATGATTAGTTGTCTAGCTTGGACCAGCCGAGGTAACTACCTTCGAGCTCAATCACGTTGAATCCGGCATCACGTAGGGCGCTGGCAGCCACTGCATTGCGCATGCCGCTCTGGCAGTAGGTCACGATGGTGCCATCCGTTGGCAACTGGTCCTGCTGCCACAGCACTCGACCACCGGAAATCTGTGTGGCGCCAGGGATATGCCCGGCGGCAAATTCGGTCTTGTTGCGCACATCTAGCAGTAAGTCATGGTCGAAATCAGTCAGTTGTGCAGGTGTGATTGACTGCGGCTTGTAGCTTGGGAGGCCATCAAGGGAGAGTGCGTAACCCTTCACGGCGTCGATCCCTACGCGCATCAGGTGTGCACGGATTTCATCTGCGTGCCCAACAGATTCCGCCAGCACCACCATTGAACGACGATCCTCTTCAGGGTCGTAGGCCCATGCGCCGAAGCTCGCGGTTTTTGCTTTGCCGGGGATCGACAGTGCGCCAGGAACTGTGCCTTCAGCGATCTGGGTGTGACTGCGGGTATCAACAAATACCGACGTGCCAGCTTCCATCTGCTCAAGGATCTGTGCGGCATCGAGCTCTGTGAGCTGTTCAAGCTCACCAAGGATAGTTGGTCCCTGACGATTCTGCCGCTTCATACGGGCAAAGTAGGCGTGGGCATCTGGCTGGCCGTTGAGCAGTTCGGCGATGAAACCGTCCTGATCATCAGTGGCCAGGTAGGTGCTCCACCAAGCGAACTTGCGCTCGTAGCCCAGCGTAGTAGATGGAACCGCGCCAAGTGCCTTGCCGCAGGCGCTACCGGACCCATGACCCGGGTGGATCTGGATGTAGTCGGGCAGTTCGGCGAGAGTCTTCTTTAGGGACGCATAGAGATCGCGGGCGCCTTCAAAACGAGTGTCTACGCCTCCGGCGGCCTCGTCTAGGAGGTCAGGTCGGCCCAGATCGCCGGCAAAAATGAAGTCTCCGGAGAGCAAGTAGCCCGGGGAGCTGCTGAACGCGCCGTCGGTGACCAGATAGGCCAGGTGTTCTGGAGTGTGGCCCGGGGTGTGGCGAGCGACGATGCGTAGGTTGCCCAAGGCGATTTCATCCCCGTCGTAGAGTCGCTGGGCTTCAAAACCGTACTGCCAGTCTTCTCCACCTTCACCGGAAACGTAACTGGTGGCGCCGGTGGCAGCTGCCAGTTCGCGGGTGCCGGAGAGGTAGTCGGCGTGGATGTGGGTTTCGGCAACGGCGGTGATGCGCATGCCGTGTTTGGAAGCCAGAGCCAGGTAGTCGGAGATGTCGCGACGGGCATCGACCACAAGGGCCTCACCCTTAGCTTGGCAACCAATAAAGTAGCTGGCCTGCGCGAGGTCCTCATCGTAGAGGCGTTCAAGCAACATGGTGATTCCTTTCGGGACGGATGTAGTACGAGCTTATACATACCCCCTGGGGTATTTCAAGAATACGGGCGGGGGTATGCGTGCGTCCAGTGAAAGTCGGCTTGTTGTGGGAGGGTTCTCCGGCCGCGCTGTTGCCTACAAGCTATCTAGGTGCGCGGCTAGTCGTTCGCTCGCATTCTCTAAATGCTGAGCTAATAATTCTGCGGCACCTTGCTGGTCACCGTCGGCAATCTTTTGTAGCAAGCGGGCATGTTCGTCGGCGATATCCGTGGTGTTTAGCAACGTCGCATCTTGCACCTGCGTCATGCACAAGCGGATCTCGTCGCTGAGTTGGCCGTAAATGGCGCTGGTGCGCGGCGAATTTAGTGCCTGAACCAAGGCGGTATGGAAGCGAACGTCCGGGTCCACGATCTGGATCGGCGAGGCATCACGCAGGGCAGTGATTTCTTCGTTGGCCGCACGAGCGGCTTGCGGAACCTGGCCGGTGCTGGCCAGCAGGCGCACAGCCTCGGCTTCGATGATGGCGCGGGTGCTGTAGATGTCGCGGGCATCAGCCGAGGTCAGGCGCGTGACCCGGGCGCTCTGGTGGGCGTTGCGGGTGAGCAGGCCGCTGGCCACGAGGTTTTCCAGCGCGGCCTTGGCGGTGGGACGGGCCACCTCATAATGGGTGGCCACATCGACTTCGCCCAAGGGGGTGCCGGGGGCCAGCTCGCCGCTGAAGATGCGGGTGCGCAGTGAGGTGATGACGGCCTGCACCACCGAAACCACTCCTAATCGGGCTGCCACGTGATTTCCTTTCGCGCCGGCAGAAAATAACTATGTAAGTATCCCATGAAACGTACTATCATGGCATGTGTACTTGTTAGACAATTTTCTTCTTGGGCAGTAACCACCTGCCCGCAACACAGGAGCGCACCATGGCATTGAGCACGCCGGCACTCGGTGAACCTAGGGTTCCATCCAGTATTCTCGACCTCGTGGGCGATCCGGGGCGCGTTAAAACTCGATCCATCGACCGTGTCGCCTACGCCTCGGATGCCTCGCATTACCTGTACACCCCTCAGGCCGTAATCCTTGCCAAAGATGCCGCTGAAGTCGCAGCCCTGCTGCGCGCCTCGGCCGCTAATAACCAACCGGTGACCCTGCGTTCGGGCGGCACCTCGCTGGCTGGCCAGGCCAGCGGTGATGGTTTGATGATCGACGTGCGCCGCAACTTCCGCGACATTCAGGTGCTCGACGACGGTGCTCGCGTGCGGGTGCAGCCCGGCGCCACCGTCCGCCAAGTTAACGCGCGTCTGGCGGTGTACGGCAGCAAGCTCGGTCCGGATCCGGCGAGCGAAGCGGCCTGCACCATCGGCGGAGTGATCGCCAATAACTCTTCTGGCATGGCCTGCGGCACCGAGTTTAACACCTACCGCACCTTGGAATCGATGACCTTTGTGCTGCCCTCGGGCACCATGATTAATACCGCCGATCCGGATGCCGACCGTCAGCTAGCCGCCGCGGAACCGGAACTGGTCGCCACCTTGGACCGCTTGGTCAAGCGTGTGCGCACCAACCCGGCCTCGGTGGCCAAAATCCAAAAGCACTTTGCCCTAAAAACACCATGGGCTACGGCATCAACGCCTTTTTGGACTATGACACCCCGGCGGATCTGATGGCGCACCTAATCATCGGCTCCGAAGGAACCTTGGCCTTTGTTGCCGAAGCGGTGTTCCGTACCGTGCCGATCCGTAAGTTGGCCATCGCCACCCTGGCCGTGTTCGAAAACCTGGATTTGGCCACCCGTGCCCTGCCTGAACTGTTGGAATCCGGGGCGGCGACCCTTGAACTAATGGACTCCACTTCACTGCGTGTGGGTCAAGAACTGCCCGGTGTGCCCGAGGCGATTATGGGCTTTGAGGTGGATCAACAGGCGGCGCTGCTGATCGAATACCACGCGGATAACGCCGAAGAACTTACCGGGTTGCAAACCGCTGGCCAACGTCTGCTGGACACCGCGGCGCTACGCGCCCCCGCACTGCTCTCTGACGATGCCAAGAGCCGGCAGGCTGCCTGGAAATTCCGCAAGGGCCTCTACGCCTCGGTGGCAGGCGCTCGCGCATCCGGGACCACCGCCCTACTAGAAGACGTCGTTGTCCCGGTTGAATCACTGGCTGAAACCTGCGACAACTTGCAAGGCCTGTTCACGGAGTACGGTTACGAAGATTCGGTGATCTTCGGCCATGCCAAGGACGGCAACATCCACTTTATGCTCACCGACCGCTTCGAGGGTGATGCGTCACTAAACCGCTACAACTCGTTTAACGACAAAATGGTTGAACTGATCCTGGCCAAGGACGGGAACCTGAAGGCTGAGCACGGTACCGGCCGCGCCATGGCCCCATTTGTTCGCGCGCAGTACGGCGACGAACTCTACGAGGTGCACCTTGAATTGAAGGCTGCCTGTGACCCGCGGCTGATGATGAACCCAGGGGTGATCATCGACGAGGACCACGCGGCCCACATTCGCAATATCAAGCTCAACGAAACCATCGAAGTTGAGGCCGACCACTGCGTGGAATGTGGTTACTGCGAGCCTGTTTGCCCTTCCAAGGACCTGACCCTCACCCCGCGCCAGCGCATCGTGGTGCGTCGCGCCATTGCCAAGGCTGAAGCCGAAGGCAACACTGAACTGGCTGCGGAGCTGGAACGCGATTACGAATATAACGGCGTACAGACCTGCGCCGTGGATGGCATGTGCGTGACCGCCTGCCCGGTCGGTATCAATACCGGTCTGCTGGTCAAGCGTCTGCGTCGCGAAGATACTCACCCGGTTTTGGCTGCCGGTTTTAAGGCCGTCGCCAAGGGCTGGGGACCGGCCACTCGTGCGGGGTCCCTTGCGCTCAGTGTTGCCGATAAACTCCCGGCACCGCTGGTACGAGGCGTCACCGATGTGGCCCGCAAGGTCGTGAGCACCGATGTTATGCCACGCTATGATGCGGATCTTCCCGGGGAGGCAAGGCACGTAAATTATTGGCTGGGAATTTAGGCGCTGCTGGCACCGAGCCGCTGGCGATTTACCTTCCTGCGTGTGTGAACTCGATGTTTGGCCCGACCGGTGAAGGCGAAGGTGTGGCTTCGGCCTTCACCAAGTTGCTGCATGCCGCTGGCGTTTCGGTATATGTCCCGCAAGGCATTGAATCCACCTGTTGCGGTACCCTTGGACTTCCAAGGGCTACGCGGAGGGGCACGAGGCGATGGCCGAGCGCGTCCTTCAAGAAGTTCGTTCAGCCTTGCCGGGGAAAAATCTGCCGATCATTTCTGATGCTTCCAGCTGCACCGAGGGCTTTGCCCACACCCTCGAAGAGCAGGGGTATGAAGTGGTTGACCTGTTGGCTTTCACCTCAAAGCACCTGCTGGACAAGTTGCCTGAAATTCAGAAGATCTCCTCGATCACGTTGCACCCGACCTGCTCGTCCACCCAAATGGGTCTGAACCCTGATCTGCAGAAAATCGCACAGACCGTGGCGCAGCAGGTGAACACTCCAGTGAACTGGGGTTGCTGTGCCTTTGCGGGGGATCGTGGCATGTTGCACCCCGAGCTGACTGACTCGGCCACCGCACGCGAAGCTGCCGAAGTTCGCGAGCTGGATGCGCAAGCCCATGCGTCGTGCAACCGCACGTGCGAACTTGGAATGTCCCGCGCCACCGGCAAAGAGTACCGCCACGTGGTTGAACTTCTTGCTGAGGCCGTCGGCAAGTAATCGCAATGAGGTCGTCCAGAAAGCTTTTCTGGGCGACTTTGTTGTTGGTGCGAAAAGTACGCACATCTGCACTCGCGGTGCCAAATAACCTAGACATATCAGGGTGCGCTCAGAATATGGTTAAACCTAGCCATCGATGATGCTTGGAAGGAACCAAATGCGTATCGTAGTAATGCAGGCCGAGGCAGAGGTATTGGAGATTGAGCGCAATCTTCTTGCCATCGATCATGCTGCGCAACGTGCTGCCTCCGATGGCGCCAAAATCCTGCTCACTTCCGAGCTTTTCACCGTCGGATATGCGCCCTACGTCCTGCGCGATTCGCTGGATATTTCGTTGTTGCCTGGTGCGCGTGAGCGGTTGTCGGCCATTGCCGCCAAGCATTCGATTGCCCTGGTCTACTCCCTACCCGAGATCACTGATCACGGTTGGCTGATCACGTCTACTTTTGTTGATGATCGGGGAGCGAAGCTGGCCCATTATCAAAAGGTGCAGCTCTTTGGTACTGAAGAGCATGAAGTCTTTATCGCTGGCAGCAACCCTCCAGCCTCCTTCGAATATGAGGGCATCATGCTGGGCATGGTGATCTGCTTTGACGTGGAATTCCCGGAGGTTGTCCGGGAAGCCTCGCGACGTTCAGTGCAGTTGCTACTTGTTCCCACTGCCATGGGCCGCGGATACGAGCAAGTGTGCACTCAACTTGTTCCAACTCGCGCCATGGAGAGCCAGCTTTTTATTGCCTACGCAAACCACAGCGGAACTGAAGCTGGATTTGAGTTGGCAGGCACCAGCGTAATCGCCGGTGCTGATGGCACCATCCTGGCTCAAGCCGGTGCAGGTTCCGAGCTTCTTGCTGCGGATATCGACGTGAGTTCTTTGGCGAAGATTAGATCGGAAGTTCCGTACCTTGCCGAAGCTCGGACGGATCTCTACGCGCAATGGCTAATGGAGAAATAACTGACCCATAGGGTATGCCCGCGCAGCGAAGTGCTGCGCGGAAACACCTTAGGTTTGCGGTCATGATGTGTTGGAAGCCGGCGGATCGCCCCGGCTCAGCCTGCCCTTGAAGTCTTTGAACCACGTTGCATCGGTCGCCAACTGTGGGAAAGGCTTATGCACATATCCGGTCGCAGGTGGGGCCGTGGACTGATAAGACATTCCGGATACCGGGCTGATGAGCATCGTGTGCGGACCCTTCATGGCCGTGAGCTCAATCCAACCGTAAGCTTCCTTATTCTTGTTGCAGTTTTCGCAACGGCCGCAGGAATTGTGCACGTTGGTCTTCCCACCCCGCGCGTACTGCTCCACGTGGTCAGTTTCGGCAACGATTCCGTCGCAGAAAGGTGTGCGGCAATGTCGATCTCGAATGCTGACGAATTTCTTGAGCTTCTCCGGGAAGATCCGGGCCTTGGAATCCATGCTTATCAAGTCTTGGTTGCCGGGAGCCGTATATATTCTCGCGAGTTCGGTGAGCACTTCGATTTCTTCAATATGTTCCGGGGTGAGCTTTGCTTCCATCTCTTCGAAGGTTAATTCGTTGTCGATCTGGTGCCCGCCGATCCATTCACGCACCTCTTGTGCGGGAATGTAGCCGTAGCCTTCGAGGAAAGCGGGTTCACGTTCGCCTTGGAAGAGTGCTCGCTCGGTCATGATGACGCCAACCTGCAAGTTGATGGGCATCTTTGAAGGCTCACCGATCATCATGTAGCTAAAGAGAATGTCGGCCCGGATCTGGTCCTTGGTGCGCTTGTCGCCCTTCTTATTGAGCTTGCGGGACTCCTTGTACAAGTAGTTCTTGAGTCCCATTCCCGACAGTAGTGGGAACTGTGCGGTCAGCTTCACGCAGCCCTTTTTCTCGTCGATAGTCATGCGAGCGAAACGAGACTCTTCGACAGTTTTGTGCTCTTTGGATACAGGGTCGGAATTGAAGGAAAGCGTGAAATTTCGGACGGTATCCTTGATCCGATTCCGCCCCATGCCCTCGAACATGTTCGGATTCTGGCCGAAGAGATCATCAAATTCGGTGCGACGTTGCGCTTTGACAGTCTGCAGTTCGTTGAGGATGGTGAAAATTTGAGGTTCAGTAAATTCGCCCCGGGAAAAGGCTGCAGCGATATTTGGTGTGTCTTCAAAGAGGATGCGGCAGTTGACTAGGTAATTGCGGTAGCCATTTGGGGACTGTTTGCGGGCAATGGCTACGCAAGCAGCGGCACCACGAGTCTGGTCGTCAAGGTTGACGCCACGTTCCTCATGGTCGGAAACGAATTTCTTTTCCAGCTGGTGAGAGAGGCCGGCCTGCTGGAAGTTGGCAGACGCTATGAGCCCTTCGAGTAACTCGATGCCCCGGACACAGTCCTCTTTACTGCCGTGGTCTTGTATCCACGTCAGGTCTCTTTGCAATGCGAGCCAGTGGTTTTCGAATTCCGCTGGCTCTACCGCCTGGGGCAGGGCATCTCCGTGCACCTTTGCTTCGGACATATTCTAATTATACTTCGTTAATTAGAATATGTCTTCGAATCTTGTGGAAAAGTTTCTTGAATCTCGGGCGCTGGGCTTAGCTCATGGAGCGGAAAGTTAAGGCCAGATATAGCTCCTGACGGACGTCGGCGCGGTTGAGGTCTTTGTTAAGAACCTCGCCGATGGCGGCGATGTGGCGACGCACGGAATTGCGGTGCAGGTCGATGTTTTTCGACGTTTGGTCCCAGGAACCGTTGGCTTCCAACCAGCCTTGCAGCACCTCTAGATACAGGTCGCGACGCACTTCGGGTAAATCAAGGATGTGTGCCAGGGTCTCCTGTGCTAGCTGCTTTCCGGCCTGGCTGGGTAGTAGGGAGAGGAACGAGCGGGGAATCACTTGAGCATCAAGGCTCTGGCCCTGTTCGCGCATCCGAGGCAGTAACCCGGTTGCCTGGGCGAGTAGGTCGTGCAGTTTTTCGCCGAGCTGACGGTCGACGGGCGCTGGTGTGCTGAAGCCTGCGAGGTAGCCGGAGGACTTGAGCCGATCGAACATAGTCTGGGTGGATTCGCAACGGGTGAGGGCCACAAAGTAATCGTCGTGCTGCATGACCAGTCGGGTATCAAACAGAGCCTGCAGGTGGGTGAGGTGGAAGTTGGCCTCGGTGCCGGGTTGATGCGACAGCGCGGTGATTACGACAACGCGGGCGGGGTCTGTGCGGTTCCCGCCGAGGTTGAGATTCAGCAGGGAGAGCATCGAGTCATCCAGCGGACCGCGATTGCCCAAAAGCAGCGCGGTGGCCAGCTGGGTTGCGGTGGAGGAGCTGGCGGCGCGCTCGCGGGCGAGGACTTCGAGTAGACCCAGCGCGGTGGTGATGAGGTTGTGGTCAAAAGCCGAGGGAGTACGGGCGAAGCCAACCGAAAGCACCCCAAGAAGTGGCGCGCGGCCGCCGGTGGGAAGTGTGGCGCGGATCGGGAAGGCTAGGTCGACCAAGGAATCTTCTTGGTGCAGGGCGAACTGCCCAGCGGCGGTGGTGGCCTGGGTGAAGAGCTCTAACTTCAGCTCCTCGTTGAGCTCAGCGGTGTCACCGATGGTGGCCTGGTAGCGGATGGCGCCTTCGGTGCCCAGCAGTCGCACGCTGGCGATTAGGCGCTGGGAGAGTACGGAAACCAGCGCGCTTTCGGGATCGCTCTGGGTCAGGCAGCGCATCAGCGCGCGATTGGCTTCGGCGCTGGCACGCAGCTGCGCGGCGTTGTCGGCCTCGGTGAGCTTGGCAAAGGCGATGCCGATCGCGGCGAAGGGCACGCTGGCCGGAATTTGTAGCAGGGGCATCTGGTGCTTGCGGCAGGCGTCGAGCACCGTTCTCGGGATTTGGGTGAAATATGGCTCCAGCCCAAAACCCAGGGCGCTGACTTTGGCGTTGGCCAGCCGGCTGATAAAACCGTTGACCACCTGCGCATCATCGCTGTGGCCGACTAGGGGAAGCCACTGGTGAGGATCATCTCCTGATCCAGTAGGTAATCGGTGGGGTCATCCATATCGCTGGCTTCTACCCAGCGCAGCGGCCGATCGCCCGCGTCGTTGACCAGCGTGATTTCCGGTGGCAGTTGGCGCAGGAAACGACCTAAGGTGATGCCCGGGGTGTCGACGCTCGACGAGGATGGCGGCGGTGCAAAATGTCCCATAGGAAAATATTTTAGTTCAAAACTTCCATGCTGAGAGCCGGATCACAGATCTAGGCTTGAAGGCAGAAGAAAACCCACTGTGCAGCGAGGACCCGAGATGAACAGCACGACACAAGCCAGGCGCAAGCCAGCCACCGGCCTCGGTCCGCAGCTGCGACGGCGCAAGTCGATCACGCAGATGGTCTCCGAGAGCGAAGCAAACTCATCGGGCGGAACACTGCGCCGAACCCTAGGCATGTGGCAGCTGACCATGATCAGTGTCGGCGCGACCCTGGGCACCGGCATCCTGGTGATCCTTGGCGCCACGGTGCCGATCGCAGGCCCGGCCATCTGGATCTCCTTTGTGATCGCTGGCATCACCGCACTGCTCTCGGCGGTGTCCTACGCAGAGATGGCCGGAATGGTGCCGGTGGCAGGTTCCAGCTACTCCTATACCTACGCGACCATGGGTGAAGGCATCGCCTGGATCTGCGGTTGGTGTCTGGTGCTGGAATACGCGGTTTCCGTGGCCGCCGTGGCCGTGGGCGCCGGCGAATATGTCAACGAAGCGTTACGCGCCTTTGGCCTGGAACTACCCGTTTCACTGGCCGGGGGACCGGCTGAAGGTGGGGTAGTGAACCTGCCGGCGTTGATCGTCGTGGTGCTCGCCACCTTGCTCTTGATGCGTGGAGCGCGCGAATCGGCCATCGTGAACACCGTGGTGGTCATCATCAAGGCCGGCATCCTGATCTTCTTCTCGATCGTCGCCTTCAGCGCCTTTGATGCGGGCAACTTCCAGCCGCTGTTGCCGATGGGCGCAGCCGGCGTCACCGCCGCAGCCTCCAGCGTGTTCTTCTCCTACATCGGTTTTGACGCCGCCTCCACGGCCGGCGAAGAAGCCAAAACCCCAAGCGTGATCTGCCACGAGCCATTATGCTCTCGATGCTGATCGTCACCGTGGCCTATGTGCTGGTGGCGGTTTCCGCGGTCGGCGCCCGAAAGTGGACCTGGTTTGAAGGCTCCGAAGCTGCCCTGGTGCAGATCGTCGGCGAAATCACCGGGCAGCCATGGATGGTGCTGGTCTTTGCGCTGGCCTCGGTGCTGGCCATTGCCTCGGTGGTACTGACCGTGCTCTACGGACAGACCCGCATCCTGCTGTCCATGTCCCGCGACGGACTAGTGCCGGCGGCCTTCGGCAAAATTTCGCGCCGCACCGGCACCCCGGTGCTGGGCACCGTGATTACCGGTGTGCTGGTGGCGATCACCGCCGGCTTTATCCCGCTGGGCGCACTGGCCGACGCCACGAGCATCGGCACCCTCTTCGCCTTCGCGCTGGTGGGCGTCTCGGTGATGTACCTGCGCCGCAAGCAGCCACTGGCACCGCGTACCTTCAAGGTGCCGTTCTACCCAGTCACCCCGATTTTGGGCGTGCTCGCCTGCCTGTTCCTGATGACCCAGCTCAGCTGGCACACCTGGGTAGTCTTCGGTGCGTGGATGCTGGTAGGCATCGTGCTCTACCTGGCTTATGGACGCCGCCGATCAACGCTGGGCAAACTAAGCAAGCAGGCCTATATCGACAGCCACCTTTCGAAACTACCTCAGGACTAGCAATGAATACCAGCAACCCCATCACCATGCTTAACCCCGACTTCCCGTTCAGCTACGACAGATTTGTAGCCAACGAGGCCGGGCTGGGTTCAGTGCCCGAAGCGCTGTACGGCACCGAGGTGGCCGTGATCGGCGCCGGACTTTCGGGTCTGGTGACCGCTTATGAACTGATGAAGCTGGGCCTGAAGCCAGTAGTTTATGAGGCCGATTCGATCGGTGGGCGACTGCGCACCGCCAGCTTCGCCGCAGCCCCGCAGATCACCTGCGATCTGGGCGGCATGCGCTTCCCGGTCTCCAGCAAGGCGCTCTACCACTACATCGAGCTGCTTGAGCTGGATACCTACGACTTCCCGAACCCGCTGGCCGAGCCCACCGACTCCACGGTGATCGAGCTTAAGGGACAGAAAATCTACGTAGAAGACGCCGCCGATTTGCCGGTCTTCTACCAAGAAGTGGCCGAGGCGTGGAAGCAGGCCCTGCGCGAAGACGCCCACTTTGAGCAGATGCAGCAGGCCATCCGCGACCGCGATACCGCCACCATCAAGGCCTTGTGGGACTCGATGCTTGAAGAGTTCGACGAGGAAAGCTTCTACGGCTTCATCGCCAACTCCAAGGCCTTCAAGGAGGCCGGCTTTGAGCACCGCGAAGCCTTTGGCCAGGTGGGCTTCGGCTCAGGCGGTTGGGACACCGACTTCCCCAACTCGATCCTGGAAATCCTGCGCGTGGTGTATACCGACGCCGATGACTACCACCGCGGCATCACCGGCGGCGCGGCCAAACTGCCCGAGGCGCTATGGAATCACGCACCACAAAAGATGGCGCATTGGCCAGAAGGCACTTCCCTGTCCTCGCTGCACGGCGGCGCGCCACGCGGTGCGGTCTCCAAGGTGTACCGCACCCAAAAACCAGGCTTTAACGGGGCTAACACCATTGAGGTGACCGAACGATTTGGTCGCACCGCAGAATTTGGCGCCGTGGTTTCCACCGTGCAGTCCTGGTTGCTGTCCACCGGGATCGACACCGACGAGGAGCTCTTCCCAGCCGAACTGTGGACCGCGATCGAGCGCAGCCACTACATGCAGTCCTCAAAAACCTTCGTGATGGTGGACCGCCCGTTCTGGAAGGACCGCGACCCGGTGACCGGGGAGCACCTGATGTCCATGACGCTCACCGACCGGCTGAACCGCGCCACCTACCTGCTAGATAACGGGGAGGATCAGCCCGCGGTCATCCTGCTTTCCTACACCTGGAACGATGATGCGCTCAAGTGGCTCTCCCTGTCGGCGCAACGCCGCATGGAACTGATGCTGCACTCACTGGAGAAGATCTACCCGGGTGTGGATATCCGTAGCCACATTGTGGGCCAGCCAATCACCGTATCGTGGGAGTCCGATCCGAACTTCATGGGTGCGTTTAAGGCCAACCTGCCGGGCCATTACCGCTACCAGCAGCGTCTCTACACGCACTTTGACCAGCAAAAGATGGCTGCCGGTCACCGCGGCATCTTCCTTGCGGGAGACGACGTGTCGTGGACCGCTGGCTGGGCCGAAGGCGCGGTGACCACCGGACTGAATGCCGTGTGGGGCGTACTTCAGCACCTTGGTGGCTCGGACGCGCCAGCCAACCCGGGTCCGGGTCAGTTCTTGGCCGAATTCGGACCGAAGGCGCTGTAGTTAGAACCAGCAAAAAATCAAAAGTCTCGTGCACTGCTTTGGTAGTGCGCGAGACTTTTGGGTTTAAAAGACCGCGGTGGCGTTGGCTGGGGATCCGGTGCCGCCAATAACATTCAGTGGCTTAATGGTCAGTAGGCAATCCCACCTCTTCAGCTGGCTCATGCGTCGGGCCAATGGTCCCAAACGCCAAAGCTCTCCAAGCGGGAGGCCGAGCTTTGCCAAAAACTCTTGGTGCATCATTCCGCGATCATTGGGGGCCGTGCTGATGAAGGGGAGTTGGCCACCGGTGGCAGGCACTCCACGGCGAAGTTATCGGCCGCCAGGATGCTCAATCCCGAATCCCACGCCCAGTCTAGTAGTTCTTCGGATTGCACCAACCCGGTGGCTTTGCCTGAGTCACGTTGTCGGGATTTTCCCTCCGGGGATAGCGCTAAGAACCATTCGCTCCAGCCGGTGTGAACCATCAACGCGTCGCCTTGTTCCAGTGAGATTCCATGGTGGCTTATGGCCTCAAGGAGCCGGGAAAGCGGGATCTGCTCCCCGTTGGCATGATCAAGTTGATGGCCCTGGGATTGAGCAAACCCGTCCAGGTCGATCATCACGCCACGGGTCACGATGGGCTGATCCGACCAGTATTGGATGCCCAGTTCGCTGGTACCCACAATGATCTTTTCGTCGGGCACCCCATTGTAGAAGCCGACTTCATCCGAACGGCGGTGGCGCAGTCCATCGATCTGCGAGGAGCCTTGAAGGTAAAAGCTGTCCAAGTAGTCATCACGATGGGCCGGATGATTGCCAAAAATGTGGTGCTCTGCAGCGCCTCGGGTTTTAGACATGCCAGACGAAAACGCATCAATCGGATAGTCCAGCCCAAAGGTTTCTCCCAAGCGGACCGATGTGGCCGCCTGAATACGTTTGGCCGCATCAATCTTGTCGGGGGCGCCAGCAGACGGGGAGCTAAATAGGTCCCATGAGGTACCGGCAAGGATTCCCGGGCGTTGTTTTAGCTCGGCACGAGTGGGGTACTTGCTCATTTTGATGAGTTCTCCTGTGCATATTTCACCGGGGTGGAGCCCACATGGAGCAATAGATAGGCGGCGATTGAGGCAATAGATGCACAGATACAAAGTACCGTTTTGAACACCGCGTTGGGGCCGGTCAGCAAGAGTGCACTGCCGAAGATCATTCCGGCGAGCTGTAACAGGACAAAGACGATTCCGCCGCACAGGGCCAGTGCCAGGGAGGCGACAAAGGTTTTTCGAAGTATAAGTTGATACATTTTTTCGTTTCCTTTTAGACCGGCAGGATTCCGGATGCGATCAACATACCAATGGCCAGCAACGGCACTGCGTAGAACAGCATCATGGAACGGAAGGTGCTGTACGGGTTGACCCCGGCAATACCGCAGGCAACGTACAACGGAGCTCCACCCGGGGGAACCGCCGCTTCGCAGGAGGAAAATACCAGCACAGCAACGGCAGCGGTCGGCGCCGGGACTCCGGCGGCCACAAGGGCGGCCACTCCCACGGTGCCCACCGCGGCCATGGTTGCTGTTGAGGACAACGGAGCCGCCACAGCAATGACGATTAACCCAATCACCAGGGCGAGCAGCCACACCGGCAGTGAAAGCTGGTTCAACACCGTGGTGAGTTGCTCCGGCAATCCGGTGCTGGCCAGGGCGTTGGCGCCGGCAAAGGCGAAGAGCACAGTAATTCCGACAATGCCAAAGCGGGGGATGGAGTCCTCAAGCATGGATGACCAGGCCTTGAGGCTGCGTGGCAATTTGCTCAATCCGAGCAGCAATCCCATGACGATCAACGCGATGGGGATCCAGAAGATCGGGCTGATCGCTTTGGCCACGTTGGTTTGGGTGTAATTGCTCAGTGCCTCGGCGATGGCACCGCTGGTGATGATCATCGGAATGGCAACACCGACAAAGAGCAGTAGGGTGCTCCACCCTTGCCTAAAAGCCACCGATAGTTGCTGGCGCTGTTCGGTGGGTGTGGCTTGGGCGCCGCTGCGGCGAACCAAAAGATAGGTCACAACCAGTCGATGCGCCACGCACCAAAGCCCACCAAAAATCAAGGGGACCAGCAACTCATTGGCTGAGAGCAAAGGGCCAACGGTGGAGGAACCAACAAGAACAAACATTGAAGCACTGAACGGGAAAGTGATTCCCATGCCCGCGTTACCGGCCACGATGGTGGCTGCGGTAGGGCGGTCGATCTTTGAGCGTTCCATCCACGGGATGGTAATCGATCCAACGGTTGCGGCGATGGCCGCCTGATTGTGCACGATGCTACCCAAACCGGCCGAGGATACCGTGGACACGTAGGCGGCTCCGCCCTTACTGCCACCGATCAACGAGTCCAGCAGGTTGATCATGCGTTCCATGACTCCGGCTCGTTCAAGCAGGTAGCCCATGAATACGAAGATCACTGTTGCATAGACGATTTCGTCGGTGAGCGCCTCATAGAGTGCGGCCCAACCAACGGACAGCATCTGGCTGCCACTGAACGCTGCGGCCACAACGAAGCCAAGAATCATCGCTTCACCGACGTTACGGCGCATTAGCACCGTCCAAACGATGATGACCGCGAGGTAGACGCCTAGCGCCCAGATGCCAATCATGCTGTTTCCTTCCAAGCTTGCTAGCGTCGCTGCTAGCCAGCTGTCATTTTAGTATCGATGGTCATGCGCTCCATTGCACTGGCCGAGGCGTCAGACATTTCGTGTGGGACGCCTAGGTCTTCCAAGTACCCGCCGGTCGAGCGCATTTCTGCCGCGCGACGTACCGCGTGTTTGGCGGTGCCGCTAAGGAACCGGTCGATGGTTGCCTGTCCGTCACCGGCAAGCATTGTAGAGATTTCTGTTCGGATCCATGGTTCAAGTCCTGCAGCGGCGCCTGCGTGAACGGCTTCAATCACCACGGATGCAAGACCCTTGGTGAAGACGCTGCGTAGCAACTTGTGGGCCATGGCGCTGCCCGGTCCGCCTGCTACGACTTCGACCGGTGCTCCCACAGACTTGAGCAGATCGGCAAAGTCCTCAGCTCCCTGGCCACTAGCCATCAGCGGAGTTTTTGCACCCTGGGCAATAACGGGTCCAAGGATGGCGACATCGATGAAGTTGACCTGGCCCGAGGTGGCACCCAAGTCTTCCATGACCTTGGGGGATGAACTGGTCAGATCCGCGTAACCAGATCCTGGCTTCATCACCGGTAAGCATTCCTGCGCGACCTTTGGTGCGGCGCCGGCGCCGGTCAGAACCAAAACCATGTCTGCATCCTTAACTGCTTGGGCAGCTGACTGCGCTAATTGCGCGCCCTGCGGGGCATGATTGATAAACGGATCGTAGCCGGTGATCTCGTGACCAGCTTCGAGCAGCGCGGCAGCATAAGTCTGTCCGACTTCACCGAGTCCGATGAGTGCACATTTCATAGTATGAGGACCTTAGATTATTAGGAATGGGAGATTTTGCGGTCAGCAAGAATGGCTGCGCGGCGCTGTGACTCGTCAAGGTTCACGGCTTCGGCAGCGGTGGCGATGTCCTTGGCGCGTTCTGCCGGGATGATGACCAATCCGTCCGAGTCTCCGACGACAATGTCTCCCGGCGAGACGGCAACACCGCCAAAGGCGATGGTTCCGTTAACTTCGAAGGGACCATTCTTGTAGGGGCCGGCGGGGCTAGTAGCTCGAGCAAAGACCGGAAGATTGATTTCGCCGAGATCCACCGCATCCCGAACCGCCCCGTCGACGGCAAATCCCGCGACACCCTTGGATATTGCGCGCTCGCCGATAAGCTCTCCGAGCAGTGCGCGGTCGGTATAACCACCGCCGTTGACAACGATGACTTCGCGGGGCTGAACATGTTTGAGCGCTTCATGGATTCCGGCATTGTCGCCTGGGGCCACCCATACCGTGTAGGCAGGTCCGGAAATTTTAGCGCCATCCCACACTGCTTGGATGTCCGCCGAAGCAATTCCTAGTCGCTGCATGGCATCGCCGATGTTGGCGGCAGGAAGCGCGGCAAGTCGATTGATGACAGATTGTGCGACGCAAAGAGACTGTGTCGATTGATTCATGGGGCACCTATCCCAAATCTGGGGTGAGCGTGAAACAACTGAGTTAATTTCAGTAGACGTTCTATAGTTTCACACTACGCAATTTCTTGATGATGTACGGAATCATGGCATGGGCTGCGTCACAGTGTCAAGGTGTGGGAAATTGTGTTTCGCGCAGAGGGCGCCAAAAGTGTCGGAAATTCTGGGCACGACAATCAGGCGCGTGATTCACGCGCTTGATTGGGTTGGTTATTGCCTTAGTAGACGCTGCTTGCTAGAAGATCGGACAAGCGACGAGCGGCCTGAAGGAGTTCCGGAGCCCGAGTTTCCAGGGCTTCGCGGGTAAGCGTGTGGATGGGGCCGGTCAAGGAGAGTGCCTCGGTTGGTGGGCCTTGGCGAGATGGAATGGCGGCGGCAATCGAGATAATGCCAAGGGCACGCTCATCCTCGGAGATGGCGTAGTTGGCATCGGTGTTGGGGGCGCGGTCCTTGATGGCCAAGAGGTCAAAGTCCTCTGCTTCGTAATGCAGGCGTCGAGACGTCTCGGCAATCTGCGTTAGCTCATCGTCGTCTGCGCCAAGCAAGAAAATGCGTCCGGCCGCGCCGGCCGTTAGTGGAAGGCGTCGTCCCTGCGGGAGGTTGTAACCTAGGGAACTTTCGCCCACCACGCGTTCAACCAAAACTCGCTCACTGCCCAGACGGGTGTACAGCGAAGCTGTCAGCTTCGTGGCTTGAGAAAGTTGCTGAAGGATCGGCTGGGCAACTCGCGGCAAGGGATCGTTTTCCAGGAAGACGCGGGCCGCAGGGAGCACCGCTGGGCCCAATCGGTAGCTCTTGTCGGTCTGGCTGACGAGGCCTGCTTCCTGAAGTACTCGCAAGATCCGAAGTGTGGTTGGCGAGCTCATGCCCATATCGGCAGCGATGGTGCTCAGGCGCCGAGGGTGCTCATAGCGCTGAATCTGCTCGAATACGGCAATAGCTCTGGTTAATGACCTCATGCCATTGGGTGTCTCGGACTTCTCGTTTTCTGCCGCCATGATTTCATTCTATGCAATTAATTTGTAATTTGATGCACTTGCTTGACGACCTCTTGTGCCTCATGTCACTATTTCATGGAACGCTAGATAATTTTACTGTATGAAATTTACGAACAAACTATGCAATTGGAGGATGCTGTGTCGAATGATGCAACGGGGAGCTCGGTTCCTTCCGGGCGATGGCCACTGCTCATTGGCCAAGCAGTCATCGCGCTTATCGGCCTGTATGCGCTGCTGGGTTCATTGAAGCTTGGACTCGGGAGCGCTTTGGGCCCAGGCGCCGGTTTTTCCCCGCGGTACTTGGCATATTCCTGATGGTGCTTGCCGTCTTGTGGTTCCTGCAGGGACGCGCGACGCCAACAGAGCAAACCGAGGCAGAGTCGTTCGACGGGGCGCAAGTAGGGGCTGTCATCCTCAGCCTGGTGATACTGGCTGCCGCTTTGCCATTCCTCGGATTCCAGCTGAGCGTATTTGCCTTCCTCATGTATCACCTTGGCTTCCGGGCTCGGATCGGGTGGGTGAAAGCCGTAGTTATTTCTCTTTGCGGGAGCGTCGGTGTGTTCTACCTGTTCACGACCGTCCTGCACGTCTCTCTTCCGGTGGCAACGTTGCTGCCGTTGAGCATGATTGGAATTTGATATGGACGTTCTTAACGAACTCATGATGGGTTTTGCCGAGGCGATGACCTGGCAAAACCTGCTCTTCGCCTTCGTTGGCTGCCTGCTGGGCACGGTCATTGGCGTACTGCCTGGCATCGGACCGGTCGCCGGCATCGCCTTGCTAATTCCACTGACTCTCAATCTTGATCCTGCCGGTTCTATCATCATGCTGTGCGCGATTTTTTATGGCACAACCTACGGCGGAACCATCACCAGCGTTCTGCTTAATACGCCCGGCGAAGCCGCTTCTGCGATTACCGCCATCGATGGTTACCAAATGACTAAAGTCGGCCGTGCCGGCGTAGCCCTGACCATCGCCGCGGTTGGTTCATTCATCGGCGGGACTATCGCCACCGTGGGTCTGGTCCTGGCTGCCAAACCGCTCGGAAGTCTGGGGTTGCTCATTGGTCCACCAGAATTTTTCGCTCTTGTAGTTGTTGGAATTTCTCTGCTTGTTGCTTTGGCAGGACGCTCCATGGTCAGGGCGCTGATTTCCGGTGCCCTGGGTCTGCTGATTTCAATGATTGGTATTGACCCGGTCATGGGAGCACCACGTTTTACCTTTGGCATGGACCGTTTGCTTGACGGCGTCTCATTTGTGGCCGTTATCGTTGGCATCTTCGGGTTGTCGGAAATCTTGTCTTACCGCCCGGGAAAGAACCAGACGGTGACGCAGACACCTGGACTGCGTGCCCTACTTCCCACACGAACTGACTGGAAACGCAGCACGCCAGCTTTCGCTCGCGGTACCGGCATTGGATTCGCGATGGGACTGATTCCGGGAATGACCGGATCGGTTTCCTCCCTGCTTTCCTACGGAGCGGAAAAGAAATTCTCCAAGTATCGCAACGAACTGGGACGAGGAGCCATCGAAGGTGTCGCCGGTCCCGAGACCGCAAACAATGCGCACGCAAACGGTGCACTAATCCCGCTCTTTACCTTGGGAATTCCCGCCTCGCCGACCATTGCAGTGCTCATGGGAGCTTTCCTGCAGCAGGGCCTGACCCCAGGCCCGACGTTGTTCGCCGAACACAGCACGCTGGCATGGACGATTATCGCCAGCCTGTTCATCGGTAACGTTCTGCTGCTTGTGCTCAACGTTCCTCTGGTCGGCCTGTGGACTTCGATCTTGAAGGTGCCTTACCCAATCCTGGCCGGGTTGATCTTGATGTTCATGGTTGTTGGTGCCTACACGATCAACTTCTCGGTATTCGACGTATTTGTCATGATCATCTTCGGCCTGGTCGGTTTGGGACTGCGTCGTCTGGACATCCCTCTGGCTCCGATGGTCCTGACCCTGGTTTTGGGCCCACTGATGGAACGTTCCCTGCGCGAGTCCTTGGACATTTCGCACGGTAGCTTCTCCATTTTCTTTGACCGTCCCATCACGATGGTGCTCCTGCTCATCGCATTGGTTATTGTCTGCAGTCCGCTACTGAAGCTGCGCAAGCCAGCCGCGCTGGTGGCTGAAGACCCTGAAAGCTAAACACTCGCAATAAGTTGTACCGAAAACGAAGGAAAACACATGAAACGCATCATCACCGCCGTTGCTGTAGGTGCTCTCACCCTGGCTGCTGCCGGCTGTTCAGCCAGTGGAGCATCCACGTCCAATGCAGGAGCCGATTTTCCAAAAAATGGTAAGTCCGTAGAACTGCTGGTGTCATTTTCGCCCGGCGGACCAGTGGACACCGCTGCTCGCCTGATTCAGCCCGTACTGGAAAAAGAGCTAGGAACCAATGTCGAAGTGGTCAACAAGCCGGGTGCTGGTGGGCAAATCGGCTACACATCACTGGCCAATGCCAAGCCTGATGGCTACACCATTGGAGCCGTGGGTTCACCATCAATTGTTGTCATCCCAATGGACGAGGCACGCGGAGCGGCCTTCAAACGTGAAGACCTTCAGCCGCTGGCGCGACAGGTAGTTGATCCGATGGTGATTGCTGTGCAGGCCGACAGCAAATACAAAAATCTCAAGGACCTGCTCGAGGACAGCAAGGCCAAACCTGGGTCTATTAACGCCACGACCACAGGTCAGATGGGTGGCGAGCACTTTGCCATCGCACAGATCAACGAGGCCACCGGGGCTGAACTGAGCCCAGTTCATTTCTCGGAGGGAGCCTCGCAGGCCTCTACTGCTTTCCTAGGCAAGCACGTTGACGTGTTGGTTGGAAACATCAGTGAAGTGATTGATCTTCAGAAACAGGGCAAAGCCAAGGTGCTCGGAGTGATGGACAAGGAACGCGCCGAGGTCTTGCCGGACGTGCCAACCTTCAGTGAAGAAGGCTATGACGTGGTGGCAGCAACTGCTCGCGGTTACGCTGCGCCAGCGGGCCTGCCTGAAGATGTGGCCAAAAATTGGAGGCCGCGTTGCAGGCTGCTATCGAAGATGAGTCCGTGGTTTCAAAGATGGACAATCTTGGCCTGACAACTAGTTACCAAGATTCGGCGGAATACGGAAAATTCTGGACCAAGCAGGAAGCCGACTACAAAAGGTTTTGCCGCTAGTGCAGGCTAAATAGTCGGGTATTTTTGCGCCAGGCGTGGCTTAAACATGAGGACTTCAGCGGTCGTATTGAACTGCTGAAGTTCTTGTGCTTAACGTGCCATTAGGTCATAGTGTGAAATATGCGGATAATCCATGAGTCGTCCATGCCTTTCAGTGCAGAACAAGTCTTCACTTGGCACGAGCGTGTTGGAGCCATGCAGCGGCTCCTACCACCTTGGCAACCGGTGCGCGCAGTGCACCAAGCGGACTCGCTGGCCCATGGTGCCTCGGTCATTGGTTTGCCTATCGGTCTACGGTGGCGAGCGGAACATCAAGTTGCAGACTACGAACGTTTCCGACTCTTCACCGATGAGCTCGCGCCCGTTGGGTCTCGACAGCTACCTTTGCGGCCGCTTCGGTGGCGACACAAACACGAGGTTGTGCCAGAAAGCGCGAACACTTGCCTCATGCGCGATGAGGTCGAAACCAATTTACCGGCACGGATGGTACGGCGAATGCTCACCTACCGCCATGGGCAGCTTGCCCAAGATCTGACGGCTCACCAGCGTGCGGCCCGGCACGGTATGGAGCCTATGGTTATCGCGGTGACTGGATCTCACGGGCTTGTGGGGACCGCGTTGGTAGCTTTTCTGCAATCCGGAGGTCACAAGGTCTATCGCCTGGTCCGCGGCACTGCGCGCGCGGACAATGAGCGCTTCTGGAATCCCGAGGACCCGGATGTAGCGAGCTTGGCTGGGTGCGATGCCGTCATCCATCTTGCTGGTGCCACGATCGCCGGACGCTTCACGCAGAAACATCGTGAGCGGATTCGCGACAGTCGAATCGAGCCCACGAGAAAGTTGGCTAGGGCCGCCGCAGCAGCCGGGGTGAAGACCTTTGTCTCAGCCTCAGCCATCGGCGTTTACGGCGCACACGCTGGAGAGAAGCTGTTGGATGAGGATGCCGAACACGGAACCGATTTTCTAGCCCAAACGGTCCAAGACTGGGAGGCTGCAGCCCGCGAGGGTCAAGCCCAGGGTATGCGCCGTGTGCAGGTGCGCACCGGTCTGGTTCAAAGCCCTCAGTCAGGGGTGCTGGGCTTACTTAGGCCGCTGTACTTGTCGGGGCTTGGCGGAAGAATTGGTCAAGGGCAGCAGTGGCAGTCATGGATAGGCCTAGACGACTTGGTCGAGATCTATCATCGTGCGTTATGGGATGTGTTTTTGGAAGGCCCAGTTAATGCGGTGGCACCATGCCCAGTAAGGAATCAAGAGTATTCAAAGACCTTGGCACGAGCACTTCACCGATTGGACTTGCTTCCCGTTCCGACGTTGGCGCCCAAACTTCTTCTGGGCGCGCAAGGAGCAGACTTGTTGGCCCTAGCCAGCCAGCGCGTGACACCTGCAAAACTGCTTCAACGCTCGCACACATTCCGCACGCCGCACTTGGATGAGGCGCTCGCGCACTGCCTAGGCGTTCAGCCTGAGGACAAAGCGCTCTAGCGCAAACTGCTCCCAGTGCCCTATCATCATTGAGTCAGGGGTCACAGTATTGTGGATTCCGGCGCTCTCAAAAGGGGCGATACCCGTTGCCGTAGCAACTGGTAACGGCAGACATATATGGAATTTTCTTCATCATCATTTCTTGAAAAGAGTCCATAATGTCTAGCGTTTCCGCAGCCATTGCCCATGCCCTAAAATCGGTAGCCCCACAGATCTTCGGATTGATGGGCAACGGCAACGCCCACTTCCTTGATGCCGCCGTTCGCGCGGGATTCGACTACACCGCGGTGCGCCATGAATCGGCCGCTGTCTCAGCAGCTGACGCGTACTTCCGGATTTCAAATAAGCTGGCCATCGCCACCACCACCTATGGTGCCGGCTATACCAACGCGGTGACCGCGCTGGCCGAAGCTGCCGCCGCTGGCACCCCGTTGCTTTTTGTCACCGGCGATGCGCCGAGCACTGGACTGCGCGGCTGGGACGTAGACCAAGCCGCCATCGACGCTGGGGTGCGAGCACCTCGTTATGTAGTGGACCGCCACACTCCGGGAAGCACCGCTCTTCAAGCCGCCGCGCATGCGCTGCGTGAGCAGACTCCAGTGGTTCTGGCCATTCCCTACGATCTGGCCGCGGCCGAAAGCGCTGAGGAAGAACTTCCAGAACTCGCTTCGATGAATTGTGCGCCACCCAAGCCCCGGCTTGCTTCCGCCACAGTGCAGCAGATCGTTCAAAAGCTCGACGCCTCCAAACGCACGCACATTCTTTATGGCCGCGGTGCCATCGACGCCGCCGAGCAAGTTAGAGAACTGGCGCAGAAGTTGGATGCGAGTACCTCGGGCACGTTGCTGGCACGCGATTTGTTGGACTACACATTTGATCTAGGTATCACCGGTGGTTTCAGCACCAAAGCCAACGCGCGCATTATCGCCCAGGCCGATACCGTGCTGGTTTTGGGTGCGTCCCTGAACCAATTCACCATGCGCTTCGGCGAGCTGATTGACCAGTCGACGACGCTGATTCAAATTGATCTGACGCCGAATGCCACCAACGCGCGCGTGGACATCTTTGCCCAGGGCGACGTGCAGGTTGCCCTCGAAGATTTGCTGCATGCAGTGCACACCGCCGATAGCACCTGGTGCCTGAGCCTGGATTTGGAGGACCTACGCACCCGTCCGGCCGGCGACGACGTGGCTGAGGACGGCTTGCTTGATCCGCGCCGGGTGGCTAGCGAACTGGAAAAGATTCTGCCGGCCAACCGTGTGCTGGTTCAAGACGGTGGTCACTTCATCGGCTGGGGACCAATGTATTGGTCCACCACCGGCGCCCGCTCGCTGAGCTGTGTGGGAACCGCCTACCAGTCCATCGGACTAGGCATCGCTTCGATGGTGGGCGCTGGCGCAGCGGCCGAGGGGCGAACCGTGGTGCTGGCTGCCGGCGATGGCGGCTTCCTGATGGGCTTGGCAGACCTGGAGTCGATCATCCGCACGGTCAACAGCGGAGTCATCGTGATCTACAACGATTCCGCCTATGGCGCCGAGGTGCACCAGTACGGTTCGATCGGTCTGCATGAGGATCCGATGCTGATTCCGACGGTGGACTTCGCTGGCATCGCTCGGACCATGGGTGCCACTGGCGTGCGGGTTGATCAGCTTGAGGACTTGAGCGCTGTTGGCGACTGGGTAAGTGCCGGTGCCCATGGAGTATGTCTGGTTGACGCCCGCGTATCTATGCGGATTCGTGCCCCTTATATGGAAGAGATTCTCGAGGCCAACAAGAAGGCGACGATGAAGCTCGCATTACAATCCGATTAAGGTGCTGGAAAAACGGTTGGGGTACGGCGTAGGGTTGATCCGTGCGAAAGTTTTTAGTTGGAGCAGCAGGGGTGAGCCTAGGGACGCTTTTAGTGTTCCCCGCAGCCTCGGCCCTTGCTGTCCCAGCCGGAGCCACTGATGTAGCTGGCATCCCAACCCAAGCACTGTCGCAGACCTCATTGCGTGTTGCCACCATCGAAGCGAACCTCACCGCGGATGCGCCGGGTAAGTTGAACGAAAACCTGATGGGGGCAAGCAACCTGCAGGCAGGGCATGTCGCTGACAGCATCGCTCAGTCCAACGCTGACGTAGTTGTCCTTACCGATGTGGATGCGGACCAGGCAGCCCTAGATACCTTCCGCGACCAGTACCTGAACAACACCGAGGACGAACGTCCAGATGTTCACTATCAGTACTCCTATCTAGCCGTTGGTTCCAAGGGGTTGCAGAGCGGCGCGGACCTGAACGTTGACGGTGTCATTGGTGGGGCACAAGATGCCTGGGGTCAGGGCGAATTTGAAGAGCAGGGCTCGGTAGTTGTGCTCTCCAAGTACCCGGTTGATGAAGATCAGATCACCGCGGTCTCCAAGCTCAAATGGCAGGACGTTGCCAACAACCAGTTGCACCACACCAAAATCGACGGTGTACTGGCCGCATCAATTCCAGTGATGAACACCGGACTATGGGACATTCCTATTGAGTACCGCGGTCAGCGTGTGCACGTAGTAGCCACACAGACTGAACCCGAAGATCAGAACCAAGACCTTGCCGCAGCTCGCCAGAGTGATGAACTTAAAGTTATCTCCGACTATCTAGCCGGCAAGGACTACGTTCATATCGATGAGGGGCGCCAAGCCAAAGGTGTGGGCGACGAGAAGTTTGTCATCGCCGGAGCCCTGAACCTACAAGAGTCCGGCGAGTCACGCATCAAACCGTTCCTTAAGTCACTGGGCCGCGAAGATGCGCTCAACGAGTCCGGAAGCTACTTGGTACCTGATACTTCGTGGCAGGTTGTTGGCCAGGGCCTTATCGAGCAGAGCCAGCCACCGCTGGATGAAGCAATACCAACGATCATTGATGAACCTGGGTCATTAATCTGGACTGACATTCAGTTCTAGCCCGTTCGCGCAGGGCGATCATCCCTGTATTTTCTTGCCTTAGCATTGCAGAATCCCGCAACTGAATGTGCCGTAACCGTCACTGGTCTGAAGTTATCTGTAGATTAAGTTCCACAAGCACGTAATGCACCATCCACTCAATGGCAGCGAACCCGAGCAAAGCACGGCAGGCTCAAGGTAACTCTCAGGGTTTTGCGGAAAGCTGGAGGCATCATGAAAAAAGATCCAATCTCGATGACTTTCATTGGCAAAGATGGCAAGCCACGCCCTAGTGTGCAGCAAGCTATCTTGAAGGGCATTGGCGTGCAGCGGCCACTGGTACTTGCGTACATCAATCGACTGCGTAAGAAGCACCCCCAAGCGGATTCGACCGAACTGGCCGCCATCGTCGAACGTGACTACCTATTAGTTGTCACCGGTTCCGGAGCTGCCGTCGGTGGTACTGCAGCAGTACCGGCTATTGGCACGGTGATATCACTGAGTCTTTCAGCTGCGGCGACCCTGGGCTTCCTTGAAGCTTCTGCACTCTATGCGCAGAGCTTGGCCGAACTACACGGCATCGCCATCGAAGATCCAGACCAGTCACGAGTCTTGGTGATGGGCATCCTCATGGGTGAAGAAGGAAGCTCGATGATTGCAGGGCTTACCGCTCAGGCCGCTGGCCG
The DNA here is from genome assembly GCF_025452055.1 of Glutamicibacter sp. M10. Classification (NCBI taxonomy): domain Bacteria; kingdom Bacillati; phylum Actinomycetota; class Actinomycetes; order Micrococcales; family Micrococcaceae; genus Glutamicibacter; species Glutamicibacter sp. M10. Next base: position 368,796 of record NZ_CP104918.1, on the reverse strand, counting down.
TGGTGGAGGACCTGTGAAGGGTTGGGCCCAAGCCTTCGGGGCGAACAAGAATACCAGCCTCTACTCCAGCATGCAGCGCACCTTGCAGAAGAAGTTCCTGCATAAGATCATTGGCACCCAGGCTGCCAGCATGATGGGAAGATTGGTTCCGTTCGGTGTTGGCGCGGTGATTGGTGGGGCTGGCAACCGATTCATGGCAAAGCGCGTGATCGAGAATGCGAACGTAGCTTTCGCCGGCATGCCAACGATTGTCCCGAGCGCACTGTCGCAAGATGACCCACGCGTTCTGGACGCCGAAATCGTCGAAGACTAGACGGTTAACAGGTTTTGGCGCCGATGACGGCGCTTACTAAACACCCTGTAAAACAGTTTTAACTGTTTTACAGGGTGTTTTTTGAGTTTAAACCGCATGATGTCGCGGTTTAAACTGGTTGCAGCGGATTAAGTGTGCACGGTCACCGCAACAAACCACCTCACCGATTTGCACGACCCCCCAAACCTGTGTATAGTTTTTCCTTGTCGCCGAGAGCAAAACGGAAGAAATAACCGGATGTAAATCGGAGGCAAAACCCCAGAATATCAACGGTTTTGCACAGGTCACTGTGGAAAAGATGTTGAAGAATGGGAACCATGAATACTGATTCAAATCACAAACAATTGATTTGACTTTCAGAAATTCACGGTGATAAGATTTGAATATAACGCTGGACGAAATTACCACCTGAAATGGCGGGTAAAGAACCGGTAAGTGTTTGTTGTTTGAGAACTCAATAGTGTGCCAAGTTTGTTGATACCGAATATTTATTTTATTTGGTGAATACATAACATTTGCTTGAGGCATTGCACCCCCGTGTGATGTTCTTGAGTGTTTTTTATTCGCCAGGACTTCATTGGTTTCGCCCTTATTTTCCGAGGGGTTGCTGATGGCTTTTTATTTTTTTATGGAGAGTTTGATCCTGGCTCAGGATGAACGCTGGCGGCGTGCTTAACACATGCAAGTCGAACGATGACCCCGTGCTTGCACGGGTGATTAGTGGCGAACGGGTGAGTAACACGTGAGTAACCTGCCCCCGACTTTGGGATAAGCCCGGGAAACTGGGTCTAATACCGGATATGACTTCTTACCGCATGGTGGGTTGTTGAAAGATTTATCGGTGGGGGATGGACTCGCGGCCTATCAGCTTGTTGGTGAGGTAATGGCTCACCAAGGCGACGACGGGTAGCCGGCCTGAGAGGGTGACCGGCCACACTGGGACTGAGACACGGCCCAGACTCCTACGGGAGGCAGCAGTGGGGAATATTGCACAATGGGCGAAAGCCTGATGCAGCGACGCCGCGTGAGGGATGACGGCCTTCGGGTTGTAAACCTCTTTCAGTAGGGAAGAAGCGAAAGTGACGGTACCTGCAGAAGAAGCGCCGGCTAACTACGTGCCAGCAGCCGCGGTAATACGTAGGGCGCAAGCGTTATCCGGATTTATTGGGCGTAAAGAGCTCGTAGGCGGTTTGTCGCGTCTGCCGTGAAAGTCCGAGGCTCAACCTCGGATCTGCGGTGGGTACGGGCAGACTAGAGTGATGTAGGGGAGACTGGAATTCCTGGTGTAGCGGTGAAATGCGCAGATATCAGGAGGAACACCGATGGCGAAGGCAGGTCTCTGGGCATTTACTGACGCTGAGGAGCGAAAGCATGGGGAGCGAACAGGATTAGATACCCTGGTAGTCCATGCCGTAAACGTTGGGCACTAGGTGTGGGGGACATTCCACGTTTTCCGCGCCGTAGCTAACGCATTAAGTGCCCCGCCTGGGGAGTACGGCCGCAAGGCTAAAACTCAAAGGAATTGACGGGGGCCCGCACAAGCGGCGGAGCATGCGGATTAATTCGATGCAACGCGAAGAACCTTACCAAGGCTTGACATGTGCCAGACCGCCTCAGAGATGGGGTTTCCCTTCGGGGCTGGTTCACAGGTGGTGCATGGTTGTCGTCAGCTCGTGTCGTGAGATGTTGGGTTAAGTCCCGCAACGAGCGCAACCCTCGTTCCATGTTGCCAGCACGTAGTGGTGGGGACTCATGGGAGACTGCCGGGGTCAACTCGGAGGAAGGTGGGGATGACGTCAAATCATCATGCCCCTTATGTCTTGGGCTTCACGCATGCTACAATGGCCGGTACAATGGGTTGCGATACTGTGAGGTGGAGCTAATCCCTAAAAGCCGGTCTCAGTTCGGATTGGGGTCTGCAACTCGACCCCATGAAGTCGGAGTCGCTAGTAATCGCAGATCAGCAACGCTGCGGTGAATACGTTCCCGGGCCTTGTACACACCGCCCGTCAAGTCACGAAAGTTGGTAACACCCGAAGCCGATGGCCTAACCACCTTGTGTGGGGGAGTCGTCGAAGGTGGGACTGGCGATTGGGACTAAGTCGTAACAAGGTAGCCGTACCGGAAGGTGCGGCTGGATCACCTCCTTTCTAAGGAGCTAACCATTATTATGGTTGCCCATGTCTGTGCACGAGTGTTGTACGGGTGGGTTGCTCATGGGTGGAATATCAATGAACTCAATACTGGAAAACGTGTGCACGCTGGTCCTCATTATGAGTGGTTGGGGTGTGTGTCGGGGTATTGGCTGTGGCTGTATGGTGTTGGTGCTTGCGAGTACGCATTGTTACTTCACATGAATGAATCCGTCCTTTTGGGTGGGTTTGTTGGTGTGTGGTGGTGGTGTTGGAATGTGGGTGTTGATGGTGTGTGGTTTGTATGGTTTGGCATGCTGTTGGGTTTTGAGGCAACAAGCCTCCGTCCCTGGTGGATGATTTGATCAAGTGTTGCGGTGCTGGCCTTTTGGGGTTGGTGTTGTGATGGTTGGTTGATTGTCTTCTTGGGTGGCGGGGTTCTTGGTGTTTCGGTGTTTGTCCTGTGTTTGCTGCAGGCATGCTCGGTACGAGCAATGGTCCTTTTGGGTTGTTGTTGGTGGGTGTGTTTGTGGGGGTGTGGGGTTGTTGTTTGGGAACTGTATAGTGAACGCGAGCATCTTGCAGATGAGATGAGTCTTATGACCCTTTTTCCTTGGGTTGTGGGGTGTTTGAGTCTTGTCTGTGTGATTTTGTTAGATTGTTTTATTGCTCAATTCTGAGAACTTTGTTTTGTGTTGAAGTTTTTAAGGGCGCACGGTGGATGCCTTGGCATCAAGAGCCGATGAAGGACGTGGGAATCTGCGATAAGCCTGGTGGAGTCGATAACCGGACGTTGAGACCAGGATTTCCGAATGGGGGAACCCCGCACCATGTTATGTGGTGTGACCTGCAGCTGAATGTATAGGCTGTGTGGAGGGAACGCGGGGAAGTGAAACATCTCAGTACCCGCAGGAAGAGAAAACAATAGTGATTCCGTTAGTAGTGGCGAGCGAACGCGGATGGGGCTAAACCGGTTGGTGTGTGATAGCGGATAGGCGTTGCATCATCGGGGTTGTGGGGTTGACATGTACCAGCGCTATCTTGCTGGTGGGATGAGGTGCAGGCGTATAGGTGAATCGGTTGGAATGCCGGACCATAGAGGGTGATAGTCCCGTAGGTGTAATGCGTGTCTGCCGTTCTAGTGTTGATACCCGAGTAGCACGGGGCCCGTGAAACCTTGTGTGAATCTGCCAGGACCACCTGGTAAGCCTGAATACTACTTGATGACCGATAGTGAATCAGTACCGTGAGGGAATGGTGAAAAGTACCCCGGGAGGGAGTGAAATAGTACCTGAAACCGTGCGCTTACAATCCGTTAGAGCCTGGGACTTGTTCCTGGGTGATGGCGTGCCTTTTGAAGAATGAGCCTGCGAGTTAGTGTTACGTCGCGAGGTTAACCCGTGTGGGGAAGCCGTAGCGAAAGCGAGTCTGAATAGGGCGTTTGAGTGGCGTGATCTAGACCCGAAGCGAAGTGATCTACCCATGGCCAGGTTGAAGCGCGTGTAAGAGCGTGTGGAGGACCGAACCCACTTCAGTTGAAAATGGAGGGGATGAGCTGTGGGTAGGGGTGAAAGGCCAATCAAACTTCGTGATAGCTGGTTCTCCCCGAAATGCATTTAGGTGCAGCGTTACGTGTTTCTTACCGGAGGTAGAGCTACTGGATAGCTAATGGGCCCTACAAGGTTACTGACGTTAGCCAAACTCCGAATGCCGGTAAGTGAGAGCGTAGCAGTGAGACTGTGGGGGATAAGCTTCATAGTCGAGAGGGAAACAGCCCAGAACGCCAACTAAGGCCCCTAAGCGTGTGCTAAGTGGGAAAGGATGTGGAGTTGCTTTGACAACCAGGAGGTTGGCTTAGAAGCAGCCACCCTTGAAAGAGTGCGTAATAGCTCACTGGTCAAGTGATTCCGCGCCGATAATGTAGCGGGGCTCAAGCACACCGCCGAAGTTGCGTCATTCAAATATTTGCTTGGTCTTCGGATTGGGCGTTTGGATGGGTAGGGGAGCGTCGTATAGCGGGTGAAGTCGCGGTGTAAACCAGCGGTGGACGCTATACGAGTGAGAATGCAGGCATGAGTAGCGAATGACGGGTGAGAAACCCGTCCGCCGAATGATCAAGGGTTCCAGGGTTAAGCTAATCTGCCCTGGGTTAGTCGGGGCCTAAGGCGAGGCCGACAGGCGTAGTCGATGGATAACGGGTTGATATTCCCGTACCGGCGAAGGACCGCCCATACTGAGCTGTTGATGCTAACCATGATGGATTCCAATTGTTGATGCCTTCGGGTGTTTTTGTTGGTTGATGTGGTGGGAACCGATGCAGTGAGGTCAGCGTATTAACAGGTGTGACGCAGGAAGGTAGCCGAGCCAGGCAATGGAATTGACCTGGTCCAAGGGTGTAGGACGAGTCGTAGGTAAATCCGCGGTTCATGATGTCTGAGACCTGATAGGCGCCCACTTTGGTGGGTGATTCGGTGATCCTATGCTGCCTAGAAAAGCATCGGCGCGAGGTCCCAGCCGCCCGTACCCCAAACCGACACAGGTGATCAGGTAGAGAATACTAAGGCGATCGAGAGAATCATGGTTAAGGAACTCGGCAAAATGCCCCCGTAACTTCGGAAGAAGGGGGCCTGCCCCGTGATCAGCTCTTGCAGTTGTGAGCGGGTGTGGGCCGCAGAGACCAGGGGGAAGCGACTGTTTACTAAAAACACAGGTCCGTGCGAAGTCGCAAGACGATGTATACGGACTGACTCCTGCCCGGTGCTGGAAGGTTAAGAGGACCGGTTAGCAACTTGTTGCGAAGCTGAGAATTTAAGCCCCAGTAAACGGCGGTGGTAACTATAACCATCCTAAGGTAGCGAAATTCCTTGTCGGGTAAGTTCCGACCTGCACGAATGGAGTAACGACTTCCCCGCTGTCTCAACCATGAACTCGGCGAAATTGCAGTACGAGTAAAGATGCTCGTTACGCGCAGCAGGACGGAAAGACCCCGAGACCTTTACTATAGTTTGGTATTGGTGTTCGGTGCAGCTTGTGTAGGATAGGTGGGAGACTGTGAAGCTTGGACGCTAGTTCAGGTGGAGTCATCGTTGAAATACCACTCTGGCTGTACCGGTCACCTAACTTCGGACCATGATCTGGTTCAGGGACAGTGCCTGATGGGTAGTTTAACTGGGGCGGTTGCCTCCTAAAATGTAACGGAGGCGCCCAAAGGTTCCCTCAGCCTGGTTGGCAATCAGGTGTCGAGTGTAAGTGCACAAGGGAGCTTGACTGTGAGAGTGACAGCTCGAGCAGGGACGAAAGTCGGGACTAGTGATCCGGCGGCACCTCGTGGAAGGGCCGTCGCTCAACGGATAAAAGGTACCTCGGGGATAACAGGCTGATCTTGCCCAAGAGTCCATATCGACGGCATGGTTTGGCACCTCGATGTCGGCTCGTCGCATCCTGGGGCTGGAGTAGGTCCCAAGGGTTGGGCTGTTCGCCCATTAAAGCGGTACGCGAGCTGGGTTTAGAACGTCGTGAGACAGTTCGGTCCCTATCCGCTGCGCGCGTTGGAAATTTGAGAAGGGCTGTCCTTAGTACGAGAGGACCGGGACGGACTAACCTCTGGTGTGTCAGTTGTACTGCCAAGTGCATCGCTGATTAGCTACGTTGGGAAGGGATAACCGCTGAAAGCATCTAAGCGGGAAGCCTGCTTCGAGATGAGATTTCCATGCACCTTGAGTGTGTGAGGCCCCCAGCTAGACCACTGGGTTGATAGGCAGGATGTGGAAGCAAGGACTAAAGACTTGTGTAGCTGACCTGTACTAATAGGCCGATGACTTTCAACACACAATATATACAATAATGACTAATAAGATCATTGCTGTTCGCGTTCACTATGCGGTTACGAGACAACAACTCGACAACCGAAACTAAACATGAGACTTGACAAGTAGTTTTTGTCGCATCGTTTCATACAACACCAGAAAATTGGTTTGTGTGCTTCGTGATTGTTACGGCGGTCATAGCGTGGGGGAAACGCCCGGTCCCATACCGAACCCGGAAGCTAAGGCCCACTGCGCCGATGGTACTGCACTCGTGAGGGTGTGGGAGAGTAGGTCACCGCCGGACTTAACTTAATAAAGATGAATGTTGGTTTGAGGCCCTAACCTTTTGGTTGGGGCCTCACCTGTTTAACCACCAACGGTGGGTTGGTTGCTGATTGTCGGCCGCTGATTGCTGGTTGGTAGGGGTTGAGCTGAAGCTCGACCCCCTTTTTCCTGTTTAAGAACAAAGATCATTTGGGATCCCTTGACGCTGCGCTGACAGCGGCTCTACAGTCAACGCACGCACTTGCCGTTGTCAGAGGAGAATCCGCAGATGGGGCAGCTAACGTTCGCTATCAATGTCACCCTTGACGGGTGTATCGACCATAGGGTCGGCATCGCTGACGAAGAGACGCACGACTACTTCACTGACCTCATGAACCAGCATGGCGTTATGCTGTGGGGACGAACCACGTACGAAATGATGGAAGACTACTGGCCACTGGTGGCTAGCGGGGAAGTTGCCGCACCCCAGGCATTGCGCGATTGGGCGATCCAGCTGCAGGACAAGCCCAAATACGTAGTTTCTAGCACTCGAACCGAGTATCCATGGAACAACAGTCACCACCTTATGGGTGACCTGGCTAGCTCAGTTCAGGCGCTCAAGGAGCGTACGGCAAACGGGGTGCTGGTGGGCAGCTGCAAGCTGGCAACAGCATTGGATCAGCTAGGGCTGATCGACGAGTATCGCTTTTTAGTGCAACCCATCATCGCTGGGCATGGGCCACGGTTGTACAACTCTGGTTTACCTGATGCGCGTCATCTTCAGCTGCTCGATACCAAGACACTAAGCAACGGCGTGATCGCTGTTCACTATTCTCGCGCACAATAAGGCCGGCCCGCTCATACATTGGGTGCACGAGCGGGCCGGCTGTCAGAGGCCAGTTGGCTAGCGGGTGGAGACCTGCTGATCCATGAGCTGCGCCAGGGTGGCCACAGCGCCTTGCTGATGCAACGACTCCAAGGTCTTCAGATACGGGGTGGTGAACCGTTCATCATCAATAACGTCCCCAAAGAGGTCGCGCTGGCGCAGGAAGGCTAGCGGATCTTCGCTGTGCTTAGCCGCGGCAGCCTTGACCTCTTCGGCCAAGCGGTCCACGATGGTGATCTCTTCGCCCGCTTCATCGGTCCCCTCGGCATAACGAGCCCAGCTGGCGACGATGGCTGCGGATAAGGTGACCTCACGATCGGCGACAAGATTTTCGCGAACCACTGGCATGAGCCATTTGGGGATGCGATCGGAGGAATCCGCGCAGAGGCGGGCCACGGTATCGGCAACGTACTCATTGCTGTAGCGCTCAATGAGCTTGTGCTGGTAGGCGTCCAGGTCAACGCCGGGCAGTTCGCGCAGGGTCGGCTCGGCCTCGTTTTTCATGTAGCGAAGCAAGAAGTCTGCAAACAACTTGTTGCGGGCCACGTCGTGCACCGCTTGGTAGCCGGCGAGGTGGCCAAAGTAGCATAGGCCCTGGTGGGTGGCGTTAAGCAGGCGCAATTTCATCAGCTCGTAGGGCACCACGTCGTCAACCAATTGCACGCCAGCTTCTTCGTAGGGTGGGCGGCCGGCAACAAACTTGTCCTCCAGCACCCACTGCTCAAAATCTTCGCAGACAACTGGCCAGCCGTCCTCGATGCCATAACGCTGCATGACGTCGGCGCGATCGGCATCCGTGGTGACCGGGGTAATGCGGTCCACCATGGAGTTTGGGAAGGACACGTTCTCTTGGACCCACTGGCCGAACTCGGCATCGAGGGCGGAAGCAAAAGCACCAAACATCTTGTGGGCCACTTCGCCATTACCTTGGATGTTGTCGCAGCTCATCACGGTGAAGGGGGCGATGCCACGGGCTCGGCGCAGCTTCAGCCCGGCGCTAATCAACCCGAAGGTGGTGCGTGGTGCCTGCGGGTTGGCAAGGTCGGCGGCGATGGCCGGATTGGCGGTATTAAACTCCCCGGTGACTGGGTGGACGTTGTAGCCGCCTTCGGTGACCGTCAGTGAGACGATGCGGATCGCAGGATCGGCCAGCTGGTTGATGGCGGCGTTTATGTCATCTGGTGCGTAGAGGAAGTCGAGGATCGAACCGATGACTTCAACATCGCGGGAGCCATCAGGGTTTTTCACTACGAGGGTGTAGAGCCCGTCGCTGTCCTTGAGTACATCGCGCATGCGCTGATCGGACTCCATAACGCCCATGCCGATAATTCCCCAGTCCAACGCCTGGCCCTGATTCATCAGCCGGTTCAGATACATGGCCTGGTGAGCGCGGTGGAAGCCACCTACGCCGAAGTGCACAATGCCGGCGCTGGCTTGTTTGCGGTCGTACTGTGGGGTGCGAACCTGCGGGTCAACCTGGTTCAGGGTGTGGTTGCTCAGTTTCATTATTCAATGCTCCTTAGTCAGGATCGATTAGTGGGTGCTGACGGCGGCGGGTTGGGCGACACCCTGAAAGCCCGGCTGGGTGCCGCGCAGTGCGTGGGACATCAGGGCCGCGACGAGGTAGAGGGCTGCAAAGAGGAAGACCATGCCCGCAGCACCAAGTACGTTGTAGAGCACGGCGACCAGCAGTGGGCCAGCAAAGACGGCGGCGCCGATGCCGAGGTTATAGGAGGCCATGGCTGCCCCTGGATGTTCGGGAGCTAGGGACACGGCGATGGCCGAGAGTGGAACAAAACCTGCCAGCCCGATGCCAAAGATCGCACCGATGATCAGGGCCAGTGGGTAGGCGAAGGGGTAACCGTGATCGGTGGCCCACGCTGGTACGAGGTACAGTCCTGCCATGGAGATCGCGCACAGCACCGCGCCAAACCACACCACCACTTTGGACCAGCCCAGCTTGTCACCCAGTGCGCCAAAGAACAGGTTGAACGGGATGTTCACCGCGTAGATGACAGTGGTCAGGATCAGGAACTGGCCCACGCTCCAGCCGAAGCGGTCCACGAACAGGGCCGGGAAGAAGATGGCCATGCCGTAGGTGGGGACCGAGTTGATGGTTCGGGTGAGCATGACCATCAGGGCCTTGCGGTTGCTCACCAGCAGGCGCAGGCCGAAGCTCATGGTGCTGAAAACCTGTTCGGGATTGGCCACCAACGGTGCCCGTCCGGTCTTTTCCTTCACGCCGATCAGCGCGATGGCCGCTCCGATGACCACCAGGGCCAGTGAGACCCAAAGGGTTTGGTAGTAGCTCAGGGAGAAGAGTTCAAGGCTGGCGCTGGCGGTCAGTGCGCCGAGGGTTGGCAGTCCGGAGCTGAAGGCTACGTAGAACCAGCCAATGGCCACGGCCAGTCGTTTGGCGTTGGCGGTGGCCGAAATCCAGACGAGGAAACCGTAGGCGAAAAATGGGTAGCCAAATCCGCGTAGTCCGTAGGCGATAAAGATCAGAGGCAGGCTTGAGGTGTTCAGTGCGACGCCCAAAAAGAGCAGTTCAAAAATCACCCAGATGCCGGCTCCGATGAACATCACCTTGCGTGGGCCCCAGAGGTCGGAAAGCGAAGCGGAGAGGAAGGCAGCGATGGCTACGGCCACTCCGTAGATGGTGACCAGGGTTCCGGCCAGCGGGATGGAGAAGCCATGTTCGCCGGTGAGGTACGGGGCGAGGATGTTGGTTTCTACGCCGTCGCCGATCATGAAGATCATCAGGCCCACAAAACCCCATAGGAGCGGACGCGGTAGCCCTAGGCGATCAAAGATCGAGGGGTGTGTTGGCGTTGAGTTTGTGGTCATGACGCTCCTTTGCGACGGCCTTGCCGGTGTGATCGATTGAACCAATCTAACACCAAACAAACAAACTCAACAGATTTTCTGTTAAAAACTTGAAGAAAGTGATGTTTTGAGACTTGAGACGCAGCATCTATCATCAGAGATGTGGCAAATCACGAATTCGATGTTGAAAACGATGGTCCCGGCTTAAGTCAGGGGCTGCCTCCAGAGACCCGCCGGGACGAAATCACCGGGCACGTTAATAAGGTGCGCACTTCACGGGTGGAGGAATTGGCCGAGCTCTTCTCGGTCAGCGCCATGACCATCCACCGCGACCTGGACTACCTGGCCAAGGAAGGCCGGCTCGAGCGCATCCGCGGTGGAGCACGAGCCATTACCGCCCGGCTGGCCGAACGCGATGTACGCCTGCGTCGGCACCTGAACGCTGAGCTAAAAGTCAGCTTGCCGCCATCGCCGCCAAGCTGATCGAACGCAATTCGGTGATTGCGCTGGATGACTCCACCACGGTTGGGGCGCTCGGTGCGCACCTAGAAGAGCGCGAGCCTTCCACGGTAATCACCCACTCGCTGGCGCTCATGGGCGCGGTCTCGGCCATGGCACATATCGACATGGTGGGCCTCGGTGGACAGTACTATGCCGAAACCGATTCCTTCCTCGGCTCCATCGTGGTCGAACAAGCACAACGGCTGACCGCCGACGCAGTTTTTGTCTCCACCACCGCCATCAAGAACAACGCCTTATTACACCCGGATGCCGAGGCAGCGCGCACCAAACGCAGCCTGCTGCAGATGGGGCGACGCAAGATCCTGGTGGTGGACTCCAGCAAATATGAATCGGCAGGCATTTATCATGTGATGAACCTGTCCGAGTTCGACGATGTGGTGATCGATGATCAACTTGATGACGCACTGATGACCCAGCTGCAGCAGCTGGGCCCACGCATTCACATAGCCACCACCTCTGCAAAGGCGCAGCCATGAAGCCCACCTATGTACTAGGCATCGATTCCTCCACCCAGTCCTGTAAGGCACTGTTGGTCGACGCGAACAGTGGTGAAGTAGTGGCCGAACAACGCCATGGGCATCCGCAGGGAACACAGGTTGACCCGCAAGAGTGGATCACCGCACTTGAAGCGGCCACCGATGGATTACTTCAGCGGGCCTCAGCGGTGTCCATTGCCGGCCAACAACACGGCATGGTCGCCCTTGATAAGCACGGGAATCCGGTGCGTGACGCGATGCTGTGGAATGATACTTCTTCGGCGCAACAAGCAAGGGAGCTGACCGAAGAGCTCGGCGGCGAGCTGGCCTGTGCGCAGCAGATTGGCAGCGTACCGGTGGCCTCACTGACGGTGACCAAGCTACGTTGGCTACGTGATCAGGAAACGGAGAACGCAGAACGCACAGCGATGGTCTTATTGCCACACGACTACCTCACCTGGCATTTAGGTGGACGCAAAGAGGCGGTCAGTGATCATGGGGACGCCTCGGGTACGGGATACTATTCCCCAGCGCAGCGCCGCTTTGTACCCGAAATAGCTGCCGCAGCGTTGGGGCACCAGGTGCAATTGCCACGCCTAGCGCAGGGCAACGAGGTGGTCGGTCGAACGTCCACCGGGGCGGTAATCGGTGCGGGTACCGGAGATAATATGGCGGCCGCCTTGGGGCTGGATCTGCAGCCCGGTGACGTCTGCATTTCCATGGGCACCTCCGGGGTGGCCTCCGCAGTGGTAGAACACAGCGTGCATGACGGATCGGGCATGGTTAACGGCTTTGTGGCCGCCAACGACAAATTTTTGCCACTGGCCTGCACGCTAAACGGGGCACCGGTGCTGGACTTCGGCGCCCGCATGCTCGGGGTGGGACAACAAGAATTTTCAGACCTCGCGTTGGCTGCACAACCGGGCTCGGGCGGGGTTGTATTACTGCCCTACTTTGGCGGAGAACGTACCCCCAATCGGCCCGAAGCCACCGGTCTATTACAGGGGTTACGCACCAGCACTTCCCGCGAACAGATTGCTCGCGCGTATGTGGAAGGACTGTTGTGCTCCATGAAAGATGCGGTGGCTGCCCTGGAGGCGAGCACCAAGGTGAGAACCCGACGCATCTTGCTGATCGGTGGGGGAGCGCAGTCCGAAGCGGTGCGAGTGATCGCCCCACAGATCTTCGGCGTCGCCGTCCAGGTCCCGCAAACAGCAGAGTACGTGGCCTTGGGTGCTGCGAGGCAAGCGGCCTGGGCACTGAGCGGGCAGGATCAACCGCCGGTATGGAATAGCGCCGAGTCCACTACCTATGAGGCGCAATCCCGTCCAGAAATTTATGCGAACTATGCACGCCTGCGTGATGACACTAAGGGGTGGAAATAAGCGACAGATCGCGTAGCGTAGGGACTATGGATACGCTCTTTTTCGCCCACCGCGGCAGTTCCCACAAATATTCGGAGAACACCCGGGCCGCCTACCTGCAGGCCATTGATGAGGGTGCGGACGGTATTGAATGCGATGTCCATTTGAGCTTGGACGGTCAAGTGGTATGCCACCACGACCCCACCGTTGATCGCACCTCTGATGCCTCGGGACTGGTATCTACCTTTACCCTCGAGCAGCTCAAAGCCATGGACTTCACCGGGGTTGTACCGACCGAAGTACCGGCAGAGTACGGCACGGAAAATGAGCAGCTACTGAGCCTTGATGAGCTTTTGACGCTGATCGAAGAACGCGGCAAACCGGTGGGTTTGGCTGTGGAGATCAAACACCCCAGCCCTTATGGGTATCTACTTGAAGACCGGGTCATGCAGGTCCTTGCTGCTCACGGTTTTGATCCTCAAACCGGGCGGGCCGGAAGCGCGGGGCAGATCGCGGTGACACTGATGAGCTTTGATCCTGGCTCATTGCGCTACCTTGGCCGCAAGGTGAATCCGGACTTGCTCTGCCAGCTGATGACCGAGGTGAATCCCGATTACATTCAGGAGCTTGTAGATTCGGGGCAGGTGGGCCGGGCCGGTGTGTATTCGGTGCTGTACCGTTCGGTGGCCGAAGGCATTGAACTGATCAACGCCGGTGGAGCCGGGATTATCGGCTCGGGCGTTGCCTGGACGCGTGCCAATGAACCGATGGTGCGCCAATGGTTGGCCGAAGGGCGACATGCTCGCATCTGGACGGTGGACCGCCCTGCCGATGCACAGTATTTGATTGACCTTGGGGTTGGTGAGCTCACCAGCAACCGGCCAGTGGAGCTTCGCCGGGAATTGGAACAGCATTAAAAGATGAGCGATACAAGTGAATAAATGGTTGACCCCGGCCACCAAGATGGGCCTATCCATCGCGGTCGCGACCGGGTTGTACGGTATTTCTTTTGGTGCGTTATCCATCGCCGCGGGGCTGAACCTGTGGCAGACACTCGCGCTGAGCGCGCTGATGTTTACCGGCGGATCGCAGTTCGCTTTTATCGGCGTGATCTCTGGCGGCGGGGCCGCATCGGCGGCATTTTCCGCGGCTTCATTATTGGGCATCCGCAACGCGGTATACGGGATGCAGATTAAACAATCCTTGCGCCCGCGCGCAGCGCAGGTGCCGGGAATGGCCCAAATAACCATCGACGAATCCACGGCCGTGAGCCTAGGACAAGCAGAAATCGGCGAAAAGCGTCGCGGATTTTTCACCGCGGGCATTGGCGTTTATCTGCTGTGGAATCTCTTTACCCTGGTGGGAGCACTGCTGGGTGAGAAGATGGGGGATCCTGCCGCTTGGGGCCTCGACGGTGCAGCGGTGGCCGCGTTTATTGGGTTGCTGTGGCCGAGGCTCAAGTCGATGCAACCGATACTGATCGCGCTCGCGGCGGCGATCGTTACTGCGCTCGCGGTGCCGGTGGTTGCACCGGGCTTACCGATCCTTTTAACTGCTATTTGTGCCGCCGTTTATGCGGTGCTTTCGGCGCGACAAAAGCCTGCTGCTACCCAGCACGGTGATCTAGACCGTGTGGACGGGGAGTAACAATGAGTGAATTAAGCTGGTGGGTTCTAGCCAGTTGCCTCACGGCCTATGCCATCAAATTGTGCGGCTATTTTGTCCCGCGCAAGGTGCTGGATTCGCCGATGATGTCCCATGTGGCTTCCACCTTGACCGTTGCCCTGCTGGCCTCCTTGGTGACAGTAAACGCCTTCACCTCGGGCCAAGAACTGAAAATTGATGCCCGCATTGGCGCCTTGGCAGCGGCAATTATTGCGCTGATCTTCAAAGCGCCCTACCTGGTGGTGGTATTGGCTGGCGCACTGGCAGCGGTGCTCTTGCGGGCCACCGGGCTAGCGGCCTAAGCCAAGTAAGTGGGACAGTAGAGGCATGATTGTAGCTTTTTCTGTAGCCCCAAGTAACGACAACCCCAACGGTTCAGTCCACGATGCCGTGGCTGAAGCTGTGAAGATCGTGCGTGATTCCGGTCTGCCTAATCGCACCAGCTCCATGTTCACAGAAATTGAGGGTGAATGGGACGAGGTTATGGAGGTCGTTAAGCAGGCCACGATGGCCGCTGGAAAGTTCGGATCCCGCGTTGCGCTGGTGCTCAAAGCCGATATTCGTCCCGGCTACGAGGGCGAAATTGACGCGAAGATTCAACGGCTTGAGAAGGCTATCAAGGATAGTTAGGAGAGTGCGTCGCCATGATTCACCATAGGGCTGAACGTGAGGCCGGTGCGGTTGAGCAGTATCTGGAAGAATCCCTCGGGCTTCAGGTCCAGGCCCTGGAAAAAGGCCGTGAGCATGATCGGGCCTCGGGGCTGCCGTCCATTGAAGTCAGCACGGGGCAGTGAAAATTTCTGTAGTTAGTAGCGCAGATGATTGGCGCTCGCCGAGTGCTAGAGATCGGGACCTTAGGTGGCTACTCCACCAGCTGGCTGGCCCTTGGTGTTGGTGAATCGGGCAAGGTGATTACCTGCGAATTTGAGCCCTTGCATGCCCGCGTAGCGAGAGGAAACCTCGAACGGGCCAGGCTTGGCGACCGTGTAGAAATCAAATTAGGTGCCTCCCAAGCAACCTTAGACTCACTGATTACCAAACGCACCGAGGCATTTGATCTGATCTTTATCGATGCCGACAAGCGCAATAACGTGATCTATCTTCAACGAGCGCTGGAACTCTCGCACCCGGGAACGGTGCTGGTCTCAGACAACGTGGTGCGAGGCGGGGCGATCTTGGATGATTCGGGCCAATTGGGAAGCCAAGAAGCCGACGTGTGAGGAGTCCAAGAGGCACTGATCTGGCTACGTTATCATTCGCGGGTCTCAGCCACCGCACTGCAAACAGTGGGCGCCAAGGGCTGGGACGGGTTTGCGCTGGCCAGGGTGCTGTAAAATGCGGAGACGGTACTAGCGTGCCGAGTGGTGTTCGCTGAAGCTGCGTTCGGGTTCCTCGTCGGCCTCCGGAGCAAAAGGTGGGGCCTTGATAATCAAGACGTACATTGCCACAGCGCAGATCACGGCGACCGGGGCTCCGATCCATAGGGCGTATTCGGTGTTGCGCACTAATCCTGCAACAACCGGGCCAATGAGCATCGGGACGATGTAGTAGTAATGCTGCGGTGTGGCCGGGCCCCAAATACGCTCGAGTTTTGAGATGAGACTGAAGCCGGCGGCCAAAAGAATGCATCCGAGCAGGATGACCCAGAGCGTTGATGAAAGGCTGATAGTCAGGGTCAGCGAGCCGACTAGGCCCGCGGTTAGATAGGCGTACTTCGTATTTTGATGCAAGCCTTCTCCCTTTTCTGCTCCAGTTTGATTTGATGCGATACATGTATTTTTTCAAACCTTTGGACAGTTCGCAATGCTACTTAAGTAGGAGGGGTGCCGGGAGCGTTGAAAGAAATAAGCCCAAGCACTGCCGTAGGCTAGAAATGTGCCACAAATGAACGACTACCGAATCCGACTGGCGACCGAAAACGACGTACGCCCAGCCTTGGAAATGAAACTTGATTCCTGGCGCGAAGCCTATGCTGCGTTACGCGAGCCCTCCTTCTTCGCCCATCACCAAGAACAGCTCGAAGGCCAAGTAGCTTGGTGGGAGCGGGGCTTGGCTTCCGGCGCGCAATTTTTTATCGCCGAAGATGAGCAGGGCAAGATCATTGGCCTTGCCGGCGGTACCCCAACCATTGAAGAAGACAAAGACACCGGCGTTGAGATCGAGCTGGGCATGCTCTACGTAGAAAAGCAGTACTACGGCAGCGGGCTGGGTGCACACCTGATGGACGTGGTGCTCGGTCAGCGTGATGCGCTGGTTTGGGTGCTGGAAGGTAATTCGCGAGCCCAGGCCTTCTTTGAAAAGCAGGGTTTTAAAGCCGATGGAACTACCGAGTCACTGGTGGGCACCTGGCAGGGATTGATTGAAAGACGGATGGTACGCGCCCATGGCTAGGGACTCCAAGGACTCATTGCTCGGCGAATTCCCCATTGATACGGGCACAGCCATTATTGAGTCCGATCCCTACGGCGGAAACCGGTACATCCTCAAGGTCAACGGGGTCCCGTCCTCGCATATTGACCTCGACGACCCGACGTACCTGGACTTTGAGTACATGCGCTGGATGGAACCGATTTTCACCTATGGTTTCCCCGCCGAAGACTTTGACGGCCGCGCCCGAAAACTGCGGGTGCTGCACCTAGGCGGCGGCGGTTGCTCGATGGCCCGCTGGGTGGCCGCGAGCTACGAGAACGCTCGCCAGGTGGTGGTGGAGCTCGATGCCAAGCTGGCCGAGCTGGTCCGTACCTCATTCGACGTGCCTCGTGCTCCGCTGGTGCGCCTTCGTGTGGGCGATGCCGCCGCGGTATTGCCAACCCTGAGTGATGACAGCCGCGACGTCATCATCCGCGACGTTTTTGCCGGAAGCACCACACCGCGGCAGCTGACCACGGTGGAGTATGCGCGAGATGCCCAGCGGGTTCTGGATGCGGGAGGTGTGTACATCATCAACTGTGGTGACACCGCCGATCTGGCCGGAGCTAAGGCTGAGGCCGCCACCCTATTAGAGGTCTTTGAACACGTGGCCATGATCGCCGACCCGCCAATGCTTAAGGGCCGTCGCTACGGGAACATCGTGTTCTTGGCCAGCGACGAACCATTGAAGCTCGGGGCCGGATTTGAACGCAACCTGCGCACCGCACCCTTGCCAGCACAGTTGGTTGCAGGGGCAGGTGTGCAACGCTTCGCTACCGGCGCCAGCGCAATCCTGGCCTAGTTAGCGGCACCGCGCTGGTAGCTGGAGCCATCAGCAGCACGCAGCAAAAGGCCGTGATCAACCATGTAACGACGCAACAGTGCCACATCGGGGTGAAAGACCCGCAGGCGCTCATTAACCTGTTCCTCGCGCAGTTGATCATCCTGGCCGATGATCGCATCACGAAGGTAGACCAGTACCTCGTGGCGGTCCGCCGGCTTGGCCGGCAAGGTATCCAAACGGTGACCGGTGAAAAAACGCTGAATGCCGCTGGACTCCGGCTTTGTTGCCGCGGCCGAGGCTAGCGTTCGCTCCAAGAACTGCTCGTTGAGTACCCAACAGTCATCCGCTTCGGATAACAAACCGATTTTCACCCAGCGCGCTAAATCTTTGCGTTGGGTTTTGGCAGGTTGCTCAGCAAGGTCGGACCCGGAAAGCACTGCACCAAGAAGCTGACGCATTGAAGGGTTTTTAGCCCGGCAGCAACCTGAATCCACTCATTGGTCTGTTGTTGACTCATGAGCAACAGTCTAACCATTTTCTGCCTTTGCTCTGGATGCACAACAGCCCGCCATGACTAGGTCATGACGGGCTGTGAAGACAAGTGGTGAGTATTAGACCCCAACCCACATTTCAATCAAGCCAATGCCGAAGAACAGCACAAAGGCCGCGGAAACAACCCACATCAATGGGTGGATTTCCTTGGCGCGGCCCTGGGTGGCGCGGATGAAGACGTAGGAGATGAAGCCTGCACCGATGCCGTTAGCGATCGAGTAGGTGAAAGGCATCAGGGTGAAGGTCAGGAATGCTGGCAGCGCAATGCCCCAGTCGTTCCAGTCGATCTTTGAGACCTGAGTGATCATCATGAAACCAACAACTACCAGTGCAGGCGCCACAGCTTCGAAAGGCACCAAGTAGATCAGCGGGCTCAGGAACATGGCCACGATCATCAACAGACCGGTCACCACAGACGCCAGACCGGTGCGTGCACCTTCGCCGATGCCGGCGCCGGATTCCACAAAGATTTGCGCCGAGGAACTCGAGGTACCGCCACCGACGATAGCGCCGGCTGCATCAACCATCAGGACCTTATCCACGTCTGGGATCTTACCGTTTTCATCCATGGTGCCAGCTTCAGAAGCCAGACCAACCATGGTTCCCATGGCGTCGAAGAAGATCGATAGCAGGATCACGAAGGCCAGCAGCGAGGCGGCGGTGAAGCCCAGCTTGCTGAAGGCGCCGAAGATGTTGACGTGCCCGATCAGCGACAGGTCAGGCAAAGTCCAGTTTGGCAAGGACGGAACAACCAGCGACCAGGTGCCGGTCTTAAACGTGCCAATGTGGAAGATGGATTCAAGGATGTTGGCGATTACCGCGGAGACGACGATACCGATCAGGATCGCGCCCTTAACCTTGCGGACAACTAAAGCCATGGTCAGCAGCAAGCCGATGATGAAGACCAGGATTGGCCAGCCCATCAGTTCACCATCAAAGCCCAGTCCCACCGGGACGGTGGTGTTCGCGGCGTCCGGGATGCGCTGCACGAAGCCCGCGTTGACCAGGCCGATCAGCGCGATGAACATGCCGATGCCCACGACGATGGCCGTTTTCAGCCCGGCCGGAACCGCGTTGAAGACCGCGGTTCTGAACCCGGTGAGCACCAGGATGAACATGACCACACCGGCGATGAGCACCAGGCCCATGACGTCGGCCCAGGTCAGTTCCGGGTTGGTGGCCACGGTGATGGCCACAAAGGCGTTGACGCCAAGGCCGGTGGCCATGGCGAAGGGGTGGCGGGCCCAGATGCCCATGAGGATGGTCAGGATGCCGGCCACAAAAGCGGTCACCGCGGCAACGCGCTGGATGCCCAACTCGCCGCCCGAGGAGTCGGCGCCGGAAAGCACCAGCGGGTTGAGGACGACGATGTAGCTCATCGCGAAGAAGGTGGCGATGCCGCCGCGAACCTCGGTGGAGAACGTGGAGCGCCGTTCCGAAATCTTGAAGTACCGGTCGATCCGCGCGGCCGCAGACGTGCCGGAAGCAGTTTTGGTGGAGGAGGACATGGAAAAATTCTATGTTGTTTTTGTTGCGTATCGATATCTAACTTCTAACTAACTAGGCACAATCAGAAAACTTTAGACCCAACTCACACCTAGTAACTGCCAAAGCAAGTACATTGGAGGTAAGGGAAATCACACCCATGTTGATCTGAGGTTATGAAGGAGCGATTCAGATGAGTGATGAAGCGCCAGTCGCAGCAGAAAAGATCGAAGGAATTGTTGTCGGTGTTGATGGTTCGCAGCAAAGCAAGTGCGCTTTGCGGTGGGCCGAACGCGAGGCGGTGCGCCGCGGAAGCGTGCTGAATATCGTTTCCGCCTACACCATCCCGGTCTTCGCCGCGTCCTCCATGGATGCTGGTTACTCGACCCTGGACGATGATTTGATTCGCGGCGGAGCCGAGGAAATCGTCCGGCAGGCGCGGGCCGATCTTGAAGGCAGCCAGGCGCAGATCCGCACCTATATCGAATCCGGGGATCCGGCCGGTGTATTGCTGGATCTTAGCGCGGATGCGGAGCTGGTTGTTGTTGGCACCCGAGGCCGTGGTGGCTTTGTTGGTCGCTTGCTCGGCTCGGTGTCTTCGGCGCTTCCGGCACACTCCAAGTGCCCTACCGTCGTGGTGCCTTTGTGCATGTCCAAGGAGCAAGAAGCCGGAGCCGCGAGCACAAATGAGCGCAAGGCGGTGGTGGTTGGTATTGATGGTTCGGACCGAGCTCGTTCGGCCGTGCTAGCTGCCGCTGATGCTGCGATGGCCATCGGCCTGCCGATCCGACTGATTTGTGCGGTGCCGCCGGTGGGTGCAGCGCTGGCATGGATGCCAGCGACCATCGACCAGGAGGCAGTGCTAGAAGATGTCCGCTATCAGATGGGCGTTGGAACCCGATGGCTTAATTCCCACTACCCAGATTTGCAGATTGAAACCGACGTGGTTTCTGGGCCACCGGTGGAGGTGCTGATTCGCGAGTCTGAGCACGCGGTACTCACGGTGACCGGTTCACGAGGTCGTGGCGGATTTACCGGCATGCTGTTGGGCTCCACGTCTCAGGGCGTGCTGCACCACTCAAGGGGCCGGTGATGGTGGTCCCTGACTCGGAGGATCCTCGCTTGGCTGATCGTCATAAGTTCGATACTCGCGCCCAGGAACAGTAGAAATAACTAAATGAACATAGACTAACGGCCACACACCCCAAGGGTGTGTGGCCGTTAGTCTATGTTGGCTGCTGCTTAGTAGCGAGCTGCCTGTGAGTACAGGTTGTTGACCCAGCTCAATGGCGTTACCGAAATACCAACACTTGGGTTACGGGCGTGTACTACGTTGCCGTTACCGATGTAGATCGCAACGTGGTAGAACGATGCGCCACCGTTGGAGGACGAGAACACCAGGTCACCTGGGCGCAGGTTGCTCAGCGACACGTGCTGTGGTGCGCTGAAGAACTGCTGGGTCGAGGTGCGTGGCAGGTTGATGCCCGACTGGCCGAAAGCACGCTGCGAGAAGCTCGAGCAATCAAATGCGTTTGGACCGTTGGCACCGTAGACGTAGTACTTGCTTGGATCGTCAGCGGTCTTTAGCGCCCAAGCGAAAGCAGCCGAGTAGCTCTTACCTGAAGACTCTGGCTCTGGCTCAGCGGTCTTGGTTGGCTCTGGCTCAGCAGTCTTGGTTGGCTGTGGCTTTGGAGCTGGCTTAGGTTCGGCCGTTTTGGTCGGCTTAGGTTCAGCGGTCTTGGTTGGCTTTGGTTCGGCCGTTTTGGTCGGCTTAGGTTCAGCGGTCTTGGTTGGCTTTGGTTCGGCCGTTTTGGTCGGCTTAGGTTCTGTAGTCTTAGTCGGCTTTGGCTCTGCAGTCTTAGTCGGCTTTGGTTCGGCCGTCTTAGTTGGTTTTGGCTCTGCAGTCTTGGTTGGCTCAGGATCAGCCGACTTAGGAGGTTCTGGAGCGAGGGTAGGAGTTACCGTATCGAGCTCTACAGCCTTTGGCCTGACCGTGTCCTCTTCTTCAGAGTCCTCGGTAGTCTCAAGTTCCGTTGGTTCTGCTACGGCCTTTGGCTTAACCGTGGCTTCTTCTTTGGAGTCTTCAGTTGGCTCAAGTTCCTGTGGCGCAGCTACAGCAAGTGGCTTGATAGCTTCAGGTGCTTCTTTTGGAGCTTCGGCAGTGTCTGCAGTAGCGATAACCTCTTCGAGGGCTGCTTGCTGCTCTTCGTTCTCTTTTTCTCAACTGCCTTGCGAACTTCAGCCTTTTCCTTCTGCTGCAAAGTAGCAAGGTTGCTGATTAGTTCATCGCGAAGCTTCTTTTCCGGATCAACAGCGTTCTCATAGGTGGAAAGAGTGCTGTTGGCGGTAGCTGCGGCGGAGTCGTAATTTGCGGCGGCATCTTCAGCGGCGCTTTGTGCTGCGTCAGCGTATTCCTGCCATGCCGAAACCAGTGCTTCAGCTTCGGAAGCGGTGTTGACCGACTTCACCTGCTGTTCGCTCAGTGCGTCAATGGTGGCGGCCTTTCGGAACAGGTCACCATCCTGGTTGTCATCCAGCAACAGGCCTAGTGTCGAGTTGCCTGCACCGTTGCGGTAAATATCAGAGGCGATAGCGCCTAGATCCTTGCGGCTCTGTGCAAGGTAGGTTTTTGCGTAATCCAGCTGCTGGACTGCCTTCTTGGCATCAGCGGTGCGCAGATCGCGCTCTTCGCCGGCCGATAGCAGTGACTCTTGCGCCTGAGCAGCTTCGTTTTCTACTCGCTGCATTTCAGCGCGGCTGGAAGCCAGGGATTCCTCGATGCGAGCGAT
Organism: Glutamicibacter sp. M10; assembly: GCF_025452055.1. Lineage (NCBI taxonomy): Bacteria > Bacillati > Actinomycetota > Actinomycetes > Micrococcales > Micrococcaceae > Glutamicibacter > Glutamicibacter sp. M10. The sequence goes on along the minus strand of NZ_CP104918.1, from coordinate 346,523 downwards.
CATCGCGTTCGTCGAGTCTTTATTCTTCTTGGCTTCTTTGATCTCTGCGTCAGTAGGCAACGCGGAAGTGCTTGGTGCAGCTGCAATGGACACAGATGCAGGGAACGTAGCAGCGGTTGATGCGGAAGCAGGTAGAGCACCTGCAAGGCAGGATGCTGCTAGGGCCAGCGTGCTTGCGGCAACACTGAGCGTGTGGCGAGTAGCCATATCGTTCCTCACTAAGTACTTGGATGACGTGGAATCTTGAAAACGTGACTCTCTGAGGTAGAAAGATCACGATTTGGATAAGACTCCAATTAGCACATTAGGCTAATCGTGACACCCTTGGCAACACTGTTCACATCAGTCACATGAATCCCAAACGTGTAATTCATCTGCGGTTTTAGCGCGTGATCTGCGGGAACGTGTAATTGCGCGTGGTGAACTTTCTGAAAGAAACCTTGGAAAAATTTTCTGAATTTATGTCCCGAGGCTTGGTGCACTGAACTAAAGGTGAAGCGTTGGTAACGCGGGCAGCACGTCCCGGGGTGATTCCTAACGACAGTAAAAAGTGGGTGCGTTAATAGGGAGCGTTTGGCACGTAGTGGAAAGCGGCAAGATGGACGCAGGCGTGTTCCCAAGTATCCGCGCGAGCCAGGCGTGTGGTCCGCCTCTCTTTTATTCGGTCTCTGGCCACCAGCTTCGTTGAACTTTGTGAGGCAGATCTCAAAACAAGTTTTTGCGTTTTTTGCCTCAGGACCACCCCAAAGCATGCAATTTTTCATCATCGATTCCAAAGTGATGGGCCACTTCGTGCATGAGCGTGATTCGAATTTCACGCACCACGTCTTGATAAGTTTCGCAGGCCCGAAGGGTCGGATTTTTGAAGATTGTAATGTGGTCAGGCAGCGCTCCGGCGTCCCATCCTGAATCTCTCTCGGTGAGGGCTGTACCCTCATAAAGCCCCAAGATTTCAAGGTTTTCTGGCTCGCCTGGACGTGGCGTGTACTCGTCTTCGATGAAGAAAATGACGTTTTGCATCATGTCTATGGCGGAGTCCGGAATGGAGTCGATGGCCTGTTCAACTAGCTGCTCAAACTCGTCGTCGCTGATGTTCAAAAGCATGTTTTCAGCCTAGGCGAGGACGCTGAGTTGAGCATCGAAAATTTGGATCAGGAGCCGATTTTGCGAAATCAAAAAACCCCACGTATAGTTATTGGAGTCCGCTACGGAGAAGCAAGAAACCGAAGCGAACTTAGGCCCCCATCGTCTAGCGGCCTAGGACACCGCCCTTTCACGGCGGCGGCACGGGTTCGAATCCCGTTGGGGGTACAAGCAATCATTTTATGATTGTTAGATGGAGAAATCCATTGGCTTGCGAAAGCAAGGCCCTGTAGCGCAGTTGGTTAGCGCGCCGCCCTGTCACGGCGGAGGTCGCGGGTTCAAGTCCCGTCAGGGTCGCTCAATTTACTAATCTATTAGTAAATTTGGTGTCCACTTAGTGGTACCAGGCTCTGTAGCTCAGTTGGTAGAGCGTTCGACTGAAAATCGAAAGGTCACCGGATCGACGCCGGTCGGAGCCACGCAGGCCCTCGGTTTACCGAGGGTTTTACTGTGTGTATTGAAATAAATTCAAAACACTAGGCCCTGTAGCGCAGTTGGTTAGCGCGCCGCCCTGTCACGGCGGAGGTCGCGGGTTCAAGTCCCGTCAGGGTCGCATATGAACAGAAGCTCCGGATTGATTACCGGAGCTTTTGCTGTATCTACAGCACGTCAGTTCGCTCGACCAAGGTGACGCGGACCCAACCATCGGTTGCTCAAACGGCGGTATGCCGCAGCTGCGCCTGTCATGTCACCATCTTCCATTGCTTGAAGGCCATCCAAGAGATCACTGGCGGAATCATCGGGCCAAACAATCTCAGCCAGTAGCCCATAGTCCAGCTCAATTACCGAGCGGCTATCAAAGGACTCGAGCCAACTGCCGAGGTCTCCTAGCTCTTCAAAAAGCTGGGACTGCGGCGCATGGGTAACTAAAGTCTGCACGGCCCAGGCTAGGCGCTCTACGGCCTGTTCAAAACCGATATACATGCGCACGGTCTTCAGGCGTTCACCCTCGTGCACCGTTTCGCATTCGTCGTCTTCACGGAACAGCGCAAACCAGCTCAGCGGAATTCCCCACGAAGAGGTACGGGTATGTAGGTGTGTTAGATCTGCAGCCAAACGATCTGGATCGATCCGCTGTGAGTTGGCTTCACGAGAAACCGGCGGAACCAATAGATCGAATACCTCGGGGCGAATGGCTTCTTCGGCTTGTTCTGTCGCCAGGAAGCTGCGGGCTTGCAGTTGCCCGGGGCAGTAACGGGTATGTTCGGTGCCCTGATAGTCCAAGGTCTTCACGCTGCGGAAGAATTCGGGCTCGTTGTGTGGGAACGGGTCTGAGACGCTACGCAAGGTGCGCTGCCATAGACGTGCGTTCTCAAACTCATCCCATTGATCAGCGGTGCGTGCCGGCGCACGCAAGATCATCGACTGGGCCCAATCTTCAAAGGTATCTAGTGGTTCGTAGACACGAAGAAGTGCTGTGGCCGAAGTAAGTTCGCTGGTGGGCCCAGTCAATTTTGGGTTCATAGTTAGTCCGACAACTCCACGATGACAGGCGCGTGGTCACTGGCGCCCTTACCCTTGCGTTCTTCACGGTCAATGCTCGCAGAAGTCACTCGCGCGGTGAGGGCCGGGGAAGTTAGCGAGAAGTCAATGCGCATACCTTCACCCTTTGGGAAGCGCAGCTGGGTGTAATCCCAGTAGGTGAATTGTCCCTCAGTGTAGTCGCGAACTACATCCTTGAATCCAAGCTCCTCAAAGGCGCTGAAAGCTGCGCGTTCGGGTGCGGAAACATGGGTGAGCTTGTTCTCTAAGAAGAAGCCGATATCCCAGACATCTTCATCTTTCGGTGCGATATTCCAGTCACCCATCAAAGCGATCTGCGCTTCGGGGTTTTCGCTGAGCCACTGGCCAGAACGCTGCTTCAGCTCATCAAGCCAATGAAGTTTGTAGGCCATGTGCTCATCGTCTAGGGCGCGACCGTTGGGAACATAGAGGCTCCACACCTGGACTCCGCCACACGTCGCGGCAATGGCGCGCGGTTCTTGAATCGGGTTCTTGCCACCCTTGCCAAATTCTGGCTGGCCCGGGAACGTTCGTTGTACATTTTCGAGTCCCACACGGGAGGCGATGGCTACACCGTTCCACTGGTTCACGCCAAAGTGGGCTACCTCGTAGTCATTGTTCTCAAACAATTCCCACGGAAAATTATCGTCTTTGCATTTTGTTTCCTGAATAGCCAGGACATCTACATCTGAGCGCTGCAGCCAATCCTCCACGCGGTCAGCGCGGGCTCGTAGCGAGTTCACATTCCAAGTTGCAATCTTCACTAGTTCAACCTATCAAGTTTGCGGAAGTGTGCCACTTCAATTTACTCGGAAGCCCGAGTATATTCTTAGTCAAACTGTGGCGCCATTCATTCCAAGGAGGCAACGTTGCCTGAAATTTTGACTGAACGACGTGGGCATTTGGGTTTGATCACGCTGAACCGGCCCAAAGCGCTGAATGCGCTTAATGCCGAAATGTGCCAGTTAGCTCTTGAAGCTTTGTTGCAGTGGCGAGATGACCCTGAAATTGTTCAGGTGGCGGTGCAAGGTGCAGGGGAGCGGGGACTGTGCGCCGGTGGCGACATCGTGGCTATTTACCGAGACATCAAGGAACGCACCGGTTCTTCGGAGAATTTTTGGCGTATTGAGTACCAACTCAACGCCTTGATCAGTGAATACCCCAAGCCATATATCGCCATCATGGACGGAATCGTACTTGGCGGTGGCATCGGAATCTCCGCCCATGGCAGTCACCGAATTGTCACGGAGACAAGTCTTTGTGGCATGCCTGAAGTGGGTATCGGTCTGTTCCCAGACGTTGGTGGAACGCACCTTCTAGCTAAGGCGCCTCAAGCAGCAGGCCGCCTTGCGGCCCTGACCGGAACCAAATTTGGTGCAGCCGATGCCATGCTGCTCGGCCTGGCCGATGTTTATGTTCCGCAGGCGCGGCTAGCAGAACTGCTAGAGAAGCTGGCCAGTGAGCCGGTGGATGCATTATTGGGGCATTTCGCTGAAGAGCCAGCCGAGGGGTTTATGCACGAAGAATGGGTGCAGGCTTTCACCCATCAGAATCTGCGAACAGTGTTGCTTGAACTTCACAAAGAATCGGCTCCGAAGGCGCAACAGATGGCGAAGGCGCTGCAAGCTGCCTGCCCAAGTTCGGTGCGACTGACCGATGAGCTGATACAACAAGCCGGAGGAGATCTTCGGGTGGATCTCCAGCGTGAATTCCGTGCAGTGGTTCACCGGTTAGATGATCCTGATTTTGCTGAGGGTATCCGGGCCGCGGTTATCGACAAGGACCGGACGCCACACTGGGTTGAATACCTGCCGGGCCTAAGCCACGAACAACGCACCGCAAAACAGCTCGGTCCCCTTCCCGGGGCGGAGCTGAATTTTGCATTGCTGGAGCACTAAATTTCGCGCTGATGGTTTGAGACTTTAGACGAAGTCTCCGGAGGCTTTGCGGAAGCGGGAGAGGATCTCAAATAATTCGGTAGCGTCCGAAGCACAGAGATTGCTCTGGGCAAAGAGCAGTTCGTTAAGATCATCGCGGGCCGCGTTTAATACCTGCTGACCTTGTTTGGTCAGTTCTAATAAACGCGTGCGCCCATCGGTAGGGTGCGCCATGCGCCGAACCAAACCGGTGGATTCCAACCGGTCTACCGAGTTGGTCAGGCTGGTGGCGTGAACCTGTAGTAACTCGCTGGCCTGGCTCATAGGCAGGGAACCGCGCTTGGAGAATCCCAGCAGTGCAAGCACCTCAAAGCGGGCAAAGGTCAGGCCATGAGGCTTCAGGATGGAGTCGGCTCGTTGTAAATAAATTGAGGCAGTACGCATCACTGCGGTGATTGCTGCCATCGGTTCGGCCTCAGCTTTCCACCCGTGTGAGATCCATTGTTCTCGCGCTTGGGCGATCGGATCGCGGGACAAAGGTGAAGCCATTGAGATACCCCTAAATTAGAAGACTTAGTCCAACAATATACTTGGACTTCCTAGGGAATGAAAAGAGCGCCCGCTCGACCTGATGGCCACGGTAGCTCAAAGAATGTTTCAACAAGTACTTTCCAATATGGAAAGTACTTGTTAGTCTGAAGGTATTCGTTAGGTTCGCAGGCAAAGGAGTAGGGCAATGAAGATGACCTTCAATTCTTGGTACGTCGCCATCATTAGCGCGGGAGGCTTGATCTTCCTCGCCTTGGCGATGACCGCCTACGTTACCGGTCATTCCTACCTGCTCTGCGTGGGGATTGTTTTCTTTACCGCGGTCACCGTGACGATGTCCTCTATTTACGCACAGCGTCAGAACAAAGCTCGCAAGGCGGCCGGCAAATGAGTTCCGAAGAGCAGATGAATGCCGATGAGCAACTGGCCGCCCTGAATGTGGTGCAACAGCGCATGGAGCGCGCCTCCGGCTACGGCGCCAAACTCATGGGCGTTTACTGCGTGATCTTGGGTTTGCTCATCGGGTCACTAGCGGCCCTATTGCAGGTCTACCGCCCCGAGAAAAACTTCACCGGATTCATTATTCTTACCGCACTTTTTGGCATAGCTGTTGTAGCAATATCGTTGGCCTACGCAAAGCTATACCGTTCACTACCGCGGGGATTTTCCAAACTATATCTTCGCGGATTCTTCGGGAGTATGGCCCTGTACATGGTTGCGGTTGCCATGCTTAACGCGGGTGAAATGGGTTGGGGTGTTACCGCGTTGACGGGGCTTATCGTAGCTGCGCCGCTGTGTATCACTGGAATAGTGATGGTGCGCAAATGAGTGGCCACGCTCGCGAACGACTCAATGAGGACTTCTCAAATCCGGTCAGACTCTCGCTCATGGGATCTTTGCGAGCTGTAGATGAGGCTGACTTTAAAACCCTGAAGGAAACGGTGGGAATTTCCGACTCGATGCTTTCTAGGCACTTGAGCGCGTTGGAGGCAGCTGGATACGTGCGTATCAAAAAGGGTTACGTAGGCAAAAGGCCCCGTACCTGGGCGAAGCTAACTTCGAGCGGGCAAGAGGCCTTTGCGCAACATGTTCAGGCGTTGAAGGAAATCACCGGATTGGCGTGAGCCTTAGGCCCGCCACCACTTGTCCCAATAGGTGGCTGGGACTGCACGCTTGTGACGGGAATTCACAAAACGCTTCTCGATGGCTTGGGCAGCAGCCTCACTAATCTCGCGACCTTCAAGATAGTCATCAATCTGCTCGTAGGTCAGCCCAAGTTCATCTTCGTCGGTGCGCTGCGGCTGCCCATCAAGAAGGTCAGCGGTAGGCTTCTTCGACCAAAGCAACTCAGGAGCCTGGAGCTCACGTAATAGGGACTGGTTTTGACGCTTGTTTAAGCCAGCCAATGGCAAGAGGTCTGCTCCGCCGTCGCCAAACTTGGTGAAAAATCCGGTGACGGATTCGGCAGCATGGTCAGTGCCCAGTACCAACAGGCCGCGGTCACCAGCCAGCGCGTACTGCACGATCATGCGGGTACGCGCCTTAGCGTTACCACGGTTGAAGTCGCTGATCTTATCCAAACCGGCATCGGCAATAGCTTCATCCAGTGCGGCGACGGGCTTTGCGATGTTTACTTCGTACTGTTCATCTGCAGCGACGAAATCCATGGCCGCGGCAGCATCAGCGGCGTCTTGCTGTACTCCATGAGGCAGGCGCACCGAGACAAAGCGAGCTTCGCCGCCGGCCTCGCGGACTTCCTGCACTGCCAACTGGGCTAGGCGACCGGCCAAGGTTGAATCAATACCGCCAGAAATCCCCAGCACGAACCCCTTGGCGCCGGTTGCGGCGAGGTACTCCTTGAGGAAATCGACCCGACGCCGGATCTCCTGCGTGGCGTCAATTTCAGGGCGTACGCCCAACTCTTCAATGATCTGTGATTGCAATTCACGCATGTCTTTAATCCTAGGCAGTGGGGGTGGGCGCAGGGCAACTACGATGGCGTTTGCCGCGAAATTTAATCTGTTCTCAACATAGGCGTTGATCAGTGGTTAGGGAGTTTGTGGCTCTTGCTCCGGCTCCCAGCCCAGGCTGCGCGCAATCTTTTCCAGAGTCTGGATAACAGCGTCATATTCTGAGCCGTCTAGATCCTGACCGAACTGCGTGCGGATCTTCTCCACTAGCTCGCTGAGCTTCAGCAGTGAGGTGTGGCCACGTCCAGTGATCGAATACTCACCGTTATGTACGGTGACCCACCCGGATTCCACCAGCTCGGCCAAGTGCTCACTGAGCGACTGCGGTTCATCTTCGGACGCGAAGAAGGGGAGAGGTCGGTGTTTAGCTGCGCTTCGCTGGCAGGTTGATGTTCTAGCAAGTTCAGGACCTGCCACTGCCGGCGTGTCACACCGTGTTCTTCTAGAGTCGCTGCAAACTGCTCGTCAATCAGCGAATCCACCAATTTTAACCAGTAACCCAAGGGGCGTTGTGCGTTCATAAAATCAGCCTAGCGATGATGCCGACTAGAATCGAGGGTATGAGCGAAACCGGCGCCCGTGCGCGACTAAAAGAACTGATCCAAGAACTAGCCATTGTGCGTGGCAAGGTCATCTTGTCTTCGGGCAAGGAGGCCGATTACTACATCGACCTGCGTCGTGTAAGTCTGCACCAGGAAGCTTCGGGTTTGATCGGCGAGGTCATGCTTGACCTGCTTGATGAAGCCAAGCTGGAATTCACCAATGTTGGTGGTTTGACCATGGGCGCTGACCCAGTGGGCACCGCCATCATGCATACCGCTCGCGCCAAGGACCGCGCCATTGATGCGTTTGTGGTCCGCAAGGCGCAGAAGTCCTACGGCATGGGTCGTCAGGTTGAGGGCCCAAGCGTTGAGGGACGCGACGTCATCGTGCTTGAAGATACCTCCACCACCGGTGGCTCGGCGCTGACCGCAGTTGAAGGTGTGCGCAAAGCTGGCGGCAACGTGATTGCCGTAGCCGTGATCGTAGATCGTGACACCGGTGCCAAGGAACGTATTGAATCTGAAGCTGGCGTGCCGTACCTGTTTGCCTACGGCAAAAAGGAGCTGGGCCTGTAACCAGTAGTTGCTTTTTGGTCTCACAACCCGCTATTCCGAATCATTCGGAATAGCGGGTTGGCTGTTTTCTGAACTGTTTTAGCTCTGCGGTGGGGCAGCGGTGGTATCGCGCGGAACCAACACGGCAGGTAGCTGGTGCGGCTCGGTGACCTCTTCACACTGAAGCAAAGCCAAGAGCATGCTCACCGCATGACTACCCATTTCATGCAGCGGCTGGCGCACGGTACTGAGCGCGGGGGCGGATTGGGCAGCGGCGGGAATATCGTCAAAGCCGATAATGGATAGTTCCTGCGGAACGGCGAGTCCACGTGCGGAGGCGACCTCTAGGGCCGCCAAGGCGGAGATATCGTTGGCCGCAAAAATTGCGGTGGGTGGCACCGGTAGGGCGAGGAGTTGTTCGGCCGCTTGCGTCGCGGTGTCCCATTGGTAATCGCCAGCGTGGATCAACTGCTCATCAAATTTGATGCCGGCTTCATCCAGCGCTCGCCGGTAGCCTTCTTCGCGTAGGTGTGCGGAATTCAAATCATCGCGCCCACGGATATGCCCAATGCGTTGATGGCCCAGATCAATGAGGTGCTTGGTGGCCGTATATGCGCCACCAGAATTGTCCACGTCTACGGTGTTGGGCATATCGGTGCCGGCCTGCGGGTCGATGGCGACAACAGGCACTGAGCTGTGCGGGATTTCTACGGTTGGGGTGACAATGATGGCCCCGTCAATGAGCGTTCCACCCAAGCGTGAGAGTGAACGACGTTCCCAGCCGATATGCCCTTCTGGGCTCAGGTTGCCAGCGTAGGCCATGAGGTCATATTTGGTGCCGCGCAGGGTGGCGGATATTCCGTTGAGAAGCTCCAGGGCGAAGGGCTCAAATTCGGCAACCAGGATGCCGATAATGTTCGTTTGAGAGTTGCGCATCGAGGATGCGACCAGTGAAGTTTCGTAACCGAGTTCATTGATGACCTGATGCACGCGAGTGATGGTTCTTGGTGCAACGCCGTAACGACCGTTAACAACTTTGGAAACGGTGGACACCGAAACTTCGGCAACGCGTGCCACATCATTGATGGTCACTCGGCCTTCCGCTGGCTTTTCGGCAGACGTTGGAAACTGCCCAGCGGTGGCATTCACGTGGTGTTGGGTCTCAGGGGTCATCACCCGACTAACAGTAGCGCATAAATCCGCGAAAACAGTGGTGTTTGTGGACTTGTGACCGGTGATTAGCAAATTTTCGATAACGTTTTCGCTAAGGATTTCGAAAACGTTATCGAAAACGATTGACATGACGTGCGTCACAGTGCAATTCTTGGTGGAGCCAAGTGCCTGCCGCGTGGAAGTCGACGGGTCATCACATCATCAATGCACAGGAGCACACGTATGTTGTCCAAGTCCCGAACTGCGAAAATGTTGGCGCTGGCAGCCACTGGCTCGCTACTTTTCTCCGGCTGCGCCTCAGGCTCTGATACTCCTGAAGCCTCGACAAACGGAACCACCACCATCACTTGGTGGCACAACTCGAACAACGGAGAAGGCAAGGCCTACTACGAAAAGGTCGCCAAAGATTTTGAGGCTACACATCAAGGCGTGGACATCGAGGTTAACGCCATGCAGCACGAAGACATGCTCACCAAACTCGACGCCGCTTTCCAAAGCGGTGACACCCCAGATGTGTACATGGAACGCGGTGGCGGGGAACTGGCCGCGCACGTGGAAGCCGGGCTGACCAAAGACCTCAGCGAGCAAGCCAGCGAAGAACTAAAATTCCTCGGAGACACCGCCGGCGGCTGGCAGATCGATGGCAAGACCTACGCCCTGCCGTACTCATTGGGCGCTGCAGGGTTCTGGTACAACAAAGCATTGTTCAAAAAAGCCGGCGTCGACAAGGCGCCCGAAACCTGGCAGGACCTTCTTGACGCCAGTGACAAGCTCAAAAAAGCTGGCATCACCCCAATCTCCGTAGGAGCGGGTGACAAATGGCCGGCAGCTCACTACTGGTACTACGCTGCGGTGCGTGAATGTGCCCAGCAAACCTTGGCTGACTCGGTCACCAATATGGATTTCAGCGACCAGTGTTTTGTGAAAGCTGGAGAAGACGTAGATCAGCTGATCAAGACCGAGCCGTTCAACCCAGGATTCCTCTCCACCCCAGCCCAGTCCGGTCCAACCTCAGCCTCGGGCCTCCTAGCCACCGGCAAAGTTGCCATGGAACTGGCCGGTCATTGGGAACCGGGCGTAATGCAGGGGCTCACCGAAGACGGTAAAGGTCTAGGCAAAAACACCGGCTGGTTCTCCTTCCCCGCAATTGAAGGTGGCCAGGGTGATCCGAAAGCACAGTTAGGTGGCGGCGATGCCTGGGCGGTAGCTCAAGACGCTCCAGACGAAGCAGTCGAGTTTGCCAAGTACATGGTCTCCGAGAAAGTTCAGAAAGGCTTTGCCGAGCTGGACATGGGGTTGCCTACTAACCCCAAGGCCAAAGACTCCGTTGCAGACCCAGCCTTGGTATCCATGATGGACGTTCGAGACAAGGCGCCCTACTTCCAGCTGTACTTCGACACCGCTTTTGGTGCTTCAGTCGGTGGAGCCATGAATGATCAAATCGCCTTGCTCTTTGCTGGCAAGTCCGATGCTCAGAAGATCGTTGATGCCAGCCAAGATGCCGCTGATCTAGAGAAGTGATCCCTACCGTGGCTCAAGAAGTAAGTTTTGTATCAAGTTCGCGTACCGATGACGCTGACCCAAATCCGGTGAGCGTTACACAACCGACCAGAATCAAGTCGGTCAAGGCCAAAGAGCGTCGGCGCAAACCAGCAGATAAACGCAAGAATCTAGAAATCTTGTTTTTCATCAGTCCGGCATTGATTCTCATCGCAGTATTTATGCTGTTGCCCATCATCCAAGCTGTGCGCTTCTCGGTGTACAACTGGAAGGGCTTCGGCCCACTGGTGGACTTTGTAGGGCTGAAAAACTACGCCCGCGTACTGCAAAACGAGGTTTTCACCGATGCGATGATTCATAACCTGATCATCATTGGTGGATCTATCGCTCTGCAATTGCCCATTGGTTTAGGGATTGCTCTCTTGCTCAACCGCAAGATGAAAATCCAATCATTGCTGCGCACCATCATCTTTGTTCCTTATGTGCTCTCCGAAGTCATCGCCGGGGTGATCTGGTTCCAACTCTTGCAACCCCAGTACGGGGTCGTGGACACCATCATCTCCAAGCTGGGCATCCAAGGTCCTGCCCAAGGCTGGCTCGGCACTCCCGAGCTGGCGCTGTGGACGGTACTGGCCGTACTGACCTGGAAGTACCTCGGGCTGGCGGTGATCTTGTTCTTGGCAGGACTCCAAGGGGTTCCCTCGGAGCTTTACGAAGCAGCACAAATCGATGGAGCGTCCTGGTGGCAGATCCAACGCAAAATCACCATTCCATTGTTGGGGCCGACCCTGCGCACTTGGGGATTCTTGTCCATGATTGGTTCACTGCAGCTCTTTGACATGGTTTGGATTCTCACCGGCGGGGGACCGGCCAACTCAACGACCACGATGGCCAGCTTCCTAGTCTCTGAGGGAACAAAACGGCAGAACTTCGGTGTGGCAGCTGCTGCCTCGGTGATCCTGTTTGTCGTTGCGTTGATCCTCGCAGTTTCCTACCAGCAGTTTGTTCTTAAGCGAGACTCGCAGCCAGATGACGAACGAACCAAGCCGAAGAAGGTCAAAGCATGAGCACCATCCTGGCCACCGGACCACAGCACACCCCAACCCAAGCGAAGCGCGCTAAAAAACGTTCCAAAAACCAAGGCGGAAACGTTCTGGTTTATGCCCTTGCGCTCGCCGTAGTCGCTCTAACACTCGGCCCGGTGCTCTATGGGGTGCTTGGTGGCTTTCGCACCAACGCTCAGTTAGCGCAAAACCCTGCGGGGCTGCCGGCCCCATGGGTGTTGGATAACTACCTAGGCGTGCTAAAAAACCCGGACTTCTGGAACTACGCACTGAACTCATCAATGATCGCGGTCATCACAACCCTGATCGTGGTGATCTTTGGAGTGATGGCGGCCTACCCGCTGGCGAGGTATCAGTTCCGACTGCGCGAACCGATCTTTATGGTCTTCGTTTTGGGTCTGCTTTTCCCGGCCACTGTGGCCATCGTTCCACTGTTCATCATGATTACCAGGGACCTGCATATGGGTAATACCTGGTGGGGTGTTGCCCTGCCACAGGCGGCATTCGCCTTGCCGATGACGGTGGTCATTCTGCGCCCGTTCCTGATGGCGCTGCCACAAGAATTGGAAGAAGCCGCCCAGCTCGATGGCGCCAGCCGAATCGGATTCTTCTGGCGCATCCTGCTGCCTCTATCGGGACCGGGCATGGTCACCGTGGGTGTCTTGGCCTTTGTTGGCTCGTGGAACGCCTACCTACTTCCACTGCTCCTATTACAAGGAGATATGCGGACCCTTCCCTTGGGCGTCGCAGATTACTCATCGGAGCACTCGGCGGACACTGCCGGCGTTTTCGCCTTTACCGCACTGGCAATGATTCCAGCACTGATCTTTTTCCTTGCCATGCAAAAGCGCATCGTCAACGGGCTACAGGGAGCAGTCAAAGGCTAATGCGTCCAGGCGAAAACACGCCTGCCCACTTTTTGAAGAATAGGACTTTCATGAAAACTGCCGAGCAGACTTGGCGTAATACCGCATTGCCAACCGAACAGCGCGTAGCTGCTCTTATGGAGCAGATGACCCTCGAAGAAAAAGCGGGGCAACTTGGTTCCTACTGGATCCGTCCAGAGGAAGAAAACCACGATAGTGAAGCCAACGTGGCACCCATGGCTGATACCTTCAGCGGCGGCCCGAGCTTTGATACTGCGATCCAGAACGGGCTGGGGCACATCACCCGTGCCTTTGGCACTGTCCCCGTAGATCCGGGCCAGGGGCGAGACCGGTTGGCTGAACTCCAAGAACAAGTTATTGCTGCCAACCGATTCGGCATCCCGGCCATCGCCCACGAGGAATGTCTTACCGGATTCACCACCTTGGGGGCTACCTGCTATCCGGCATCTATTGCGTGGGGAGCGAGTTTTAACCCGGAACTCATCAAATCGATGGCCGCACGCATCGGTGCAGATATGAAAAAGATGGGTGTACATCAAGGTCTTTCTCCAGTCTTGGATGTAGTGCGTGACTACCGCTGGGGACGCGTTGAAGAGACCATCGGTGAAGACCCACACCTAGTCGGAGAATTAGCGGTCGCCTACGTGAAAGGACTTCAGGGCTCTGGAGTCAACGCCACCTTGAAGCATTTCGCCGGTTACGCTGCCTCCCAAGCTGGACGTAACCACGCGCCGGTATCAATTGGTCCGCGTGCTTTGGAAGATGTGGTCTTCCCACCTTTTGAACGCGCAGTGCGTGAAGCACAAGTGGCGTCAGTAATGAACTCGTACGCGGATATTGATGGTGAAGCACCGGCCGCGAGCCGCCGGCTACTCACCGAAGTCCTGCGTGAACGCTGGGGCTTCACCGGCACCGTGGTGGCCGATTACTGGGCCGTGAGCTTCTTACACAGCATGCACGAAATTGCCGAGAGCGAAGATGCTGCTGGGCTGCTAGCGCTTTCGGCCGGCATGGACGTGGAGCTACCTGAAACCATCTCCTTCGCCAATCTGGCTGAGGCGGTACGTGCTGGGCGACTACATGAAGACGTGCTAAATACCGCGGTGAGCCGGGTGCTGACACAAAAGATTGAAGCCGGGTTGCTGGATCCTGACTATGACCCGCGGGGTGCATGGCTAGGTGATGATACGGAACTGGACTCGATCGAGAATCGAAAGCATGCCCGGGCCATGGCCGAAGAATCCATTATTCTTTTGCGTAATGAGCAGATCCTTCCACTCAAAAGTCCGGCACGCATGGCGGTCATCGGCCCCAGCGCCACACAGCCACGCACCCACCTCGGTTGTTATTCCTTTACCAACCACGTGTACTCGCGCTTCGCTGAACACGAGGACTATGGCGTCGAAATGGTATCCATTCTCCAAGCGCTTGAGGACTCCCCAGCGCTCGCCGGAAGCAACATTGAGTATGTTCGTGGCGTGGACTTCACCGACCTCGATGACAGTGGAATTGAACAGGCCGTTCAGGCCGCCCGTAACGCGGAAGTTGCCGTGGTGACAGTTGGAGATCTAGCCGGACTCTTTGGGCGTGGAACTTCGGGTGAAGGCTGTGACGTGGTGGACCTGAAGTTGCCTGGGCGACAGGCCGAACTTGTTGAAGCGGTCTTAGAAACCGGAACACCTACCGTGCTGGTCTTGGTCACCGGCCGCCCCTACTCGCTCGGACAGTTCGCCCATCGTGCGGCAGGCATCGTTCAGTGCTTCATGCCGGGTGTCGAAGGTGGCCCCGCACTCGCTGCGGTACTGACCGGCCAAGTGAATCCATCAGGCAAATTGCCGGTGCAGATTCCTGACCATGTGGGCGGACAGCCAGGAACCTACCTGACGCCCAAGCTGGGTTGGCACTCTGACGGAGTTTCGAATCTTGATCCCCGTCCGCTCTATCCATTCGGCTACGGCATTTCTTATACAGAATTTGAGATATCCGAGCTGCAGCTATCCCACACAGAAATCTCAACCGAAGGAAACCTGGAGATCAGTGCGACGATCACAAACACTGGTGGATTTGCAGGCGCGGAAGTAGTCCAACTGTATTTGTCGGATGAGGTCTCACAGGTGGTGCGTCCGCGACGTTGGTTAGCTGGTTTTGCCAAAGTTCAGTTGGAAGCTGGTGCTTCGACGCGGGTCACCTTCGACGTGCATGCGGATAGAACATCATTTATTGGATTAGATGGGCGCAGAATTGTGGAACCGGGCAACTTCATCGCGACGGTTGGCTCAAGCAGTGAGGACCTGCGCCTTCAGGGACAATTCCGGATTGTTGGCCACGTCCGTGAGCTCAAAGAAGGTCGAGTCATGGATACTCCGGTGAGAATCGACTAGCTCCAGGCAGGCCTTGAGGCCGTAGCGATGTGCCTGAGAGTAGCCACCAGCAGTATTCAATTCATTTTCTAGTGAGTACAGTTCGAATCCAAAGCCTGAGGTGATCAATCGGCCTCAGAATAATTGGGGTGGATTTGATGGACGCGGACGTCATTATTGTTGGTGCTGGTCTTGCCGGTCTGGTTGCGAGCAACGAAATAGTCAAGGCCGGCAAGAAAGTACTGATCGTTGAGCAGGAGAACGCCGCGAACCTGGGCGGTCAGGCCTTCTGGTCTTTTGGCGGAATCTTCATGGTTGATACCCCGATGCAGCGCCGCTTCGGGGTACATGATTCTTTTGACCTCGCTTGACAAGACTGGCAAGGGTCAGCCGGGTGGGATCGCTTGGACGGTGAACATCCCGAAGATCAATGGGCGCAGAAGTGGGGGCGCGCCTATGTTGAGTTTGCTGCCAGCGACAAACGCCAGTGGCTCCAAGAGCAGGGGGTGAAGTTCACTCCCTTGGTCGGTTGGGCAGAACGTGGCAGCTTCGCTGCCAATGGTCACGGCAACTCTGTACCCCGGTTCCACATCCCATGGGGCACTGGCACCGGAATCTCAGAACCTTTTGCCAATAAGGCACGTGAAGCGGTCGAATCAGGTCTTGTGCAGTTTGCCTTCCGACATCAGGTTGATGGGCTAGTCTTCACCGCAGATAAGGTCACCGGCGTGCACGGAACAGTCTTGGCTCCAGAGACGGCCAAGCGCGGAGCACCTTCGAACCGTCAAGCAATCGGCACTTTCGAATTCACCGCACAGGCAGTAGTTATTGCTAGTGGCGGGATTGGTGGCAACCACGAACAAGTCAGAAAATGGTGGCCACAGTCTCTGGGAACTCCGCCTAAAAAGATGATTACCGGGGTACCCGAATATGTTGATGGGCGCATGCTTGATATTGCCAATGAGCACGGAGTTCGGCTAGTAAACCGCGACCGCATGTGGCATTACACCGAAGGGCTACAGAACTGGAACCCAATCTGGCCTTCCCATGCCATCCGGATCCTCCCTGGGCCATCATCGATTTGGCTTGATGCCCGTGGGCGCCGACTTCCCGCTCCAGGGCTGCCAGGTTATGACACTCTTGGCACGCTAAAGATCCTGCGCACAACAGAAGATATCCGTGACTACGACTACTCCTGGTTCATCCTTGACCAGTCAATTATCAAAAAGGAATTTGCACTCTCCGGATCAGAACAGAACCCCGACATCACCAACCGAGACGTGAAGTTGCTCATAAAAAGCAGGCTTGGCCGTTCGGCTACCGGTCCGGTGGAGGACTTCAAAAAATATGGTGAGGACTTCGTAGTGGCCGATACCCTTGAGCAGCTGGTTGACTCCATGAACAAGCTGAGCGGAGACCATCTGCTTGATCTTGATGAGATTGCCAGCATCCTGAAGGCTCGGGATAACGAGGTGGACAATCCGTGCTCCAAGGATGCGCAGACCATCGGTATTCAGAACAGCCGCAGGTACCTGGGCGATAAGCTCTTCCGCACGGCAAAACCGCATAAGATCCTGGATAAGAAACATGGTCCGCTGATAGCGGTCAGACTATGGGTCGTTACGCGCAAGACTCTCGGCGGAATCCAGACTGACCTTGCGGGTCGTGCGCTCGGTTTAGACGGAACACCGATTCCCGGACTCCTTGCCGCTGGTGAAGCCGCCGGTTTTGGCGGCGGAGGGGCCCACGGCTACAACGCTTTGGAAGGTACTTTCCTTGGTGGCTGTATTTTCACCGGCAGAACAGTTGGTCGCTCGTTGGCTCAAGTGCTCTGAGCGGGGGATAAACCATGACCGTAGCTAGCTGAGCATGATGCGAAATCGCGGCGGCCCATGGTCAACGGAGTGAGGCTGATCCCGGTTACAACACCGATGAAAAAAGCGGCCGGAACATTCCGGCCGCTCCTTTATGGTTCTGGATTTGGTTACTTCTTAGCTTCCTTGGCTTCAGGAACTACCGCGTCCTTGGCCAGTTCTGCGTGAAGGTTCGCCACGGATGGGTACTGAAGGTCCGGACGGAATGGGAAAGTATCCATATCTTCACGGGCGGTGATGCCGGTGAAGACCAAAGCGGTAAGTAGACCAGCTTCCATGCCAGCAACAATGTCGGTGTCCATGCGGTCACCAATCATTGCAGTGGTTTCCGAGTGTGCATCAATGCGGTTCAAAGCAGAGCGGAACATCATCGGGTTGGGCTTGCCAACTACATATGGTTCGCGGTTGGTTGCACGAGAAATCAGCGCAGCAATGGCACCGGTGGCTGGCAGCAGACCTTCTGCCGATGGGCCGGTAGCGTCAGGGTTGGTTGCGATGAACTTGGCGCCGCCTTCAATCAGTCGGATCGCCTTGGTGATCGCTTCGAAGGAGTAGGTGCGAGTTTCGCCCAAAACCACATAGTCAGGATTCTGGTCAGTCATGATGAATCCGGCATCGTGCAACGCGGTGGTTAGCCCGGCTTCGCCGATAACAAAGGTGCGTCCACCCGGACGCTGGCGAGCTAAGAATTCAGCGGTAGCCATCGCGGAGGTCCAGATGTTTTCTTCAGGGACGTCCAAGCCGGAAGCCAGCAACCGGGCACGCAAGTCACGTGGGGTGTAAATGGAGTTGTTGGTCAAGACTAGGAAACGCAGGTTGTTTTCGCGCCAGTAGCTCATCAGCTCTGCGGCACCCTTAACAGCCTGATTTTCATGGACAAGAACGCCGTCCATGTCAGTAAGCCAGCACTTGATGTCGTGGACAGTGCGGGCAGCGCGGTTGGTAGTCGTCACGAGGTGAAGTCCTCCCTGATGAAATTGTGGTGGGAGCTATCTGCGTTGAAAGAATCCCCTGCTACTAAAAAGACTACACAGCCTTGGAGAATTGCGCCGTGAACAAGGGCACGATTAGAAAGAACTACGCTTAATAACGTGAATCAAGAAACGCAGGAACCAGTAAACGACCCCAGCGAGCAGCATGTCATTGGAGTGGGCCCTTGGGAAGGGGAGCATCCAACCGACGAAAAGTATGATCTTGAGCTGCTAGCCAACGGTGATCGTCGCAATGTTGCTGACAAGTATCGCTACTGGAACATGGACTCGATCATCGCGGATTTGGATGAGCGTCGCCACGATTTCCATATCGCCATTGAAAACTGGCAGCACGACATGAATATCGGCACGGTGGTGCGAAGTGCCAACGCGTTCCTCGCCAAAGAGGTCCACATTATTGGTCGTCGCCGGTGGAACCGCAGGGGAGCGATGGTGACCGATCGTTACCAACACGTGCGTCATCACCCAACGGTCGATGATTTTGTTACCTGGGCGGAATCCGAGGGGCTGACCATTTTGGGGATCGATATCTTCCCTGACTCCGTACCTTTGGAAACCTACGACATTCCAAAGAATTGTGTTTTGGTGTTTGGCCAGGAAGGACCCGGGTTAAGCCCTGAAGTTCATGCGGCAGCCAAAGACACCTTGTCAATTGAACAGTTCGGTTCAACGCGTTCTATCAATGCGGCCTCGGCCGCTGGAATTGCCATGCACGCATGGATCCGCAGACACGTTTTTGGGCAACAGGTGGGGTAACGGAGAAATTAATACTCATGAGTATTAGTCGAGCATATGGATTAGTTACTTTTTTCAGCTTACTCTGGAATCCAGTTATGGAAATGTGATCTGGGAGCGAGTGGCTGTGAAACGTCGTCATCAAGTGAATCATGACTTACTTCTGCCCGGGTTACACCGAAAGAAACGACCAGCAGTTGTGTGGTCAGCCTCGGTGATTGCGGCCCTGGGGTTGACCGGCGCATTAGCAATCCCATTGGTAGCCCAGCCAGCTGATACTCGTCAGGGGAACGTCCAGGTGTCCATGGACGCCGTCGCTGACGCTTCCTTGGCCTACGGGCCGGTGTTTGTCAGTGTTGATGCTCCGCTGAATGCTTTTGGGGCCTCGGGTAGGCAACTTGCCATCGACGGACGTCCCATCGGAATGGTGGCCGGTGCCTTAGATGCCTCCGAAGTGGTAGAAGCTGAGACCGTGGACGCGGAACAGAGTGCCGAAAGCGAAGAAGAAAATACCGCCAGTACTGCACTTTTGGCTGGCACGGTAGGCGAGATTGGCAAGCTCCCGGGAGACCTGCAGTTGATGCACCCGGTGACTTCACGCCGAATTTCTAGCCCTTATGGTTGGCGTTCGAACCCTACCGGTGCCGGAAACCAGATCCACATTGGTCAGGACTACCCAGTATCTTGTGGCTCTCCTGTCTACGCCTCTGAAGATGGAACGGTGAGCGTTTCGGGATGGGCAGGCCACTCTGGCATGCGTGTGAGCATCGATCACGGATCAAATATCCAAACCGGCTATAGCCACAACTCGAAGCTCATCGCTAAGGTGGGGCAGCACGTACAACAGGGCGAGTTGATCGCCTTGGCCGGTACCACCGGTAATTCCACCGGATGCCACGTGCATTTTGAAGTCATCATTGATGGTCGGTGGCACGATCCACGCAACTACCTGCCTTTGATCCCTGGCCAGCGTCAGGCAATGATCAATTCCCAGCGTCTGACCGTCGGCGCAAACTCTGCTCCAAAGAGTGGTGCTCCACGAAGCTCCGCACCTTCTACCAATCAGCCGGATCCGGACATTATTGTTCCGGAGAACGACACTCCATACATTCCTAGCCCAGCTCCCAAGCCGCGTCCGGTGCCAACTAAGACGGTCAAGCCGACACCGACCCACAGCGAGACTAAGACTCCTACCCCAACAATGAGTCCAAGTACCTCAACTGCGCCGCCCGAAAGCACCACCAAGGCGCCTTCACCTAGTGCGAAGCCAACGCCTAGTACGTCGCCAACAAAAATTCCTTCGCCAATGCCTACAACTAAGGCGCCTGAACCCACCACCTCGAATTCGGCACCGCCGGTACAAAGTACACCGGATAAAGAGCCGACTACGCCCTCGCCAACGGTGAGCAGCACGCAGGAAAAGAAGAGTGGCGCTAGCTCGCCAACAGGCTCAGAAGGCTCGAGCGGCAGTGCTACCCCGAGTACAACAGGTAGCGCCAGCAGCTCAGCATCGATAACCCAATAAGCAACCATCCGTGAGGTGGTGGCGCTCTGCATTGCAAATACAGGTTCTTTACCGTGTCACGATATGAGATTTTAGGTTGAGATAGTGACCTAGGCGATAGGATGGATGGCGAACCGCCGTCAATGGAGACGCGAAACCTCGCTAATCACCAGGAGTGAAGCATGCCTATCGCAACCCCCGATAAGTACAATGCCATGATCGACGCTGCCAAGGCTGGCGGCTACGCCTTCCCAGCAGTAAACGTGACCAGTTCGCAGACCCTGAATGCCGCTATTCGCGGCTTCGCTGAAGCTGAGTCTGACGGCATCATTCAGGTCTCCACGGGCGGTGCCGCCTACTGGTCCGGTGCCTCCGTTAAGGACATGGTTGTTGGCTCGTTGGGCTTCGCAGCTTTCGCTCGCGAAGTAGCCAAGAAGTACGGCGTCAACATCGCCCTGCACACCGACCACTGCCCAGCAGAGAAGCTGGATAGCTTTGTGCTGCCACTGTTGGCTGCATCTGAAGCAGAAGTTGCTGCAGGCCGCGACCCATTCTTCAACTCCCACATGTGGGATGGCTCGGCTGAGACCCTTGAAGAGAACCTGCGTATTGCTGCAGAACTGCTGCCACGCACCGCTGCTGCCAAGCAGATCCTCGAAGTTGAAATCGGCGCAGTGGGCGGCGAAGAAGACGGCGTAGAAAACGCTATCAACGACAAGCTGTACTCCACCGTTGAAGATGCACTGGCTACCATCGACGCTTTGGGCGCCGGTGAAAAGGGCCGCTACATCACCGCACTGACCTTCGGTAACGTACACGGCGTGTACAAGCCAGGTAACGTGAAGCTGCGTCCGGAGATCCTGAAGGATATCCAGGCTCAGGTTGGTGGCAAGATCGGCAAGGCTAACCCATTCGACCTCGTCTTCCACGGTGGTTCGGGCTCCTCCGATAAGGAAATCGCGGATGCTGTTTCCTACGGTGTTATCAAGATGAACATTGACACCGACACCCAGTACGCATTCACCCGTCCAGTCGCCGGCCATATGCTGGGCAACTACGACGGCGTGCTGAAGATCGACGGCGAAGTCGGCAACAAGAAGACCTACGACCCACGCGTATGGGGTGCCAAGGCCGAAGAGTCCATGGCAGCTCGCATCGTTGAAGCTGCTCGTCAGCTGGGTTCGGCCGGAAAGTCGCTGAAGTAAATATGGCTGGCGAAAACCTGTTGGGCATTCCAGAAACTCTGCTTCCTGAGGAATCTGAGGTTTTGGCTCGCCTTGAAGCTGGCGATGAGCCAACGGACCTGGCCGCCAAGTTCCCATCATCCTCTTTGGTGTGGGCACTGCTGGCTGATGAAGCGCACGGCGAAGGCCGCATTGTGGAGTCCTACGCGTTTGCTCGTGTTGGCTACCACCGTGGTCTGGATTCGCTGCGTAAAGCCGGTTGGCGCGGACAGGGACCAGTTCCTTGGAGCCACGCGCCGAACCGCGGCTTCCTGCGTTCGCTGTATGCGCTGGGCCGTGCGGCTGCAGCCATCGGTGAAGCTGAAGAAGTTGATCGCATCGGCAAGTTCCTGAACGATTCGGATGCTTCTGCCAAGGCTGAAATCGAAGCCGGCAAGTAAGTATTTTGACTCTGCAAACGGCGGTTCTTCCCTTTTGGGGAAGAACCGCCGTTTGGTGCGTAGTTGAGTAGTAAAGGAAATTAGAAACTAACATTATGAGCGTTCTGCAAGCAGGCGATGCACTAGGTTCCAGCTACAAGCTGATCAAGAAAATTGGCTCCGGCGCTGTCGGAGAAGTTTGGTGTGTCAGCCAAGAGCGTGGAGGCCCAGATCTAGCCGCCAAGCTCTTACGCCAAGAACATGTGCAAGACTCAGACTTGGTGGAGAAATTCATCAAAGAGCGCTCAGTGCTTTTGAATCTGAAGCACCAAAATATTGTTGTCGCTAGAGACCTCGTAGTCGAAGGTCAGCAACTAGCCATCGTCATGGACCTTGTCGAAGGTGGGACGCTTAGAGACGCCTTAGAAGCGCAGGGGACACTGGCCCCTTCCTCGGCCATTGACTACACAGTGCAGGTTCTGGACGCCTTGGCTGCGGCTCATCAAAAGGGTGTCACCCATCGTGACATCAAACCGGACAATGTCCTCTTGGATCACGCACAAGCGAAGGTCTCTGACTTTGGTATCGCCTCTGTGCTTCAGGGAGCTAAAAAGAGCACTTCCGGCATGCTCGGCACCCCGGCCTATATGCCTCCCGAGCTGTTTACTCGCGGTGAAGCCGGCACCGCAGGAGACATCTATGCCGCGGGTGTGCTGCTTTACGAGTTGCTTGCTGGCCGAACTCCTTTTGCTGGAACTGGTAATGACTACACGTTGTCCTTCCGACACGTTTCTACCGTTCCACCACGCTTAGATATTCCAGATCCATTATGGGATGGCTTGTCATCCATGCTGGAGAAGGACCCTTCGCTTCGACCTGATGCAACTTCTGCTGCGCACCAGCTTCGTGGGCTAAGCAAAAAATACACGCAACTGCCTGCGCTTGAATCAGTCACCGCGCCAGAGCAATTTGAAGAGCTTGAACGTCCCGCCACGGTCATTCGAAGCAAGGACAAGCCAAGAACCACAAGCGATGCAAAACCTGCTGGATCGCTTAACCCAAGCGACCTGCCGGATTTGGGTGTGCCGGCCAATCACACCGTCGTTCGCCCGATGGCAACAAGGAAACCAGCAGCTCCCGTTGACGAAGAACCAACAACGGACCAGAAAAACCAATTCAGCCGTCCCGAGTGGCTGACCACGAAGGCTATGTGGCTACTTGGCGCTGCAGCCTTCCTCATCGTGGCGCTGGTACTCGGGTTTACCTTGATTCCTGGATCATCGGGCAAGGGCAAAACAAGCGACGAAGCGCTCACCGCAACGCAACAAGATCAAATCTTGCCTTCAGGGCTGGGCATATCCCGTCGTGCGGAGTACAAACCTCAAACGGGCGAAGTGGAGCTGACGCTAACTTATGCTGCTCAGAAGACACCGCTGCGAGGAGAGCTCTTTGAATCTCTGCCAGCTCCTGGGGAGGCAGGTAACTGCCCGAACGTTACTTGGGAAGGCGCCAAAGCCACACGCAACCAGCAGAGCATCAATGGTGTGGCAGCTGACTGTGGATGGCAATTGAGCGAACTAGCCATTCCTAAGCAATCTACTGCTGAAGTCAAAGCAAAACTAAACGTGGAGATTGCAGACCAGCAGGCGTTGGATCAGTGGCTGAAAAATGCTGCTGAGGCGACACTTACGGCAATGACGGATCCTGCCACTGAGGGCAGTGCTTATCCCGCTCAGCGACTGCAAGACATTGCGGTAAAGACTCCAACCAGGACAGTCAGTCAAACTCCGCTACCGGTGAAGTTGATTCCTGTTTGGCCTTCAGGGCCTGACGAACTCAATCCGATATACGCCAGCCCAGCGACAGGAAAACCCACCGCAGTGTTGCAAGCTGTTTCCCAAGGTGAAAGTGGAGTTCGTTTCTCGGACGGCTGCTCGGGTGCCTTGGCGGTGTCTAAAGATGGACTGGTGGTTACCGCGCTGTCAGTGTCACCGCAATGTACCGTTCGAGCAACGGTAGGCAACTTTACTGAGCTGGTCAGCAACCAGTTCAGCATTACGACTCGATGATGTGAACGACGCGGTGAGTTCTCACCTAGAAGCAACGCAACCGACCTGTTAAAAACGTCAGCCACGACGCAGGAGAACAGAACTGCGACGTGGCTGACGGAGATACGTTGTTAGCCGTTATTGACGGGCTGAGTCGTATCGGTTTGTGCTTCCCTCGTGGACGCGAACGGACGAGCCTCGTAGGCTTCGTCTCCTTCGGACCACTTCTTGCCCGCTTGGATAGGCGCTCCAACTGCGAAGCGGTCTACTGCTTCAGCGACAGCCTGAACCGAGTTCAACATTTCCTCACCAAAGACCGCTGGCCTGAACCCGGGGAAGGTCCTAGCGGTGTTCTTGGACTTCTTGTGCGCTTTAGGCTGCTGACCGTAGGGGTCAACCATGCTCGCGTTCGCGGCCGGATCATCCAGCAGTTGAATCCACTGCTGCGCTGAGGCAGGCAAGGTTGAATCCTCGGTGTAGAAGAGAATATATCCTTGCTTGGGTCCACCGAACACGTCAATGCGAGCGCCCTTATTGAAGGCACTGAAACGAGTTCGTTTCTTGCCGTTCAGTGACTGGAGGAGCGCCTGCAAGTCTGCTGGAGTGGCTACAGAATTATCAAATTCCATACGTCCTTCACGCCACCAAGTGATGAGACTATTGTCGTTTTTACTCTGGAGGGCGAGAGCTTCCCGGTGTTGCTCGACCGATTCTTCTTCGCTTTTGAATCCGACGGATATCGCGATGGGCACGCCAACGATCAGACCAATTATGGCTGCGATGCAAGTTGACAGTGCACCGTTCGAAGAGAAGTTGTCCGCTAGTCCGATGACGATGAATACCAAGACGATATCCACCAGGATCGCGACCACTCGTGGCAGATAACGGATGAGCACAATTGAGATTGCCACACCGAGGATCAGCCCGAGAAGGTAACCCACCACGGGCGGAAAGTATCCAGTAAAGAGATTCTTGAAACCAATGGTGCGAGAATACGTGAGGAAGCTGATGGAGATCATCAGTGCTACAGCCACTTGTGCACGTTTCACTACGCCGCTAGAGGCGCGACGCTTCCGTGTGGTGGTTGGCTGCATACTTAGGAAACCTGTCCCGCCCGGTCAAAGCGCGCGCCTTCAGGCTTGGAAGGCAGCAGCGTCAGGATGAGCAGGATGATTCCACCTACGCCAGGAACCAGCGAGATGAAGTACCAAGGGCCTGGGCGGTTGGTATCGTGCAGACGGCGCCAGGTGATGGCCAAGTTAGGAACAATTAGTGCAAGGGTAATCAGAAGCAAAAGTGCCACGCCGAGGTAAATCCATACCGAGTCCGGGCTTTGGATTCCACCAGGGCCTCGGGTGTAGGTAGCCATGTCATCACCGTCAACGGTTCCGTACGGTACCTCCACCTGGTACTTATCGGCCCACGCGATGCCACGGGCTACACCAATCGTCATGAATATCGAGGGAATCAGGCTGACGATAAAGGTGAAGAGCGCTACGTACCAGTACTCACTGCGCGATGCTCGCCCGCTGAAGGTGGCGTACTTCTTGAAGTAACGCGAGATGGCCTGCCCGAATGAAGCCCCGTAGAGAGGCTGGTCCAAAGGCTGTGCCGATGAGGCTGGCTGTTGAACCTCTGGCGCGTTGTAGTCAGGGTTTTGCTGGGTCAAATCTTGTGGAGTTGAAGTCATGAGGTTGAAAATCCTTCTGCAGTAGTCGAAAAAGTTGGACGGCCGAATTACTGTTCTTTGGTGTACCCAATTTTGGTCAGCGCATCAATGGTCTTCTGCAGGTCCACAAAGTCGGTGGCATTTTCGCCGGTGAAGTCCCCCTGAATGATGTCGAGTTCTTTGAGCTTGGCAAGATCTGCATCTTCGAACTTCACTTCGGTGTACTCGAGCGCTTTGTTGTCGTTTACTGCGTAGCGGTATTCAACTCCATCGACGCCATTGGTCTTTTGCTGGTAGTCGTAAATTGCGCCTTTGATAGCGTCAGGGGTGACGCCCATTTTTTGAAATCGATGGCATTGGAGCCGTACTGTTCGATCAGGCGGTCACCTTTGGAAACAAGAACCATTTCCGACTTGACACCGTTTTGGTCAGTGACCATTTTGACAGCCTGCGTGCCGCAGCCAGTGAGCAGTGTGGTGCCCAAGAGCAATGCGGCGGTGCCGATGGCTAACTGACGTTTTTTCTTTGATGGGCGAGTGACGCTCATATGCTTTTTCCTTTGCTACGTACATGACGGTCCGACGGGCCACGAAGAATTGAGAAAATTCGGGATATTTGATTCGAACTCTCTGTCGACTTCGTAGACTTATCCACCCTAACCACGCTTATTACTGAATTTTCAAACTGATGAAGTTACAGGGGTTGGTTCGTTGCTTCGTTCTCCGTCTGTTGGCTGCCGCTGTTATCCGTCCTCAGGCATCGGTTTTGAGATCGGCAGGGCTGACGGTTTGCACTAGAGTGATGTGTCCTCCGGTATGCATATATCCACGACCCGGCGTCAGCGCCACAGGTGTTTTACCCGGCATATCGATGCCGAAAATTGATTGGTCCTTGTACGGATCAGGCTGCAGGAGAACACCGGTGCCATAGCTTCTGAGAACCTTCTGCCAGCTATAGAGGCTCCTCAGTTCTGCGCTACGACCAGCGCCAATAATGCAGACTCCTTCTGGGCCGCTCTTGAGCAAGTTCTCTATCGCAGACCCCTGATCATCTAGCTTTTCAACATCGTCAAGCAGCAAGAATCGAGGCCCCTCGCGGAACATCAAATCGTTGATAAGGCCACTGATATCGGCACCGGGTGCGCAGACTCTTTCAAGTCCAGCATCACTGAGCGGGGAGCGCTTGTCGCAGATAGCCCAGACAGTGGGAGCTGGTGCACCTTCGACCCGCGTTTGTTGCAGCATCTGTGACAGAGCAATCATCAACGTTGACTTGCCCGAGCGTGCGGGACCGGCGATCAACACGTGCTCCTGCGGGTATATCTCTAGGAACGCTGGAGACAAGTCACTTTCACGAATGCCCACCGGAATCTTCCAAGACTCGTCATCAAGCACCGGAATTGCGTTCAGCTCCGTCGAGGAGAGTTCACCCGGTAGATTACGGATCAATGCTGGCCTTGGTCCACGGTTGCCCCAATGCGAATCGACAAAAGCGACTGCTTCGGAAATATCTGAACCGACAGTGGCAATATGCATTTGCTGTAATTCATTAATGCTGACGCAACGCCCAGGTACGGGCGCAGGGATATTTCCTCGCTTGATACCTAACGCGCTGTATTCATGATGATCCGAGAGCTTGAATACCCATTTTTGAGTGGTAATAGCATTCATGGCAGTTGGGATTCTGGTATTGATCGAACTAGTCACCGCGAAGTGCAAGCCGAGGGCAGGGCCCTCGGCGTAGGCCCGCATGAACTGTTCCATCAAGGAACCAGCTGATCCGTACGCGTCGAACTCTTCGCGAAGGGCAACAAATCCGTCGACCAAGATGATGGTCTTCTTCCGTCGGTGCGGATCAGCTTTACGGGCAGAGAGCTCATTGCCCAGGTGGCGCAGGAAGCGTGCTTGACGTTCTTTGCTCCCTTGATCAGTCCCTACGTAGGCAAGGGTGTGGGGTAGGCGCGAGAGGGGGCGAAGCGATCCTGCTCCCAAATCCAACACCATTAGATCTAGATCGTCGGGGTCCGTGTTCAATGCGGCGTTCAGAGCTAAAGAGCATAACGTGGTGCTGGTGCCTGAGCCTGGGATGCCAACGAGCAGCAGGTTACCTTCTTTCAGATTCCAACCAGTTGAAATCTGACGTTGCAGCTTTGGTTCATCGCGTACGGCGATTTTCAGGACGTTGTTATTAAACCCGCCAGCGGTGTGGATGGCCTCGGGGTTGGTCCCGGGCAGAGTTTCAAATCCTTGAAGCTCGGCCTTTTGACCAAGCGCCTCTGGCCAAACAAAACGCGGTTTTTTTATCGCGAGGTCGTCATTGGCTTCATTGATTGCTTCAATGAGCAAGTCGAGGTCACTGTCCTGGCTGAGTACGGTGTTGGTGTTCAGCGGTTTGGTTCCAGCTGCACCAAAGTTTCCTGGTTCCAACACGTGCAAGGTCGGTCCGCTACTGATGACGGCACGGCCGGTGACCAACGCAGTCTGTACTGCTGAGATATCGTCCTGCCCCAACTTTACGTAGCTTCGACCCATCTGCTTTCGGCTGATGCTGGCCGCAACTGGCACGCCAATAACGTTGTTGGAATCTTCGCGGGACTGTACGCGCAACGCAACACGCAAGTTGGTGTTTGCAAGAATATCTTCGGTCACTACACCAGCCGGACGCTGAGTTGCCAAGATCATGTGCACGCCAAGGGTTCGTCCCACGGCACCCACCGAAACAAGCGACTTGAGCACTTCAGGGAATTCTTTGGCAAGCATTGCAAATTCATCGACCACCAGCAGTAGTCGAGGCATTGGCTCAGCAGGATTGGTTTTGAGATAGGCATCAAGGTTGTCGATGTCCTCGCCAGCGGCAGCGAACTTTCGCTGGCGGCGCTCCATTTCGGCCTCCAACGATTCCAGCGCGCGGGTAGCTAGCTGCTCATCGAGGTTGGAGATAGTTCCGATGGTGTGGGGGAGGGCTTCACATGCAGCGAAGGCTGCGCCGCCCTTGAAGTCCACCAGGATGAAGTTGAGCTTGTCGGGAGCGTTACGCGCGGCTAGGCCAGCGACCATTGAACGCAGGAACTCACTCTTGCCTGAACCGGTGGTGCCACCTACCAGTCCATGCGGACCGTCTTTGACCAGGTCCAGCGACATGACGCCTGCTTCGCTGATGCCGATAGGCGTTTCAAAGCCTTTAGACGTTGCCCAGAGCTGTTTAATCTGGCTCCCGCTGATCTTCTGCAGGCCCAATAAGTCAGGAAGTTTGGAGAGGGAAGGCAAACCAGCGCCGGGCACAACAAGTTCCGGGTCATCAAAGCGAGCCAGAGATTGAGCTGCAATTTCAGCAGATATTTCACTCAAACCACTGATGGTGACGTGCTCAACGGACTGCTGCACATGTCGTTGGTCCACGGTAGCTTCTGCGTCTTCTCGTACGTGAATGACGGTATTACAAGCAGCGGGCAGGTAGTGCTCATCGGTGGCAATGACAATGCCGGAAATCTGATGCTTCCTAGATCCGGGAGCTTTGTAGCCAGTTTCAAAGGACCGCCCGTGCGCAAGTAGGGATCGCGCCGGTGCGTCACGACCTTCGGTTAATACTTCGGAGTCCACCACCATGAGGGTTAAACCGGGGACTTGGGCATCTGTGGCTTCTCGCAGATCTTTGAGTAGCGCTTTGCTTCGTTCACTTTGATCCGATAGCCATTGCTCATGCTCGCTACTGCCATGCCGGCGAGTATGAGGCAGCCACGAGGCAAAACCCCAACCATCTGCGCGACCGCGGTCGCAGAAGACAGCAATCCGAAGATCGGCGGGGCCCACATGGGTTGCAGCTTGGATCACGAGGCTACGCGCTAGGGCAAGCGCTCCTTCGCGTTCGCCAACGATACCCACGACGCCGGCGTTTGAGAGGTCGGCGATTACCGGTGCTGCCAGAAGTTTGTTGGCCTCATAGGTGTCTCGGATGTCCTTATCCATACGAGACACATTGGTTCCCGGAGCCAGTTCGGGTTTCCAGTTGCTCTGGCCGGTGCCGGCGTTCAGCGTCAGTACATCATCATCTTGGGCACGGCGTTGCCACAGGCGAGTAGTTGGGAACCGGCCGGTACGCAGAACGACGGAGGTATCCGGCACCCATTCGCGGATGCGTTCGGCCTCATCTTTAGAAGCTTCAGCCATCTGTTCCTTGAACTCGTCCAAGGCCTGGCTGAAGCGGGATTCTTCTTCGGCGAGGTTTTTCTTGTGGCGGCGCTTTTGCTCGAACCACATACCTATGGCCATTACCGGGCTCAACAACGCGAACATGGCGTACCGTGCGTTGCCCATCATCATGACCATCGCACCGGCCATCAACAATGGCGCAATGACGGTGATGTAACTGAACTTTGATGCCGGAGCAACCACCTTGCGCTCTGGAGGTGTCAGTGGCGGATGGTCTGCAAAAGTACCTGGCCGTGGTGGACGGTTAAAGGGCGCAGTCTGAGCGGAAGTGAGGTTGTGAAGGGAACCAGGCTTAGGAGCCTTTTGCTCCGCAAAATCTGGGCGAAGTAGGATGCTGACCCCGCCAAGGGTGACCGTGGCGGTTTGTGAGATCAATATTCCTTCATCGTCTGCAGGGACTTGTTCCCCATTAACGAAGGTTCCGTTGGTAGATTTTGAGTCGCGGATTCGCACCGCTAATCCAGAATCCGACTGTTCTTCAACTTCAAAGGAAGCATGTTCCCATGACGCGCTTTCGGTATCAAGCTGAATATCGGCGTGAGGCGAACGGCCCAGAAGCAAGCGCCGATGTTCCGGAAGGCTAATCAATGCTCCGGTATTCAATCCGCCAGCGATGGCAGCAATCCAGCCGGAGAAACTCTGTTCAACACTGCTGGGCTGATAGCTAATGATGCTGCCCTCAAGCAACGTCAGGTCACTAAGTAGGGTGCTTGTTTCGGTGCGAACATCATCCACATAGACATCCCGATCCGAAGCGCTCTCCTGTCCGACTTTGGACAACAGGTCGCTCAAAGTCGTGGAATCGTCGGCTCCGTGAATGTCACGGATCATTCGCTGACCGTCAAGGTCGAACGCGATACGCATATGAATCAAGCCCTTCTTCAAAAGTGGACTGCAACGGTCATCAGCTCAAAGTCAGCAGCGCGCTGTGAACGAACGGGAATCCTACTGCGGCGCGGTGACAGCGAACCACTGGTTGGCGGATCCGTCCTTGGTGTTCATAGAGCGCAAACCTAAGTCTTGGTTGGTTAGGCGTAGCTCTTTTGTCTGGCCTGCGAAAGCTTCTTCCGAGTCGAATTTCAAGGCATCCTGAGTCAGCCCGTCGTCGACTCCAAGTGAAAGTCCGTGCAGGTTTTTGGCGACCTTTTGCGGTTGTGTGTTTCGAGCGTCATCAATGGCCCGGACCATCGCGACTACTGCATCATGAGCTCGTGAATCAGCTAGCGGTGCAACTTCACCGAAGGGGCGGTCAGCGGCCAAACTCAAAGTATCTTCGTCGGTAGCCATCTGCTGCACCACTGTTAGATAGCTGTTCATCGCCTGGCCCGACGCTCCTTTACTCAACGCAGCGTCGTCAAAGCTTTGGCTTCCTGCACTGGCAAGTTCGTTGGACAAGCTGGCGTTTTCAGCAATCATTGTCTTGGCAAAGACAGGGCTAGTTGCTTGCGGAGTTAACGCAATAGGCAAGCCGATTTTTGCTTTCTGCAGCTGGGCGACTAACTGAGCTTGGCGCTGTGCAGTGCCACTAACAACTACCGCATCAATGGGGAATTCACGGTCAGTTGAAGCCAGAGACTGGATCGACTTGGCCACGGTACTTAGATCTTCGGAGGCACCAACTTCACGCACGGCTCCAGCGGTCAGACCCTCTAACGGTTCTCCACCAGCATTGAGCAGAATTGGATTAGTTGCTGGCTGAACAATCTTGTTCAGTGTGGAAGCTACATCCTTATTACTTGCGCCAGTGCGGTACATGTCTGAGTACTGAGCTAGCGGACCGTTGTAATAAGGGAGAATAACTGGAAGTCCAGATTTTTGGGCTTCGTCTAGTGCTCCGGAAACGTGGTCGCCTGACGAAGCAATTACGATACCTGAGACATTTGATTTTTTCAGGTCTTCTACCGCGGCTCGTGCTCCGTCCACGGTGCCACGGTCATCGCGAGTTTCAACTGCGATATTGGTTCCACCCAGTTCAAAACGCTTCGCCGCTACCAGTGCACCGTTGGCTGCATCTTTCCATTCAGAGCCTTCGGCATCACCATAGGTGACGACAATTCCGATGGTCGAATCTTTCGGAACTCTTGATGCCTCTAACGCCATCGTGACAGGCGCGTCCGCGATCGGTTCCTTCTTCTGCGCTGGACGGAAAAGTGCACTACCGGCAACAACCAGGCCGATGACAACGAGGAATGCCGCAACAAGGATGATTTTAGTCTTGGGCGACTTTTGAGCGTTGGACTTCTTGTTCTCTTCTTCCATTAGGAATTACCTTCCAAGCGGAACGAGTACAGGGTATTGCTTTGGGCTCCCTGCGGAACTTCAATGCCAAATGCGGGCAGTTCGCTGCTGGCTTGCATTGAAGCTTTCACCTGAGCTTGGCGATGCAGGATTGAGGAAACATCCTCTTCTCGCAGGTTCGCATATTCCTCAGCAGTCTTGCTTGCCAATGCGAGCTGATAGTCAGCAGTTTCAGACAATGCAGCGCTGGTGCTCAATGAACCCAGCAGACCAGAGCCATTCACCTTGCGGTTACCCAGATCCAGGATCACCTTATTCAAGGAAGCAGTGAGCATTGCCTTGGCACCATTCATGTCCCTGGCTGACTGCCCGGACGACTGGGCAATTGCTTCTAGTGCCCCAGCGGTTTGGTCATCCATGCCGCGGCCTAAGGCGTCTGCTTGCTTCTGCAGATCTGCATGCTGCTGCTCAAGGTTTTTCTTTGCGTCATTTTCAACATTGTTAGATGTCGCCAAGAGTCCTGCGACAGAGTGGTCAAAGGCATTGATGACCTCTTCGCGGCTCAGGTTTCCCTGATTAGAAACGACGCGCACTTGAACATTGATGAGTTGGGATGCACTCTTCGAAGAATCAACTGCAGCTTGGGAGAAGGCATCACGGATCTGCGACTCGAGAGCTTTCTGTTGTAGCTCTAGCTGCGACAGGCTGTCTCCAAGATTGGCATTCGTTTCCAGCGTTTTTGCGAACTCCTCATCCAAGTCAGCCAGTGCATTTTTGGCAGAAGATGAATCTGAGTCATCCTGCTTAGTTAACGCATCAAGCTGTCCGCTGAGCTGTTCAAGTTGCTTGGAAAGATCCTTGAGTTCTTCTCCGGCACCATCATTCTTCTTTGAGGTATCGGAGGCATCCAAAACGACAGCCCAGTCCTCAGCCTGATCGCTGAGCTGAACATCCATGGGTGCGTTTAAGTCCTCATCCTGATCGTCTTCAGGAATCTGTCCGACTGGTGGCTGTTCATCGTCCGGTGTCCCCGATGGAGTGGGTTCATCTTCTGGAATGTTTGCGGTTGGAAGGGCTGAGTCAGAAGGCTCCGGCGATTCAAAAGGCTTCGGGGGATTCGGTTCATCTTCGGGGATGTTTGCCGTTGGGAGGGCGGATTCCGAGGCCTCTGGCGACTGTGAAGGCTTTGACCTCACAAAGGCCGCAGGCTCAGCAATGTCGATCTTCTTTTCAGAAGGTGTTGCCGATGCTGAAGGGCTGGAGCTTGAGCTAGGCGCCGGGCTCTCGGATGGAGTCTTGCTTGGTTTCGCCTTATCGCTTGGAGCAGGGCTTTCCGAAGGAGTTGGGCTTTCGCTGTCCAACGGAACCTGTGTCGGGGTCAAAGGCGTGGGGTCTACGTCTTCTGAAGGGGTAGGTTCTTCGGAGTGCTCAGGCACCTGCGACTCAGAAGGACTTGCGGTAGCGCTCGGAATGACTGGTAGATCATCCAAGCAGTCGGCATTGTCCGTGAGGTGATCGAGAAGTTTCTTTGCCTCTTCTGGAGAGATCCCGTGTTCTTCGTCGGACTGCTCCACCAATGAACAGATCTCGTCAATCAGTTCCTGGTTCTGTCCTTGCATGGAGGAGGTTTTTTAGCTTCGCCGATACGTTCAATGTTCTTCTCAGCAAGCGCGTGCAGCGAATCTAGGGAGGCGGTCATCTGTGAAAGCTGTTCCCGCGAAGTGTCGACTGACTCTTTCAACTTTTCGAGATCTTCAGCTTTGATATTTCCACCGGCCTGCCCGTGCAAGCTGTCGAGGTCCTTCTGAGATTCCTCTAGAGACTTAACCAAGTCCTTATGAAGGCTCATGGTGTTGCCGATAAGTTCGGGCTGTAGATCAGCAATCAGTTTTTCCCCGTTGACAACCAAGCCAATTAGTTCTTCGGTAATCTTCATCGAAGATTCGCGGAACGCGCAGGTCATCGATGGGTCATCGCAGTTCTCCGCCGTTGGTTCAGCTGGGCCAATGGAGTCCGCCAAAGCCTGCGATAGGGAATCACGGCAGCCAGAGGTCGCCTTTGCGTATCCGTTGAGCTGAGAAGAGATTTGGCTCAAGCTGGAGTAGGCACTGTAGTTTCGGCCATTGCTTTGTACATTGGCACCGCAGCTGTCACCTTCCAACTGGGCGGAAGCTGGCGCTGCTGAGGTGTCGCCCAACATGGAGTCCATGGCGGAAACAACTTCCGAGAGTTGCTCGTTCGTTTCCTTGCTGGTTGTCTCAGTATTGGCGGCGAGGTCAACGCTAAGCTGCTCGACCTGCTTGTGAACACCCTCCATGGTCTTTGTCAGTGATTCACTGTTAGTTTTTAGGCTCTCCGCTGCGTCAACGCCGAGAGTGCCTGAAGTGGTATCTAGATTTTCTCGGACGTCGGTCATGGTCTTGCCTGCCCGTGCCAACACATCGTTGACGGACATAACGACGTCAATGGTGCGCTTCTGCATTTCAAGTTCGTCTGAACTGTTGCTCTGTGCGCCAGCGGTCAGCACACCAGCCGAGGATGGATCAGTATTCAGGCCTGGTTGAACTGCGATATCAAAACTTGGCACGTCAAAGTTTTCAACGTCGGCTGAAAGGCGCAAGGTCGTCTGAGCTGGCGATACCGGGGGAGCCAAGAGAGTTGCCCATTGAACTACGGTAGTGGCGGACGGGCCACTTCCATCTTTGCTGGCTGAAGACTCATCACCCGTTGACGTGGAGATGATTCCGTTTGTTCCTGATTTGCCGTTGCTATCGGAGGGGTTCAACTGATCAACGCGAACTCCAGGGAGCTCTGCGGAAGCCATCACCGTTAACGGGGCACCAACCAGCGCTGGATCGGTTTTTGACTGGCCGGCTACGTCATAGGAAACGTCTTGGGACTTAACAGTAAGGTTCTGAACGTTCAACCCAATTTCAACTTTGCCCGTATAACCTGCAAGGTCTTCGAGATTTGTACCCGTGGATCCGTCTTCTGCGCGGTAGGTCGTGCTGACGCGGATAGGTAGATCATCAACGAGATCAGAGCCCATCACTTTGTGGTCGCTAGACATCTGCCCGTCTTGGCCTACAGAGACAGAGTCGCTCACGATCTGAGTAATTGACGCGTCGGGTGCTAGGGATACCTGCACACCTTGGGAAATGTTCACAGGGTCTTTGACCTTTGGAGGCGCTTGAGTGCACCCCGCGACGAGCCCAATAGCTGCAAGGGTTGCCGAACCAAGTAATAGCTGACGCTTCATTCTTCTCCCGATAGATAAACCAGAGTCAGTCTAATTGAACCAACGCTGTCGACCGAATTTCGCTTTGTTCATCCACAGGAAAGAGTTAACTTGTAGCTTCAAGTAAGTCGCACGTCGACAAAAGATTACCCGTAAGTTACGTGCGCGAAATCCCCTGTATCGCACGTAAACACTAGAGGGTGTCACTTGTGAGGCGAAAAAGCGACGCAACTCAAGGTGTTGGATGAATTGCGTGACTAGTTATGCTGCGCTAGATTGTAATCAGTCGACCAGTTGGTTGAATAAACACGGATTGCCACGCCTAGATGAACACAGTGTTAACTAGGCATGACCTTCCGAAACCTAGTTATTGAAACTTGTTAGGAGCTGAATTTCATGTCCCGCGTTCTATCAACCGAACAGGCCAAAACTGCCATCACGGCGTTGCAGAACATCATCACCGGTGGTTTTACCGATCAGATCGATGCTTTGGACTCACAGGGCCGTATCCTCTCTGATCCCAACGTCTGGGATGGCAATCTCGCTTCCCAGTTCCGTGCCGACACTTGGCCAGAAACCAAGGTCGCCTTGGACAAGGCTCGTGCTGAGCTTGAAGAGCTGAACCTGCAGCTTGGCAAGATCTCGGACGATATCTTCTCCGCTGGTGGAAACCAGTAATTTCTTTCGTCGGCATCGAAGCCACCGGCTGGTAACTAAGGCCGCCGGTGGCTTCGTTACGCTTAGCCACCTCATCTTGTGACGCGATAGTTCGCAGCAGCTGATTTCAAGGAGTACTACGATGCACGCAGCTGAAAATCTCACCTTTAATTTCGGTACTGCTGAAACAGTTGCGGGTAAATTCCGTTCAGCGGCACAAAGTGTGAGGGATCAGCAGTCCGGTAGGCAGTCCTTCGTCTCCACGGGTAGCCAGGATTTCAAAGGCGGCTTCGCCGATGGCTTCACCTTTAATGCGGAAACGGCATCAGCTGACGGTACTGAGCTTGCTACGCAACTTGATCAGGTGGCCGAAGCGGCCGAACATCTGGCGAGCCAAGCGAAGGAAGAAAACGAGCGACGACAAGTCGCTCGTGAATACTACGAACACAAAGATTCGTGGCAAGGCAAAGTTGAAGAGTTCTTCCACCTCGAGGGGCCCGCCCCGACAGGGCCTGAATCAAGCCCGGTGACGCCACCGAAACCCATCGAATCAAAGGGCATGGCACGTCAGAGTCCGCTGGAACTTGCCACCGCCTCCAATGGTGTTTCCTCCGGCAACCCAGAAAACCTTCGTTCCTACGCTAATGGTTCGGCAGGCCTCAACGAAGAGTTGTCCGGCCTTCCTGGAACACTGAGCTCACAGCTTTCCAACTTCGCCAGCCAATGCCAGTTCGGCTCCCTGAATGCCGACGGAGTCATCACCGCCTTCAATGACTGGATGACTGCAAATAAGAACGACGTTACCTGGGCACGTACCGTGGCCGATGCTTTCGAGGCAGCTGGCGGCGAAGGTAGCGTTGCCACCGTTTCTAACGCTTCGCTCTTCGCCGCGTTGAAGAACGCCGGGGTTAATGCCAGCCGCACTGACCTTAAAATTCCAGCCGCCCAAGTTAAGGGTGGCGAGACCACAACGGGTTATGCTTCAGACCCAATCAATACCGCCAACGGTAACTTCATCGAGCCAGAGCTCGATTTAGCTTTGTTGGGGCTGCCCAGGCGCTGCGTATTGAACGCATGTACAACAGCATCTCGGAAACCAATGGTTCGTTTGGGCCAGGTTGGGACAGCGTCCTGGACGTCCGGCTGGTACTGAACTCCGAGGGTGCTACCTGTGTCATGTCTGACGGGCGCGAATTGTTCTTCCCTCGCCAAGGTGAAGGCTGGGGCCGCGCCAACGCTGCCAGCTACTGGCTAGCCAAGCACACCATCAACGGCGCGGAACGTCTTATTGTTTCCACCAATGAGGCAGCACAGTGGGCATTCAACACCGCTGGACTTTGGCTATATAGCACCCAGGGTGAAGGTACTCGTATCGACGTGGAACGCGATGAGAACGCTCGCGTATCCCGTCTTGTTCATGAATTTGGTCGCTGGATCAGCATCGAGCGCGTAGCGTCCAAGGATCCGCAGGCGCCCGAGCAACGTGTTGCCAGAGTGGTGTCCAGTGACGGACGCACCTCTTCCTATGAATACAACACCTCCGGCCAGCTCACCGCTGTGACCGCTACCGGTGCTGGTACTCGGCGCTATGAGTGGAATACTGCTGGCCTAATTTACAAGGTCATTGATGCCCATGGCGTTGTTGAAGCAGAGAACACCTATGACGAGAAAAACCGTGTCACCACTCAGGTCTCTGAGTTTGGTCGCACCACACGTTTCGTGTACCTCCCGGGGCTGGTCACTAGCGTCTCTGACGTGGACGGTTCACGTTCGAACACCTATGTTTCAGATCAGCAAGGCCGATTGATCAGCATTACCGATGGCAATGATCAAGAGCAACGCATGGCATATGACCATCACGGCAACTTGCTCAATTCTATTGAGCGTGACGGTGGCGTGACCCGTCATCTGTACGATGACCGTGGACGCCGAATCCGCACCAAAACTCGTGAGGGTGCAGAACTAACCTACGGTTACGATGACTTTGACCGTATTACCGCTGTGGTGGCTGGCAATGGGGGCACCACTGCGTTTGAATACGATGATCAGAACTTTGAATCTGATGCTGAAAGTGGTTCTGCTTTCGGGCCGACTCGTAACCCGTCGGTCATCGTTGATCCCATGGGCGGACGCTCCCAGATGACCTGGGACCACGGTAAGCTCACCCGAGTTGTTGACCCAACAGGTGTTATCGTCACTTTGGGTTATGACGAGTTTGGGGACCTGGCCACGGTTACCAACGCGTACGGCAACACTGCCACCTTTGAACGTGATGGCGCGGGACGACTCATTCGTGCCATCAGCCCGTCAGGGGCCGTGACCTCGTTTGATTACAACGCTGTGGGCAACCTGATTCGCCTCACCGATGCAGAAGGCGGAACCTGGCACTACGAATACGGCACCAATGCCCGGATCAGTGCCAGCATTGATCCGACCGGTGGCCGAACAGCCTACGAATACGATCCTGTCCATGGCCATTTGGTGTCCACGATTGATCCACTGGGCCGTGCCACCAAGCAGTCCTACGATGATCTCGGACATGTAGAAGCGATTACTCTCGCCAACGGCGCACAGTGGTCTTTCGAACATGACCTACTCTCACAGTTAACTTCAGTCACTGATCCGCTCGGTGGATTGTGGCGTAACGAGTACGGCGTGAATGGGGATTTGACGGCCACCGTAGATCCGACCGGTGTGCGGGAATCAGCCTCCAATGATCAGAAGTCTAAGACGCTGACTGTTTCGGATGCGTTCAGCAAAGAAACCATCAAATTTGACGAGTACGGACGTCCCGTCAAGTCCGTTGCTAGCGATGGTTCAGCAGAAGTTATGGTCTATGACCTAGCTGGCCGTGTTGTTGAATTCTTGGACGGTGAAGGACACCTGACCAAGTTCACTTATGACCTAGCTGGCCGCATGATTGAAGAGACCTCTCCGAGTGGTGCAGTGTCCCGGTATGAGCATGATGCTGCCGGACGTCCAAGCCTCATGACTGATCCTTCCGGGGCTCAAGTCCGTTTGGAGTACAACGAGAATTCTCTAGTCATCGCCCGTCACTTCAGTAGTGAAGATCCGCAAGCTGTAGATGGTTGGCTGAGCGAACGCACCCATTACGACAGGCTAGGCCGCGTGATTGCTCAGGGTGCTGCGCGCTTCCAGTACGACGCTTGCGGTCGTATCACCGCGTTGCAAGATCCGCTGCACGGTACACGACGTTTCCAATATGATGCTGCCGGTCAGCTCACGGCCGTCGCTAATGGTGTTGGTGGAGTCACGCAGTACGAGTATGACGTGACGGGTAACTTGGTGAAAACCATTGACCCTCTGGGTAACATAGCCACGCGAGAATACGATGCTGCAGGACGCCTGGTCGCGCAGGTTGATCCGCTAGGACGCAAAACCTCTGCCGGTTATGATGCTGCTGGTCGTTTGATCTGGCAGCGCACCGGTGATGAAACTGGTGTTGAGCAAGAGCTGCGCTGGACGTACGACAACGCAGGCAACCTGAAAACAGTAGGCACCCCAACTCGTGTTTTGGCTGAGTACGCGCGTGATGCTTCCCGCCGTTGCGTCACCATCACTGATCACACCAAAGACGAAAAGCTCCCTGTTGAGCATGTGTTGCGTTATGACGGTGTAGGGAATCTTCTCTCACATACCCGTGACGGTCAGGGCCCATCGTGGGTTTATGACAATGAGGGTCGGATCGTTTCGGTCACTGACCCGACCGGCATGAGTATCTCGTATGGTCATGACATTGTTGGTCGCGTGACGTTGGTGGAACATCCGGTCTTCGGTCAGATTGTTTACACCTATAACCACGAGGGGAGCTGACTTCAGCTACTGCACAACCGAAGGATGCTTCGCATCCCTCGGTGACTCAGTCGTGGGAGTACGCCTACGGTGCTATTAGCCGCCATGAGGTCTCTGGCGATGGCCAGGATCCACTAGTCACCAATATTTCTCGTGATGATTTGGGACGTATCGCTGGTGTTCAAAGTTCTGATGGCGTCGAGGCGCGCTACGCCTTTGATGGGGCGCATCAGCTGGTTGGTGCGTATTCGTTGTCGGGTTCCGAGGGGGTGCAGTTTTCAGAGGAAGCCGTTGTAGTCACGGATTCTGTGGCCGGCGGGCCTGGAACTTTGGTGAGTTCTGAGTGGGTGTATGACACTGCCGGACGATTGATCCGTGAGACTGACGGCGGTACCACTACTGAGTATGTTTATGATGCTGCAAGCCAGTTACTCTCACGGACCACAACCAGTGCTGACGGATCTGAAGAAACTGCCGTCTACGTTTACGACGGCTTGGGCCGTCGCATCAGCGAACGTTCTGACTCGATGGAACGCGTCTTTGAGTGGGCTGAAACAGGTCGACTAGCAAACATCACCACGACAGCTTTGAATCCTGCGACGGGTGCACGTACAGGAGAGACCACAAAGCAGGAGTTGTGGGTTGATGCGCTGGGTGACCTCGCCCAAATTGATGGTACTGATTTGTGGTGGGACACCACTACAGCGACCCCTCAGCTTCTTGCGGTGGGTCAGTCGTCGGTGACTCACGCTCCGGCAGGTAACACGATTGTTGACGGACAGATATCTGTTTCTGGCTGGCGCAGTGAACACCCTTCACACCCTGCAACTCCGTGGTCGCAGCAAACCGTACCCGGCCGTGCGACAGTATCCGGAGCCGGAATGGGCACTGGTTTCGCTGGTATTCCTGGGTTGCCGGAGCATGTTCAGCTCACGGGTAATGGGCAGGTGAATGTTCAGGGTCTGGACTGGCTTGGTGCTCGTTTGTATGACCCGTCGACTCGTGGGTTCTTGAGTACTGATCCGTTGGAGCCGACGACTGGGGCTGGTTGGGCTTCGAATCCTTATTCTTATGCGGGTAATGATCCGGTACATCAGATTGACCCGCTGGGTTTGTCACCGGTGAGCGCTGACGGGCTCAAGTCGTATAACGAAGGCAAGCAGAGTCAGAACATCTGGAACCAGGTGAAATCCGGTGCGGCTTCTGTGGGCAACGCGATCAGCGACAGCTTCTTGGGGGATGCCTGGCGTGGAACCGGTAACTGGATCAAGAAGCATCCCTACATCGCTGGAACAGCTATGGTAGTTGCTGGTGCGGCCCTCATGTTCACCGGTTTTGGCGGACCAGCCGGTGTAGTGCTAATTGGTGCTGCTTCAGGCGCACTTACTTCAGGAGGAGCATCGCTTATTTCTCAACAGGCCACGACCGGAAAAATTGACGGTAACAAAGTCTGGGCAGACGCGGGGATTGGAGCTGCAGGCGGTGCCATCGCCGGTGGACTTGCCGGGGGATTGGTTAAGGGAGCCAAAGCGTCAGTTAGTGCGGTGGGGAATGGGTCAACACGGATAGTGGATAAAGTTGGCCAGAGGTTGTTGAGCAGTGGCACGTCACGTTCTGCGCTTTCTGCCGGTGGGGGTGGTGCGACAAGCAATGTCTTGAGCACACTTTCTGACGGCGAAAAACACAGTTGGGGGATTACGTTGCCTCTGCGGGACTCGGCTTCGGGTTCGGGGCCGGGGGATCAGTTGGAATTGGTAAATTCTCTTCGGCTATGGGCAACTCTGTTACCCGTCGTATTAATAGCTTGAAACCGGTTGTTCGAATGCCAACTCATCGAGCTGATCAGTTGTTGCCAGGGGGCGGGT
This sequence comes from Glutamicibacter sp. M10, assembly GCF_025452055.1. NCBI lineage: Bacteria > Bacillati > Actinomycetota > Actinomycetes > Micrococcales > Micrococcaceae > Glutamicibacter > Glutamicibacter sp. M10. Next base: position 304,956 of record NZ_CP104918.1, on the reverse strand, counting down.
CCCACTAACGCGGAGCAATACCCATAGGGCAGACGAGCTGAGGTTTAATTGGGGCGGATTTGCCACGGAACAACTATTTGATCGCTTCACTTCCTCGGGCGTAGCGGTTCTCAACACTAGAATGAGTGGAGAAGATTCCGCCACTGGCGCCATGAACTCAGCACTGCAGGGCTTCGCTAATGGCTCCGCCGGAGCCGTAATTGGTCGCCACTAACAAATGAAGAGACTGAACCAATGCCGTCTAACTATTCACGAGCTTTAAAATTGTTTGCGTCCGCCGGCACGCGATTGCGCACCTTTTGGGCGGCAAAAGGCTGGGTTGTAGCGTTGATCGTGTTACCGTTCTTGGCGCTTTGGGTCGGTTTGATCATTATGGGTCCTTGGCTCAACACGGTAGATCGCCAGGAATGGAAGTGCGAGGTGGTTTCTGCCGAACCTAAAGTTGGTGGCGCAGGCCTGCGCGGGGAGCTTTGAACGCTTCTGTGGAGGTTCAAACTAAGAACTGCGGAGAGATCATTCTTGAAGGTAGGGCCGTCGATTTTGATAACAAGGAAACTGTGGCTGCTTCCTTAGAGCCTGGTAGTGAGTGGATCTTTGAAATTGGATGGTTTGCCAGAAACTATTCGATGAAAATTGAGAGGGTTTCGCCAAGCACGCAGTATTATCACCGTGCTGGCTGATTAGGGCTGGTCACGGTGGCCTGTATGTTCGAAGTGCTGTTTTCCAGTGAGGCGTTAGCCGTAGCCGTAACCTATGAGTGAACGGAGATTGCGGATGCGATCACTGGCCTCGAAGGTCTCGCGAATGGCTGCTTCGTTCTATTCCTGGTGGGTTGGCGTGTGGCAAGCAAAAGGTGTCACCATCTCCTTTACCCTTTTTGCATTGATGGCGCTTTCTGGTGGCATGTCCGTTGCCAGCCAAGAGCTCACCACTGGTTCAGTTGACTTGAAGACGGCAGCAAAGGGCGCTCTTGTCGGTGCCCTCTCTGGTGGGCTGGGGTGCCGGCTCCGGGGCTTTCATTGCAACAAAAACGGCTGGAAAGACATTGAACCTAGGCGCTAGGGCGACTATCGGTGCCGGCAGTGGCGCCGCTGAAGGTGCAACATCTAGCACTGTGGAACAACTGGTTAAGAATGATGGCGACTTTAGTCTGAGTGAACTGGGCGGCACAACCCTTGCTGGTGCGCTGCCAGGTGGTATGACAGCGTATAAACCTAAATGATTAGGTAAAGACGTGACTAGAAATTTCACGGGCAAGCTATACCGATCGGGATACACGAAACAGGGCGAGACCCTGTTCCGAGCAGGAGACTCCAAAGGGTTTAGATACGGCGGGTACTGGTCCCATGACCGCCCGGTGGACGAGCTGACGATACGTCATAGCAAAGCAGTTCCGTATCATTGGCCGGGTGACAACGGAGAGCCACTGCCCCGTAATACTCTAGATATTGGTCTCGAAGGTCGCTGGGAGGCGGGAGCCGCAAAATATACCGGCTTGGTGGCGCCACAGAAGGATGCGAAGACAGGTGAACTATTTGAAGGCGGCGGTGGACAAGTACACATCCCTAGACTTTATGGACACCCTGAACGAAAAGAATGGCGCATCAATCAGAAAAAATTAGTCGAAATTAGCGAACCTTGGAACTTGGAATGAACTTAGATAAAAAGTCACATGAAGCCTTCGAGGTGGTTATTGGTGTATTACTTGAGATCAATAAACCCGAGTGGTCGAGATCTTTGAAAGCATTAAAAAGGGGATAGAAGGTACATCTGATTCTCTTGAGGTTCTGCGCCTAAAGAAGCAGGTGGGCGGACTTGTTCGCGCAGGATGGGGAGGTGTCGACGATATGTCCATTCCATACGACGAGGACAAGGATCAAGCTTTCTTCGCGTCAATTATAATTTTGAGAAAATTTGCTCGAACTAATTTAATGGCTCTTAAAAGTTAAGCGTGGCGCAGGATGCTCAGCACGGCCGTAGCCCCGCCGTATACAAGAGTATCCGCACCCGGTAATGATCATGATTCCGGTACCCTCGACCAATACGTTTCAGGTTCTTCGCCGTCAGATTCGCCGCCTCACTCCTAGCGTTGGTCAACCTCGTACGCACGAACACCAACAGTTCCCTTCGCCAAGCCGTGAGCGTGCGGAATAAGGACTTCGCTTCCACCATTTTCGTGGCCTTCACGGATTTCTCCACCACCGCCCACCGGGCCTGGAACTCATGGACATCCGTGGCATTCAACAACTGCCTGACGTGTTCTTTAATCCCGTAAATCACACCCAGTTCAGGATCGGATTCCAGGATCAACTTCAACCGTTCCACTTGCTTGATGGATAGGTTCTCCAGGTTGCAGGTCAATAATTTCCGATACTTATACGCCGGATCAGACACCCGGCCGCGACGGTCAAAGACTTCGTGGGACCTGCGTCGGCGCACCTGAGTAATCATCAGATTCGCACGCTGGATCACATGGAAATGATCCACGCTGATCTTCGCCCTCGGCAGATTCTCTCGCACCGCTTTACGAAACTCTGATGACATGTCGATAGCAACGTATTGGACGCGTTGACGCCAATACCTTGGCCTGGATTTCAACCACTTCTTCACTGCTGCGCCGCGGCGTCCGTCCACGATGTCCAGGATCTTGCCGGTATCCAGGTCCGTAAACACAATCGACCATGGCTCAATGCGAACGACTTTTCCCCTCCGACCTCGGGCGTAGCGGACTTTGCGGGCTCTTCACAAATGAGGGTGTAAAACCTTCCTAAATCCACCGGTCTCCAACAATGACCGTGCGACATAGTGCGTCAAATTTCGGAACCCCAAAGCGATACCCCGCAAATGCTCCAACCGCCCATTCAACGCCTCAGTAGGACCGTTCGAACAGCCAACATGGTCAAAATACGCCAGAATATCGCTCTTCCTACGCCGCAGAGTTCCACCGACCTTCTTCAACTCCGGCAAACCCTTGGGCACCTTCGTTCCTATCTCCTCAATCAACTGCCCCATAGCCCACCGACCGACTTCTGGTTTCGATTGCCGGTACGCATCAACCATCTTCTGATAAACACTCCACACCAGTTCAACCGGCTCATACTCAGGTTTCTTGAACAACGCTTCAACCTTGGCTTTCTGCTTCTCCGTAGCCAATGACAGCCCGGTAGTCAGGGTCCGCCGGCACTGATACAGCGGATCATCTTTGCGCCCTCGATGACCGTGCTGCACCCGTTGAACCCGCTGCCTTGTCTGGTCCAACGCGTCAGATCCGAGCTTGACCACATGAAAAGGATCCAAAACTTCCACGGCTTGAGGTAGCTCTTCAGCGGCAGCGGTTTTGAAGCCTGTGAAACCATCCATCGCGACCACTTCAATACCGTTTTTCCATGCTTCATCGCGTTCAGCAAGCCAGGTCTTAAACACGGCCTTGGAACGGCCGGGAATCATGTCTAATAAACGGGATGCTCCGGTGTCTTCCATGACGGGCGTGAGGTCCACGATGACCGTTACGTATTTATCCCCGTCGCGGGTATGACGCCACACGTGTTCGTCAACGCCAAGGACTTTGACCCCGTCAAAGCGGGTGGAATCATTGATCAGTAACCGTTCACCCTCGGCCAACACCGCGTCATTGGCCGTATTCCACGAAACGCCTAATCCTTCAGCAATCCGTGAGATTGAAAGGTGTTGGTTGACCAGGCCATAGAGCGCCCAACGCAAACCAGTTTTACTGATTTTCTGTCGTGGTGATACAGCTTGGGTGAGGTCTTCACGCCAGACATGGTGGCATTGCGTGCACCGGTACCTGCGGTGACGGATAGCTAGGGCGGTGGGCCGCCAGCTGAACGGTGCGTGCGCGATACGTCTGATGACGGTATCGCGTGGTATTCCTTGGGCTCCGCAGGATTGGCACCATGGGTTTGGGGTGGTGACTTCGCAGAGAATCTCAGCCCTGGCTGAGGTTATGTGTTGAGCGATAGCCGTTAGTCCTAGACTGTCGAGGCCGGTGAAAGTCGTCAGATCCGCTGGGGAATAGATAGAATGGTGCACAGTCGAGGTCTTTCAAGAATCGTTAGTGTGGTAACTTCCATTCTCGTGAAGGCCTCGACTTTTTATTGATTTATGACATGCCTGTGAGCTGTGGTGTTGGGTTTAGGTATCTACACTCTGAATTCGGAAGAGCCTCTTTCGTTGATCGAATATGGGGGAGCTATGGCTTCGACACAAAAATGGTTAGCGTCAATATCGACGGTGCTAGGTTCGTAATTGAACAAACGATAGAGCAGGATGACTGAGCAATGAACGACGAGGATGCGCCAACGACGAAGAAGAAGCTCCAGTTAAATGGACCTGAATCTGAGAGAAACGGAATCCTTGTATCCAGAATCATGCTGGCATCCGCGATTATATCTTCAATTATTGGTGTCGCAGGAATGATACTTATTCCGTTTGACACTGTGCTCGAAAATGTAGGTCGACAAGGCGCTAACATCGGCCCATATGCATTTATCTTATTACCGATTGGTGCATTTATGATCTATAAACAGTTAAGAAAAGGGGTTATAGAGAACAGAGCGAAAAATGACGATGCGAAGACTTCGATCGCAATGCTGAACACGGGAACAGTGTTTGCTTGCTTGTTCGCTTCGCCATTCGTTCTAGGTCAACTTGCTTTCTTGCATGGCTTTGCAGTTGTTGCGGGTCTTTGGTGATTCGTTTTTGCGAACCAAAAGTCACAAATTGAATCTCGTCTGATTTTGCCGGGAACGAATTCGACGTGGACCTGGAGAGCTGTCAATCATACAGGGCGATATACCTGATAATTATCTGAGTAATATGCTCGTGCTTCCACCTTTGAATCGTCTCAGGTTTGTGCCATTTTCTTTTCAAAGAATGGGTAGCAAGCCCACACAGTACACCTCTGAAGTTGAGATCCGCGCAGTGGCCAACGCCTTGGAATGCTTTGACCGGTATAAGTCCGTCTACGCAACCTACGCAGACATGGCACTAAAGCTGAACGTCGGCAAAGAAACCTTGTGGTGATGCGTCATTCCAATGCACTTTGCTAGACCAGCCATTTTCTGTTTGGCGGGTGGGACCGTTCAGCATTGGCCGCGACTGGGTATGTGCACCTCGTAGATACCAAGCTGAAGAGGGGCAGAATCAGGGGCTCTAATCCACTGGACGGAAAGTATTCAGAGTTGCCGAGCGGCCAAATTTCATTGAAGCATTCCTCGAGTACCAATCGGCTCCAAAGATCCATTCGCTGCCAGGGTCAAAGGACGCAGCGAGCTCTTCAGGCGTGGCAAAGCGTTGGGGCAGTCGCTCGATTAGGACCCTGCCACAGTTGGTGGTGTGCACGATAACGTAGTGGTCACTGCTGTATCGGGAAGTTCTGTGGGTACGGTCATCCGAGGCTGGCGAGGCGTACTCGACTTTGCACCTAATATCTTGACGGTCCAAATTATTGAGAAAAAGATTCCCTACTAGATCACCCATGACGAGTATCAAGCACACAACACCAAGGCATGCGCCAACTACCTTAATCCCATGGCCTTTTGCTTCCCAGAATTTGGTCCACCACTTGTGCAGCGATCTGAGCATTTCTAGGACTTTTGTCTTCATGCTTTGCGTTGGCCACCAAATCAATTTTGAGATTGCTACTGCCAGTAAGCCTATCGGTTGGTTTCCATATCATCTGTTGAAAGCCATCAAGGGCCAGTCTGGCTCGACAGACAGTCAACCGAAACATCAGGTCAAGTCTCATTCAGAAATATGAGGGCATTCTCATCCAGTTCTACTTTTGTCTTCATTCTGTTCACCTACAGTTCACCTAGAAGAGATCATCGCCTCACGCTTTTTGAAAGGGATAAGAATGTTGTCTTTCTGGACAGGACTAGCTTCAAACGTCATTGGTATTACCGTGCTGGTGTACTTCGTATACTTCCGCCGCCACTTCCGCCGAGACCTTGTTCTTGCGTACATCGCGTTGAGCATGGGCATCTTTGCGGTCACCTTGCTACTTTCAGGCAGCGGGGCAGGCATGGGACTAGGCCTAGGCCTCTTCGGCATCCTTTCAATCATTCGCCTGCGGTCTGACACCCTGACCCAGGAAGAAGTTGCTTACTACTTCATTTCGCTGGCTATCGGTTTGGTCAACGGACTACACCCAGACCCAGCCTGGCTTGCTCCGTCTGCCACCGCGGCTCTTGTACTGGTGATGTTTGTAGCTGATCACCCGAGCTTTGCCCCGCGCACCGAACGCCAAACCGTCACCTTAGAAAAGGCCTACCCGAAAAAGGCCGAACTACAGGCGGCGCTTGAGCAGCTATTAGATGCCAAGGTTTTGCGCACCGTAGTTATTGAGCTGGATATGGTTCGAGATCTGACCATCGTTGACGTCCGGTTCCGTACTAACGCTGGCGCCTCAGCGAAGACGGCGGACCATCCTGGAAATGCAGAGTCCTTCCCCGGAACTTACGAACTGGCCAAGGGGCAGACGCCGTCCTCGGCTTCCTCCGTACAGAACGGAGCCAAGCAGGAGACGTGGTCCTAATGACTGTGCTTGATAGTCGCAGCCACACAGCAAGGGCAACAACGGCCCGTGCTGCACTGGAAGAAGCCGTTGCCTACCGAGAACCAATCAGCTTGGACGAAGTGGTGTCCGAGGCTGCTTTGCAGACCCGTGTTGATAAGAAATTTCTGCTCACCCCTGAGCAGTTCACCGCTTTGTCAGAGCATCTAGGTGAGAAGTTCAAGATCATGCAGATTGATGGTTTGCGTACCTTCCGGTACGAATCCGTGTACTTCGATACCGAGGACTTTGACCAGTATCGGGCTCACCGCCAAGGGCGGCGCAGGCGTTATAAGGTTCGTTCGCGAACCTACGCTGACACCGGACTGTCGATGTTTGAGATCAAGACCAAGGGCTTGCGCGGGGCAACGGTGAAACATCGGATCCAGCAGGATCTGGATCAGGCCGGAGCGCTGACCGAAGATAACCTGCAGTTCCTGGAATTCGTGCTGGAGAGCGAATACGGTCAGCAAGTCCCTGAACTGCAACCGGTGCTGGACAGTTCTTATACCCGGGCGACCTTCGTGAACCCGGTGGATTCTGAACGCCTGACCTGCGATGTCGAATTGGAATACGCCAATTCGGGTAGGAAGATCAACGGACCGGATTTGATCGTGGTTGAGACCAAATCTGCTGATGGACGTGGGGCTTCTGACCGTGCGCTTGCAGGGTTGGGCATTAGAGAAGTATCCATGTCCAAATACTGCATCGGCGTGGCTCTACTGAATCCGCATCTTCCGGCCAACCGGTGGAGCAGATTATTGCAGCAGAACTTTGTCCCGGACCCGACCCTTCGCTAGGCCGCGCACCGCGAGCTATTTTGAGGTGGCTAGCCGGTAGCCAAAACCTCGCACGGTTTCAAAGCGTGTTGAGCCGAGCTTATTGCGAAGGTACCGCACATATACATCAACCACGTTGGAACCGGGATCAAAATCGTAGCCCCAGACTCGGGAGAGCAGCTGCTCACGGCTGAGCACCTGACCAGGGTTGCGTAAAAAGGCCTCGGCCAGAGCAAATTCGCGAGCAGAAAGATCCACTTCCGTTGAGTTCACGGTGACCCGTCGGCGCAGCAGATCCATGTGCAGATTTTCATGGCTCAGTGAAGAGACTTCAGGAGCATTGTCTTCGGTCCGCAAGCGTAAGCGGACCCGGGCTAATAGCTCATCAAAGTGGAACGGCTTGGCCATATAGTCATCGGCACCATTTTGCAGTCCGGCTACGGTATCTTCGACACTTCCGCGCGCGGTCAGGATGATTACCGGGGTAGAGATCTGCGCTGCGCGCAGTCGTCGTAGGACCGAGAAGCCATCTTCATCTGGTAGGCCTAAATCCAAGATGATCAACTCGTGCTCACCATCGAGCGCTTGAGTGAATCCCTCGTGCCCGGTCTCAGCGATGGAAGAGGTCAGCCCAGCAGCCCGTAGTCCCTTGGCCACAAAAGAACTGATGCGCGGTTCATCTTCAACGATCAATATTTGGCTCATGATTCCTTATTTCCAGTCGACAGCGGCAGATCAATGTAGAACGTGGAACCCTTGTTTGGCTCCGAACTTACCCAGACTCGTCCACCGTGAGTTTCGGCGATGGCTTGCACAATATTTAGCCCCAAACCGGATCCGGAAGAGCGGGCAGAATTCTGTCCACGTCCGAAGCGTTCAAAGATTCGTTCCAGATCATCGGGGTGAATGCCAAGGCCAGCATCGGAGACCCACCAACGCAAGGTAGTTTCACCCTGCCCGTTGCGCAGGATCTCGTTGCCTAACGCAATACGGCTATCGTCCTTGGAGAATTTCACTGCGTTAGCGCATAACTGCAGCATGGCCTGGGTCAGGCGTATCGGGTCCAGCCTGACCGTGGCCTCGGTGCGGTAGTCGATACGCCACTGGCGTTGGCCCAACCCACGAGCCTTATCCAGAATGTCATCAAGAAGCTTGCCCACCTGGACCGGCTCAATCTGCAGGAAGTCCGTACGGTTGGATTTGGCCAAGGTCACCAGATCATTGATCAGCAACGACATTCGGCCCAGCTCATCCATGGCAATATCGCGGCTCTGTTTTACATCCTGTGGGTCCGCAGGATCCATGAGCTCTAGATGTCCATTGATGATGGTCACCGGGGTGCGAAGCTCATGTCCCACATCGTCCAGTAGCTGGCGTTGGGCTTTGAGCGCACCTTCAAGACGGTCAAGCATTTCATTAACGGTGACGGTCAAGTCCGCAAATTCGTCATTGCCGGAGACCTCAATGCGCTGGGAAACATCGGTTTCGGAGATCTGCTGAGCGGTTGTTTGCAATCTTCGAATCGGCTCCAGCATCCGGCCCACAAGCAACCAAGCGGCTAAAGCAGCAACAAGTATGACCGAAGCACCCACGGCACTGTAGATCATGAAATTCCGGTCATTGGCAATGGCTTCGGCCGAGTAGTCGTAGGCCAAAACAAAAGAACCGTATTCGTGGTCCGCCGGCAAGCTGACCGGAACAACAACCGCACGATAGGTGGCGATATCCGTTTTTACCGTACCCAGCCGGATGTGGTTGCTTTCTTGTACCTGGAAGGCCCATTCCAGGAATTCGGGGTCATCTTCCAACCGGGTGCCCACGATATCCGGTGCCGTCCAGCGAACCTCTTTACCAACGAGGGAGACCATTCCCTGTTTAGGCGAGGGCAGGGTGCGCTGCATGGCGATATAGAGCAGGTCTTCGGCGTGCTCAAAACGTTTCATGGTTCGCGGGTCCACGCCGGTTTCGGTCAGGACACCGAATTCTTTGACTGACCGGGAGAGTGATTCATCCAGACGTTCATTAAGTTCGTGGCGTTGCACGGCGAAGCTCGCCGCTCCGGCGGCCACAAGCGCCAAGCCGACCAAGAGCAACATGCCGGTGAGCACACGAGCGCGAATGGACCATCGGCGTTCGGGCGCTTTAGTCATCGTCATCTACGTCGTCGGCCTCATCGTCATCATCATCAGACTCGTAATCGTCATCATCGTCGTCGTCATCGTAGTTTTGGTTGCCTGATGGAGGCAAAGGTGTGACGGTTTTTTAGGCGGAGCGGGAGTCACAGGTTTTGGTTTGGGCTTTGGCGTCGCGGTGGGCTTGGGCGAAGGTTTCTTGGTAGAGCTACTTGGCTTGGGGGTAGGGCTAGGCGTTGGTGTTGGTTTGGCCGTTTTGGACTCTGCTGGAGTGGATGAGGGGGTTGGTTCTCGGGGTGCATCGGTGGTGGGGGACGGCGAATCTTCCTTGAAGATAAACCCTTCGCCTAGATCCTGATCGGAGGGGCCACCTAGTGCACGGCTGATTCCAAATGCTCCTAGACAGATGAGCGCTACAACAGCGATTGAAGCCACGACGCGGCGCAATGTTTCCTTTCCCATGCCACTCATTGTTCCGGACGCAAATGAGATCTAGATGAGAGATGCCACGCGACGACGCTGAGGGCAGGATTAGCGTAGATGCTCAAAGATGATCACTGTTTGGGTTGAAGAAAACGCTCTGTTTGATCCCAGATGCGTAGCGACAAAAGTACGCAGATCATCGATGCTCCGGGTGGCTACTCGAACCAGTAGATCGGGGGAGCCACCTAGGACAAAGACTTCTTTAACTTCAGGCAGTTCTTGCAGGGACTTCGCCGAAGAAAGCAGCCGGTCCCGGGCGGCTGGAGAAACGAGTACAGAGATCATCGCATTGACCGTGACACCAAGGAGTTTTTCGTTGATCGCTGCGTGGTATCCGGTGATGATGCCAGCGGAGGATAAGGCTTTGACCCGGCCCAAGCAGGTAGAAGGAGCCACACCAACCTTGGCAGCGAGAATGTTGTTGGCAATCCGGGCGTCTTTGCTCAGTTCCGAGAGGATCGCTAGGTCGGTGGCATCAACGCGAACAGGATTCGGAACGGCATCACCTTGCACCGTCCAGAGGGAATTATCCACGGGTATCTCATCTCATTCTTTATCAAAGTTCGAATTTGGTCGCATGATCTCGTGTTTGATTCTACGATGTCTACAGCGTAGAGAACTGAAATCTTAGGAGCACAATGCCTGCCGAGCTGACCCGCCAATCTTTAGCCCAGCTGGATGAGGCGGATCCCTTAACCGCTTTTGGGGATCGTTTCATCTTGCCTGAGGACACCATCTATCTGGATGGAAACTCGTTGGGTGCCCTTCCCAAGGGGGCATCAGAACGAGCAGCCCAAGTGGTCAGCGAAGAATGGGGCCAGGGGCTGATCCGTTCGTGGAATACTGCTGGCTGGTTCGATTTGCCACTCAAATTAGGCGACAAGCTAGGCAGCCTACTTGGTGCAAAGCCAAATGAAACTGCCATCACGGATACGACTACGTTGAACCTGTTTAAGGCGTTGGCCTCAGCCTTGCGCACGCAAAAAGCTGACGCTCCTGAGCGCCGGGTGATTCTGACCGAACGAGATAATTTCCCCACCGATATCTACATCGCCGAAGGTCTGGCTGACCTGGTCAACTCGCTGTCGCAGGAGACTGGTGTCGCTTATGAAGTGAAGCTGATTGATGACGAGGCTTCACTGCGTGCCGCATTGGACGATACCGTGGTAGTAGTAGCGCTGTCGCACGTCAATTACCGCACCGGTGCCATGTGGAACATGGATGAAATCACTGCGGCGGTTCATGCTGCTGGTTCGCTGGTTATCTGGGATCTGGCCCATGCCGCCGGTGCGGTACCGGTAGATCTGAACGCAGCAGACGCTGACTACGCGGTGGGTTGCACCTACAAATACCTCAATGGTGGACCAGGCTCACCGGCCTTCATCTGGGTTAATGCCCGCCACCATGAACGTTTCTGGCAGCCACTGTCGGGTTGGTGGTCCCACAACAGGCCGTTCGAAATGTCCCAAAGCTACACCCCTGCCAATGACATCCGCCGATTCATGTGCGGTACCCAGCCAATGACCTCACTGGCCATGGTTGAAGTAGGGCTCGATATTGCCATAGAAGCAGATATGGCTCAGCTGCGTGCCAAGTCGCTGGAGCTCGTGGACCTGTTCATCAACCTAGTTGAGACGCGATGCGCTGGCTACGGACTGGAACTGGTGACCCCACGAGAGCATGCCGCACGTGGTAGCCACGTGAGCTTCCGCCACGAACACGGTTATGAAATCATTGCGGCGCTCATCGACCAAGGAGTGATCGGGGACTACCGCGAGCCTGAGGTCCTGCGCTTTGGCATTACCCCGCTGTACCTAACGCGCACCAATATTTGGGATGCCGTGGAGAAACTGCGTGAAATTCTGCACACCGACTCGTGGCAGCGCGAAGAGTACGCCGTACGAAATGCCGTGACCTAACCGGGAAAGCGGTAGCCACTACTTTGGGGGCTCTAGACTCTGGCCAGCAATGGCCAGAGTACGCTTATACGCAGCACGGTATGTTCTGATGCCGTGCTGTTTGTATGAGATTTGAAGGAGCATTGTTGGGCAAGCAGCCGGTACGCGCCACTGACATCGGGTCGGGGCTGAAAAAATCACTGACCCCTGCGCAGATGTCCATGATCGCCCTGGGCAGTGCCATTGGCACCGGACTTTTTGCTGGCAGCAAGTTGGCCATCATGATGGCTGGCCCGTCGGTAATCCTCAGCTACGTGATCGGTGGTGTGGTTGCCTTGCTGGTCATGGGTGCGCTCGCCGAAATGACGGTCAAGCAGCCGGTGGCTGGATCCTTCGGCGTTTACGCTGAACGCTATCTGGGTCGATTTGCCGGATACCTGACCAAATATTTGTATTGGTCTGCACTGATCTTTGCGGTAGGCACCGAGGTCAGCGCAGTAGGCGAGTATATGCAGTACTGGTTCCCACAGATTCCCGGACTGTGGTGGGTGGCCATTTTCTCCGCCGTTCTTTTGGCGGTGAACTTCTCCAGCGTGAAGATCTTCGGAACCACCGAATACTGGTTCTCGGCAATTAAAGTTTTTGCCGTCCTTGCCTTCATCATCATTGCCCTGTGGCTGGTCTTCCATAATTCTCAAGATCAGTTTGGGGTGCATAACTACAGCGCTGAAGGTGGATTCTTCGCCAACGGATTGTTTGGCACCTGGAGCGCGGTGATTGTTGCGATCTTCTCTTATATGGGAATTGAAGCCATCTCGATTGCCGCAGCCGAGGCCCACAATCCAAAGATTGCGGTGCGCAAATCCTTCAAGGTTTCCTTCCTCAGGCTCTTGCTGTTCTACGTATTCACCATGGCCCTGATCCTGGCGGTGGCACCAACCAGCGAACTGATTTCCGGTGGCTCACCCTTTGTCACGGTGATGTCCCAAGTTGGTATTCCCTTTGCTGATTCCGTGCTGAATTTTGTATTGATCATTGCTGCACTGTCGGCCATGAACGCACAGCTTTATGCCGCCACACGGATGTTGCATTCTCTAGCTGACTCGGGCCACGCGCCACGCATGGCTTTTCGGACTAACCGTTCCGGGGCGCCGATTCATGCGGTGTGGATGTCTGCCGGCGGCATTGGAGTCGCAGCTATTGTTTATGCACTGGTCCCGGATGGAGGGTTTGGCATCATGCTGTCCTTGGCCACCTTTGGTGCCTTGGCTACGTGGTTCATGATTCTGATAACCCATGTTTCCTTCCGGCGCAGGGTGAAGAAGGAGCAGGTGGTTTTGGAGTACAAATTGCTTGGATATCCAGCTGCATCCATCTTGGGTGCGCTGCTGTTGGCGGCGCTGCTGGCGACTTCCTTCTTTGTTCCTCAGTTCAAGTACACCTTGATCTTCGGCGTGCCATTTGTTGTGGTGATGTCAGTCTTGTATTGGGTGGTCTTTGCTAGAAAGCCAAAGCGGGACACCCTCTAGATTTCGGTAACTCGAACTTCCAACGCCAGCTGTGAGTTGAGTTGGATTGGGCGCTGCACCGAGTGTAACTACCGGTGAATAACGGAGCTGGCACTAAGATCGTAGGGTGCCCGCTAGTTGGTAGGCGCAACGATTCTTCAAGGAGCGATAGTGGCCAAGTTGTATTTCCGCTACGGAGCAATGAATTCTGGCAAGTCCACGAGTTTGCTTCAGGCTGCTTTCAACTATGAAGAACGTGGCCAGCGCATCCTGCTGGCCAAACCGGGTGTTGATACCAAGGGTGAGAACTCCATCGTTTCGCGTTTGGGGATCAAGCGCATCACGGACTTCACCATTGGGCCAGAGGATAACGTCCGGGAGCAGTTCGCAGCCCAAAGTTCAGGGGACGACCCAGATGCATTGCTCACCCATGTAGATGCTCCACCCGTGGCCTGCCTTTTGGTGGATGAAGCGCAGTTCTTGTCGAGCGAGCAGGTTGATGACTTGTTGCGTATCGCGGTGCTGGATAACGTACCGGTCTTGGCTTACGGCATTCGCACTGACTTCCGCACCCATGCATTCCCTGGGTCGGCACGCTTGATGGAGCTTGCCCACTCTTTGGAAGAGCTGAAGACCATTTGCCGTTGTGGACGCAAGGCCATGTTTAACACCCGACGGGTCGGCGAAGCTGTGGTCTTTGACGGGGATCAGGTAGCCATCGACGGCGAAGACGTTTGGTACGAATCGCTGTGCGCCTCGTGCTACCTCGAAGCCTCCGGCGGGAAACTCAGCTAACACTCGATGCGATGGGCTTCTTGCAAACTATGTAAGTGAAGAAGCTCCCTTTTGCCGCAGCAGAGTCCGGGAGCCCGCAACATTTACAAAGCCAGAGGCCGGTGCCAGTTGCGTTTCTTCAGAATTCAGTATAAAGCTATTTTCCCAGCGGTCAGCTAATCAATCCCGCAACAGCCCGTTGCAGTCCCCAATCGAACCCATCCGCTAATGGTGCATCAACGTCCAATTGCACGAGGTTCTGTCGGAAGGCAACAGACCCCAGGATGTGGTTGAGCAGTAATTGTTGTCCGTGGCGGGCCTGCTCGGTGGAAAGCCCTGAAGATTCCAAAAGGTCACGCAACTGCAATACTGGCGCCAATTCGGTGACTTGCATCGCGGTGGCAACTTCGATGACTTCAGGGCTGTCTTGTATCGGCAATAACGCGAGATAAAGGCGGCGCGAGAGTTGAAGAATCGCATCTGCAGGAGCGCTAAAATCTTCAGCATTAACCGAGAGCTGCGGGGTATTAAGCAGCTTGGCAGCCACCTGAGCTAGCAGTTCCTGCTTGTTCTTCACATGCCAGTAGAGAGCCCCAACTTGAACATCCAGCTCTTTGGCCAAACGACGCATCGACAAGTCAGCTAACCCGAATTGCTGCAGGATAGTGACTGCGGTGTCCACCACCGTATTTTGGGTCAATGCCATAATTCCAAGTCTAGCCTCCGGAACCCTTTGACTCTGGAGGTTAGCTGTTGATGAGCTCTGGAAGTATGCCGGAAACTTGCTCGTGCTGCGTAGCTAGGCGCTGAATCAACATGCGGAGCTGGGTGGAGGCAGTCTGCGGATGTTCCGGGTGCCATTGCACGGCGGTCACTGGCGCTGACTCATGAATGACGGCTTCAATAATGTCATCGGTGGACATGGCAGCGATTTGCAGACCTGTGCCCAATTCGTGAATGGCTTGATGGTGCGTGCACTTGTGGCTGGTCTTGGAAGATAGATCTTCCTGAAGCTCAGTGCTGATCGAGTCCAGGCGGGTATCAACAAATGGATCGCTGCCGGTGCTGCGGTGAGCATCTGCGTTCTCCAGATGTTGAATCAAAGTGCCACCCAAAGCAACGTTTAATAACTGCAACCCTCGGCAGATTCCCAACAGTGGGGTCTTGGTAGTGATGGCATGCTGGATAGCTGCGATCTGGTTCCGATCCGCTGCAAGCTCATGATAACCACCGCCCGGGTAAGCAGAGCTGCGACCATACAGCGAAGGTTCAACATCTTCACCACCCATGATGATCACGGCGTCAGAAGCATCAACAATCTGCAGCATCTGCTCGACGCTCAGATCATTACAGGGCACTAAGGACGCATTGTGTCCGGCATCGATGATCTGACCTACAGTGTTTTCGTTGAGCTCATCAAGTTCCGTTTGGAATTGCGGGTTGTGGGGACGAGACTCACGAATGTGCAGGACCGAAAAATTCAAAGGTGCCAAGACTAGCTCCAACTATTGCGTTTAGGGCCAATGAAGCTGGCCCGTAAAGGTTGATACAACCCACGCTACAAGTTGCGGATTTCGCAGTGGAATCAGAGGTGTTTCCTACGCGTTTCCACAAGTTCATCTATAGCGACTGACTAATAAAGCCACGTCGGAGCCTAATAATTGCCATTCAGAATATCTTTGACGTGGCCTGCGACCAAAAAGAAGTCAGTAGATGACCACGCTTTTACAAAGAATTCACACCCTTGATATTTGATCCGTGAAACGAAACATTGTGTTGCTTATTAGAAACGGATTCGAAAGCGAAGCGGAACCTGGCCTCGATAGTTTGAAGTTGCTCGCAAACACAAACTTCGAAAGGGGCGCCCATCATGGAAGCCGCTGACATGGCATGGCTCCTGGCGGCATTCGCCATGGTTCTGCTGATGTTCCCAGGACTGGCAATGCTTTACGGTGGCATGCTCAACGGACGCAATGTCCTGAACATGATGCTGATGGTGCTCAGTGCATTGGCGGTGACCGGCGTTGTTTACGTGGTTATCGGCCATGGGCTGGTTCTAGGTGATTCGCTTGGGGGCGCAGGAATCATCGGGAATCCTTTCGAATACACCTTCTTCTCTGACTTTATGACCGACGATGAGGCTGGCGGCACTTTCTGGGGTGCGTTCTACATTCTCTTTGCCGCCATCTCCGTAGCTCTGGTCGCTTCCGGCGCTGCCGGACGAATGAAGTTCGGCGCATGGTTGGTCTTCGTGGCCTTGTGGGTCATCTTGGTCTACTGCCCGCTAGGACACTGGGTCTTTGCGCTGGATAACCCAGAAACTGGGGCCGTCGGTGGATGGATGCGCAACAAGCTGGGCTTCCACGATTTTGCTGGTGGCACCGCGGTGCACATGAACGCTGGTGCCGCAGGTCTGGCCCTGGCTGTGGTTTTGGGCAAGCGCAAAATGGGCCCGGGACGACCACATAACTTGCCGCTCATGTTGATCGGCGTGGGTTTGATCGCTACTGGCTGGATGGGGTTCAACGGCGGCACCGCCGGCGGAGCGAACTTCATGGCTCAGTACGTCATTCTCACCACTTTGCTGGCCCTGTGTGGTGGCATGCTGGGGTTCATCACGATTGAACGTGTTCGTGATGGGCATGCCACCATGCTGGGTTTGGGTACCGGCGCCATTGCCGGAATGGTCGGCATCACCCCGGTGGCCGACGCTGTGGGACCAATTGGTGCCATCATGGTGGGTTTCCTCGCCGCAGCAGCTGCCGCGTGGGCCATTACCTGGAAACGCCGCCACCAGATTGATGACTCATTGGATGTCTTTGCGGTGCACGGCATTGCCGGTATCACCGGTTCGCTGTTTGCAACCTTCTTCGCTAACCCCAAAGCACCCGGAGAAATGGCAGGGATCTTCTTCGGCGGCCACTTCAGCGAGCTGGGCCACGAGCTGATCGCGATTGCCGCCACCTTGGTTTACAGCTTCGTCATGACCTTCGCTATCGCTTGGGTGATGAATAAGATTTCGCCAATCCGCGTCAGCGAGGCCGAAGAGGAAGCTGGTTTGGATAACTCCATCCATGCTGAATCCGCCTATGACAGCCGTCAGCTCTAGCCGCCTGCACAGAAAGGCTCTGCCATGAAACTTATCACCGCAGTGATCAAGCCCATCCGGCTTGAATCCATTTGTTCCGAATTGGAAAAGGCCGGCTTCTCCGGAGTGACCGCTACCGAAGTCCAGGGCCGTGGCGCCCAGGGCGGGCGCACCGAGTACTACCGAGGACAAGAATTCTCGGTGATGTTCCGGAACAAGATCCGTCTTGAACTGCTGGTCTCAGATCCTGATCTGGAACGTGCCCTGGAGATCATCGTCAACACCGCCAAGACCGGTGAAAACGGCGAGATCGGTGACGGGAAAGTCTGGGTCACCTCCTTGGAACAGATCATCCGCGTGCGTACCGGTGAAACCGGCGAAGCAGCCATCTAACTTTTGAACCTCTAGAAAATTCCAGCAAGGGAGCTCCCGAATGACTACTATCAACTTCCGCTACCTCAGCGAGCAGGACATGATCGCCGCAGGTGTCACCGATATCGCTCGTTGCACCGACGTGATGGAAGAAGCGTTGATCCTGCTTCGCAACGGGGACTACCGGATGGCCGGAGAAAACGGCAACTCGCACGGCGCCATGATCACCTTCCCGCAGAACCCAGTCCACGAAGGTATGCCAAGTGATGGCCCGGACCGCCGCTTCATGGCTATGCCGGCTTACCTCGGCGGACGTTTCGGAACTACCGGCGTGAAGTGGTACGGCTCAAACACTGAAAACCGTGCCAAGGGTCAGCCACGGTCCATTCACCTATTCACTCTGAACGACACCGATACCGGTGCGCCGATGGCCGTGATGAGCGCAAACCTGCTCAGCGCCTACCGCACCGGAGCGGTTCCGGGTGTGGGAGTGAAGCACCTGGCCAAGCAGGACGCCAAGGTCGCCGCCGTGGTTGGTCCCGGCGTGATTGCCAAGTCCGTCATTGACGCGACCCTGTCGCTGCGCCCGAGCATTCACACCGTGACCGTCAAGGGCCGCTCGGCTGCTGGCGTGGAGTCCTTCGCTCAGTACATCCGTGAAAACTTCCCTCAGGTGACCTCGATTGTGGCCGCTGAAACCATTGAAGAAGCCATCAAGGACGCGGACGTCATCATGGCGACCACCAGCACCGACATTAAGGGTTCTGATGCCTTCCCTTACTTCCCAACTGAGGCCATCAAGCCTGGCGCGCTCCTGTTGCTACCAGCGGCTGCACGATTTGATGATGACTTCATCATCAACGATGCCCGTCTGATCCTGGACGCCCGTGGTCTGTATGACGCATGGGCTGAGGAATATGGAACTCAGGCCTATCAGCTGCTGGGCATTCCAGGTACTCACTTCCACGATTTGATGCGTGATGGCAAGCTGCCAGAATCAAAGCTTGAAGAGATTGCAGACGTTGCCACCGGCAAAATTCCAGCTCGCCGCAATGATGAGGAAATCATCCTTTACTCGGTCGGTGGCATGCCGATTGAAGACGTCGCCTGGGCTACCGATTTGTACCAGTCGGCCGAGGAGAAAAACATCGGCCAGGTGCTGAACTTGTGGGAGACTCCGGTCCTCGCCTAAAGATTTAGGTCCGTAGTCGGACCTTGATAAACGTAGATCCCCGAAAAGCGGAGTGTGGCCGCTTCTCGGGGATCTGCCATATCCGGGACAGAATTTATCTGCCGTGGAAGGGATGCCGTGGTCGCTGCAGTTTGCCCGACGGACCCCGGCGGGTCGATCCACCTCGCGTCCAGCTCGCTCAGTCTCGACGTCGAGTATCTAGGGGAGTTCTATTACCGGTGTGATGAACTCATACGTTTGGGAGGCAAAACACCTGCTCGCTTTCGTACTGCCGCCGGCCTAGCAAGACATGAATCTATCTCAACCCTGCGGTGCTATCGGTTTCCGAAGCTCTCAGAAGTTCTGCCTATTTTCCTCCGCGTTACACCGCTCCGTCCGCAGGGGAATCGCCCAACGTCGACTAGAGAGATAATGCGTAAAGGTCAGGCACCGGATTATCAATCGTTATGTTGCTTCGGTCTGAAAACGGTATTTGAAAGCGGTGCATAGGCATACCATCCAGTGCTTTCTCCCCGACGGGTAGCTTCCCTTGCACGCGATACTTCCTCTTCAAAATCTTTAACCTCAACGGCCAAGGAATCGAACACTGCGGCAGCTTCAGGGTTGAGGGCTGGTCCCCTCCCTTGAAATTTGCGTTTTGGTGAGCCTTCCAAGGACGTGACTAATTCGATTTCGAATTTATCGCCAAGTTCATCAGCCACACGTTGCGCTAATCGTTCACCCTCTGCAGCGAATCTGCGAGCCACACCTGCGGATTTCCACTCATAGTCATGGTTCAATCCGTCATAGTACGACTGTTCCCACTGCGAGAGTTCGTGTGTCAAAGTACCGGACAGCTTGGCAGTGTCGTACTCGATTGGTTCGTTAAACCAAAGCACCGTGTTTGCATAATCCGGAAACAGGCGCACCGTTGACGGCGCGGACTCCTGTGAAGAATTCATACCGCGATCATACCGACGCAGACCAGTAAGGCGCATCCTCATAATTGCCACCCCTTGGGGACGGTAAAGCGACGGAAAAGACTACCCGGCAGATCCACTTCGCGTGCTATTGCTCCATTCCCGTAAGTCGAACGCTCTACGGGACAGTCGGCGCACTAATCAAGTGGATCGTGGCACGACCGATGCGTAGTGCCACGCAAGAACGGCGTTTCTATCGTTCGTACAGGCGTCCGGTATCCCGTACCCGTGTAACGTCACTCTGACTCAAGTTTGCGCGAACTCCTATTGCCCGGGCGGATGTGCCATGGGGTCTCCTGCAGGAATGGGAATCACTTAGTTCTGTATTCCCACACACCACGGAAAGCGGGAATACAGAGATCGGGGATTCCCAGTTGCTATTCCAGTAATTCGGACAGTTCTTCTCAGACCACGGCAATGGCCACCGGTGGCATCCACCCTCTGCGATTTTGAAGTCGGGTCCGGAATTTGCGCACGGCAGCTTGGCTTCGGGCAAAATCTGCCCGAATTCAGGTGAGGAGATCCAACCCCGGCTACTGAAGCAACGATGCTAAGGCATCGGCCAAAGCTGCCGCGCCAAGTTCCGCGTCAGCGTCTTCTACATATTCTTCAGGGGAGTGGGAGATGCCGTTGGGGTTGCGAACAAAAATCATGGCACTCGGTACGTGTCCGGCGAGTACACCAGCATCATGCCCCGCACCGGTATCGAGTACCGGAGTGTTGGGCAGCGCCAGTCCAAGCTGCCCCGAAAGCTTTGCATCAAAACTTACCGTTGGACTCAATGATTCTTGGGAGAAATCGAGGCTGCAGCCCTCTTCAGCTGCAATAACCTGCGCCGACTCGTGAATCTCTTGGACAACACCGGCCGTAACCGCATCATCTGGATGGCGCACGTCCAGCCAGTAGTCCACCCGCGAGGCAATGACATTAGTTCCGCCAGGAACCGGTTGCAGCCGGCCCACTGTAGCTCGCGCTTTATCCCGTGTGCGGGCAATCTGCTGCACCGCGGCAATGCTGCGGGCAGCAGCCACCATCGGATCCTTGCGGTCAGACATCAGCGTGGTTCCTGCGTGGTTACCTTGTCCCCGCATGCTCAACTTCCAACGTCCGTGGCCGAGGATGGATCCGCCGATGGCCACCGGGTGATCCAGATCCGCCAGCCCGAGTCCCTGTTCCACATGCAACTCGACAAAGACACCAATCTGTCCCAAGAGGCGGCGGTCTGGGCCGATGAAACGTGGATCTAGCCCATTGCTGGATGCTATGTCGGCAAAACTATTGCCGTCAGGATCCCTCAGATTCAACGCCTTGTTTCGGTCAATGGCTCCGGTGAGCAGACGCGAGCCCAAGCAAGCCACACCAAAGCGGGAGCCTTCCTCTTCCGGGAACACCACGATAGCCATGGCACGAGTGCACACAAGATTCCGTGCCTGCATCAGATCAAAGGCAATCAATGCGCTGGCTACGCCCAGAGGCCCGTCAAAGGGTCCGCCACCCGGGACCGAGTCGAGGTGGCTGCCGGTGACAATAGCGTTGGTGCGGATTCCCGTCGGCAGATCCCACCAGGCCCAGAGCGCGCCATTTCCGTCTTCCTCAACGCTTAGCTGCCGTCTGGTGGCTTGTTCACTGAACCACGTGCGCAGGTCGATTTCAGCACTGGAATACACCGGGCGGGAATAGCCTCCGCGCAATGGGTCTTGCCCGGTGCCGGCGATGCCAGCCATGAGCTCGGTGACTGTCGTGGTGGACAGGTCTAGCGGGATGTTGAACAAGGGATTCTCCAAAATAGCTTGCTGCTGGGACTTCTAGACCATGGCCTTGGCGTGGGAAGCGAGGCGGAAAAGCTCGGGGTTTCCCGCACCCCGGTGGCCAAGTCCGCAGCAAGCTCGCCGAGCAGCGGGCCGAACTTGGCTCCATGCCCCGAGCAAGGCGAGAAGATGGTGATGCCGTCGACTTCATCCATGATGAAATCCTCAGTGGGGGTTGCGCTGAAAATGCAGGTGGTTTCGGCGTAGGGCGTTGGTTCCAGTCCGGGAAGGTACTTTTTGACGTACTCGATCATGCGTTCGCGGTTGGCTGGATCAATCTGGCCGTTTTGCTGGCTGGCAGTATCCAGCTGCCGTCCGGCCATATATTCGGCAACCTTTTGTCCGCGGAAGTTGGCGTCACGTCCGCCGGGCAGGCCATAGGACTTAAAGCAGGGTCCTTGTGGATGTAGGTTGGCCATGCTTGGCGTGCTTCGGTATCCTGGTCGCGGTAAGGGAAGTGGAAGGCATTCTCTTGATATACAACCATCTTGGGAACGCTGCGTACAAAGCCTGATGGCAGAGGGAGATTTCCCAGCAATTCTGGCAACCAGCCGCCTGCGGCCACGATGATTTTGGATGCCAAGTAGGTGCGTCCATCTGCGGACGTGAGTTTGTATCCGTTAGTTGTTGCCTCGACGGAAGCGACTGGCCATTGGGTTTCCACCTGGGCGCCATAAGCCTTGGCTTGAGCCACCATTGCCTGAACCGAGCGTTCGGCGTCCAGCACTCCGGCACCTGGGTGCCAAAGGACTTCGGTATCAAAATTGATTCCGTTGAAACGGTTGCGGGCCTCGGCAGCGGAGAGCAATTCATGTTCCACCCCGGCGTTGGCGAGAATCCCGGCGAGCATACGTGGATTGCGCAGGGGTCCGTAGTCCGCTGAACCGCAGGGGTTGATCAGCTGGCTGCCGCTGGCCTCTTCGAGCTCATCCCAGGCTTTGCGCGCTTGTACAACAAGGTCTGTGTAGAGCTGGTTGGGGTAGCCATAACGGAAGATGCGCGCTGAGCCATGCGAACTGGCATCGTCAGCGGCGGGCACTTTGCGCTCCAGCAGGGCAACTTCATGGCCTCGCTGAGCCAACCTCCATGCTGCCGAGGAGCCGGCGAGGCCTGCTCCGATGACAACGTATTCTGCAGAGGGCGACTGGGACGAGGTGCTCATGGCTTGCTCCTGATCTGGGCATCTTTGTTGTTCTACCTCTAGTAACCCACGGATATTATTAGGGCGTCCAATACCTTTTTCCTAGACATTATTAGTTTTTGTGCAAAAATTGAGTGCATGGAACTCCGCCACCTCCACTACTTCCTCGTTGTTGCTGAACATTTGCACTTCGGCCGTGCCGCCGAAGAGCTTCGGATGTCGCAGCCACCGCTGACCGTTGCAGTGAAAAAGCTGGAACAAGAGCTGGGCGTGCAGCTCTTTGACCGCACCACTCGCAGCGTAATCCTCACGCCCGCAGGGCGGATGTATCTGGACCGCATCAAACCGTTACTGGCGGATCTGGATAAGGCCAATCAAGAACTGACCGAGGCGGGACTGGGCCTGCGCGGACGGCTGAATGTCGGATTTGTCAGCTCTGCCAGTTATGCCACCATGCCTTCGGCGCTGCGCAGGTTCCGCGAACTGCGGCCCAATGTTGAGCTGGTGCTGCACCCGCTCACTACCGACGAGCAGATTGAAAAGCTGCTAGAAAATAGTCTTGATCTCGGAATTCTGCGTGACCCAACAAGAGTGCCCGGCGTCGAATTGCAAGAGATCCATTCGGAGCCACTGGTGGTGGCGCTTCCGGCGGGCCATCGTTTGGGTGCCAATGAGCAGATCAAGGCAGAGGATCTCGCCGATGAAGACTTTGTCCTTTTCCCCTACAAGTACATGAGTGGTTTCTACTCGCTGGTACATTCATTATTCGATGGTCGTACGCCGCCTCGAATTGTCGAGCGAGCCATTCATCAGGAGACCATTCTTGGGCTGGTCGCTGCCGGGCTGGGAGTCTCAATCCTGCCTGCATCGGTGTCGCGCTTCCAGATGCCTGAAGTCTCGTTCCACCCGTTGGTCGGTGAGCCAAAGACGCGGCTCTATGCGGGTACGGGTACTCCGAATCCTGCGGCCCAGGCTTTTCAGAAGTGCTTGCTTGAGGCTGACCGCGAAGGCTGAGTAAGTACGTGGCGCGAATGGGGTGGGCTACGAGTTTTCGATAGCATGCTGAATATGTCTGGTCTTGAATCTGAACCATCGGTGGAGAATCCTCCTGCTTTTTCACGTTTTCTGCCCGGAGGCATCCCACTCACGGGGGCATGTGCCAGGTTTGGCGGAAAGCTCTATGAATGTGGGTCAGCAAAGCTGCCATCTGGTGAGTATGACCATGGCATGCTCGTGCTCTCCTCCATCGAGGAACGGCCCGGGCCGGAGTGGCAACTAACCTGGCGGTCTCAACTTGGTCCGCTTGCCGGATTTACTGAGTGGAGCAGAGTCGTTCATCGGAGTCAGGCCGAAGAGACATTCTGGTGCCGCAATTACCTAGTGTGGCAAGGTATAGGATTCTCAGGGTCGACCAACGTTCATGAAGAAAAGTATGTCGGGATGTTTTGGGAGCACTCGCGCAACATTCCCGAAGAGAAACTTCGCACCCTCAAGAAATACGAGCGCCTTGATGCCGTCGAGTGGTTCGCGCTAGTGCCACTCGACGACCTTGAGACGTTTAAGATTTATCGCGAGCAGTGGCCCGAGAGTCCGAAAAAACCGAAGAAATCTTTTTGGAGATTATTCCGATAGCCGGATATCCACTAGGCGATAGTTCCTTCAAGTTGGCAACTAGACCGATCGACACAAATTGGGTGTGCTCCATTGCCCTAGAACCTAAGCACCAAAGAGATTGCGATTCAGGAATTCGTTGCGGAATTTGCCCGCAGGATCCAAGCGCTGAGCCAACTCGATAAAGTCATTGAAGTTCGGGTACAGCTTCTGCAGATCGGTTGACGTTGCTGCAAAGAGCTTGCCCCAATGCGGACGAGCCGCAAAAGGCGCGAGAGCTGATTCGACGTGCGGCAGGATTGTCTCCACTTCCTGCTGCTGCGGCTTCCACGTAAAGTGCAGGGCAATACCGTCGCGGCCGTAGTTGCCGCTGAGCCACAACTCATCGGCGGCAATGGTCCGCACCTCAGCCACCAGCAATAACGGGGTGATCACCGAGGACAGCTCGCGCATCGCGGTAATGGCTTGAACAGCGTATTCACGCGGAACCAAATATTCGGTCTGCAACTCATCACCGGCACTGGGCATGAAGTCCATGCGGAAATGGGAGAGCCGATCGGACCAAGGCCCGGCCACCCCGAGCTGTTCGCTGCAGATCGCGCCATCGGCTCCGGGCAATGGGTGCATCGGAGCGATCGCCGCCAGACCGCCAAATTTTCCCTGATCAATATCATCGAGAAGGGCATCACCAACACGACGCTTGAGCCATGTTTGGCCCACCAAGTCCCCGCTCCAATCGGTGAACAGGCTGACGCTGTAGGCGGAAGCCTGGATTCCATCAAAGTTGTCCAGAACTTTGTCCCAGGACAGCTGCTCATACACGGTCTGTTGCACATCAAAGCTCGGAACGATATCCAAGGTCAGATGAGTGATCACGCCTAGCGCACCAAGGGACACTACAAAGCCGTTGAATTCCGGATCGTTTCGATTGACCGAGAGCTGCGAGCCATCGGCCAGCACGAGCTCGACTGCGCTGACTGCGGTTGCCAGGTTGCCGTGGGCTTCGCCCGAGCCATGGGTGCCAGTGGATACCGCGCCGGCCACCGAAATATGCGGCAGGGAAGCCAGATTGTGTAGCGCAAAACCGGCGGCGTGCAGCGCATCGGCCAGCGCGCCATAGGTGATTCCGCCACTGACGCGCACGTTCATGGCCTGCGCATCGATATCAATGACTTGGGGCATCTTGGCCAGTGGGATCATGGTTTCGCTGGTATCGGCAATGTCATTAAATGAATGGCGGGAACCGAGCACGCGCACCTTGCTGGCGGCGCGAACCTGTTCCTGCAGTTGCTCAATGCTGGTGGGGTACAGCAGTTCGCTGGCCCGGTACTCAAGGTTTCCAGCCCAGTTGAGTTCCTTGGTCTCTAGCTCCACGGCAGATCCTTACTTCTCTAGCCACTGGCTGGAAACCAGCGAACGGTAGCGTTCCAAAACATGCGGTGTTGCTTCTGCCGCAGGGACTTCGGTGGAGTCATGGGTCCACTGCGGGAATGCTCCGGCCAGCACACCGGCAGCTTGCCGTGCCGCGCCATCAGCCACATACTCGCCAGGGGCCGGAATGATAATCGGCAGGCCCAGCACCTGGGCTGCAATCTGCTGCACCGCTGTGGACTGCGCTCCGCCGCCCACCAAGATGATGCGCTGGGCTTGAACCCCTTGAGCCTCAAGCGCGCGCAGCCCATCGGCTAGCGAGCAGATGATTGCTTCCACCGCGCTGCGAGCCAAGTTGGGTGCAGTGTAATTCGCACGGGTGATTCCGTGCAGCGAACCCGTGGCATCTGGCAGGTTCGGGGTGCGCTCGCCGTCGAAGTAAGGGAGCAGGGTCAGGCCATTGGAGCCCGGGTTGGCTGACAGGGCGAGGTCATTGAGCTCTGTCAGGCTCACCTGCAACAGGTTGGCGGTGGCATCAAAAATTCGGGTTGCGTTTAGCGTGCACACCAGTGGGAGGTAGTTTCCGGTGGCATCGGCAAACCCGGCCACCAGCCCGCTGGTGTCTGCAGATGGGGCATCGGCAACCGCGAAGACCGTGCCGGAAGTGCCCAGGGACATCACTACATCACCAACGGTGGCGCCAACCCCCAGTCCGGCGGCGGCGTTATCACCCGCGCCGGGACCGATCAGCGCGCCGGTGGCGGTGCGGCCGATGGATTCCAGCGGTCCCGCCACCGCAGGCAAAATCGGGGCGTGCCCCAGATGCTGCTCCAAGGCTTTGAGATCATAGGATTTTTCGGCAGCCCGGTAGTACCCGGTGCCCGAGGCATCGGAGCGGTCGGTGCCTAGAGCGGCCAAGCCTTCGACACCGCTGCCCGGGCCATAACCGGCCAGACGCCAGGACAGCCAGTCGTGGGGCAGACAGACCGCGGCGACCTTGGCCGCGTTGTCCGGTTCATGGTCCTTGAGCCAACGTAGTTTGGCCAGGGTGATCGAGGAGACCGGAAGGGTGCCGGTACGCTGCGCCCAGTAGGCGGCGCCAGCCTCGCTGTCACCGTCGCCGGCCTCGGTGATGATGTCGCGGGCCGCCTGCGCGCTGCGGGTATCGTTCCACAGCAGCGCAGGGCGGATCACCGCACCGGTGGCATCCAGCGCGACCATGCCGTGCTGTTGCCCGCCCACCGAGATCGCAGCCACATCGTCCAGGCCGCCGGCCTGGGCGATGGCTTCTTGCAGGGCGGCGAACCAGAACTCCGGGTCCACTTCGGTGCCATCCGGGTGGCTGGCGCGTCCGGAGCGGATCAACGCTCCGGTGTCAGCGTCGCGGATGACAACCTTGCAGGACTGGGTGGAGGAGTCGATGCCGGCTACAAGCGTCATTGAGTGTGGCTGCTTTCTACGGTGGGTTCTGGCGGGGTTTAGCGCGAGCCGAGCAGGTGCTCGATGGCCAGCTGGTTCAGGCGGATGAAGGCGAAGTTGCGCTGCGCGGCAGCATCGGCGTCAAAGCCTGCGAAGCTCGCCGAATCGCTCATCAGATCCGCTGCGCTTTCTCCGGCGTTCAGGGTGGTTTCGCCCAGTTCGAAGACACCCGAGGTCTTCATGGCTTCCTGTACTTCTGGATCCGCGCGGAAGGCCAGGGCGCGTTCCTTGAGCAGCAGGTACATGGACATATTGGCCTTGGCTGAGTCCCACACGCCGTCGTAGCCGTCGGTGCGCGATGGCTTGTAGTCGAAGTGGCGTGGGCCGGTGTACTTTGGCCCGCCGTTGGGGAAGCCGTTCTCCAGCAGGTCAACGGTGAAGAATGCGCTGGTCAGATCGCCGTGGCCGAAGACCAGGTCCTGGTCGTATTTGATGCCGCGCTGGCCGTTGAGGTCAATGTGGAACAGCTTTTCGGCCCACAGCGCCTGGGCGATGCCGTGGGTGAAGTTCAGGCCAGCCATCTGCTCGTGGCCGGTTTCCGGGTTCAGGCCGACGATGTCGCCGTGTTCCAACTGCTCGATGAACGCCAGGCCGTGGCCGACGGTTGGCAGGAAGATGTCGCCGCGTGGTTCGTTCGGCTTTGGCTCCAGTGCGATGCGCAGGTTGTAGCCCTTGTCCTTGATGTAGCCAGCTGCCGTGTCCACGCCTTCGCGCATGCGGTTCAGTGCTGCGGCCAAGTCCTTGGAGCCGTCGTATTCGCTGCCTTCGCGCCCGCCCCACATGACGAAGGTTTCGGCGCCCATCTCGGCGGCAAGATCGATGTTATGCAGGACCTTGGCCAGTGCGAAACGGCGGATCGAGCGGTCGTTGGAGGTGAAGCCGCCGTCCTTGAATACCGGGTGGCTGAACAGGTTGGTGGTCACCATCGGGACCTTCAAGCCGGTTTCTTCCAGGGCTGCGCGGAAGTCAGACAGGATCTTTTCGCGTTCAGCCTCGGTGGCGTCAAAAGGAATCAAGTCATTGTCGTGGAAGGTGATGCCGTAGGCGCCGAATTCAGCGAGCTTGTGCACGGCTTCTACCGGGTCCAGGTTCTTGCGGGTGGCGACACCGAATGGGTCGGCGCCGGTCCATCCCACAGTCCAGAGGCCAAAGGTGAAGTGGTCTTCAGGGGTCGGGGTAACGCTCATCGTGATACATCCTTGGATCGAGAGGGTTGGCTTTCACCATTTAGTTTATGTCCTGAACTATATGGTCGCTCATGCGCTAGAGTCAATAGCGAGCAATGAACGATTCACCCAAAAAATTCTTTAGGAGAAGGCATGCGCCAACCAGCGACTACTGCCCGAGCTACCACTTCTGGTGCGCCGGGCAACGTTGCAGATGTGCGCAAAGCCAACCTAGCTAGGGTCTTGTCGGTGATCGCAGCTGCAGGGGAGGACGAGCGGTTATCCCGCGCCGATATCGCGCAACTCAGCCAACTCACCAAGGCCTCGGTTTCCAGCCTGGTCACCGACCTACTGGCTGCCGGGTTGGTCACCGAAATTGGCGTGCACCGCGACGGGGAGCGTGGCCGACCCTCGGTAGGTCTGGTCCTGAACCCCGCGCGCTGCGTGCTTGGCATGGAAATTAACGTTGACTACATTGCCGCCGGTCTGGTGGACCTCAGTGGCAAACTGCTGGCTCACGAAGTACTGCCCCGCGCTAATCACAGCTCAACAGCAAGCGAAGTACTTGCTGCGCTCGGAGAGTTGAGCCAGAGGCTCCAAGCTGCTGCCCAGGCCCAGGGTCTGATGATCCTCGGCGGAGGATTAGCCGTTCCCGGTTTGGTCAACGAAGAACATTTCACCGTCCTGCAGGCACCAAACCTTGGCTGGGTTCAGCAGGAACTCGACGTGGCAGCATTGCTGCCCGAACCCAAAACCCGCTTCCGGCTCTTTAACGAAGCCAACGCCTCAGCACTGGCCCAACAGCAATTGATGGATGCCCAAGAGAACGACTTCCTCTTTGTCTCCGGGGAAGTGGGCATTGGTGGCGGATTGATCATCGACGCTGAACTTTTTGTCGGACCCCAGGGCCACGCCGGCGAACTCGGCCATGTGGTGATCGCACCCGATGGCAAAACCTGCAGCTGCGGCGGACGCGGTTGCTTGGAAACCGTTGCCGGGCAGGAAGCCATTTTGGCCGCCGCCAACCTCGGCGCGGGCGTCGACAGCGCGCCGCGTCAAGAGCGAATCAGCCAGCTCTACCAAGCGCTGGAGGCTGGCGAAGAGCCAGCGTTGAGCGCGGTATCCGAGGCCGGAAAATCCTTGGGGATCGCGGTGGCCTCGGCCCTGCGACTCTACAACGTTTCCACCGTCGTCTTTGGTGGTCACTTCGCCGCACTAGAACAATGGATGCGTCCTGCAATGGAAGCTAGCCTCCAAGTGCACGCGCCGAGCATCGCCGGTCAAGCGCGGTTGCTGTGCTCGACGTTGGGCCAAACAGGTGCGCTGGTTGGAGCCGCGCGCAGCGTGGTGGGGGACTTATTGGAAGCTCCTTACCAGCTGGTGGATTAGGGAGTGCCGACGGGCTGCTGAAGTTCGGTCACCCAATCTGCTTGGTCTTCGGATACAGCGCGCACGTAGACTTCGCGGCACGGACCGGACGGGACTAGACCGCGGGCCAGGACTTCTTCGTGAACGGCCTGCCAGCTTTCATGAATAGTGTCCATTGAGCCAAGGTGCACTCCGCAAATTGCTTCAGGCACGGCGGGAAGCTCGATGATCTCGACGCCTGCGAGGCTGTGAGCGTTAGTGGCGTATCCGGCAATGACCTCTACGCCATCCTCGGTACCGTTGTACTGCGCAACGGGTGTGGCAAGGCTTTGGCCCTGAATGGACTGCGCGATCTTGTCGAAGAGTGGGCCGATGCGGCCGGCGATTTCAGGTTGCTCGGCCACGGTGAAGCGGCCGGCCGCCAAACGCACTGCGGGCAATGGCTTGTGAATGATTTCAATGCGTGACATGAGCTTCTCCTTGGAGATCAGTTGTAGACGTCGTTGCACTTCACGTAGGCGCTGCATGGCTAGCTGGTGTTCAGTCTCTACTTGCGCCTGACGAATGAGCAAAAGTTCGGAGATCTTTCCAGCAGTTGCTCCCTGAGCCAGACTTAAAGAGATCTCTTCGAGCCCAAATCCCAAATCGCGCAGAGCAACAATCTGATGCAAGCGCTGTAGCTGGGACGGATCATAGGAACGATAACCGCTGAACGGGTCCACATGGGCAGGGGTGAGCAGACCGGACGTATCCCAATGCCGCAACATGCGGTGGGTGACCTGACCAATCTGCGCAAACATCCCGATGGATAACATTCTTCAGTTCTCCGCCCTCACACTGTGTCAGAGTCAAGTCTGCGCGAGAATGTCATTGATATCCATGTTTAAGCTCGACTTAGTGACGTGTACTCAGTCGCACATCGTTGAAACCCGAGGAAGCCAACTTGGTATGGCAAATGAAAACTTCGGAGAAGTGAGGTTTGCATCATTAAGGCGCATAGATCGTACTGCGATGACGATTCATGCTGTGTGTTTCTGCTGACGGGTTACTACGTGACACAAGGATCGCTTGGGGCTCTTGGCTTCGAACTGGATGGAATGTTTGCCGAGGTCATGACGTTGCTAGCAGCGTCACATAGCGTTGCTGTGGATAATTAGTTTCATCAAAAGCCCTACAAAGAGCCTTGAAAATCGCGTGAAGATTCAGCAAAGGTATGGCTCTCACATATCAAAAACGGTCAGCCAGAACCTCAAATCTTGTAATCAAACAACCGTGACCGGATATGCGCTTCAAACGCCGCCACCGTCGATTCAAAGTCATCACGTTGAACATTACTGATCGCGTTCTTCGCATCATTCCACACATGCTCAATCGGATTATGATCTGGAGCGTACGGCGGAAAATTGATCAAATGAACATCCTGCAACGTTTCGCCCTGAGCTAGCTCTGCACGTAGCAACTGGTTCTTATGCCACGTCGCGTTATCCCACACAATCACAATCCGTTTCCCTGGATGCAACCCCACCAACGTTTGCACAGCTTCAAGGATCGTGGTGGCGTTCTGCCAATCCAACCGCAACGTCAAACACTGGCCCGTATTCTGATCCAAGAACCCGATAAACGACTGCGAAGCCTTCTGCCGGTCAACCTTCACCACGGTTTTCGTGCCCTTCTCATACCAAGCCCGCCGGACAACGGCTTCCTGATCAATACGCACCTCGTCCGCAGCGAAGACCAACGTGTCCTCGTCAGCTAACGGGACCGTGAGTTCTTCACGGATCTCTTTGATCCGCAGGTCAATGGCCTTGTCATCGCCTCGTCTGCGGTCAAACTTCTCTGGCTTATGAAAAGACAACCCCGCCATGCGCAACAAGAACTGGTACGAAGTCGCAGACGCATATTCAACGTTGAACGTCGTGAATAACCAGTGATCTAGTTTCGGGACATCCCAGAACTGTGCTGGCAAGTACTGGTCACCTGGCGGCTGGGAGAGGACCTGAGCGACAATCTCTCGTTGCTCCTCAGTGAGGAAACTACGGTTCAGGTTTC
This sequence comes from Glutamicibacter sp. M10, assembly GCF_025452055.1. Classification (NCBI taxonomy): domain Bacteria; kingdom Bacillati; phylum Actinomycetota; class Actinomycetes; order Micrococcales; family Micrococcaceae; genus Glutamicibacter; species Glutamicibacter sp. M10. The sequence continues at coordinate 273,204 of NZ_CP104918.1, read as the reverse complement.
CTGCATGACCTGTAAACAAAGACGCCATACGATGCTTACTCCAGTCCCGGGCCCAGTCCTCCAGCGTGGAAGGTTCACGGTCCACGAAGTCAGCAACAATCACCGGGTCAACAACCGCAGAAAGCAGGAGTACTGCTTCTGCTTTATTCACCACGAGTTTGTGGGGAGCGGTGTTCTTGTAGTCTTTGAGCAGTCGGCGTTCAGCGTCGGTGACTTCGGGGTTTGGCATACCCACAAATTAACACTCCGTGTGGTTCACGCAGGCGTTAACGCGCCGGTCGGGTTTAGGTTATTGAACCCGCTTTTGAAGTGTGCCCGCCATATCAAGAACTCGATATCAAAGAGTTCCGTGGGTAAAAAGTAAGCATCTACCCGATCAGCCAGATGCTTACTTTTGATGAAAATCTATCTAGAGCCAGCCTGGTGAAATTACCAGTTGCATGCCTTAGCAGCGTTTCCCTTGATGACACTGGTAGCTATCCCCTTGCGCCAACCAGGCCAGCTTTTACGCTTACTTTCTAAGTCGATATTTATCGTTCCTGCAAGCCCCACAACATGACAGTTCCATTGTTGCGCCATCGTAGCTTTTGCCATGGAACGAGGATGATGTTGACGTAGATCGTCTAGACCCATTTTGTAAACGTAGCTTGGGTTGAAAGGTTGGTACCAACGCGCGAGCGCAGTAACTGTCAACCTGATCTCCCATCCACCGTTTTTCCATCGTTCCCACTTGACCTGTTTGATAATCCCTTTTGAGTAGGCAGGATCCGCAACTACTGGATACGTGAGATTCTCAACAGAATGATGGTCAACGACTTGAACTATGGCGTTTCCTTCAATCTCGTAGCGCGTATGAACTTCTAATCCGTTAGCATCCTTAGCCCAAGGAGGAGCAAACCCGCCTATCAGGTCTCCATTTTTAGATTCAATCAGTACACCACCCTCTACTTCGCGCATTGTGGCATCATCGGGAAGGTCTAAGTGGTATTCAAAACGCTCAGTAGATCTTGGATCGTTGATGACAGTAGCGATTTGAACGTCGCCGCTATCTTTGACAGATGTGACGGTGGAGAAGTCTGCGCCTTCATTCGAAATCACACCAGGGGCTAGGGCCATAGCTGATGCTTGATTTTCAGAGGGGCGAAGGATTTCGATGCTCTCTGAACCAGTGCCAATTCTTATGGGCTTCCCAGGCTCTCTTGGAACAACGATTGCAGTTTCAGCGACATGAAGATCAAACACGTTGGAGGCTTTAGAAGCTGCAATGTCTGCGGAGGTTCCTAAAACGTCATGTGAAGTGTCATCTGAAACAGCAGCGAGGTTTTCAAGTGCCGCGGTGGTGCTTTTAGAAACTGGCTCTTGGGGCTGTGCGAAGACGACGGTTGGCGCGCAGACAAGCGCGCCAACTATAGACAGGGCGAAAAATCTAGCACGGATATTTTGGGACAAAGCATCTCCGAGAACGGAATGGAAGGTGGACCGGATAGATGGTATGAATTAACATATGAAAGCACAGGATAAGAAGTTTTTCATCATTTCATTGATAATCATCATACTAGTAGTTATAGGTATATTCTTATTTATTACATCCGGCGTTCTGGCTAATTTCCTTGACCCTGACCCTGAGGCGGGGCTGGTCATAAGCAAAATATCTGAACTCTAAACCGCTAACCTCGAAGTTTCGTGGCGGTCCACTGCTGAATACGGGTAGCGTGAAATCTCGGTACATCGTAGAAACTGAAACTCATAGCTTCGAAGACAGCGGATCTCATTACTATGTATGTCCTGTCTCGTCACTTTGTGGACACACGAACTGACGAATCTTCAAGTCGCTACGCTTAAATCTTTGGAAGCGGTAGCTGCTAGTTATAGTCTTCGAGAGTGAAGACCGCTCAAAACTCATTGCGCTATGTGAACCTAGTCCGAATTCTCTGGGCGCTTATCACTCTAAGTGCCATCGTAGCCACCTATGTGGACACCGCGTCACGAGGACCGGTATTGCCGATGAACTTCTTTGGGTACTTCACTATCCAGTCGAATCTTGTGGTCGTGGTGGTCGGACTTATTGCCGGGGGAATAGGCCTAGCCAAGGGTGCTTCGGTACCTCGCTGGGTTGTGGGCCTGCGTGCTTTAGCAAGTGTGTGCATGGTGGTGGTCGGTCTGATTTACCTCACCTTGTTGGCACCCTTAGGTGCTGCGGGCGGGTGCCGCTGCCCTGGGCGAATTGGGTGATGCATATTATCGGTCCACTGGTGGTCATTGCCGATTGGCTCTTGGCCCGGGACCGTAGATTTTTGTCCTACGCGGTAGTGCCACTGTTACTGGTGTACCCGTTGCTCTGGACCGGGGTAGTTCTAGTTCGTGGAGCCACCGATGGCTGGGTTCCCTACCCATTCCTGAGCCCAGAGCAGGGCTACGCAACGGTTGCCTTGTATGTCTTTTGCATTGCTGTGCTCTTCGCTGGAATCGCGTTTCTTGTGCTCGCCTATGTACGTCGCGGGCGACACCGTGACGTACAACTCGAGATTCACTAATCGTTTCGGTAAACTTTGGTCGTAAGAGCCCCTAACTCTTGCAGCGAACCTTCGGGTTTTAGTGAGCAGGACAGGGGCATATTTTTTGCCCGGCACCGTGCCGGGACGGCGTGAAGCACGCCGCAACCGCTGCTTTATGCAAGGGGAGGATCCCATGCCAGCAATCGTGATCGTCGGAGCACAGTGGGGCGACGAAGGTAAAGGTAAGGCCACCGATCTACTCGGTGGACTGGTCGACTACGTAGTGAAGCCCAATGGTGGTAACAACGCAGGGCACACCGTGGTCGTTGGTGGCGAGAAGTACGAGCTTAAGCTCCTTCCAGCCGGCATCCTTTCGCCGAATGCCACTCCGATTATCGGCAACGGCTGCGTGGTGAATCTTGAGGCCCTCTTCGAAGAAATTGATGGTCTTGAATCCCGTGGCGCCGGTACCTCGAAGCTACGCGTTTCAGCTAACGCGCACCTGGTGGCTCCGTACCACCAGACCATGGATAAGGTCACCGAACGCTTCCTGGGCAAGCGTGCCATCGGCACCACCGGACGCGGCATCGGCCCGGCCTACATGGATAAGGTCGGACGCCTCGGCATCCGCGTGCAGGACGTCTTTGACGAGTCGATCCTGCGCCAGAAGGTTGAAGGCGCACTGCGCCAGAAGAACGAACTACTGGTTAAGATCTACAACCGCCGCAGCGTTGAGGTTGAGGAAATTGTTTCGTACTTCCTCTCCTACGCTGAGCGTCTGCGCCCGCTGGTTATCGACTCGACCTACGAGTTGAACAAGGCACTAGATGAGGACAAGGTTGTTCTGATGGAAGGCGGCCAGGCTACGTTCTTGGACGTGGACCACGGAACCTACCCATTCGTGACCTCATCGAACCCAACTGCCGGTGGCGCATCGGTTGGTTCAGGTATTGGCCCAACCCGCATCACCCGTTCCATTGGCATTATCAAGGCGTACACCACCCGTGTGGGTGCCGGTCCTTTCCCAACTGAGTTGTTTGATGAAATGGGTGTCTACCTGCAGAAGACCGGTGGTGAGTTCGGTGTGAACACTGGCCGCCCACGTCGTTGCGGTTGGTATGACGCAGTTTTGGCTCGCCACGCTTCGCGCGTGAACGGCTTTACCGACTACTTCGTGACCAAGCTGGATGTGCTTAGCAACATTGAGCAGATCCCAGTGTGTGTTGCTTATGACGTAGACGGCGTGCGCCACGATGAGATGCCAATGACGCAGACCGATTTCCACCACGCGAAGCCGATCTTTGAGTACTTCCCGGGCTGGACCGAGGATATCTCGGGCGCCAAGACCATGGAAGATCTTCCGGAGAACGCCCGGAACTACATTCTGGCTCTGGAAAAGATCTCCGGTACCCGGATCTCTGCTATTGGCGTGGGTCCGGACCGTGACCAGACCATCGTGCGTCATGATCTGATCCAGGACTAGTTCCTAGATATTAGGGAGCTATCGCAGTTCATTCATTGAATGAACTGCGATAGCTCCTTTTTCGTGCGCTCGACTCCTTTGACGACGATGGTGGTTTATCCACAAGATTCTTTGCGCTCTTCAAACGCTTACTATCAAGGCATAGAATATAAGTGCCTAAGGATGAGTGATGAGTACAGCGCCACTAGAAGAACGTAAGGTCGAAGATCTTGCCCACGCTCTTGGTCTCCCAACCGGGGAGATGGACCTCCGGGTCTTGCATGACGCCCTTCCGAAGATTCGTGTGCTTGTAAATCAGGAAATCAAAGCACAAGAACCAAAGACCAAAAGACGTTTAGCGATCGACGAACGTTTCGGAACCTTTTATGGCACGGAACGAGTCATGACGGAGCTAGCTGTTCGAACACCCCAGCAGTTAAGCGATAGGATTCGTCGTCATACGCTCTTGCGGGTCAAATTAGAAGACGGGAAAGTCAATGCCTATCCGGCCTTCCAATTTAAAGAACCATGAAGTAGTTCCCGGCGTAAAAAAGGTTCTGCAGGTACTTCTGCCCGTTGCGGCGACCAATTGGAGCGTCGCGCGATGGATGACACTGTCCATGCCACAGTTGCAGGGTATGCGTCCCATTGATGTCTTGCGCGGTGAAGCCGAAACTGAGATTTCAGCTGATCTGGTATTCGAGGAGGCTCTGAGCACCAGGCAGGACTGGACTCGATGAGCCGGGCCCGAGCCCACCGAGTCTCCGCGGTAGTTTTGTCTGCTCAGGAAGTTGGCGAACTTACAGTTCGGAAGCTACCTCGGGGCACGCACATTTTTCGTTGTCATTCTAGGTACGCACGTCAACGATCTGGCGATCTCGTGAAACTAGGCGCATGGTTCTTCTCTAGTTCAAACGGTCGGTTTGACTTAGAAGCACCACGCGGCACTTTGAACGTTGCCCAGGCGATGGTGGGTGCGGTCTGCGAATCATTAGGTGTGCTCACACTGGATTCGCAGATCTCGGAGCAAGAAGTCCTCGCACGAAGATTGGTTCCCTTGGCTCTAAAAGAACGGGTAGATCTGGTGGACTTTACCGATCGTAAAGCGGCACAAGCTGCGAAGATTCTTGCTGGCGAAATGACGGGTGCTGCCAAGAACTATGCAGAATTTCAATCCCTTGCAAAGTCGGTTGACGCGGTTGGTAGGGGAGGTATCTGTTCGTTCTTGCGCTTTAGCAGTCCGGAAAGAGGCCGGGGATATTTCATCTTTGGCGATTCTGGTCCACGGCTATGGGAAACAGGCGAAGAGATTTCAATTGTTCCCGTGCTCAATTCTTTAGGTTACGAGATCATCAATGACGAACTTATGCCAGTGTCGGACGTGGATTTTAGGGCTTAGCTACGTGTACGAAGCTGTCTGAACAAGCAAAGATTTCGCACCGTTTCGCAGGAAGTCCTACGATTGAGTGGCGTCTGGTTGTCGTGACGAGCAGGCGCAACCAGCGTGTAGATGGACCAAGAAAGAACTCGAATGTCAGAACAGATCACTGTCAGTGCCGTCATTATCAGAAACGATGCGGGACAGGTTCTGACAGTTCGCAAACGAGGTACAACTTCGTTCATGTTCCCCGGTGGCAAGCCAGAGCTAGGGGAGTCGCCCATCGACGCGGCGGTGCGAGAAGTGAGTGAAGAGCTGGGAGCCAGTTTGGACCCAGCATTGCTGAGTATCATCGGCACCTTCACGGCCCCGGCGGCCAATGAAGCGGGGCATAACGTTCAAGCCACTGTATTTGAGCATCCTTTGGTACCGATTGGTGAACCACTGGCTGAAATCGAGCAGTTGCGGTGGATCGACCCTTCGGCGGAAGTAGATGAGCTCGCCCCTTTGCTCAAGGACGTAGTCTTCCCAGCTTTGCTCGCTGGGTCACGAAAGATTCAGAGCTTGGCAGTTTTCACCGGCTCAGCTTTAGGTAAGTCACCTATTTATGAGCAAACGGCCGAAAACTTCGCACGTACAGTTGCCGGCTCGGGCCGGGCCATCGTCTATGGCGGTGGACGCGTGGGCCTGATGGGAACGATCGCTGATGCGGCGCGAGCGGCCGGCGGAGAAGTTTTCGGAGTTATGCCGCAGGTTCTGGTTGATGGCGAACTGGCGCACCCAGGACTAACAAGCCTAGAAGTTGTTCCAGACATGCATGCACGAAAGCACCGCATGTCGGAACTGGCTGATGGCTTTGTCGCACTGCCCGGTGGTGCCGGAACGTTGGAAGAGCTCTTTGAAGTGTGGACCTGGCAACAGCTTGGCATCCATGCGAAACCAGTAGCGCTGTTGAATGTCGACGGATTCTGGCAGCCGTTGCTGAAGATGCTGGATCACATGACTAATCAGGGTTTCCTCGCCCCGCAGTTCCGCGACTCACTGGTCGTCGCCAGCGAACCGAATGCGCTTTTGGATGCTCTATCCTCGTGGAAAGCCCCGGCGGCCAAATGGGGCGCAAGTTCCAAGAACTAGAGCACGAAGAACAAAACGAGCCTTGTGCTCAGCGGTTTGCATCGCTGAGCACAAGGCTCGAATTTATTTGCCCGACCGGGTATTTCTAACGGACTAAAGCGTAGGTTCCTGCACGCCAGCAGCCACCGGAGCATCTTGCACCTTGCCGGCAACGCGCAGATTCCAGTGCTCAATGACCTGGCGGTCAGTGGACTTGGTGACCAGCGAAACGACGATGAACGCTACTGCTGAAGCAATCAAACCGTAGTAGATTGGCTCGTTGGCATAGACGCCGTCGAACTTGTTCTCGGCCTGAATCTCCAAGATGATCATTGTGCCCAGGGTGACTATGGAACCGGCAGCCATGGACGCGGTAGCGCCAACACCGTTGCCGCGCTTCCAGAGCAGGCCACCAATGATGGCTACCAAGAGGCCACCAACCAAGATGTCGTAGGCGATGGTCAGTGCTGCAACCACGTCGTCTACCAGAATTGCCAACGTCACCGTGACTACACCTAGAGCCATCACCCAGATTCGGTTAGCGCGTACGTCGTGCTCAGGGTTCTCATTCGAGTTGACCTGAATCTGCTTGCCGAACCAGCTGGCCACAAACGGAGTGACGTCGGTACGAGCCACGGTTGCGGCAGCGATCAATGCACCGGAAGCGGTAGACATCATGGCGGCCACGGCTGCAGCCATCACTAGGCCACCGACAGCTACGGGAAGTAGCTGCGTGGCAACTTCCGCGTAGACGACGTCCTTATTATCCGCAGCACCGGCGATATTTGGCAGGGCTACCTTGGCGGCCATACCAATCAGTGCGCCAGCGGCGCCGTAGAAGATGCAGTAGATGCCTGCGGTCATTCCGCCCCAGCGTGCAACCTTCGGAGTCTTGGCGGTGAAAACGCGCTGCCAGATGTCCTGGCCGATGAGCAGACCCAAGGTGTAGACAACAAAGTAGGTGATGATCGACTGCAGGCCGATGCCGGTGAAGCTGAAGAACTCTGCATCAACACGTTCGCGGATGCCGTCTAGGCCGCCTGCTGCGTTCAAGGAGAACGGAAGCATCAAAGCGAAGATGCCAATGGTCTTGATGACAAACTGCACTTGGTCGGCCAGCGTAATTGACCACATGCCGCCAATGGTCGAGTAGACCACCACGATGGCGCCGCCGATGGCGATAGCCACCCACTTTTCCCAGCCGAAGAGCACCACGAAGATGGTGGCGTAAGCGCTGGTGGAGGTAGCGCAGAGCATCAGCGTGTAGGCCAGCATGACAATGCCGGAACTGTTAGTTGCTGCGGCACTGCCGTAACGCAGGCTGAGCATCTGCGAGACGGTAAAGACCTTGAGCTTCTGCAGGGTTGGTGCAAAGCACAAAGAAAGCAGGACTACGCCGGCACCGATTGCCACGACGAGCCACATGCCTGAGATGCCCCATTTGTATCCCAGACCAACACCGCCCACGGTGGAGGCGCCGCCGAGCACGACTGCGGCCATGGTCCCGGTGTAGAGCAGTGGACCAAGACGCCGTCCGGCGACGAGATAATCACTGCTGTTTTTGGTGCGGGACTTGCCCCACCATCCGAAGGCGAGCATTGCGGCAAGATAAACCGCGACAATGGCCCCATTGATGAATTCCATGGACTACCCCGATGCGAGTGAGTGAAGAATGCTTACTGGAAGTAAACATTTATTGCTCAATAGGCTACTTGTGTGACCTGCGACCAGTCAACGCTAAACGGCTTTATGTCTGTGAACTGGACCGCTTGGGGGTGTGATTAACCTTACTGTCTCTGTTGACGAAAAATTATAGACAATTTGTACAGAAATATGCATGAAGGCAAGCATCGTGTCATACTCGCGTAGTATTGCGCATTCACGGTGCACAGTTGCTGGTTCTTTAGTACTGTTTCTCGACGACGCAACGTTGCTTCACCGGCTTTAACGCCATCTTTTTCGTTGCGTCAGAAGATTTCTCGCAACCAGAAAGACGCCTAAAGATGAGTGAAAATGCTCAAGGTCTGACAAAGAAGTCAGCCGGACATGTCATTGTCGATACACTTGCCGCGCACGGCGTTGAACGAGCCTACGTAGTCCCGGGCGAAAGCTACTTGGACGTCCTTGATGGCCTGCACAACTCACCCATTGAGACTGTCGTATGTCGCCACGAAGGCGGAGCCACGTACATGGCGGAAGCCGAAGGAAAAATGCATCAGCGCCCCGGCATCGCTATGGTGACCCGCGGGCCCGGTGCGGCTAACGCGCACGTTGGTTTGCACACCGCTTGGCAGGATTCCACCCCACTGGTTCTCTTTGTCGGGCTGATTCCTTTGAACACCGCGAAAAGGAAGCCTTCCAAGAATTTGATCCGAAAGCCTGGTTTGGCACCGGTGCCAAGCGTGTAATGATTTTGGATCACGCAGAACGCGCCAGCGAAGTGGTCGCAGAAGCGATGTTTGCGGCCATGTCTGGACGTCCAGGCCCCGTGGTTGTTGGCCTTCCAGAAGACGTGATCCGCAATGAAATTTCGGCTGAGCTACACCCAGTAATCCCTGTGGCCACTGGCGGCATGACAGTGACGGACTGGAAAGCGCTGAATACCGCACTGCAAGAAGCAGACAAGCCACTGTTTATTTTTGGTGGCAACGATTGGTCGGCGAAGGGCGCTGCCGATTTCACTCGATGGCTAGAAGAGCATGACCTGCCCGCTGCAGCCGAATGGCGTTGTGAAGGTACCGTACCATTCAACTCACCTTCCTATGTCGGGCCCATTGGTTACGGACGTCCTAAGCCGACCTACAACCTACTAGAAGAAACCGATCTTTTGATCTTCGTGGGCACCGTTCCGGGGGACGTGATCACCGACGGGTTTAACATCCGCCAAAATTGGGAAAAGAAAAACTTCCTCGTCACCATCGACCCATCGCTACGTGGGCGCTCCGGCCCCGTTTCGCATCAGATCGTGGCTAAGCCTGATGTATTTGTCCGCGACTTGTTGCTGATGGATCTGCCGGTCAAAGATTCATGGAAAGAGTGGACTGCGCGGATGCGAAGTGAGCAGGAAAAGTTTGCTGAACTGCCATCGGCTGTCCCAGCTGATGGACCAGCAAAAATGGCGACGCTGATGTCCAACCTAGTCTCCGGACTTCCTTCGGATGCCATGGTCACCTTTGGTGCCGGTGAGCACACCAACTGGGCGCACCGTTACTTCCCGACCAATGGGTATGCCTCGATGCTCTCAGCTCGAAACGGTTCCATGGGTTACTCGATTCCATCGGCTGTGGCAGCATCGCTGAACTACCCGGGGCGCCGCGTAGTTACGGTTGCCGGTGACGGTGAGTTCCTCATGAACGGACAAGAGCTGGCCACCGCCACGCAGTACGGGGCAACTCCGTTGGTGATCATCATGGACAACCAGCAGTACGGAACCATCCGTACCCACCAGGAACACCAGTACCCGGACCGTGTTTCGGGCACGCAGCTGAAAAATCCTGATTTCGCTTTGATGGCGCAGTCTTTTGGCGGTTTCGGAGTCCGGGTTGAGCAGGACTCTGAAGTCCCAGCAGCAGTGGAAGCGGCTGTGAAGGCTATCGACGAGGACAAGACCTTTGCGCTGATCCACCTGATCGTAGAACAAGGTGTCAAGGCGTACTAAGCAAGACAGTACTATGGTCGGGCCGAGTCGAACTGGTTCCGCAGCGAAGCTCAAAGCACACAGATAATTCCAGCGGGTACCGTTTATGCGGTACCCGCTGGATGCCTTAAGTGGCACAGTAATTAGATGAAGTTTGCCAGCAAGAACTTGCAATAGCGGAACATAGAGACCTGAATGATCCTCTGATTGATAGCCTCATGCGCCCTTGAAACCCTGACGCGTATCGATATCGTGGTCCAATAGATCCCGGCGATACGGCAGCTTTGCAATTGCTCGGCCAGGTTAGTGCGGCGCTACTTGGCAACGTTGCCCCCACAGTGGCCCCAGCATCAGAGCCAGAAAAGCCGCAGCGCACCGAACAACCTGACTTTGATTGGGATGCAGTAAGACCTTGATGGCTCGCGCGGTGGCTGGTGAGCACCTCAGTTAAATTTGAGGGCTTCGCCCTGTCCCGCCCGAATCTTGGGAGGGTTGTATTTCATCGGATTGCATTTGGTGCTCGGATTCATTGCTTTCGCCGCGGCGCTTTGCTCAATTGCAAATATCACAATCCATCTGTGCTTTCTGTCTTGGCATGCTCGCCTTGAAGAAATAAGATGAATTGCTACCGAACTACGTGAAGCAAACCCCCGACCACGAGGTGGATAAACAGATGGCGATGATGAGCGAAGAGCTCATTGAGCAGTGGGCTGATGCAACTGCTGAAATCTACAATGAGTCCTTGACCGGCATCAATCTGAGCCGTCTGCCCGAGGCAGTGGCTCAGTACGTGGACCTATTCGCACGCAGTGAGAATCTGACGTTTAACGAAAGCTCCAACCCAACAGACTACTTTGAACATCATCCGTTCACGGCGGTGAGCGCAGTGCTCAACAGCCCCGAAGCCCTTGAGGTTTTGGACGATGATGCGCAGGACGCGCTGGATGCGATGTCTGACTTTACCGAAGCCTGGTATCACTTCGACCTTGAGCAGGAACCGGAGTTGGGTATTTCCGAGGCAGACGTTGACGAAGACTGGTAAACACCAGTAATTACGTACGCCGGCATCACGCAGAATCTGCATGATGCCGGCTTTGTCATATCCAAAGCCCTGATTGCTATTCCCAAAGAGCGCCGAGAGTGCAACGATGCGTGTATGAGCCAGTTCAGTGTTTTTGAGAGCACCGTTCTCATTCATCTTCCGGTGCACCGAGTCTGGGAATTGCTGACCGATTGGGCAGCTGCTCCCTTGTGGATCCATGGAATTGGTTCCATGCATTCCGATGATCCAGAACTAAAGGTTGGCACCAGCCTGGTCTATCGGGTCGCCGGCCATGAACGGGTTTATCACGTCCATGAACTCATCGAAAACCGATTGCTGATTCTGCATACTTCAGAAAACCCAGATGGACTGTCCTATCGGTACGACTTGAAGGACGACGCAGGGTACACCGAAGTGGTGTTGCAGGTGGCAATCATTAATCCTGATCTAAGCGTTGAACAATGTGAAGAACTTGCCACGAACGTTCGCGAAAGCGAGGGGGACAAGTTGGATCAATTGCGCCTCTACGCCGAGCAAGCTCCGTAGGCCTTTGGCTTTAAGTAGAGCTGTTAGCGTTGCACCCCAGCATGAGGTGCAAAGGAATAGGCAACAGAGTTTTGCAGTTTGCCGTCCAACAACTGATCTACGGTAACCGGGGTATAGCCCTGAGCCTTTAGCCTTGAGATCAATTCTGGAACGGCTTTCACGGTAGTGGCGTGCACGTCATGCATGAGGATGATTGATCCGGGCTGGACATTATCCATGGCGATGCTCATTGTCTGTTGTGGATCATGATGTCGACCGTCACGAGTATTGATATCCCACAGCACCAGCGGCAGCGGGATCAACTTGTCAATGGCAGGATTGTGGCGTCCCATCGGTGGTCTGAAGACTGACGGTTTGTCTCCGGTTATCTTCTCGATAGCTGTGCTGGTCCAAGCAACTTTTTGCTTGATTTGTTTATCGCTCAGCGTGGTGAGATCTGAATGGTCCCATGTGTGGTTGCCCAGCTGATGCCCCGCGTTGGCCATACGTTGTACTGTCTTTGGATACTTCTGAACTTGCCTACCGATCAAGAAAAACGTGGCTGGAGTATCAGATTTATCCAATTCATCAAGCAGGCTATTGGTGGACCGTCCCGGACCATCATCAAAAGTTAGTGCCACGCATTTATCCACGGCGCAATCGACTGGCTGACGTTGGTATTGCTCTGAAGCCTGCGGTGGTGCCGGGGCATCGGGCGGAGAAGTGCAGGCAGAAACTGAGCACACCAAAGCCAGTAGCGTGAGATACCGCAGAGGCAAGACAAAAAATCGTCGGCGCATCCTTCTAGTTTTGTAGCTGAGCACTGGTTTGGTGCAGAACGCCACAGTGAATGAGTCGAAAATTTCGCTGCTTTTTAGCAAACGTTGGGCACGGCCGTACGGCCGTGCCCAGGGTGAAATACGGAAACTACCGGAGCTCACCTTCGGCCACCGACGCTGGCTCATCAATCAGTGGATGCTCCACTTCGTCGCGAGCAAATTTTCCGGCCCACCACGCGATGGCGCCAAATACTGGTGACGCAAGGCCGGCAATGATGAAGATCGACTGCAGGCTCAGAACGTGGGTCAGCGGCCCCGCGACCGCCATGGATAGCGGCATCAAGGCAAGTGAAACGAAAAAGTCCAGACTGGAGATTCGTCCCAACAAGTGACTGGGCACCCTGCGTTGTAGCAATGTTCCCCAAATGACCATGCCCACGGCATCGGTGATGCCGAATGCCAGCAGGATGGCACAGAGCATCCAAGCTTGTTCAACATAGCCCACCAGAGCTAAAGGCAAAGTACCAAGGCACCAGCAAGCAGTCATGAGGCTCAAGTAGCGACGCGGGAATTTTGCCGAGGCAATCAGTAGTGAACCTACCGCGGAGCCGACGCCGAAGAAGGCGAGCGCAAAACTAAAGAGTTTTGCATCGCCATGCAGGTGATCACTGACGATAAACGGCAACAGCACTTCGAAGGGGCCGATAAAGGTGAATACGGAGATCACCGAAAACAGCAAGGTCCATAGCAGCCAGCGGGTGCGTACCGTATAGCCAACGCCCTCACGCAGTTGGCGGATGATCCCAGGCTTCGCCTGGCCTGCTTCCAGTGCTATCGCGTTGTAGGCGTCCTTTTTCGGAATCCTGCGCAGCATCATCAAAGCGAGCAAATGCACCAGCGCGACACCGATGATGGCGTGAGCTGGCGACAAAGCGGCCACCATGAAACCGGCGGTCATTGGGCCCAGAGCGGTATGCACCACGGGGCGGATGGTTCCTTCGAGGCCGTTGGCAGCCAGGAGCTGGTCTGCTGGCAACATCTTGGGCAACAACGCGGAGTAGGCCGGGTAGAAAAATGCTGAACCGGCACCCACAAAAAAGCCCGCCAGCATCAGGTGCCACAATTCCAACGCACCGCTGATGGCGAGCACCGCGGTGAGGGTCATCAATACGAAGGAAAAGCTCTCCACCAGCACAACAATGCGCCGGCAGGAATGCCGGTCCGCCATGATGCCGCCAAAGAGGACAAAGCACAGCAGACCTACGGCGTTGACAGTGGCGACCATGGACAGTTCCACCGGCCCGCCGTCTAAGCGGCGCACCTGATAGACCATGGCCACGGTCCACATGCCAGCGGCAAAGGTAGATAAAACAAGGGCGCTGGCCAGCAAGGCATAGTCGCGGATGGCGAAGGGCTTGATGAGGCGCAGTGCGGAGGTTTTGAGCGCGCTCATTGGTACTCCTGCGTTAGTGCGTAAGTCTCATCATCCGCTAAGTGATTGAATTTTGTCAATCGGTATTTTGGGCATAAAAACGGGGAACAGGCCATGGCCTGTTCCCCGGATCTATTCAGCTGAAATTACTCAGCGTCGTGGTCGGTCTCCAAGATGGTGACCAGCTGATCAAGAGCAGCTTCTGCGCCTTCGCCTTCGGCACGCAGCACAACGCTGGTTCCGTGCTCGGCACCAAGGCCCATCAGCGAAAGGATGCTTGAAGCGTCCATTGCCTCATCTGCTGGTTCGCCTTCCAGAGCGATGGTGACCTCTACTGGAAGTTCTGCTGCAGCTTCAGCAAAAATAGCTGCTGGGCGTGCGTGCAGGCCGACGCGGCTGCCGATGATTGCGGTACGTTCTGCCATGATGGCTCCTTCAGGATCAGTTGAAAGGTTGTTTAGGATAAATTCTAGTGGCCTACAGGCCGAAGCGGTCCAGTTCGCTCAGCTCGGCGCGTACTGCGCTACGAGCCAACTCGGCAGACGGTGCATCCAGAGCCAACTTGGCCAGGCGCTGCGCCTTGGCAAAGTCCACGGTACGCAATACGGCCGAAACTGGAGCCAAAGCGCGCTTGTTCATGGACAGGGTGGTGACACCCAAACCAACCAGTACTACCGCCAAGGCAGGATCCGCAGCAGCTTCACCACACACGCCCACTGACTTGTCACCGGCGCTGTGTGCACCTGCGGTAGTTGCAGCAACCATATGCAGCACTGCTGGCTGCCAAGGATCGTTCAGATCCGCAAGGGTGCCTAGCTGACGGTCTGCAGCCATGGTGTACTGAGTCAGGTCATTGGTGCCAATGGAAACAAAGTCACAACGCTGCAGGATCTGGCCCGCCAGCACTGCAGCTGAGGGGACCTCAATCATGGTGCCGGCGATGGCCAAGCCAGTGGCCTTCGCCATGGTGGCGAAGTCTTGCGCTTCAGCTGGAGTGGAGATCATCGGAGCCATCACCCAAACATCAGCCTCATGCTCGCTGGCAGCTTGGGCAATAGCCTTCAGCTGACGCTCGAGCACACCTGGGCTGGTCAAGTCGGTGCGGTAGCCGCGCACACCCAGTGCCGGGTTTGGCTCACTGGAATCGGTCAAGAATGGCAATGGCTTATCCGCTCCTGCATCCAGGGTGCGAACCACTACCTTCTTGTGTGGAAAGGCAGCAAAGACTGCACCATAGGCAGAAACCTGCTCTTCATGGGTAGGCTCTTTTTCCTTGCCCAAGAAGCAGAACTCGGTGCGCAACAGGCCAACACCTTCGGCACCTGCGCTCGCAGCTAGCTGTGCGTCGCCGCCGCTACCCACGTTGGAGAGCAACGGAACACGGTAACCATCGGCGAGTTCTCCGGTGCCGGAGAAATCTGGCAGGACCTCGCGGTTAGCGTAGGTGGAGGCCAGGTGCTCTTCGGCTTCCGTCGGATCGGTGATGACCTGTCCATCGATGCCGTCGACAAAGACGTAGTCACCGTCGGCCAGCTCAATGGTTTCCGGTGCGGCAACAATGGCCGGCAGGCCCAGCGAGCGGGCGATAATCGCGGTGTGTGACTGCGGTCCCCCATCGGAGGTGACCAAAGCCAGCACCTTAGCTGGATCCAGGGTCGCGGTGTCAGCAGGTGCCAAATCCACGGCAGCAAGGATAAATGGTTCATTCGAGTCCGGGATGCCTGGGGCAGGCACTCCGCGCAGTTCGGCAACAATGCGGGCGCGAACGTCCAACACGTCGCCAGCACGTTCGGCCATGTAGCCGCCCAGCGCGGTCAGCTGGGTGGCTACCGCGTCGGCAGCTTCCCAGATGGCCGACTCGGCGCACGTTCCACCAGCAACCAGCTTGGTCGCCGACTTGATCAGCGAGCGGTCGCTAGCCATCAACGCGGTGGCCTTCAGCACGGCCTGAGCGTCCCCGGTAGCCAGTGTTGCGCGCTCCTTGAGCCCGGTTGCAACCGCCTTGGAGGCATCAGCCAGGCGCTGAGTTTCTTCTTCAGCGCTGACACCCTGAGGCAGTGGTGCACCGTCGGCCGGTGCGAGGATTGGTTCAGGCATGCGACGTACGCGTCCAATGACGCGTCCGGCGCTGACGCCTACTCCAGTGTATTTCTTGCTCATGCTGCGACCTTTGCCGGCTCAGCGGCTCCAACTGGAGCCTTGCGTACGTACTTCTTCAAAACTATAACCAGTACTGCTGAGATTACCGCACCGATCAAGGTAGCCAACAGGAATAGTGGCCAGGTGTTATTCATAGCGAAGAAGACGAAGATACCACCGTGTGGTGCCTGGCTGATGACGTTGAAGGTCATGATCAGCGAACCGGTTACACCAGCACCAACCATGGAGGCTGGGATCACGCGCAGTGGGTCGGTGGCAGCAAAAGGAATGGCACCTTCAGAGATGAAGGCTGCACCTAGCAACCAGGCGGCCTTACCGTTTTCACGTTCGCCTTCGCTGAACAGCTTCGGCTGGACGGTCGTGGCCAAAGCCAGGGCCAGAGGTGGAACCATGCCGGCAGCCATAACGGCGGCCATGATCATCATTGGTGCAGGGTTATCTGCCAGTGAAGCGGTGCCCAGACCGGCTACTGCGAAGGAGTAGGCCACCTTGTTCACTGGCCCGCCAAGATCTACGGCCATCATCAGACCAAGAATCAGACCAAGCACTGCTGCAGCGGTACCGGACATGCCCGAGAGCCAGCTATTCAAAGCTTCGGTCAGCTTAGCGATAGGGCCACCAAGGAACAGGAACATCAGACCCGAGGCAATAATCGAACCCAACAGTGGGGTGATCACTACCGGCATCAAACCGCGCATCCAGCGTGGCACGTTCCAGGAGCCGATCCAGCGGCAGGCCAGACCTGCGATCAAACCACCGACGATACCGCCGATGAAGCCTGCGCCCATGAAGCCTGCCACCGCACCTGCGGTGAAGCCTGGGGCGATACCCGGACGGTCAGCGTAGGCGTACGCAATGTAGCCGGCTAGCGCGGGGACCAGGAAGCCCATGGAGAGGCTACCGATCTTGAACGCCACTGCACCGATGTAGGACATGAAGCCAGCATCAGGCAGGTTGAACAGGGTGTTCTCGGTCAGGTACTTGTCTGCAACGCCGGTGATGTCGTAACCGCCGAACAGGAAGCCCAAGGCGATCAGCAAACCGCCACCGGCGACAAAAGGAATCATGTAGGAGACACCGGTCAGCAGCGCACGCTTCAGGCCAGCGCCGAAGGACTCATTGTCCTTGTTCTCTTCGGTGCTGGTGGCAGCACCGGCAGGAACACGGCGGGCCGATGGATCCTCGGAAGCAGCAATGGCGTCGTTGATCAGCTTTTCTGGCTCATCAATACCGCGCTTGACTGGAACCTGGATCACTGGCTTGCCAGCGAAGCGTGAACGGTCACGCACGTCAACGTCCACCGCAAAAATTACCGCGTCAGCGGCGGCAATGACGGCTGGATCTAGTGGGGTGGAACCCGAGGAACCCTGGGTTTCTACGGCGAAGTCCACGCCCATTTCCTCGGCGGTCTGTGCCAAGGAATCGGCGGCCATGTAGGTGTGCGCAATACCGGTAGGACAAGCGGTCACAGCAACGATGGACTTCTTCTTTGGTGCATCACTAGCTACGGCAGCCGCTGGTGCAGCCGGCGCAGCAGCAGCTGGAGCTGGGGCATCTGAGGTCACAGCGCGAACCAGTTCCACAATTTCAGCTGGGCTGGTTGCTTCACGCAAGGAGGCGGTGAAGGACTTCTTCACCAGTGCGCGAGCGAGCTTGGACAGCAACTTCAGGTGCGCCTGGTCGGCGCCATCTGGGGCAGCAATGAAGAACACCAGGTCAGCTTCGCCGTCCTTGGCACCGAAGTTGACCTTCGGGTTCAGCCGGGCCATGGCCAAGGTTGGCTCGGTCACCGCGGCGGAGCGGCAGTGCGGAATAGCGATGCCGCCGGGAACACCGGTAGCGGTTTTGGCTTCGCGAGCCTTACCGTCGGCAGCCAGCGAGGCTGCGTCGGTGGCGCGGCCCTGGTTGGCAACCAGCAACGCCAGCTGATCGATGACTTCCGTGGTGCTACTGCCGAGGTCGGCATCGAGCAACACGAGCTCTTCTGTGATTAGTTCACTCATGACTCGGTTCCTTGGGTTGAAAAAGTTCGTTGACACTGACCGCGTCAACGGTGAGATCTGCTTGGGTGGGGATGCTGGACCCGGGCAACTGTGTGGCAGCAGCCCCGTAGGCCACTGCGTTTTTCAGTCGATCCGGGGCGCTGGCCCCGGCAACATCTGCCAATAGGTAGCCGGCCAGCGAGGAATCGCCGGCTCCGACGGTACTGCGTGGGGTGATCGGGGTATGCGATCCGTACCATACTCCCTGCTTGGTCACCAGCAGTGCACCCTTGGAGCCTAGGGTGGCCAAAACTGCGCCGATCCCCTTCTCCAGTAGTTTGGTGGCGCACTCGGTAGCTAGTTGCGTGGAGCCTTCCAGTGCTTCTTCATCGCAGTCGCCCACTAATTCAGCCAGCTCTTCAGCGTTGGGCTTGATTAGATCCGGGATGTGCTGCTCAGAGTGCGCAAAAGTTCGATCAGCGGAGCACCGGAGGTATCCACTGCGATCTTCGGGCACTTTTCACCCAGTGAGGCGCGAAGCTGTGCGGTGAGCTGTGCGTAGAAGTCGGCGGGGACTCCCGGCGGCAGCGAACCGGCCAAGACCAGCCACTGTGCACCGGCTGCGGCGTCGGCCACCAACTGGCTGAGTGCCTCAAGTTGTGCGGCGTCCAGTGTCGGGCCCGGCTCGTTGATCTTGGTGGTGGTGCCATCAGGATCGGTCAGGGTGATATTGGTGCGCAGTGGTTCGTCGATAGACAAGCTACGGTGCGCCAGCTGATCAAGAGCCAGTGCGGTGATCAATGGATCGGTGCTCGCCCCGGGCAACACGGCCAGGGTCTGAACACCGGCTGCGGCAATGGCGCGCGAAACGTTAACACCTTTACCAGCGGCTTGCACGTGGCTTGCCTTGGCGCGCTGCACGGACCCGTGGGACAGTGGCTCACCAAGTTCAATGGTCTTATCCAGTGCCGGGTTGACGGTCAGGGTCACAATCATGCGATCACCACTTCTACGTCAGCAGCGTCCAAGGTGGCGGCGAGTTCATCGCCGGGCTGCTGGTCAGTGACCAGAGTGTCGATGGAATCCAGGCCGGCAAAGCAGACCAGGGTTTCCTGATCAAACTTGGAGCTGTCGGCCAAGAGAACCACGCGGCGGGCACTGGCTACCAAGGCACGCTTGACGGCTGCTTCCAGTGGATCTGGGGTGCTCAGCCCGAAGCTGGCGTGCAGACCGTTGGTGCCAACAAAGGCGATGTCTGCGCGGTGACGGGAGTATTCTTCGACGGTCTGTGCTCCGGAGGTGGCACCGGTGAGTCCACGTACGCGGCCACCGATCAGTTCCAGGATGACACTTGGGCTCTGGACCAGTACCGAGGCGATGGGCAAAGCGTGGGTGATGACCACCAGTCCGGCGCTTGCGTTGGTGCGCAGCATGCGTTCGGCGAGGAATTCGGTGGTCGTTCCGGCATCAATGATGACCGAGGCATCCGAGACTGGCAGCAGGCTCAAGGCGCGCTGCGCAATCCGAGATTTGGCGTCTGCGTGAATTGCGGTGCGCACTAGGTGGCTTTCTTCGCGAGTGCTGGCTTCAGTGATGGTCACTGCTCCGCCGTGGACACGGCGTAAGAAGTTCTCTGATTCCAGTTGGGCCAGGTCGCGGCGCACCGTTTCCCGGGTGATATCAAAGCGTTCGGCGAGCTGAGCGACGGAGACTTTTCCGTCCTTCTCAAGCTGCTCGACGATCAGCCGGTGTCGTTCTTCGGCGAACATTTATTGCCTCCGCAATTCTTCATGACATGCACCACATGAATCTGTGTTTCCATGACTTTATGCCCGAATGAGTGGGAACGTCAAGTGAACTGTGAGGGAAAATTAACCATTCGGACATCTGAAGGTGGTTATAGTTGGCATTTTGCCGAGTGGGGAGCCAGTTGCCCGAAAAAATCGGTCTTAAAACTTTGATCTGCACGGGTCTTGGTGGGCACGTTTACCTCGTGAGTTCTAGAACCTAGGACCAGAAAAATCTGGGTATGCTGAACCGCAATAGACAGCTAACGCCGCTGGCGGGCAACCAAAAGGTTGCCCGCCAGCGGCGTTAGCTGATCAGGACTGTTTACGCGAGAACCTGACGCTTCGAAGAAATTACACCGGTATTAAAGCCGGCCAAGCGCAGTCCGCCATGGAAACGCGCGTGCTCAATCTTCACGCAGCGATCCATTACTACGTTCATGCCGGCCGCTTCGGCCCGGCGGGCCACGTCTTCATGCCATGAACCTAACTGGAGCCACAGGGTCTTTGCGCCAACGGCCAATGCCTCATCTAAAACTGACGGCATGTCATCGTGCTTGCGGAAGACCTCCACCAGATCTGGAGTCTCTGGCAGATCTGCCAGCGACTTGTAGACCGGCTGGCCCAGGATCTCATCGAGTACCGGGTTGATGAAGTACACCTTGTACTTAGACGAAGAAAGTAAATAGGTCGCCACGAAGTAGCTGGCCCGTGAAGGCTTATTGGATGCGCCAACAATGGCAACGGTCTTGGTATCGCGCAGGATGGTCAGGCGCTGCGCAGCTCCCGGACCTTCCCAGGTGCGTTCGGTGGTGCTCATTAGTTAGCTCCCTTCGGTGCTGCGTTAATGGTGCAAGCCGCACCATCATAGGTCGGTTCTGCAAAATCATCGGCGGAAGAAGCGACTGCTTCTTGCGAAGCGGTTAATGCCTGATCCAGATCCCAGAGGATGTCTTCAACATCTTCTAGGCCCACCGATAAACGGATCAGATCTTCAGGAACGCCGGCCGCATTCAATTGCTCTGGGCTCAACTGCTGGTGCGTGGTGGAGGCAGGGTGCAGCACCAAGGTGCGGGCATCGCCGATATTGGCAAGGTGGCTTGCCAGCTGCAAGGCCTCGATGAACTTGGTGCCGGCTTTGCGTCCGCCTTTCACGCCGAAGCTGAACACTGAACCCACTCCCATGGGCAACAGTTCCTTGGCGTGAGCAAACTGCGGGTGGGATTCCAGACCGGCGTAGTTCACGTAGGTAACGCGGGGATCTGCTTCGAGCCAAGCAGCAACCTGCTTGGCGTTGGCCAAGTGGTTGTCCATGCGCTGTGGCAAAGTTTCTAGGCCCTGCAAAAGCTGGAAAGCTGACTGGGCCGGCAGTGCCGGGCCGAAGTCGCGCAGCTGCTCGCTGCGCAGTTTGGTCAGGAACCCGTATTCACCGAAGTTGGCCCACCAGGAAACATTGCCGTAGCTGGCCACCGGTTCGGTCATGGCAGGGAACTTGCCGTTGCCCCAGTCGAACTTTCCGGACTCAATAACAACGCCACCCAGGGTGGTGCCGTGGCCGCCAATGAACTTGGTTGCCGAATGGATGACAATATCGGCACCGTGCTCAAGGGGACGCAGGATGTATGGGGGAGTAAGCGTGGAATCAACTACCAGTGGGATTTGGTGGCGGTGTGCCACTTCGGCCAAGCCCTTCACATCGGCAATGTCACCGGATGGGTTGGCTATCACCTCGGTATATACGGCCTTGGTGTTCTCCTGGATCGCGGCGTCAAAGTCGGCTGGATCATTGGAATCAATGAAGGTGGTGTTAATGCCAAATCGACGCAAGGAAACATCCAGCTGGGTGATGGTGCCACCGTAGAGCTTGGAGGAAGCGACAATGTGGTCGCCAGCTTGGGCGAGAGCTGCGAAGGTGACAAATTCGGCAGCCATGCCAGAACCGGTAGCTACTGCGCCGATGCCACCTTCCAAGGAGGCCATGCGTTCTTCAAAGGCCGCGACGGTTGGGTTGCCAATACGTGAGTAGGTAGTGCCGTACTTCTGCAGCGCAAAAAGGTTCGCTGCATCGTCGGTGTCTTTAAAGACAAATGAAGTGCTTTGGTAAATGGGTACTGCTCGGGCGCCGTGCTCGGCGTCGGGGGTGCCACCGGCGTGCAATGCGCGGGTGCGGAATCCAAATTTATGATCTGCCATGATGGCTTACGACTCCTTGTCGATTGGGTTTTCGCGTTTCACCGCTCAGCGGTGGTGCGATCGAGGCAGGAATCCCGGAATCAATGTCGCTTCTTGTTGTGATTAAACAAGAAAAGCGGCTGCATCGTTTCTGGCGGTAGCACCGTAACCACCGGATGTGGCAGGTTGCTGCGGCTTCATCGAACCAGATCTCTCAGCCGCTCGGGATGGTGTAATAATCTTCGCAACATGACCGATCGTGACCTAACTATGAGTCGTAACGTTGCGTATTAGACGTAATATCGGAGATTCTTCGATATCTATGCACCCCGGTACGCTTGAGTCATGGATACTGCGTTGGCGTTGATCAGACACGGACTGACAGATTGGAATCTGGCGGGACGCCTCCAAGGCCGTACCGACATTCCGCTGAACGACATCGGACGCGAACAAGCCCGCGAAGTTGGACGTGAACTTCAAGGCGCCGGATGGTCACTTTTCCTTGCCTCCCGGTTGGGGCGTGCGCAGGAAACTGCTGCCCTCATTGCCCAGGAAGCGGGAGCGGAAGTAGGCCCACCTGTACCTGAACTAATTGAACGTAGCTTCGGGCCTTTAGAAGGCCGGATCATGGCTGAGGTCAGTGACGAAGAATCGGCAGCAGCCCAGCCTGAGCTGGAACCAATTGAGCAGATCCTACGCCGTGCCATTCCAGCTTTGCTTCACTTAACGGTCAAGTACGCCGGACAGAAGATTGCGGTGGTGAGCCACGGAGCGACAATGCGCGTGATCCGTGATGCACTGACCGGGATTAAGGCACCGTACGGAGTAGAAAACGGTGAACTGATCCACATTGATCTGGATCGGCTCCAGGCCTTAGCCCGCGAACTAGATCTGGTCTCCCTCTAAAGCTGAAAAGTTTTTCCTTTGACCTGCTCACACTTTTGCCGCGCACAACGTTTACATGGTGAAAGCCCTTAAAGGTGCCAATTCTCAGGAGAGCCATGCAAGTGCCGTTTGAGCGGATAGTCCAAGATTATGGGCTGAACGTATTACGTGTTTGCCGTGCCTTGTTGGACGAACACCGTGCCCAGGACGCATGGTCTGAGACATTTTTATCTGCACTGAGCGCCTATCCAAAACTTCCTGAAGAAGCCAATGTTCTAGCGTGGCTGGTGCGTATCGCAAGAAATAAGGCTATTGACGAGCTGCGCAAGAATAAGCCAGAAATTCTCGATGATCTTCAATCCTGGGAACAGGTTGATGATGGCCAGCAATCCGAAGCGCAGCTAGAGAATCTAGTGCTGTGGCAAGAAGTCGGACGGTTGCCGCACAAGCAACGCTTGGTTGTCGCCTACAGGTACTTGGGAGGACTGAACTATGCGCAAATCGCAGACATCCTTTCTGGAACGGAAGCGGCAGCGCGTCGGGCAGGTGCTGATGGGATCAAAAATCTTCGACGAATGCTCGAGGATGACACACTGTGGCAGGAGCAGTCATGACTGATGCAACATCTACTTCCCAAGCGACCAACGAAGAAGCTGCGCTTTTGGGGCAGCTGGGCGGACAACTGATGATTAAGGCCCGTGCTAAAGACTTGATTGATGTGTCCTACCGCGTGGTTGATTCTCCGGTGGGTTCACTGCTTTTGGCCAGCACCCCGGCGGGACTGGTTCGGGTGGCTTTTGAATCTGAAGATCACGATAAAATACTGTCTTTGCTCGCTACGAAACTTAGTCCACGAATCCTCAAAGATGCCTCGCGTTTAGATGCGGTGGCCCGGCAGCTTGATGAATACTTTGCTGGTGCCCGGCACAGTTTTGATGTGCCTTTGGACTTGAAGCTCTCAACAACTTTCCGCCGCCAAGTGCAGGAAGAACTGGCTGCGATTGATTACGGACAAACCTGGAGCTATTCGCAGATGGCTGAGCGGATTGGTAATCCCAAGGCCGTTCGTGCGGTGGGTTCGGCCTGCGCGACCAACCCGATCCCCATCGTTTTACCCTGCCACCGAGTGCTGCGCACCGACGGTTCGCTGGGCGGCTATCTGGGTGGATTGGATGCAAAGACGCAGCTGCTGAAGCTAGAGAATCCTGCGTTTGGAAGTTCAGCGCAGCGATTGTTCTAGGTTCAGAAAGCTGCCTACTGATTTTCTCGAATGCCACTGAGCGATTCACGCAGTTCTGCGACGGTTTGTTCAGGAAGTTCAAGAAGCGGAACCATTGCCGCTGCCTGAAGTAAGAGATGCTCCCAACCGTCGGTATATTCAAGGCCTTGTGCGATCGCGGCCTTGATGGTTCCGGTGGTGTGCTCAGCGTAAAAAATCGTAAACGTAACTCCCCGGGGAGAGGGTTGTGGTTCCCCACGCGGCGCCGTCCTCTGGGTACTTCCCGATGGGTGTGGCATTGATGATCAGTGAAGCTTTGGTAGCAACCTGCGAAGCCGCAGACCAGTCGACGACGGTTCCGGAAATTCCCATGCGGGTTGCAAGATCTAATAGCTGCTGAGCCACTTCGATGTCTTGATCGGTGATGGTTACCTCGGTGATGTGCTCCTTGAGGGCAATCAGGGCTGCGCGTGCCGCGCCGCCTGCACCGAGGAGTAGTACGTGTTGATGGGTTTTGGTGGCTAGCTTTTCTTCCACCGCGCTGATGTCGGTGTTGTAGGCATCAAGCTGACCGTTGTTGCGGATCAGTAGGTTCGCAGCCCCGCTGAGGGCGACCTGTTCAGTGCATGTATCGGCGGCGCTGGCAGCCCATTGTTTATGGGGCATGGTCACATTGGCTGCTATGACCGTGGGATCCAAAAGACCATCACGCGTAGGCTGCATTTCACTTCCAGCAGGAACATCCCACGGTTGATAGTTCCAACCGTTTCCCAAGGCTTCGAACACTGGGTTCCAAAGATTTGGAGACATTGTGGTCGAGGCGTGAGAACCAATGATAAAAAGTTGCGTGGTCTTCTCTGGGCGGTTCATAGTTTCCTTTCGGCGTAAACGAGTGCAGCGGTCAATTGATTGCTTCATATGTCTTGTGACGCGCCTCACCTTGCTGTACTTTATTCATTGTCACATATCGCACGATAGTGCGCATACCGCACAAAAGGTTTAGTGCATGAGCGAAACATCCCCGCCGTCGTGGAAGGACAACCCATGGGTAAGACCATCACCAATACGGGAGTCAGCATTGACTCCGAACAAGAACGCAAGTTGAAACGGGCTAAAAAGGCTGCGCTCGCTGGTTTTCTTGGTGGCGCATTGGAGTACTACGACTTCTTTATCTATGCGACGGCTGCATCTTTGGTCTTCTCAAAGATTTTCTTCCCTACTGGAGATGCGACCATTGCGATGCTTGCTTCCTTCGCGACTTTTGGTGTCGCCTACATTGCCCGCCCTTTCGGTGCAGTGTTCTTCGGGCACCTTGGCGACAAGCTTGGACGTAAAGCCACTTTGGTGATGACTCTGGTGCTAATGGGCTCAGCCACCTTCCTTATTGGTGTCCTGCCCGATTTCCGTACGGTGGGATACTGGGCCCCAGCACTGTTGGTGGTCTTGCGACTGATGCAGGGTCTATCGGCCGGCGCTGAAACCGCAGGTGCTTCTGCACTATCTACGGAAGAGGCTCCGGAAGGGCGAAGAGGATTCTTCGCAAGCTTTGCCATGAGCGGGATTTCTTTGGCATCGTCCTAGCTTCGCTGGCCTTCCTGCCGGTGGCAGCAATGGACGAGTCGGCACGCTTGGCGTGGGGTTGGCGTATCCCGTTCTGGCTTTCGCTTCTGGTCTTGCTGGCTGCTTACCTAGTTCGCCGTTCCTTGGATGAGCCAGAAATCTTTGAAGAAAAGCAGGAAAGCGACGGACTGGTCAAGCTTCCGTTTACCAATATGATCTCCACTCACCCTGCTCAGTTCTTCCAAGTCGCCTTGATGTCCTTCCAGGTGGTCACCAATACCTTCATGCAGTCATTCGGTCTGGCCTATGCGGTCTCCGTGGGAGTCTCGGCATCCACAATGTTGTGGGTGAGTATCGCTGGAAATATCATCGCTATCGCCAGCCAGCCATTCTTTGCTCGACTCTCGGATTCCTTTGGGCGAAAGAAGGTCTTTGTTTCAGGTGTAGTGGGATCCGGGGTCATGATCTTTGTGTACTTCATGACGATTTCCACGGGAAATCTGGCGATGATATTTGTTTCAAGCATGATGATTACCGCTGGAACCTACGCTGCCTCAAACTCGGTGTACCCGGCCTGGTTCTCGGAGCTGTTCAATGTCAAGGTGCGCTATTCAGGAATGGCTATCGGATTGCAGGTCGGCATCCTTTGCGCAGGCTTTACCCCGATGCTCGCCACTGCATTGGTTGGCGGGGTCTCCGCGAACTGGGGTCCCGCAGCGTGGATCGTTGCCGGTTCATCTGTTCTGGCAGTCATCGGTGCGCTGTGGGCGCGCGAAACTAACAAGACCGAACTGCGGGAGCTAGGAAACCCTGTTCCGTAAGCGCGCTGTTTCAGGTCTACCTGCTTAAACGACTGCGGCCGCCACCTTCCGAATGATTCGGAAAGTGGCGGCCACAGTTATGTGCCTAGGACCGCTTACTTACGCAGTTCGAAGCGATCTGCATCCATGAGCTTGGCCCACGCTGCAGCGAAGTCCTTGACGAACTTGGTCTTGGCATCATCCGAAGCGTAAACCTCGGCCAGTGCGCGCAGCTCAGAGTTCGAGCCGAAGACTAGATCTACGCGGCTGCCGACCCAGCGGCCGTCAGTGGTTGCGTAGGTCTTCTCTTCTGCATCTGGGGTCCACTCAAGGCCCAGTTCCAGCAGGTTAGCGAAGAAGTCGTTGGTCAGTGCACCTGGGGTCTCGGTGAACACGCCGGTGTTCGAGCCATCCCAGTTGTTGCCCAGTACGCGCAGGCCACCAAGCAGTACAGCGGTTTCCGGTGCGGTCAGACCCAGCAGGTTAGCGCGATCCAACAGCAGGTACTCGGAAGGCAGGTTCAAGAAGCCTGAGTCGTAGTTACGGAAACCGTCAGCTACTGGCTCCAGCCATGCGAACTGCTCAACGTCGGTCTGCTCTTGGGTTGCGTCAACACGGCCCGGGGTGAATGGAACCTCGATCTGCTGACCGCCAGCTGCAGCGCCCAACTCAACACCTACGTTGCCGGCAAGAACCACAACGTCAGCGAACGAAGCCTTGACCAACGAAGTGGCGTTGAAGTTCTCAACAATTTCTTCCAGCTTCGCGATGACGATCTTAAGCTGCTCTGGCTGGTTCACGCTCCAGGAAACCTGTGGTTCCAGACGGATGCGGCCACCGTTGGCGCCACCACGCTTGTCTGAGGAACGGAAAGTTGCCGCTGCCTTCCATGCGGTGGAAACCAGCTGCTGAACGCTCAGACCGGAGTTCTTGATCAGTTCCTTCAGCGAGGAGATCTCTGCAGCGCCCAGGGTGGTCTCTGGTGCAGCTGGCAGTGGATCCTGCCAGAGCAGGTCTTCTGCTGGAACCTCTGGACCGAAGTAGCGGGACTTCGGGCCCATGTCGCGGTGGGTCAGCTTGAACCAAGCGCGAGCAAAGGCGTCAGCGAACTTTTCCTGGTTGTCCTTGAACTCGCGGGAGATCAATTCGTAAGCAGGATCTACGCGCAGTGCCAGGTCGCTGGTGAGCATGCGTGGTTCTCGGCGAGCTGCAGCGTTGTGAGCCATAGGAACCAAGTCGGCACCGCCACC
This sequence comes from Glutamicibacter sp. M10, assembly GCF_025452055.1. Classification (NCBI taxonomy): domain Bacteria; kingdom Bacillati; phylum Actinomycetota; class Actinomycetes; order Micrococcales; family Micrococcaceae; genus Glutamicibacter; species Glutamicibacter sp. M10. The sequence goes on along the minus strand of NZ_CP104918.1, from coordinate 245,526 downwards.
ATCCTTTGGACGCCACTGCTGTGCGCCGGCCTCAGAGTGGAACAGTTCCCACTCGTAAGCGAAGAGGATGTGGAAGAACTCGTTATCCCAACGGGTTGGGTGGTAGGTCCAGGTAACTTCCAGACCGGAACCGATGGTGTCATCGCCACTGCCGGTACCGAAGTCAGACTTCCAGCCCAAGCCCTGCATTTCCAATGGGGAAGCTTCTGGGTCGCCACTCTTGTGCGACTCTGCGCTGGCACCGTGGGTCTTACCGAAGGTGTGGCCACCGGCAATCAGGGCGACAGTCTCTTCATCATCCATGCCCATGCGGCGGAAGGTTTCGCGAATATCAGCTGCGGAGGCCAGTGGGTCAGCAACACCGTCTGGACCCTCAGGGTTGACGTAGATCAGACCCATCTGGACTGCAGCCAGTGGAGCCTCAAGGTTGCGGGCGCCGGTGTAGCGTTCGCTATCCAGCCATACCTTTTCTGGACCCCAGTAAACGTCGTCGTCTGATTCCCAAACGTCCTTGCGGCCGCCGGCGAAGCCGAAGGTCTTGAAGCCCATATCTTCCAGAGCCACGTTACCGGCAAGGATCATCAGGTCGGCCCAGGAGATCGACTGGCCGTACTTCTTCTTTACTGGCCACAGCAGACGGCGAGCCTTATCCAGGTTCACGTTATCTGGCCAGGAGTTCAGTGGAGCGAAGCGCTGCTGGCCTGCGGAGCCGCCGCCACGACCGTCGTGTGAACGGTAGGTGCCGGCGGAGTGCCAAGCCATGCGGATTAAGAATGGACCGTAGTGACCGAAGTCAGCTGGCCACCAGTCGTAAGACTTGGTCATTAGCTCAGCTAGGTCAGCCTTGACCGCTGCCAGATCCAAAGCTTCAAAAGCCTTGATGTAATCGAAGTCTGCATCCAGAGGGTTAGTAGCCTCCTGATTTTTTGCAAGGATCTTTAGATTTAGCTTATTTGGCCACCACTCGGTGTTGGCGTTGCCCTGGGTCGGGTGTACTCGACCAGTGTTGCCTACAACCGGGCACTGACCTGCTGTTGTCTCAGACATATGCTTTTCCTTCCGGATTTCTTGGGTTTAGGGATCGATGCTCATCGCGCGAGAAGTAACGCTCGATGACAAAGCGTAAGGGCCTTGCGGTTACTCGTTGATCAGCTCAGCCTGGCATTCGGGGCAGGTGCCCCAGTAGATGACTTCGGCTTCGTCAATTTTAAAGCCGTGATCATCCGAGGCGTGTAGACATGGCGCTCCGCCGACGGCGCAGTCGACGTCTGCGAGTTTTCCGCACCGGCGACAAACCACATGATGGTGGTTATCGCCAACGCGGGTTTCGTAGCGCGCAATATGGCCTTGTGGCTGAATCTGACGGATAACACCCAAGCTAGTGAAGAGTTTGAGTGAATCGTAGACCGCTTGGTGTGACACTGCGGGGTGCTCGCGGTGGACCGCCGAAATAATTGTTTCGGTGTCACCATGAGGGTTTGCTGCAACTGCTGCGAGGACAGCAACGCGCGGTTGCGTCACTCGCATGGATGCCGCTTTGAGCACTTGCTCAATCCCGTCCTGTGATGTCATATCTTCAGCATGCCTGCTTATTTTGAACGAGTCAAGATAAGTCGCAATGTATTTCAGGTTACGTCACAAAGACCTGCTGGTTAATCGCCACTTCACTGGCTGGTTAGTGAATATTCCGAATGGAGAATATGTTCTGCTGGATCTGAATCAGGGCCCAGCGTGTGCAGATGAGGCAATTCTTGCTCCACACAATTGCAAATTGCTCCAGAATCTCAGGGCTAGAATTCGGGTCCTGGAAGTCAGAAATAGGTGTGGCTCTCACGGGGAATTGCGCTCACGAGAGGGAGCTCACAGGTTTGCAATCCCTTAGGCATACTGCGCGAAAAACGGGCCATCTTGGGTCAAGAACCGCGAAAAATCAGCACTCTGGTTTGACCAATGGGTGTCGTTCGACCATGCTTAAAAAGGACTATTTACGATTTATTGTGAGAATCCGAGAAGAAATAGCGTCGGGTCACCGGAGAAATTGCCCGGTCATTCCCACAGGGTCGCTGTACCAATCAGCGCCCGCTGACGCTAGATTTGGAATCAGTAAATCTACACCGATAAGCAATTCGCAATCAAGCACACTGCACGGCAACCACTTCCCGCGGGAACGGTTGTTTGTCGGGCTCCGGCCGGATTTCATCCGCAGAGCCTCACCAGTGAAGGAAGAACGCAATGGAGCAGACGGATCAATCTTTTGAAGACCTCGTCGGCGAGCTGCATTCGGCTCGACAACGACGACCAAAGAAATATTCGGTTTCAGGAACCGACTATTGGGTATTTGGTATCGCCGGCGCCTTAGCGCTGGCATTTATTGTGTGGGGTTTTGTGACCCCTGAGGGCCTAGGCAAAGCCTCAGATGTAGCCCTTGACTGGGTCATCACCAACACCGGTTGGCTGTTTGTTATTGCAGCCTCGGTCTTTGCACTCTTTGTCATTGTGGTCGCCGCGAAAAACTTCGGGCGCATCCCACTAGGCAAGGACGACGAAAAACCACACTTCAGCACTGTTTCATGGATCTCCATGATGTTTGCTACCGGTATGGGTATCGGCCTGGTCTTTTACGGCGTAGGAGAACCACTGTTCTTCTACATGTCGCCTCCACCAGGAACTGTTGAAGGTTCCACGGACGCAGCATTAAGCACCGCCATGGGTACCACGCTGTTCCACTGGACGCTGTTCCCATGGGCAATGTACGCCATCGTTGGTTTGGGTATGGCCTACGGTAGTTTCCGTTTGGGACGCCCACAGCTATTCTCAGCGATGTTCACCTCGATCTTCGGTGAGCGCATCATCCACGGCTGGGGCGGACGAACCATTAACATCTTGGCTATTATCGCCACCCTGTTCGGTTCGGCCTGTTCCCTGGGCCTGGGCGCACTGCAGATCGGCGGCGGTATCCAGTCCGCTGGAATCATGGAGAAGGTTGGCTCCGGTGTACTGGTAGTCATCATCGCTATCCTTACCGCACTGTTTGTTGCCTCGGCCGTTTCCGGCATTGAGCGTGGCATTCAGTGGCTGTCGAACATCAACATGGTTCTGGCAGTGATCTTGGCACTGATCGTATTCATCGGTGGACCAACCCTATTCATCCTGAACGTTATTCCTAACGCAGTAGGTGCCTTCATTGGTGACCTGCCGCAGATGGCATCACGCACGGCTGCCTCGGGTGACAGCACCATGTCTAGCTGGCTGTCCTCCTGGACCGTCTTCTACTGGGCTTGGTGGATCTCATGGAGCCCATTCGTAGGCTTGTTCATCGCGCGCATCTCGCGCGGTCGCACCATCCGTCAGTTTGTCACCGGCGTTCTTCTGGTTCCATCAGCCGTAACGCTGATCTGGTTCTCGATCTTCGGCGGCGGCGCCATTGGTTTGCAGGAACGTGCAGAGCGTGCAGGTAACACCGGCGACATGCTGACCAAGATGGCGGACGGAGCTCCGGACATCAACTTCGACCTGGTCCTCTTCGACCTGCTCGATAAGCTTCCGGTCTCCGGTTGGGTCGCAACGATCCTCATGATCGTCACGGTCTTGCTGATTGCCATCTTCTTTGTCACCGGCGCTGACTCGGCATCCATCGTGATGGGTGCACTGAGCGAACGTGGTGCAGAGGAACCAAGCAAGAAGGCAGTGATCTTCTGGGGTGTGGCTACCGGTGCTGTGGCAGCAGTGATGTTGCTAGCCGGTGGTGATCATCCGGCCGAGGCACTGAATGGTCTGAAGAACATCACCATCGTTTCGGCACTGCCGTTTGTGATCGTGATGCTGCTACTGTGCGTTGCACTGTGGAAGGACCTGAGCCGAGATCCGCTGATCTTGCGCGGCAAGGTGGCACGTACCGTGCTGGAGCAATCGGTGACCCAGGGCGTGGACCGGCATGAAGGTAGCCAGTTCAGCTTGATGACCACCGAAATCCCTATCGTTCAGCCGGCACAACAGCCTGGTGAATCAACTGGGGAAGCAACACAGGTATTTGTTACTGAAGCTGATGAGAAACCATTGGATCAGTCCAAGGACTCGTAGCTAGAAGCTCGTAGCTAAACAGTAAACAAGCCTCGTCTGGCAATTGCCAGACGAGGCTTGTTTACGTTAACGCACTTTGTGTTCTGAAGCAGGACTACCTGCCAAACTAGTTGCGTGCCCGGCAGATCGCATTGATTTCAGGGATGCACGGTTCATTTTGCAGGCTGGTGGTATCACCCAAAGCGGTGCCTTCAAAGAGCTGGGTGAGCAAGCGGCGCATGATTTTTCCAGAACGAGTCTTGGGAACGTCTGGAACCAGCACCACATCGCGTGGCTTAGCAATCGGCCCAATTTGCGTGGTTACCGTGGAGCGCAGCTGACTAATAAATTCTGCCTGTCGGGCAGCGAGCTGCTCATCAGGGTGTTCTGCAATCAGGGACTTATCCAGTGGCACCACAAAAGCGGTAGCGGCATGACCGGTCTTTGCATCCGGGGTCGGGCAAACGCCAGCTTCCACCACGCCTGGGTTGGTAACCAACGCTGATTCAATTTCAATGGTGGATAGTCGGTGACCAGAAATGTTGATCACGTCATCAGTGCGGCCAAGAATGAAAATATCTCCATCGTCATCAAAGCGAGCACCGTCCCCAGCCAAGAACCATCCTTGCTGAACGTACTGCTCCCAATAGCTGGTGTAATAACGTTCCGGGTTGCCCCAGACCGTACGTGCCATTGATGGGCCGGTTTGGGTGATGACAATATTGCCTTGGGTATTCGGCGCAACGCTGTTCCCCTGAGCATCCACGATATCTACGCTGACTCCGGGCAGGGCGCGAGCGGCGCACCCTGGCTTGAAGTAGTCATCGGTGGGCAACGGGGAGAGGATGGTAGCTCCGGATTCGGACTGCCACCAGGTATCAACCATGGGCAGACCCGCAGTGGTGTCGCGGCCGAGCTGTTCGCGGAACCACTTCCACGCTTCGGGGTTAACAGCCTCGCCCACGGTGCCGCCAATGTTGATGGTGGACAGATCGTATTTGGCTGGAATACCTTCTGGGAACCACCCCATCAGCGAGCGAACCAAGGTTGGTGCGGTGTAGTAACTGGTGACCTTGTAGCGTTCAATCACTTCAAAGTGTCGTCCCGGGTGCGGCGCATTGGGCACACCCTCGTAGATCACCTGGGTGACGCCGTTAGACAGCGGACCGTAGATCTCGTAGGTGTGCGCGGTAACCCACGCCAAGTCAGCAGTGCACCAGTGCACGTCGTTGTCTCGCTGGGACGCATCAGGGTTGGCGAAGAGCAAGTTGTAGCTCGCGGTTGCCTGGGTCAGGTAACCGCCGGTGGTATGAACCAAACCCTTGGGTTGGCCAGTGGTGCCGGAGGTGTACATGATGAACAGCGGCGTTTCTGAATCAAAGAACTGTGCCTGATGTTCGGTGGACTGGGTCTCTACGGCCTCGTGCCACCACACGTCACGGCCTTCGGTCCAAGGGATCTCATCGCCGGTGCGGCGAATGACCAAGACCTTCTCGATATTGTTCTCACCGGAGACCGCCTGATCGGCATTGGCCTTAACCGCAACTGTGGTGCCACGTCGGTACTGGCCATCGGTGGTGACCAGTACTTTGGCCTTGGTGTCTTCTACTCGGAACTTCAGCGCTTCGGCCGAGAAGCCACCGAAGACCAATGAATGAATGGCTCCGATGCGCGCGCAGGCCAGGGTGATGACGATAGTTTCAATCAACACCGGCAGGTAGATAACGACACGGTCGCCCTTGACTACACCCAGAGCTTCCAATGCATTGGCTGCTTGGCTGATGCGCTCTTGCAGGTTTTTGTAGGTGACGGTCTGTCGGTCACCGGGTTCGCCTTCAAAGTACAGCGCGACTTTGTCTCCGCGGCCAGCAGCGACGTGGCGGTCAGCGCAGTTGACCGCAGCGTTGAGTTGGCCACCTAAGTACCACGAGATTTCTGGACCACGCTTGGCAGCTGCGTCGGCTGGGACGATTTGGCTAGTGGTGTGCCAGTTGGTATCCCAATCGAGGAGGTTTGCCGCTTCGTCCCAGAATGCTTGGCGTGCTTCCTCTGAGGCCAGCGTTGAGGTGGATGCCGATTCGATGGTCATGACAGAAAATTTCCTTGATGTGTTTTTTGGTTGGCGAAGTTGAATTGGGACAGCGGGAACTCTTAGGTCCAACGTTTAATGGCCCAGCGTTCTGCTATCGAGAGCAGGGCGTCGGTAATTTTTCCGAAGATGGCCAACAAGATGATGGTCATGATCAGTCGGTCCAGTCGGCCGTTGTTCTGCGAATCAGTCAGCAGGAAGCCCAGACCCATCGAAGCGCCGAGTAATTCAGCGGCAACAAGGAAGAGCCAAGACTGCGCTAGGGCTAGGCGCAGCCCGGAGAAAATCGAAGGCACCACCGCAGGAAGCTGCACCGTACGCAGCAACTTGATTCCGTTCAGCCCGAAAGATCGGGCGGCTTCTACCAGCTGGGCATCCACATGACGAAGAGCCAAGGCCACGGTGGTGAAGACGGGGAAGAATGCACCAATGATCACTAGGGTGACTTTGGAGTCTTCACCCATTTTCATCCACAGCACCAGCAGCGGGACCCATGCTAAGGATGGCACCGCACGCAACGCACTAATGCTCAAACCCAACAGAGCATCAGCCAATTTGGACAGGCCGACCAGTGCGCCAAGCAGTAGACCGAGCAAGGAACCAAAGAAGAATCCAAGCAATACACGTTGCGTGGAAATGCCAATGTGTTTGCCAAGATCTCCGTCACGCAATAGCTCAACTGCTGAAGTGACTACAGAAGTGGGGGTGGGCAAAGTCCAAGGAGCGACGATTCCAGTGGACGTCACGACCTGCCAGATCACCAGAACAATAACCGGCAAGATCAGGGATAACAACCAGTGTGGAGCGCGCAAGATGGTGGCAGAGACTCCGGATTTAGCCTTCTTCGGATTTCTCGTGGAGACGGTGGTGCTCATTGCTGACTACTCTCCGGAAATTTTGGTTGGGTCAGCTTTGGTAGCAAATTGGTCATCAACCAAAGTTGCTAGGGCCTCGTCTACGGATTCCTGCTTGGAGACATCGCCGCTGGCGACCAAGGTGGGCGCGATAGTCTTCAAGACTTTGGTGTACTCGGTTCCGGGAACGGCCGATACGTCCAAGTTGGAACGTTCTTCGATGACAGTGGTGGCAACCTTAGGATCTAGACCGGCAACATCAGCCAAGATCTTGGCGGTCTCTTCTGGATGCTTGCCCGACCATTCGCGTGCTTTCTCGTAGGAGTCAACGACCAGCTGGGCTAGTTCGGGGCTCTGCTTGATGAAGTCTTCGCGAGCATTAAGTGCACCGTAGGTGTTGAAATCTAGGTTGCGATACAGCAGCTTCGCACCGTCTTGTTCGGCTGCGGCCATGATGGGATCTAGTCCGCTCCAAGCGTCAACCGAACCGTTGACCAACGCGGTACGACCGTCCGCGTGTTGCAGATTCTGTACGGTGATGTCCTTTTCGCTCAGACCTGCCTGCTCTAGTGCTTGAAGCAGGAAGAAGTAAGGATCGGTGCCTTTGGTGGCGGCCACAGTTTTGCCCTTGAGGTCTTTCACCGATTTGATCTTGGAGTCCTTAGCAACCACCAGAGCGGCCCATTCTGGCTGCGAATACAGGTCGATAGTCTTGATCGGTGAACCGTTGGACCGGGCTAACAAAGCGGCGGATCCTGCGGTGGAGCCAACATTCACTGCGTCAGCACGTAATGCTTCATTGGCCTTGTTAGAGCCAGCGGACTGAACCCATTCCACCTTGACGCCTTGATCCTTAGCGGCGTCGTCGAGCCAACCTTTTTCTTTGATGACCAGGCTCAGCGGGTTGTAGGTGGCGAAGTCAATGGACAGGGTCTTATCTGATCCTGAGGCCGTAGCGTTTTCTCCGGCGCAACCGGTCAGGGCAGTAGCCCCGATCAACAGTGCTGCGGTGGCAAGTGCGGTACGTCGAGTGAAGCGGTGCGAAAGCATAATAATCCTCTAAATTGTGCGTGCGGGTAAGCGACAGCTATGTCGCTGATGGAGTAGATCAGGGGGAATCGGTGTTAAACGTCAATGGTTAGTCGGGTCCACACCAAGAAGTCGAAGCAATCCTGCGCGGTGAGCGATGAACTGATCTTCGTTGTGTTTGCGAGGATGAGAAGCGCTCATTGAGAGTTCTTTAATGACGGTGGCCGCGGTATCTTGACCCTCACGTCCCAGGACGATGACTCGGTCAGCCAAGGTCAACGCCTCGTCCACGTCGTGGGTGACCATAAGAATTGTGGTGGGGAAGGAAGCATGGATGGAGAGCAATAGATCTTGCATTTTCAGCCGCGTCAAAGCGTCCAGTGCGCCGAAGGGTTCATCAAGTAGCAGCACTCCAGGGCGCCGTGCCAAGGCACGAGCCAGCGAGACGCGCTGAGCCATACCACCTGAAATTTCGCGCGGGCGAAGATCTGTCGCGTGGCTGAGCCCGGTCAGCTCGATTAATTCATCAATCAGTTCAGCACCGTCGGCCTTGCTGGTACCTGGCGCGAGGCCCAAAGCGATATTTTCTCGGACCGATCGCCACGGTAGTAGTCGTGGTTCCTGAAATGCGACCGCACATAGTTCGTTGATGCCATCTACGTTGCGTTTTCCGGTACGGATGGATCCGGTGGATGGTTGGTCCAACCCGGAGACCGCGCGAAGCAGTGTGGACTTGCCGCAGCCGCTAGCACCAAGGATCGCAACAACTTGGCCCGCGGGGATCTGCAAGTTGATATCGCTGAGGACCGCGCGGCTTTCACTTTTGGTGGTGAAGGTGCGCGAAACATTGCTGAATTCCACGTCTAAAGCGGTCGAGGTGTGCGCTTGAGGCAGTGCAAGGCTAAGAGCCATGATCATCTCCATCGGTCCTGGCGGTAGCACCGGCCTATGGAGTGTGTCATCCATAGGTGGTTGCTGCGGCGTCACTGAGCCAGATCTCTCGGCCGCTCGGGATGGTTACGTGTCCATTACAGGCTTTCGAACGATTTGAAAGCAAATCTTGCGTAACATGAAAAATCTTCGATAACTACGTCACATGCGCGGGTTATTTCGTTATTTATTTCATTAGAAGGCTGTTTAATCGATAGTTGGGGATTCTTGCCAAGTCATCTTCGATATGACGCGTCATTGACTGTGCAACGCAACTGTCAAGCCACCTGGTCTGAACAATGAAATGTGACTTCGTGGCTTGGAATGATTGCTTTGTTACGGCTACAAATGAATGACAACCCATCCAGAGCGGCTGAGAGATCTGGCTCGACGACGCCGCAGCAACCACCCGAATCGCGGGACGGTGCTACCGCCAGGACCGATGGAAAGAATTGAGGACTTCAATGTCATTTGGCGAGTCGCCGAACTCTTCCGGTTTGGACTTCAACCAGCTCAGCGATCCTTCGCAGGCTAGCGCCATGGGACTAGATGACTTCGAAGAGCAACTGCCTACCCGGCAACTACTCAAAGTCACACCCGGTCCGGGCGCGGATGAACAGTATGACCGTTTGGCTGAAATTTTCCGTCCGGTATTCGCGCAGATCGCGTCTACCGCAAGGGACCGCGATCGCAACCGCGTGCTTCCCTTTGAACAGGTGGGCCTGCTGAACCGCGACCGCTTTGGTGCGCTGCGCATTCCAGTTTCTGAGGGCGGCTACGGCGCACGTCTGGTTGACGTGTTCCGCCTGCTGATTGAACTTTCCGAGGCTGATTCCCATGTTGGCCAGCTCTGGCGAGCACACATCGCCTTTGTGGAGAGCATTCTGATTCTTGAAGATCAAGAGCTGCGCAACAAGTGGGTTACCCGTATTGCTGCCGGTCAGATTGTCGGCAATGCGTACACCGAACGTGGCGGCAACGCACTAGGTACGCTGAACACCAAGGTCACCGAGTCTGAGGGCCGCTGGCTAGTTGACGGTGAAAAGTATTACTGCACCGGCACCATCTTTGCCGACTGGACCGCAGTGGCAGTGGCCCATCCAGAAAAGGCTGGCCGGCAGATTGCCGTCGTTTCCACCCAACGCAGTGGCGTAAAAATCCTTGACGATTGGGATGGGTTTGGTCAGGGGCTGACCGGTACCGGCACCACCGAGTTCCATCAGGTGCCCGTGGACTGTTTTATCCCACAGGCAACTAACGACTCCGAAGCTGCGATCTACCAGCTGGTCCTCACCGCAGTGCAAGCAGGTATTGCCCGCGCCGCGCTGAACGATCTGCGCCAGTCGGTCCAGAACCGTACCCGCATCTTCACCACCGGCACCGGCGTTCCGGCCTACCGCGAACCACAGGTACTTCAGCTGGTCGGCGAAGTCTCAGCAGAGTCCTTCGCCGTCGACTCGGTAGTGATTGGCGCAGTACTAGAAGTTGAAGCAGCACTGGTAGACCCAGGACTGAACGACGAGGAACGCTACGCGGTCTGTGAACTATCGGCTAACCGCGCCCAGACCATCGTGCAACCGTTGGTGCTCGGAGCAACCAGCAAACTCTTTGACGGTTTAGGGGCCTCATCAACCAGCATTGTGTGCAACCTAGATCGGCACTGGCGTAACGCACGAACCATCGCCACCCACAACCCGGCCATGTACAAGGCGCGCATCGTGGGGGACTACGAAATCAATGCGGTTCAGCCTCAACGTCTCTTGGTCACCGGCGAAGACAGCAACAACCAAAACTACGGCGCCTAAGCGCCTAATTTCTAATTTCACCAATACAGATTCACGGCAAGGAGAACACCTATGAGCACGAAGCGCGAAATTCTCTTCAACGCATTCGACATGAACTGCGTGGTGCACCAGTCGCCAGGTCTGTGGCGTCACCCAGATGACAAAGCCTCAACGTACAACACCATCGGCTACTGGACCCACCTAGCGAAGGTGCTAGAAAAGGGTAAGTTCGACGGCCTGTTTATTGCCGACGTACTAGGTACCTACGATGTCTTTAACGGCACCAACGAATCCCCACTGCGCTCGGGCGCACAGGCACCGGTTAATGACCCGATGATGCTGGTCTCGGCCATGGCTGCAGTAACTGAAAACTTGGGCTTCGGCGTCACCGCCGGAACCGCCTATGAGCACCCATATGCTTTTGCCCGTCGTCTGGCTACCTTGGATCACCTCACCGATGGTCGTGTGGGTTGGAACGTGGTCACCGGTTACTTGCCTTCGGCCGCCCGCAATATGGGCCAAGAAGACCAGATGGAACACGACGAGCGTTATGACCACGCCGACGAATACCTCGAAGTGGTCTACAAGTTGCTTGAAGGCTCGTGGGAAGATGACGCGGTTCAGAACAACAAGGAAACCGGGATCTACACGGACCCGGAAAAGGTGCACAATATTGAGCACGAGGGCAAGTACTTTAAGGTGCCCGGTATTGCTATCACTGAGCCGTCCACCCAGCGCACCCCGGTGATCTACCAGGCCGGCGCTTCTTCACGTGGCATCAAGTTCGCCTCACAGAACGCTGAAGCAGTATTTGTTACCAGCCCTACCCGCGAAATCCTCAAGGCTACGGTCACCAAGATTCGTGACGCTGTTGAGGCTGCTGGCCGCGACCGTTACGATGTGAAGATTTTCGCCATGCAGACCATCATCACCGATGAGACCTCTGAAAAGGCTCAGGCCAAGTACGAAGACTACAAGTCCTACGCGGACGTCGAAGGTGCACAGGTACTGATCTCCGGTTGGATGGGTGTTGACCTCTCCGAGTTGGATCCCGATGAGCCACTGGGTTCCAACGTGAAGTCCAACGCCATCCAGTCCTCGGTGGAGACCTTCCAGAAGGCCAGCGGCGATGACGGCAACCCATGGACCATCCGTCAGCTTGCTGAATGGGTTGGTGTTGGCGGCTTCGGTCCAATCACCGTTGGCTCGGGCCCAGAGGTTGCAGACAAACTCATTGATTGGGTGGACTACACCGACGTTGATGGTTTTAACCTCGCCTACGCCGTGACCCCGGCAACCTTCGAAGATGTTGTTGAGTACGTAGTTCCTGAGCTACAGGCTCGTGGTGCCTACAAGAGTGAGTACGCCGACGGTTCGCTGCGCAACAAGCTCTTCGGTACCGGGGACCGCGTGAAGGAAACTCACCGCGCTGCAAAGTACAAGATCAGCAATCGCTTGGCTGCCAAGAGCTAAAGTTCCTAAGGCCTAGCTAGCTACAAAGCGTGGAGGCGTTGTTCACTCAAGTGAACAACGCCTCCACGCTTTTGCGTTAGAAACTTACTTGGTTGGGTCAAGCACCAGGGCAGAACCTCCGCCACGGCGCACTGGTTCGGCTGCCGCCGTCAGCGTTCCGTCAGCATTGATTTCTACGGCTTCCACCGCACCAATTTCTGCCTGCGGGGTGAAGGAATCTCCGGCAGGAGTGAGCTTATGACCGAAGGCTTCCATCGCTGAACCGTATTTGGAGATGAACTCAGGTTCCGCGGTGACCGCGGCAGTATTGCGTTGCGAAGCACGAGGTGCAGCAATCGCCTCACTGATGCTCATGCCCAGATCGTAGCGGTTGAGCAGGGTCTGCAACACCGTGGTGATGATGGTGGAACCACCAGGGGAACCGATGGCCATAACTGGCTTGCCGTCTTGCAAAACAATCGTTGGCGCCATCGAAGAGCGCGGACGCTTACCTGGTTCAAGACGGTTTGGATCTTGCGGATCATAAACGGTGGAGAAGTCGGTGAGCTCATTGTTCAGCAAGAACCCACGGCCTGGAACTACCATGCCCGAACCACCGGTCTGTTCAATGGTCAGCGTGTACGCGACCGCATTACCCCAACGGTCAACCACCGACAGGTGGGTGGTGGAGATGTTCTCGGTGTCTTGCTCCTTAGCTGGCTCAGCAGTACTTGCTGGGCACTGACCATCAAAGTTTGCGACATCACCCGGAGCCACCGGCTTAGTGGCGGCCTTAGCTGGATCGATTTCGCACGCACGGTCGGCACCAAAGAGCTTACTGGTCAAGGTTTGGGTGGGAACATCGACAAAGGCAGGATCTCCCACATACTTACCACGGTCAGCGTAAGCCAACGCGGTGGCCTCAAAGTAGTGGTGCAACGCGTCGGCTGGTTCCATTGATGCAAGGTTAAAATTGCTCAGAATATTCAGTGATTCACCAATGGTGGTTCCACCGCTAGAGGATGGGGCCATGCCATAAACATCTAGTCCACGGTATTTCACCGTGGTGGGCTCCTGCTCCGCGACCTTGAAGTTGGCAAGATCTTCGGTGCTCACGTAGCCAGCGGGTACTGGCAGTTTGGTATCTTCCACCTTGGGTGGAGCCTGCACGGTCTGGGAAATCTCTGAAGCAAGATCACCTTGGTAGAAAGCTTTTGGACCCTTGGCTGCCAACAGCCGGTACGTGTCGGCCAGCTCTGGATTCTTGAAAATGGTGCCTACCTTTGGGGCATCACCCTCAGGCAAGAAGAGATCGCTGGTTGAGCTGAAAGCAGCAAAGCGTTCCTTGTTATCTTGAGTTTGTTCATGGAAGGTCTTGTCCACCACAAAGCCTCGCGAGGCGACCTGAGTTGCCGGTTTTAGAACCTGCTTGAGGCTTTGTGAACCCCAGTTATCTAGCGCCCGTTGCCAGGTGGCCACGGTGCCAGGAACGCCTACTGCTACACCGCTGGTGACCAGTTCGGGGGTGAAGTTATAGGGCTTTGAGGTAGCCGGATCGATGAAGGCATCATGCGGTATTGCTGCCGGCGCGGTTTCACGCCCATCGATGGTGCTGACCTTGCCCGTGGACGCGTCGTAGTACATGAAGTAGCCGCCGCCGCCAATGCCAGCGCTGTAGGGTTCGGTGACACCTAGGGCTGCAGCGGTAGCCACCGCGGCATCAACAGCGTTGCCACCCTTACGCAATACTTCGAGTCCTGCTGCCGAAGCTTCTGGATCCACGGAAGCTACTGCGCCTCCGGTACCGGTAGCAGTCGGGGTCTTTTCTGTGTGCCTTGGGTCAGCGCTCGCCGGGAGGACTGTGAAAGCTCCTAGTCCCAAAGAAAGAATCGTTGCGCCAGCCAAAGCGCGCAAACTTGATCGTTGCATACTCTGATCTCCTGAAAGAGGTGGGGATGAAGTATGCGTCAATTTACGGGAAGTGCTCGAAGCGCTAGGGGTGTGACACGAGCCATCTTTTTAGAAGCGTTGTAATTCCGCGCAAGTGATCACAATATTTATAGTTATGACGTTAGAACTGTGGGCAGTGATCCCCGACTAGTCAGTCGAGGATCACTGCCCACTTCAGCGTTGGTGCAGCTGGTTAGTTTACTGAGCCAGAGCTTCCTTGATGGTCTTACCCAACGATGCGGTTGGACGGCCAATGAGCTGGGAAAGATCTGCCGAGTTCACTTCCAGGGCACCGTCACGAACCTGCACGTCGGTATCAACCAGGATGTCTGCAAACTGTGCTGGCACGCCGGATTCGGTGTAGATCGCAACGAGCTTCTCTGGTTCAACTTCCTGGTAATTGACCTCTTGGCCGGCGGCGGCGCCCACGGCACCGGCCAGCTGACTCAGGGTGAAGGCCTTGTCGCCACCAAGTTCGTAGATCTTGCCGGACTCATTTTCTTCGGAGAGCAATACCGCTGCGGCTGCTTCTGCGTAGTCGGCACGTGGGGCGGCGCTGATCCTGCCGTTACCTGCGGCGCCGAGAACTACGCCGCTGTTGAGGTAGCCCAGGAGCTGATCGGTGTAGTTTTCGGTGTACCAACCGTTGCGTAGCAAGACGTATTCAATGCCGGAGCCCGCCAGTAACTGTTCGGTAGCCACATGCTCTTGCGCCAGTTTCATGTTGCCGGTCAGGGCATTGGCAATAGAGGTATAAGCAATCAGCGATACGTTCACGCGCTGGGCAGCGTTGATGACGTTCTCATGCTGGGTGATGCGCTGGCCAACTTCGCTACCTGAAATCAGAAGCAACTTGTCTACGCCTTCGAGAGCTGACACCAGGCTTGCCTCGACGTTGTAGTCAGCGGCGCGGGTCTCCAGACCCTTGCCCGCCAGAGGAGCGAGTTTTTCTTCAGAACGTCCAAGGGCAACCAGTTGTGCAGGATCTGCACCGCGCTCTAATAGTGCGTTGATAACCAGTTGGCCCAGCTGTCCGGTGGCTCCTGCAATTGCAATCTTCATGTTGTCCTCTCGTTGGTCTGCAAACTAATACAACCACGTCCCTCGCGGTTCAATTCCCGACGGTCAGTCGTGCGCATGAAACCAAAGGGGAATCAATACGTCAAGGGTCGTCGTCTTGATTCGAAACCTTTGAGGAAAGTGAAGAATTGCTACGCAGACCAAAGCAATTTTTTGACGTTGTGAGTAAGTTTTGGTGACTTCATGACTTCCGTTTACGTAATTATTGTTCGGTCATGGCCATGGAAGACAGACTTAAATCGTTCGGACCGTACAACCGAACACACACCATCCAGAGCGACTGAGAGATCTGGCTCAACGACGTCGCAGCAACCACCCGTAAGGGAGCGGTGCTACAGCCAGGACCGATGGAGTACTTTCACTTCGCGACGGGAAAGTCTGTTTAAAGACAGGATTTCCTCGTGAAGAACGCTCCGTATAACCAAGCAGTAAAGGAGCGATGATGATTCGTCTTGAGAACGTAACAACAACATTTGGCAATGGCCAGGATCAATTCACGGCAGTTAAAGACGTGACCCTGAACATTGAAGCCGGAAGCATTCACGGGATCATCGGCTTCTCCGGTGCTGGCAAGTCAACGCTGTTGCGCAACATCAACTTACTTCAGCGCCCAACCTCCGGTCAGGTTTTTGTCGATGACGTGGAACTTACCGGACTCAGCGATGGCGATTTGCGTAAGCAACGACATGAAATCGGAATGATTTTTCAGCACTTCAATCTGCTGAACAATCGCACCGCGTTGCAGAACGTGGAACTGAATCTGAAGTTTGCTGGTGTAGCAAAAAACGAGCGTCGCGAACGCGCCTTGGAAGCTTTGGCCATTGTTGATTTGGCTGACAAGGCCAGCGCATACCCAGGACAGCTTTCAGGCGGTCAGAAGCAACGCATCTCCATTGCACGAGCGTTGGTGACCGAGCCAAAAGTCCTCTTGTGCGATGAACCGACCAGTGCAGTGGATCCGCGAACCACGACCTCGGTGCTGCAGTACCTCAGCGACATCAACGCCAGCCTCGGAATCACCACAGTTATTGTCACGCACGAAATGAACGTTATTAAGGCCATCGCAGACCGCGTCTCGGTGATGGAAGACGGTTCAGTAGTTGAAGAGTTCGCCCTGAATGAGTTGCAAGAGCCTGGCTTTGAACCCACGACGCCTATCGGACGCTATCTGATCAGCGATGAAATTACGTTGAACCGCAGCCCAAAACCCGTTTCATCCTCATCAGCTGCCCACGTAGCGCGCGTATAAAGAACCTGGATTACCAATGAACTTATCTTCACTAGTGCTGGGCACGAGCAACGGCAGTGCAGCAGCTTTAACTTTGACCGAATTGTTGAACTGGCCCCGGAAATTTGGGTGGCCATGGCACAAACTTTCGCCATGCTTCTGGTCGCCATTCCAATTGCAATTTTGCTCGGAACGCCACTGGGGATCTGGCTGTTCTCCATGTCGCCTAATGGTCTGCGTCCCCGTCCGCGGTTGCACCAGATTGTTGACGGAATAGTGAACACCATCCGTTCCTTCCCATTCCTTATTTTGCTGATTGCCATCATCCCGTTCACCCGGTTTGTGGTGGGAACGACCATTGGAACTGCTGCCGTCATTGTTCCGCTGACGATTAACGCGATTCCTTATTTTGCACGTTTTGTGGAACAGAACATCAGCCAGCTTGGCAATGGAGTTGTTGAAGCTGCGCAGGCCATGGGTGCTACCCGCGGACAGATCATTCGCGAAGTATTACTTGTCGAGGCAAGACCTGCACTGCTCTCATCTATCACCATCATGACGGTCAGTTTCATCTCGTACTCAGCGATGGCCGGTCTGGTAGGTGGCGGAGGTATTGGCGATTTTGCTATCCGCTACGGCTACTACCGTTACGAAACCGGCGTCATGCTCCTAGCGATCATTCTGATGATCTTGCTGGTGCACGCAGTTCAGTTTGTTGGTACTCGGCTCTCGCGTGCAGCAGACAAACGCTAAACACTTCTTCTCAACTCGCACTTTATCTAAGGAAAACATCATGGCAGTATCTCGTCGTACTTTCTTGACCTTCGCCGCTGGCTCGGCAGCACTCTTAGGACTAACCTCATGTGGTCTGGTCGGAGGCGGAGAAGCTTCCGGAACTGGGGACAAGACCATCAAGATCATTGTCACCGAATCGGCTCCGTCGCAGGAGCCCACCAAGATCGCTCAGAAGCTACTGGCTGAGAAGGGTTGGAAGCTGGATGCCACGTATGTCACCGATATCGTGCAGCCAAACCACGTGGTATCTAACGGTGAGTATGATGCGAACTTCTTCCAGCACGGTGCCTACCTTGAGCAGTTCAAGAAGGACCAGAACGTGGATGTGGATACAGCCTTCTACATGTACAGTTCACCAGCCGGCGTGTACTCGAAAAAGTACGATTCCATCAAGGAACTGCCTAACGGTGCCACCATCGCATTGCCTGTAGATACCGCTAATAATGGTCGCGCATTGGCCCTGCTTGATAAGGCAGGGGTATTGAAGGTCACGCCAAACAAGAGCGTGATTCGCCTGTCGCAGAATGACATTTTGGAGAACCCAAAGAACTTCAAGTTTGTTGAAGTTGATCAGCAGTCATTGTCCAAGACTCTGCCGGACGTTGACGCCGGATTCCTCTTTGCTCGCCTCGGCGCCGAGATTGGTCTGAACCCAGACGACGCGTTGCTCTTTGAAAAGGAAGAAGAAGCACTTCCATACATCAACATCATTGGTGCCAAACCTGGATTCATGGATACCGAGAAGGGCAAAGTCCTTGAAGAGGCTTATCACTCAGATGAGGTCAAGCAGTGGTACGCAGATTACCTTGACGGCGCTCTAGGCACCCCATGGGCCCGCGACCTGGAAGCAGATTTCGCCACCTGGAATAAGTAGGCCTTGGCCCCACGACGATAGTTGATCCGCGTCGTGGGGCCACTACTTTTGATACTGAACTTAGATACCGATGTCCTGCAGGGAGAAGCAATGACGACAATCGCCGCGGCAACAACAGAGAGCCACTACCAGGAACTGCTCAAGCGTTTCAGTGAAGTTTTCGCACGAATAGCTGAGGGAAGCCGAGAACGCGAACAAAACCGTGTTCTGCCATTTGAGCAGGTGCAGTGGCTCAAGGACGCAGGATTTACCACGTTGCGCGTACCTGAAAGTCACGGTGGCACACCAGTCAGTCACGAGCACCTCTTCCGTTTGCTGATTGAACTTGCCACGGCAGATTCCAATGTGGCTCATTTGTTGCGCAGCCATTTCGCCTTTGTAGAGACCATCGCATTGCAACCCGAGAAGTTTCAGGACCGTTGGTTCCCACGGGTGCTGGATGGTCAGATCTTTGGCAACGCTGCAACTGAACGTGGCGGCAACGCATTAGGCACCACGAATACCAAGCTCGTGAAGAACGCTGATGGCTGGGTCTTGCGCGGTGAAAAGTACTACACCACCGGATCGATTTTTGCTGATTGGGTTGTGGTCATGACCAGTACGCAAGGTGTTGAAGGGCGTCAGTACGCCATCGTTGACCGGAACGCTGACGGGGTGGAAATCCTGGATGATTGGGATGGGTTTGGCCAGCCATTGACCGGTACCGGTACTGCCATATTCACTGATGTTCCGGTTCAGGCCGAGAACATTATTCAGCGTAAAATCGCATCTACTCTGGAACCTGCGTTCTTTCAACTGTGTCTACTGTCGGTACTTGTAGGCATCGGTAAGGCCGCCCGCAATGAGGCAGCACAGATCGTAGCTACGCGTACCCGCACCTTTAACACCGGTTCGGGTTCTTTGTTCAAGGATGATCCGCAGATTCAAGAGTTGGTTGGACGCTTGGCGGCGAATGTTTTTGCTGCTGAATGCATAGTCACCACAGCAGCCCGCGAATTAGACGCGGCCCTAGATCCGCAGCTGGCTTTGGATTCTGATGCTGCGTACCTGCGTGCAGAGTTGGCAGTTCAACAAGCTCACGTAACCACACCAAAGCTGATTTTGGATGCCACCAGCGAACTCTTTGATGTCACCGGCGCGTCAGCGGTATCGACCTCTAAATCGTTAGATCGTTTCTGGCGCAATGCACGCACAGTTGCGACCCACAACCCGGTAGCCTTCAAGGCTCGCTCTGTGGGCGACTATTTCATCAACGGCACTGTGCCAAATGGCCTGAACTCTATCGGCGAAGCAAAAGCAGGGAAGTAATCATGGGAACTTTTGAATCACGTCCACGTTTGCTGCTCTCAGCATTCCTAATGAATACCTCAAGCCACATTCTTGGTGGCATGTGGCGTCACCCAGAAGCGCAGCAGCACCGTTTTAATGAACTGAATTTGTGGGTGGATTTGGCAAAGAAGCTGGAAGACGCCAAATTTGATGCGTTGTTCTTTGCCGATGTTGTGGGCCTTTATGGAGATCATGAGGGTGGTTGGGCATCCCACGTACGCAAGGGCCTACAGGTTCCTAGCCATGATCCGCTGGTACTGCTCTCTGCCTTGGCAACAAGCACCAAGGATATTGGTTTGGCCATGACCAGTTCTGTCATTCAGAGTCACCCTTTCCAATTTGCCCGACAGATTTCAACCCTTGACCACCTCTCGCAGGGCCGCGTTGCGTGGAATATCGTGACCAGCGTTCTAGAAAATGCACACCGCAACTTTGGTGGCAAGGACCTCGTAGCTCACGATGACCGCTACGGGTGGGCTGAAGAGTATGTGGAAGCTGCCTACAAGCTGTGGGAGGGGTCTTGGGAAGAGGACGCGTTGCTGGCCGACAAGGTCAACGGAATCTATGCTGATCCGTCCAAGGTCAACAAGATCAATCACCGTGGGGACTACTACCAAATTGATGGCCCACATCTTGCTTTGCCCAGCGCACAACGCACGCCGTTCCTCTTCCAAGCTGGATCATCAGCGCGCGGTTCGCAGTTCGCAGCAACGCACGCAGAAGCAACCTTCCTCTTCGCACCGCACGCAGAATATGTTGCAAAGAAAAACGCTCAGCTAACTGAAAATCTCGTTGCTGCAGGACGCCAGCGAGAAGACATCAAAGTCTTCGCAGGGTTGTCCTTTGTTGTTGGATCCACCGAGGCTGAAGCCAAAGCCTTGGAAGCCGAATACGACGAGTACTTGGATCTAGATGCGATTGTCGCGCACATTGGTGGCGGTCTGGGAGTAGATCTAGGCGGGTTGGATCTGGACACCCCATTGGGAGACATTCAGACCCAGGGTGCCCAAGGCGTACTTGAAGCGATCAAAGCTTCTGTCCCGGGCGGCAATCCTACGCTGAAGGACTTGGCCCATTACCGGGCCAAGGCGCAGCAAATCGTGGGTACCCCAGAAAGTATCGCTGATGAGCTTGAACGCTGGCAGGATGCAGGAATTGACGGCTTGAATATCATGAACCATGTGCTGCCTGGCTCCTACGACAACTTCATTGAAGGACTTATCCCTGAGTTGCGCCGACGAGGTCTGGCACAAAGCGAATATGAGCAGGGTAGCCTGCGACAAAAAATCTTTGGACGAGGAGACTACCTGCCACAGAACCATCCTGCGGCGCAGTATCGGGGAGCATTTTCCTCGCTGAGCGCAGCAGATACCGAGGCAGACGTCCAACTGCAGAAGTAGAAGGATCACGTCAGTGAGGTCAGCAGTCTCAGGTCAAGGATCGCTGCTGACCAACTGAGGATTATCAAACTATGCAGTGTCGCAGGTGGAGCGAGTAATGTGGCGCGTATGCACAATAGTCACGTAAATGATCCCGCGGTGATTCGTCGGATCTTGAGTACCCCGGGCAGGTGGGCAGTAGTTGGACTCACCAACAATCCCACCCGAGTAGCTCCGTCCATTGCACGATTCCTGCGTGATGAACTGTCTATGCAAATCATCCCGGTTTCACTAGATGCTCAGGATGTGATGGGGGAGCAAGGGTATTCAAAGCTTGCCGACATTCCAGGACCTGTTGATGTTGTTGACTGCTTTGTAAACTCGTCAAAAGTTGGCGATATCGTCGACCAGGCAATTGAGATCGGGGCCAAAGCTATTTGGATGCAGCTAGGTGTCATTGATCAAGACGCTGCCCAACGTGCCAAGCGTGCTGGGCTCGATGTTGTCATGAATACCTGCCCCAAAATTGAGTACCCGTTTCAGTAGTCGAGGCGAGAATGACAAACGATAAAAGCCAAGAAGTACTCGAACAAGCATGGGCGAAGCTGTGTTTGAGCCTGCCTTGTTCCTTCGCTGATTATCCTTTCGGTCCCGAATACACCGTCTTTAAAGTTTCGGGGCGGGACACGAGCAAGGCAAAAATGTTCGCGATGGTGATAAGCCTGCAAGGTGAGCCAGCGTTGAACCTCAAATGCGAGCCAGCGTTGTCAGATCAGCAACGCAGCGAGCACCCGGAAATCACGCCTGGCTACCATATGAACAAAAAGCATTGGAATACCGTCAGATCTGGTTTAGACCTTGAACTGATGCGAGAACTCATTGAAGATAGCTATGATCTTGTGGTCGAGGGCATGTCGGTGAGGGATAAAGAATACATTCGTTTGCAAGACACCATTAGCCACGGAGCCCTATACTAGAGGCATGTACTTCATCGTTGTTAAATATCAGGTAAAGCCAGAAAACACCGAGAACTTCATGGATCACGTTGCAGAGTTCACCAAGGCCACCCGCGCCGAAGAAGGTAACCTCTGGTTCGATTGGTCCGTGAGCGTGGAGGATCCCAACGAGTTCGTTCTTGTTGAAGCCTTCCGTGATGACGAGGCAGCTTCTGCCCACGTAAATTCCGCACACTTCGCAGCTGGCATCGAGTCCATGCGTCCGCTGCTAGTTTCTACTCCAAAGATCATCTCGCGCAAGGTTGAAGGCGACGATTGGGATTCCATGGGCGAATTGGTCATCGACTAATTTCCCAAACAGTGAAGGGACGTAACCACGAGATAATTCGTGGCTACGTCCCTTCGTTCATGTCCGGCTGTTTCTAGCGTCCGGCCTTGTTGCCGAAGCGGCGGATCAGTAGCAAGATGATGCCTGCCAAGACAATGACTCCTGCAACGATGCCAATCCAGCCAGCGGTGAAACCGGTATCGGCCAAATCCTCGGTGTCCTGCTGCTGAGAATCATCCGAGGAGTTATCCTTCGAATCGTCCTCTGACGGGGAAGATGAGTCGCTGGTTGGCGCTGAGCTATTAGTCGGCTCCGGAGAATCAGAGTCATCCTCAGATGGTGAGGATGGATCATCTGAAGAATCAGATTCGGAAGGTTCCGGTGTTTCAGTTACATCTTCGGACGGCGAAGGCGTAGCTGACGGCGAAGCCGACGGGGTCGGCTGTACTGGCGCTGCAACGACCGAGAAGTCAGTTGTAATGTCTTCATGCTGTACCTGCGAAACAATCAGCTGGTAGTCGCCAGGGGCTACAGAGCTTTCGACTGGAAGCTGGAACTTGGTGGTTCCGGATGCATCCGCAGCCGGGATGCCAGAAACCTCAACGGCGCCATCAAAAGCAGAAGCCGAGATTTGCGCGTTTTCTTCCAAACCGGTGACCGTCACCGTAACGTTTTCACCAGCGGTTGCTTCAGTTGGCGCAAGCGCAACCTTGGCCCAGTCGGTGCCAGCCAATGCTGCACGGCCTAGTGGAGATGGCGAGACTACATCGTGAGCCTTGAAGAAGTTCACGGTGGCATCAAGGTCAACCTGACCAGAATCAGAATGGTTGGTGCCCTCAGCGAAGGCCAAGAAGTTATCGCCACCGCCAGCCAAGAAAGCATTGGCGGCTACGCGGAAGGTCTCCGACTCATCCAGCGGCTTGCCGTTAAAGGTGATCTTCTTGATGTGTTTGCCTGCTGGGGCATCCTCAACGTAGGTGTAAGCCAGACCTTCAGAAATACCCAGCTGCAGCTTGTTACGTTCAGAGCCCTCAGGCTGCCACTGCTGTTCTAAGGCTTCACGGATCTGAGCTCCCGTGAGGTTAAAAGTCACAAGGGTATTAGCGAAAGGCTGGACCTCTGCGGCGCCCTGATAGGTGACGGTTCCGTCCTTGCCATACAGCAGATCAGCACGAAGACCGCCGGCGTTCATAAAGGCAATCTGAGCTGGCTTGCCAGCGAAGTCTTCATTGGAAGTGGCCCAGAGGTGAATATCTGCCACGGTGTTGCCTAAGGTAGATTCAACGCCGCGGTCTGAGCCTGGGGTCTGCCCACCACGCAAGATATCTTCCGAAATTGCGCCGACCTTCTTGCTGCCAACAACTTCAGCTTGGTCTTCGGCGTCCTTCACAATCTTCGCCACAGCTGGATCCGCCGCGTAGTTTGCCGTCCAGTTTCCCTCGGAATCTTCAGTGGCCAGCGGAAGACGTTCGCTGCTGGACTTCAAAACCTCACCGGTAGCAGGATCAACATCGAGGCTGACCTTGCCCAGAGTGGAACCGTACTGGTGCGATTGAATCACTGGGCGCTCGCCGGAAGGGCCAGCAATAGAGCAGTCATAGGAGTTGTGAGTGTGCCCGGAGAAGATCGCATCGATCTTGCCACTGGCTTTGCGCAGCAGATCTCCGTACGCAGTGTCTTCGGCAGCGATGCTTGGGCATTCGGCATTGGCTGAACCGTTGTGGGTTAACAACACAATCACGTCGGCTTCGCCGTTGGCGTCGTCGCCGTCGCTGAGCTGGGTAGCAACACGGTTGGCTGCCTCAAGTTCGCTTCCGATGCTCAAGCTTGAGATGCCGCTAGGTGAAACCAAGGACGGAATGTCTTCTGTTGCTGTGCCGATGAAGCCAACGGATAGCCCGCCCACTTCACGGATTGCGTACTCTTTCAGAGCTGGAGTTTTGGTGCCGGCCTTGTAGACGTTGGCGCCTAGCGCGAAGTCCGCACCTGGCTTTCCCGTTGCTTTGGCGAACCTGTCAACTACCCGTCCTTTGAGGTCCTCGTAGCCCTTATCGAACTCGTGGTTACCAACTACCGATACGTCCAGGCCAGCTGCACCCAATGCGTCGATTGTAGGAGCATCCTGCTGGGATGCGGAGGCGAAGGTCGAAGCTCCAATATTGTCACCAGCGGAGAGGAAAAGTGTGTTTACGTTTTCGCTTCGAAGCTGGGTAACTGCTCCGGACAAAACAGCCGCGCCGGCGGAATCCCTATCGGCTGCAATCCGGCCGTGGAAGTCGTTGATTCCCACAAGGTCCAGGGTCACCGAATCTGCTGCTGCGGTTGAGGCTGAGCTTTTGGTTGGCTCCTCGGTGGAAGCTGCCTGCGCAAGAGCGGTGCCGGTAGCTACGAGCGAAAGTGTTGCCAATGATGCGAGACTGAGTTTTCTCATCTGCTTGAATGCAGACATAGATGCTCCTAAAGAGTGACGAGTGTGACTACTTACATATCTATCCCATCTATATGAACCTGTCGATGCCTCGGTGTTAAATTGCCGTGAAGGACTACGACTTCTGGCGATTAAATAGTCAAAGCAATACACCAGCGGTGGGCTGACGTATTGCTTCGAAATGAATTTGGGGCTCTAGCGGCGACGTTTTTTTCGTGGTTCCGGGGACGTGACCGCAGAAGAACCCAAGATAATTCCCAACAGCAGCATCGCTGCAGCAATGAAGAATATTGTTGAAAGCACCCAGCAACCCATGGCTGCATCGCGATGGGAAGTATTCAAGGCAAACGCAAAAAGGCAGACGCTTGCTAGCAGCAGAAGGGCAGCTGACAACTTAGTCTTCATTGTTCGCCTTAGCAGCAGAGAATTTTACTGGCAGTCACAAAACATAATGACCATTAGCTTGATAAACACCATGATGCCACAAATCCATCAGGTTGACTATAGGTCTTAAGGAGGATATTTCTCCGCATAGCCAAGTTCTGTGTCTGCACAATGGGTCGATAGCCATTAATTACACGCAGGATTTTAGAATGCGCTCAATGGTGTCGTGTTCTGCCTTTGTCATCCACGCGCCGTACTTGGCTTTGACCTGTGTCTGGCGTGAGACGTATTCGCAGCGGAAGCTTTTGTTGGGCGGGAGCCAGGAAGCTGCGTCCTTGTCGCTCTTGGATCCGTTGGTCGGTCCGTCCGAAGCCATGAGGTTTAGCGGATCGTTGGCAAATTCGAAGCGTGCTTTTTCACTCCAGCGCTGTGCACCCTTTTGCCAGGCATCGGATAGGGGAACAACGTGATCAATCTGAACTGCAGTGCTGGTGTTCTGACCGCGAACAAACTTGATAGTTGTATTGGTATACGGATCGTGAAAGATTCCGCTGAGCACTACGCAAGGCCTTGACGCTGATTTGTACTTCACGTTTTCCAGATCGCGGGTCAGAATGTCATTGCGGGCATCACATCCGTTGTGATCCGGATCTTTCCAACCATTACTGAATTTTTCTCGCTCGTACCCGGTCTTTGGCGCACGGCCCTTAATGTCAATGTTCGCCAACAGATCCAGGGAGCCAGCGTAGCCGGCACGTTGCTTGGCAGAATCTTGTGAAGGGGCCGCCTGAGCATCCGGCGTTGTGTAAAGATCGATGGAATCCAAGGTTGAGCAACCGCTCATGACCATAGATGAAGCGATGAGGGCAAAAGCAATGGTGCGGCGCAGCAAACGCATGCGGTGGTACGGCTCCTAGGGCGACGACGAAAAGTAGGGGAGAGCCCCCTAGAAAACTATATGGATCGCAGCGGACCATTTAGACGGCTGCGCGACGTGTTTCAGTGTGAGATCTATGGGAAATTTGTGGTGAAGTATCCGTTGACTGCGAATTACTTGCTCTCTACGTGCGCCAATATCCGTTGTTTAACTGGGCGTCGTGGCATAGGGTCAAAGAAAGTTTTGCAGTGTGGTGACTCGGAGAATATATGAAGCGGATTGTGCCAGTGGCTGTTGTGCTTGTTTGTGCTCTCACCTCGTGCACCACTCCGGTCTCGAAGCTGAAACCTTCGCAAGAACCGACCGTGTCCGTTGTTGAAGAGACCACGCAAGAACAATCGTCCGGTCTTGACCCGTCGTGGTTTCCGCCAATGGCCAATTTTGGCCACACGATTCTAGTGGGCAATGGTTTGCTGAATATCGAAAATGATCAGGGTGGCGAATTCATGGCAGTCAACGGTAACCACTCGGTGGCGTCATCGGTAAACACATTTCGGTTTAGCGACGAGGGTGAAGCGCTGCCGGAGACTTTGATCTATCGAGTTCAATTCGGGACAAAAATCTTCTCAGGTGAGCCTGCCAAGGCACCGGAGCGGTTCAACTTCAAGTGCGGGTGGGTCAGGAAATGATCGCTGAAGATACCGCGCAATGCGCAATCCCGGCCGATGAGCTTAGCATGGAATTTGATGTCCCGGCCGGCCCTGAAGTAACGATCATAGAACAACCTAGCCCGGAGACGCGCGGATTCTACGAGATAGCATTTTACGACTAAATCGGTCCTCAGAATAGCTGGGTCGAGTGCCTCGGGAGATTGACTCCTAGCCTGCCTTCGCGAAGGGTCCAGTATGAAGAGATATGCGTTGCTCGTTTATCTAGATTCCAGTACTTGGTGATGTGGTTAATGGCCTTGACCGTTGAACGCTCGGCGTGAGCGATTACCCCGATTGGTGCCGTTGGTAACGGCAAAGTGCGTAGCGCTTCGGCGATAACGTGACTGCGCCCGGCTGGATCTTGATTCCGCGGAAGCCAGCTTAAAACAACCCCTTCGGGATGTTTCACGTCAAACATTGAAGTTGCCTCGGCAACTTCGAGCAGTGCCACCCCTTGTGCCTGTGCCGGTAGGGCTTCTAGAACTTTGGCAATCGCAGGCAACCCCGCTTCATCGGCAGCAAGCACATAGTATTGAGCATCCAGCGAAGGGGAGGACTTGCTGCGAGCTGGAGAAATAACTAATGGTTCTCCCGGCTTTGCATGTGCTGCCCAATGCCCAACCGTCCCCGGATCTCCATGAACTACAAAATCTATGGAGAGCTCGTTGAGCGCGGTGTCGACCCAACGGATCGTATAAGACTTTGAGCGGGGTACCTGTTCGCGCGGCAGTCGGTGACGCAAGGCATGGATGTCATAGGGCGGTACTAAGCCAAGTTCAGGGTCGGCTACATAGACCTTGACGTATTGGTCTAACGCCGAGTTGGAACGAAAGCCAGCTAAGTCTGGGGCGGCAGCAATGATGCGAACCATATTGGCAGAGAGCTGTTCTATCCGCGTGATGGTCAGGACATGTTGCTCAACTTTTTTGCGAGGTGCCTGGAAGTTTCCGAGCGACGGGGAGTACTGGGCCAGAGGTTCTTCATAGTTCTTTGGAGAAACTTGAGTAGCAACAGTTTCAGGATCAGCGGACAGCTGTGGCTCAGCGTTTGAACGGAAAGAACTTCGAAGCGTTTTGTCGATCACCTTACGGGCGGCGAGCAGCGCAGCTGCTGATCCGGCGCGCTGAGCTGCTGCCAGCAACTCTTCGGTCTCTTGTTCGTTGAGGATCTCGTTGTTGTTACCAATGCTGCGGTAGAGCTCTTCTTTTGCCACCGCATATCCAGCCTTGGCCCCAGCTTTTTCGGCGATGGCCAATACTTCTAAGGTCAGTCGCTCACCTGCGGGGATCGCGCTTGAAACGTGGTGCCCGCGATGCTTGTAGTGTTTAGACATTGGTGCGCTGCCCCTCAAAGTGCTGTCGCAGTATTTGGCTCCTATGGCTGAGTATGAGCGCGGTTGATGAAACAAAACAAGTGGTCTTATAACAGCCTGCCCGCTTTGGGCCACCTTGGTGAATGGGAGATTCTAGGGCCGAAGTTGGCAACGGTATTCGATATTCGATTCATTCGACAATGGGAGTTCTGAGTAACTAAAATTAGCCCCATGTCTGATTCTTTGCCTCCGTGCCCAAAGTGCTCCAGCGAGTACACCTACGAACTTGATGCGTTGCTGGTTTGCCCTGAATGCGCACATGAATGGAACGCTGAAACCGAGGAATCGGAACCAACCGAGACCGTCATTAAGGACGCAGTGGGCAACGTTCTGCAGGATGGTGACACTGTCAGCATTACCAAGACCATGAAGGTCAAGGGCGCCCAGAGTGCACTGAAAGCCGGCACTAAGGTCCGCAACATTCGCCTAGAGCCAGGCTCCGGCGATCACGATATCGCCGCAAAGGTGGACGGCTTCGGCCACATGGAACTCAAGTCTTCCATCGTGAAGAAGATCTAATACTTCACCACGGTGATACTGGCGGTCAGCTTTCCTTCGAGGAAGCTGGCCGCCTCAGTTTTAACCTGACAAAAATTGTGGGAATTTAATGGCGATTGACTCTAACGCCAATTTAGCGCAAGACTCTAGCTAGAAGGCAAAGGCACCAGCAAAGGGTTTATTGTGAGCGCAGAAAACACGGCAGGCATGCTCGACACCATCGTTATTGGCTGGGGCAAAGGTGGCAAAACGCTGGCTGGCACGCTAGCTCGCTCGGGTGAACGAGTGGCGATGGTTGAACAGTCGGCCCAAATGTATGGCGGAACATGCATCAACATTGGGTGTGTGCCCACCAAGATCTTGATTCATGAAGCCGAGCAAGCCCACGGTTCTGATTTTGATCCGCAACGCTTTGAAGCCGCGGTGCAACGCCGAGACAAGCTGACCTCGATGATGCGCGCCAAGAACTTCTCGATGCTTGATGATCTTGAGTCGGTCTTGGTCCTCACCGGGCACGCCACCTTCAGTGGACCTCGAACCATAAAGGTCAGTACCGAAACTGAAGAGCTGGAATTGAGTGCGCGGCGGATCATCATCAACACCGGTTCGGTTCCTGCCCAACCAAAAATTGAGGGAGTCGAAATTCGTGGCCGCGTCCATGACTCCACGACGTTACAGCATGCGGAGATGCCAAAGTCCCTGATTGTTGTGGGTGGCGGTTATGTCGGCATTGAATTTGCGTCAATGTTTGCGCAGTTTGGCGCTAAAGTTACCGTCTTGGATCGTGGTGAGCGTGCGCTGTCCAAAGAAGATCAGGACATCGCCAGCGAGGTTCAGTCATCATTAGTTGATGCTGGAGTTTCTATCATCAGCTCTGCTCAAGTCACTAAGATTAGCCAGGATCATTCCAGCGCAACGGTCAGTTTTGAACTCGACGGGCAAGCGCAGCAACTTGAAGCTGACGCAGTATTAATTGCCTTAGGCCGAACCCCAAACACCAGTCATCTGGGTCTTGAAGCTGCCGGAGTAAAAGTCGGTGAGCGAGGGGAAATCGTCGTAGATAAATTCTTGGCCACGAGCGCCGAGGGAATTTATGCTCTGGGTGACGTGAACGGTGGCCCGCAATTCACCTATGTATCACTGGATGATCATCGAGTTCTGGCCAATCACCTCTTAGGTGATGGTTCGCGTAGCACCGAAGATCGCGTGGCTGTTCCCTATACCATCTTCACTACGCCACCATTGTCGAGGGTTGGGCTAAGCGAAGCTGCAGCTATCGAGCAGGGCTTAGAGGTCAAGATTGCGGTGAAGAAAGTCGCAGAGATTGCCGCCATGCCACGGCCAAAAATAGTCGGTGACCCGCGAGGCGTGATCAAGTTTGTCGTTGATGCGCACACCGACCAGATTCTTGGTGCAGCGCTCATGCACGTTGATTCCCAAGAAGTGATCAACCTTGTGGCTTTAGCCATGCGCCAGAAAATGACCGCCAGCTCGCTACGCGATCAGATTTTTACTCACCCATCATCCACTGAGGCCTTGAACGAGGTCCTTGGCCAGCTCTCGTAATCTCGAACGAGTAGCGGGCTTAGTTTTGCCGTTCTTTCTTCCGCGCGTAGGCTCGCGCAGCGCGGACCCGGTCGCCACAGCGTGTTGAACACCAGTGCCGGCGGCCGTGGGTGCGCAGTAAATATCTGGTGCAAGGCTCTGATTCGCATTGGGCTAACTGAGTGGCCTCGTCGCTACTCAACAGGGAAGCCGCATCTTCGGCCAGTGTGGCTAACGCATGTTCAGTTAGCTGCGTGGCGGGGTGTTCCAGCGCGCGGAAAAATCCCTTACCGCCCTCTTGCTTCAGCAAAGGCGTATTTGGTGCTGCCAACAAGGCCGCGTTGATTCCTTGCAGCGCCACTTCATCAATTGGTGTACCCGAAGTGCTTGCCGAAAAAGCCTGGCGCACGTACTGGCGCAAGGTGACGAGCCGGTTCTGGCAATACTCCTGAAGCTGCGCATCTTCAGGTACGAGTTCTCTGTCAATCAGCCAGTCAGTGGTGGATTCTGGTGAGGCCAGCGCGTCGAATGTTTTGTTACCGGGTAGCTGGATTTCACTGTTGACCAGATCGATGCTGCTGTGTTGCTGCGCACCGGGGCTCGGGGGAAGTGGCATCTGAGTCATACTCTCATGGTATCAGTCTTGTTTTAACGTGATTTCCTGTTAGGGTGAGTATCACGGTAAAAGTCAAAATAAACATGAGAAATGAGATTTGCTTTGCAACCAGCGCCACGATTTGGCTCTGCGCCTTTCGCTCTGTCTGTACACACTGGTGGCGGACCAGGCGTCGGGCAAACAGCTCAAGATGGATTGAGTGACACCATCGATCTTGCCAAGGCAGCGGATCAACTGGGCTTCCACCGATTCTGGACGTCGGAACATCATGCAATGCCCGCACTATCCGTGGCCTCGCCCCCGCTGATGATGGCCAGGCTCACCGCCGATACCCGCCAAATCAGGCTCGGTGCCGGTGGAATCATGCTGCCAAATCATGCACCGTTGATTGTTGCTGAACAGATTGGAATGCTTGAAGCGCTGGCGCCAGGGCGGATAGACCTTGGGGTGGGGCGAGCGCCCGGTACCGATGGCGCAACAGCAGCAGCGCTTCGTCGGGGAACTGGAAGCGCGCAATCATTTGATGAGCAGCTAGCCGAACTTATTGGATTCTTGGCCGACGACTTTCCGCAGAATCACCCATACAGCACCGTGCACGCCGTTCCTGGGCCATGGCAAAACCAGCAGAACCAAGTGCCGGCAGCGCAGCATCAAACCCCGCTGTGGATCTTGGGTTCTTCGCCTTATTCGGCGCAATTAGCGGCGCGTCTGGGCCGGCCATATGCGTTTGCCCTGCAATTTGGTGAGGCTGATATTGAAACTGCGCTGCGTATCTACAGAGATAACTTTGTTCCATCAGCGCAGTTGGAGCACCCCTACGTCCTGGTCAGTCTTAGTGCCATTGCCTCCGAAGATATCGAATTTGCCGGGGCACAGGCAGCATCCGGGGCCATGGCTATGCTGCGGATGTTTAAGGGCGAATCCTATAAATTGCTGAGCCCTCAAGAGGTGGCCGACTACTCGGCGACACTCAACGAACGAGCCATCATTCAGATGTACACCAACCGTACCTTCGCAGGAACAGCGCAACAGGTTGCGTGGCGGCTCGAAGAATTGCAAGAGCGAACTGGCGCCGATGAGCTGATGTTAGTGACTGGTTCTCACGTGCGGAACGCCGCGCTAGGTACCGTGCAACTGATGGCAGAGCACTACAAGCCCGCCAGCAAGTCTTGAAAAACGGCACCAACCGGTGCCACCGTTATACCGAATCAAAGGAGAACATCATGTCCACACCACGTCGTGCACTAGTCGTCATTGACGCTCAGCAAGAATATTTTGAAGGCCTGCTCAAGATCCAATACCCTGAGCGTGAGAAGTCCGTAGCAGCCATTGCGCAGCTAATGGACGCTGCACAACAAGCCGATACCCCTGTTGTTGTAGTCCAGCACCAGGGTCCTGCAGGGTCACCGGTTTTCGCTCCTGAATCTTCAACCTTCGCCCTTCAGCCACAGATTCATGACCGGCTTGAATCGGCAGCTCTGCGCATCACTAAGAACTTCGCCAGTATCTTTGAAGGCACCGGACTTGAAGTTTGGTTGCGCGAGCGAGAGATCGACACATTGACCCTTGTTGGCTACATGACCAACAACTGCGTGATCGGTTCGGCCGCTGCCGCCGAACCACTGGGATTCGCGGTCGAGGTGCTCTCCGATGCCACCGGCGCTATTGATATCGTCAACTCCGCTGGTTCAATCCCCGCCAAGCAAGTTCACGAAACCTTGATGGCTGTTTTGAACTCCAATTGGGCTGCCGTGGCACCGAGCGCCGAATGGGTCAGCGCGATTGAATCCGGCAGTGCATTAGCCGGGGATAACCTTATTGAATCAGCAGCCCGAGGGCGCACCGAACAGTAGTCACCACTGGCTCTAATAAAGCCAGTGAGGGCCCTGCGTAGTTTGATTTAGTTAGGCGGAGGTCGCCAACTGAGCCGATCCAATGAGATCGGCCAGTTGCGCCTCTGGCCGGTTGGCGCCAAACGCTGGCTGCCCCGGTTGCAATCGTTGACCTTCACTCAGCGAGCCGATGCGCAGTGGATCAAATCCAAACTCGTCCACAATTCGTGCAACAATTTCCAGATCTGCTTCAAGATCGCCGGCCACTGCGATGGCCTTGCGCCCAGCGACGCCAGCTGCACGAGATTCCTCTTCAATCTCGTGATAACCCATGTGGTTGAAGGCTTTCACTACACGGGCGCCGGGCAAGAACTCTTGAATCAGTTCGCTGGTGGAAACTTCTGGTCCGTTCAGGTCTTCACGGATACCGTCGGTTTCCCACCAGTAGTTCATGGCATCGATAACCAGTTTTCCGGCCACCTGCTGTACCGGAATGCTTTGGTACTTTCCCAGCGGCAGAGCCAAGATCACAATGCCGGCGTCTTTAGCCGCGGTATGCGCATCAACGGCTACTGCACCTGGCGTGAGGATTTGAATGGTGAGTGCGATGGCGCTGGGGTCACCGGAACCTGCAATGAGCACTTTGTAGCCGGCCTTGAGGGCTAGCCGAGCCAGTGCGGTGCCAATCTTTCCTGCACCTAGAATGCCGATAGTTTGCTGTTCCATGTTCGTGCCTTCCTGCAAAGTCGGTGATGCTAAGTGATTATGCTTGGGCAAGCATTTCGCGGACCATTGGGATGACCTTGCTTCCGTACAGTTCCACAGCGTGAAGTCGAGCGCCTGCATCCACGGCTCCGCCGGAGTAGATCAAATCAAAGCGTCCGATATCAAGGGACTTCACCGTGTTGGCGATCTTGCGGGCAACGGTTTCAGGCGATCCGATGTACAACGAGCCTTCGATTGCTTCATGCTCAAATTCTTCGCGGCTCATTGGGCTCCAGCCTCGGCTGGCGCCGATCCGGTCGCGCTGTTCCTTGTAGGCGTCAAACATTGCTTCGCGGGCCAGTTCATCGGTATCAGCTACGAAGCCCGGGGAATGTAGACCAACCGGAGTCGATTGGTGGCCGAACTGCTCATTGGCGCGGCGGTACAGGTCGATATAAGGTGCGAAGCGTTCCGGTGAGCCGCCGATAACTGCGAGCATCATTCGGAAACCGTAGTGCGCCGTGCGGATCACGGACTGTGGGGAACCCCGACGCCTACCCAGGTGCGCAGTCGGCCGGATTCAGTTTTTGGGAAGACGTCCATGTCGGCTAGTGAAGGACGCTTGGTGCCTTGCCAGGTAACAGGCCTCTCGTCGAGCAGCTTGTGGAAGAGGTCGATTTTCTCATCAAAGAGGATTTCATAGTCGGCCATATCGTGCCCAAAGAGTGGGAAAGACTCAGTGAATGAGCCGCGCCCCAGCATGACCTCAGCGCGTCCGTTGGATAGCGCATCTACGGTGGAGAAACGTTGGAAAACGCGCACCGGATCATCAGAGGATAGGACGGTAACGCCGGAGGAGAGGCGAATACTTTCCGTTGCGGTGGCAATGCCAGCCAGTACGGTTTCCGGGCTGGAAATAGCGTACTCAGGTCGGTGGTGCTCACCAACAGCGATGACGTCAACGCCTGCCTGATCAGCAACCATGGCTTCTTGGACGGTGGCACGAATGGCTTGCGCTTGAGTTAGTAGCTGGCCATTGGCTCCGCTAGGTACATCACCAAAGGTGTCGATGCCGAATTCGATATTTTCGATGCTGTCCATGACCCGCTCCTCGTACCACGAATTAAGTTGATGCATCAATCATGACTCAATATTGTTGACGTGTCAACTATATAAATAATGTACTGCGGAAAGGCGCGCGTCTGGGCGTCGTGTGCGGCTGACGGGTAGGCGGGGTCCCAGCCATGGGCCATCAAAGCAATTGGCCCGCCTCCCAGAAAAGGGAGGCGGGCCAATCAGGCTTCAACCGGTGGGTATTAGCCGAAGTACTTCTTCATGGTGCCTTCGTTAGCCTCACGAAGCTCATCCACCGAAGCGGTGAATTCACCCTGGACTTCCAAAGAACCGGACTGCGCATCAACGATGCCCAAGCGAGCCACGGTCACACCGCGGGCGCTGGTCATATCCTTAAAACGAACTTCTTCGCTTCGTGGGACAGCAACGATGGCGCGGGCCTGAGTCTCCGAGAACAAAGCGGTGAAGGAATCTACGCCGTCACGTTCCTTGATCTCATCCAGTGCTACACGAGCGCCAACGCCGAAGCGCAGAACCATCTCGGTCAATGCTGCGGCCAGACCACCTTCTGACAAGTCGTGAGCTGCATCGATCATGCCATCGCGGCTAGCGTTGATCAGGATCGCGCCCAGTTCCTTTTCCGCTTCCAGGTCAACTACCGGCGGTACACCGCCGAGGTGACCGCGCAGGTTGGCGAACTCCGAGCCATCCAGCTCGTCCTTGGTGGTGCCGATCAGGTAGATCGCCTGGCCGTCGGCCTCTTCGCGCCAGCCCGAAGGGGTGCGGCGAGCAACGTCGTCGAACTTGCCCAAGGTGGCAACCACTGGGGTTGGGTGGATCGGCTTGTCGCCGGTCTGGTTGTACAGCGACACGTTACCGCCGGTGACTGGAACACCAAGCACCATGCAAGCATCAGACAGACCACGGATACCCTCGGCTAGCTGCCACATGACATCTGGGTTCTCTGGGGAACCGTAGTTCAGGCAGTCCGAGACCGCCGCAGGGATTGCACCAGAGGTAGCAACGTTGCGGTAGGACTCGGCCAGTGCCAGCTGAGCGCCAGCGTATGGATCCAGATAGGTGTAACGGCCGTTGGCATCGGTAGCGATGGCCACACCCAAACCGGTGGACTCATCAATACGCACCACACCGGAATCATCCGGGGCGGCCAATGCGGTGTTGCCACCAACGTAGCGGTCGTACTGGTTGGTGATCCAGGACTTGTCGCACATATTTGGGCTGGCAATCAGTTCCAGCACGGCAGCCTTGAGCTCATCACCGGTTGCTGGCAAGTTCTTGCCGGCCTCCGAAGACTTAAAGGTGTCAGCCTGCAGAGCATCCTGCCACTCTGGGCGAGCGTAAGGGCGGTCGTAAACCGGGCCGTCGTGGGCCACGGTCTTAGGGTCCACGTCCACGATGACCTCACCCTTCCAGGTGATGATCAAACGGTCGGTATCGGTCACCTCGCCCAACCAGGAGTACTCCACGTTCCACTTGGCCATAACAGCCTCGAACGCGTCAACGTTTTCAGGGGTGACAACTGCCATCATGCGTTCCTGGGACTCCGACATCAGGATTTCGCCCGGGGTCAGGGTGGAGTCGCGCAGCAGCACGTCGGTCAGCTCAACCTGCATGCCGCCTTCACCATTGGATGCCAGTTCGCTGGTTGCACAGGAAATACCTGCAGCACCCAAGTCCTGGATACCTTCAACCAGTGAAGCCTTAAACAGTTCCAGGCAGCACTCGATCAGTACCTTCTCGGCGAACGGGTCACCGACCTGTACAGCAGGGCGCTTGGAAGGCTTGGTGTCATCGAAGGATTCGGAAGCCAGCACCGAAGCGCCGCCGATGCCATCGCCACCGGTGCGTGCACCGAAGAGCACCACCTTGTTGCCCACACCCGAGGCGTTAGCCAGGCGCAGGTCTTCGTGGCGCAGTGCGCCAACAGCCAAGGCGTTCACCAGTGGGTTGCCCTGGTAGATCGGATCAAAGACGGTTTCGCCGCCGATGTTCGGCAGGCCCAGCGAGTTGCCGTAGCCGCCGATGCCCGAGACTACGCCGTGCACCACGCGTTGCGAGTCTTCGTGATCGATGGCGCCAAAACGCAATGGATCCATCACGGCGATCGGACGGGCACCCATGGAGATGATGTCACGTACGATGCCACCAATGCCGGTAGCAGCACCCTGGTATGGCTCAACGTAGGAAGGCGAGTTGTGCGACTCGATCTTGAACGTCACGGCCCAGCCGTCGCCCAGGTCGGTAACACCGGCGTTTTCGCCCATGCCGACCATCAGGTCCTTCTTCATCTCATCGGTGACCTTCTGCCCAAACTGGCGCAGGTGGTTCTTGGTGGACTTGTACGAGCAGTGCTCGGACCACATCACCGAGTACATGGCCAATTCAGCAGCGGTGGGACGACGGCCCAAGATCTTCACGATCTCGGCAAATTCGTTGTCCTTCAAGCCCAGCTCTGCCCAAGGCAGTTCTACATCTGGGGTGCCGGCGGCGTTATCGACGGTGTCGATGTTGAATTCTTTGGTGACTTCCTGGCTCACTTTTTCCTCCAACAAGGTGGGTCAGAACACTGGTGAAGAAGGTTAGCCCATCGGTGCCGCGGGCATCGGGGCCAAAGCCGACCTCAATGGCATGCTCCGGGTGAGGCATAAGACCCACCACGTTGCCAGCCTTGTTGCTGACGCCAGCGATCGAACGGCGCGAACCATTCGGGTTCCAGCCCACATAGGAGAACGCAATGCGGTTCTCGGCTTCAAGCTCATCCAGGGTCTTCTCGTCAGCCACGTACTGGCCGTCCTGGTTTTTGAGCACGATGGTGATTTCCTGGCCAGCTTCAAAACCATTGGTCCAAGCGGTCTGGTTGTTCTCCACACGCAGCAGCTGATCGCGGCAGATGAACTTCAGGTGATCGTTTTTGATCATCGAGCCAGGCAAAAGATGCGACTCGGTGAGGATCTGGAAACCGTTGCAAATACCCAGTACAGGCAGTTTGGCATCGGAGTTCGCAGCGTCGGCGATCTTGGCCATCATTGGAGCAAAACGCGAGATCGCGCCAGCCCGCAGGTAGTCACCGTAGGAGAAGCCACCAGGGATTACCACGGCGTCAACATCCTGCAGGTCGGTGTCGGCGTGCCACAGGGACACTGCCTCGGCACCGGAGGCGCGCACTGCACGGGCGGCATCACGGTCATCAAGGGTGCCCGGGAAGGTCACCACGCCGACGCGTGCTCCTGACAATTCGTTTGTTGGCGCTGAGTAGTCGCCAATCAGGGGAGTTCGGTGCTCATTAGTCTTCGACTACCTCGACGTTGACGACATCTTCGATCACCGGGTTGGAGAGCAGGGTTTCTGCTGCCTCACGAGCCTGAGCAAGGATTTCTTCGGTCACCTCGCCGTCCACGGAAAGTTCAAAGCGCTTGCCCTGGCGGACAGCTTCGAAGGAGGTGAAGCCTAGGCGGGGAAGTGCTCCCGCGATGGCCTTGCCCTGAGGGTCAAGGATTTCTGGCTTGAGCATGACATCTACAACGATGCGGGGCATCCGGCATATCTCCTGTTGGCGAGGTTAAGTTAAATGCCACACGGAGATGCCGTCTCACACCAGGGGGATTTGGCGCTCCGCGAGCTTGCCCTAACAGTCTACCCGTGAATGTGACCGGCCAGACGTGCCTGTGCCTGATCGGGCCGATATCCCTAGATATAAGTCATGTGATCTTTGGCTCACGGGGCGCAAAACTGTGTGCGACGCGTATTCTGAAAGCGTGAAAAACTCTAGTCAGACAACGTGTTCATGCCGTGAATTGGACTCGGTCAAGCTCAGTTACGCTCAGTGCTGCCAGCGCTTTCATGACGGACGGGCGGACGGTTCGGTATTGCCTGAAACCGCTGAAGAACTGATGCGTTCGCGCTACAGCGGATTTGTGCTGGGCCTGGTTCCCTATCTTCTGGCCACCTGGCATGAGAGTACTCGCCCTCAAGAATTGGATTTGGACCCCCAGATGCGCTGGGCGGGTTTAGAAATCCTGTCCACTCGTGCTGGTGGTGCTCAGGCCACCCGTGGTGTTGTGGAATTTGCCGCGCACTATGTTGATGGGGGCAATGCAGCTGCGCAACATGAGGTGAGCACCTTTGTCCGCGAAGCTGATGCTTGGTTTTACGTTAACGCCCTGTGAGCTTTAGCGGCGGCTAGCAGTCTGCAGCATGGTTAACATCTGCGTCTGCTGGCGATCACGGGCCATCTTGAAAGCGTCGGCTCCGGTACGGTCTTTGAGTCGTGGATCTGCGCCGTTGGCAACCAACAACTCGGCGATATTCACTGAACTCTTGGTGCCTTGGCCCAGCACGATAGTTTCATGCAAGGCAGTCCAACCCAGATCATTCACGTGGTCAATGTTGATGTTAGTGCGCAACAGAATTCGTACGGCCGCAACCTGGCCGTTTTCGCTGGCCACAGTCAAGGCGCTGCCACCCATCCGATTGACCTCTTGGACGTTGGCGCCGCCCTTGATAAACATCTGCAGCGCACCGGTTTGACCGTTAGCGCTGGCGCGTAAGAACGGGGATTCCTGGTAATTGTCCTTGATGTTCGGGTTGGAGCCGGCATCAAAGAGTGTCTTGATGATGGGCTCATTTTTGGCAATGACTGCCTGCATCAGTGCCGTGCGTCCGGAGCCATCTTTGACTGCCAAATTAACGCCGGACTTCAGGACCTTTTTGACGCCCTTCAGATTATTGGCCTTGATGGCAGCAAATAGCTTGCTTGATTCGGCGGGAAGAGCCGCCACGGTGGATTCCACTGATTTCAGAGTCTCGCCGGATCCGGCTCCGGAAGCCAAAGGTGAGAGGGTGCTCTGCGAACTTGCACTACTTGGGGTGGCGCTAGCTGTAGCAATTGCTGAAGCAACAGTTGCTGGAGCACTAGTGGCTGCGGGGGTAGCTGACGGTGTGGCCGCCGTGCTTTGAACTGGTGCCTGCGAAGCGGAACTAGACGGTAGCGCTGAGGATTTTGAAGCTGTCGAAGATTCTTGAGCGACGGTTGGAGCTGGCGTGGCACTGGAGGCACTAGGGGCGTTGCTTGCCGAAGGGCTGCTGGACTGCGTTCCTTGGGCTTGCGGTGAGGACGGGGCGCAACCAGTGAATGCACCGATCGCGGCTGCCAATGGAAGCGCAATTAACGCGATGCCACGGCGGCGCGTGGAGAGCCCGGTTAGAAGTGCCATCTGTCCTTTCGCGGTTTCGGCAACCGTTTCCCATGACAATTAATGCCAATAGGGGATTTCGCTTGGAAACTTTCGATTTCCTTTGTGAGCATATCGGCTGAAGCTGAAAATTTACGGTCAATCAGCGCCAAAAATTCTTGGCGTTTGTTGTAGCAGATCTTCGCTAAAATCGTAGACATCATGGAATGCCTCTACTTTTCTGCCTCCCGTTGCCGCTCATGCACACAAATGACGGTTCCTTATGCCCGCCAGTTGCAAGCAAAAGTTGAGGATTGCCAACATCTGCTTGCCGACTTTGACACACTGAAATTCTTGCCCGCTCAACCAAGCAAT
Organism: Glutamicibacter sp. M10; assembly: GCF_025452055.1. Taxonomy (NCBI): domain Bacteria; kingdom Bacillati; phylum Actinomycetota; class Actinomycetes; order Micrococcales; family Micrococcaceae; genus Glutamicibacter; species Glutamicibacter sp. M10. The sequence goes on along the minus strand of NZ_CP104918.1, from coordinate 205,802 downwards.
GAACAGGGCTTCCGCAATAAAGCCAAAATGGTCATCTCCGGAACGACCCAGGCTCCGACCATCGGCATCCTCGATACCGAGGGGCACGGCGTGGACCTGCGCAACTGTGGCGTCATTGCGCCAACCTTGCGCACACTGTTGCCGGTGATTGAGCGATTCATCAAAGAACTCAAACTCATCCCTTATGACGTTCCCAAGCGCAAGGGTGAGCTCAAGCATGTAATCCTCACACTTTCGGACACCGGAGCGGTGATGGTGCGTTGGGTCTTGCGCACAAAGAAGCACTTTGTGGCCTTGCGCGATTCGCTGCCACAATTCTTGGAACTGTTGCCGCACCACAGTGTGGTTTCGGTGAACTTCCTTCCGGAGCACAAGGCAGTGCTGGAAGGTGAGGAAGAAATTATCCTTACCCGTCGCACCACCTTGGAATTTGGGCTCAACGGTGTGCCAATGCATCTGCGTCCACAAGGTTTCTTCCAAACCAATACCGAGATCGCTGCGGCCCTGTATCGTCAGGCACGCCAATGGATTGATGACGTTGAACCTGAAAGCGTGTGGGACCTGTATAGCGGAGTCGGTGGCTTTGCCCTGCATACCGCTGGCGAAGGCCGCACCGTCTACGGAATTGAAACTAGCGAAGAGGCAGTTGCTGCCGCAAAGATCAGCGCTGAATCAATGGGTTTCACCGATGCGCACTTTGTTGTCTCAGATGCCACCGAGTTTGCACTGAACGCAGGCTGGGCCCCGGACGCAGTGATTGTGAACCCACCGCGACGAGGGATCTCAGCTGAACTTTCGCAGTGGCTGAACAAATCTGATGTGCAGCACCTGATCTATTCCAGCTGCAATGCCAAGTCCTTGGCCCGGGACCTTGAGCGTCTAGAAAACTACACGCCTCGGGTGGCCCGTGTAATGGACATGTTCCCGCAGACTGACCACTACGAAGTCATGGTCAAGCTGGAGCGCAAGAGCTCCTAGCGGTCCAAGGTGGCGGTGCGTCGGTCCAAGCGGACAACAATCTCGTCCACCAAATGCGGATCAATATTCGGTTCGCGGCGAGCCTTGAGCAACTCGTCGCGGGCCGCTTCCAAGGCAATGGCCTGGATCGAATCTGCCTTGGCGATCACGGCGCGAATCTGAGTGTATTTTTCATCAGAGATCGCATCGTGCGGGTCCGGATCTTTAGACAAGATTGAATGCAATGAGTTCATGCGGCGGCGTACTGCCTGCTGGTAGTTCTCCGGTAACTCCTGCAAGTCAACGTTCTTGCGCAGCGTTGACATTGCAACAGCTTCAGCGCGACGGGCCAAAGCACGACGAGCACGTTTGGTGTCCTGCTCGTTATTGCGCAGCTTCAGTACACGCATGAGAGCTGGAAGGGTCAGACCTGGCACCACCAAGGTGCACAGCAATACCGCGCACGCGGTCACCACAACAAAGTTGCGTTCTTCGATGACCGTTCCGTCGGCTCGTACATGAGGTAGCGCCAAGGCGAGGGCCAAGGTTGCCAGACCGCGCATGCCACACCAGGTGAGTACCAGTGAGTCCTTGCGTGCGGGGATTTTGGCCTTGCTGCGGTTAGGCAAATAATACGTGCCGAACATCCACAGTGCACGTATCGCGATTACTACGAAACAGATGGCGGCAATACCCGGGATGTAGCCAATCAGGTTGCTGCCTTCCTCCTGAATAACCTGGTTCATTTCGATGCCCATCAAGCCGAAGGCCAGACCGGTGGCGAGCAGTTCCAGTACTTCCCAGAAGGCCTGACGGGTCAAGCGTTCCGCCGAGTCCTGAGGACGGTCACGACGAACCATTTCCAGGGCGGTGACCACCACTGCAATAACCCCTGAGACATGGACTTCTTCAGCGATCATGTACACCGCGTAGGGGGCCACCAAGGTGGCGGCGCTACGTGCGGCCAGGTTAGGAACAAAGCGGTTCAGCGCACCAATAGCCCAACCCATGGCTAGACCCAAGACCACTGCACCAGCAGCACCGATGACAAACTGTGGGATGAGCTCCAGCCCGACACTTGAGTTATCCACGGTGGCTTGAACAGCCAACTGGAAGATCACGATAGCCATGGCATCGTTGAACAGACCCTCGGTTTCCAGCAACGAAGTTAATCGTCGTGGCATTTTTACCTTCGTCGCAATGGCGTCCACTGCTACCGGGTCAGGCGGGGCAACAATCGCGCCCAAAGCCAGTGCCAATGGGATCGAAACGACGGGGGTGAAGGCCATGGCTGTGGCCGCGACCGTACCCGCAGTGACCACAATGAGCACTACCGCTAGCCGGATCAGGGCTTTCCACCGAAGTCGGAAGACCGACCAGCTGCTTCGCTGCGCTGTGGCAAAGAGCAGAGGCGGTAGGAATATTGGCAGGATCAGTTCTGGTTCGATATGCATTTCGGGCATGAACGGGAGGAAGCCCGCCAGCGACGCGAATATCAACATCAGGATCGGGTAAGGCAGTTTAATGCGTTCTCCGACACCGACGATCAGAATAGTGGCGAACAATAATCCGATGACCAGAAGGAAAAATCCATAGTCTTCTAATTGTAGTAGATTCTTGCAACTAATTTGTGGTTTGTTTCCCTCATGTACCGGAATCCAAGAGGAATTTTGCTGCGTCCCATTGGCTAATCAAGCAGCCGTCGGATCGGGAGAATTCGAGGTTTACCGCTTGTCCGCGCAACAGTCCAGAGACCTGGGCGCGTTGCGGCCCACCGTAAATTTGGGTACAGACTTTAGTGGGGTTGGGCGAGGAATTTACTAGGGTAGTTAACTTTTCCAAAGAAGCACAGGCAGCCAAAGCATCGGGCAGAGTGCTGGTATTGGTGGCCTTTTCCCCATTGCAGTCCAGGGTGTGCTGGGCGGTAACTTTTTCACCGTCGGCACGGAAGATGATTTTCAGTTGAGTTTGCGCAGAAGGTTGCTGTGGCGCTGAGCAAGAAGTCGCCACCAAGATCAGTACGACGATGAATCCATGGATTAGAACCCGACTAGGGCGAGTATTGGTGCCCATAAAAACATTGTGCTCCGTGACCCTAACCAAGATCTAGTCTTGGACGATAAGCGGTAGGTTGTTGGCGACTTCCAGCAGTCTAAGACGCAGCACATCAGCCCTATCGGCAAATTGTTTTTGCAGCCGAACGTATTCGGCTTTTCCGCTAGGAGTCTCGATACGAATCGGCTCATGGCCCCAGTCGCCCAGGTCATAGGGAGAAGCTTGCATGTCCATGGTGCGGATATCCCATGCGAGTTCAAAACAATCCATAACCAAGTCGCTAGGCACGGCTGGGGAGAGCTTATAGGCCCACTTGTAGAGGTCCATGTTGGCGTGCAGGCAACCGGGCTGTTCCAGGTCGCGTTGAGTTTCGCGGGTGGGCTGTAGCTCGTTGAGGCCCACTGCTTGTGGCGTATAAAAACGGAAGGCATCAAAGTGCGTGCAACGAATTTTTCGGTTTCCACTACTTCGTCGGTAGCCGCTGCGCCCAAGCGCAGGGGTAGGTACTCATGACGGATGCCATTAACCTCAGATTTGTAGGCCATGGCCCATTCGTGCAAGCCGAAGCACGCAAAATTTCCGGCCCGTTCCGAGGTGCCAGCCAGAATTACTCGGGCAAAATCTATGGCCCGGGCACGTGCCTGAACAAAGGCCTGTGCATCAAACTCGTAGCCGGTGCCCGAGGCGGTTTGAACCGGTCGATAGAACTTCCAATCAGCACGCTGTTGAGCCTGCTCCCCGCTGAGCACAACATTCATTCCTGGATGCCAGCGATACAGCTGACCCGGCTTTTGCGTGTAATAAGTGAAAAGAAAGTCCTCAATCGGATGCTTCTTTCCCTTCATGCGTCGGTCTACAAATGGTTCACCGAAGGCACGCGCGCGGGCCTCGTGGTGGTTGGCCAAGGGCGTCCACTGTGAGGCTTCCAAAATGGTGGCGGTAACGGGCATACTTCTCATTATTCAATTCATCGCTCGGTGAGACCACTTTGGTACGCCAACTCACACCAACCTCAGGAGTAGGCCATGGATGATTTTCCTGTTTGGGAACCGCCAGTGTTTGCTAGCGAAGAGCTGCACCTATTTGCCATGCTTGATCGGTTGCGGGTGACTTTTAGGTACAAGGCTGACGGGCTGCAGATCACGCAATTAACTGCACAACTGCCCAGTAGTGCCTTGAGCCTTGGCGGTCTGCTCCAACACCTTGCAGCAGTAGAGGATGAGAAATTCACTTATCTCATTGCACAAAAGCGTCCCGAAGTGTTGCTGGAACTCACCGCTCAGGGACACGATCCATTTGCTGTAGACAGCTCTCAAACAGCTGAAAATCTCTATGAACTCTATGACCAAGCGGTGGACAATAGTCGAATGATCACGCAACAGATCCTCGAGAACAACCTGTTGGATACCGAATCAGCCCTGGATTTTGAAGGACAATTTTTGTCGGTACGTCGGATCGTTTGCGACTTGATTGAAGAGTACGGCCGGCATACCGGACACGCTGATTTACTGCGGGAAGCCATCGACGGCAGGGTGGGTGAAGATCCGCCGCAGGATTTTCTCCCTCATGGTTTGACGCTTAAAATGCGGCGTCCCGCAGTGCTCAAGATTGAGGACTGCGGGACGTCGCTTTTGAACTAATTACTGTCTGCGGGCATTAGCCCATGTGGATTGCTCCGAAGATCACACCGGTGGCAAGCATAACCAAGGCCACAACCAATGCGCGCCACAATACCTTCTTGTGGTGATCGCCCAGATCTACGCGAGAGAGCGATACCAGCAGCAAGATGGCAGGAACCAGTGGGGACTGCATGTGTACCGGCTGGCCGGTGATCGAGGCGCGAGCCATGTCTACGGCTGGAACACCGAAGTGTGCACCGGCTTCGGTGAGCACTGGCAGGATGCCGAAGTAGAAGGCGTCGTTGCTCATCAGGAAGGTGGCCGGGATGGAGATCAAACCGGTGATAACTGCCATGTATGGGCCCATGGAGTCAGGGATGATATCAACCAGCCACTGGCTCATGGCATCAACCATGCCGGTGCCGGAGAGCACGCCGGTGAGTACTGCTGCACCGAGAACCATGGAGACCACAGCGATGATTTCGCTGGAGTGCGCTGCAATCATCTTCACCTGGTCGGAGACCTTCGGGAAGTTCACTACCAAGGCAACTGCGGTACCAACCATGAACAGGTAGGACAGTGGAAGAACGTCAACAACCAGCAACACCATGATGGCTACGGTGAGCACCAAGTTGAAGTAGAAAGTCTTTGGACGCAGGGTCTCGCGGTTTGGATCCAGTACGGTGCCGTTCATCGTGGCAGCTTCTGAACCATCCCCCTTGCGGGCTACAGCTTCAAGGACAGCAAGGTTTCCACCGGATGACGAAGTGCCAGCTGGTGAGGTGCCACCGGTTGGGGAGCTCATGTTGCCGCCACCGAATTCGGTGCCCCAGAGCTCTGGGCGTTCACGCTGCAAGCGACGGCGTTCAGCAACGCCCATCTGCCATGCGAACAGGGCAATAACAACCAGTGCGACACCCAAGGAAGGAAGCATTGGAACAAAGACGTCAGCTGCATCAACCTTTAGCGCTGCGGCAGCACGAGCGGTTGGGCCGCCCCAAGGAACGATGTTCAGCGTGCCGTTGGTCAAACCTGCAACGCAGGTCAGTACTACTGGGCTCAGGCCCAGACGCTGGTAGATCGGCAGCAGGGCTGCGGTGACCACGATGAAGGTGGTGGAGCCGTCACCATCTAGCGAGATGACTGCGGTGAGCAGCGAGGTGCCCATAACTACCTTGGCCGGGTCATTGCCTACAAGCTTTTGAATGCCAGCAACCAGGCGGTCAAAGAGGCCAACATCGATCATGATGCCGAAGTACATGATGGCAAACATCAGCAGTGCTGCGGTGCCGGACATGTCCTTGATGGAGTCCATGATCATGTCGCCCAGGCCGAAGCCGGCGCCGGTGAACAAACCGAAGATGGTTGGGACGAGAATCAATGCCAGAAGTGGCGTCATGCGTTTTGTCATGATCAGCGCCATAAAGGTGGCGACCATGAGGAATCCGAGTGCAACAAGCATTGCCCCGACCTCCATTTCGGTGAGTGGTACGTCTTTGTGTCACCCAGAAGTTCAGGGCACCAGTCAAAAGTACGTGGCGGGGCTCACGTTGCGCGCCTTGTGCTGATTATTGAACGCTTAAGTTCTTAACCATCTTTTTGCTCTTTAAAATCGCGTTGGCTCTTCAGTGCGTCTATGCTGGGTGGCATGTTCCGTTCTGGCCCTCGCTCGAGGCATTTTGCATCGCGCATTATGCGTTTGCAGTTCCTTGTTGTTGGTGTACTCATCGTGCTGGTCACCGCCGGAACGCTTTATGCCAGTTATGACCGGGTGTATTCGCGCGCCGAAGACACCTCGCTGACCATCGCTAGATCTGTCGCGGTACTTCCGGAAGTTGTTGACGAGGTGAACCGCTACTCGGCGATGGAAGACCTTGATGAAAAAGAGCTATCCAACGGGAAATTGCAGCAGCTGGCCAATGCCATTCTGGAACAAAAACAGGCGTACTTTGTGGTGATTACCGAGGACCGCGGACTGCGCCTGAGTCATCCCAATCCAGCAGAAATAGGCCAGATGGTTTCCACCGATCCGGTGGCACTGGACGGAATCGAAGCGGTGTCTAGGGAGCATGGCACCTTGGGCGAATCGGTGCGCGCCAAGGTCCCTATCCATGGCGGATCCGGCCAGATCATCGGCGAGGTTTCGGTGGGCGTGACCACCCAGTCACTGACCGGTGCACTCTTACAATCGTTTAGCTGGATCGTGCTCTTTGCCCTCTTGGCTGCCGGGCTGGCCACGGTGGCCGGACGGATCACCGTGCGCCGACTCAAACGCCAGACGCTGGGACTTGAACCGACCGAAATTGCCCAGCTGGTCCGTGATCAGCAGGCGGTGCTCTACGGTGTGACCGAAGGCGTGATGGGCATCGGCGTTGACCGACGGATCACCGTGCGCAACAAAGCGGCCCGGCAACTTTTGGGCCTGCCACATCGCACCGAACTCGAAGACGTAGTTGGGCGGCACTTTGAATCTGCTGGTCTGGACCGACGGTTGGTCAAGGCCATTAAAGAACGAGATCCGGCCCCGGTGCGCCTGGAAGCCAACGGCAATTCACTGGTTGCCCGAGTAAACGAGGTGAACCGTGACGGACTGGATTTGGGGCAGGTGGTGCTGCTCCATGATGTCACCACCATCGAGGCCCTGGGCACCAAGCTGGATGCGGTTCAAGATATGGCTGATGCCTTGCGTGCTCAGCGCCATGAGTTCGCCAACCGTATGCACGCGGTATTGGGACTTATTGATTTGGGCAAAATTGAGCAGGCCGAAGCCTACCTGCGTGAAGTGATGGAAACCGGGCCGAAGATCGCACAGGTGCCCGGACTGGAAGCGATCCAAGACGCCTATCTTTCGGCATTTATCTCGGCCAAGGCGGTCCGTGCTCACGAACAGGGCATCAAATTGCGGGTGTCGAGTCAATCGATGCTCTTTGGCCAGATCGCCTCGGCTCATGATGCTCAAGACGCCACCGCGGTGCTGGGCAATCTGCTGAGACAACGCCTTTACCGCGGCCTTGCGCGGTAGCGGAGAGCCGTGGGTGGAAATTGATTTGCTCTCCGAGGCGACAACGCTGCACCTGGCGGTGGCAGATTCCGGTCCCGGCATCACCACCACGGAAGACATTTTTGCCCGGGATGTCAGTACCGGATCGCATCTAGGCAATGAACATGGGCGCGGGGTCGGGTTGCCCTTGATCAAGCGACTGGCACAGGCCCGCAGTGGGGATGTCTGGATTGCTGATCCGGGCAACGGCACCGACGGCGCGGTGTTTGCCGCCCGATTGCCTGCGGTACTGGTGGAACCTTCCACCCCAGAGAACAACAACAAGACTGAAGGAGCGTAGTGATGAGCGAAAACGCCAATGGAAACTATCAAGTCATGATCGTCGATGACGACTTTCGTGTAGGTGCCCTCCACGCAGAGATGGTCAATTCCATTCCGGGTTTCCAAGCTTTGGAACCAGTCCAAGACCCGCGCACGGTACCCAAACTTGTCACTACGCTTAAGCCTGACTTGTTACTCTTGGACCTGTACTTGCCACATGTCAGTGGCATTGAGCTGCTGCGTGAACTGGACGTAGATGCCATCATGATCTCGGCGGCCACCGAGCCAAAAAACATTGACAAAGCCATTCGGCACGGCGCCCTGGCATTTATTATCAAGCCTTTTGACGCTAAAACTTTGAGCGCCAAACTCAAAGGGTGGGCACGGTATCGACGTCAACTCACCGGTGTGACTGAATTTAATCAGCAGGGTGTTGACCGACTCTTCAGAGCCTTGCAAGGCAGTGAAGAAACAGCCCCGAGTGTGGGTGCTGCTCCCACCGAACAGGCGGTGCTCAACTGCGTGAAGGAAGCAGCTGAACCAATGAGTGTGGCCGAGGTGGCAGAAGCCGTAGGCGTTGCACGAGCTACTGCCCAGCGTTATCTCGCTGCCCTGGTAGCCAACGAATCCTTGGAGCTGCAGTTGGGCTACGGGACCCGAGGCCGTCCCGAGCATCGCTACGTGGCACGCTAGAAACGTGGATTAGGTAGCGTCCCAGATACGTGATGACGGTTGCCGCTAACAAGGCAATCCTGCCTTTGGCTGATCTGAATACTAGATGTTGAGGGTCAGGTTAGCACTCAGCGTAACTGAACTGTCCGTAGTGCGAATCCTCTAGCGCGTAGCTGAAACTGATCCGGCATCAATAAGCTTCGGAGACAAGTAATCAGTGTTGTCAATGATGAAGGTGGCGCGTTCCCACGGTTTGGCGGCTTCGAAGTACTGTCGCTGGCCGCCGACGTATCGATTCATCGTTGGATGCTCGGGGTCTGGATTGCTGCCGTTGCGAACTGCCATCCGAGCGGCAGTTTCTATGAATGGGACGTCGAGGAACATTGAGCAATCCCAGTGTGAAACTAGTTCGTCACGGTGGAGGAACATGCCTTCAACTATGATGAGTGCATTTGATGGGGCCAGTGCCTTGTCAGCCAACCTGAACTTGTCCATTTGAACGTCGTATGAAGCCGGCGAATACTGTCCGTTGCCGTTGGCCTTGAGTGGTTCTAACACGTGGTCTATCAACGAATGATAGTCATAGGTGTCTTCCCAGAAGCCTTTGGGGGAGGAGCGCCCCCGGGCATGACGGATTGAAGCTGGATTCAGAAAATTGTCTACGTGGATGATGATGACAGGCCGTTCATTGATCTCCGCTATGAGGTTAGCTGCGAAAGATGTTTTGCCGCTGCCGTCCACACCGTCGATCGCCACTAGTCTGCGTCCTGGCCCGACGTTGTCGAGAACTCTTTCTGCCAATGACTTCATGAACTTCTTCATGGACTCATTTTCCATGAAATCAGCTGAAGATAAGTGCCGGATTACGGATGCGCTGAGAGCCGAGTGCAATGAACGAAACCCTACTTTGGCTCCTCCCCGCTTTTTGCCCAGCTGAGCATCGCGGAACGAAGATGCTCTGGGGTTAGCATGAACTTCGGTGTTAGCTCTTCCCAACCTGGCTGTTTAACTTGGCGACTGTATCCTGCGTGGGTCGCATCAATAGCGTGCTCCTCATCGAGACCAGACCCCTCGGTTCCCGTGAGGCTCAGGTGATACATCCATGCTGAACCATCAGCTTCCTCATGGCGGAAGGTCGCTTCAAAAACTGCACGTTGAGCAGGTATTGATGCGAGGCACTCATCGTATCTATCGTTGAGAACGGACATCCATTCTTCAAACTTTTCTTCTTGGCCTTCAACGCTCTTTGAGCGGCTGAGCTCGAGACGTAACCCCTCTGGCACGGACAGTGGCATCAGGTGCCCCGGGAAGTCGCGTGGTTCGGGACGAAATGGGATGGCTGGGTAGTTGTTATCCATGACAGAATCCTGCCAGATACGCGCACCGGAAACCTTGATTGAACCAGTTCGTCGACTAGCCTCGCAGGATAAATGCTCCGCGGGATTCCGTAAATCACCGAGCATCTAGTCCACGTTCTGTACTGAAATAATGTCCTTCTCGAATCTGAGTACCGGATGCCATGTCGAGTCAGGCCCGAATTCAATGATTCCGCGTTCGCGGTAACCGAGCCCTTCATAGTATCTACGTAGATTGTCGTTTGTTGCGACGCAGTCCAGTCGGGCAACAGCACGACCGCTGCCTCGAATTTTTTCTTCCGCCCATTTCAAGATAGCCTGACCAATCCTTTGCCCGGATAGAGAACGATCAACCATCAGGCCGTGGATATATGCCGCAGCTGGATTGCGGTCAGGCCAAATGAGGTCGTCAGTATTTGTTAGGCGTACGGCGGCTGTGACATCTTGTGCGTCGGTGCGAATCCACCATTCAGCAAGGCTGATTTGTTCTGCAACGTCGCTAACGGGGAGTTCTCCTGGTGACCATTGCTGAATCGACTGTTCCTGTTGCCAAAGAGCTAAAGAGTCGCGAAGTTCAACGATTCCATTTGCTGATGAGCGAGTGGCACGATGCAGCGAAGCTAGCGTATCCATGCATTGAATTGTCGCATGTGACCAGCAGGCAGAGTGACTTCGGACCACCTCCAATGACGCCGAACTTCAATGAGCGTCTAACCGGCAAGTGCACTGCTTCACCGCTGAAACAGCGCCGTGAGGGGTGTGCCCGGAATGCCATTTTGGAGAGTCCCGTGAGCCGGTCGTCTTACGGGACAGGCGTCGATCTGACTCGTGATGATTTCATGACTGCGAATTCTCAAAAGTTTTGATTTCCCGTACACCCCGCCGGATAGAATTCTCGGAGTAGGGGCCCATTCAATACAAGCTGTGACACCATGTGAGCTTGGCATTTGAAGAAGGTGCTTTCAAGCGATCTAGCCCAGCGAGTTTTCGGTGCAGCGGTCGCTAGGATAATTTCTCTTTGTATTCATCTCAGCTCAAGGAAGCGGCTGAATTAGTCATGAACACTGAATTCCATGACTAATATTTCGCGTCGAAATTTGCTGACCGGCGCCTTGGGCGCAGGAGCCCTAGGCCTCGTTGGGCCCACCGGTGCCGCTCTGGCCTCTAGCAGCCCACGCTTGGTCCGTTCACGTTTGGGACTCACCAGTGGTTTCTCCATGGGTGACGTTTCCACCAACAGCGCGGTACTCTGGGCCCGCAGTTCTGGTGAAGGCCGACTGCGCGCACAGTTGCGTGCCGTGGATGAAACCGGACAGATCATTCGCGGTCGGGGATCCTTCGCCCGCACCCTAAGAGGTGCCCAGGCTACCGAGGCGAGCGACTTCACCGCAAAAATCAGTGCCGCCCATCTGCCAGCTGGAACACGCTTCTCGGTAAGCATCGGTTTTGAAGATGAGAACGGAACCGTAGGTGAAACCGAACAGGGCTGGTTTAGCACCGCACCATCCCTCAACGGCCGCCGCAACCATGAGGCTGCCCGAGCGCAAAGCTTCGTTTGGTCGGGCGACACCGCCGGTCAGGGCTGGGGCATCAATGAGGAAATCGGAGGCATGCGTGCCTACGCCGCGATGCACGCCACCAAGCCTGACTTCTTTGTGCATAGTGGTGACACGATCTACGCTGACGGTCCGATCCTTGCCGAGGTTAAAGAAGCCGATGGCCAGATTTGGCGCAACCTAGTGACTGAAGAAGTTTCCAAGGTTGCCGAAACTTTGGCCGAATACCGTGGGCGCCACCGCTACAACATGATGGACGCTAACGTGCGGGCGATGTATGCACAAGTCCCTGTCATCGCGCAGTGGGATGACCATGAAACGCACAACAACTGGTGGCCGGGGAGACCATCACTGATGAGCGTTACACCGTGCGTGATATCAATACCTTGGCATCCCGAGGACGCCAAGCGTGGCAGGAATATCAGCCCATCGCTGATCCTCGTGCTTTGCGCGGTGGCACCGGTTTTGAAGCTGCACGAATTTACCGCAAGATTTCCCGCGGTCCGGCCTTGGACTTGTTCGCATTGGATATGCGCACCTTCAAGTCAGAGAACACCGCTGGCATGGAGTCAAAGGAAACTGCGATCCTCGGTGAAAAACAGCTGAGCTGGTTGGTCGACGGGCTAAGCCAGTCCAAGGCGACCTGGAAAGTCATCCTCAATGATCTGCCTCTGGGCATCATCGTTCCTGACGGCAAGGCACAAGAATCCATTGCTAACGCTGATCACGGTGCCCCGTTGGGTCGAGAACTGGAATTGGCGCGACTGCTCAAAGCCATTAAAGACCGTGACATCAAGAACGTCGTCTTCCTGACCGCGGATGTGCACTACTGCGCGGCACACCACTACTCGCCTGAGCGAGCGGCCTTCAGCGACTTTAACGAGTTCTGGGAATTTGTTGCCGGCCCGGTTAACGCCGGTTCCTTCGGCCCTAACAAGATGGACGGAACTTTTGGGCCGAAGGTGGACTTCGCTCTGGCCGGTACCGTCGCTAACCAGTCACCTCGCGATGGCAAGAGCCAGTTCTTTGGACATGTTGATCTGGATGATCAAGACATGTTTACCGTCAGCCTGCGCAACGGGTTGGGCGAAACTGTCTACTCCAAAACTTTGGAACCAGCCAAGTAATCGAAATATCCGCTCAAAGATCAGGCCGGTGTCCGCTGAAAATTCAGCAGACACCGGCCTGATCTTGGGTAGAGCGGACTTAGCGTCCGGTGCCGCCGTAAACGGTAGCTTCTACGTCGGTATCCAAATCAAAAGCGGTATGGATGGCACGCACAGCGTCATTAAGCTTGTCAGCGTCGGTGACCACAGAGATGCGGATTTCTGAAGTGGAGATCATATCCACGTTCACGCCTGCGGTGTGCAGGGCTTCGAAGAAGGTGAAGGAGACACCTGGGTTCGAGCGCATGCCGGCACCGATCAGCGACAGCTTGCCGACCTCGTCGTTGTGCTCAATGTCTTCAAAACCGATCTCGCCCTGAGCGGTGGTGAGCGCGCCCAATACGTTCTTGGTTTCAGTCATTGGCAGGGTGAAGGAGATATCGGTCTTGCCCGAGCCGCGAGTCGAAATGTTCTGCACGATCATGTCGATATTGGCCTGAGCTGCGGCGATGACACCGAAAATCTGGGCTGCTTTGCCAGGGATATCTGGCACGCCGATAACGGTGACCTTGGCTTCGGAGTGGTCGTGGGCGACACCTGAGATGATTGGCTGTTCCAAGGGTTCTCCCTCTTGAATTTTGATTTTGTCGTCGGGGTTCGGGAGCACCCAAGTGCCCTCGTGAGTGCTGAATGAAGAACGCACATGCAGCGGCACACCAAAGCGTCGCGCGTACTCCACACAACGTAGGTGCAGAATCTTTGAGCCGCTAGCGGCCATTTCCAGCATTTCTTCGCTGGTGATTTTTTCAATCTTTTTAGCTGAGGCGACCACGCGTGGGTCAGCGGTGTAAATGCCGTCAACGTCGGTGTAGATTTCGCAGACGTCGGCGCCGAGGGCTGCAGCCAATGCCACTGCGGTGGTATCAGAACCACCGCGACCCATGGTGGTGATGTTGTTGGATTCCTTGCTCATGCCTTGGAAGCCAGCAACAATCGCGATGAAGCCGCGGTCAATGGCCTTACGCACACGCTGTGGAGAGACCTCCATGATGCGTGCTTTACCGTGGGATGAGTCAGTAATCAGACCGGCCTGGGATCCGGTGAAGGAAGCAGCTTGCTCACCAAACTGGTTGATGGCCATAGCGAGCAAAGACATCGAGATGCGTTCTCCGGCGGAGAGCAGCATGTCCATTTCTCGTGCAGGTGCATCATCGGTGAGCTGACCCGCCAGATCCAGCAGGTCGTCGGTGGTGTCACCCATCGCGGAGACGACAACTACGACATCGTGACCCTGGGACTTGGTTTCAATAATTCGACGCGCCACACGCTTGATGCCGTCGGCATCCGATACGGACGAACCGCCAAATTTTTGAACAATTAGGCCCATGGGCACTCACTCCACCTGTTTGAAAGCTATGTCTCGGCGTTGGTGCTGCACGGGTAGAAACGTTCAGGTTTCTAGTCCATGGCACAGCGCAAGACATCTACCAAATAAATATTGTGTCAGTTGCAGGCCAAGTTCACCTACTTGTGACGGTAAACATTGGTCATATTGCCTAGAAACTTTCACAGCTGTTGTTGAAAATCGCTGACTACTTCTTGAATTCGGCCAATATTTGTCGCCAAAAGCTCTTCCAATCCGACAACTGATCTGGTGTCTTAGCCTTAGTAACGTTAATGGCAATCGAGGATTTGTCCCCTTTGAGCCCAATGTCTACTTGGGTCTTGGTGCCGTCGGAAAAACTCGCACGCCAGTAACGCCAGCGTTCGGAGCTACTGGTACGGGCGGGGTCGCTGAGAGCTTGGGAATTGAATTTGTCTAAGTGTGCAATGGTAGATTCCCACTTGGCCAGTGCAGCGTCCAAATCGGCATCGGTGGTGGTGCTGACCGAACCTTGGAAGGTTCCATCTTGGGCCTGTCCAGGTAGACGCCGTCCAATTTGCTGCTCGTAGGCTACTGCTACGGACTGCGCCCACCAGCCTGGGTTCTGCACTGTTTCGGACATGTGAGCGTAAGCGAGCTCGGCAATTTCCTTATGTGTCAGTGCGCTTGCGTTCTTCGACTCCAGCGTTGCGCTCCACTGTTCCCACGAGGTGCCGGTGGCATTGGCGATGGCGCCGGTATTGCTGCTCTTGATTCCCATAGCTGAAGTTTAGGCATGGCCAGTTGCTTCGGACCAGAAAGACTCGGGCACCACGGGATTTATCCCGTGGTGCCCGAGTCTTCGCACCGATCTTGTTGACGAAGCAGGCTTGCAGCTAGATTGTCTGAATCTCCGAGTTCAACCTACCCAGAAGATCAACCAACGTATCCAAGTCCGCATCTTCCCAGTTGGTCATACGTGAGCGAAGTTCTCCTCGCCATTGCTCAAAGCCGCTACGCCAACGACTTTTTGCGTGCTCCGTTGGTAGCAAGTCGAAGGCCCTGCGGTCCTCGGCATTGACTTCACGAACAATCAGATCAAGTTGCTCCAGCTTGGAAACCATCCGAGACAGCGTGGCCTTATCGATCAACAGCTTTTCGCAGATCTCGGATTGGGTGATGCGCTCAGTGCGCAAAATAAGTCCGAGTACCGGCAAATATCCCGGGGTCAGCTGACCATGGAGGCGGACCGCTAGTTCACGTTTAAAACGCGAGGTGAGGGCAATCAAGGAAAACAATTCCTGTTCGGCCTTCGAATAGCGGTCGGTGCGCTCCTGGCTACAGACTGCGTCATCCGTTCTAGTGGTATCCATGGGAATACTCCTAGCTATCGGCTGACTTCTGCGCTGACTGCGAGGTTGCGCTGTGTGCCGCAACAGCTTCCTTTGTCTCAGCCTCGCGCTCAGCGTTATTGCTGGTGCCGGTGGAACTAGCTCCAAGAACGGCGGCCTCGGCTTCAACTTCCTGCAGACGCTCGGAAGCGTTCTGAGTGGTTAGTGACTGATTAGGGATCAGGCATACGGCGACAACAACGAGCAAGGACAGCGGAGCTGCGAAGGTGAACAGTGAAGGCACTGCATCACCATAGATGGATTCGAAGATCACTCGTACCGGCTCTGGCAGGGTGGAGACCGTTGGCAGGTTGCCCGAGGAGAGAACCTCTGCCACGGCCTTGCCCTTTTCGCCGAGCGATCCGATGGCCTGCATCAAATCTGCCTGGCGATCAGCGATCATGTCCGGGATGGTGGCTGCCAAGATGGCACCCAAACCTGCGGTACCTGCGGTGCCGCCCAAGGTGCGGAAGAAGTTCACCGAGGAAGAAGCAACACCCAGTTCCTTGATGTCCACCGAGTTCTGCACTACCAGCACCATGTTCTGCATGACCAGACCCATACCGGCGCCAAGGATGAACATGAAGGAAGCAACTACCGCGTAGTTGGTGTCGTAGTGGATGGTTCCCAGCAGGAACAGTCCAATGACGATGAGTACCGAACCGGTGACTACCAGTGCTTTCCACTTACCGGTGCGCGAGATGATTGCGCCACCGATGGTTGAGATCACCAGCAGGCCGCCCATCAGTGGGAAGGTCATCAGTCCGGCCATGGTGGCTGAGGCACCACGAGCCATGATCATGTACTGGCTGAGGAACACCGAGGTGCCGAACATTGACACGCCAACAGCCAACGAGGCAATGACAGCGAAGGTGAAGGTGCGGTTCTTGAACAGGGACATGTTCAACAGTGGTTCTGAAGACTTGATTTCAACAATGATGAATGAAGCAATCAGAACGATCGCGCCAAGGACCATCAGGAAGCTGGTGGTAGAAGCCCATTCAAATTCGGAGCCGCCCAGCGACATCCAGATCAAGAGCAAGGAAACGCCGCCGGAGAGCAACACGATGCCCCAGTAGTCGATCTTGACCTTGCGCTTGGCAACAGCTGGCAGGTGCAGGGTGCGCTGAATCAGGATGACTGCAGCGATGGCAAATGGCAGGGCGATAAAGAAGTTCCAGCGCCAGTTGATGGTGTCAGTGACAAAGCCACCGATCAATGGTCCACCGACGGTACCGATGGCCATCACTGCGCCGAACAGCCCCATGTACTTGCCACGTTCGCGTGGGGAGAGGAAGTCGGCCATGACAATCTGTGCCAGGGCGCCAACGCCACCACCGGCAAGACCCTGGATGACACGCATGGAAATCAGGAAGGCAGTGTCCTGCGAGAAGCCGGCAGCCGCTGATGCGAGAACGAAGATTGCCAGCGAGATCTGCAGCAACAGCTTACGGTTGCCGAGGTCAGCGAGCTTTCCCCAGATAGGGGTAGAGATGGTAGTTGCCAGCAAGGTGGCGGTTACTACCCAGGTGTAGGAAGTTTGGCTGCCGTGCAAATCGGAAACGATTACCGGCAGTGAACTGGAAACGACGGTATTAGCCAAGATCGAGACGAACATGCCCATGAGAATGCCGGTGAGGGCGGTGAGGATTTCTCGGTGCGTCATCTTTACCTTGACGACCGGTGCGGTTTCGGTCATTAAAGCTCCAAAGAAAAAAGGGTCGGCTATGAGAGCCGATTGGTTGATTTATATCAACCATACGCCGATAGTTGATAATTCTCAACTAAGCGTGTTCCATCGCACACCTATGTATTGACCGTCGGCTGAAACTAATAAACCCCGCCGTTCCCGCGAGCTGCGGGTGGGCGAGGTTCACTAGGCGAAGCCTTGATTAGTTACCGGCTACGGTGGTCATCCATCGGTGGAACTACCGGGTGTGACGGGCGCGAAGCTTCATCGGCGGGAGCCTGATCCGGGTTAACCGCGCGGAACAACCGGGGTTCTGCGCTCGAAGAAGCGGGTGCTTTGTCCTCTTCTGCTTCGTCGTTTCGCGCTGGAGCAGATGTAGGTGCATCGTTGCGTCGTGCTGCCGCAGAGTTTGACCCTGCGGTGCGTCGACCTTCAAAGGCACGAGCCAAGGTGACCTCATCGGCGTACTCCAAGTCGCCACCCACCGGAAGTCCGGAGGCCAGGCGAGTGATTCGAATGCCCAAAGGAGCCAGCGCGCGCACCAGATAAACTGCCGTGGCCTCGCCCTCAAGGTTCGGGTCGGTAGCCAGAATCAATTCGGTGATGGACTCATCGGCCAGGCGGGTGACCAATTCACGGATGTGTAGCTGTTCCGGGCCAATGCCAGCCAACGGATTAATCGAGCCACCAAGCACATGGTATTTGCCACCAAAGGCGCGGGTGCGCTCGATGGCCATGACGTCTTTGGATTCCTCGACGATGCAGATCTTGGTTCCGTCACGACGTTCATCACGACAAATTGCACATCGTTCTTGCTCGGAGATGTTAAAGCAGATCTCGCAGAACTTAACCTTTTCCTTGACCAGCTGGATGGAAGCGGCCAACCGGGTCATATCCTCAGAATCGGCATCAAGAATGTGGAAAGCAATGCGCTGAGCCGACTTTGGGCCGATGCCAGGTAAGCGACCGAGCTCGTCGATCAGTTCCTGTACAGCACCTTCGTACACGTGCGCCTTCTTTCTTGCCTTGCTTAGATCTAGTGGAAAACTTCCGTGTTACACCTTAGTGTCTCACCCCGACAGTTCGCCGTGGTGCGGGCTACAGGCTGCGCTTGATTTCCACAACATTGCCGTTAACGTCTCGCTGCTCAATGACTAGACCACCGAGCAACCGTTCCACGGCGGGAACACCGATGAGCGCTGAATCTTCGACCTGGATGTCGTCGTCGCTCGGGACGAACTCTTCAGGCTCTTGGATCGCGGCGCGATCCGGAGCTGCGCTCGGACCGCCCCAACCGCTGGCGGCTTGAGTCGGTGCTGGTGCAGTGGGCGAATCCTTGGCCTGGTTCATCAGCTGCTGGTAGCGGCTCATGCGTTGTCCTGCGGCACTGGCTGCAGGCTCGCTCGGTGCAGCGGCTTGTTCCTGTGGCGTGCCCCAACTCGGGGCTGCTTCTGGAGCCGGTGCGGCGTGAACCGGCGCAGCTTGAACCGGCGCGGGCTGCTGTTGCTGTTCAACCGGCGCCGAGGCAGGCGCAGGAACAACGGCGGGAGCAGTGGTCGGTACGGTAGCTGGTGCCGATGCTACAGGTGACTGCGGCTGTGGCTCCGACTGCGACTGCGGAGCAGCGACAGGTTCTTGAACCTGCGGTGCTGGATCCGGCTCAGGGGTAGTCAAATTCTGGAACGACGCAGTTGTGCTCTGCGGATGCAGCGGCGTGGAAGAGACTGGGCGCGGAATATTGAGCGCTCCGCCCTCAGCTTCACGCGCGCTCATGCCAGCGGTCATGCGTGGTTTAGGCGCGACCGGGGGACCACCAAAACTGCGCGGAGCACTGGACTGTGGAGCAACAACCTCAGCACGCTGCGGCTGTTCGGTTACCACCTGGACAGGTGCTTCCGCTACCGGTTGAGAAGAATAATATGGATCATCCGGGTACGGAGGCTCATCCATAAAAGGCTCGTCGTAAGGCGGCGGAACGTCGTCATAGCTACTGGTGTAGCCATCGGCAGAGCCCGAACGCGGTGCAACTGGTTGCGGTGCCTGTATTGGGGCCGAAGGCGGAGCGCTCGGATCCGGTACAGGAGCAGCGGCCTGCGCACGTGCTGCGGCACGTGCGGCTACCCCAGCGGAAGTTACAGGCTTGTTGAACTTAGTTGGTGCTGGGATTTGCGCCGGGAGTGGCCGGCGCTCACCTTTGGGGAACCACCACCGCCCGGGTTAGAGCCGCCCTCGGTAAGGACAATCTCTATTGGTGAACCAGCGACCTGGGACACCACACCGGTGATGGTATTCATCAAATCTGGACGATTGCGCAGATTCACAATCGGGCCTGTGTTGCTGAAGGCCAACGTGAGCGTGCGACCATCAAAGCCAGCCACCGAACCATAGGTGGACACCATCGAATGAAGAACTCGCGAACTGCCCTGCAGTTGTTCCAGAATCATCGGCCAAGCCTGCTGGAACTTCTGCACGCCAGAACTTGTAGCCGGTTGCTGCGCCTGTGGAGCAGGTGCTTGCTGTTGCTGGGCTTGCTGTTGAGCTGCGCGTTCGGCAGCTTCACGCTCAGCTTGCTCACGTTGGGCCTGTTCGCGCGATGCAGTTTCTTGAGCTTCACGTTCAGCTTGTGCACGCTGAGCCTGTTCGCGTTGCGCCTGCTGCTCCTGCTGTTGCTGAGCCTGCTGGGCAGCCTGACGCTGCGCATCAATTTGAGCTTGAGAAGGCTGCTCAGTTTCAGCCGGTGCCGCTGGCTGTGTCGGTGCTTGAACCGGCTGCGCTACTGGCGCTTGCGGTGCCTGCGGTTGCTGTTGTGCGGGGGCTGCTGGTTGCTGAGTGCGGTTTGCCGCGGTGCGACGAGCGAATTCGGCCATGGCAGGGTTCTGTTTGACGTCATCAATAGATACACCGGTGCCGAAGGACAAATCTTCGCCACTAGATGGGTCAGGAACCAGACTGAACGGCGCAACACCCTCTGGACGTGCAGCCGGAACACTAGGACCAGGCTGAACTTCAGTGGTGACCGAACGACTATCGTCCTTTGGTCCCCAGGTTGCTCCCCAGTCCGCAGCTTCACCGGTATTCAGCGAATCTGCGCCCGGATCCAATGGTGCATTTGGATCTTCGTTTTCGACCGCTGGTGCCTGCAGCTCGCCCTGAGGTTCGGCAGGCTGTTCCTGCTGAACCGGATGCTGAGCTGGTGCTGGGGCTGACGGCTGCTCTTGGACCTGCGCCACTGGCTGCTGGACCGGCTGAACTGGTTGCGTTGGCTGCTGGACCGGTTGCGCTGGTTGTTCCTCAGGTGCAGCGGGTGCTTCGCTGGCAGCAGGCATTGGAGCGCCTTCACGGCGGGCCTTGGCTGCCGCTAATGCTTCACGTACTGCGGCAGCACCCTGACGGGCGGCTACCGGATTAACTGGCGCGCCCAAGGAAGCAGCAGCTGTCGCTGCATCTCCTTCTTCAAGGGCCGGCAGTGGGCCGCCAGTCATTGCTTGGCGTTCGAGTCGATCCAAACGGGCTGCAAAAGCAGAATCAGAATTCTCTGAACCCGGCAGCATCAGACGAGCTGCCAGCAATTCCAGATGCAGCCGCGGCGAGGTCGCGCCGGTCATCTGGCTCAGAGCCTGATTGGTGACATCGGCCCAGCGCGAAAGCTCGCCAGCGCCAACCAACCCTGCCTGCAGATGCAATGCCTCAAGCTGATCTTCGGGGACTCCACGCAAGATCTTTTCCAGACCTTCAGGCATTGCCTTGGCAATGATCAAGTCACGGAAGCGCTCAAGAATATCTTCAACAAATCGGCGTGGATCCAAGCCAGTCTGGATAATGCGATCGATAGCGCCAAAGAGCCCAGCACCATCAGATTCGTGAAGCGACAGGGTTACTTCATCCAGCAAGGTGGAGTGCGTGTAACCAAGCAACGCAATCGCAGTTTCGTAATCCAGGGTGCCTTCCCGAGCGCCAGCCATCAGCTGGTCCAGAACGGAGAGGGTATCGCGGACTGAACCGCCACCGGCACGAATTACCAAGGGGAGTACACCCTCGGCTACTGCAACGTTTTCGCGTTCGCACAACACCTGCAGGTACGCCAACAGCGCCTCTGGTGGAACCAGACGGAATGGGTAGTGGTGGGTACGCGAACGGATAGTGCCGATAACTTTTTCAGGCTCGGTCGTCGCGAAGATGAACTTGATGTGAGCCGGTGGCTCTTCAACAATTTTCAGAAGCGCGTTGAAACCTGCAGCGGTGACCATATGAGCCTCATCGATGATGAAGATCTTGTAGCGGTCACGGGTAGGAGCAAAAGTTGCACGTTCACGAAGGTCACGAGCATCATCCACACCACCATGGCTGGCAGCGTCAATTTCGATAACGTCTAGGGAGCCCGGGCCACCATTGGCTAGCTCCACACAGCTAGGGCACGTGCCACACGGAACGGGAGTCGGACCCTGTTCACAGTTCAGGCAACGAGCCAAGATGCGTGCCGAGGTGGTTTTGCCGCAACCGCGAGGGCCGGAGAAGAGGTACGCGTGATTCACACGGTTCTTTTCCAGAGCCGTCATCAGGGGAGCGGTAACGTGCTCTTGTCCGATGACGTCGCCAAACGTATCGGGACGATATCTGCGATATAGCGCTGTACTCACACCGGTTCCCTATCGGTTGCGTGATGCTCGGGGCATCAGCTGTTGGACGATATTTTCAGGTTCTACGATCCACGGTTCACGAGGCAAGTTCACCGGATCGAAAGCTTCTAGGGCTGCCTGCAAACTTGTGCTTGGCAAGCCCAACGACTCTAGC
Organism: Glutamicibacter sp. M10; assembly: GCF_025452055.1. Taxonomy (NCBI): domain Bacteria; kingdom Bacillati; phylum Actinomycetota; class Actinomycetes; order Micrococcales; family Micrococcaceae; genus Glutamicibacter; species Glutamicibacter sp. M10. The sequence continues at coordinate 183,925 of NZ_CP104918.1, read as the reverse complement.
AAAATCGCCACAACATCGGCTGGATGTACCCCGTGTTCGGTGATCTCTTCGAGTGTTACTGCACCATCACGCTTGGCTAAGCGCTGGCCTTTGCTATTCAGTGCCAGCGGCACATGAACATAGTCGGGAATTTCGTAGCCCAACAGTGAGGCAAGATAGCCTTGGCGCGGTGCCGAGGAGAGCAAATCATCACCGCGCACTACCTGGTCGATTCCACAGGCAGCGTCATCAACGACTACAGCCAAGTTGTATGCTGGCGCCCCATCGTTACGGACCAAAACAAAGTCATCCACGGTGCCACTGTAGTTACCTGCGAACTGGTCATGAACAGAAAATTCGTTCACTTCAGCGCGCAGGCGCAGGGCTGCGGGACGGATTTTCGCCTTAGCTTCGCGTTCACTATCGCTCAGGTTTCGGCAGGTGCCCGGATAAGCCCCGGGTGCGGCATGCGGTGCACTGCCAGCTTCGGCAATGTCCTTGCGTGAACAGAAGCATGGATAAACGAGATCTCGTTGTTTGAGCTGCTCAATGGCTGCAAAGTAAATCGGGAAGCGCTCTGACTGACGCAGGAGGGGACCAGCAAAATTCAGTCCCAAAGCTTCAAGTTCAGAAATTTGGGTGGCTTCGGCACCGGAACGAACTCGGTCCAAGTCTTCAACGCGCAGTAGAAATTCGCGTTGTGTTGAGCGGGCAAAAAGCCAAGCGAGAATAGCAGTGCGTAAATTGCCAAGGTGGAGTGGCCCAGAAGGGCTAGGGGCGAAACGGCCAGCGCCCACGTGGACTCCATTCGACTTGCGTGAAAAAGTAAAGACCCCTCATGCACCTGCCAGAGCCTATCTACCCTTGCTACCTTCCGGTCCTGGGGGAGTTCAACAGGATGACACCACACGAGGGGTCACCCAAAATACTACCCGAGACTCGTGCCTGATAAAAATCGGTGAGCGTGCGCTTGCTCTCAGCTTTCAAGTGCAATGAAGAGCGCAGATTAAACGCATCTCAACTAGGTTGTTTTCACCCTGTTTCTTGATCTGGCGGATCAATCCAACCTAATACTCGGCGTACCCGATCGGTCAGTTGCATGGGAGGAAGCATCGGGGTCTGGTCCTTTTCAAAATCGAAATTCTGCACATTGGTGACACTGCCTGGCAGCTCAATGCAGATCACCCCGTGCGGAGAACGCCAATTCACCGAACCATCAGCCAAGTATGTGGCTTGCCAGCCCAAAGCGTGTTTAAACATCTGGTGCCGCTTGCACAGCAGATGGGTGTTGGTCCTAGAGGTATGTCCACCGGCAGCCCATGCCTCAATATGATCTATTTCTGAAGTCTCGGCTGGCCGATTACAGCCAGGGAACCGGCAACAGATGTCCCGGTTGCGCAAGAGGTCCCGCAAGGCCTTTGAAGGACGATACTTTTCTCGCCCAACATCAATCACAGCGCCGGACCACGGATCGGTGAGTACCTTCATGAATGACGGGGCGTCCTGAGCAATGCGCAGCGCGGTCCCAATAGGTATTGGTCCGTAGCCTTCTAAATCTGCCAGTGCACGCTTCGGGTTGGCCAACATCTCCAGTGCGGGGATCGTCACGGCGACTCGTGCCTTCAACGGCGTTCCCGGCGCGGCAGGCCAACCGTCGATCAGGGCATCACAAATAATGTCCAGTCTTCGTTGCTGTTCGGTTCGTTCATCATCCGGGTCATCATGCTGCGAGGCGTGCCAGTTGACGGTGTTGATGATGCTCAAGGCCTTTTCTGCAGGGACGTGCAACTGTAGCGTCGACATTCCATTGGGCTCATGCCAGTAGATGACCTTGCGGTCCTGGACGCCCTTTTTGTGGCGCTCTTCAATGGGTTGAGGATGTAACCGTTCATGAATTTTTCGTGCCCTATGAGCCACTGCCGAATCAGCTGCGGTTCGCGCGATAGGCAAAAGCGTCTGTTGCATGTAGCGCACGTCTGCTGGTTCAAGATCTTGAGACTGCTTAACGATTTCCTGCGCGGTCCTGGTGGTGATCTCACCACAACTGAGTTCTTCAAGAGTCTCCGGGCATAAATGTCGCAGACCTTCAGCGATAAATAATCGATCTCTAATGTTGGCTTCGGATGCACGTATGGCTATGGACGCCTCGGCAACGAAGGAAGAACGCACTATCGCCTCATCGGAGGGATTCACGCTGTAGTACGCGGTGGCTTGCTCTTGAAATGGGTCTGGTGACGAATCAATGAGCGGCTCTTGGGTGCCTTGAGCAGATGCTGACTTCACGGCATGTTCAAACGAGTCAGCTAAGACGGCGGCTTCTGCAGCATCAAGCATGCTGCGTAATCGCGACATAGTCTTCAAGGCATCCAAACCTTGGGCCGCTGAAGAAACCGGCGGTTGTTCATAGAGCTGCCGGGCGGTGGCCGCAATTTGCGTGAAGAGATTATCTTGATCTAGATGCGCTGCCCACCGGCCGAAATCACCCGGAGTTGTCCGCGTTCCGGGAGGGCTAATGTGCAGGCGCCGAGGATCATCGGTGCTGTGAAATACCTCTCTTTTGCTCATAAATAGCAGTATCAATGCTTCTGTGGGTTGCAAAACGGGAAAGTTCCGAGCTGGGCATAACCCATAAAATCACCGGATTTCAGGGGAATGCGCCTTGGTTTCTTCGGGCGGATACGATGGGAGAGTGCCCGATTCGTTATTGGGCGAGAATTTAGATATGCTGGACTCTGCTCCACGGAGCAAACTGAGGAGGATTCGCCTAGCGGCCTATGGCGCACGCCTGGAACGCGTGTTGGGTTAACGCCCTCAGGGGTTCAAATCCCCTATCCTCCGCCAAATTTAATGTCTTGGTTCATCATGAAAATGATGAATCAGGACATTATTTTTGCCTATCAAGATCCCGTGAGCAGTTCCCGGTAGGATCCGAGACATCTATCAATCGATGAATGACTCGACGAGGCAGTAATCATGGCAAGCGTTTTGAGTGAGATTTCCATTGACTGCGCTAACCCGGTGCTCTTGGCTCGCTTCTGGAGTGAAGCGCTAGATTATCGAGTCTTTGAAGAAGAAGTCGGGCTGATCAGCATTGGTCCACAATCGCAAGAAGTGTTTCCCGTGATCTTGACCTTCGCTCAAGTCCCGGAAGCAAAAACCATCAAGAATCGATTGCACCTAGATGTGAGCCCGCGCGAGCTTGGTCAGCAACAGGAAGTTGACCGGTTGCTGTCCCTAGGTGCTTCCTACGCCGATGTTGGTCAAGACGTAGACGTGAGCTGGGTAGTTCTCGCTGATCCTGAAGGTAATGAGTTTTGCGTGCTCGCCGGCAAGGATTATGTAGCAATAAAAAAGACCTGTTGATCTCAACTTCGAAAATCAATTTCGAGCTGAGACCAACAGGTCTTGTCTGTCTTTGCCCAGAATCAGGGTAGAGAGGAAGAATTAGGCGCTTTTCTTGGCCTTGGCAATCTCCGGGTAGTGGATGGCCGCGGTCTGTGGGTGAGCACGCAACCAACCCTTAAGGACGTTGGCCCCGTAGGAAGCCAACATTGGGTTCTGCGGATCATCAGAAACACCACGGGCGTCTGCAGCTAGTTCTGCTGGCAACTCGACCTTGTCGATGACTGCATCTAGACGTGGTGAGTAGAAGAAAGGAACCGAGTAACGGTCAACACCCGCTGGTGGTGCAATGACGCGGTGGATGGTTGCCATCAGGTAACCGTCGGTAGCAACCTCAAGCATCTCGCCGAGGTTCACCACCAAGGCTCCTGGAGTTGGTGGAACTTCGATCCACTCTTCTTGACCATATGGCTGGACCTGCAGTCCGCCGACCTGATCCTGAAGTAGCAGGGTGACAAAACCGTAGTCTGCGTGCAGGCCAACACCCTGGTTGCCCGATTCAGGAACTACATCGCCGGAAACGTAGTGAACCAACTTGCCCATCCATGATGGGGTGTTGGCGAACGGTTCGTCGAAGTGATCTTCGGACAGGCCTAGACCTACTGCGATGGCCGACAGTAGTTCATGTCCGGTTTTGTTCATCAGCTCTGCCCAGGCCATGGCGCGGTTTTCGAGCTGCGGGAAATCTTCTGGGAACTGGTTAGGGCCCTGCAGGTTCAAGTAAGGCTTGTCCTGGGGAACAACGGCCAAGGCATCACGCTCTGGTCCATAATCAATCTGCTCACGGGCGTCGGCACGACCACGGGTGATTTCGGTGCCCATGCGGGTGTAGCCGCGGAACTGTGCGCTGTTGCGGTTATCTAGCTTGATCTTCTGCTCTACAGGCTTGTTGAAGAATTCAGCGATGGTGTCCAACAGCTCCTGATCTTGACCATTTTGGGAGCTGTAGCCAACGATTTGGAAGAATCCAACACGATGGGCCGCATCGCGAAGTGCAGCGACGAAATCTTCGTCGAAGCTTCCGTCTGCGTTACGCGAGGTAGAGATGTCGAGGAGTGGGATCTCGGTGACTACGTTTTTCATAACTCCAGCGTGCACCTTATGACGCGACTGTTACCAGCTAAAGTTACGCCCGGTTCCCTCAAGTTTCTTGCGCTGTAACATTGCTTGCAAAGCGCCTGGGAGAGGAAGATAATTCGCCCTCACGCACTTAGTGCAAGTGGCGAAACCCTTGAATCTTCAGGAAAAATCGCGTGGAGTCGGCAAATCCGTCACCAGCTTTCAACAGCATAGGGTCCGCATGCGGATTGCCGCGCATGGGTTACGCGGTAATGTAACGGTCTCCCGAGCGCCGGTTTGGAAGCTGTGACGAACTTGAAACTCGGATGTTTACCAAGAAAACTTGCTTAAGCGCACATCACTAACGCGTAAGTTCTTTCCAGCGATTCAAACACTCAGATCGTATGCTTAATGGGTGATATTTCGAGCAGTAGGCGATGGCCGTCCGTACCCAGAACACGGGTTGGTTTCTTCGCGCGATTGGAGCGAAATCCCACCACAGCAGGTGAAGTTGGATCAGTTGGTCACGACTAAGTCGACTCTGGATCTTGAAACCTTGCTGTCTGAAGATTCCACCTTCTACGGGGATCTGTTTTCACACGTGGTCCGGTATGAGGGCGTCTTGTATCTTGAAGACGGGGTGCACCGTGCATTACGTTCTGCGTTACATCACCGTTCCGTAATACACGCCCGGATATTGGATTTGGACGTCAATTAGATAAGCTATCGCCACGAGGATAACGAAGCTGTTCTCCTCAGCTAGTTACAGCCGAAGGGTTGCCGGAAGCTAGGTGGGAAGATGCGTAAAAGTGAAGACCCGGATCAATGGCACGGGGCACACATCGTTAATGGGCAAGATTTGAGCTTCAGCTCAGATCACAAAGCGAAAAAGTCTGCGCGCAGACGACAGAATATTGTCTTTATGGCGATGGCGGTACTAGTTCTTGCAGTGACCGTTGGAGCGCTACTCATCGCCACTGGAAACTGGAAACCGGGCGCGAAACCCACCGTCGCGAACGAAGTAACGCCAAGTCCCACAAAAATTGAAAACACCAAGTGTCCTGAAGTGAACTTCTCCTATCAGGACCCCGCGAGTTTCCGTATCCGGGTTTTGAACACCACTGAAATTTCCGGCCTGGCCGGAGATACAGCCAAGTCCTTGGAAGACCGTGGCTTCAAGATTTCTTCGCTAACGTCTGGCTGGAATTCCCTGTCAAACACGGTTGGAGCAGTCATCGCCGGACCTGATGGATACGCTCAAGCCTTTACCGTACAACGACAGGTGCCAGGAACGGTCTTCATCTTTGACGAAGACAAATGGGGCAGCAACGTAGACCTGGCGCTCGGTGAAAAATTCGAAAGCCTGCAAAAGGACCGCAAATTGGATACTTCTGCAGGCAAACTCGTCTGCGAATAGTCGGAGGTACTGATCCGACCATCGGTGTCTACTAGGCGTTAACCTTCTCTGCGTAAACCTCGGTTAGTGCGTTAGCAAATACCTCGGCTGGTTGTGCACCGGAGATGCCGTATTTACCGTCAAGAACGAAAAACGGAACTCCCGTGACACCGATCTGCTGGGCTTGGGAGATGTCCGCCTTGACGTCCTCAGCGAAGGCGCCAGCTTCAAGCTGCGTCGCTAACTCCTTGGTATCGAGCCCCAATGATTCGGCAATTTCAAGCAACGTCGGGGTATCGCCGGTGTTCAGGCCCTTTTCGAAATGTGCAGAGAGCAATGCTTCCTTCATCTCGTTGCCTGCGCCATGCTGCTTTGCGTATTCCAGTACACGCAAAGCGGTGAACGAGTTTGCAACCTTTAGGTTGTCAAAGTCGTACTTCAACCCCTCGGAAGCTGCCTGAGCGGTCACATGTTCGAGCATCTGCTGAACCTGGGACTGGTCTATGCCCTTCATTGCTGAAAGATACTGAGCTTCGCTACCTTCATAGTTATCGGGCAGGGAAGGATCTAACTGATAAGCGTGCCAGAACACGTCAACATTCTCCGAGTATTCAAAAGCTTCAACGCCATGCTCAAAACGACGCTTACCAATGAAGCACCAAGGGCAGGCGATGTCGGAGAAGATATCTACCCGCAGGCGCTTAGATTCAAGAGGCTGATTGCCAGTATTTTCAGTCATGCTTGACTCAACAACTTTTATGCCGATTGCATTCCACTATCCCTTTGTACTGAGTACGACCTAGAGCTGGAATAATAGAGAAGGCCTAGCGCCTCAGCAACGAGGCGAACACCGAAAACAAAGAAAGCAGTGCACGTGGCAAAGAATCTTCGCTGGCGAGCTATCCTCTTCGCAGGAACCATCACCGCCATGGCAGGATTTGTCGACGGTGTCGGCTTTGTGCACTTTGGTGGCTACTTCCTATCGTTCATGTCCGGTAACTCCACCCGCTCTTCGGCCGCACTGATGACCGGGGATAACACCGGTTGGATTAACGCCATGTCGCTTGTGGCTAGCTTTGTTATCGGCGTAGTTATTGCAACGTTGATTACCGCTCCACTGGCAGCTCTACGCAGGCCCGTAGCCATGTATTTCAGTGCCGCGTTACTTTTGACTGCCGCAGCAACCGGTTCGGCTTTCCCACATGCCACGGCCTTGTTATTGGCTGGTGCGATGGGCGTGGTGAATGTTTCCTATACCCGTTCCGGGGAAGTGTCACTCGGTCTGACCTATATGACTGGCACCTTGGTGAAATTAGGCCAAGCGCTCGGCGGAGCGATCCTTGGGCTGTTGACCGGTTCCAATCAAGGAACTATTCGGCTGTTATGGCTGCGCTATGCGGTGCTGTGGGTAATGATCACCATCGGCTCCCTTGGCGGAGTGCTGGCCTACCTAAACCTCGGTTTAGCCAGTTTGTGGATCGTGGGACTGAGCATGTTGCTGTGGGCGTCTCTGGCGCTGTTCCAAGAATTGCGCTCCGTTGCAGATCCTCTTTCAATCGCAGAACGCACCGGGGATAGACGCCGAGTCGACTAGATTCCTGCTTAAAACAGTGGCACCCAGCTTCACGATGAAGCTGGGTGCCATATTGCAAGCGCCGGTTATTAGCCCAGCAGCGAGTCGCTATCTTGTTTGCTTGAATCGGTAGGGCGCAGCAACACCTTGTAGAGCACACCCAGCAAGATCAACCAGACGACGCCGGTGTACAAGGCCACGCGGGTTTCCGCGCTCAGTGCTAGCAGTACTACAACAAAGACCATGAAGATCATCGCTGCCCAGGCTGCGATGGTTCCGCCCGGTACTGCGTACTCGCGAGCTACCGAATTATCGCGCCCAGCCTTCGCTTCTTTGCGGCGCATGGCTAGGTAGGAAGCCAAGATCATGATCCAAACCCACACGGTCGCGAAGGTGGCGATCGAGGCGATAATCGTGAACAGCGCTTCAGGCAACAGGGCGTTGAGCACCACGCCAACCAGCAACACAATAGCCATGACTATCACCGACATCCACGGCACGCCGTTGCGTGAAACCCGGCCGAAGGACTTCGGTGCATGGCCCGCCAGAGACATGGCGTAGAGCATGCGTCCAGCGCCAAAGGTATCGGCATTAATGGCTGAAATGGCCGCGGTGATAACCACGGCGTTGAGTACGCGTGCAGCTGCCGGCAATCCCAGTCCGTCAAAAATTTGCACAAATGGCGAGGCGGAGCCGTCAATCTGGCGCCAATCAAAGAGCATCATCACTACAGCCAGGGAAGCTACGTAGAAGAGCAAGATACGCCATGGCACAGTGTTGATGGCCTCTGGAACAGACTTCGAAGGATCATCAGCTTCGCCGGCGGTAATACCGATGGTTTCGATGCCGCCAAAGGCAAACATCACCACGGCGAAGGACAATAGCAGGCCCATAAAGCCGTTGGGGAACAGCGTGCCGGCACTCATGAGCGTGGCAAAGCCAGTAGCGGTATCGGTGTCTGGGGCGTTAAAGCCGAAGATGATCAGGGCAACACCGCCAACGATCATGGCGATAATCGCCGTAACCTTCACAATGGCCAACCAGAATTCGGTTTCGCCAAAGACCTTAACCTTCATCAGGTTAATGGTGGCGATCAGCAGCACCACCACCAGAACCCAGATCCACTGCGGTACCTGCGGGAACCAGAAGCCCATATAGATGCCAAAAGCGGTCACATCGGCGATGGCCACAATGGCCATTTCAAAGCTGAAGGTCCAGCCAGTGACAAAGCCTGCAAAGTTGCCCAAGTAGCGCGAAGCGTAGTGTGCGAAGGATCCGGAAACCGGATGCTTCACGGCCATCTCACCCATGGCGCGCATAACGATGAAGACGGCTGCGCCGCCAATCATGTACGCAAAAAGTACGGCGGGGCCGGCAGCCTGGATAGCGGAGGAGGAGCCATAAAATAGGCCCGTTCCGATCGCTGAGCCCAGGGCCATGAAGCGGATGTGGCGGGCCGTGAGCCCGCGGGCAAGTGAGGCCTTGATATCGGTCACGATAGTATTGCTCGGATCCTATTGGGGTGCATTCGATCTGGGCCTGAAAGCGTTCAAAAACAGAAATCAGCCGAGAAAATCCTATGTGTTCACAAGGCTTTGGTGTGTAGAACGTGGCACAGATCAATCGTGAGCTTGACCACCAGCGGTTGCCCGGTAGCACCATTGAGGTGGGAGAATGGGCTTATGAAACTTGGATTCGTCCGCCACGGACAGACGCAATGGAACCTTGAAGGCCGACTGCAAGGCTCCAGTGATATTCCGCTGAACGACACCGGACGGACCCAAGCAAGCGAAGCAGTGAGCGTACTCGCCGGCGGTAACTGGGACGTTATCGTTTCCTCCCCGCTATCCCGAGCACGGGAAACCGCGCAAATCATCGCCGACGGTCTGGGCCTGGAACTTGGTCCTAGCTACGACCTGCTGATCGAACGCGACTACGCGCAGGGTGAAGGCATGGTGGAGGCCGAAGCGCTTGAACTGTGGCCAGATAAGCTCGGTGGCGGCATTGAACCACTGGACTCCGTCGTTGACCGGGGCCTGCGCGCAATCAATCAGATCGCGGCAGACTACCCGGGCAAAAATGTTGCCATCATCTGCCACGGCACCATCATTCGCTACACGCTCTCGCACCTAGCCGGCTACAAGCTGGATACCATCCGCAATGGCTCGGTAGCCATTGTGGGCCAGGGCCAGACTGGGGCCTGGGAGCTGGAACTGGTCAACGACGCAGTTCCAGAAAAGTTGGTCCGCTAGTTATCCAGTACTTCGTTGCCTTCGGGTAATACCGCGCGGATGCAGGAGGCCAACTGTGAATCACGTTGTCTGGTTTTCAGGGCGGCAAGCCACGAGCCGAGGCTACGGTAGGCGGAGGCACGCACCGGTGGGGTGGACAAGAAGATGTCGTGTAGTGCTCCGGGAAGGCGCACAATATGTAGTTCTCGTCCTAGGTTCAGGCTGCGCTGCGCCACCGTTTGGACGTTGAGGGCGACATCAGCACGGGTGGCTGTGTCATTCCAACGGGGCAGTAAGTAGTTATGCGCTGAGAGCATCACCAAGGTGGGCATCTGTAGGTCTAACCCCTTTTTCACCTTGGCCTGTGCGGAAAATACTGCAGAGATGAAACCGGTGGTGAGTTTAAACCCGTTGGCCGGACGCCACGCAAGGTCATAGTCCCACTCGCCAGCAAATTGGCTGGAGACGGTACGGGTATAAAACCCGGGATCAATGGTGGGCAAAAAACGGTGCGGGTTTCGTGTGGTGGCAGGTTGAATCATCCGGGCCAGAGCGGTGCGTCCAAACTCGCTGGCCTGAAATTCCAGCCAGGGGCTGTTGAGCGCCAACGCATCTACCTTGTGAGGATTGGCGCTGGCATAGAGGCAAGCACTCAACCCACCGGTGGAATGTGCCAGCAGGACAAAGCGGGTGCCCGGGTGGGCACTGGAAATGATCCGGTGCGCAACATCAAACTCTTCAAAATATTCTTCGAGGTCGGTGGTGAACCCCGGGCTGGTTTTTGCATGCAGACCATGAGCCTGGTCGGCGGCGAGGTTGCGTCCGTAATGGCGCAGGTCCAGTGCATAAAAATCTGCGCCGGCTTCGCTGAGGAATTCAGCCAACTCTTTTGGAAAAAATAGTCAGACCAGCCATGTACGTAGAGCACCGCAATTCCACGCAATGGTGGGGAGAAACGTAGCCGTTGCTTCTTCTTGGGCTTGTGCCTAACTAGCGTCGCAGTAGAACCATCAACCAGTGGCAGTTGGCGCGCAGAAAAGTTCTCGCCCAGTACATCGGGTTGCCAAAGATCCTCGGCTGGATTCTTGAACTGGAAGGCCATGGCTACAGCCTAACCAGTGCACACAAAAAACGGCATCCGCCCGCTGGACTGGTTACCAACGGATGAATGCCGCTTTTCGTGGCCGATCTTGAGGACGACTGGTGACAATCGGCCGGGTATTAGTAGCTACTTAGCCTGCCATTTCCAGCGTGCGAGCTGGAGCATCAAGGTAGCGCAGGTAAGCGTTCTTGGTCAGGAAGGTTGGGAAGTCATCACGCAAGGCGCAAGCTTCAAAGATTTCCAAAGCTTCCTCAAAACGGTCTCCTTCAAACCGCTCCAAGTGATCCATGGTCTCTTCGGCCAGATCCTGTACCCAACGACGGGTGATGATTTCGCCTTCATCGGTGATGGCTGACTGGTGGATCCACTGCCACAGCTGGGATCGTGAAATCTCAGCGGTAGCTGCATCTTCCATCAGGTTACGTAGGGCCACTGCGCCATTGCCGCGCAACCAGGACTCGATGTAACGGATACCGATTTCGATATTGTCGCGAATACCGCGCTCGGTGATCCTGCCACTCACACTCTGAATGTTCAGCAGTGCCGAATCCGAGACCTCAACATCTTCACGGGTGCGCTGCAACTGATTCGGGTTTTCGCCGAGCACTTCGTCGTAGACCTCGCGGGCTACCGATACCAGATCTGGGTGAGCCACCCAGGAACCGTCAAAACCATCGGCAGCTTCGCGAGCCTTGTCCTCACGTACCTTGCCAAAAGCGATCTCGTTGATCGAAGCATCCTTGCGGTTTGGAACAAAGGCGCTCATGCCGCCGATTGCGGTGGCACCGCGTCGGTGGCAAGCACGAACCAACTGTTCGGTGTAAGCCCGCATGAACGGTGCGCTCATGGTTACCGTGTCACGGTCAGGGAAAACAAAACGTGGTCCGCGGGAACGGAAGTTCTTGATGATCGAGAAGATGTAGTCCCAACGACCTGCGTTCAGCCCCGAAGAGTGTTCACGCAGTTCATAAAGGATCTCTTCCATCTCAAAGGCAGCGGTGATGGTCTCAATGAGAACCGTGGCGCGAATGGTGCCGCGCTTGATGCCCATCAGGTCCTGAGCCATGTTGAAGACGTCGTTCCACAAACGTGCTTCCAGATGGTTTTCCAGCTTTGGCAGGTAGTAGTACGGTCCACGACCTGCAGCTAGCAAGCGGTGTGCGTTGTGGAAGAAGTGCAGTCCGAAGTCCACCAGGGCACCGGACATTGGGGTACCGGCAACCAGCAGGTGCTTTTCTGGAAGGTGCCAGCCACGAGGACGAACCACAATGGTGGGCAGTTCGCGCAGCTCGGTGTGGTTCAGCTTGTACTCGCGGCCATCTGGTGCGGTGAAGTCCAGTTCCTTATCCAGGATGCGGATCAGGTTTACCTGATTTTTGATCACGTTCTGCCAGGTGGGCGAGCAAGCATCTTCCATGTCAGCCAGCCATACGTTGGCGCCGGAGTTCAAAGCATTGATGGCCATCTTGCGCTCGATTGGACCGGTGATTTCTACGCGGCGATCTTCCAGCCCCGGAGCAATCGGAGCAACCTGCCATGAATCATCGTCGCGAATTGAGCGGGTCTCGTCCAAGAACTTTGGATCGCGTCCGTTGGCAATGCGTGCCCGGTTGACCTGGCGACGCTGCATCAGTTCGGCACGGCGGGTTTCAAAAGCACTGTGCAGGGATGACAGGAAGTCCAAGGCATCGCTGGAGAGGATTTGTTCCTGATGGCGAACTGGGATAGCGGTGATGGTGATGTTGTTCAAGGTGATGGGGGAGTTCATGGCAGCGTCCTTAAAAATCAAAATGGTGGTGGTGCTAGCCGGCGACCTTGCCGGCTAGCACCATCGACCCATTAGGGTCTAATGGAATTGGCCTTCTTCGGTGGATCCCACCAGGGCCAGGGTGGAGGCGTTCGGGTTCAGCGCCGTGGAGATTGCGTCGAAGTAGCCGGTGCCAACTTCGCGCTGGTGCTTGGTGGCGGTGTAGCCGGCAGACTCGGAAGCAAATTCGCGTTCCTGCAGTTCGACGTAGGCGCTCATGCCGTCCTTTGCGTAACCCTGGGCGAGATCGAACATTGAGTGGTTCAATGCGTGGAAACCAGCCAGGGTGATGAACTGGAAGCTGAAGCCCATGGCACCAAGTTCACGCTGGAACTTAGCGATGGTGGCATCGTCAAGGTGCTTCTTCCAGTTGAACGAAGGCGAGCAGTTGTAGGCGAGCATCTGATCCGGGAAGTCCTTCTTGACCGACTCAGCGAACTTGCGGGCCAGCTCCAAGTCCGGGGTTCCGGTCTCCATCCAGATCAAATCCGAATACGGTGCGTAGGCCTTGGCTCTGGCGATGCAAGGCTCGATGCCGTTGGTGACCTTGTAGAAGCCTTCCGGAGTGCGCTCGCCGGTGATGAACTGCTGATCTCGTTCATCAACATCCGAGGTGATCAGGGTTGCTGCTTCTGCGTCGGTACGGGCAATCACCACCGAGGGTGTGCCAGCCACGTCGGCGGCCAGGCGGGCCGCGTTCAGGGTGCGGATATGTTGTTGAGTTGGAATCAGCACCTTGCCGCCGAGGTGGCCGCACTTCTTTTCGCTGGCCAGCTGGTCTTCCCAGTGAACGCCTGAGGCGCCGGCCGCAATCATTGATTTCATCAGTTCGTAGGCGTTCAGTGGACCGCCAAATCCGGCTTCTGCGTCAGCGACGATTGGGACCATCCAGTCTTCAACGCTGTGAATGCCTTCGGAGAATTCAATCTGGTCGGCACGCTGTAGTGCGTTGTTGATGCGACGAACCACTTGTGGGACCGAGTTTGCTGGGTAGAGCGACTGGTCTGGGTAGGTCTGGCCTGAAAGGTTGGCGTCTGCTGCAACCTGCCAGCCTGAAAGATAGATGGCTCGGAGTCCGGCTTTGACCTGCTGTACTGCTTGGTTGCCGGTCAGTGCGCCCAGTGCGTTGGTGTAGCCACCGGTTGGGGTTTCCTCGGTGAGCTGCTTCCACAACTTCTGCGAACCACGCTTAGCCAGGGTGTGCTCTTCTTGAACTCGTCCCTGCAGCTTTACAACGTCAGCGGCAGTGTAATCACGAGTGACATTGTTCCAGCGGGGGTTGTTCTCCCAGTCAGTCTCGATAGCTGCGATGCGGTTGTCGATCGAGGTTTCGTTGGTGTTCTCGGTAGTCATTACCTTGGCTCCTTTGCGCAAGTTCCGGGTTCATGTTGATCGGTAGATGATCTTGTGAACTTCTTCGTGAGAACTACTTTTCCTCAAGCGCAGGGGTTGAAATAGGGGTTTTCTACTTTAAGATCTTCACTTCTTCTCAAATATGAAAGATTTACGCTTCTTTGGTCAAAAGTGTCCCAAAGCGCAAAAATCGGCCAGACCTAGTGGTCTGGCCGAGAAGAAGTATGAAATTTTAGAATGTCTCGCGTGATGACGAGCGTGCAGATAACCGAAACCTTCTGTTGAGGGGTGCACTGTGCCGGCCCTCTACGGGAAAGGACGTGCGCTTTTAGGCAAGGTCGAAAGAAACAACCGCCATGACACCGCGACCGGAAATGCGTGGCTCTTGAACGTCCGAACCTGCCACGGTGTCGCGAAGATTAACGGGCAGCTGATCTTCGCCGAGTAGCAAGGTGGCTGAGCCTTGGAGCAGGATGCCTAGCTGTCCATCAAAGAGGTACTGCTCGCGCTTTTTGGACAGCTCGACGATTCTCACCGTAGGGCGAACCTTCTGCGGATCGGCGGCAACATAAACGGTGAGTAGTTCTTCGGTAGGCTGGCTGGCTCCAACCGGTGCTTCGGTGGTGAACTTCAGTGGACGCAACGGTTCTAGACCGTGCTGCTCTCCATCAACATCCAACTCAACGAAGTCTCCAGCGATCAAGGTAATAACTTGGGCTGGGAGAGTGGCAGTGAAAGAAGCTTCCTTCTCAATGGAGCGAATGGAAACTTGCCAGGACGCTTCAGCTTCACCGCCTCGCTGCAAGGTGCCGTCATCGGCCAGAGTGCCTGCGGCGATAAGTCGGACTTGGCCCAGTTCCCACTGCTTCTTGGTGCTCTTGGAAAGCTCAAGAATGGTTTCGGGTGCGTAGGTAGCCTGTGCTTCGCTCATGAGTCGAGTCTACTTGCCTGCGATCATGCGTAACTGATCAACCAATAGCGTCGTCGGCTTTGATGCATCAAGTACCAACCAGTCGTTGAGTTCGGCCAAACGAAGGTATTCGGTTCGTGCTGCCTGAAGGTATTCCACGGATTCTTCGTCTTCATCTCGCGCATTGATGCGTTGTGAGGCGAGGTAAGGATCAACGTCCAGAAGAATGACGGTGGTTCCCTCGGCGCTTTTCTTCGCAAGCCACGGCAAGAGGATCCCCGGCTTGTGGCCGCGAACGTGGCGTAGCACCAACTGGCAATACAAGTGGCGGTCCATCACCGTGAGGCCCGGAGCTTGTGCGGCGGTGAGGGAGTTTCGGGCAACGTTGAAGAGTCGAAACGTTGTCTCGATTAATTCCTGAGCAAGGTGTGGCACCGGGATGCCGGAGGTTCGCGAAAAGTTATTAAGCCAGCGGCGCCCCGCAACATTAGCGAGTTTGCGTGCCGGGATCTGCTCATTATTTAGTTCTTGCACCAGAGCGGTGATGACGGTGCTCTTACCTGCGCCGTCGATACCCATCACGACAAAAGTCTGTGGTGGATCGTGGGCGGAGTTTTTCGCGGATAGTACTTTTTCGACAATGGCTGTCATGGCTCTCCTCGTAGTTCACTATTGATATTTTCAACGAGTGGCAGGGGTGCAAGATTCCGGTGTAGCGCTGTGCATTTGTTGTGAGTGACGAGGCTTAGAGGCAATCGGAAGAATTGAAAATATTTCCTTGGTTGCGCTCCGCAAGACCGGAGTAATGGATCTTTTCTCTCGGACTTCTGGAAAAGTTGAGCGTTCTTCGCCTAGTCTAGGTATGTGACTGCAACCACATGGAACCGCGCAAAGAAGCCGGAAAATAGCAACGGACCCGGAGAAGCTCCGGAGATGGACGCCATTGCTCTGGGACGAAGGATACGTTTCCTTCGCAAAAGTAAGCAGATGACTTTGGACGATATATCGGCCGTGGTTGATACTGCGCCGAGCCAGCTTTCACTGATTGAAAATGGCAAGCGCGAACCAAAACTTTCTTTGCTCAAGTCGCTGGCCGGGGCCCTCGACGTCGGAGTTGATGACCTGTTGGGCACCGAGCCTCCTTCACGTAGAGCGGCCCTGGAAATCGAGTTGGAGCGCGCTCAACGTGGACCGCTATACGAGTCACTAGGTTTACCCACCGTACGTGTGGGTACGCGCCTTCCCATGGACGTGCTCGAATCATTGGTTGGACTTCAGCATGAACTTGAACGCCGACTGAACGACCAGGCAGCGACTCCGGAAGAAGCCCGCCGAGCCAATACGGCATTGCGTCACGAGATGCGAGGTCGCAATAACTACTACAAAGAAATTGAGCAAGAAGCTTCCAAGGTTCTTTCGGCGGTAGGCCACGATGCTGGTCCGCTGTCTCATCACCGTGCAGCAGACATTGCTGAACATCTTGGCTTCAGTCTGCGCTTTGTAGGCAACTTGCCTCACTCCACACGTTCGGTGACCGATCTGAAGAACATGCGTATCTACCTGACTCAGGCCAATCGCACTGATCATGATCCGCGGTCAGTTCTCTTGCAGGCCTTAGGGCATCATGTCCTGGGACATAAAACACCGACGGATTACTCTGACTTTCTGTCCCAGCGTGTGGCCACAAACTACTTTGCCGCAGCATTGATGATGCCGGAGAAATCGACTGTTGATTACCTGCGTCGTGCAAAGAACAATCGTGAGCTGGCCATCGAGGACCTGCGCGATGCGTTTGCGGTGTCCTACGAATCGGCTGCTCACCGATTCACCAATCTTGCTACCGAACACTTGGGTATGACTTGCCACTTCCAGAAGGTGCACGAGTCAGGAATCCTGCACAAAGCTTATGAAAACGACCGCGTGAATTTCCCTGCGGATCATACGGGCGCCATCGAGGGACAGAGCATCTGCCGTTATTGGACCAGCCGAGTGGTCTTTGAACAGATGGACAAGTTTCGGTCTTTTGAGCAGTACACGGATACGGTCAATGGCACTTACTGGTGCTCGGCACGCACCGAACGGCACTCCTCAGGGCTGTATTCGCTATCAATCGGTGTCCCGTTTGAGCACGTGAAATGGTTCCGCGGTCGTGACACCAAAGAGCGTTGTCAGTCCACCTGCCCGGACGAAAATTGTTGTCGCCGCCCACCGGCAGATCTTTCTGACCGCTGGTTTGGCAACGCGTGGCCAGCCACTCGTGCCAACACGCACTTGCTAGCTGCAATGCCGACTGGTGCCTTCCCTGGTGTGGATGAAACAGAGGTTTATAGCTTCTTGCAACGTCAGCAATACTGATCCTGTGGAAATTTCTCAGATGTTCATGCCGGTGCGCCGGGTGGAAGCTATCGACCCTCAGGCTCTAGAGGGAAATCAGCAATGGCCTTTTGTTCTTCCTCCGGTGCGTCAGCTTCTTCATGATGGTCTGGACCTAGGGCAGGTCACGATTCTTGTCGGCGAAAACGGTACAGGAAAGTCGACACTCGTTGAAGCATTGGCCATGGTCTATGGAATGAATGCTGAAGGTGGCTCCACGGGTGCTATGAACACAACGCGAGCCAGCGAATCGGAGCTATGGCAACAGCTAAAGCTTCAGCGCGGTGCGGCAGCTTCGCGCAAAGGATTCTTTCTGCGTGCTGAAACCATGCACAGTTTCTATACCTATCTTGAAGAATCGCGATTCAAAACAAGGTTGCACGAGCGAAGCCATGGCGAGTCCTTCCTTGATCTTGTAGAAGAGAGAATTCCCTATATCCAAGGACTATGGATCTTGGATGAGCCGGAATCAGCACTGTCTTTGGCAGGTTGTCTGCGGCTCATGAAGCTGCTTCGAACCATCCTTGATTCCGGGTCTCAGATAGTCATCTCAACTCACTCACCAATGCTTGCGGCGTTCCCAGGCGCGCGAATCTTGGAAGTCGGTGTGTGGGGATTGCGTGAGAGTGAATATGAGCAACTAGATCTTGTGCGTGGATGGCAAGAGTTTTTTGATGACCCGCAAAGTTGCTGGCGTTAAGGCGCGGTCTATAGAGCGTGCTTGGAAATGAAGTCCACAGTTGCACCGGCCAACCAAGCGCCATCCTGTGCCACCGTTCGTTGTGAACGCGCCACCTTGAATGAATGATTGCCGCCTTCGAACCAGGCCAGTTCCGTCGACTTATTTAGCTTCGCAACAACTGCTTCCATCTTTTCCGGGTTGGCAAACGGATCCTTGGTGCCTTCCAAAAACAGCATCGGAACTGCTAAGGGGTAGAGGTGCTCGTCGCGAAGCTTATCTTCCTTTTTAGGTGCGTGCAATGGGTAACCCAAGAAGATCAGAGCGTTCGACGGCATACCTTCGGCGACAGCCAATGAGGCCATACGTCCACCAAATGACTTGCCGGCAACAACCACTGGCAGACCGCCGGCTAAATGATCTTCAACCCATGAACGCACTTGATGCCAGACAGCGATGGCGGTAGGTGCCTTGTCTGGGAATTTCTTTCCTGCGTCCATATACGGGAAATTGAAACGCAGTACGCTGACGTCGAGATCAGCGACTGCTTGAGCGAACCCAGTCATGAACTCGTGGTCCTTGCCCGCACCAGAACCATGGGCCAAAATCATCAGGGCTTTAGCCTTCGATGCCGGCATCCACAGTGCGCTCAGCACAGAATCGTTAAAAGGAATCGACAGTTCTTGCGTCATAGATTTAAACCTAGGGCGCGATGCGGATAGCGGCAGAATCTGTTGAGGCCGGGGTTCTAGCTCTATTGAATCCAGTCTTCACGATTGGCAGTGCCTGTATCCCCGCCGGACCTAGCGATGACGGTCAGCTTATCGACTTGCTCTCCGGCAGCAGCTTTGTCGTTGATCTTGATGATCATGTTTGAGGAGACGAAGCTTGAGGCAGGAGTGTCATAGGTTCCACCCATCCACGGACCGTCCTTGATGGTGACGACAAGTTCACCAAAGGCCGGTGACTCCACCTTATCTACGTAGGCATGTGGGTCATCCGGAAGGCAGCGGCGGTACACCTCTAAGGTGGTAATTTCTGCGTGGCACATGGATTCGTAAACGTCATTCATGCCCGAAAGCCACTGCGCGTATTTTTCTTTGGCCCAGGCTTTGCGGTCGTTGGGGTCTGCTCCGGTTCGGGCGCGGGAGTAGGTTCCGGAATTCTTGCCGTCCTCGGTGGCGAAAGTGATGCTTTCCAACTCCGGCGACTTCTCACCCACGCTCTCGAACATGATTAGGCCCATGAACCGGAGTTCATCCTCGCGGGTCTGGTAGCTTTCTTGCATTCCGTCCCGGTTGAAAATCATGCTGTTGTCTAACGAGATATTTATGACGCCCGGCTTTGGCGACTCCCATGAAGTCATCAAATTGTAGGGGTACGAGAATCCTTGAGTGGATTTGATGCCCGAATTGTCTTTCCACATCTTAATCTTGGAGTCCGCCCATGCCTGACCAGTCAAGGGTGCTGCAGTGGATTTAGTCGGAGACGGGGCGAGCGAATTTTCAGCAAGCTCGGTGTCAGCAGTTACCGCAGAGGCCGGGGCGTTAGCCGGGGCAGTTGCTGACTCTGAGGGTTCGGAAGAAGGTGTTGGGGCTTGGCTTGCGCTGCACCCTGTCATCAAAATGGCAACGAGAGACAAGGTCATGAAACTTCGGATGCGCAAGAGTAGCTCCTAGGAGAGTGATGAATTCCCAGTCTATTAGGGGACCTGCGCTCAAAGCTATCTATTTTAGAATCGCGCGAATACCCTGATTGGCCCAGATTTAAAATCTGCACCTTCAGTCAGCCCCATCGATTCATAAAACGCTCGTTGCCCTGGCTCATCATCGGTAATAAGCACAAACTGGCGAAGGTGTTTGTATCGGTCTTGAACGGCAGTAAATAGTTCCCTGCCGGCACCGCTGCGCTGGGCTTCTGGGTGAACCAAGATGTCTTGCACGTAGCAAATGGTCGCGTCATCGGAAATCGCCCGGGCTAAGCCGATGAGTTGGTGTTCCTTGTCGTAGGCGTAGACAAGAAAGTCAGAGTTTTTCAGTGCCGTGGCCAGTACGTCGGGGTGATCCGTATAGGCGCTCCACCCCACGGAGTTGTACAGAGCAATAACTTGCTCAGGGAGGGGACCTTAGTGGTGGAGATTTCCATAGCGCAGTTGCTCTCATCGTGTCCAAGAATTGGGTTCACCCTAACACGCAGTAACTGAGCTCCCGCTAAAGATCAGTGCACACACAAAGGGGCTTGATACGCCGAAGCCAAAGCTCCGGCGTATCAAGCCCCCAACAGGCTAGTGCTTCCTAGTTATCGAAGTAGCTAGGTACCTGCTCGTTCTGTGCTGGCGGGGTGGGTGCATCCACCTTCTTGCGCACCACCAGCTTGTCCTGCGCGTAGTCCACCACGACGGTGTCACCGGCAGTCAGCGAATCATCGATGAGCAGATCGGCGATGGCGTCCTGCACCTTGCGCTGCACCAAGCGGCGCAGTGGGCGGGCACCAAACTCTGGATCGTAACCCTCAGAGGCTAGCCAATCCACGGCAGCATCACTGACTTCCAAAGCAAGTTCCTGATCCACCAGGTGCTTCTCGGTATCGGCGATGACCAGCTTGACGATCTGGCCGATCTCCGACTGCGAAAGCTTGGAGAAGAGCAGGACCTCGTCCAGACGGTTCAGAAACTCGGGGCGCATGAACTCGCGCACCTTGCTCATCACCTTGGCCCGGATCTCGCCGGCTTCACTGGCAGCCTTGGCCGAGGTGAAACCGAAGTTTCCGGCCTTGTTGGCCAGGTACTCGCCACCGAGGTTACTGGTCATCAGGATCAGCGTGTTCGAGAAGTCCACGGTGCGTCCGGCCGAATCGGTCAACCGTCCGTCATCAAGGACCTGCAGTAGTACGTTGAATACATCTGGGTGGGCCTTCTCGATCTCATCAAGCAGGATCACCGAGTACGGATTGCGGCGAACCTTCTCGGTGAGCTGCCCGGGCTCGTCGTGGCCAACGTATCCCGGAGGGGCACCGATCAGACGAGCAACGGTGTGCTTCTCGCCGTATTCGCTCATATCAACGCGGACCAGCGAGTCAGCCGAACCGAAGAGGTTGGTCGCCAGTGCCTTGGCCAGCTCGGTCTTGCCCACGCCGGTTGGGCCCAGGAACAAGAACGAACCAATTGGACGACCCGCAGGGAGAGGCCAGTACGGTTTCGACGCACGGCGCGAGCCACGGCAGAGACCGCATCCTTCTGGCCGATCACCGAGGCGTGCAGGGATTCTTCCAGCGAAGCCAGACGCGACTTGTCGTCCCCGGTGATCCGCGAGGTAGGGATACCGGTGGAGCGGGCGATAACCTCAGAGATCTGAGCTTCGTCCACCACGCGGGTTACGCCCGCATCGCCGGCGGCCTCGGCGGTATGAATCCGAGTGGTCAGCTCCGCTATATGATCGCGCCAGGCGCTGGCGTCCTCATAACGTTCCTCGCCAATGGCGCGGGACTTTTCGCGTTCCGCTTCCATCAGATCGGTGCGCAGGGACTGCACGTCCTCGGTATCTCCGGCGGCGATTGAGCGTCGTGCACCGGCGATATCGATCAGGTCGATGGCCTTATCTGGCAGCTGGCGGTCGGTGAGGTACCTCGCCGAGAGTGATACCGCGGCCTTCAGCGCTGCTGGGGTGTACTGCACCTGGTGGTGATCTTCGTAGGATTCACGCAGACCTTCGAGGATGGCCAAGCTGACTTCCTGCGATGGCTCATCCACGGTGACCTTGCCGAAGCGGCGGGCCAACGCGCTGTCCTTCTCTACCTTGCGGAATTCGTCCAGCGTGGTGGCACCGATCAGGTGCAGCTCACCGCGTGCCAAACGAGGCTTGAGGATATTAGCTGCATCCATATTGCCCGACTCTCCGGAGCCAGCGCCGACCAGCAGGTGCATCTCATCGATGAACACCAAGATCTGACCTTCCGAGTCGGCAATCTCTTCAAGCAGGCCGGTGAGGCGTTGCTCAAAGTCACCGCGGTAGCGGGTGCCGGCGAGCATGCCGGGTAGGTCGATAGAGATGAGTCGGGCGCCACGGATCTGTTCTGGAACCTGGTCATCTACGATGGCGCGAGCCAGGCCTTCAGCGATGGCGGTTTTACCCACGCCGGCTTCACCGATCAATACCGGGTTGTTCTTGGTGCGACGAGCCAGGATCTCAACTACCTGATCCAGTTCGTCATCGCGACCAATGACCGGGTCAATCTGTCCGTCGGCAGCCAGGGCGGTCAAGTCAGTTCCGAAGCGCTCCAACATGGATGCATCGGACTCTTCCTGCCCCTGGTCGCCTCCGCCGTTCTGGGCGCGCTGGGCTTGCTCCATGGCAGCCTGCTGGAGTGACTGGCCGGTGATGCCGTGCTGTGCCAACAGGTTGCTGACCGGCGATTCCGGGTTGAAGACAAAGGCAAGGAACAGGTGGTCCGGGTCAATGTAGGTGGAACCGTAGTTGCGGGCCACCTGGTAGGCGTCGAAGAGACTGCGCTGAGCGGCCGAGGAAAGGCGTGTTGGCTTCTCTCCGGACTCTTGGCTCTTTGGCATGTGCGCAATTGCGTCCTTGCCGAGGGCTTCGATGTCGATGCCCATGGCGGTCAGGTGTTCGCCAACTGGTTCGGTGCGCAGAAGCGCGGTGAGCAAGTGCAATGAGTCAATCTCATCGTGGCCGTGCTCCTGGGAGATTGCTGCCGCGGTAGCTACTGCCTCGTGGGTACGGGTGGAAAGTAGGCGGGTGATGTCGATCGGACGTGCTGCCTGAGCCCGTGAAGAGAGGAACCGTGAGAGGAATTCCTCGAACGAGCCGTCAGATGGTGCACCAAAAAATGCTGGCAAGTGAGCCTCCTAGTAGAAACTTGAGCGGTCTATGCTCATGTTCAACGCATAGGACCTCAAGATATTCCCGCATGATCCAAAATTCCTTTTTAGCACTCGAGCTCACACCCTTCGAGGTGCTTCGGAGGGGAAGTACTTAATCCTTCGGGATTTCAACAATCCCCAGTCGCGCAGCAGCTATCAGGGCCTGAACGCGGTCGCGGACTGAGAGCTTGACGAAGATTTTTGCCATGTGTGTCTTGACCGTGGTCTCGGTGATGCCGAGGGTTTTGGAGATTTCAACATTATTAAATCCCTGAGCAAGGAGTTTTAGAATCTGGATTTCTCTACTGGTTATGCCCAGATCATCAATGAGATCTTCGACCTGTTGAGAATTATCCGTATGTGCTTTGCGCACCGCGGAAATCAGGTCGGCTGAAACCGAGCGGGAAATGACCGCAGTGCCGTGATGAACTGCGTGCACGGCATTAATTA
This sequence comes from Glutamicibacter sp. M10, assembly GCF_025452055.1. Lineage (NCBI taxonomy): Bacteria > Bacillati > Actinomycetota > Actinomycetes > Micrococcales > Micrococcaceae > Glutamicibacter > Glutamicibacter sp. M10. The sequence continues at coordinate 160,735 of NZ_CP104918.1, read as the reverse complement.
TTTCTCCCGGTTCTGAATCCTTAACTAAATAGCCGCTGGCGCCTGCGGTAAGTACAGGCACTAAATACTCATCCGAGGAAAATGCCGTAATTGCAAGGACTGCGGGGCTGTCTATGCGAGATTTAATGGCGCGAGTCGCGCTAACCCCGTCCATGATTGGCATCTGTAAGTCCATCAAAACAACGTCAACTTCGTTTGCCACGCAATAGTCGGCTGCCTGCTGTCCATTTTCTGCAAAAAATACGGTTACAAGCCCAGAATCCGTTGATAGGATTGTTCCCAACGCATGCCGAATTAGTGGCTCATCATCAGCGATTAGGACCTTTATTTGTTCCATCTGTTTCCTTAGCGTCGATGCTGCAAGCTCCAAACGGGTGCTCACTTGAAAGTATATAAGTTGTCGAGATGTGGAGTTTGTTATGAAGGCTTTGAAGATGATGGCCGTTGCCGCATTGGCATTGGCACCGTTAACCGCAGTGGCTGCTCCCGCATCAGCGGCGCAGAGTCAGTCAATCGGCTCCGGATCAGTTGCAACCCCAGCCGGATGGGGTGCAGACTTTTCGAAGTGGATATGCATTCACTACGGCGTAGGTTGCGAATAAGCTATTTGACTTGAACGCTGTCGCCGTGAATTATTCGGCATATGAGTGAACGACTAAAAGGCACCCTGACCAAGCACCTCGCTGGCCGGGGTGTCATTATTTGGGTGGGGATCGCTGTCCTTGTTCTCCTGTCGGGCAGTGAGTCCGTCACCCTCTTTAGGGACGGTTTTAGTCGAGCGTCACAAACAACCATCTTGGGAGCCCTCGTAGGGCTCGTGCTTTGCGTGGTGCTGGCTATCGGTCTTCGATGGGTCGCAGCGTCCCTCGGACTGTTTATTGCCGTTGCCTTCTTCTTCCTCAACGAGAGCTTCCTATTCTTCTTCACCTTCACTGCGTTTATGATTTTTGCGGCGCTGGCAGCAACTGTTGATGCACGAAGTGTTCGAGGATTGTTCCTCACGCTATCGGCGGCCTGGATGGTTCTGTTTGCTATCCAAGCCCATCAGGACGCCATATTGCTCGTCGCGCTGGTGCCGTTGACTGCCCTGTCCTACTTTGTAACGCGCAGTATCTATTCATTGCGAGAGAAGAATGATCACGCTGTTGATCAGATGCAAAAGGCTCGGGAACAGACGCGTATAGCCATAGACAGAGAACGTAAAAACATCGCCCGCGATCTGCATGACATCGTTGCTCATGACATCACTATCGTCGCGATGCAGTCAAAGGCGGCCAAGTTCGCCAACGACGGGCAGGCCGCGCTAGAGGCACTCGATATCATCGCTAAGCTCAGTACCGAAACCTTGCATGACTTGCGACTGATGCTCAACGTCCTACGGGCCGATGGCACCATGTCCACAGAAGGCAGTGCCAACTTTGATAAGCCGGCTGCAACTACTGTCAATGCGCTTCAGGGAGCAGAACTTTTTGCTCAACGGCTCAAAGATGCTAACTTTAGAGTGACCTCGACCACGGATGAAAAAATCTCCGAACTGCCTCGTTCTGCGCAAACTGCGATCTATCGTGTGATGCAAGAAGGTACAACGAATGTCATAAAGCACGGTGTCCCGGGTGGTCACTGTTCATTAGAATTGCTTTCAAACGGCACCGAAGCCTCACTAGAAATCACTAATCAGGTGGGTGTTTCCGGTAGGAAAGTGAAGGGGCTACCAGCGGGCGGAAGTGGCCTCATTGGTATGGCCGACAGGATGCGTGCCTTTGGTGGAAAGTTCTCAACCAGCCAAGAGCAAGGTGTTTGGACCCTTCGCGCCAGCATTCCGTTCTAGGCCTTACCCTCCTACTAAAGTATGATTTCGATTTTTCGCTGAACACGATAGGTTAGATATGTATCGGTGAAGACCGATCACCGAGAAGGTACTTGGTGGTGTTTTGCGAGTGGCATCATCAAGGACCAGAGGGTGATTAAAAGGTACGTTGCATTGTGTGAACAGACTGATCTTTCATCGGCATTGCGCCCCCATCGCGTGCCGTTGTCTGTCGGCAATGCGACGTACCTTTTATAACTTCAGGTTTCCGTTCTTACGGAGACAGTAGGACGCCGATACATGCGAGCTTAGTAGAAAGCGACGGATCCGGGATTTTCTCCCGGATCCGTCGCTTTTGTTCTGCGCCGACTATGCCTCTGAATCGTTAGAGTCGGAGTCGGTTTTCAGGACATGCTCGGAGACCTTGCCCAGTGCGCGTTCCAACGAGGAGCGCAGCACAATCGGAACGGTGATTTCCTCAGTGATCTGAACCAGACCCTCGCGCTCAAAGACACGAAGTAGCGATTCCACCTGAGGAACAACTTCTTCGAGGCTAGGAATCAAGTGGTGCTGCTCTTCGGGCAGATCCTCTTTGGTAGGAATCTGCAGCGCAAATTCAGTACGGACGGTGTTTGTCGAGGCAGCATTACTCAGCACCCCAGCAACCATCTCGGCGATCTGTGCCTGGCCCGGCTTTTCAAGAGTATTGATCAGAATGTGCGAGTAGAGCACCTCAGCGATCAGTTCCTTGATCAAGCGTGACCCTGCACCGCTGGTGGCGAGCAATGCTTCACTCAGTGATTCGGTAGGTGTCGCATTAGGTGCCTGATAGCGCAACAATGCGGTTCCGATTAGTGCATCCCAATAGGCCGAAAGGCGAGGGATGTCAGCCAGCGATGGAACGCTGGTTCCGTCTTCTGGTTCCCACTCAGGGTGCTCAATAGCCTCGGCGCTTTCGTCGACCTTGATGAACATTCCCAGTGCCTGGGCTGCATCTTGCAAGGTTTCTCCGGTGAGAACGCCAGCTGGTGTAGTTGGCTTACCTTCACCGACCCAGCCGATAAGTTCGCGGGCAGCAAAGACAAATGGCATTGATTCGAAGGCTCCGTTGGCCTCGTCGTCTTCAAGGTAAGGGGCGACGATTGGTGAATCACCAGCCATACGGGAGAGGAACTCGAAGGTCTGCTTGAAGTCTTCTACGCTGCCACCAAAGTTTGCAGTGGTGCCCAAGAAGGTTAGGTAGTGCTTGAGGATCGCAGCGCTGGCTTCTGAAACTTGCTTGCCCAGCGAGGACAGGTGGCCGAGCTGCTCGCCAAGAACAGTTGGATCCAGCGACTGGACGTCAACACTCTTGCGCAACTGCGCATGCACGGTCAGTAGCGTCGTGAGTCCTTCGAGCGCAGCGCGTGTTTCGCTGGCGGGGTGTCCGTCTTCTTGGAAGTGGCGGAACAGCTGGGACTTAAAGGCTGTAAAGCTTGGCGCACTTCAGTTTCAAAAGGTACGGAGCTCGCCCCGGACTGACGAGCCGGATGACCCTGTGCGGTTTTCTTCTTGGCTGGTTTTCGTGAGGCCATGTGTGTGGTGGTGATCCTTTAAAACGGCTTGTCGAGAAAGATGATTATTTGCTTACTTTCAGTGTACGCAGAGCACAGATAGAGCGAACTTCTTGTGAGGGGTCTAACGCTTTCCGACGGGGTAAAAATGATCTAGTCGAGGGAAGTGCCGTAGAAAAGACGGTGTAGAGCAAGGATTTCCGCAAAAAATACAGATCACAGGGGAGTGTGGTGGCGCTCACCGTTGAATCCTCAGAACTCGTTGAAATTCTGCCTGGATCGCGCGACAGTGAACACATACAACCTCGCATTATGGGGCCAACGAGTTTCTAGGAGAGTGGATCATGGCTGGGATGACTGCGCCAGATCATGTAGTCGTTGTCGGTGCCGGATTTATCGGATTGTCGACTGCTTGGTATCTCCAAGACGCTGGCGTCAAGGTCACGGTAGTAGATCGTGGCGGGGTTGCCTCGGGGTCCTCGTGGGGTAACGCCGGTTGGTTGACCCCAGCTCTCACTCTGCCCATCGCAGAGCCATCAATCTTCTCCAACGGACTGAAGATGATGTTGGATCCAACCTCTCCGCTTTATATCCCCCTGAGCGCTGATGCCAAACTGCTGCGCTTCTTGATCGGCTTTGCCTGGCACTCAATGCCCAAGCGATGGGAAGAAGCCATGCGAGTCTTCTCGGAAATCGGAATCACCGGACTTGATGCCTTTGACGAAATCTCTCAGCACACGGCCGCTGGCCCAGGAGTTGCGGAGCATTCCAAGGCGGCCGATCCGTTCTTGACTGGTTTTACTTCGCTCAAGGACCGGAACGCGCTGCTGCACGAGTTTGAGATGATCGAAAAAACCGGTGGCACTGTCGACTTTGAGCTGCTCACCGGGGATCAGCTGCGTGGCATTGAGCCTACCCTTTCTGATCGCGTCGCCGCCGGCGTAGCAATCAAGAATCAGCGCTACATCAACCCGCCAAAGTTCATTGCTTCTCTCGCTGAGTCTGTGGTTGCACGCGGTGGTGACATTATTGGCGCTTTAATGTCACCGATATTCGCGACAACAAGAACTCGGTGACGGTTATTGGTTCAGAAGGCCGGGCCATCACGGCGGACCACGTAGTTCTTGCTACCGGTGCGTGGATGACCGACATGGCTCAAAAGTTCGGCGTCAACGTTGTGGTTCAGGCTGGACGAGGTTATTCGTTCACCGTGGAGCCGGAACATATGCCAACGCACCCCATTTATTTCCCAACTCAGCGCGTAGCCTGCACCCCACTGGGGGATCGCTTCCGGATCGCCGGCACCATGGAATTCCGGGACGTCAACCACAAACTGGAGCCAAAGCGCATCGAAGCCATCGTGGCCGCTGCTACTCCGGTGTACAAGGGGATCAACTGGGAGAACCGCAAGGAAGAGTGGGTTGGTGGGCGTCCATGCACCGCTGACGGGTTGCCGTTGGTTGGCCAAACGCGTTCCCCGCGGATTTCTGTCGGCGGTGGCCATGGAATGTGGGGCGTAGCCCTTGGTCCATTGACGGGAAAAATCTTGGCTGCCCAAATCACCGGTCAAGAAGTCCCCACTATCGCACGTCACTTCAATCCGCTGCGTAAAGGGTTCTAGAGCTGAGCAATTTGAACCAGCCGGATTCTCACGGAGGTAGGAGGGTTGAAGGGACTCCGCACAATCAAGCAAGGTGCTCATCAGATTGCCGAGTGAACCGCCGGGCCTAGGCATGCCGGGTGGAAGTGCCCGATAACATCTGACGGTAGCCCTCGACGTAACTAGGGAATTGAAGGGACAACCCGCTGTCCAACAGCCGGGTGTTGTCCAAGCGCCGGTCGCCAGCACGTCGTTCGGCCGGAGGTGCCTCATGTTCAGGCTGCTCTAGACCTAGTTCGTTGGCTAGGAATTCGTAGACCTCTGCCAGCTGGGCAGGACTATTGTCCGTGGCCAAGTACAGGTCGGCTACCTGATCATCTAAGCCGGCTACATGGACAATGGCGGCGGCTAGATCATCGCGGTGTATTCGGTTGGTCCAGTGTGAACCGTGTGGGATTCGGGCGCTGCCCGAGGTCACCAGGTCTATCAGTCGGTTACGTCCCGGGCCGTAAATTCCCGAGGCGCGCAAGATTGTCACCGGCAGTCCACTCTCGGTGAGCGCTGCCTCGGTGCGGGCCAAGACCTTTGCCGTATCGCGGGTGGCAACTACGGGTGCCTGCTCGTTAACCCACTGGCCATCTTCACCGCCCATCACGGCAGTGGAGGAGATGTAAATCAGTCGGCGCAGCTTTGGTGCCTGGCTACGAAGCCGAGCGCTGAGTTCTTGAGCCACCTGCAAATAGCTGCGCTCATATCCTTGTGCGTCGCGGGTTACCGGAACCGGGGTGAGCACTACGACCTCGGTATCTGGATCTACCACTGGCCAACGGTTGGGATCGAGTAAGTCGACATCCGTTCCGGCGAACTCTTCTGGAAGCTTGTTACTGTTGCGGCGCCATCCTGTGACGTGGTGTCCCTTGGCGTGGAAGCGTAACCCTGCTTCGGTGGCGACGTCGCCGCAGCTGACCAGTAATACCTTCACAATGCTCCCTCGGACTTGTTTCTCTTCTCTCTAGAATAGAACCAATTACCGTGACGGAAAGTTTCCGTCAGTGATAGAGACCGCGCTAAACATGCACGAGGAGGTCACTGTACTGATGAATCAGTCGGTGCTTTGTCTGCTGTTTGTTGCTGTCGCTTTCTTCTCACTTTTGGGTGAGGGCATGGCCGTTTTTGCCTTGACCCTTGAAGCCGCAGACCAGCTGGGTTCGTGGGCAGTGACCGCACTGTTCTTAGGTGGGCTGTTACCTCCGGTGCTTGTCGCGAGCTTAGTGGGCCGATGGGTGGATAGTTCGTCGTTATGGCGCGTGTGGATTATTAACCTTTGCGTCCACGTATTGATCTTCGCGGTATTGGCGCAGGCAGAAAACATGATTCTTTGTTTGGCTCTCATGCCAGTGGCCAGTATTTGCGCGGTGATTAATGGTTCAGTGATCTTCAAGATTGTTCCGCGAATTCGTGGCAGCTTTAGCTTGTCCAGAGCTGGCAGCTTTCTTGTGGTCGCCACGTCCCTGTCTGGAATCATCGCTCCGGCAGTTGCTTCATGGTTGTCAGCGCATGCGGGTTTCGGCACGGTTCTTTGGTGCGGGGCCGTTGGGTTCGCATTGCTCAGCATCGCAGCTATCTTGATGCGTTGGACTCTACGTGAGACTGCGCTGGGCGAACCGCAGCCCGAAAACCAAGACCGGCTGAAGCGGACTACAAGTAGTCCGGTTCTGTTTCAGAACCGTTGGTTGCGGATTCTGTTGATACCTGTGGCGGCCATTGTTTTGTTCACCTCGGCCGAGGGCGTAGCAGGAGTTTTCTATCTGAGAGATATCACCGCCGATGATACGGGGTATGCACTGTTGCTGGGCGCTTGGTCATTAGGTGCGGTGGCAGGGGCACTGATGGGTGGCAACTCGTGGTTCGACTCGCGCGGATCAGTACCCACACTTTTCGGGGGAGCGCTTGTAGGTATGGCGATACTTGTGGAGGGACTTTGGCCAAATGCCACGGCATTGCTGATTATTTTCCTTGTCGGGGGACTATGCAACGGCCTGCGCAATACCGGGGTGCGAACCGCCATCTATGAGCACGTTCCGCAAGCACGCCACGGAAGTGCGTGGGCTCAATTGCGCATGCTCATTAACGCCATGGTGGCGTTGGGATATCTCTTGGGAACGCCGGGATTGATAATGAATTCTGCTCAAATGATCATTATTCTTGCCGGCGCAGGGACCGCGCTGTCCGTGGTTGTGGCGCTAGTTTTGTCCCGAAAAACTGCGACGCACAATGCCGCGCGGGCAGCGGAATTAAACTAGCGGTTTTTGCTCTAGGGTTAATAGCAGGCGCAAAAGTAGAATGGGCGCAGCCTGGCATCGAGGACGATTGCCATTCTGTCCTTAAATTCGAAATGGTGTCGACAGATTTCTATTACTGCTCTCTGGTGCTTCGGTAACCGGATTGCCAGATCCACCAACGCTAGGGTGAAGATTTATCCGTTCCTCAATCATCAGACCAGTCAGGCGATCAACGGCCATCCTAGAAATAGTGATGGTCTTGCTACTGGTCTGGACGTTGATCACCATCGAACCCACTGGCTGGGATCTGTCTGTATACCGCGAAGGTGCGCTGACTCTTCTGCGCGAACCGCAGAATCTATATGGGCCATTTGTCGGTCCGATTAATGCGCCCGGATTGCCCTTCACTTATCCAACGTTTGCGGCAATCATGTTCCTGCCAATGGCCGTCTTCCCCTACTGGGTTTCAGTAGCAGTGACCATGGTGGCTTCTATTGTCTTGACCTTCTTTGTTGCCAAGGATCTGGCTCTGCGGATAGCGCGGCGTTGGCCGCAGCTGGGGCGATGGGTTACGCCGCTGACCTTGACCAGCCTGATGCTGATCTCCGGTCCCTTCAGGGACACCATTTGGTTTGGTCAGATCAACATTCTGATCCTCGGCGCTTGTTATCTGGCGCTAGTTAATTCGAAGTCAATGACTCCGTTTGTTATTGCCGTGGGCATTTGCGCCGGAATTAAGCTCACACCTATAGCCCTGCTGATTCTCCCGTTGGCCATGCGTAAATGGCGTGCAGTGATTACCGGAACCTTAGTCTTCTTGGGCACTCAGTTGGTCGGGCTGATCTTCCAGTGGCGCAACACCCTAGACTACTGGTTCGACGTCGTGCGTGATCCTTCGCGCGTCGGAGACGTTGGCTATATCGACAACATTTCGCTTCAAGGATTACTGACTCGCTTGGGCGCGGGTTCGCTGATCTGGTTTGTCCTAGCGCTCGCCGTGGGCCTGGCATTCATCGCTCTTCTTTACCGGCTTCACGACAAGGTTGAGCCGGTGGTGCTTCTGGGCGTAGCGTCGACCTGCCCCTTGCTGGTATCTCCAGTGAGCTGGTCACACCACTGGGTGTGGGGACCAGTCATGGCCTACGCCTGGGTTGTGGTTGCCATGCGGCTGAAGGCTTGGCCACGACGGATCATGTTGCTGGTGGTTGTGTTCTTTAGCGTGGAACTGATGCTGTCAGCAAAGTGGGCCATCCGCCTCTTTGGCATCCACCCGGATCATGAATTGGCATCGTGGTGGTATATCTGGCCTGCGGTCCCCGTTGTAGGCATGCTCATTTGCCTCGTTACTGCCCTAGTAGCGAAGCCTCAGGAAATAGCAGAAACCAACTAGCATGAAGCACTCCGCGCCGCACTGTACAATTCTAGTATTCGAATATTTGTACTAGTTTGCAGTAGGAGGTGGTGGCGGTGGCTGAAGACAATGAATTGTTGCCACCCGGAGCTAGTCACGGGCCGGTACAAGCTGTTTCGGCGATGGGTTTTCCTTCACCAGCGCGCGACTACTTTGACGGCGGACTGGATCTAAACCGTCTGCTGGTACGGGATCGTGTCTCCACCTTCATCATGCGCGTCAGCGGACATGCGATGCGTTCGGCGGGCATCTATGACGGTGATGAAGTGATTGTTGATCGCTCACTATCGGTCCGTCACGGCTCAGTGGTGATTGTGAATCTTAATGGTCAGATGTTGGTGCGACGCTGGCACATTGATGGAGCCAAGGTTGGCTTGCTCAGCGACGAATCCCCCTTGCCGGTCTTACTAACCGAGGGCGATGAAGTAGGCGTTTTTGGCGTGATTACTAGGTGCCTGCATCATGTCAGGTAACCGATAATCCCTATACGGATGACTCATACAATCGCTGATCCTTCGGATCCGCAACAACAGTGCTTCCCCACGTTGACGTAAGCTCGTTCTTTGCTCCGACGCTAGAACCCTGGCCGATGCCTAGCGGGCATACCCCGGAACAACCTCTAAGAACTTGGCCATGAAGCAGGACGAGAAATGCCTGGCTGGCACTCGTTACCGCGCATCGTGAGTCGCAGGACAAATGCGCAACGAATTCACAATCCGACCTTCGGTCTACGCATTCAGGGCCAGACGTGAAGCGTCGAGGATCGATCGCGCTCGATGTGCAGGTACCTGGTCCGCGACACTGAGCCAAACGGTGACTGGTGGCGCTCCGATCAAGGGCACAAATTCAACGCCAGGGTGTATGCCCCTGGTGCGAGCGATGTCCGGGATGATTCCAACTCCGCGATCGGCGGCGACAGTTTCGATCCATTCATCGTAACTGCGTGTCTCCACAATCTCCGGAGTGAGATTCGGCCAGAGATCCGTTGTGGTTGACCCGTTAACCGTGTTGATGACCAAGGGGCGTTGGGGTACGTCTTCCCACCGGATTGGCGCTCCGGAAGTCCAGGGGGATCGATTCGAGCACGCGAGTACGCGTGGTTCTTCAAAGAGCTTGATTGTTCGGGGGCTGTCGAGCAGCGCTGGGGATACCGGTGAGCGCAAGACGACCGCGTCTACATCTCCACGGGCCAGGGGTTGAGCCGTGGCATCTACTCGGGTAAAGGTCACTTCGATGCCGGCGGTATCTTGTAAATGTCGTGCCATATCCTGCGCCCATGGGGTGGGCAGGAGCCAACTGAAACCTAGAGTGATTGTAGTGTTTCCTCGGGCCACGGCAATTGCTCGATTAAGGTTGGCCAGCGTAGTCCTGGCATGATCTAGGAATAAGGCTCCCGCTGCGGTAAGCTCGAAGCGCTTTGAGGTCCGCCGGATCAGCTGGACCTTGAGAGCGGATTCGAGTTGCTGCACCGTTCTTGACAGGGCCGGTTGAGTGATCCGCTGTCTCAAGGCCGCATGAGTAAAGGATTCTTCTTCGGCTACAGCGACGAAGGCCCTTAAGTGCCGTACTTCCACATCCATGCTTCCCAAGCATAGACCCTTGCCGATCTGTTAGCTGTCCATTTAAACCAATTGTCGTTGCCGCCCTTATTTGAGGGGCGGCAACGACAATGGCTGCTATGAGAAATCGGTCAGTTGCTGGCCTTTAGCCCGCGGGAGTTGCCACCAGGTGGTGAGCCCATTGCCCGACGTTATCGCGGTTATATTCCACGCGAGTGTGGTTGCGATCTTCCCTTGCTTGCATGAACTCGAACTCGTCGGGCACGAGTGTGTAGTGCTGCCAGTCGGGATTCGGTTGGCCGTCGTAGCTGGGGCGTCCGCTCCAGTCCAGTTGCGATGCTTCGTCACTGAGCGCTGACGCGGTACCGGTGACGCGTACTTGACGTCCGGACTCGCGCCAGAAAAATACCAACGATGCGCGAGGGTTCTCTTGGAGCTCTTGGCCCTTTCGGGAGCTGCGGTGGGTGGAGAACTGGTAGCCGTTCTCGTCAAAGTCCTTGATGATCAGGGTGCGCCCCACGGGAGTTCCGTCTGCACGATTGGTAACAAACGTCATCGCGTGCGGTTGCCGATTCCCTGCTTCGATGGCGCTGTTCAGCCATGATTCAAACAAAGAGTTCGGATTCTCGGGGACAGTCTCGCTATCCAGGGTCGATAGTTCCTTGGGGAACGATGGCAGCTTTGCTAGCCGTTCACGTAGCTCGGTCATTCTCTCTTCCTTAGCTCTTGGTTCTGCGTGGTTATTCGGAGATTTGGACGACGGTGCGTCCTGTCCCATGCCCGTCGAGCAGGTCCTTTGCTGCATCTGCGGCGTCTTTGAGCAGGACGGTGCGTGTGACGGAATCTAGATGCTCCGGGTTGAGGTCGCGGGCAAGGCGTTCCCAAGCGTCGCGGCGCAGCCCTGGCTTCGTGCGGACCGAGTCCACGCCCAGTAGATTGACGCCACGGAGGATAAATGGCAGCACGGTGGTTGGCAGATCGCTGCCACCAGCTAGTCCGCAGGCAGCCGCGGCGCCGTTGTTGTGCAGTCCGGCCAGCGCCCCTGCAAGGGTAGGACCCCTACGCTGTCGACGACTCCAGCCCACTGCTGCCGGGCCAGTGGGCGGTCGGTGTTCAGCTCACCACGGTTGATGATCGATGTTGCACCGAGCTCGGTCAGTCGCTCGCATAGCGCGTCGGGGCGGCCTGTTGCCGCGATGACTTCGTAGCCAGCTTGTGCGAGCATCGCGATGGCGACCGTTCCGACTCCGCCGCCAGCGCCGGTGACCAGGACAGGGCCGTCATTGGGGTTTACTCCCTGACGCTCGAGCGCAAGAATGCTCAGTGCCGCAGTGAATCCTGCGGTGCCGATTGCGGCGCTCTGGGCGGGGGTGAAGGCATCAGGGATGACAACCAGATCATCGCCGCCAACACGTGCAAGACCGGCCAGCCCGCCGTGGAGCTCTTCGCCTAGGCCCGCGCCGTCGAGCGTGACCAGATCGCCCGGGTGCCATCTCTGATCCCGCGAGGCGATAACTTCTCCGGCCAGGTCGATGCCGACGATGAGCGGAGTGCGTCGGATGACACCGGGCTTGCCGTGCAGTGCCAGAGCATCTTTGTAGTTAATGCTGGAGTAGTGAACCTGCACGGTTACGTCGAGGTCGTCTAGGAAGCTAGTCTCGGCTTCCTCAAGGGTGGTGCGGATGCGGTTATCTTCGTCCTTGCGGGCGATCCAAGCGGGAAAAGTACTCATTTTTCTGCCACCTTGTCCTGTGCATTTTGGGTGTCGTCGGGAAGTTCGCCGGTCAGGAACTGCGCGCGTCCTTGGCCAAATGACCAGTCCGCGGAGGTGTTCTCCGTGATACTCACGATGACGTCTTCGCCTGAAATCTCCAACCGGTCACCGAGGTATGTGGTGATCTTCTCGTAGAGACGCTGTTTCGCCTCGGTCGGTCGGGGCTTGCTAGTGACCTTTATGATGGTCAAGTTCTGCGTACGGGTGTAACCCAGACCTGTATCTAAGGCACGAAGCTCGAACGGTTCATGCTGGTGCAGGATTTGGTACCGATCGGTGAATGGGACATCGAACGCTTCGACGACGGCGTCGTGGATCGCATCAAGAAGACGGACCAGGTAATCCTCGTCGTGACCTCGAATGACATCGATGGTGATCAGTGGCATGATCTTGTTCCTTTCATAAAAACGGTTGTAATGGGCAAAGCTTTACGTGCGTGGTCCATTCAGCGGTTCACGCCTGCGCCGACAGTCTCGGCGGTCACCGGTTCGAATGTGGATTCGCTGGCAGGCCGGTGGACGGCCGGGAATCGAATCCGAATCAGCGCCGTAGACACCGCAGCTAGCGCGACGATTACGGCAGCTATGAGCAGCGGACCATGGAATCCGTCTGATAACAACGGGGCAACAAGGATAGGGCCGGCAGTTTGTCCTACTGCATATACCAAGCTGAGGATTGCGACCGCTGTGGGGACTTGCAGGTGTGCTCCCGCATCAAGGGCGAGGGTGGTAATGCCCATGAATGTCCCGCCAAAGAGTACCGCTCCTGCCATGCCAAGGTCGAGGGCAGCTAATCCGATTCCCGCCGCTTGCAGCAATAGCGCGATGGTCAGCAAAGTAGGGTGGGCCAACTTCTTGCTCAGCCAGGCCCAGCCAAGACAGGACGGGATAGCTGCCAAACCGACCACAATCCAGCTGAGCTTCCCCAGTCCGCCCGAGGCAGAGGACGCTATTGCAGCGACCAGGAATGTGCCCGCGATGATGTATCCGACACCTTCGAGGAAGTATGCCGCCACGAGCGGGACAAACCAGCGGTGGGGGCGATGAATCGGCTCCGTATGTGCAGGCGAGGTGTGTTCTGACTGCTCGCCCTGTACAAGTTGCCATGCGAAGGCACCAAGTATTGCCGTAAGCACCCCAGAAGCAAACCAGGCCTCACGCCAATCTCCGAACTGAGCGATCATAAGTACTACCGCACCTGAGATCGCGATTCCAGCTCCGACTCCGCCGTAAGACCAGCCAACCAGGTGGTGGGATTGTTTTGGAATGGTGTGGACAATGACGCTTGCCGCGACGACAAACATGATCGCGCTGGCTAGTCCGGCAAGACCGCGAAGTGCGATCCAAGCCTCGGGAAGTTCGGTGGCGGGCATCGCCATCAGAGAGAGTACGAGTACGCAAATACTAATACGCAGGGCGAGTGCAGAACGCGCCCACCGTGGAACTGCCATCATAACTATGGCGCCGATCATGTAGCCCAGGTAATTGCTTGTGGCTAGAGCCGCTCCCAGCTCGGCGGTGACGCCAGCTCGCTCTTGCATCAGAGGAAGAATCGGGGTGAACACAAAACGACCAACCCCGACGGCTGCCGCCAACGCGGCCCCGGCCCGTAGCGCGATGACCCATCCGGAGCTTACTACTTTCGCCTTCAATGACACCGATCTCCGATCACTTTTGATAGGACACCACGTTCTATCTCATCTGCTTTCGAGGCTACTCTCGGATCAGTCTTACGAAAATTGCCATTTACGCATGATCTATGCATCAGAAGCATGGACGTGCGTACTGATTCCTGCAGATAGAGTTTGGTGAGCGCCTCCGTGGCACTCCCCCTGAATATTGGTGACATTGTCCATGCGGAGCCAGCTACGACGGTGGAACTATAGCGGCAGAACTGGGCTTGTTGCCGCTTTACGTTCAATCTTTGCCGTAGACATGATCGGCTATGCGCGCCATGCATGGTTGATGACTAGACGGCATTTTTTAGCGCCTTAGGCTGTGCCTACTATGGAGGTAATTACTAGGTAGGGTGCGCTTCAAGCGCCTGAGCTAGCGCAACCGTCCTCCCGGAATTCTTCCGCGAAGATTAGCAAAGACAAAGGGTGAGGCTCACATGACTGACCGCAGTGCATCGACTGAGTATTCAAACGACACTAGTCCGCTGGCAGCCTCGGGCCTCCTGGCCAAGCTCGGGGCAACCATACCGCTGGTTTCTGCACCTATGGCAGGCGGTCCGAGCACCCCTGCTCTTGTCTTGGCCGCCGCCGAAGCGGGAGGATTGGGCATGCTGGCTGGTGGATATAAATCGCCCAAACAGCTCGCTGAACAGATCACCGAGGTACGTACTGGAATTTCCACCTTCGGAGCCAACCTTTTCGGCGTAAATCTCTTCGCACCGAACCCGGTGCCAATCGACAAAGATGCCTTTGTTGAATACACCGAGGCCCTGCGTGAGCTAGCAGCAACTTACGATCTGTCCCTGAACGAGGTCGAAGCCCTAGAGGACGACGATGAGTGGGCGGAAAAAGTGGACATGCTGGTCAGTGATCCCGTGCCAGTGGTCAGCTTTACCTTTGGGCTTCCCCTGCTGAGGCTGTTCGCCGGCTACAGAAAGCCGGATCATTGGTAGTTCAGACTGTCACCAAGCCGGACGAAGCACAGCAGGCCGCAGACCTAGGTGTCGACGGGTTAGTAGTTCAGTCGTACAAAGCGGGCGGTCACTCAGGAACCTTAACGCCGGGCACGCCGATCGAGCAGATACCATTGGCGCAGTTGCTTGACCGCGTCCGTTCCCGGACCACACTTCCTATGTGGGCAGCAGGCGGAATCTCAACGCCCAACGCAGTGCGCGAGGCGCTCGCGCACGGAGCAGAAGCCGCTGTTCTTGGAAGCGTGCTACTGCGTAGCGATGAGAGCGGAGCCTCAAAACCTTATAAGGCGGCGCTGGCGGATCCTCGTCGCACTGAGACGGTTTTGACTACAGCCTTCTCGGGCCGTCCGGCGAGGGCTTTGCGTAATGATTTCGTGGACAAGTTCCATGGTGCTGCACCCAGTGGCTACCCAGCCATTCACCATCTGACCAGTCCTATCCGTAAAGCGGCAGCGGCCGCTAATGATTCGGAAAACATCAATATCTGGGCCGGCACAGGCTATCGCGACGCCACCGAAGAGCCGACAGTAGTAATCATGCGTCGGCTCGCAGCAGTGCGCTGACTCGGGCTAAGCCGCCCGGCGGCTGGAACCGGTGGTCAAGATCCGCTTCATGCACCCCCAGTCGGATCCAATAATCCTAGTTGCGACGCCCAATGGCGGGCAAGCGAACCTTCGTGCTGCGATGGAATCTGAACGCAGCGGTGGTTCAGTCGCAGGATCCACTAGGTAGGCATACAAAGGATCTGGACCGAAAAAATAGTGCCCGGTGAAGGCTCATCGAGATCTGTGCTGGTGTGGGCCTCAATCAGCTCGCTGTAGGTGTCGAATCGTTAGCTTGTAGCTAGCTTGTGATGGAACAGATGTTCTATGATTTGAGTATGGCAGATTATTTTTCGAAAGTTTTGTTCTGACATTAAGCGCGTTATTGAATGATCAACGCTGAGATGGGATCAGATGAACTTCAACGGAAGCGATAACAACGTTTACCAACACACTGACCATGTGTCTCTCGTGGACGTTAATAATTTTTATGTCTCTTGCGAACGCGCCTTTGACTATTCATTGCGCAATCGTCCCGTGGTGGTGCTCTCTAATAACGACGGCTGCGTAGTTGCCCGTTCCCAAGAAGCCAAAGATCTGGGAATTGCTACCGGAGAACCATTCTTCAAGATTCAGCGTTTGATGGAGAGCCATAACCTAGCCGTGCGCTCCAGCAACTACGAACTCTATGGCGACATGTCCGCTCGCGTGATGGAACTACTGGGACGTTTTGGAACTTGGCACGAGGTGTATTCCATCGATGAATCGTTCATCGGGTTGGAAGGAAACCTAGAGCAGGTGCGTAAAACCGCAGCACACATCCGCACGGCTATCGATAAGACCATTGGGGTCCCGGTCTGCGTTGGTGTTTCCTCCACCAAAACATTGGCAAAGCTCTCCAACCACATTGCAAAACACAATGCAGGACTCAACGGGGTCTGCGTCCAAGGCCTCATGGATCAGCAGGTTTTAGAAAACATTCTCACCCGGGTGCCCGTCACTGATGTCTGGGGAGTTGGACGTAAATCTGGTGCCAAGTTGGCGTCCATGGGCATAGAGACAATCGCGGATCTCAAGGCGGCTGACCCGTTGTTAATCCGCAAGAAGTTTTCAGTGGTTTTGCAGCGTACGGTTTTTGAACTTAATGGTCAGCGCTGCATTGGCCCGATTGAAGAGCGAGCCGACCGCGGACAAGTTATGTTCACTCGATCTTTCTCTTCCCCAGTACGCACCCGTGAAGCGATGGAAGAAGTTATGTCCATCTATGCGCAGAAGGCCGCGAGCAGACTGGCCCGCGAAGGACGCTACGCCACCTTACTCACCGTCACTGCAGGCACCAGCCGCTTTGCTCAAGGTGAGGCTTCATTCCCGAGCGCGCAAGTGCGCCTACCGCGGCCAACCAGAGATCCGATTCTGCTTAGCAAGCTGGCCATCGCGGCCATGGGTGATCTTATGCAGCCGGGGACGGACTACGTGCGTGGAGGAGTGATCCTCTCTGGCCTCAGCGATTCACCGGGTGAAAAACAACTTGATCTTTTTGACATGGGTGATGAGCACGATGAGACAGAACAGAAAAATGTCTCCTCGGTAGTCCAAGATATTTCAGCTCGATTTGGCGCGAAATCCATTGGTCTAGGCCCTGCGGGCTTGGCGCAAAGCCCTACCTGGACAATGAAACGTGAACATATCTCTCAGCGCTACACCACCGAATGGGATGAACTACTAGAAGTTCGTGCCTGAACCGTCCAGAGCGGAATTCTGGCTGAAGACATTCGGTATCCTTGCAGATCACGGTGAGAGGATGAAGTTATGACCACTCACGTCAGACAGCTCATGTCGCTGGGAATGCTTGCCATGCTCATGCTGACCAGTTGCAGTTCGCCAAGTTCCGAGACCAGTACGCAGAGCTCTCCAAAAGCCAGCTCTTCAAGTAACAATGGATCTGCACCATCAGCAACGTCCTCTGAGGACAGCACCCAAAGTAGCTCCGCCGCTGCCCAAACACCGCAGGCGCCTACGTCTCGTGAACAGGCCGAGGAACTTGTTGATCAACTGTCCGTTGAGCAACAAGCGGCCAGCCTGGTGATGGCTGGAGTCCCTGCCACGGGTGCCAGTAGCACTGAACTGAAAGCCATGGAGAAACAGGGCATCACCAATGTTTTCTTGCGCGGACGTTCGCAACTCTCGGTGAAAAAAACAGCGGCGCGAACCGCTATCATCACCAAGAGCCTGAAATCCAATGTCCCCGATGATTTACCGGTGTGGGTGGCCACCGATCAAGAAGGTGGATTTGTTCGGGTCCTGCAGGGGACAGGTTTTACCAATCTGCCGGCCGCCGCGCAGCAAGGCCAATGGTCCTCGGGCAAACAGGCCACGAACATCAAAAAAGTCGGCGCGGAGCTTGCTGAGGCTGGCATCAATGTAAACCTCGCACCGGTCGCCGATGTGGTTCCAGCCAAAGTTGGCACCAGCAACGCACCGATCGGTTATTTCGGGCGACAGTATGGCAATACTGCCGGCGAAGTTTCTCAAGCCATCGGCACAGTGAACGACGCGTTGAATGACGCCGGAGTGCAGCCGGTAGTTAAGCACTTCCCAGGACTGGGCAGGGTGACCAAGAATACCGATACCTCCAGTGGTGTCACGGACACCGAGATCGGTGCAGACGCCACCGATCTTGAACCCTTTAAGCAGGCGATTAGCCAGGGTAACTCGTGGGTCATGATCTCCAACGCCCGCTACACAAAAATTGATGCGCAGAACGAAGCGTCGTTTTCAAAGAAGGTCATCACCGGTCTGCTGCGCCAAAAACTCGGTTATCAGGGTGTGGTGATTTCCGATGATCTGTGCGAAGCCAAACAAGTGGCGCAGGTACCGGTCGGTCAGCGCGCAGTAAAGTTCGTGGCCGCTGGCGGCACCGTGCCCTTGTGCGTCAAATCTAGCCCGGCGATCACCATGGCTAAAGCGTTAGCCAAAGAAGCTAACGAGGAAAAGAAGTTTGCCGACCAAGTTCGTGAAGCGGCAGTGCTGATCCTAGAAGCTAAATTAGACCAAGCTGACTAGCTGAGAAAAACCGTGGCATTAAAAGGTCCGGGGCACTTTCCTACTCGCTAGGAAAGTGCCCCGGACCCGGTCTAGGGAAAACTGAAGACTAGTTGCTCTTCGGCTTTCCGGTGTTACCGGAAACGATATCCAGTACCTGGGCACGCTTGGTATCAGCATTGTGCAGGTGCAGCAGCAGTGCCTTGGAAGCCTTGGCGCTGTCGGCTACGGTGACCGGAATCGTGTTGCCCTTTAGGTCGGTAAGCAGTGAACCTTCTGCACCAAAATCAACCTGTGGGGTTGCCACGTTGAAGTTGATCCAGTCGGTCTGATCTACCGGAACCATGGAGCCATCGTCATCGGTGTTGTACCAGGTGTAGCCAAGGACACGGTAGGAGATATCTGCAGCATCTTCATCCAGGCCAAGGGCCGAGAGGAGACTGGCAGGATTGCCGTATTGGTGTCAAAGGTGTTGGTATCAACATCGCCAAGCACACCGTTCACTGGCTGAAGATCAACCTGTTCGCCGGTCGCCAGATCGAAGGTTGCTGCCAGATCCAGATCAATCTCGTCCATCACGGTGGTGAAGGTGACAAAGTCTGCCTTGCCATCGCTATTGGTATCAATCTCAACGTCCAGCTCGGTGCCACCGGCTAGGTGAGCCCAGTTCTCCCAAGTGGAAATACCGATGTTCAACTGACCATCGGCCACACCGGTACGAGGTGCAGTGCTTGATGCACCGACGTACTGCAGGTCCATGGAACGTGCTGCAGGAATGGCATCCAGCGAAGCGTCGCCGCGATCGCTGGAAGCACCAAGTTCAAAGGCGCCAAGCAACGAAGTAACCTCGGTAGCGCCTTCACCAGCGGTGATGTCCTTGCCCTTGAGCTTCAGCGAGGTGGTGTTAGAACCCTTCTTCAGCTTCTTGACCGACCCGGACATATCCGAGGTCAGCTTTGGAGCAGCCTGTACAGGAACACGCAAGGTTGGAGCGTCACTGCTGGTCAGTTCAACGCGACCGGTAGTGTCGGCAATCCACGTGCGAGCCAAACCGGACTGAGTGGTTTCCATCGTTGGATCGATGGTCTTAGTCCACTGCTGTGGATCAACCTTCAAGGTCACCGTCAACTCGGCGGTGCCGCCAGCTGGGACAGTAACGCTGTTTTGATCCAAGGTGTAGCTTGCGCCCGGGATCTGGGTTGCAGCTACGTAGTCAGCCTTGTAGGTCTGAGCCTTGTCGCTGGTGTTCTTCACGGTGATCTTGCGCTGTGCGGAGTAGCCCTTCTTACCGTCAAGCTCAATCACGCCAAAGACCACGCTGGTCAGATCCGGTGCTTCAGAATCGTAGGCAAATGCTGGAGTATCCAATGCAGCATCGGCCATCACTCGGCCAGCACCCACACGGTTTGGTCCATAAGCTTCGCCATTGGCTGCCTTGATATCGGTGGCAGCGGTATTCATGATGACGCTCTTAGCCTGGTACGGGGTGTAGTCGCTGTCCTGAAGAACCAGAGCTGCGATACCTGCAACCAGTGGGGTAGCCATCGAGGTGCCCGACATGACTGCGGTACCGGTGCCGGTTCCGACGCCTACCGAGCTAATCTGCGTACCTGGGGCTGCTACGTCTGGCTTCACCACACCGTTGGTGCCGTGTACGCCACGCGATGATGAGGAGTTCAGCGTGTCACCTGCTCCTGATTCGCTGGAGGAGGCTCCAACAAAATCAGGGGACAGGGTAACCTTCAACGTTCCGGCTTCAGCAGCTGGACGCAATTTTTCGGACTGATCCAAAGTGAACTGAGCACCTGGGATCGTAGCGTTACCGGCAATGCCAGCGTCGAAGAGGTTAGCCTCGGAATCCAAGAGCACTCCGGTGGCACCGGCGGCTTCAGCGTTGTTGAAGCGAGCGCCGGATCCACAAGGGAATTCGCCGTTCTCGCTCCACTTGAGCCAAACCCACTTGCCGTCCAGAGAACCTGCTTCGAATGGCTCGCAACCAAATTCATTGCCAGCCGGGGCCATAACTACATCGCCCGAGAGCGCAGCAGCATCAGCCTTGGTGTAGTTGAAGTTTGCGGAGTACTGTCCGGAGGCCGAACCGGCAACATCACTTGGTCCATCAATCTGGATTTTATCCAGGGTGACGTGTGAGCCTACCGAGTTGGCTACGGTCAGTGAGGATCGCGAGTTACCTGGCGAACCGCCGACGTCGGTGACATCTCCTGCGTTACCCGAGGCTACTACCGAGAGGATGCCGGCCTTGGTCAGGGCATCAACAATGTCGTTTTCCGGATCCTCGGTAGGTGAGTGATCTGAACCCAAAGACATGTTCACTACCTGGGCGCGGTCGGAGAAATCGCCGTCACCGTTGGGATCCAGAACGTAATCCAGTGCCTGGCCCACTACCGATGAGGAGCCGGAACAGCCAAAGACGCGAATGCCGATGAGCTGTGCTTCCGGAGCGGAGCCGGGGCCAACTTTCATCTCTGATAGGGCCTTGGCATCAAGGTCCGAGTATTTTCCGGTGAAGGTGGAACCATCTGCGTTTACGCCGTAGCCTGCGGTGGTGCCCGCAACGTGGGAACCGTGGCCGGCTGCTTCACAGTCCAATGGGTTGGGGTCTGGGTGCGGAATCGGCTGGTAGGTGTCATCGGCATCGTTAGCGTTGTAGTCATCGCCAACAAGGTCCCAGCCACCAATGAACTTATCGCCGTCGCGCAGTTTTGATTCTGCAGAAGGAAGTTCCGTTGATGCTTGGGCTTGCTTATAGGCTTCCAAGGTACCTGGCCCACCGAAGCTTGCGTGGGTGTAATCAACGCCGGTATCCAGTACAGCTACCTTGACGCCTTTACCGGTCTTGTCCAAGGACTTCCAAGATTCCAAGGCCCCGGTATCAACGACCGACGAGCGGTTGGAAGGCTTCTTTGGAACGATGGAACTGATTTTTGCTACGTCACTACGTTCAGCGAGCTTTCGCAGATTATCCGCGTCACCGGTCAGCGCCACACCCTGCAATGCATTGTGGGTGGTGTAGATGATTGAAGACTTGGACTCGGCGGCGAGCTGCTTGCCCTTGGCCTTAACGTCCTTGTCCATCTTCTTTACCTTGGCAGCATCTTTTTCTTGCCTGATTTTTTGACGGTTTCAAATGCTCCGTCGCCCTCAAATTGGACAAAGACGGATACCTTGCCGCTGGCCTTAGTTAGTGGCCCTGAAACCTTCAGTTTTGATAGCGCCTGGGTGTCGCTAATTGGTAGCGAGAAAGCTTGTTCGCCATCTGCTGGTTGGGGGATACCTGCTGCACTTGCCGGTCCTGACAAGGTGACAGCCATTGCAAGTGCAGTGGCTGACCCCAAGATCAGACGCGGCACTCGTTGCGTGCGCCGAGTGACCATGATTCTCCTAGCTGGGCTGGATAGCGGTAGTGCTCCCGTCATGGGCGGGCGAAAATGGCAAAGCGGTGCGAGCTTTGATGATCGTCCGAGGCCCACGTCCGCTAGTACGAGGGCCTATAGCTAGGAATCCTAGGTGACCCACAGCATATATCAAGGGGTTGTTGAATAATTTTCTGTAAACGGTATCGTGCGTGGCTTGGCGGTTTCACAATAAAATCCGCGCACCACCGCGACAAACCCGCCCAGCGTTAGCGACCGAGCGCGTCGATTTTTTAGAAAAAATAGACGCATTGTTACTCAGCAGTTGGCTAATGCTAGGCGGGTTTGTTGTTGGTCCATCGAGGTGAACCTAGATGCTATGAGCCGTGGTTAGAGGCGGTTCAAGAAGCTATGAACTCGCTCGTCGAGTAGCTCGATGCGTTCGGCAACAACCACCATTGGATCCGGGTAGATCGGATTTTTGGAGGTGGAATGCGCACATTGCGTGAGCATTCGAAGTTCAGGCAAACCAAGGTGCCCAAGGTGTCACCGTCACGTCCGGCCTGTCCAGCTTTGCGTGTGGTCCACATGCCCACGGCAACAGGAATGTTGACGTCTCGGCACATCTCGCACATGGTGACGTTGGTCGGCTTGCGCTCGCCACTTGCTGGGCGCAACAAGATGCCACGGGTGTTTCCTGAACTATCGGTGTGGAACAGGTAACCGCGCTGCTGCAACTTGGAATCTCGCCAACCCAAGTACTCCATGGAATCCCAGTCCAGGGTGGCGAAGTTCTCTGGAAGCGTCAGTCGCTTTGCTTCTTGGCGGGTGGCGTTAACGAAAGATGAGCGAATGATTTTTTCGGTCAATGGCTGCATGATAATCCTCAAATTATCCGCGCACAGAAAAAGGGCGCACGGAAGTTTTAGTCAAAAAAGGAGACTGAGGTCTGCAACGTAAAAAAGATGCGGGTGCGCCAATCAAAGCCCGCAGGCCTAAACCTTTGGCGGGAGACTTTCTAGCTAACCCCGTTCGACGCGCAGACGAACGGGTGGAGCGTCAAAGTGGCTTGCATAGCCGACCGCCCTTTCCCGTGACCTATTCACGCATCGAAATAAATGTTCTAAAGCAACCGTAGCAAGAGTGATCGAAACTTGCCAATGAGCGTGATCACGCTTAAACGTGGTGCCGGTCGCATTCAATAATGAATGCGACCGGCACCATGGTGAATCAGGTTTTGACCCCGGGCTTAGCGGCGTCCACCCTGCCACAAGGCATCAAATGGGGTGTTTCCCGAAACGCGGTTGCGAATGCCCTCGGTAACAAAGGCCTTAGCCGTGCGGGCAGCTTCCAGCGCGGTAGCGCCCTTGGCGAGCTCCGCGGTCACGGCTGCTGCCAGTGAGCAACCAGCACCTGAAACGGCGACTTCGCCGATCTTCTTTTCGCGAAGAATTTCTAGGGTTGTGCCGTCGTAGAAGACATCAATAGCGTCTTCGCCAGCGATGCGTACCCCACCCTTGGCCAATACTGCAGCGCCTGAGATTTCGTGAATCTTCTTGGCTGCTTCGACCAGATCTTCTTCGGTGCTGATCTTCAGTCCGGAAAGCTGTTCTGCTTCAAAGTGGTTTGGGGTCACGAAGGTAGCTAATGGCAGCAGTTCGGCCTTCAACGCTTCGTCGGTATCCAGTGCGTGGCCAGGTTCCTGACCCTTGCAGATCAAAACTGGGTCCAGCAAAACGTTGTCCCACTTCTGGGACTTCAATGCGGTGGCCACGGTGTTGATGGTTGCTGGTGAACCCATCATGCCGAGCTTGACGGTGCTCAACTTGTCTTCGTAGCAAGTTTGGATTGCTTCGAGCTGATCTGCAATGACCTGCTGATCGACTGGCACAAAGCGGTGGTTCCACGAATCCTTAGGATCAAAGGAGACAATGCAAGTCAGGGCAACGATGCCGTAGGTTCCCAGTTCCTGGAAAGTCTTCAAATCGGCCTGAGCACCTGCACCGCCGGTGGCTTCGGAACCTGCGATAGTCAAGGTTATGGCTGGAGCAACAATGTTTGTATTAGTCATAGTCTCAATTGAATGTAGTACGGATTTCGAACGGTTAGTTGTGCTGCCAGAAAGTCAGCGTGGTCGCTTTGGACCAACCTTCAGGCAAGCTAGCAGCATGCTCTTGCGTAGCTACCATCAGTAGCCAAGGCAGTCCATGGCTGAAAGCGGATCCGGCCAAGTTGGCCAGTACCGCGCGGCGGGCGACATCTGGATCATCGGGAGAGAACAAGTCCGGGTCGCTGAGCAGACCGTACGTTGCACCAAAGTGCATTCGTCCGCGGGCGACCGGGCGGTCAAAGTCGGTCACCTCGACAACATCATAGTTTTCCATGGGAGCTTCAAAAAGCCCTGAGGTGTCCGCCAGCTTGACGACTTGTTCTACATCTTCTGGCTTACCAGCTAGCAAGTGCATGGTTGCACTTTGCTCCCAGCCCTCGCCCTGTAACTTTGCGACGGTGCTGTCATTAGCTGGGCCCAAGAAGATCAAACGCTGTGCATCGGACGGGGCGGTCCATGAATCATCAGGCCAGTAACGAAGGATCTCTACGTCGTCGCCGTTTTGATTCACTGAACGAATTTCCTGCTGGTTAGGGAAAGACGCAATACGATCACGCAATAATGCGTAGCCGCTGGTCCAACCTGGTAGTGCTCGCGCAGTTCCGCTCATAGTGCTGCGTTCTCCTTTTGAATCGCTAGGGGTCACCTATCGGCATCACTGACTTTACGCCTAAAAACTGGGCAATACTCAACTGTGTTTCTAGGATTTCTCTGTCAGCGAGGACAGCCGATATCTAGGAAGCTTTAGACCGCTTTAGCGCCGAGCTCACCGAATGATCCGTTTCCATCTTGCCAGCGGTTTTTGGATCAATGAGCGACAGAATGTCTTCAAAGAGGGAACGGACTACCGGCAGACGGCAAAGCACTGCAAATTTAGCGACTACAGGTGCCAAATTTTTGATCAGCGTATGTGAACGTCGTTGCTCAGGGGACTGGTCAAAGGCCCACGCGGTGAACACCTGCCGCGCAACAAGTAGCAAGAACCGGGGGAGATCTCGGCGGATACCTAGGGGAGGCAGAGGCCGAGCGCCACCAACAGCCTGTTCCCACATCATCAGTTCAATTTTGGTTACTTCTTCATTCGCATGCTCGCCAGAAAGCAAAACCTTCAAAAACGCCGGCCCGAACTCATGATAGGGAGCCAAAGATTGCACGCCAGCTTCCAGCACGATGCGAATGTTGGTTTCTAAGGTATTGCCCTCATCGAGCCCGTCTTGGCACAACCGCAATTGCTCATTGCGTAGGTTCAGCAGCAGCTGCGCGACGATGTCTTCTTTGGACTCGAAGTAGTAGTACGCATGTGAAAGCGCTACCCCAGCATTGGCAGCGATGACCCGCATGCTTGATGCGCGGTATCCCTCAATGGCAAAACAGTCCAAGGCAGTAGCCAAAAGTTTGGCCTGCGTCTGTCGACCTTTTTCAGTGCGCGGTTGGATGCTCTTGAGCCTTTCGAACGGAAGCTAATGGAGTTGATTCTAGCATTTATTGAACGCGTTCAAAAAACTAAAACTTTCATGCGGATGCAAGCGAGGGCAATCACTAGGGGAGTAGATTCCTCGATTTACTGTTTCGAAGAATGCCAGATGAGATGCGGAATTTTGAGATCTAATGGTTCGAAAACTAAGTTGCACGCTCAAGCGTTCCTAAGTCGAGGGCCGTCAGCATGGGATACTTGCTAGGTAAGTGCTAATACAGCGGAACCGCGCGCTGGCATGAAACTCCACCCATTCCTTTGAGGTACGAGCATGCCTTCGCGACGAAGTTCTGGCGAACCACTTTTGACAAGGACAACTACATGGGCGCGAACAACGCCGAAAACAACCTGACCAAAGCCAATAAAGCGGTCTTCGCTTCAGCGGGGTCACCATACTTTTCCACTGTGCTCACCCTGATGGGTGCCATCGTGATCCTCTCAAACATCGGTGCATCCAAAGGCGTAAGCTTTGGCCCAATCATCACCGACGGAGGATTCTTTCTCTTTCCGTTGGCCTACATTCTCGGCGACGTTATTTCCGAGGTATACGGGCTAAAGGCTGCACGGCGGTCAATTATTCTCACCTTCGCACTCGCCTTCTTTGCGGTGTTCTCCTTCTGGATCATGATCCAACTACCATCCGCCGAGTTCTACGACGGTCAAGAAGCACTCGAACGCACGCTGGGCCCAATCTGGCAGATCGTTCTCGCTTCGGCCTGCGGCTTCTTGGTTGGACAGTTTGCTAACTCGTGGGTGCTGGTCAAACTCAAGGAACGTAGCGGAGAGCGTGGGCTCATTGGACGACTGATTGGTTCCAGCGGCGTCGGCGAATTCCTCGACACCCTGATTTTCTGCTCTGTCGCCGCACCGGTCATTGGCATTGCCGATGCGCCGAACTTCATCAACTACGTAGTGGTCGGTTTTGTCTATAAGACAGCTGTCGAAATCATTCTTGTACCGGTGACTTCGCTGGTCATCAAATGGTTCAAGCAACGCGAACCAGGCTACATCCAAGCCGTAAACGCTAAGTAGTGAACAAAGGGCATCATCCGCGAGGACGATGCCCTTTGTGGTTGTAGCGGGATAACGTTACAAGCATGCAGACAGGTCAGAGCACCAAGATTGTCTTGGAAGCACGCGAGCTGATTATTGGCTACCAACAACGCGTCATTTGTGGTCCGCTAGATCTGCAGGTTTCCGCAGGCGACGGGGTGGGAATCATTGGAGCCAACGGTAGTGGCAAATCTACGTTGGTGCGCACCATCCTTGGACACCTATCGCCGGTGCAAGGCACTGTCGAATTTCTAGGTCTGCCCGTGAACGAGGACTCGCTAGCCTTCCGCCAGCATGTCGCTGTCCAGATCACCGATGGAGCGTTTTTTGAAGAACTCACCGTTGCTGAACACCTTGAATTGGTGGCTCGCGGCCACAATCTGAACTCTTGGAAACAAAGCGTCAGTGAAGAGCTGGAGTTTTTGAGCTACAACAAGTGGCCGGGCTACTGCCCAGCGAGCTCTCCTCCGGCCAGCGTCGCAAGGTGCTGTTGGCGGCGACACTCATTCGGCCTGCACAGCTGATGATCCTTGATGAACCGGAGCAACGTTTAGATCTGCGTATCCGGCAGAAACTCTATGATCGATTGGCCGTACTCAGAGGTTCCGGGACGACACTTTTAGTAGTGACCCACGATCCGCAGATGCTGCGTCACTGTTTGAACCACGCCTTCTTGCTGAACGAAGATCAAGGTGAAGCCCTTCACTCCGAGGCCGGAGCGCAGTGGCTTGAACGCTAGAGAAAAACTTCTGCAGGAAAACAAATTTGATCCGCAGCAGTTGCTCAACCGCGCAAAGCGACGGCGCAACTTTTCAGAACGCTTTGATCACTTCTCTGATGTCTATGTATGGGTGCTGGCCGCGGTTGTTGCTTTGGCATATCTTTTCAGCGCGATCTTTGGCCTCATCTTTGCTCTGCTTGGGCAGACGGTAGCTCACGTACAGACACCGTGGACGGTATGGAGTTTGCAAGAGCTGTCGCCGGTACTGCTCATGCTCAGCGCCATCTGTGTTCTACGGCTGTTTTTATACCTAGGGCCTGTAGGCGTGAATGCTGCCAAGGCGGACTGGTGGCTGCCGTTACCAATTAGCACCAGGCCCATTCTCGGCCGATCGATTCGAAGCGCACTACTGACTGGATTGCTGACCAGCAGTTTTGTAGGGGTGCTTTGGCTGATTGTCATGTTTGGTTTGGTCGGTGCTTATGAACCGCTGGTAGCCCTTTACGCACTGATTAGTTTTGCATTATCCGGAGTGCTCTTGACCAGCCTTGCGGTTGTGTTGCAAAGCTACGGGCTGCAACCACGTGCACAACGCTGGCTGGGACGCTGCATCGTGGCCGCCATAGTTGTCCTTGCAGCATTCTGGTTCTTGCTTCAGGTGAACATTCCGTGGGCAATAAGTGTCGTCGAAGGTGCGTCGAGCTCTGTGCTCCGGTTATCTGCATGGGCTCCTGCCGCAATCGGTTTGCTGTGCTTGAGTGTGCTCAGTACTTGGTGGGCATGGAAACGCAGCCCAAGGATCGGGGCGCGCGACATGCGCGTAGCCGGCGAGCATCAACGCTTGGCCTTGGGCTCTGCGATGCAAGCAGATACCAGAGGCGCCGTGGAGCCATCTTCGGCTTCAATTGGTCGCAGGCGACGTCGTGGGAACAAGCTTGCTTCCCGACTGCCGGTGGCCTGGCGCATTCTGGTGTTGCGTTTACTGCGAGGCGGGCGCTGGCATGCAACGCTGGGGTATCTGGTGATGGTCATGGCACTGGTTGCGACTGTTGAACAGGTGGCCAACCCGCTGAGCGCTCTGCTGTTTTACCTCGTGCTGTGTTTGTTGCTGACGATAAATGTAGCTGGAACTATTTCGCCTTTGATCTCGCAGCCGCAACTGACACAACACCTGGGACAATCTGCGGTTAAGCTACAACGAACAGCGGTACTTTTTGCAGTTTTCTATTGCGTGATCGCGTTGACCACGCTCACTGGGGGACTGGCGTTGCTGGGCGTCGTTCAGCTGAGCAATTTCTGGTTGTGGGGTGCAGCAGTGATCGTCGTCTCCCTTGGAGGGGCAGCAGCCAGCCTAGGTCATGCGCAACGTAAAGAACGCGACTGGGAGAGCCTGTTAGGTGGCTCCACCAGCGATACAACAGTGGTCATGGTTCTGATGAATGAAGCGTCCACCTTAATTCCAGCGGTGGCCACTTACGCGCCGCTCTTTGCTTTAGTGCTCAGTCCTGAAACCGGAATTGGTTGGCCGCTGTGGGGAATTTCCGTGCTATTTGCTCTCCGGGCCCTACGACCATTTCTCGGACGGGCGTACGCAGGTTTACGCGGATAGGATCAGAAGATGAGCGTAGAAATTTCAATTCATAAGCCGGAAGACCTCAGCACTGAGCAGCTGTATGCGTTGCTCAAACTGCGTACGCACGTTTTTATTGTTGAGCAGCGTTCTTCTTACCCGGATTTGGATGGTCTGGACCTCGTTCAAGGAACCCTGCACCTGGGCGCATGGGAGGACGGCGACTTATTGTGCACCGTACGCATTCTTGATATTCACGGTGAAAACCCGCATATCGGCCGTGTTGCTACGAAGGCGGAAGCACGGGGTCGAGGACTGGCCGGAACGCTGATGAAGCAAGCTGTTTTTATGTGCCGCCCGGACGTTCAGATTCATCTCGGCGCTCAAACCCAGTTGGAAGACTGGTATGGAAAATTCGGATTTGAACGATGTGGCGAAGACTTTGATGATGACGGAATCATGCACTTGCCGATGATTAGACGAGCGGCGACTGCCTCAGCCTAGAACATGACAAAGGGTGCTCATTTCCCGCCTGACGGCGGAAAATGAGCACCCTTTTAATTGTTATCCGACTACTATGCCACCGGCTGACCCTGGGGATCCGGCTTGCCAGCGTAGTAGCTAGCCAAGACCTTATCCTTGAGATTAAAGAAGGTGCCATCTTCCAACGCCTGGCGGGCAGATTCAACCAAACTAACGGTGAAGTGCTCGTTGTGGATGGAAATCAGCGTGTGGCTGAGTAGTTCCTTGCCCTTGAATAGGTGGTGAATGTAGGCGCGGGTGAAGTTCTGGCAGGTGTAGCAATCGCAGTCTTCAACCAGCGGGGTGAAATCACGCTTGTAGCGGGCACCGGAAAGATTAAAGCGGCCCCACGGGGTGTAAAACGCCGAGTTGCGCGCCACACGAGTTGGCGAAACGCAGTCAAAGGTATCTGCACCGTTTTCAATGGCAGTAAAGATGTCATCCGGCTCGGAGATCCCCAGCAGGTGGCGAGGCTTGTTTTCGGGAAGTTCCTCGGCGCACCAACCGACGATGGTTCCAAGGTTTTCCTTTTCCAAGGCTCCGCCAATACCAAAACCATCAAAGGCCATGGCTCCAAGATCCTGGCATGCCTTGCGACGAAGGTCTTCATACTGTGCACCCTGGATGACGCCGAAGAGTGCTTGATATTCCTTGCCCGCGCGGTTATCAGTTAGTGAGAAGTGCTCGGCGATGCAGCGCTCAGCCCAGCGACGGGTGCGCTCCAAGGACTCGATCTGGTAGCCGCGCGAATTCTGCAAAGTGGTCAGCTCATCAAAAGCGAACATGATGTCCGCTCCAATCTGATGCTGAACATTCATGGAAATCTCTGGAGAGAAACGGTGCTTGGTGCCATCAAGATGGGACTTAAACCAGACACCCTCCTCATCAACGTTAGCCAAGCGTTCTTTGCCTGGTGCTACCGCGTCATCCGGACCTGACTGGTCAACGGACTTCATATCGATGACCTTCTTGAACCCTGAGCCCAAGGACATAACCTGGAATCCACCGGAGTCGGTGAAGGTAGGGCCGTCCCAGCCCATGAACTGACCTAGTCCGCCAGCTTCATCCAAGATGTCCGCACCGGGCTGCAAGTAGAGGTGGTAAGCATTAGACAAAACTGCTTGAGCGCCAAGCTCTTTAACCTGAGCGGGAGTCACCGCCTTGACGGTAGCTTTAGTACCCACCGC
Organism: Glutamicibacter sp. M10; assembly: GCF_025452055.1. Lineage (NCBI taxonomy): Bacteria > Bacillati > Actinomycetota > Actinomycetes > Micrococcales > Micrococcaceae > Glutamicibacter > Glutamicibacter sp. M10. The sequence goes on along the minus strand of NZ_CP104918.1, from coordinate 130,505 downwards.
AATGAACGCAGGAGTTTTGATTTCGCCGTGTGGCGTGCGGATCACGCCGGTGCGACCCAACATTGGGGAGCCATCGGGTGCAGTGAGTCGGGTTCCGACTTCAAAGCCAAATTCTTCTTGGCGGGCATGCGGGGCGCTGGGGTCAAAGTTCTTTTCGGGCACGTACCAAGTGTGCCGTATTAACGCGCCGGTGAGGAAAACGACAATGTCAAAGTGCCCACAAACCTAGCCCCTCACATGGCAATGAGCGAATAATGGGTGGTATGTGTTGTGTCCAACACGACGGAAGGAAACTGTGGGTCTGAAGAAACTGAAGGAATCAACAAAGTCGCTGGTAACGCTGGGACCGGCCCGCAAGGACCACTGGATTGGGTTGCGTACAGGCCTAGGCATCTTCGCTCCGCTGATCACGCTCTTTGCCATTGACCGAATGGATCTAGTGGTGTTCGCGGTCTTTGGTGCTTTCACCGGAGTCTACGGACGAGTTGATGGTTACTGGAACCGATTGCGTATGCAGGTTCGTTCAGGTCTTCTCTTTTTTGCCGTCATCGCCTTGGCACTAGCGGCCTCGTATTGGTGGGTTGACCACCAGAACCCAGAGGTCATGAAGTGGCAGATCGTCGGAGCCACAACACTCATTGCTGGGCTGTGTTCGGTGCTGGTCGGGTTTATGCGCCTGCGCCCGGGCGGATCCCTATTCCATATCTTCGCTTTTGCGGCCATCGCTTCGATTCCCCACGCGGCCCCCATGGGCGAGGCATTGTTAGTAGCGGGACTGACCATCGTGCTGGCGTTAGTAATCGGCGCCTCTGGGGCCATAGGTCAGTGGGCTAGTTTATGGAAACGTACCAAGCTTCCACCGCTGTCCGATAACGTGCGTAAAGCCATCTGGTGGGAGGGGCTGTTCCATGTACTCTCCGCTGGTGTGGCCGGAATTCTTGCCAACACTCTGGGCAGTGAGCTTTCTGCCGGACACAACTATTGGGCCATGGTTGCCGCTGTAGTTCCTCTGGTCGGGCATACGACTAGACTGCGAATCCGTCGCGGAGTGCACCGTGTATTGGGAACACTGGTGGGCATGATCCTGATGGCGCTACTGATCTGGTCGAATCCGCAGATGTGGATCTTGCTCGCCTTTATCGCCGTTTGCCAGTTCTTGGCCGAGATGCTGGTCATGCGTAACTATTTCATGGCGCAGATCTTTATCACGCCCATGGCGTTGGTCGGCGTCTCGCTGGGCACCGGGCTCAGCGGCTCGGTGATGTATGACCGCGTGGTTGAAACACTGATCGGTTGTGCCGTGGGCATGCTCGGCGTGCTCTTGGGAAGTTGGCTCGGCTCGGTACTCAAACGCAAGCAGGGCCTCGTTCCCAAGAGCGAAAGCTGAACTTAGATATTGATACCCACGTGGGCCAACGCCTGACGCAAGATATTTTCGCGGCCACCGGCAAACGCGCCTTGAATATCTGAGCTCAGGGCTTCGGCCGGGGTCAGCCAGGTCAGTTCCAGAGCATCTTGGCGTGGAGTGGATTCACCGCGCACCGGAACGATGTAGCACATGGAAACTGCGTGCTGACGGTCGTCGGTTAATCCGGTTTCACTTGGTGCCGGGAAGTATTCGGCCACGGTGAAAGGAACCGGCGAGGCCGGAAGCTGTGGCAGCACCATGGTGCCCAGGTCCTTCTCGATGTGGCGAATCAGCGCGGCACGAATGGTCTCGCGGTACATCACACGACCAGAAACGAAGGTCCGCAGCATACGACCGTCATCGTCACCGGTGAGCAGAAGCCCCACTTCATTCACATAACCCAGCGGGTCAAGGCGAACCGGGATCGCTTCAACATAAAGCATCGGTAGGCGCTGACGCGCTTCGTAAAGATCTTCTTCAGAAAGCCATCCGGGATACGGATCTGGGGTACGCACGTTCATGCTTCTATCTTCGTACACAAACCCCGCTCCATGGGTGAAGCTGTATCTGTGTTGCGCAACTCACCAACTGCACGCCAGCGCACTCTAGTACCGCCGGAGATCTAAAGATAAAATTAGTTAAGCTTTCCCCAATTCTTGCCCCTTGCGTTCGCCGTGGGCACCGAGAGCATATTTCCTTTTCAATTACTCGTGGAAGCAGATTCCAGCCGTGACGAACGCTCCAGAACGACTGAGCAAAAAGAACTTCACCACGATTGCGGTGCTGATCGTATCCAGCTTCGTGGTCATCCTGAACGAAACAATCATGAACGTGGCATTACCTGTTCTGATGCACGAATTCAACGTAACCGCTGATGCAATTCAGTGGCTGTCCACCATCTTCATGCTCACCATGGCAGTGGTCATTCCGATGACCGGATTCTTGCTGCAACGCCTGAGCGTACGCAATGTCTTTGTCCTAGCCATTGGCATGTTTACCTTGGGCACCATTCTGGCGGCCTTGGCACCAGGACTGACCGTCCTGTTGGTTGCCCGCGTCATCCAGGCCAGTGGTACCGCAATCATGATGCCGCTGCTGATGACCACCATCTTGCACATAGTGCCAGCTGAACGTCGCGGTGTGCTGATGGGCAACGTATCCATCGTGATCTCCGTGGCCCCAGCCATCGGCCCGACACTTTCGGGTTTGATCCTGCAGTACCTGTCGTGGCGCTTCATGTTCATCGTGATCATCCCGATTGCGGTCGCAGCACTGATCATCGGTACCCCGCGTCTGTCCAACGAAGTAGACGGTGCATCCACCCCGCTGTCGTTCACCTCGGTCCTTTTGGCTATCCCGGCCTTCGGTGGCTTGGTCTTTGGCCTGAGCCGACTGTCGGTAGGCGTGAGTGCGCTGAACATTGGCATCCTCGTTGTAGCGTTGCTCTGCTTGGCTGCTTTTGTCTTCCTGCAGCTGCGGTTGCAGAAACAAGATCAGGCGCTGCTGGATCTACGTCCGCTGAACTTCAAGGACTTTACGCTTTCGCTAGTGCTGATGATGTTTGCCATGATCTCGCTGTTCGGCGTGATCATCTTGCTGCCAATGTTCTTCACCAACGTGCTGGGCATTGATACCCTGACCACTGGTTTGATCATGCTTCCTGGCGGCCTGCTGATGGGCATTTTGGCCCCAATGGTTGGCAAGTTGTATGACCGGTTGGGGGCCCGTCCACTGATCGTTCCTGGCGGAATCATCTTGCTGGCCTCGTTGTTGGGCTACGCACTGATCCTGAACGAGAGCACCCCAATTTGGTTGCTGGTTGTGCTGCACCTGGTGATGAGTTTGGGCTTGGCCCTGATCTTCACCCCTGCGTTCACCACCGCGCTGAACCCATTGCCGCACCACCTGCACTCGCACGGTTCGGCACTGCTTTCCACCTTGCAGCAGTTGGCTGGTGCCATGGGTACCGCTCTGCTGGTGGGCGTTGTGGCAGCGACTACCGCCTCCAAGATTGCCGCGGGTAGCGATCAGTTGGCCGCTACGGTTGAAGGCTTCCAGCCTGGATTCCTCATCGGTGCTGGCTGCAGCGTTGGCATCATCGTGATTGGCTTCCTTCTTGGTGGCAAGAAGGAACTGGTCAGCTTAGGCGCGCAAGAGGCCGAAGCAGAAAAGCACTAAACGGTTTAACACCTAAACAGCTGGATACTCAACTACTGAGTATCCAGCTGTTTGTGCATCTGGGGTGTGCCTAGTGCTTTTACCGCAATGCTTTTACCCCAGTGCACTGGGCAGTAGGCTGGCTGGTAAATGTACGCACTACAAAGGGGTAAGCATGCAGCTGCAGGATTCAGTCGCTTTAGTCACCGGTGGACTTTCGGGTTTAGGCCGGGCCACCGCACAAAAGCTCGCGGCAACCGCCAAACATGTTGTCGTTCTTGACCTGGCGCGAGAGGACGGCGACGAAATTGCAGCACAGATTGGTGCCAACGTTCGCTACGCCCCGGCAGATGTCACCGATGCCCAGCAGGTAGCTACCGCCATCGAGCGGTGCAAGGAACTCGGTGCGCTGCGAGTTGTGGTCAACTGCGCTGGCGTGGCCACTCCCGGCAAGGTACTGGGACGAGATGGCGTACTGCCGCTGGAACGCTTTTCAAAGGTTTTAGAGATCAACGTGAACGGCACCTTCAACGTCATCCGCTTGGCTGCTGAAGCGATGGCGCATAGCGAAGCACTGACTGACGATCAAGGAACCACCGAACGTGGAGTCATCGTTAATACCGCTTCAGTGGCAGCCTTTGATGGCCAGATTGGCCAGCCTGCCTACGCCGCTTCTAAGGGAGCGGTGGCCGCGATGACCTTGCCGCTAGCCCGTGAACTGGCCAGTCACCAGATTCGGGTTATGACCATTGCTCCGGGGATCTTCCACACGCCCATGATGGATTCTCTGCCGCAGGCTGCTCAAGACTCCTTGGGAGCTCAGGTGCCCCACCCTTCGCGATTGGGACGCCCAGAAGAATACGCCGCATTGGCGGAACACATCGTGGCTAATCCAATGCTTAACGGCGAAACCATCCGTCTTGATGGTGCTATCCGGATGGCTCCGCGCTAAAGCGCGATGTGGCGCGGCAGGTCCCATAAACCGTGGGCCTGCCACACTGCGTCCGGTGCTCCGCGTGGCTCATCCGAAACGATCGATTTTCGCGTCCGTATAAGGAACCTTCACCGGGCAGTTTTGCGGGCGGGGTATACGGGAATTCTAAGTTCTTGAGACTTCGGTGTTTTGAAATCGTCAGGAATCAGATCGGACTCTGTCCCGTATGCCGACCGGGTAACGGGACGCTTTGAAAGTACATATTAAATGACCTGCGCGGAATCGTATCTTGAGCCAACATCTTCGCAGCAACTACTCACTAGCAATGACGCGCGAGATAAATTGAGCTTTTCCGTTGTTGTAAGAAAGCCGGTCAGTGCCGAAACGGTCAGCGAGACCGAGTTTAAGTGTGGCATATTCGGCGGCAAGATTCGGATCGGCTCGAAGCCTGTCACGGAAACGCAACACGTCGTGTTCCCAAACTGATCCTTCTTCGCAGACGTGTACGTGCACGAGGCGAGGTTCACCGGCTGGTGGGCGAAAGAATCGGTGGTCAGGTTCGCGTTGCCGAAGCACGAGACCTAACGATTCAAGACCCGGACGATACTCCGATTCATCGTTTATATCTGGCACGGATACTTGTAGGTCAAGTACGGGCTTGGCGATCAGGCCAGGGATCGATGTTGACCCTACATGTTCTATTCGCGCAACCGTGGGAACGATGGCGGATTGGATTCGGTTGGTCCATTCAGCCGCTACCAAGGGCCACAGTGGATCGGATTCCTTTAGTTCTACTGGCTCCCCTCCAGGCCTATCAAACCACTCATTTGTCATGATCCACTTCTCACTCAAATTGTCCGCTCAAGGTTGCTGAACAGACAGTAATCTGTGCAACTCACGGTTTATCGAATTACTCCGTGATTCAGTTGATTCCACAATTGGTCGCGCTCGGTACCGGTGACTCTGGTGGCAGTAAAGCTGGTCTCTTGACCATTCCTGGGATCATCGGTGACGAAATGCCCTTCTCGCAGTTCTTCGACTGTGTACCATCCCGGCGCGTAATCCTCCTCCGGAAATTCGTGCTCGCCGTCTAACCAATGCATTTGGGACCACATATTCTCTTGTTTGTCCCAGAAAAACGGGAACGATCGCATAACAGTGATCGAAGTGGTCAGCCACCCTCTGGTCTCTCCGGCGAGCGTGAGCTCCCAAACTGAATCACGGAATTCATCCAAGAGAGGATCCCTCGGCCAGTCAGTTTCGTCGAACCATTTCTCAATCCATCGCATGCATCAGTTCTACCAGAACGAATACTAGGTCTAGCGGTCGCTAGCAATCTTAGGTCCCGTTGGAGGTTCCTCTTACGGACTACCTGTGAATGCTTATCTGGAGCTTGTGTCGGATTCTGCGACGGCGGCTAGGGACGTACCTTCTACGCTCAACATCACGCTGCTGTCCCGACGATTAAAGAGGTGCGTAGTGATCGTCCAGCTGTTGGCATTCCAAATGCAGGGAGGCGTCTCTTCGCTATCCCATGGATGTTCTGGTTTTCCGAAGAGTTCGGTGAATTGGATCCGTAGTTCGCTGAATCCGCTTTGAGCACCTGGGTCACCGGATTCTTGAGTGCTGTAAAGGTGGAGGGTTACGCCTAGAAACTGGCCGTTGTACGTGTCCCATGAGCCGAGGGGTGTCCACCGAGGCCGATATCCAGCTCGGTTATTTGGTGGGGTGATTCATTATCCTCTAGCTCGGTCCGGTCCCCAGATGTGAATCCAAGGCGCGCAAAGAGATTATCGCGTTCTTCGTCGCACCGCGGCCAAGGCTCGTCAACCAATCTTCTGACGAGTTCCACAACAGTGCCAGGCGCGGGATTCAGTTCCAATGAAGGGGCAGTCTCAGACATATTGTGAGCTTACCTCTCAAGAATTGAGACATTGCCGTTAGAGGTTCCCCTGCGGGCGCGATAGCTGATCAGTGCAAAGGCCTTCGAACACCTCGTGCCCGCATTCGGGATTCGACAGAGTCCAAGTTGAGTATCTTGAGATCGCACTGTTTCGTTTACACGTAGGCAAAGAGACATGCATCGCAAACTCTGGAATGCCGGTTCTCCGGCAGATGTCACCCGCTGATGTAGATTTGATTGATGAGCGAGACAAGACACACCGTGACTGTCGGTGATGACATCACGATTTCATATTCCGTGTTCAGCGGCACCGATCCAGCGGTCGTAATCTTGCACGGCCTTGCTGGCAGCAGCCGCGAATTCGTCCCGACTGCGCAGGCCCTCTCGACACGGAAAGTCATCTTGATCGACCAGCGCGGCCACGGATTCAGTACACGAGTGCCAGATGACACGTCGCGCACCGCATTCGTGGGTGACGTCGTCCGGGTGATCAAAAAGGAATCGTCGCAACCGGTGGATCTCGTGGGTCAATCGATGGGAGCTCATACCGCAATGCTCGTTGCAGCTGCGCATCCCGCTCTCGTGCGGAGGCTCGTGCTTCTGGAAGGCAATGAGGGCAACGGGTCTGCGGAAGATCAGGATGCGCTCGGCGACTACTTCCGGTCTTGGGAGGTGCCGTTCTCTAGCCGTGACAATGCAAGGGATTCGCTCGGCGATGGCCCGTTGGCGCAGGCGTGGGTGGCCGACCTGGAAGAGCGCGAGGATGGCCTGTACCCGCGGTTCGACGCGGACGTAATGGTGCGAACCATCAGCGAGGTGGCAGTGCCTCGCTGGAAGGAATGGGAAAGCATCACCGCGCCCGCATTGGTGGTCTACGCGGATGGCGGCATGTTCACCGAGGAACAGAAAACTGAGTTCGTCGGCCGAGGCAGGAACGTGACCCGAGCGGACTTGACCGATGCTTCCCACGACGCGCATCTGGATGCATTTGAGCAATGGAACACAGTGCTGCGCGAGTTCCTCACCGCAACCTAAACGATCAACTCACGTTCTGTGCTGCGGCAGGACGCGCTACGAACGCACCGTCGTGGATCAATACCGATTTGATCGAGTTTCCGTTAGTTCAGTTATGGGGCACCGCACCATGACCCGTTTCCCAATCCACGATTGTTCTTTCCCTTTAGCTGTCCCAGTGAGGGTTCCTCTTGCGGGCGTCGTCTCTCCGAGTAGGTTCCTAGGCGTCGAAGAATGGAAGTGCTTTTGCCAGACCGGTCACGACCAAATATGCGGGATCGGTCGGTACCCAATCTGAAACATCGAGGCGCAGACGGTCGGAGACTACGGCTCGCCCGGCAAGAACATCCCGCGAGATACCATCGTGAAGATATCCGAGCTTACGCGAGACGCCTTGCGAACCAACGTTGTCCTGGAACACCTCGGTCAGCGCCGCAACTGCTCCCAGTCCCTCAAAAGCAAGACTCAGCAAGGCTGTCCGGGCCTCAGTACCAATGCCTTGTCGGTGAAATTCAAGGCCAAGCCACGACTCGGTTTTTACTTCACGCAATACAGAAAAATTGCGTGCCTTTAGCGTGACCATGCCTACCGGCTGGTCTCCACGAAATACGCCCATTTCCAATGCCCAATCTTCCGCACACCACATGCCCCGGCGGCTCCAGTGCTGTTGCAACACGTGGAGTGCCCGCTCACGAGGAGGAAGATCTGTCCAAGGTGTCAAGAAGGGGTGCTCACCAGGTTCGTGCACGCCGCTGGCCGCAACCTGGGCGAGTACGGACAGCTCGTCATCGTTTGGAACGCGGAGTTCCAAATGTTTGGTTGAAAGCGTCAATTGGGCGAGAGGCCAGTAATCGTTGAGCATTTCGCAAGTATGGCACGGCAGGGTTCGCCGAATCACGTTGATGCGCGCGAGAACCCGCAAGCAGACTGCCGCCGCCGTCCCGTAGACCGTTCCTCTTGCGGGCTGACTACAATGTGCAGGAGTATTGAGGACTTCGGAAAGTGGCACCTTGTTAGTTTCTTGTTTCCTGGTCAAGCACGACCGTTTTCGACCACAAACAATTGTTCAGACCGCGCTGCACACAATTGTTGAGAACCAAGTTGTGATTCGATGCCAACTACCGCTTGCTCACCAGCGCTAGAGTCTACGTAGGGGCGTTCTATTTGCCCCTCATGAGTCTGCAGCAAGGTATTTGCTTACAATGTCGCCACGTGAGAGGAATTCAACTGATGAACGATTGGGTCATATTTCATCACGAGGACGATGCCAAAACATCGGTTGAATATGACTGGGCGTGGATTGACACGTTGATTGCTAGATTGGTCGAGCTGCAAGCAGTCGAGAAGAAGTCCTCACATACCGATGCTTTGGCTGGCTGCATTGAAGAGCTTGAACATGCTATTTCTTCAGCCCTGTCGCATGGAGTTTCCGTTCGTGCGATAGGTGTTCGTACAAATTTGAGTCAAAGCGACGTTGCCCGAATACGGGACACCGGACGTCTATACGAAAGATAGGAATGAAAATTCTTTTAGGCCTAATCCTGTTTCGCTTCCAGTAAGTCGGCTAGATGACCGGCGCTTCGGCCAACTGCTGAGCAGAGCTGAAACTACGGTCAATTCCGGTCAGTGGATCAGTAAAGGAAATGGTGTGCGCCAACAGCTGTAGCGGGCGCTGGTAATCATCCGGAGCCAAGTCCCACAAACGCGGATAAAAAGCATCATTGATAATTCCCAGACCCAATGAAGCTAGATGCACGCGCAACTGGTGGGTTTTGCCCGAATGCGGTTTGAGATCCATCAACGCAACTTCCACTCCTGCATGGTGACCTGCACTGCGGCCTACGGCTTCAACATCAATGAAGGTCTTTGCATTGGGTTCACCATCTTTGACGACGGATCGCAACTGTCCCTTGACCTTGGACATGCGGTTTTCGTAAACCATGGGCATCTGGCCAAGCAAGTTGTGCAGTTGCGCTTCGTCTTTGACCAGTGAATGTTCGCCGTTTGGCTGAAGCACTCGGCCGGTTTCCAGACCCGCTCCGGGCTGCAGTGCGACGACCGCTTTATAGCGTTTGCTGATTTCACGGCGTTCAAAAAGCATCTGATAGTCGCCGCGGGTTGCTGGGTTCACGGCAAAAAGAATGACGCCCGCGGTGGCACGGTCCAACCGGTGCATCGGAACAAGATCATCAATGCCGGTTTGGTTGCGCAAACGAACCAGAGCCGATTCTTGGATGAATCGTCCACCGGGAGTGGTAGGCAAAAAATGTGGCTTATCGACAACCAGCAAGTGTTCATCTTGGTGCAGGATCTTGGCTTCAAAAGGAATTGGCGTTTCTACCGGCAATGAGCGGTAGTACCAGATGAACTCGTGTTCATCCATGGTTGTTTGGCGGTCTAGAGGCACGCCGCCGAGTCCAACAATTTCTTGGTTATCAAAGCGTCGCAAGATGCCTTCAGGATCCACATGGCCAAAGCGTTCCAGCAGATAATCGGCCACGGTGGCCCACGCTCCGTCTTGCGGAAGCCGCAAACGGGTTGCATTAACGCCGTTACGAACGGGGAGCGGGGATTCCATAGCCATAAAGGCTATTCTTTCATCTCTTCAGTAGGGCTTCAGACCGCCGGTTGGCAATGTGGGCACCAGTAGCAATCTCGCTCGGAACCTTCTGAAGTTGATGGGATCTTGAGTAACGCGATAGGGGTGCCGCAGCGAAGGCATGGTTTTCCTGCACGGCCATAAACCCAGAGCGGTTCTCGGGTCCGTTCGGTGCCGGTGGTCACGCGACGAGTCCGGTCCTTATTTACCGTCAGCAGACGGTGGGCCATATGAACTACTGCCGGAAGGTCAGCAATCTGGCCGACTTGGGTCAGTGGGTGTAGACGTTTAAGAAACAAGATTTCGCAACGGTACACATTTCCCACACCGGCCATCAGCCGTTGATCCAGCAATGCTTGGCCAATACCTTGCTGTGGATGACTTTGCAGGTTTTCAACCGCCACCTGAGCGTCCCAATCCGCACCCAACAAATCGGGTCCCAAATGACCGATGAGTTCAGCCTCTTGTTCGGTAGGTACCAAGCGCACCTGAGCAATATCAAAGCCCACGGCCGTCACCGTAGATGTTTTGAGCACTACGCGTGCAGTGTGCGCTGGTTTCTTCCAACGCTCATTCGAGGCATACAGATCCCAGCGCCCTTCCATCAGAAGATGCGAGTGCAGGGTCAGTGGCTTGGCAGAGAATTCAGAAGACCCAGCGACTGGAGGATGCAGTCGCATCAACAGGTGTTTACCCGCTGGAACTACCTCATGCACAACATAGTCTTTGAGATCTCTTGTCGCCAAGGCCGGAACTCTAAAATCAGAAGACAGTAAGCTCTGCCCTGCCAGGGCTTGGTGGAGCCGTGCAGTGGCACGATAGACGGAATCACCTTCAGGCATGAGAGCTCTTCTTTCTGTTCAGGAATCAGCGCCGGAATCGAATGCCTTGCGGCGTCGAATAGAAACCTGCAGCCAATAGGGCGGCTCCCACCGGATGGTCGAGTATAGGTTGACCGTCCACGGTAGCGATGGCAATTTTCTCCACCTTGGCCGTGCGTAGGGCAGCCACCAGATGCATGGCAATGATGTTCCATGACTCTTCTGGAAGCTGGGCAAAAGTTAGCACCGTGCGGCCGCCGCGTTCCAGGTACAAACACAATTGACCATCCAACATCCCAACGATGGCACCGGCTTTGCGTCCAGGGCGGTGCCCGGTCTGCGTGGCTGGCCAGCCCAGCGCCGCACCATAAGGATTGGCCGGGTCTGTCGAAGCGAGCACCATGGCTACAGGCTGACGGCGAGGATCCTCGGAGAGCTGGTATCCACGCAAACGGTCAATGGTGGTTGAAGTGGAGAACTGGGCAGCACCCAGCTTTTCCACGAAGTAACCACGACGGGCATGCCCTGCTTCTTCCAACTTGGACAACACCCGGTACAGCTGACCGAAGCCGCCAGGTACTGCTTCGGCGGCGACCGAGCCGCGGGTAAGTACGCCATAGCGTTCCAGCATGATCTCTGCTGTCGCATGCGCTGAAATGGTGGGATCCGCTACCGGCTGGGGAGCAAAGACCAACGCGCTGAACCGCGTGGACTACGCATCGGGGAGCCACCGTGATCCTGCGCAAGACGGTTCAGACCCGAGAGCCTGTTGAGCCGTGCGGCACGGGCGCGCGGTGCCGGTTTGGCGATCTTGTGTGCAGTACTTCCGCCGGCCAAGTAACCGCGAATCGGAGCCAAGGTGTCGGGTGAAATATATCCGGCCCAGAAAAGCCTCCAGCATGACTCAGCAATGTCTTGGGCACTGACCGGAGGCTTATCCGGATGGTGGATGCGGGCGGCGAGTTCCTCAGCAAAATAGGCGCCGGTTGATTCAAAGGCTTCAAGCACGCGCAGATCTATGGCCTGAAGGCTACTGACATCAGGCGTTGGCAAGGAGAGCGCTGCGTGTTCGGCAGTATGCAACGACAACCAGCCGTCTTTGCCACCGGCTGCACCTGCGCCACACACCAGAATATCTCCCGCGCTGCACAGTTCATCTAGCCACGAGCTTTGATAGCCGTTGAGTCGGGCAGGAAGAATGAAGGACTCCAGCGCGGAGGCGGGCACTTCAGCTCCAGCAAGTTGAGCGATGATTTCATAAAGGCCATCGGGGCCACTAAGAGTTGATCCAACCTGCTGCCAGGCGGGAAGGAACCGGGCATAGGTGTTTTGATCAACCGGCTCCACCTCAGCGCGCAGGGCAGCCAAAGACCTGGTGCGAATGGTGCGCAGCACTTGGACATCGCAGTATTCATCACCGCTGATGCCCTCGGGCACAATCTCCACCGGGCGGAAGGCGCCGACCGATAGTCTGCCGGCAGCCACCAGCTGGTCGAGTATTGGTCGCAACACCGCAACACCCAGTGAGAGTTCTGCAGCAATTTCGGTGAGCGTAAAAGGAACATGGGTGCGCGCGTAGCGTGAGATCAGATCTTGGATGGGGTCGGCCACCGGCTCCAAGAACGCCGCCGGAATCCCGGTGGGCAGCGGGGTGCCCAAGGCATCACGTAACTTGCCGGCATCTTCGATCGCGGCGTAGGCCAAAGACCCACTTTGACGCAGGGTGAAAGCACGGCGAGTGGCAACTAGGGCTTCGGCATGTTCCCTTGCGGTAGCCGGATCTATTGGTGCACTGTCCTCATTTGGATCTCGCAGTCGGGCGGCTAAGGCCTCGCTAGTCAGCGGTCCCAAGAGACGCAGCAGGTCGGCTGCGCCTTCCATTCCGGCTAAACGCCGGTTATCTGCTCGATACTGCAACTGTTCCTGCAAGCCGGTGATAACTCGAGGATCAAGGATTTCACGCACATCATTGCGGCCCAGCAATTCACCGAGCAACACCGGATCCAGACTCAGGGCTGCTGCACGGCGTTCAGCCAGTGGCGCATCAGATTCATAGAGGAATTGTGCAACATAACCAAAGAGCAAGGACTGGGCGAAGGGCGAAGGCAATTCGGTGGTGACTTCTACCAGCCTGATGGCGCGTGAAGAGACCTTGGAGAGAATCGAGGACAACGCCGGCAGATCATAAACATCATTCAGGCACTCGCGTACCGTTTCCAAGATGATTGGGAAGTCCGGGTAATTCCGGGCGACATCCAATAGTTGGCTGGCCCGCTGACGCTGCTGCCACAACGGGGTGCGCTTGCTCGGATTGATCCGCGGCAGCAGCAAAGCCCTGGCGGCACACTCACGGAAGCGCGAAGCAAACAACGCCGAATTTGCCACCTGCGAGGTGACCACGTCAATGATTTCATCTGCTTCAAAGGCAAAAGATCTGCGCCCGGCGCCTGATCATCCATGGCCGGAATGCGCAGCACGATTCCATCGTCGGCAGCCATAGCCGAAGCATCCAGACCCCAACGTTCGCGCACCCGTGCACCGACCGCCAACGCCCACGGGGCGTGGACCGCTAGGCCAAAGGGAGAATGCAGGATGACCCGCCAGTCGCCAAGCTCATCATGGAACCGCTCGATCACAAAGTTCTGATGGTTGGGCACCTGACCGGTCGCCCGGCGCTGCTCACCCAAATAGTTCAGAAGATTATTGGCTGCGTAGTCATCCAACCCACCGGTACGCAAAACACCTGACGCTTCGCTTCGTTCGCTGGCCAGCAAACTCGTGGTGAATTCACCTAGCGCCGCACCAAGTTCCACCGGACGGCCCAGACCGTCACCGTGCCAGAAAGGCAGTTTGCCGGGTTGGCCAAAGGCTGGGGTGACCAGCACTCGGTCATGGGTAATGTCTTCAATGCGCCAGCTGGTCGCACCGAGCGCAAAGACGTCACCCACCCGCGACTCGTAGACCATTTCTTCATCCAGCTCACCCACACGCTTGGGAGCCTTGTCATCTTCGGCCCCGGCTAGGAAGACACCAAAAAGTCCACGGTCTGGGATGGTGCCACCGGAAATCACGGCCAAGCGTTGCGCTCCAGGGCGCGCTACCAATGTGCCGGCATCTCGGTCCCAAATCAGCCGTGGCTTCAGGGTGGCAAATTCATCTGAGGGGTATTTGCCCGAGAGCATGTCCAAGGTGGCCAGATAGGCGCTGCGTGGGAGCTGTTGGTAGGGAGCGGAGCGGCGTACGGTCTCGAACCACTTCTCAACTTCCAAGTCGTCCATGGCCACTGCGGCCAGAGTCTGCTGGGCCAACACATCCAGCGGGTTGGCCGGGATAACCATTTTTTCGATTGCTCCCTGGCACATGCGTGTGACCACCAGTGCAGTGGAGAGTAGGTCAGCGCGGTGCTTAGGGAAAAAGATGCCTTGAGAGACAGAACCGACTTGGTGTCCGGCACGGCCCACACGTTGCAGACCAGAGGAGACGGAGTTGGGGGACTCGACCTGGATGACCAGATCCACCAGGCCCATGTCGATACCGAGTTCCAGCGAGCTGGTGGCCACCACCGCGCGCAGCTTGCCCAGCTTCAGATCCTCTTCAATCTGGGCGCGCGCATCCTTGGACACCGAGCCGTGATGGGCGCGGGCCAGCAAGGGTGCTTCGGGATGGGCGGCAGCGGTAGAACCGGCTTGAGCCATCAAAACTGCTGGGGACGAGGTGGACGTATCCTCTGCGCTGAATCCCTCACGCTCAGCGTAGATGTCGTTGAGTCGTCCGGTCAGGCGCTCGGCCAACCGGCGGGAGTTGGCGAAGATAATCGTGGAGTGGTTTTCCAGCACCAGATCCACCAACTGATTTTCCACGTGTGGCCAGATGCTTGCCGATGCTGTGGGGGACGAGCTAGGCCCTAAATCGTGAGCGCCGGCAGCCGAAGGCAAATCGGTCATGTCTTCCACCGGGACGCGTACGGCCAGTTTCCACTTTTTGGTGGATGGTGGGCGCACAATATTCACCGGTGCGGAGCCTGCCAAGAACCGGGCAACCTCTTCGGGTGGTTCCACTGTGGCCGAGAGTCCGATGCGTTGCGCCGGAGTCGGCAGTAACGCATCAAGGCGTTCCAAAGACAGCGACAAGTGGGTCCCACGCTTGGTATTGGCGATGGCGTGGACTTCATCGATGATGACGGTGTGTACCTCAGCCAAGGTTTTACGCGCTTGGCTGGTGAGCATCAGGTAGAGCGACTCGGGGGTGGTGATCAGGATTTCGGGTGGATCCTTGAGCAGCTTGCGCCGGTGATTGGCCGGGGTATCGCCCGAGCGTACGCCCACCGATACCGAAGGCTGGGTTAGACCCATTTCGTGTGCAGTGGCGCGAATGCCAGCAAGTGGGGAGCGCAGGTTGCGCTCAACGTCCACGCCGAGGGCCTTCAACGGCGAAATGTAGAGGACCTTGGTGCCGTTGCCTACAGGGTGATCCGCATCGGATTCCAGTCCCGGTAGCGCTGGAGTATCCAGTTCTGCGTGGTGCAGTCGGTCCAAAGCCCAGAGGAACGCGGCTAGGGTTTTACCTGAACCGGTTGGGGCAATGACCAGGGTGTGCTTCCCATCGGAGATGGATTCCCAAGCGCCACTTTGCGCAACCGTGGGCGCAGTGAAGACGTCGGTGAACCACTTGCGGGTGGCCGCACCAAACCGGGAAAGCACATCACTCATGGAATCGATACTACGTTCTACCCACGACAGTTCGAGAACGGCATCTTTGAATCATTGTGCTGCCTCGGCGTCTCGGGTCCTCGCCGTTGGTTACCGTCCATCGTTCAGAGGCATTGGTGGACCCGAGTCATAACATTGGATAGTGCACTAAGCATTGGTACGGAAGTTCAAACCTGCTCCGGTTCATGACCAGATGATCTCGTCCAAGCTCATCCGTTCTCGGCTGGTTCCCGAAGAGGCTAGTTCACCAGCAGCGTGGGTGGCAGTGCCGAATGCGGTTATCGAAGTAACCTCCCAGTGGTGCGGAATAACGAAGTCAGAAGTGATGCCATCTCGGTCGAATGCCCTGAACTGGTGTGCTGCTAGTCCCATAGCTAGACCCTGAAATGTCATATGCGCGACGGCTTGCCCGAGATCGTAGTGAGCGAACTCTGAATACTCCCAATCCGCTGTGCCTTCAACGAGGGTGTGAGCAAGATTCACCACCAATAGCGAAGCGGCTGGCGCCCAGAGCGATGAGCTTCGAGCTAGACGCCGCACGATTCTCTGATGATTCGCATCGCCTCGTCGTGCAACGATAAATTTCCATGGCTGCGAGTTGCCCGCCGACGGTGCGTGCCTAGCTGCATCTAGTAGCGCGTGGACCTCTGCAGTTGTGAGCGTGAGGGTGGAGTTGAATCGAACCGGACTGTACCGTCCAGCCAGCGCAGGATGAATTATTGTAGGTTCATCTGGGACGTGGCATTGAGTCATGCCTTTTATTCTCTAACAGTGCTGTGCAAGCACCCTAAAACCACTGCGTCATTTACCCACAGTAATTTCTTGAAGCGCAGCGACGTGGCCAACATATGCTCGACGCCCTGACGTAGTTAGTGAAACGCGCATGTGGCTGCGGCCCAGCTTGGTGAAGCGTTCAACTTGCACGTAACCTGCATCGCTGAGCTGTTTGAGGTGTTTGCTGAGTACCGAGTCTGTAACACCGAGGATCTGTTTGAGGTGCGTGAATTCCGCCCATTGAACCGGCGCCAGGCTCGCGCAGATCCGTAAACGAAGCGGCGCGTGGATCAGCTCATCAAACCGAGCGCTGCTAGTGGACTTGGTCATTGCCGTCCTCGATACGCGCCTTGTTGTAGGCCGATTGCATCTTGGTCACCAAAAACATGCCGCTGATGAACGTGACAAGAATTTTCGCGAGAACTTCTGAGAGATGTGTGGCTTCCCAGAACCTGAGGCAATTGATCAGCAGGATGCAGAGAAAGAAATACCCTGCGTAAGCGCCTGTCAGAAGGGTGGGACTGTTGAGCAACGATCGTGGTTTGGCCCGACGGCGTTGAGCCAAGACATACCAAAGGATCAACGGAAGATAGAGCATCGCTAACCAATAGGCTTGTGGCGGAAAAGCCTGGAACAACGTGAAGATGACAGCCGAGACCGCGACGACGGTGGTGAGTAATCCACGGGGATTACCAGAAGCTCTAACCATCTGTTGTGAATCTTGCTCGACCGATTGAAGAAGCTTGACCGCGCGATCCTGTTCCATTTGATCCTTTGACGAAGGCATGGCACTCCCTTTCCGTTACGGAAAGTCTTATCTTTCCATATTGGAAAGTCAACGTGTTGACTTACACGTGGTGGTATTTTCCACCGGCCAAGATGTCCTGCGCGCGGTAGAGTTGCTCGGTCAGAATCAGGCGCACCAGCTGGTGAGGGAAAACCAGCTTGGATAGGGACCAGGTGAAGTCGGCGCGGGCGTGCACCGTTGGATCCACTCCGTAGGCTCCACCGATGATGATCACGACGTTGCGCGAAGAATCGATAGGGGAGCGCAGCGTGTTTGCCAGTGCTGGAGAGTCGACATTCTTGCCGCGCTCGTCGAGTAGCACCACAAAGTCGCGGTCATCAATTTTTGCCAAGATGCGTGCGGACTCTTCGGTGCGCGCCGCATCGTTTTCGCGAGACGAGTGGTTGAGCAACTGCCAAGTGAGGTTAAAGGTTTTTTTAGTCGTTTTTCGTAGCGGGAAATTCCTTCGTCTACCCACGACTCATGTTTCTTGCCAACTGCCAGCACCTTGATTGTCATGCTTCTATTGTTCCGCATTCGTCGGTTGAATGCTTTGTTAGGGTGCACCGATACGATAGAGGGTATGAGAACACCCAGACCACTTCCGCAAGGCCAGCGACCCAGCGGCATGCAGGTGCTCTGGATGATTTTTGGCATCGTCGTTGCCATCTTCTACTTCACCCGACGTGTGCTGGTGTCCCTGCACGCCGGCGGGTGGGCCACAGACCTAGACGCGCCGACTTACCAATGGATATTGGATAATCAGTCGCCCGTCCTTTTTGCGATCTCTGATTTTTTGTATTTCTGGGGATCAACGCCGGGCATGAGCATCATCATGGTGCTCATTACCGGGCTGCTGAGCTGGAAAACACGAAGTTTCTGGCCGTTTATTTCCGTGGCGGTGACCGCAGCGGTATCCGTCGGGCTGACCATCTTGCTCAAGGCGAGCCTGCAAGTACATCGCCCGGAAGGTATTCCTAACGGGCCGACGCCGCCACTGTCCTATTCATTCCCCAGCGGCCATACTCTTAATGCCGCCGCGCTGATTGGCATCTCTAGCTACTTAGCAATCATTTACGGGCTGCGCCGCTATGCCTATCTCATCTGCATCGTGGCCACATTGTTTGTTCTGGCCATGGGAGCATCACGTATCTACATCGGACACCATTGGGTCTCCGATGTACTGGTGGGCTTGCTCATTGGAATCGCGTGGGCCGCGGTTGTAGCGATCCTGCATTACTTCTTTGTGCCGTGGCGCAATCTGCCTAGCTCAGCACGCGGATCGGTGAACCGTTAGCCCAAGCGCGGATATCTTCAACTGCGTCACGGTAGAACATTGAGAATTGTTCGATAGTTACGTAGCCAATATGCGGGGTCGCAATCACACCGCGTGTGCTCAACAACCGATCCTTGGCTGGCAAAGGCTCGGTGTCGAAAACATCGAGCGCTGCCAAATAGAGAAGTTCGTTTTCAAGAGCCGAAATGAGCGCATCGGTCTGCACAATTCGGCTTCGTGAAGTATTGACCAAAATAGATTCCGGACGCATCCACGCCAATTGTTTTGCCCCGATGACGCCAGTGCTGCGTTCGGAGAGCTTGAGATGAACGGTCACGATGTCGCTGGTGGCAAAGAGCTCTGCCTCAGAGACTAACTCCACGCCCACCTCTGTGGCCCGGGCTTTGGTGAGATTCTGGCTGTAGGCAACAACCCTCATGCCGAAGGCCAAGCCGACCTTTGCCACCTTGGATCCCAAGTTGCCCAGTCCGTACACGCCGAGGGTTTTTCCCGCCAGCCCCATGCCGAAACTTGTCTGCCATGGTGTGGCTTCAGCGCGGGGAGATTCTGAAGAAAACAGCTCCACGTCCAGTCGGCGGGTTGCGGCCAAGATCAGTGCCCAGGTATGTTCCACGGCATCGGTAGGGACATAGCCAGTATGCGAAACCACGACGCCGTGCGCGGCAGCGGCTTCCAGATCGATGGCCCCGTTGCGCCGGCCGGTGGTGACCAACAATTTCAACTGCGGGAGCAGTGCAAACCTTGATGCCGGGAAGGGGTGCGCTCACGCATGGCCACGATGACATCAAAGTTCTTAAGTGCCTCACAGACGACGGCGTCATCGTGCGAGATGTGTTCGGTAAATACTGTCAGCTCAGCGTTGAGCTCGGTCGTCAGTGCCTCAAAATTTGCGAGGTCAGTAGCGACGTTCTGATAGTCATCCAAAATGGCAATGCGCATGAGCTCATCCTATGCGCGAGGTGGTCTTGCCGTCTTGTTTCTGCCGCACAGTGAACTTGCTACTTTGTAATAAACATCTGGTGTTCGTGGCCTCAAATGCACCACAAATCTGTGAGTTCATGAGAGCAGATCTGGCGCGTATTTCTGTGGCGGTCAGGATTCAATTCACAACACTCAGGTCTATGCTGTAACGAAGTTGGTGACATAAAATTGAAGGTAAGTTTCAAAGGGAACAAGCTTGAGAAACTATGCACCGATGAAATCCAGATGCATAAAAGACGACCCGACCTTAAGAAGAAACTGCGATTGCGCTTCAAAGCATTGGAAGCTTCAGACACACTGGCCAACCTTGTGCAGCGGGATCCAGGTGGGAGATGGCACCCACTTCAAGGCGAACGCGCGGGCACTTGGGCGTCAGAGCTCAGCGGAAATTGGAGACTAATCATCCAACCAATTCCCAATGAGCCTAATGCCCGCGAAGTCACAGTTTTAGAAATAACCGACTACCACTGAGAGGAGTCGACATGACCACCACCAATTACGCCGTTGCACCAGGTGAATATCTGGAGGAATGGATTGATGATCAGGGCTTCTCGCAGCAGAAAGTCGCAGATTTGCTGGGCTGTAGCCGCAAGCAGGTCAATGAGATCATCAATGGACATGCTCCCATCACCAGCGAAACGGCACTGCGTCTGGAACGTGTAGTGGGGATCGCGGCGACGACGTGGTTAAAGTACGAAGTGATGTATCGAAGCGATCTTGCCCGAATCGTTGATGAAGAAAATCTGGCACACTTTGCCGAGCAAATTGCACCCACCGCGGCGAGCTATCTGCGCAGCATCGGTGCCACAACAGCAAGCATGAAAAATCCGGGCAAACTTGTCTCAGATTTTCTTTCGTTTCATCGTTGTGGGACGTGGAAGGCCTATGACCAACAACATGCGAAGTCGCTGATCGGTGAATACGGTTTGGCGACGCTCAAGGATTCTGCGGCTCAGCTCGATCAGACTTCGTTGACTACCTGGTTGCGTGCCGCAGAACTGACGCAGGACTACGAGCGCGGGCGCAACTACAAGTATGAAGCGCGCAAATTGCGGGCCGTTATTCCTGAACTTCGAAAGCGTGCCGCCCAGCCAAATCCGGAAATGCTGAACGATATCGCGCGGATGCTCTCAGAAGTTGGCGTGGTTTTTATGGTCGTTGAGCCGCCCAAAAAGTTTCCGCTGTTGGGAGTAACTCGTTGGATCGACAAGCGGGTGCCGGTCATTCAGCAGACCGGGCGCTGGAGTAAAGACGGCTTTGTCATTTGGACGCTTTTCCACGAGATCGCTCATATCCTCAATGACCCGCGCGGCCAGATGCATCTTGAGTGCAGCACCGAGAAAAAACGAAGTAGTGCTGCCGAAAAATCGGCCAATGGTTTTGCGAAGCACGTTCTTCTTGGCACAGGAGGCCTGACACCGTTCCATGGCCTGACCCACGACAGACAAATAGCTGAGAAGGCACAGGAAATTGGAATTGCGCCCGGAGTCGCGGTTCATCAGATGCACCGACACCGAATGCTCGACTACAACCTCGGTAACTCGCTGTTCGTGAATCTAGAAGGAACCTTCAGCGCACAATAAATGGTGGCTGTCGGGCCTTAAGGTCACCTAGTTCCTATTAAGCCCGTGTTTCCTAGAATCTAGGGCTACTTTGAAATGACTCTCCGACATGTCGATGGCTCGTGTGGGTGTAGACGGATCAAATACTCGGAGCAATGAAAAACGAAAAAGTCTGGGTCGAGGCCACGGAGCTCTACGTTGCCACCATGTCCATTAGCCGCATAGGCACTCCATCGTTGACGAATGTTGTCCACGCCATCTGCCTTACCCACGTAGTGTCGGCCATCCCTAGTATCAGTGATGAGATAAATTCCAATCACCGATGAGAGGGCTGTTCTCCACGATGAATACCGATGTTCGCGCATGATTGCTTGAAGCTGCGGGTAATCAAGCACAAGGCTGTCAAAGCCCGGAAAAGGTATAGGCCGAGAATCGGCGATCTCTACGACAGGATAATGGCTTGCTGTTGGACCGTTGAGGCGCCAAGTACGCGGAGAACGCCATCCGATGACAAGCCTATTCGTAAGATCGGAAAGATCGTCGGTCACTTCTAGATTGAACCGTCGAGAGGAACCATCGTTCGAAACTTCGCCATGATTTCGAACTACAGCCCAAAACCTTGCTCGGTCTCCGCCCTCCTTGACGAATACCACCCAGATGGAGGGAGGTATAGCGGGAAAAATTCGAGGGTTCGCAGACTGTTGCGCAGTGTACTCTAGGATCTCTTGATCAGTAGAATCCGCATGAATACCCTGCATTTCAGAGTCTTCGCGTTTCCCGACGAAGGCGTGCCGGATAACTTGAATTTGAGCGGGGTCAATCTCCGCACTGCGAAAAATGGAATCCAGGGTAAGAGCCATAGCCGATACTTTATCCAATGTGCATCATCCGCCCGGCATAGGAGGACTTGAACAAGGCTTGCACAGAAATAATAAGTAGGGCGCAGCCCTCATGTTGCTCTTGCGCATAAAAATGGTGGCTGGCGCCCATAGCGCAAGCCACCATTCACAAACTGAAAACTAGTCGGTGACTTCGAATTCGAGCTTGTCGGTGAAGGAACGACCATGAACGTCGGTGGCCGTTACCTGAGCGGTGTGTGATCCGGTTTTCAGATCATCGGGTAGTTCAAGACGCCACAGGTGGCTGGTCTTCTCAGGCAGTCCACCACCGTGGACAAACTGCTCGGCGATAGCCACTGGGTCAGAATACTTGGCTCCAGTGAGCGCGGTTTCGCCGGTGAGCGATTGAGTACGAGTCGACTTGACCGGGTCTTCGCCATCGATGGAAACCTTCACCGTGGAACCGGTGCTGCCCATCCAGACGTTGGTGGTCAGCCAAGTGTCATTAGCCAAACCAGCACGGCTGACCGTCAGTGGGTTCTTCAAAGCCGGTATTGTGCCGTACTTCTTGTCCACATTCTCCTCGTACCAGTCACGGTACGCAGGAGTGTTCAGGCCTACGGCCATCTGGTTGCTGTCATCGCCACCAGTAGGGGTGAAGCGCTCGGTGATCTTGGTGTTCTTGATGTCCAGGGTCAATACGCCTGGCGGGGTACCATCCTGCTGTAGGGAAGTCGGGTAACCGGTTTCGGTGACTCGTCCGCCGTACCATTGGCCGGCAACAGCAGGAACGGTGAGGTGGGTAAATGGCAAGCCATCTTGACCGACTTCATCAATCCAACCCTTCATCAAATCCCCTTCGCGAAGGTTTTCCGACATGTGGGTGTGACCACCCAAGGAGACCACTTCGCGACCCTTGAGGATCTTGTAGATTTCCTTGACCTCCTTGGTGGTGTGCTCATCATTGAAGAAGAATTCCAACAATGGGCTGTGACCGGCCAGGACGATGGCCTTATTCTTTGGCACCTTTGCGATGTCTGCGCGCAACCATTCAAGTTGCTGCTCACCTAGCTGGTAGGTGTAGTCGCTTCGCTTAGCGGGAAGTTTGGTTGGGTACTCGATGGTGTTCAGCGCAACCACGTGGGTCTTGCCGGTGTCATAGGAGTAGTACTCAGGGCCGAACTGAGCGCGGTAGGTATCAAACTCGTGCACGCCGTCCACGGAATCAAAGTCGATGTCGTGGTTGCCTGGAAGGAAACGGGCCGGGCCGTTGAGCATGGAAGTCAGCTCGCGGGTCTGGGCGAACAGGGAAAGATCGTTGCCAACGAGGTCACCGATGAACAGCACGCCACAGCCGGTGTAGTCGGTACGGGCAGCAAGGTCAGCAAAGGCGCCCTTGCGAGCGTACTCAACTTCCTTCTGGTTGTAGGTCTGCACGTCGGCGCCAATGGCGCAGCTCTGCTCAGGTGATTGAGTTGCGGTGCTGCGGGTCAGTGGGAAGTTCACGGCCTCTGGCAGTCCGCCGGTGGGAGCGATGCCACCGTACTTCAGCTTGGGGGAGCCTTCTGGCAAGTGAATGTAGGAGAACTGTGCGACGTTATTTTCATCGACAGGAACCTGGAAGCCACGAGGCTGGGTGACGAAGGCTGTCATGTTTTCAAAAGCCGGCAGTTCGTAGCGACCCTGACCGTCGGTGGTGACAACGTCGCGACCGTTGGACACGGTGACTTTGGGCAGGCCTGGCTCGTTGGCGTCCTGTTTGGAGTTCTTGTTGCTGTCCTCGAAAACGACGCCTTCGAGACTCTTATCTTTGGCTGCTGACTTTTCGTCTTCTGCGCGGACTACCTGAACTGAACCTCGGTAGGCTGAGGACTTCCAGTCTGCGGTTGCTTTAGCTGCCGGTTCTGGGTCGGGTGCTGAATTGGCGGCGGTGAGACCTGCCGATGCTGCGAGGACAACGAGTGCGCCTGCAGTAGCTCGTAGTGGGGTAATTTGATTGGTTTTGCCGGGTCGAGCGAAAAATTTCACGTACGTTCCTCCGGGGTGGTGACAATCTGCCGGCCCCTTGGCCGACCTTTGTCAACGCTGTCAATCTAAGGTGAATAACAGCCCCCGCTCAGGTAATGACGAATAATCGATCCCGTTAATACTTATGCGCTGTCTTGGGCGTATTTAGCTCTCCATGACCAGAGTAAGCAGTAGTGGCCACACGAATTTTCGGAAATTCTAGCGTCGGGAACTGACGTCCTGGTGAAGATGCCAAACGTTTAGCCACTGCGAAGTTCGGGGGAGATAGACGTGGAGTCTGGGTGTTAACGCTCCGTCACGCCGGAGGAGGCAGGAGCCAAAATCTGATCCAATAAATGCATGAGCACTCAAGCAAAAAATGAATTGGCGGGCGCAACGGAAATTGTGTTGCAACTGCGCTGGTCTGATCAGGATGCATTGGGACATGTAAACAACGCCCGCATTGTCACGCTGATGGAAGAGGCCCGCATCCGCTGGACCCGAGAAGACGGGAAGACCGGCCGGTTCGAATTTGGAACGGTTGTGGCCTCCATTCAGATCGACTACAAACGGCCACTGTATTACCAGCCTGAAATGGTCATCCGCATGGGGATCAGTCGGGTGGGCAACAAGTCCTTCACCGTGCGAGGAATCGGTTATCAGGACGACCAGCCGGTCTTTGATTCAACAACCGTTATGGTTCCGCTCGCCGCTGACGGAGTGTCCTCACGGGTTCTCACTGATCAGGAACGTAGCTGGCTGGAGGCGTCGTTAATACCGGCCGCTGCCGCACGAACACGGAACTGAACGAATCTCCTAGCTCAAGTTGGCGAGCTGGCCGTCATGCGAGCAGTAAGAGCAGTCCTTACTGCGCTGCGTATTCGTCCAGAACCTTCTTGCCGATCTTGAAGGCAACATTGGCGGCAGGCACAGAGCAGTAGATGGCGCACTGAAGGAAGACTTCCTTGATTTCCTCGGGCGTCATTCCATTGCGCAGTGCCGCGTGCACATGCATTTCTAGTTCCTCCCAGTAGCCACCGGCAATCATTGCGGTCAGGGTGATGGCGCTACGGGTGGTGCGCGGCAAACCGTCGCGCGTCCAGATGGTTCCCCACGCATAGCGGGTAATCATTTCCTGAAATTCGTCGGTGAATTCGTTCGAATTATTGGTGGAGCGGTCAACGTGCTCGTTACCGAGTACTTCGCGGCGCACGCTCATGCCTGCATCGTAAGTGTCGCCGGGCAGGCGCTGTGAGTCGGTCATCGTAGTCCTGTCCTTTCTTAGTTGGAGAGGAAAAAATCGGCCAGCAATGTTGCTGTTTCTTCTGGTGCTTCGGCAGGAGCCAAATGGCCTGCGGATTCCACAATGGCAGAGTGGCCCTTAGGTGCAGACTCGGCGATGAACTGCGCGTCGGCCGGTGGGCACACCTGATCTTGTGCGCCGTTGATAGCCAGGATCGGATCCGTGGTGGCCTGCAACTGTTCGCGCACATCAAAGTCGGCCAAGGCGCCACAAACGTGGGCATAGGCGAAGCGGTCCGCGTCCTGCAGGCTGTGCAGCAGGCTGGCTGAAATTTCTGGTTGCTTGTCGATGAACCCGGGCGCGAACCAGCGTTGGGCAGAACCTGCGAGCATGGTCGGGGTACCGGCTTTTGCCACGAGTTCTGCGCGCTCGGTCCAGCCTTCAGGCGTACCAATTTTGGCAGCCGAGCAGATCGAGGCCAAAGCATTGAAGAAGCCAGGATGATCCACGGCTAACTGCAACGCGGTGGCACCGCCAACCGAAACTCCGGCGTAAAACAGTTTGGTGTTCTCGGCGATAACCCCATCAGTTCGTAACGCTTCAACCATGGTGGTGACGCCGGTGGCCAGCTCGGCCAACGTGAACTCTTGCGTTGATGGCTTGCTGACGCCGTGCCCGGGAAGATCCCACGCGATGACCTGGAAATGTTCTTTAAGATAGGGCAAGGCCGGACCCCACAACGGCAGGGCCGCGGTGCCCAGCGAAGGGCCAGTAATGAGGGTAGGTAGCTGAGCATCGGTATGAAGTAGCGACGGAGTTAGTTCTGGGACTGCCATAGTTCCTTCCGTGCCGAGTAGTCGGCTAATACAGTTTCGGTGAAACGATCCGCGGCACCAAGGTAACCGGCAGGATCAAAAAGTTCGTTCAACTTGGTATCGCTGAAGTCTTCCGCGGGAATTTCTGAACGCAAAAGTTCGTGCAAAGGCCGTTCTTCACGCAGGCTGCGACGCACCAAGTCCTGGATGGCAGGCTTGCCTCCGTCAACCATTTGAGACAACACGGTAGCCAAGCGTTCGGACAGCACCGCATCTCCACCCAGCGCGAGGTTGCGATTGATGGCTGGAAGATTCACGCTCAAGCCATTGGCCAGGAATGATGCATGGAATGCTGCTCCCGCGGCCAGCCGGGTCAGTTCGCGTAGCGCGCTCCATTCAGCATGCCAACCACCGTCAGGGCGTTCATCCACCGCGGTACCAGCAGCGGTGAAAAGCGTTGAGAGTAATCCAGGGGAGCTGAAAGCAGCATTGCGCAGCAACACCGAACGCACCGGGTTTTGTTTCTGCGGCATGGCCGAGGAACCACCCTTGCCTGCTTCACGTGGTTCGGATAGCTCGCCGATTTCCGGGCGCGAAGAGGTGAGTACATCGGCGCCAAAGGTACCCAGTGCCGCGATGGTCGCACCCAGAGCAGAGCCGATCTGAAGGATGGGCATGCGGTTGGTGTGCCATGGTGCGCCGGGATCCTTCAGCCCTAAACGGTCTGCGAGCTGAGAACTAAGCTGCCCGGTGCTCACCGAGGCATCGCCATGGACTTCAAGGAATTGTTCCAAGGAAGCTAGGGTCCCTACCGCGCCGCCCCACTGCAGTCGTAGCTGCTGCGAAGCATCATCAAGCTGCTTCTCGGCATCCAGCACGGCCGAGAGCCAGCTGGCTGCTTTCCAACCGAAAGTTGTTGGCAGTGCATGCTGGGTCAGAGACCGGGCAATGCACACCGTTTCTCGGTGGGCCCGGGCGAGGCCTACTAGTCCGTCGGCAGTACTGCGCAAGTCGCTCAGGGTCTGGCCGATAGTTTTGGACAGGACCAGCATCAGTGCGGTGTCGATAATGTCTTGGCTGGTGGCCCCGCGGTGTAATGCGGTGCTCGCGGACTTGGGTGCACCATCAACAGCGAGCTGTTCTCGCATCATGCCCAATAGTGGGATCAGCGCATTGGCACCATCGGGAGTTTTTGAAGCTAAGACCGTGAGGTCATAGCGCTGAATGCCAGCCACCGTGTTAACCGCCCGCGAATCGTCGGTACTGCACAAGCCGGCATCGGACTGAACTTGCACC
This sequence comes from Glutamicibacter sp. M10, assembly GCF_025452055.1. Lineage (NCBI taxonomy): Bacteria > Bacillati > Actinomycetota > Actinomycetes > Micrococcales > Micrococcaceae > Glutamicibacter > Glutamicibacter sp. M10. Next base: position 103,359 of record NZ_CP104918.1, on the reverse strand, counting down.
CAAGCAGCCTCAACATCAAGCATGGCTTGGATAAAAGCCACGTCGTTGGACAGCGAAGCTGCCGCGGTACCGGCCCAGGTTGGAGCTAGCACGCCGTAGTCTGCGCCATCCATCAAGTCCCTCGATTCTTCACTGTTTTAGTTTGTCTCTCGCTCTAGAACTGTAGTCCTAGACGCCTAGCTTTCGCGCGGGTAGGAAAGGAACACGGTTTCATCCTCACCCTGCAAACGAACATCAAAGCGCAGTGATCCATCCTCTTCGCGGGTAGCAATCAACGTCTTGCGCTCTGCCTCAGGTAACGAAGCCAGCAGTGCATCATTGGCCAGCGCCTCGGTATCCTCGGGCAGGTAGATCCGAGTGAATAGCCGGTTGAGTAAACCGCGGGCGAAGACCGTAAGCATGATGAACGGTGCCTTGCCCTCTTCGGTGGCGCCCGGGTTCAGCGTGGTGAAGTTGTAGCCACCGACGTTATCTACCGCTACTCGGCCCCAACCGGTGAAGGTGTAACCATCACGAACCAGCGAGCCTTCGCGCGAGACCACCTGGCCCTGCTCATCGGCCTGCCAAATTTCTAGCAGCGCGTCGGGAATGACCTCTCCCTTGCCGTCATAGACCACGCCGTGTAGTCGCACCGAGTTGGGGTGCGCCTGGTTGACCAGCTCATTGTCCTTCTCATAGGGCAGCGCGTAACCGTAGAACGGGCCGATGGTCTGTCCTGGAGTGGGGGTGAGCTTCAATTCTGGAGCTTGCGACATTAGTGATCCGCCTCTTCTTCTTCCATCCAGGTGCGGTTGGACCCGGTCAGTACGATGTCCCAGTTGTAGCCGGTGGCCCATTCGTGGCTGGTGACCGAATGATCATAGGTAGCGACCAGCCGGTCGCGTGCGTCTTGATCAGTGATCGACTGATAGATCGGATCCAGTGCAAACAGCGGATCACCCGGGAAGTACATCTGGGTAATCATCCGCTGGGTGAAGTCGGTACCGAACAGCGAGAAGTGGATATGCGCCGGACGCCACGCGTTGTGGTGGTTCTTCCACGGGTACGGTGCCGGCTTGATGGTGGTGAAGGAGTACTCGCCGTTGGCTCCTGAGATGGCGCGGCCGACCCCGGTGAAGTTCGGATCAATCGGAGCTGGATGCTGATCGCGCTTGTGCACATAACGACCGGCGGCGTTGGCCTGCCAGATTTCCACCAGCTGACCGACCACCGGGCGGCCGTCGCCATCAAGTACTCGGCCAGAAACCACGATGCGCTCGCCGATCGGTTCACCGTTGTGTTGGATGGTTAAGTCTGATTCCAGGGCGTGGACGTCACGCTGGCCGAAGGCCGGGGAGTACAGTTCGATGGTTTCCGGATCTGCGTGGTGCAGATTTTTGGTGGGGTGACGCAATAGTGAGGAGCGGTAGGAGGCAAAGTCCACTCGGGGCTGGGTTTCTGCCTTTTTGCCGGCCAGCAGTTGCTGGCGGTAGTCCTCATGCGTGCTGGAGATTTCGGCGCTGATCTCTTCCTGCGTGGCCGTGGTGGCTGCTGGATCCAGTGTCTTGCTGTTGGCGCTCATGGTGGCTCCTTTCTGAAAATTTGTGTGGGTGCGGTGTTATGCGTGGGGCCAGCCGGTGTAGGACTCGGCGAGATACTGCTGGCCGAAGCGTGAGGAGGTGACGGTTTCCAATTCACCGAGGGCACGCTTGGCCATGAACGGGTCGCCGCCCACCGGGGTGTGCAGCATGGAAGTCATCCAGTAGGAGAAGTTCTGTGCTTTCCAGACTCGTTTGAGTGCCAAGTTCGAGTACCCGTCCAACAGCTTGTCGCTGCCGGTGGAGAAGAATGAATCCAGCGCTTCGAAGAGTACTTTGACGTCGGCGAAGGCCAAGTTCAGGCCCTTGGCCCCGGTGGGTGGGACGGTGTGTCCGGCATCGCCGATCAGGAACATCCGTCCATGCGAGAGTGGTTCGCGGACAAAGGAGCGGAAGCCTAAAACGGTCTTATCAAAGATGGGTCCGGTTTGTAGCTGGAAGTTATCCGGTCCGTCCACGCGCTTTTGCAGCTCGGCCCAGATGCGGTCATCGCTCCACGCGTTGACGTCCTCGTTGGGATCACATTGGAAGTACATGCGCTGTACAGTTTCGCTGCGCTGGGAGATCAGCGCAAAGCCGTGCGGCGAGTTTGCGTAGATCAGTTCCGCTGCGGACTTTGGGGCCTCGGTGAGGATTCCAAACCAAGCGAAGGGGTAGGAGACTTTAAAATCCTTGGCGAGCTTTTGTGGCATCTGGCGTCGGGCGAAAGAGCGGGAGCCGTCGGCCCCAACGATTACATCGGCGTGCACCTCGAAGAGCTCACCTTGCGCATCGGTGAAGCGGAACTTCGGGGTGGAGGTCTCCATGTCCAGGATCTCGGTGACTTCGCACGAGTACCGCACATCTCCTCGATCGCGCTTACGAGCTGCGGCCAAATCCACGAACACCTCGTTCTGCGCGTACAAGGTCACGGTGGCATCAACTAGGTCACGGAAGTCTAGGGGATGGGATTCGCCGTTGAAGCGTAGGTCGATTCCTGCGTGCTCGTCACCTTCGGTGAGTACTCGACCATTGACCCCGGACTCGGTGAGCATGGTGACTGCTTGGGCTTCGAGGATGCCAGCACGGTGGGTGTTGCGGATCGTCTCGTGATCGCGCATTTCCACCACGACGTTCTCGATGCCCGAGGTAGCCAGCAGGTGCGAGAGCATCAGCCCGGCGGGACCGCCGCCGATGATGCCAACCTTGGTCTTCAGGATGCGTGGCGCCTTTGCCATGGTTCCTACCTGTCAGTGCCGGGAAATGGGTCTTGCACAATGATGCTTGCGTCACAGGTGTGAATTCAGTTCGCTTCTCATTGAATGAGAAAAGTGCATCAGGTACTTCAACTGACCCAGTCCTCGTCCTAGGCGGTTCCACCTAGCTGCAGTGCTCTAGAAATTCCTCGCGCCGCCGTGCGTAGTGCCAGCCCGGCCGATTGCACCGCACGAGTCTGGCGGGGGAGCACCACGGAAATGACCGCGACTTGGTAGCCAGCATCATCAAGAATTGGCGCGGCAACGCCGGTAGTTTCCGGATCGATGAAGCCATCAAATGAGGCATAGCCGGTACGGCGAATCTCAGCCATCTTCGCCCGGAAATCTGGATGGGAAGCGGTCATGACGGCATCGTGACGGGACAGATAATCACCGATGATTTCCGGGCGGGAGAACGCGAGAAGAGCCATTCCCATGGAAGTGCGTTGAACCGGCATGCGGCCGGCCACGTTGGCCTGATTAACTACCGAGCCGGGCCGCGAAAGACGCTCAATGATCAGCACTTCGTCCTGGTGCAACACCGAGAGTTGAGTGTTCTGCCCAAGAAGCTGGTTGATGTCTTCCATGAAGGGAAGAGCCGCCGTACGCAGGTCTTGAGTGGTGGCGCTACGGTTGGCCAGCTCCCATAATCGCAAGCCCAAGCGAACCTGCCCGGACGCATCGCGGCTGAGCAGATCATGGGCCACCATTGAGTCCAGCAGTCGATACATGCTCGCTTGGGGGATATCTGCCCGGCGCGCCAAAACGCTCACGCTGAGCGATTGGTTGTTCGCGTCAAAGGAATCCAAGATCCGCACCAAGCGGTCCAACATTGAATCCCCACTAGGAGAATTGGCCATGGAACAACTCTAACTACGCTGTGGCTTTGGAATTTGAGCAATGACCAACACGGCGAGCAGTGCGGCGCCACCGTAAAGGAAAAATGCTCCCGGGTATGCGGTGCCAGCAGCCACCATCAGGCCGGTGATGTATGGGCCAATGATGGCGCCAAAACGGCCGATGCCCGAGGCTAGTCCAATGCCTGTGGCCACCAGGTTGCGCGGGTATACGTGCCCTGCGTAGGCATACATCAGGCACTGGGCGGAGAAAACAAAAACGCCGGTGACAAAGAGGACTGCGGTCAAAAGAACTTGGCTTCCAAAAGGTACTGCCAACAGAAGCAACAGTGCTGCCGAGGCGGCAAACCAGATCAGCGAGACAAGTTTGATGCCCTTGCTATCAGCTGCGTAGGCGCTAATAAACAGCCCTGCGATGGCGCCCAAATTCAATACAAAGAGCATGGTCAGCGAATCGGCCACCGGGTAACCAGCAGCTCCCATGATCTTAGGAAGCCAAGCGTTGAGACCGTAGACCAATACCAGACCCATAAATGCGGCAATCCAAAGGCCGATTGAGGTGCGCAGGTATTTCGGTTTGAGTACATCGGAAATTGAGGTGCGCTCACTACTGGCGATCACTTCGCTTTCGGGAAGCTTGAACCACAGCAGCGCCAGCAGGGCCAGGCCCAGTCCGCCGCCGAGGAAATACAGTACCGACCAGTGCACCCCGGCGGCCTTGCCTGCCAGCGATGCCAGCACTGCACCCAGGTGGTAGCCAACCATCGGCAGATTATTGGCCAGTGCGCGCCGCCCTACCGGGGCATTTTCCTGCATCAACGCCAAGGCCACAGGCATGCAACCACCAAGTCCTAGGCCTGCAATAAAGCGGAAGGTGCCCATCAAGAAGGCGCTAGGCAGGAACGGGAAGAGCAAGGTGAAGATCGAAAAGACGAGGACTGCAATCAGCAGTGGGCGACGTCGTCCAAAGCGGTCGGCCAGCCGTCCCATTGTTGCGGCTCCGACACCGACGCCAATCAGTGAGAAGGTGTTGACCCAGTTCATTTGGCTCACGCTGAACCCGCCGACATTTGGGTCGGTCAACACTGGAATGGTGGCGCCCAGGGCAACAATGTCGTAGCCCTCGAAGACCACGATGAAGAAGCAGAGTGCGGCGATCCAGCCGCCGAGTTTGAGTTTTTGCGTGTCACCTTGTGGTGAAGACATGAGTCGCCCCTTTGAGGTCTCTGTTGGCATAGCCAGTGATGCGTGTCACGGCGATGTGATCGTAGCACCACTTTCGTAGAGCGCACCAATGTTCAAGAAGTGAACAAATCAAAAGGTTCTCTTGATTAGATTCTGGGCGGCTAGTAAAGTTCATCTTACGAACTTAAGTTCACACAGTGAACATCTTTCAGCAATGGAGCAGTGAGACTATGCAGCAGGCCTACCTGTACGACGCAATTCGCACCCCTTTTGGCAAGATTGGTGGCGCGCTATCTAGCCACCGCCCGGATGATCTGGCCGCGCATGTGGTGCGCGAACTTGTTGCACGTTCGCCAAAGCTTGATGTGAACACCATCGATGAATCCATCTTTGGTAATGCCAACGGAGCCGGCGAAGAAAACCGAAACGTAGCCCGCATGGCAACGTTGCTCGCCGGTCTGCCAACCTCACTGCCCGGCACCACCATGAACCGCTTGTGTGGTTCCTCGTTGGATGCCTCGATTGCCGCTTCACGTCAAGTCGCCACCTCGGACGCGGACCTTATCTTGGTTGGCGGAGTTGAGTCGATGAGCCGTGCCCCGTGGGTACTGCCAAAAACCGAGCGTCCCTTCCCGATGAACAACTTAGAGCTGGTCAACACCACCCTTGGCTGGCGTCTGGTTAACCCAGCCATGCCGGGCGAATGGACCGTCTCACTCGGTGAGGCCACCGAACAGCTGCGCGAAAAGCACAACATTTCGCGTGAAGATCAGGATGAATTTTCCGCTCTTTCGCACCAGCAGGCTGCGGCCGCTTGGGACGCCGGAAAGTATGACAATCTAGTTGTTTCCGTACCGCCAGCCAATAAGCGTGGCACCGAAGTAACCCGCGATGAAACCATCCGCGCTGACTCCACCGCCCAGAGCCTTTCGCAGCTTCGCACGGTATTTCGTACCGGAGAGAACGCCACGGTCACCGCAGGCAACGCCTCACCGATGAACGATGGCGCTTCGGCGGCCTTTATCGGTTCCGAAAAGGGTGGTGCGTTGTTGGGCCAAGATCCCATCGCGCGCATCGTCTCCAATGGCGCTACCGCTTTGGAGCCGCAATTCTTCGGCTTTGCCCCGGTGGAAGCGGCCAACAAGGCGCTGAATAAAGCAGGCCTGAAGTGGTCTGATATTGCAGCGGTGGAACTGAACGAAGCCTTCGCCGCACAGTCCCTTGCTTGCATCCGTGCCTGGGATATCGACCCTACAATTCTCAACGCTTGGGGAGGGGCTATCGCTATCGGTCACCCACTGGGCGCTTCGGGACTGCGGATCCTGGGCACACTGGCCCGACGCCTGCAGGAATCCGGCGAACGTTATGGACTGGCTGCCATCTGCATCGGCGTAGGCCAAGGTCTTGCCGTGGTCATCGAAAACGTCAACGCCACCAAATAGCTTCGAGAGGAAATCATCATGGCACCACGTATTGCCAGCACCGCGGCGGACGCCGTCGCAGAAATCAGTGACGGCTCCACCATCTTGATTGGCGGATTCGGCAATGCCGGACAGCCCATGGAGCTCATTGATGCGCTCATGGATTGTGGCGCCACCGATCTGACGGTGGTCAACAATAATGCCGGCCAAGCCGATGCTGGTCTGGCCCTGTTGATCAAGGAACGCCGCGTCAAAAAGATCATCTGCTCCTTCCCTCGCCAGTCCGACTCGTGGCATTTTGACCAGGCTTACCGCGCCGGGGAGATTGAACTGGAACTTGTTCCGCAGGGCAATTTGGCCGAACGCATTCGCGCCGCGGGAGCCGGCATCGGCGGCTTCTTCACCCCTACCGGCTATGGCACGTTGCTCGCTGAAGGCAAGGAAAGTCGGATTATCGACGGCAAAGGTTATGTCTTAGAAACGCCCATCCATGCCGACTTCGCCCTGATCAAGGCGCTGAAGTCCGACACCTTCGGCAATCTGGTGTACCGCAAAACCGCGCGAAACTTTGGGCCGATTATGGCCACCGCGGCCAAGGCCGCGATTGTGCAGGTTGATGAAGTGGTGGAGATTGGAAGCATCGATCCGGAGCACGTGATCACCCCGGGGATCTATGTTGACACCGTGGTAGCTCTTGGAGGAGAAAAAGAATGACGAATGTGCGCACCACCGAAGCAAAGTTGACCCGCGATGAAATGGCGCAGCTGGTAGCCCGCGACATTCCTGCCGGAGCCTTTGTGAATTTGGGTATTGGCCAACCGACCAACGTTTCCAACTTCCTTACGGTGCAGCAGGGCGTCACCCTGCACACCGAAAATGGCATGCTCGGCATGGGCCCAGAAGCCACCGGTGAAGACATTGATGAGGATTTGATCAATGCCGGCAAGATCCCGGTCACCGAACTAGCTGGTGCAGCCTACTTCCACCATGCTGACTCTTTCGCGATGATGCGTGGAGGGCACCTGGATGTTTGTGTACTTGGCGCCTTCCAGATCTCGCAGGCTGGCGACTTGGCCAACTGGCACACCGGCGCCGAAGGCGCGATTCCCGCAGTTGGCGGCGCCATGGACCTGGCCATCGGAGCCAAAGCGACGTGGGTGATGATGAGCCTGTTCACCAAGGCAGGTGAATCAAAGCTGGTGGAAACCCTGAGCTACCCGGTCACCGGGCTGGGTTGTGTTTCGCGGATCTACACCGAGGTTGCGATCTTCGAACTGCGCGATGGCAAGGTCTTTGTGCGCTCGACTCACGGCATCAGCTTCGATGAATTGCAGGCCAAGGTCCCAGTTGAGCTGACCTGGGCCTAGAGACACAGTAGATTAGTGGGGTGCCTTCCATCTGGTGGAGGGCACCCCATCAGAGTTTTTACGCATGCAAGGAGTATGGTGAGCGAGCAGGCAACACCTTCAACGTCGGTCCAGTCCCTGGCCCGCGGTTTGGCCGTCATCAGCTGCTTTGACGCGGAGCATATGTCGATGACTCTCTCCGAGGTCGCCGCACGCACCGAACTTTCACGGGCTACCGCCCGACGCTTTTTGCTCACCTTGCAAGAGCTGGGCTTTGTGCGTTCAGACGGCAAGCATTTTGAACTGACCTCCAAGGTTCTGCAGCTGGGTTATGCCTATCTGTCCAGCGCCACCCTGCCGCAGCTGATCGAACCAGTGCTTGAAGATCTCTCCGCGCAAGTGCATGAATCAGCCTCTGCCTCGGTACTTGATGGCACCGACATTGTTTATGTTGCCCGCGTGCACACCCGCTCGATTATGCGTGTTGGCATTTCTGTCGGTACCCGATTCCCTGCGGTCAACACCTCCATGGGTCGAGTGCTGTTGGCCTTTGGACCCGATGAGCTTCGCGAAGAAGTTTTGGCGCAGGGCTTTGAATCTCGCACTGGCATGGGCCTGAAAACGCCGGCAGCCCTGCGCAAGGAACTAGAAAAGATCCGTACGCAGGGCTACGCGGTAGTTGATCAGGAACTGGAGATTGGATTGCGCTCGGTAGCGGTACCAATCTTCAATGCAGACTCCACCGTGGCGGCGGCGATGAACGTGTCTATGAGCGTGCATCCGGCCAGCGAGCAGAGCGCTCAAGCAGCAGCCCAAGCGATCTTGCCTCGATTACTTCAGGCTGCCCAGCAGGTGCGCGAAGCCTTAGCCACTAGCCGATAGTTAGATGGTGCACGACGGTCGGTAGGCCGGATTGGCTGGCCCATCGGTGCTCAGTGCGTTGAGCACCAATCGATGCATTACCGGGTCATGGTTGATCGTCAGGTGACCGGAGAGATCTAATGGACACTTTTCTTGTATGAGAACATTGGTGACCTTCTGATCTGGACCGTCGAGGAACTGCGAACCGTACGGCGTGACAATTTCGTCGTACTTGGTGGTGATCACCGTGTAGTCCGGACCATTGACGGTGTCACCGATGGAGTTGAGCTCGGTCAAGAACTCACTTCCGGCCACCTGATCAATACACGCGTCGCAGGCGACAGCTCCAACAACACCGATCAGCTTCATACCGGTGCTCGACGGCGCGATGACTCCTTGGGTGCCATGGTTTGAAGGTGAAACGGCAACAAGGTCGTTGACGTACTTGGCTCCGCCCATGTACCAGCGAGGCATCATTCCGCCTTGGCTGTGCCCCACGATATCTACTTTCTGGGTTCCGGCGGCCGCACGCACCCGATCCACAAAATCACTGAGCTGTGCTGCGGATTCGCGGATATCACCGGTGCCCGATAGCCCACCTTCAAGCCCATAGTTCAAGGCGTAAACGCAGTACCCCTGGCGTTTGAGGGTTGGTGAAAGGGTGAGCCAGTTGTCGGCCATGGTTTCAAAAGTTCCGTGAACTAGAACCACTGGGGTGGGATGTTTTGCGCTTGGCACGCAGCTCCAGTTGTTGGCCCCGATGGGGCTGACATTCAGTGAAGCGGTGCTGGTGCTCTGAGCTTGAGCGGTATTTCCTGAACTTGGTGCGATGGCTGGTGCTGCGAGTGTAGCCGCGGCAAAGCATAGCGCAGCCAGGCCGGAGAGAATGCGTCGTTGAATGATGTCCTTCGGTGGCAGTGATGGAATACCACCCGTTACTTCCGAGTAGCATGTGACCATGATCACAATACTTTTACCGATTGTCTAGGGTTAGTGGTCGCTTACTTGGTTGATGACGTTGCATGTCGACGCGGGATAAGAGTGGACTCGTGTGCGCTGACAAGCTCGTTTGATTCAGTAGTGGATCTACCTTTAAAAAAGTAGTTGTAGCTTCAACTAAATACGTTATGCTGTTTTTGGAAGACTTTTCAAAGATCAGATGAGGTACCGCGAGCATGGCTCAACAGCTAAATGACGTACGCTCCACGCAATGGAGCGAGAGCCCTGAATCGGGTGCGGTGCTGCTCTTTTTGCACGGGTTCGGCTCTAATGAGCATGATCTGAGCACCCTCGCGGAACCACTTGGGCTGTCTCTGCCGTGGGCTTCGCTGCGTGCGCCTCTGGAATTGGGGTATGGCGGGGCTGCGTGGTTCGAGATCGTTACCCCTGGGGTTCCTGATGCGGCGCCGGTCGAAGCTGCGACCGAGCTGATCTGGGCATGGGTTGAGGAAAATCTTGCCCCTGAAATCAAGATCATCCCCATCGGATTCTCGCAGGGCGGGTTGATGGCAAGTCAGCTATTGCGAACCCGCCCTGAACGCGTGGTGGCTACAACAATCCTTGGTGGTTTTGTACTCGGCGCTACCCAACCCGGAGACGCGTCCCTTGCTAGGCAGCGTCCGGCCGTTTTCTGGGGCCGAGGCCAGCAGGATCAAGTCATTGCCCCGGTAGCTATCCAGCGGACCAGTGAATTCTTGCCTCAATATTCCATATTGACCGAACGTATCTATCCGGGTCTAGCCCATGGAATTAATGCGGACGAACTGTTGGATGTTCGCTCGCACGTGGCCAGCCAACTGGACGCTGCAGAATAAAAAATCGCCACTAGCTCACCTTTCGGTGAGGCTAGTGGCGACTCGGAATTAGTAGGCGAACTAGGCGGCCACGGTCCGTTCTACTTCTTCAATCTTTGCGTTCTCGTTAGCTAGACGCGTCTTATGCGCGCTCCAGATGTGAGTCGCGACCATCAAGGCTGCGCCGGGAATTAGCCAAATGATCAAGCGCAGGATATCCATGCCGATTCCTTGTCCTGGGAAGTAGACCATGGTCTGAACGGCATGTAGCCACCCGGCGCCATTCCAGAAGGTGTTCAGTGCGCCGAAGAATCCTGGCTGCATGGCTGGCTGGAAGATGCCACCGGAGCTGGTGAAGTTCAAGGCCACAAAGCACATGGTCAAGATCGGTGTGGTCCAGTGGCGAAGCATTGGGTGTAATCCCATGCCGAGCATGATGATCGAGACGGCGTAGACCCACGATGTTAGCCAAATGGCGGCGTAGTGATTATTGATAACGTGGTAGATCGGACCGGAAACAACCACGGCGATGGTCGAGATAACTGCTGCTGCTAGTGCTGCCAAAGCAAAGCGAACTGATAGTTTGACCTTGCCCATGAACCCGGCCAGTGGCACGGCGCTGGCGTAACCACCAATGCTCAGTGCGACGAGTAAGAAGAATAGACCCTGTCCACTAGTGTCGTTTTCTCCGGTAGGAACCACATCGGCAACGTGGAATGGCTGCCCCTGCTTATAGGCCACGTTCATGAAGACTTTTTGTGCGACGTTCACCGACGTTTCTGAAGCGGCGCTCGAAACGTAAAGCGTGGCCGAATCCTTGGTTGATTCGTAAGCGGCTACGATTTCACGATTCTCCACCAACTGCTGTGCGGACTGGTTGTCCTGGACGGTGCGCACATTCAGTGCTCCATCCGATTCATCTTGCAAAGTCTGCGCAAAAACCTTGGTGGCTGCAGAATCTCCAACCACTGCCACCTGCACATTGTGCGGGGTGGGCTGATGGAAAGCTCCGAGGTAGAACAAACCCATGATGGCGCACAAGAAGAACGGAATCAGCATGGTTCGCGCCAGCTTTCCCCATCCCTTCGGTGCAGGCTTAGGGGCGTAAGTTTGTGCGGCGTGGAGTCGGAATGCTTGGCAGCGGGGGTACTGGGGGCGGTGGTGTCGGTGGCAGTCATATGTTTTAAGGATACCGCTTGTGTTGCATTGTGCAACATAAAATCTTGAGTTCTCCGCCACGTACTAGACTCGGGGTTATGGGCAGGAAAGAACGGGAAACAGACATCGAGTCCGTCTACCATCACATGCAGATGATCACTCGACGAGCAAACTCACGCTCACGGCAACTTGCTGAGCCCTTGAGCACGGTGGAGCATTCGTTGTTACGGTTCATCGCCGATACGCCGGGGTCTCGGGCCACCGATATCGCCGAAGCGTTCTCACTGAATCGTTCAACGGTCTCGCGCCAAGTCGGTACGCTGCTCGATTTGGGCTACGCGGCTTACGACGATTCAGAAGCCGGACGAGGCCGCATTCTGGAGCTCACCAAATTAGGTCAAGAACGACTAGATGCTTCGGCTGCCGTACATCGAGCCGCGGTCATTGAGCGGTTGGAAGGCTGGAGCGCGGAACAAATTAGCGACTTCGCCGCAGCGCTTGAGCGCTACAACGAGGCAGATTCACAGTAGTCTAAGCAACCTTCACAAACCGTGGCCCACTGTAGCCGTCGCGGTCCACGGTCTCTTCGAACATTTCCAGCGGACGGGCCCAGAAGCTGTAGTCATCGTAGAGCTTGCGGTAGAAGACCAGTGGTTCCTCGGTTTCGCTGTGTTTGCCCACGGCCAGCACCTCGTAGCGTTGTCCTTTAAAGTGTTGGTAGATTCCAGCTTCGACGCTCATATTTCAGTCTTTCTGATCAAAGTAAGTAGTGTTTTTAGCGCGGTCCGTGGCCGGTGCCGCCACTGCGCTGAGTGAGCAAATGTTCCAGGACGGTATCCAGCACGGCCAATCCGTCTTTGACCCCGCCGGTGGAACCGGGCAGGGTGATCACAAAGTCTTGCCGGCAAAGCCGGCCACCCCACGAGTGATAATCGACAGCGGAGTTGAAGCCTCACCACGACGTCGGATGGCCTCAATAATCCCCGGAAGTCGCACATCCAAAAGTGGTTCGACCATCTCGGGGGACCGATCATCGGGGAGACCCCGGTGCCACCGGTAACGATCACTACCGAGGTGCCGGCGGCGAGCTGTTCTTGAACGGCATCGTGCACCGGTTGCCCATCGGCTACGACCAAGGGGTCTACCACTTGGAACTCGCGCTCACGCAGCCACCGGCGGATCAGCGGGCCGGTTTTATCCACGGCAGTTCCCGCAGCAGCGCTGGTCGAGGCAACCACCACCGCGGCCTGACGGTTAGTCTTCACGAACCCAGTCGCCACTTTTGCCACCGGACTTTGCCAAGACCTTCACGGAGCGAACCTCGGCGTGCTTATCTACGGCCTTGACCATGTCGTATAGGGTCAATGCGGCTACGCTGGCCGCCGTCAACGCTTCCATCTCCACCCCGGTGACGCCCTTGGTGGTTACCTGCGCGATAACACGCACCGCGGCATCCTGGGCCTCGAAGTCAATGGACACCTTGGAAATCGGCAACGGGTGGCACAGCGGAATCAGTTCCCAGGTGCGCTTGGCCGCCATGATGCCCGCAACCCGAGCAGTGCCTAAGGCCTCACCCTTAGGAAGATTGCCGGTCATCAGCATCGGAACCACGTCTTCGCGGGTGACAAAGATGGCCTCTGCGGTAGCAACACGCTTGGTGACAGCCTTGTCGCTGACATCAACCATGTGGGCGCTGCCGTCTTCACGCAGGTGAGTAAGTTTTTCAGACATTCATGCTCCAAGTTTCAATTTGCTGCCCAGCAGTCAGTTGGCTGACGCCGACCGGGATATGTACCAGCGCATCGGCGCGGGCCAGGTCGTGGACCAGATGCGAGCCCGGATCCAGGATTTCCACTTGGCCCTCGCGGATCACCGCCCGGCGTACCTGATGTTTATGCTCGGGTGAGCTGACATTGGCGGCCAGCGGGTAATGCTGCGATACCGGCTCGGGCAAAACGTTGAACTTGCGCAACAACGGAGCCAAGAACAATTCAGCCGATAACAGCGCACTAACCGGGTTACCGGGGAAGCACAGCACCGCTGCCTGAGGCAGTTGGGCGAAACCTTGCGGGCCACCAGGCTGGATGGCCACATGGTGGAAGGAACCACCCAATGGCGAAAGAGCTTGGCGGACCACCTCATAGGCTCCGGCACTGATGCCGCCCACCGTCAGAATTAGATCTACCTGTTCTTGCAGCGCATCAATAGCCAGTGCAAAGCCTTGAGGATCATCAGGTAGTTGCAGTGTGCGGACCTGCACCTGATAGCGGCGCAACCAAGCAACGAGCATGGGGGAGTTGGAGTCCGGGATCTGACCTTCGGAGCGCTGATCATCGCTGAGTTCGTCCCCGTGGTGCACACCGCCACCTTTAGGTCACGGCGTACACAAACTTCCCGCAGTCCACTGGAAACCAGCGCGGCAATCATGGTGGGGGTCAGCCGGGTTCCGGCTTTGGCTACCAACGCGCCGGCTTCCAGATCAACACCGACAGGGCGGATGAAGCGCCCCGGTTCACTGGGTGCGGTGAAAGTGGCCTGCCCGCTCGGGGCCCCTTGATTCGCTCGAACCAACTCAGGGAATGTTCCTGTGACGCTCTCTTCTACCGGGATCACGGTATCGGCGCCGAGCGGGATCATCGCACCGGTCATCACCGGGCTGACGGTACCTTCGGCCAAAGTGATTTGCTGATCGCCAGCGGCAGCGGTGAATCCGAGCGGCAAAGTCACCGGGGATGAAGATGTTGCAGTGGCCAGGTCCGCGCTACGTGCAGCGTATCCATCCATCTGCGAATTGGTGAACGCAGGGATAGGTAACTGGGCGTACAGATCCTCGCTAAGGATCCGATCAGCAGCCTCGGGGCTATCAGTGGGCAGCACTTCGCTATCTAAGGAAGCAAAGACCGGGGACAGCACGGCAACAAGTTCGGCTTGATGGTTTTCTAAGGTGCAGGTCATCGGTTATCCGCCAGCAAATGGTGGCAGAACATCCACCGTAAGATTTTCGGCTGAACCAAGCTCGCCGGCATCGCGGCGCACCACTCCATTGATCAGGAAACTTCCGGCACGCAAAACCTGTGCCATTTCTGTCCCGTAGGAATTGATCAGTTCGCTACGCAGCGTCGCGAGCGTTTCGGGGCGTTCCCAGCTCTCCTGCTCGCAGCCCGCTACTGCCGCCGCGGCAGCGAAGTAGCGTATCGTAATCTTCGACATGACTTCATGCTATCGCGCCACAGCGATAAGGAGCACGATGAAAAGTGAACGCGACTTTCCCGCGCTTGTAGCCCCCGGGCCAGCACTGCGCGAAGAACAGGCTGCACGAGCCGCGCGCCAACTAACCCTGCCCGGATTTGATGACACCGCGCAGCGCAGACTGGCTGCCGCCCGGGTGCTGGTCATCGGCGCCGGAGGACTAGGCAGCGCCAGCGTCCCTTATCTAGTCGGAGCAGGCGTAGGCACCATCGGCATCGTTGATGATGACGTCGTGGAGCTATCTAACCTGCATCGCCAAGTCACCCACACCACCGCCAATATCGGGCTGGCCAAAACCACTTCACTGGCTCAAGCTGCCACAGCGCTGGACCCAAATGTGGAAATCATCGAGCATAATCTGCGCTTGGATTCATCCAATGCGTTAGAGATCTTTGCGAATTATGACTTGGTTATCGACGGAAGTGACAACTTCCCGACCCGCTACCTGACCAATGACGCGGCCCAACTCACCGGCATTCCATTGATCTGGGGCTCCATCCTGCAACACCACGGACAAGTCTCCGTGGCTTGGCACGAACACGGCCCCGGCTACCGTGACCTGTTCCCGGTGCCACCGGCCCCGGGCACCGTGCCCGACTGCGCCGCCGGGGAGTGCTACCGGGATTGTGCGGAACCGTCGGCTCGCTGTTAGCCACCGAAGCGATGAAGTTGATCGCCGGAATCGGCACCCCGCTGGTGGGCAAGGTGCTGATCTATGATGCGCTGGCCGCCAACACCCGAACCCTCGAATTCTCCCGGGACCCGCAAGGCACTGAAGTCACCGAGCTGATCGACTACGTGCTCTTCTGCTCTGGTTCACTACCCGAAGCCCAGAGCATCAGCGCCCAAGCGCTCGCCGAATTGCTAGCCGGAACGGACGCTCCGGTGTTGTTGGACGTACGCAATGATGACGAACGCGCGCAGCAGCACATTGCCGGTTCCTTGCATCTACCCCTGCCGGAATTGGAAGCCGCGATTGAATCGGGCGCAGCTCTAGATCAGATCCCAGAGCAGGTGACGGTCTACTGCGCTCGTGGTCCGCGTTCGCAACGCGCAGCATCCTTGCTCGCCGGTCAAGGCATCACAACGAATTACCTTGAAGGCGGGCTTCCCGCACTGGCTGAGGTGGCCCCGCAGCTGCTGGCCGAACCCGCACCTACCGAAGGAGCCCGCTCGTGAGCTACGCGCTGATCACCGAAGAACCCATCGACGAGGCCGCAGTCCGCGATGCCGTGCAGTCCGATACCGCCGGAGCGGTAGTGCTCTTCCACGGAATCATTCGCAACCACGACGGCGGCCAATCAGTGAACTCTTTGGACTACTCGCACCATCCGCAGGCACAGGACTTCCTTGAGAAGATCATCGCCGAGGAAGAAGAACGCACCGGTCTGAAGCTCTCGGCAGTGCACCGCGTAGGTCCGCTGAAGATTGGTGATGCAGCGTTGGTCGCTGCCTCGGCGGCCGCGCACCGCAAGGAAGCATTCGATGCGATTGAGAACCTCGTGGAACGCATCAAGGCCGAGGTCCCAATCTGGAAGAAGCAGCACTTCACTTCCGGCAGTTCAGAATGGGTTGGGCTGTAGACGAAGTATTGCTTGAATCCTTGGAACAGCAGTCTTGGAGACTCTTTCAGTCCGTTAACAAGACGCGCCTCAGGCACAATCCGCTAATCTTTCAGCATGACCTTGCACCCCGAAACCATCGCGACTATTCGAGACTCTTGGGCATCGATACTCGGCATTTCGGCCGAAGCACTGGAGCGGGGCGAGAATCGCGTTTATCGCGAAAAGAACGATAGCGCCGTACTCATGTTCGTTTCGTTGTTCGGCACAGGGATCTTGGTTGGCCCTTCATGGGCGATTGAAGCCGGACGAAATTTACCCGATTCAGATCTGGTCAATCACGCGAAACTTCTAGAACTCAGTGCTCCCTATGGAGGAAAACCTCTAGGGGAAGCGAAGTTGTACTACAGCGATACGGCCCCAATATTGCCTACCCCCAATGCAAAGGTGAGCCGTCTGCGAGAGCACGCCATTGATCTCGAAAAAGCCTGCCCATCCAAAGACATCGCAGAAGTCGGCTTGAGCGAGATGGAAAATACCTTCATCATGATTAGCGAATCTGAGAATGAGTCGGCGCCTATGGCAGGTGCTGGCTACGACGTGTGGGAAGAAAAACTGGCCCACCTCGGCGCGCTCGTCGCACCTGCCAATCGGCAAAGTGGACTCGGTTCTCAGACAGTTGCCATCGCTCAACAGCATGCACTCGACGCTGGCCTGATTCCTCAGTGGCGTGTGCACGTCGACAACGCAGCGTCCATCCGAACAGCTATGCGCGCCGGATTTGAGTATGCAGGGACCCAAACCACTGTAATTCTCAAGAGCTAGCGCGCAGCGCACATGGTTAGCTGGCGGTGCGCTTAAAGGCAATAGCTGCCAGTGCTGCGGCCTGATCTCCGAGTACCTGGTCATCAAAAATGACGCGCGGCGAGTGATTCCACTCCGTTTCCTTGGCCGTCATTTCAGACGGTGAGGTGAGCAGTCCGATAAACGTGCCTGGAACTTCATCGAGCACAAAAGCGAAATCCTCAGAACCCATCATTGGTGAAGGCATCACCGCTACGCGCTGTTCGCCGTAGATTTCGCGCATCGTTTCCAGCGCAGCGTCGGTCTCAGCCGGGTCGTTCACAGTCACCGGGTACAACGTTTCAAAGCTCACATCCGCGGTGAGCTCATGGGCTGCTGCCACGCCTTGGATGACTCGTGGCAACCCTTCTTCTAAGACTGCAAGGGATTCGTGGGACATGGTGCGGATGGTGGCCGCCAACTCGACACTTTCCGGGATGACATTGATTGCGCCGTCGCCGGTGTTCATGCGGGTAATCGAGAGGACCACCGGCTCGAAAGCGTTAAACCGTCGAGTGACAAAACTCTGCAAGGCCAGGACAAGCTCTGCTGCAGCGGGAACTGGATCCAGGGTCTGATGTGGTTGTGAGCCATGTCCGCCGCGTCCACGCAATGTCACGCTCAGCTGGTTTGAGCCGGCAGCTACCGGACCGCCGCGAGTTGCGAAGAGCCCGCGTGGACCGGGGCCCACATGGATGGCGTAGGCGGCAACCGGAGGTTCTCCGGCTACCGAGAGTAGTCCCTCTTCGAGCATGATCTTGGCGCCACCGTGGCCTTCTTCTCCTGGCTGGAACATGAAGATGACTGAGCCATGAAGTTCACTTTTCCGGGCCGACAATAATTTGGCTGCACCAACAAGTCCCGCGGTATGCAGATCGTGGCCGCAGGCGTGCATGTTGCCATTGGTGGATGCAAAGTCCAGATTGGACTCTTCGACGATCGGCAATGCGTCCATGTCGCCACGAAGCAGAACGCTCGGACCGGGCAGCTCTCCTCGAAGCACGGCGGTGACCGAGCTGGTGCGTGTGCCGGTGGTGATTTCCAGCGGTAGCCCTTCGAGGGCGTCGAGTACCTTTTGCTGGGTTCGAGGCAGAGTCAGTCCCAGCTCGGGGTCCGCATGCAATGCGCGGCGCAGTTCGACAAGTTCAGGAAGGATCGTTTGCGCGTCAGAGGTAAAGTCGGCAGGGGTCATGAGGCAGCCTTTCATGGGAAGTGTTCGGCGCGATTGCAAAGGCCATCGGAAGGGCTTCGTGATGATACATATGGCCGTGCTGATGGTTAAATCTTTAAGTATTCTCTAGTGAGAGCTTTAATCTGAATGATTTGAATGTGATCAGCACGCCAGCGACTATACTCCCCGGGATTGCCTCGCGAGCACTTCTCAAGGCTGTTTTTGTTGCATCTCACAACTTTCGCAATCAGGAGCTGAGATTCTCCGTCCACGAATCGAGGAGCGTGCGCAGTTCTGCTGGCTGGATGTCGCTGACTTTGGCCTGGCTCATGGCGAGTCCAAATGCGGCCCAGTTCAGATTCATATTCTCGGTTCGCACCAAACAGTTGTTGGCATCGATTGCTTCAATCTGGAACCAGCGGCCGATCAGTGGCTCCAACTTTTTAGCGCTGGCATGGATGCGTGCGCTGACATCTTGCGGTCCAGTCCCGCGCAAGCCTGCACGGACAAACCCTGCCGCATCACCACCTGGCACCGCGCGGGGCGCAAAGCGCAAGGCTCTGGGTGAAGCGTTCTGTGCGCGGTCTACGCGGAAACTGCGCCAATCATCGCGGTCCAGATCAAAGGCCACCAGATAGTAGCGGTTGCCCACGTTCACCAGTTGGGCCGGCTCTACCCTGCGTGAACTCTTTGCTCCTTTGGCATCTTTGTAATCAAAAGCGATTCGTTCATGGTCGCGGCAAGCCTGGGCAAAAGCCACCAGTACTTCAGGATTTACCGGATCCGGTGCGGAGTACTGCGAATTCAGTGGCACGGTGCTCGCAGTCAGTGCCTGCGCGCGCTTGCGTAACCTGGCTGGAAGCACGGGCACAATTTTTCCCATCGCCCGCAAGGCCGCCTCGGCCAGTGTGGAAGATCCGCCGTGCACGCTGGACTGCAGGGAGACCACCAGTGCTACGGCTTCCTCATCATCGAGTACTAGGGGAGGCATGGCGGTGCCGGAAGCCAACTGATAGCCACCGCCCACGCCACGATCGGCCTGCACCGGATACCCCAGATCGCGCAGTCGGTCGATGTCTCGGCGAACGGTGCGCAGGCTGACGTCTAGGCGTTCGGCTAGCTCGTCTCCGGACCAATAACGATGGGTCTGCAGCAGTGAGAGCAAACGAAAAAATCTGGTGCTGGTACTCATGGAATAAGTCTGCCTTGATTTAGGACAGGAACTGGCACTTTTCACTTCTACTGTGGTTATTACCAGCTGGAAATACCGGCTGCAGCTTATGCCAGGAGGCAATCATGAGCACCATGGCCATTACCAACACCACCCTGAATGGCGAACGCGCCGACCTATTCCAGGCACTGGCTAACGCACGGCATTTCCTGCGTTTCACTGTGCAGGGTTTGAGCGACGAGCAGGCTGCACAGCGCACTACCGTCAGTGAATTGACCCTTGGTGGTTTGATCAAACATGTCAGTGCCGTGGAAGGGCAGTGGCAAGAATTCATGGTCAAAGGCCGGGCTGCGATGGCTTGGGATGGCGCAGACTTCAGCGATATGCCTCCCGAAGCGCTTGAAATGTTCCTCAACGAATTCCGTATGCAACCCGGCGAAACCTTGGAAGCGCTTCTGGAGAACTATGCGCAGATTGCTTCTCGGACCGACGCGCTGCTTGCCCAGATAGATCTAGACACCGTGCACGAGTTGCCTGCCGCTCCGTGGTTTGTTGACTCCCAGTGGTCGGTTCGCCGAACGCTGTTGCACATCATCGCCGAAACTACCCAGCATTCGGGACATGCGGACATCATTCGTGAATCGCTGGACGGGCAGAAATCGATGGGCTAGCCCCTATGTAGGACATCTCGATGCGCTTGCGGTTTCCCGGGGTCAGTGCAGCACGCAACTCAGAATAATTATCATCGCGCTTACGCCAGTGGCCGGTCAGTGCTTTAGCCAAGTCCTCGTCGCTGATCCCTTCCCTCATCAGCTTGCGCAGGTCATAGCCGGAACCAGCAAACAAGCAGGTGTAGAGCTGTCCCTCGGCGGAAACTCGTGAGCGTGAGCAGTTGCCACAGAACGCATTGGTCACACTGGAGATCACGCCTATTTCACCGGCACCATCGGCGTAGCGCCAGCGGTTGGCGGTTTCTCCCGGTTCGGTTTTGGTCACCGGTTCCAGCGCCCAGCGCTCGTTGATCATTGAGACCACCTCAGCTGAGGGAAGAACCTCATCAACCTTCCAGCCGTTGGTGGTGCCCACATCCATATACTCAATGAAGCGCAGGATGGCCCCGGTGCCACGGAAATGCTCAGCTAGGGTCAGGATTTCATCGTCGTTGACCCCGCGTTTGACGACCGTATTAATTTTCACCGGACCTAAACCAACCTGGCGGGCCACCTCGATTGCTTCCAGCACACGGGCGACAGGGAAGTTCACGTCGTTGATGGCTTTAAATTTGGCATCATCAAGTGAATCCAGCGAGATGGTCACACGGTTCAGTCCGGCATCTTTCAGCGACTGCGCCATCTTGGGCAGCGCCGAACCATTAGTGGTCATCGCCAAATCCACTGGTGCACCTTCAGGGGTGCGTAACTTTGCGAGCATCGAGACCAGCTCGGTGATGCCACGGCGCAACAAGGGTTCGCCACCGGTCAGCCGAAGCTTGGTGACGCCAAGGGTTACGCTCACGCGTGCCAAGCGTTCAATCTCTTCAAAGCTGAGTAATTCCGACCGCTCGCGGAAGGCGAAGTCGCGACCGAAAATTTCCTTGGGCATGCAGTACACACAACGGAAATTGCAGCGGTCGGTCACCGAGATCCGCAAATCATGCAGGGGCCGCCCACGGGCGTCGGTGATATCCCCTGCCGGTAAAACTGTCATAACTACCAGCGTAACTGCCGCGGACTAACGGTGGAAGATCGGCGGGTAAAACAGCAAATCAACACGTAAAATAACGTATTTGAACGGACCGCGGTTGTAGCATGGGCACAAAGCTTAAGTACTGGAGAATTCATGCGTGTAACCTGGCCGCTGGCTGCCCGATGTGTGCTGGCAGGCACCGCTGCCGCCCTGCTCCTCTCCGGTTGCAGCAGTGATAAACCAGCTGATCAGCAAAGCATCACCATCTCTGCAGCAGCATCACTGCACGGTGCCTTCGATGAAATCGCCGAAGAATTTCGCAGCGAACATCCCGAAGTAAAGATCAACGGCATCAACTATGACGGCTCCTCAACTTTGGCCACACAAATTGTTGAAGGTGCGGACGTAGACGTGTTTGCTTCGGCTGACGAACGTAATATGGACGAGGTAACCGAAGCAGGATTTGGCCACGAACCAGTGATTTTTGCCAGCAATACCCTGGTGATCGCGGTGCCAAAAGATAACCCCGCCAACATCAAGTCGCTGTCCGATTTGGCCGGAGCCAGCACCGTACTGTGCGCCTCGCAGGTGCCGTGCGGTAACGCCTCACAGCAGTTGCTGACAAAGGCCGGGGTGAAGGTTAAGCCGGTCAGCGAAGAACAAAATGTCACCGCGGTGGTGCAGAAGGTAGCTGCCGGCGAAGCTGACGCAGGGCTGGTGTACGCCACCGACGTGGAGGATGAACCCGATCTGGCCGCTATCGTGCCCGAACGGGCCGATGAAGTGGTCAACAGTTACCCGATCGCCACCCTGGACGATAATCCGGCCGCCCAAGAGTTCCTCGACTTTGTCACCGGCGAGCGCGGCCAGCAGATCCTGACCGACTACGGATTTGGTAGTGGGGCTGCGCAGGGCAATGGCTAGCGACACTGGGCTGCGCGTCCCGGCTTTCACCCTCGCCCCGGCGGTGCTGGGGGTAGCCCTACTGATCTTGCCGCTGTTGGCCTTGCTGGGTCGGGCTAGCTGGTCCACCCTGCTTGCCGATGCCACCAGCGAACAAGCCCTGTCGGCCCTCTGGCTTTCGGTGCGCACCGGGGTGGCGGCCACCGCGTTGTGCGTTGTGCTCGGGGTGCCGCTGGCCCTAGTGATCGCCCGCAGCAGCCCGAAGATCGCGCAACTACTACGTGCACTAATCGCCGTACCCTTGGTGCTGCCACCGATGGTCGGTGGGGTGGCGCTGCTTTTCCTTTTGGTCGCACCAGCCCGATCGGGCAACTGATCGATTCACTCTGGGGGATCACCCTGCCCTTTTCCACCGCTGCCGTGGTGATCGCGCAAAGCTTTGTGGCGCTGCCCTTCCTGGTGCTCTCGGTGGAGGGGTCGCTGCGCTCGGTGGGCACCGGGTACGAACAGGCCGCTGCAACTCTGGGCGCCGGGCGCTGGATGGTGCTCACCCGTATCACCCTGCCGTTGGCCGCCCCCGGGCTGGTGGCCGGGGTGATCTTGTGCTTCGCGCGGGCCATCGGCGAATTTGGGGCCACCGCGCTGTTTGCCGGCAATGCTCCCGGGGTCACCCAGACCATGCCGCTGGCGATCTACACCGCGTTTAATGGGGCCGGCGCCGGACGGGATACCGCCGTGGCGCTGTCCCTGTTGTTGCTGGGAACCGCGGTGCTGGTGCTTTTGTGTGTTCGCGCTTGGCGTCCGGGGGCCATCAAATGAGACTGCTTGTTGATCTGCAGGTGCCACGCGCCGGCTTTGACGTTCAGGCAAAATTCCAGGTGCGTTCGGGCAGTACGCTGGCGATCATGGGGCCCAGCGGGGCTGGCAAGTCCACCATCGTGAACGCCATCGCCGGAACCGAGAAAATTGCGGGCGGGCGGATCGAACTTGATGGCACCATTTTGGCCGATGCGCGCCGGCACCTAGCCCCGCACCTGCGCGGGGTGGGGCTGCTGGGTCAAGCCCCGCACCTGTTCCCGCATCTGGACGCGGTCAAAAATATTGCCTTTGGGGCCCACGCCTCGGGGTTGGGTAAAACTGCGGCGCTGGCTAGCGCCCACGAATGGCTGGCTCGGCTGGGACTAGAAGAACTAGCTGCTGCGCGCCCGGCTGCCCTCTCCGGCGGGCAACGCCAACGCATCGCCCTGGCCCGAGCGTTGGCCGCCCGGCCCAAGCTGTTACTGATCGATGAACCCTTTGCCTCACTGGATGTTGAGGCCGCCATGGATATGCGCGCACTGGTGCGCGAAGAGCTCACGCGCACAAATACCAGCGCCATTGTCATCTCGCATTCGGCCGCCGACACCTTGGCGCTGGCCGATCAACTTCTGGTTATGGAACGCGGCCAGATCATTGACTCGGGAAGTGTGTCTGAAGTTTTTGCCAACCCGGTCAACCGGTTTATGCGCGCGGTGGTGGCCACCCTTCCCGCCAACCCACCAGGAGAACAGCGATGAAACGCCAGCCCGAAGAAGCTATCAGCGTGGCCGAACACAGCGCCCGGCTGTTAAGCCTGGTTCAGCCATTGGCACCACAAACCCTGCCGGTGGGCCCGGTACTGCACGGCGCGGTTCTGGCCAGCGACGTATTGGCCAGCCACCCGCTGCCCCTGTGGGATAACTCGGCGATGGATGGCTTTGCGGTGCGTAGCGCCGACACCGCGATTCTTACTTCAGGCAGCCCGGCCACCCTACAAGTCATCGGCGAAGTTCCCGCCGGAAGCAGCTGGGACCCGCAGCTGTTGCCCGGTCAGTGTGTGAAGATCATGACCGGCGCTCCCTTGCCCACGGCTGCCGACGCGGTGGCGCGCATCGAGGACACCAGTGCCGCGGTGGCCGGCTGGGATGTGTCCAGCGTGCGGATCAACGTGCCGGTGCCTAAAGGCAAAGATGTGCGTCAACGAGGTGAAGACCGCAGCACCGGCGAGCTGATCGCCCGCGCCGGAGATGAGCTCGGCGCAGCCCGACTTTCGGCCTTGGCCGCCGCAGGGGCGAGCGAACTGTTGGTGCGCACCATGCCCAAGGTGGCCGTGTTGGTCACCGGCGCCGAGCTACGCCCGCCGGGCCAAACACTGTCCCGCGGACAGATCCCGGAAACCAATTCGCTGCTGATTGCCGGGTTGCTCGCCGAGTCTGGCATTACTGCGGCCACGATCGTGCACTGTGTTGATGACCCGCAGACCGTGCGCGCGAAGCTTAATGAGCTGGCGCCCACCCACGACGCGATCCTGAGCACCGGAGGGGTCGGCCCCGGCGACTATGACGTGATGCGCAAGGTGTTGGCCGACGAGCCCGGCGTGTACGCCACCCGCGTGCGCGTACGCCCAGGCCAGCCGCAGTGTGCCGGACGTTTGGCTAAAGGCGCGATGATGTTCGCGCTGCCCGGCAACCCGGTGAGCGCAGCGGTCAGCTTCGAACTTTTTGTCCGCCCTGCCCTGCGTGCCATGCAAGGCCACAGCGTATTGCAGCGTCCCCGGCTCAAGGCAGTCGCCGCACTTGGGTGGAGGGCCGCCGGCAACCGCTTGCAGGTTTTGCCCATCGTCTTTGAGCATGGCGAGCAGCTGCGCTGCGCCCCGGCGGTTGCGGCCGGTCGCATCTCCCACTCGGTCGGTGGGTTCGGCTCCGCCCAGGGCTACGCGCTGATTCCGGCCGGCGTTGAAGAGATCCACCCGGGCGATACCGTTGATGTACTGCGGACCGGGCTATGACGGACGACTTTGACGTGCTTGTGCTGGCCGGCGGGCGCGGCACCCGGCTGGGCGGAGCGAATAAGCCCGAACTGCTTGTTCACTCCCAGCGCTTGGTGGATCGGGTCATTCTTGCTGCCCGTCGTGCCACAGTCGGCCGCGTGGTGGTGATCGGCGATCAGGTCACCGGCGCCTTAGCCGACGTGGTGTTGCGCGAAGACCCGCCCTTTGCTGGCCCCTTAGCGGCCATCGCCGCCGGGATCCCTGAGGTGAGTAGCGGGTGGTGCATGATCCTGGCCTGCGACCTGCAGCATCCCGATGCGGTCATTTCTGCCCTGAGCGACCACGTGGATCAGTGCGCCGCCGATGGGCTGGTGCTTCGTGATGCTCAAGGCTACGTGCAGTGGCTCGCCGGGTACTATCGCACCGCCGCCGTCGCTGAAGCTTGCGAAAAACTGGCCGGGCAGTTGGTTAATGCCCCGGTGCGCAAAGCGCTCGGCGCACTAGATTTGGCTGAACTACCGGTGGATGATGAAACCACCGATGACATCGATACCCCGCAGGCGCTGGAACGCGCCCGCCGCAACACAAAGGAATGACATGGCTGTACACCTGCCTCCCGAAGCGCTCAACGAATGGTTAGAAGCTGCGACCAAAGAGTTGGGACTCGACGCCACCGGCGTTGACATTGCCACGGTCTTGGATGTTGCCAAGCACGTTGCCCACGAGGTTGCCCGCCCGGCGGCTCCGTTGAGTACCTTCTTGCTCGGTGTTGCCTTGGGCAGCAGTAAGGGCGATCTTTCCGGCCTTGCCCAGCAGTTGGTTTCTCGTGCCCACCAATGGTCCGACGAGCATCCGGAAGATGACGCCTAATACGAGCCAGTGTTCGAATTTTTCGCTTCAAAGTTCTGATTTCTTGTTGTGGAAAACCCTGTAATCCCGGTCATTTTCGGCATATAATGAATATATGTTCGAAGACAAAGAAGTGTTCAGCACTAATGTCGAAGACGGAATTCCTGAGGGATCCAGCTTCGGTAGAACACCATGTCTCACGCCAGAAGAGCTGTCGTTAGTCAACATGGCTCTGCGCAACGCTGACCCAACTTTTTCGGTGATCGCTCTTGAGAAAGTTGAATCTCAAATTTCATTCCTCGGTTCGGTTCAGGCTCGTCTTGCAGCCCATATGGATGAAGGCAACGAGACATCGCCGGGCAAACCGGCCACGGCAAAACAGCGCGGAACAGCAAGCCAGATAGCCTTGGCACGCAAGCGCTCACCTCATGCCTCCCTGGCTTACGTTCGTCGCATGCGCTTTTTGATCTCGGACATGCCCTACCTGTTTTCCCGGTATCAGCTTGGAGACTTTGGCGAGAAGCTGATCATGTCAATCTTGAGCCCGCTAGAAGACGTCAGCCGGTCAGAGCGACAGGAGTTTGACCGGTTTTTTGCCGACAATCCTTCAATGTTTGATTCAGCTTCTACTCATGAGGCCCATGACATTGCGCAAAAGACCGTGGATCAGATCCGCGGGGAAGAGCGCGATGAAGAAATTGAACGCAAGGCGAAGCATCGTGGTGTTGCCTTCTTCAAAGGCAAAGACTGCATCAACATGAACGTGAAGTTGCCCATCGAGGTCGGTGTAGCAATTGAAGATGCCCTTGAGCATGAAGCCCAGAAGGCTAAAAAAGGCGGAGATCCGCGCACCATCAAACAGCTGAAGGTCGACATTCTGGTATCCAAGCTCGCCGGCCATCCCGCCGACATGCCTCTGCCCATCAAGCTCCACGTCAATCTTGTGATGACGGATATGGCTTTGCTGATGGACGGAAAAGATCCGGCGTCAGTTTCTGGATACGGCAGTGTTCCGGCCAAATATGCGGCCCGACTCTTTGATAGCTATAACGAGTTGGATGACCACACTCCAACTTCGGAACTTGATCAGCTACGCAGGCGGATCAGGGCATTTCCATCCATCCGGCGGCTCTACGTTTTGCCTAAAGGTCAAGATTTGGTCGCCATGGACTCCAAGGAACGCCTCTTCAAGGGTTCACTGCGTAAGCTGCTGGAACTCAGAGATCCTTACTGTCGGACTCCCTATTGCAACAACAAGCCTAGACAAGCAGATCACGTTGAGCAGCATTGCAAAGGTGGAAAAACCTGCTCCATCAACGGTTGCATGAAGTGCGGTTACTGCAATCTAGCCAAGGAAGCTCCCGGATGGACCGAAAAAGTCATTCAGGAAACTCCACACAAGATCAAGATCAGTCCACCAGGAGCAGTCGAGTACGAATCTACTGCACCTCCACTGATCGGGTTGGCCAGACTGGAAAGCAAACTCACCGAAGTGATTGAAACTCGGAAAGTTGAAACGATTCCGAGTGATAGTCGTCAATTCATCATCCGGTTCCCGGATGCCTCCTAAGATCTTCACGCACTAGGCGTTCATTGGTGATGCCCTGCCCACGGTAGACTCGACAACTATGGCTATCGGCGCGACTATGCACACTTTTGACGTTCAACTTGCTGATGTAGATCGCGGGGTATACGAGGATCTTTCACTGCGCGTCGCGCAGCACCCTCTGAGACCGATGCTTACATGATCACCCGAGTACTCACCTATTGCTTGGAGTACGAAGAAGGAATCACTTTCTCTGCTGGTGGCGTTTCAACTGGTGAAGAACCCGCAATTCTTGTCAAAGACCTCACGGGACTCATCACCGCCTGGATCGAGGTTGGCGCGCCAGATGCGCAGCGCTTGCACCTTGGAAGCAAGCGAGCAGACCGCACCGCAATTTACACTCACCGAGATCCAGCAAAGTTACTGGCATCTTGGCGAGGCAAGACGATCCACCAATCTTCTGAGATTCGGTTCCGATCTTTTGACCCCCAATTTGTTGATGAGGCAGTACGTTGCCTGACCCGTCGCAACACCATGTCGGTATCGGTCACTGAAGGCCAGATCTATTTCGAACTGAACGGAACAAATCTGGAAACCCAGATCAGCGAGCACATCATCGAGTAGTAAAGATTAATCTCCGATTCAACTGCTCTTGAATTGGAGGCCATCAGAGCGCGGAAGTATGGCCGGTGTTCATCAATGACACCGAAGGAAGTCCATCATGAAACTGCGCAGCATTACTTTGGGAACTGCAACGCTTTGCTTGGTTGCCTCACTGTCCGCACCAGCAATGGCCGCTGAAATCAAGTCTTCAGATTCTTCGCCGCTGGTAATCGGCCACCGCGGTGCTGCCGGTGTGGCACCGGAAAACACCTTGGAAGCCCTGAAAGCAGGAAGTCAGTCCGGAGCTGAATTTGTCGAAATTGATGTTCAGCTTTCCAAAGATGGGGTGCCGTTCATCTTCCACGACGGAACCCCAGCCCGCACCACAAATGTCGAAGAGGTTTTCCCGGATCGCGCCAACGATCCCATCACCTCGTTCACCTGGGACGAGCTCCAGCAGCTGGATGCCGGATCCTACTTCTCGGGCAAGTTTGTCGGGGCCAAGATTCCACACTTCGATGATGTTCCTAGCGTGCTGACCGGCGGCACCGGCGTCTTCATCGAGATCAAAGATCCTGCCTCATCGCCAGGCGTAGAGCAGGTTGTTGCCGATGCGCTGGCAAAAGACACCGAATGGAAGGCGCTGCTAGCTGCCAACAAGATCGAGGTACTGGGTTTTGACGCGGCATCCAACGAGCGTTTTGCGCAGCTGGCTCCGCAGGTGCCATTGCAGCAACTGACGGGAACTGTTCCTTCGGCACAAGAACTTGAGCACTACGCAACTTACGCTGATGCCTTCGGCACCAGCTACCGCACTCTGGACGCCGCTGGCGCGCAACGAGTTAAGGACGCAGGTCTGGGCTTGGGTGTGTACACCGTTGACTCTGAGGAAGTTGTCGATGACGCTTTGGAACTGGGCGTTGAGCGAATTACCGGTGACTTCCCGGCACAGATCGATCGTCACCTGAATGGCAAGAAAGTTTTCCCAGCCAATAACGGTGTGCTGATTTCTGATGCGTTGAACGATGCTCCAGGAAGTGACGTGACTCCTGAAAACGGCGAGTACGTTGTAGTGGAAAATACCGGTCAGCGGACCGTCGATGTCAGTGGCTACCTGATCCGCGATGCGGCTAACAACAAGCTGCAGATTGGCGATGGCTACGTATTGGAGCCAGGGCAGAAGCTGCGCGTGTACTCCGGTCCAGGTACCAACAGTGACGAAGCGTTCTACGTTGATGGTCCCGGTGTGCTGAACAATGGGGGAGACTCGTTGGCTCTGTGGGATGCCAAGGGCAAGCTCACTGATTTGTTCTCCAACTAGCTTGCAATAGCTTTTTGGGCAAAGCAAAACCCCGTAGATTCAATGAATCTACGGGGTTTTCTTGGCGGTGACGGTGGGATTTGAACCCACGGTACGGGGTTACCGTACACAACATTTCGAGTGTTGCACCTTCGGCCGCTCGGACACGTCACCAGACCTGATAACTCTATACCGAACCAAAGGTGAATACAAAAACGGAGGCCAGATATTCGCGCTGAAGTGGCTCGAAACACACCTGGCTGATGTTTTAGCTTCGTTTGCTCCGGAAGAATTCGCGCAGAAGCTCTGCACATTCTTGTTCTTTGACTCGTGAATAGACTTCGACCCAGTGGTTCAGTCGTGGTTCGCGAACGATGTCGAAGACCGAACCGCAGGCGCCGGCCTTTTCATCCCAAGCGCCAAAAACAAGTTTGGGGATTCGAGCCAGGACAATTGCTCCGGCACACATGGCACAAGGTTCTAGGGTGACCACCAAGATGCAGTCGGTTAGTCGCCAACCATCGTCGTCGCCGCGTTCTTCCAAGGCCCGGACCGCTTCACGAATGGCCACCACTTCGGCATGCGCCGTGGGGTCTTTGACCGCTTCGCGTTGGTTGCGTCCGGTGGCCAGAACTTGACCTTCGGGGAGAGGATCACTGCGCCGATGGGGACATCGTCTGTGGCTAGCGCGGCGCGTGCCTCACCCAGAGCAAGGTCCATCCAAGCATCGTATTCGTGCACCATAGTGCTTTTACTTTACGTGCTAGCGCGTGATTCCTGTTTCTTTGGGCACATCATTATCCTTTAAGTGCGGAAAATCGGGGATTTCTATCGATTCAACTATGACGGTGCTGATAGATTTCTACTTATGCGCGTACAGGTAGTCGACCACCCGCTGGTGGCACACAAGGTTTCAGTTCTTCGAGATAAGAACACCCCATCTCCGATCTTCCGTCAGCTCACTGACGAACTGGTCACCCTGCTGGCCTACGAGGCAACCCGCGAGGTGACGACCGAAAGCATTCAGGTTGAAACCCCAGTTGCTACCACTATCGGTACTGCAATTGCCAAGCCGACCCCATTGGTTGTTCCGATCTTGCGCGCCGGTCTGGGCATGCTCGAAGGCATGACTCGTCTGGTGCCAACCGCAGAGGTTGGCTTCTTAGGCATGGCTCGCAACGAGGAAACCCTGGACATCATCACCTACGCTGACCGCGTTCCAAACAACCTGACTGGCCGTCAGGTATTTGTTCTGGATCCAATGTTGGCTACCGGCGGCACCCTGGCTGAAGCGATCAAGTTCATCTTCGATCGTGGCGCCGAATCGGTGACTTGCATCTGCCTGATCGCTGCCCCTGAGGGCGTGGCCCGTTTGGAAGAAATCCACGGTGGCGACAACCGCGTGCACATTGTGCTTGCTTCGTTGGACGAGAAGCTGAACGAAAAGTCCTACATCATTCCTGGCCTTGGTGATGCCGGTGACCGCCTGTACGGTGTCACCCCACCGATCGTCTAAGTAGTTTTCAGCAGTAGCCCACAGGCCACGGTCACTAGACCGTGGCCTGTGGTGTTTGCTCGTCCGACTCGTCGACGTCGTCTAGCGGCAGTCGTACTTCGAACACGGTATTGCCCGGTTCAGAGGTGACCGAGATGCTGCCACCGTGCGCCTCGACGATGCTCTTGGCAATCGGCAAACCTAGACCGGTGGTGCCGTCCGAACCCGAGCGTGCGGTGTCTGCCCGGGTGAAACGTTCAAAGACCCGAGGCAAGAACTCCGGTGCAATACCTTCACCGGTGTCATGCACCTCAAGCACTGCCTCGTCGGTCTCGTCATCCTGATCTACCGTCACCGTTACGGTATTGCCTGCCGAGGTGTGTTTACGTGCATTGGCCAAGAGGTTGGTGATCACGCGGCGTAATGACGTGGAGTCGGCAAAGACGATGGTCTGCTCGGCCAGGGATTCGAATTCCCACTGGTGATCGCTGGCGGTCAGTTTAAAATCTTCGGTGATGTCTGCGGTCAGCGTGCTCAAATCTAGGTTGCTGCGCTTAAACGAATTTTCTTCGTCCAAACGAGCCAACAGCAAGAGATTCTCCACCAGCGATCCCATTCGGCTGCTTTGCTGCAACACCCGGTCAACGGAGCGTTGTCCGTCGGGGGAGAAATGCTCGGTGGCGGATAGCAGCTCGGTGTAACCGCGAATTGAGGACAGCGGGGTACGTAACTCGTGCGAGGCATCGGCAACAAACTGTCGCATCTGGGCCTGAGACTTTTCGCGTGCGGTCAGGGCCGTGGAAACGTTGCTGATCATCGCGTTCAGTGCGTTGCCAACGTTGCCCACCTCGGTTCCTGGCACAGCATCCTCAACCGGTACACGTTGGGTCAAGGCCACCTTGCCCGAATCTAGATCCTCGGCGGCCACCGACTCGGCGACTGAAGCAACACGTTTAAGCGAGGCCAGTGAGCGGGAGATAAGCCACGAGCCAGCCAGTCCGGCACCAGCAATCAAGATCAGTGCAATAAACAGGGTCAGCCAAGCCATGCCACGCAGCGCCATATCCGTGCTGTGCAACGGCAGACCGACGATCAGGATCCCATTGGACCCGGAGTCTTTGACCGCGACCAGGTAGTAGTCGCCAACGGTTAGGTGGGCACGTACGGGATGGAATTTTCCGTCTCCGTGGGTATCGCTGAGTTCTAGGTCCACCATCGGAATCGCGTCTTCTTGGCTCAGCTGCTGCAACTCACCGGTGCGTTCGTCGAGCACACCACCGTTGAAGACGTACTTGTCCACAAAGCGTGCGGTCAGCGTACCGGCGGACTGTCCCGGAGCGTCCAGACGTGAGTTCACCGCTGGTGCGCCTTGGGAGTAGTTCAGCGCCCGCTCGGTGGTCAATCGCAGTTGGCTATTGAGCTGGTCCATCAACGTCTGGCGCATGCCGGCGTTATAGAGCACACCCAAAAGTACCGAGACAGCCGTGAGTGAAGTGAGCAGGATCAGCAGCAGTTTGCGCTGCAGGGAGTGTGGCGAACCTACGTTGGTGCTGGGGGAGAAACGACTCATGCCGCCGGCTTCAGGACGTAGCCCACGCCACGTACGGTGTGGATCATTGGCTCTGCGTCAACGTCGATCTTCTTGCGCAGGTAGGAGATGTAGAGCTCGACAATATTTGCCTGCCCGTCAAAGTCATAGTGCCAGACGTTGTCCAAGATCTGGGACTTGGAAACCACGCGACGGGCGTTGCTCATCAGGTAGCTGAGCAGATCAAACTCGGTGGCGGTCAAGGAGATTTCGCGTCCCGCGCGGGAGACATCGTGCGAGTCCATGTTCAGCACCAGATCGCCGACCACTAGTTCAGCGGAGTCCGCTGCCGCGGCGCCCGAACGCTCAACCAAACGGTGCAGTCGGATCAGTACTTCTTCGAGGCTGAACGGCTTGGCGACGTAGTCGTCGGCTCCGGCGCCTAGGCCCTCGATGCGGTCTTCGACGGCATCCTTAGCTGTGAGGAACAGGACGGGGATTTCAGGGAAATGGGTGCGGACCTTGCGAAGTACTTCTGGGCCGTCAAAACCTGGCAGCATCCAGTCCAAAACCAGTACGTCGGGGGCCAGAGAGCGGGCGGTGGCTACGGCTTCTGGGCCGTCGTGAGCCATGGTGGCTTCCCAACCAAGCATGCGGGTACCCATGGAGACCAGTTCGGCCAGCGATGGTTCATCGTCTACAACAAGGACTTTGATGGCAGTGCCATCAGGGTGGGTGAGGCGGGGCAGTTGCGAAGGTGAAAACCGAGAATCGTTCATGTTTAACAGCGTCTCCTATTGCCTTGGGGTAAGAATATGTTTTTACTGTGCGCCAGCTATGACTGTATGTCGAGTTTATGCAGGATTTTTGCTAACGGGAGGTACTTAATTTGGTCAAGGGTAGTGATCGACGAATGATTGAAGTGTGGACTGCGTGTTGTCGTGAATGAATATTCACGCCCCTGAATAGGGTAGTCAGTATGTTCGGTCGAAGTAAAAGTCTTGAGCATATTGAGTAGTTAAGCGCTTAGATAGTCAAGAAATGTCTAAAGTGGTGTGTATCACCTTTGAACGTATTTGTCTCACTATGTGGACATGGCCATAGTTTGTTACTTGCAAGTTGACAATGTTACGAGGAAACTAGAGGTGTGAGTACGGCGCAGAACAGCAAAAAGCATCCCGACGGGCAGTCGTGGTTTGCCGATGCAACTTGTAATCGAATGCTCGGCGTCGGCGGCTAAAAGATGAATTTACGGCTCGTTCGTAAATAGAAATCGGAAAGTCGCTGACGGGAAACCCAACTGCTGAACGTGGACGAAGGCCATGAACGGCGCAAGCAAAACCCGAAGCACGAGCGCCAGACCACTTGGCCTTCGCACTAAAAGAGGAAAACATTATGTCGGCTGGATCCGGATACGTCCACGTTTCAATTCGCAACGCGCAGAACCGCGCAGCTGCTGCACAGCGTCAGGCTGCTGGCAACTATGCACCAGCGGGATATCGTCCCCTGCGCGCAGTTTCTAACACCCCAGAAACTCGTGAACCATCCCATCAGCCGACCACCACTGCCGTGCAGTCCACCGGTCAGGCCACCGCCGACACTTCGGCTCGCGGCTTTGTACTGTACGTAGGACTTGATGAAGCGGCAGCTCAGGCGCAGGGTACTTCGCTGGGCAAGCTGGCAACTCAGGTTCGCGCCTTCCTCGCCACCCTTTCTCCTCAGGCTCAGACCCACGCCGCCGTGGCACTGGCTCCAACCAGCGCGCAGGGTGAGCCAATTGACGTTGTACGTCAGGCGCTGGGAGACCCAACCGTCTCACGCCGTCCACGTGCCGAAGCTCGTCCAAGCACCCCACGCCCATCGGGTGTACTGATCGACCTTTCGCGTCGCGAAGTCTACCTAGACGGCGAAACCTTGAATCTGACTTTCAAGGAATTTGAACTGCTCAACTTCCTGGTTGAAAACGGCACCCGCACTGTGGGACGCGAAGAACTGCTGGAAAACCTATGGCGCAATGCCGAAGAGGTACCCAACGAACGCACCATCGACGTACACATCCGTCGCCTGCGCTCCAAGCTAGGTCGCCTAGCTAATACCGTGCGCACCGTGCGCGGTCAGGGCTACCGCTTCTACGAGCACCCAGAAGTTGTTGTTTGGGCAGCGCCTGAATACTCCATCTAATTGCACCACCTGGCAACGGCGGGCAAACCGTATTCGGTTTGCCCGCCGCTGCTGTCTTAAGCTGGGAAGATGAACACCATGCAATCGCGCAAGCTCATCCTCATGCGTCACGCCAAAGCCGACTACCCGCTGGGTGTGAGCGATCATGAGCGACCGCTGGCATCGCGCGGGCATCGTGAAGCTCCAGCGGCCGGTGCCTGGCTAGTAGAGAACAATCTGGTGCCGGACTATATCCTGTGCTCCGATGCGCTGCGAGCTCGATCCACCTGTGCATGGGTGCTCTCAGAGCTTGGTGAAAAGGGCCCACGCCCTACGTGGACTCGCGGATTTATGGTGCCGGTGTTGCGAAGCTGTGCTCCATTATCAATGAGGTGCCCGATACGGTCAGCACACTCTTGGTGATTGGCCACCAGCCGGTGCTTCAGGACCTTGCCCTTCGACTTGCCTCGGTGGACTCCGACGAGGAGGCCGTGTACGAGCTGGCCATGGACTATCCAACGCTGGGAACAACGGTGCTTGAAACCAGCCATTCGTACTCGCAGTTGGACTCTCGCGATGCAAATATTACCCATTTCTTCGCACCACGACCCGCATGAGAGTACTCTCACCAAGTTTTTCTTATCGCCTAGTCACCGGCTAATTATCCGATGATCTGCGGTTATGAGAGGCAGATGAAAGCCGTCTCATCGGATGTAGGTGAACCCACCAGCGGGAGTTCATCTTGGGTTAACCATTACTCGATTCACTGAGAACTGTTGGCGAAAGCGCCAATGCCGGAACACGTTGAACGTGGACCGGGACTCGGGTGAAAAGGAAATGGGATCATGGCCGCCATCGCACAATCGCTTCCGCTGCAGAGCACCGAAGCTCGCAATGAACTACAGCAGCCCATCGACGCACAGCGCGCGAGCCGTATTCGTGCTGCCTACACCACGCGGTTTGTTGCCGCGCAGCTACAACGCAACCCGCAAGACTTCCAGATCGTGCGCCGTGCAAATATGGTCCCCAGCGCCGGGGACGTGGTGATCGCCAAGGTCACCGAGCTGGGCAAACACCTGCGTTTGCAATCTCCGACCTCGCGCCGACAGCTCATGTTTGTCGGTCAAGAAATCATGGTGGCGTACGGGCACCGCTACGCACCGGATCAGTTCCTGGCTCATGTTCCAAACAACCTTGGACCGTGCCAGTTGGTGGCCGGCAGGGGCGTGGCCAGCGAAGTGATCGAACAGCACGCCTCCATCGATAAGGCCACAGCTCTTGAACCGGTGGGGCTGTTGTTGCGGCACGGCCAGGTAGTGAACCTGCGAGACTTTGCTCCGCTGGATATCCATAATGAATCGGCACAGGCCGCGCAGGTTGGAGCCAAGCGACCTCCGGTCATCGCTGTGCTGGGAACGTCGATGAACTCCGGAAAATCCACCACTTTGGGGTGCCTGGTCAACGGGTTGGTCAACGCTGGGCTGAACATCGCGGCCGGTAAAGCTACCGGAACCGGCGCGGGCAATGACCCTGATTTGTTCACCGACGCAGGCGCCTTTAGCGTCTGCGACTTCACCGACTTTGGATTCCCAACCACCTACAAACTGGATTACGAAACGGTTCGCTCGCTGCTGGCGGCGATGATCCGTGAGCAAAGCGCTACCGGTGCCGATGCGGTCATCATCGAGATCGCTGACGGGCTTTTCCAGGGTGAGACCTCGCGATTGTTGGCCGATCCGATCTTCGCCGAGCATATCGACAGGGTAGTTTTCAGTGCCCAAGATGCCTTGGGAGCCCAAGCGGGAGAGCGCATCTTATTGGAGGTCGGGCTTGATGTTGCTGCCGTCTCCGGAGTGGTGACCGCCTCCCCGCTGGCCGCCCAAGAGGCGCAGAATCAGCTATCCACCGCGGTGATCGGCACCTACGATCTATGCCAAGCCGAGGTAGCCACCAGCTTGCTGCCTACACGTTAGGTGGCGAAGTTGAGCAAAATGCAGGTGGCGCTGCCGCCATTGCTCGCAGGGAAACGCCGAATACTGCTGGCCGGGCTGCTGAGTCTGGGGATCATTGCCGGCCTGATATCCATCATCATTTCTTGGCTGATCGGACAGCTCACCACCACAGTGAGCAGCACAATGCTTGGGGCGGTAGTGGGGTTGATCCTCGGATTTTTGCCGCCACATATGCGCAGCGGGTACTGGCCGAGAAGCTGGGGCAACACTATGTGGCGCAGCTGCGCCGCGGGTTGATCTCTCACGCTTTGCGCAGTGCACGGGGGCCTTCGGCGGGTATCACCATCGCCCGATCCACGAATGATCTCTCATCTATCCGTAACTGGATTGTGCAGGGAATGGTGCCGCTGGTGGCAGGAGTGCCGTTGCTGTTTCTCAGCGGGGTTGGGCTGTGGATGTTGCACCCATTGTTGGCCGGGAGCCTTGGGGTGACACTGGTGTTGGAGGTCGTCTTTTTGCTGGCCTTGGCACCGGGGACTTTTGGCAGTGCTCGGAGGTTGCGGAAAAACCGTGGTTATTTGGCAGCCCGAATTTCCGACACGGTTGCTGCGCGGACTGCCATTAGCGCTGGGGGAGGCATCGACCGCGAGGTCAGTCGGGTGCAGGACTCTTCACAGAAAGTGATCGATTCCTCGGTGCAGCGCGCCCGATTTGCTGGGGCCTTACGTGCAAGTGCGCTGGCGGTACCGCTGCTGGGGACTGCCTTGATGGTCGGTGCTGCGTCGTTGCTTGGGCTGGAAAGCTCTGCCGTGGCCACGGCGCTGACCCTGATTGGGATCTGCGCCGGGGCGCTGGGGGAATGGGGCAAAGCGGTGGAGTACCGGCAGAACTACAAGGCCGGCCGGCGCATCATTGCTCCCTTGCTACAGCAGGAGGAACAGTGGCGAAAAGCTGATGAACAATCGTTGAGCACTCGTGATGCCAAGGAGCTGCTGGGGCAGCGCGCCGTGGTGCGGATTCAGTTGCCTTACCATACTGACGCCCTTGGTCTGCCACCTTACCCAGTTTTGCGTGTCCAGCCCGGTGAACGCATCGCGCTACAGGGCAACAACTGGCAGCGGGCCGCGTTACTTGAATCAATTGCCACCGGCAACCTTGATCAGTGTGGCGACCCGAATGCTGGAGTGTGGATTG
This sequence comes from Glutamicibacter sp. M10, assembly GCF_025452055.1. NCBI lineage: Bacteria > Bacillati > Actinomycetota > Actinomycetes > Micrococcales > Micrococcaceae > Glutamicibacter > Glutamicibacter sp. M10. Next base: position 65,926 of record NZ_CP104918.1, on the reverse strand, counting down.
CCGAAGGACGCAGCGAAGATTTGCCCCCAAGCCAGCGACGCAAACTGGTGGGCTCAGCCCTCGAAGCGATGGTGCCCGAACGTGGCACCCTGGCGCGGGCCTTGCGTTACCGTCATCCCGGGGCCTCACTAACTAAAGCACTGAAATTGGCGGAGGAGTGTGGGCTTGACCTGACGCAGTTACCAGAGCGGGATCAAACCCGACTTCGTCGTGGCGGAAAGCCACTGGAGCGAAGTCAGCAGGCAGCCCTTTTGGTGGCTCGTGCCTTATTGCGCGAACCGCCGGTGCTGGTGATCGATGAGTTGCTGACCCGTCTACCGCATAGCGCATACCCGGGCGTGGTGCAGCGGGTCAACAACTATCCGGGCGTGGTGATTTATGCCGGAGACTTGCCGGGAATTAATCCGACTAGTTCTTGGCAGGCGGCGCAGTTGCCAGCAAGCCATCAACGATGAGCAGTACTGAGCGCACCATCTGATCGCGCCCCAGTTCATCGCTGCGCGTCGTGCTCATGCGTGCGTTGAAAAGTGTCGCACCAAAAATGGTGGTGGCTACTGGCAGCTTTTCTGCTTTGGGCAGTTTCACCAAGCGCTCGAGGACTTCGATGAGCAAGGTGGTGACCTGAGAGTGCAACGGAGTGGAAGTGAAGTCACTGGCGGTGTCGGCGCTGAGCTGCTCTTGCATCCACAGTTGAACAAATGCCGGGTAGCTGGCCACGAAGTCCATGGAGAATTCCAGCATTTTCTTGAACGCTTGATAGGGATCAGCGCAGGCGGCTGCCTGACTGAGCCCATCAAGGAGTTTCTGCGCACCAAAGTTCAGGATCTGGCTGACCAGTTCGTCCTTGGAGCCATAGTTGTAATACACGGTTCCTTTAGACACTCCGGCTGCCGAAGCGATTTCATCGACCGACACCGCGTCGGGGGAACGGGTGCCCAGCAGTTTCATGGCAGCTTCAAAAGCCGTTCCTTGGAACTGGTGGCGCGCACCCGTTGGCGCTGGGCTGGGATGGCTGTCAATCTTTCAACTCCGGTTGCAGGGTCTTCAAGGTCCAAGTTTTGTTCTTGCGCACGGCCAGCATGCTTAGCAGTAATCCTAGGGCGGTGTAGGCGAGCAAGGATCCGATGATGCCCGAGAGCACGCCCAGATCGGCACCGTAGACCAGGTGACGCAAGCCCAGTACCACGTTGCCCATGGGCAAGATTTGGTGCAGGAATTGCAACGGTTCTGGCAAGGTCTGCCATGGGAAGGTACCACCGGCGGTGATCAGCTGCAGCACCATGAGCACCAATACGAGGAACTTACCCGCGGTGCCCAGCAACGCGAAGAATCCTTGGATCAGGGCACTGAAGCATAGGGCCGCGAGGACCAGTAGCAGCCAAGCCATCCATGGGTGCGCCGTGTTCAGGCCCAGACCGAAGTGCACCGCAGCGTAGAGCATGCTGGTCTGCACCACGGCAATGGCTGCAAAGGGAAGCCAGCCGCCGATCGAAATCTTCCAGTTACTACCGTTGGATAGTAGCGCGCGCTTGGTGATCGGGCGCATCACCTGGGTCAGGACCAAAACACCCATGTAGGTTGCCAAGGTCATGAAGAATGGGGCCAAACCGGCACCGTAGGACTGGGCCTCGGCCTGTTTGACGTTATCAAGCGCTACCGGCGAACCGATGACATCGGCGAGCTTATCGCTGGTCTTTTGATCCGGGTTGGGTACCTGCTTTACACCATCATCAAGACCGCTGGCGAGATCGGAGGAACCGTCTTCAAGCTTGTTAGCGCCCTTGGACAGATCACCAACTCCGTCAGAAAGTTTCACGAGCCCACCGTGCAGTTGATCGGTACCGTCAACGAGGGAAGCGGCTCCGGTATCAAGGGTTTTGGCGCCGTCGGCAGCCTTGGCGGTGCCCTCTAGCGCGGAGGCTTGACCGTCGGCCAGTTTCTGAGCTCCGTCGTTGGCACTGTGCGCGCCGGTGGCCAGCTTGGCCGAACCATCGGCGGCGGTGGAAATACCGTCGACCAGAGATGGTACTGCGGCGTCCAGTTTTTGGGTACCGGCAGCCAAAGTACCCAGTCCGGTGGCAAGCTGCTTGTTGCCGTCGGCTACCTTCTCGGAGCCATCGGAGAGTGTATGCAGCTTCTGTTGCATGCTGGTCAGTCCGGAGTTGACCTCGTTCACCTTGGAATCCAGGGTGCTGGGCACAGTGGAATTCTCAACACTTTGGGTGACCGTGGATTCAACGGTTGTGGCTTGCTCTTCGGTCAAGGTGCCGTCGGCGACGAGCTTGTCCAGCTGTGCCTGAGTGTCGGTTTTGACGTTGTCCAGCTTTTTATCTGCGTCCGTTTGCAGCTGATCAATTACCGAGATGGCATCATCGGCGGTGGTAGCCAGTTGCTTGTTGCCGTCGGCGACCTGACGGGAGCCGGTGGCGAGCTGATCGGCCGCGCTCTTGGCGCTCTGCGCACCGTCGTTAAGCTGGTCCACCGAGCTTGGCAGCGCCTTGGTTTTGGATTCCATGGTGTTTAGCCCGGAGCTGAGCTTGTCCGCACCAGCGGCTAGTTCACTGGTGCCGTCGGCCAAATCGTTGGTGCCGTTGCTCAGCTTTTTCTGTCCGGCCAGTAGTTCCTGTAGACCGCCCGAGAGCTGGGCGGTGCCGCCCTTGAGCTTAACGCTGCCGTCGGACAGTTCGCTGCTGCCGTCAACTAATTTGGTGGTGCCATCGGCCAGGGTGAGAACACCGTCGCCGAGGCTCATCGTACCGTCGTAGAGTTTTTCGGCGCCGTCCGCGGCTTCGCCCATGGAATCGTGGATGTCCACAAAACCGGCAATCATCGCTGAGGCAGTTTCGGTTCCCACCTCTTCAGAGACGGAGGTGCGCACTTCGCCGGCGAGCGTGCGGGCGAAGTTGGAAACCATGAAGTTATTGGCGTCGTTGGTCAGCAGCTCAAGGTCTGCCTGGTCGGCGTCCTTAAAGTCGCCCGGGGAAACGAGGGCAGCGCTGAAGTTATCCGGCAGAACGAGTGCAAAGGCGTATTCGCCGCTGGCCACCGCGTCCTCGGCGTCTTTACGGGAGTCGAGGTGGGCCCAGCTGAAGGTGCCGTCCTCTTCGAGGTTGTCGACGACGCTATCACCAACGCGGGTGAACTCGCCGTCCTTTTTTGCGCCGTCATCGAGGTTGACCACAGCTGCGGTGACCTTGTCCAAGTTTCCCTGAGGATTCCAGTTGGCGTAGAGGTATAGGGCACCGTAAAGCAACGGGACACAGGTCAAAGCGATCAGCGCCAGTTTAGGCAGGGTGCCACGGGTCATGCGCTTAAGTTCAGAGAGCGCAAGTTGCAAAGTCGTCATTAGTTTTCCTTCGCTTCGCTGGTCTCAGTGGCGATTGGTTCGTCTTCACTGACCGGATCCTCATCGAGAGGAGCTTCTCTGGCTGATTCATCAGCAAGCGGTACCTGGTTCGTGGGTTCGGGAAGATCTAGGTCCAGTTCTTCTTGCACAAATTCTTCGCCGGAGAACTCTTCGTGCATTGGTTCGACCGCCGGAAGGGTCAGCTCAATGGGCTGCGCCGAGAGAGATCCGAGGTAACTCACCGGGCCATCCCAGCCGTAGGGAACATTGCTCACGATGGCCACCACAGCAAATTCGCGTGAGCTGGAAGCAAAATCGGCCAGCAGATCCATCCAGAGTTCGTCTTGCATATCGTGACGGTCTGGTGCATCGAGAACTAGCAGTTCCAACTTGGGGTTCTCAGCAGCCAGAAGTAGCTGTAGTTCCATGCGTTGTGCTGGGTCGATTGCGTCGGCCCATTCGCTGGCAACATCGCTGAAACCGTGCTCTTCCATCCACTTTTGGGCCGAGGCTTGCGCCAAATGGGACCGGGAACCAATGCAAGGTCTTCGCCGACTAGGTCACGGACCTTTAGGTGTGCTTCGGGCTCGTTGACTTCAGGGGAGTCGAGCAATGCGCTGTGCTGTCGCAGGGTTTTCAGTGAGTCTGAATGTCCCCAGGCCACCGTTCCGGTGGTTGGCTGCATCCGTCCGCTGAGCGCGAGGGCCAACGCGGTACGCGAAATCTGCGGGTCGGCAACAACTAAGAGAACTTCACCGCGGTCCACACGTAAAGAGGTGGGCGGCACTAGTTCTTCATGGCGGCCTTTGACGGTGACTGAATCTGCGATAAGCACAAAACCAGACTAATTGAACTGACCGGTCAGTTCAATTAGTGACTATATTCTTTTAATCACCTCTAGACGTAAACCGCTTGATGCCTTTGGATGGTTCTTGGGGTGGTCTCGCTAATGCAGGACAAAGTTCACCGGTGGTTCACCGAACTTTGATTACCTCGAGACCATAGCCATGGTTGCGATTACCTCGCCGCCTACGATCATCATCAGCTAAGGGAAAACATGAGCAAGAGGTCAACAACTCGCATTGCTGCAGTGTTCTTGGGAGGTGCCCTAGCGCTCTCATGCGTTTCGGTTGCCCAAGCGGACACTGTTGAAATTACCCCCATCGAACAGGTGCAAGGTACTGGAGCTAACTCGCCGATGGTAGGCAAGGACGCGACAGTGCGCGGTGTTGTCACTGGCGCCTATGCCGAGGGCGGGATTCGCGGATTTTATGTTCAGACCCCCGGCACCGGAGGCCAGTTGCCCACAGAAGGCAGCCCAGCGATCTTCGTCTATGCGCCTGATGAGGTTTCTTCGGTCCAGGTTGGGGACTACATTCAGGTCGCCGGAAGCGTCGGTGAATATTACGGGCTGACCCAGATCAAGGCCCAAGAAGTCACGCGGTTGAGCGAACCGGCCGAGAGCGTGAAGCCGTTGGCGGTGCCACTGCCTAATGGCGACGCGGCACGTGAACAGATCGAATCAATGCTCGTGGATCCGCAGGGAGATTTTACTGTCTCGGATAACTACTCGCTGAACCAGTACGGTGAGCTGAGCCTTGCGCAAGGAACCAGCTCAATCTTGCCCGGCGAAAAACTACTGCGTCAGCCTACCGATGTTTTTGCTCCCAATAGCGCAGACGCCAAAGCCTTGGCCGATGAAAATGAGCGGCGAGCCATTGTGGTTGATGATGGTGCCACCTTGAATTTCAGCACCGCCAAAAACACCTCCGTGGCTTTGCCATACATCGATGCCAAGCAGCGCGTGACCGTTGGCGCAAAAGCCACGTTCACCTCGGCGATGATCCTGGATTACCGCTACGACCTGTGGCGGCTGCAGCCGCAGGGACAAGTGATTGGTTCCAATGATGCTGATATCGCGCTGAACTTCGAGCAGATCAACAATGAAGCTCCCGAAGAGGTCGGCGGGAACGTGAGCGTCGGTAGCTTTAACGTGTTGAACTACTTCACTACTACCGGTGACCAGCTCGAAGGGTGCACCTACTACCGTGACCGTGAGGGCAACCCGCTCACCGTTCGTCAGGGCTGTGATGCTCGTGGCGCCGCCAACGCGGAAAACTTCAACCGGCAGCAGTCCAAGATTGTTTCGGCGTTGAGCAAGTTCACCGCGGACGTAGTGGTTCTGGAAGAAATTGAGAACTCAGCGCGCTTCGGCGAAGATCGTGACGCGTCTCTGGCTCATCTTGTTGATCAGTTGAACGTGGCTGCTGGTAGCAAGGTATGGAACCTTGTTCCAAGCCCGGCAACTGTGCCAGCTGATGAGGACGTGATCCGCACTGCGATTATTTACCGTGCTCAGGCAGTGAAGCCAGTCGAGGAATCGGTGATCCTGCAGGATCCTGCTTTTGATAATGCACGTGATCCGCTAGGCCAAGCCTTCCAAAAAGTTGGTGGAAATCAGAACACCCGCTTTGTGGTGGTCGCAAACCACTTCAAGTCCAAGGGCTCCGGACCAAATGATGGTTCAGGCAACGTGGACTCTGGCGATGGCCAGGGTGCCTGGAACGCGGACCGTGTTGAGCAGGCCAAGGCCTTGGTGAAATTCACCGAGGATCTTAAGATCTCCCGCAATACCAAGAAGGTGCTGCTTGCAGGAGACTTCAACTCCTATGCCGCTGAGGATCCAATCCGGGTTCTCAAGGATGCTGGCTTCACCGATTTGGGAGCTGCAGCTGACTCGCAGAGCTATGTTTATGACGGATTGAGTGGTTCGTTGGACCACATTTTGGCTTCTCCGGAATTGGCTTCCAAGGTGACCGGTCAGGACATCTGGAACATCAACGCCATCGAATCTGTGGGCTACGAGTACAGCCGTCACAACTACAACATCACCGACTTGTTCACCGCAAATCAGTACCGCTCATCGGATCATGATCCGGTGTTGGTGGGACTTGAATTGAACAAGTAAGGCTAGTTTCTAGCAAACCGGAACGGCCAGGTGAACCTGCCAGCAAGGGGCACCTGGCCGTACTCGGTTTAAATTTGGGGTTGACAGAAAAATCGCTTCGTGGAGAATTGATGAAGACGTCTTGTGAGAGCGCTCACAAAACGAAAAGCGGAGCTGCTTTCATAACCATGGCAAGCAGGGTTCAGGGATGAACCCTATTCTTTTTGCCGTATTTTGAGAGCGCTCTCAAAATATTGAAGTACCCCACACTCGCACGAACCGAACTTGAATGGAGTCACCGTGAAGTCTTCACGAACATCTCGCCTTGCCAAGGTTGTCGCACTGACCTCAAGCATCGCCTTGCTCGCAGCAGGTTGCTCATCGGGCGAAAGCAAAGATGCCGCCCAGCCAGCTTCGGCGGATAATCCCGTCACCCTGACCGTCACCACCTTCGGCACTCAGGGCCTTGACCCGCTGTACAAGAAATACGAAAAAGAAAATCCTGGCGTCACCATCGAAGCCACCAACATCGACACCGGCGGCAACGCATTGACGGACTGGAAGACCAAGCAGGCTGCCGGCGCAGGTCTGCCAGATGTCCAGGCCGTGGAAGAAGGCTGGCTGGGTCAGGTCATGACCGTCTCCGAGAGCTTCACCGATCTCAACGAGTATGGTGCCAAGGACATCTCAGCTGATTGGGTGGACTGGAAAGTTAAGCAGGCTACCGATGAGCAAGGACGACTCATTGGTTACGGCACCGACATCGGGCCGATGGGCCTGTGCTACAACTCCAAGCTCTTCAAAGCGGCAGGACTTCCGAGCGACCGTGAAAAGGTGGCTGAACTCTTCGGCGGCGAAGATGCCACCTGGGATGACTTCTTCAGCGTCGGCGAAGACTACGTCAAGAAAACCGACAAGGCCTTCTACGACCAGTCCGGCTTTGTCTGGAACGCAATGGCCAACCAACTCGATGAGGGCTACTACAAGGCCGATGGAACCTTGAACATCGAGGGAAATACGCAGCTGCGCGAACAATGGGACAAGCTCTCAGCGGCAGCAAAGAAGGGACTGTCATCCGGGCAGACCCAGTGGGACTGGGGTAAAGGACAGGCATTCATTGACGGTTCCTTTGCGGTTATGCCTTGCCCAGGCTGGATGCTCGGAAACGTCAAAGGCCAGGTTGAAGGAGCTGGCGGGGATTCCTCAGCTGGATGGGACTTTGCTGATGTCTTCCCCGGAGGCGCAGCTAACTGGGGTGGCGCATTCCTGACCGTACCTACCACCTCAAAGCACCCTGCCGAGGCGGCCAAGCTGGCCCAGTACCTGACCAACGCCACTTCGCAGGCTACCTCCTTCGAAACTGCCGGAGCGTTCCCGAGCAACGTTGAAGCACAGAAGTCCAAGGCCGTGACCGGTGAGAACGACCTAACGAAGTTCTTCAATGGAGCACCGATTGGTGAAATGTTGGGCCACCGAGCCGACGGCGTCAAAGCACAGTTCAAGGGCGCCGATGACTCGGTGATCCAGGAACAGGTCTTCGGGCCAGCAACCATCGCCATTGATAAGGGCACCGACGGAGAATCCGCGTGGAACAGTGCGCTGTCAACGCTGAAGGAACTGGAAATCAAGTAACTAAGTACCCTTCACCGCTCTGCGCGAGGGCGAAACCAACCACGGATTTCTTCCCTCGCGCAGAGGCACTGCAGCAGAAAAGACAACACAGATGAGTACCACGACACCAATGTCACGGCCCCACCTCAACACCGAACTACCGCGTGTAAGCACCGGTGAGAAGCTGGATGAAACTAAAGCGGAGCGAAGCATCAGACGGCGCCACTTCCGCGGACGGTTGGACTACAAATACTCCCCATATCTTTACATCTCGCCCTTCTTTATCCTCTTCGGTTTGGTCGGCCTCTTCCCGCTGGTTTACACCTTCGTGGTGTCGATTAATGACTGGGATCTGCTAGGCGGCGCCGGAGAATGGGTGGGACTGGCCAACTACAAGGCGGAACTAACTTCTCCACTGTTCTGGAATTCGCTGTTCAACACCTTCAGCATTTTCCTGCTCTCCTCCATCCCGCAGCTGGTCATTGCCACATTCATTGCGGCCATGCTTGACCAGAACCTTCGTGCCAAGACTTTCTGGCGGATGAGCGTTTTGGTTCCCTACGTGGTCACGCCGGTAGCGGTCACGCTAATCTTCTCCAGTGCTTTTGACGAAAAGTATGGGTTGATCAACAATCTGCTCGGCGCATTAAACATTGATCCCGTTGCGTGGAAAACCTCGGTCTTCCCATCCCATATGGCCATCGCGACCATGGTGAACTGGCGCTGGACGGGATATAACGCGTTGATCTTGCTGGCCGCAATGCAGGCGGTGCCGCGCGAACTGCACGAATCGGCAGCCATCGACGGTGCTGGAATGATCCGCAGGTTCTTCTCGATCACGTTGCCAAGCATCCGTCCAACCATGATCTTCGTAATCATCACCGCCACCATTGGTGGACTGCAGATCTTCACCGAACCCAAACTCTTTAACCCCAGCAGCTCGGTACCGGGAGGGCCGGATCGGCAGTATCAAACCACCGTTCTGTACCTGTGGGATCTAGCGTTCAACCGAGGTGACTTTGGTCGAGCATCGGCCGTGGCCTGGATACTGTTCTTGATCATTATTGTTATCGGACTGATCAACTTCTTGGTCTCCGGATCAATAGCTTCATCTTCAGAAAAGAAAAAGGGACGAGGCACGAGTAAAGTGACCACAAAACGTGCCGGCCGCAATGCCCCACAAGCCCGGATTCAAAGCCCAGCAGGTTCAATGAAAGGAAGCAGCACCGATGAGTAACGCGACCTTACAACGAACCGTACGCACTAAGCCCACTCGGCTAGGGCTTAGCAAAAACTTCACCGCGGACCGTCGCCCAGGATTCCTGACCTATGGCATCTTGCTGGCCTTCCTTATCGGAAGCACCTACCCGCTGTGGTACTCATTTGTTATTGGTTCTTCCACCGGTGACGTATTCTCCTCGGCATGGCCACCACTGTTACCGGGCGGGCAATTCTGGTCAAATGTTGCCCAAGTATTCGACTCGGTCGATTTTTGGGCGGCGTTGGGAAATAGTTTGATCGTTTCCTCGATGATTACCTTCTCCGTGGTTTCTTTCTCAACCTTGGCGGGTTACGCTTTTGCCAAGCTGCGCTTCCGTGGACGAGAAGGGCTACTGATTTTTGTGGTTGCTACCTTGGCGGTCCCGACTCAGCTAGGCATCATTCCGATGTTTATGATGATGAAGCAGTTTGGCTGGACCGGCTCTCTAGGAGCCATTATGATCCCTACACTGGTGACCGCTTTTGGTGTCTTCTTTATGCGACAGTATCTGGTGGACAACATCCCGGATGAGCTGATTGAAGCCGCCCGGGTTGATGGCGCTTCGATGATTGGAACCTTCTGGCATGTGGGCGTGCCTGCGGCTCGACCTGCGATGGCGATCCTTTCGCTGTTCACCTTTATGACAGCCTGGACCGATTACCTGTGGCCTATGCTGGTAGCCCCACAAACACCAACCCTGCAGGTGGCGCTGAGCCAACTGCAATCTGCTCGATACGTTGACTACACCATCGTGATGACCGGCGCCTTGATGGCGACGATTCCTTTGCTGTTGCTCTTCGTTCTGGCAGGAAAACAACTTGTATCCGGAATTATGGCAGGAGCTGTAAAGGGTTAATGACTACTCACCTATCGCAACAGTTCGCGTGGCCCAAGGACTTCGTCTTTGGCTCGGCCACGGCGGCCGCCCAAATTGAGGGCGCCGGCCATGCATATGGCAAAGAAGACTCCATCTGGGATGCGTTTGCACGAAAGTCAGGTGCTATTGCCGGCGGAGAAAACCTTGAAGTCGCAGTGGACCACTATCACCGCTATCGCGAAGACGTGCAGCTCATGCGAGAAATTGGGCTGGACTCCTACAGGTTCTCCACCAGCTGGGCTCGCGTGGTTCCCGGCGGACGAACCGTGAATCAGCAAGGCTTGGACTTCTACTCTCGCCTCGTAGATGAGCTACTAGACAACGGCATTTTGCCGTGGCTGACTCTCTATCACTGGGATCTTCCGCAGGCTCTGGAAGAGGGCGGGGGATGGACCAACCGCGATACCGCGTACCGGTATTTGGAGTATGCCGAAGCGGTCTACAACAAGCTCGGTGACCGGGTGCGACATTGGACCACCTTTAATGAGCCACTGTGTTCTTCGCTGATTGGTTATGCCGCTGGCGAGCATGCTCCAGGACGGCAAAAACCCGAAGCAGCCTTGGCTGCGATGCATCACCAGCACTTGGCTCACGGCTTGGCAGTACAGCGTCTGCGTGAACTCGGTGCGCAGGAAATCGGCATCACGCTGAACCTGACCAATGCGGTGCCGAACGACCCATCTGATCCAGTTGATCTTGAAGCAGCACGTCGTGTTGATGCCCTGTGGAATCGGATGTATCTGGACCCAGTCTTGCGTGGCTCCTACCCAGCAGATCTCTTGGAAGATGTCAGCCATCTTGGCCTGGCGCAGTTGATTCAGCCAGGAGACTTAGAGCAGATCAATCAGACCATCGACTTCTTGGGCGTAAATCATTATCACGATGACAACGTGTCGGGTCATCCGTTGCCTGAGGGGCAACCGGCTGCTGTGCAGCCTACAGATGCTGCCAAGTCTTCGCCTTTTGTGGGCAGTGAGTACGTGACATTCCCAGCCCGAGACCTGCCACGTACAGCGATGGGTTGGGAAGTGAACCCCGAAGGTTTACGCGTCTTGCTCAACCGATTGACTCAGGACTACGAGAACTTGCCTCCGCTGTACATCACGGAAAACGGGGCCTCGTATACCGACGTGGTGAGTGATGAAGGAACGATCGAGGATACCGAGCGCAGCGAATATATCCTGAACCATTTGGACCAGGTCGCTAAGTCGATTGATGACGGTGTTGATCTGCGCGGATACTTCGTGTGGTCGCTGCTCGATAATTTCGAGTGGGCTTGGGGCTATGACAAGCGGTTTGGAATTATCCACGTCGACTACCAAACTCAGGAACGGATCATTAAGAACAGCGGCAAGGCTTACGCCTCACTGATTGCCGCAAATCGTACAATGGCATAGCACTTGTTGATGATGGCCCGTAGCTCATTACCTGAGGTACGGGCCATCACGCACGCACGATGATCCGCTAACTACTCATACCTAGGCGCAAGATAATGAGCATGAACGAATCGCGCAGACCGCAAGCAACACTGGAAATGGTGGCTGAACGCGCTGGCGTCTCGCGAGCTACGGTTTCACGGGTGGTCAACGGTTCGGATCGGGTTAAGGCTGACGCCAAAAAGGCTGTGGATCAAGCGATCCAAGAGCTGAACTATGTGCCCAATCGGGCTGCCCGCTCACTAGCGCAGGGCAGAACCAACTCCATTGCGTTGGTGGTGCCCGAGAATACAGCGAAGTTTTTGCGGACCCGTACTTTGCCAAGGTCGTCCAAGGTGTCGCTCAATATGTGGCCGACACCGAATTTATGCTCACCTTGCTGCTCTCTACCGAATCTGATCCAGCCAAAACGACCCGATACTTGCAGGGTGGAAATGTCGACGGCGCCCTGGTTCTTTCGCATCACGCGGATGACCGTTCCTATGCAGACCTAGCTTCCAAATTGCCAATGGTCTATGGCGGGCGCACCATGAGCACAGATCAAAACGAGATCTACGTGGTTGATATCGACAATATTGCCGCCGCTCGTCGGGCAACTGAGGTGATCATCGCTCAGGGGAGAACCAAATTAGCAATGATCGCCGGACCACAGGATATGGGTGCGGGCCTTGACCGGTTGGTCGGGTTCAAGCAGGGAGTTGAGGCTGCAGGCCTTGAACCTGTGGCTATCGAAATTGGTGACTTCACTCCGGCAAGTGGTCACCACATCATGGAACAGCTACTTGCGTCCCAGGTTTCGATTGATGGCTTGTTTACTGCCAGTGCGCAGATGGGTTTTGGCGCTTTGCAGGCGTTGCATGAAGCAGGCATTAATGTGCCGAAGGATATCTCCGTGACGACGGTGGATGACGATTCATTTTCGCGCAGTTCAAACCCGCCGCTCACGACTATTGCTCAATTCCCTGAACGGCAGGGGAGATTATGGCCGAACTGCTGATCAAAAGGATTCAAGGCGAGAAGGTTCCGGCGTGGAGCATCATGGATACCAAGCTGATGCTGAGGCAATCGCATTAATTGCGACGCATAGGGCTGTGACAGAAGTTGAAGGAAAGACAAAAAAATTCCCACTCGATCGAGTGGGAATTTCAATTTGTGCGCCCAAAGGGATTCGAACCCCTGACCTTCTGTTCCGTAGACAGACGCTCTATCCAGCTGAGCTATGGGCGCATATTTTGTTGTTGTCGTCGTGACGACTTGAATAACTTTACACGAGAATTCAGCAGAGCAAAAACCAAATCAGTCAAAAGTGCCGTGATTCACAAGATGTCTGGTCGTGAGGGCATTGAAGCGTATAGAGATGGCTTAGATCAATGCTGCGCGGCCGGGTTTGAAACTAGCTGTGAAGGATCGTTTGATAGAGATTATGGTCTTGCCATCGCCCTGCAATTTTCAGGTAGTTTGGTGCCATCCCGATCTGGGCGAAGCCGTTGTTCAGCAACACTTTCTGCGAAGCAAAGTTGTGCAAAAGAGTGCTGGCTTCCAGGCGATGCAATCCAACGTTCTCCACGGCTTCAATGCGCAGTGCGGCCACTGCGCGCGAGGCCAGTGCCTGCCCGGTGAAACGATGGTCAACCCAGTAGCCCAGGCTGGCACTTTGGAATGGCCCACGAACAACAGACACGATATTAAAGCGACCAATCAGTTGCTGGTCGCGAAACAGCCCGTATGGATACGCCAGACCGTGTTCATTGGCCGCGAGAGTTTGAGAAATATTTTCTGCATGCCAGGCCTGCGTGAAAAAGCATCTTCGCGTTCCGGATCCCAGGGGCGCAAGTGTTCGCGGTTGCGCACATAGGCTTCTGCGAGCTGGGCGGCGTCCGAAACTTCGAGCAAACGAAGGACCGTGCGTGAGTCGAGGGTCAATGTGGGCATCAACTTCTCCTTGGGATACAAAAAATTCCCACTCGTTTGAGTGGGAATTTCAATTTGTGCGCCCAAAGGGATTCGAACCCCTGACCTTCTGTTCCGTAGACAGACGCTCTATCCAGCTGAGCTATGGGCGCATATTCTGTTGTTGGCTCGTTCTCACGAACCTCGAATTACTATACAGGTGGATTTGAGCATGTACAAATCGGCGGGCAAAGCTACCGCGTTCAGGTGAACAGACGGTTATGTGAAGCAAGCAAAAGGGTACCGGTCTACGTGACCTTCATCACATCTTTTCGTGTTTTCCACTTTCAAGTTCCCCGGAATCTTGGGATTTTTCAAGTTTTGCGTTTCCTGCCCACGCTTTGTTGAGGTCTCGATCACACCGTGAGCTCTCAGCGTTCACCCTAGCCTTGATTTATTGCTAGTTGAGCCCAATGGAGGGAACACATAATGAGCACGAGCTCGGATCAGACCGTAATCGACGCAGCAACTTCGCACAAGGAGTTGGCAAGCTGGGTCGAAGAAGTGGCCGCCTTGACGAAGCCGGATCGTGTTTATTGGGTAGATGGTTCAGCAGCAGAAGCCGAACGACTGAGTGCTGAACTCGTTGAAGCCGGAACCTTGGTTAAGCTGACCGATCCAAACTTCCCTAATTCTTACGCTGGTTTTTCGGACCCCAAGGACGTAGCGCGTGTAGAAGAGCGCACCTTCATCTGCTCGAAGAAGAAGGAAGACGCCGGCTTCACCAATAACTGGGAAGACCCAGAGAAGATGAAGTCCATGCTCAACGGCCTATTTGACGGTTCGATGCGCGGACGCACCATGTACGTCATTCCTTTTGTCATGGGACCGCTGAACGCTGAAAACCCTGCCTACGGCGTAGAAATCACCGACTCGGCCTACGTTGTTACCTCAATGCGCATCATGGCCAAGATTGGCGATGAAGTACTGCGCAAGATGGAAGCAGAAAACGCATTCTTCGTTCCAGCGCTGCACTCTGTAGGTGCACCGCTGAAGCCAGGCGAAGAAGACGTCGCATGGCCTTGCAACGAGGACAAGTGGATTGTTCACTTCCCTGAAGAGCGCTCCATCATGTCCTACGGTTCGGGCTACGGTGGCAACGCACTACTGGGCAAGAAGTGCTACTCCCTGCGTATCGCCTCGGCCATGGCTCGTGATGAAGGCTGGCTCGCTGAGCACATGCTGATTCTCAAGCTGACCAGCCCACAGAACAAGGCCTACCACGTCGCTGCTGCATTCCCATCGGCTTGCGGTAAGACCAACCTGGCTTTGCTGGATCCAACCATCGAAGGTTGGAAGGCTGAAACCTTGGGCGATGACATCAACTGGATGCGCATCGGCAAACAAGGCGAACTACGCGGAGTGAACCCAGAGTACGGTTTGTTCGGTGTGGCTCCAGGTACCGGTTGGTCCACCAACCCGAATGCTATGCGTGCCATCGCCAAGGGCAACAACATTTTCACCAACGTTGCGCTGACCGACGAAGGTGGCGTGTGGTGGGAAGGCATGACTGACGAGACCCCGGCACACCTGACCGACTGGTTGGGCAATGACTGGACTCCGGAGTCCGGTCGTCCAGCAGCGCACCCTAACTCGCGTTTCTGCACCCCGATCTCGCAGGTCGACATGCTTTCCGAAGACTACTACTCGCCAGACGGCGTGAAGATTGATGCCATCTTGTTCGGCGGTCGTCGTAAGACCACCATTCCATTGGTGACCGAAGCGCGCAGCTGGACCAACGGTATCTTCATGGGTTCCACCCTGTCCTCGGAGACCACTGCAGCTGCTTCCGGTGCTACCGGAGTGATTCGTCGCGATCCAATGGCGATGTTGCCATTCATCGGCTACAACGCAGGTGACTACCTGAACCACTGGGACAGCATCTCGGCCAAGCTCAACCCTGAGCAGATGCCAAAGATCTTCTTGGTGAACTGGTTCCGTCGCAACGCTGAAGGTGGCTTCGCATGGCCAGGTTTCGGTGACAACTCGCGTGTGCTCAAGTGGGCTATCGAGCGCATCGAAGGCACCGCGGATGCCAAGGAAACCATCATTGGTAACGTGCCAACCGGTGAATCCATCGACCTGACCGGCCTGAAAGGCTTCACTCCGGCTGAAGTTGAAGCCGCTGTGGCCGTCAACAAGGACGAATGGGCCGCCGAAGTTGAGGGCATCGAAGAATGGTACGCCAACTTCGGCGATGCACTGCCAGCTTCACTGCGTGCAGAACTTGACGGTCTGAAGGAACGCCTGAGCGCATAAGTTCTCGAATAGATCAACATCGACCTTGCTCCTGGTTACTGAAAATCCAGTAACCAGGAGCATGGTCGTTTAAGCGCCGAAGGTGCGCGCCAAGCAATTGTCACAATCCGGGCACAGTTTTCCCACGCCGTACAAAAGTGGGTGCAAAATCAACTAACTGTGAAAAGATAACTCTATGGTTTTGGCACGTTTAATCCTTGGGCTCCTATGCTTGTCGCCGATGACTGGTTATGAGCTCAAAAAGCACTTTGACTCCTCTATTAACCACTTCTGGAATGCAGATAAGGCGCAGATTTATCGCACCTTGGCGCAGCTGGTTGATAAGGGCTACGCCACTGTGCGTACGGTGCCTCAAAGCAATTACCCTGACCGCCAAGAGCACCACATCACCGAAGCTGGTCGCGAAGTACTGACCCTGTGGCTTTCGGACGGTCCGGTTGAATCCCCAGAACGCGACCCTTTTATGGGGCAGGTATTTTTCGCTGCGGAGCTCGAGCGCGAAGACATCGAAAAGTTGCTTGTAAAACGTCGTGAAGCAACCCAATTCATTCTCGACGATTACCTCTCCCAGCGCGAGGGGATCGACATGCGAGCTGCTGCTGACCGACGAAGCTTCCTCATGGCCGCAACCCTCGATAATGCAATCCGACAACAAGCCGCGCAGCTGGAATGGCTCGACGCGGTATTGGAGTACTTGCCATGACTTCTGCCAAAGATTCTGCATCAAAGCCTGCGCAGGGCGCTTTGCGTGATGCCACGGATTATCCTGAGGTCCACCCTGGACGTGCCGGGCAAAACCAACGCCATCCGCAGACCATCGTCTTCCTTCATGGTGGCAACGTGGGTAACTGGAGCTGGGATCCGCAGGTCTTGGCCTTTGGCGACTTTAATGTCCTCACCCTGCACCTTCCAGCCTTCGGTGCGCGGTTTGAAGAGACCTGGGAAGGCCTGGAATCAGCGGCTGATGACGTGGCCGCGCTGATTGCTGACGAGGTTTCAGAAGGTGGAGTGCACCTGGTCGGAATTTCGCTCGGTGGAGTGATCGCCTTGCATGTAGCTGCGCGGCACCCGGAGCTGGTGGACTCGGTACTGATCACCGGTACGCCGGTGACCGGTGCAAGTACCGCGGCACGTACCTTCCACCGGATGCAGCTGAAGCTGATCGGCAGTGAATGGTACTGGCGCTTCCAAGCCGGCGCCTATGGCATGGTGGATGACGAGCGCGAGCTTTTTGCCGAGCATGGTGTGAAACTCAAAGCTGAAAATATGCGTGCCATCATGAATGACTTGGATCCCGGGGACTGCCTAAAAACCTCGGAGCTTACCGGGGTCCAGTCTTGGCGCTAGTCGGTTCCAAGGAGCCAAAATTGGTGCAGAAATCCTTTATTGCCTTGCGTGAAGAGCTTCCACAAGCCATCACTCGGGTGGTACCGGGAATGCATCACCAGTGGAACATTGAGAATCCCATCCTGTTCAATTCGGTACTGCGCCGTTGGATCACCGATGGGGGACTGCACCAGATTCTGCTGGACCCGCAGGCCACCAAGCCGGCAAGGAACACCAAATCAACACCAGCGGAACAGGCCGCTGAAGTGCCGGTGAATCAGAGCCAAGAAACCGGAGAATCGACGCCGCCACTTCAAGAGGACGGACAGAAGAAACTTGGCAGGTTCACCGGGAAAAGCAATCCTCGAAAGCTGGACTCGAAGAAGTTCGATCTTAAGAAGAAGGGACCGCAACGGGGCGATACGCCGGAAGATGCTGCGGATACCGGAAAATAGAAACAAAAGTGCTGCAGGTGAATTCGCTGGATTCACCTGCAGCACCGCTCTGCAACTCACAGGCTAGGCGGCGAGCCATACATCCGGGCCGAAGACTTCATAGTGGATACGTTCGGCGGGGATGCCAGCTTCAAGCGCCTGGTTGCGCACTGCGTTCATGAATGGCAACGGGCCGCACAGGTAGACCTGGGCATTCTCGGTCAGTGCGCCAGTGAGGTTCATGTAGCCGGACTGGGCGTTTAGGTCCTCTGGCAATTCGCCACGTTCGAACCAGGTGCTGATGGTGGCTTCTGGTAGCTTGCCGATGGATTCGAGCATCTGCTCACGCAATGGCCAGGCGGTGACTTCCTGGTCGGCATGCAACACGGTGATCTTGCGGGTGGAGCCACGTGCAGCCAATATCTGCAATGCGGCTGCGCTCGGGGTACATCCAATCCCAGCGGTGGCGATCACCAATGGCGAGCCTTCGTTATCGATGACCAGGTCGCCATACGGATTTGATAGCTCGACCACGTCGCCGAGCTTCAGGTCATTGTGGATCACAGGGGAGAACTCGCCGTTCATATCCAACTTGACGGTGACGGTGCGACGATTGGTCCGCTCGATGTCGTTGCTCAAAGTGTACTGGCGAACCTGGCGGAGACCGTCGGCCATTGGCATGCGGACCGAAACGAACTGGCCAGGTTTGGCGGTGGTGGCTGGGGTTTCGTCAGCTGGCTCGAAGCTGAAGCAGACCGAATCAACGCCGGTTTTGGTGCGCTCGACAAGCTTCCACGGGGTGTAGATCTCGGCGTTGGCCTGCTGTGCGTACAAGCCATTCTCGATCTTGATCAGCGCGTGGGCCATCAGCCAGTAGACCTCGGTCCAGGCATCGGCGATCTCCTGAGTCAGCGCATCGCCCAGGTCTTCGGCAATGGCGTCAAAGAGATGCTTGTAGACGATGGGGTACTGATCCTCGGTGACACCGAGGGAAGCGTGTTTGTGGGCTACGCGGGCGAGCATGGTTTCCGGGGTGGTGCCCGGGTGCTTGACCAAGTACGTTGCGAAGACTGCGATGGATCCGGCCAGTGCCTGCTGCTGGGTACCGTTCTTCTGGTTCGAGCGGGAGAAGATTCCGTCGAGCAATTCCGGGTGCGCGGCGAACAAGCGGTTGTAGAAGTTCGGGGTAATGCTTGAAATGCGCTCTGCGATGATGGGCAGCGTGGCTTCAATGACCGGGAAGGACTTGGTGGACAGCATCGGGTCTCCTTGGGAGTTGTCGATAACTTGTATTTGAAATACAAGATTTATGATCCATTTCTACGCCTAGTAGAAAAGGATTGCAAATTCACCAGCTGGAATACGTAACATCAGTGGGCGATGCTACACCCGGGTCGAAGGGGAATCAGGAAAGATTGCGCACCGTCGGGAAGGGAAGCGCCTTGATCGGCATCGCGGATGATGTCGGGCAGATGTCCTGAATGGTCACTGGATCCAGCGAAGCGTAGAAAACTTCACGAGCCTGCCGGAAGACGGCCCGCAAACGGCAGTCGCCCGAGAGCGGACAATTGGTTTGGGCGTCATGATCGGAGCAATCCACAATATCGGTGCGCTTGTCCAATTTGCGCAACAGCCCGCCGAGGGAAAAGCTCAGCGCTTGGCTGCTCAATGTCGCGCCACCGTTGCGGCCGCGAGCGACCTGCAGAATTCCCAGCGTGCGCAGTTCCAGGACGGCCTTGGCAACGTGGTTGTAGGGAACCCCTACGGAATCGGCAATCTCACGGCTGGTCAATTGCCCGGTGCCCGGCGTTGCCAAAACCATAATGGTTCGCAAGCACACGTCGGTAAAGGCACTGAGTTTCATAATTCATACTTTACGTGGGAAAAGCATTTCGGGGTCAGCATAGTCACTATGCTGACCCCGAAATCACCAAGTGAGATCTACTGCGCGTTGGCCCAGATGGCCTCGGCCGATTCGGCAGCAGGCTCATCGAAAATCCACTCGCCACCTGGCTCAGCTGGCATCGTGTATGGCTGAACGATAGCGAGGGCAGCGCCCACGCGGTGCTCGGCAACGATGTGGATGGCGTCGCGGTCGTTTTCCTGAAGTAGAACATCAGAAGCGATAGCGATGGCATCAAAGTGGGTGCCCTGCTGGTTCAAAACCTCAACCAGTTCAGCAGCCATGGCTTCGGTATCGATGTCAGCATCCGGATCTTCTGGATCATCCGTTGGTGGTACTGCGATCAGACGTAGCTCTGGCTCGCTTTCATCGTCTTTTGGTTCCAGCGCGATCGCGAAGGGAAGGAAAACGCCCTGCTCTTCGAGCTGCTCGCGAGCCACGCCTAGCGCGGTGCCCAAGACTTTATTCAGTGCGTCCTTGACGCCCTCATCCAATGATTCGAGATTCATGTCTTCCCCTTGCTAGTTAGTGACGTTCTCTCCGCGCACGATCGCCAAGACGGTATCGCGGAGGGGCTCAATGATTTCTGCGGTGCGGCCTTCACCGTTAAAACGTAGGAACGGCTCGGTGTTGGACGGGCGAAGGTTGATCCACCAGCTGCCGTCCTTTGCCGAAATGGTAGTGCCATCCATGGTCATCACATCAACAGGTCCCCCGTCAAAGTGGGCCAGAACTCGAGCGGTAGCGCCTTGTTTGTCTTCTACCTCGGAGTTGATTTCTCCGGTAGCAACGTAGGGTTCGTATTCGGCGCCGAGTTCCGACAGTGGCAGATCCTGCTCACCGAGGGCTGCCAAAACGTGCATGGCTGCCAGCATGCCGGTGTCAGCGTTGTAGAAGTCGCGGAAGTAGTAGTGCGCCGAGTGCTCGCCACCAAATACCGCGCCCTGACTTGCCATCTCAGCTTTGATGAAGGAGTGGCCCACACGGGTCATCACCGGGGTGCCACCGGACTTGGTGACAAATTCAGGCACTGCTTTGGAGGTGATCAGGTTGTGGATGATCACGGGGTTCTCTTCGCCAGCTGCCTGAACGCGAGCGATTTCGCGAACAGCAACCAAGGCGGTGATTGCCGAAGGGGACAGCGGAAGGCCGCGCTCGTCGATAACAAAGCAACGGTCCGCGTCGCCGTCGAAGGCTAGGCCCATGTCGGCGCCGTGCTCGAGCACCGCAGCCTGAAGGTCCTTGAGGTTTTCTGGTTCCAGTGGGTTGGCTGGGTGATTAGGGAAGGTGCCATCCAGCTCAAAGTACAAGGGAACGATATTAAGCGGTAGTGCTGAAAGTACGGTGTCGCCAAGTACTGCAGGGGTGGTCATGCCGCCCATGCCGTTGCCTGCATCCACCACGATCTTCAGCGGGCGGATGGATGAGATATCAACCAGTTCACGTAGGTATGCCGCGTAATCAGCCAAGACGTCGCGTTCGGTGATGCTTCCCTGCGGGGTATCGCCGGAAACCGGCAGTCCCTCGTTCAGGTACTGCTGTGCCACGTCGCGGATATCAAACAGGCCCGTGGCCGAAGAGATCGGACGAGCACCAGAAGTGGACATCTTGATGCCGTTGTACTGGGCCGGGTTGTGGCTGGCGGTAAACACCACGCCAGCAGCATCAAGCTTGCCCGAAGCGAAGTACAGCTCGTCGGTGGAGATCAAGCCGAGCATGATGACATTAGCGCCACGGTAGGTAGCACCACGGGCGAACGCCTGGGCAAATTCTGCAGAGGATGGGCGCATGTCGCCACCCACCAATACGTCCTTGCCCGACAGGGACAAGACATCAACAAAGGCCGCGCCAATAGCTTCGATTGCTTCGGCGTTCAGGCTTTCGCCGACTACGCCGCGGACGTCGTAGGCCTTAAAGCTCTGATTAAGATCAATTTCTTCACTCACATCATTCAGCCTACCGGTTTGACTGATTCAAATCAGCGAGAATGGGGCGATTGTGGATGGGAAATGCCTAACACTTCCGCTAAATCGGGCTCTGGATGCTGTCCAAAACGTTGTTAGTGCACAAATCGCCACGTCTGGATCCTAATTCAGGGGAGGAAACTGAAATACTGAAGTCATGGATGGCTCAATGCAAGTGGATCTGAAAACCCTGGCTCTGCAGAAACTGCGCGCTCTGGTGCAAAACCCCGAGGCACAATTCCACGACGGCCAGTATGAAGCAATCGAAGCTTTGGTGGCCGAACGTCGTCGTGCCCTGGTTGTACAGCGCACCGGTTGGGGAAAGTCAGCGGTCTACTTCATCGCATCACTCCTTTTGCGTGAGCAGGGTTATGGGCCCACCTTGATCGTGTCTCCATTGCTGGCTCTCATGCGTGATCAGGTGGCCGCGGCCGAGCGTGCAGGGGTACGGGCCGCCGCCATCAACTCAGCCAACGTGCTCGAATGGCGCGAGATTCTTGAAAAGCTGCAACGCAACGAACTTGATGTGCTGCTGGTGTCGCCAGAACGCCTGAATAATCCATCATTCCGCGAGCAACAGCTACCAATGCTGATGCAACGACTAGGTCTGCTGGTTATTGACGAAGCCCACTGCATCTCAGACTGGGGCCATGATTTCCGTCCCGACTATCGGCGTATCCGAGACTTGATTGCCAAGTTGCCTAAGGGCCTTCCTGTTCTTGCCACCACCGCAACTGCCAACAGTCGCGTCGTAGAAGATGTGGCTGAACAACTGGCCGGCGGGACCGAGCAAGTTTTCACCTTGCGTGGCACCCTTGCGCGAGATTCACTTCGACTTGGCGTACTGAGATTGCCTTCTCCACGGATGCAATTGGCCTGGTTGCTCAGCCATATCAATGATTTTAACGGCTCAGGCATCATCTACACGCTGACCGTTTCTGCAGCCGAAGATATTGCTCGCTTGTTGCGCGAAGCTGGTCATGAAGTCGCGGCCTATACCGGGCGCACCGACCTAGAGGAACGCGAACGGCTAGAACAAGCACTAAAAAACAATGTGGTTAAGGCGCTGATCGCAACTAGCGCCCTTGGTATGGGCTTTGACAAGCCAGACCTCGGATTTGTGCTGCACATTGGCGCACCCAGCTCTCCGGTGGCCTACTACCAGCAGGTGGGTCGTGCCGGTCGTGGCAGTGTGAATGCGGATGTTCTATTGCTTCCTGGCCCAGATGACTCGGAGATCTGGGAGTACTTTGCGACCAGTTCCATGCCGGACCAAGTCCGTGCCACCCAAGTACTAGAAGCGCTAGCAGGCACCGACGGGGCGATGAGCGTGCCGGCGTTGGAAAGCGCAGTGAATCTGCGCCGTTCTCCTCTGGAGCTGTTGCTCAAGGTACTAGCAGTTGATGGCGCGGTGGAACGTGTTGCAGGCGGATGGATGCGCACCGACATGCCGTGGAGCTACGACGCGGAACGATACAAGCGTGTGGCCCAGAGCCGGGTGCACGAACAAACGCTGATGGTCACCTACGAAAATACTCGTGGGTGCCGCATGCAATTCTTGACCGAAGCCTTGGATGATCCGCGTTCGGTACCATGTGGACGCTGCGATAACTGTGCCGGTGTCTGGTTTGACGATCATATTCCTGAAGACTCTAAGGACAGCGCCCAAGCGGCGCTGGGCCGCGTGGGAATCCCGATTGAACCACGTAAGCTCTACCCATCGGGTTTGGACCGCTTGGGATACACGCTCAAGGGAAAAATTCCGGTTGATGAGCAGATCTCCAATGGACGGGCATTGGCTCGTCTTACCGACCTCGGGTGGGGCAATCGACTGCGTCAACTATTTGCCGACCCCACCGATAATCCCATTGATAAGCCAATGGTGGATGCCTGCATCAAGGTACTAGCCGAATGGAATTGGGAAGAACGGCCCGTTGGTGTGGTTGCCATGCCGTCAAATAAGCGGCCACAACTCATTACCTCGTTGGCTCAGAGCCTGGCCGAGGTTGGCCGGTTGCGCTATCTAGGTCAGCTTGAGTACCGCGGCTCCGGCCCACAAAATGGCTCCGGAGGTAACTCGGCATTCCGCGTTGCTGCGGTGGCAGATGCCTTTGAACTTCCAGCTGCGTTGGAACAATTGGTTTCGGGTGCGCCGGGTCCGGTTTTGCTCGTGGATGATCTTGTTGATTCGCGCTGGTCGATCGCTATGGCTGGGCGGGCTTTACGAATTGCTGGCGCGCCGGGTGTCCTGCCTTTCACTTTGGGCGTAGCCGGGTAATTGCACAGTTAAAAGAAGTAGTCTGGAGGTATGGAAATTATCATCTGGCTCGTTGTCATCATCGCAGTGATTGCCTTGGGTTACTTCGGTCTGCAGGCATTACGGAAGAAAAACTCTGCGCAGGTTGCGCAAGCTATCTCCCGTGAAGTGGCTGAAGCTGCCAACGCGAAACTAGATGATTCTGCCCGCAATTCCGTCTACCGCAATCTTGCTAAAGGCGACGTGATGGGGGCCGTGCAAAACTATCGCGCGGCTACCGGTGAATCGGTGAAAGACTGCGTCATCGCGGTTCGCAGCCTCGATAAATACCCTCAGGTTGCCCCGGCTAAGGAGCTACCATCGGACGACGCTGAAATTCAGGCCTTGAGCGACAAGCTGGAAGCTCAGGTTGAACGGGAAGACCGAGAAGCTGCTAGCGGTAATGAGCAAGAGGCCACACTAGGTTCGGACGCTGATACCTGGATTGTACCTAGCGAGTGGAGTGAACAGTTCGGTTCCGAAAACGAGCCAAGTGCGACTCACTTCAAAATGGCCTTCGAACTTGACGGCGAAAGCCGTGAATTCTCCAGCGAACAGCTTCCGCCCAATGAGTATGATCAGCTCTTCTCCATGCTCCGCGATTCAAACTTTGAAGAAGCGGCAAAGATTTTGCACGGCTACACCGGTTTGCCAGTTGATGACTTGGAGCGGATGATAGCGACCTCGCCAATGTCCGGTGCCAGTGCCAACGGCAATGTTGCTGATTTCAAATTCGAAGGACAGGGCCCAGACGGTCCCGTTCACTTTGACGCGGCGGAACTGCCTGAAGCTGACCGTGAAGCCTTATTTGAAGCCATTGCCGATACGGACCTTGATCGCATGTCAGAAATTATCGTCCGTCATACCTCGCTACCTAAGGATATTGTGCAGAACATGCTGCAGACCTTCGTGAAGCGCAATGACTGATTTAGGCACTGGCGGCCGAAGCCGTTAACCCTCAAAGGACGCCTCTGAGCATGATGCTCGGAGGCGTCCTTTTTGGTATCAAGTAATTGTTGGTGCAGGCGGGTATCGCGATGCCCTGCAGAAACAAAAAACCCCTACCTAAGTAGGGGTTTTATGGCGGACACGGGGGATTTGAACCCCCGGTCGAGTTTTAGCCCGACCCTTCATTAGCAGTGAAGTCCATTCGGCCGCTCTGGCACGTGTCCATCCGCTGTTTCCAGCAGAATCTAGCCTACCTGAAGATAGGCGAGTGTTCCAAAACGAGAGAGCTAATGCACTTTTCGCCACAGGAATTCGTAACTTGTGGCAAGCATTTTCGCCGTTGATTCATTGTCCGTCGAACCTGCATGGCCACCGCCTTCAGGCTCGTGATACCGCACATTTTTGATGCCTAGGTCCATCATCTTGGCGGCCATGATGCGCGCCTGCGAGGGGCCGACCCGGTCATCAGAAGTTGTGGTCCAAATCAAAGTCGCTGGATAGTCATCAACCGGATGTGGTTGGTCACTGAGTCGATGCACCGGGGAGAAAGTACGTAAGAACTCCCAATCCTCGGGTTTCTCTGGATCGCCATATTCAGCGATCCATGAATGACCCGCTGCCAGCTGTGTGTAACGCTTCATATCCAAAAGCGGTACACCGCAAGAAATAGCACCAAATAGTTGCGGGTAGCCAGCAATCATGTTGCCCATCAGCAATCCGCCATTGGAGCGTCCTGTGGCCGATAGATGCTCGCGGCTGGTTACGCCACGTGTCACTAGGTCCTCTGCGATGGCCGCAAAATCTTCATAGGCACGGTGACGCTTTTCCCGAAGAGCCGCACGGTGCCACGTTGGACCGTATTCGCCGCCTCCTCGAATATTGGTCATTACGTAGATCGCACGGCGGTCGGTTTCATTCGTGCGCGAAAGCCAACCTACGCCCATAGCTGCGGCATAACCCGGAGTCATACTGTGTTGGAATCCACCGTAGCCATCCATGAGCACAGGATTTTTCCCGTCAAGAACCAAATTTTCCGGTGCTACCTGGAAATATGGAACCTTTGTCCCGTCCGCCGACGTTGCGAAGTGCTGTGTGACTTCCAGACCTGTTGCATCAAAACGATCAGGCGATCTTTTCACTACGGTGCCGTGGGAGCCCACAGTCCCACGCAACAAGGTGGTGGGAGTGATGAACCCGGTGATGGTCATCCAGTAGTCATCTGCGGCGGTCTCATCTTCGTCATCAACGGCTCCAACGGAAATATTGAGCATCGGGTCCGCTAGGGGCATCAGCGTTTCATTGAAATTCTCTGTCAGGCTGATGACTCGAACCTGCGACGCAACATCTTGCAACACAGTAAGCAAAAGGTAATTCGCGGTGAAGCTCAGTCCTTCAAGGGCATTGCTCCCGTCAGGGACGAATAGCACCTTGTCGATGGTTCCGTCTTCAAGAAATGTCTCTAGCCGGGCAATGGCCAACGAACCTGCAACCAAGATCTGGCCTTGGTGCTCCCAATCGGTCTGCGGCGCGAACAGAACCCACTGGCGGTGCAAGCTCACCTGAACATCATCGGGAACCTGAATTACGTGGTGTGCGCCCTCTAGGATGAAACCGGTGCGCGAACGGTAGAAGTCGATGGCGTCGGTGGTGATCACACGCTCAAAACCGGGTGTGGAATCGAAGTAGCCGAACGCCGCAACATGGTCCTTTTTGACCTCGAAAATCACCGGGGCGTCTTCAATTCTTACACCTCGGCCCACCCGGCGCAGGGTGCTGGCATAAGTGGAGCGGGTAGTGAATTGCTCACTGCCCGCAGAGCCAACAAGCAAGGTATCCCGGTCAATCCAGGAAGCATGAGTTTTGGCCACGGGAAAATCAAACCCGTCTTCAACAAAAGACTTGCTGCTCAAATCGAATTCTCGAATGCGTACCTGGTCGCCGCCGTCGGGGCTCAGACGCAGTAGCGCGCGCTCATAAGGTTCCGCGCCCTGGGGACGCAGCAATGAGGAACCGGCAAAGTGCCATTCCTGTCCTTCGCTGATCGCCAAGGCGTCAAGATCCAACAAGATTTCCCACTGTGGTTCGTCGCTGAGGTAAGACTGCCAAGTGGTGCGGCGCCACAAGCCCAAGCGGTGTTCTGAAGCGCGCCAAAAGTTGTAATAGTACTCGCCACGCTTGCTCACCATGGGAATGCGGTCCTGAGCGTCGAGCACCGTTTTGATCTGCTGAACCTGCTGATCGAATGAAGTGTCATAGAGTTCAGATTCAGTTCGCGCCGTCTGCTCACGCACCCAACTCAGCGCGGTCTCGTCGTGGATTGCCTCAAGCCAAGAATATGGATCGGTACCGGTTACATCAGAAACTTGGTCAGTCATGGGCATAGTCTATGCGTTAGGGCTCGTGAGCTGGCCTAAAGGTAATAACCTATAGGGGTGAGCACCAAAATGCAGAACCTCAAGAATGAGTACACCCTGGCTGTCGTCGGGGCCGGTCCGCGCGGTACTAGCGTCGTGGAAAGGTTTGCTGACCTGTCCTCGAAGCTAGCGCCCAAAGACGGCAATCTCAAGATCGTGGTTTTGGATCCCTTCCGTCCCGGCTCAGGGCACGTCTGGAATCCGCACCAGTCCGAGAACTTCTGGATGAACACCCCAGCTTCGTTCCCTACGGTGGCTCCAGAACGTACCTCAGTCGAGCCTGGGTTGAGCTTTCAACAGTTTGTGGAACTGCACGGTGATGGACGGAAACTCACCGAAGAGCATGCCAAGAGCATCAAGAACATAGATGCCGGCACTTACCCGTCACGAGCCATCTACGGCGAGTACCTCGAACACGTTTTTGACAGCAGTTGTGCTGCCCTTCAAGCGCACGAGTCGTTCAGCGTAGAACATGTGGCAGCTGAAGTTTTGGCTGTGAGGCCAGAAGGTAGCGGATATCAGCTGGAGTTCCAAAGAACTGCTGGTAGTTCTGAAGTGCAGATGATGGCGGTTGACGCAGTTGTCCTTGCTTTGGGGCACCAAAGTGCTGACCTGAATCCATGGCAGAAGCAGCTGCAAGAAGCAGCAACTACATCCGGGGCTGTATACCTTGGTCCTAATGTTCCTGCCGATATGGACTTTGATCAATTTGCCCCCGGTCAGCCTGCGCTGATCCGCGGATTGGGGTTAAATTTCTTTGACACCATGGCAGAGCTAACGCTGGGGCGCGGTGGGCTTTTCCGTGAGGTTTCCACTGATCCAGGTCACCGGTTGGAATACGTCGCCGCGGGAAGAGAACCAGAACTAATTGTTGCTTCCAGACGTGGCACTCCGTACTGGGGTAAGCCAGTAGTTGATCAGTTCATCCCAGAAGAAATCGAGCTACGGTTCTTTGACGTGCCGGACTTGATCGGTCATCTGGCCGAGCTGAGGTCCACCAATCCGCAGGCCACTTTGGAGTTCTCCCGTCATATCTGGCCCAACCTGCATCGAGATGTGCTCTTTGCCTACTATCAACAGAGCGCCCAAAGTTGTGGAGTCCCTGAGGGTTTCTCGGCCGAAGGATTTATTGAACAAGTAGATAACATCTTGTCTGCCGAACACCGAGAAGGTAGCCAAGTATGGCTGGGAGAATTGCGGAAGTTCATTGCGCAATTCCCCGAAATTCAGTGGTTGGACGTCCCGAAGCTCGCAAAGCCTTTTGAAGAGATCGGGTTTGCCTCCAACGAGGAGTACCAGAAGGCTGTACAAGACTATCTAGTTGACAACGCACAGCACAGCGCCGGAGGACTGGACGATCCATTGTCGTGCGCGATCATGACGATGAATGCGGGACGAATGCTGGTCAAGGAACTGATCGTCAACGGCGTAGTTGATGAGCAGTCCAGAATTGAAGAAATCCAAGCTCACTTTGAACCGTTGGTGGAGGGCTGGCCTCCGGCCCACCGCTAGAACGTATTGAACAGTTACTGGCACTCTCACGCGCTGGGGTCGTGACCTTTGTTGGCCCGGAACCTGAATTCACCTTTGATGAGGTTTCTGGCCAATTCACCGCGTCATCACCTTGGGTTGATGCTGAAGTGCATACTGCCCGAACTATGTGCGAAGCGATGATGCCAAGCAACAGAGTGTTACAAAACAACACCCCCTGATCAAACAATTGCTTAGCGATCATGTGGGACGTGTGCACACGTGGCGTAACTCAGAAGGTGAAACCCTTCCGGGGTCCGGCTTTGATGTAGTCGGCGAACCGTACCGTCTGGTCAACTCCGAAGGCCTCGCCCACCGCGGTATTTTTGTGCTGGGCCTGCAATTGTCCTCAGCTCAGTGGGGGACAGCGATTGCTGCTCAAGCAGGAGACCTGAACAATCCCGCAGCTAGAACGCTGAAAGATGCCACCCATGTGGCCAACGAAGTAGCGCGTCTGGCAGGATTCTTAGTAGGCGAAGGCTTGCCGACAGAACGAATTTAAACAGTGAGGCGGGCTGATCCTAAGATCAGCCCGCCTCACTCAATACGCGGATGGTATGGGATTTGAACCCATGAGACGGGGTTACCGCCTACTGGTTTTCAAGACCAGCTCCTTCGGCCGCTCGGACAACCATCCAACCCGAAAAAGTATACGGCATGAACCCCCGATGAAAGGAATTGAGATCCGTGAGTGAATCGATGAAGGCTTATATCTACAACGGTGGTGGCGGACCAGAGGTTATCGAACTCACCGAAAGGTCGATTCCAAAGGTAGGCGCAGGTGAGGTGCTGATCAAGGTTGAAGCATTCGGCCTGAACCGTGCCGACGTGCAACAGCGCAAGGGCGTCTACCCGCCACCTGCCGGGGCTAGTGACATCCCTGGTCTGGAGGTCTCCGGGACGATCGTGGAACTCGGAGAGGGCGTCATCGGCTGGAGCACAGGAACGCGCGTGGCGGCTTTGTTAGCAGGTGGGGGCTACGCCCAGTACGTCAACGTGCCCGCCGAGCTGCTCATCAATATCCCAGAGAATCTTTCGAGCACCGATGCAGCGGCGCTACCCGAGGTTGCCGCAACGGTAGTTTCTAACCTCTTCATCGAGGGCGGTCTAGCTGAAGGCCAAACCTTGCTGATCCACGGCGGGGCCGGCGGCATTGGTTCCATGGCCATCCAGCTGGCCAAAGCGGCCGGCGCCCGAGTCTTTGTTACCGCATCCTCAGCAGAAAAGCTGGAGTACTGCGCACAGCTTGGAGCGGATGAGGGAATCAATTACCGCGAAGAAGATTTTGAACAGCGGGTCAAAGAACTGACCGACGGGGCAGGTGTGGACCTGATTCTTGACGTTATCGGCGCCAAGTACCTAGAGAGTAATATCAAGGCGCTCGCCGTTGGAGGCAGAGTAGTCGTGATCGGACTTCAGGGTGGTACCAAGGCTGAACTGAATCTGGGGATGATGCTGGCTAAGCGCGCACGGGTGATCGCCACGACGCTTCGCGCTCGACCGCTGGATGAAAAGACTCAGATCATTAAGCAGACCGTCGCACGGGTACTGCCGTTGGTCGAAGCGGACAAACTGTCTATCAACGTCTCCAAGACCTTCGAGTTCTCCGATCTGACCAGTGCACATGAGTATTTCGACTCGGGTGAGCACACCGGAAAAATCGTCGTTAAGGTTTAGCCGAAACTTCCTCAGGCGCGTAAAGTGACACAGTAGCCATAACGGTGTGACCGGTCTGATAAAGGGCAGTCACGCACATCACTTGCTAAGTCTTGAGGAGGATGCTCGCATTGAGTGCCCAAAATACCTTGCCCCCAGCAGGCGTTGATCCCGAAGTTGCCCAACACGAAGAAAAACGTTGGACTCCTTTGCGGATCGCCGTCTGGATCGCTATCGCACTGGTCGGTGGCATCGCCTGGTCAATCCTCGCGTTTTCGCGCGGGGAAACCATCAACGCAATCTGGTTTGTTTTTGCAGCCGTTGCTACCTATTTGATCGCTTACCGTTTTTATTCGAAATTCATCGAGCGCAAGATTACAAAGCCTGATGACTTCCGTGCGACCCCCGCGGAGACCGTAAACAACGGTCGTGACTTTGTGCCAACCGACCGCCGAGTGCTCTTTGGTCACCACTTTGCGGCTATCGCTGGTGCTGGACCACTG
This sequence comes from Glutamicibacter sp. M10, assembly GCF_025452055.1. Classification (NCBI taxonomy): domain Bacteria; kingdom Bacillati; phylum Actinomycetota; class Actinomycetes; order Micrococcales; family Micrococcaceae; genus Glutamicibacter; species Glutamicibacter sp. M10. The sequence goes on along the minus strand of NZ_CP104918.1, from coordinate 35,265 downwards.
GTCGGCCCGATCTTGGCAGCCCAAATGGGCTACCTGCCAGGCACCATCTGGATCATTGTTGGTGTGGTGCTCGCCGGTGCGGTGCAGGACTACCTGGTGATGTTCTTCTCGATGCGTCGCGGTGGACGTTCGCTGGGTCAGATGGCCCGCGAAGAGCTTGGACTAGTTGGTGGCACGGCGGCCTTGATTGCCACCTTGACCATCATGATCATCATTACCGCCATCTTGGCGCTGGTTGTGGTTAATGCACTAGGCGAATCGGCATGGGGCGTTTACTCTGTGGGCCTGACCATCCCGATTGCCTTGTTCATGGGTGTTTACCTGCGCTTCATCCGCCCGGGCAAGGTTTTGGAAATCTCCGTCATCGGCTTTGCGCTGTTGATGTTCGCAATCGTCTCCGGTCGCTGGATTGCTGAATCGCCGTGGGGTGCTGAATTCTTCCACTTGGATCGCACCACCATTGCTTGGGCCATCATCATCTACGGTATTATCGCCGCAGTGCTGCCCGTATGGTTGCTGTTGGCTCCACGCGACTACCTCTCCACCTTCATGAAAATCGGTGTGATTGGTCTGCTGGCTCTGGCCATCATCATTGTTCGCCCTGAAATCTCCGTTCCAGCATTTTCCGAGTACGCCGGACGCGCCGACGGACCGGTGGTTAGCGGACACATCTTCCCATTCCTGTTTGTCACCATCGCCTGTGGTGCTTTGTCTGGCTTCCACGCGTTGATCGCCTCGGGAACCACCCCGAAGCTCGTCGAGAAGGAGAAGCAGACCCGCTTCTTGGGCTACGGTGGCATGCTCATGGAATCCATGGTTGCCATCATGGCTCTGGTCGCTGCGATCTCGATTGACCGTGGTGTGTACTTCGCGATGAACTCGTCGGTGGCTGCCACCGGTGGGACCGTGGAAACCGCGGTAGCTTTTGTGAACTCGCTGGGGCTATCCGGCGTCAACCTGCAGCCCAATACGCTGACCGAACTGGCCACCAACGTCGGTGAAACCAACGTGGTTTCGCGTACCGGTGGCGCTCCAACCTTGGCAGTGGGCATTGCGCACATCATGCATCAGTGGTTCGGCGGCACCGCGATGATGGGCTTCTGGTATCACTTCGCAATCATGTTTGAAGCACTGTTCATCCTCACCGCGGTGGATGCTGGTACCCGTGTAGCGCGCTTCATGCTGCAGGACACCATCGGTAACTTCTTCCCTAAGTTCAAGAACACCTCATGGCGTCCCGGGGTGTGGATCTGCACGCTAATCATGGTGGCCGGCTGGGGATACATCCTTATCCTCGGCGTGACCGATCCGCTGGGCGGCATCAATACCTTCTTCCCACTGTTCGGTATCGCTAACCAGCTCCTAGCCGCCATTGCCTTGGCAGTGGTTATGGCGATCATCGCCAAGCAGAACAACTTTAAGTACCTATGGGTGGTTACTGTTCCGTTGGTCTTCACCGTCGCAGTCACCTTCGTTGCGAGCTGGCAGAAGATCTTCTCGACCAACACCAAGGTGGGCTACTTCGCGAACCACAACGCCTACAAAGAGGCGCTGGCCAACGGCGAAACCTCGCTGGGAACGGCCAAGACTGTTGAAGCCATGGAAGCAGTGGTACGCAACACCGGAGTTCAGGGATGGCTTTCGGTATTGTTCTTGCTGCTCACTGCGATTGTGATCGTTTCTGCGATTCTTACCACCATCAAGGCAAAGCGCAACGGAGGCGGAAACAATACCGAAGATCGCGCTGTGCCATCGAAGATGTACGCACCAGCTGGTCTGATTTCTTCACCTGCTGAGAAGGAACTGGAGAAGGCTTGGAAGCAAGTTCCGGCCGAAGCTCAAATTCAGCGCGGCGGACACTAGTCGTGGCCTCGTTATTGGAGCGATTGGGACAGGCCAAAAGATTTGTTGATGGGGTTCTTGGTGCCGATAAGTATCAGCACTACCTGGAGCACCACCAACGTAATCATCCTGATCAGCAACCAATGAACGAGCGTGAGTTCTGGAAGGACTACACCGACTGGCAAGAAAAAACCCTGAAGGGCGTTGCTGCTAGGTGCACTGCGTGTCGGCCTCGATCTATCTGCATTGGCGGATGGATCGAGGCCGGTTTCGTTTTATGTCGTTTTCACAAGCTTGCTGGTGCTCCGCTCCCGGTAGGCTAGAAGCGTTGATCTTTGTTCATCTCTGGTAGAGAAGTGTCATGGCGTTCTTTTCACGACTTCGCGCGCAGCGCGCAGCCACTCGCGAACTTGGCGAGGGCGTCTGGCGTCGCGCCCACGACCGGTTCCAGCGTTCATTGGATCGGGTCTTCCAAGTGATCGAGGGAATTGCAGATGACCAGGTGTATAACCAGCTGGTGAAAGAGGCCAATGAGATGGCCGACCTGTTGCCAACGGTTCGTCAGATCTGTTCTACCGCTCAGCGAATCACGCCGAGCGACGACGAGCAGATCCCGCAAGCCACCGCAGGCGTTCACCGCAGTCTCACCAAGTCGGCCAACGATTTGGCCACCACCGCACAGGTCATTGCGATGATGAGAATGCAGGCCGAAGCCGGAGGGCAAATTGATATCAACTCGGTGCAACACCGTGCACGGTTGGTTAAGGAAGATGTCAGCCGAGCGGCCCAAATGTTCGCTAATAATGAATAATTGAGAATTACCGATCAGTTCAGCGGTGATCCTAGAATTTGGGTCGATTCGTGAACTAAGTTGGTTTCATGACCCAATCAATACCATCAAGTAAGTTCCTCGACGGAAACACCATCGATCAGCTGGGCTTCGGCGTTTGGCAGGTTGCAGACGAGGAAGCAGAAGTTGCTGTCGGCAAGGCGCTGAAAGCTGGATACCGTCACATCGACACCGCGAAGATCTACGGAAACGAAGCCGGCGTAGGCCGTGCCGTTGCCGCTAGCTCAATTGCTCGTGAAGAACTTTTCATCACCACCAAGGTCTGGAACGCAGATCAGGGATATGACAAGACCATCGCTGCAGCAGACGCATCGCTGGAACGTCTTGGCTTGGAATATGTAGACCTGTACCTGATTCACTGGTTGCAGCCCAAGCGTGGCACCTACGTGGATACTTGGAAGGCACTGATCCAGCTTCAGAAGGACGGCAAGGCCAAGTCCATTGGTGTTTGCAACTTCACCAAGGAAGCACTTGAAGAGCTGTACACCGAAACCGGTGTTCGCCCAGTGATCAACCAGGTTGAAACCCACCCATACTTCCCGCAGGCAGAACTTCGCGCCTACGAAGCAGAGCATGGCATCCTGCACCAGGCGTGGTCCCCGCTGGGCCAGGGCGGAGACCTGCTCAAGGAACCACTGCTTGCCGAGATCGCTAAAAAGCACGAAGCAACGGTGGCGCAGGTAGTCATCGCTTGGCACTTGGCATTGGGTAACGTGGTGATCCCTAAGTCGGTGACTGACTCACGCATCGTGGAGAACTTCGAATCTTTGAACGTGAAGCTTGACGCTGAAGATATCGAAGCAATTGCTACCTTGGACCGAGGTGCAGAAGGTCGTATTGCAGCCGATCCAGCAACCGCTGACTTCGAGTAAAGCTCAGTCCTAAGTAACTATGTGGTCCTTGGCTTCATCTGAAGCCAAGGACCACATTTACACCATCGCTCAAACCAGCGCTCATGAGGAGAAAACACCATGCATAAGCTCATCGTTCTATATCCCGAGCCGGTAGATCGCGCCGCGTTCATCGAGTACTACGAGTCGACTCACCTGCCACTAGCTACGAAGCTTCCGGAGTTGCGTTCATGGCGTTACACAACGAATGTTTCGCCAGATGCCAAGGGAAACCCTGCCCCGTACTTCGCTGTTTTTGAGGCCGAGTTTAACGATGTAGATGACTTCCGAGCAGCTATGAGTTCTCCTGAAGGTCAGGCTGTTGCCGCAGACGTTCCCAACTACGCAACCGGTGGAGCGATTACGCTCGACTACACTGTTTCTGGCGGTAGCAACGTCTGAGATTGACGTCTTTTAGAAAGCGAAAAACCCGGAATCGTGCACCGCACGATTCCGGGTTTTTCGTCACATGAGCCCCCTGCCGGATTTGAACCGGCGACCTGCTCTTTACGAGGGAGCTGCTCTACCCCTGAGCTAAGGAGGCCTGTACCTGCAAACAGGCACCACGTCACTTTATCCGAGGAATTGTCTGATCGTCAAAACGAGAATGACACGAACATGCCCAATCAGCACTGAGAATTTGCTGCTGGACCCTTCCCCTCGATGAGGTAGCCATCAACGGCGTCAGTAATGCAGTCGTTGGACCGACCGTAGGCGGTGTGACCATGACCTTCGTAGGTCAACAACGTAGCATTATCTAGCTGCTTGGCCAACGACTGCGACCACTTATACGGGGTTGCCGGGTCTCCGGTGGTACCAACGACCAGAATCTCATTTGAACCCGGAGCATTCAGCTCTTCAGCATGTCCCGAGGCCTTGTGATCCCACACGTCGCATGCGATTTCACCGTAAGAAAGGTACTTGCCAAGCGTGGGGGCCACGCGCATCAGCTCGGTGGCTTCCTCGCTCATGGCATCGCTATTGGCGTTCATCGGACGGTCCAAGCAATTGATGGCGGTAAAAGCGTCTGAAGAATTTGACGAGTAAGTTCCGTCGATTTGGCGGTCAGCAGCTATATCGGCGAAGCCCAGAATGCTATCAACGTTGCCGTCATTAACAGCCGAAGCCATCGCCTCGGTCAGGTATGGCCAATTTGAATTGTCATAGAGCGGCAAGATGAAACCGTTAACAAAGTCGATGATTGGAACGGTGCGGCCATCGCTGGAGACCATAGGCTGGTTTTCCACCTGAGCGAAGAACTGCTGTAGTTGAACCTTCGCCTCGGCGACGCTTCCACTGAACGGGCAATCCTCCGACTCAACACACTGGGCAAGCCATGCGTCGATCTCGTTTTCAAATCCAACAGCTTGTGCCTTGGTCAGATCAGATGCCTGGCTGGTTGGGTCCATGGCGCCGTCGAGCACAAAGCGTCCAACCTTCTTAGGGAAGAGATCCGCATAGGTTGAGCCCAAGAACGTCCCGTAGGAGAACCCTAGGTAGTCCAGCTGCTTATCACCCAGTGCTGCTCGGATGACGTCCATGTCTTTAGCCGCCGAAACGGTGTCAACATGTCCCAAGAGATCGCCGGTGTTGGCCGTGCAGTCCGCCGCGTAGTCATCGGTTTCTTCGATGATTTGGGTTTGATCCTCGGGCAACCAAGCACGCAAGTTCTCTTGGCGGCCCTGATCAATTTCGGCATCGGTTTGGCAGGTCACCGGGGAGCTCTTACCCACACCACGTGGATCAAATCCGATGATGTTGTAAGCGGCCTGCAGATCCTCACTGAACATGGACTGGACCGAGGATTCGACCATGTCCAGGCCCGAGCCACCAGGGCCACCTGGGTTAATCAGTAAATTCGCCGAGGCGTTTTCTGCGGCGCGACGGTTCAACGAAAGCTCGATGCTCTCACCCGAGGGGTCGGAGTAATCCAGTGGAACTTTGAGCGTTGCACATTCAAGTACATCTCCGCAGTCTTTCCAGTCGAGCTCCTGGGAGTAGTAGGTTTCCAGCCCCTTGGGGCCGCTGCGCTACTTGCGCTCGGTGCTGCGTTGGTTCCATCGGCTTCTGGAACGGATGATCCGGCTGAGCAGCTGGTTAGACCGATCAGGGCGAGAACGGACCCCACGGCTGCTAACTGCATTTTGAGCGAGCGTACAGGCACTTTAAGTGTCTCCTTGAGTGGGGTTAGCGGCGGCCCGGCTGCGGTAGCAACCGGGTCATCAAGGCTTCAAGTGCCATGAGTTGATTAACGTTGGCAGCCAGACGGCTACGCGTCTGATTGATCGCGTCAAGCTGTGCTAATGATTTCTCGGTGTTTTGTCCGCGAGCGTAGTTTTCAAGTTTTTCGCGAAGATGTTCGTTGATCAACTCAATACCGGTGCCAAGCTGAATGCTCAATACGTCACGGAAAAACGTAGTTAAGTCGGTCAACGTTCGGTCCAGCGCATCAAAACTGGCACGTCGAGCAAAGCGCTTAGCGTCCTCTTCCAAGGACTTAAACTGGCTACGCAACCCTGGGGGAATGGTCTCTTCAGGACCAATTCCGTTGGCGTGACGAAGCTGTTCAGTTTTGCGTTGCAGATCGGTGCCGGTGATATTTTCGGCACGCTCGGTGGCAAGCTTGGAGATTTCCGCGGCAGCGGCCATTGCCTGAGGCAGGGTGGTGGTGCGCAACGGTAGGGTGACTACCTTTTCGCGCTGGATGCGGGCCTGCTCGTCCCGAGCCAACAACCGGGCAACACCAATATGCGACTGCGAAACCCTGGCGGCAAACATGGCTTGTTGCTCATCGAGCCCATCGCGGCGCACCAAAAGATCCGCCACATCTTGGGTTGAAGGAACGGAAAGGTTCACCGCACGGCAACGCGACCTGATGGTCACCAGTACGTCAGCCGGGGACGGAGCGCAGAGGATCCAGATCATCCGTGCTGGAGGCTCTTCGATGGCCTTAAGCAGGACGTTGGTGCTTCGTTCAGACATACGATCGGCATCTTCGATGATGATGATTCGCCAGCGTCCGGTGCTAGTGCTTTCCTGCGCCCGGGTGATCAGGTGACGGACATCGGCGATCTGGTACTCGAACTTGTCCGTAGAAATAAAGGACACGTCCGGGTGTCCCGAAGACTGCACTAGTTTGCAGCTTTCGCACTCACCACAACCAGCAGGGCTGTTCGTGCACTGCAGCGCAGCGGCAAAGGCGCGAGCGGCGGTGGTACGGCCTGACCCGGGAGGGCCAGTGACTAGCCAAGCGTGGGTGGGATTACCTCGGTCAACTTCGGCGGTAAGGGTCTGAATAACCCGCTGCTGCCCGGCGAGATCTGCAAATACCGGCCGACTCACAACAGGCTCGCTAAGTACGTGGTGATAGCAAGGTGCAGCTCTTCGACGGTACCGGTGGCATCTAGTACCAGGTAACGATCTGGTTCGCGAGCAGCCAAGTCCAAGAAGGCGTTGCGGATGCGTTCGTGGAAGTCGTCGGGCTCAGCTTCCAGACGGTCCGCGGCCTCCACACCACCACCGGCAGCGACCCGTCGAGCACGACCGTCAGCGGCAGAAATATCCAAAATGATCGTCACATCGGGCTTAAGCCCGTTGGTAGCAAAGTCATTAATCTGGGCCACGGCCTCAAAGCCAAGAGCTCGGCCCATTCCCTGATAAGCCAAGGAAGAATCAACAAAACGGTCGCAAATAACGTGGCTGCCGGCAGTTAGCGCCGGGGTGATCAGCTGTTGTACGTGGGCGGCACGGGCCGCCGAATAAATCAGTGCCTCGGTGCGAGAATCGATCTCACCGTGGCCATGTTCGAGTACCAAAGAGCGCAGTGACTCGCTAATTTGGGTTCCACCTGGCTCACGGGTGGTGATGACCTTTGACCCTCGGGCTTCAAGCCATTGCTGGGCCATGGCCACCTGCGTGGACTTGCCCGCTCCGTCGCCACCTTCAAATACGATGAACAGCCCAGGGGTCGGCGCGCTCGATTTGTTACTCACCCCTCTAGCCTATCCAAGGTCAAGCCAATCATTGACATGCGCCCACATGCTGTGGACGGTAAATCTCGAAATGTAATGAAACCGATCCGTGGACGTGCCCGTGCTGAGCGTAAAGTTTTTCTCATGAACTTCAGCAGCACGCCATCAGCATCCCGCCCAGCGTGGGACCCAAAGACCCTCATCGTTGCAGGTGGCCGACCGGCTCACGCCGTTGACGCCCCGGTGAATTACCCGGTGACTTTCACCTCCACGTATCACTCCCAGGGTCTGGCTGCTGCTGACGAACGTGTCTACGCACGATTCTCCAACCCGAGCTGGGATCCCTTTGAAGAAGTATTGGGTCAGCTGGAAGCTGCCGCGCGACCGGCTCTGGTTTTCTCTTCGGGTATGGCCGCGATCGCTGCCGCCTTGAACTTGGTTCCAGCCGGGGAGTGCTGGTTATGCCAAAGCACTCCTATAACGGTTCGCTGGCGTTAACCTCCGAGCTGGAGGCCGCTGGTCGTTTGATCGTCCGCCCGGTAGACATCGCCGATACCGACGAGGTCATCGCCGCGCTGGAAGGCGCGCACGTGCTCTGGGTTGAATCGCCGACCAACCCTATGCTTGAAGTTGCAGACCTCCCGGTACTTCTTGCAGAAACCAAGGCGCGTGGAATCTTGTCCATCGTGGACAATACTTTTGCCACCCCGCTATTGCAGCAGCCGTTGACCCAAGGGGCCGATGTAGTAGTCCACTCGGTGACCAAGTACCTCTCGGGCCACTCCGATGTCATCATGGGTGCGGTAGTCACCAGTGATGAAAAGCTGCACAACACCGTGCACGGTTACCGAACCCTGCACGGGTCTATCGCTTCACCGATGGATACCTTCTTAGCCTTGCGTGGTGTGCGCACCATGGCGGTGCGTCTGGATCGTTCACAGAGTAACAGCCAGATCCTTGCCGAACGTTTGAGCGAACACCCCAACGTTCAAGCCGTGCGTTACCCCGGACTTAAACAAGACCCGGGGCACCAACGCGCAGCAAAACTTATGAGTGGCTTTGGTGCGGTCATCGCCTTCCAAGTCGGTGGCAGCGCTGACGGCGCCGACAAGGTCATCGGTGCATTTAAGCTGATCACCGGCGCAACATCGCTGGGCGGGGTGGAGACCCTGGCTGAACGTCGGGCCCGGCACGCCTCAGAACCGGTGAGTGTTCCAGAAAACCTGATCCGACTTTCGGTGGGTATCGAAGATGTTGAGGACCTCTGGGCTGATCTTTCGCAGGCGCTGGAACAGCTCTGAGGTGTGGCAGTGCCCAAAATCGACAAAGGCCAAAGGTAGAGTGAAGGTATGTCAATGATGTTTGTCGCTCAAAGCATTGAGCAGTACCTGATGTTGGCCCTGAGCGTAGTTATTTTAGTCCTTGCGCTGTGGGCGCTCATCGATTGCCTAGGCCAAGGTACACAGCGCTTTGCCCAAGAAGGCAAACGAACCAAGGGCTTCTGGACCGGGCTGACCATCGCCAGCGTCGTAGTTTCCTTGCTTGGCGTTTTCAGCGCTGGCGGAATCGGTTTCCTTCAGCTCATCGGTGCCTGCATTGCGTGTGTTTACCTTGCCGATGTAAAGCCTGCCGTGAGTGGCAAAGGCGGCGGCTGGTACAACTACTAGAGCCAGCTGAGTAACCAAAGATTTTTGAAGACCCGTACCCCGTCAAAACGGTGGTGCGGGTCTTCTCAATTATTGAGTAGTCCTTAACCTTGGCGCATCCGGGTACCAGTATTGGCTAGGATAGATTGTATGAGTCACACTTTGATCTTGCTTCGCCACGGGCAGAGCGAATGGAACGAAAAGAATCTATTCACCGGTTGGTACGACGTATCACTGACCGAACAGGGCCGCGCTGAAGCTTCGCGCGGTGGCGAACTACTTGCAGAAGCAGGGTACAAGCCAGAGGTACTGCATACCTCGTTGCTCACCCGCGCAATTGTCACCGCTAACCTCGCGTTGGAAGCTGCTGGCCGTTCCTGGATCCCAGTGAACCGCGACTGGCGCCTGAACGAGCGTCACTACGGTGCGCTGCAGGGTAAGGACAAGGCTCAGACCTTGGCAGAATACGGTGAAGAGCAGTTCATGGAATGGCGTCGTAGCTACGACACCCCACCACCAGTACTTGATGATTCCTCGGAATTCAGCCAGATCAACGATGAGCGTTATGCCGATCTGGGCGATAACGCTCCGCGGACCGAATGCCTCAAGGATGTTCTTGACCGCATGCTTCCTTACTGGGAAGAAAACATCAAGGCTGATCTGAGCGCTGGCAAGACCGTCATGGTCACCGCACACGGCAACTCGCTGCGCGCGCTGGTTAAGCACTTGGACGGCATTAGCGATGCGGATATCGCTGGGCTGAACATCCCAACCGGTATCCCATTGGTTTATGAGTTGGACGACAACTTCAAGCCGGTCACCGCTGGAGGAACCTACCTCGATCCTGCAGCAGCAGCTGACGCCATCAAGGCAGTCGCGAACCAGGGTCGCAAGTAAAACGCACTTTTCGGCGGCACCGAAACTCAAGGGCTTAGGCTTTTGAACTTCGGTGCCGCCGTTCTGACTTTAAGATCGGCAAGAGGTGCGGAACAACGGCTGTGAGCGAAACAACTGCACACGATTGTATTTTTGGCATTAGTATGCTGTAATCTCCTATTTCGAATAGGCTCAATGGCTCACGTTAGGAATGCAATTCGTGGCAACTGATTACGATGAAGTCCGCCCAGACGTTGCTGAGGCACGTAAGGCTTCTCTGGATGCGGTTAAGTCCGCAAACGCACCGGACGCAAAGTCCGTGGTGCGCGAGCTCGACGAAGCCGATCACACTGATGGAATGGATCTGCCAGGTGCAGATTTGTCCAACGAGGAATTGACGGTCACCGTCATTCCACAGAAAGAGGACGAGTTCATTTGTGGCTCGTGCTTCTTGATTCGCCACCGCTCCCAGCTGGTACGCGAAGAAGGCAACGTAGGTTTCTGCGTAGAGTGCGAAGGCTAAAAGCCGCTCTACGCTGGCGCTAATAATGCGCCGGAATGCTAAAGGCAGCCCACCAATTGGTGGGCTGCCTTCGCTTTTAGGCAAATACGCTGTTTAGGCGTCGGACGGATCCCATTCGCCGGTCACCAGGTAGGTGACCTTGCGGGCCACGGAGACACCATGATCGCCGAAGCGCTCTAGATAGCGGCTGGTCAACGAAACATCCACGGTGGTTGGTGCGGTGGCGTCCCAATCATCGGCAGCAATCTGCGTGAAGACGCTGGAGTGCAAACGGTCCACCTCATGGTTCAGCTCAATAATCTTGGCCGCAATGGCCAAATCACGAGTATCAAGAAGCGTGGCAACTTCCTTGGCGATCTGAATATCAATCGCAGCCATCTGAGCAAAGGTTGCAGAAATCTTCTCTGGGATCGCTGGCTGTGGGAAGCGCAAGCGGGCTAGCTGAGCCAAGTGGCGTGCGAGGTCACCCATGCGCTCAAGCGAAGCGCTCATTCGCAGCGAGCCGACGATCATGCGTAGATCGCTGGCTACCGGTCCCTGAAGTGCGAGGGTATCGATGGCACGTTCATCTAGTTGGTTCTGGAGGAAATCAATTTTCGCGTCAGCCGCGATGACTTCCTGGGCTAGATCCACATCGGCATTGGCCAACGAATCCCATGCGTGATCCATAGCGGTAGCGACCTGATTGGCCATCTCAATGAGTTCTTCGCCGATTTGTTGTAGATCTGCCTGAAAAACCTTGCGCATAGCAGTTCCTTTCGAGTGTCGGTCCCATGCCAATCGGTGGCCTGCATGCACGGGCCAACCGCCCCAAAACAGATTTATGGCATGGTGGAGGGTCTTACTCCACCCTGTCAGCGGGTGATTAACGAATATGCCACTAAACGTGAACGTTTGGTGAACAGCGCGCCGATTTGGCCAAAATTGCGTCATTTAGGCGGGAAGGAACCCATAGGTGAAGTTAGGCTAAAAGGGTGAACGATGTGATCTCGACTCTGATAGCCGGTGTCCTCGGTCTTGCCCTAGGAATCGTTGGCGTGATCGCTTTTCGAATTTCCCAACGCAGGACCGCTAGGCTGCCGCAGGTTGACGAGCCTGCACTCCCAGAAGGTGCAGCTGCCGTCTTGTCCGTCATTGGTCGCGCCTTCGTGATCTTGGACGACGTAGATGGCGTTGTGCGGGCCAATCCTGCCTCCTACGCCTATGGGCTGGTGCGCGGGCACACCCTCGTGCACAATGAGCTTCTGGCCTTGGTACGCCAGGTGCGTGCAGACGGCGTGATTGCCGAAAGCCAATATGAATTACAACGCTCCACGCTCGGCGCCGGTCAGCTGATCGTCCATGTGCGAGTGGCCCCACTGGGCGATGAATATATTTTGCTGCTGGCCGATGACCGCACCGAAATCACCCGCACTGAAGCCATGCGAAATGACTTTGTGGCTAACGTATCCCACGAACTGAAAACTCCGGTCGGAGCTATTTCCCTGCTTTCCGAAGCAATCTCCGAAGCAGCAGATGATCCGACCGCGGTGCTTCGATTCTCCACTCGGATGCACAAGGAATCACGCAGGCTTGCCGCGCTGGTCCAGGACATCATTGAGCTCTCCCGGCTTCAGGCCAGCGATGCAATTGTGCAGGGCAAGGAAGTGAACATCGACAGTGTGGTGGCCGAGGCCGTGGACCGCAGCCACCTATTGGCCGAAGAGAAGGGCATCGACATTACCGTCGGCGGCCATCTGAGCGAACCAATTCTTGGCGACCCGGACCTGCTGATGACCGCGGTGCGCAACTTGATCGACAACGCGATTCGCTACTCGCCAGAAAACACCAAAGTGGGCGTTGGTATCCGCCAGCGTGATGGCTACGCGCAGATCTCGGTCACCGACCAAGGCCCAGGCATTTCGGCCGAGGAACAAGAGCGAGTCTTCGAGCGCTTCTACCGCGTCGACTCGGCCCGCTCACGACAAACCGGCGGTACCGGCCTGGGGCTGAGCATCGTCAAGCACGTGCTGGCCAACCATGGCGGCGAAGTATCGCTGTGGTCGCAGCCCGGCCATGGCTCCACATTTACCCTTAGACTTCCCCTAGCGGATGAAGAACCGGCCAGATCTAATGCTCTTGCCGATGAGATGATGAAGGAACAAGCAGTCGAGGCTCGAACCTCAGACCGCAAAGGAGGACGACGATGACCCGCATATTGATCGTAGAGGATGAGGAATCGCTCTCTGACCCGCTGTCTTTCCTCTTGGAACGCGAAGGATTCGAAGTACGAATCGCTGATGACGGACTGGTCGCCGTCACTGAATTTGAACGCCACGGCGCCGATCTGGTGCTGCTGGATTTGATGTTGCCGGGCCAACCGGGCACCGAGGTGATTCGCCAGATTCGCCTGAACTCTCAGGTTCCGGTCATCATGCTCACCGCCAAGGATTCGGAAATCGACAAGGTGGTTGGCCTGGAGCTCGGCGCCGATGACTATGTCACCAAGCCATACTCATCGCGAGAATTACTCGCACGCATCCGTGCGGTACTTCGCCGTCAGGGCGAGGCCGAAGAACTGATCAGCAATGTGGTGACCGCTGGACCGGTGCGCATGGATGTGGAACGGCACATGGTCTCGGTGGATAACACCGAGGTATCGATGCCGCTCAAGGAATTTGAATTGCTAGAAATGCTCCTGCGCAATGCCGGGCGCGTGCTTACCCGTGGCCAGCTGATCGACCGCGTGTGGGGTAGCGACTACGTGGGGGATACCAAGACGTTGGATGTCCACGTGAAGCGTCTTCGTTCAAAGATCGAGCCAGATCCTGCCACGCCAGAGCATCTGGTGACGGTGCGAGGTTTGGGCTACAAGTTCGTGGTCTAGCACTGCTCACCCCGCGCGTAACCGCTTAAGCGAAAGGGCCTCGGGAAAGAATCCATAGATTCTTTCCCGAGGCCCTTTATCGTTGGTGCTTAGTGCTCCGAGGTCGCGTGGCTCTCGGTTGCCTTCAGGTGTTCGGTTACCTTTGCATCGGAACCGCCTGGTACGAAGTCACGGTATTCGGCAAGGGTGCCGTCTACGACTGGGACGCTGAAGTCCACGGTGTCTCCGTTGGAAGTGAAGGTAGTCTCGGCATGCTCGCCGGCTTTGACACCAAGGCCAGAAATGACCTTCTGGTTAGCGTCATCTTCTAGCTTCAGGGACTTGTCGGTTGGAACCGAGATGGTCACTGGCGTAGCGCTAGCGGCTTTGACGGACAGGGTCAGAGCAGAATCGCTGTCGTTGACCACGGTGCCGATCAGGCGGGCTTTGCTGCCATCGCTGTTGGTAACGAACATCAGGTTACGAACCTGTGCTTTGGCGACGTCGACGTTGATGCCATCGCTGGCAGCGTAGTCGGTGTTGGTGGCCTGCTCGTTGATGGCGCCACAGCTGGTGACACCGAATGCCAGGGCAGCCACAGCGAGGGACGCGGCAATGCGACGTCCAGCGGTCATGCGTGCGGTGATCACGACACTAACTCCTCGGTGAGAATAATGAGTTGCTTCGGTTCATGGTCTACCGAATCGACTCCACCTAGGGTGAGGAGCAACTCGCGAAAAAGACCACGATTACCTCTAAGCCTAGCTGTTTTTCACACAAAGACGCGATTTAGCGACGTGCAACACACGCTTTTCGACAAGAAGTAGAGAACCAAGTTTGGGATAAGAGGTATGGAACTTCGATCGCCGTACTCTCTTCCTACCATGTTTCTCTTGCGAATGGAAGAGGTGATTCCCCGTGAATTCGCGGTTATATCGGGCACAAACGCAAGTTCGTCGAGAGCAAACATGTTAGACTAGTCAATGGGAAAGGGGTTTATCCACATGGTTTTTGAGGTTGGCGAGACTGTTGTCTACCCGCATCACGGCGCGGCAATGATCGAAGAGATCAAAATGCGCAAGATCAAGGGCGAAGAGAAAATGTATCTCAAGCTCAAGGTGGCTCAGGGTGACTTGACCATCGAAGTTCCAGCAGAGAACGTTGATCTTGTTGGCGTACGTGACGTGGTAGGTCAGGAAGGCTTGGACCATGTGTTCGATGTCCTTCGTGCTGAATTTACCGAAGAGCCGACCAACTGGTCGCGCCGCTACAAGGCAAATGTCGAGAAGCTAGCTTCCGGTGATGTCATCAAGGTTGCCGAGGTCGTTCGTGACCTATGGCGTCGAGAAAATGATCGTGGTCTGTCCGCTGGCGAAAAGCGCATGCTGGCTAAGGCTCGTCAGGTATTGATCAGCGAATTGGCTCTGGCCAAGGACCTGGATGAGACCAAGGCCGAAGGCCTGTTGGATGAGGTTTTGGCTTCGGCTTAAACAAAACTCCTACGCGCATCTTGCCGTGAAACATTTAAACGTTTCACGGCTGTTGCCGTTAAAGCCCCAATGAAGCGCCGATCCACGCGATAAGCTGAGCGGTGTGAAGCAAACACCATCGCATCCTTCGAGCTTGATCTTGGTCGCAGCCGGCATGGGCACACGGCTAGGCGCCGGCATGCCAAAAGCACTGGTTCAAGTAGCCGGCAAATCTTTGGCGGAACATGCCATCGACCGGATCCTGCAAGTGGCGCAGATTAACGAAATCATCGTGGTTACCCCACCAGATGATCAGCGCATGCAATCAGCACTCGCGGGTTATGGAAGCAAACTTCGCACCGTGCCCGGGGAGCAAGCCGAGCAGACTCGGTGCGCCGCGGCCTTCAACTGGTCAGCGATGAGGCAGCCACCATTCTTGTTCACGATGCCGCCCGAGCCTTCGCGCCGGTGGAACTGTATCAACGTGTGCTTCAAGCGCTGGAAGCGCCCGAGACAAAGGCCGTGATCCCTGCCTTGGCAGTGACCGACACAATCTCTGTTGTTGCCCAACAAGACGGTCATGGCCCCGAATTTATCGAGCAGACTCCCGCACGCTCCACCTTGCGCGCGGTGCAAACGCCCCAGGGATTTGACGCAGAGGTACTGCGCGCAGCTCATGCTCAACTTGATCACTACACCGAAGCCGAGCTGGAGAAAGTCACCGACGACGCTTCGATCGTGCGCGCTTACGGAACAACTGTTCAGGTGGTGGCCGGTGAACAACAGGCCCTGAAAGTCACGCACCCAGAAGATCTAGAAGTGGTCAGCAAACTGGTTACGCCAACAACGCCCGCACTTCACATTGCAAGGGAAGCCATGGATCTGCCACGTATCGGAAATGGTATCGATGTCCACGCGGTCAGCGATGACCCGTCCCGACCCATGTGGTTGGCGGGCCTGCACTTCCCAGATGACATTGGGCTCTCCGGTCACTCAGATGGGGACGCGGTAGCCCACGCAGCCTGCGATGCACTGTTCTCGGCAGCGGGAATCGGAGACTTAGGAACCCACTTTGGGGTGGATCGACCGGAATTTGCTGGGGCCAGTGGTGTGAGCCTGATTGCAGAAGCAGCCCGCTTGGTGCGCGAAGCAGGGTTTGAAATTGGCAACATTGCCGTGCAGTTTGTGGGGCGCCGACCACGCTTTGCAGCACGTCGTGAGGAAGCAAGCCAAGTGCTCAGCGCTGCGGTAGGAGCCCCGGTCAGCGTCATTGCAACCACCAGCGACGGCCTGGGTTACGAGGGTGAAGGCACCGGGTTGACCGCCTACGCCACCGCGCTGGTCTACCCCAGATAGGACGGCGCTGGGTCGGCTTGGTTGACGGGCCATATCACCGAGCGCATCACAAGTGAAATACAAAGGCTGCATCCATCGGATAACCTTAACGACGTGAGCCTGCGATTCTATGACACCAAAACAGCATCTGTACGTGACTTCCAGCCGTTAAACGACGGCGAAGTCAAGCTGTACTACTGTGGCGCCACCGTGCAAGGAATGCCGCACGTGGGCCATGTTCGTAGCGCTATCGTTTTTGATGTTTTGGTCCGCTGGCTTGAATACCGTGGCTTCGCAGTAACCACGGTGCGCAACGTGACCGACATCGACGACAAGATCTTGGAAAAATCGGCGAAGTCTTTTGCCGAGGATTTCCAGGCCGATGAGTACTACCAGCCGCGCGAAGAATGGTTCGCTCTGGCCTACCGCTTTGAACAAGAATTTGCCCGCGCGTACCAAGCGTTGGGTGTACGTCGTCCGACCTATGAGCCACGCGCCACCGGGCACATCACCGAAATGCACGAGCTGATCGCCACGTTGATCGAGCGCGGACATGCTTACCCGGCAACCGATGACTCCGGGGACGTCTATTTTAATGTGCGCTCCTTTGCCCCCTACGGTGCGCTGACCCGCCAGAACATCAACGACATGCAGGGGGCTACCGACGCTGACCCACGAGGCAAAAAAGATGCTCGCGACTTTGCCCTGTGGAAGGGCCATAAGGAGTCCGACCCAGCTACCGCATCCTGGCCAAGCCCATGGGGACGCGGTCGTCCCGGCTGGCACCTAGAGTGCTCGGCGATGGCCGGCAAGTACCTCGGCACCGAATTCGACATCCACGGCGGGGGATTGGACCTACGATTCCCGCACCATGAGAACGAGATGGCGCAGTCCAACGCGGCCGGTCACGGTTTTGCGAACTTCTGGATGCACAACGGCATGGTCACCTACGAGGGTGAAAAGATGTCCAAGTCGATCGGCAACACCATCTCGCCCGAAGAAATGCTGGCCCTGGCCGACGCCCGCGTGGTGCGCTACTTCCTTGGGCAAGCACAGTACCGTTCCATGCTGGACTACCGTCCGGATTCGCTGGCTGAAGCACGGGCCGCGGTGGAACGGATCGATACTTTCATCTCCAATGCACAGTATCGTTTGGGCGCTGGCGCCGATTCGATTCAGGCTACGCAAGTGCCAACGGCCTTTGGCGCCGCAATGGATGATGACCTCAACGTTCCCATGGCATTAGCCGCACTGCACGAAGCGGTTCGTCAGGGCAACGCATCCCTAGAAGCCCACGACAATGCAGCGACCGAGCAAGCGCTCGGACAGGTGTTGGCCATGACCCAGGTTCTGGGCTTAGACGATGCAGGGAACACCAAAAACTCGCAGGCAAGCGCGGAGCACGAAGCATTGGATCAGTTGATCCAGTCGCAGCTGGCAGAACGTGCGCAGGCTCGCGCGGCCAAGGACTGGTCACGCTCGGATGCTATCCGTGACGCATTGGCCTCCGCTGGCATCATCGTTGCTGACTCAGCAGACGGTGCCCGCTGGACATTAGACAACTAGCCGTTTCAACGGCTGAACCAAAACTCAACTTTAAGGACAAACACCATGAGCAAAAAGGGCCCAACCAAGGGTAGTGGCGGCAAGGGACGCAGTTCCCTAGAGGGTCGCGGCCCAACTCCCAAGGCCGAAGACCGTCCGTACCACAAGGCGTACCGAAGCAAGCAGCTTGCTGAGCGTTCGGCCGCTAAGCGCTCCACGGCCAAGCGCACCGACCGCATCAAGGTCAACGCAGAATTTGTCACCGGTCGAAACTCTGTTGTTGAAGCACTGCGCGCTGGCATCCCGGTCAAGGCACTGCACGTGGCGATCCGCATCGAGGTTGATGACCGCGTGCGCGAATCGCTCAAGCTTGCTGCAGCTCAGGGCATTCCCTTGATGGAAGCTTCAAAGCCAGAGCTTGATCGCATGACCGACGGCGCGATCCACCAGGGCATGGCCCTGCAGATCCCTGCCTACGAGTACAAGGACGCCGTTCAGTTGGCAACCAAAACCATCAAGGATTACGACCGTGGCTACACCACGTCGCAGCCACTGTTGCTGGCCTTGGATGGCATCACCGACCCACGTAACCTCGGTGCGATCGTTCGTTCGGCTTCGGCCTTCGGCGCCGACGGTGTCATCATTCCGGAACGCCGAAGTGTTGGCATGACTGCCTCCGCTTGGAAGACCAGTGCGGGTGCTGCAGTTCGCGTACCAGTAGCTAAGTGCACTAATTTGACCAGCGCACTGAAGGAAATCAAGGCCGCTGGTATCTTCGTGATCGGCCTTGACGCCGGCGGAGATATGGATCTGCCTAACTTCGAGTTAGCCACCGGCCCACTGTGCATCGTTGTTGGTTCTGAGGGGAAGGGTCTTTCACGACTGGTCCGCGAGAACTGCGACGCAATCGTTTCCATCCCGATCGATTCGGCCATGGAGTCGTTGAACGCTTCGATGGCCGTAGGCATCTCGCTTTACGAGGTCTCTCGCTTGCGCAAGGCACAAGCGAAGTAGCCTGCCACGATCCTCAATGGGTTGTCACTTGTCCAGGACAAGTGACAACCCATTTTGTGTAGGGTGACCCGCTTCATAACAACAAATTTCAGTTGTTTTTGAGCAGAGTTCACCTCGGAGAGCTCTAAAAGCGCGAAATGTCGGCGTTTTTGGGTCCTAAATGGGTTGTACTGGCCGATTTTGCGCCGGGCGGGAATCCGTGTAGAGTCTTATCTCGCGCCGCTGATCCGGACGGGCCGAAAAGGTCTGAAAGAAACAGTGGGGTAAACAAGCTGGAAACATCGAGTTGACTTTGGTTGACGCGGTGGTAAGCTTGAAAAGTTGCTCCGGAGCGAAGCAGTCACTGAGAAGTGGTGGTTGTGGTGTCGAGAGTGTTTGTTGTTTGAGAACTCAATAGTGTGCCAAGTTTGTTGATACCGAATATTTATTTTATTTGGTGAATACATAACATTTGCTTGAGGCATTGCACCCCCGTGTGATGTTCTTGAGTGTTTTTTATTCGCCAGGACTTCATTGGTTTCGCCCTTATTTTCCGAGGGGTTGCTGATGGCTTTTTATTTTTTATGGAGAGTTTGATCCTGGCTCAGGATGAACGCTGGCGGCGTGTTTAACACATGCAAGTCGAACGATGACCCCGTGCTTGCACGGGTGATTAGTGGCGAACGGGTGAGTAACACGTGAGTAACCTGCCCCCGACTTTGGGATAAGCCCGGGAAACTGGGTCTAATACCGGATATGACTTCTTACCGCATGGTGGGTTGTTGAAAGATTTATCGGTGGGGGATGGACTCGCGGCCTATCAGCTTGTTGGTGAGGTAATGGCTCACCAAGGCGACGACGGGTAGCCGGCCTGAGAGGGTGACCGGCCACACTGGGACTGAGACACGGCCCAGACTCCTACGGGAGGCAGCAGTGGGGAATATTGCACAATGGGCGAAAGCCTGATGCAGCGACGCCGCGTGAGGGATGACGGCCTTCGGGTTGTAAACCTCTTTCAGTAGGGAAGAAGCGAAAGTGACGGTACCTGCAGAAGAAGCGCCGGCTAACTACGTGCCAGCAGCCGCGGTAATACGTAGGGCGCAAGCGTTATCCGGATTTATTGGGCGTAAAGAGCTCGTAGGCGGTTTGTCGCGTCTGCCGTGAAAGTCCGAGGCTCAACCTCGGATCTGCGGTGGGTACGGGCAGACTAGAGTGATGTAGGGGAGACTGGAATTCCTGGTGTAGCGGTGAAATGCGCAGATATCAGGAGGAACACCGATGGCGAAGGCAGGTCTCTGGGCATTTACTGACGCTGAGGAGCGAAAGCATGGGGAGCGAACAGGATTAGATACCCTGGTAGTCCATGCCGTAAACGTTGGGCACTAGGTGTGGGGGACATTCCACGTTTTCCGCGCCGTAGCTAACGCATTAAGTGCCCCGCCTGGGGAGTACGGCCGCAAGGCTAAAACTCAAAGGAATTGACGGGGGCCCGCACAAGCGGCGGAGCATGCGGATTAATTCGATGCAACGCGAAGAACCTTACCAAGGCTTGACATGTGCCAGACCGCCTCAGAGATGGGGTTTCCCTTCGGGGCTGGTTCACAGGTGGTGCATGGTTGTCGTCAGCTCGTGTCGTGAGATGTTGGGTTAAGTCCCGCAACGAGCGCAACCCTCGTTCCATGTTGCCAGCACGTAGTGGTGGGGACTCATGGGAGACTGCCGGGGTCAACTCGGAGGAAGGTGGGGATGACGTCAAATCATCATGCCCCTTATGTCTTGGGCTTCACGCATGCTACAATGGCCGGTACAATGGGTTGCGATACTGTGAGGTGGAGCTAATCCCTAAAAGCCGGTCTCAGTTCGGATTGGGGTCTGCAACTCGACCCCATGAAGTCGGAGTCGCTAGTAATCGCAGATCAGCAACGCTGCGGTGAATACGTTCCCGGGCCTTGTACACACCGCCCGTCAAGTCACGAAAGTTGGTAACACCCGAAGCCGATGGCCTAACCACCTTGTGTGGGGGAGTCGTCGAAGGTGGGACTGGCGATTGGGACTAAGTCGTAACAAGGTAGCCGTACCGGAAGGTGCGGCTGGATCACCTCCTTTCTAAGGAGCTAACCATTATTATGGTTGCCCATGTCTGTGCACGAGTGTTGTACGGGTGGGTTGCTCATGGGTGGAATATCAATGAACTCAATACTGGAAAACGTGTGCACGCTGGTCCTCATTATGAGTGGTTGGGGTGTGTGTCGGGGTATTGGCTGTGGCTGTATGGTGTTGGTGCTTGCGAGTACGCATTGTTACTTCACATGAATGAATCCGTCCTTTTGGGTGGGTTTGTTGGTGTGTGGTGGTGGTGTTGGAATGTGGGTGTTGATGGTGTGTGGTTTGTATGGTTTGGCATGCTGTTGGGTTTTGAGGCAACAAGCCTCCGTCCCTGGTGGATGATTTGATCAAGTGTTGCGGTGCTGGCCTTTTGGGGTTGGTGTTGTGATGGTTGGTTGATTGTCTTCTTGGGTGGCGGGGTTCTTGGTGTTTCGGTGTTTGTCCTGTGTTTGCTGCAGGCATGCTCGGTACGAGCAATGGTCCTTTTGGGTTGTTGTTGGTGGGTGTGTTTGTGGGGGTGTGGGGTTGTTGTTTGGGAACTGTATAGTGAACGCGAGCATCTTGCAGATGAGATGAGTCTTATGACCCTTTTTCCTTGGGTTGTGGGGTGTTTGAGTCTTGTCTGTGTGATTTTGTTAGATTGTTTTATTGCTCAATTCTGAGAACTTTGTTTTGTGTTGAAGTTTTTAAGGGCGCACGGTGGATGCCTTGGCATCAAGAGCCGATGAAGGACGTGGGAATCTGCGATAAGCCTGGTGGAGTCGATAACCGGACGTTGAGACCAGGATTTCCGAATGGGGGAACCCCGCACCATGTTATGTGGTGTGACCTGCAGCTGAATGTATAGGCTGTGTGGAGGGAACGCGGGGAAGTGAAACATCTCAGTACCCGCAGGAAGAGAAAACAATAGTGATTCCGTTAGTAGTGGCGAGCGAACGCGGATGGGGCTAAACCGGTTGGTGTGTGATAGCGGATAGGCGTTGCATCATCGGGGTTGTGGGGTTGACATGTACCAGCGCTATCTTGCTGGTGGGATGAGGTGCAGGCGTATAGGTGAATCGGTTGGAATGCCGGACCATAGAGGGTGATAGTCCCGTAGGTGTAATGCGTGTCTGCCGTTCTAGTGTTGATACCCGAGTAGCACGGGGCCCGTGAAACCTTGTGTGAATCTGCCAGGACCACCTGGTAAGCCTGAATACTACTTGATGACCGATAGTGAATCAGTACCGTGAGGGAATGGTGAAAAGTACCCCGGGAGGGGAGTGAAATAGTACCTGAAACCGTGCGCTTACAATCCGTTAGAGCCTGGGACTTGTTCCTGGGTGATGGCGTGCCTTTTGAAGAATGAGCCTGCGAGTTAGTGTTACGTCGCGAGGTTAACCCGTGTGGGGAAGCCGTAGCGAAAGCGAGTCTGAATAGGGCGTTTGAGTGGCGTGATCTAGACCCGAAGCGAAGTGATCTACCCATGGCCAGGTTGAAGCGCGTGTAAGAGCGTGTGGAGGACCGAACCCACTTCAGTTGAAAATGGAGGGGATGAGCTGTGGGTAGGGGTGAAAGGCCAATCAAACTTCGTGATAGCTGGTTCTCCCCGAAATGCATTTAGGTGCAGCGTTACGTGTTTCTTACCGGAGGTAGAGCTACTGGATAGCTAATGGGCCCTACAAGGTTACTGACGTTAGCCAAACTCCGAATGCCGGTAAGTGAGAGCGTAGCAGTGAGACTGTGGGGGATAAGCTTCATAGTCGAGAGGGAAACAGCCCAGAACGCCAACTAAGGCCCCTAAGCGTGTGCTAAGTGGGAAAGGATGTGGAGTTGCTTTGACAACCAGGAGGTTGGCTTAGAAGCAGCCACCCTTGAAAGAGTGCGTAATAGCTCACTGGTCAAGTGATTCCGCGCCGATAATGTAGCGGGGCTCAAGCACACCGCCGAAGTTGCGTCATTCAAATATTTGCTTGGTCTTCGGATTGGGCGTTTGGATGGGTAGGGGAGCGTCGTATAGCGGGTGAAGTCGCGGTGTAAACCAGCGGTGGACGCTATACGAGTGAGAATGCAGGCATGAGTAGCGAATGACGGGTGAGAAACCCGTCCGCCGAATGATCAAGGGTTCCAGGGTTAAGCTAATCTGCCCTGGGTTAGTCGGGGCCTAAGGCGAGGCCGACAGGCGTAGTCGATGGATAACGGGTTGATATTCCCGTACCGGCGAAGGACCGCCCATACTGAGCTGTTGATGCTAACCATGATGGATTCCAATTGTTGATGCCTTCGGGTGTTTTTGTTGGTTGATGTGGTGGGAACCGATGCAGTGAGGTCAGCGTATTAACAGGTGTGACGCAGGAAGGTAGCCGAGCCAGGCAATGGAATTGACCTGGTCCAAGGGTGTAGGACGAGTCGTAGGTAAATCCGCGGTTCATGATGTCTGAGACCTGATAGGCGCCCACTTTGGTGGGTGATTCGGTGATCCTATGCTGCCTAGAAAAGCATCGGCGCGAGGTCCCAGCCGCCCGTACCCCAAACCGACACAGGTGATCAGGTAGAGAATACTAAGGCGATCGAGAGAATCATGGTTAAGGAACTCGGCAAAATGCCCCCGTAACTTCGGAAGAAGGGGGCCTGCCCCGTGATCAGCTCTTGCAGTTGTGAGCGGGTGTGGGCCGCAGAGACCAGGGGAAGCGACTGTTTACTAAAAACACAGGTCCGTGCGAAGTCGCAAGACGATGTATACGGACTGACTCCTGCCCGGTGCTGGAAGGTTAAGAGGACCGGTTAGCAACTTGTTGCGAAGCTGAGAATTTAAGCCCCAGTAAACGGCGGTGGTAACTATAACCATCCTAAGGTAGCGAAATTCCTTGTCGGGTAAGTTCCGACCTGCACGAATGGAGTAACGACTTCCCCGCTGTCTCAACCATGAACTCGGCGAAATTGCAGTACGAGTAAAGATGCTCGTTACGCGCAGCAGGACGGAAAGACCCCGAGACCTTTACTATAGTTTGGTATTGGTGTTCGGTGCAGCTTGTGTAGGATAGGTGGGAGACTGTGAAGCTTGGACGCTAGTTCAGGTGGAGTCATCGTTGAAATACCACTCTGGCTGTACCGGTCACCTAACTTCGGACCATGATCTGGTTCAGGGACAGTGCCTGATGGGTAGTTTAACTGGGGCGGTTGCCTCCTAAAATGTAACGGAGGCGCCCAAAGGTTCCCTCAGCCTGGTTGGCAATCAGGTGTCGAGTGTAAGTGCACAAGGGAGCTTGACTGTGAGAGTGACAGCTCGAGCAGGGACGAAAGTCGGGACTAGTGATCCGGCGGCACCTCGTGGAAGGGCCGTCGCTCAACGGATAAAAGGTACCTCGGGGATAACAGGCTGATCTTGCCCAAGAGTCCATATCGACGGCATGGTTTGGCACCTCGATGTCGGCTCGTCGCATCCTGGGGCTGGAGTAGGTCCCAAGGGTTGGGCTGTTCGCCCATTAAAGCGGTACGCGAGCTGGGTTTAGAACGTCGTGAGACAGTTCGGTCCCTATCCGCTGCGCGCGTTGGAAATTTGAGAAGGGCTGTCCTTAGTACGAGAGGACCGGGACGGACTAACCTCTGGTGTGTCAGTTGTACTGCCAAGTGCATCGCTGATTAGCTACGTTGGGAAGGGATAACCGCTGAAAGCATCTAAGCGGGAAGCCTGCTTCGAGATGAGATTTCCATGCACCTTGAGTGTGTGAGGCCCCCAGCTAGACCACTGGGTTGATAGGCAGGATGTGGAAGCAAGGACTAAAGACTTGTGTAGCTGACCTGTACTAATAGGCCGATGACTTTCAACACACAATATATACAATAATGACTAATAAGATCATTGCTGTTCGCGTTCACTATGCGGTTACGAGACAACAACTCGACAACCGAAACTAAACATGAGACTTGACAAGTAGTTTTTGTCGCATCGTTTCATACAACACCAGAAAATTGGTTTGTGTGCTTCGTGATTGTTACGGCGGTCATAGCGTGGGGGAAACGCCCGGTCCCATACCGAACCCGGAAGCTAAGGCCCACTGCGCCGATGGTACTGCACTCGTGAGGGTGTGGGAGAGTAGGTCACCGCCGGACTTAACTTAATAAAGATGAATGTTGGTTTGAGGCCCTAACCTTTTGGTTGGGGCCTCACCTGTTTAACCACCAACGGTGGGTTGGTTGCTGATTGTCGGCCGCTGATTGCTGGTTGGTAGGGGTTGAGCTGAAGCTCGACCCCTTTTTCCTGTTTAACGAACTGGTGACGGCTTCCGGCTACAGCAGCCGACGAGGCTGAGGGGCCGGCAGGTTCAAGGAACCACAGGTCTATTGCAAATGGCGGCTAGTTGACCGGTGCCAGGAAGCAGACGACAGATTTTCCACTCGGTTCCATGAGTGCGCAGCGATTTGCTTTCATCGCGTACGTAACCAGAATGTATGTCTCAATGGATTGATGTCCTGGACTTTCGACAACGGCTAATGCTGACACGTCCAGTCACGAACTTAACGAGCAATTGTCTTTGGCCGTAGCCTCTGGGTAGGTTAGAAACCCCCACTGCTATGGAGACAATGATGTCTGATGTTCAAACGAAATTGATCGAGATGCTACAAACAGCGTTGCCTCCAGGCTTGGTAGTTCTGGACGATGCAGCGCTGCTTGAGAATTCAAGAGACTTCGGACAGCTAGCAGTACAACCAACATTGCCACTAGTCGTTGTTTTCCCTACGGAAGTTTCACACGTTCAGGATGTGATGCGTGTAGCGACAGAGTTGCGCGTTCCAGTCATCAGCCGTGGTGCTGGTACTGGTGTCTCGGGAGGCGTTCATGTTCGTGGGGATGCCATAATTCTGAACCTGGCTCGGATGAACAAGATTATCGAAGTCCGTCCCGACGATGAAGTGGCCATCGTTGAACCTGGTGTTATCAACCATGAACTGAATTCTGCTGTTGAGCAGTTCGGACTGATGTATGCTCCAGATCCAGCGAGTTACAAGATGTCGACCTTAGGTGGCAACATTGCAACGAATGCTGGCGGTTTGCGGTGCGCTAAGTATGGGGTAACCCGAGACTCGGTTCTTTCCTTAGATATCGTGCTCTCAGACGGACGCCTGATTCGGGTAGGCAAGAATACTTTCAAAGGTGTAGCCGGATATGATCTAACGGCTCTATTCACTGGTTCCGAAGGAACCCTTGGAGTTGTAGTGCGGGCAGTTCTCAGATTGCGCTATCTTCCCGTGGATGAACGCGACATCTCGCTGCTCTTTCCAACTCTCGAGGAGGCGGTTCATGGTGTCCAACTCATTGCACGCGCACGGATTCAGCCGGCGATTCTTGAACTGGTAGACAATTCGACTCTTCGAGTACTAGATAAGCAGTATTCAACTGACTATGCGAAGGCCGGCGGGGCGATGGTGCTCGCCCGGCTAGATGGCTACGGTGCTATCCGCGAGGAGGATGCGATCCGTAAGGTGTTCCACGGAAACAACGTCGAGTTGAGCCTTTCGGGTGCGGAGGTAGCTACCAAGCTAATTGAGATGCGTCGAACTAGTCGAGGCGATACTAAGGATGATGCCTACCGTACCGGCGAGGATGTCGCCATTCCAAAGAGCAAGATGGTCGAGTACGTGCACAGATTACAAGCCGTTGCACAGGCCGAACATGTAGATATGCGCATGATTTCTCATGTTGGTGATGGCAATCTGCACCCTACTTTTTCCGTAGACCCCGACGAGGGGAAAATCCGTTGGAACGTCTTGAACGTGCAGTTGAGAGCTCCGTTCGAATTGCTCTCGAACTTGGCGGCACCATTACCGGTGAGCATGGCATCGGCTTGATCAAGAAAGACTGGCTTCCGTGGGAACAGTCTGCTGAGGTTATCCAGCTACAACGATCGATCAAGGCGCTGTTGGATCCATTGAATATTCTCAATCCAGGCAAGGGGATTTAGTCGCAGTCCTCGATCGAGAATTAGGAGTATATACACCTAGTTTGAACCGCTGAATTGATTATGTGTCCAGGATGCTCGAGGTGTAGAGTAAAAACGATCTTGATCACGGGATATGGCGCAGTTTGGTAGCGCGCGTCGTTCGGGACGACGAGGTCGCAGGTTCAAATCCTGTTATCCCGACTAAAGGCAAGATTGTGGGACCCAGTTCAGTTGAACTGGGTCCCACTGCTCTAGAACGGTGGATCGTCGAGCGAGTGAGCCGCGGATGAAACGGTGGCGCAGGGTAAGTGACAAGCCAACGAGCTGCAGATCACTCGAGGTTGGCCCCCTCAGAATGTGCGTTCGTGGAAGTTTTTAGGTATAGTTATATCTCGTGCTAAGGCATTCGTTGTTGGCAGGTCTTCCTGATCAACCAACGAAGACTAAAGCACATTGGGATATGGTGTAATTGGCAACACAGCAGTTTCTGGTTCTGTCGTTCTAGGTTCGAGTCCTGGTATCCCAGCGCTTCACCAAAGCAATTTGGTGAGTTGAAGATGCGTCTTCAGCATACGGCCCCATCGTATAGCGGCCTAGTACTCCGCCCTCTCACGGCGGCAACACGGGTTCGAATCCCGTTGGGGTCACATATCAAATATCGCAGAGCAGATGCTCTGCGATATTTTTGTTTAAGCACTGACGGTTGAGGCATCGGTAACGGGGCCTATAGCCCGACCCAAGGGCCAGATTGGGCGTCTGGCCCGGTAAATCAATGGAGCTACGCTGCCGGTGTAAGCCGTAGAACATGTGTTCGTCGTGTTATTCCTAGTGGTTATATGTTTTAGGTGCTTTCTGTACACCTTTTTGGCACTTAATCAGCCCTTTGGGAAATTGATCCCCACCGTATGGTGCCCCGGCAATGCAGCGCCGCATGAAGGCAACGATGTCGGACACTGATGTGTTTGGCGCTCGTATATAGGTGAAAGCAGACCGGTAGTTCCACCGCAGTCTAGTAGCGGCGAGATGTTTGTCCGGAGAAGCTGAATTTCCTGTGGAAGGCTAGAACGTCGCTAACGTTTATGGCTTGTATCGATGGCAGTGGCTGCCCCCAAGCGGAGCCTCCGTTCATCTTTGAAACGCGGAGGGCCTCGCTACGGGAAAGCTAATACTCTGAGGGGTTTCAGAATCGAAGATACATATCCTGCGTCTAGAGCTTTGCAGCAGAGTGGAAACTATTGCGCCAGATATAGGGTGAAGCGAAGAATGACGACCTTTGCTCCCCAGATTTGTTCTCCTCCCCAGATTCGTTCTCGCTGGCTGTTGCTGAAGAATCAGAATTGTAGATTCGTTGCCCCAGGGCTCTTGCCGTTGATAGCTTGCGCCGTAAGCCGTAAGCCGTAAGCCGTAAGCCGTAAGCCGTAAGCCGTAAGCCGTAAGCCGTAAGCCGTAAGCCGTAAGCCGTAAGCCGTAAGCACTGAAGTGGATCCATACAGGAAAAGTCTGGCGCATAGTTGTCGAGACAGACATCCTGTCTCTGACTCGTTGTCGTGTAAGAACCCTTAGGCACGTGGCACTCTTTTTATGATTACGCTAAGTCGCTGCGCTAGAGAGTATGTGTTTCTCAAGCAGCGGTAAGTGACTCAAGATTGGCTTGACAGGATTTGCGGAACCAATCAGCCAGTTTGTTGCAGTAGAGAATCTAACTTCAATGGAGTCCTGCTGTTCTAAGTCTGCTTCAACTTCGTTGGGGCAGACCCTCTTACCCAGAAGCACTTGTGGCGCCATGCTCGGGCCGTCGGGTCTATCGGATCGGGCCGCGCTAAGCCGGCGTTTTATGAGTATGGCTAGATCAGATATTCCAGCGGTCGGCCAACCGACAGGTACGCACGTTCTACTCGCTCGGAATTGAATTGATGTGTACGGACCGTAATGCCAGCAGCTGCTGAGACAAGTTGGCCACCGGTGAGCACCACTGTGTGTAGCCCAACTGTCGATGATGGAGCAGGAGCCAGTTGATCCTGATGTCCGCTAAAGAACCGCGCATGTCACTAAACGAGCTCTGCGGCAACGAATTAACATCAACTTCTGCTTTTTAGGGATGCCCCTGGTTTGTAGTGAGAGACCATGAGCGAATGAAGCTTCAGCCGTGTTCGCTTTACGTCGACTGCTAGAGGCCGGCTAATAATGACGATCTTTGCGTGCAGTGGCACAAGCTGATGTAGGCACATTTTGCTTCGAAGAAGTATCAAGGGCGGGCAAGTTCGGGTGCGTCAGAAACGGGCACGAACGGATGTAACCACAGTCACCTTAAAAACAAGCCATCCGATTTGTAACCTCTCGGATTCCCGTGTATAGTTTTTATCTGTCGCCGCAACGAGGTTAGCTTCAAAGCTGGTACCGATTCGGGCGACAATCACTCAGAAAAAGCTCAAGTATTTTTGAGCGTCTAATTTCTGAAAAAATATAACGCTGGACGATAACATAATCCAATTATGGATTTATGGAGAACCGGTAAGTGTTTGTTGTTTGAGAACTCAATAGTGTGCCAAGTTTGTTGATACCGAATATTTATTTTATTTGGTGAATACATAACATTTGCTTGAGGCATTGCACCCCCGTGTGATGTTCTTGAGTGTTTTTTATTCGCCAGGACTTCATTGGTTTCGCCCTTATTTTCCGAGGGGTTGCTGATGGCTTTTTATTTTTTTATGGAGAGTTTGATCCTGGCTCAGGATGAACGCTGGCGGCGTGTTTAACACATGCAAGTCGAACGATGACCCCGTGCTTGCACGGGTGATTAGTGGCGAACGGGTGAGTAACACGTGAGTAACCTGCCCCCGACTTTGGGATAAGCCCGGGAAACTGGGTCTAATACCGGATATGACTTCTTACCGCATGGTGGGTTGTTGAAAGATTTATCGGTGGGGGATGGACTCGCGGCCTATCAGCTTGTTGGTGAGGTAATGGCTCACCAAGGCGACGACGGGTAGCCGGCCTGAGAGGGTGACCGGCCACACTGGGACTGAGACACGGCCCAGACTCCTACGGGAGGCAGCAGTGGGGAATATTGCACAATGGGCGAAAGCCTGATGCAGCGACGCCGCGTGAGGGATGACGGCCTTCGGGTTGTAAACCTCTTTCAGTAGGGAAGAAGCGAAAGTGACGGTACCTGCAGAAGAAGCGCCGGCTAACTACGTGCCAGCAGCCGCGGTAATACGTAGGGCGCAAGCGTTATCCGGATTTATTGGGCGTAAAGAGCTCGTAGGCGGTTTGTCGCGTCTGCCGTGAAAGTCCGAGGCTCAACCTCGGATCTGCGGTGGGTACGGGCAGACTAGAGTGATGTAGGGGAGACTGGAATTCCTGGTGTAGCGGTGAAATGCGCAGATATCAGGAGGAACACCGATGGCGAAGGCAGGTCTCTGGGCATTTACTGACGCTGAGGAGCGAAAGCATGGGGAGCGAACAGGATTAGATACCCTGGTAGTCCATGCCGTAAACGTTGGGCACTAGGTGTGGGGGACATTCCACGTTTTCCGCGCCGTAGCTAACGCATTAAGTGCCCCGCCTGGGGAGTACGGCCGCAAGGCTAAAACTCAAAGGAATTGACGGGGGCCCGCACAAGCGGCGGAGCATGCGGATTAATTCGATGCAACGCGAAGAACCTTACCAAGGCTTGACATGTGCCAGACCGCCTCAGAGATGGGGTTTCCCTTCGGGGCTGGTTCACAGGTGGTGCATGGTTGTCGTCAGCTCGTGTCGTGAGATGTTGGGTTAAGTCCCGCAACGAGCGCAACCCTCGTTCCATGTTGCCAGCACGTAGTGGTGGGGACTCATGGGAGACTGCCGGGGTCAACTCGGAGGAAGGTGGGGATGACGTCAAATCATCATGCCCCTTATGTCTTGGGCTTCACGCATGCTACAATGGCCGGTACAATGGGTTGCGATACTGTGAGGTGGAGCTAATCCCTAAAAGCCGGTCTCAGTTCGGATTGGGGTCTGCAACTCGACCCCATGAAGTCGGAGTCGCTAGTAATCGCAGATCAGCAACGCTGCGGTGAATACGTTCCCGGGCCTTGTACACACCGCCCGTCAAGTCACGAAAGTTGGTAACACCCGAAGCCGATGGCCTAACCACCTTGTGTGGGGGAGTCGTCGAAGGTGGGACTGGCGATTGGGACTAAGTCGTAACAAGGTAGCCGTACCGGAAGGTGCGGCTGGATCACCTCCTTTCTAAGGAGCTAACCATTATTATGGTTGCCCATGTCTGTGCACGAGTGTTGTACGGGTGGGTTGCTCATGGGTGGAATATCAATGAACTCAATACTGGAAAACGTGTGCACGCTGGTCCTCATTATGAGTGGTTGGGGTGTGTGTCGGGGTATTGGCTGTGGCTGTATGGTGTTGGTGCTTGCGAGTACGCATTGTTACTTCACATGAATGAATCCGTCCTTTTGGGTGGGTTTGTTGGTGTGTGGTGGTGGTGTTGGAATGTGGGTGTTGATGGTGTGTGGTTTGTATGGTTTGGCATGCTGTTGGGTTTTGAGGCAACAAGCCTCCGTCCCTGGTGGATGATTTGATCAAGTGTTGCGGTGCTGGCCTTTTGGGGTTGGTGTTGTGATGGTTGGTTGATTGTCTTCTTGGGTGGCGGGGTTCTTGGTGTTTCGGTGTTTGTCCTGTGTTTGCTGCAGGCATGCTCGGTACGAGCAATGGTCCTTTTGGGTTGTTGTTGGTGGGTGTGTTTGTGGGGGTGTGGGGTTGTTGTTTGGGAACTGTATAGTGAACGCGAGCATCTTGCAGATGAGATGAGTCTTATGACCCTTTTTCCTTGGGTTGTGGGGTGTTTGAGTCTTGTCTGTGTGATTTTGTTAGATTGTTTTATTGCTCAATTCTGAGAACTTTGTTTTGTGTTGAAGTTTTTAAGGGCGCACGGTGGATGCCTTGGCATCAAGAGCCGATGAAGGACGTGGGAATCTGCGATAAGCCTGGTGGAGTCGATAACCGGACGTTGAGACCAGGATTTCCGAATGGGGGAACCCCGCACCATGTTATGTGGTGTGACCTGCAGCTGAATGTATAGGCTGTGTGGAGGGAACGCGGGGAAGTGAAACATCTCAGTACCCGCAGGAAGAGAAAACAATAGTGATTCCGTTAGTAGTGGCGAGCGAACGCGGATGGGGCTAAACCGGTTGGTGTGTGATAGCGGATAGGCGTTGCATCATCGGGGTTGTGGGGTTGACATGTACCAGCGCTATCTTGCTGGTGGGATGAGGTGCAGGCGTATAGGTGAATCGGTTGGAATGCCGGACCATAGAGGGTGATAGTCCCGTAGGTGTAATGCGTGTCTGCCGTTCTAGTGTTGATACCCGAGTAGCACGGGGCCCGTGAAACCTTGTGTGAATCTGCCAGGACCACCTGGTAAGCCTGAATACTACTTGATGACCGATAGTGAATCAGTACCGTGAGGGAATGGTGAAAAGTACCCCGGGAGGGGAGTGAAATAGTACCTGAAACCGTGCGCTTACAATCCGTTAGAGCCTGGGACTTGTTCCTGGGTGATGGCGTGCCTTTTGAAGAATGAGCCTGCGAGTTAGTGTTACGTCGCGAGGTTAACCCGTGTGGGGAAGCCGTAGCGAAAGCGAGTCTGAATAGGGCGTTTGAGTGGCGTGATCTAGACCCGAAGCGAAGTGATCTACCCATGGCCAGGTTGAAGCGCGTGTAAGAGCGTGTGGAGGACCGAACCCACTTCAGTTGAAAATGGAGGGGATGAGCTGTGGGTAGGGGTGAAAGGCCAATCAAACTTCGTGATAGCTGGTTCTCCCCGAAATGCATTTAGGTGCAGCGTTACGTGTTTCTTACCGGAGGTAGAGCTACTGGATAGCTAATGGGCCCTACAAGGTTACTGACGTTAGCCAAACTCCGAATGCCGGTAAGTGAGAGCGTAGCAGTGAGACTGTGGGGGATAAGCTTCATAGTCGAGAGGGAAACAGCCCAGAACGCCAACTAAGGCCCCTAAGCGTGTGCTAAGTGGGAAAGGATGTGGAGTTGCTTTGACAACCAGGAGGTTGGCTTAGAAGCAGCCACCCTTGAAAGAGTGCGTAATAGCTCACTGGTCAAGTGATTCCGCGCCGATAATGTAGCGGGGCTCAAGCACACCGCCGAAGTTGCGTCATTCAAATATTTGCTTGGTCTTCGGATTGGGCGTTTGGATGGGTAGGGGAGCGTCGTATAGCGGGTGAAGTCGCGGTGTAAACCAGCGGTGGACGCTATACGAGTGAGAATGCAGGCATGAGTAGCGAATGACGGGTGAGAAACCCGTCCGCCGAATGATCAAGGGTTCCAGGGTTAAGCTAATCTGCCCTGGGTTAGTCGGGGCCTAAGGCGAGGCCGACAGGCGTAGTCGATGGATAACGGGTTGATATTCCCGTACCGGCGAAGGACCGCCCATACTGAGCTGTTGATGCTAACCATGATGGATTCCAATTGTTGATGCCTTCGGGTGTTTTTGTTGGTTGATGTGGTGGGAACCGATGCAGTGAGGTCAGCGTATTAACAGGTGTGACGCAGGAAGGTAGCCGAGCCAGGCAATGGAATTGACCTGGTCCAAGGGTGTAGGACGAGTCGTAGGTAAATCCGCGGTTCATGATGTCTGAGACCTGATAGGCGCCCACTTTGGTGGGTGATTCGGTGATCCTATGCTGCCTAGAAAAGCATCGGCGCGAGGTCCCAGCCGCCCGTACCCCAAACCGACACAGGTGATCAGGTAGAGAATACTAAGGCGATCGAGAGAATCATGGTTAAGGAACTCGGCAAAATGCCCCCGTAACTTCGGAAGAAGGGGGCCTGCCCCGTGATCAGCTCTTGCAGTTGTGAGCGGGTGTGGGCCGCAGAGACCAGGGGGAAGCGACTGTTTACTAAAAACACAGGTCCGTGCGAAGTCGCAAGACGATGTATACGGACTGACTCCTGCCCGGTGCTGGAAGGTTAAGAGGACCGGTTAGCAACTTGTTGCGAAGCTGAGAATTTAAGCCCCAGTAAACGGCGGTGGTAACTATAACCATCCTAAGGTAGCGAAATTCCTTGTCGGGTAAGTTCCGACCTGCACGAATGGAGTAACGACTTCCCCGCTGTCTCAACCATGAACTCGGCGAAATTGCAGTACGAGTAAAGATGCTCGTTACGCGCAGCAGGACGGAAAGACCCCGAGACCTTTACTATAGTTTGGTATTGGTGTTCGGTGCAGCTTGTGTAGGATAGGTGGGAGACTGTGAAGCTTGGACGCTAGTTCAGGTGGAGTCATCGTTGAAATACCACTCTGGCTGTACCGGTCACCTAACTTCGGACCATGATCTGGTTCAGGGACAGTGCCTGATGGGTAGTTTAACTGGGGCGGTTGCCTCCTAAAATGTAACGGAGGCGCCCAAAGGTTCCCTCAGCCTGGTTGGCAATCAGGTGTCGAGTGTAAGTGCACAAGGGAGCTTGACTGTGAGAGTGACAGCTCGAGCAGGGACGAAAGTCGGGACTAGTGATCCGGCGGCACCTCGTGGAAGGGCCGTCGCTCAACGGATAAAAGGTACCTCGGGGATAACAGGCTGATCTTGCCCAAGAGTCCATATCGACGGCATGGTTTGGCACCTCGATGTCGGCTCGTCGCATCCTGGGGCTGGAGTAGGTCCCAAGGGTTGGGCTGTTCGCCCATTAAAGCGGTACGCGAGCTGGGTTTAGAACGTCGTGAGACAGTTCGGTCCCTATCCGCTGCGCGCGTTGGAAATTTGAGAAGGGCTGTCCTTAGTACGAGAGGACCGGGACGGACTAACCTCTGGTGTGTCAGTTGTACTGCCAAGTGCATCGCTGATTAGCTACGTTGGGAAGGGATAACCGCTGAAAGCATCTAAGCGGGAAGCCTGCTTCGAGATGAGATTTCCATGCACCTTGAGTGTGTGAGGCCCCCAGCTAGACCACTGGGTTGATAGGCAGGATGTGGAAGCAAGGACTAAAGACTTGTGTAGCTGACCTGTACTAATAGGCCGATGACTTTCAACACACAATATATACAATAATGACTAATAAGATCATTGCTGTTCGCGTTCACTATGCGGTTACGAGACAACAACTCGACAACCGAAACTAAACATGAGACTTGACAAGTAGTTTTTGTCGCATCGTTTCATACAACACCAGAAAATTGGTTTGTGTGCTTCGTGATTGTTACGGCGGTCATAGCGTGGGGGAAACGCCCGGTCCCATACCGAACCCGGAAGCTAAGGCCCACTGCGCCGATGGTACTGCACTCGTGAGGGTGTGGGAGAGTAGGTCACCGCCGGACTTAACTTAATAAAGATGAATGTTGGTTTGAGGCCCTAACCTTTTGGTTGGGGCCTCACCTGTTTAACCACCAACGGTGGGTTGGTTGCTGGTTGGTAGGGGGTTGAGCTGAAGCTCGACCCCCTTTTTCC